>NZ_CP173717.1:0-1075000 GCF_051058005.1 Sphingobium sp. DN12
ATGAAGGATAATGCGGCGGTGCTTGGAATTCAGGACGGAGAGGCAGCGGCAGATATGGCCCGCCTGGAATCCGCCTGGACGACCATCCGCACCGGTCTGCGCCGCGACATCGGCGCGCGCATGTTCGACCAATGGTTGAAGCCTGCGCGCCTGGGTGACTATTGCCCCGATTCGCAGACGCTGGATCTCCATTTTGCGTCGGATTTCAGCGCGAATTTCGTTTCCGGCCAGTTTGGCGATCGCCTGCGCATGGCCTGGCGCTGTTCGGGTGCCGGCGTGCGCGAAGTGCGCCTGCGCCGTGCGCCCGATTCGTCGGGCCCGCGCCTGCTGGAAGTGAAGCGCGACGTGGCCGCAGCCGTGACGGCGCCGGCGATCGTTGCCGCTGCGCCGACCGTCGCCTGCAATTTCCAGCCGCGCCACGCCTTCGACCAGTTCGTTCCGGGTGAGACCAACCAGCTCGCCTATTCGGCGGCGCTGGCGATGGCGGGGGAGGCGGAGCCGCGCTTCACGCCGCTCTTCATCCATGGCGGCACCGGCCAGGGCAAGACGCACCTGCTGCACTCGATCGCGCGGGCCTTCTCGGCCCATTCGCCGAGCGCACCGGTGCTCTACATGTCGGCCGAACGCTTCATGGTCGAGTTCGTCAATGCGATGCGCTCGAACGAGACGATGGCGTTCAAGGCCCGCCTGCGCGCCGCGCGCCTGCTGCTGATCGATGATATCCAGTTCATCGCCGGCAAGGGCTCGACCCAGGAAGAATTCCTCCACACGATCAACGACCTGATCGATACCGGTGCCCGTATCGCCGTGACCGCCGACCGCGCGCCGCAGATGCTGGACGGCATCGATCCGCGCATCCTGTCGCGTCTGGCGGGCGGTCTGGTGGCCGATATCCGTCCGGCCGGTCTCGACCTGCGCCTTGCGATTCTGGAAGCGCGCCGCGCCCATGCCGGCGATCCGCCGGTGCCCGATGCGGTGATCGACTTCCTTGCCCGTTCGATCCGTTCGAACGTGCGCGAACTGGAAGGCGCATTCAACAAGCTGGTGGCCTATGGCCAGCTGACCGGTCGCTCGATCGATCTGGAATTTGCCCAGACCATGCTCGCCGATGCGGTGCGCGCCAATGTGCGTCGCCTGACCATCGACGAGATCCAGAAGGCCTGTGCCGCGCATTTCAAGATCGACCTGTCGGAAATGAAGTCGAAGCGCCGTGCGCGCGCTGTCGCGCGTCCGCGTCAGGTGGCGATGTATATCTCGAAGAAGATGACGCCGCGCTCGCTGCCGGAAATCGGCCGCACCTTTGGCGGTCGCGATCACAGCACGGTGATTCACGCGGTGCGCACGATCGAGAAGCTGCGCGAGAGCCATCCGGACATGGACGCCGACGTCCGCGCCCTGATGCGCCAGTTGGAAGGCTGATAGCAGCCCCAACCATGGGCTGACTCCATGGGCTGACAGGGCAGGGTGGTTGGACTAGGCTTGATGCCATGATCCGCACCCTGGCCCTGTTCCTTCTTGCCGCGCTGGCCTCCGGTCCGCTGCTGGCCCAGTCTCCAACGCCCGTTGCGTCAAGCGATGTGCGGGTGGCGCTCGATACGAGTGCCGGACGCATCGTAGTGGCGCTGCATCCCGACAAGGCACCGGTCACGGCCGGCAATTTCTTGCGTTACGTCGACCAGAAGCGGTTCGACGGCACCGTCTTCTACCGCGCCGTCGGCGGCCCGGACTATGGCTTCATCCAGGGCGGGACACAGAATGATCCCAAGCGCGTCCTGCCGCCGATCAAGCATGAGCCCACGAACCAGACGGGCCTCACCCATGATGACGGTGCGCTGTCGATGGCGCGCTATGCACCGGGCAGCGCGACCGGGGATTTCTTCATCGTGCTGGGCAAGATGCCGGCGATGGACGCGCATCCCGAATCGGCCGGCGACAATCAGGGCTTTGCCGTCTTCGCGCATGTGGTCGAGGGGCTGGATATCGTGAAGGCCATCCAGGCCGGTCCGAAATCGCCCACCGCCGGCAATGGCGTGATGAAGGGGCAGATGCTGGAGCCGACGGTCAAGATCCTGTCGGCCCGGCGCCTGCCCTGAATCGTCCGGCTTAAAGGCTGCGTCGTTCCGTCGGTTCGACGGCGGGCGCGGTGGCATATCGATCCAGATATTGCGCCTCGCCCATCGGTCGGGCGAGGTGATAGCCCTGAAACAGGGTGCAGCCGATGACGCGCAGCATGTCCATCTGCGCCTGCGTCTCGACCCCTTCGATCACCACTTCCATGCCAAGGCCCTGAATCAGGCCGACGACGGCGCTGCAGATCGTCCGCGCCTCTGCGGAGGTCGCGATGTCGCGCACCAGGCTGCGGTCGATCTTCACCCGGTCGACAGGCAATTCGCGCAGCCGGGCCAGGTTGGAATAGCCGGTGCCAAAATCGTCGATGGCGATTCGCACGCCATCCTGTCGCAGCGCGCTGAGCTGTCCCAGCACGCGTTCGTCCATGTCCATCGCCAGCGATTCGGTGATCTCCAGCTCCAGCATGGTCGGCGGGGTCTGGTGCGTCGCCATGGCGTGGCGCAGGCGCAAGAAGAAATCGGCCTGTGCCAGTTCGCGGGTCGAAATGTTGATCGCGATTCGCTGATGCACGCCTGATCGCGCCCAGCGCGCCGCGGTCTCGCATACCCGGCTCATGACCCAGTCGCCCAGCGCGACGATCATGCCGCTTTCCTCCGCAACCGGCACGAACGCGCCGGGCATGATGAGCGCGCGTTCGGGATGGACCCAGCGTACCAGCGCCTCGGCCGTGACCGCCTGCGCCACGCCGCCATGGCTCATTTCGATCTGCGGCTGAAATTCCAGCAGAAATTCGTCACGCTCCAGCCCCAGCAGCAGGTCGCGTTCCAGTTCGGCCCGATCCGCCGCCTCCAGTGCCAGTTCGGCGGTGAACATCTCGGCGCGGCCCCGCCCTTCATGCTTGGCATGATACATGGCGATGTCGGCCGATCGCAGCAGCGCGGACAGGCTGTCGCCATGGTCGGGATAGCAGGCGATGCCGATCGACGCGCCCAGATCGACATGCTGGCTGCCCAGTTCGAATCGCTCGCCCAGCGCGAACTGGATGGCACGTGCGATGCGCGTGGCTGCCTCGCGGCTGGGCAGGGTGGGGAAGAACATGGTGAACTCGTCGCCGGCCAGGCGGCCGATCACGGCGTCGCCCAGACCCGCGCTGACCTGCGCCATCACCACTTCGCGCAGGCGGCCCGCCACCCGCGCCAGCAATTGGTCGCCGGCCGCATGGCCCAGCGTATCGTTGACCGCCTTGAAGCCGTCCAGGTCGATGAAGAACAAGGCGGCCGGTCCCATGCCGCTGCGTTCGACGAGCAGGCGTTCGACCTGCCGGCAAAAGCTGGTGCGGTTGGCAAGGCCGGTCACCTGGTCGAACAGCGCCAATGTCTGGACATGGTCCAGATTGGTGCGGACCTGGCTGAACAGGCTTTCCATCGCGACTGACAGGTCGGGCAGCTCCAACCCGATCTCGGCGGGGACATGGGAATGAAGATCGCCATGGGCGGCGGCCAGCAGCCGCTCGGTCGCGGTATCGATGGCGCTTGCAGTAGCGGCGATGGTGCGCTGGGCCGATGCCCAACTCATCGTGCCGCACAGGATCGCGATGATCAGGGATCGGCCGACATCGACCAGATCGTCGGCCGCGCCATGGCCCAATAGCAGCGACAGGATGAAGACGAGCGCGCCAGCCGCACAGGCAAAGGCAGCAGCGCGGCTTTTCACTGTCACGCCCTGCATGTGCCTCCCTGCCTGCTCAAAGCCCCCGATAATCGGTGCTGCTGGATCAGGCGGATATGAAGGACAGTGGTTAAGAAAAGGTCAGTGGCTGCGCAAATTGCGTCATTTTTTGCGGCGCAGGATCAGGTAGATGGCGCCGTCGCCGCCATGGCGGGGATGGGCGATGCGCACGCTGGCGATGCGATCGGCATAGGGGCTGGTTTCCAGCCAATGACCGATCTCGCCCCGGATCGCGCCGCGCCGGCTCGAATCCCCGTGGCTGCTGGCTTTCGGCGGCTTGCCGGTCACGACCAGCAGCACCCGCACATCACGGGCAATCGCCGCCGCCAGCGCCTGATTAAGCCTGACATGGGCGCCGGCCAGATTATGGCCATGCAGGTCGATCGACATGTCGGGGGCGATGTTGCCGCTACGGATTCGCTTTTCCCAGCCAGTGTCGAGCACGGCCGCTGGCGTGCGGGCGGGGGTGATCGGCACCGCCTTGGCAGGCTGCGGCGTTAACCTTGTTTCCGGGGTCGGCGCCGGGGCGACAACGGGCAGGGGCGGGCGCATCATCCCCGGCCGCAGCGGCCGGACCGAACGCGTCAATGCGCCCCAGAGCGCCTGCTCTTCAGAAGATAGGGTCCGGCGTCGCATGGCGCGCGATCACGGGCGCGCCAGCCGTGCGGCGGACCCGATCGGCAGCAATATCAAGGCACTGCCGCGGGCTGACATGCCGCCGGCAATGCCGCGCGCGCGGGCGCCCGCGCCCCAGAAACTGTCGAACCGGTTGGCGCCCTTGATCGCGCCGCCGGTATCCTGGGCGATCCAGATGCCATTGGGTTCGGCCCGGTCGAGCGACAGCAGGACAGGGGCGCCTAGCGGAATATATTTGGGGTCGGCGGCTACCGTGGCCTCGGCCGTCACCGGCACGCCCAACGCGCCGATCGGTCCTGCGCCGGTCAATTCACGGAAGAAGACGAAGCTCTTATTCTCGTTCATGATCGCCGCGCCCTCGGCGGGGTGGGCGCGCAGATATTGCATGATGTCCTGCATCGACCCGGCCTGGATCAGGCCGCGATCCTTCATCAGCTTGCCGATGCCGGTATAGTCGCGGCCATTCTGCCCGTCATAGCCGATCCGCATCACCCCGCCGTCGGGCAGGGTCAGCCGACCACTGCCCTGGACCTGCAGGAAGAAGAATTCGACCGGGTCCGCCGCCCAGGCCAGTTCCAGCCCGCGGCCGGCGAGCGATCCGTCGACGATCTGCGATCGCTCGTCGAATGGCACGAAATTGCTGCCCTGCACCTTGCCGCGAATGGTGCGGCCCTTCAGGCTGTCGCTGAACAGGCCAAGGTTGACGTCGATCAGTTCCGCCGGGCGGCGATAGATCGGCACCTGATAGCCGGGCTGGCGGGTTCGCGACCCGGCGATTTCCGGCTCATAATAGCCGGTGACGAAGGCCTTGCCCTCGCCCACCTGCACCGCCTCGAAATAGCGGGAGAAGAATTCGGCGGCGGTGGCTTCGGGCCAGCTCGACGCCGCGCTGCAGGCGCTGTTCCAGTCCGATCCGTGCGTCAGCCCGCTCTGGTCGGTGCGCTTCATCAGCGTCGGACAGGAAATGCGAAAGGCCTGCAGGGCGGCGCGGGCGCGCTCACCGGACGGGATCAGGCTGGCAATGTCGGGGCCGGGCGTGACGCCCAAGCCGGCGGCATTGGCTTGATCCGTGGACAGGTCGTCCGGCGATACGGTCGGCAGTTTCGGGGGCAGGGTGGGGCGGGGCGTGGCCGGGACCGGCCGGGTCGCGCCTTCGCCGCTACCGCTCGGCCGGCTTGGCGCAGGGCCGCCGGCCGATGGCGGAATGACGCCGCCCGCGCAGGCGGACAGCATCAGCGCTGCAAGCAGCGCTCCCCCCGAATGACGCAGGCTCACGCCGCCTCGTCGGTTTCGCTGAGCTTCCAGTTGGGATCCGCGCTGCGGATGTCGCGGGTGAAGGTCCAGATGTCGTTGGTGCCGACCGCGTCGGTCAGCGACCCGGCAATGACATTGCCTTCCTTATCACGGGTGACGGCGGCAATGTCCGCCTCGAACCGCAGCGAGACTTCGGCGATGCGGCCATTGACGCTGGCATCGACGATCTGTGCCTTCTCGATCCGCACCAGGCGATTGTCGAGTACATGGCCCTCGGCTTCGCGCGCCGCGATCGCTTCCTCGAAGGAGCCGAGAACATCGGCGTCGCACAGCCAGGCCAGTTCGTCGCGATCACCGCGCCAGAAGGCTTCCAGCACCATCTTGTAGGCGCTCTTGGCGCCTTCGACGAATTGCGGCACGTCAAAGCTGCGATCGGTACTGATCAGCGCGCGCACGCCGGCTTCGCCTGCCGGGGTAATGAGGCCTTCTGCCAGGCGAACCGAATCGCCCGTCGCTTCCGGCATCGGGCGGGGCTGCAAGCCACCCACCTTGGCGCGTTCCTCCGCCGGACGCAGCGCAGGCTCCTGCTCATGGCCCGTCCGCTTTCCAAGAACGGAATAGAGCCGCAGTGCCAGGAAGCCGGCAATCATGGCGAGGATGACGATCACGTACACGGAGGCAAATACCCTTTGTTCGGGATGATGTTCCATCAACATAGGCATGTTTGCACGATACTTCAAATATCGGCTTGCCCTGTAATGCGCAGCAATTGGCCGACGCTGCTTCCTGTCGGGCGGCATTGCCCTGATCTTTCGCCACTGCTAAGCGCGCGGATCGATATCGCGGGCCGTTCCGGCCCTTCGAGCAACGAACGATCAGCAAGGATTTGAGGACAATGGCCGACGAAGCCGACACCATCCAGACCAACGTGACCGGCAATGGCGCCGACACCGCGCCGCAGATCGCGCTGATCAGCCAATATGTGAAGGATCTGTCGTTCGAAAATCCGAACGCCCCGGCCGTCTATCAGTGGCAGGACCAGCCGCAGATCGACGTCCAGTTCAACATCGGCGCCGATCGCGTCGGTGACGAAGTGCTGGAAATCGCGCTGAAGATCGAAGTGAAGGCCGTCGCGCCGCAGGGCACCGCCTTTGCCGTCGAACTGGTCTATGCCGCGCTGTTCGGCATGCGCAACGTGCCCGAGGATCAGATCCAGCCCTTCATGCTGGCCGAAGCGCCGCGCCTCGTCTTCCCCTTCGCCCGCCGCGTGCTGGCCGACGCGATCCGCGACGGCGGCTTCCCTCCGCTGCTGCTCGATCCGATCGATTTCGGCGCGCTCTATCTGCAGCAGGCCGAACAGATGCAGGTAACCACGGGCGAACCCGCCGGTCACGCCTGATCGCTTTATGCTTCTGATGTCCGTTCGGGCTGAGCCTGTCGAAGCCCGAACGGCATGGAGGGCCGCCGCATGAAATTGGTGAAGGCCCTTGGCTCGGTCGGCGGGCTGACGCTCGCCAGCCGGGTGCTGGCGCTGGTCCGCGATTCGCTCGCCGCCCGTTATGTCGGCGCCGGCTTCGCGTCGGACGCCTTCAACGGTGTCGCCTTCCGCCTGCCCAACATGTTCCGCGCGCTCTTTGCCGAGGGCGCCTTCTCCGCCGCCTTCATCCCGCTCTTCAACAAGAAGGCGGCCGGGCCGGGCGGCATGGCGGACGGCTATCATTTCGCCGAGCGGGCGCTGGCCGTGCTGTTGCCGGTGCTGATCCTGTTCACGATCGTCCTGCTGGCGGCGGCCTGGCCGATCACCTGGGCGCTGTCTGGCGGCTTCTCGCGCCAGAATCCGACGCCGGACCAGTTTGCCTTCGCCGTCACCTTGTCGCGCATCACTATTCCCTATCTGGCGCTGATCAGCCTGGCCTCGCTGCTGGGCGGAATCTTGAACTCGCTCGACAAATTCTGGGTCAATGCGGCCGCACCGATCCTGCTCAACGTCGCGATGATCGCGGGCCTGTGGTTCTTCCACGGCGCCGACGAATATGAAACCGCGCGGGTGCAGGCCATGTCGGTCACGGTCGGCGGCGCGCTGCAACTGCTCTGGCTGATCTGGGCCTGCAAGCGGGCCGGCGTGTCGATGAAATTGAAGCGTCCGCGCCTCGACGCCGATGTGCGCGAGCTGCTGCGCCTGATCGTGCCGGCCGCTGCCGGCGCCGGCGCGTCGCAGATCAACCTCTTGATCTCCACGGCGCTGTCGGGCTGGCTGCTCGCCTCGGGCTCTATCACCTATATCTATTATGCCGACCGGTTGAATCAGTTGCCGCTCGGCCTGATCGGCATCGGTCTGGGCACCATCCTGCTCCCCACCATCTCGCGCATGTTGTCGAAGGGCGAGGATCAGGCGGCGATGGAGACGCAGAACCGGGGCATCGAACTCGCCCTGTTCCTCACCCTGCCGGCGACCGTCGCCTTCATCACCGTGGCCGAACCGATCGTGCGCGGCCTGTTCCAATATGGCCGCTTCAGTGCGGAGGACGCGATGCGCTGTGGTTGGGCGCTCTCCGCCTTCTCGATCGGCCTGCCCAGCTATGTGCTCGTGAAGGTACTGACGCCGGGCTATTATGCGCGCGGCGATACGAAGACGCCGGTGCGTTATGCGATGCTGTCGATCGCCATCAACATCGTCGGCAACCTCGCCATGATCCCCACGCTTGGCCATATCGGCCCGCCGCTCGCCACCGCGCTCTCCTCTACCGTCAATGTCGCGATGCTCTATCGCACGCTGGTCGCGCGTGGCCATTTCACCGCCGACCCGCAGCTGCGCCGCCGCATCCCGCGCCTTGCCGTGGCGGCGGTGGTGATGGGGCTGGCGCTCTGGGCGGGCGAGGATCTGCTCGATCCGATGCTCTCGGGCCCGATGGTCAGCCGTTATATCGGGCTTGCCCTGCTTGTCGGCGCGGGCGTCGCGCTGTACGGGCTGGCATGCTTCGTCACCGGCGCCTATCGCCTATCCGACCTCAAGGCGCTGATGCGGCGGCGAGGCACCCCATAATCAACAGAATGGATTAGAGTAATGCGCGTCCTTTCCGGCATCCAGCCCACCGGCAATCTGCACCTTGGCAACTACCTTGGCGCGATCCGCAACTGGGTGAAGATGCAGGACGAGATGGATGAAGGCAGCCAGTGCTTCTTCTTCCTCGCCGACATGCACTCGATCACCGTGCATGAAGGGCGCGAACAGCGCATCCGCAATGTGCGCGACATGGCCGCCGCCCTGGTCGCTTCGGGCATCGATCCCGATCGCTCGGTCCTCTTCAACCAGGCGCGCGTACCGGCTCATGCCGAACTCGCCTGGCTCTTGAACGGCACCGCGCGGATCGGCTGGCTCAACCGCATGACCCAGTTCAAGGACAAGGCAGGCAAGGACCGCGAGGGCGCGTCGGTCGGCCTGTTCGTCTATCCGGTGCTGCAGGCGGCCGACATCCTGCTCTATCAGGCGACGCATGTCCCCGTGGGTGAGGACCAGAAGCAGCATCTGGAGCTGTCGCGCGATATCGCCACCAAGTTCAACACCGATTTCGGCGCTGATGTCTTCACCCTGCCGGCCCCGATCATTCCCAAGGAATCGGCGCGCATCATGTCGCTGCGCGACGGCACGGCGAAAATGTCCAAGTCCGATCCTTCGGACATGAGCCGCATCAACCTTACCGACGAGGATGATGCGATCATGACCAAGGTGAAGAAGGCCAAGACCGATCCCGAACCGCTGCCCGAAACGTCGGAAGGCCTGGCCGGTCGTCCGGAAGCGACCAACCTGATCGGTATCTACGCCACTTTGTCGAACAGCACACCTGACGCGGTCTGCGCGCAGTTCGCCGGCAAGGGCTTCGGCGCGTTCAAGCCGGCGCTGGGTGAATTGCTGGTCGAAACGCTGCGGCCGATGCGCGAGCGCTTCGTGGAACTGCGCACCGACGATGCCGCACTCGATGCGATCCTCGACAAGGGCGCGGCCAAGGCGGCGGCGGCGGCCGAACCGACCCTGCGCGCGGCCTATGACGCCATGGGCCTGATGCGCTGAGTGATGCCCTGATGCCACAGGGGGCGGGGAAAGGGTCCATCCCCTGTGGCAGGCATACGGAATGGGCGCTGCCGCTCCGTCCCTTCATTGACCGGACATGGCTTGCGTCCAATCGACGGGTTGGTGCGTTCAAACGATGTTCAGTTGCGTTTTGCTAGAGCAGGGCGCAAGAAGACTAACAGGCATCCGCCTGATTCAGGACGCGAAAAAATGAAAGCTTTCAGCAAGATCGGCCTTTTCGCAGCGCCCGCGCTGGCGTTGGTGGCCCTGTCCGGCTGCGCCACGTCGTTCAAGGCGGACGTCGCCCGTTTCCAGCAGCTCCCCGCCCCCGCAGGGCAGAGCTACACGATCGTCGCCGACGATCCCAAGCTCGCCGGTGGGCTCGAATTTTCCCATTATGCCCAGATGGTCGGCCAGCGTCTGACCCAGACCGGCTATGTCGCCGCCGGCGATCCGGCCAAGGCCGACCTCATCGTGCGTGTCGCCTATGATGTCGACAATGGCCGTGAGCGTGTGCGCTCGACCGGTGGTTTCGGCCCGAGCCCCTATTTCGGCGGCGGCTGGGGCTATGGCCGTTGGGGCCGTCCTTGGGGCTATGGCTTCTATGATCCCTGGCTGTTCGGCGGCGCCGGCTTCAACGACGTGTCGAGCTACACCGTCTACACCAGCGATCTCAGCATGAAGATCGATCGTGCGGCCGACAATCTGCGCCTGTTCGAGGGCAAGGCCAGCGCCCAGTCGCTGTCCAACAAGCTCACATATCTGGTGCCGAACCTGATCGACGCGATGTTCACCAATTTCCCTGGCCAGAATGGCGAGGATGTGAAGATCACCCTGCCGCCCGAAAAGAAGGGCTGAGCAGCAAGGATACGGTCGGCTCCCAGCCAGACCAAAATTGCCCGGCGATCCCTGCGATCGCCGGGCTTTCTTTTTGCCTGCAAGCTTTTAGGCTGATCGGTAGGGGAGCGATGCCGTCATGCATCAGGGGGAATGCACATGTCGTTGACGGTCAGGATCATGATAGCGCTGGTCGCGGGGCTGGCGTGCGGCATTGCCCTGTCGGAATTTGGCGGTGCGCTGGATGCGCGCATCGTCGATATCGCCCAGCCGGTCGGCAAGGCCTGGCTCAACGGGCTTCAGATGCCGCTCATCCCGCTGATCTTTGCGCTGCTGGTCACGGGCGTCGCCTCTGCGGCCTGCACGGCGCGGACCAGCGGCACGGCGACCCGAACGCTGATCCTCTTTGCGCTGCTGCTTACGGCGTCCGCGGCGGTCGCGGCACTGCTGGGGCCGTTGCTGCTGCAATTCTGGCCAGTGCCGGCTGGCGCTGTGGGGGCGCTTACCGGGGCGGGGCCGGCCAGCGAGGTGCCCGGCGTTCGCCCGTCCGCCGAATGGTTGCTGGGTTTCATTCCGGCCAACCCGATCCGCAGTGCGGCCGAAGGGCAGGTGGTCGCGGTCGTGCTCTTCGCCCTCGTCTTCGGCTTTGCCGTGACGCGGGTGGCGGAGGAGCGGCGCGCCGCGCTGACGGGCTTCCTCGCCGCGCTAGTCGATACGCTGCTGATCGTCGTCGGCTGGGTGCTCTGGCTCGCACCGATCGGCGTTTTCGCGCTGGCGCTGGTCGCCGGCAGCCGCTCCGGCCTCGCGACGGCGGGCGCGCTGCTCCATTATATCGGCTTCATCGTCCTCATTTGCCTGGCGGTGACGGCGCTGGTCTATCCGCTGGTGATCCTGCTGGGCCGGATCGCGCCCGGCCGCTTCGCCCGTGCGGCCTTGCCGGCCCAGCTCATCGCCTTTTCGACGCAAAGCTCGATCGCCTCGCTGCCCGCCATGATCGCAGCAAGCGACGGCCCGCTGGCGGTGCGAGAAAGCACGCGCTCGATCGTGCTGCCGCTCGCTATCTCGTTGTTCCGCATCACCAGTCCGCCGGCCAATCTAGGCGTTGCCCTCTATGTGGCGGCGATTAACGGAGTGGCGCTCGGCCCGGTGCAGATCATGTTGGGCGTTGCGGTCGCCGCGATCGTCAGCCTGGCAGCGGTCGGCCTACCCAGCCAGATCACCTTCTTCACCACCACCGGCCCGATCTGCCTCGCCATGGGCGTCCCGGTCGAGGCACTGCCGCTGCTGCTCGCCGTCGAAACCGTGCCGGACATTTTCCGCACCGTCGGCAATGTCACCGCCGACATGGGGGTGACCCGCATCATCGATCGACTAGGCGCGACGCCTGTTGGCTTCAATTTACGTGAAGATACGGGGAAAAATGATGCCAATTGATTGCTGCGGCAATTTTTATCATGATTTTTCATAATATTGTTCTTGCCTCCTGTCCGGAGCATCGCGATCAGGAGACAAGGAGTAGGAGCGAGCCATCGGTCCGGCCTTCGTCAAGTAAGGCCAAGCTACAGGCCGCCACGTAGCAAGATTACCCTTCTTTAACTGGTGTCTCTTCGTGGATCGCTCCAAACGGTGCGCCACGGAGAAATTTGATGAATCAGAAAGTCTGCTGGCCCGATACTAGCTGGTCTTATGTCGATGAATTCGGGGTCTGGTGCCCGTCCTGCTCCACGCAGATCGCAAAGGTCGAGGAACTTACCGCCGATTGGCGTGAGCCTGCGAAATGCGCATGCGGATATCCCGAAGAGGAATGATCGTGGAGCAAAGGGCAACTGCTCCCCTGTTCAAGATGTGATCATTCTCACTCGTCATGCCGGGCTTGGGCGCCCGCTCTGGACGAATTGCTTCCAGGCAGACGGTTAATCTAGCCCCGCAGCGCCCGTTCCGTGATCAGCCGGTAAATGCGGGTCAGGTCGTGCAGATCGGCGACCGCGACGGCCTCATCCAGCTTGTGCATCGTCGCATTGTTGAGGCCGAATTCCGCCACCGGGCAGATGCGCGAGAGGAAGCGCGCGTCCGACGTGCCGCCGGTGGTCGACAATTCGGTGTCGAGGCCCGTCACGTCGCGGATCGCATCGCTGATCAGGGTGGAGAGCGTGCCCGGCTGGGTCAGGAACGGCTCGCCGCTGATCTTGGCCTCCACGCTGCCGCCCTCGCTCGCCGCGATCGCGCTGATCCGATCGATCAGCGATGCGCCGCTATGCTGGTCGTTGAAACGGATCGAGATGCGCGCCGTGGCTGCGGCCGGAATGACATTATGCGCCGGGTTGCCGACTTCCAGGTCGGTGATCTCGATATTGCTGGGCTGGAACCAGTCGGTGCCCTCGTCCAGCACTTCGGCATCCACTTTGGCGAGGATACGGACCAGCGCCGGAATCGGATTGTCGGCCAGGTGCGGATAGGCGACATGGCCCTGCGTGCCCGCCACCTTGATCCACATGTTGACCGAGCCGCGCCGGCCGATCTTCACCACGTCGCCCAGCCGGGCCGAGGAGGTTGGCTCGCCGACCAGGCACATGTCCGGGTGCAGGCCATGGGCGACCATCCGGTCCATCAGCGCCAGCGTGCCATAGGTGGCTGGGCCTTCCTCGTCACCGGTGATGATCAGGCTGATCGTGCCGGGCAGGCTGTCGGGCAATTCGTGCAGCGCCGCGACGAAGGCGGCGATCGCGCCCTTCATGTCGACCGCGCCGCGGCCATAGAGCAGGTCGCCGCGCACCACCGGGGTGAAGGGATCGCTGGCCCAGCCATGGCCGGGCGGGACGACATCGAGATGGCCGGCAAAGGCGAAATGCGGCCCCGCGCCGGTGGTGCGCCAGGCGAGCAGATTTTCGACCGGGCCGTCGGGCGCGACGCCGCTGACGAAGCGGTCGACGGTGAAGCCCAGCGGAACCAGCATCGCTTCCAGCTCGGCGAACACATCGCCGACGGCCGGGGTGACGGAGGGGCAGGCGAGCAGGCGCTCGGCCAGGGCCAGGGCGTCATGATTGGTGCTGGTCTTGGTCATGGGGGAGCGTTAGCGAAAGCCGACTTTCTTGACCAGCGCAGAGGAGAGGGGCCATGCCGAAGATCGATCTTGCCGCCATTCCCCAGAGCAATGCCACCGGTTATCCGGGCGACCATGCACAGGCGGTCGCCGGTCGCTTCTATCGCCGGCTGGCCCCGGCGACGGGTCTTGGCGATTTCGGTGTCAGCCATGTCGTGCTGAAACCCGGCGCAGCGTCATCGCAACGCCACTGGCATGAGGGCGAGGACGAATTTGTCGTCCTGCTGTCGGGCGAGGCGGTGCTGGTCGAGGAGGGTGGGCGCACGCCGATGGTCGCGGGCGACATGGCGGCCTTTCCCAAGGGCGTGGCCAACGGCCATCATCTGCGCAATGAAAGTGACGCGGACTGCGTGTTGCTTGCCTTTGGCCGTCCGTCTGTCAGTGATTGCCATTATCCCGATATCGATCTGCACCTGTCCGGTGGGGTCTATCGCCACAAGGATGGGAGCGTTTTTGCATGATGGATCGTCGTGGGTTGCTGGCCGGCATAAGTGGTGCTGTGGTTGCGGCGGGCATGCCCTCGATTTCGGCAGCGGCGCCGGGTGGGCTGATCCGGCCGCTGCGCCTGCGTGAAGGGGATGTGGTCGGTCTGGTGGAGCCGGCGGGCTTTACCGATGACGCCTTCGACCTGGACCTGGTCAAGGAGACGATCCGGGCGATGGGGCTGAAGCCCAAGGCCGCGCCGCATCTGGTCGAGCGCTATGGCTATCTGGCGGGCAAGGATGCCGACCGCGCCGCCGACATCAACGCCATGTATGCCGATCCGGAGGTGAAGGCGGTGTTTGCGGTGCGCGGCGGCTGGGGCTGCGCGCGCATGCTGCCCTATCTCGACTTCAAGACGATCCGCGCCAATCCCAAGCTGTTGACCGGCTTTTCCGATATCACGGCGCTGCACCTGGCCTTCGCGGCCCGCGCCGGCTTCACCACAATCCACGGCCCCAATGCCGCGAGCGGCTGGGGCAAGCTCAGCTGGGACAGCTTCCGCGCGGTGGCGTTTGACGGGGCGACGCCGACCTATGTCAATCCGGTGGGGACGGAGGATAGGCTGGTGCCGCGCAGCGGCCGCATCCGCACCTTTGGCGGCGGCAAGGCGAGCGGGCGGTTGCTGGGTGGCAATCTCACCGTGTTGACGGCCTTGATGGGCACGCCCTGGTTGCCCGATTTCACCGGCGCGATCCTGTTCGTGGAGGAAACCAACGAGGCGGAATATCGCATTGACCGGATGCTGACCCAATTGTCGCTGGCGGGCATATTGCCAAAGCTCGCCGGCTTCGTCTTCGGCCAATGCACCAGCTGCACGGCCACAGGCGTGTCCTATGGCGGCTTCACCCTGTCGGAAGTGCTGCAGCAGCATCTGGCGCCGCTCGGCATCCCCGCTTTCCAGGGCGCGCTGTTCGGTCATATCGCCAACCAGTTCAGCCTGCCGGTCGGCGCCCGCGCCGAAATCGACGCGGACGCGGGTACGATCCGGTTGCTGGAGCCGGCTGTCAGTTAGAGCCTGATCGTTTGAGCTGGAAGCGCTCCGCGCTTCCAGCGATGGCGTGAATCAGGCTCTATTCCTTTGTTGCGGGCTTGGCGCCGTCCAGCGATGCGACGGTGCCATTGCCGATCGGCTCGCCTTTCATCCCCTCGGCAACCTTCTCGGCGGCCGTCATGACACGCAGCACATTCTCGCCGGCCAGCTTGGCGATGTCGGCATCGCTCCAGCCGCGGCGCATCAGTTCGGCCAGCAGCGCGGGATAGGTGGCGACGCTGCCCAGCCCCTGGGGCAGCGATCCCACGCCGTCGAAATCGCTGCCGATGCCGACATGGTCGACGCCCGCGACCTTGGCGATATGGTCGATATGGTCGGCGACCATCGACAGGGTGACGACCGGCTCGGGATTGGCCTTTTCCCATTCCGCCAGCGCCTTCTTCGCGCCCTCGGGATCACCGATATAAAGGCCGCCAAAGGGCGGGGCGTTATAGCGGGCCATTTCCGCGCTGCGCGCCGCGCTCCAGACCCGGCGGGCCTCCGACACATATTGCGGCGCGAAATTGACCATGACCACGCCGCCATTGGCCGCGACCTGCTGCAGGATCGCGTCGGACACGTTGCGCGGCGTGTTGCACAGCGCGCGCGCGCTGGAATGGGAGAAGATGACCGGCGCCTTGCTGATCTTCAGTGCGTCCAGCATCACGCCTTCGCTGACATGGGCGAGGTCGACCAGCATGCCCAGGCGGTTGAGTTCATGCACCACCGCCTCGCCGAACGGGGTGAGGCCGTCATGCTGGGGATTGTCGGTGGCGCTGTCGGCCCAGGCGATGGTCCGGCTGTGGGTCAGCGTCAGATAGCCGGCGCCAAGCTCATGATAGGCGCGCAGCACGGCCAGGCTGCCGTCGATCTGGCCGCCGCCCTCGACCCCGATCATCGACGCAATCCGTCCGGCCTTGTGCGCGGCACGGACCTCGGCAGCGGTGGTGGCGAGGGTGAAATCCTGCGGGTAGCGGCGGGCGAGGCTGTGGACCAGTTCGATCTGCTCGACCGTATCCTTCACCTGCTGCAGTTCGGGCAGGTCGGCCGACACCCAGACGGACCAGAATTGCCCGCCCATCTGCCCGGCACGCAGGCGGGTGATGTCGGTATGATATTGGCTGGGGTCGAGCCGGTCGAGCGGCATGGTCCAGCGGGCGTCCCCGGCCTTGCCGGCCATCGCTTCGGGCCAGTCATTATGGCCGTCGATCAGCGGGGTGGCCTTCAGCACCTTGGCGATTCGCGCGGCATAGGGATCGGATGCGGGCGCGGCCGAGGCGGCGAAGGGGAGGGCGACGGTGGCGAGGAGCAGCGGCAGGGCTGCGAGGCGGAGGGATATCATGGCGCGGGAGACTAGGGGGGCGACGGATCAAGTCAATCGCGGCTGGCGGGCGGGTACGACATTGGCTAGACTCTTGAATCGATGACGATCGATCCGCTGTTGCTGCTGCAGGCCTATGCCATCGGCGTGTTCCCGATGTCCGATGACCGGCAGGCCGACGATGTCTATTGGGTCGAGCCCAAAAGGCGGGCGATCCTGCCGCTCCATGGCCTTCACCTGTCACGTTCGCTGTCAAAGACGATCCGGCAGGACAGGTTTCGCGTCACCGCCAACCGCGCCTTTGCCGGCATCGTCGCCCTATGTGCGGAAGCCGCGCCCGATCGTCCGTCGACCTGGATCAATGGCCCGATCGAGCGCGCCTACCGTCATCTCCACGAACTGGGCTTTGCCCATTCGATCGAATGCTGGGACGGGGATGAACTGGTCGGCGGCCTCTATGGCGTGGCGCTGGGTGGTGCCTTTTTCGGCGAGTCCATGGTGTCGCGCCGCACCGATGCGTCAAAGGTGGCGCTGGCCTGGCTGGTGGCGCGGATGCGCTTTGGCGGCTTCAGCCTGCTCGACTGCCAGTTCATGACCGATCATCTGCGCAGCATGGGCGCGCAGGAAATCAGCCAGCGCGACTATCTTCAGTTGTTGGGCGTTGCCGTCGGCGACGTGCCGCTGGGAGCGGGCGACGCGGTGCTGTCGGCCGGCTCGGGCGTGGCGGCCGAACTGGCGTTTGCGCTGCTGGCCGGCGATGCGGCAGCAGGCACCTTGCCCTTGTCGCCCAGCTTGACCGTGGCAGGACCGCTTTCGGGCCATTCCATCGTGCAGCTCTTGACCCAGACGTCATAGACCGGGTGCTGGACGACATTGCGGTCGGGCCGTTCGCGGAACAGCCAGCCGGAAAAATTGCGGCGCCACTTGCCGTCGGAACTGCTGCGCACGTCCAACTGCACGAAGGCGCCGGTTTCCTGCACATTTTCCCACGGAGCCGTGGTCTCGCACGCCTGCAGGCGGACGATGGCGTCGCCGACGCGCAGCGCCTCGCCGGGCTTCATCGTCAGGTCGCGGGTCAGGCCGTTGCGCTTGTTGAGCAGGCCGATGACGGCGGTGCGCTCGGCCATTGGCGTGCCGGACAGGCTGGCCTCGTCCGCGTTGCGGATAGGCTGGCCCTCGATCTTCACCGGGCCGCTCTGATTCGCTTCCGGCGCATCATTGCGACCGCAGGCCGCCAGCAGCGCACACCCCAAAAGCGGCGCGCCAAGCAGGATCGGCGGGAATCCCCCCGCCGGACGCCGAATCATGCCGCGTCGGGGCTCCATGCCTCGTAATCGCCGGTCGCCTTCTGGCGCTGGCCGCCCTTTTCGAGCGCGCCCGAGGGGCGATAGGCGTTGGCGGTGCCGGTCGCGTTGGGGGTGAATTCCTTTTCCCAGATGCGCGGCGGCGGCAGGAAGCTTTCGGGCGTGCCCTCGATCGAGTGGTGCAGCCAGCCATGCCATTCGGCCGGCACGCGGCTCGAATCATTGGCGCCGTTATACATCACCCAGCGGCGCGTCAGGCCGTTCGGATCGACGCCGCCTTCATAATAGACATTGCCCTGATGGTCCTCGCCCACTTTCGTGCCCTTGCGGGCCGTGAAGAGCCAGGTGCCGAAGGTGGCGCCATTCCACCAGGTGAAGATGTTTGCCAGGATACCCATGGCCGATGCGCTTAGCCGCTGGGATTGACGTGGGCAAGGACGATATGGCCCTAACGGGCGGTTGTCGGGCAGAAATCGAGGTCGATCGCGCTCTTGCCGTCGGTTGTTGCGCATTTGCCCCAGGCCAGGCGGTCGCCTTCCTTGATGCCCAGTTCCGCGGCGCGGCCGCCGCGCAGTTCCAGCACTGCCACCACCGGCACGCCGGCGGACACCGGCTCGCGCGAATAGGGGGCGACATTGGCGCCGATGAAGGCGATCGTGCCGTCGGTATGGATGAACAGCATGTCGAGCGGGATGATCGTGTTCTTCATCCAGAAGCTGGCGGTGCGCGGCGGCTCCATCGGGAACAGCATGCCCTTGTCGGCATCCAGCGCCTTGCGGAACATCAGCCCCTGTTCCTGCTCCGCCTCGGTCCGGGCGACTTCCACGTCGAAGCGATGCGCGCCCTTCGCCGTGTGGATGACGAGAGGGAGCAGTGCGCCCTGCGGTGCGGCGGCCTGCACATTGCCGCTGTCATTTGCAGCATCGGCGCCGGCATCGGGCTTGGCGGAGCAGGCCAGGAGCAGCGCGGGCAGGGCGGCGGCGAGAAGCAGTCGGGTAAAGATCATGCGATCCTGCCTAGCGGGTTTCGGGGAGGTGCGGGAGAGGGTTAACCCTCAATCCTCCGCTTCGGGGACGTCACCGGGTGCTGCGTCGACCCAGCGCCGGGCCAGGGCATAGTCGTGGCCGGCGCGCAGGAAGGCGGCGATCGCCTTCTCCCGCCCCTTGGGATCGGGCGCCTGCATCGCATAGGGGCCGATCCGCTTGCGTCGCGCGAATCGGTCAGCTGCCGCCCAGCGATCGGCCTGTGCCTGGGCATCGGCGGCGCTGCGATCTGCCTCCTCTATGCCGGCGGCGCGCAATGTCTCGTTGATCCGGCGGGCGCCATAGCCGCGCCGGCCGAGCGCCGCGCTCTTCATCAGGGCAAAGCCGCTGTCGTCGACATAGCCAAGCTCCGCGAAGCGGGCGACCAGCGCTTCGGGATCGGCCGGCGCTTCCCCGCCCCATCCCCGCTCGCGCAATTTGCGCGCCAGATAGGCGAGCAGCTTGCCGCGGCTGGTCGCGAACCGGCCGACATAGCGCAGCGCCAATTCGCGCAATGCGTCTTCATCCAGGGGTGGGGGCGGGCGTTTGCTGGTCATGACCGGTCGTGCATTGTGCACCATCATGCGCTAAGCGCCATCTTTATGCCACAGTCGGGCCGGAATTTTACCGCGCCTTATGGTCTAGAAGCACAGGCTGGATTGAAACTATCCGGTGCAAGTCGACGTCAAAACTGATAGCGGCCGCCGGAATATGACAGATATGACATTGGGTGACACCAATATGACGGGTTCGCAGATTATGATGGCACCAACGCCGACCAACGATGTTCTTCCGCGCCGCTTCTCGGATTTCGAGACGTTGGGCGAAGCGTTGGACTATGCGGCGCAGGGCAAGCGCGGCCTCAATTTCCATGATGCGCGCGGCAATCTGGCGCGGCCCTATCCGTTCAGCGAACTGCGCGAGGACGCGATCGCCTGTGCCCATCGCCTGATCGCCCATGGCGTGAAGCCCGAGGACCGCGTCGCCCTGGTCGCCGAAACCGGCGCCGACTTCGCCATGCTGTTCTTCGGCATCGTCTATGCCGGCGCCTGGCCGGTGCCGCTGCCGCTGCCGACCAGCTTCGGCGGCAAGGAAAGCTATATCGACCAGCTCAATGTCCAGCTGTCGAGCTGCGACCCGATGCTGTTCCTCTTCCCCAAGGAACTGGAGGACATGGCGGGCGAATCCGGTCGCCAGAAGTCGGTCGAGAGCATCGCCTTCGAGGATTTCATCGCCCGCGAGGCGGTCCCCTGCGACCTGCCGCAGGCCAAGGGCGAGGAAATCGCCTATCTGCAATATTCGAGCGGTTCGACCCGCTTCCCCCATGGCGTCGCAGTGACGCACCATGCGCTGCTGTCCAACCTGTCGGCGCACAGCCATGGCATGGAAGTGCAGGAAAGCGATCGCTGCATCAGCTGGCTGCCCTGGTATCATGACATGGGCCTGGTCGGCTGCTTCCTGTCGGTCGTCGCCAATCAGGTGTCGACCGACTATATGAAGACCGAGGATTTCGCCCGCCGTCCGCTGGCCTGGCTGGACCTGATCAGCCGTAACGAGGGTACCTCGATCAGCTATTCGCCGACCTTCGGCTACGACATCTGCGCGCGTCGCATGTCGAGCCAGACCAAGGCGGCCGACCGTTTCGACCTGTCGCGCTGGCGTCTGGCCGGCAACGGCGCCGACATGATTCGCCCCGACGTGATGCAGAGCTTCGTCGATGCGTTCGGCGATGCTGGCTTCAGCCCCAAGGCGTTCCTGCCGAGCTATGGCCTGGCCGAAGCCACTCTGGCGGTCACCATCATGCCGCCGGGCGAAGGCATCATCGTCGAACTGGTGGAGGAAACCGACCTGTCGGGCGGTGCCGCGCCGGAAGGTCGTCCGCAGCGTTTCCGCTCGATCGTCAATTGCGGCAAGCCCGCCAAGGACATGATCGTCGAGATCCGCGACGAGGATGGCGGCCTGATGAACGAGCGCCAGATCGGCAAGGTCTGGACCACCGGCCCCTCGCTGATGGTCGGCTATTTCCGCGATCCCGAAGCGACCGAGGCCTGCATGGCGGATGGCTGGCTGGACACGGGCGACATGGGCTATCTGTCCGATGGCTATCTCTACATTGTCGGCCGCGCCAAGGACATGATCATCATCAACGGCAAGAATCACTGGCCCCAGGATATCGAATGGGCCGTGGAGCAGCTGCCAGGCTTCAAGCAGGGCGACATTGCCGCCTTCGCGATCACCACGCCGGGCGGCGAGGAAGCGCCGGCTGTGCTGGTCCATTGCCGCACCTCCGACAATGAGGAGCGTTCGCGCCTGCGCGACCAGATTCGCGAGCGGGTCCGTGCCATCACCGGCATGAACTGCGTCGTCGAACTGGTGCCGCCGCGTACCCTGCCGCGCACCAGCTCGGGCAAGCTCAGCCGGTCCAAGGCACGCAACCTCTATCTGACCGGCGAGATCCGTCCTTACGATATCGCTGCCTGATCGGGCGACGCATACCGATTGATAACCATTGCCTGCTAGGCCGGGCATGTGGGTATCGAGCAAGGGCAATCCGAAACCGACCGACAGGGACGGGGCTCGCTAAGGGCGATGATGGGGCTCGCACGCCTCGTCGATGAAGCCGATATGCGCGTCCTGACTGCCCAGTTGCAGTCGGCAGACAGCGTCGCGCTGCTGCGTCTGGCGATGAACGTGTTCGGCCTGCTGTTCCTCTGGCGCGTGTTCGGCAGTCATGTTTCGGCGACCGTCATGATTGGCTGGAGCGTCGCGCTGATCGGTGCCGTTGCCATCAGCGCCCTGTTGATCCATCGCCGGAAGATCGGCGCCGGCGGCGTGCCGCAGGCGCGTGACCTGCGCCGTCATGCGCTGACCGGCCTGCTGCACGGCCTGGTCTGGGCCGCCTGCATGACGCTTTTTTCGAGGGGAGAGGGGGCCGAGCATCTGGTGGCGCTCTGGACCCTCATCAGCTGCATCATGGTGTGCGGCGCAATCAGCTATGCGGCGACGCCGCTGGCCGCCATCGCTTTCCTGGTCCCCTGCATCGTCGGCCTGTCGGCGATGTTCGACGGCGAAACCCTGTTGCCGCTGCGGGCGCTGGCCACCAGCTATGCGTTGTCGCTGCTGGTCGGCTGCCTCATCTATGCCCGCACCTTCGCGCGCCAGCACAGCACCACGGTCCAACTGGCCGAGCAGACCGAGGTCGTCAGCCTGTTGCTGCGCGAATATGAGCAGGGCGCATCCGACTGGCTGTGGCAGACCGATGCGCTGCGCCGGATCAGCGGCGTAACCCAGCGTTTCGCCGAAAGCGTCGGCATGACGCCGCAGGCGCTGGAAGGGGCGCCGCTGGTCCAGGTTCTGGCCGGCGCCGGATGGGAAAGCGGCCGCTTTGCCTCCAGCCTGCATAGCCTGGCGGATCATCTCAAGCGGCGGGAGAGCTTCAGCAATCTGGCGTTGCCCGTCGATGTGCAGGGGCGCACGCGCTGGCTCGAGCTGTCGGCCTCGCCCCGCTATGATGACAATGGCAATTTTCAGGGCTTTCGCGGTGTCGGGTCCGATATCACCGTCCAGCGGGAATCGGCCGACAAGATCGCCCAGCTGGCGCGGTTCGACACGCTGACCGGCTTGCCCAACCGCGCCCATCTGCGCGATGCGCTGGACCAGGCCATGGCCGACACCGGCAATCGCCGGCCCGGCTGCGCGTTCCTGATGCTCGATCTCGACCGGTTCAAGGCGATCAATGACAGCCTGGGCCATCAGGTCGGCGACCAGCTGCTCAGCCAGGTGGCGCAGCGCCTGCGCCTTGTCTGTGGCGGTGCCGGCTTTTGCGGTCGTATCGGTGGCGATGAATTTGGCGTGGTGATCGCGCGGATCGACGACGACCGGGCGGTGGCGCGCCTGTCGATCGCGATCATCGACGCGCTGTCGGCCCCCTATCAGATCGATCAGCATGTGCTGCATGTCGGGGCGTCGGTCGGCTCGGCCGTCTCGCCGATCGACGGGCACCAGTCCGAATCGATCATTCGCAGCGCCGATCTGGCGCTCTATCGCGCCAAGGACGAAGGCGGCGGCGTCCATTGCCCCTATGAGCCCCAATTGCATGCCAAGGCCGAGGAACGGCAGCGGCTGGAGCAGGCGCTGCGCGAGGCGCTGGAGAAGGATCAGCTCCATCTTCTCTATCAGCCGGTCGTGGATGCCACCTCAGGCGTGATCACGGGGTTCGAGGCGCTGGCGCGCTGGACCCATCCCGAACTGGGGCCGATCCCGCCGTCGAAATTCGTGCCGGTGGCCGAGGAGGCTCGGTTGATCGGGCCGATCGGCGAATGGGTGCTGCGGACCGCCTGCCGCGAGGCGATGCGCTGGCCCGCGCATATAAGGGTTGCCGTCAACGTGTCGGCGGAACAGCTGCACCAGTCCAACTTCATATCCGCGGTGATCAATGCGCTGGCCCAGAGCGGGCTCGATGCGCGGCGGCTCGAGCTGGAGGTCACCGAAAGCGTGTTCATGCACGAGGATGACGGCGCGCTGCGCGTACTGGATCAGTTGCAGTCGATGGGCATACAATTATCGCTCGACGATTTCGGCACCGGCTATTCCTCGCTCGGTTATCTCAGCCGCACCCGTTTCAACACGATCAAGATCGACCGCAGCTTCGTCGTCGGGGCGGCGCATAACACGCCAGAGAATCTGGCGATCATCCGGGCGGTGGTGACGCTGGCGGAAAGCCTGGGCATGTCGACCACGGCGGAAGGAGTGGAAACCGCGACCGAACTGGACATGGTGCGCCGGCTGGGCTGCAAGAAGGTGCAGGGCTATTATTATGGCCGGCCGATGCTGCCGCAGGATGCGGCGCGCGTGTTCCCCGATCCGCCGGCGCAGGCCTGCGCCGTTGGCTGAGGCAGGGCCTCAGCCCTGCTGAACCTGCCGCTCGACCATCGTCCATAGCGCGCCGAAGGCCTGGGCCGGGGGGGAGGCGGGGGCGAAGGCGCCCAGTGGCTTGCGGCGGACCGTCATCTGCTCGATCGTGCTGGCCATAGGGATCGCACCCCAGCCGGGCTGTTCATCCAGTGCCTTGCGATGCAGGCTGCGGCGGCGGTCGACCATCGAATAGACCGGCAGGATCGGCGCATGATTGCCGCCGCGCTGCACCAGATAGCGCGCCACCTCGCCCATCGCGCGCTGTGACAGGGGAGAGGGGATGACCGGGATGACGATCAGGTCGGCGGCGCGCAGCACCTGCTCGCTGGTTTCGGTGAGGCCCGGCGGGCAATCGAGGATGATGCGGTCATAATCCTTGCCCAGGCTGTCGATCAGCTTGGCCAGCCGCTTCTTCTTGTCCATCTCGCGGAATAGATGGTCTAGGCTGCGCAGCGAGGTGTCGGCGGCGATCAGGTCCAGGCCCGGCACGGTGGTGGGCTGGATCAGCTTGCGGACCTCGACATCCTTGCTGAAGATGGCCTGGGCCGCATCGCGGCTTTCAAGATCGGTGGAGAGGAGCCAGCTCGACGCGGCCTGCGGGTCGAGATCCCAGAGCAGGGTGCGCCGCTTCGATATGCTCGCCGACGCCCAGGCGAGGTTGACCGAAAAGGTGGTTTTGCCAACGCCCCCCTTGAGGCTGTAGACGGCGATGGTCGCCAATGCCGGTTCCTTTGCCATGGGAGAGGAAGCTACGGCTTCCCCCCGTCAAAGCAAGGGCTCAAATCAGCCGCTTGTGACATGGGCGTGACAAGCGGCTGATATTCAGAGGATTTCCAGAACCTTGTCCTGGGGGCGGCAGAAGCGCACGCCCTTTTCGGTTTCGACGAAGGGGCGGTTCACATAGGCCGGATTGGCCGTCATCTCGTCCAGGATCGCATCCGCCGTCATGTCCGGCAGGCCGCGTTCCTCGGCATCGGTGCCCATCTTGCGGACCGCTTCGGCCGGGGTCATCCCGGCGTCGGCGAACAGCTGGACCAGCTTGTCGCGGGTGAAGGGGGTCTTGAGATATTCGACCACCTCCACCTCGACGCCTGGCGTTTCCTCAAGGATCGCCAGTGTCTTGCGCGACGTGCCGCATTTGGGATTGTGCCAGATGGTGGCCTTCACTGGCCATCCTCACGGGCAAGCCACTCTTCGAGCCACTTGATCGTATAGTCGCCGTTGAGGAATTCGGGATCCTTCAGCAGCGCCTGATGCAGCGGGATGGTGGTCTTCATCCCTTCGATCACATATTCCTCCAGCGCGCGGCGCAGGCGCATGATCGCGCCCTCGCGGGTGCGGCCATAGACGATCAGCTTGCCAATCATGGAGTCGTAGTAAGGCGGCACCTTATAGCCCTGATACAGGCCGCTATCGACGCGGACATGCATGCCGCCCGGAACATGATAGCTGGTGACGGTGCCCGGCGACGGCGCGAAGGTCTTGGGATCTTCCGCGTTGATGCGGCATTCGATCGCATGGCCGGTGAAGCGGATATCTTCCTGGTTCACCGACAGCGGCTTGCCTTCGGCAACGCGGATCTGTTCGCGCACCAGGTCGAGGCCGGTGATCATCTCGGTCACCGGATGCTCCACCTGCAGGCGGGTGTTCATCTCGATGAAGTAGAATTCACCATTTTCCCACAGGAACTCGATGGTGCCCGCGCCGCGATAGCCCATGTCGGCCATCGCCTTGGCACAGATGCCGCCGATCCGTTCGCGCTCGGCCTGGCTCAGGACGGGCGAGGGCGCTTCTTCCAGCACCTTCTGGTGACGGCGCTGCAGCGAGCAGTCGCGTTCGCCGAGGTGAATGGCATTGCCATTACCGTCGCCGAATACCTGGATTTCGATGTGGCGCGGATTGCCGAGATATTTCTCGATATAGACGGTGGCGTCGCCGAACGCGGCCTTCGCTTCCGAACCGGCCTGCTGCATCAGCGTTTCGAGCTGGTCGGGCGAGGTGCAGACCTTCATGCCGCGACCGCCGCCGCCGGACGCGGCCTTGATGATCACCGGATAGCCGGCAGCATCGGCAATCGCGCGCGCTTCCTCGACATCGCTGACCGCGCCGTCCGAACCGGGCACCAGCGGCAGGCCGAGCGCGCCAGCGGTACGCTTCGCCTCGATCTTGTCGCCCATGGTGCGGATATGTTCGGGCTTGGGACCGACAAAGGCGAGACCATGGGCCTCGACGATCTCGGCGAACTTGGCGTTTTCGCTGAGGAAGCCATAGCCCGGATGGATCGCGTCGGCGCCGCTGATCTCGGCTGCAGAGATGATCGCGGCGATGTTGAGATAGCTGTCCTTGGCGGCGGGCGGCCCGATGCAGATCGCCTCGTCGGCGAGGCGCACATGCATGGCATCGGCGTCGGCGGTCGAATGGACCGCCACCGTCTTGATGCCCATTTCATGGCAGGCGCGGTGGATGCGCAGCGCGATTTCGCCCCGGTTGGCGATCAGCAGTTTTTCGATGGCCATGGGATCGCGGCCTTATTCGATGACGATCAGCGGCTGGTCATATTCGACCGGCTGGCCGTTATCGACCAGCACGGCCTTGACGGTGCCGGCGACGGGCGCGGTAATCGCGTTCATCACCTTCATGGCCTCGACGATCAGCACGGTTTCACCGGCCTTCACCTGCGCACCGACGCGCGCGAAGGGGGCTGCGCCCGGCTCTGCCGAAAGATAGGCGGTGCCGACGATCGGCGACTTCACCACATTGCCGGCCGGCAGGGCGGGCTCGGCCGCCGCGGCGGGGGCAGCGGCCGGTGCCGCAGCCGGGGCAGCGACGGGTGCCGCTACGGCAGCGGGCGCTGCAAAGATGGGGGCGCCGCCACCGATCTTGCGCGCCACGCGAATCTTGCGATCGCCGTCCTCGACCTCGATCTCGGTCAGGTTGGTGTCGTCCAGCAAAGCTGCCAGTTCGCGCACCAGGGTGACGTCCACCTGCATCGCGCCCTTGTCATGCTTGTCGTTCATGCTTGACCCTTGTCGTCTTTCAAAATGCGTTCTGGCGGCCAGCGCCTATGCTCATTTGCGCCAAAGCGCAACTTTTGTGCGTTCTACAGTTCCAGGGCTGCTTCGAGCGCCAGCATGTAGGACATGGCGCCAAAGCCCGCGATCGTGCCCTTGGCGGCCATGCCGACATAGGATTTGTGGCGGAAGGCCTCGCGCGTGTGCGGGTTGGACAGGTGGATCTCGATCACCGGCACGGTGATGCTCTTGATCGCATCATGCAGCGCGATCGACGTGTGGGTATAGGCGCCGGGATTCATGATGATGGCGTGGGCGCCCTCGCGATGCGCCTCCTGCACCCAGTCGACCAGATGGCCTTCATGATTGGACTGGCGGAAGTCGATCTCGACATGGGCGCGGTGTGCGGCATCCTCCATCCGCTCGGCAATGTCGTCCAGCGTGTCATAGCCGTAGATTTCCGGTTCGCGGGTGCCGAGCATGTTGAGGTTCGGGCCGTTCAGAACATAGATTTTGCGTGTGTCCGCCATGGCGATCCCCCAGTCGGTCGAGACTTGTCTGTTGCGGGCGCGGCGTCGCCGCCCCTATATGCGCGCTGATCTTTAGCCCTTCGTGTCGCGCCAAGTCGAGACACGTTTCCAGCCACGAACGGGATAATGTAGTGAGCATCGACGGCACCATCTCCATCCACATCAATGGCGAGCATCGCCGCATCCGCGACGGCCTGACCTTGGCCGAGTTGGCGAGCGAACTGGGCTTCGCGCCAGAGAAGGTGGCGGTGGAGCGCAATCTGGAAGTGGTGCCGCGTTCGACTCTGGCCGATGTGAAGGTCGAGGATGGCGACGAACTGGAGATCGTGCATTTTGTTGGTGGTGGCGATGTGACCGCCGTTGACGATGACAGCTGGACGGTGGCCGGCAAGACCTTCCGCTCGCGCCTGATCGTGGGCACCGGCAAATACAAGAATTTCGAGCAGAATGCCGCCGCGCTGGTCGCGTCGGGGGCGGAGATCGTCACCGTGGCGGTGCGTCGCGTCAATGTGTCCGATCCCAACGCGCCGATGCTGACCGACTATATCGACCCGAAAAAGGTCACCTACCTGCCCAACACCGCCGGCTGCTTCACCGGTGAGGAGGCGATCCGCACCCTGCGCCTGGCGCGCGAGGCGGGCGGCTGGGAACTGGTGAAGCTGGAAGTGCTGGGCGAAGCGCGGACGCTCTACCCGGATATGGTCGAAACACTGCGCGCGACCGAGGTGCTGGCCAAGGAAGGCTTCAAGCCGATGGTCTATTGCGTCGACGATCCGATCGCGGCCAAGCGGCTGGAGGATGCCGGCGCGGTCGCGATCATGCCGCTGGGCGCGCCGATCGGGTCGGGCCTGGGCATCCAGAACAAGGTGACGATCCGCCTGATCGTGGAAGGCACCAAGCTGCCCGTGCTGGTCGATGCGGGCGTGGGCACCGCGTCTGAAGCGGCGCAGGCGATGGAGCTGGGCTGCACCGGCGTGCTGATGAACACAGCCATTGCCGAGGCGAAGGACCCGGTGCTGATGGCGGCGGCGATGAAGGCGGGTGTCGAGGCCGGCCGCATGGCCTATCGCGCCGGCCGCATGGGCAAGCGCATGTATGCCGACCCGTCGAGCCCGCTTGCCGGCCTGATCTGATTCCAGGGCGTCGCGGCGCGGGATTCGACGCGACAGTCGAAGTTCACAGTGTCGTGGAGGTGATTCCGGGCCAATGCGCCAGGAACGCGCCCGCGACGCGACAGCGAAGCGACAGTCGCGCGACAATCGGGTCACGATCGCGCGCGTTCGGCGCGACAATGACGCGACAATGACGCGACATTGGGGCGACAGGGAAGCGACGCCTGGGCGGCGCATGGCCGGTTGCTTGGGGGCGGATGTTCCATCCCTCAGAATAAATCAGAAGAAACGCGTGTAGGACAGCGCGGTTGAGGGGCGGAAGCTGTCGCTAACAGCATCGTCACCCTGAACTTGTTTCAGGGTCCATTTGTCCCAGCAGGCCAATGGACTATTGGGCTGGATGGATGCTGAAACAAGTTCAGCATGACGTTGTGAGGGAGGGGCGGAAGCCCATTATTTAACCGATCAGGTTGACCGCGACCCCATCCCTAGTTTTTCATTCCTCACCCCGCAACGCCAGCCGGCTGGCTCGGTCGAAGATTGCGAGCACCAGCGGGTCTGCTTCGGCGGCGCGGACGGCGACGTGGAAGTCGACCGGGGGCATGAGCGGGGCGCCGGGCACCGGGACCAGGCGCCGCTCGGCCAGTTGCTGGCGGGCCATCGGCCGGGGGAAGATGCCGATGCCGCCGCCTTCCAGCACGATGTCGATCATGGTGCGGACATTGTTGCACAGGTTGAGCGGGCAGTCGGCCAGGTCCGACGCGGCGATCGCGTCCTTCATGATGCGGTAGAGCGGCGACAGGTTGGTAAGCGACCAGATCGGCGGGCGGATGTCTGCCATCGTCGCGACGGTTGCGGGGCTGGCGAGCCAGAGCAGGTCGACGCTGCCGATCGGCGCGGTACGCAGCATCGGATGGGCGATGCGGCCGGCGGCGAAGGCGAGGTCGCCATGGCCCGAAGCGAGCTGCTGGATGAGGTCGGCGGTGAGCGCGATGTCGACCTCCAGACTGACATGGGGCAGGTCGCGGCCAAGCTGGGCGACGAAGCCGGGCAGGCAGCTGGCGGCGGCAATCTCGCCCGCGCCGATGCGGATGATGCCGGTCGCGCCGGATATGTCGCTGCACCCCATCAGCACGCCCTGGAAACGCGCCCAGAGCGGTTCGCTTTCCCGCACCAGTTCGCGCCCGGCGGGCGTGAGGGCCATCGTCCGCCCCTCGCGCCGGAAGAGCGCGGTGCCCAGATGGCTTTCCAGTTCGCGCACCCGCGCAGAAATGGCTGGCTGGGTGGTGTTGAGGCGCGCCGCCGCCGCCGCGAAGGTGCCCAGCCGCGCGATCCAGAGCAGGGTTTCGAGGTGGTAGAAGGCGATGCGATTGATAGACATTGTTTGGGTTTAACTGAAAAAACAAATCATTGGTATTGATCGGTTTGCCTGCCTAGTCTGCGCTGAAATTTCAAAAGGATGGATGCCGATGGCCAAGAAGCTCTACCCCGATGCCGCCGCTGCGCTGGAGGGGCTGCTGTTCGACGGCATGCATCTGTGCGCGGGCGGCTTTGGCCTGTGCGGCATCCCCGAACGGCTGATCGACGCGATCCGCGATTCGGGGGTCAAGGACCTGACCATCGCCAGCAACAATGCGGGCATCGACGGCGAGGGGCTGGGCAAGCTGCTGCGCACGCGCCAGGTCAAGAAGATGATCTCCTCCTATGTCGGCGAGAACAAGGAGTTCGAGCGGCAATATCTGGCCGGCGAGCTGGAGGTGGAATTCTGTCCGCAGGGGACGCTGGCCGAGCGCTGCCGCGCGGGCGGGGCGGGCATTCCCGGCTTCTACACCAAGACCGGCGTCGGCACGGCGGTGGCCGAAGGCAAGGAGGTCAAGAATTTCGACGGCCAGGACTATATATTGGAGCGCGGCATCTTTGCCGATGTCGCGATCATCAAGGGCTGGAAGGCGGACGAGAGCGGCAACCTGATCTTCCGCAAGACCGCGCGCAATTTCAACGCGCCGATGGCGACCGCGGCGAAGATCTGCATCGCCGAGGTGGAGGAAGTGGTGCCGGTCGGCAGCCTGGACCCCGATGCGATCCATCTGCCCGGCATCTACGTCAAGCGGATGATCGTCGGCGCGCCCTATGACAAGAAGATCGAGTTCCGCACCGTGCGCCAGAGGGACGCGGCCTGATGGCGACGATGATGCGGCTTGCGCCGGCGCTGTTGCTGGCGCCGCTGGCGGCCTGTGCAACTACCACCGCGACGACAAGTGCGACGGGTCCGGCGCCGGTGACTCCGACCGGACCGGCGGTGCCGCCGGCGGGCATGCAATATCTCTACGGATCGGGCGAGGCGGCGGCGCTGTCGCGCCAGGCCTGGACCGCTTTGGTCGCTCATGCCGCTGCCGTCGTGAAGGCACGGCCGGCCGATTCTGTCGTGCTGGCCGAAGGCGCGAGCCTGGATGCGCCCAAATATGTGCCGTGCGGCAACCGGCCGTTCGCCGCCGTGTTCGACGTCGACGAGACGGTGATGCTGAACACCGGCTTCGAATATCATGATGCGAAGACCGGCAAGGGCTATGATGCCGCCGACTGGGATGCGTGGGAAAAGACCGGCGAAGGCGCGGTCGGGCCGGTGCCGGGCGCGGACAGCGGCCTCAGCGCGCTGCGGGCGATGGGTGTCACCGTGATCTTCAACACCAACCGCTCGGCCGCCAATGCCGACGCGACCGCGCGCGCGATCAAGGCGGCGGGGCTGGGCGAGGCGGTGCATGGCCAGACGCTGTATCTGGCCGGCGACGACGCGATGGGATCGCGCAAGGATGGCCGGCGCTGGACGATCTCGCGCAGCTATTGCGTGATCGCGCTGGGCGGCGATCAGCTGGGCGATTTCACGGACCTGTTCAATGTCGGGCAGAGCGTGCCGGCGCGCCGCGCCGCGACGCAAGGCCCGGCGATCGCGAAACTCTGGGGCGCGGGCTGGTTCGTCCTGCCCAACCCCGTTTATGGCAGCGGCCTCAAGGGCGGCTTCGACGATGTTTTTCCTGCCGACAAGAGGTGGGCACCGCCCGCCCAAGGGGAGAAGTGATAATGGCCTGGACCCGTGACGAGATGGCCGCGCGTGCGGCGAAGGAGCTGGAGGACGGCTTCTATGTGAATCTGGGCATCGGCATCCCGACGCTGGTGGCGAACCATATTCCCGATGGCGTCGAAGTGACGCTGCAGAGCGAAAATGGCATGCTGGGCATCGGCCCCTTCCCCTATGAGGGGGAGGAGGATGCGGACCTGATCAACGCCGGCAAGCAGACGATCAGCGAGCTGCCGCAATCGGCCTATTTCAGTTCGTCCGACAGTTTCGCGATGATCCGTGGCGGGCATATCGACCTCACCGTCCTTGGCGCGATGGAAGTGGCCGAGAATGGCGACATCGCCAACTGGATGATCCCCGGCAAGATGATCAAGGGCATGGGCGGCGCGATGGACCTGGTCGCGGGCGTCAAGAAGATCATCGTGGTGATGGAGCATACATCCAAGAATGGCGATCCCAAGTTCATCCCGGCCTGCACCCTGCCGCTGACCGGCAAGAATGTGGTCGACATGATCGTCACGGACCTGTGCGTCTTCCAGCGCGCCGACCATGACAGCCCGTTCAAGCTCATTGAACGGGCACCGGGCGTGACCGCGGAGGAAGTCGCTGCTAAGACGACCGCCCATTATATCAGCTAAGGGCGTTTCATGAGCCTCGACGGCACCTATGACGAAGCCAATATCTTTGCCCTGATCCTGCAGGGCAAGATCCCGTCGACCAAGCTGTACGAGGACGAGAACACCTTCGCCTTCCTCGACATCATGCCGCAGACGCGGGGCCATGCACTGGTCATTTCCAAATGGTCCAAGGCCCGCAACCTGCTGGAGATGGAGGATGAGGCGCTGGGTGAGGTGATGGCGACCACCAAGAAGGTCGCCACCGCCATCCGCAAGGCGCTGAACCCCGACGGTATCCAGATCGCCCAGTATAACGGCGCGCCGGCGGGGCAGACGATCTTCCACCTGCATGTCCATATCCTGCCGCGCTGGGAGGGCGACCCCAAGGGCTTCGCCGCCCATGGCGCCGGCGCGCAGGCGGACAAGGATGCGCTGGCGGCGCTGGCCGAAGAGATTCGCGCGCAGTTCTGACGTGGCACTCAAACCCTTCAAGGCGCCGGGCGCGCGGCTGGCGCTGCGGTCCAAGCCCGCCAACAGCTATCTGACCGGCGATCGGGGTGGAGCCGAGGTGATCCTCGACATCTCGCGTCTGCTCTCGCGCGCTTTCCACCCGACGCCGACCGGCATCGACCGGGTCGAATATGTCTATGCCCGCGAATTGCTGGAGCGGATGCCGGACCGGCTGGCCTTCGCCGCCGTTCACCCCGCCGGCGGCTATTATGGCCGCCTGAACCATGCCGCGGTGCGCCAGTTCCTGGCCTTCACCGCCGCGAAATGGCGCAATGTGGATTCGCCCGACGAGCGCAAGGAGCGGGCGGCGGTGATCCGCCACATGTTCGCGACACGCCCGCGCCCGGTGCCCAAGGCCAAGGGGCCGCGCATCTATCTGCAGGCATCGCCCCATCATCTGGACGATGCGGCGCAGGTAGGGGCGATTTTGCGGGCGGAAGGCGCGAAGTTCGTCACGCTGGTGCATGACGTCATTCCGCTGAGCCATCCCGAGTTCGCCCGGCCGCAAGGGGCAGACGAGCATCGTCGCCGGCTGCGCAGCATCGATCTTTATGCAACCGGCATCATCGGCAATAGCCAGGCGACGCTGGACGCGCTGGAACCGCATCTGTCGAACGGCCTGGCCGATCGCCAGACATGCGTCGCCCATTTCGGCGCCGACCCGCCCGATGTGTTTGGCGGGTCCGGCACGGCGATCCCTGAGCGGCCCTATTTCGTCTATCTGTCGACCATCGAGCCGCGGAAGAACCATCTGCTGCTGCTCAATATCTGGCGGCGGATGGTGGACGAACTGGGCGATGCGGCGCCGATGCTGGTGCTGATCGGTCGGCGCGGCTGGGAAAATGAGAATGTCATCGACATGCTGGAGCGGGGCGAGGCGCTGCGCGGCCATGTGGTCGAGGCGGGCGAGCTGCCCGACAACCAGATGCAGGATCTGGTCGCGGGCGCGCGGGCGATGCTGATGCCGTCCTTTGCCGAAGGGTTCGGCATGCCGGTGGTCGAAGCGCTGTGCGCCGGCGTCCCGGTGATCTGCAGTGACATTTCAGCCCATCGCGAGGTGGGCGGGGATGCGCCCGATTATATCGATCCGCTCGATGGCATGGGCTGGATGCGGATGATCCACGCCTATGCCGCAGCGGATTCGCCGCAGCGGGCGGCGCAGCTTGCACGGATCGGCGGATGGCACGCGCCGACCTGGCGTGACTATTTCGACATAGTGGCGCAGCTATTGGAAGATGTGACTGCTACTGTTCCTTGACCTGGAATTTTCAGGCGATCATGGAATGGGTTGAATGCAATTTCCCTCCTTGGCGTTGGTAGGCCTGGGGGGCGTCGTCGGGGGTATGTGGACATGGCGGAAATGGCCGACGCGGGAGTCAGAGCCTGCCGTCGCGCAGACCGTGTTCCGTTCCTGCGGTCGCCGCCTTTCCCCGGCATTGATCCCGCCGTTGCGGCCATCAGTCAGGATGACCAGGGCGGCTTCTTGGCGCCCATATCCGACGCGTTACTGGATGCGTTGCGGCTGGCACGGGTGGGCGGCGATTTCTGGGGATATCGGCCAAAAGGTCTGCTGCTGGTCGCGCGCGAAGGCGTGCGCATCGATCCCTCCATCTGCGTCGGTCTTGTTGCCGGGCAGATCGGCGTTGTGCCCGCTGATGTTAGCGCGAAGCGTGGGCCAGCGCCAGCAGTCGGGCATTGGCTGCCTTCGGTCTGCGATCCCTGGGCGTTGCTGGCCGACGCGCGTACTGTCCATGCCGAGGTGGACGATGACCTGGCCATCGTTGCCGGCTTGTTGGGCATTGCGGTCTTCGGGCCGGATGGTGCGGCGTTCTCTTCAGAGCAGTTGAAGGAAGCGGCCCGTTATCGGCTGGCCAGCGCCAGCTATCGCGATTGCTTCAGTGGCGAAATGGTCGATGCCGCACATGCAATTGCGCAACTGGCCGATTGGCGACGGCATGTGGACGGCAACAGAGGAATTGCGGCGGCAAGCGGCATGGCATTCTGGAAGCGGGAAGCGATGCGTCATTTCCTGTGGGATGGAGTCCGCTCACCGCCCTTCCTGCCACCTGCACGCGGCTTGGCGCGGGCACGGCGGGAAGCGGGCGCGCTGGCGATCTGGCCATCGCGGGTGCCCGTGACCATCGCAGCAGATGCGGCTGCTGCCGGCGTTGCTTTGGCACGCGTCGAGGACGGGTTTTTGCGTTCACGGGGGCTTGGCGCGGCGCTGCATCCGCCCGGATCGGTGGTGATCGATCGATGCGGCATCTATTATAATGCGCGCGGGGCAAGCGATCTGGAAAGCTTGCTCGCCACGCATGTATTTTCGCCGAACCTGGTCGAACGCGCGCGGCTGCTGCGCGCGCGGGTCTGTGATGCCGGTGTCACCAAATATGGTGCCGAGGCGGGCCAAATGATCGACTTGCCGCCCGGCCGGCGCACGGTACTGGCGGTGGGGCAGGTCGATGACGACATGTCGGTGCAACTGGGCGGGGCCGGGGTCGATGGCAATCTCGACTTTCTGGCGCGAGTGCGCCGTGCAGAACCGAACGCCTGGATCATCTATCGCCCGCACCCCGATGTGCAGGCCGGCCACCGCAAGGGGCATTTGAGCGACGCTGTCGTGCTGGAACATGCCGACGAGATCGACAGCGGCGCGCCCCTGATGGCGTTGGTGCAGGCGGTGGACGAAGTGCATGTCCTGTCATCGCTGACAGGCTTTGAGGCGTTGATGCGCGGCTGTTCCGTTACGGTGCATGGCATGCCTTTCTACGCTGGTTGGGGGCTGACTCGCGACCTTGCCAAATCCTCTCCGCGACGGGGGCGACAACTCGACGTGGATCGACTTGTCGCGGCCGCACTCATTCTCTATCCTCGCTACATCGATCCCGTGACGCGCTTGCCTTGTGGTCCCGAACTGATGGTGGACCGCCTAGCGAGTGGATCGACGCCGCCGATGACATGGCTCATCCGGCTGCGCGCGCTACAGGGGAAGCTACGAAGATTTATGACATTGTCCGCTGAGTTCCTTCATGGCTGAACCAACGTCGAAAACATTCTTGTTCCTGCAGGGGCCGCATGGTCCCTATTTCTCGATGCTTGCGGACGCGTTGCGCAAGCACGGGCATTCTGCTCTGCGGATCAACATCAATGGTGGCGACAAGGTCGATTGGCCAGGAGATGCCACCGATTATCGTGGAACATTTCGTAACTGGCCGCTCTTCTTTGACGATTTTATCGTCAATCATGGCGTTACGGATCTGATTCTCTATGGTGATTGCCGTCCCTACCATACCTCGGCACATGGCATGGCACGGCTGCGCAACTTGCATGTTCATGTCGTGGAGGAAGGGTATATTCGACCCGATTTTCTGACATTGCAGGACGATGGCGTTAACGGCAATTCGACTCTGCCGCTGGACCCACAATGGTATCTAGACCAGGTCCGGGGCTTGCCGGACTATATCGATAATCTGCCGCCCGTGCCCTCGACCTTCAATGCCCGTGCGCGCAACACGATGCGCAATGGTCTGGCCGCTGCATTCATGCGGCCCTATTTCCCATTCTACCGAACCCACCGACCGCATAGTTTCCTGATGGAATCGGTCGCCTGGTGTCGCAAGCTGGTCATGCGTCGCGGTGACGGGCGCCGGTCTTTCAAGGCGTGGGATACGGTCAAGGATAAGCCCTATTTCGCGCTCCCGTTGCAACTCAACTCCGATTATCAGATTCGCGTTCATTCGCCATTCGGTAACATGCGCGCTGCGCTGCGTTTCGCTATCAAGAGCTTTGCGCAGCATGCGCCTGATCATGTCTCTCTTGTGGTGAAACGCCATCCGCTGGACCCCGGTCTTGTCGCCTGGGACCGACTGACTCGCCGGCTGGCCGCTCATTATGGCGTAAAGGACCGTGTCGTCTATCTGGCCGATTGGGACATTGCCGAAGTGGTGGGCAAGTCGTTGGGCGTAGTGACGGTGAACAGCACTGTAGGCACGTTGGCGCTCAATGCCGGCAAGCCTGTCGTGGTTCTGGGGCACGCAGTCTACAAGGTGCCAGGAGTGGTGCATCAGTCGAGCCTTGATGATTTTTGGTCGGCGCCGCGCCAGCCGGACATGACGCTCTATTCAGCGTTTCGGCGAGTTCTGGTCGATCGCTGCCTCATTCGCGGAGGGCTTCTGAGCGAGGAAGGGCTGCAGATGCTCGTCAGCAACGCGGTTGATCGGCTGTTGCGGGCGCCTGCGCAGATTATCCGGCCAGACAGAGGCCGGGCCCCACGATGGACAATGCAAAAGGGCACGGCGTTACGTGGAGTACGCTAAAGGACAATTTTGGTGACCATCGCCATTGATCGGCGAATGCGCAATCTTGCCGAAGTGAATCGGTGACTACATGCTATTGTCATCGATCAGTGCTGAAGAATGGGCGATCATCGGGCTTTCGCTCCGGGTCAGTCTGACAGCGGTCTTCGCGATGCTGCCGATAGCTTTTGCCTTGGCATGGTTGCTCGCGCGCTATCGTTTTCCTGGCAAACTGATGCTTGATGCACTGGTGCATTTGCCGTTGGTGGTGCCACCGGTGGTCACCGGCTGGCTACTGCTGCTTCTGTTTGGTCGGCAGGGTGTCTTTGGTTATTGGCTGGAAAGCTGGTTTGGCATCAGTCTGTTGTTTCGCTGGACGGGCGCAACGCTCGCGGCAGCAATCATGGCGATGCCGCTGATGGTGCGCGCTATCCGGCTGTCTATTGAGACAATCGATCGACGATTGGAGGCTGTCGCCCAGACGCTCGGAGCCGGCCGTATCCGGGTCTTCTGCACCATCTCGTTGCCACTCGCGGTTCCGGGCATATTGGCTGGCATGATCCTGGGTTTTGCTCGATCGATCGGGGAATTTGGCGCCACCATTACCTTTGTATCCGATATACCAGGGGAGACCCGAACACTGCCGATCGCCATCTATTCCGCGCTGCAACTGCCGGACAGCGAAAATGCGGTATTGCGGCTGGCACTGATTTCGATTGCGCTGTCGCTCGGCGCGCTGATGGCATCCGAATGGCTCGCGAGACGCATGGGCAGGGGCGACCATGTCCTTTGACATCCATGTCCGTCGCCGACTGGGAGCCAATCATCTGGCCATAGACATTGCCAGTTCCAGTGCGATCGTCGGCCTATTTGGTCCATCTGGGGCAGGTAAGAGCAGCCTGCTCAACATGGTGGCCGGTCTATTACGTCCCGATGAAGGTCGTGTCGCGATTGCCGGGGGCACGTTGTTTGACAGCGCCGTCGGCGTAGACCTGCCCATCGCGCAGAGGCATTGCGGCTATATTTTTCAGGATCTGCGCCTCTTTCCGCACATGAGCGTGCGCCGGAACCTTATTTATGGCCGAAGGCATAGTGGAAGAAGCGCGCTTGATATGCCAGCTGTCGTCGACATGTTAGGCATCGGCGATCTGCTTGAGCGCCGGCCACATTCTCTCTCCGGGGGGGAGGCGCAGCGCGTGGCGATTGGGCGTGCCTTGCTAGCCAATCCTCATTTTTTGTTGATGGATGAGCCATTGACGGGCCTGGACCAGGGCCTGAAGGACCAGATACTGGAGCTTATACGCAAGTTGCACGCGGCCACATCGATCCCGATTCTTTATGTCAGTCACGATCGTGCAGAATTGGAGGCGCTGGGAGCCGACCTTGTCTCGATCCGTCCGTCGAAAACCGGAGATGGGGCGGGGCTTTGAGATGATGGTGTGCGCGATCCGTAGAAAAACAATCGGCGATCAGGGTGCGCTGAAGCCGTAACGGCCAAGGATCGCCCGGCCCTGCGCCGACAGCAGGAATCGGCGGAAGCCTTCCGCATCGCGGTGGCGACTGGCGGTCAGCCGCGCCACCGGATAGCGGATCGGCGGATGGCTGCCGGTCGGGAAACTCCCGACCGTCTGTACCGATTTCGAGGCTCGGGCGTCGGTTGCGTAGACGATGCCGAACGGGGTGGCGCCGCGTTCGACCAGGGCGAGGGCGGCGCGCACGCTGTCGCCGCGCGCGACCTTGTCCGCGATCGAGGGCCAGACATTGAGCGCGGTGAGCGCCGCCTTGCCATATTTGCCCGCCGGTACGGCGTCGGGATCGGCCATGGCGAGGCGGCCGCCGTTCAGCGCGGCGGCGAGCGGCATGTTGCGGCCGATGCGCAGCCGCACCGGCTTGCCGGCCGGGGCGACCAGCACCAGCCGGTTGCCGGCCATGTCGGCGCGGCTGCCGCGCGCGACGAAGCCGGCCTTCTGGATATCGTCCATCCAATCCTCGTCGGCGGAGGCGAACAGGTCGGCGGGGGCACCGGCCTTGATCTGCCGGGCCAGTGCCGAGGAGGCGGCGAAGGACAGGACGGGGCGGGCATGGCCCTGCCGCGCCCAGGCATCGGCGGCGGCATTCATCGATTCCTGCAGGCTGGCGGCGGCAAGAACCAGTGGCCCGCGCTTGTCCTGAGCAGTTGCCCAGGATGGTGACAGCAAAAGTGACAGGAGCGCGAGCGCGCGCAGCAGGAGCGGAATCGGATGAAGGAAGCGCATGGACGCCTTGTGCGCCCGGCGCCGCGGCCATGCAATTGTCGGCACATGCTTTTGTCGCCGCGCCTGATCCGCTAAGCAGGCGCCGGTGATGCCGATCCTTCCCCCCTTCGTCCGTTCCGGCCGGACCCGCGCAGCCCTTTGACATGGCAGTGATACGCACGCTTTGCGGCCGGTGCGGCGTCGGCTGTGGCCTGCGGGCCATCACCGGCGAGGATCGCGACCTGATGGTCGAGGGCGACCGGATGCATCCGGCCAATGCCGGGCGGCTGTGCGGGCGCGGGCTGGAGATCGCGGAAGAGGTCGGGCTGGAAGGGCGATTGCTCCAGCCGATGATAGACGGTCGGCCGCAACGCTGGGAGAAGGCGATCGCACAGGTCGCGCGGCGCTTGTCGGCGGTGGTCGCCCAGCATGGTGCGGACAGCGTGGCGCTGCAGGTTGGCGGCGGCCTGCTGACCGAGGATTATTATGTCGCCAACAAGCTGATGAAGGGCTTCATCGGTTCGGCCCATGTCGATGCGGGCTGGGCGGCGAATGACGGCGCGGCGCTGGCGCAGCGCGCGGCCTATGGCGAGGATGTGATGCCCGCCGCCTATGAGGATATCGAGCGGGCCGAGCTGATCCTGATGATCGGCGCGGATCTGGCGCAGGATCATCCGGTGCTGGGCGCGCGGATCGCGGCGGCGCGGGCCGAGCAGGGCGTCGAACTGCTGCTGCTGGCGGCGCCGGGCGAGGGGACGAGCATCGAGGCCGACCTGCGCATCGACGTGCCGCGCGACGGCATGGCGGCTTGGATCGCCGGACTGCTGCGCCATTGCCATGATGTCGGCGCGACCGATGGCGACTATCTGGCGCGCAGCGTCAGCGTGCCCGATGATTTCTGGGCGCAACTGCGGACCCGCCATGATCTGTGGTCGGTGGCGCGCAGTTGTGGTCTGTCGCCGGTGGACCTGCGCGCGCTCTATGACCGGATCGCCGCGGTGCCGCGGATCGTGACGCTGTTTGGCGGCGCGGACGAGGGGCTGGCACGGGCGGTGATCGATTTCCATCTGGCGACGGGGCGGATCGGCAGGCCGGGGGCGGCGCCCTTTGCCATGACGGCCGCGGCCAATGGCATGGGTGGGCGCGAGGTCGGCTGCCATGCAGCGGGGCTTGCGGCGCATCGCGGCTTCACGGCAGAGGCGATGGCCGAAATAGCCCGTTTCTGGTCGGCGGAGGCGATGGCGACCGGGCCGGGGCTGGATGGCGCGCAACTGGCCGAGGCGGTGCGGGACGGGCGCATCCGCGCGCTGTTGAGCATAAGCGGCGACGGCATTGATCCGGCCTGGTTGTGCGCGGCGCTGGACGTGGTGCCGCTGGCGATCCGCTCCACGCCCTGGGCCGATCCCGAGCGGGACGGGCGCGGCGTCGTGCTGCCATCGGCCAGTTGGGTCGAGAAGGACGGCACGCTGACCGGCGCGGACCGGCTGATCAGCCGCCAGCGCCGGCTGTTCCCGCTGCCCGGCGAAGCGAAGCCCGACTGGTGGATCGTCACCCAGGTCGCGCGCGCCATGGGCTGGCAGGCGGCCTTCCATTATGAATGGGCGGCGGAAATCTATCGCGAGCATGTGCGCCTGACCGCCTATGGCAATGACGGCGCGCGGCTGCTCAACCTGCGCCGTCATGCCCCGATTTCCAACCCCGCCTATGAGGAACTGACCCCGTGGCGCTGGGGCGAGCTGCCGTTCGACGAGGGGCGCTTCCCGACGCCGGACGGCAAGGCCCGCCTGCTGCCCCTGTCCTAGGCGGTAGATCGCCGGGCGACGGGGCGCCGACGCGACAGTAGAAAGTTCACACCGTTGTGCGGCATGTGGTGGCGCGTCTTTTGGCGGATTGGCGTCAGGTCGGTCGGCGCGGGATGATGGCCGCGCGACGATCAGGCGCCGGTGTCGCGCCTGCGACGCGACAGCGAGGCGACAGGGAAAGGACAGCGACGCGACAGTGTCGCGTGGGTGGCGGCAGTGGAGGCGGGAAAGGGTGCGGCGTTCCATCGACGCATGTGGAACAGAAAGGGCGAGAGTAGGAAAGCGAAGGGGCTGCTACCGACCAAGAGCGGCCATGTTCCCCCTCCCGCAGGCGGGAGGGGGAACATGGGAGGCGCGTGACTCCCATCAAGGGGGTGGGCTGGACGTTGCCATAGCCCACCCCGCTGCGACTAACGCGCTGCGCGCGCAAGTCTCGCTACCCCTCCCGTTTACGGGAGGGGGATGGCAGGAAACACCCAATATTGTCCTCCCAGCGGAGGGCCGAAGGCATATTCTGGAAAGCTTCAGCCTCGCGCTATGCCGGTGAGGTGATCGAGCAGGGCGTCGCCATTGGCGGTCCAGGTGAAGCGCAGGGCGGCGGCGCGGACGGCGTCGCGTTCGGGCGGGTCGGCCAATATGTCGGCGATCGCTTCGGCCAGAGCTTCGGGTTCGCGATCGACGATCTTGCCGGCTTCGGGGCGATCGAGCAGCTCGCGGGCGCCGCCGACATCGGTGATGACGATCGGCGTGCCGCAGGCGAGCGATTCCACCCAGGCATTGGCGAGCCCTTCGGATTCCGACGGCAGCGCCATCACGTCGGCGGCAGCATAGAGGCGCGGCAACCGGTCGTGCGGCACCGAGCCGAGGAAGCCGATGCGCCGTTCGACGCCCAGTTCCTGCGCGAGATTTTCGAGCATCCGGCGATATTGGCCCTGACCGGCGAGCAGCAGGGTGGTGCCGGGCAGCTGGGGCAGGGCGCGGACCAGAATATCCTGGCCCTTGCGCGGGATGAGCGCGCCGACGCAGAGGATCAGCGGCCCTTCGAAGCCGAGCGCGGCCTTGGCCTGATCGCGGTCGGCGATTTCGAAGCGGTCGAGATCGACGCCGGTATAATGGACCCGGATCTTGTCGGCATCGATGCCCATCCGGCCCATGGAACGACGCATCGCGGCCGACACGGCGAGCAGGCCGGCGGCGCCGTCGGCAGCGCGCCTCACCATCTTCTTCGTGCCGCGCTGCGTGCCCCAATGATGAATGTCGGCGCCACGCGCCTTGACCGAATAGGGGATGCCGAGCGCCTTCGACAGGCGCTGGGCCACCGGGCCGTCGGGGAAGAAGAAGCTGGCGTCGATCACGTCGAACGGGGTCTGGGCGTGCAGCCGCTTGACCAGCGGCAGGATGGCGCGGGTCATGGTGAGGACGTTGGTGCGGCCGCCGAATTTCGGGATGATCGGGAAGGTCGGCCGATAGACGGTCAGATCCTTCCACCTTTCCTTGGGTGGCAGGGCGCGCAGCGGGGCATAGCGGCCGGCGCGCGACAGCGGCCAGGGTGGCATGCCGATCGGGGCGACGACGGTGACGCTGACGTCGGGGCGGCTCGCCAGTTCGCGCGCCTGTCGCTCCACGAAAACGCCGAAATTGGGCCGGCTCATGTCCGGGAAGAGCGTGGAAAGCGTGAGGACGTTGAGTGTCATGGGCCCTCCCTACTGCATGTCGGTTAAGCGAGGCTTAGGCGTGGCGGGGGCGCTTGGCTATAGCCGTCGGACGAGTTGCACCGCCACCGCGCCCCAGGGTGGGTCGGTCAGCACCTGTTGCCGGGCGCCATGGCCGAGCGGCAATATCTGGAGCCGGTCGCCCTCGCGGCCGATGAGGCGGCCGAACAGGAAGCGGCCGGCGGGGCGGGGGAAGAGCACGTCGCGGTTCAAGGCGCTGGCGAAATCGGCCGGGGCGATGCGGCGGCACCAGATGGCGTCGCCGCTGCGATAGTCGCCGATGCTGGCATTGACCTGGATACCGATCATGCCGTCGGCGGGCACGGGCGGCGGGAAGGACAGGGCGCGGACCGGCGCGCGCGCGCCCTCTGGCCCGAGCAGGGCGGCGACCGGCACTTCGCTCTGGCCGGGCAGGGCGACCAGTTCCGCGCTGGTGACGCCGAGCGCATCGGCAATCCGGTTCAGCCATTTGACCGAGACGGTGCGGGTGCCGGTTTCGAGCCGGCCGATGGTCTGGGCGGTGGTGGGCGGCACGCAGAGCAAGCCCACCTGTTCCAGCGTCAGGCCCTTGGCCTTGCGGACCTCGCGGATGCGGGTGATCATGGCTGTCCTCGGGTTGATAACCTATTTGGTTTTCTCTTTCCTACAGATTATCCGTCGTGGCAAGCCCCCGGCCTTTCCCACCCTGTCAGGAGATGCCGCCATGGCCGCCCAGTTTGTCGACCAGATGATCGAAGACCCTGCCGGTAAGATGCAGGCGGTGAAGCTGCATCTGGGGGAATCGCCGCTCGGCTGGCTGCATGCACGCGGCCATGTGAGCGACCGGCAGCTGGCGGCGGGGGAGAGGCTGCGGCGCGACTGGGAGCAGGCGGGGCTGGGCGCGCGGGTGACGATGCGCTGGGACGGGGCACCGGCGGAGCGGCGACGGGGCGGCGCAGCGGCGATGCCCAATCCGAGCGCCGCGCAATTGTCGGCGCGCGAGCGGTTCGACGGCGCGGTGCGGGCGGCTGGGCCGGGACTGGCCGATATCTTGTGGCGCGTGGTGTGCGCGGGCGAGGGGCTGGGACCGGCGGAGCGGGCGTTGGGCTGGCCCAGCCGCGCGGGCAAGCTGGTGCTGGGGCTGGCGCTCGACCGGGTGGCGGACTGGTATCGGGTGGGGTGAGGGGGGGCTAAATGAACCGTTCGGGCTGAGCGAAGTCGAAGCCTTCGGCCGAGCGGCGCGAGGCGATGACTTCGCCTTCGCTCAGTCATGCCCTTCGACTTCGCTCAGGGCGAACGGAATAAATATGCAGCGGCGCGTAGCGCCTAGGCCACGAACCCCGCTGCGCTCGCTACCCACCCCAACCCCTCCCTGGAAGGGAGGGGCGAGGTATGTTTGCATTCAGGCGATGAACCCTGCGCCGAGGAGCAGGAGCAGCTTCACGTCCATGGCAAAGCCCTGTTCGCGCCAGGCGGCGATCTGGTCCGGCAGGGTGGCGAGGGGGACGCGGTGGACGCGGATATCCTCGCTGTCGACGCCGCCGCCCTCGCCGGTCTTCACCAAGTCATGGGCGCGGAACAGGGTGAAGCTTTCCGAGACCATGCCGGGGGAGCTGAAAAATTCGCCGAGCGATTCGAGGCGACCGGGGAGATAGCCGGTCTCCTCCTCCAGTTCGCGGCTGGCGGCGAGGCTGGCGTCCTCGCCAGCGTCATGATCGCCGACCAGGCCCGCGGGCAGTTCGATGCAGCGCTTGCCGAGCGGTACGCGATACTGGTCGACCAGCAGGACATGGCGGCCGTCTTCGTCCTCGTCGATCGCCAGGATGACGGCGGCGCGGATGCCGCGGGCGCGGCCGACATATTCCCATTTGCCGCGCTTCTTCGCGGTGATGAAGCGCCCGGTCCACATGGTTTCCTCAGGCGCATTCCAGTCATTATCGCTCATAATTCGATCAGTCTGTCCGGCAGTTCGTTGATGTCGTCGGCGGCGCGGGGGAAGTGCGGCGCCAGAATCGCGCCGACCCGGCCGATGGCGAGGGCAAGCCCTTCGCCCGGCCGGTCGTCGCGCACCGCATCGATCAGCAGCGCCATTGCCTCGCCCCAGGCTTCGGGGGTGACGCGGTCATTGATCGCCTTGTCGGCGACGATTTCGGCGCGATGCTCGTCGAGCGAGAGATAGATGAGGACGCCGGTGCGGCCGGCGGTGCGGGCCTCGGCAGCGGCACGGAACAGCAATATGGCGCGGCGACGGACCCGGCGCGCCTTGGTCGCGCGCGGGGTGAGCGCCATGCGGAGCGGCATGATCGCGAGCAGGTAGCGCACCACCAGGAAGTCGAGGATCAGGTCGCCCAGCAGGATGGTCAACATCTTCCAGTCGGCGACCTGATGGTCCCAGTCGCCCAGCAGCCGGCCGGCCAGGTCGCGCAGATAGTCCGGGAAGAAGGCGAAAAAGGCGAGGGCGACGAAGACGGTGCCGATCGCCCAGTGCAGGCCGACATCATGATAGGCGTCGGACCGGCGCGCGACGATCGGCACGATCTCGCCCGATGTCTGCTGTTCGGCCTCCATCACGGCGGCCGAGACAAGGTCATGATCGCGTTCGCTGAACTGTACCGGCTTCACCAACTGCCTCCCGCACCGCCGCCGCCGAAGCTGCCGCCGCCGCCGGAGAAGCCGCCGCCATCGCCGCCGCCCCAGCCGCCGCCGCTGCCCCAGCCCGAGCCGCCGCCGCTGCCCCATCCGCTGTCGGACGGGCCCCAGATGATGACCGGGCCGGCACCGCCGCGATAGCGCCGTCCGCGACCGCCGCGGCTGGCGAACATCGATATGCCGACGATGACGATCACGATGACCCAGAAGACCAGCATGACGGCGCCGCCGCCATTGTCGCCCTTACGCTCTTCCGCCTCGGCTGCGGCGGCGCGCGCCTTCGCCTCCTCGGGCGGCAGGGTCAGCAGGGTGGCGAGTTCGTTGACGCCCGCATCGATGCCGCCGGGAAAGTCGCCCGCCTTGAAGCGCGGGATGATGGCGGTGCGATAGATGCGCGAGGCAAGCGCGTCGGTGACGATACCCTCGACACCATAGCCGGTGGCGATCCACACCTTGCGCTCGTTCGGGGCGACCAGCAGGATCGTGCCGTCGTCCTTTTCCTTGCTGCCGATGCCCCAGCTGCGGCCGAGCTGATAGGCATAGTCGCCAATCTCATAGCCCTGGAGATCGGGCACGGTGGCGACCACCACCTGTCGCCCACTCTGCTTGTCGAGCGCGGCCAGCTTGGCGGTCAGCGCCTGCTCCTGCTGCGGCGAGAGCAGATTCGCGGCATCGACCACCTGGCCGGTCAGCTTGGGGAAGGTCTGTGCCTGCGCCGCCGGTATGAAGACCAGCAGCGCAAGGACCAGCAGCAGGCGCCTCAGCATCGTTATCGGCTCAGTTGCCGAAGTCGACCTTGGGCGCTTCTTCCGCGCCGGGCGTGACCGCCTGGAACGGGGCCATGGGCTTTGCGCCATGGATCAGCTTGGCGCCGATCGCGTCGGGGAAGGTGCGGATGCGGGTATTATAGGCCTGCACCGCTTCATTATAGTCGCGGATCGAGACGGCGATGCGGTTTTCCGTGCCTTCCAGCTGCGACTGGAGCTGGAGGAAATTCTCGTTGGTCTTGAGGTCGGGATAGGCCTCGACCGAGGCGAGCAGGCGGCCAAGGCCCTGGCTCAGCTGTGCCTGGGCGGCCTGATATTGCGCGACCTTGGCCGGATCGGACAGGTCGGCGGCGTTGATCTGGATCGAGGTCGCCTTGGCGCGGGCCTCGGTCACGGCGGTCAGCGTCGCCTGTTCCTGCTTGCCGGCGGCCTTGACCGTGGCGACCAGGTTGCCGGTCAGGTTGGCGCGGCGCTGATATTGCGCCTGGACGTCAGCCCATTTGGCCTTGGCATTTTCCTCGGCAGTGGGGACGCTGTTGATGCCGCAGGCGGACAGCGCAAGCGCGCCCATGACCGGCAGCAAAAGGCGGGAGAGGCGACGCGGGAAAAGCATGGAACATCCTCGGCTCTGTTTCGCTGACGGAAATAGGGCGTTGTCGGATGGCGTGCAACGGGCCATGCAGAGTTTATCGAAGGCAGGACAAGAGGTTCATCATGGGGCTGATTTCGGAATTCAAGACGTTCATCAATCGCGGCAATGTCATGGACCTGGCGGTTGGTGTCATCATCGGTGGCGCGTTCGCCACCATCACCAAGTCGCTGACCGATGACCTGATCATGCCGGTGGTCGGCTATCTTTTCGGTGGTGCTGACTTTTCGGGCTACTTCCTGCGCCTGGGCGACCTGCCCGAGGGGTTCAAGGGCAATCCCAACAGCTATGCCGACCTGAAGGCGGCCGGCGTCGCCATGTTCGGCTGGGGCCAGTTCCTGACCGTGCTGGTCAATTTCATCATCCTGGCTTTCATCATCTTCCTGCTGGTGAAGCTGGTGAACAAGGTTCTGGCCAAGCCCGAGGAAGCGCCGGCGCCGGCCGTCACGCCGGAGGATATCGTGCTGCTGCGCGAGATTCGCGACTCGCTGAAAAAATAAGCGATTGCGACGAACCGAGGCCCCGGTGGGAACCATTGGGGGCGCGGCCGGTTGATCGGCGTCAGGGTTCGGGATGGCATGGATCGTCCCGGACCTCGTGTCGAACATGTCTGCCCTGAGGGGGCGCAACAGGAGAAAACGCTGTGAAAAGCTTCGTCGCAATCCTTGGCCTTGCCAGCATGGTCTCGCTCGCCGCGTGCGATTCCAAGCAGGAAAACAAGGTCGAGAATGCCTACGAGAATCAGGCGGACGCTCTCGACAACCAGGCCGCGAACATGGAAGCGATGGCCGACAACCTGTCGGGCAACGCCGAAAACGCAGCCGAAAATGCGGCCGACGCGCTGGAGAACAAGGCCGACGCCACCCGCGAGGCGGGCGAGGCTGCCGCCGACGCGGTGGAGAAGAAGCAGCACTGATCCGCTGCGGCACCGACCATCGGGCCAAAGGGGCGTCGCGCTTGCGGCGCCCTTTTTCTTTGCCTGCCCGCGCCTTTAACGGCCCCTTAACCACGGCCGGCCATGGTGCCCTCGCGCGCATCCAAAGGTCGTGGGAATGGACGAGTTACTTCAGGAATTCATATCCGAAACGCAGGAAACGCTGGAGGCCCTGGCGGGCGAAGTCGTCGCCTGGGAGGCCAATCCGGGCGATAGCCAGCGGCTGGACGCCATTTTCCGTTTCTTCCATACGGTCAAGGGGAGCTGCGGCTTCCTCAATCTGCCGCGCTTCGAGAAATTGAGCCATGCGGCCGAGGATGTGCTGTCGGAGATTCGCGCCGGCAATCGCAAGCCCGATCCCGCGACCGTCAGCGCGGTGCTGGCGATCATGGACCGGATCGGCGAACTGGCCGAGGCGGTGGCGCGTGGCGCGGCATTGCCCAACGAGAATGACGAATATCTGATCGGTGCGCTGACGCAGGTGGAGGTGACCGCGGCGCCAGCCGAGGAAGCGGAGCCCGAAGAGCCGGCGGCGCCGGTCGCGGCGGTGCGCCAGGGCCAGGCGCTGCGCACCATTCGTCTGCCGCTGTCGCTGATCGACCAGCTGATGAACGGCGTGTCGGACATGGTGCTGGCGCGCAACGAATTGTCGCGCAAGCTGCGCGACCGGTCGGCCGACCCCGAACTGGACAGCGCGTTCGAGCGGTTGTCCACCTGTGTCGCGGACATGCGCGACGTCATTTCCAAGACCCGCATGCAGCGGGTCGAGCGCCTGTTCGCGGCGATGCCGCGCATGGTGCGCGACCTGAGCCGCGATCTCGACAAGCGGATCGAGCTGAGCCTGGAAGGCGGCGATGTCGAGATGGACCGCGAGATGGTGGAGATGGTCGTCGACCCGCTCACTCATATCGTGCGGAACAGCATCGACCATGGCATCGAGACGCCCGAGCGGCGGCGTGCGGCGGGCAAGCCGGAGGCCGGCCGGTTGCGGCTGGAAGCGCGCCAGTCGGGCAACCAGATCGTGATCGAGATCAGCGATGACGGTGCCGGCATCAACACCGCGCGGCTGGTGGAAAAGGCGATTGCTGCCGGGCGGCTGACGCCCGATGCGGCGGCGCGGATGACCGAGCAGGACAAGCTGGACCTGATCTTCCAGCCGGGGCTGACGACGGCCGCCAAGGTGACGGCGGTGTCTGGCCGTGGCGTCGGCATGGACGTGGTGCGGGCCAATATCGAACGGATCGGCGGCGTCATCGCGCTGGACAATCATCCGGGGCAGGGGCTGCGCATCACGCTGCGCGTGCCGCTGACGCTGACCATCATTCCGGGCCTGATCGTGCGCGCCGGCGGCCTGCATTTCGCGATCCCGCGTGCGGCGGTGGTCGAGATACTGCACGACAATAACGAGATGATGCAGATTGCCGATGTCGGCGGCGCCAAGATCGCGACGATCCGGTCGCTCCGCCATTCGATGATCGACCTGGAAGATGTGCTGGGCATGGACAAGCCGCAGCAGATCGGACCGCGCGCCGTGATGGTGGTGCGATCGGCGACCGGCGTGCCCTTTGCCATGGGTGTGTCCGCGGTCGAGAATCATGAGGAACTGGTGATCCGTCCCGCATCGCCGCTGGTGATGGCGAGCGGCGTCTATGCCGGCATGACCCTGCCCGACAATGGCAAGCCGATGCTGCTGCTGGATGCGGCGGGCCTGGCCAATGCGGCGCGCCTGCCGAACCTGATCGACGATCGCGCCCATGGGGCGGTGGCGGATGCCGCCGCGCAGGAAGCCGGCGTCGAAATGGTGGCGGCACTGCGTTTCGAGGAATTGTCGGGCGAACGGCGCCTGCTGCGCCTGTCGCTGATCGAACGGGTCGAGGATATCGACGCCACGCTGTTCGGCCGGTCCGGCGGCCAGGCCTTCGTCCGGCTGGACGAGCGGCTGGTGCCGGTGGTGAACGGCCGCCACGCCTTTGCCGAGGACAAGGTCTGCGCGCTGCGCCTGCGCGATGGCAGCCTGGAAGCCTGTTACCCGGTCGCGGCGGTGCTGGACATCGTCCAGATGCCGCTGGTGCCGGACATGGTGGCGATGCACGGCATGCTGAGCGGTGTCGCGGTGGTCGATGGCGAGCATCTGGAGGTCATCAACCCCTTCGCCCTGTTCGCCGCCCTGCCGCAGGAGTCGATCGCGCCGCACAGCCGGGGCCGTTGCCTGCTGGCCGATGCGGAGGATGGCTGGACCCGCGAGATATTGGCGCCGCTGCTGCGCCAGGCCGGGCATGAAGTGGTGCTGGGCCTGCCGGGCGACGCCGTCGATGCGCAGGATATCGTGCTCTATTCGGCCGGCGATGTCGGCCAGGTGGCCGAGATCATGGGATGTCGGGTGGTGCATCTGCGCGCCACGCCGCGGGCCACCGGGCCGATGGATGCCAGCATCTACCGCTATGACCAGGACGCGCTGATGGCGGCGCTGTCCGGCGCGCGCGGATAAGGGGAAGAGCGATGGAGCAACTCTATCTGTTGGCGACGCTGGCCGGCGCCCGGATCGCGGTCGATGCCAGTGAGGTCGAGGCGGTGGTCAAGCTGACCGAGATATCGCCCGTGCCCGGCATGGGCGTGCATGTCGCGGGTCTTTCCGCACTGCGCAGCCGCGTGCTGACGATCATCGATGTCGCGGCGCTGATTCATGGGCGCGCGACCCCGGCGGACCAGCGCGACCTGGCGATCATCGCCAATATCAGCGGCCATAGCTATGGCCTGATGGTCGATGGCGTGTCGGATATCTGCCGTGTGCCCGAGGGCGAACTGCCGCTGCGCGGACAGCTCGACCCGGCCTGGATGCCCTTTGCGCGCGGCGTGGTGGAGCATGAGGGCGTGCCCCATCTGCTGGTGTCGCTGGCCGGCTTCATCGAGGCCGGTGCCCAGGCACAGGCGGCCTGATCGCTTGGCCGCGTCGTTTACCATTTCCTCGCCTTTCGCGTTTACGCCTCTCCTCCCGGCACGTAAAAATCAAAGGGACGCTTCATGAAGAACTGCCTGGTCGTCGATGATTCCAAGGTCATCCGCAAAGTGGCACGCCACATATTGGAATCGCTGGACCTGACCGTGACCGAAGCGGTGGACGGGCAGGATGCCCTGACCCAGTGCGAGGCCAGCCTGCCCGACGTGGTGCTGCTCGACTGGAACATGCCGGTGATGAGCGGGATGGAATTTCTGCAGGCGCTGTCGGCCACCAAGATGGAGGCCCGGCCCAAGATCATCTTCTGCACCACGGAAAACGGCATCAGCCATATCAAGGCGGCGGTCGAGGCCGGTGCCGACGAATATGTGATGAAGCCGTTCGACCGCGAGACGCTGGAGAGCAAGCTGGCGATCGTCGGGGTCATCTAGGCCCGGTCCCTCCCTTCGAGGATATCGCCGTCTTTTCCAGCCTCTTCGTTCTGAAAGCCCGTCAATGACCGCCTTCGTGCCGACCATGGTCAGCCTCGACAGCCACACCGCTCCTGCGGTGCGCACGCTGGTGGTTGACGATTCGGTGGTGGTGCGCACGGTGATCGAGCGCATCCTCAACGCCGATCCCGGCTTTACCGTCGTCCACAAGACCAACAGCGCGGAAAATGCGCTGCGCTATCTGGCCGAACATAGCGTCGACCTGGTGCTGCTCGACATCGAGCTGCCGGGGCAGAGCGGCCTGGCCGCGCTGCCCGCGATCCTGCGATCGAACCCGCAGGGCAAGGTGGCGATCCTGTCGGGCCGCTGCGAGGAGGGCAGTGCGGCGGCGGTCGAGGCGCTGGCGCTGGGCGCGAGCGATATTCTCTCCAAGCCGGGCAGCGGCAGCTTTGGCGAGCAATTCCCACAGGCATTGATCGATCGGCTCGGCCGGCTGTTCGGCGGCGAAGCGCCGACGGCACCGACGCAGCGATCGACCATGGTTCCGCCCGCCCATGCGCCCAGCGCAGCGGTCGAACCTCTCGCCTGCCTGGGCATCGGCGCGTCGACCGGGGGCATCCATGCGCTCAGCCAGTTGTTCAGCGGCCTGACCGCGCCGCTGGGCGTGCCGATCCTGCTGACCCAGCATCTGCCGGTCAGCTTCACCGTCTATTTCGCGCAGCAACTGGCGCGCATGACCAGCCTGCGGGTCAAGGTGGCGCAGGCCGGCGACCAGCTGGCGCCCGACACCGTCTATGTTGCGCCGGGCGATGCCAACCTGCTGTTGCGGCGCGGGCTACATGGCCGGGTGAGCGTGGTGCTGGACCCGGAACGGACGCCGTCGGGCAATCTGCCGGGTGTCGATCCGATGTTCGCCGCCATGGCCGATGTCTATGGCGCGGGCGCGGCGGGGATCGTGCTGACCGGCATGGGCCGCGACGGCACGGCCGGGGCGCGGGATATCGTGGCAGCGGGCGGCTGGATCGTCGCCCAGGATGAGCCAAGCAGCGTGGTATGGGGGATGCCGGGATCGGTCGCGGGGGCAGGGCTGACCTGTGCCCTGATGGAACCCCATGCGATCATGGATTTTGTCGCACGACGCGGAAAGATGAACGACTGATGGCTTTGCCCCCTTCCAGGATGGGATCGGGCGCTGCCCGGATTTTGACAGGTCTGCTGGAAGCGCGGACCGGCCAGGTTCTGTCCGAGGGGCGGGCCTGGCGCATGGAGACGGCGCTCAAACCGGTGCTGCGCGGCCATGGCCTGCAGGATATCGACGAACTGGCCGGCAAGCTGCTGCGCAGCCGCAATCCGCGCCTGGACGAGGATGTGGTGAACGCCCTGCTGAACAACGAAAGCAGCTTCTTCCGCGATCTGCAGATTTTCGACCTCATCCACCGGCAGATATTGCCGCGTATCCAGGAGGCGCGGGGCGACCGGGTGCTGCGGATCTGGAGCGCGGGCTGTTCGACCGGGCAGGAAGCCTATTCGCTGGCGATCCGCTTCTGCAACGAGGCGGCGCGCTGGGCGGGCTGGCGGATCGAGATATTGGCGACCGATATTTCGAGCGCAGCGATCGACCAGGCGCGCAGCGGCATTTTCTCGCAGATGGACGTGCAGCGCGGCCTGCCGATCGGCGACCTGATCAAATGGTTCGAGCCGGCGGGCGATGACTGGCGGGCGAACCCGGAGCTGCGGCGGATGATCGATTTCCGTCAGGATAATCTGTTTGCCGCGCGGGTGCCGACCGGCGCCTATGACCTGCTGCTGTGCCGCAATGTGCTGCTCTATTTCTCGCCCGAACGGCGCCAGAGCGTGTTCGACCTGCTGGCCCGGCACAGCCATGACCGGTCGGTGCTGTTGCTGGGCGCGGGCGAGACGGTGATCGGCCAGAGCGAGGAATTCGTGCCGCATCCCGAATTTCGCGGCAGCTATGCGCGGCGGGGGCCTTCGACCGATGCCGGCAATTCGGCCCGGCGTGCGGGCTAATCGTCCGGAGACCATTTACCACGCTTGATTGCCGCGCCGGTCTCGGCCATGATTCCGTTCGTGGCTGCATGACGCGGCGCGACGCAGGGCGGAACAGGGCGTGAGACTGGACTTTTCGTGGTGACGGGCCCTTTGCGATGACCGACATCCCCATGATCGAGACGCCGTCGCCCAATTATGACGAGCGCAGCCTGCCGATCACCATGCTGGTGCTCCATTATACCGGCATGCCGGACGCGGCGAGCGCCATCAACTGGCTGGCCAATGCCGAATCCAAGGTGTCGGCCCATTATGTCGTGACCGAGGATGGGCAGATCATCCGCATGGTGGCCGAGGACAAGCGCGCCTGGCATGCCGGCCGGTCGCACTGGCGCGGCATCGACGATGTGAACAGCGCCAGCATCGGCATCGAGATCGTCAATCCGGGGCATGAATGGGGCTATCGCCCTTTCCCAGAGGCGCAGATGGGGTCGCTGATCCCGCTGGTGCATGACATCGTCCAGCGCCACCGGATCACGCGCGGCAATATCGTCGGGCACAGCGACATCGCGCCCGCGCGCAAGCAGGATCCGGGCGAACTTTTCCCCTGGGGGCAACTGGCGCGGCTGCGGCTGGCGCTGCCGCGACCGACCAAGAATCTGATGGACCCGCACTGGACCGACAGCGGCTTCATGCTGGCGCTGGAACGCTTCGGCTATGACATTGCCGAGCCGGAACCAGCGGTCGTCGCCTTCCAGCGGCGCTTCCGCCCGGAACTGATCGACGGCGTCATCGACGGCGAATGCCGGGCGATTTTGCTCGCCCTGCTGCTGCCCAAGCCGACAGGGGATGACTGACCCGATTTTTGCGCCTATAGGCGCCTGTGCCAGAGGGCCGGGCGGCCGCGGCGTGGCGGGTAACTTCCACGGCGAGGAAAGTCCGGGCTCCACGAAATGACGGTGCCGGCTAACGGCCGGCTGGAGTGATCCAAGGGACAGTGCAACAGAAAGCAGGTCACTAAGGCTTCGGCCCAGTGAAATTGAAAGGGTGCGGTAAGAGCGCACCGCGTCTGCGGCAACGCAAGACGGCACGGTAAACCCCACCGGGAGCAAAACCGAATAGGGGCGGCGCGCAGCTTGACTGCTAGGTCTGTTTCGACTGAGACCGCCCGGGTTGGTTGCTTGAGGGACGGAGCAATCCGTCCCCTAGAGGAATGGTCGCCTATCCCCCTTTGGGGGTGGACAGAACCCGGCTTACAGGCCCTCTGGCATTTCCCCTGTTGCGAGGTTATCGCAATAACCGGTCTGCGGTCGTGGGGGATTCGGTTTGCGTAACAGATATCTGGCTTTGCTGATGGCGATGGCGGCCATGCCCGCAATCGGGCATGCGATGCAGGATAAGGCGCCCGCAACGCCCGCAACGCCCGCGCCCGCAACTGGCACGATCCAGCAATTGTTCGAGCAATCGACGCAAGCCACCGAGGCGGCGGATTATCCCCGCGCGCTTGAAATCCTCACCGCGCTCGAAGGCCGGGTGGTGCGCAATCCGCGCAGCCTGGCGATCGTGCGGGTGCGCAAGGCGATGGTACTGGCGGAACTGTCGCGCTGGGCCGAGGCGCGCGACCTGCTGAACCAGGCGGCGCCGGCCCTGCCCAGGGATGATGCCAGCCTGTCGATCGACCGCTATCGTGCTGCCTATACGCTTGGCCGCGTGTCGATGGGCGACCTCGACTATGTCGGCGCGCTGGCCCATTTCAGCGCGGCGCTGGCCGAAGCGGAAGGACCGGCGGCGCGCATCCAGGCGCTGCTGGGGCAGGCGCAGGCCGGTACGTTCGTCGATCCGGCCGAAGCGCTGAAGGCCGCCGAAGCGGCCAATGCCATTGCGGTGGCGGACCCCAAGATGTTCGACAAGGCGTCGCTGGCGCATATCGACCTGATCCGGGGGCGGGCGCTGCTCAATCTGGGCCAGTTCGACCCGGCGGAAAAACTGTTCGCACGGGCGGTGAAGCAGCAGGGCGGGCTGACCACCAGGGTCGATTTCGATGATCTGGTGACCCGGTCGGATGCGTCGATCGCCGCCATGCTGGCCGGCCATCGCGACACGGCGCGCAATTATCTGGTCTATACCGGTGCCGGGCGCATGCCGCAGCAGGACTTCACCCAGGGCGCGGACATGGCGCTGCCGCGCTGTGGCGAGGATGGCATCCAGCCCGAGGATTATGCCGTGGTGGAGTTCGGCATCAGCGACAGTGGTGCCGTTTCCTATGCCCGGCCGGTCTATGGATCGCGCCCCGGCCCGTCGGCGCTGGCGTTCGCGCGGGCGGTGCGGGACTGGTCGTGGCGGCCCGATGACGTGAATAAGATCCCGGCGCTGTTCCGGTTCGTGACGCGGCTGGAACTGCGCTGTTCGACCGCGGAAGGCGGTCCGTCGATGCTGGCGGGGCCGACCAAGGCGCTGGGCGACTGGCTGGAGGCCAGGCGCGTTCCCGGCCCGGTGCTGGACAATGTGCCGATCACCCGGCAGCGCGCGCTGCTGTTGCAGCAGGCGCAGCTGATCCGCAGCCAGAAGGGCGATGCGGCAGTGGAACTGGTGCCGGTGCTGATCCCGCTGCTGGCAGGATCGATGGCCGCGCGCGCGGATGTCGAGACCTATGGCCCGCTGCTGCGCCGGGTGGTGCGGACGGCGGATGCCCCGCCGCTGGCGCAATTGCTGGTCGACCGTCTGGTCCATGATGCCGCCGAACATGTAGATATCCGTATCCGGGCCGATTCCCCCTATGCGTTGCGCGTCGCCGACTATCAGGCCGATGCCGATGCACGGGCGACCTTCGCGATCCTGGCCTATGATGATCTGAGGCCCAGGGAAAAGGCCGGGTCGCAGGCGCTGCTCAACGCGGTGATCGACGATGGCGCCTTGCCGGCCAATGATCCGCTGCGCGTGGCGGCGCTGGTGCGGCGCGCCAGCCTGCAGGCGACCGGCGGCAATCTGGAAGCGGCACGGGCCGATTATGCCGCGACCGGGCTGTCGGCGCAGCAATGTTCGATCGTCGATGCCAAGCCCAGCCTGCGCAGCGCGCCGGTATCCTCCGCCGATTATCCCACGGACATGGTGTCCGTCGGCGTCGAGGGATGGACGCGGGTCCAGTTCGACATCGCAGCGGACGGCACGACCCGCAATCAGCGGGCCGTCATCACCTATCCGCCGATGATCTTTGGCACCAACGGCACGAAGATCGTGACGCGGGCCAAATATGAGCAAAGCTATCGTCCCGATGGTGGCCTTGGCTGCGGCGGCAACATGCAGGGTGTGACTTTCCGTCGCTAATCCCGGCGCGGGGCTGGCTTTCCGGGCGCGGCTTCCCTAATTTGGTCCGATGGCAAGACAGAGCCGATCCAATGACTGGGGTTTTCCCCGCTGGCGTGCCTATGGCGCGACGCGGGAAGCGCAGCGCGTGCGCATCTGCGACCGTTTCGGCTGTGACCAGCCGGGTAACTGCCCCGCGCCCAAATCGCCCAACAGCCCGGACCGCTGGTATTTTTGCAGCGAGCATGCGGCCGAATATAACCGTAACTGGGACTATTTTCAGGGACTGGACGAGGAAGAACGGGCCGAGCGCGAGCGCACCGAACGGCGCGATGCCGGCGGCTATCAGTCGAGCGCCCATCATGGCTGGGGCGGTCCCGGCGACGGCAGCCGGTCGCGCGACGAGATGCACGCGCTGCAGGCGCTGGGGCTGGAGGATGACGCCGATTTCGAGGCGGTGCGCAAGAGCTGGCGCAGCCTGGCCAAGGAATATCATCCCGACGTGAAGCCGGGCGATGCCGAAGCGGCGGTGCAGTTCCAGACGATCCAGGCCGCCTATGAGGTGCTGCGTGCGGCCGAGGAACGGCGCACCTGGAAGCCGCGGGGCGCCAGCGATTGAAGGATCATGTCCGGTCCAACTGGCATAATGCCGTGCTGGTCTGCCGCAAATGCTCGAAGAAGCTGGACGGCGGCTTCGGCAAGGATGGCGAAGAGCGGCTGGCCAAGGCGCTGCGGCGGCATCTGTCGCTGAAGAAGGGGCGCAAGGCGTCGGCCGGCATCATCGAGGTGAATTGCCTGGGCGTCTGTCCCAGGGGCGCGATCACCGTGGTCAACGGCGCCGCGAGCCGCGACTGGCTGCTGGTACGGCCGGGGGCGGATCTGGACGCGCTGGCGGCGGCGCTGGACCTGCCGGCGCAGGCGGAATCGCAGAATCCGGGCTGACTTACGCAAAATGCGTAAATCCGGACGGGCCTGTTAAGCCTATCCTTACCAACATTTCCTAGGGGGGATGCCATGCGGATATGGCTTCCTTCCTCGCGCGGTGCGGTGCTGCTGGCCCAGCTCGCGATCATCCTCCTGGGTCTCGCCCTGCTCTACGGCAATCCGCCGACGCAGGGGCGTATCCTGCTGATCCCGATGACGGCCGGTGCGCGCGCGCATCTGGTGCCCGATGCGGTGGCGCATGGCGCCCGGCTGGTGGCGAGCGGACGCCTGCCCGGATCGATGGTGGTGGAAGGGCAGCGCGACGCGCTGCTGCCCCTGTTGCGGGGGGGGATCTTGCCGCTGCGCGCCTTTGCCGCGGCCTGTGGCGAACCGGTGGGAGGATTGGCCTGATGGCGTTCAACAGTCTCGAAAGCCTGCGCCTGCATGGCCTGCGCATCCTGCTGCTGTGCAGCCTGATCTGGACCGTGCTGATCGGCATTGGCGGCATGATGATCGGCAATGAGCGGGCGGCGCCCGCCATGCTGCTGTCGGCGCTGGCCAATATCCTGCCGACCTGGATGGTGATGCGGCGTCGCAACGACCTGGAGGTGCGGCTGGTGATGGGGACGCTGGCGGCGGTGCAGCCGGCAATCACCCTGTTCCTGCTGAGCGGCCATGTCTGGCAGATGGACGCGCACATGTATTTCTTCGTGGCGCTCGCCTCGCTGGCGGTGCTCTACGACTGGCGGCCGATCCTGCTGGCGTCGGTGCTGATCGCGCTGCACCATCTGGTGCTGACCTATGTCGCGCCCAATTGGGTGTTTTCGGGGCAGGCGGAGCTGGGCCGGGTCATCGTCCATGGCTTTGCGGTGGTGCTGCAAGGCACGATCCTGGGCTATCTCAGCATCAAATTGCATGCGCTGCTGCTGGCGCAGGATGCACATGTGGCGGACACCGCCCGGCTGGCGCGGGAAGCGCAGGCGGGGCGCAATGCGGCGGAATCGGCGATGGATGCCCAGCGCCAGTCCGACGCGCGCGAGGCGCATCTGCGGATCGAGCGGGACGCCGAAAAGACACGGATGGCGCAGGACCGGCGCAGCGAGACGCTGGCGCTGGTCGGCGCCTTCCGCCAGTCGGTGGCGGGCGTGGTGAGCGCGGTCAGTGCGGCGACGGGCGAACTCAAGGAATCGGCCGGGCTGCTGCATGATCTGGCGCGCCGCGCGAGCGTGGGCACGGACGAGACGATGGCGGCGGCGGGGCAATCCTCGGCCAGCGCGGCGGTGCTGGCGCGGCGGATCGAGCAATTGTCCGAATCGATCAGCGCAATCGCGGCGGCGGCCAGCCAGCAGGCGAGCCTGGGCGGCGAGGCGCAGCGCGTGTCGGTGGCGGGGCATGAGGCGATGCAGGCGATGGAAGGGCGCACCGCGTCGATCACCAGCTTCGCCGATTCGATCACCGAGATTGCCGCCCGCACCAATTTGCTGGCGCTCAATGCCACGATCGAGGCGGCACGGGCCGGCGAGGTCGGGCGCGGCTTTGCGGTGGTGGCCGGCGAGGTGAAGCAACTGGCCAACCAGACGGCGAGTGCGACCGGCGAAATCCAGTCGCTGGCCTCGTCCGCGCGGCAGGGCGCCGGGGTGGCGCAGGAAGCCCTGTCCGAGGTCGCCGGGAGCGTCGAAGAACTGGCCCAGGCGGCGCAGGCGATCCAGCGTGCGGTGGCCGACCAGCGCGATGCGACCGCGGCGATCGGCCAGTCGGCGCGCGATACCGCCCGCGACGCCGATCATATGGCGCAGCGCATGGCGACCGTGGCCGATGTCGCGCGCAATACCGAAAATCTGTCCGATCGCGTGTCGAGCGCGGCGGCCGGCCTGTCGCGCACCGCGCAGGAGTTGCAGCGCGCGACCGACCTGTTCGTGGCGCAGCTGGAAGCGGCCTGATCGCCGGTCAGCCGGCGCGGGCTATCTTGCTTGTCGCCCCGTCATCGACGGAGCGTGCCAGCGGGTAGAGGACGCGCTCTTCCCGATCGATCCGCCGGGCAAGGGCATCCAATATCCGGCCGCTCTCGGCGCAGAAGCCGCGCCAGTCGCGGGTAATCCGCTCGTCGGTCCAGGCGGCCATGTAGCGGGCGAAGCTCTCGGCCAGCGCGCCGATTTCGGCCTGGATGCGCGCGGCGGTGGCGCGGACGCGATCGTCGCCCTGGCGCTGGAGCGCGGGGTAGAGGATGCGGTCTTCCAGCGCGAGATGGGCCATCAGCTTGCGCGCCAGTTGCCAGCGCAATGCGCTCACCGCCTGGGCCTGATCGGGATCGGCGATCGCCTGGCGCAGTTTCGCGGCGATCAGGGCGATCTCCTCATGCTGCGTGCCCAACTCGTCCATGTTCATCGCGATCATCCTCCCTGCGCCGTGCGATCATGCGTCGGCCGGCGTTAAGAGGGGATTGGAGCGCAGGGCGGGCAAAGCGCGCAAAGCCTGTAAAAAGAAGGACCGCCCGGCGCCTGCGCACCGGACGGTCCTTCTGTCATCGATCCTGTGGATCAGACCCCATCGGAGCCTGTCGCGATCAGGCCGGCTGGTCGGCGCGGCTGGCGCCCTGGCCGTCGAGGTTCTGGGCAGCGAAGTCCCAGTTGATCGCTTCCTTCAGCAGCTTTTCGGCATAGGCAGGGCGCAGGTTGCGATAGTCGATATAATAGGCATGTTCCCACACATCGAGGATCAGCAGCGGGGCGTGGCCTTCATGGGCGACCGGGGTGTCGGCGTCATGATAGCTGGTCACTTCCAGCTTGCCGTCCTTCAGGATCAGCGCGGCCCAGCCGCTGGCGAAGTGGCCGACGGCCTCTGCCTTGAGCTTTTCGATCAGCGCGTCGACCGAACCGAAGGCTTCCTCGATCTTGGCGAGCAGTTCGCCGGTCGGGGCGGTCTTCACCGGCGACAGCGAGTTCCAGTAGAAGGTGTGGTTCCAGATCTGGCCGACCTGGTTGAACAGGCCGCCCTTCGACGACTTGATCAGCTCGACCAGCGACTTGCCCTGCAGGCTCTCGTCGGCGGCGACCAGTTCATTGGCCTTCACGACATAGGCATTGTGATGCTTGCCGTGGTGGAAGTCGAAGGTTTCGACCGACAGGATGTCGCCAAAGGCGTCCTTGGCATAGGGAAGATCGGGCAGAACAAAGGCCATGGCGGAACTCCTCGGGTTCGTTATGGGGCGGCTCGCAGTGATGGTTGCGATGCCGGTTTATCATATGGTCCATGCGGGGCGTGGACGCCTCCGTCGCTTCCCATATGCGCACCCAACGCCCAAGAAAACCAATATGTGCCTATTGCGAAACGATCGCAGAAACAGGCGGTTGGCGGGGGTTTCGGACGGTGACGGCCGGGCAGGGGCTGGGCGGCTTGCTTGACAGGCGGGACGGGGCCGAACATGATCCCGGTCATGCCGTTCAAGGTCATCTTTGCGCGCTTCCGCCATCATGGGGGACAGCTTCTCGCGGGCCATCCGCCCCGGACCTGACAGGCACGCTGCCGGCAGGTCCGGGGCACCCTTCTTGACGCCTTGCGCCCGAGGACCGGGCGCGCACCCCTATCAGGAAGTTTTCCCATGACCCTGCAACAGAAGTGGGCGGCCGTGCCGCCGATCCATATCGTCGAATCCGAAGCCGACATGATTTCCGACCTCGCCTGGGCGGCGCGCGACCGCTTCCCGGACGTCAGCCAGTTGTTGCTGGAGGAGGTCGGCCGGGCGCAATTGTGCAGCCGGGCGGCACTGCCGGCCGATGTCGCGGCGATGGGATCGACCATTCTCTATCGCGATGGCGCGCGCGGGACGCCGCGCCGGGTGGAACTGGTCTATCCCAGTCATGCCGATGTGGCGCTGGGCCGGATATCGATTCTGACGCCGGTCGGCGCCGCGCTGATCGGGATGCGGGCGGGCAATGCGATATTATGGCCGGACCGCGACGGCCATCTGCGCGACATTATGGTGGATGAAGTGGTTCAGGCGCAGGCCTGAACCACGCAGGTCAGTGCCGTGTCAGCCCTGCGGCGGGGTGGTTTCGCCCACCTCGTCGCTGTCAAGGCCGTCGTCCAGGGTCAGGCCGTGGCGCAGCAGCATCGGGATGTTTGCGCCGGCGAACACGACCGACACGATGGTCACGCCCCAGACCTTGACCGCGAGCCAGGTGTCGAAGCTCATCGACCGGCGCATGAGTTCGTTGGCGACCGCCATGGCGACGAAGAACAGCGCCCAGTTGCGCGACAGCTTGCGCCAGCCTTCCTCGGTCAGGCCGTCATAGGCGGCCTGGAGCAGATATTTGAGCAAAGGCTTGCCGCGCAGCAGCCCGGCGAACAGCATCAGCGCGAAGAAGGCGTAGATGATGGTCGGCTTCAACTGGATGAATCGCTGGTCGTGGAAATAGATGGTGAGGCCGCCGAAGAAGAGGATCAGCAGCGCCGAGAGCCACAGCATCGGCGAGACCCGGCCGAGCTTCACCTTGGAGATGATGACGGCGATGACGATCGCGGCCATGAAGGCGGCGGTGCCAAAGCTCATGGCGGTGATCGGATTGCCCGCACCCCAGAACCAGCCCGCGCCCTTGTAGCTCAGGAAAAAGACCAGCAGCGGCCCGAAATCGAGCGCGAGGCTGAGGCTGCCGCCATGGGCGGGCTTCTTGGCGTCAGCGGGCATAGGCCGTCCCCGCGATCGCGCGTGCCATGTCGGCGGCATCGAAGGGGCGCAGATCCTCGATCTTTTCGCCGACGCCGATGGCGTGGATCGGCAGGCGATATTTCTCCGCCGCCGCGACCAGCACGCCGCCGCGCGCGGTGCCGTCCAGCTTGGTCATGACCAGGCCCGTGACCTGTGCGGTTTCCTTGAAGACTTCGATCTGGTTCAACGCATTCTGTCCCGTGGTGGCATCGAGGACCAGGACAACGTCGTGCGGGGCGGCCGGGTTCAATCGGCCGAGCACGCGGCGCACCTTGGCCAGCTCGTCCATCAGTTCGGTCTTGTTCTGCAGCCGGCCGGCGGTGTCGACGATCAGCACGTCGATGCCGGTGGCCGTCGCCTGCTTGACCGCGTCGAACACGATGCCCGCCGCGTCGCCGCCTTCCTTGCCGGCGACGATGGGCACGCCCAGACGCTCGGCCCAGACCTTCAACTGGCCGATCGCGGCCGCGCGGAAGGTGTCGCCCGCCGCCAGCATCACGCCATAATCCTGTTCCAGGAAATTATTGGCGAGCTTGGCGATGGTGGTCGTCTTGCCCGATCCGTTGACGCCGATCACCAGGATCACCTGCGGCCGCGGAAAGGCCTCGATCTCGAGCGGGCGGGCGACCGGGGCCAGCACCTTCTCGATCTCCTCCGCGATGATCTCGCGCAGATATTCCTCGGTCAGTTCCTTGTTGTAGCGCCCTTCGGCGAGGCGATCACGAACCCGGCCGGCCATGGCCGGGCCGAGATCGGACATGATCAGGGCTTCCTCGATCTCGTCGAGGGTCTGGTCGTCGAGCGCGGCCTTGGTGAAAAGGCCGGTCAGATTCTCGCCGAGCTTGTCGGAGGTGCGCTTAAGGCCGCCGAAGAGGCGGTCGCGCCAGCTGGTGCCGGTGTCAGTCATTATTGCGCCTCTTGCGCGATCAGCGCGCCATTCTCAAGGCCGCTGATGCGGGCCGCGACGATCGTGGAGGGGGGCTGGGGCGTGGTGAAGCGCACCGGCGCGAAATTTTCCGCATGGCCCGACAGGCCGTTGCGTTCGACCAGCACTGACTGGCGGGTGCCGACCAGCCGGGCGAGCCAGGCGTCGCGCTGCGCCGCGCAGGCATCGCGCAGCAGTGCGGCGCGCGCCTTGATGGTGGCGCGATCCAGCTGGGGCATGCGCGCGGCGGGCGTGCCGGTGCGCGGCGAATAGGGGAAGATATGGCCGTGGACGATGTCGCAATCGGCGACCAGCGCCAGGCTGTTGGCGAACATGGCGTCATCCTCGGTCGGGAAGCCGGCGATGATGTCGGCGCCGATGCTGATGTCCGGGCGGGCGGCCTTCACCCGCTCGACGATGCGCACCGCGTCGGCGCGGGCATGGCGGCGCTTCATGCGCTTCAAGATCATGTCGTCGCCGGCCTGCAGCGAGAGATGCAGATGCGGCATCATGCGCGGCTCATGGGCGATGAGGTCGAACAGCCGCTCGTCAATCTCGACACTGTCGATCGAGGAGAGGCGCAGCCGGGGCAGGTCCGGGACATGCTTGAGGAGCCGTTCAACGAGTTGGCCGAGCGAAGGGCTACCTGGCAGGTCCGGGCCATAGCTGGTGACATCAACGCCGGTCAGCACGATCTCGCCATAGCCCGCGTCGACCAGTTGCTTCGCCTTGTCGATCACCGCGCCGGCGGGCACGGAGCGGCTGTTCCCCCGGCCATAGGGGATGATGCAGAAGGTGCAGCGATGGTCGCAGCCATTCTGCACCTCCAGAAAGGCGCGGGCATGTTCGGCAAAGGCGCTGGCCATGTGCGGCGCGGTGTCGCGCACGGCCATGATGTCGGAGACGTTGACCTTATCCGCCACCGGGGCGAAGGCGGCTGCCTCCAGCTTCTCCCGGTTGCCGATCACGCCGTCCACTTCCGCCATGGCGGCGAAGGTCTGGGGTTCGGTCTGGGCGGCGCAGCCGGTGACGAGGATGCGGGCGTCGGGGCGGTCTCGCCTGGCGCGGCGGATCGCCTGCCGGGTCTGGCGCACGGCCTCGGCCGTCACGGCGCAGCTGTTGACGACGATCAGGTCGTCCTGTGCGCCGGCCATTTCGCGGATCGCTTCGCTTTCCGCGATGTTGAGCCGGCAGCCCAGGGTGATGATGTCGGGACCGGCCACGGTCAGAAGCGGTCCCAGTCCGCCTCGCCGTCGAACACATGGGTGGCGGGGCCGGTCATGCGGATCGTGCCGCCCGGTGCCCAGTCGATTTCCAGGTCGCCGCCCGGCAGGCTGACCGTCACCGGGCCGGCCATCAGCTTGCGGCGGATCGCCGCGACGGCGGTGGCGCAGGCGCCGGTGCCGCAGGCGCGGGTGAGGCCGGCGCCCCGTTCCCAGACGATCAGGCGCAAATGCTGCGGGCCGACGACCTGCGCGAAATTGACGTTCACGCGGGCGGGGAAGAGCGGATCATGCTCGATCAGCGGGCCGAGCCGTTCGAAATCGACCGCGTCCAGATCCTCGACGAAGAAGATCACATGCGGGTTGCCGACATTGACGGCGGCCGGCGCGGGCAGGTCTTCCCAGCTGGCCGACATCGTCAGCGTGTCCATCGGATAAGCGAGCGGGATCGCGTCCCAGTCGAAGCGGGGCGCGCCCATGTCGACGCTGGCGCCGCCGTCCACGCTCTTTGCATCAAGCAGGCCTGCCTTGGTGCGGATCAGCACATCGCGGCCGACGAACAGGGGAACGCAGCGGGTCGCGTTGCCGCAGGCTTCCACTTCGCTGCCATCAGCATTGAATATCTGCATCGACACATCGGCGTCGTCGCTCTCGCCGATGACGATCAACTGGTCGCAGCCGATGCCGGCGTGGCGATCGGCAATGGCGCGGGCGCGCGCCTGCGTCATCGCGACCGGCGCCTGGCGCGCGTCGATCACGACGAAATCATTGCCCAGACCATGCATCTTGGAAAAGCGGCTCATCATGGCGCCGCATTTAGTGCGGGACGGGGCAAAAGACCAGCGGTCAGGCGTTCTGGCCGCCAATGATCGCGGCATAATCCTGCGGATCGACATTGGCGCCGGAGATGACGAGGGCGGTGGTGCCGTCGGTGGGCGGGGCGAGGCCGGCAAGCATGGCCGCGAGCGCCACCGCGCCGCCCGGTTCGACCACCAGCTTGAGCGTGATGAAGGCGAAGCGCATTGCGTCGCGCACCTGATCGTCGCTGACGACGAGGCCGCCGGCGAGCAGGGCCTGGTTGATCGGGAAGGTCAGCGCGCCGGGGCTGGGGGCCAGCAGCGCGTCGCAGATGCTGCGCGCGTCGGGCGCGACACTTTCCCGCACGCCGCTGGCGAGCGAGCGGGCGGTATCGTCGAAGCCGGCGGGTTCGACGGCATAAACGGCGATGTCGGGGCGGGCGGCCTTGACCGCCGTCGCCGTGCCCGCGACCAGCCCGCCGCCACCACAGCAGACGAGAATCTGGGTGGGGTTGGCGCCGACGGCCTGCGCTTGCTCCAGTATCTCCAGGCCGATCGTGCCCTGGCCGGCGATGATGAAGGGATCGTCGAAGGAGGGAACCAGCGTTGCGCCGCGTTCGGTGGCAAGGGCGGTGGCGATTGCCTCGCGGCTCTGGGTGAAGCGGTCATAGGGGACGACCTCAGCCCCCATCGCACGCGTGTTGGCGGTCTTGATCGCTGGGGCATCGGCCGGCATCACGATCGTTGCCGGGATGCCGAGCAGGCGCGCGGCGAAGGCGACGCCCTGGGCATGATTGCCCGAGGACCATGCGACGACGCCCGCCGCCCGTTCCGCTGCATCGAGGCGGGCGAGGCGGTTATAGGCGCCGCGGAACTTGAACGATCCGCTATGCTGGGCACCCTCGAACTTCACCAGCACGCGCCGGCCGCACAAATCGTTGAGCGCGGCATTCTCGATCAGCGGGGTGCGAACCGCCGCCGGTGCGATCAGCCGCGCGGCATCGGCGACGTCGGCGGCAGTGATAGCAAGCGAATCGGTCATGTCGGCTCCTTCGGTCAGAGGCCCCTGCATAGCCGCCCATCGGCGCCGCGCAACGATCCGCCGGGGCGATCCTGGCCCGCTTGGCAGGGCTTGTGCTTTGGCTTATGGGGGCGGCGCGCCGGGGCGGTCAAAGGCCCCGGCGCGCATGATCGCGCCGGTGCCCGCAAGGGCTGAAAACGGGAATGCGGTGCGGGGGGCAAAGCCCTTCCAAATCCGCGGCTGTCCCTGCAACTGTAAGCGGTGAGCGCGATGCGCAGGGTTCCCAGGCTCTTCAAAAGGGGAGGGCCGGAACCGGCCACTGGACCGACAGGTCCGGGAAGGCTGGCGCATCGCTGCCCTGACCCGCGAGCCAGGAGACCTGCCGGCGTCTGGTCGCTCTTGCCCTGGCCCAGGGGATGGCCATGGCGCGGTGTTTCCGTCGAGCGACGCCCATGGCGGCCGGGGCCGCATCGGTGCGTGGGGCGGGGCGCTGGCGTCTTCCCGATCCTCACGCAGCGACCGCATGTGCGGACGCCCCGGTTCCAAATCGACGGACGCCGGGGGACGATAAAATGAAGATGTTGGGGATTTCGCTGATCGCGCTGCTGGCCGCTACGCCGGCACTGGCACAAGACGATGATATCGTCGTCACCGCTTCGGGCATTGCGCAGCCGCGCGACGAGGTCGGCCAGGCGATCACGGTGATCGATGCCGACACGATCAGGACGCGCCAGGCGGTCGATGTCGTCGATCTGCTCGCCACCACGCCGGGCGTCCGCTTCAGCCGCAATGGCTCGACCGGCGGCGTGACCGGCGTGTCGCTGCGCGGCGCGGAGACGACCCAGACGCTGGTGCTGATCGACGGGGTCAAGGTCAACGACCCGAGCGGCATCGGCGACGGCTATGATTTCGGCCATCTGCTGACCGGCAATATCCGCCGGATCGAAGTGCTGCGCGGCTCCAACTCGGTCGTCTATGGCAGTCAGGCGATCGGCGGCGTGGTCAATGTGATGACCGGCGCGCCGAGCGAGGGTTTCGAGGTCAATGCCTCGGCCGACTATGGCTATAGCGACACGCTGAACGCCAAGGCCGATGTGTCGGGCACGCGTGGCGCGGTGTCCGGCGGCGTCGGCGTCGCCTATTTCAACACCGACGGCATTTCCTCGGTCGGCCGGTCGTTCGGCGGCGTGGAGAAGGACGGCTATGAGAATATCGCCACCAACGCCAAGCTGAAGATCGCCTTTTCCGACACGCTCAGCCTCGACCTGCGCGGTTACTATATCCATGCCGATCTCGACTATGACAGCTTCTTCGGCGCGCCGGCCGACAGCAGCGACGTCAGCAAGCTGGACCAATATGTCGGCTATGCCGGGATCAACCTGGCGCTGCTCGACGGCAAGCTGACCAATCGGGCCGCCGTCACCTGGATGCGCAACGATCGCGACTATTATTTCGTGCGCGGCACTGACCCGGACTATGGCTATTCGGGCACCAATCTGCGGTTCGAATATGAGGGCGTCTATGCCCCGGTGGATCAGGCCAAGCTGATCTTCGGCTATGAGCATGAGCGGCCGGACTATGAGTATTTCGGCTTTGGCGACATAGCGAGCGCGAAGGCGAACATCGACAGCGTCTATGCGCTGGCGGTGGTGAAGCCGCTTGCCGGCCTCGCCGTCACTGGTGGGCTGCGCCATGACGATCATAGCCAGTTCGGCGGCGCGACCACCTTTGGCGCGAACGCCAATTACACGCCGAACGCCGGCGCGACCAATATCCGCCTTTCCTATGGCGAGGGGTTCAAGGCGCCGTCGCTCTATCAGCTCTACGACACCTATAGCGGCAACAGCGCGCTGCGGCCTGAGCGGTCGAAAAGCTATGATGTCGGCTTCGACCAGAGCCTGGACGGGGACAAGGCTATGCTGTCGCTGACGGCGTTCCGGCGCGATACCCGCAACCAGATCAACTATGATTATGCGACCTACACCTATGGCAATCTGGACCGGACCCGCGCCAAGGGCGTGGAAGCGACGCTGACGCTGAAGCCGGTCGAGGCGCTGACGGTGGCGGCATCCTACTCCTATGTCGATGCGCGCGACCGGTCGGGCGGGGTCACCGACGGCAATCGCCTGCCGCGCCGCGCCGCCAATGCGGTCAGTGTGTCGGCCGACTATCTCTGGGCCTTCGGCCTGTCGACCGGCGCGACCCTGACCATGGTCGGCGACAGCTATGACGACACGGCCAACACGCGCCGGCTCGACGGCTATGCGCTGGCCGGGCTGCGCGCATCCTTCCCCGTGGGCGAGCATCTGGAAGTCTATGGCCGGATCGACAATCTGTTCGATGCGGATTACGCCACGGCCTATGGCTATGGCACCTATGGCCGGTCGGCCTATGGCGGCGTGCGTGTCCGCTTCTAAGGGGCGGCGCGCATGAGCGGGCGGCGGCATCCTTTGTTGCTGCCGGGGCTGATCGCCCTGCTGCTGGTCGCGGCGATCGCGTCGGTCGCGCTGGGATCGGTGACGATCGCGCCGGCCCGCATCCTGGCGGTGCTGGCGGGCGGCGGCGACATGGTGGCGCGCGCGATCGTCATCGACCTGCGCTTGCCGCGCATGGCGATCGGCCTGCTGGTCGGCGGCATGCTGGGCCTGTCGGGCGCGGCATTGCAGGGCTATCTGCGCAATCCGCTGGCCGAACCCGCCGTGCTCGGCGTGTCCAATGCGGCGGCGCTGGGGGCGGTGATCGCGCTCTATTTCGGCCTGTCCGAACTGCATCCGATGGCGTTGCCGCTGCTGGCGATCGTCACGGCCCTGGCGGCGATCGGCGCGCTGTTCCTGCTTGCCGGGCCGTCGGAAAGCCCGTTGACGCTGATCCTGGCCGGCATTGCCGTCGCGACGCTGGCGGGGGCGGGGATCAGCCTGGCGCTGAACCTCTCCCCCAATCCCTTTGCCGCGATGGAGATTATGAGCTGGCTGATGGGGAGCCTGGAAAATCGCAGCATCGACCATCTGCTGCTGGCGCTGCCCTGCATCGCGGTCGGTGCGGCGCTGCTGCTCTATGACGGGCGCGCGCTCGACGCGCTGACCCTGGGCGAGGATGGCGCGCGGGCGCTGGGCGTCGACCTGTCGCGGGCGCGGCTGCGGCTGATGGCGGGCGTCGCGATCGGCGTCGGCGGGGCGGTAGCGGTGACCGGATCGATCGGCTTCGTCGGCCTGATCGTGCCGCATCTGGTGCGGCCGCTGACCGATCGCTCGCCTTCCGCGCTGCTGCTGCCCTCTATGCTGGGCGGCGCGGTGCTGCTGACCCTGGCGGATATCGGCGTGCGCATCATCCCGACCAGCAGCGAGCTGAAACTGGGCGTGCTGACGGCGATGCTGGGCGTGCCGGTCTTCCTCATTCACCTGATGCGGGAGCGGCGGCTATGGTGACCCTGTCGACCGAGCAACTGGACGTCCGGCTGGGCCGCCATCTGGCGGTGCGTGGCGTCCATCTGTCCATGGCGCCGGGCCAGTTGATCGGCGTGATCGGCCCCAATGGCGCGGGCAAGTCGACCTTGGTGCGGGCACTGCTGGGGCTGGTGAAGCCGGCCGCCGGACGCGCGCTGCTGGACGGCACGCCGGTCGAGCGGCTGTCGCGCCCGGCGGTGGCGCGGTCCATCGCCTATCTGCCGCAGGGCCAGACATTGCACTGGCCCCTGGCGGTCGAGCGGCTGGTGGCGCTGGGGCGGTTGCCGCATCTGGGGCCGCTGTCGCGCCTGACCGCCGACGATGACGCGGCGATCGAGGACGCGATGGTCCGCGCCGATGTCACCGGCTTCAAGGGCCGGATCGCGACCGAGCTGTCGGGCGGCGAGCGGGCGCGGGTGCTGCTGGCGCGGGCGCTGGCGGTGGGCGCGCCGGCGCTGATCGCCGACGAGCCGCTCGCCGCGCTCGACCCCGGCCACCAGATCGACGTTATGGCCTTGTTGCGGGCGCAGGCGCAGGGCGGGGCGCTGGTCGTCACCGTGCTGCATGACCTCGCCATGGCGGCGCGCTATTGCGACCGGCTGCTGCTGATGGATGGCGGCGCGCTGGTGGCGGACGGGGCGCCGATGGACGTGCTGACGCCGGAGCGCCTGGCATCCGTCTATGGCGTCGCCGCGCGGATCGACGTCAGCGACGGCCTGCCGCTGATCGTGCCGACGGCGCGGGTCTGATCCGTAACGAAAAAGGGGGCCTTCCGGCCCCCTTTGCTTAATTGCCGAAGCCGCGTGGGGCGGGATCGACCACGCTGATCGTGCCGGCGCCGACCTCGCTCACTTCCAGCGCGCGTTCGGCGATGCCGTTGCGGTTGAAGCGGAAGGCGCCGTCGATGCCGGCAAAGCCGCCCGGATCGCGCAGGCGCGCGGTCGGGAAGGGCGAACCCGGCTTCCAGTCCTGGGCGATCCGCACCGTCAGCAGCACCGCGTCATAGCCCATCGAGGACAGGCGGAAGGGCGCGCTGCCGTAACGGGTGCGATATTTGGTCGCGAGCTGGCGATAGAGGCCGTCCGACACGCTGGCATACCAGGCGCCGCGCAGCACGGGGCTGGCGGCCAGCGATTCTTCGGTATTCCAGATTTCGGTGCCGAGCAGGCGGGCACTGGCGCCGCCATTCTTGCGCACGATCGGCGCGACCTGCAGCGCGACCCGGCCGCTGTCGGCGATCAGCAGCGCGTCATAGCTGGACGAGGCCTGCAGCTTCTTGACCGCAGCGGTGATCGAGGCGGGGGTGCGGTCGAAGGTCTGCATCGACACGACCGTACCGCCGGCCTGTTCGACCGCGCGCAGCAGCGCATTGCCGGCGCGCTCGCCATAGGTGCCGCGCGGCACCAGCGCGCCGAAATTGGACAGGCCCTTTTCACGGGCGAAGCCGATCACCCGCTCGATCGACTGGTTGGGGGTATAGCCCATCAGGAAGATGTTGCTGCCCGCGACGCTGGTGTCGTTGGAGAAGCTGATGACCGGGACATTGGCCTTGGCCGCGATCGGCCCGACGATGCGGGCGTCATCGGCGAGCAGCGGACCCAGGATCAGGCGGTTGCCGTCGGCCAGCGCCCGGTTGGCGGCGGCCGCCGCGCCCGTGGCGGTGTCATAGGTGGTGATGCGGACCTTGTCGGTCTTGATGTCCATCAGCGCCAGGGTGGTGGCATTGGCGATCGACTGGCCCACGCCCGCATTGGGGCCGCTGGTCGGCACCAGCAGTGCGACGCGGTGGCGCGCGGTGTCGGTCGGCAGGCCCTGGGTCACTTCCGGGCCGGTCGGCTTGGCGGGACCGGTGGGCTGGGCGGGGCCGGGGCCCTTGGGCACGATCGACTGACAGGCGGCAAGCATGATGGTGCTGGCAACGAACAGCAATCGCGCGCTGCGCTTCATCGCCGCGAACATGTTCGCTTGCCGGGGGGCATCCGTCTCTGTCATCTGGGATCCTTATGGAAACTATATTGGCATCCGGGCTTGAGCCTGGGCTTTACATCGTGGCGGGGCCGATCGGCAACCTTGGAGACCTTACGCCGCGCGCGGCGGAAGTCCTGCGGTTGGCCGACGTGGTCGCCGTGGAAGATACACGGGTCAGCGCAAGGCTGCTGCGCCATGCGGGGTCGGATCGGCCGATGATTCCCTATCATGACCATAGCGCCGAAAATGTGCGGCAGCGGCTGATCGAGCGGATGGCGAGCGAATCGGTGGCGCTGCTGTCGGACGCGGGGACGCCGCTGATTTCCGATCCGGGTTACAAGCTGGTGCGCGACGCGCGGGCGGCCGGGCGCAAGATCACGACCCTGCCGGGGCCGAGCGCGGCGATCGCGGCGCTGACGCTCTCTGGCCTGCCGACCGATCGGTTCCTGTTCATGGGCTTCCTGCCCAGCAAGGCGAAGGCGCGCGGCGACGTGCTGGCCGAGGTGGTGACGCTGCGCGCGACTTTGGTCTTCTACGAAAGCGGACCGCGCCTGTCGGACAGCCTGGCCGCGATGGCGGCGGCGCTGGGCGATCGCGAGGCGGCGGTCAGTCGCGAGATCAGCAAGACCTTCGAGGAGACGGCGACTGGCACGCTCACGGAACTGTCCGCCCGCTATGCCGATGCCCCGCCCAAGGGCGAGATCGTGGTCATCGTAGGCCCGCCCGGCGAGGCGCCGCCGGCCAGCGCCGAGGATGCCGATGCGGCGCTGCGGGAGGCGCTGACCCGGCTGCCGGTGTCGAAGGCGGCGGGCGAGGTCGCCAAGAAGCTGGGGCTCGACCGGCGGACGCTTTATGACCGGGCGAACGAACTCAAGGGAGAACGCGAGGCGTGAACCGCCAGCAGGCGGAGAAGCGCGGCCGGCAGGCCGAACGCATCGCCGCCTGGTGGCTGCGCCTCAAGGGCTGGCAGATCGTCGGCCAGCGCCTGCGCACGCCCGCGGGCGAGGTCGACCTGGTCGCGCGCAAGGGGGCGATGCTGGCCTTTGTCGAGGTGAAGAGCCGGGCCACCGACGCCGAACTGGACGTCGCGATCGATCAGCGCCGGCTGGCGCGGGTGGCGGCGAGCGCCGAAATATTGTGGCATCAGCTGGCAAGACCCGGAGACGACATGCGAATTGACGTCATCCTCCTTGCGCCCGGCCGCCCGCCACGCCATCTGGCCAATGTCTGGCATGGGGGGTGAAAATCATCCGCCGTTCGCCCTGAGTAGCCCCCTGAGAAAAGTCGAAGGGGCGTATCGAAGGGTGAGTGCCGAATGATGCTTCGATACGGGACTTCGTCTTCGCTCAGTCCCTACTCAGCACGAACGGATATGGAAGGAAACCGCGCCGATGACCGAACTCAACCCCCTGACCGTCGCCATGCAGATGGACCCGATGGAAGGGATCAGGATCGCCGGCGATTCGACCTTCCACATCATGCTGGCGGCGCAGGCGCGGGGGCATAAGCTCTATCATTATCTGGCGCCCGACCTCACCTATCGCGACGGCCGGGTGCTGGCCAAGGCGCGGCCGGTGAAGGTGCAGAAGGTCGATGGCGATCATTATGCGCTGGGCGAGCCGGAGATGCTGGATCTGGGCCGCGACGTCGATGTCGTGTGGATGCGGCAGGACCCGCCCTTTGACCTGAGCTACATCACCGCCACCCATTTGCTGGAGCGGGTGCAGGAAGAGACTTTGGTGGTGAACGATCCGGCCAGCGTCCGCAATGCGCCCGAAAAGCTGTTCGTGCTCGACTATGCCCGCTTCATGCCGCCGACGATGATCACCCGCGACCTGGCCGAGGTGAAGAGCTTCCTCGCCGAGCATGGCGAGATCGTGGTGAAGCCGCTCTATGGCAATGGCGGCGTCGCGGTATTCCATGTCGGCAGCAATGGCGCGAACCTGTCGTCGCTGGTGGAACTGTTCAAGGCTTCGTGGGTCGAACCCTTCATGGTGCAGGCCTTCATCCCCGGCGTCGCGCAGGGCGACAAGCGCATCGTGCTGGTCGATGGCGAGGTCGCGGGCGCGGTCAACCGCATCCCCGGCGCGGGCGAGATCCGCTCCAACCTGGCGGTCGGCGGATCGGCGGCCAAGACCGTGCTGACCGATCGCGAGCGCGAAATCTGCGAGGCGATGGGGCCGGAATTGAAGCGCCGCGGGCTGCTGTTCGTCGGCATCGACGTGATCGGCGGCGAATGGCTGACCGAAATCAACGTGACGTCGCCGACCGGCATCGTGTCGATCGACGCGTTCGACGGCACCGATACCGGCGGCATGATCTGGGACGCGATCGACGCGCGCCTGGCGGCACGGGCGGCGGCCTGACGGATGTGCGCCATTCCTCCGTTCGTCCTGAGTAGCCATTGAGCATGTCGAAATGGCGTATCGAAGGATGTTGCACGCGATGCTTCGATACGAGGCTTCGACTTCGCTCAGCCGCTACTCAGCACGAACGGACATAGGGGCATGACCGACTGGGTGCTGCGGCTGATCGATGCGGGGGGCTATTGGGGGATCTTCCTGCTGATGATCCTCGAAAATGTCTTTCCGCCGATCCCGTCCGAACTGATCATGGGGATTGGCGGCATCCGCGTCGGCCAGGGGCGGATGGCGATGGAGGGACTGCTGCTGGCGGGCACGCTGGGCACCACGATCGGCAATTATTTCTGGTATCTGGTCGGCCATATATTGGGCTTCGGGCGGCTCAAACCGCTGGTCGATCGCTATGGCCGCTGGGCGACGCTGGAATGGCGCGATGTCGAGGCGCTGGACCGGCTGTTCGGCAAATATGGCCAGATCGTCGTCTTCGTCTTCCGCTTCATGCCGGCCTTCCGCACGATGATCTCGCTGCCCGCCGGGCTGTTCCGCATGGGCCATGTGCGCTTCCTGATCTGGACTGCCGGCGGCGCGCTGGTGTGGAATCTGGTGCTGGCCTATGCCGGTTTCCTGCTTGGCCAGAATTTCCGCGACATCGACAAATATGTGGGACCGGTGGCGACCGCCTGTGTGGTCGGCGCGGTGCTGCTCTATCTCTGGCGGCTGGCGACCTGGCGGCCCAAAGGATAAGAGTCTGTTTGAGAAAGCCGGTACCAGCCCGCGCCCCCGCCCAACCACCCGACAGGATGACACTGGATCGGGCGGTTGGGCGGGGGAGTGGGCTGGTACCGTATTGAAAATCGCCCTTTCGCGATTTTTCAGACAAGCTCAGAAGGGCAATTTGATCCCCACCATCACCCGCTGCGACGTTGTGCCGTTGCCCATGCCCTGGCTCTCGACATGAACATTGCCCTTTACCTTGCCGAACAGGGTGGTTTCGGCACGGCCGAGCGGTGGCTCGTCACCGGTGGCGGCGACCTCGCGCTCGACCCGTTCGTCGCGGCGACGGCCGGTGACGACGATGGCGTTGGGACTGGGCGCGGGCTGCACCTTCTGAAGGTCGAAATCGGGCGGGATGTCGGTGCCGCCAACGCTTTGCAGGGCCATCAACAGACGCAGCATCCTGGGGTTCCTCCGGTCGCAACGGGGATCTGCCAGGCAGGCTGACGCAGGATTACGGCGAATCCATGGCCGTTTCAGGCGCGGGGATGGGCGGCGCGATAGACGTCGAGCAGATGGGCGGCATCGACCTGGGTATAGACCTGGGTCGAGGTCAGGCTGGCATGGCCGAGCAGTTCCTGGAGAGAGCGCAGGTCGGCGCCGCGACCGAGCAGATGGGTCGCGAAACTGTGGCGCAGCGCATGGGGCGTGGTGCGGTCCGACAGGCCGAGGCGCCCGCGCGCGCCCTGCACCGACCGGCGGATGAGCGCGGCCGAAAGCGGACCGCCGCGCGCCCCCCGGAACAGTGGCTGGTCGCGCTCCGGCGACCAGGGGCATTGGTCGGCATAGGCCTCGATCGCGGCGCGGACCTGCGGCAGCAGCGGCACCAGCCGCGTCTTGCCGCGCTTGCCGGTGACGCGCAGCGTGTCGCCCAGCGGCATGATGTCGCCCATCAGCCCCATCGCCTCGCCAATGCGCAGGCCCGCGCCATAGAGCAGCAGCAGCACCGCCCAGTCGCGCGCGCCGATCCACTCTTCGCGCGCGCCCTCGGCAATGTCGCCGGCCAGAGCCAGCGCCTCGTCGGGGGAGATGGGGCGGGGCAGGCCGCGCTTGACCCGTGGCCCCTTGAGCTGGGGGACGCGGGCTTCTGCGCCGCCGACAAATTTTAGGAAGCCGCGCACCGCCGACAATTCGCGCGCGGCGGAGATGTTGCCGATGCCGTCGACCCGGCGGCTGGCAAGATAGGCGCGCAGGTCCGCCTGCTCCAGCCGGGCGAGGCTGGCGGCGGTCACGGCCTGCCCCTGATGCTCGGCGAGGAAGGCGACCAGCCGCTCGGCGGTGGCGACATAGGCCCGCACCGTATGGGTGGAGCGCCGCCGGTCGAGGCTGAGATGCTGGCGCCAGCGTTCGGGGAGGGAGGGTGTCATGTTGGAAATGCCGCGCTTAACTTCGCATATTTCCCGCACATTTTGACAGTATGAAACAAGAGTTGGAAATCTTGTTGCGTGAAGCGGGAGATGCGGGGAGAGGCTGCGTTGCGCATGGCGGCAGCCTAGCAGAGGGGGGCGATGTAGGACAGGTGGCCCTCCTATCTGATCGTCACCCCAGCGAAGGCTCGGGTGACGGTCATCTGCGGCCCTTGAAATCCGCCGGAAAATGGGCACATGGGGGCCATGGCTACCCCGTTCGATCCGGCCGATTTGCCGACCGGCATCCTGATGACGCTGTCGCCGCTGGTGGCGCGCGTGCTGGCGCCCAATCCGTCGCCCTTCACCTATACCGGCACCCAGACCTATCTGGTCGGGGGCGCGGATGTGGCGGTGATCGATCCGGGGCCGGACGAGGCCGAGCATCTCGACGCGCTGATCGCGGCGATCGGCGGGCGGCCGGTGGTGGCGATCCTCTGCACCCATACCCATCGCGACCATAGCCCGGCGGCGCGGCCGCTGAGCGCGCTGACCGGCGCGCCGATCATCGGCTGTGCGCCGTTGACGCTGAACGACGACGGGCCGCGCGCGGACGCGGCCTTCGACGCGGACTATCGGCCCGACCGGGTGCTGGGCGATGGCGAGGGGATGGCCGGCACCGGCTGGACGCTGACGGCGGTGGCGACGCCGGGCCACACGTCCAATCATCTCTGCTTTGCCTTGGCTGAGGACAAGGCGCTGTTCACCGGCGACCATGTGATGGGCTGGTCGACCAGCGTCATTTCCCCGCCCGATGGCGACATGACCGCCTATATGCGATCGATGCAGCGGCTGCTGGAGCGGGACGATATCGTCTATTATCCGGCCCATGGCGAGCCGATCGACAATCCGCAGCGGCTGGTGCGCGGCATGATGGGCCATCGCAAGCAGCGCGAGGGACAGATCATGCGCTTCCTGGAGCGCAATGGCGACAGCGCCATTCCCGACATGGTGGCGGAGATGTACAAAGGCGTGGACCCGCGCCTTTACGGGGCGGCCGGGCGATCGGTGCTGGCGCACCTGATCGACCTCAATGGCCGGGGCATGGCCGTGCCGCTGGAGGATGGGCGATGGCAGATGCGCTGAAGCGCTATGCCGGGCCGGTCGCGGTCGCACTGCTGATCCTGATCGTCGGCGGGGCGATGCTGGTCGGCTGGCAGCGCTATAATCGCGACTATGTGGTGAGCGTCGAGGATGACGGGACGGCGGTGACCAAGGTCATTGCCGAAAGGATCGCCGGCACCAGTAGCCTGAAGGTTTCGGAACTCAGCGGTACGATCCAGAGCAGCGCGCGCGATGTGCGCGGCTTTGGCTGGCTGAAGTCCGACCAGGTGGTGAAGATGCCCTTTTCGGTCGATTATTTCGTCAATGTCGGCGCGATCGGCGCGGATGACCTGGAATGGGATGCGGAGCGCCGCACCCTGATCGTCAATGCGCCTGACGTGACCGTCGGCAAGCCCAATGTCGACGAGAGCCAGCGCACCCTGGTGCGCACCAGCGGCCTGTTCGTGACGCGCGAGGCGGGCGAGGAACTGAGCCGGCGCACGTCTGCTTACGCGCAGGCGCGGGCCGCCAAATCGGCCGGGTCGCCCGAGCGGATGGCGCAGGCGCGCGAATATGGCCGGGCCGCGCTGGTAAAGCTGATGGCGGCGCCGTTGGCGGCGGCCGGGCAGGGCGATGCGCGGGTGATCGTCACTTTTCCGGCGGAACGACCCAATCGCGATCGCTGGGACGTGACCACGCCGGTTAACGAGGTACTGGCAAACAAGCGCCCACAGCGCTAGGGCGCGTGCCAAGACCCCGCAAAGGGACCGAGGAGTCACAGGGTATGAACGCTTTCACCGATATTCCGCAGGGGACGGACCTGCGCGTGGAGATCGACCGCCTGCGCAAGGAGCGCAACGCTGTCATCCTGGGCCATTATTACCAGTCGCCCGAGATTCAGGATCTGTCCGATTTCGTCGGTGACAGCCTGGAACTGTCGCGCAAGGCGGCCGAGACCGACGCCGATGTCATCGCTTTCTGTGGCGTGCGCTTCATGGCCGAGACGGCGAAGATCCTGTCGCCGCAGAAGATCGTGGTGCTGCCCGACATGGACGCCGGCTGCAGCCTGGAAGACAGCTGCCCGCCCGCCCAGTTCAAGGCGTTCCGTGAGGCGCATCCCGATCATATTGCGCTCAGCTACATCAACTGTTCGGCCGAGGTGAAGGCGCTGTCCGACATCATCGTGACATCGTCGTCGGCCGAGAAGATCCTGGCGCAGATCCCCAAGGATCAGAAGATCATCTTCGGCCCTGACAAGCATCTGGGCGGCTACCTCAAGCGCAAGCTGGGTCGTGACATGCTGTTGTGGCCGGGCGTGTGCATCGTGCATGAGGCGTTCAGCGAGACCGAATTGCTGAAGCTCAAGGCCCAGCATCCGCAGGCGCCGGTCGCCGCGCACCCGGAATGCCCGCCCTATATCGTCGACCATGCCGATTATGTCGGGTCGACCAGCGGCATCCTCGACTTTGCCAAGACGATGCCGGGCGACACGCTGATCGTCGCCACCGAACCGCATATCATCCACCAGATGCAAAAAAGCGTGCCGGACAAGAATTTCATCGGCGCGCCGGGCGCGGACGGCAACTGCAACTGCAATATCTGCCCCTATATGGCGCTCAACACGATGGAGAAGCTCTATCTGTCGCTGCGCGACCTGAGCCCGCGCATCGAGATGGACGAGACGCTGCGTGTCGCCGCCAAGAAGAGCCTGGACCGGATGCTGGAAATGGCCAGCGGCACGGTCGGCCAGGGCGATCTGGGCGCACGCTGAGGATAGACGGGGGAGGTCGGTCACATGGTCAACCTCCCCGACAGCGACTTCGGCCTTTTCTATTATTGCCTCGAATGGGCGATCCGCATCGGCGCGCTGATCGCCGTGCCCTTTCGCCGGACGCCGGCGGCGACGCGGGCCTGGCTGCTGCTGATCTTCTTCCTGCCGGTGCCGGGGCTGATCCTCTTCTGGATCATCGGCAGCCCGCGTTTCCCCGAATGGCGGCGCGCGCGGTTCGGCGAGCTTGATCCCTGGTTCGGCGGCATTGCCGCGCGGCTGCTGCCCCATGCGCCATCACCCGACCCCGATCGCGCGCCGATCGTCGACCTCGCCGCAAAGCTGGGCAAGATGCCGGCGACCGGCGGCAACCGGGTCGATCTGATCTTCGACTATATCGTCGCGATCGACCGGCTGGTGGCGGATATCAACGCCGCGCGGCACAGCGTGCGCATCCTGGTCTATATCTTTGCCGATGATGCGGTGGGGCGGCGGGTGGCCGATGCGCTGGGCGCGGCGGTGAAGCGCGGCGTCACCGTGCAGGTGATGTATGATCCGGTCGGGTCGCGGCCCTGGCGCAAGGGGATGGAGGCGATGCTGACGGCGGCGGGCGTCGAGCTGTGTGCTGCCCTGCCGTTCCGCTGGATCCGCGGACGGACAAGGCGCGACATGCGCAACCATCGCAAGCTGTTCGTGATCGACGGGGTGATCGGCCATGTCGGATCGCAGAATATCGTCGCGCGCGACTTCAAGCCCGGCATCGTCAACCAGGAACTGGTGGCGCGGGTAACCGGGCCGGTGGTGGCGGAGCTGGAGGCGCTGGTGCGGGCCGACTGGTATATGGAGACGCACCGCTTGCCCGATGGGCCGGTGGTCATTCCCGAGCCGGCCGGCGACGCGGTGACGCAATTGCTGCCGAGCGGGTCCAACTATCCGCTGGAAGGGTTCAAGACGCTGCTGGTGTGGCAGCTGCACCAGGCGCGCAGCCATGTGATGCTGGTGACGCCCTATTTCATCCCCGACGATGACCTGGTCGATGCGATGCGCACGGCGGTGGTGCGCGGGGTGAAGGTCGACCTGATCGTGTCCAAGCCGGTCGACCAGTGGCTGGTCCATGCGGCGCAGGCCTCCTATTATGCCGAGCTGATGGCGGCGGGCATCGGCATCCATGCCCACCGGCCCGAATTCGTCCATGCCAAGACGGTCAGCATCGATGGTCGGCTGGCGGTGGTCGGCTCCTCCAATGTCGACATGCGCAGTTTCGAGCTGAACGAGGAAGCGAGTCTGCTCATCTATGACGCGGAAACGGTGGCGGCGGTGGAGCTGGTGCAGCGCCGTTTCATGGCGCGGGCGGAGACGCTGGACCGCGAAACATGGCGGGCGCGGCCGCTCTATCGCAAGGTTGCGGAAAATGTCGCGCGGATGGTCGGCTCGCTGTTGTAACGGCCCCGCATCATCGCCTATCGCATCGGGCCATGAGACATAAGCTGACGCTCCGTTCCGCCCTGATGGCGATCGCCATCGCTTCCGCTCCTGCCCTGATCGCCGCCGCGCCCGCCACGGGCGATGATCCCTATCTCTGGCTGGAGGATATCGAGGGCGCCAAGGCGATCGCGCAGGTCGAGCAGTGGAATGGCGAGACGGAAAAGCTGTTGCGCGCCAGCCCGCATTTCGAGGCGGACCGGGTGCGGGCGCGGGCGATCCTGGACGATGAAAGCCAGATTGCGGTGCCCGACAAGGTGATGGGCGACCGCGTCACCAATTTGTGGCGCGACGCGAAGAATCCGCGCGGCCTGTGGCGGTCGAGCGATCTGGCATCCTATCTCGCCGGCAAGCCCAACTGGACGACGATCATCGACGTCGATGCGCTGGGCAAGGCGGAGGGCAAGAGCTGGGTCTGGCATGGTGCCGATTGCCTGGCGCCCGACTACAGCCGTTGCCTGATCTCGCTGAGCGCGGGCGGCACCGATGCCGATGTCGTGCGCGAATATGACCTCGCCACCGGCAAGTTCGTCGAGGGCGGCTTTACCCTGCCCGAAGCCAAGAGCGACGTCGCCTGGGCCGACAAGGACACGCTGCTGGTCGGCACCGACTATGGCGCGGGATCGCTGACCGCGTCGGGCTATCCGCGTATCGTCAAGCGCTGGAAGCGGGGCACGCCGCTGTCGGCCGCAACGCTGGTCAAGGAAGGCGTCGACAGCGATATTTCGGTGCGGCCGCGCGTCGAGCAGGACGGGGCCAAGCGCTGGGTCTTCATCGACCGGGCGCTGACCTTCTACACCAACGACCTCTATATCCAGGGCGCGAACGGCCAGTTGATCCGCACGCCGGTGCCCGACACGGCCGATTTCCGTGGCCTGATCGGCGGCCAGATGATCGTGCTGCTGAACAAGCCGCTGGGTGATATTCCGACCGGATCGCTGGTGTCCTGGCCGATCGCCGATGTGGCGGCGGGCAAGGCGGGGGCGCCGCAGGTCGTGCTGAAGCCGACCGCGACCACCGTGGTCGAGGAAGTGCGCACCACCGACCATATCCTGTGGGTGAAGCAGCTCGACAATGTGTCGGGCGCGCTGCTGGCGATGAACCGCGATGCCGCCACCGGCCGCTGGACCAGCCGTTCGGTGCCGCTGGCCGACAAGGCGACGGTCCATCTGGTCGGCACCGATGACAAGGGCGACCGGGTGTTCGCCTCGGTCGAGGGGATGCTGACCCCGCCGAGCCTGATGGTGGCGGGCGCGCAGGGGCCGGCACGCACGATCCAGCAACTGCCGGCGCGCTTCGACGCCAGCCAGTTCGTGGTGGAGCAGCGCTTTGCGACGTCGAAGGACGGGACGAAAATACCCTATTTCCTGGCGCGCAAGAAGGGCGTGACGGGGCCGGTGCCGGCGTTCATCCATGCCTATGGCGGGTTCCGCGCGGCGCAGACGCCGACCTACCTCACCACCGAACCCTATCGCGCCGGGCCGCTGGGCCTGTTCTGGGTCGAGGATGGCAATGCCTATGTCCTCGCCAATATCCGCGGCGGCGGCGAATATGGCCCGGCCTGGCATCAGGATGCGCTGCGCGAGAAGCGCCAGAATGCGTTCGACGATCTGGCGGCGGTGGCCGAGGATCTGGTCAAGACCGGCGTGTCGACCAAGGGCGATATCGGCATTTCCGGCCGCTCCAATGGCGGCGTGCTGGTGGGCGCGGCGATGACCCAGCGGCCCGACCTTTATGGTGCGGTGATCGCGGGGTCGCCGCTGGAGGACATGAAGCGCTATTCGCATTTGTCGGCCGGCGCGTCGTGGGTGGCGGAATATGGCGATCCCGATGTGCCGTCGGACTGGGCGTTCATGGCCAAATGGTCGCCCTATCAGAATGTGAAGGCCGGGGTGCATTATCCGCCCGCCTTCTTCTACCTGTCGACCAAGGATGACCGGGTGCATCCGGGCCATGCGCGCAAGATGGCGGCGAAGCTGAAGGCGACCGGCAGCACGGTCTATTATCATGAATATCGCGAAGGCGGCCATTCGGTCGGCGCCGACCATGCCGAGGATGCGGTGCGCGCGGCGCTGCTGCACGCCTTCCTCACCCGCGAACTGGTGGAGAAGAAGAAGTGAGCACGGCTTTCACCCTGGAGGGCTTCGATCTCGACGCCTTTGTCGCTTCGACGCTGGCGGAGGATCTGGGGCCGGAGGGGCGCGACGTCACCAGCGAGGCGGTGATCCCGGCCGATGCGATCTTCGACGGGGTGATGGACAGCCGCGATGCGGTGACGCTGGCCGGCCTGCCGATCGCGGTCGCCTTCTTCCGCGCGCTTGATCCCGATGTCGAGATCGAACTGCTGCACCAGGATGGCGACCGGGTGGCGGCGGGGACCGACATCATGCGCATCCGGGGCAAGGCGCGCGCGCTGCTGACGGCCGAGCGGTCGGCGCTCAACACGGTGCAGCATCTGACCGGCATCGCCACCATGACCCGCGCCTATGTCGACGCGATCCTGGGCACGGGCGCGACTTTGCTGGATACGCGCAAGACCATTCCGGGCCTGCGCCGGCTGGAGAAATATGCCACCCGCATGGGCGGCGCGACCAATCATCGCATGGGCCTGTGGGATGCGGCGATGATCAAGGACAATCATGTCGCGGTCGCCGGGTCGGTCGAGGAAGCGGCGCGCCGTGCGGTTGCCGCCGGCATCGCCCAGATCATCGTCGAGGTCGATCGGATCGACCAGATCGAGCCGGCGCTGGCCGCCGGTGCCACCCATTTGCTGCTCGACAATATGGATGCAGCCACGTTGCGTGGCGCCGTCACCCTGGTCGGCGGCCGGGTGCCGACCGAAGCATCGGGCGGCGTCACGCTGGAGACGATCCGCGCCAAGGCGGAGACCGGCGTTACCTATATCAGCGTCGGCCGCCTCACCCAATCTGCCCCTGCCGCCGACATCGGACTGGATTTTTCCCATGCGTAAATATCTGCTGCCCCTGATTGCCCTGCTGCTGCCCGGCATCGCCCATGCCCAGGCCAATCAGTGCCGCCTGCCCGAGATCATCGCCCGCCCGCAGGTGGAAGGGCCGAGCGCCGACGAGCCCAAGCGCGTGCTGCCGATCGGCTATTACACGCTGGCGGTCAGCTGGAGCCCGCAATATTGCAAGACGTCGCGCGGCGGCGCCCGCGATGCTTTCCAGTGCGGGTCGGGCAATGATTTCGGTTTCACCCTGCATGGCCTGTGGCCCGACGGCTATGGCAAGGAATGGCCGCAATATTGCAAGCCGGCCGCCCCGTTGCCGCGCAAGGTGATCCGCGAGCATCTCTGTTCGACGCCGTCAGTGCAGTTGATCCAGCATGAGTGGGTCAAGCATGGCACCTGCATGCCGACCATGCCGACCAAATTCTTTGCCCTGTCGCGCAAGCTCTATCAGGCGCTGCATTATCCCGACATGGCGGCGCTGGCCGCGCGGCCGACCCTGTCGGCGCAGGACTTCGCCAAGGCATTCGCGGCGGAGAACAAGGGCATGGTGGCGGACGGCATTCGCCTGAACGTCAGCCGCGACGGCGCGTTGAGCGAAGTGTGGATCTGCATGGACCGCAAATATCGCTACATGGCCTGCCCGCCGCAGCAGGGGGGCGTGCGCGACCGGGCGCAGTTGCGGATCGAGCCGAGGGGCTGAGACCCAGGCGCCCTTTCCCGCGTGGAAGGGGCAATGATCGCGGGTCAGGCGGAGGGGCGGCGCTCGACCGAGAGCGGGACGCCCCTCCACCGGCTTTGCCGATCCCCCTCCCCTGGCAGGGGAGGATCAACGATGGTGCATGTCAGCCGTCGATCGTCACCGTCGAGGGATGGTGGCGATCGAGATGCTTGCGGATGATGCGCAGATTCTTCGTGTTCGACTTGTAGAGAAAGTCGAAGATATCGCCGGCAAAGGGGATGGCGCCGACCAGCGTGTCGACGCCGACATTGGCGGCCATACGGGTGAGCTGCCATTTCGACAGGCCGAGATTGCGGGCTTCCCACACGATCCAGGCGCCCATGGCGGCGGTCGCGATGTCGCCCACGACGGGGACGAGGCCGACCAGGCTGTCGAGGCCGACCCGGCGCTTGGTGCCGGGGATGACGAACAGCCCCTCCAGCACGGCCTCCATCATCTCGATCCGGCGCCGGATCGAGGCGGGGTCGCGGCCGAAGCCGGGCATGTCACGAACAAGGTCATCGAACTGCTTGGCCGAAACGGGCATTCCATCACTCTCCAAAGCCCTGTGCTGCCGGATAACGTCCGGCGCAGCAAAAAGGGCGCAGACCCTTAATTGGTGCTGCGGAAGAGATGGTTCAATGGGTGGCGACCGCGCGGCGAGGGCAGAAAGCCGCTGAGCCGTTTCGACACCAGCGACCAGCGGATCGGCGCGCCGAGCGGGATATAGCCATTATGGGCCTGAATCAGACCCACTGCCTGGGCGACGCGGGCGGCGCGTTCCTCCGCCGTGCTGGCAAGGCTGGCGGCCTGCAGCGCAGATTCGCCTTCCGGGCTGCAGTGAATCTTGCGGGCACAGCCGATGCGGCCGAGATACCAGAGCGCGCTGTCATAGGCCGCGACCTCGTCGATCAGGGACAGGTCCGCCTTGTCGGCCAGATCGACCCGCTCTGCGGCCAGGCCGATGGCGCCCAGATCGCGCGCCAACAGGCCGAACAACAGGGTCGAGCCGGGGCCGGCGGGCAGGGCGATGCGCAGTGGCGGCGGATCGCCATGGGTGGCGCGCCAGCGGTCGATGATGGCGCGGCCCTGTGCGCGGCGATCATCCATCGCCTGCCCGACCCAGGCGGGCGTTGGCGGCGCCACCGGCAGGTCGAGTTGGCCGGGCAGCAATTGCTCGCTGATCGCCCAGCCGCCCAGCGGGAACATCTGGAGCAGCTGGTTGCGATCGACCGCCATGTTGATCGCGGCGCGCACGCCGTCATCGTCGAGCAGATCGCCCTTGCCGGTAACGGCAAGGCCCAGCAGGCCCTGCACCGGGTCCATCCGCACGGCGTCGCGATCGATGCCGGCGGGCACCAGCAGGGGCAGGTCGGCATAGCGGCCGCCCAGCACCAGCGCCGACTGTTTCTCGCGGAAGCGGATGATGGCGAGGGACGCGCGCTCGGCGCGCAGCACGCGGGTCTGCCAGGCGGGGACGCCGGCTTCCTCCTCATCGCTGTCGGCATCGTCGCCGCTGAGGCGATCGACCGGGGCGAGCATCGCCGCGCCGCTGCGCCAGACGCTGCGATAGGGGCCGGTGCCGCCGTCGCGCGACAGCACCGCCATTTGCGGCTGGGCCAGCATCTGCAGCACATAGGGGCGGGCGGCGGCCATGCGAATCTCGATCACCTCGCCGGTCATCGGCACGACCGCCTGCACCGCGTCGAGCGGCCCGTCGGGGTCGAGCTGGCGCAGCATCTCGATCCGCGCCATCAGCATGCGGGCGACATCGGGCGCGGTGACGCGGGCGCCATTGGCCCAGAAGGCGCGGCGCAGGCGGAAAATATAGCTGCGCCCATCATCCTCCACCACCCAGCGCTGGGCGAGGGCCGGCAATATGTCGCCGCCGGCATCGAAGGCGACCAGCCCCTGGGCGGTGGCCTCCAGGATCAGCTTGGCCGCCGGATTGGGCAGGTTCTGCAAGGGCTTGGCAAGTTCGGTACGGCTGCCGATGACGCTGACCACCACCGGGCCGCTGCCTTCGTCGGAGCAGCTGCCGAGCGCGAGGCCGAGGCTGGCCCCGGCGATCAGGGCGGCGCGGCGCGACAGGGCGCGCAGGCGAGGCGGGACGGCGAACATGCAGGAACGGGCTTAGCCCGATGGGGCGCCGCCGCCAACCGCGATCGGCGCTTCTGCCGATGTCACAAAACCGACATCTGAAAGACGCTGCGATGTAACATAAGATTCATACTGGCGTCCCCGAAACAGGGGAATGGACAGGAATGACGCTCCGATTGCGACTGGCCGCCGGCACCGCGCTGGCTACGCTGATGATCTCCGCGCCGGTACAGGCGCAGGATAATGCGGCCTTGCAGCGCCAGATCGACGAACTCAAGGCGCAGGTGCAGGCGCTGACCGCCGCACTGGCCGCCAACAAGGGCACGCAGCCGATGGCGGCCGCGCCCGCGCCCGCAGTGGAAGCCGCTGCGGCGCCTGCTGCGCCTGTCACGCTCGCCGCTGCGCCGCCCGCGCCGGCGGCCGTCCCGGTGTCGGCGGAGGCGCCCAAGTCCAAGGCCTGGTATGAGAAGCTGTCGCTGCGCGGCTATACCCAGATGCGCTACAACGCCTTCCTGTCGGGCGACGATACGGCGCCGGCCGGCCAGTCCCGTTTGCGTTCTCCCCATGACAGTTCGATCTCGGACCGCGGCGGCTTCTCGCTGCGCCGGGCGCGGCTGGTGCTGCAGGGCGATGTGTCGGACCGGGTGTCGCTCTATCTCCAGTCCGATTTCGCGTCGGCGGTGAACAACCAGGCGGGCAGCGAGCGGCGCGAGGGCTTTGTCCAGCTGCGCGATGCCTATGCCGACGTCTTCCTCGACAAGGACAAGAATTGGCGTGTGCGCTTCGGTCAGTCGAAGGTGCCGTTCGGCTGGGAAAATATGCAGTCCTCATCCAACCGGCTGACACTGGACCGCAGCGACGCGATCAACAGCGCAGTGCCCAGCGAGCGCGATCTGGGCATTGTCACTTATTATACCCCGTCGTCGGTGCAGCAGATCTGGGACCGGCTGGGGCATGACGGGCAGAAGCTGTTCGGCAATTATGGCGCGTTCGGCCTTGGTGTCTTCAACGGGCAGGGCACCAACCGAACCGAACAGAATCGCGGGCTGATGAAGGTCGCCTTTGCGACCTGGCCGTTCGAGCTGGATGGGCTGGGCGATGCCTTTGAGGGGCAGGTGCTGGAAATCGGCGGATCGGCGATGATGAACGATGTGCAGCCCGAACTGCGTAGCGGCGGCGTCAGCACGATCGCCTATGACGATGATCGCGTCGGCCTGCACGCCATCCTCTATCCCCAGCCCTTCGGCATCCAGGCCGAATGGAATTGGGGCAAGGGGCCGGAATATGACCGCGACCTCCAGTCGATCACGACCAAGAATCTGAGCGGCGGCTATGTCCAGATGATGTATCGCCTGCCGACCGAGACGATCGGTGCGCTGATGCCCTATGGCCGCTGGCAGCATTATCGCGGCGGGTGGAAGGCCGGCACCAACGCGCCGCGGCTGGAAACCGACGAGTTCGAACTGGGTATCGAATGGCAGCCGTGGAAGGCGCTGGAATTCACCTTCGCCTATAGCCGGATGAAGCGCGCCGAAGCCGACGAACGCCGCACCGGCCGGGCGGAAGGCAATCTGATCCGCACCCAGGTGCAGTGGAACTACTGACCGGCCAATCTACCCTCAGGGCGTGACCGGCGGTAGCGGATCCTTCTGCGCTGCGGCCTTGCCGCCGGGGTTGAACAACATGATCCGGTCCTCGCTCGCGTCATAGCGCGGCCAGGCGGCAAGGCCGGTGCCGTTCGGATCGCCGCTGCGCGCGAAATTGACGATATAGGCGCTGATGGTGCGACCCATATCATTGTCGCGCGGCGTGGTCGCGGCGCCATATTTGATCGCCTGGGTGTCGAAGAAATAGGGGATGTCGGTGGCATGGCCGGCGCCCGGCTTGCCCATCGAAGTGGCGACATAGTCGAAGCGATAGGCATAGACCGGCAGCTTCGCCGCCGCGAGCGTGGCGGCGACGGTGCGGGCGCCGCCGACCATGAAGCCCGTGGGGCCGCCAATGTCGGCGCCGGTCGCGCCGACCATCACCGGCACATGGGCGAAATTGCCGCTGGCATAGGCGGCGGCGGGATTGACCGCGATCTTCCCGTCGGGGAAGGGCGGGCTGTAGGGGCCGAGCTGGCCCTTGAACATGCCCTCCAGATTGAGGCCGTCGATCACCTGGTCGGCGGGCAGGGCGCGCAGCGCCTTGAGCGTGGCGGCGTCGCTGCCCTTGATCCCCTTGGTCGCGGCGAAGGCTTCGCCGATCGTCGCGGCGCTGCCGTCCTTGGGGCCCATCATCTGGCCGTCGCCACCCGACATGATGACCGCGCGCTGGAACAGGCCCTGCGACAAAGGCGAGGTCAGCAGCGCATGGACCGACATGCCGCCCGCGCTTTCGCCGATGATGGTGATGTTGGCGGGATCGCCGCCGAAGCGGGCGATGTTGCGCTTCACCCATTGCAACGCCGCGACCTGGTCCATCAGGCCGTAATTGCCGGCGAGGCCCTTGTCCTCATTTGCGGCGGCAAGGGCGGGGTGGGCGAAGGTGCCGAAGCGGCCGAGCCGATAGTTGAAGCTGACCACCATCAGCCCCTGCTTTGCCAGCGCGGCACCCGAATAGGTCGGCGGCGACGATCCGCCATTCACGAAGCCGCCGCCATAGATCCAGAACAGGACCGGCAGCTTCGCGCTCGCGCCGGCGGGTTTCCAGACATTGGCGTAGAGGCAATCCTCGGCCGGCGGGGTGCCGAGCGGCGCGGCGTCGCTGGGGAAGGGAAGCTGCATGCAGTCGTTGCGATAGGCGGTGGCTTCGCGCACGCCCTGCCAGCGGGCCACGGGCTGGGGCATGCGCCAGCGCAGGTCGCCGACCGGCGGCGCGGCGAAGGGAATGCCCTTCCAGCTTTCTACCCCGGCGTCGAGCGCGCCATGGACGATACCCGCCTCGGTCTGGACCATCTGCGGCTGGGGCGTGGGGGAACGGGCGGCGAGCGGCGCCGTGCCAAGGGTGCCGGTGCCGAGCAACAGGGCGCTCAGCCCGATGATAGTGGTCCGCCGCATCGCCTGCATCCTCCATTCCATTGTCTGGGCGGGAATAGAGGCAAATATGGCGCGGAAATCAATCAGCTTGATCGGACAAAGAAAAAGGGGCGGCGCCCGAAGGCACCACCCCAAATTTCTCCGGTTGCAACCGGAAAGCCGGGCCTTGCCGAAGCAAGGCCGCAACAGCTTACTTCAGCTCGACGGTCGCGCCGGCTTCTTCCAGCTGCTTCTTCAGCTTTTCGGCTTCGTCCTTGCTGGCGCCTTCCTTGACAGCCTTCGGGGCGCCTTCGACCAGAGCCTTGGCTTCGGTCAGGCCCAGGCCGGTGATGGCGCGGACTTCCTTGATGACGTTGATCTTCTTGCCACCGTCGCCGGTCAGGATCACGTCGAATTCGGTCTGCTCTTCAGCAGCCGGAGCGGCGCCGCCAGCAGCCGGAGCGGCCACAGCGACAGCAGCGGCGGCCGAAACGCCCCACTTTTCTTCCAGAGCCTTCGACAGCTCAGCGGCTTCGAGGACGGTGAGGGCCGAGAGCTGATCGACCAGAGCGTTGATGTCTGCCATTTTTCAATTCCTTCTAAGGGGCGATCGCCCCGAACAAATGAGGTTCAAAAGTTAATGAGGATGAGGGGCGGCTCAGGCCGCTTCCTTCTCCGCATAGGCGTTGAAGACGCGCGCAAGCTGCGCAGCCGGTGCCTGGGTGACGGTTGCGAGCTTGGTAGCCGGGGCGACCAGAAGGCCGACCAGCTTCGCACGCAGTTCATCCAGCGACGGCATCGATGCCAGGGCCTTGACGCCCTCCGCATCGAGCAGCACTTCGCCCATCGCGCCGCCAACGATCTCAAGCTTGTCGTTGGTCTTCGCGAAATCGACTGCAACCTTGGCGGCTGCAACCGGATCGACCGACGAGGCGAGGCCGACAGGGCCGGTCAGCAGGTCGCTGATGCCGGTATAGTCGGTGCCTTCGAGGGCGATCTTGACGAGGCGGTTCTTCGTAACCTTGTAGGACGCACCGGCGTCGCGCATCTTCTGGCGCAGGACGGTCGACTGAGCGACGGTCATGCCGAGGTTGCGGGTCACGACGACCACGCCAACTTCTGCCAGCTGAGCGTTCAGCGCGGAGACGATCTCAGATTTCTGATTACGATCCATGCCATTCTCCACTTCATGTTCGCGTCGCTTGCGCCACGCGAACGGCTAAAACCCATGGCAAGCCATGGGGCAGTTAAGTCCGAAGGGGAGAGGTCGACTGGCCCATATCCTCGAAAAGGAAATCAGGCAGACCCGAATCGGGCGCGTGGCCCGTCCGGTAAAGAACTTTTCCCCGTCTAGGCTGGAGATTAAGAAGGGCAAATTCCCTTCACCAACTGTCTCGGACGGAAGACCAATGGCATCAGCCACGGGTCTGCTGGGGCGCCCTTACAGATTTTGGGCATGGAACGCAACGGATAAACGCTGGCAGGACGGCGGGTGCGGCCGACGATGGCTTGATAAGCGTCGACGTGTCACATATATGTTGTCGGCATGGAAGTGCTGCAAACGCCGATCTTTGCAGAATGGTTCGCCGCGCTTCGCGATCGCCGGGCGCGGTCGAAGATTGCCGGGCGGATTGCCCGCTTCGAACTGGGATTGCTGGGCGATGTGAAGTCGGTGGGCGATGGTGTGCTGGAGGCGCGTGTCGATTTCGGTCCGGGCTATCGCCTCTATTTCGTGCGGCGCGGGGATCGGCTGATCGTCCTGCTGGTTGGTGGCGACAAGTCGAGCCAGCCGCGGGACATCGCCAGGGCAAAGGATATGGCGGCCCGGATCGATTGAGCTGTCCCTCATCGACCCGGCCAAGGAGGCTGGTATGACGATCGAATTGACCCGCTTCGATGCGGCTGAGGCGCTGACGCAAGCGGAGGATCAGGCGGAGCTGCTCGCCGATGCGTTCGCCACCGGTGACGTGCATGTCATCACCCAGGCCATCGGGATCGTGGCGCGGGCGCATGGCATGACCGAACTGGCGAAGGCAACGGGCATGAAGCGCCAGCAACTTTATCGGATGCTCGGCCCCGACGGGAATCCGACGCTGGGCAGCATGTTGAAGCTGCTGCCGGCGCTGGGCCTGCGGATGCGGATCGAGGCGGCTGCCTGATCGATGGCCCGCTTCGGCAGTGGCGATAGGTGCCACCGCCGAAGCGAGGATGGTCCTAGACCCGGTCCGCCTGCACCACCGTGTCGAGGGCACGGAGTGCGGAGACGATACGGCTCAAATGCTGGGCATCGGCTACTTCCAAGTCGATGATATCGGTGTGGAAGGGGCCTTCGCGGTTGACCAGTTGCAGGTTGAGGATGTTCGCCTTGGTCGCGCCGAACACATTGGCGACCGCAGCGAGCGCGCCGGGCTGGTTCTTGACGATGACCTGCAGCCGGGCGGTGCCGCCCTTGGACTTGCTGTCCCAGCTCAAATCGACCCAGTCGTCGTCCTGCCCCGCCTCCAGCGTGCGGCAGTCGATGGTGTGGACCTCGATCGGCTCGCCGGTGCGGCGGATGCCGACGATGCGGTCGCCCGGCACCGGGTGGCAGCATTCGCTCAGCTTGTAGGCGATGCCCGGCGTCAGGCCGCGGATCGAGACCGGGGCATGCTGGCGCGGATGGGCTTCCACCAGTTCCTCGCCGCTGGTGGAGCCGGGGATCAGCGCCTCCATCACTTCGGAATCGAGCAGGCGATGGGTAGCGATCGCCACCATCAGCGAGGCGCGATCCTCCAGCTTCAACCGCTTGAGCGCGGCATTGAGCGCCTTGTCGCCCAGCTCGCTCGCCAGTTCGGGCGAGAAGCGGCCGATGATTTCCTCATAGAGTTTTTCGCCCAGCGCCACTTCCTCGCCGCGCTGCTTCTGGCGGATGAAGCGGCGGATGGCGGCGCGCGCCTTGCCGGTGATGGCAAAGCTGAGCCAGCCGGGCTGGGGTTCCTGGCCGGCGGATTTCAGGATTTCGACCTGGTCGCCATTTTCCAGGGATGTGCGCAGCGGCACCACCCGGCCATTCACCTTTGCCCCGACGGTCTGGTTGCCGAGCGAGGTGTGGACGGCATAGGCGAAGTCGACCGGGGTCGACCCCTTGGGCAACTGGTGCAGCTCGCCCTTGGGCGAAAAGGCGAAGATGCGATCCTGATACATCGCCATGCGGGTATGTTCGAGCAGTTCGTCGGCATCCTGGCTCTGTTCCAGGATTTCGACCAGGTCGCGCAGCCAGGCTGCATTCTGATCGGTGGCGTCGCCCTTCTGCTTGTAGGCCCAGTGCGCGGCGAGGCCGAGTTCGGCGTCATTATGCATGTCGCGGCTGCGCAACTGCACCTCGATACGGGCATTTTCCTGATGAATGACCGTGGTGTGCAGCGAGCGATAGCCGTTGCGCTTGGGGGTGGAGATATAATCCTTGAACCGGCCCGGCACCATCTTGAAGGTCTGGTGGATGACGCCGAGTGCGCGATAGCAATCCTCGGTCGTCTCGGTGATGACGCGGAAGGCCATGACGTCGGTCAGCTGTTCAAAGCTGATGTGCCGCTCCTGCATCTTCTTCCAGATGGAATAGGGATGCTTCTCGCGGCCCGACACGGTCACCGACAGATTATGGCCGCCCAGCAGCAATTGCAGTTCCGCGCCGATCCGGTCGACCTTGTCATGGCCGCCTTCCTTCAGCTGCTCCAGCCGCTTGGTGATGCTGTCATAGGCTTCGGGTTCCAGCACGCGGAAGGCGAGCAACTGCATCTCGCGCATGAAGTCATACATGCCGATCCGCTCCGCCAGCGGGGCATAGATGTCCATCGTCTCCTTGGCGATGCGGCGGCGCTTCTGCTCATTCTTGATGAAGTGCAGCGTGCGCATATTGTGGAGGCGATCGGCCAGCTTCACCAGCAGCACGCGGATATCGTCCGACATGGCGAGCAGGAACTTGCGCAGATTCTCGGCCGCCCGCTCATTTTCGGACATGGCCTCGATCTTGGACAGCTTGGTCACGCCGTCGACCATGCGGGCGACATCCTTGCCGAACGCCTCCTCGATCTCGTCATAGGTGACCAGCGTATCCTCGATCGTGTCGTGCAGCAGCGCCGTCACGATCGTCTGGTCGTCCAGATAGAAGTCGGTCAGGATACCCGCGACCTCGATCGGATGGCTGAAATAAGGGTCGCCGCTGGCACGCTTCTGGCTGCCATGCTTCTGGACGGAGAAGACATAAGCGCGGTTGATCATCGCTTCATCCGCATCCGGATCGTAGCGCTTTACCCGTTCGACAAGTTCATATTGACGTAGCATCGTTTCCCGATTGTGTGGGAAGCGCCTTGCAGCGCAACAAAAAAATCCCGATCTGTGTGATTTGGGTTGCCTTTGTGCAACTTTTGCAACGGTTGCCGCTTTGCGCTATTAGATCGACATCATGAAACATAATCTTGCCCAGGACCTGGAACAATGCGCCCTTCCCGCCGCGCTGGAGGCGATGGGTGAGCGCTGGTCCTTCCTGATCCTGCGCGGTGCCCTGTCGGGCATTCGCCATTTCGAGGAGTTCCAGTCGACGCTGGGCATCGCCCGCAACATCCTGGCCAACCGCCTCGCGCGGCTCGTCGAAAATGGCATCATGCTGCGCCAGCCGATGCAGTGCGACCGGCGCAAGGTCGAATATCGGCTGACCGAAAAGGGGCAGGAACTGGCCCCCGCGATGATCGCGCTGCGCCAGTGGGGCGAGAAATGGGGCAGCGCGCCGCCCTTTTGCCAGGTGCTGGCGGACAAGCGTGATGGCCTGCCGATCCGCGCGATCGCGATCCAGGCGCATGACGGCCGCACGCTGGACCTGAGCGATCTGGTCTGGCTGTGCCGCGACGAAGTGACCCCGATGGCGCAAGAGCCGGCTGCGGCGGCCTGATACCGGACGACGGGGCGGCTTCACCATGGCGCTGAAATCGCCTAGGCTGTCGGCAATGTCAGTCCATCCCCTGCAGCCCAAACCCTTTTTCGCGGACAAGAATCGCGCTTTCTGGAACCTCCAGTCGCTTGGCTGGGCCGGGGCCTTCCTGCTGCGCGGGTCGTCCACCATCGCCAATGGTCAGCCGCTGTCCAGCCTGATCCCGGTGCTGATCTCCACCGTTACCGGCTATTCGGCGACCTTGCTGATCGCGGTCGCCTTCCGCTTCCTGCAGAAACAGCGGCCGATCCTGACCTGGGGCGCGTCGATCGTCACCGTGGTCGCCGCCGCCGCGATGGTCGCCTTCATCGATGCCTGGGTCTTTTCGACCCAGAATAAGGGCAGCGAAACCGCCGGGTTGCAGCTGTTCCTGGGCGCCTTCTATCTGTCGATGACGCTGCTGGGCGCCTGGTCGGCGCTCTATTATGCGATCAATTTCTACCTGACGGTGGAGGAGCAGGCGGACCAGCTGCTGCATCTGGAGAATCAGGCGTCGAGCGCGCAGCTCGCCATGCTGCGCTATCAGCTCAATCCACATTTCCTGTTCAACACGCTCAACTCCATCTCGACCCTGGTGCTGCTCAAGGAAACGACGCGCGCCAATGCGATGCTGTCGCGGCTGTCCTCCTTCCTGCGCTATACGCTGATCAACGAGCCGACCGCGCAGGTGACGATCGAGCAGGAGATCGAGACGCTGAAACTCTATCTGGAGATCGAGAAGATGCGCTTCGAGGACCGGTTGCGCCCGTCCTTCGACGTCCATCCCTCGGTCGCCCATGCACGCCTGCCGTCGCTGCTGCTGCAGCCGCTGGTGGAAAATGCGATCAAATATGCGGTCACGCCCAAGGAGGAAGGGGCGGAAATCTCGGTCTCGGCGCAACCCGCCGGTGAAAATGTCCGGATCGTCGTGTCGGACAGCGGGCCGGGATTGAACGATGGCGCAATGAAGCCACACATTCCGGTCAGCGAGGGGACGGGCGTCGGCCTGCCGAACATCCGGGACCGGTTAATTCAGGCCTTCGGGGAACGACAGCGCTTCGAAACGCGTTCCACGCAAAGCGGATTTTCGGTCATCATCGAAATTCCGCTTAACATGGATGAAACATCGAAAGTGGCCGCATGACCATCAGAACAATCCTCGTCGACGACGAAAGCCTGGCTATCCAAGGCCTTAAGCTCCGTCTGCAAGCGCATGAGGATGTCGAAATCATCGAGACCTGCACCAATGGCCGCGAAGCCATCCGTGCCATCAAGACGCATAAACCCGACCTTGTGTTCCTCGATATCCAGATGCCCGGCTTCGACGGCTTCTCCGTCGTCCAGGGGATGATGGAGGTCGAACCACCTTTGTTCATCTTCGTCACCGCCTATAGCGACCATGCGATCCGCGCCTTCGAGGCGCAGGCGGTCGATTATCTGATGAAGCCGGTGGATGAAGGCCGCCTGGCCGATGCGCTCGACCGGGTGCGCCTGCGCCTGTCCGAGAAGAAGCAGGTGCAGGAAGCGGAAAAGCTGCGCGAGGTGCTGGCCGAAGTGGCGCCCGACGCGATGCACGATTTTGCCAATGGCGACGAGGATGCGCCGGCGTCGAACCGCTTCGAGAAGCTCATCAACATCAAGGATCGCGGGCAGATTTTCCGCGTCGACGTGGATTCGATCGAGCGGATCGACGCGGCGGGCGACTATATGTGCATCTATACCGCCGACAATTCGCTGATCCTGCGCGAGACGATGAAGGATCTGGAAAAGCGGCTCGACCCGCGCAATTTCCAGCGCGTCCATCGCTCGACTATCGTCAACCTGAGCCAGGTGCGCCAGGTGAAGCCCCATACCAACGGCGAATGCTTCCTGGTGCTGGAATCCGGCGCCCAGGTGAAGGTCAGCCGTTCCTACCGCGACGTCGTCGCGCGTTTCGTCCACTGACGAAACGGCGCCGCCCGCCCGTGCAGGGGCGGCCGGCCGTTTGGTGCGGGATGGCCTGAACCGATCCCGCACCCTTTTCCTCAGTCCATCGTCCGCACCGGACGGACGATCAATTCATTCACATCGACATCGTTGGGCTGTTCCACCGCATAGGCGATGGCGCGGGCGATCGCGTCCGGCGTCAGGGCGATGGCGCGGAAATCCTCCATCGCGGCGGCGGCGCCCGCTTCGGTGATGGTGCTGGCCAGTTCGGATTCGACCACGCCGGGCGACACGATGGTGACGCGGATATCGTCATGTTCCATCCGCAGCCCGTCGGAAATGGCGCGCACCGCATATTTGGTCGCCGAATAGACGCCGCAGGTCGGCCAGACGCGATAGCCGCCGATCGACGAGATATTGACGAAATGGCCGCTGCGCTGGGCCTTGAAGCGGGGCAGGGCGGCGGCGATGCCGTGCAACACGCCGCGGACATTGACGTCGATCATCCGGTCCCATTCCTCGACCTTCAAACTGTCGAAGCGCGACAGCGGCATCAGCCCGGCATTGCTGACCAGCACGTCGATGCGGCCAAATTCGGCCTCCGTCGCGGCAATGAACGCCTCGACATCGGCGCGGTCGGTGACGTCGAGCGCGCGGAAAGCGACCGTGCCGCCGGCAGCATTGAGTTCGTCGGCAAGCGCCGCCAGTCGATCGGTGCGGCGGGCGCCCAGCATCAACTTCGCCCCGCGCGCCGCCAGCAGCCGCGCCGTGCCCTCGCCAATGCCGCTGCTGGCGCCGGTGATCGCGATGACCTTGTTCTCGATAGCCATGATTGAAGCTCCATCCTTGGGGCGGATCGACATCCGATCCGATGGAGCAGGAATGCGCCCGTTCGGCCGTGGAGCGGTAGAATGGTCCTGCGCCATGATTGCACGATATTCCGAATGAATGATCGGGCGTGGCCATTGGTGGGCTTATGGGCTATCTCGATTGCCTGAAATTCCTGGGATGTGGCGCGCATGACTCATGAGCATCTGGGCGAGCAGATCGCCCGCCATATGGACGCGGACGGCATAGTCGACACGCGGATCCCGCGCCTGACGCTGGTGCGCTGGTCGCAGCCGGGCGAGCCGGTGCATATGCTCCAGCGCCCGGCACTGTGCATCATCGCGCAGGGCGCCAAGCAGGTGATGATGGGCGACGCGGTCATAGCCTATGGCCCGGCCAGCTATCTGGTCGCCTCGCTCGACCTGCCGATCACCGGCACGGTGACGCAGGCGGATGCGGACAGCCCCTATCTCTGCTTCTGCCTCTATCTCGACCCGGCGCTGCTGTCCGACATCGCGCTGGCCCTGCCGGCTGCTGCGGTAGTGGAGGAGGGCCGGGCGCTCTCGCTCCATCCGATCACGCCCGAACTGCTGGACGCGGCGAGCCGGCTCACCGGCCTGCTCGGCCAGCCGGACAGTGCCGCGCTGCTGGCGCCCTTGGTCGAGCGGGAATTGCTGCTGCGGCTGATGATGGGGCCGAGTGGCGGGCTGCTGCGCGCGATTGCCAGCGGCGACAGCCGCACCGGCCAGATCGCGCGCGCGATCCGCTGGCTCAAGGCCCATTATCGCGAGCCGTTCAGCGGCCCTGTGCTGGCCGATCTTGCCGGCATGAGCCTGTCGAGCTTCCACGATCATTTTCGCCGGGCGACGGCGATGACGCCGCTGCAATATCAAAAGCAACTGCGGCTCCAGCAGGCGCGGCAGATGATGCTGGCGGAGCGGATCGACGCGGCCGAGGCTGGCTATCAGGTCGGCTATGACAGCCCGTCCCAGTTCAGCCGCGAATATCGCCGCCTGTTCGGCGCCCCACCGCAGCGCGACGTCGGCCGCTTGCGCGCCATGCCAAACCGGGCGCTGGCGATTTGAGATCGGGGGGATTCCCTTAGCGGAACACCCATTGCCGGTTGAGGCCGAAGACCACGGCGGGGGTGAGGAAGATCATCGCCGGGATCGGCGACCATTCGGGCCAGCGCATATGGGTGACGCACAGATAGACCCACAGGGCGTTGAGCGCATAGCTGACCAGCGAGACCGCGACGAAGCGGAAGCCGCGCGCGGCATGGCCCGCCTGGCTGCCATGGCCGCGGAAGGTGAAGGCATTGTGCAGCACATAGCCGATGACCACGGCGCAGAGATAGCCGATGCCGTTGGCGATCTGGGGATGAAGGCCGACCGGCGCCGCCAGCGTCCAGTAGATCGCCGCCTGGCAGGCGGTGATGAACAGGCCGCTGATGCCATAGCGCAATATCTGCCAGAACAGGGCCTGATGGGCCGGCGACAGTCGGTCGATGATTTTCATGGAGCCCCGTTGCGCTTTGGTGTGGAGCGTCTAATCCACCGGCCATGAATTTGCAAAGCTGGCCTGCTTTCCGCGCCCGCGCGTCCCATTGGTTCGCGATCCTCACCGCCTATGCCGATCGCTATTGGAAGTGGCTGACCTTCCTGATCTGGATCGCGATCCTGGTCGGCATGTTGGTCGATCGCTGGCCCGCCATCCACTGGCTGACGCTCAGCGACACGGACGACAATATCCGCTTCGTCCAGGTCAAGGACTGGCTGGCCGGGCAGGGCTGGTATGATCTGCGCCAATATCGGCTCGATCCGCCGGGCGGCGCCAATATCCACTGGTCGCGGCTGGTCGACATCCCGCTCGCCGGGTTGATGCTGTTCTTCCGCGCCTTTGTCGAACAGGATCTGGCCGACCGGCTGGCCTGCGCGATCGCGCCGCTGCTGCCGCTGTTCCTGCTGATGCTGAGCCTGGGATCGATCGCCCGGCGGCTGGCGGGCGACGCGGTCGGCGCGCGCTGGGCCTGGCTGTTCGCCGTGCTGGCGCCGCTTGCCGCGCAGATGGGCCTGGGCATGTTCGCGCCGATGCGGATCGACCATCATGGCTGGCAGCTGGCGCTGGCGCTGACGATGATGGCGGGCCTGATCGATCGCAACTGGCTGCGCGGCGGCGTGGTGGCGGGCGTGTCGAGCGCCCTGTCGGTGGCGATCGGCATGGAGATGATCGTCTATCTGGCGGCCGGCGGCGCGCTGGTGGCGCTGCGCTGGGTGTTCCGCGATGGCGCCGGGCGGCGGATGCTGCCCTATGGCCTCAGCCTCGCGGGGGCGACCTCGCTCTGCTACGTCCTCTTCGCCAGCTACGATAATCGCCACATGGTGTGCGACGCCATCTCGCCCATCTGGGTCGCGGTGTTCGGCGCGGCCGGCGCGGGCATGGTGCTCTTGAGCCGCCTGCCGCTGCGGCTCTGGTGGCAGCGGCTGATCGCCGGCATGATCGTCGGCGGCGCGGTGGGCCTCTTCTTCCTTCTGAACTGGCCGCAATGCCTGACCCCCTATCAGATCTCGCCCGAGCTGCAGCAACTCTGGCTCGCCAATATCCGCGAGGCAAAGCCGATCACCGCGCAGGCCCAGAGCCTGGTCGTGCCGCTGATGGCGCTGCCGGCGGTGGGCCTCATCGGCCTGATCTGGGCGCTATGGGAATTGCGGCGCGACAGCGACCGGCTCTGGGCGTTCGCGACGATCGGCCTGATGATGCTTTTCTCGACCGCTTTGCTCTTCTGGCAGCTGCGCGCCGGGCCGGCGGCGCAGTTGCTGGCGATCCCGCCCGCTGCCTGGGCCGGATGGCGGCTGGTGACGGCGATCTTCACCGGATCGCGCCGGGTGCGCATCCTGGCGGGCATCGGCGCGCTTCTGGTCGGCGCCATTGCCTGTGCCTATCCGCTCTATCCGCAGGTGATCGCGCTGTGGCAGCAGGCGACCGGCACCAAGCCCAAGCCCTGGCGCCCGTCCGCCATCGCCCGCACCGACGCGATCAAGAAGGCCAATGGCCGCTGTCGCACGCTGCCGGCGCTGGAGGTGCTGGACCAGCTGCCGCCGGCGACCATCTTCACCATGGTCGATCTGGGACCGCGCATCATCGCCACGACGCATCATAGCGCGGTGGCCGGCCCCTATCATCGCAATGGCGCGACGATCCTCGACATGCATCATGCCTATGACGGGCCGGCCGCCGCCTTCCGCCCGATCGCGGCGAAGCATCATGCGACCTATTTGCTGGTCTGTCCCAATTTCCCCGAAGGGACCATCTATCAGTCGCGCAGCCCGCGCGGCTTCTATGCGGACCTGATGCGCGGCACGATTCCCGCCTGGTTGCAGCCGGTGACGCTCAAGACGGCTATGACGCTGCCCTACACGCTCTACCGCATCAATTATTCAGCGCCGGGCGGCAAAAAAGTCGCGCAGCAGCGCTGATCCTTCCGCCTCGGCCAGCCCGCCATAGATTTCGGGGCGGTGCAGGCATTGCGGCTGGGCAAAGAGGCGCGGTCCCTGTTCGACCGCGCCGCCCTTGGGATCGGACACCGCATAATAGAGCCGGGCTACCCGCGCGTGGGAGATGGCGCCCGCGCACATCGGGCACGGCTCCAGCGTCACCCACAGGTCGCAGCCGGTCAGGCGGAAGTCGCCGATCCGGGTGGCGGCGGCACGAATCGCCACCATTTCGGCATGGGCAGTGGGGTCATTGTCGCGGCGGTTGCGATTCTCGCCCTCGCCGATGATGACGCCATCGCGCGTGACAACGGCGCCGATCGGCACCTCGCCCGCCGCTTCGGCTTGCCGCGCCAGCGCAAAGGCGCGGCGCATCGGTTCGGGCAAGGGAAAGGGCGAGGTCATGACCCCGCCTTAGTCGGAGAGGGAGGGCCGCACCAGCCCGCACCCCCACCCGGCCGCCCATTCCAGGATATGCTGTTGGGTGGCCGGGTGGGGGTGCGGGCTGGTGCCGTCCATGCGCCGGGAGGCGCATCAAAATGCCGCGAATCGACTCAGGGTTTCTTCACGTCGACGGTCGGAACCTCGACCGTTTCGTTGCGGCTGCCCACTTCGACCTTGGCGACGCTCGCCTCATATTTGGGCAGGGCGCCCTGTTTTACGGAGACTTCGGGCAGGCGACCCTCCTGAGTCTTCTGCAGGTCGATGAATCCGGTTGCTATCCCGGCGCCGATGACGATAAGCGCGATCAGCAGCAATCCGCCGATGAAACGCATGGCACTCTCCTCTATTGAACGGGGGGATGAACGCGGGGCCCGGTGAAATGGTTGCGATAGTGCCACGAACCGAGCGGAAGGTTGACGGCGAGCGGGAATCCCGCTATCGGCGCCGCTTTCCGAACGAACCCGAATTTCAAAGGTTGATTGACTATGTCGCGCATTTGCGAGCTGACCGGTAAGGGTCGCCAGGTGGGTCACAATGTTTCCCACGCCAACAACAAGACCAAGCGCGTGTTCCTGCCGAACCTGCAGAACGTGTCGCTGATCTCCGAAACGCTGGAAACCACCGTCAAGCTGCGCGTGTCGACCCATGGTCTGCGCTCGGTCGAGCATAATGGCGGCCTCGACAACTGGCTGGTCAAGACCAGCGACGACAAGCTGTCGCTGAAGGCCCGTCGCCTGAAGCGCGACATCGTCAAGAAGCAGGCTGCCGCAGCCGCCTGATTCGCTTCGATTCGTTTCGGCATAAGAAGCGGCCTGGCAACAGGCCGCTTTTTTGCGTTTTCTGATATTCCCTGCTGAGCAGGGAATGCGCCGCACCAGCCCGATCAATCCAATCGGAATTTCAGCAGCAAGGTGCGCTGGAAGAATTCGTGATTGTCGTCGGATGCGACCCACAGGATCGTCCGGCCCTGTTCCCGGCTGAGTGCCAGTCCTTCGAAATTATCGGCCAGCAGCGGCGGCGCCAGCCGGGCCAGCGTCCGGGCGCGCAGCTCCGTGTTCGGTGCGGGATTTTCAGGCAGCTCGATCATCGCGATCGTCGCGGTGAACAGTTCCTGCAGGGTCAGGCGCCGGTTCAGCACCAGCAGATGGCGATCGTCCAGCGCGACCATGTCGGTCGGGCGATAGCCCTGCGGCGCGACATAATGGAGATGGATCGGATCGGCGGTGTCATGTTCGGCCGGATCGCCCGACCAGAGCAAGGTGTCATGATGGCCGTCGGCGGTCATGCCCATCTCGCCGATCGCGATGAAGCGGCCGTCGGGCAGGCGGGTGAAGGATTCGATCGATCCGGTCTTGGGCCAGGCGACGATTTCCGGCCAGGTCCGGCACGCCTCCACCCGCGCGAAGCCGGGCGAATAGCGGCAGATCGCCTGGAGCAGCTCGAACCCGACCCAATAGCGGTCGCTGGCCGGATCATGGGTCATGGATTCCGAATCCCAGGACCACCAGGGCCGGTCCCTGTCCTGCGCCCTTACCGGCAGCGGCGCGATGAAGGGGCGGCGGCTGGCGCGGCCGGGGCCGACATGGAAGCCCATCAGCACGCCGGCATCGCTCAGCGCCAATATCTGGCCCGGTCCGTCGACCAGCAGCGAGGATATGCTGCCAAAGCCCGGATTGTCGCTGCCAAGCTGCCAGCCGCCCAGATAGGTGAGCGTGCCGACCCGGCGGCGATCGGGATCGCTGCTGTCGAGCGGCACGGCCCGCGCCGTCACCAGCAAGGTGCCCGGCCGCACGGCGGCGGGCTTGGTGGACGGCGGGGCAGGCAGCAGCAGGATCGCAAGAGCGAGAACGATCAGGATTCGACGCATCGCGCTCTGCCATAGGGGAAATGTCGGCGGGACGCAGCAGGGGAGTGGCAAAGCGTTGCCAGCTGAACGGTGGCTGTCACCGCCATTCAGGCTCCACTCAACGCGAATCAGTCATAAGGGCATCAATCCTGGTGATCGGCCCGTCCGGTTCACTGCGGAAATGGCAATCTGAGGAGCAACGCCATGAAGATGAAGTATCTGATCAATCTGGGTGCTGCGCTCGCCATGGGCGCTGCCTCCCTGGCCGTCACCGCGACGCCCGCCATGGCGCGCGATGGCTGGGGCCGCGGCTATGAGCGCGGCGACTATTACCGGGGTGATCGCGGCTATCGCGGTGACCGTGGCTATCGTGGGTATCGGGGCGATTATTATCGCGGCGACCGTGGCTATCGTGGCGGCTATCGCGGCAATTATTACCGCAATGATTATCGCGGTTATCGCGGCGGCTATCGCTGCCGGGACAATGGCACGGGCGGCACCATCATCGGTGCGATCGCCGGTGGTCTGCTCGGTAACGAAGTCGGCAAGGGCAGCAGCCGCTATGGTCGTGGCGACGGCACCACGGGCGCCATCATCGGCGCAGGCGTCGGCGCGCTGGCTGGCCGCGCGATCGACCGCAACTGCTAAGCGTCACCCCAACTGATGACGATGAAGGGCCGTCCCCGTGAAGGGGGCGGCCTTCTTGCTATCGGGCGGCGTTGCTTGCGCCCTGTCGCCGGTCGGCGCGGGCGGCTGCGACGGCGGCGGGGTTGAGCCCGGCCTCCTGCGGCGACGCGGCACCGGCGCGCGCATCGAGCTGCGCCGCGGCGGCATTGAGGGCGCTGGCTTCGGCCGCGCTGACGCCGCCGACGCCATCATCCTGGCCGGAATTGCAGGCGCCCAGCGCCAGCAGGAGCAGCAGGGCAGGTCGCTTGGTCAATCGCCGATCCTTTCGCGCATAAGAAAAGGGCCGCTCCCGTTTCCGGTGCGGCCCTTTTCCAAAAACTCTTCCCGAAAGGGAAATTACATCGCGTTGGCGACGTTGTTGGTCGCGTTCGAAGCGGCGTTCGCAGCGTTGTCGGCAGCGTTCATCGCGGCGTTCATGGCGTTGTCGGCAGCGTTCGAAGCGTTCTCAGCAGCGTTGGCGGCGTTGTTGGCAGCGTTTTCGGCGGTGTGGCCACCGCAAGCAGCCAGACCCAGCGAAGCGGCGAGAACGAGCGAAAGAGCAATCGACTTGGACATGGGCAAACCCCTCTCAGAGAAAAAAAAGATGCAGACCACTCTCGGAGAAAAGCTCACCCCCCATTGCGCCTGCGCGCTGATTCGTAATGCTTTGGGCGAAGCAAGGCAATCCCATTCCTGAGCGGGAGGGCCTGATAAGGCGCGGTTTTTGTCGGAAGTGCCCGCAATGGACGGCCATTGACGCATATAAAGATTTCTTTATATGATTGCTGCATGAGTGGCGCCCTCGACATTTTCCGGTCTCTTGGAGACCCGACGCGGCTGCGCATCGTCCACCTGTTGCGGGCGATGGAACTGGCCGTGGGCGAAGTGGCGCAGGTGGTCGACCAGAGCCAGCCGCGGGTGTCGCGCCATATCCGCATTCTCGTGGAATCCGGCCTGGTCGAGCGGCGCAAGGAGGGCAATTGGGTCTTCCTGCGGCTGGGCCAGAAGGCGTCGGTCCAACCCTTCATCACCTTGTTCGACCAGTTGCAGCCGTCGGCCGCCGAGGCCGCATGGCAAAATGCGGATCTCGCGCGCCTTGCCGCCGTGCGGGCCGAGCGTGCGCGCGCCGCCGAAGCCTATTTCGCCGAACATGCCGAGGAATGGGATGCGATCCGTTCGCTCCATGTCGCCGAAGCCGATGTGGAAGCGGCGATGCGCGCGATGCTGGACGGGCAGGCGATCGGCCATCTGCTCGATATCGGCACTGGCACCGGGCGGATGATCGAATTGTTCGGCCCCGCCGCCGATCAGGTGACGGCGCTTGATCGCAGCCCCGATATGTTGCGGCTCGCCCGTGCCAAGCTGCCCGAGGATGCGGGCGACAAATATGCGCTGCTGCTCGGCGATTTCGCCGCGCTGCCCATCGATCCCGCCAGTGTCGACACGGTGCTGCTGCATCAGGTGCTGCATTATGCTCAGGCGCCCGAGCAGGTGATCGCGCAGGCGGCGCAGGTGCTGCGGCCCGGCGGCCGGGTGCTGATCGTCGATTTCGCCGCCCATGAACGCGAGGAGCTGCGCACCCGCGATCAGCATGCGCGGCTGGGCTTTTCCGACATGCAGATCGAAGGCTGGTTCGCGCAGGCGGGCCTGGAACTGGAGCGGGTGGACATGCTGCCCGGCCAGGAACTGACGGTACAATTGTGGCTCGGGCGCCAGCGCGGCGCCGACATCCTGCCCATCGAAGAACGGATTTCCGCATGACCCAGACTGACCGCGCCCGCCATGATGCCGAAGGGCCGCTCTATGCGGATCTGGCCGGCGACCTCAATGTGAGCTTCGAATTCTTCCCGCCCAAGACGGAGAAGATGGAGGAGCAGCTCTGGTCGGCGATCGAGACGCTGACGCCGCTGGCGCCCAAATTCGTGTCGGTGACCTATGGCGCGGGCGGCTCGACCCGCGAGCGCACCCATAATACGGTCGCGCGCATCGCCAGGGAAACGCCGCTGGCCGCCGCCGCGCACCTGACCTGCGTCGCTGCCAGCAAGGCCGAGATCGACGAAGTGGCCGATGCCTATTGGGAAGCGGGCGTGCGCCATATCGTCGCGCTGCGTGGCGATCCGCCGGAGGCCGGCACCGCCTTCCAGCCGCACCCCGATGGTTACAAGGGCGCGGCCGAACTGGTCGAGGGGCTGCGCAAGCGCCATGATTTCGAGATTTCGGTCGCGGCCTATCCCGAAACCCATCCCGATGCGCAGAGCGCGCAGAGCGACATCGACAATTTGAAGCGCAAGATTGACGCCGGCGCGACCCGCGCGATCACCCAATTCTTCTTCGAGGCGGACACCTTCTTCCGCTTCCGCGACACGGTCGCCGCCGCCGGCATTGATGCGGACGTCATTCCCGGCATCATGCCGGTCAGCAATTTCGCCGCGGTCCAGCGGATGTCGGCGATGTGCAACACCGATGTCCCCGCCTGGATGGGCCGCCTGTTCGACGGGCTGGACCAGCATCCCGCCGCGCGCCAGCTCGTCTCTGCCACGCTGGCGGCGGAACTGTGCCGCAATCTCTATATGGGCGGCGTGCGCGACTTCCATTTCTATACGCTCAACCGGGCGGAACTAAGCTATGCGATCTGCCACCTGCTGGGCCTGCGCCCGCAGGTTGCGGCTGAACTGGAGAAGACGGCATGAACGCCGAAGCACGTTTGCGCGCCCTGGCGGCGGAAAAGATCCTGATCTTCGACGGTGGCTATGGCACGTCGATCCAGAAGCATGGCCTGACCGAAGCCGATTATCGCGGTGACCTGGACCTTGCCAAGGACCAGAAGGGCAATAACGACCTGCTCTGCCTGACCCGGCCGGACATCGTCGAGGGCATTCATACCGCCTATCTCGACAATGGCGCCGACATGATCGAGACCAACACCTTCTCCTCGACCAAGATCGCGATGGCCGACTATGGCTGCGAACATCTGGTGTGGGACATCAATGTCGCGGCCGCCAAGATCGCGCGCGCGGCGTGCGAGAAGGCAACGGCCAAGGACGGACGCCCACGCTTCGTCTGCGGCTCGATCGGCCCGACCAACAAGACGCTGTCGATTTCGCCCGACGTCAACGATCCCGCCTATCGCGAGGTCGACTATGATACGCTGAAGGCCGACTATCGCGAACAGTGCGATGCGCTGATCGCCGGCGGCGTCGACTTCCTGCTGATCGAAACCTGCTTCGATACGCTCAATGCCAAGGCCGCCGGCATGGCCGCGCGCGAGGCGGAGGAAGCGGCGGGCCGTTCGGTGCCGGTGATGCTCAGCTTCACCATCACCGACATGTCGGGCCGCAACCTGTCGGGCCACACGATCAACGCCTTCTGGTATTCGCTGCGGCATCTGAAGCCGCTGACCATCGGCGTGAACTGCGCCTTTGGCGCGGACCTGCTGCGGCCTTATCTGGCCGAACTGTCGAAAAATGCCGACACGCTGATCCTGGCCTATCCCAATGCCGGCCTGCCCAATGAACTGGGGCAATATGACGAGCTGCCCGAAACCACCGCGAAGCTGATCCGTCAGTGGGTGGACGAAGGGCTGGTCAACATGGTCGGCGGTTGCTGCGGCACGACGCCCGCCCATATCGGCGCGGTGGCGAAGGCGCTCGACGGCCACAAGCCGCGCCAGGTGCCCGAACTGACGGTCGTGACCCGCCTCGCGGGCCTCGAACCGATGCACATCGCGGCCTAGCGCGAATTAGTCCCCCTCCCGCTTGCGGGAGGGGTTAGGGGAGGGCCTGTTTGCGGCTTTTCCTTACATGCCCTCCCCCGACCCCTCCCTATAGGGAGGGGAGAAGGTAATAAAATGACCACGACCTCCCCCGATCTTTCTGGCGCCACCTTCGTCAATATCGGCGAGCGCACCAACGTCACCGGCTCCGCCAAGTTCAAGAAGCTGATCATGGCCGGCGACTATGCCGCGGCGATCGATATCGCCCGCGAGCAGGTCGAAAATGGCGCGCAGATCGTCGACGTGAACATGGACGAAGGCCTGCTCGACGCGGTCGAGGCGATGACCACTTTCCTCAAGCTCATGACGTCGGAGCCGGACATCAGCCGCGTGCCGGTGATGATCGACAGCTCAAAATGGGAAGTGATTGAAGCCGGCCTGAAATGCGTCTCCGGCAAGCCGGTGGTCAATTCGATCAGCATGAAGGAGGGCGAGGAGGCTTTCCTGCACCATGCGAAACTCTGCATGGCCTATGGCGCGGCCGTGGTGGTCATGGCCTTCGACGAGACCGGCCAGGCCGATACCCAGGCCCGCAAGGTCGAGATTTGCGAGCGCGCCTACAAGTTGCTGATGACGATCGGCTTCCCGCCCGAGGACATCATCTTCGACCCCAATATCTTCGCCGTCGCGACCGGGATCGAGGAGCATAACAACTACGGCGTCGACTTCATCGAGGCCTGCCGCGAGATCAAGAAGCGCTGCCCGCATGTCCATATCTCGGGCGGCCTGTCCAACTTCTCCTTCTCCTTCCGCGGCAACGAACCGGTGCGCCGGGCGATGCACTCGGTCTTCCTCTATCACGCCATCCCCGCCGGCCTCGACATGGCGATCGTCAATGCCGGCCAGCTCGACGTCTATGACGCGATCGACCCGGCGCTGCGCCAGGCGTGCGAGGATGTGCTGTTGAACAGCGATCCCGAAGCCGGCGACCGCCTCGTTGCGCTCGCGGAATCCTTCAAGGGCAAGGACGCCGCATCGGAAAAGGCCGCGCAGGAATGGCGCGGCTGGCCGGTCGCCAAGCGCCTCGAACATGCGCTGGTCAAGGGCATCGACATGTATGTCGTGGAAGACACCGAGGAATGCCGCCTCGCCGCCGAAAAGCCGATCCAGGTGATCGAAGGCCCGCTGATGGACGGCATGAACGTGGTCGGCGACCTGTTCGGCGCGGGCAAGATGTTCCTGCCGCAGGTGGTGAAGTCCGCCCGCGTCATGAAGAAGGCGGTCGCCCATCTGCTGCCCTTCATCGAGGCGGCCAAGGAACCCGGCGCCAAGGGCAAGGGCAAGATCATCATGGCGACGGTCAAGGGCGACGTCCATGATATCGGCAAGAATATCGTCGGCGTCGTGCTCCAGTGCAACGGCTTCGAGGTGATCGACATGGGCGTGATGGTGCCCTGGCAGGACATCATCAAGGCCGCGAACGAGAATGACGCGGACATGATCGGCCTGTCCGGCCTCATCACCCCCTCGCTCGACGAGATGGTGACGGTGGCAGCGGAAATGCAGCGCGCCAACATGACCATGCCGCTGCTGATCGGCGGCGCGACCACCTCGCGCGTCCATACCGCGCTGCGCATCGACCCGGCCTTCACCGGCCCGGTCGTCCATGTGCTCGACGCCAGCCGCGCGGTCGGCGTCGCCACCGCCCTGGTGTCCGAAACGCAGAAGGCCGATTTCGTCCAGAAGACCAAGGATGATTATGAGCATGTCCGCGTCGCCCGCGCGAACAAGGGGCAGAGCCAGCTCCTGTCGCTCGAGGACGCCCGCGCCAACGGCTTCGAAATGGACGAGAGCCTGAAGGCGCCGCGCCCGCTGCTGCCCGGCACCCATCGCTTCCCCGACTGGGACTTGAAGGATCTGGTCAACTATATCGACTGGACCCCCTTCTTCCGCGCCTGGGAACTGGCCGGCAATTATCCCGCCATCCTGGATGACGAGATTGTCGGCGAAAGCGCCCGCAGCCTGTTCGCCGATGCGCAGAAGATGCTTGCCAAGATCATCGACGAGAAATGGCTGACCGCGCGCGGCGTCGCCGGCCTGTGGCCCTGCCGTCGTCAGGGCGACGACATCATCGTCCATGTCGAGGACGAGAAGCATTACACCCTGCCGATGCTGCGCCAGCAGATCGCCAAGCGCGAAGGCCGGGCGAACATGTGCCTGGCCGACTTCATCAGCCATGATGGCGACTGGATGGGTGGCTTTGCCGTGTCGATCCACGGCATCGAGCCGCACCTCGCCCGCTTCAAGAATGCGATCGACGATTATTCGGATATTCTGCTGAAGGCCTTGGCCGACCGTCTCGCCGAAGCCTTTGCCGAACGGTTGCACCATTATGTCCGCACCGCGCTCTGGGGCTATGCCGAGGGCGAGCAACTGACCAATGAGGCGCTGATCAAGGAAGAATATCGCGGCATCCGCCCGGCGCCCGGCTATCCGGCCTGCCCGGAACATAGTTTGAAGCTGATCCTGTTCGAGATGCTGGACGCCCATCATGCGACCGGCGCGACGCTCACCGAAAGCTTCGCCATGCTGCCGACGGCGGCGGTCAGCGGCTTCTATTTCGGCCATCAGCAGGCCGAATATTTCGGCGTCGCCCGCGTCGGCCGCGACCAGCTGGAAGATTATGCCCAGCGCCGCGGCATCGACCTGGAAACCGCCGAGCGCTATCTGCGCCCGAACCTGGACTGACGCCCGGCGCCTCCTTCCATCGGGGGGAGGTTGCCTGCTACCCCATGCCCGGCGGTGCCATGCGCGCCTCCGGGTAATTGCGGTCTTGCGCGCGGGCGGCGGTCGGTGGCTAAGTGCCGCGGACGACAGGCATGGGGGCAGGATGGCACGGCATCTCGACGAGCGGACGTTGCGGGTGGTCGGCTGGATCGCGACCGTCACTGCCATCCTCATGTATGGTTCCTATCTGGACCAGATCCGGATGAACCTGGCCGGGGACAAGGGATCGGTGATCCAGCCGCTGGCGACCGTGCTCAATACCTGCCTGTGGGCGGCCTATGGCTGGCTGCACAAGGACAAGGACTGGCCGATCATCGTCGCCAATGTGCCCGGCATCATCCTGGGCGCGACCTGTCTCTACACCGCGCTTTAGGGCTGATCTTTACCCGGCTTTCGTGAAACTAAGTCGCAATTGCATTCATGTTGCAGATGCGTAATAGGCTGGGCTTTCGGATGGCAGCCCACGGAGCCCAGGTGACCAAGCGCATATTGTTCCAGATCCACTGGTTCCTGGGGATCACCGCCGGCCTGGTGCTGGCGCTGATGGGCGTGACCGGCGCGACCATGAGCTTCGAGGACGAGATCAGCGAGGCGCTGTCGCCGCGCCTCTATGCGCCCGGCGTGCCTTCCAAACCCGACCTGTCGCCCGACCAGTTGATCGCCAGGGTGCAGGCCGACAATCCGGGCTATTATATCGCGCGGCTGGACTGGGAAATGGCGCGCGACCGGTCGCACAGCGTGCGCCTGTCGTCGAGCGAAGGGCGCGGCCGCAAGCAGGGGCAGGTCGATCGGGCCACCGGCGCCTGGCTGGGCGCACCGGCGGGCGAAGGCTTTTTCCATCTGATGGACGATCTGCATCGCTGGCTGGCGCTGCCGGGCGGCGGCAATGGCATCGGTCGGCAGATCACCGCCTTCAGCGCGATTGCGCTGATCTTCTTCGCTCTGTCCGGCCTCTATCTGCGCTGGCCGCGGCAGGCGCTGGACTGGCGCGCCTGGCTGGTGCTCGACCTGCGCAAGACCGGGCGCAACCTGTGGCGCGCGCTGCATGTCGTGATCGGCACCTGGGTGCTGCTCTTCTATCTGCTGAGCGCGCTCACCGGCCTGTGGTGGAGCTATGACTGGTATCGGCAGGGGGTGATCTACAGCCTGACCGGCAAGGCGCCGAGCGAGGAAGGGCGGCGGTCGGAAAAGCGCGAGGGGATCGCGCCGCGCCCGTCGATCGACCCGGCCTGGACCGCCTTCCGCCGCGCCACCGGCAATGACTATATCTGGGTGCGCATTACCCAGCCGGCGCCGTCGCAGCCGATGAAGACGATCAGCTTCGACGCCCGGCCCGAAGGCGCGCGCCATCTGCGCCAGACCGACAAATATAGCTATGATCCAGCCAGCTATGCGCTGGAGAAGCGCGACCTCTATGATCGCCGGCCGCTGGGCGTGATCATCACCCAGAGCGTCTATGAACTGCATCGCGGGGCCTTTTTCGGGCTGCCCGGCCGCATCATCATGATGCTGACCAGCCTCACCATGCCGCTGTTCACGGTGACCGGCTTCCTGCTCTATCTCTCGCGCCGCAAGCGCAAGCAGGCGGCACGGGCGCTGGCCGGCGATGCCGCGGCGGTTGTGGGTGGCGACATGGGCGGCGGTGACTTGCTGATCGCCTATGCCAGCCAGACCGGGACGGCCGAAATCCGTGCGCGCAATGCGGCGCAGGCGCTGGCCCATGGCGGGGTGCGGGCGCAGGTGGTGCCGGTCGGCCGGCTGACGCGCGACATGCTGGCAGGGGCGCAGCGCATCCTGTTCGTCGTTTCGACCTATGGCGAGGGCGAGCCGCCGGACATGGCGCGCGGCTTTGCCAGCCGGTTGCTGCGTGGCGGGGCGATCGATCTTGGCCATCTCCATTATGGCGTGCTGGCGATCGGCGACCGGGAATATCCCGATTTCTGCGCCTTCGGCATCGCGGTCGACGGCTGGATGGTGGGGGCGGGCGCGCAGCCGCTCTTCCCGCTGATCGCCATGGGGCATGAAGATGAAGCGGCGGAGCGGGCCTGGCACGATGCGCTGCATGATCTGGGCGCAGGTGAGGGCGATCGGGGCCAGATGGTGATCCCGTTCACGCCGTGGCGACTGGTGGCGCGCCATGCGCTCAATCCGGACAGCCCGGCGCTCACCGCCTATCATCTGCAGTTCGAGCCGGTGGGTACGGATGTGCCCGAATGGCAGGCGGGCGATATCGTCGAACTCCACCCCTGCAACGCGCCCGAGGCGGTCGAGGCGCTGCTGGCCAGCCAGGCGCCCGAGGGCGACCTGATCGCGGTGCCGGCGGCGTTGCGGGCGGAACTGGCACGCGCGATGCTGCCCGAAGCCGGAACCCCGCTCACCATGGCAGAAGCGCGGGCGCTGCGCCCGCTGCCGGCGCGCGAATATTCGGCGGCGTCGATCATGGCCGATGGCGTGCTGGACCTGGTGGTGCGGCAGGTGCGCGATGGGGACGGGCGGCTGGGCATCGGCTCGGGCTGGCTGACCGCGCATATGGCGCCGGGCGAGACGACGATGATGCGGGTGCGGCCCAATCCGGGCTTCCGCACCGATCCGGCGTCGCGCGGCGCGATGATCCTGATCGGCAATGGCACCGGCATTGCCGGGCTGCGTGCCCATCTGCGCGCTGCCGCCCATGACGGGATGGGCGGCCACTGGCTGCTGTTCGGCGAGCGCAGCCGGGCGCATGAGCGTTATTTCGATGCGGAATTGTCGGCCTGGCTGGCGGACGGCACGCTGGCACGGCTGGACCGCAGCTTCTCACGCGATGCGGATTGCGGCCGCTATGTCCAGCATCTGCTGGCGGACGCCGGCGCGGAACTGCGCGAACGGATCGGCCAGGGCGCGACCATCCTGGTCTGCGGCAGCCTGGAAGGCATGGCGCAGAGCGTCCATGAGGCGCTGATCGCGATCCTGGGCGAGGCGACGCTCAACGATCTGGCCGAGGCCGGCCGCTACAAGCGCGACGTCTATTGAGGGCGGATTGGAAGCGACCAGAAGCTGCCATTGTCACCCCGGCCTTGAGCCGGGGTCCCGCTTCTTTATCTGTTGCATAGAAAAGTGGGATGCCGGGTCAAGCCCGGCATGACGGATGTGGGTAGGGCGGCTAACGACCATTTGCAGACATTAGCAGCTATGCTCAAAATACCTATTTGTTGTCGTTCTGCTCTTGCATCAGCTTTTTCGTAGAGATGCAGTTCCCTGCCTTCTCACAGCGCTTCCATTCCGCATCAGCTTCGGCTTGAGACAGTTGCGGGAGTGGGGCCTGGATCATTTTTACGGAGATCGGTCGATCGACGATGATTTCGAAGTCTGACAGCCCCATGTGGCCATAAGCGCCTTTGAACGCGGTTCTTCTGCCAAGGAAAACGATTTCATAGACCGCGCCGAGTTCGCCGCGCATAGGGCCGGGGGTCAGCCATACTCTACCTTCCGCCGAATCAAATTCACAGGTCGAAGCTGGCCCGGTGCAGAACTGTGAGCCCTCAAAGTCGTTACGCCAGAGACCTCGCCATTCTTTTGCTGGTTGCATTTTAACGCACTGATCGGTCGGAGCGGATTCTATGGCAGTGAAGCCCTCCTCCACCTTTTCTATGGCGCACGGATAGGGCCTGCCGGGAATGCCTTTGCCATTTTCGGCAATCTGCCGATCGACGGGATCGAGATATGCTTCCGGCGGTGTTTGCTGAGCGTCAACAGGATAACCCGCCGCAAAACTCAAAATCCCAACAAGCGCAGGCCCGAATTTTCTCATCATGATTGCATCCCCGATTAATCGTAAGTCTACATCCACTTACGACGGCTGCAATGCGCCACTTGTTCTTGAAAGCAGATCGTCCGCTCTCCACCCATTCCCGCCCTCTGGGGCGCCACCCCGCCTGAAGTCGGCCTCAGTCGGCCAGCATCGCGGCGAGGGTGGGGGTCATATATTCCTGGCCGCCGGTTTCGGTGCGCAGGATGAGGCGGGCGGCGAGGTTGTGGCGGGTGGCGAGGGCCATGCCGCGATCGGCGCCCAGCACGGTGATCGCGGTCGCCCAGGCGTCGGCCAGCATGGCGGAGGCGTGGAGGACGGTGACGGCGGCGACGCCCTCCGCAATGGGCGCGCCGGTCGCGGGATCGATGCTGTGCGACAGGCGGCGATCGCCCTCCATCCGGTAGCGGCGATAATCGCCCGAACTGGCCATGGAAAGGCCGCAGAGCGCGACCCGCAGCGTCGGGAGGTCGAGACCCGGCGGCACTTCGGCATCGACCCACCAGGGCTGGATATCGGGCTTTACCCCCTCGCCGCGCAGTTCGCCGCCAATCTCGATCAGGAAATTGATAAGGCCGAGGGCGCGCAGGCAGGCCGCGACCGCATCGACGGCATAGCCCTTGGCGATGCCGGAAAAATCGAGCGCGACGTCGGCGGTGCGCCGGGCGCGGTCGCCATTGAGTTCGATGCAGGTCCAGGGCGCGACCGAGGCGGTGGCGCTGCCGCCGGCGAGGGCCGGGCCGAAGCCCCAGCGGGCGACGATGCCGCCGATCGCCGGGTCGAAGGCGCCGTTCGACAGGCGGGCCATGGCAAGGCCCGCGCGCAGCACGCCCATCATCGCGGGCGGCAGGCGGGTCCATTGGCCGATCGGGCTGCGGTTGAAGCGGCTGATGTCGGAGCCGGCTTCCCAATTGCTCATCTCGTTGATGACGGCAGCCAGCACGGCCTCGACATGGGTCTGGCAGTCGGCGGGCGGATCGACGATGCGGGCCGACCATGTGGTGCCCATGGTCGCTCCGCCCAAAGTGACGATAGCGCCCTGACGCTGGCGCCCGGCAAATTGCGCGGGCGACAGGTCGGGCGCTATCGCGATGCGGGCGGGATGGCCGGCGGGCCGGGTCAGGGCGCCAGCACTTCCAGCGTGGTGATGTAGGAGGCGCGCTTCTGCGGCGGGCCGGCCGGCGGTGCGGGCGGTGCGCCCTCCGGCTTGCCGCCCTGCGCGCCCGGACCACCGGGACCGCCGGGGCCACCTTCGCGGCCGCCGCCGGTGCTGGCATTCAGCCAGTACATGCCGGGGGCGCCCCATTTGACGGCCAGCTTGCCATCCTTGTCGGTGGCGAGGTCCATCTGGCCCAGCGCATCGCGATAGCGAATGCCGCCGGGAATGACGGTGACCTTGAGGTCGGCGGCGGGCTTGCCGTCGAGCAGGAACTGGAAGGTCGCGGTCTCGCCCGACACCAGGTCATTGGGATGGGTCACCGGGACCAGTTCGATGCCGGTGCCGGTCGGCTTGAAGATGGTGGTGGTCGGCGCGCCCAGCGTCACGAAGATCTCGTTGCGGTTGCTCGCCTCGGCGGTCTGGACATTGGTGGCACCGGCGGGGATCGCCTGGGCCAGATTGGCCTTGGTGGTGCCGCGCGGCAGGCGCTCCTGCTTGCCGTTGAGGGTGTAGCTGCCCATCACCATGGTCGAGACATTGGCGATGCGATAGGTGCCGGGCTTGGTCAGATGCACGTCAAAGGTCGAGCGATATTTGCCGGTGGCGGCATTTTCGATCTTGCCGGTGGTGCCGTCCGGCTCGGTCACGGCGATGCCGTCGGTGCGCATCGGGAAATGTTCGAAATAGAAGAGGTCGTTGGAGACCGCCGCGTCGACCGTCACCCAGCTGTCGGTGCCCGACAGGGTGGTGGAGGAGGGCAGCATCCACTGGCGGTGGGCCTGGGCCGCGCCGGAGAGCATCAGGGCGGCAAGCGCGCCCGCGATCAGATATTTGGCTTTCATGGTCTTCGTCCCCTGTTACTTGCCGAAGCTGACGCTGACGGCGCCGAGTTCGCTGCTGCCCTGTGCCTTGGCGGCGACGCCGGGCTTGGCCGGCCAGGTGAAGGGCAGGCGGACCAGTTCGCGGCCGCCGACTTCACGGGCGGCTTCCACCACCAGCGTATATTTGCCCGGACCCAGGGCGCCGAGCGGCCCCTTGCCGGCGGTGAAGGCGATCTTCTGGTCGCCCGGCGCGCGGGTCGCGCCCGATACGCCATCGGCCGGGAAGCTCATCGTGCGGCCCGACACGCGCCACCACTGGCGGATGTCGCGCAGCCATTTGGTGCCTTCGCCCTTGGCCTTGTCGACATCATACCAGACCGCGAGCGTGCGGGGGGCGGCGCCCTCCTTCTCCAGCCAGATGGCAACATAGGGGCGATGATATTCGGCGACCGACAGGCGCGGGATATTGACCGTGACGGTCATGGTCTGCGCGGCGGCCGGCGCGGCCAGCGCACCGGTGGCGCCGAGCGCGGCACCGCCGGACAGGATGAGCTTGGGACTGATCTGCATGGAAAGATGGACCCCCGTTAGTGGATGAAGAGGATGGCGAGCAGCGCCGGCAGCGCAAGCCCGATCGCGACCAGCGGCCAGGTGCTTGGCCGCTTGGCGGCGTGAAGCTGGAGCAGCAGCAGGCCGGTCAGCGCGAACAGGAAGCAGGCGACGGCGAAGATATCGATGAACCATTTCCACACGGTGCCGGCATTGCGGCCCTTGTGCAGGTCGTTGAGATAGCTGACCCAGCCGCGGCTGGTCGCTTCGCTGGTGACCTTGCCGTCATGCCGGTCGATCGACACCCAGCCATCGCCGCCGGGACGCGGCAGGGCGAGATAGACTTCGTCCGCCGACCATTCCGCCTCGCCCGCGCCGCTCTGGCCGATTTCCTTTTCGACCCATTGGGCGATCGGGGCGGGCAGGGGCTTCTTGGCATCGGGCGCATCATCGGCCGCGACCAGCTTGCGCAGCGGGGCGGGCAGGGTGGCGCTTTTTTCGACGGTCTGGGGCGAACCCTCGACATCGGCGGCATGGTTGAGGGTGATGCCGGTGAAGGCGAAGAGCAGCAGGCCGATCAGGCTGATCGCCGAACTCACCCAATGCCAGGTATGCAGCTGCTTCAGCCAGAATGCCTTGGCGCTCTTCTTTTTCTTGGGCTGGGCGCGGGCGGGAGCGTGCATCGAGAGAACGGCGAGTCCTGTGGGAAATGAGGTGGCCCGAATAACGCGAACGACTCGCAATTGCAAACCGCTCGCAACAGGAAAAATGTATCAAAATGTAAGCGTTCTGGAACCAGAGCGCCGCACGCGCGTCTCCGCCTGCCGCCTCCGTCTTGACCACCATACTTGACGGGTGCGGCACGCCCCCCTAGCGAAATCAGCTTGGACAGCGATGTCGCGGGGATGCGATGTCTGTTTATCGGCCCTTATCCAGGCCGTTGCTGGCCGTTGGGCCTGTCGTCCAGACGGGGCCGTGACAAGGGACGATTTATGCTGCTTTCGGTTGCCGCCACTGGAATGATGCTGATGGCGGGACAGGGGGAGGTCGTGGACAGCGGCGCTCCGGTGGTGCCGGCTGCGGCCGTGGCGCCTGCGCCGGCGGAAACGCCCCAGACCGTCCCTGCCGATCCGCTCCAGCCCGCACAGACGCCCACGCCCGACAGCCCCTATCCGCCGCCGGTCGTGCTGCCGACGCTGAGCCCGATCGCGGAGCAGCCCAAGGAAGAGGTGCCGGTCGATCCCAATGCGATCGTCGTGACCGGCGATACCGGGCTGCGCAAGCGCGATCCCTTCGCCGCGATCAACGAACAGTCTTTCGAGGCGGTCCAGGCGGTCGACAAGGCGTTGATCGAGCCGGTGGCCAAGGCCTATAACAAGGGCCTGCCGCGCCCGGTGCGCAAGGGGCTGCGCAACTTCTTCTCGAACCTGGGCGAGCCGGTGGTGTTCGCGGCCTATATGCTGCAGTTCAAGCCGGGCAAGGCGTTCGAGACGGCCGGCCGCTTCGCGATCAACACGACGCTGGGCTTTGTCGGCCTGTTCGACGTTGCCAAGCGCAAGCCGTTCAACCTGCCCTATCGCCCCAATGGCCTCGCGAACACGCTGGGCTTTTATGGCGTGGGGCCGGGGCCGTACATGTATCTGCCGCTGGTCGGCCCGACGACGCTGCGCGACATCATCGGCGACACGGTCGACAAGATGATCCTGCCCTTCGCGGTGGGCAAGCCCTTCACCCAGCCCACGGTCGTCATCCCGATGGCGGTGCTGGACCAGCTGGGCGAGCGCGCGGCGTTCGACGAGCGCATCCAGGCGATCCGTTCCGACGACAATCCCTATGGCAGCTATCGCGACCTCTATCTCAACCAGCGCAAGGCGGAGATCGAGGCGCTGCACGGTCGCTACACGCCGGGCGTGACGCCGGTCTATGGTCCGGGGCTGCGCGTGCCGGGCAAGGACAAGCCGGCAGCCGATGCGCCGGAAGCTGCGGCCCCGGTTGCTGCGGAGTCGGCACCGGCGCCTGCTGCTGCGCCGGCACCCGAACCGGCCCCCGCACCGGCGCCCAAGCCGTTGATGGTGCAGCCGCTGCCCGCCGACCCGCGCTGATCGCAGCGAAGACACGGAAAAGAAAAAGGCGCCCGATCACTGGATCGGGCGCCTTTTTCTTTTTTTTTGGGGGGGGGGCGGTTGAAACCCCTTCCCGCTGACGGGAAGGGGCGATGGCCTCAGCGGCCGAGCAGGCCGCGGGCCTGACCGGCGATTTCCGCCAGCATCGCGACATTGGGCGACGCCGCTGCCTTGGCGCGCTGCACCAGGGCGCGGAACTGCTGGATGCGCGCGCCGCGCTCGATCAGCCATTTCTCGACATGGTCCGACACGTCCTTGCCCTTCCCTTGCGCCAGGAAGTCGAGCCGCACCTGCTGCATGTCGCGCGCGACGCCGGAGATGAGCAGCCGCTCCCACGGATCGGTCGGTTCCATGCGGGCGGCGGCGGACTGGACCCAGTCGATGCCGACAGCCTCGCCCAGATGGGTGAAGGCGCGGGTCAGCGCGATCTCATCCATCTTCAGGCGACCGGCGAGCGCGGCGATGCCGACCGCGCCGTCCAGCTTGAACAGGCCGGCGGTGCGCACCGCCAGCATGTCCGGTGCGCCGAGCGAGAGCAGGCGATCGGTGACGGCCGTGACGCGGCGCAGCGCTTCGCTGGTGAGCAGGTCATCGACCTGGTTGGCGAGCGTTTCGACGCCCTTGGCCAGGATCGCATGGCCGGCGTCCGGCAGGGTGCCGGCCGGCACGCTGCGCAGGATATCGGCGATCTGCGCGCGCATGCCGCTGGCGATGTCGCCGAACAGGGCGAGGCGGGCGGCTTCCGACATGTCGGCCGCGTCGATATCCGCCCACAGGGTGCGGATGTCGTAGAGGCGCTCGGCAATCAGGAAGGCGCTGGCCAGATCGGCGAGCGAGCAGCCCTCTTCTTCCGCCAGCTCAAACGGATGGATGATGCCAAGGCGGTTGACGATGCGGTTCGCAACCTTGGTGGCGATGATCTCCTTCTTGAGCGCATGGGCCGCGATCGCATCGGCTTCCTTCTCCTGCATCGCGGCAGGGAAGGCGGCGGCCAGTTCCGCGCCCATGCTGGGATCGGTGGCAAGGTCGCCATGTTCGATCGCGTCCTGCAGCGCCAGCTTGGCGGTGGAGAGCAGCACGGCGAGTTCGGGGCGGGTGAGGCCCTGGCCATCCTGGCCACGCCGCAGCAGCTGGTCATTGGCGGCCAGCCCTTCGACCTGGCGGTCGAGACGGCCGGTTTCCTCGAACGTCTCGATCAGCCGGACATAGGAGGCCAGGTCCGCCGCGCCGCCGCTTTCGGCGATCGACAGGCCGAGCGCCTGAAGCCGGTTATCCTCCAGCACGATCGCGCCGACCGCGTCGGTCATGCTTTCGAGCAGGGCATTGCGCTTGTCGAAGGGCAGGCGGCCTTCCGCCATTTCCTTGTTCAGCGCGATCTTGATGTTGACCTCATTATCCGAGCAGTCGACGCCGGCACTATTGTCGATGAAGTCGGTGTTAATGCGCCCGCCATGCAGCGAGAAGGCGATGCGGCCGGCCTGCGTGGTGCCAAGGTTCGCGCCTTCGCCCACCACCTTGACGCGCAGCTGTTCGGCATTGACGCGCAGCCGGTCATTGGCCGGGTCGCCGACATCGCCATGGCTCTGCGCGGCGGCCTTCACATAGGTGCCGATGCCGCCGAACCACAGCAGGTCGTTGGGGCTCTTGAGGATGGCGGAGATGAGCGCGGTCGGCTCCATCTCGCTCTCGGTCACGCCCAGGATTTCCTGAACCTGCGGGGTGAGCGGGATCTTCTTGAGGCTGCGGGCGAACACGCCGCCGCCTTCGGAGATCAGGCCCTTGTCATAATCCTCCCAGCTGGAGCGGGGCAGGGCGAACATGCGATTACGCTCTTCCCAGCTCTTGGCCGGATCGGGATTGGGGTCGAGGAAGATGTGGCGATGGTCGAAGGCGGCGACCAGCTTGATCGCCTTGCTGAGCAGCATGCCGTTGCCGAACACGTCGCCCGACATGTCGCCGCAGCCCACGACCTTGACCGGCTCGCTCTGCACATCGACGCCCATTTCGGCGAAGTGGCGCTGGACGCTGATCCAGGCGCCCTTGGCGGTGATGCCCATCGCCTTGTGGTCATAGCCGTTGGAGCCGCCGCTGGCGAAGGCGTCGCCCAGCCAGAAGTTCCGCTCCAGCGCGATCGCATTGGCGACGTCGCTGAAGGTCGCGGTGCCCTTGTCGGCGGCGACCACGAAATAGGGATCGTCGCCGTCGCGCACCACCACCTGGGCGGGGTGCTTCACCTTGTTCTTCACGATATTGTCGGTGATCGACAGCAAGGTGCGGATGAAGATGCGATAGCTTTCCGTGCCTTCGGCGAACCAGGCATCACGGTCGACCTGCGGATTGGGCAGTTGCTTGGGATAGAAACCGCCCTTCGCGCCGGTGGGCACGATGACAGCGTTCTTGACACGTTGCGCCTTCATCAGGCCCAGGATTTCGGTGCGGAAATCGTCGCGACGGTCGGACCAGCGCAGGCCGCCACGGGCGACCGGGCCGGCGCGCAGATGGATGCCCTCGACACGCGGGCTGTAGACCCAGATTTCCCGCCAGGGCAGCGGCGCCGGCAGGCCGGGGACGAGCGCGCTGTCGATCTTGAACGCCAGCGCCTCGGCCGCGGCCGGGGCATAGAAGTTGGTGCGCAGCGTCGCGGTGATGACGGCGCGGATCAGGCGCAGCACGCGATCCTCGTCGATCGAGCTGACCTGTTCCAGGCCCGCGTCGATCTCCGCCTGGATGGCGGTCGCCTTGTCGCTGCCGTCCTGCGCGGCGGGATCGTGCAGCGCTTCGAACAGCGCGACAAGATTGCGGGCGACGCCCTGTTCACGGCGCAGCGTGTCGGCGAAGGTCGCCATGCCAAAGGCGGTGCCGGTCTGGCGCAGATAGCGGAACAGCGCGCGGAACAGCACCACCGCGCGCGGCGCGAAGCCGGCGGTGACGATCAGTTCGTTGAACCTGTCATTTTCGGCGACGCCTTCGATCACCTGGGCGATCGCCTCGGTCACCACTTCGGCGCGGTCGACCACCGCCTGGGCATCGCCGCCGGCCGGCAGTTCCAGCACGAAGCGCTGGACATGGCCGAGTGTGCCGCCGTCGATCGGCGTGGTCATCTCGTCGATCACGCGGAAGCCGAAATTCTCGAAGGCGGGGACGACTTCGGACAGGGCGATGGCGTCATGGCTGTAGAGCTTGAGGCGCAGCCGTTCGGCGCTGTCTTCCGGGTTGCGATAGATGCGGATCGACTTGTCGCCCGGACCCGACAGACCGTGGATCAGGCGGATATCAACCGCCGCCTCGACCGGGCCGGCGCCGTTGCGATAGGCCATCGGGAAGCCGGGGGCGAAGCGCTGGGCCAGCGCCGCGGCGCGGCCGGCTTCCTCGCTTTCGGCCAGCGCTTCCTCGACGGCGGGCAGCCAGCCGCGCACCATCTGCTTGAGCTGACGATCGAGCGCGGCATCATCGGGCACGACGCCGCCATCGCGCAGGTCGAGGGTGATGCGCAGCAGCGCCAAACCGCCTTCCTCCAGCGCGATCGACCAGCTCAACACCGGGCCATTCGCTGCCTTGGCCAGCATGTCCTGAATCGCGACGCGGCGCGCGGTCGACAGTTCATCGCGCGGCAGCCAGACGAAGGCATAGAGGTGACGGGCCAGCGCGCTGGTGGCGAGTACCAGCTTGGGGCGCGGCCGATCGGTCAGCGACATGAAGGTCAGCGCCAGATGCTCCAGCGTGTCGCGCTCGAAGCCGATCAGAATGTCATGCGGCAGGGTGGTGAGCGCATGAGCCAGCGTCTTGCCGGCATGGCCGGCCGGATCGAAGCCATATTTGTCCATCAGCGCCGACAGGGCCGAGCGCAGCAGCGGCACCTTTTCCGGCGAGGCGGCAAGCGCCGCGCTGGTCCACATGCCGGCGTGGATCGACAGGCCGGTGACGCTCTTGCCCTCACGCACCGGCAGGATGATGAGGTCCAGCAGCACGCCGCGATGCACGCGCGAGAGGATGTTGGACTTGATGATGAGCGGGCTGCGCTTGCCTTCCTCGAACCAGGTGAAGGCGGCTTCGCGCGAGGCTGGCGCGATCATCGGCTTGTCACGCAGCGCGCAGATGCCCAGCCGCTCTTCCGAGGTGCCGACGCGGCTGCACAGTTCATGGCCGATCTGGGTGAAATGGCCCGCGAGGAACCAGCGCAGCAGCGCAGCGCCCTCGTCATCGGTGACGGCATTGGCGTCGGCCGACATGGCTTCCTGCATGCGCGGCCAGTCGCGCACGGCGACGCGGACGTCGGCCAGCGTGTCTTCCAGCGCCTTTTCGAGCGCGCGGCGGGCCTTTGCGTCGGCACGGTCGGCCTCGATATAGATCATCGATTCCCGCAATGCGCCGGGCGCATCATCGTCCAGGATCGCGGACAGGCTGCCATCGGCGCCGCGCGATATCGACAGGACGGGGTGGAGCAGCCGGTGGATGCTGATGTCGGCCGCCGCGAGCGTGGTGGCGATCGAATCGACCAGGAAGGGCATGTCGTCGTTGATCAGCGCGATCCGCATGAAGCGGCCGGTGGCGCCTTCGCCCAGCGTCTCGATCGCGATGCCGGGCTGGCCGGCCTTGCGCGCATTGGCGGTGCGACCCAGGAAGGCCGCAGCGGCGGCGATGGCCGCCTGATCAAATCCCTCGCTCTCGCCGGGCAGGGCGCCCTTTGCCAGGACGCCTTCCAGCGCCGCGCGAACAGTTGAATCGACTTCCTTGATATTGGGATCAGCCAGCGCCGTCATTCGCCTACCTCTTAGCCGCGGGGAAATGTCCCGCCGTTGCCGAAACGGAGGAGGCGCTGGAACACCGCCAGACGACTCCTTGTCCTAGGGGCATCTATATGCCCCTCTCACCGGATCGTCTCAAGTATTGGTCGAAATAAAATTTCGTGCGCGTGAAATATTATGATGCGGCGCAGCATGGTCGGGCCGCCCGTTACTGGCGGATATCGATGTCCGGAAGGCATGGCCCGAAGAGTGGGCATGTCCCTATGCACTTGGAAAGCCGCGATGTCACCCCAAGATGGCGCGTTTGCGGCACGGCTGGGAGTGAGGGCCGGCGCCGAGACAAAATCTCAGTCGGCGGCGGCCAGGATCACGCGCTGGCCCAGGTCCGATCCTTCCGGCAGGGCGCCGACGATCGCCAGCGTGCCATCCGCTTCGCGCCGGGCGACGACGACGGCCAGGCCATCATTGTCGGTGGCGACGGCCAGCGGATCGAGCGCGGTGGCGCATTTCATCGTGTCGCGGGCGGTCTGGCGCTTGTCGGGGCGGGCGGGCATGTCCGCCCGGCGGGCGGCGCGCTCGTCGCGGACCAGGGCCTTGAGGCCACCATCATAGCCGGCCAGATAGGCGGCGAAGCTGCCGACCGACAGGCTGGCGGTCGCGGCATGATCGAGCGCGGTCGCATATTCGGTGATGCGCGTCTTGTCATAGGTGGCGCCGAAGACCAGCTTGATGACGGCGGTCATCGGGCTGCGCGCCTGCGCCTTGATGCCATAATCTTCCAGCAGTTCGGCATATTCCTCGGCCGATCGGCGGGTCACCAGCGCGAAATCATAAGCGAGGCCGATCGCGCGATAGAGGGCGGCATGGCTGCGCGCCTCGCTGGTACGGGCCTTTTCCGCGCCTTCGCGAGCGAGCGCCAGCCAGTCGGCGAGCGGCGCATCCTCGGTCGGCATCTCCATGCCGGCCAGATCCAGCACGTCATCATCCTCGTCCGCGCCCGGACCATCGGCCCAGATCGGGGCATCGCTGCGCGCCGGGGGATTGTGCAGCAAATTGGTGTCGACCTCACGCTCGATCGCGACCGACAAAGCGTGGCTGGCCATTTCCTTCCAGTTGATCACGCCGAACACGAAGTCGATCGAATCGCCCTGCGCGGAAAAGGGCATCAGGATGCCGCGATAGAGAATCTCGCGGCCGCGCTGGTTGATGAACTCCGCCTCGAATCCGATCGGGGCGGCATTGGCGATGATCTGGAGATAATGATCGGTCAGGCGCGACAGCAGCGAACGGGCGGGAACATCGGCGATATGGCCGATCGGCCCCTCGATCTCGCATTCCTGACGCAAGGCCGAGCCGAGATAGACGATCGCGGGATTCTCGATGCCGGCGGTGAAATCGAGCAGCACGCTGTAGGGACCGAAATCGTCCATCTGATCGGGCGAAAGATCCTCGATCAGGGGCAGGGCGCGATCGCCCAGCAGCGACGCCCAATAATTATAGGCGCGCACCTGCATGCGCCGTTCCTCATATCCCACGGCGAGCGGACGGTCGATCGCGGCATCACCGGGATATTCGAAATCGTCCTGGTCGTTGGCGACGTCATGCCCCCGCAGAATGTCCATCCGGTCGGTCCTTGGAACAGAGAATAAGCGACTTTGCGCAAGGCTGTGCCACGGGGATGGTAAACATGCCGTAAATTCGCGCGCAAAAGCGGATGGATGGCGCGCAATATCGGTTGATCGTGCGGTGACGGCAGGGGTGGGGGCAAGAAAGTGCATTTGGGCGCTTGTCCAATCGCCCGACCGCTGTTATCTGCCCGCGCCAGTGCCGCTTTAGCTCAGTTGGTAGAGCATCGCATTCGTAATGCGAGGGTCACGTGTTCGAGTCACGTAAGCGGCACCAGTCCTCAGAAAATCGTTGAAAAACAAGCGTCTGATGGATCGTTGCGTCCCAACTGTAGCCCAAGGGTGTCGCCCACAAGGGGTAATCAGAGGGCTTTAAGATGTTCTGAATCAACGATAATTCCGTCGAATGGGTGTCGCCCAATGGTGTCGCCCAAGCGTCCGCAGGGATTGTGGCGGAGAGGCGCGATTTATCAGTATCGTGTTCGCGTTCCGCACGATCTCATCGGATCGGTCGGCCTGACGCGGGTAAATAGATCACTTAAAACATCGTCTTTTCATGAAGCTGTGCGTGTCGCTCGACGGGTCGCGTATGAAATCGAGCTTGAGTTCGTGCAGGTGCGCTGCGGCGTCGAACCGACGACCTTCCCTGCGGATCGTCAGCAAACCGTCCGCCCAACGATTGTTCCTGTGGTCGTCTCCAAAACGACGGACCGAACAATCAGGGACGCGATTGACGGCTACATGACTGATCCCACGCGTTCTCGGACGGTGAAAAGCGAGGCAGTCTATCGGACGACCTTTGCAACGATTGCCGCAATTTTGGGGAGCGACACGCTTCTCAAAGACATAGACCGAGACAGGTGCCGCGATCTGCTGACCGTGCTTCAGCGCCTGCCGTCGAACGCAAAGAAGCGGTTTCCCAGCCTCACACCTCGCGAAGCCGCAGAACACGCCGTCGCCCACGAGGTTGCTCCGATGTCATCGGCGAACGTCAATGAATACATGAACAAGCTTTCGACCCTGTTCAATTGGGCGCTTCGAGAGGAATGGATTTCCCGAAACCCCGCCAACGGATTGCGGATCGCCAAGGCCACGGTCAAATCCGATCAGCGGAAACCGTTTTCGACAGACCAGTTGAATCGCATCTTCCACTCGCCATTATACAGCGGCTGTCGAGATGACGAGAACGGCTACGCGATTGAGGGTGATGCTCGGCCTCGTCGCGCGAGATTCTGGATACCCCTCATTGGCTTGTATACTGGCGCACGCCTCAATGAGATTTGTCAGCTTCACACGGCTGACGTTCGACAAGTTGATGACGTGTGGTGCTTCGACCTGAGAGCCGATCCAGCTAGTGGGAAGAATTTGAAGACGGCAGGAAGTCAGCGGTTGGTGCCGATCCATCCGATGTTGAAGGAAATCGGCATTCTTGCCTACTTGCGGGAGCGCCATATAGCAGGTGATCAGCGACTGTTCCCTGAAATTGCAACAGACGCATTCGGACTTCATTCGGGCCGTGTGTCACGGTGGTTTTCAAGATTCCTCACTACCTGCGGCGCTTCATCAAGAGGTGTCTGCTTTCACAGCTTCCGCCATACATTTCGCGATGCCCTTCGTGAGGCGAAGGTTGAGCGAGAAGTGGCGCTGCGCCTCGGTGGTTGGGCAGAATCTGGCGGGTCGGCGACCGTTGTTGGTGATGGATACGGTAGCGGATTCAGCCCGTCGCGCCTCGAAGGCGCGATCTCAGCCATCAATTTTGCTGGTTTAGACCTGAGCTATTTATCTGGGGAAAGCACTCTGAATTTTGCGCACGGTGCATATGGTAGAAACATGCGTGATCGCATTGAGCGCCCCTAATGGAGGACTTCGAACAGAGCAGTTGTGCCGCCCCGCTAGTGCTGTAACTTGCTGGGACATATCGAGGAGTTCTGCTGTGGCAGTGATTAGGGCATCGAACAAACTTTCGTCTAACCAGTCCGAATATGCGATCTCCTCAAGATCGTATGTTTTCTTTCGAGTGATCACCGATCAAAACGGAACTCGGCTTATGACGGCCACCGCTGCTGAGGATAGCGGAAGTGATCGGGTCTATGAGGATCAAAAGGCACTAATTACGGCGACGGTGCGGACGCTTGAAAAATATGAATTTCAATGGGCAAGCAAGGTGGATCATGTTGGACGAGCATACATCGAAACGTCGGTATACCCTGACTATGATGACATTGTTCACATCGCCAATGTGGCACTTGAGGACATGGGCTTCGATGACATCTCGATCCAAGCCATTCAAGATATCAGACGGATTTACGAAGAGTTTTCGATAGATGAATCTGGCGAGGACACATACTTAAGCGATGGTATGTGGGTCACGTCCGATGGTAGAATAGTTCAGCGATAGGGGTCAGAACATCTTAAAGCCCTCTGATTACCCCTTGTGGGCGACACCCTTGGGCTACAGTTGGGACGCAACGATCCATCAGACGCTTGTTTTTCAACGATTTTCTGAGGACTGGTGCCGCTTACGTGAGGTGAAGCCGGATTTTCGGGGCTGGTTTCGTCATCCATGCGTGGTTTCTCCAATGATTTCAGTTGGTGTGATGTGATGCCGCTTACGGTCATCGAACATGTGACCCGACACGATCCAGACCGATCATCCCGGCACTAGCGTCGACCAGCATCATCTCCGCTATCGCCACTTCAACGATCGGTCAGATGATGGTCGTCACGCTGCCGGTGATCACCGTCGGGAGCATGGACATGGTAGCGGTGGCCACCTGATATCTGATGCTGGACCTGATGATCCGATGGCGATGATCTCGGGGATTGTGGTTGTCGAAGGTCAGGCGGTCAGCAGGCGGTAGACGCTGGCGCGGCCGATCTTGAGGGTGCGGGCAATTTGGGTAGCGCCCAGTCCCTGATCCCGAAGCTCCCGGACCCGGTCAGGATCGATGGTCGGGCGGCGACCGATATAGGCACCGTCATTCTTGAGCTTCCGGGCCTCGATCCCGCGCCGCTGCCGGGCAGCGATGAAGTGCTTCTCGATGCGACCGACGAGTCCGAAGACGGTGAGCAGCACTTCCCCCATGAGATCGCTGCCGTCGATCGTGATGGAGGGATCATGGATGCGCAGGATCGCCTTCTTCTCGATGATGCGCTTGGCTACGGCGAGGAGGTCGGACGTATCCCGTGCAATTCTGTCGGGATGAAGGGTCAGAAGCTGATCACCGGGTTCAAGAAGGCGAAGGGCAGCCTCAAGCTGGTCCCGACCGTTAAGGCTCATGCCGCTGCCGACATCGCAGAAAACGACCACGGCACCGAGCGATTCCAGCTTGGTCTTCTGGCTGGCGATGTCCTGTCCCTGATCGGTGCTGATCCGAGCATAACCAAGAATTTTCCCCATGCTGACCTCCATTCGCCTCATATGGACCTAGAGGTTGGCATCCGACTGTCTTGGAAGCCGATATTGGCCCCATACAGCACGGCGATCGCGTATCGCCGATCGTATTGCCGCCCCTTACCCATGTGACGCAGATTCTCATGAAGTCGGATGAAGCTCAAGACTTCAAGTGACTGATTTACTTCTGGAAAATATGGACTGAGGGTGTGCCTGAGGACAGCGATGGAGACCGACGATGGACCTGCACGATGTTAGACTGGGAGATTACCTGATCCGTGAAGATCGGCTTGATGGTCGCCTGATTGGCGAGATCGTGCATATTCGCGCGCGGGTGAGTTACATCAACGCTGGGTATCCTTTCAGGGAATGGGTGGACGTCTCGACAGCCACGACCTTCCCCTACCGAACCGGCGATCCAGAAGCGCCGCGTCTCATGAAGGCCACAGATGAGGATATTCGGATATATGGCCTGCAAGACCGCTCCAGAAGAACACCGGCATGGTTCTCTGGTCCTCCGTGCTGATGGATATCGCTGCCGGAATGATCTCCAACATCGTCCTGACCAGATCGTCGACGCCATCATCGACCAAGATCGCCCGTCGGTGATGTCGATGAAGTCTGGCCGTATCATCTGGCCAAGATCGTTCGCCCGCCATCGTGAATATCATCATCAGGCCGGGCCGCGCACGGCACATATATAAGAAGTGTCGGCCGCTCCCCGATCGATCAGAAAGGCGAACATAGGATGATGACCTTTCTGCGTGATGATGGTGAGCGGCGCGATCTCACCGAGCGATGGCGCTGATCATGGTCATGCTGGGGCCAAGATGGTCAAAATGGACCAGCCGAAGGTCTCAACCCCTACACCCCCTACACCGATTTCGGCCCACCCCTACACCCGCCATGGGCGCGAAAGCCGCAGAAATCCGTGCTTTTATAACCCCGGTGTAGGGGGTGTAGGGGATGTAGACTTACTTTCATTCCTGAAGATCATCATCCGCATACGCGCCACCGGGGGAATGCAAAACCACCCTACATCCCCGTCACCCCTACACCCCGGCAACACGATCGTAGGGCGAGGATGACGATGAAGTGTCGCTATCAGGCGCGTAACCGTGCTATGCGGCCCTCGTCAGGGGAGGAACTATGGCATCAGACGATTCAGATAAAAAGTTAGCAGACGAATATCTGTCGCATAATCCAACGGTGGATAATTCCCGCGACATCGTGAAGAAGCTTGCGGCCTCTCATTCGATTACTGAAGCCAAAGTTCGAACCTCGTTGGTGCGAAGCAAGGTTTACGTGTCCCAGCCAAGGCGCGCGGCCGTGGCGACGCCGCAGCAAGCCCAAGCTGTTAAAGCGTTTCTATCATCAATTCCTGATGGCGATTATGTGAATGAATTCGACATAGGCGCAAAGTTCAATCTCACCCTTGCCGCCGTTATGGCTGTTAAAAAAGAGTGGCAACTAGAAAAGTGGGCGGTTGAAAGAGCTGAAAAGGAATACGAGTATGAAAAGAGCAACAAGCCGTCTGTAATTTCAGAATTGTTCTCTATGCTCAATGAGAGCGGAAAAGCCACAGGGAGTTGCATGGTAACTCTTGTTCAGATTGGATTTTTTCTCCTGTTGATTTGGGCTATCATAGCCGTCGGAATATCGGTTTTGCAGGTAGCAGGCCGCTAAGGAAGAAGGCGGCCTATAGGTCGCCTGCCTGTTGCCGGTATCGAATTTGCCCAGCAACGCGCTCCTAAAGCCCATGACGAACCCAACGCATAATTATGCTAGGGCAGGTTCGTAGACTTTTGAACGGGGCGAACGGTAGGGATGAGCCGAAATATATTTCTGATTTCAGCTGCTCTTGTGAGTGCTCCCCTTCCATCGGAGGGGATAGCTCAAACCAATAATGTTAAAACCTTCATAGATGAAGACGCTATGACGGACAAAAAGAGCATAAGGCTATCTGTAACAGACATTACGAAAAAAAACGCCATTCAGCTCGTTCGCGATACATCAAGCAAGAAAATAACCGCATATTTTTTAACAAGTGACTTTCTTGGAGCCCATCCAAACATACGGTTTATGTGGCTGCGTTTCGATGATGACGAGCCTATCAAGTTGTTCGCTGGATATTACATAGAGGGTCAGGTGATGCTTCCAACAGAGATGCAGGCCGCGCTTCTGTCGAAGCTGCCCACGGTCAAGCGGATCAGGGTTCGCACCACCCGCTACGATCAGGTTATCGTGGATTCTGAATTTAAGATCACCGATCTGTATGGGCAAGCCGCTATGTTCAAGAAGGATTGCGGACTACTTTCGTAAAGCTGGATGGCCGGTGCGATGGAGGCGCGGGACGATAATGGCCGAGGACTTCACCGACCGTCTTGCTGCTGCCCGCGCGGAGCGTAAGGCTCTATCCAAGCCGAGGACCGCAAGCGTGATCCGTCGATTAGCCTGCTGCCTATCTCGATTTATGAGGGGCTTGGGATATTGATATGCTACCCGTTCTAGCGCCTTTCAAATCCTACCACTGATCAGATTTTTGTAGTTAAATCCAAGCTCGCCCTCAAATGGGTTGCGTTTATGGGTAACATTGCCGACGTTTCTTATATGGCGATCGATTTTTCTCAGTTTTCCCGCTTGACAAACACGGCATTGGTTAAGTTGCGGAGTGGGCTAGAGGTTGACTTCCCTCCCAATGTCTATTTCGAGCGCGATTCGTTAAAGACGGCTGCTGATCGCCGTGCGGCAGTCCTATTCAATGACGAAAAGGTTGCTGACACTGTGTATCGGCCTCCAAAATCCGAGGAGGAGACTGACGAAGAACTTCTCTATGGAAGAAAAAAGCCCGAACTGGGTGCAGTGTTCGATTTCAAGCCATCAGCCTTCCTCAAGAAGGCGCGAGAATGTGCTCCCGAAGAACCGCAGCCTACAGCCTCCGGGTTGGCAGCATGGGTTTACTCGCTCTATTCCTCTGCGCTGGGTGATGACGACGACAAGGAGCGCGGCAAGAAGTTAGAGCAGGAGGTGTTCGATCGTCGCCTCCGCGCCGCAGGTTGCACGGACAACGCCTATCTCAAAAATGTAGGTTCGCCTTGGCGTTTGATCCACAACGGACTTCATTTGCAAGATCAAAAGGAAATTATCTGCTACCAAGTTCCGTCTCTGCTCATTGGCGGGAAGCCGATGCGGGTTTCTCCTGATCTGGTTTATCGGAACCGCGAGAGTGGTGAAGTTTTCATCGTGGAAATCAAAAACACATGGATGAACGTCCCGAGTAATCTTTGGCCTAACATCTGGGCGCAGCTATGGGTTTATGCTCAAATCCCAGAGGTTTTGGCTGCGCCGAAGGTGACTGTCGTTGGCGAGGTATGGGGCGAACGTTTTTCGCGGAAGCAAAAAATGGTGTCGTTGCGGGCTTGCGTGAAACGTGATCCACGTCAGCCCAAATTTGATCGATTTTTTCGGGAGCTTTTCAAGATTTACTCAGGAGGTTCTCTGTCGCCAAGATTGCCCTACCGGAGGCAGCGATAAGGCAAAGGCGCTCTCGGCTCAGCGGTCACTCGATAAACTGATGGACAAACATTGACCGTCAGTTTTTTCATTTTCAGCAGCGAGTCTGGCCCATGTCAGTCCCTCTCGCCGATAAAGTTCCAGCGCCACCGACGAGAGCAATTCGTCACGAATCCATCGACGTAAAGACTCAAGCAGGTGGTCTCTCCAAAGCGCTTCGATTGTCGAGAAATGTCGCCGATAGCCTGCTGAACATAGTGAGCAGCACCATCCCTCTGGCCCACGGTTGCTGACGATGTCCTCGTCAAACAGTAGGTCGTAGCATTCTCCCTTCCACATTGCTGCCACGCTAATTCCGGCAAGATAAGCATAGCCTTGGATTGCGCCACCTCCGATCGAGAAGTAGAGGTTGATGGCATCACTGCCCTCGCATGGCTCGGTTGTGATGACATTATGGAGATCAGTGGCCTCTTCGAACCATCCCATAGCGGCGTGTGTGAAGGGCCGGTCGGGCGCAGCTATCATTCCGCGTCCCAATCCACGTAGAATCGCGACAACCGCCGGATCGCTTCCACCGCTTTGTCTGTCCGGTTGCTCGAACGCCGATCAGGAATTCCATGCCTCCCTGCGAACGCGAAAGCCGCCTTCGACAAATCCACATTCACAGCGAGATTGCCACGGCCGTGAACGCCATCGGCGATCCAGAGACCTCCAGCACGGTCATAAGAGATCAGAACATCGTGACCGTTGGCCGTGAATTCTCCGAAAGCGTAATTTCCGGCCATAGCTGCCGAGAGGTATCCACGGACGCAGTTGCGATATTTCAATGCAATCTTACGAAGTTCGACGCCGTTGGTGATGGGACGGTATCCCAAGCATGCAGGAATCGGCCCCTTCGGGAAAGGCATACGAAATGACCAGCGCTTGATCGTTTCATCAAGGTTGACTGACTGGCACAATGCCTCAACGACCGCATGGCGAGAGACGCCGCGCTTTTCGAGAAGATCGATTGCAAGAATCAGATCGGAGGCATGTTCAAAATCCTTGATCCGGCAAACGATCCGGGCGTCACACATGTCAATGGGAAGGCCGCTCATGATCAAAAGTCGCTCTGGGGTCAGTGCAGGCAACCGTTGGATCGCGGTGATGATGTGCGGTTGTCCATCGCTGAGCATTTTGAACAAATCGCGATAATATGTGGCGGCGTGGGCTTGTGCGCCGCTGCGCCCGAGTGCTGCACGAAATCCCGTCGGGACCGTGCCGAACGCAATGTGGAGAATGGCATGATGCCCTGCCTCCATCAAAAGCGATGCAGACTCCTTTTCGGTGGCTTCATTAAGTGGAGAAACAGACAAAAAAGCGGCGACGACCTGCCGTCGTTCGTCGCTGGCGCGGAGATAAAATCCTGCGAAGCCCGGACGCGCCCGATCAAGATCGTTAGCGATACGATCAAGAACCCACCCGCTGATTGGAGCAATGGCCATAACAATAGTTCCTTTTCATGGGATCATATTGTCACGTCGCTCTCCTCAGTGGCGTTTTCGGTGCGCCATAAATAACTGATGACACGAGAAAAATCACCAGAAAACTTCAGCACATGGCTCGTCTGCCATCGCTCATGCACAGACGACTATCACAGCGATGACGACGATAGCGTGACCTCAATTTGGAAGATGTTGACCTGTCCGACGTTTCAAACGGACGACCCTCGATACCTGTCCCACGTGATGCGCGATCGCCTTGTGAAAAATCGTATCGCCCAGATGGAGCGAGAGGCAGAAGCCAACATTGCTGCGCTTCGCTCCCTTGGCCGGGATAATGCCGTTCATGATGACGGTAGCCAAAAGTAAAGCTGCCTGATTATCTCAATGGTCCCATTCTTCATGACCCAACGGTTCCCGATTTAGCTCTGCCCGGATTACACGCCAGCGCGGCATGTGCCGATCCATCAGAGAGATAAATCGCTCGCCATGAGATGGCTCGATGAGATGCGCGACTTCGTGGCATACGAGATAATCGATGCACGCGGGCGGCTTCTTCACCAGTTCGAGATTGAGCCAGATGCGTTGCGCAGCCGTGTTGCAGGAGCCCCACTTCGTCCGCATGCGTTTAATGCCGAACGCTGGCGGCGAAAGCGACATCGCCTCCGCCCACGATGTTACCAGCGCTGGAGCCCGCTCACGCAATTCTGATCGCTGCCAGCGCTGCACAACACGTTCACGGTAATCTCGGTCGCTGCCGGGGGGCACCGTGAGTTCGAGGCGATCCGCAGCGATCCTAACTCTCGGCGCACCATCACGGCGCAGCACGCGGAGCCGATATGGCACGCCCAAATGGAAATGGGTTTCACCCGAGACATAGCTTCGGGCGCTCTGCCGTGCCTGAGCGGCGAACTTCGCCTGCTGCCTTTTGATCCAACCGAGCCGCGTGATGACCGCCAATCTCACCGCGTCATCGCTGACGGTCAGCGGCGCGGCCACACGGACCCTACCAAGAGGTGGATAGACCCCCAAATGCAGGTTCTTGATCTGCTTACGGACGACCTCGACATCGATCTCGCCGACCGAAATGCGATGGGCCTCAGTATTCATGCTGCTTGTGGACCAGATTGAAGATCGTATCGACGAGTGCCGGATCGCTGATGTGGCGACCGATCGCCCGCCGCACTTCTCTCTCCTTGAATATGTTGCCGCGCCAATCCGCCTTCTTCGACCGGCGCACATCGTCATCAATCGCAGTGGCGAGCACTTCGTCGCCGCTTAAATTATCAAAAAGCGCCCGCTTGGCCGGGGTGTTGATATCGGAAGGGTAACTGCCGCCAACTTCCGGGCTATGAACGCGCTTCGCCAGTTCGACGATCTTATCCAGATATTCCGCGTAGCTTAGTGCATCAGCCTTCCGCTGCTCCACCAGCGCATCGAGCAGTTCGGACATTTGCTCATAATATTTGGGGTTAACCGGCGTCTCGTCGATAATGAGCTTCCGCACATTGTTCTCGATGGTCTCGGCGATATTTTCCGGGTTGCTCTTGATGCCTTCAGGCAGGGCATCCACCGCGTCCGGGCCACGCTCAACGATCAGTTCCACCAACGACATGTCGTCGAACGCGGAGATGACTTCGCTCTCCTCGGCCCGGATGTAGGTGTCGATAAGGTGCCGCATCGCGGGCTCGAACATCTTGAGGTCGATATAGTCACCGCTGGCGAGCTTCACCTCGCTGCGGACCTTCTCGAAATGCTCCACCTCCGCCATTAGCGCCGCCGCACCCGCCCGATCGTATCCAGCCTCACCGAGGTCGTTCGCTATGTCGGCGTAGGCGCGGATCAGCGAAGCCGTCAGCTTATAGAGGGTGAGGCGCTTGGGCTCGTTGTCCTTCAACGCATCCTTGTCGCCGGTGTCAGCGGCACAGAAGTAATGCAGGTAGTCGGGCGTGCCCTTCGGCGGTGCGACGGGCTCGCACAGCGCGCGCAGGGCCTCCAGCACTTCGTTTAGGCGCTGCTGCGCCTTTTGGAGGCGGTTTTCCAGCAGCCCCTCGACATCGGCCTTGTCATAGCCTTCGAACGCCCCGGAGGTGTAATCGGTGATCGCGCCCTCAAGGCTGCGGAACAGGTCTTTGTAGTCGATAATCTGGCCGTATTCCTTGTCGTCGCCATCGAGCCGGTTCACCCGGCAAATGGCTTGGAACAGGCCGTGATCCTGCATTTTCTTGTCGATGTAGAGGTAGGTGGCCGAGGGAGCGTCGAACCCCGTCAGCAGCTTATCGACCACAATCAGCAGCTTCATCTGGCCGGGTGACTCTATGAAGCGCTTTTTCACTTCCTTCTCGAAGGCTTCGGGTTCTTTCCCCGCGAGCATCCGGTTGTAGGTCTCGTATTTCCGCAGCCGTTCGGTCAGCCCCTCACCATCGCCTTCACCCTTCACATCGCTCGGGCTGGGCTTGTAGCTAGTGATGATCGCGCACTTGTCCTTGAGCGGTGTTTTCTCGAACAATTCGTAGAATTTACACGCCTCGTAAATGCTGCCGGAGACCAGCATGGCGTTGCCGCGACCGCTGGCGAGGCGGTCCTTCAACTCCATGTCCATCAGGATATCGGCGACGATCTTTTCGAGGCGGGACTGGCTCGACAGCACCGCCTTCATCGTCCCCCAGCGCTGCTTTAACTGGGCCTTGGCGAGGTCGCTCAAGCCCTTCGTCTTGGCCTCGAACCACTGGTCGATCTTCTTGGGAGAGGTGATTTCCTGATCGATGTCGCGGGCTTCATACCGCAGGTCGAGCACCACGCCGTCTTCGACCGCCTCGTCGAAGCGGTAGGTGTGGATATAAGGGCCAAACACCTCAAGGCTGGTCTTCTTGTCGTCCTTGAGCAGCGGGGTGCCGGTGAAGCCGATGAACATCGCATGCGGCAGGATGGCCTTCATCGCCTCATGCAGTTGCCCGGACTGGGTGCGATGGCACTCATCGACGAAGACATAGATATCGCCTTTGGGCGAGAACCCCGCCGCAATCGACTTCTGGATGTCGGCGACAAAGCTCTCGACATCGTCATCATCCTTGCCGCCGAACTTGTGGACCAGCGAACCGAGCAGCCACGGGCCAGTGTCGTTCAGGCGGGCGATCAGGTCTGCGCCACTTGTGGTGCGGTGAATGTCCTCGCCTACGCCCTTGAACACCTTCTCGATCTGCTCGTCGAGTTCCGTCCGGTCGGTGATGATGAGAACGCGCGAATGGTCGATATTCTCGCGTATCCACTTCGCCAGCCACACCATAGTGAGGCTCTTGCCCGAGCCCTGCGTGTGCCAGATGATGCCGCCGTTGCGGGTGCGAACATGCTCCTGAGCGGCGCGGATGCCGAAATATTGGTTGTGGCGGCAGGTCTTTTTGGTGCCCGCGTCAAACACGATGAAGTCGTGCAGCAGTTCGAGAAACCGATCCTTGCGGCAGACATGGATGAGGTCACGGTCAAGCGGACTGCTGGGCAAGCCGGGGGCTTCCTCCGGCTCCTTCCATTGCAGATAGTATTTTTCGCGGGTTTCCGTGGTGCCGTAGCGCAGCCCCTCGGTATCGTTGCCCGCCATGACAAGCTGCATGGTGGAGAAGAACGGGCGGATGAACATTGACTTCTGGTTGTCGAGATTCTGCCGGATGCCCTCTGAGACGGAGACCGTGGAGCGCTTGAGTTCGAGCACGCCGAGGGCAATGCCATTCACATACAGCACGATGTCCGGGCGCTTGGTGCCGCTCTTGGCACCAGAGCCGCTGACGGTCACTTCCTCGGCGATGGCGAAGTGGTTGGTCTCGGGGTTGGTCCAGTCGATCAGGCGCATCGTGTGAAAGTTCTCGCCCGCCCCGGCAGAGACCTTCACTCCATAGCGCAGTAGTTCATAGACGGATCGATTGACATCGTAGGGGATGCGGGAACTATCGCCCGCCACCCGCTGCAACTCGGCAATGGCGCGGGTTATCAGCGCCTCATCGTATCGGCCAGCGAGCCAAGCGCGAAGAGTGCCTTCTTCGATGTTTCGGTTGTTGGGCCGTTCGTGCCAGTCCCCCAGATAGTCGTATCCAAGGGTCTGGGTGAACAGCTTCACCACCCGCTTCTGGGTTGCACGCTCAATCTGGCCGACCGTGCTCATACCAGTCTGATCCGACCGGTGAGAAGTTGCTGCATCATGCCTCGTCTCAATGTGCGCGCCTTATGCTCCTTACTTTGGAGCGCGATGATTTCAGCTTCCATATCCAGCGCGATTTTGGCGATGGCTGCTTGTTCATCACGATCGACGGGCAAGGAAATTTCCTTGCCGTTGATCATGCCTGTATTGAGATTCATTTGCGAACCCGTTTGCCCCATTTTCGACCACTCACCTTCGATGTTCTTGAGGACAAAGTAGAGAAAATCCTTCTCCACCTTAAGTTCATCAAAAACAACGAATCCGTCGTGGATGCATACATCCAAGCTTGTAATTATAGGTCTGCCGATGGTGGCACAAATGCTCATGATAAGTGAGCCGTTTGGCACGAAGCGACTATGTTGAATGCCTGCGGCAGAAAGCCGTTGAGTCGTTTCGGTCAACTTGATGCCAGATCGTGTCACATCGGAAATACGGACCCAACCTATCGACGAGTTGTCATCGAACCATTTGGGACTATCGATTGGGCGAGGCGATGCGCCTCGCTGAATCTTGGCAATTTGGCTCAATTTCGCAACCTTCCACTCCTCCTCAAACCCCGGAAGGCGCGTATTCCCCGTGAGAAGCTGCTGCATCGCGGCCTGCTTGATGTCGCGCTTCTTGGCGATCAGCGCGTCGAGCGAGGCGATAAGGTCGTCGATGTCATTCAGGGCAGTGGCGATTGCTTGTTGTTCGGGAAGCGGGGGCACGCTGACCGAAAACTCGCGCATGATCTTGAGGTTGATATGCGGAACGCCAGTCTGAATAGCACTCGACAAAATCACCTGTTGTTGCTGCGTCGAATTAAAAAAATGCCAAATGTAGAATGGATCGCACTTCCTCTTGTCGAGGGTGATCTTCATTTGGCTCTGCGAAATGACATACCGTGGATATGGACGAATTGGGACAATGCTAACCTGTCCCAAAGTCCCTCTTTGCGTGAAAATTATATCGTTGGGTTTGGCCGTATTCGCCCAAATCGACTTCGCCTTCTCGTTCGAAACATAAACGAAGTCATTGCCGACAAACTTCTCGCCCATGTTCTGTCCGCGAATGACGGGGACACCGCTGGGCGTGTAGTCCTTCGACACCAGATCAGACCCAAACGGCCCCCCGACGACGGCGTTCTTCTCAACAGCAGCAAGGGTTGAAAGGTTCTGCTTCCCCCATCCTTCTGGCATTGAACTATCGGCGTCGAATAATGCAGGGATTGCCGCATTCATGCCGCAAATCCCATTTGCTTGAGATGCTCCGCAACCCTCGCTTCAAGACGGGCGATGGCATCGGTAAGCGCAGATAATGGCGCTTCGTAGCGTTCGGTGAGCGTTTTGATCCGTATCGTTAGTGCCTGCGCGACCCGATCCACTTCCCTATCAATTGCTGCGCTGATCGAGGCAATCCACTTATCCTCGATTGCCAGCGCCTTGGCGTCGGCATCGAGAAGCTTCGCATACTGCTTGACGACCAGCACATTGAGTTCAGCTTGCGCCTCCTTGGCTGCGCTCCCCACCACACCTTTCTGTTCAGTCAACGCCGACCACTGCCGCAAGACAGCCAATTCCTCTTTGGCGTCGGCATCGCCCTTGATTACTTTGAGGCGAGCCTTCACGCTGGCGGCGGTCAGTTTGCCAGCATCCGTCTGGGCCTCCGCCAGCAGCCCATCCTCACCCGAATGCTCTTCTTCCAGTTCCTCGACCTGACGGGCGAGTTCTTCCGTCTTGGTCTCCAACTCATCTACCTCGGCCTGTTCCTTGGCGAAATAGCGGGCGACAATCAGCGCGGGGGGTATGACTTCGGCCTTGAGCTTCTTGGCGCTGCGGCCACTGCCCAGCACGATGTCGGGTTCCTCGGTGAGCTTGCCATCGGCATCCTTCACCAGTTCGCGGATAACTTTGGCGATTTCCCAGCCTTCGGTGGTGATCTGATAGGCGTCGTCCTGCATCACTTCTGACCAGTAGGTCATGATGTGCTGATAGGCGTCGTAGGCATCGACCAGCGGTGCCTCTCGGAAACGCGCCAGCAGGTCTTCCGACAGGGCGTGGATCAGGTCCATGGGGTGATGCCCCTTATCGAAGCCTCGCATCGTCTCGATGTTGGCCTCGCGCCATTCGGCGAAGATGCCACGCACGGTGGCGGCAAACACCTCGAACTCGGGATGGGCGTGGATCGTGGCGCGCACCTCTGTCGGCTCGACCTTGGCGGCGAGGTATCCGGGGCGGTCACCGGGTCCGAACAGGTCGCCGCGCAGCCCCGGCATCACATCCCAATATTCCTGCAAGGCATCGACATCGCGTGCCGGAATGCCACCCTTGAGATGGGCTTCGATGTCTTGGAGGTCTTCAGCCTCCGATCCATCAATGTAGCGCGGGATGTTGAGGTTTCCGTCGTTCGCGCTGATCTCCGTCGAGGGCACCATCCGCGAGAAGCCCTCGATCTCAACCGACCGCTGCAACACATCGACGATCTTGTGAACATCCTGATCCCGCAGGCGGTTCTTGTTCCCATCCTTCACGAAGCCCTTCGAGGCGTCGATCATGAAAATGCCCGTGCGCGCGGCGGCGTGCTCCTTGTCGAGCACGACCAGACAGGCAGGAATGCCGGTGCCATAGAAGAGGTTGGCTGGTAGGCCGATGATCGCCTTGATATAGCCGCGCTTCAGCAGTTTTTGGCGAATGTCCGCCTCGGCATTGCCACGGAACAGGACGCCGTGGGGTAGCACAATCACCGCCTTGCCGGTCGATTTCATCGAAGCCAGCACATGTAGGAGATAGGCATAGTCGCCGTTCTTCGCGGGCGGCGTCCCATAGGTGAACCGCTCGAACTCATCCTCATCTGGGTTGAGCCCGGTGGACCACGCCTTGTCCGAGAATGGCGGATTGGCGACGATGAAGTCGAACTGCTTGAGCAGACCGTTCGCCCCCTTGTGGTAAGGCTTGGTCAGCGTGTTCTCACGCCAAAGTTCGGCATCGGCGCAGTTGTGGATCACCATATTCATTCGCGCGAGCGCGAAGGTGGCGACATCCTTTTCCTGCCCATAGATCGACAGGCCATCGGGGGCTGCGTCATGCGCCTTGAGCAGCAGCGAGCCCGATCCGCAGGTGGGATCGTAAATGGTGTGCTGGCGGGAGGTTGCCGCGTTGATCCCCACGGCCTTCGCCATGATGCGCGAGACTTCGGCGGGGGTGTAGAACTGGCCCTTCGACTTCCCGCTCTCCGATGCGAAGTGGCGCATGAGATACTCATAGGCGTCGCCGAGAATGTCATCGCCCTCCGCCCGATTCTTGCGGAAATCGAGTTCGGGGCGGCTGAAAATTTCCATCAGTTTGGACAGGCGATCCACCATGTCCTTGCCATCGCCCAGCTTGGTGGGGTCGTTAAATTTGGCGTTATCGATCACGCCGCCGAGGTCATTGGTCTCGGCGACCTTGGCGATGATCTTGTCGATCTCCTCGCCGATGTCCTTGGTGCCCTTGAGTTTCACCATGTCGGCGAAGTGGCATCCCTCGGGCACCTCGATCTGGGCGCTAGGGTCGCTTAACGACCGATCGGATACATATTTCAGGAACAGCAGGGTGAGGATGTAATCCTTGTATTGCGAGGCATCCATGCCGCCACGCAAGGCGTCGCAACTCTTCCACAACGAACTGTAAATCTGAGACTTTTTAACCGCCACTGTGCCCGTGCTCCCATTCTATTCGGCAGCTATGACAAGCGAGACACGAGGCGTCAAACACTCAAAATATCATTATAATACAATGATCTACGATTGCTCGAACGAGGCGACAAATTTCTGAATGGTGCACCGGACGATTCCGTCGGACACGCTTGGGAAGCCTCGCTCTCCTCAATCGTCACGCCAATCCAGTATTGCCCAGCCAACGAACTGAAAATAGACAGCGATCAAATATTCGAACAAAATTTGTAAGGATTTTCGATAGGTCATGTCATTGGACATCGGCGCTGCGATCCGCGCAAGTCGGAAGCTGAGGAAGCTGACTCAGGCCGAATTGGGCGATCGAGCGGGCGTTACGCGACAGGCCGTCGCGGCGCTAGAAGGTAATCAGGGGCATCTATCGACGATGTTCGCGCTTCTTGAACACGCGCCCATCAACTTCAAAGGCATGACCTCTGGAGCCGCGGTCGGGGAGAAGCTGGCACTGGCTCGACAGGCGACAAGATTGTCGCTGGCAGCGGTCGCGCGCACGGCAGGCGTATCGATCAACACCGTTCGAAATCTTGAGCGCAACCGGGGAAGCGTTGGGCCCCTTATCAAAGTTGCCGGGATCGTCGCACCCCGATTGCGTGCCGGACCAGCGCCCATTGAAACAGGAAAAGTGTGGCGAACAGTAGCAGGACGCCCGAACCGAGCGCGCGATCCAAATGATTATTATGCTACACCAGCCCCTATCGTCCGTCTGCTGCTGGATCACGAGGAATTCGATCGCAAGTCATCGATTCTGGAGCCATGTGTGGGAAAGGCACGCGTCATCGAGGCCGTCCTTCGTAGCACGGGATTTGCCTGTATCACGTGTTCAGATATTGCGGCCAGCGGCAGCGAGCAGCGCGACTTCTTCGACATCTCGGATTGCTATGATGTCGTTTTGACGAACCCGCCTTTCCGCCGTCACGTTGACTGGATCATCCATGCCAAACGGATCGCCCGTCACAAGATCGCTTTGCTTCTGCCTCTCAACTATTTGAGCGGCTCAGATCGCCATGATCGAATTTGGACGGACAAGGAATTCCCGCTCGCGAAGGTGCTGATCTTGAATCGTGGCATTTCCTTTCTGGGCGACCCATTCGCCGAGCGCCTAGAGGCTACGCAACTTTATTGCGCATGGTATATCTGGGATCGTGCCCATAAAGGGCCGCCCGCGATTCATTGGATCGACAATCATGCGATCATGGAGCGACAGGCGGCATGAAGTTCGCTTCAACCCGATGACCATGGCCAAGCGGGAGGAAGTTTCGGAGTATTGAGATCGTTCAGCGCAACGGACTCGGACCATGACAGAGCACGTTGAGCATCACGCTGAATATCGGAGATATCGCGTCGCCCCAGCATAGCAGCTAGCCTCCTTCCGATCTCCTCCAGTTCAAATTCAGCAAGGGCGATTGACTGGCTTCGGGCAGACAATGCCACCTTGCACAAAAAGGCAAACATGCGGCCACCCGACGATGATGAGAATGCCGCGTCTACCATCGCTGGCTTGATGATCGGCGACCGTTGGAAGTCGGTCAGGTCATCGACAGTGCGCAGATCAGCAGGGGGCTGCCAATCACGGTTAACAATCGGAGCAGCCTGAGGGGACTCGGCAACCGGTGGCGCATAATCGCGGACGATATCATTTACGCTCACGAATTTTCGCCCGTCAGGTGACGAGTGAAATCGATTATATGCGCCATCCCACAAGCGAGGCTCGAAAAAGATGCGGCTCAAATCCTTCGTTTGTGGATCGATTTGGCCGATCCATGCCGCGAATGCGGCCCAGACCGTGCCCCATTCAAAGTCATAGACGTAACGATCCAACGGCATGAACACCCTCAGGCAATGGCGTTCCTCCGTGCATGATGTGGTAGTGCAGACGGCATATGCGACGTCAGCGGCATCGAGAAATTCGACTAGATCGTCGAACTTCCACGCATCTGCTGTCTCGCCCTTGTCGTCGATGTCGAAGCCTATCCAGTCCGCCCCTAGTGCGGCCTCCTTGGACCTGTTCACTGCTTTGGGATAATCAGCCATACCTATCGCATTGACTTCAATCGACCCCGGCATTTTGTGTCCCCGTGGCGTGGGAATCGCTGCGCAGCACCAAAGGGCTTCGACGAACTCATCCCACGTCGGCTCCCACCGCACTGGCCTGAAGCCGGGCACTCTTTGCCCTTTCCGTGGACCACCCTTGATGGTCCACGGGCCAAACAGATTGACGATCATGCGCGATCTCCATCGGGAACGTTGCGCCACCGCCATTGGACACCTGTCTTTGTCCGGTGCTTTTCGAGACGATACGGCTCCTTCGCAGATTTAATCAGGCGGCCAGTTTCCTGAATCCAAGCTGGCATCGATTTCGCGCGCTGCCCGTCATAGCGATCCCGGAAGAATGACAGATAATCGTTGTAAAGGTCCATTGCGGCGATCGGACTTTCCTCCGACAACGATCCCCGGTTACCATCAGGTGACAGGGCTTCGAGCCAAGATTCAACTGGTGAGACATATTTGTCTTCGGCCTGTATAGCCCGAAGTTGATCGCGGTAATCCGTCATCGGATCGGGCTCATGCTCCGATACCGAGCGCCATGCTGCGAGCGGATCGACAGTTTTGAGATAGTTCCAGTCGGAATCCACGCGATAATCAATGCCCACGAAACGCCGCACGCCGGTTTCGTCACGGATGAGTTCACCAATGCTCTTGTTGCTTGCCCCTATCAACGTTGCGCATTGAACCACCCTGACACAGTCATTGCGCCGCATGGGGCGGCGATCGAGCACATCAGCCGTAATAACATGCTTAACTGTTTCGATATCGGAACGATCTGCAAAAGCCATTTCATCGACGACGAGGACGTATGATGACCACAAACCCAGATTGCGCTCGTCACCGATCGCGCGAAAATCGGTATCTCGGCGAACCTCGGCAACAGGTTTCGTGAGCCACTGAATAAACCAAGTTTTGCCGCAGCCCTGAGGTCCGAGCAAAACGGGCATAAGATGATTCTCGACCTGCAAACCGTGAAGTTTTCGCTTCGTTTGGTGCACCAGTTTTTTCAGGATCGCAGCGACGAAATCAGGAGAATTAGAGGAGCAGTCGAAGCAGCGGAGCGCCAACTCCGTCCAGTCAAATGATGCTGCCGGAGCAAGATTCTGGCGAATGACATCCAATCGGCCCGTGCGTTTGTCCTCATGCCAAACATGGACGGCATCGTTAATCGCTTCGCGTGCGAATGGCAGGCGATGTTCAGCCGCAAAAACCCGAGCCTCAGTTTGATACTGCGTGATGATCGCCGCGCCGCGAGAGCCCTTGGCATTCACCACAGACACCTGACCGTCGTAGGTCACCAGTGCTTGGCGCATTTCAGCGTATGCGCTGACATATTCGCAGCATGTTGCTGGATAGCTACCCAGCAGAGCTGCAACCAAGCTTCGGGTGCGGGCGGCATTAATTTCGGCACGGGTGGCTATCTTGTTTGCGACCAGCCACCTGAAATATGTTTCGCTGACGTCTTTGTCGGCCCAATCAACCGAGGAGAAGATCAAAGCCGGATCGATCTCGTCACCGGCAGACTTGCAGCGGATAAGCTCCGCCTTGCATTCATTTATAATTTCAACATACGACACAGTTTTTAATAGCCTCATAGATAAAGGGTTCCGGGATGTGTCGTGTCATCTCGGAACCCCAACCTCTCTATGATGCAGATGATTATATCATCTGCAGAGGTATTTATCGAATTCTTTCGAGATCAGCACGACCCGTCTCCTGTTATTATTTAGCTGTGCCACACCCCTCAAAGTCAAAAATCAAATTCGGATCGATGGACGAAAGAGAGCCAAGGCTGCTCTTAGCGCGAGAAATCGGAGGAATTCCGCCGTTTTCGCTCTTCAACCGGTTTCACCGTCGGCCGAGACTTCATCGACAATTCCGCGTTCATGAAGTTGCGCGTGACTTCATCGTCATATCATCCCGTTGCCGGGGTGTGGCGGTGTAGGGGTGACGGGGATGTAGGGTGGTTTTGCATTCCCCCGGTGGCGCGTATGCGGATGATGATCTTCAGGAATGAAAGTAAGTCTACATCCCCTACACCCCCTACACCGGGGTTATAAAAGCACGGATTTCTGCGGCTTTCGCGCCCATGGCGGGTGTAAGGGTGGGCCGAAATCGGTGTAGGGGGTGTAGGGGTTGAGACCTTCGGCTGGTCCATTTTGACCATCTTGGCCCCAGCATGACCATGATCAGCGCCATCGCTCGGTGAGATCGCGCCGCTCACCATCATCACGCAGAAAGGTCATCATCCTATGTTCGCCTTTCTGATCGATCGGGGAGCGGCCGACACTTCTTATATATGTGCCGTGCGCGGCCCGGCCTGATGATGATATTCACGATGGCGGGCGAACGATCTTGGCCAGATGATACGGCCAGACTTCATCGACATCACCGACGGGCGATCTTGGTCGATGATGGCGTCGACGATCTGGTCAGGACGATGTTGGAGATCATTCCGGCAGCGATATCCATCAGCACGGAGGACCAGAGAACCATGCCGGTGTTCTTCTGGAGCGGTCTTGCAGGCCATATATCCGAATATCCTCATCTGTGGCCTTCATGAGACGCGGCGCTTCTGGATCGCCGGTTCGGTAGGGGAAGGTCGTGGCTGTCGAGACGTCCACCCATTCCCTGAAAGGATACCCAGCGTTGATGTAACTCACCCGCGCGCGAATATGCACGATCTCGCCAATCAGGCGACCATCAAGCCGATCTTCACGGATCAGGTAATCTCCCAGTCTAACATCGTGCAGGTCCATCGTCGGTCTCCATCGCTGTCCTCAGGCACACCCTCAGTCCATATTTTCCAGAAGTAAATCAGTCACTTGAAGTCTTGAGCTTCATCCGACTTCATGAGAATCTGCGTCACATGGGTAAGGGGCGGCAATACGATCGGCGATACGCGATCGCCGTGCTGTATGGGGCCAATATCGGCTTCCAAGACAGTCGGATGCCAACCTCTAGGTCCATATGAGGCGAATGGAGGTCAGCATGGGGAAAATTCTTGGTTATGCTCGGATCAGCACCGATCAGGGACAGGACATCGCCAGCCAGAAGACCAAGCTGGAATCGCTCGGTGCCGTGGTCGTTTTCTGCGATGTCGGCAGCGGCATGAGCCTTAACGGTCGGGACCAGCTTGAGGCTGCCCTTCGCCTTCTTGAACCCGGTGATCAGCTTCTGACCCTTCATCCCGACAGAATTGCACGGGATACGTCCGACCTCCTCGCCGTAGCCAAGCGCATCATCGAGAAGAAGGCGATCCTGCGCATCCATGATCCCTCCATCACGATCGACGGCAGCGATCTCATGGGGGAAGTGCTGCTCACCGTCTTCGGACTCGTCGGTCGCATCGAGAAGCACTTCATCGCTGCCCGGCAGCGGCGCGGGATCGAGGCCCGGAAGCTCAAGAATGACGGTGCCTATATCGGTCGCCGCCCGACCATCGATCCTGACCGGGTCCGGGAGCTTCGGGATCAGGGACTGGGCGCTACCCAAATTGCCCGCACCCTCAAGATCGGCCGCGCCAGCGTCTACCGCCTGCTGACCGCCTGACCTTCGACAACCACAATCCCCGAGATCATCGCCATCGGATCATCAGGTCCAGCATCAGATATCAGGTGGCCACCGCTACCATGTCCATGCTCCCGACGGTGATCACCGGCAGCGTGACGACCATCATCTGACCGATCGTTGAAGTGGCGATAGCGGAGATGATGCTGGTCGACGCTAGTGCCGGGATGATCGGTCTGGATCGTGTCGGGTCACATGTTCGATGACCGTAAGCGCACCATTCCTTGCGATTTGTCTCATGCGCACTCGCTGCGCTTCTGTCGTGGGTAGAGTGTTTTATCATACTCGGTCTTCACGCGGCCGTTCGACTGGTCAGATATGCCGGCCTCAATCTCCTGTTCTGCAAGCGGAAGGTAAGCGTGGCCTGAGCACCGCAATTGAGCGGCTTGGGCGACGTCTTGCTGGGTTGGCTGCCAGTTCCACGGCATGAGTTCGTCCCAGCGAGTAGCGGGCCAGTCGCCAGCGATTTTCTCGATGACATCGGCGATGTAGGCCTGCGGTTCGATGCCGTTGAGTTTGGCAGTCTCGATGACGGAATAGATGGCGGCAGCCCGTTCGCCGCCAGCCTTCGATCCGGCAAAGATCCAGTTCTTGCGGCCGATCGCCACGGGGCGGATCGCGCGCTCGGCGATGTTGTTGTCGATCTCGGCAACGCCCTCGTCGATGTAGCGGGTGAGCGCATCCCACCGCTTGCGGCCATAGCTGAGCGCCTTGGCCATGTTGGACTTGGGTGACAGGCGGCGCAGCGCATCGTCGATGATCGAGCGTAACTCGTTCACCTGAGGCCTGCTTCTGCCCTGCCGATGCCGGCGGCGCTGGTCGGGCGGCTGCCCGCGTATCTCTTCCTCGATCCGGTAGAGAGCGGCGATCCGGTCCAGCAGGTTGTTCGTCAATGGCGTCGGGCTGGTGGCATGGTTCTCGAATATCTTGCGCCGGAAATGCGCCCAGCAGGCGACCTCCCGAATGCGGTTGCCCCTGTAGAGCTTGTCGAAGCCTGCATAGGCATCAGCCTGTAGCAGCCCGGTAAAGTCCTTGAGCTCGCCTTGCGGGTGGACGCCGCTGCGGTCAGGGGTGAAGCGATACCACGCCAGCACGGGCGTGGATGCGCCAGCGGCACGATCATCGACGACATAGGCCCAGAGCCTTGCCTGCACCGTCTTGCCCCGCCTGACACAGTCAGGCTGCCCATTGATTCTGCGCGCATCCGCGCGCGGGCCGGGCATCAGCATCGGCACGGGCGTGTCATCGACATGGATCTTGTCGGTCTTGATCCCTTCTTCCCGGATGCGACTGACGATCGGGTCAAGCAGATGTGCGGCCTGTGCTGCCCAGCCTGCCAGCGTCGATCGGTCGATATCGAGGCCCTGTGCCGCCATCATCTCGGCCTGGCGATAGAGGGGGAGATGATGATCGAACTTGGCGACGACGACATGGGCGAGTGTGGCGAAGCTGGCCTTGCCCCGGGCAATCGCCTTTACGGGCGCCGGGGCTTGCACGATCTGCTCGCAGGATCGGCAGCTATATTTAGGACGGACGGTGCGGATGACGCGCCATTGCACCGGCGCGACATCGAGCATCTCGTCGCTGTCCTGCCCGAGCGGACGCAGGGCGCCTCCGCAGGAAGGACAGGTGCAGGTGCCTGCTTCCGGCTCGATCTGGCGTTCGGCCCGCGGCAGATGGGCCGGCAAGGCGCGGATCGGCGCCGGTCGCTCCCTCTGATCCGCCTGGACCTTGCGGATATCGGCAAGCTCAGCTTCGCCTTCCAACTCCTCAAGGGTGAGTTCGAGCTGTTCGATCTGGAGGGACAGCTTCTCCGAAGACTGGCCAAAGGTGAGCCGCCGGAGCTGGGCCAGTTGGAAACGCAAGGTATCGATCAGCGTGTCGCGGGCCGCCAGAGCTGCCTCCAGCTCGGCGATGCGGGCGTCCTTATCGACGGGGGAAGAGCTTCGATCCGACACCTCGGAATAGTATCAAAGCGGCACCATCGATGCCAGATAAACCCACAGGAATCCGCACTTTTTAGCCCGCCAGCAGCGGCGCGGCTGTCCGTTCCGGGCGTCGCCAGTCTATGCCTTCAAGCAGCATGGAAAGCTGCGCCGAGGTCAGGCCGACCTTGCCCGTCTTCGTCACTGGCCAGACGAACCGGCCACGGTCCATCCGCTTGGAAAACAGGCATAGGCCCTGGCCATCATACCAGAGCAGCTTCACCAGATCGCCACGCTTGCCCCGGAAGGCAAATAGCGCCCCAGAATGCGGGCTCTGCTCCAGCACCTGCTGGGCCAGCACTGCCAGACCGTCAAAGCCCTTGCGCATGTCGGTGGCGCCACAGGCCAGATAGATCCGGGTGGAAGGTGGCAGTGGGATCATCGCGTGAGAACGGCAATGACCCGTGCCAGGGCCTCGGCATCGACACCGGCGTCCACGGTCAGCTTCACGCCCGAGGGCAGTTCGATCCCGATATGACCGCCGGGCGCCGGTAACGCTCGAACCGGGGCTGAGAGCTCGACCGCCGCGAAAGTGGGCAATGCCGCTGGCCTGGCACCGCCAAGCTCACCCGACATCGCCTGCCGCCGCCAGGTATAGATCGACCCGCTGCCGATCGCGTGCCGCTTGCAGGCATCGCCAACCGAACCCTCGGGGCCGAAGGCATCGCGCAGGATCGCCAGCTTCTGCTCTACTGTCCAGCGGCGCCGACCCGCAACGACCTCGATCCGACTGCTCATACGATCGCTCGTATGAGCACTCATATGACTGCTCGCTGGCCCACCTTCGATCTCGTTATCCATCGCCGCTCCCTATCCGAGTGGCAATCAGCCCTTCATCCCCCAACAGCGCAAGGCGGCCTCCGCGCCACGCTTACAGCGGAAGCGACGGGCGGGCGTGCGGTGCGTTCGATCAGGATGTCATTGCGTTGCGGTCTGCCGCTCCGCCGACGGTCAGGTGAAAGGCGAACGGCCTTTTCGGGGCGCCGGACCCCTGTAAGCGTCTTGGCAATAATCCTGCCCCAAAGTGGGGCATGCGCTTTCAGGCTTACTATGGGGCTTGGCTATGATGCGGTCGGTGCCTAGCCTTGATGTCATGCGCATCCTCTCGACCCTGCTGCTGGTGTCCGCAGCCATCACCGCATCGGCCTTTGCCCAGAGCGCGCCGGCCCCTTTCACGCTCGCTGAAAATGGGCGGGGCTTTGCCTCGCTCGCCGATGCGATTGGCGCGATCGGCGATGGCAAGGGCACGGTCATCGTCGCGCCGGGCACCTATCGCCAGTGTGCGGCGCAGAATGGCGGCGAGGTGACGATCAAGGCGGCGACGCCGGGCAGTGCGATCTTCGACGGCGCGATCTGCGAGGAAAAGGCGGCCCTTGTGCTGCGCGGCCGCGCCACCATGGTCGACGGCCTGATCTTCCAGAATCTGCGCGTGCCCGACGGCAATGGCTCGGGCATCCGCCTGGAAAAGGGCAATCTGTCCGTCAGCAACAGCCTGTTCCGCAACAGCGAGGAAGGCATTCTGACCGGCGAGGATCGCGGCGCCACGGTCCAGATCGACAAGTCGACCTTCCGCCATCTTGGCCGGTGCGACCGCGATCTCGATTGCGCCCATGGCATCTATATCGGCCGGGTCGCGCGCCTTAGCGTCACCCGTTCGCGCTTCGACCAGGGCGATGGCGGCCATTATCTCAAGAGCCGCGCCGCGCAGGTCGATATCCGCGACAACAGCTTTGACGACAGCGGCGGCCATCTCACCAATTACATGATCGACCTCAGCAACGGGGCCAGCGGCCAGATCGTCGGCAACGACATGGTGCAGGGCAAGGACAAGGATAATTGGTCCGCCTTCATCACCATTGCGCCGGAAGGCCGCGAGCAGGACAGCAGCGCCCTGGTGATCGAGGGGAACAAGGCCGGCTTCGTGCCGGGACTTGCGCGCGGCTCGACCTTCGTCGCCAATTTTACCGACGATGTCGTCCGTATCGGCCAGAACCAGCTTGCCCCCAGCATGAAGGTCAAGGACCGGCGCTGACTTTGCCGCGCCGATCTGATAGGGAAGGGCGATGCGCACCACATATGACAGTGCGACCGTCCGCCTCTATCATCTGGGCGACGACGGCGCGGCGATGACGATCATGTACGGTCCCCTGAGCGAAGCGCTGCGCGTCGCCGAGCAACAGCCGCAGGAAGTGCAGGACGGCCTGTTCCTTGCCACAGACAATGATGTCGTCGCCTATCTCGACCTGATCGAAAGCTGAGCCGCCGCGCATTTCGGACGAGAAAATAGGAAAAAGGCCGGTCCGTCAGGGCAGCGGGCCGGCCTTCGCTGGCCTGAAAACCAGAAGGGGGGAACTGGTTCAGGCAGGCATTTTTCAGGCTGCCTCGGCCGCTTCCTCGGCGGTGGGCAGACGGATCAGATAGTCGAAGGCCGACAGGGCTGCGGTTGACCCCGCACCCATGGCGATGACGATCTGCTTATAGGGCACGGTGGTGCAGTCGCCGGCGGCGAAGATGCCGGGCTGACTGGTTTCGCCGCGCGCGTCGATCTCGATCTCGCCACGGGGCGAGAGGGCGATCGTGTCCTTGAGCCATTCGGTGTTCGGGACCAGGCCGATCTGGACGAAAATACCTTCCAGCTCGACATCATGCTCGGTACCGCTGTTGCGGTCCTTGTAGCTGAGGCCACTCACCCGCTCGCCATTGCCGTTCACCTTGGTGGTCAGCGCCGAGGTGATGATCTTGACGTTGGGCAGGCTGGCGAGCTTTCGCTGCAGCACCGCGTCGGCGCGGAGCTGGCTGTCAAACTCGATCAGGGTGACATGGGCGACGATGCCGGCCAGGTCGATCGCCGCTTCGACGCCGCTATTGCCGCCGCCGATCACCGCCACGCGCTTGCCCTTGAACAGCGGACCATCGCAGTGCGGGCAGTAGGCGACGCCCTTGTTGCGATATTCGTCCTCGCCCGGCACGCCCATCTGGCGCCAGCGGGCGCCGGTCGACAGGATGATGGTGCGGCCCTTCAGCGACGCGCCATTTTCCAGCACGACCTCATGATAGCCGCCCTCGGTCTCGGCCGGGATCAGCTTCGCCGCCTTCTGCAGGTTCATGATCTCGACGTCATAATCCTTGACGTGCGCTTCCAGCGCCGAGGCGAGTTTGGGCCCTTCAGTGCGGCTGACCGAGATGAAATTCTCGATATCCATGGTGTCGAGCACCTGGCCGCCGAAGCGTTCCGCCGCCACGCCGGTGCGGATGCCCTTGCGCGCTGAATAGATGGCCGCTGCCGCGCCGGCGGGGCCGCCGCCGACCACCAGCACCTCGAACGGATCCTGCTTGCGGATCTTCTCCGCCGCCTTCGCTTCGGCACCGCTGTCGATCTTGGCGACGATCTGTTCCAGCTCCATCCGGCCCTGGCCGAACGGCTCACCGTTGAGGAAGATGGTCGGCACCGCCATGACCTTGCGGGCGTCGACCTCATCCTTGAACAGGCCGCCGTCGATCGCGACATGGCTGATCCGGGGGTTCAAGACGCTCATCAGGTTCAGCGCCTGCACCACGTCGGGGCAGTTCTGGCACGACAGCGAGAAATAGGTTTCGAACGCATAGTCGCCGTCCAGATCCTTGACCTGCTGGATCAGATCCTGCGCGGCCTTGGACGGATGACCGCCGACCTGCAGCAGGGCGAGCACCAGCGAGGTGAATTCATGGCCCATCGGCAGGCCGGCGAAGGTGACGCCGATATCGGTGCCGACGCGGCGGATCATGAAGCTGGGCTTGCGCCGAGAATCAGAAGCATCATTGCCGGTGGCGAGGCTGACCTTGTCCGAAAGCTCGGCGATTTCGGTCAGCAATTCGTTCATTTCGCGCGACTTGGCACCGTCATCCAGCGAAGCCACCAGCTCGATCGGCTGGGTGATGTTCGCCAGATAGGCCTTCAACTGCCCCTTGAGATTTGCGTCCAACATGTCTGTCTGGCTCCGTGGAAAAGATGGCGGGCCGTCCCGATCGGGAGGACGCGACGGCCCGTCCGGGGAATTGGTGCGACCCAAAAGCCCCGTTGAAACTAAGATAAGTTTGTAGAAAGCGTTTTGAAGGTCCGCCGGGTCCCCTCAATCTGGGCGAACCCGGCGGCCTGTCAGCACCTAATGGTGCTTAGATCTTGCCGACGAGGTCGAGCGAGGGGGCGAGGGTTTCCGCGCCTTCTTCCCACTTGGCGGGGCAGACTTCGCCCGGGTGGCTGGTCCAATACTGCAGCGCCTTGATCTTGCGCAGCAGTTCGGCCGCGTTGCGACCCACGCCCTCGGGGGTGATTTCGACCAGCTGGATCACGCCTTCCGGATCGAGCACGAAGGTGCCGCGGTCGGCCAGGCCGACGCCTTCGCGCAGCACGCCGAACTGGTTCGAGATGTCGTGGTTCTGGTCACCCAGCATGTAATAGTTGATCTTGCCGATGGCCGGCGAAGTGTCGTGCCAGGCCTTGTGGCAGAAATGGGTGTCGGTCGACACCGAGTAGACTTCCACGCCCATGCCCTGCAGGGTGGGGTAGATGTCGGCCAGGTCTTCCAGCTCGGTCGGGCAGACGAAGGTGAAGTCGGCCGGGTAGAAGAAGAAGACGGCCCACTTGCCCTTGACGTCGGCATCGGTGACGTCGACGAACTTGCCTTCCTTGAAAGCGGTTGCCTTGAAAGGCTGCAGGGGGGTGTTGATGAGAGCCATGGGCTATCCAGTTCCTTGATTAGGGTTGCTGTTGCGAAGCCTGTTTAGGGAAGCGGATGATTCGGGGGAAATTGGTTTTCTCGGACATGTTGATAGATAAAAGCGATCACACGCTATCCGATTAATCGAACGGTTCATTGATCCCGCAGGGCATGACCCATGGCCCGTTCGACCAGCTGCTGTGCCTCCGCCGCGCTGAAACTGGTGGGGTCCAGGCAATATTCCAGCCACAGCCCGTCGACCAGCGCGGTGAGGCCGATGGCCTTGAGCCGTACCTGCGCGGCGGAGAAGGCCGGCGCGGCGGCGGCGACCAGCCCCTCCAGCTGCGCGCGCGATGCGGCATAGATGTCGGCATGCGCGGCCGCGACATCGGCGTTGGACTTGATCAGGCTCCAGAAGGCGATCCAGGTGGCGAGCAGGTCGGCGTCGAGCACGGGCTCGCGGAAATTGGCCTGGAGAAAGGCGCGCAGCCGGTCCAGCGGATCATCGCCCGCGCCTGCGATCGCTGCGTCCATGGCCTGGGACACGCGCTGCCCGACATCGCGATAGGTGGCCAGGATCAGCGCATCGACGCCCTCGAAATAATGGGTCAACAGCCCGGACGATACGCCCGCGGCGGCGCAGATAGCGCGGACGGAGGTGCCTGCCACGCCCTTTTCCGCCAGACATTTTGCCGTTGCGTCGATCAGTGCCTGCCGCCGGACATCGGCGGACTCCCGTACGAATTTCGCTCTCACTTGCCCCCCGGCATGGGACGACCCGGCGCCCCGAACATGCTATTCTGTTGCCGCTCATTGTGCGGAAATGACGGGCGCTGGCAAGCGCCGTTCGACCCGATTGCGGATCGATCCGGCCGGTTCGCCCGTTTGCTCCGCATATTGTCGTCATGACAGCAAGGAGAACATGGATGATCCGACAGCCCGCCACCACGTCCGCCCTTCGCCTGATTCTGCCCGGTCTGGGCGCGGCGCTGCTGCTGAGCGGATGCGCCAAGGGCGTGGACAATGAAACGGTGGCGAACAATGCGAGCGTGCCGGCCCATGCCGAGGCGATCGAGGATACGGACTCTGTCGCGGCACCCGACAATGCGGGCGCGGCGCTGCCCACCGACGAGTGGGTCGGGCGCTGGACCGGGCCGGAAGGGCTGTTCCTCGACATCCAGCCCGCGCCCGACGGCAAGCTGGGCCATTATGCGCTGGCCAACAAGGATAATCTCGACCGGGAGGCGACCTATAGCGGCCTGGCCGATGGCGCGACGATCCGCTTCGTGCGCGATGGCCGCGATCTCGCCATCCGACCGGGCACGGGGGCGGAGACGGGCTTCAAATATCTCGCCGACAAGCAGGATTGCCTGATCGTGAAGCCGGGCGAGGAAGGCTATTGCCGATAAGCCGGGATTGGCAAAGGTCATGCCGGCGCGACAGGGCCGAAGTTCATAGTGTCGTGCGGCATTCAGGGCCGTTTGCACCGGATATGCGCCTGCCACGCACCCATGACGCGACCGTCGCGCGTCATTCGGGTCAGGACAGCCTCGCACCGACGCGGCGGTCGGGTCATTCCGACGCGACAGGGAGGCGACACATGCGTCACGGACTGTGGCGGGCTGCGGTCGGGGCGAGGGAAGGGGGCGGCGCTGGTGCATCGCCCAGGGTAGATCAGAGATTGGGCGAGTAGGACAGGGCTTCGCTGCGCTTGGCTGACGATCAGAAGCTGACGTTTCCAGTTCCTCCCCAAGCTTGCTTGGGGAGGTGGCAGCGCGAAGCGCTGACGGAGGGGAAATGGCGCAAGCGCAACGTCATTGCCCCTCCACCGCCTTCGGCGGTCCCCCTCTCCAAGCGAGCTTGGGGAGGATTTCGGACGGTTCGCTTCCCACCCAACTTCATCATCCACGCCTCCGCAGGGGTGACCGTGCCAGAGACGTTCAGTTTCTGCTCCGTCTCTGGGCCTTGCTGGGGGGGGGGGGGCGTAGCGGAATCAGGCGCTGGTGGTTGCCTGGCCGAGCTGGCGGGCGAGGGTGACGAATTCTTCGACGCTGACGGTTTCGGCGCGGCGTTGCGGGTCGATGCCGATCGCCTCCAGCGCGTCGAGGGCGCCGGGGACGGACTTGAGGCTCTGGCGCAGCATCTTGCGGCGCTGGCCGAAGGCGGCGGCGGTCAGGCGTTCGAGAATCTTGAGCTGCACGCCTTCGGGCGCCGGCTTGGGGGTGATGTGGACCACGGCCGACATCACCTTGGGCGGCGGGGTGAAGGCGCTGCGATGTACCTTCATGGCAATGCGCGCGTCGCTGCGCCACTGGGCGAGGACGGCGAGGCGGCCATAATGGTCGGTGCCCGGTTTCGCGACGATGCGTTCGGCCACTTCCATCTGGAACATCAAGGTCAGGCTGGACCACCAGGGCAGCGGCGCCCATAGCGCCGACAGCCAGCCGACCAGCAGGGCGGTGCCGACATTATAGGGCAGATTGGCGATGATATGGGCGCCATCGCCGGCCTCGGCACGGGCATCCACCTCCATCGCGTCGCCGGAAATGACGCGCAACTGGCCGGGGAAGGCCAACTCCAGTTCGGCGAGCGCCGGCAGGCAGCGCCGGTCGCGCTCGACCGCGACCAGCTTGCCGCCGGCGCGCAGGATCGCGCGGGTCAGGCCGCCGGGGCCGGGGCCGACCTCAAACGCAGGCTGATCCCGGATGCTGCCGGGAATGGCGGCGATCCGGTCGAGCAACTGTTCGTCGAGCAGGAAATTCTGGCCAAGCGCCTTGCTGGCCTGAAGCCCATGGGCGGCGATCACATCGCGCAGCGGCGGCAAGGTAGGGCGGGCGTTAGCCGGCATAGGCAATCCGTGCGCGGGCGGTTTCGGCCGCCATCTTGAGGGCGGCGATCATCGCGCCGGGATTGGCGCTGTCGGTGCCGGCAATGCCGAAGGCGGTGCCATGATCGGGCGAGGTGCGCACGATCGGCAGGCCCAGAGTGATGTTGACGCCATCGTCGAAGTTCAGCGTCTTGATCGGGATCAGCGCCTGATCATGATACATGCAGAGCGCCGCGTCATAGGCTTCGCGGGCGCGGGCATGGAACATGCCATCGGCCGCCAGCGGGCCGACAATGTCGATCCCTTCGGCGCGCAGCGCTTCGATCGCCGGGCGGATCACCTCGATCTCCTCGCGGCCGAGTGCGCCATTCTCCCCGGCGTGCGGGTTGAGGCCGGCGACGGCGAGACGGGGACGGGCGATCCCGAAATTGCGCTGCAACCCCTTCACCGTGGTGAGGGCGCGCGCGCGGATCAGATCGATGGTCAGCGCCGCGGGCACATCGGCCAGCGCGATATGGATGGTGATCGGCACCACCTTGAGCGACGGGCCGGCGAGCATCATGACCGCGTTCTGGGCCGAGACGCCGCAGCGTTCGGCGACGAACTCGGTCTGGCCCGGATGGGTGAAGCCGACGCCGTACAACTGTTCCTTGCCGACCGGCGCGGTGACGATGCCGGCGGCCGATCCGGTGCGGGCAAGGCCGACCGCGACCTCTAGTGCCTGGAAAGCGGTGCGGGCGCCATCGATGCTGGGCGTGCCGGGCACGATCTCGCCCGCTTCGGCTACCTGCATGCAAGGCAAGGCGCGCTCGAACACCTGCGCGGCCTCCTCGGGCGATCCGACGATCTCGACCGGGCCGAGCCACACCGCGCGCAGCGATGCGGCATCGCCGACGGCGAAGAAGGTGGGCAGGCCACGCGCTTCGCGCATGACCCACGCCTTGGCGACGATTTCCGGTCCGATGCCTGCCGGGTCGCCGAGCGAGACGGCGAAGGGCGGCAGGCTGCCCGGATCAGTTATATTCGATAACGGCATCGCGGCGAAGATCGCGCAGATAGATGCGGGCGCGCTTGTTGACGCGTTCCTCTTCCAGCTGGGCCTGGATCTGTTCGGGATTGGGGGCGTTGGCTGACTGCGGCTCGTCACGGCCGCAGACGATCAGGACGCGGACGCCATCGTTGATCGAACCGAAGGGCGGTGTGGATTCGCCGACCTGCAGATTGACCAGAATGTCCTGCAACTGGGGCGGCAGGTCGCGCAGCTTCACATTGTCATTGTCGACCACGTCGGCGCCGATGCGGGCGCCGATTTCGTTCGCCTGGCCGCAGCCCTTGATCTCCTTGACCGCGGCGGCGAAGGTCGCAGCCTTCTGGCTGGCGGCTTCCTTGCTGGTGCCGGCCGGGAAGAGGACCGACAGCTGCTTGAGGCTGAGCAGCGAATCGCGCGGATCGGCGGTCAGCACCTTGCGCTTGTCCATCACATAGATGATCGACATGCCGCCCACCGTCTCGATCGGGCCGGCGAGCTGGCCGACCTGCAATTCGGTGGCGGCCTGCGCCAGTTCGGTCGGCAGCTGGCTGGGCCGGACCCAGCCGAGATCGCCGCCGACGACGGCGGTGGAGGCTTCGGAGAACTGACGGGCATAGGCGGCGAAGCTGCCCCCCTGCTTGATCTGTTCGATGATGTTGCGGGCGTTGGCCGTGATCTGGTCACGGTTTTCCGGCGTCGAGGACAGATAGATTTCGCTGATCCGCACTTCATCGCTGCCCTTGGCGGCGTTGAGGCGATCGACCACCGACTTCACTTCGTCTTCGGAAACGTTGACGAAGGGCTGGATGTTGCGGCGGAGCAGGCGGCTCCAGGCCAGTTCGCCCTCGATCTGGCGCTTGATGCTGCTGGCCGAGCTGCCCTGTTCGCGCAGATACTGGTCGAACTGGGTGGGCGACTTGCGGAAATTGGCCGCGACGCGCTCATAGCTCTGGTTCACTTCGGCCGGATCGATCTTGATGTCGTTGGCCGCCGCTTCCTGGATCTGCAGCGTTTCGTCGATCAGGTTGCGCAGAACCTGGACGCGCAGCCGTTCCTTCTCCTCGGCCGACACCTTTCCGCCATTGGCGGTGATGATCAGGGCCAGGCGCTGGTCGACGTCGGTGCCGGTGATGATGCGGCCGTTCACGATCGCCGTTGCCTTGCGGACATTGGGATCATTCTTGCCGAAGATGGTGACATCCTTGGGCAGGTTCAGGCCCTGATCGGCGTCATCGTCGACGGCCTGGGCCGATACGGTCTGTGCCGCCATGCCCAGAAGGGCGGTGGACAGGAACAGGGTGCGCAGGCCCGAGCGAACGGATTTGGGCGAGAAAACGACAGAAAGCATCGTCGGCAAAAATCTCCAATACGGTCGGGAGCCAATGCCCCGTTCCGCCTTAACCGGTCCTGAGCGGACGGCGGGAAGGCAGTTCCTTATATGCCAATATTGCGAAAAGCCAGCCGCAGCTGGAAGCTGTTGCCGGCGCGCGCGTCACCGTTGGTCTGATAGTCGCGCCGCCATGTAAAGCCCAGCGTCAAACAATCATCCTCATAGGCAACGCCGAGGCGCTGGCGCACGGGCTCATAGCCGTCGGCCGTGGTGCCCGGATCTTCCTGCGCGCCGGTAAGATCAATGACGGTCGAGCCGAACACCGACCAGAAGCGGGCGAACTGGATGCGGCCGCCCAGGCGCAGTTCCTCGCGGTCCTGCAGATCCTCCAGCGTGATGTTGGCGTTGCGGTTGAGGCGCAAATAGCTGATCTGGGCATAGGTCTTCTTGCTGCCCACGGTCGCGTCGACCTCGTTCCGGCGGACCGCCAGATTGTCCTTGTCGACCCGGAAGCGCTGGGTGAAGCTGACGAAATCCTTGTAGCGGATGGTCCAGCGGCCGACGATGTCGGACATGCGGTCGGACAGGCCGGTGCCGTCGGGCAGGATGCTGGCGCGGTTGTCGAGCCGGTAGCTCTGGCCGACATTGGCGTCGAGCGTGAAGTCGGGCAGCGCCAGATTATATTCCAGGCCATAGGTGATGCGGCTCGAATCCTCGAACCGGTCATAGCCCGCGAAGCGGTTGAGCGCGAAGAGGTTGCTGTCCTCCAGATCGACCGACCGGGCATCCTCATTGGGCACCGACAGGTTGGCGAGATGGGGCGAGGCGACGATCTGGACGCGCGGGGCGATGCGCTGCACGCCGCCGAACGCCTCACCCATGAAGGGCCAGCGCATGTCGACCGCGGCGGCGGCGATGCCGCGCGCCTTCCAGCCCGGATCGCCGGCATAGCTGATCGTGTCGGTCAGCAGATTGTCGCTGCTGTGATAGACGTCGCCGCGCAGATAGGTGGTGAAATTCACTTCCTGGCCAAGGCCGGTCAGCTTGCGCAGATTCCATTCGAACGCGGCAAAGGCGCGCTGGGTGTCCTGCCCCTCGGTCCGGGTGATCGCCAGCGTATTGGCCTGGAACTGCATCTGGCCGCCGAGCAGCGGATCCTTCATCCGCAGCCGATAGTCCATGACCGGCAGGGCGATCGGCATCTGGCCCTGGGGATCGTCGACGCGCAGCGTCTGCACCGCCCAGCCGGCGAGCGAGAAATAGCTGTTCTCGCCGATCCGCTGGACGCCCAGGGTCGAACGCAGGCGGTCGTCGCGGCTGATGTCGTAGCGGCGCAGGAAGGTGCGGTCGGTGGCGACCCGGATCGATCCGTTGACGCTCCATTCAGGCGACAGCTGCATGCCGCCGCTGGCGTCGATCGCGCCGCGAATATCCTTTTGCGAATCGGTCGGCGTGATGCCGCTCGACCGGCTGCCATAGGTGGCATAGCCGGTGATCTGATAGGCACCGCGATCGTAGAGATGGCGGAAATTGCCTTCGATCATCGGCAGCGAATCGCTGTAGACGTGCGGCGTGACGGTCAGGTCGCGATTGGGCGCGAGCTTGAGATAATAGGGGACCGCGACCTCGAAGCCGTTGACCCGGTCATAACGGATATTGGGGACCAGAAGGCCGCTGCCGCCATCGTCGCCGACCGGATGCGACAGGCCCGGCACCGGGATCAGCGGCAGGCCGAACAGCTCGACATTGGCGCGGGTATAGGAGACGCGCTGCTTGGTCGGGTCATAGACGACCTTGACCGCGTTGATCTGCCAGGTCGGTTCCTTGGGACAGCCGTCGCTGCCCTCCACCGGACAGCCGGTATAGGCCGCGTGGTGCAGCGTGTAGACGCCATTGACCCGCTCGCCCTTGGTCGCGGCCATGCGGCCGCCCTTCTGGAGGACCAGCAATATATTGTCGACCGCGCCGTCCTTGAGCGTATCGGTGACATCGAAGCGGTCGCCATAGGCGACATTGCCGTCGGGATCGATCACCGAGACGGCGCCCTGTGCCTCGACCTTGCCGGTGTTGCGGTCCCACACGATCTTGTCAGCGCGCAGCCGGTTGCCGTCGCGCAGCAACTGGACGTTGCCGGTGGCGGTCACGACCTGACTGTTGGTGTCATATTCCAGCGTATCGGCGGCGAAGCCGATTTCCTGGTCATTGTCGGGCACCGGCGCGTCGGGCGCGCTGATCGGCGTCTGGGGCTCGTTCAGCTTGGACTCGGGTGCCTGTTGCGCATGGGCCAGCGGCGCCGCGAGCAGGCAGGACGAGGCAGCGCCGGCAAGCAGCGCCTGTTTGAACGACAGGGGAAACACGGAAATCTGCAAGCGTAGGGGCCTCTTTGTGGGCACTTCTGGTCCCTGCCTATCGCACTGCTTGGCCCGCGCCGCAATCGCTGCTCGCATTCGGGACGGCGGAAATCCGCCGAATGGCTTTGCAGAGCGGCAAAGCCGCACTATCTGGCTGAAACAAGAACGACACGGCATTCCAGAGAAAAGGCCCCCAGATGGACATCCAATTCAGCCCCACGCGCCCCCAGGTCGACACGTTGGTCCTTGCCGTGGCGAAGGGGACTGTCGACAGCCTGCCGCTCGCCGCATCGGCCACGCTGGTCGCCGGCGCCGCCGCCGCGCGCTTCGCCGGTGAGGCGGGCGGCAGCGTCGAGAGCTTCGTCGAGGAAGGCGGCGCGGTGCTGCGCGTCCTGCTGCTGGGCATCGGCAATGGCAGTGCGGCCGACCTGGAGCGGGCCGGCGGCGCGCTGACCGCCAAGCTGTCGACCAGTGGCGCGATCCACGCAGCGGTCGAATTCCCGGCCGGCGTAAGCGGCGAGGATGCCGCCCGGCTGGGCCTGGGCGCGCTGCTGCGCAGCTGGCGGATCGACACCTATCGCACGCGTCAGCCCGAAAAGGCCAAGCCGACGCTGGCGACCGTGACGATCGTCGCAAACGGCGCCGAGGTCGAATGGGCCAAGTTGTCGGCAGTCGCCGCCGGTGTCGCCTTCACCCGCGAACTGGTGTCGGAACCGGCCAACATCCTCTATCCCGAAAGCTTCGTCGCGCGCTGCCAGCATCTGGCCGAGCTGGGCGTCAAGATCACCGTGCTGGACCGCGCGGCGATGACGGAGCTGGGCATGGGCGCGCTGCTGGGCGTGGCGCAGGGGTCGGCGCGCGAAGCGCGGCTGCTGGCGATGGAATGGGACGGCACCGATGGCGCCGCCGACAAGCCGGTGGTGTTCATCGGCAAGGGCGTGACCTTCGACACCGGCGGTATCTCGCTCAAGCCTGGCCCCGGCATGGAAGACATGAAGTGGGACATGGGCGGCGCCGGCGCCGTGGCGGGCGCGATGAAGGCGCTGGCCGGTCGCAAGGCCAAGGCGCGTGTCGTCGGCATCTGTGGTCTGGTCGAGAATATGCCCGACGCCAATGCGCAGCGCCCCGGCGACATCGTGACGTCGATGTCGGGCCAGACGATCGAGGTGCTGAACACCGACGCCGAAGGCCGTCTGGTGCTGTGCGACGCGGTGACCTGGGCGCAGAAGACCTATGAACCTGAAGTGGTGATCGATCTCGCCACCCTGACGGGGGCGATGATGATTGCGCTCGGCAGCGAGCATGGCGGCCTGTTCTCCAACGACGATGCGCTGGCCGACGACCTGCTGGCGGCGGGCAAGATCAGCGGCGAGAAGCTGTGGCGCTTCCCGCTGTCGGAGGCTTATGACAAGCTGATCGACAGCCCGATCGCCGACATGAAGAATATCGGCCCGCGCTTCGCTGGCTCGATCACCGCTGCCCAGTTCATCAAGCGCTTCGTCAACGAAGGCGTGAAGTGGGCGCATCTCGACATTGCCGGCATGGTCTGGTCGGACAAGCCGGGCGCCACCGCCGACAAGGGCGCGACTGGCTATGGCGTGCGCCTGATCGACCAGCTGGTGGCCGACAAGTTCGAGCGCTGAAGCCGGTGCAGGTCGACTTCTACCAGCTCAGCCGCGATCCCGTGGAAGGGGTGCTGCCCGCGATCGCGGCGCGCATCCTGGACATGGGCGCGCGGCTGCTGGTGGTGGCCGACGAGCCGGAACGGCTGGCCCGCATATCGGCGGGCCTGTGGGCGGGGCCACCCGAAAGCTTCCTGGCCAATGGGCTGGCAGGCGACGGGGTGGACGCCGCCCAGCCGGTGCTGTTGGCGCAGAGCTGTGACGCTGCCAATGGCGCCAGGCATGTTGCGCTGGCGGACGGTGTATGGCGCGAGGAGGCGCTGGGCTTCGATCGCGCCTTCTATTTCTTCGATGCGGACACGATCGACGGGGCGCGGGCCAGCTGGCGGGCGCTCAGCAAGCGCGAGGGCGTGACCCCGCGCTTCTGGCGGCAGGAAGGCCGCAAATGGGTGCAGGGACCGTGAACGCCCGGAAATAGGGACTTCTACCAAGCCCACTCGCGCCCCTCTTGCGAAGTGATCCGGCCCGGTCTAAAGGGCGCGCAACTTTATTCCAACAATCCGGAGTTATGAGGGCCATGGCCGTCACGCGCACTTTTTCGATCATCAAGCCCGACGCAACCCGTCGCAACCTGACCGGCGCCGTCACCAAGATGCTGGAAGAAGCCGGCCTGCGCGTCGTCGCTTCCAAGCGCATCCGCATGAGCCGCGAACAGGCCGAGGGCTTCTATGCCGTTCACAAGGAACGCCCCTTCTTTGCTGACCTGGTCGCCTTCATGATCTCGGGCCCGGTCGTCGTCCAGGTTCTGGAAGGCGAAAACGCCGTGACCCGCAACCGCGACATCATGGGCGCCACCAACCCGGCCAATGCCGACGCCGGCACCATCCGCAAGGAACTGGCCGAATCGATCGAAGCCAATTCGGTCCATGGTTCGGACAGCGAAGAAAATGCCGCGATCGAGATCGCCTATTTCTTCAAGCCCGAAGAAATCGTCGGCTAAACCCGACACCCGTCCCCGGACGAGCAAAAGGCCCGGCGCTCCCGCAAGGAGCGGCCGGGTTTTTTGTTGCCAGGATGACGGATTTGGGTGGTTTCCCGCCATTCCTCCCCGGTACGGGGAGGGGGACCATTTGCGTAGCAAATGGTGGAGGGGCACAGGCCGGATAGCGCGGCGTTAGAGGGCGCCTGCCCCTCCGTCAGCGCTTCGCGCTGCCACCTCCCCGTGCCGGGGAGGAATGACCGCGATTGGTCGATGTTTCGAGCGCGCAGCCCTAGCCTTTCGTCTGGCGCGCCCAGCGGGCGTCGATCTGGGCCTGGGCGTCGGCGCCCTGGGCGTGGCTGACCAGGGACAGGCCGCGCAGGGTCAGCTTATGGCCGGACAGCCATTTGCCGGCGATGCCATAGCCGATGTCGTAGACGGCGGAATCGCTGTGGGTGTCGCCATTGACGACGAACTGGGTGACGATGGTCACCGGCAGTTTCTCGTCGCCGATGCTGTCGTCGGGCAGCTTGGCGGCGTTGCGCGCCTTTTTCAGCGCATCCTCGAACCAGCCGGCCTCGATCCGCGGTTCGCCGGTGGTGTCGACCGGTGCGATGCCGAGCGCCCTGGGGAAATGGATCGTCTGGCTCTGCACCAGCTGATCGGGATCGGCGGGCTTGAGCGTCAGGCGGCTATCGCCATCGGCCGAAGCGTTGAGCACCAGCCGGGCGGCGCGGGCGGAGGCCTTGCTGCTTTCGGCGGCCTTGCTGGCGCGCTCGTCCTTCTTGTCGGCCCAGTTGAGATAGAGGGTGAGGGCAGAGATCAGCACCGCCGCCACCGCCAGCAACTCACCCAGCGTGATCCAGCGCCGGCGGATGCGGGCGGCTTCCTCCTTGCGGGTCTCCTGCTTGGCCTCGGGGCTGTCGCTCATCGGGTCAGGCCGTCTGCGGCGGGACTTCGAACTTGTCGATCACCCATTCCTCCGCCTGCGCCTCGCCGATCCATTCCTGCATCCAGGGATGGGCGATGATCGCGCGCATATAGGCTTCGGCAAAGCGGGCGACCGGCAGCTGATAGGTGATGAAGCGGGTAACGACCGGCGCGAACATCAGGTCGACGGCGCCGAACTCGCCGAACAGGAAGTCGCCCTCGCCACCATAGCGGGCGCGGGCCTGGGCCCAGAGCTGCATGATCCGGCTGATGTCGTGGGCGACGGCCTCCGACGGCGGGACCGGATCATAGATCTGGCGGATGTTCATGCTGTGCTCGCGGCGGAGCGCGGCGAAGCTGCTGTGCATTTCGGCCGCCATCGAGCGGGCCATGGCGCGGGCACCCGGATCGGTCGGCCAGAACTGGTCGCCCCCGGTCTTTTCATTGAGATATTCGACGATGGCCAGGCTGTCCCACACGACGATGTCGTCGCCATCCCACAGGATCGGCACCTTGCCGGAGGAGGGGGCGAACTCATCGCCCTCGCGACGCTTTTCCCATTCCTCGTCATAGAGGGGGACCACCACTTCCTCGAACGGAAGGCCGGAGAGCTTGCACGCCAGCCAGCCGCGCAGCGACCAGCTCGAATAGGCCTTGTTGCCAATGAACAGCTTCATCATGGCCATGTCTTAGCCGGGCGGGCTTCGATAAGTCGAGAGCCGATAGAGAGGGCTTTCCACTTCGCGTCGAAACGCCTAAGGGGCGGCCATCCCCGGGGGGCCGCTCATGCGCGGCTGAGAGGTGGTCAGCAGACCACGACCCGCTGAACCTGATCCGGCTGATACCGGCGTAGGGAGGGCAAGGCGGCAGGTCCGTCGTCCCTCCTGTGGAGTGGACGTGAGATGAAGACTGCCCGATTGCCCCATGTTGGAAGCGCCTGCCTGACGCTGGCCCTGTTGATGATTGCATCGCCCGCGATGGCGGAGGATGAACTGGACCAGTCGACCAATATCCAGGTCGTCGGCCATCCCGACCCCGAAGGCTTGCTGCCCGATCAGAGCGCGCCCAAGGCGGTCAGCGCGATCTCCACCGACTTCATCATCAAGCAGGCGCCGACGCTCAACGCCTTCCAGCTGGTCAACCTGCTGCCCGGCGCCAATGTCTCGTCCAGCGACCCCTATGGCCTGTCGGCATCGTCCAGCCTGACGCTGCGCGGCCTGGGCCAGGACCAGATCGGCGTGCTGATGGAAGGCGCGCCGCAGAACGACATCGGCTATTATTATGCCTATCCCTCCCAATTCGCCGATGCGGAGAATGTGCGGCAGGTGATGCTGGCGCAGGGCTCGGCAGACATTGACTCGCCGGTGGTGGCGGCGGCAGGTGGCCTGTTGTCGCTGACGCTGGATGATCCCAGGGCGGAGGCGGGCGGCCTCGTCAACCTGTCGGTCGGTTCCTATGACGAGCGGCGCGTCTTTGCGCGGATCGACACGGGACGGATCGGATCGACCGGGCTGAAGGCCTTCATTTCCTATTCCAACAACCGTGCCGACAACTGGCGCGGGGCGGGCCATGATCAGCGCCAGCATATCGATGCCAAGCTGCTGAACGAATGGGGCGAGGGCAACCGGGCGAGCATCGCCTTTTCCTTCAATGACGCCAAGACATCGACCTATCCCAGCCCCAGCAAGACGGACTGGGAAGCCTCTGGCCGCGGCTATAATTTCGACGAGACCTATAGCGAGGGGAATACCAACTACTGGCGCCTCTATCGCGCGCCGTTCCGCAATTTCTATGTCGCGGCGCCCGTCCACCTGAAGCTGAGCGACACGCTGAGCTTCGACAGCAGCGCCTATCTGCAGATGGGCCATGGCAATTCGCCCTATGGCACGCAGCTCGCCACCACCGGCAATTATCTGGGCACCGAGGAACTGACCCAGCCGATCGACCTGCCCGGCGCGGTCGAGGGCGTCGCTACGGTAATGGGCAACTGGACCGGCAAGCAGTTCCGCGTCGGCGACGTCAGCAAGCTGACGCTGCAGGCCGGCGCGCATCGGATCGTGGCCGGCCTCTGGTTCGACTATGGCACCGACCGGGTGACGCAATCCTATACGTCGATCGATGCCGATGGCCGCCCGGTCGACCAGTGGGGCTATCAGGACAAGGCGATCCGCACCGCCGACGGGCGCTTGCTCGCCTATGAGAATCAGCGCACGGAGACGGTCACCAAGGGCTTCTTCCTGGCTGACAGCATTGCGGTGACGCCCAAGCTTGGCATCGACATCGGTTTCAAGGGCGTCAACCTGCTGCGCAACGGCCGCAATTATCTGCCCGGCCCGCAATCGACGGTGCGGATCGACAGCTTTGCCGCGCTGCCGCGGGCGGCGATCCATTATCAGCTGGACGACCGGCAGCAGCTGTTCGCCAACATCACCACCAATTTCCGCACGCCCAACGAGTTCGCGCTCTACAACAGCTATTATGGCGGCGAACTGGTGAGCCAGGGCACCAATGCGCTGAAGAATGAATATTCGATCTCGCAGGAGCTGGGCTATCGCTATATCGGCCCCAGCCTGTCCTTCTCGCTGACCGGTTTCCATTATCATTTCCGCAACCGCCAGGTGGCGACGGTGATCGACAGCGGCGGCGCGCTGGTCAATTCGACCATCAACGCCGGCAGCCAGAGCAGCTATGGCCTGGATGGCGAGATCGACTATCGTCCGGCCAAGGGGATGAGCATCTATGCCTCGGCCGAATATCTGCACACGCGGCTGAACGACGATCTGGCGATCAACGGCGATTATCTGCCGACCAGGGGCAAGCGGGCGGTGTCGGCCCCCAGCTTCCAGTTCGCGCTGGGCAGCACCTATGATGATGGCCGGCTGTTCGGCAGCAGCGCGCTCAAATATGTCGGCCGCCAATATGCGACCTTCATGAATGACGAGAGCATCAAGGGCTATGCCACGCTGGACCTGTCGGTCGGCGTGCATCTGGCCGGGCTGATCGACGCGCAGGTGATGGACCTGCGCATCAACGCGATCAACGTCACAAATCCGCGCGTCCTGTCGGGCGTCTATTCGATCAGCACCAATGCGCAGGACACGGTCGGGCGTAACGGCACGCTGATCGCCGGTTCGGCGCCGACCTATTATGTCGGCAGCGGGCGCGCCGTGGTGGCGACGCTGTCGCGCGCCTTCTGACGATGAGTGCCGCCGCTCCGCATCTGGTCCATGGCATGGGGCTGGCGCTGGAGGCGCCGGCCTGGCCGGCGATCACGGCGGATGAGGCAGCGGCGGTGCTAGCCCACTTCCCTGACGCAGGCCGGCTGGCGGCGCTGGCCTGGCATTCGCCGCGCCCCTTTTCGGCGGCGGCGCTGGTCGAGACGGATCGCGGCCCGCTGTTCCTGAAGCGGCATCACCAGCGCTTGCGGACGCCGGCGGCGCTGGCCGAGGAGCATGGCTATATGGCGCATCTGCGTGGTGCCGGACTGGCGGTGCCCGATGTGCTGCGCGCGACCGGTGGTGCCAGCGCGATGGCGCTGGGCGAATGGAGCTATGAGCTGCATCGCCAGGCGCCGGGTATCGATCTTTATCGCGATCGCCAGTCCTGGACGCCCTTCCTGTCGCCCGATCACGCCTTTGCGGCTGGCGTCGCGCTGGCGCAACTGCATCGGGCGGCGGCCGGTTTCGCGGCGCCGGCACGCGGGCCGCATCCGTTGGTGTCGAGCTTCACCATATTGCCTGCCGTCGATCCACTGGTCGCAGCGGACGCCTATGTCGCGGCGCGACCGGCGGTGGCGGCCTTCCTGGCGGACATTCCCTGGCGGTCGGAACTGGCACGGCTGTTCGCGGCGCTGGGGCAGGGGCTGGCACCGCGGCTCGCGGAGCAGCCTGCGCTCTGGACCCATAATGACTGGCATCCCTCCAACCTGCTCTGGTCGGCGGAAGGGGCGGTCAGCAGCATCTTCGATTTCGGCCTGTCGACCCGCAGCTGCGCCCTGCATGATCTGGCCACCGCGATCGAGCGGACGGCCATTCCCTGGCTGGCGCTGGAGGACGGGCAACTGTCCGAGCCGGCGGATGTGGATGGGGCACTGGCCTTGCTGGCGGGTTATCGCAGCGTCCTGCCGCTGGGGCCAGGCGAGATCGATACGCTGCTGTGCCTGCTGCCGCTGGTCCATGTCGAATTCGCCCTGACCGAAATCGATTATTTCTTCGGCATATTGGTCGATCGCGAAGGGGCGATTCTGGCCTGGCAAGCCTATCTGGTCGGCCATGCCGACTGGTTTCTGTCGGGGGAGGGGCAGAGCTTTCTGGCGCAACTAAGTGAAGGGGTGGCGGCCTGATGTCGATGCTGGAGATCGTCGCTGTCATCATCAGTTTCCTCGGCATCTGGCTGACGGCGCGGCGGCATCTGCTGTGCTGGCCGATCAACCTGATGGCCTGCGCCCTGTATGCCAAGCTGTTCCTGGACGTGCGCCTCTATGCCGACATGGTGCTGCAGGGGCTGTTCGGCATCGCCATCGTTTATGGCTGGATCGGCTGGGCACGGGGCAAGCGCGACGAGGGCGAGGTAAGGGTGGTGCCGCTGCCGCCGATGCGGGCCGTCAAGGGGCTGGCGCTGGGGGCGCTCTGTGCCGGCGCGATCGGCTGGTTCACCCATCATTATACCGATGCGGCGCTGCCCTGGATGGATTCTGCGCTGAGCAGTTTCAGCCTGGTTGCCCAATATTGGACCGCGCGGCGCCATGCGGCAAGCTGGCTGCTGTGGATCGCGGTCGACATCTTCTACGTCGGGATGTTCGCGTTCAAGGGCCTGTGGCTGACGGCCGGTCTCTATGCCGCGATGATCGGGCTGGCGGTGCTGGGCTATTGGCGCTGGCGGCAGGCGATGCGTCGCAGCGCAGCCTGAACAGGGCTGCTGCCTTGAGTCGGCAGGGATCGCTTCTATCTGGAAAATGGAGGCCCGAGCCGGAATCGAACCGGCGTGCAAGGATTTGCAGTCCTCTGCGTCACCACTCCGCCATCGGGCCTTCCGTGCGGTGGAGGCGGCAAATGTCCGCCTTTGATCGCAAAGTCAAGCGCGGGAAGGCGAACAATCCCAAGAATCTCGCTCTCCATCGTGGAAAGCCGCTTGGCGCGGGGGAAATGCTGATTTAGAGGTCCGGTAATCCCTTCACTGTATTGCATTGCCAATACAGTTGTGCCAAGCGAGGAACTATCGTGACCGAGCAGAACTTTTCTTCGATGCGGACCGCCATGGTCGAGAGCCAGCTGCGCACCAGCGCCGTGGACGATCAGCGCGTGATCGCCGTGATGGCGAAGGTGCCGCGCGAGGACTATGTCCCCGCCGAGCGCCGGGCCATGACCTATGTCGATCGCCCGATCCCGCTGGACGGCGACCGTGCGCTGAACCCGCCGCTGGTCACTGGCCGTCTGCTCAAGGAAGCCGATGTCCAGGCCGGCGAGAAGGTGCTGCTGATCGGCGCCGCGACCGGCTACAGCGCGGCGCTGCTCGCCGAGCTGGGTGCGCAGGTGACGGCAGTCGAGGTCGAGGGTGGCGCGGAGATCGCGGTGCCCGGCGTGACCGTGGTGCGTGGCCCGCTGGCCGCCGGCGCATCGGCCGGTGCGCCCTATGATGTTCTTTTCATTGACGGCGCGGTGGAGGAAGTCCCCGCTGCGCTCGTCCAGCAGCTAGTCGATGGGGGACGGGTGGTGACGGGCGTCGTCGAACGCGGTGTCGCTCGCCTGTGCAGCGGCCGCGCGGTGGCGGGCGTGCTGGGTCTCGCCAGCCTTACCGACATGGAAATGGTCGTGCTTCCCGGTTTCGCCGCGCCGGAGCAGTTCGTTTTTTGAGACAGGATAGATGACAGCAAAGCGTATGACCCTTCGGCGCCAAGCCGCTACAGCCTTGCTGTTGCTATCCTCCTCCATGGCAGGGGTGGCGCATGCCGAAACCCTGCAGGGCGCGCTGGCCAAGGCCTATCGCACCAACCCGACCCTGACCGGCGCGCGCGCCGGTCAGCGGGCGACGGACGAGAATGTCCCGATCCAGAAGGCGGCGGGGCGGCCCACGGCCAATTCGCAGCTCCAGTTCCAGGAACTGGTGGTGCGTCCGTCGAACAGCTTCCTGGCGCCGCATCGCTCGGCCAATGCCAGTGCCAGCATCGATGTGCCCATCTATTCCGGCGGCACCGTCCGCAACAGCGTGAAGGCGGCGGAAACGCGCGTCGAATCGGGCCAGGCCAATCTGCGCGGGACCGAGGCGAGCGTGTTCTCGCAGACGGTCGCCGCCTATATGGACGTGATCCGCGACAGCGCGCTGGTGTCGCTCAATGCCGCGAACGTGAAGGTGCTGGAGGTCAATCTCCAGGCGACCAACGACCGGTTCGAGGTCGGCGATGTCACCCGCACCGACGTCGCCCAGTCCGAATCGCGTCTGGAACTGGCCCGTTCCGACTTGCAGCGCGCCGAATCCAACCTGATCACCAGCCGCGAAAATTATATCGCGATGGTCGGCGAGGCGCCGGTCGATCTGGAATCGCCGCCCGCTCTGCCGGGCCTGCCGGCCGATCCCGACAGCGCCGTGCGCGTCGCGCTGGCGGACAATCCCGATATCCTGGCCGCGCAGAAGTCGCGTGAGGCGGCGCGCTATGACGTGAAGGCGGCCAAGGGCGCCACGCTGCCGACCTTGAGCGGTTTCAGCCAGGGCAGCTATACCGACTATATGGACAAGGACATTGCGGCCAACAAGCAGGCGGCCGTTGGTGCGACCCTGACCATTCCCTTCTACCAGGGCGGTCGTCCGGCTGCGCAGGTGCGCCAGAACCAGGCGCTCGAGTCGCAGGCGATCGAGCGGCAGATCGAGGTCGAGCGCGGCGTGATCTCGCAGGCGCGCGCCGCCTATGCCGCGTTGCAGGCGTCGCTGCGCACGATCCAGTCGAGCCAGAAGGCGGTCGATGCCGCCGAACTGTCGCTGGAAGGCGTGCGTGCGGAAAATTCGGTCGGCAGCCGCACCATCCTCGACATCCTCAATGCCGAGCAGGAATCGCTCAACGCCAAGGTCGAACTGGTGACCGCGCGCCGCAATGCCTATGTCGCCGGCTTCACCCTGCTGGCAGCCATGGGCCATGCCGAGGCCGATGATCTGGGCCTGGAGAGTGGCACCCTCTATGACCCGATGGTCAATTATGAACGGGTCGAGGGCAAATGGTTCGACTGGGACTATGACGGCAAGCCCCAGGCGGTTTCAACGCGTACCGTTGACACGCCGGCTCAAAACGCCAAAGTCGATGCCGCGCAGCCTTAACCGCTTGTTAACCTGAACAGGTAATCTTGGCGGAATAGGTGCGGAATGAAATTTGGACGGGAATTATCCATGGGTGACATGACCAAGGAACCCTCGATGGAAGAGATACTCTCGTCCATCAAGCGGATCATCGCCGAAGAGGGCGAGGATGCCGTTCAGGCCGCGCCGCAGCGCCGCCAGAAGACCCCGATCGACCTGAGTGCCGCGTCCCATGCGGTGATGTCGGCCGAGGTCGAGGAAGTGCTGGAACTGACCGACGAGATTCCGGTGGAGGAAGTGATGCCCGCGCCCAAGTCGACCCGCGCCGTGAAGGCTGTGGCCCCGTCCGAATCGGACGGCGACTCGATCCTGTCGGTGGAAAGCGAAGTGGCCGCGCGTCATTCGCTCTCGGCCCTGTCCACCATGCTGGTCAGCCCGCGCGAGGGTGAGGACAATACGCTGGAGGCTCTGGTCCGCTCGATGCTGCGGCCGATGCTCAAGGAATGGCTCGACGCGCGTCTGCCCGCGCTGGTCGAGGACATGGTCGCCAAGGAAATCTCCCGCATCACCGGCCGCTGAGGCCGACAGGCCGGCGATCGCGCGCCGGCCTCTTGCCGGGGGCGTAAGGCGCGCCTAGACCACGGATCATCTCATCGACGCGCCCGGTCGTGCATCGCATGCGCCGGCACGCCGTGTTTTCGATCCGAGGGTGATTTTTCCATGAAACATATCCTGCTTGCCGGCCTTGGCGCACTGGCCCTGTCGCCGATGCTGTCGTCTGCGCTGGTGGCGCCGGCGGCTGCCCGTCCCTTCACGCCCAATGACATGGTGTCGCTGGACCGGGTGTCGTCGCCGACCGTGTCGCCGGACGGCAAGTGGATGGCCTATCAGCTGCGCAGCACGGATCTCGCCAATAATCGCGGCCGCACCGACCTCTATCTGCTGGCGATCGACAAGGCGGGGCAGGCGCCCCGGCTGATCGCGTCGGTGCCCGACAAGAATGAGGCATCGCCGGTCTTTTCGGCCGACGGCAGGGCGCTTTATTATGTCTCCAACGCCAGCGGCGACGACCAGTTGTGGCGCGCGCCGATCGCGGGCGGTCAGCCGGTGCAGATCAGCAAGGCGCCCGGCGGCATTTCCGGTTTCCTGCTGAACCCCCAGGGTGACAAGGTGGCGCTGTGGGCCGACCGCCCGGTCGGCGCGCGCACGATCGACGATGTGCAGGCGCCGACCCCGCCGAGCGCGGGCAGCGGCCGGGTCTATGACCAGCTGTTCGTGCGCCACTGGGATACGTGGAGCGACGGCCAGCGTTCGCAGATCTTCGTCATGCCGGTCGCGGGCGGCAAGGCGGTGTCGGTGATGGGCGGCCTGGTCGGAGACAGCCCGTCCAAGCCCTTTGGCGGGGCAGAGGAACTGGCCTGGAGCGCGGATGGCAAGACGTTGTTCTTCGCCCTGCGCGAGGCCGGGCGGATCGAACCGCTGTCGACCAACCTCGATATCTTCAGCGTGCCGGCCGACGGCAGCGCAAAGCCGGTCAACCTGACCGACGCCAATGATGCGACCGACACGATGCCGGTGGTGTCGCCCGACGGCAAATGGCTGGCCTATGCGGCGATGAAGCGGCCCGGCTATGAAGCCGATCGGCTGGTGCTGATGCTGCGCAACATCGCCACTGGCGAGACGCGCGCGTTGACCGAGGGCTGGGATCGGTCGGTCGGATCGATCGCCTGGGAAGCGCATGGCAAGGGGCTGCTGGTCACCGCCAATGACGTGCTCGACAATCCGGTGTTCCGGGTCGATGCCGCATCGGGCAAGGTGACGCGCCTCACCGAAAAGGGCCATGCCGGCAGCGTCGTGCCGCTGCCCGATGGCGGCTTCGTCTATGCGCTGGACAGCATCCAGTCGCCGGCCGATTTCTGGAAGATGCCCCCCAATTACTCTTCAAAGACTCAAGGCAAGCCGGTGCGCCTGACGAATGTCAATGCGCAGAAGCTGGCCGGGGTGGATGACGTGTCGGTCCAGCGCTTCAGCTTCAAGGGTGCCAATGGCGACACGGTCTGGGGACAGATCGTGAAGCCGACCGGTGCCAAGGGCAAGCTGCCGGTCGCCTTCCTGGTGCATGGCGGGCCGCAGGGCAGCTTCAACGACAGCTGGTCCTATCGCTGGAACCCCAAGGCGTTCGCCGCCCATGGCTATGCCGCGGTGATCGTCGATTTCCATGGCTCGACCGGTTATGGCCAGGCCTTCACCGACGCGATCAACAAGGATTGGGGTGGCAAGCCGCTGGAGGATCTGAAGCTGGGCCTGGCCGCGGCGGCGGCGAAGGACGCCAATGTCGATGCGAAGAACGCCTGCGCGCTCGGCGCCAGCTATGGCGGCTATATGATGAACTGGATCGAGGGGCAGTGGGCCGACGGCTTCAAGTGCATCGTCCAGCATGACGGCGTGTTCGACGCCCGCGCCATGGCCTATGAGACCGAGGAACTGTGGTTCGACGAATGGGAGCATGGCGGCCCCTATTATGAGAAGCCCGAAGAGTTCGAGAAATGGAACCCGGTCAATCATGTCGCCCAGTGGAAGACGCCGATGCTGGTCGTGACCGGCGAGAAGGATTTCCGCATTCCCTATACCCAGGGGCTGGCCGCCTTCACCGCCTTGCAGCGCCGCGAAATCCCGTCGCGCCTGGTCGTCTTCCCGGACGAGAATCACTGGGTGTTGAAGCCCAAGAACTCGCTGCAATGGTATGATGAGGCGCTGGGCTGGCTGGACCAGTGGACCGGCGCGGCCAAGGGGAAATGAGCCTTTGAGGGGCTGGCCCGGCCTGCTATATTGACCCCATGGCAAAGATGAAGGTCGATATCGTCGATGGTCCCATCGACCTCGGCAAGCCGGGCAAGCCCAGATACCGGACCGTCCACAAGGACGGCAAGGCCGTGAAGCTGCGGGTGGTCGATGCCGACAGCCCGCAGTTCGAGGCCGAATTCCTCGCCTCCTTCCGCGCCAGCGTTCGCAAGGCGCGGGAAGAGAATAAGGCGATCAGGGACAAGATTTGATCGGCAAGGGCCATGCGCGGCCGCGCCTGTGGATCGTCGCGGGCCCCAATGGCTGTGGCAAAAGCTCGGCCTATGGACGCAGCGACGTGGCCGAATTTGACGGTTCGGTCTGGATCATCAATCCCGACCTGCTGACCGCCCGGCTTCGGGAAAGCGAAGGATTGGTGCAGGACGCCGCCAATCTGGCGGCCGTGCAGAGGATCGAGGCCTGGCTGGATGCGTCGATCGACGTGCATCAGACCATCGGCGTCGAGACCGTGCTGTCCAGTCCCAAATATCGGCGGTTGGTGGAGAAGGCGCGGGCGCGCGGCTTCGAGATACGGCTGATCTATGTCTATCTGGATTCGGTGGAGCGCCAGCTGGAGCGGATCGCCTATCGGGTGGCCAAGGGCGGGCATGATGTGCCGGCCGACAAGGTGGCGGCGCGGCGCATAAGATCCTTCGCGCAGTTGCGCTGGTTCTTCGACCAGGCGGATCGAGCCTGGGTGTTCGACAACAGCCTGAGTGAACCGCAATTGGTCGCCCGAAAGGGCGATGGCAGCATCACGATCCGCGCTGGTCTGCCATCGGAAGTCATGGTTAGCCTGGTCTGACGCGCGCCATGCCTTGCGTGTCGTGCGGCAGGCGTTAAAGCGCGATCATGACCGAACTGCCCAAAACCTTTGACCCCGCCGCCATCGAGACCCGCTGGTACCAGCATTGGGAGGCCAATGGCCTGTTCCGCCCGGACCGTCCGGGCGCCGACCCCTTCACCATCGTCAATCCGCCGCCGAACGTGACCGGCAGCCTGCATGTCGGCCATGCGCTCGACAATACGCTGCAGGACATCGTCGTGCGTTACGAGCGGCTGCGCGGCAAGGATGCGCTGTGGGTGGTCGGCACCGACCATGCCGGCATCGCGACCCAGATGGTGGTCGAGCGCCAGCTGAACGCGGCCGGGCAGAAGCGCACCGATTTCAGCCGCGACGATTTCGTCGCCAAGGTGTGGGACTGGAAGGCGGAAAGCGGCGGCGCGATCACCAGCCAGCTACGGCGCCTCGGCTGTTCGATGGACTGGGCCAATGAGCGCTTCACCATGGACGAGGGCTTTTCCAAGGCCGTCATCAAGGTGTTCGTAGAGCTGCACCAGCGCGGCCTGCTCTATCGCGACAAGCGTCTGGTCAACTGGGATCCGCATTTCCGCTCGGCCATTTCCGACCTGGAGGTCGAGACCAAGGAAACGCAGGGCGGCTTCTGGCGCTTCCGCTATCCGCTGGCGGACGGGGTGACCCTGGCCGATGGCAGCGACCATATCGTCGTCGCCACCACCCGCCCGGAAACCATGCTGGCCGATATGGCGATCGCCGTGCATCCCGACGATGCCCGCTATCAGGCGGTCATCGGCAAGGAGATTCTCCAGCCGATCACCGGCCGCCGCTTCAAGGTGGTCGCCGACGAACATGCCGATCCGGAACTGGGTTCGGGCGCGGTCAAGATCACGCCGGGCCATGACTTCAACGATTTCGAGGTTGGCAAGCGCGCGGGCATGAAGGCCGCGGACATGCTCAACATGTTCGATGCCGACGCCAATGTCGTGCAGACCGCCGACGGCCTGATCCCCGATCGCTTCCTCGGGCTGCACCGCTTCAAGAAGGACGGCGTGGACGGCGCGCGCGAGATCGTCGTTGCCGAGATGAAGGCGCTGGGCCTGCTGGTACCGCATGTCACCAAGAATAAGGAAGGCGATGACGTCGCCGCCGATTTCGAGCCGCGCACGATCCAGACCCCCTATGGCGATCGTTCGGGCGTGGTGATCGAGCCCTGGCTGACCGACCAATGGTATGTCGACGCCGGCAAGCTGGCGGTGGCGCCGATGCAGGCGGTGCGCGACGGCCGGATCGAGATTGTCCCCAAGAGCTGGGCAAAGACCTTCTTCAACTGGATGGAGAATATCCAGCCCTGGTGCGTGTCGCGCCAGCTCTGGTGGGGGCACCAGATTCCGGCCTGGTTCGATGACGAAGGCAATGCCTATGTCGCCGAGACCGAGGAAGAGGCGCAGCAGCAGGCCGGCAACAAGAGGCTGGTCCGCGATCCCGACGTGCTCGACACCTGGTTCTCGTCCGCCTTGTGGCCGTTCGGCACGCTGGGCTGGCCGGAACAGAGCGAGACGCTGGCCCGCCATTATCCCAATGACCTGCTAATCTCCGGCTTCGACATCCTGTTCTTCTGGGATGCGCGCATGGCGATGCAGGGGATGGAGTTCATGGGCGATGTGCCGTGGAAGAAGCTCTATCTCCATGGCCTGGTGCGTGCGGCCGATGGGCAGAAAATGTCCAAGTCCAAGGGCAATGTGGTCGATCCGCTGGGCCTGATCGACAAGTTCGGCGCGGACGCGCTGCGCTTCTTCATGGCGGCGATGGAAAGCCAGGGCCGTGATGTGAAGATGGATGAGAAGCGGGTCGAGGGTTATCGCAACTTCGCGACCAAGCTGTGGAACGCGGCGCGCTTCCTGCAGGCCAATGGCGTCACAGCCTCGACCAGCCGCGAAGCGCCGCATGCGACGCTGCCGGTCAATCGCTGGATCATCGCCGAAACGGTGGCGACGGTGCAGGCGATCGACACGGCCATGGCCGAACTGCGCTTCGACGCGGGCGCCAACGCCATCTATCACTTCGTCTGGGACCAGTTTTGCGACTGGTATATCGAACTGACCAAGGGTTCGATGGACGACGAGACGAAGGCCGTTGCCGGCTGGGCGTTCGACCAGATTTTGGTGATGCTGCACCCCTTCATGCCCTTCATCACTGAAGAGCTGTGGCAGCTGACCGGGCAGCGCGCGCAGGAACTGATCGTGGCCGAGTGGCCGGTCGCCCTCTATGAAGTCGACACCGAAGCGCAGGGCGAGATCGACTGGCTGATCCGTCTGGTGAGCGCGATCCGCACCGCGCGGACCGAACTCAACGTGCCGCCGGGCGCCAAGCTGCGCATGGTCGTGCGCGATGCGGCGGACGCAACCCGTGGCCGCCTGGATCGCCAGGGCGCGGCGTTGGCGCGTCTGGGCCGGATCGAGAGTCTGGCCTTTGGCGAGGATGTCGCTGGCGGTGCGGCGCAGATCGTCGTCGACGAGGCGACCTTCATCCTGCCGCTGGAAGGCGTGATCGACATTGCGGCGGAAAAGACCCGCCTCGAAAAGGCGCTGGCAGCGGCGGCCAAGGAACGGGATTCGCTGGGCGGTCGCCTGTCGAACCCGGCCTTTGTCGAGAAGGCCAAGCCCGAGGCCGTGGCCAAGGCGCGCGAGGACCATGCCGAAAAGACCGCCGAGGCGGAAAGGCTGAAGGCGGCACTGGACCGGCTGGGCTGAGCCGCCTAGCCTGCGCCGCAATCGGGGATAAGGGGTAAGGGCGAATGGCAGCAGGGGCACAAGGGGCGCGGGACCTGACACAGGGGCCGATCGCCTCCACCTTGCTGACATTCGCCATCCCGACGCTGGCGTCCAATATCCTCCAGTCGCTGAACGGATCGATCAACGCGATCTGGGTCGGTCGCTTCCTGGGGCCACAGGCGCTCGCCGCGACGGCGAACGCCAATATCATCATGTTCCTGATGTTCTCCGTCGTGTTCGGCTTCGGCATGGCGTCGACGGTGATGATCGCGCAGGCGGTCGGCGCGCGCGACATGGATGCGGCGCGGCGGGCCTTCGGCTCGGCGGTCGGCTTCTGCTTCCTGCTGGCCATGGGCGTCGCGGTGGCGGGCTGGTTCGGCGGGCCGGCGCTGCTCCATCTGCTGGCGACGCCGCCCGAGGCGTTCGACATGGCGCTGACCTATCTGCGCGTCATCTTCGTCGCGATGCCGGCCTCGCTGCTGAGCGTCATGATGATGATGGGGCTGCGCGGCACCGGCGACGCGCGCACGCCGTTGATCTTCATGATCCTGTCGGTGGCGATCGACCTGGTGCTCAATCCGGTGCTGATCCTGGGGCTGGGGCCGATCCCGGCGATGGGGATCGGCGGTTCGGCGGCGGCAACGGCGGCGGCGGGTTTCGTCAGCCTGATCGCGCTGGTCATCTATACCTATGCCAAGGATCTGCCGTTGCGGCTTCGCGGCGCGGAGCTTGGCTATCTCAAGCCCGCGATGGACGAGATGCGGGTGCTGTCCACCAAGGGCCTGCCGATGGGCCTGCAGATGATCGTCATGTCGACGTCCGGCCTGGTGATGATCGGCCTGGTCAATCGCGAAGGATTTCTGGTGACGGCGGCCTATGGCGCGGCGCAGCAGATCTGGACCTATCTGCAGATGCCGGCGATGGCGATGGGCGCGGCGGTCAGCGCCATGGCGGCGCAGAATATCGGCGCGGGTCGATGGGACCGGATCAGCCGGATCACCGGCTATGGCATATCCTATCTGCTGGCGATCACCGGCGCGATGGTGGTCGTCATCCTGATCTTCCATGAAGCGCTGCTGGCGCTGTTCCTGAGCCATAACCAGGCGGTGATCGATGCAGCCTGGAACATGCAGCTGCTGGCGAGCTGGAGTTTCATGCTGTTTGGCTGCACCATGATCCTGTTCGGGGTGATGCGCGCCAATGGCGTGGTGGTGGCGCCGCTGCTGATCCTGGTATTCACCCTTTTCGCGGTGCGGCTGGGCTTCTATTATCTCGCCTATCCCCGGATCGGCGCGGATGCGCTGTGGCTGAGCTTCCCGGTGGGGTCGGCGGTGTCACTGACGCTCGCGGCTCTGGTCTATTGGCAGGGCGGCTGGCGCAAGGCGAAGCTGATGGTGCCGATGCACGAAGAGGAATGCCGCGAGGCGGTGCATAGCGAGACCGAGCCGGCCGGTCGGATCGCGCCGACCGGCTGAGGCCGGAGCGCCGATCAGCGCCCCTGGTTGCGCCAGCGGGTGATGGTGCGGGTAAGGATATCGTCCTCGCCGCCGGCCTGGCGCCAGAGCTGGGTGAAGCTGGGATCGCCGGAAGCCGGGCGCCGCGCTTCTTCCAGATTGTCGAGCGCGACGCGGATCGGCACGGCGACACCTTCGCCGCAGATGATGGCCTCGCGGTTGCGCAGGGCAGGGATCGAATCGAGGAAGCCGCGCGCGCCTTCGGGCATGGCCGCCTTCACGAAGGCCTGGTCGCGGTCGTTGTTGAGGCGCATCGAGATGATGGTGCCGCACTGCGACAGCACGCCTTCGGCAAGGTCCGACGGACGCTGGGTGATGAGGCCCAGCGATACGCCATATTTACGGCCTTCCTTGGCGATCCGCTCCAGGATGCGGCGCACCGCCTGACCGCCGCCGGCGGTGCTGGCGGGGATGTAGCGATGGGCTTCCTCGCACACGAGCAGGATAGGGCGCTGCGGTTCGTCGCGCGCCCATAGCGCATAGTCGAACACCAGCCGGGACAGCACCGAGACGACCACCGAGGTGATGTCGGAGGGCATGGAGGACACGTCGATGATGGAGATCGGCTTGCCGCCCGAGGGCAGGCGGAAGACCTTGGCGAGGAAGGCCTGCATCGAATCGGCCACCAGCATGCCGGAGAACATGAAGGAATAGCGCGGGTCGCCCTTGATCTCGTCGACCTTGGACTTGAGGCGCAGATAGGGGAGCGATCCGGTGCCCTTGTCGAGCTTGCCCATCTCGTTCTGCAGGATCGCGGTGAGATCGGACAGCAGATAGGGAACGGGCGAATCCACGGTCAGGCGGCCGATACTTTCGGCCAGCCGGTTCTTCATCCGCGCGGCGAGCAGGCATTTGGCGAGGATGTCGCAATCCTGGGTGCGCTCGGCGCCTTCGGAGGTGACGAACACCTCGCAATGTTCCTCGAAATTCATCAGCCAATAGGGCAGGGCGAGATTGTTCACGTCGAACACCGCGCCATTCTGCTGGAAGGCCGCGCCATATTCGCCATGCGGGTCGATCATGACGATATGGCCCTGGGGCGACAGGTCGCAGATGCGGTGCAGGATCAGCGCCGCGCTGGTCGACTTGCCGGTGCCGGTCGAGCCGAGCAGTGCAAAATGCTTGCCCAGCATCGAATCGACATAGAGCGCGGCCCGCGTGTCCGTCGTCGGATAGACAGTGCCGATCTGGACATGCGGCCGATCGTCGGCGGCATAGATTTGCTGCATGTCGTAGCTGGACACGGGATAGATGTCGGTGCCGGGTGTGGGATAGCGGGTGACGCCGCGCCGGAATCCGTAGATGCGGCCGGTCAGCTTTTCCTCATCGCCTTCGCCCAGAAAATCGATATCGGCGATGATCGCGCCACCATCGCGCCGGTCGAGCATCAGCGACCGGATGTTGGCGATCAGCCAGCGATCGCCGACCCGCATCTTCACCTGGCTGCCGACCTGGCCGGCCATGGCGAGGCAGGTGTCGGGATCATGGGCCAGCGCCGCGAGACTGTTGGGATCGACCAGGATCTTCGAACTCGACCCGGCGATCTGGAACACCATGCCCAGCGGCTGGTGCATGCCGGCAGACGATGCGGCAGCGCCCGTGTCGTGCGAAAATTGATGTGCGCCCGGCATCTGGGTCATGAGCCTCTATTGTCCCCCGCAGCCGGCACGCGTCCGGCAATCGACCAGATTGCTATCGGGGGGAGGTAAATATTGGATTACCCACGGGCCGAAATGCCCCTTGCGGAACGGCCCATGGAGCGCGGAAATCCGCGCTGATGCGTCCCATGATCCCGCTTCCGGCTCGCTCCGTCGCGCGGGAGGGGGAACAGGAGCGGGTTTCGGGCATTGGAAACCTGCCACAATCAGGATTTTTGCTTGCCCGATATCGTCTTGGCCAATGCGACGCGCCGTTCCGACGCGATCGCGATTGCGCGTGTGATCTGCATTCTGGGTGTCGTCTATGTCCATGCCTGGACCGGACGGAATGGCCAGGATCTGGAATTGCTGCGTGGCTCCCCGCAGGAAGGGCTGCGCTGGGTGCTGATGGAGATTTTCGGCCGCAGCGCGGTGCCGCTGCTGGGCCTGATCTCCGGCTGGCTGGTCGGCGGGTCGGCGCGCACGCGCAACTGGTTCGATCATGTCGGACGCAAGGCGCGGACCATCCTGCTGCCGATGCTGTTGTGGAATGCGGTGGCGATCCTGCTGGTGTCGGGCGCGGCCTGGCTGCTGGGTCTGTCGGCGCCGGTGCCGCAGTCGGGCGGCTGGATCGCCGAGGAATTGTTCATCATCAACCGCAATCCGGACATCAATGTCCAGATGCCGTTCCTGCGCGACCTGTTCCTGTGCATGGTCGCGGCGCCCTTGCTGGTGCGGTTGCCCAACTGGATGCTGATGGCGGTCGCGCTGGTGGCGCTGTCATGCCAGATTGCGGGGCTCGGGCCGCCGGTGCTGATGCGCCCGTCGATCCTCTTCTTCTTCACTATCGGCATATTGGCCCGGCGGGAGGGCTGGGCGGACCGGGCCGCGGCTGTGCCGATGCTGGCAGCTTCCCTGCCCTTCGGCCTGCTGATGGGCGCGCAGCTCTATGTCTCGCTCAAGGGCGGGGCGGGGCTGGCGCCGCTGGCCCTGGCGTGCCTCGACATGGCGGTGCGCATGGCGGCATCGCTCTGCTTCTGGCGGCTGGCCTGGGCACTGGCCGAAAGCCCGGCGCGCGGCCTGCTGATGCGGGTCGAGCCCTATGCCTTCTTCCTCTTCTGCGCCCATCTGATCCTGATCTGGCTGGGCGGGCCGCTACTGGGGCAATTGTTCGGTCCGCTCGGATCGCCGCTCTATCCGCTCTATCTGATCGCCCAGCCCATCCTCGTGCTGGCGGTGGTCATCCTGATCGGCAACCTGATGCAGCGCCTGTCGCCGACCATGGCCGGGCTGATGAGTGGCGGCCGGCTGGCCGCCTCCTGAGGCATCAGGCCAGTTCGCGAGCGCCGATCGCCTGCGCCGCTGCCATGGCGATTTCATAGCTGCGCTTGCGCGCCGCCGGATCGAAGATCTGGGCGGCAATGATCACCTCGTCCACGCCGGTGCGATCGATGAAGGCGGCCAGGTCGCGCTCGACATCCGCCTGAGTGCCGATGCTGGAGGCGCTCAGGACGTCGGACAGCATCGCCCGCGCCTGCATCGGCAGGCTGTCATAATAGCCCGCCAGCGGCGGTTGCAGCTTGCCGGGCTGGCCGGTGCGCAGCCGCACGAAGGCCTGTTGCATCGAACTGGCGACCAGTTCTGCCTCCACCGCACTGTCGGCGGCGAAGATGTTATAGCCGGCCATGGCATAGGGGCGGTCAAGCTGGGCCGAAGGGCGGAAGTCGCGGCGATAGATGGCCAACGCCTCGTCCAGCGCGGCCGGGGCGAAATGGGAGGCAAAGGCGTAGGGCAGGCCGAGCGCGGCCGCCAGTTGTGCGCCGTAGAGGCTGGAGCCGAGAATCCAGAGCGGGATATTGGCGCCTTCGCCCGGCGTGGCCTGAATGCCCAGTCGATCGTCGCCGGCGAAATAGGCCTGGAGTTCGATCACGTCGCGGGGGAACTGGTCGGCCCCGCCGCTGAGGCCGCGACGGATGGCCTGCGACACTTTCTGGTCGGAACCGGGGGCGCGGCCCAGGCCCAGGTCGATGCGGCCGGGGAACAGCGCATCGAGCGTGCCGAACTGTTCCGCGATCAGCAGCGGCGCGTGGTTGGGCAACATGATGCCGCCCGCGCCGATGCGGATGGATGAAGTCGCCTGGCCGATATGGGCGAGCACGACAGCCGTGGCGGCCGACGCGATGCCGGGCATGCCATGATGTTCGGCCACCCAGAGGCGGTGATAGCCCAATGCTTCGACATGGGCGGCCAGATCGGCAGCATCGGCAAGGGCGGCGGACACGTCGCTGCCTTCGCGGACAGGGACGAGATCAAGGACGGAGAAGCGGGTCATGACCGCCATATGGGGCCATGGTCAGTTTTATTTCAATACCGAATATCAGCCGGCGCGACCAAAGCCCTGTGGTTCGACGCGGCGGCCGAAGGTGGGACGGCGCGCGACCAGCGGATTGGCGTCGCGATCGAGCAGGGCCATGGTCTCGGTAAAGCAGGGGCGCAGCGCCACCACGGTCTCGATCAGTTCGTCCGGGCTCTCGCGAAATTCGACGCAGCGACGTGCGACCATTTCGATCTCCTCGGCCATGGCACTGAGCCGATGGGCGCCGAACTGAGCCGATTCGCCCTTCAGCGTATGGGCCGGACGGACGAGGGACACGGCATCGCGATCGCGAAAGGCCTGCTCGATGCTGCCGATCGCCTTTTCACCATCTTCGCGGAAATAGCCCAGAATGCGCATGAAAGCCGTACCCAGCTCCGTGCGGGTCCGGGCAAAATCGTTCCAGTCCACCAGTTCGGTAGCGTGTTCGGGCACCTGCGCACTCCTTTCCTGACGCTCGCGAGATTAGCCGGCGGGCGTAAACAGCCGGTTAAGCCGGCACCTTGCTGAGTGCGAAACGCTGCGGGGAAAGGGCGGAAAATTGCCATCCATGCTGCTGCGCCAGCGCTGCCAGTTCGCGTGGGGCGATAGCGTCGTCGGCATCAATCGTCACATGATCTGCGTCACGCATCGCTCGGGCGGCGCGCAGGACGGGCCAGGGACATTTCATGCCCCTGGCGTCGACATGAAAGGGGGCGGCATCGGGGCCGCCCGCCTCATTTGGCATAGGGGTTCTTGGCGCTGCGCAGCGTCAGGCGCACCGGCACGGCGCCAAAGCCCAGTTCCTTGCGGATGCCGTTCACCAGATAGCGGCGATAGCTTTCGGGCAATTCGTCGAGCCGCGTGCCGAACAGCACGAACGTCGGCGGGCGCGTCTTGTTCTGGGTGATGTAGCGCAGCTTGATCCGCTTGCCACCCGGTGCCGGCGGCGGGTTGGCCTCGAGCGCGGCTTCGAACCAGCGGTTGAGCACGCCGGTCGAAATACGCTGCGACCAGGCAGTGCGGGTTTCGAACGCGACCTTGATCAGGTCATCGAGCCCCTTTCCGGTGGCGGCCGACACGGTCATGATCGGCACGCCGCGCACCTGCGCGAGACCGTCGAACAGCGCCTGCTTGATGCCCTGATAGAGGGCCGAGCCATGTTCCACCGTATCCCATTTGTTGAGGGCGACGATGAGGGCGCGGCCTTCCTCCAGCACCTTGTCGGCGATGCGCAGATCCTGCGCCTCCAGGCCGCGGGTGGCGTCGAGCAGCAGCACCACGACTTCGGCGAAGTTCACGGCGTTCAGGCCATCGGACACGGCCAGCTTTTCCAGCTTGTCCTGCACCTTGGCGCGCTTGCGCATGCCGGCGGTGTCGATCAGGCGGACGGGGCGTTCCTCACCCTCATAGCTGGTCCACATCCAGTCGACGGCGATGCTGTCGCGGGTGATGCCGGCTTCCGGCCCGGTCAGCAGTCGATTCTCGCCGAGCAGCCGGTTGATGAGGGTCGACTTGCCGGCATTGGGACGGCCAACGATCGCGAGCTTGAGCGGTGCGCTCTCCTCGTCCTCGTAAAATTCCTTCTCATGCTCCTCGCCATCCTCGCGTTCGAGATAGGGGAGCAGCGCCTGGAACAGGTCGGCCAGGCCCTGGCCATGTTCGGCGGAGAAGGGGATGGGTTCGCCCAGGCCCAGTATGAAGGCTTCCATGACGCCGGCTTCGGTCGCCTTGCCCTCGGCCTTGTTGGCGACCAGGATCACCGGGGCATCGCCCTCGCGCAGCCAGCGGGCGATTTCTTCGTCCAGCGGGGTGATGCCGGCGCGGGCATCGACCATGAACAGGGCGACGTCGCAATTCTCGACCGCGGCCTGGGTCTGCATGCGCATGCGACCGGGCAGGCTGTGGGGATCCTCATCCTCATAGCCGGCGGTGTCGATGATGGTGAAGTCGAGGCCCAGAAGATGAGCCTCGCCCTCGCGCCGGTCGCGGGTGACGCCGGGCTGGTCATCGACCAGCGCCAGCTTCTTGCCGACCAGGCGGTTGAAAAGGGTGGACTTGCCCACATTGGGCCGCCCGACAATGGCAACTGTGGGCAGCATGATGTGGGCCCGTTTCCTTTCTATCGCTGCCCTTAACGCAGCGCCGTCAGCTTGCCGTCATCGGCAAGGATGTAGAGCATGTTGTTGGCGACCACCGGCGAGAGCGACATGGACTTGTTCATGTCCACTGCCTGCTGGATGGTGCCGGTCGCCGGATCGACATAGTTCAGATCACCATGGGTCGATACCAGAATCAGGCGGCCACCGGCAAGGACCGGGCCGGTCCAGCGGATCGCCTTGTCCTTCTTCTTTTCCTTCTGCCAGCGGCGCAGCTGGCTGATCCAGCGGATCTTGCCGGTCGCGCGGGCGACGCAGAGCAGCTTGGCATCGCTGGTGACGGCAAACACCCACTCACCTGCGATCCAGGGGGTGGAGATGCCGGCGATGTTGATTTCCCACAGGCGCTGGCCGCTGGTGAGTTCATAGGAGGCCATGCGGCCGCCCTGGCCGATCGCGAAGACGCGGCCGCGGTCGATCACCGGATCGGCGTCGATGTCGGTCAGCGAGGCGACGGCGGTGGAGATGCTGGTGCGCGATAGCGCATCGCCCCACAGGGTGCGGCCATTTTCATAGCGATAGGCGTTGATCTCGCCCGAGCTATAGCCCGCGATCACCGTGCCCTGCGCGGCGGCCGGAGCGGCCACGCCGAAAATGCCGGTCACCTGCAGCGTGCCGCTGTCGGTCCACTGGGTCGCGCCGTCGCTCTGGTTGAGGGCGAAGATCTGGTTGTCCTGACCCATCACATAGACATGGCCATTTTCCAGCGTCGGGGCGCCGCGCAGCGGGCCACCGGGATGAACCTTCCACCCGATCGAGCCATCGGCGACGTTCATCGACACGACGTCGCCCACGCCGGTGCTGGCGAACAGCTTGTCGCCCAGGACGCTGACGCCGCCGCCGAACAGGGCGCGGCCATTGCCCTCGGCCGGAAGGCTGGTCTGCCACAGCTTCTGGCCGGTGTTGGCATCCATCGCGATGACATGGGCGCCGGCGTCGATCACGAACAGCTTGCCGCCGGACACGACGGGGGCTGAGGCAAGGCGCGCCTGGGGCGTGCTGCCTTCGATCGATGCGGTCCAGGCCTGCTGCGGCGCTGCGCCCAGCGCCAGATGGCCCATCGCCTTGGACGGATCGCCGCCCGGCTGCGACCATTGGTCATTGGCGTAGGATTCGGGCAGGGTGACGGGCACGTCGGCCAGGGTCGGATCGACTTCGATCCCCTGTTCGTTCGACAGGATAGAGGTGCGGTTGCCGACCACCGGGGTCTTGGGGCCGCCCTTCTTGCCGCCGACCACGCCGCAGCCCGCCAGCATCGCAACCAGGGCGACGGTGGTCAGGGTACGGCCCATCGGGCCGAATTTCGTGATGCTGTGCTTAGCCATGCGCTTGCTTATCCCTGTACCGGTTCGGCGGGCGTTTCGACCGCATCAATTCCCAATAGCCCCGCCATCTGTCGCGCACGTGAACGGATCGACTGGGGCACATTCTCGTCCTTGGCCATGGCCGCGAACATCGGGCCGGCCAGTTCGGGCTTGCGCATCTTCATATAGGCGATGGCAACCAGTTCGCCGGCGCTGCCGAACCATGGTGCGCCCTCGACGGCGAGGGGCTTGAGGCGATCGACCACCTGCTGCGGCTTGAGCGCATCGAATTCGATCGTGGTCTGACGGATCAGGGCCAGGTCGCGATAGGGCTGGTCGAGCGAGTTGTCCGCCGCCATCGCCTTATAGGCTTCGATCGCGGCCTTGTTGTCGCCCTTGCGCGCGGCGAGGCCGGCCTTCACCAGCAGGGCGGAGGCGCGATAGCCGGGCTGGCTGGCCTTGGCCAGCGCATCGACATCCTTGGCATCGGGCGTGCCACCACCGACCGCCGTCGCCAGCATCTTGTCCATCTGTTCGGACACGGCTTCCGACTGGGTCTTGCTGTAATGCTGCCAGTAGAGCCAGCCGCCAAAGGCGGCGAGGCCGACGATCAGCAGGACGGCCAAGGCGCGGCCATAACGCTGCCAGAAGGTGAGGAGCTGGTCCTGGCGGACGGCGTCATCGACCTCGCGCATGAAGGCTTCGCTGTTTTGCGGCGTCAGGGCCACGGGAATCTCCGAAAAATGGTCATTAGGGGCAGCCGGAAGGCGGGATCATTAGCGGCGCAGCGTGGCCACGCAAATCACTTTTTCGGCCGATAGACCTGATCATCGCCCGGAAAGCTGCGATTGCGCACCTCCGCGGCATAGCTTTCCGCCGCCTGGCTGATCGTTTCGGCAAGGTTGGCGTAGCGTTTCACGAAGCGGGCGGTGCGTTCGAACATGCCCAGCATGTCCTCCGCCACCAGCACCTGGCCATCGCACCGGGCCGATGCGCCGATGCCGATCACGGGTATGTCGACGCTGGTCGTGATGATGTCGGCCAGTTCCTCCATCACCCCTTCGACCACCATGCCAAAGGCGCCGGCGGCCGCCACGGCCTTGGCGTCGCCCAATATCTTGGCATGTTCCTCCTGGCTCTTGCCGCGCGCGCCATAACCGCCCAGCGCGTTCACCGCCTGCGGCGTCAGGCCGATATGGGCCATCACCGGGATGCCGCGCTGGGTGAGGAAGCGGATCGTTTCCGCCATCGCCTCGCCGCCTTCCAGCTTGACGCCGGCGCAGCCGGTTTCGGCCATGACGCGGCTGGCGCTGGCAAAGGCCTGCTGGGGCGATGCCTCATAGGAACCGAAGGGCATGTCGACCAGCACGACGCTGTGATAGCTGCCGCGCACCACGGCGGCGCCATGGGCGATCATCATGTCGAGCGTGACCGGCAGGGTGGAGGGCAGGCCATAGATGACCTGCGCCAGCGAATCGCCGACCAACAGCATGTCGCAATGCGGATCGAGCAGTTGCGCCTGACGCGCGGTATAGGCGGTAAGCATCACCAGCGGCTCGTCGGTTTTGCCCTCGAACTTGCGGCGCTGGATCTGGGGCACGGTCAGCCGCTTCATCGGCGCGGGCGTGGGATTGGCGCGGCTGGTCGCGGTGTCGAGCGTGAAGGTCGTGGACATGGGGCGCGGTCTAGCCCAGCGCGGGGCGGCGTGCAAATGCCGGACCGGCCGGCGCGGCATGATGCGCGCGCCGGCCGGCCGTCCTGTCCGTGTCCGATCGGATCAGAAGGAGAATTTGATCGTGCCGCCCCAGGTCTGCGGATCGCCGACCTGGCCGGCGATCAGGCCGGTATTGCCCGGTGCGACCTGAAGATTTTCGATATAGTTGACGTCGAAGGCGTTGCGCACCCAGCCGAACACATCGAAGCCTTCGCCGCGGAAGCCGGCGCGGACGTTGGTCAGGGCATAGCCCTTCACTTCGGTGTAGATGGATGGTGAGGCATTGCTGTTCCAGTGCGAACGGTAATTGCCGTCGACGCCCAGATAGAGCTGCCCGTCCTTCGCCAGCAGCGTGACCGGGATGTTATATTCCGCGCCGTAGGAGAAGGCCCATTTCGACACGCCGGGCAGGTTCTGACCCGAAATGTCGCACTGGCGCGGGCTGAGTGCGCCGGGGACGCCGGGCTGCGAATAATCCGGGGTGGCGCCCGACGGCTGGTAGGTGCCGCCGGACAATTCGGGCGGACAGGGCGCGTCGACGAACTTCTTGTACTTGGCGTCAGTGAAGGCGCCATTGGCATAGGCGGTGAAGCGGTCGCTGGCGACGATCTTGAAATCCGCCTCGATCCCCTGCGAGCGGACCTTGCCGGCATTGGCGAGATAGCCGCGCACCGTACCGAACTGGCCGCCATTCACGGTTGCCTGAAAATTCTTGATGTCGGTGCGGAAGGCGGTGAGGTTGAAGGTCGCCCGGCGATCTAGGAACTGGGTCTTGAGGCCGATCTCATAATGATTGACCGATTCCGGCTTCACCGTGCTGGCGTCATAATTGACGGTGTTGTCGGCGTTAAGCGGCAGGCCATTCTGGTTGATGCCCAGCGTCTTGAAGCTCTTCGCATAGGTCGCATAGGCCAGCACGTCCGGCGCGATCTTGTAGTTGACGTTGAAGTCGTAGGTGAAGTTCCAGGCGCTGTCGGACGGGGAGCTGACCTGCGGCTGATAGACGCCGCACTGCTGCGTCGTCCCCTTGATGGTGCCGGGCTCCGCAACCGTGGTGCAGCTGATGGCCTGGCCCTGCGCATTGGTGACGACGCGCTGGTAGAAGCCGGACTTCTTGTCATAGTTCAGGCGCACGCCGGGCTGGATGGTCAGCGCGTCCGTGACCTTCCAGCTGAGCTGGCCGAACAGGGCGGCGCTGTCGGCCTTGAGCCATTGCGTGTTGCTGGCGGTCAGGCCCGCCAGAGTGGCCGGAATATTGGCGGGGTTGTTCGGGTCGGTCGAGGGGGCAAGGCTCCACTGGGCGGCATCTTCGCCCTGCTGTTCGGTGCCCTGGGTGTCGATCCGCTGCTTGAAGCCGAACAGGCCGACGACGAAGTCGATGTGCTTGCTTTCGTAATTATAGCGGAATTCCTGGCTGTACTGGTCCTGCTGCGACGGGTTCTGCGACCTGGAGACGATCGACAGACCGGTGAAGTCGCGGTCATTTTCCGGCTTCCAGTCCCAGAATCGCCAGGCGGTGACCGAGGTCAGCGTGCCGGGGCCGACATCCCATTTGATCTTGGCCGACACGCCGCCAATCTTGTTGCCGGCATTGAGGTTGGAATCGAGGTCCGTCAGCCGGTCATAGGGGTTGCGGCTGGGCACGACATAGCCCTGGGCAGCGGCCAGCGCATCATATTGGCGATTGAGCGGACGCTGGGTCTTGCCGACGCGCACGAAGGTGGTGCCGCAGCATTCGGGATCCTGCTTGCTATAGTCGCCCGACAAGGTGAGGCTGAAATCCTCGGTCGGCTGGAACAGCAACTGGCCGCGAATGCCCAGATTGTCCTGCTCGTTGATCCAGCGTTGGCTGGTCACATTGTAGAGCGTGCCGCGACGACTGGTCGCGGCGACGGCGATGCGGGCGGCGATCGTGTCGGTCAGCGGGCCGGAAATGGCGGCCTTCGCCTGCTTGTAGTTCAGATTGCCGACCGTCAGTTCGGCCCGGCCCTCGAAGTCGAAGGTCGGCTGGTTGGTCGTGATGTTGATCGCGCCCGCCGTGGTGTTCTTGCCATAGAGCGTGCCCTGGGGGCCGCGCAGTACTTCCACCTGGTTGACGTCGAGAAAGTCGAAGGTCGCGGCGGCGACGCGGCTGTTATAGACATCGTCGACATAGATGCCGACGCCCTGTTCGAAGCCGTCGCTGGTGAGGCCGAACGGCACGCCAAGGCCACGGATGTTGACCGAGGTGTTGCGTGGATTGGTGGTGTAGACCTGCAGCGTCGGCGCGAGCTGCTGCAGCTTCACGATGTTGAAATTGCCGGTCGCCTCGATGCTGTCGCCCTTCACCACGGAAATGGCCAGTGGCACTTCCTGCGCGGTTTCCTGGCGCCGGCGGGCGGTGACGACGATCACGTCGCCGCGCGGGCTGCTGGCCTGCTGGTCATCGGCGGCAGTGGGTTGGGCCGCTTCGGCCGCAAAGGCGGCAGGCGTGACAAATGACGCGCTCGCCACGCTGGCGAGCAACAGAAAACGCGCAATCATGTTCTTCCCCTTGGTTCCGGAGGTCCGGTGAGTTTTGATCGCGGCGTTTCCGGTGGTCCGGTCAAAGCCGTGCTGGGGTCGTTTCTGGTGATGCGGCGTCCCCAGTGCCGCATCGGCATGCCATCCCCGACATGCCCTGATCTATGCGCTTGCCCTCCCCTGATCGGTCAGGCGGTCAGACGCGTCTTTTCGGTGACGTCGATCTGCACGACGCGGGCGTCGTGGACGGTCAATGTGATGGAGCCGAAGCGCAGCCCTTCCAGCACGTCGCGCACCTTGTCGATGCTGGCGATGATGTCGGGGCGCTGGCTTTCGGCGCGGCTGTGGCGAAGTTCGATGGTTCTATGTTCGGTCATGTTCATCCCTCTGGCCGCGTTTTAACTCAACTGCATTAGTAGACAAAAAAGCAAATATAAGGGGCGCGCAAGATTCTCTTGTCGCGCCCCGGCGATGTCTGGGGCCGATATCAACTGGTCATGCGCAGCCCGTCGGACGGGCGATCAAGCCGCGCCATCGGCATGGCCGGGCGCATCTGGCGCACGGCGGACGCCTGTTCCTGCGCATTGTCGATCAGCCGTTCCAGCAGCGCCTGGCCAAAGCCCCAGGCGCCCAGTCCCGAATCCGCGTTGATATGGCCGCTATGGCCGGCATCGACGAATTGGCTGCCCCAATTCTTGCCGATGCTGTGGGCGCGTTCGAAGAAGATATAGGGGTCGTTGCGACTGGCGACGAGGATCGACGGGAAGGGCAGGGGCGTACGCGGCGTCGGGCCGAATCCACCGATCGTCTCGGGCGTTTCCATCCGGTCGCAATCGGGCGGCGCGACCAGCAGGGCGCCGGTCACCGGCCAGCCATAGGCCTGGCTTTGCAGGGCGCCCCACCAGGCGACGGCGAGGCAGCCCAGGCTGTGCGCCGCCAGGATGACCGGGCCGTCAGCCTGGCGAATGGCGGCGTCGAGCCGCGTGACCCAGGCATTGCGATTGGGGCTGGCCCAACTGCCCAGATCGACGCGCTGGCAATCGCCGCGTCCGCTGTCCCACAATGTCTGCCAATGATCCGGGCCGCTGTTGTTGAGGCCGGGGATTGTCAGCACGACCGGCTGGCGCGCGTCACCCGAATGTCCGAATCGCTCCATTATCCTTATCCTCGTCCTATATTCTGAGCCTCCCAAAATAATACTATTCATCTGGTAGACAATGGGCGAGCGCCGAAATGTGTCAGAATCTGGGCAACCTGAATGGCAGATAAACGGGCGCGTCGACCCCATGGCCGCGCGCCCGCATCAAGCTCCTGAACGGGCGGGGAAAAGCTACCAGGGGTAGATCAGCCCATAATATTGGTAGACGTTGCGGCCATAGGCATCGTCGAAGGCCGGCCGGTCCTCGTCCAGATAATGGGGCGCCTGTTCCAGCACCTCCTTGGCCAGTTCGATCACATAGCCGCCCTTGTCCGTATCATAGGCCAGCATCGACCAGGGCAGGGGGTAATGTTCATTGCCCATGCCCAGGAAACCGCCGAAGGACAGCAGCGCATAGCGCACATGGCCGCTGCGCTTGTCGACCATGAAATGGGATATCTTGCCAAGCCTGTCGCCCTGGCGATTGTAGACGGCGGTGCCCTCGACCCGGTCGGATGCGATCAGGTCATGGCGATGCGCGCTCATCATCTCGGCCATTGTCACTCTCCTGCAAAAACATTCTATTCTGATGCAACCATGGGGAACCGCTGGGGTTCCTCCGCTTCACAGCAAGGAGCATCGGCATGAAGATCAATCGCAGCGGTTCGGCGGCCTGGAGCGGCGGCCTGAAGGACGGCAAGGGTACGATCTCGACCCAGAGCGGCGCGCTCGACGCCTATCCCTATGGCTTCGCCACCCGGTTCGAGGGCATGCCGGGCAGCAATCCGGAAGAACTGATCGCGGCGGCTCATGCCTCCTGCTTCACCATGGCATTGTCGCTGATCCTGGGCGAAGCCGGGCTGACGGCGGAGAAGATGGAAACGAGCGCGGTCGTCACGTTGGAGCAGCAGGAGGGCGGCTTTGCCATCACCGCGAGCAAGCTGACGCTGAAGGCGAAGATCCCCGGCGCCGACGATGCGACTTTCCAGGAACTGGCCGCCAAGGCGAAGGCAGGGTGCCCGGTATCGAAACTGCTGAAGGCCGATATCAGCCTGGACGCGGAACTGCTGGCCTAGGCCGCCGCGATACGCCTGGCGTGGCGATGTTCACGCCAGGCGATATATAGGCCGCTGGCGATGATCAGCGCCGCGCCGATCCAGGTGGTCCACATCGGCCAGTCGCCCCAGATCGCCCAGCCCAGCAGGGTGGTCCACAGGATCGAGCTATAATCCATCGGCAGCACCACCGACACCGGCGCCCAGCGCAGCGCGGCGGTGAGGCAAAGCTGCGCGATGCCGCCGAACAGGCCGATCATCAGCAACAGGCCCCAGGTCTGCGCGTCATGCGCCTGACCATAGAAGAGCATGCCGATGCCGAGCGGCGGCACCGACAGGGCGGTGAACCAGAAGACGACGACTCCCGCGCTCTCGGTACGTCCAAGCTCGCGCAGCACCAGGCTGACGCTGGCCGTCACCAGCGCGGCGGTGATGGCGACGGCAACGCCCATCGGCGGGAAATGGCCGCCTTCGGGGCGGACCATGATGAGGACGCCCAGAAAGCCGATCAGGACCGCCGCCCAGCGATGGATACCAGTCGGTTCGCGCAGGATCAGCGCCGACAGGATCGTGCCAAAGATCGGCATGGTGAAGCCGATCGTCGTCGCCTCGGCCGGCGGCAACAGGATGTAGGACAGGAAATTGAGCGCCATGCCGGTGAGGCCGATGACCATGCGGGTCGCATGGACACTGATCCGCCGGGTGCGGATGGCGCCGATGCCGCTGCTCATCGCCAGCCAGGCGAAGACTACGGGTAGGGCAAGCGCCTGACGGTAGAAGAGGGTTTCGACCAGATGGACGCCATGGGCGTCGGCGACCCGGCCGGTCACGAACATCACCGCCAGGCAGATGACCGCGATCAGGCGCAGGCCGATGGCGAAGAGCGGGCGATGCGGGCGGGACGGGGCGGCGGCGCTGGACACGCCGCTTCCTTAACCCGGTTACGCGATGGCGCAACCGGGCTGGACGTGGTTTCTTACTTGAGCGGCTTGCGGAATTTCAGCGTCATGCGGTCGCTTTCGCCGATTGCAACATACTTCGCCCTGTCAACTTCGCCGTTACGCAGCGTGGGCGGCAGGGTCCAGACCCCCTTTTCCCAATCGGCCGTGTCCTTGGGATTGGCGTTCACTTCCGATGCGCCGACATATTCGAAGCCCGCGCCTTCCGCGATACGGCGAATGGTCGAGACCTTGAGATAGCCGCTGCTCTTTTCCAGCGCCGTGTCGCGATCCTCGGGCAGGCGATGGTCGACGATGCCCAGCGTGCCGCCGGGCTTGAGCATGGCGAAGAAGGCCTTGAAGGTCGCGTCCTCGCTGCCGCCCATGACCATGTTGTGGACATTGCGGAAGGTCAGCACGGTGTCGACGCTGTTTGCCGGGATGCTGGCGGCTTCCTCGGGATAGGCGACCAGCTTCACCTTGTCATAGGCCTGCGGTTTTTCGGCCAGGAACTTCTTGTAGCCGTCAAGATAGCGGCCGGTGGGCTGGAGCGCGTAGAAGCTGCCCTTGTCGCGCAGCAGCGGCGCCAGGATTTCCGTGTACCAGCCGCCGCTCGGCGCCCATTCCACCACCGTCTGGGTCGGCGTCACGCCAAAGAAGGCGAGCGTTTCCTGGGGATGGCGATATTTGTCGCGGGCGACATTGGCCGGGGTACGGCTGGACGCGCCGATGGCGGCTGCCACCGGATCGGCGCCATGGCCGGCATGCTGGGCGACGGCCGCGCCCAGCGGCAGGAGGGTAAGGGCAGCGGCAAGCGCGATCGATCGGCGGGGAAAAGCGGACATGGGCAACCTCTCAACGGATCTGGAGCGCAGGGTGTGCCGTGCCCGCATCCCACTGGCAAGGAAATCCGGTGGTTAGGGACGGGCCGGTCAGGACCAGCTGCCCGCGATCGATTCCGCCGTGGCGTCGATCGCGGCCGGTTCATCCTCGCCAGTCAGCGCATAGGACATGTCGCCGCGCCGCCAATAGGCCACTGACTGGGCGCCCTCGCGCACCGAATCCGGCCGCTCGGGCGCGTCGGTGCGCTGGTGCATGGCATAGATGGACAGGTCGCGCCCTTCGGGCGTGCGTAGCGCGATCAGCAGTGCGGGGGTGCGTTCACCGGGGAAGAGCTGGACATCGGTCACGCGCCAGTCGGCGGGCAGGCCGGGAATGTCGATATGGGTGCTGGCCAATATCTCGCGCGGGTCAAAGCTGGGCGATTCGATCTGCCCCTGCATCCGGGCGCGGATCATGGCGACGCGGTGCGAGGTGGCGGCATCGACGACATAGGCGGGCGGCCCGTCGCGCACCATGAGAAGGGCAACGAAGCTTGCCGCCAGCAGGGCAAGGCCGCCGCTGGCGCCGATCGCAAAGCGACGATGGCGTGTGGCGGGCGGGCTGATCGCGCTCGCCTGTGCCGCCATGGCTTCGGGCAGGGGCGCGCGGTCCTGCGCCAACAGGCGCAGCCCGGTACGGGCGCTGAGGTCGCCCATCACCTGCGCGGCGAGGTCGGGCCGGCGCGACAGGCGGGTCTCCACCGCAAAGCGCCGGCCGGGATCGAGCTGGCCGTCGACATAGGCCATCAGTTCGATCTCCGAAGGATCCTCACTCATCCTGTCCTCCCACGATGCGCAGCCGATCGCGCGGCTGCCTGTCCCTGTCCTGTCGCAATGTCGCCCGCGCACGGGCAAGGCGCGACATCACCGTGCCGACCGCTATGCCCAGAAGGTCGGCGCTTTCCTGATAGCTCAGCCCCTCGACGACGGTCAGGTGCATGACGGCGCGCTGATGGTCGGGCAGGTCGGCAAAGGCGCGGGCGACCTGCATCAGGTCGGCGCGCACCTCCTGGTCGGGATCGGCATGATCGACCTGGATCTGGGCAAAGGCCAGATTGCGGCGCGTTTCCGCCGCCTCGCGCCGCTTGGCCGAGATGAAGACATTGTGAACGATGGCCAGCAGCCAGCGGCGGCGGCTGCGATCGGGCTGGAACTGATCGCGCCGTTCGATCGCGCGCATCACGGCGTCCTGCACCACATCGTCGGCGACGACATGGTCGCGCGACAGGGCGCGGGCATAGCGGCGCATGGCGCGCAGGTCCGCCTCCATTTCCATGTCCGTCCGCTTGCCCGTCATCCACATCATTCCATTGGGGCGCCCGCCAGTTCGCGATAGACGCGCGCCACCGAATCCAGGACATGGTCCCAGCGATAGTCGCCCGCCGTCGTCTCCGCCGCATGGCCAAGCCGCCGCCTTAGGCCGGTGTCGCGGACGAGGGAAGCCAGGCCGCCAGCATAGGCGCCAATGTCGCCCGGCGGCACCAGCAGTCCGTTGACGCCATTATCGATCAGGGCGGATGCGCTGGGGACGTTGGCCGACAGGACGGCAAGACCGCTGGCCATCGCCTCCAGATTGACGTTGCCGAACGCCTCCGTGACGCTGGGATTGACCAATATGTCGGCGCTGGCGACCAGCGCGCCGAGACGTGCCCCTTCGACATGGCCGGCAAAGCTGGCATTGGGCAAATGGCGGGCGAGGGCATCGCGCGCCGGGCCATCGCCCAGGATCAGCGGGCGCAGCGACAGGCCGCTGGCGCGTGCCGCCATGATGGCGTCGGCAAAGATATCGAGCCCCTTTTCCCGGACCAGCCGGCCGAAGAAGAGCGGCACGACATCGTCGGGCGCATAGCCAAGCTGGGCGCGCAGGCCTTCATCTCGCATCGCCGGATGAAATACGGATCGATCGACGCCCCGACTCCAGAGGGCAATGCGCTCGGCGCCATGGATTGCGGCGAGGTCCGCAGCGATCGGCGGGGTCGGGGCGAGGATGCGGTCGCAATCGCCATAGAAGCGATCGAGATAGGCCACGACCTGCCGCCGCAGGAAGCCGAGGCGGTAATAAGCAAGATAGGTCTCGAACCGGGTGTGCAGGCTGGCGACGGTCGGCACGGCGTTGCGCCGCGCCCAGTTCAGCGCCTGCCGGCCGAGCAGGTCGGGCGCGGACAGATGCACGATGTCAGGCTGGAACGCCTCCAGATCGGCGCGGGCGGCACGGGGCAGGCCGATCGCGAGCCGATATTCCGGGCGACCGGGAATGCAGAGCGAGCGCACCGATCGGACATCGCCGGCCGAGGCGAAGGCCGGCGTCGGCGCGGTCGGCGAATAGATGCGCACCTCTGCCTTATGTTGGTCCAGCATATGCCGGACCAGGCGGTTGAGCGCTCGGTTCGCGCCATCGCGCACGCAATCATAATTGCCCGAAAACAGCGCGATCTTCAGCGGCCGGGATGATGTCGGCGCCGTGGCGACCGGCAGGGCGGCATGAATATGGGCGCGAAGGGAAGAGAGCGGGGAATGCAGCGTCATGCCCCGCATACGCTTGTCGGATCGCGCCTATTCCATCGATGGCCAATTAAAATTGACGAATGATGCGCAGGCCGGCGGTGGGACGGAAGACATCACCGCGTGGCCGTTCCGCGCCAAGGCCCGCCTGCATGGCGAAATTGCCGCCCAGTTGCTGGTGCAATTGCGGCATCAGCAGCAGGCCGCCCTCGCTGCCGCCCTGATAGTTGATTTCCAGCCCCAATACCTGCCCTTCGCGACTGTCGTAGAAGGCAGAGTGGTTGAGGATCACGCCATTGCGGCCATGGCCGCCCGACAGCTTGACGTCGGCAAGCCCTGCCATCGTCACGCTGCTCCAGCGGCTATTGTAGCGATGGGCCGCCATATAGGCGAAACTGCTGCGATAATGTTTGGCGCGGCGGTCATAGATGCCGAGATATTGGACGCCATGGCCGGTGCGCCCGCGGCCGGTGGTGCCGAAACTCGCCTGCAGGCCGAGCTTCAGTTCGGCGAGCCGGCCGTTGACGAAGGGCAGTTCGCCCTCGATCGCGAAGCCGTCGGCAAAGGCATATTCGATTTCCGGCGCCCAATGGACGGCGTCGTCATCGCCCGATAGCGGAACGGTCGCCAGCGTATTGACCTCCAGTTCGCCGCGCTTGGCGCCCAGCGGCCGCATCATGTCGAAGATCATCGGTTCGGGCACGTCGGGATAGGCGTCTGACGCCAGCGCAACATCGCCCAGAAAGGCGCTCGCCATGGCGGCGAGGCCATGGCGCGAAAGGGATCGAACGGACAAGAAAGGCTGCTCCCGCGATGAGGATGTGACGATTCACATCCCGTCTACGCGGGAGCGGAAGCCTTTATTCCCTGAGGGTCAGAGACAGGCTTCGAGGAAGGGCTGGTCGAAGCCGAACATGCGGGCCTTGTCGAGCGTATAGGGGCGCAGGCCCATCGAGCGATATTCGCCGATGATCTTACCGCTGTCATCCTCGTCATGATATTCGAACTTGAACAGTTCCTGGGTGACGATGACGTCGCCTTCCATGCCGATCACCTCGGTCACGTTGGTGACGCGACGCGAACCGTCGCGCAGGCGCTTCACCTGGACGATCAGGTCGACCGAGTCGGCAATCTGCTTGGAAATGGCTTCCTTCGGGATCTTGATGTCGCCCATCAGGATCATGTTTTCCATACGGCCCAGGCATTCGCGCGGGCTGTTGCTGTGGAGCGTACACATGGAGCCGTCATGGCCAGTGTTCATCGCGGCGAGCAGGTCGAAACATTCCGCACCACGAATTTCGCCCAGGATGATGCGGTCCGGGCGCATACGCAGGGCGTTCTTGACGAGATCGCCGATGGTGATCGCGCCCTGGCCTTCCAGGTTGGGCGGACGGGTTTCGAGCGGCAACCAGTGCGGCTGCTGCAGGCGCAGTTCGGCCGCGTCCTCGATGGTCAGCACGCGCTCGCCCGGATCGATCATCTTCGACAGCGCATTGAGCATCGTCGTCTTGCCCGAACCGGTACCGCCCGAAATGACGATGTTGAAACGGCAGGCGCCGGCGATCTTGAGTGCGGTCGCCATCTTCTGGTTCATCGCGCCCCATTGGGCGAGCATGTCGATGGTGATCGGCTTGGCTGAGAATTTACGGATCGAGATGGCCGTGCCCTTGAGGCTGAGCGGCGGCACGATCACGTTGACACGCGAACCGTCGGGCAGGCGGGCGTCGGCCAGCGGCGTGGTCTGGTCGACGCGGCGGCCGACCTTGTTCACGATGCGCTGGGCGATCTGGAACAGATGCTCTTCATCGCGGAACTTGATCGGCGCGATCTGGAGCTTGCCCTTCTTTTCGACATAGGTCTGCTCGGGACCGTTGACCATGATATCGCTGATGTCCGGGTCGGCCAGCAATTCCTCGAGCGGGCCAAGGCCCAGAAGCTCGTCGACCAGCACCTTTTCCAGCGCGAACTGCTCGCGCCGGTTGAGCGTCAGCTTCAACTCGGCCAGCACTTCCATGATGATCGGCCGGAATTCCTCCGCCAGTTCATCCTTGGTGAGGGTCGCGGCCGCTTCGGGATCGACGCGTTCGAGCAGGCGGGGAAGCACCTGTTCCTTGATCTTGTGAACCGATGCCTCGAACCCCTGCGGGCCGGCATCGGCGACATGTTCGGCATTGGCGCGTTCGGACAGGCGCGACATGGCGTCCGCATTGCGCTGCATCTGGCTGGTCGGCGCCGACAGCGGATCGAGCGGAATTTCGCCCGGCAGGGCCGCCAGGTCGAGCGGCGGGAACTGCTCGCCGCCGCGCGGGGCCTCCTCGCGCGCTGCGCCGCCGCTGTGCATCGGTCGGGCGACGCCGAAACCCGGCTTGATGCCGGCAGGTCCATTTTTCCGTCCAAATGCGCTCATAACTCTCCGCCGGAATTTTGCGATCGGGCCAGCCACCCCAAAATGGGCCGATTCACCATGGCTGGAGAAGGTGAATAAGCTGGAAACTTTGACAAATGGCTAATGCGCCAGCGCCCATCCTGTGGACGACGGATCGCCGACAAGGATGGCGTCGTGCCGGATCGGGGCGAAGGGCGGGGCACGGTTACCCGACATTAACCAATCTCGCCGATAGGGATTGCAGGCTTTCAGGATTTCGGTGCCATGCGAACCTTGTCCATCGTCATTCCCGTTTTCAACGAACAGGATGGCATCTCCCTTTTTCTTGATGCGGCACGGCCTGCTGTGGACGAGGCGCTGTCCCTGATCGGCGCCGACGCGCGCGCCGAATATCTGTTCGTCGATGATGGCAGCGCGGACCGCACCGGTGACGTGCTGGAGATATTGTCGCGGTTCAACCCGGACCTGCGCTATGTCCGGCTGTCGCGCAACTTCGGCAAGGAGGCCGCCTTGGCGGCCGGCATCGACCATGCTGTCGGAGACGCGGTCATTCCGATCGATGTCGATCTGCAGGATCCGCCCGAAGTGATCGTCGACATGGTTCGCCTCTGGCTCGCTGGTGCCCAGGTGGTCAATGCGCGGCGAGCCGACCGATCGAGCGACAGCTGGTTAAAGCGCTGGAGCGCGCGGGGCTTCTATGCGCTGCTCAATCGCCTGTCCGACTATCCCATTCCCGAAAATGTCGGTGATTTCCGCCTGCTTGACCGGCAGGCCGTCGATGTCGTCAAGCAATTGGGCGAGCAGGCCCGGTTCAACAAGGGGCTGTTTTCCTGGATCGGCTTCCGGGTCGCGACGGTCGATTATGTCCGTGCGCGGCGGGAAACCGGACGCAGCAAATGGGGGCTGGGCAAGCTCTGGTCCCTGGCCGTGGACGGCATCACCGCATCGACCACCATGCCACTGCGCATCTGGTCCTATGTCGGTGGCGCGATCGCGCTCATCGCCTTTGCCTATGCCGGTTTTCTGGTCGTGCATACGCTGGCGACCGGCGTCGACGTGCCCGGCTATGCCTCGATGATGGTTGCCGTCCTGGGCCTTGGCGGGCTCAACCTGCTCAGCCTGGGCATCATGGGCGAATATGTCGGGCGGATCGCCCGTGAGGTGCGGCAGCGGCCCCTATATATCGTCGCTGCCGATGCCGGGGCGCGCAACGTCGAGGGCGACGCGGCCCCGGCGCTTGATCAACTGGAAAGGGACGAAGAATGGATCGCTCAGCCTATACGAGCATGAATGCTCAGGAGGGCGAACATTGGTGGTTCGTCGCCCGCCGCGCCATCATCGATGGCCTGATCCGCGATCATGTCGCCTTGCCCGATGACGCCCGCATCTTGGAAGCGGGCTGCGGCACCGGCGGCAATCTGGCGCTTCTGGCGCAGCATGGCAGCGTCGATGCGCTGGAATATGATGACGAAGCACGGGCCATCGCGGCCGCGCGGGGCGTCGCCACCGTGGAGGCAGGGGCGTTGCCGGAGAAGGTCGGCTTCGGCGACCGGCGCTATGACCTGATCGCCCTGCTCGACGTGCTGGAGCATGTCGACCAGGATGAAGCGTCGCTCGCCGCATTGCGCGGCCGGCTTGCGATAGGCGGGCGACTGCTCGTCACCGTGCCGGCGGTTCCCTGGCTATGGTCCGATCATGACGTGCTGCACCATCACAAGCGGCGCTATACGCATGATGGCCTTGCCGGCGTCGCCGCGGCGGCCGGCTTGCGGGTCGAGGCATCGGGCTATTTCAACAGCCTGTTGTTCCCGCTCGCCGTTGCCCAGCGGATGGCGCATCAGTTGCTTCGGCGGGAAGCGCCGCTCGATGCCCGCCCGGCCCCCTGGCTCAATCGCTCGCTGCAACAGGTGTTCGCGGCCGAACGCCACATGCTGGGCCGCATCAATTTCCCGATCGGCCTGTCACTTTACGCGATTCTCTCCGCCTGATCCTGGCTGCCGGAAATTATGCGGACTGAACCATAGCCCGTCCCAGCACCGGGCCGGTTCGCTGGCAGGAACAGATGTGGGCCTTGCCGGTCGCACCAGGGCGGGCATGGCGGGCAGGGGCGCGAAATAGGATCCCTTGGGGAAGGCGGCAAAGGTCTGATCCCACGCCTTCGATACCGAACAGCGCACTTCGGGCGCAGGCGGATGGACAAGCGCGCGGCGGATCTCGGCCAGCCCCGTCAGGCTGCCGATCAGCAGCATAGCGATCAGCCAGGTGTGCCGTTCGGTCCCATTGCCCAGCTCATCGGCCAGCATCGCTGCCAGGATGGCCAGCGCGGTGATGGATGCCCGCGCCATGAAATCGATCGACCATCCGATCTGCACGAACGGGATCAGCATCAGCCAGGCGAAGGCCAGCCAGAGCGTGTCTCGGCCAAATCGCGACGGTCGGGCGACCAACAGCATCGGCACCAGATAGGGCAGGGTTTCGATCCCCTGGAACATCAACCATTGCAGCGGCGGAATCGGCTGGAACCGCAGTCCGACGTCCGCGCCCGATGCCGCGCCGAGATAGAGAAGGGACGGGACGGCCAACAGGCTGGCCAGCGCCGGGAGCAGCATGTCGGCGATACGCAGGCGGCGCGCCGCCAGGGTGCGGATGCCGGCCAGCGCGGCGAAGGGCATCGCACCCATCAGACCGAGCGGCGACCATAGGGCCGTCAACGGCAGCAACGCGAGATAGGATGCCAATGGCAATCGTTCGCGGCGCCAGAGCAGATAGCCCATCGCCCCGATCCAGCCGGACATGGCATGTTGCGGAACCCAGAAGGCCAGGGTGATGGTCGAGGAATATTGGAGACCGATCCAGTCCTCCAGATGGTCGCCCAGCCGGCCGTTGAGGACCAGGTCGCCGATCGCGTCTATGCCGCTGAAGCCGAGGAAGACGAGCAGCGCGACCAGTCGGCCGCGCCGGCCGTCGAACAGTTGCGCGGCTAGCGCGAGAGTCAGGCCCAGCAGCAGGGCATTTTGCGCCAGCAATGCGATATCGCCCGCGCGTACGCCCAGCTCCTTGTAGAGCAGGGCAGGGGCGAGGAACATGCCGATCGGCGCCCGCAACAGGTCGGGGACAGCCCGTTCGGTATAGACGAAGGGCCAGGGATTGACGGCCATGTCGCGAAACGCGGCGAGCCGCACCTGCCAGTCCACATTGGCATAGAAGAACCGGCCTTCGCCGCCGAGCATCAGCAGCAGCAGAGAGCCCCCCGTGCATAGCAGCAGCATGCCGATGCTCGGCCCCGATCGGTCGGGCATGGTGCGCAGCATGACGGTGCACAGCCCGCCGATCAGCAGCAGGGCGAGGGGATAGGCCCAGAACGGGGCGACGTCCAGGAAGCGCCAGAGCAGCAACTGGTCGAGGCTGAGCCAGGCAAATAGGGCGGCAATCAGCCAGCCGGCCGGAACGGTGTGCGCGAGCAGGCCGCCAGAACCGCTCGGTGGCGCAGAAACAGCGGTCTTGGCGGCGAGGGCGGTCATCGGCGCACCGCACTCACAAGAAAAAGGGGCGCGAAGCGCGCCCCTTGGTCTGTCCGTCTGGCATGAATGCGGTGGGTTGGAAAGAGAAGAGCTCTTCCAACTTCCCGCACATCAGGGCGATCAGCCCGCCTTTTCGGCGAGAACCGTCAGGCCCTTTTCATTGACCTCGGCAAAGCCGCCCTCGACCGGGATGATTTCCGGTGCGGCGCCAGCCGATGCGAAGATCTGGATCGCGCCATCGCGCACGGTCGACATGAAGGGCGCATGGCCCTCCAGCACGCCGAAGTCGCCATCGGTGCCGGGAACGACGACCTGATAGACCTCTTCCGAGCGGACGAGCTTTTCAGGGGTCACGAGTTCGAAATGCAGTGCCATTTTTATGTCCTATGCCCCCTCCCCGAACCGGGGAGGGGTATATGAGGTTAGAGCTTAGGCTGCTTCGGCAGCCAGCTTCTTCGCCTTTTCGATGGCTTCGTCGATGCCGCCGACCATGTAGAAGGCGTTTTCGGGCAGATGGTCATATTCACCATCGACCACGGCCTTGAACGACTTCACCGTGTCTTCGATCTGGACGAACTTGCCCGAGATGCCGGTGAAGACTTCGGCGACGTGGAACGGCTGCGACAGGAACTTCTGGATCTTGCGCGCGCGGGCGACGGTGATCTTGTCCTCTTCCGACAGCTCGTCCATGCCCAGGATCGCGATGATGTCCTGCAGCGACTTGTACTTCTGCAAGATCGACTGGACGGCACGGGCGGTGTCGTAATGTTCCTGGCCGACGACGCGGGGTTCCAGAACGCGGCTGGTCGAGTCCAGCGGATCGACCGCCGGATAGATGCCCAGTTCCGAAATGGCGCGGTTGAGAACGGTGGTGGCGTCAAGATGCGCGAACGAGGTCGCCGGCGCCGGGTCGGTCAAGTCGTCCGCGGGGACGTAGACGGCCTGGACCGAGGTGATCGAGCCCTTGTTGGTCGAGGTGATGCGTTCCTGCAGCTGACCCATGTCGGTCGCCAGGGTCGGCTGGTAGCCCACGGCCGAAGGAATACGGCCGAGCAGAGCCGACACTTCCGCGCCCGCCTGGGTGAAGCGGAAGATGTTGTCGACGAAGAACAGCACGTCCTGGTTCTCGACGTCGCGGAAATATTCGGCGATCGTCAGGCCCGACAGGGCGACGCGGGCACGGGCGCCCGGCGGTTCGTTCATCTGGCCATAGACCAGGGCCACCTTCGAACCTTCGCTGATCGCGTTGCCGTCGGCATCCTTGGCGATGACGTTGGCGTCGAGGAATTCATGGTACAGATCGTTACCTTCACGGGTGCGTTCGCCGACGCCCGCGAAGACCGAGGTGCCGCCATGGCCCTTGGCGATGTTGTTAATCAGTTCCTGGATGAGAACGGTCTTGCCGACGCCGGCGCCGCCGAACAGGCCGATCTTGCCGCCCTTGGCATAGGGGGCCAGAAGGTCGATGACCTTGATGCCGGTGACCAGGATCGAGGCGTCGGTCGACTGGTCGACGAACTCGGGGGCCTTGGCATGGATCGGCGAACGCAGTTCGGTGGCAACCGGGCCGCGCTCGTCGATCGGCTCGCCGACGACGTTCAGGATGCGGCCGAGGGTGGCCGGGCCGACCGGAACCGAGATCTGCGCGCCGGTGTCGGTGACTTCCTGGCCGCGGGTCAGACCGTCGGTCGAGTCCATCGCGATGGTGCGGACGGTGTTCTCACCCAGATGCTGGGCGACTTCCAGCACCAGGCGCTGGCCGTTGTTGCTGGTTTCCAGCGCCGAAAGGATCGCCGGAAGCGCATCGGGGAAGGTCACGTCGACGACGGCGCCGATGACCTGCGAGATGCGGCCTACATTGTTGGTGGTTGCCATGACTATGTCCTTGCCTGCTTGTCCTTAGAGGGCTTCGGCGCCCGAGATGATTTCGACGAGTTCGGTGGTGATCGCGGCCTGGCGGCTGCGGTTATACTGGATCGTCAGCTTGTTGATGAGATCGCCGGCATTGCGGGTCGCATTGTCCATCGCGGTCATCGACGCACCCTGTTCGGACGCGTTGTTTTCCAGCAGCGCCTTGAAGAGCTGCACCGTGACGTTGCGCGGCAGCAGGTCGTCGAGGATCGCTTCCTCGCTCGGTTCATATTCCACCGTGGCGGCGATCGCGTTGCGGTCGGCATCGGCGGGGATCTTCACCGGGATGATCTGCTGTTCGGTCGGGATCTGCGCGAGCGCCGACTTGAAGCGCGAGTAGAAGAGATGGGCGACGTCGAACTTGCCGTCCAGGAACATCTGGCTGAGTTCCTGCGCCACCGCCTGGGCCTGGGCAAAGCCCGGTTCCTTGGCACCGGTGGTGTCGTAATTGGCGACGATCTTGCCCGGATAGGTGCGGTTGATCACCGGACGGCCCTTGCGGCCGATCAGGTAGAACAGCACCTTCTTGCCATCCAGCTCCAGCGCGCGGGCCTTGGCCAGCGCGGCCTTCACGATATTGGCGTTGAACGCGCCGGCAAGGCCGCGATCGCTATTGGCGACGACCAGCAGATGGACTTCGTCCTTGCCGGTGCCGGCGAGCAGCGGCGAAGCGCCTTCGCCCGAGCCGCCGGCGATCTTGGTCGCCAGGCTTGCAACGACCGCTTCCAATCGCTCGCTATAGGGGCGGGCAGCTTCGGCAGCGGCCTGCGCCTTGCGCAGCTTGGCCGCGGCGACCATCTGCTTCGCCTTGGTGATCTTCTGGGTCGACTTCACCGACCCGATGCGCAGCTTCAGTTCCTTGAGGCTAGCCATAGTTCAAATATTCCGAGCAAGGGCCAGACGGCCCGCGAGACCAAAGAAACCGACGCCCATGGCGCCTTCGAACCAGCGCATCGCGCTGCTCTGCCCCACTTTGCGGCCCGCCTTGGTGGCGAGCAGCGCGAGCAGGGCGCACCACAGGAAACCGAGCCCATAGACGATCGCGATCAGCAGCATGCCCTGCCACGGCGCATCCGGGCCGGTGCCCACGAACTGCGGCAGCGCGGCGAGGAAGAAGATCGCGACCTTGGGGTTCAGCACGGTGCTGACCAGGCCCTGGGCGAAGGGCGATCCGCCGATCCGGACCTTGGGCGTTTCGCTTGCCGGCGCCGGCTTGATCGCGCCGCGCAGCAGGCCAAAGCCCATCCAGGCCAGATAGAGGGCACCGGCGATCTTGACGCCCAAGAACAGCCCCGGCACCGCATTCAGCACGCTGAGGAAGCCGAAGCCGCACAACAGCATGTAGAACAGGCCGCCAAGCTGGATGCCGCCGATTGCCGCCATTCCCGCCTTGAAGCCGCGGCGCGCCGCGTGGCCGGCCACCAACATGGTGTCCGGCCCCGGCAGCAGCACCAGACCGATCGACATCACGGTCCAGGCAAGAAGGGAATGGGCGGTCAGCACAGCGTCTTAAGCGAAGGTCTTGCCGAACGAGTCCAGCGCAGCCTTCAGCTTGCCCTTGGCGTCGTCGCCCAGATCCTTGCTGTCGCGGATCGCGGTCAGCACTTCGGGGTGGTCGTGACGCAGATAGGCGAGCATCAGCTCTTCATAACGGGTCACGTCCTTGACCGGGATACCGTCCAGATAGCCGTTGGTGCCGGCGAAGATCGACGCGGTCTGCTCTTCGAACGGCAGCGGCGAGAACTGGCCCTGCTTGAGCAGTTCGGTCAGGCGCGCGCCGCGGTTCAGCAGCTTCTGGGTCGAGGCGTCGAGGTCCGAACCGAACTGGGCGAAGGCCGCCATTTCGCGATACTGGGCCAGCTCCAGCTTGATCGAGCCCGAAACCTTCTTCATCGCCTTGGTCTGCGCGGCCGAGCCGACGCGCGACACCGACAGGCCGACGTTGATGGCCGGACGGATGCCCTGGTAGAAGAGGTTGGTTTCGAGGAAGATCTGGCCGTCGGTGATCGAGATCACGTTGGTCGGAATATAGGCCGACACGTCGCCTGCCTGGGTCTCGATGATCGGCAGCGCGGTCAGCGAGCCATTGCCATTGGCGTCGTTCATCTTCGCAGCGCGTTCCAGCAGGCGGCTGTGCAGATAGAAGACGTCGCCCGGATAGGCTTCGCGGCCCGGCGGGCGGCGCAGCAGCAGCGACATCTGACGATAGGCGACGGCCTGCTTGGAAAGGTCGTCATACACGATCACGGCGTGCATCCCGTTGTCGCGGAAGAATTCGCCCATGGTGACGCCGGTATAGGGCGCCAGATACTGGAGCGGAGCGGGTTCCGAAGCGGTCGCGGCGACGACGATCGAATATTCCATCGCGCCATTTTCTTCGAGCTGCTTGACGATCTGCGCGACGGTCGAGCGCTTCTGGCCGACGGCGACGTAGATGCAGTAGAGCTTCTTGCTCTCGTCGTCGCCTGCGTTGATGCCCTTCTGGTTGATGAAGGTATCGATCGCGACGGCGGTCTTGCCGGTCTGGCGGTCACCGATGATCAGTTCGCGCTGGCCACGGCCGACGGGGACGAGGGCGTCGATCGCCTTCAGGCCGGTCTGCACGGGTTCGTGCACCGACTTGCGGGGGATGATGCCCGGTGCCTTGACTTCGACGCGCTTGCGCTCGGTATATTCGATCGGGCCCTTGCCATCGATCGGATTGCCGAGGCCGTCGACGACGCGGCCCAGCAGACCCTTGCCGACGGGAACGTCGACGATGGTGCCGGTGCGCTTGACGGTATCGCCTTCCTTGATCTCGGCGTCCGAGCCGAAGATCACGATGCCGACATTGTCGGCTTCGAGGTTGAGTGCCATGCCCTGCACGCCATTGGCGAACTCGACCATTTCGCCCGCCTGGACGTTGTCGAGGCCATGGACGCGGGCGATGCCGTCACCCACGGTCAGAACGGAACCGACTTCGCTGACCTGCGCTTCGGTGCCGAAATTGGCGATCTGGTCCTTGATGACCTTCGAAATTTCTGCGGCGTTGATATCCATGTTCAGCCTTTCATCGCCAGGGCGAGACTATTCAAACGGGTGCGGATGGAGGAATCGATCATCTGGCTGCCGATCTTGACGACCAGCCCACCCAGGATCGCGGGATCGACCTTGGCCTCGACGGCGACGTCGCGGCCGACGCGCGCCTTGAGGCCCTTGGCCAGCGCGGTCAGTTGAGTCTTGGTGAGCGGATGCGCGCTCGTCACTTCGGCGCGGGCCTCGCCCTTGTGATTCGACAGCAGCGTCTCATAGGCGCGGATGACCGCGGGAAGCTGCGAGAGGCGACGGTTCTGGGCGAGTACGCCCAGAAAATTCGTCGTCAGCGGATCGATCGACATGGCGGATGCAACCGCCGCGATCGTCTTACCCGCTGCGTCGCGGCTGAGAACGGGACTGTTGATCAGGCCCTTGAAATCAGACGATTCTGCGATCGCCGTCTTGATTGCCGCGAGGCTCGCTGCGACGGTGTCGAGCGTCTTGCCGTCGCGGGCCAGATCGAACAGCGCCACCGCATAGCGGCCGCTGAGGCTGGCCTGAATACCGCCGGTAGTCTCCACGCGCTTACCGTCCTCCAACTTGATTTGCCGGTCATGCAAAAAGAGGGGGAGCAGTAATAACCGTCCCCTGTTGTCGGGCCGGTTAGCAGTGCCAATATGACTATGCAAGTCATGTGACACGATTCCATCGCATCGACGAAATCAAGCCAATTTGACTGAGTTTTTCGGGAAAACGGACAGGCTAGGGGGCAGGGTCTGCGGGGGCAAGCCGTCCTTTTTGGCAATGATAGACCAGCCGCTCGTTCGGCTGGGGCGGCAGCAGCGCGGCGAGGTCCGACTGGAGCGTCGCGATCCGGGTCAACATCGTGGAATCGCTGCTGCATCCCTTGATCGGGCCATCCTTCAGCAGGGCGCGGGCCTTGTCCATCGTGTTGCCGTCGGGCAGCCAGCGCTGCACCCGCAACAGGCCGGTGGTCGGGTCGAATTCGCTGCGGCTGACATAATTGCCCTCGTCGGGCACATGGGCGCGCTGCCAGGTCGTGCCGGTCGCCTGATACTGCGTGTCGCCGTTGACGCAGCCGCCCTCGGCCCAGTTCAGGCCGACATCATTGGGCTGCGACACGGTCAGTCGGCTGCGGTTGAGGTCGATGCGGCAGATATTGTCGCCGGCCCAGGCAAAGGCCTTGTTGCTGACCACGCTCTGGTCCTCGGGCAGCTTCACCCGCTCGTCGATGCTGGCAAAGCTGGGCTTGAACACGAACAGGCCAAGCGCGCCCATCAACAGGATGCCGCCACCGGCGATGAACCAGGTGGCGCGCTTTTCGCGGCCCTGGCTGTAGAAGAGGCCGCCAGCGCCCAGACCCAGCACGGCGAGGGCCAGCAGCACGGCGGCGCCCGCCATCGCATTTTCGCGGCCGGAAATGACATCGCGCTCGGCGGTGTCGCGGGCCTGCTGCAGCGCCTGCTCGCGCTTGTCGGCGGCGGCGCGGTCATTCTGTTCGGTCAACTGCGATTCGCGCTGGGTGATCGATGCTTCGGCCGCGTCGGCTTCGGCCATGGTGCGGCAGGCGACGACGGTGTGGAGCGAGGACACGCCGGCCTGACGCAGGAAGGAAGCGACTTCGCGCCAGGATACGGCAAAGCCGAATTCGGCATCATTGCCGTCCGAGATCGAGCCGAAGCTGTTGACGCCCAGCACCCGGCCGCAATCGTCGACCAGCGGGCCGCCGCTGTTGCCGGCGGCAAGCGGGGCGGTGTGCAGGATGGTGTCGAAGCTCTGGCTGGAGCGGCCGGACGAGATGCTGCCGCTGGTCTTCACCGTGCCGAGCGGTTCGACCAACTGCTTGAGGCTGAGGCCCTGGGCGCGATCGACGGTGCCGGGATAGCCGATAGCGGTGACATGCTGGCCGTCATCGACCGCCCCGGCATAGAAGGTGGCGACCGGCAGGCTGCCTTCCTCCAGCTGGATCAGGGCCAGGTCGTTGCCCGGCGAATAGGCGATGATCCGCCCGCCATAGCTTTTCTTGCCCTCCGACGGGATCACGCCGATGACGAGATCCTTCTCCTCGCGCGCCAGTTCGACGACATGGGCGTTGGTCAGCACCTTGTCCGGGGCGATCGCGATGCCGCTGCCATGGCCCACGAAATAGGCGTCCGCGCCATTGGTCGCGACCAGGGCGACGCGCACCACGCTGCGCGCGGCGGCGGTGATATCCTGCTGTTCGGCCCGTGCGGGGCTGAGCAGGACGAGGGACGCGACAAGCGCGGCGATCGGGCGAAGGCGACGGAAAAGGGCGACCATAGGAGGCGCATACATATGCGAAGGCCCGCTTTAGGCAATCGGGAAAAAGCGGATGCGACGGGCCGTGTGCTTTTGACCGCAAGCGACGGGAAGCCTCGCCAAGCCGTCTGGATTACCCCATATCCATGAACCAGATGACACGCCTCGAACCCGTCCCGGCCGCCATGCCCGATGCCGAAGACTGCTGGGCCGCCTTTCTCGCACGCGATCGGCGGCAGGATGGCTGCTTCGTCGGGGCGGTGCTGACCACCGGCATCTATTGCAAGCCGAGCTGCCCGGCCCGGCACCCGAAGCGGGAGAATATGATCTTCCTGCCTGATGGTGCGGCGGCCCGTGCGGCGGGCTTTCGCGCCTGTCTGCGCTGCCGGCCGGATGAGGTCGGGCGCGACCAGCAGGCGGTGGAAGCGGCGATCCGCCTGATCCGCGCCGCCGAAACGCCGCCCCGGCTGGAGGAGATGGCCGACCATGTCGGCTATGCGCCGCATCATTTCCATCGCTTGTTCAAGCGGATCACCGGCCTGACCCCGGCCGCCTATGCCCGCGATCTGCGCGCCGAGCGGCTGAAGGCGGCACTGGCGACGCCCGGCAGCGTGACCGATGCGATCTATGAGGCCGGCTATAACGCGCCGAGCCGCGCCTATGCCGATGCCGAACGGCATCTGGGCATGACGCCCAGCGCCTGGCGCGAGGGCGGGCGCGGCGTCGATATCCGCCATGTCGTGATCGGGACGAGCCTGGGCGCGCTGCTGGTCGCGGCGACCGAGCGCGGCCTGTGCCGCATCGCCTTCGAGGAAGGGGAGGCAGACCTGCGCCGCCGATATCCCAACGCGACTCTGTTGCCCTCGGACGCCGCGCTGGATCGCTGGGCGGCGGCAGTGGCGGCGCTGGTCGACAATCCGGGCGCCGACGCGGACCTGCCGACCGATGTCGGCGGCACCGCCTTTCAGCAGGCGGTCTGGGCCGCCTTGCGGGCGATCCCGGCGGGCGAGACGCGCAGCTATGGAGAAATCGCCGCGGCGATCGGCCGGCCGGGCGCCGTGCGCGCAGCGGGGACCGCCTGCGGCGACAATGGCCTGGCAATATTGGTGCCGTGTCATCGTGTGCTGCGCAGCGACGGAAGCCTGGGCGGCTATGCCTATGGAGTCGACCGCAAGCGGAGCCTGCTGGAGGCGGAGCGTCGCGCGAAGATGACAGCGAAGGCGACAGGTGAATGATCCTTTCTCGATCCGCTTGCGTCACAATATTCTCGTAATTTAACTTTTGATTAACTATAGGCTCGCGCCTTCTTCAAAGGGGGCGGGTGGGCTTGCGTAGTCTGTTGTTCTGGCTGTTGCTGATGACGCCGACCATGACAGTGGCATTGCCGCTGGCGCGGCCGGTGGCGATGCCGATCGGTCCCGGTCCCGACCGGATGGCCGCCGGCGTTGCGCGCATGGTCGGATCCATCCTGGAATTTACCCGCTGGCCAACCGCGCGGCCGGTCGTGCGCATGTGCATGGCCGGTGTCGTCGCCCATGGCGACCAGTTGGATGAGATCAGCCTGACGAACGGGGCGCGGATCACCACGGTGGCGCTGGCCGCCGACGAGACCGCGCCGGCCGCGCGGTGCGATGCGCTTTATCTCGGAAGCCTGGACGCGGTGGTGCGCCAGCGTTTGATCGCCGCCATGCGCGGCAATGCGGTGGTGACGATCGCGGAGGATGATCGCGACTGTGCGGGCGGGGCGATGTTCTGCCTGTTGTTTGCGCCGCAGACGCTGTCCTTCCAGCTCAACATCGATGCGGTGTCCCGATCCACGGTGCGGATCGATCCGCGTGTGCTGCGCGTGGCGAAGGGGGGCTATTGACCATGGCCGAACCAAGCCTGACCGCAATGCCGACGTTGCGCCAGTTGCTGGCGCGAGCGCATCTGCGCCTGATTTTGTTCGCCGTGTTGATGGCGGGCCTGACGCTGACGGTGACAGGTGTCACCGTCATTCGCGGCTATGCCGCGCGCAACCTGACGCTGATCGCGCAGACCGTCGCCTATACGGTCGAGCCGGCCCTGCTGTTCGAGGATGTCGATGCGGCGCGGCGCGGGATCGCTACGGTGGCGGCATCCGAAAGCGTGCGATCGGTCGAACTGCATGATCGTGATGGACGGCTGATCGCGGCCTGGAACCGGCCCGATCGCGGCATGGCCGGCAGCCTGTCCCGGATCGTGGACGCGCTGTTCTGGCCCAGCCCGGTGCGGGTGCCGGTTCATCATGGGCCGGTCGTCGTCGCCGAAGTGCAGGTGTTCGGCGATGCCGGAGGGCTGGGGCGCTATATCCTGTCGGGGGTGGCCACTGCGCTCGCCTGCCTGGGGCTGACCATCGTCGCGACCCAGTTGCTGGCGCGGCGGTTGCAGCGCGACGTGACGGGACCATTGGCCCATATTGCGCAAGTCGCCCATGCAGTTCGCACTGACCGCCAGTTCGATCGGCGCGTGCCGGTCGCCGGCATTCATGAGGTCGATCAGTTCGCGCGCGATTTCAATGCGCTGCTGGATGAACTGGACGAATGGCACACCGGCATTTTGAACGAGAATCGGATCCTGGAGCGCCAGGCGACGCGCGATCCGCTGACCGGCCTTGGCAATCGTGCGATGTTCGAGCGAGAGCTGGCGGCGACCATGGCGCAGGCCGATGCAGGCGACACATCCTTCGCGGTCATCTATGTCGATGTGAACCGGTTCAAGCAGGTCAATGACAGCCATGGGCATGATGCCGGCGATGTCATGCTGATCGTCATCGCCGCGCGGCTGCGGATGGCCTTGAGGCCGGGCGACATGGCCTTCCGTCTGGGCGGCGACGAATTTGCGCTGATCCTGGCGGCCGGGGCGACCCGATCCGAGGCCGATCAGATGTCGGCCCAGATCGGGGCCGGCATGACCCAGCCGATCATGTTGCCGAGCGGCGTCAGCATCCGATCCTCGCTGAGCATCGGCAGCGCTCTCTATCCACAGGACAGTGTCGATCCGCGCGCACTGCTGCGCCATGCCGACGCGGCCATGTATGCGGCCAAGGCGCGGAGCGACGGCCGGAATTGATGATGAGGAACAATATGCGAAAGCTTCTTTCCCTCCTGGCGCTGACTTTGCTGGCAGCCTGTCAGACGGTGGAGCCGAGTGATGGCTTCACCGAAGCACAGAAGACGGTGCTGCGCGCCAATGGCTTTCAGCCGGTCGGCAGCAACTGGGAATTCGGCATGGCCGACCGGCTGTTGTTCTCGACCGACCAGAGCGTGCTGATCCCGGCGCAGCGCGACGTGATCAGCCGGATCGCGAGCGCGCTGGTCGCCGTCGAAGTGCGCGGCGCCAAGGTGGAGGGGCATACGGACAATACCGGCACGGCCGCCTATAATGAGCAATTGTCGCAGAAGCGGGCGCAGGCCGTTGCCGACGCGCTGGCGGCGGGCGGCATGGCACCGGCGGCTCTGCATCCGGTGGGCATGGGGTTGCGGGTGCCGGTGGCGAGCAATGACAGCGAGGTCGGCCGTCAGGAAAACCGCCGCGTGGTCATCATCGTCGCACCAGGCGATGCGATGCCGCTTTAACGGCGAATCGGCTCGAAATCCTTCACCCGCGCCATGACGGCGGCGCGTTCGGCGTCGGTCATGCTGCGCCAGTGAACGATTTCGTCGAGCGTGCGGCCACAGCCGGTGCAGCTCTTGCGTTCCGCATCGAGCGAACAGAGATTGCGGCATGGGCACTCGATCGGCGCGGCCATCACATGAAGCTGTAGGGATCGATGTCCACCGCGACGCGGGTGGTGGATTTCCACACCAGATTGCCCAGCCATTCGCGGATCACCGACTGGATGTCGACCTGGCGCGTGGCGTGGATCAGCAGCCGGTGGCGATGCCGGCCGCGCAGCACCGAAAGGGGGGCTGGGGCGGGGCCATAGACCCGCATGCCCTCCACCTGTGGCGCCGACTTGCCGATCAGCCGCGCGGTTTGTGCGGCTTCGTCGCTATCCTCGCTGGAAATGATGATCGCGGCGAAACGGCCGAAGGGCGGGGCGTTGGCGCGGCGGCGATTTTCGGTCTCGATCAGATAGAAGCGCTCGCTGTCGCCGGCGATCAGTGCCTGGATCACCTCCGCATCGGGCATGCGGGTCTGGATGAAGACATGGCCCGGCTTTTCGCCGCGCCCGGCGCGCCCGGCGACCTGCATGATCTGCTGGAAGGTGCGTTCAGACGCGCGCAGATCGCCGCCCTCCAACCCCAGGTCCGCGTCGATCACGCCGACCAGGGTCAGGTTGGGGAAATGATAGCCCTTGGTGATGAGCTGGGTGCCGACGATGATGTCGATGTCGCCGGCCTCGACCGACTTGACGAAATCGGCGGCGCGGGCGGGCGAATGCAGCGTGTCGGACGTGGCGATGGCCACCCGCGCCTGTGGCCACAGCGCCTTCACTTCGTCGGCGATGCGCTCGACGCCGGGGCCGCAGGCGACCAGGCTGTCCTCTTCCTTGCATTCGGGGCAGAAGCGCGGCGCCGGGATGACATGGCCGCAATGATGGCAGGCCAGCCGCTTGGTCAGCCGATGCTCGACCATCCAGCTGGTGCAATTGGGGCATTGGAAGCGATAGCCGCAATGGCGGCACAGCGTCAGCGGCGCATAGCCGCGTCGGTTGAGGAAGAGCAGGCTCTGCTCGCCCTTGGCCAGTACTTCCTCCATCGCCACCACCAGCGGCGGCGCGATCCAGCGGCCGCGCTCGGGCGGATCGGTCAGCAGGTTGATGCCTTCGATATCGGGCATCTGCGCGCCGCCGAAACGGGCGGGCAGCTTGATCTCGCGATAACGGCCGAGATCTACCTGGTGCCGTGTCTCGATCGCGGGAGTGGCGGAGGCCAGAACGACCGGGAAATGTTCGATGAGGCCCCGCATCACCGCGACGTCGCGGGCGTGATAATGGACGCCTTCCTCCTGCTTGAAGCTCGCCTCATGCGCTTCGTCGACGACGATCAGGCCCAGATTTGGGTAGGGCAGGAACAAGGCGGACCGGGCACCGACGACAACACGGGCCTCGCCTGCCGCGATCGCGCGCCAGGCGCGCCGGCGTTCGCTCTGGCGCAGGCCGCTATGCCAGTTGACGGGGACCGTGCCGAAGCGTTTTTCGAACCGCTCAAGGAAGGGTTCGGTCAGGGCGATTTCGGGCAGCAGCACCAAGGTCTGCTTGCCGGCGCGGATGGCCGCGGCGATCGCCTCGAAATAGACCTCGGTCTTGCCCGATCCGGTGACGCCGTCGAGCAGGAAGGGGGCGAATTCATGGGCACGCACCGCATCCGCCATGTCGGTCGCGGCCGCCATCTGCTGGTCGGACAGGGCCGGCGGCGCGTGGGCCGGGTCGGGCTCGGGGAAAGGCGTGTCGACGCTGACCTCGACCGGTTCGAACGCGCCTGCCTTCACCAGACCGCGGATCACCGTGTCGCTGACCCCGCCGATCATCGCCAGTTCGCGCACCAGCCCCTGCCGGTCGCCGATCCGCTCCATCGCCTGGGTCCGCTGTTCGGTCATGCGATCGGGCCGCTGGCCGGTGGCACGATATTCGATGACGGTGCGCGTGCCCTCCAGCGCGGACATCGACGCCAGCGCCATGCGCAGCACGGCGGCCGGCGGAGCAAGATAATAGTCGGCGGTCCATTCGATCAGCCGGCGCAGCGTTTCAGGCAGCGGCGGCGCGTCCAGCACTTCCAGCAGGTTGCGCAGCCGGTTGTCGCCGACCGTCTCGACATCCGGAAAGGACTCCTCGTCCCAGACCACACCGACCAGCTGGCGCGGGCCCAGCGGGGCGACCACGATGCTGCCCGGCCTGGCCGTCATGCCATGGGGGATGCGATAGTCGAGCGGGCCGAGGGCGGCATTGAGCAGGAGGACACGGGCGCGGGCCATGGAGCGTCCTTAACCGCTCTTGCCGTTCTGGCAAATCGTCAGAGCCGCCAGGCGATCGCCAGCCAGGGGACATGGACGACCTCGTCGGGGCGGTCGTCGGGAAAACTATGCTGGCGCATATAGCTGAGCTGGATGCCGAGCCGCGGCGTCAGCACATGGCGCAGGCCGATCAGCTGCCGCGTGGTGACAAGTTCGCTGTCCTGGACCGCGCTTGGCTTGTGCAGTTCGAAGAAAAATTCGGCGGAGGTCAGGAGGAACCATTTCCGCTGCTTTTCCAGCGGGATGTCGAGCTGGATGCGTTCGCGCAGGCGCCAGGCCGGGCGGGCGGCGCTGTCGATATAGCGCTGTTCCAGCCGGGTGCGGCTCTGCAGCACGCCCAGATCCACGATCAGCTGCTGGTGGAAGCGCATCTCCTTCTGCTTCCGGCTGGTGACGAAGGCGAAGCCGCCGCCCAGTTGCACGCCATCGGCGATCCGATGGTCCAGGGTGATCCGTTGCAGCAGCTGGTCGTCGGCCGGCCGCAGGCGATAGCTTGTTTCGATGCCGATGCGATCATTGTCGTCAATCTGCGCGACGCCGCCAGCGCTGATCCAGGTCTGCGCCTCCTGATCCGCAGCGCGGGCGGAAAAGGGCAGGACGAGCATGGCGAGGGCAGTCAGGCAAATATATGCGCGCATCGCAAACATCATGGCCGCTCCCCTGTCGCGGAAGAGGTAGAAGGCGGCGGGGGGCAAGGCAATCACCGTTCGCCCCGATGGCCAATCCATCGGCCAGCCGCTAAAGGGAGCCGATTCGCGAATCCTGCCCCGGAGCATCCCATGAAATTCTTCGTCGACACCGCCGACATTGCCGAAATCCGTGACCTGGCCGCCACCGGCCTGCTGGACGGCGTCACCACCAACCCGTCGCTGATCCACAAGTCGGGCCGCAAGTTCCTGGAAGTGATCGAGGAAATCTGCGGCGTCGTCGACGGCCCGGTATCGGCCGAGGTCGTCGCGCTCGACCATGAGACGATGATGAAGGAAGCCGCGGTCCTGCGGAAGATCGCCCCCAATGTCTGCATCAAGGTGCCGCTGACCATCGACGGCCTCAAGACCTGCAAGGCGCTGACCGACGATGGCGTGATGGTGAACGTCACCCTCTGCTTCTCGGCCAACCAGGCACTGCTCGCGGCCAAGGCCGGCGCCAGCTTCATCTCGCCCTTCGTCGGCCGTCATGACGATAATGGCTTCGACGGCATGCAGCTGATCGAAGACATCCGCCTGATCTACGACAATTACGCGTTCGACACCGAAATCCTGGTCGCGTCGGTCCGTCACCCGATCCATGTGCTCGACAGCGCCAAGATCGGCGCCGATGTGATGACCGCGCCGCCGGCCGTCATCAAGGCCCTGTTCAACCATGTGCTGACCGACAAGGGCATTGCCGGCTTCATGTCGGATTGGGCCAAGACCGGCCAGTCGATCCTCTAAGCGACATTGCCGGCGGGCGGGCGATCGGCCTGCCCGCCGGAACTCCTGCCGCCGCCCGGCCATTGTCTCCGCACAAGGAGGTGGCCATGTTCGTTGCGGTCTATTGGTGGCGCATCCACCCCGGCAAGGAAGAGCAGTTCCGTGCAGCCTGGCGCCGCGGCACCGACCTCATCCGTGAAAAATATGGCAGCTATGGATCGCGCCTGCACCGCGATGTGGACGGGCGGTTCGTGGGCTATGCCGAATGGCCGGACGAGGCGACCTGGCGCGCGGCGTTCGACGCGAAGATGGTCTATGATGATCCGGACACCCGCGCCGCCTTTGTTGACGCGATCGCCGAAGTGCCGGCGGATGCCGACCCGATCTTCACCATGACGGTCACCGACGACCTGCTGATGCGTGCGACGAGCTGAGCCGGGCGGGAACCTTTTGTTCAGCATATTCGGATAGATAACGCGCTCCTTTCCCCGATGAACCTGTCCATGCCGATCGACGCCGTCACCATGCTGCTCATGACCCAGGCCATCGCCCTTGTTGCGGCGCTGGTGCTGGCCGCCGAATGGCGTCTGGCAAAGGTGCGCTCGCTCGCCTGGTGGAGCGCGGGATTCGCGACCATCGTGGTGGGCAGCGGCATGTCGGTGCTGCGCACGGTGGACAGCTTCCTTCTCTATGTCTGGCTGGCCAATGGCCTGCTGGTGGTGGCGCATCTGTTGTTCGCCAAGGGGGCGGCGGCCTTTGCCGGGCGACGCCTCCCTGGCATCTGGCTCGGCGTGCTGCTGGTCTGGGTGGCGCTGCTGGGCACCGATCCGGCAAGTGATCGCACCGCCCTGTTCGGTCTCGTCAATTCGGCGCTGGTCGCGATCCTGTCGCTCAAGGCCGCGTCCCTCCTGCTTTCGCTCCGCCGCACCAGCGAAGTGCGCGATGCGGTGCGGCTGGGGCACATCTTCCTTGGCCACGGCATATTCTACCTCGCCAAGTCGGGGCTGATCTTCATGCCGGGCCTGTTTGTCAGCCTAGTCGGCTTCAAGGGGCTGCTGATCAAGGCCTCGCTCTATGAGGGCATATTGGTCGAAGTGTCGCTGGCGCTGCTGATGCTGGCGGCGGTGCGGCACCGGCGCGAACGGCAGATCACGGCGCTGGCGGAGCGGGATTCGCTGACCGGCGCCTATAATCGCCGCGCGTTCGAGGCGAAGGCGGCAGCCGGCATGGCGCTGGCGCGGCGGGCCGGCCAGCCGGTGGCCCTGCTGCTGTGCGACGTCGATCATTTCAAGGCGGTCAATGACGGCTTCGGCCACGCCACCGGGGACCGGCTGCTGTCGGGCCTGGCCGAAATATTGACGGATTGCGTACCCGCCGATGCACTGGTGGCGCGGCTGGGCGGCGATGAGTTCGCCGTTCTGCTCTTTGGCCTCCCACCCGAAAATCTGCCGGCGCTCGGTCGCCGCATCTGCCATCGTTTCGCGCAGAGCGGGGCGGGTGTCGCCGGGGCGAGTCTGCAAGTGTCGACCAGCATCGGGGCGGCGGCCAGCATCACGGGCACGGAGGAACTGCCGCATCTGTTCGATCGGGCGGACCGCGCGCTCTATGACGCCAAGCGCAAGGGGCGCGATCGCATGTCGTTTGACGCCGACATGGAGCAGGGCGCCGCAAGTCCGCCACTGCGTCTCGCCAGCGTGGCCCGCCGCGCCTGATCGGCGATTCGCTCCCGTGATCAGCGCCCTGAATGTGCCGCCGAAACACCGATTTCCCGACAATTGGTCGCTGTCCGCGGATCGGATCGCGACTGGTCGTGCACGGGACAAGCTCGTTCGTCGGGAACTTGATTTAAATCAATGAGTTATTACTTGCGCGATATGGCCGTAGAATAACAAGGTTGGTCATCGGTTGTCGCCATATAACAGGGGTTTGCGATGGATAAGATAGAAAAACTGGCACGGGAGATGGCCGCGGCGGATCGGCAGAAATTGCTCGATCAGATCGCCGCGGGGGAAACCCATATCGATCTGGGTTATCACCCTGAATGGAGCGTGATGCCGGAACATCAGCGCCAATATTATGTGAACAAGGCAACCAGTCAGGCAGAATGACAAGGGCGCGTGTCGCCGCGCCGCCTTGGCAGTTAGCAGCATCGCGAAACCCAAGCAGCGGCGCGCCGGGATGGCAAGCGGGGCGGCACAGCAAGGCGCCATCGCGCAATCTGTCGGTTGTCAGGAAGTCTGCTCCTGGCACCCACGCATTTCGGCACTTTTGTCACCAGAGGATCACGGCTGATTTTCAACCTCTGCTCCTCTGAAGCGGGTTTTGTGTCAACCTCTGCTCCGACCGCAATGGGGTAGATGCAGTTTGGTGTCGATGGGCGTATCGTTAGTAGTGGCAGCTCATTGTTTAACGGCTATTTTTGCTATTTGTGCGTGGGAGTCGAGCTGAGGTAAATTCCTGATTGTTTGATTTTTGCGGCCCTTTGGTAACCGCCTGTACTGCAGTGGTAGCTGATGCGATTGCCGCGATCTCACGATTAACCTGAAGGCCTGCGTGATGGCGTTCTAAGAGAAGGGCAATAGCTGGACGCACAACATGCAGAGGGAGAGACTCATCAACTGCGTATGGGTTTGAAGGATCGCTGCGTGGATTGACCGCGACACGACCGAGCTTAGTTCCAAACAGAGCAGTGAGAGGCAATCCTGGGCGGCGAGCATCTACCTGTATGTCTGGCTCAGAAATGCCGAGTAAGCGCATCTGAACCTTCAGCCGCGGATCATTGATGGGAGCGCCCCGGTAAATTACCAACGACGCGGGCGAAGGCGTTTTAGGCTTTGTCTTTGAACCGCCCCGGGTTTGCCGGAGGCTCCAACTCCTGAGAAGGTGGAGCCTGTATGAGCAAGACAACGAACAAGTTTGCGCCGGAAGTCCGCGAGCGCGCGGTGCGTATGGTGATCGATCACGAACGTGATTACCCCTCTCGCTGGGCAGCGGTGGTTTCGATTGCGGAGAAGATCGGCTGCGTTCCGCAGACGCTGCATGAGTGGGTGAAGAAGGCTGAGGTCGACAGCGGCAAGCGCGCGGGCGTCCCGACCGAGGTAGCCGACAAGATGAAGGCACTGGAGCGCGAGGTCCGCGAGCTGCGACAGGCCAATGAGATCCTGCGCAAGGCATCGGCATATTTTGCCCAGGCGGAGCTCGACCGCCCGTTCCGGCGATGATCGCCTTCATCGACGATCACCGCGATGCCTATGGGGTCGAGCCGATCTGCCGTGTCCTGCCGATCGCCCCATCCACTTACCACGAGCGCGTCGCAAAGCGGCAGGATCCGACACGCCTGTCGGCGCGGGCGCAGCGGGACGTCGCCCTGAAGCCCGAGGTCGCGCGCGTATTCGCCGAGAACTTCGCGGTCTACGGCGTGCGCAAGGTCTGGCGGCAGATGATGCGGGAAGGCTTTCCGGTCGCCCGCTGCACAGTCGCGCGGTTGATGCGGGAGATGGGCTTGGCAGGGGTGATCCGGGGCAAGCCGGTGCGCACAACTATCAGTGACAAGGCGGCGCCATGCCCTCTCGATCACGTCAACCGCAAGTTCTACGCGCCAGCGCCGAACATGCTGTGGGTGTCGGACTTCACCTACGTCGCGACCTGGGCGGGGTTCGTCTACGTTGCCTTCGTCATCGATACCTATGCTCGGCGGATTGTAGGTTGGCGGGCCAGCAGAACGGCCCATGCCAGCTTCGTGCTCGATGCTCTGGAACAGGCGCTTCACGATCGTCGGCCGGCCCATCGGGGCGGCCTCATCCATCATAGCGATCGCGGGTCGCAATACGTCTCCATCAAGTACACCGAGCGTCTCGCCGAAGCCGGGATAGAACCCTCAGTCGGCAGCGTCGGCGATAGCTATGACAACGCTTTGGCCGAGACGATCAATGGCCTTTACAAGGCTGAGGTGATCCACAGGCGTGGACCATGGCGCAGCTTCGAAGCAGTCGAATATGCCACGCTCGAATGGGTCGACTGGTTCAACCATCGTCGGCTGCTGGAGTCCATCGGCAACATCCCTCCTGCCGAAGCCGAAGAACAATATTATGCTGCCGCGGCCAACATCGATATGGCAGCGTGACTCACAACCCAATGCCTCCGGCAGACCCGGTGCGGTTCAGATGCATGATCCGTCGTTGAGCCATAGACGCCCGCGTTTGGGCTGGCGCTGCGGCACCTTGAGCCCTTCGCGCCGCCATATCCGCTCGACCCGTTTATGGTTCACCGTCCACCCCGCATGGCACAGCAACGCCGTGACCCGGCGGTAGCCGTAACGACCATATTGCTTTGCCAAGGCGATGATGTCCTCCGTCAGCGCCTGTTCGTCATCCGCCCCACGCGGCACTTTACGCTGTGTCGATCGATGCTGCCCTAGAACCCGGCATATCCGTCGCTCGGATAGCCGGACTGGCAGATCCCGTCGTATATGATCGATGCAGCGCCGTCGCCGCGCGGGGCTCAGAAGTTTCCCCGTGCAGCTTCCTGCAATATCAGCTTGTCCAGCGTCAGGTCCGAGATCGCCCGGCGCAGCCGTTGGTTTTCCTTCTCCAGATCCTTCATCCGCCGTGCCTGGTCGGTCTTCAGCCCGCCATATTCCTTGCGCCAGCTAATGGGATGGACGGCTCTCCCACCCCGGAGCATCGTTGTGCAACCGGCAGTCGAAGGAGAGGAATGATGACCATCGATGTACTTGGTATTGATCTGGCGAAGAATGTCTTCCAGCTGCATGGCGTTGATCGCAAGGGCAATGCGATTTTCAAACGGCGGGTCATGCGCGACCAACTACTTTCGGTGCTGGCCGGGATTGAGCCCTGCACCGTCGCGATCGAAGCCTGCACAGGAGCATTTTGCTGGGCCCGCCAATTTGAAGAGTTGGGCCACAACGTGAAGATCGTGAGTCCTCAATATGTGAAGCCATTTGTCCGCAGGCAGAAGAACGACGGCAACGATGCCGAGGCGATCTGTACGGCTGTGCGTCAACCCCACATTCCGCTGGTGCCTAAGAAAAGCGTTGAGCAACAGGATATCCAGGCTCTACACCGCGCCCGCCAGCGTCTTGTGAACCACCGAACGGCCCTGGTCAGCCAGATGCGCGGGCTGCTGCTTGATCGTGGCATTGCCTTTGCCAAGTCGATTACCCGGGTGAGACGCATGATTCCGGAGATACTCGCACGCGCCGACTCCGGCCTCTCGACTATGGCCCGTGAGACCATTGCCGAGCTCTGGGATTTCTTCTGCGATCTCGAACGCCGCATCGAGCATTTCGACAAGAAAATCGAAGCCGTCTTCAAATCGAGCGAGCCCTGTCAGCGTGTCGCCAGGATCAAAGGCGTTGGGCCCAAAACGGCAACAGCGATTGTCGCGGCGGTCGGCGATGGTTCGGACTTCAGGAATGGGCGCCACATGGCGGCCTGGCTTGGATTAGTACCGCGCCAGTTCTCGAGCGGTGATAAGGCGGTGCTTATGGGCATCTCTAAACGAGGAAGCCAGCATTTGCGCAGCCTATTGGTTCACGGCGCGCGTGCCGTCGTGAGAACGGCACCCAATAAAAATGATCCCATCAGCCAATGGGCCAACCAGCTTCGGGAGCGACGCGGGTTCAACCGCGCAACGGTTGCCATCGCCAACAAGAATGCACGGATAATCTGGGCCGTGCTTCGAACGGGCGATCAATACCGCGCCGCCGCCTGAAGAACCGAACCAGTTTGCGAGTAGACGGAGAAATGGACTGCACTGATCGAGCCGACGCGCGACGAGCCTGACTATTATCGAGGCCCTTGAGGCCTACCAGCTGTAGAGGTGCGCGTGTGCGGATTTCCCATTTGGGCGCTCTGGACAACCAGCTGACGCCGGATAGATGTTTGCAACTGATCCACGCAGAACGTTTCAATGCCGCTTGCAAAGGGAGAGCCGTCCATAGAGATAATAGGTCTGCTCGCTGACCCCGATCCGACGGCAGGCTTCGGCGGTCGAAGCCCCCTGCGCCAGCACGATCTCAACTTCACGCAGCTTGCCGATGATCTCTTCCGGCTTGTGCTTCTTGCTCGGCATTCAATGTCCCTTTCGCGGTCCAGACTATCATAGTCTCTGGGCCACTCAGCGGGGGGCAGATCATGATCGCCGATCAATTCTCTGACGTGTTCGATGACCTCCACGCCCGCATCAAGTGGCACCGCGCTGCTCTTCTTGTCGTTGGCGGCGTTCTGTCGCTCGGCGTGATTATAACGGCAGTCGCAGTCTGGAGGCTTTTGCCGGCCAACGGTTGGCAATGCCTCTAAGGGGATACTGCATGGATTTCCAGCCGTGATCTTCGTCGGAAATCAAGATCGCATCGTAGAAGAATGCATGAGCAATTATCGGGCGGCACTCACGGATTGAGAGGAAGCTTTGGTTCCCCGGATGGTCCGCGGATAAGCGGCATCAGAAAGCTTCTGTCTAAAGTGCAGCCTGATTCCAAAGGATCTGTAATGCCCATAAGACGGGGGGTGGCTATTTTGCAAATTGCGCCTTGTGTCTAGGTCGGTATGCAGATTTATTCGAATGATTCTTGTCTGTGCCATAATGTATATTTGATCGCATCATAGTTTAGGTAAAGTTAATCCGTGATGATATGGTGTATCAGTGCGCTATCATGGCACAATGATCTGATGTAACATTCGGAAACAGTCCAATATGCCGCGATTTTAATTTTGCAGATGACATTCTGCGAAAAGCCTACTATGTAGCCTGTCATGCGCCGCTTAGGACGTTTCCTGCTCTGCCTGCTTTCGTTGTCCATGCTGACGACGACGCTGGTGCATGCCCAGGAAGTTCCTAACGCCCGTGCCCCCACAATCGAGTGCACGGGTTACGTGCATAGCGAAGGGGACGCGGACCAGACGCAGGGTGATGCCGACAAGGCGATCCCGCATCATCATGGCGGTTGCCAGGGTGCTCCGGCTTTCGTTCCGGTCTCTGCAAGCGAAGATATGCTTCCGTTGGCGGTGGACGCGCCTGTGTTCATCCCTGCGCCGATTCCGTCCAAGCGCTGGGCCATCGGCCCCGACCTGCGCCCACCCATAGCCTGACAGAGCCATAATGGACCGTTGCGCCTGAATTCAGGCCGCCGGTCGTCCATGACTCGTGTTCAGGATTCCTATTCATGTTCCGATCCATTGCAGCCTTATTGGCTGCCGTGTCCTGCGTCGCTGTGGCGCAGGCACAGGAGATGCCCGCTGCGGTAGCGGGGGCGTCACCCTATACGCTTGATCAGGCAGTCGCCGCCGCTGGTGGCAGCGCCCCGGCGGCCGAAGCCGCGCAAGCCAATGTCGAAGCGGCCCGCGCCGCACGTACCGTCGCTGGTCTTCGTCCCAATCCCACCGTGCAGACGCAGGTGGAGAATATCGCAGGAAGCGGACCGTATCGCGGCGTTGGTAGCGCCGAGTCGACGGTCATCATGGCTGTTCCCATCGAACTGGGTGGCAAGCGGTCCGCACGCATCGCGGTCGCTAATGCCCAGACCGACAAGGCGCTGCTAGTCTCGGCGATCACGCAGGCAGACATCAGGCTGCAGATCACGCAGCTGTATATCGAAGCGGCTGCTGCCGAACGGCGTGTCCAAACGGCACGCGATCAGGCGCGGATAGCCGGCGACGCCGCGAACGCTGCGAGTGTACGGGTAAAGGCCGGACGGGCCTCTCCGATCGAGGAGCAGCGCGCTAACGTTGCGAAGATCAACGCCGATGCCGAACTGGTTCGGACTATCCGGCTGGCACAGGCCAGCCGCGCTAATCTCGAGCGTCGGATTGGGCAACCGATGGGCGGACCGCTCGATACGGCTTGGTTGGAGCGCTTGCCACGTGGCTATGGTCCCGAAGTCCCACCGAGCGCGGTAGGTACGCTGGCCCTGGCTGCCGCAGACGCGGACCTTGCCGTAGCTGATGCCAATGTCCGACTCGCCAATTCTCAACGAGTCCCCAATCTCGAAGCTGGCCCCGGTTTACGCAGGCTGTCAGCCACCAACGATACGGCCCTGATCTTCACGGTCACGATGCCTATCCCGATCTTCAATTCGGGCAAGGCGGCTGTCGCGCAGGCTCGCGCGCAGCGCAATCAGGTGGAAGCCCAGAAGCGTATGACGGCACTCGACGTCGAGCAGGCCATCACCGACGCGCAGACATCGGCATCGAATGCCGCAGTCACTGCACAGACGGCTACTGGTCCTGCCCTTGAGGCAGCTCAGGAAGCGGCTCGTATTGCGCGCATCGGCTATCGCGAAGGCAAGTTCGGCCAGCTCGATCTGCTCGATGCCGAACGTACGCTCGCCCAGACGCGCCTCGCGGCCATCGACGCGCTCGCCTCTTACCAGAATGCCCGCGCGCAGCTGGAGCGCCTGACAGCGCCCGCGCCGGAACAGGGGAACTGATCCATGACATCTAAGAAGATCATCTACGCCGCCTTGCCCCTGTCCCTGATGCTGGCGCTCGCCGCTTGCGGAAGCGGTGCCGAGGAGAATCCGTCCAACGACGCGGCACCCGCTGCTGAAGCAAAGGCAGGGGAGAAAGCCGAAGAGGGCAAGATCACGCTCTCGGCCGATCAGATCGCATCGGCTGGCATTCAGACGGCGCGCCCGATGATGGGCGGCTCGGGCACGATCGAGCTCCCCGCTACCATCGATGGCGACCCTCAGGGCACGCAGGTGGTATCGGCCGCGATCGGTGGCCGCGTGGTTTCGCTGACCCGTAACCTTGGGCAGTCGATCGGTCGCGGCCAGACGCTTGCCGTGATCGAGAGCCGCGAGGCCGCCTCGCTCAACGCCGAGACCGAAGCTGCTCGCGCACGGCTGTCTCTGGCGAACAGCAATCTCGCCCGCGAACAGCGTCTGTTTTCGCAGCGCGTCTCGCCTGAGCAGGATCTCATCGCTGCCCGCACTGCGGCGACCGAAGCCCGCATCGCCCTTCGTCTGGCGCAGCAGCAGGTTTCTGCTGCGGGCACGGGTGGCGGCGGCCTCAATCGCATCGGCATCGTGGCGCCTATGTCGGGTCAGGTTATCGGCCGCAGCGTGGTGCTGGGGCAGACGGTCGCGGCGGATGCTGAATTGTTCCGCGTCGCCAACCTTTCGAGCGTGTCGCTTTCGCTCAACCTGCAGCCGCAGGATGCGGGCCGGGTGCGTCCGGGCGCAACGGTGAATATCAAGGCAGCTGGTCGACAGGCGACCGCGAAGGTGACGTTCGTGTCGCCGGCGCTCGATGCCAATACGCGACTGGTTCCCGTCATCGCGACTCTCGACAATCGTGATGGCCTCTGGCGCGTCGGCGAGCCGGTTACGGCATCGGTCGCGCTCACCGGCAGCGGCGGCGATGGCGCGATCCGTGTGCCGCTGACTGCGGTGCAGACAGAGGAGGGCAGGTCGGTCGTCTTTGTGCGGACCAAGACCGGGTTCCAGGCAACCGCCGTCCAATTGGGCGACAGTGCCGGCGACAGCGTGATCATCAAGTCGGGCCTGAAGGGCACCGAGGAGATCGCCACCGTCAATAGCTTCACGCTCAAGGCCGAACTCGGCAAGAGCGAAGCCGCGGAGGACTGAGCCGATGATCGCCCCAATCGTAACATGGGCGGTTCACAAGCGCTGGCTCGTCCTGCTGCTGACCGCCATTGCCGCCGTGATCGGCGCCGCCGCCCTGTCTCGCCTGCCTATCGACGCAGTGCCGGACATCACCAACAATCAGGTGCAGATCAACGTCCGTGCGCCCGCGCTTTCGCCCGAACTGGTCGAAAAGCAGGTGGCGTTCCCGATCGAGACTGCGCTCGCCGGCATTCCGGGCCTCGAATATAGCCGTTCGCTTAGCCGCAATGGTTTCGCGCAGGTGACGGCGGTCTTCTCCGATCAGACGGATATCTTTTTCGCCCGCCAGCAGGTCGGCGAGCGCCTGACAGGCGTGTCCGAGAACTTGCCCGATGGCGTAACGCCCGAAATGGGCCCGATCGCCACCGGTCTGGGCGAGGTCTATATGTGGACCGTCCGTCTGGAGCATCGCAAGGACGACAAGCACCAGCCGGGTGAACCCGGCATGCAGCCCGATGGCAGCTACATCACGCCGGAAGGCGAACGGCTGACGAACGACACCGACAAGGCGACCTACCTGCGTACCGCGCAGGACTGGATCGTTTCGCCGCTGCTGAAGAACACTCAGGGCTTGGCCGGCGTCGATTCGATTGGCGGCTATGCCAAGCAGTTCCTCGTCGTGCCCGACGTCCAGCGCCTGGCTTCGATGGGGATCACGCTGACGCAGCTCAGCACAGCCCTCGAACGCAACAACAACAGCGTCGGTGGCGGCTTCGTCAATCGCAATGGCGAAGGTCTGGCAGTCCGTGCGGACGCTCTTGTCCGTAACGCCGACGAACTTTCCAAGATCGTGGTGGCCACCCGGGAAGGTGTACCCATCACCCTTGGTCAGGTTGCATCTGTTCGTACCGGTCAGGCGATTCGCATGGGGTCGGCGTCCGAAAACGGAACTGAGGTCGTCGTCGGCACCGCCATCATGCGGATCGGCGAGAATAGCCGCACCGTCGCGACCGCAGTCGCCAACCGGCTGGAGGAGATCAACGCCTCACTGCCGCCAGACGTAATCGTCCAGCCTGTGCTGAACCGTACGGCGCTGGTGAACTCGACCATCAAGACGGTCGCCAAGAATCTGGGCGAAGGCGCGGTCCTTGTCATCGTGGTGCTGTTTCTGCTGCTCGGCAACTTCCGTGCCGCGCTGATCGCCGCCGTCATCATCCCGGTGACCATGATGCTGACCGGCTTTGGCATGTTGCGTGCCGGGGTGTCAGCGAACCTCATGAGCCTTGGCGCGCTCGACTTTGGCCTCATTGTCGATGGCGCCGTCATTATCGTCGAAAATGCCCTGCGACGCATGGCTGAGCATCAGCATCACGAAGGGCGTCTGCTCACCGTGAAGGAACGGCTGGATACGGTCGCTTCTGCTGCCCGGGAGATGATCAAGCCGTCGGTCTATGGCCAGGCGATCATCATCCTCGTTTATGTGCCGCTCCTCACCCTGACCGGTGTCGAGGGCAAGACCTTCGTGCCGATGGCGCTTACCGTCATCATCGCGCTGGTCTGCGCCTTTATCCTCTCCCTGACCTTTGTTCCCGCCGCGATCGCCCTGTGGCTGTCCAAGCGGATCGAAGAGAAGGAAGGACGGATCATGAGCTGGCTCAAGGCCCGCTACGAACCCGGTCTCGACCGGGCGATGAAGCGGCCTGTCGTCACTGTCGGCGCGGGTGTCGGCGGCTTCGTCCTTGCAATCCTGGCCTTCATGTCTCTGGGACAGGTTTTCCTGCCGCAGCTCGATGAGGGCGACCTGTTGATCCAGGCCCTGCGTATTCCGGCGACGTCGGTGCAGCAGAGCCAGGCGATGCAGGTGCCGATCGAGCAGATGATGTCGAAGCAGCCGGAGGTGAAGTTCGTCTTCTCCAAGACCGGTACGGCCGAACTGGCATCCGACCCGATGCCGCCCAACGCCACTGATATGTTCGTCATCCTCAAGGACCGGAAGGAATGGCCGGACCCCAGCCTGAAGAAGGAGGAACTCATCTCTCGGATCGAGGGGGAACTCGCCAAATTCCCGGGCAACGCCTACGAGATCACCCAGCCGATCCAGATGCGCTTCAACGAGCTCATCGCCGGCGTGCGCGGTGATATTGCGGTCAAGGTCTTCGGGGACGACTTCAACTCGATGAACGCGACGGCGGAGAAGATCGCCAGCGTCCTGCGCCGCACGCAGGGGGCTGCCGACGTGAAAGTCGAGCAGACCACGGGCCTTCCGATGCTCGACATTCGGGTGAATCGCGACGCCATGGCCCGCCTCGGCGTTACCGCTCAGGACGTGCAGGACATCGTGAACGCAACGCTGGGCGGCCAGCAGTCGGGCATGATCTTCGAAGGCGACCGCCGTTTCCCGGTGGTGATCCGTCTTTCCGAAGATCAGCGTGGTGACATCTCGCTGCTCAGTCAGGTCCAGGTGCCGACCCCGAGCGGCCAGTTTGTTCCGCTGGCCAGCGTTGCGGATATCCGCGTCGTCGACGGTCCAAACCAGATCAGCCGTGAAAACGGCAAGCGTCGTGTCGTTGTCCAGGCGAACGTGCGTGGCCGTGACGTTGGCGGCGTGGTCGCAGATGCGCAGGCTGCCATTGGTAAGGAAGTGCGTCTTCCTCCAGGCAGCTATCTCGAATGGGGTGGCCAGTTCGAGAATCTGGCATCGGCTCAGGAACGCCTGCAACTGGTGATCCCGGCCTGCTTTGTCCTGATCCTGCTGCTCCTCTATGGAGCGTTGGGGTCGGTCCGTGATGCAGCGATCGTGTTCACCGGCGTTCCGCTCGCTCTGGTGGGTGGCGTGCTGGCCCTCTTCTTGCGGGGCATGGACTTCTCCATCTCCGCAGCGGTCGGGTTCATTGCGCTGTCCGGCATCGCGGTCTTGAACGGCCTCGTCATGGTGTCCTCCATTCAGGATCTCATGCGAACCGGCATGGAGCGCGCCGAAGCCGCTCGGGTGGGCGCGCTTCAGCGTCTGAGGCCGGTGGTCATGACGGCGCTGGTTGCGAGCCTTGGCTTCGTGCCGATGGCCCTGGGCAGTGGTGCTGGCGCCGAAGTCCAGAAGCCGCTGGCGACGGTCGTAATCGGCGGCCTGATCTCCGCGACGCTCCTGACCCTGTTCGTCCTGCCGACGCTCTATGCGCGATACGGCCGCACGACGATGGTCGAGGAGGATGATCCAGAGATCGAGGTCTCCCCGTCTGTTCAACCGCAGCACTGATGTGACGGGAGGGCAGCAACTGCCCTCCCGCCTCTTCCTGATCGAAGGAAAGGATCAGACCGATGAGAGAGGAAACCATATTCAGTCCTCAGATCTCGCGTTTGCGGGCGTGGACACTGTTGGCCGACCTCAATCGCTATGAGGCGTGGCATCCGCACTATTGTTTTGGTGCGGGGGTCGTCGAGCTTGGGAACAAGATCGACATGACCTGGACGCTGATGGGCAAGCAGGCATCGCTGGAAGCCAGAATTGTAGCCAATGATAAGCCCGATATCATCCGCTGGAGAGCAGCCACATTGCCGCTTTTCAGCATCGAAGAGGGGTATGAAATTTATGAGGATGAAACCGGTCTGCATGTCCGGCACAGCTTCGAATGCAAGGGCATCCTTGGATTGTTGGCACGCCCGCTAGCCACAGGCCTTCGCCGTCAAATGAGAACGCAGGATGCGAGTTTCATGGCGGCGGTGAAGCGCACGATCCGCGCAGTCTCTCCAGCCAATCGCCACAAGCGGCGCTCGCTCAGCGTGATCAAGGGCAGGGGGAAGAGCGATGGATGAAGCAACGAGCGGCGTCAATCAGCGCTTGGAGCGTAACACGCTCTGGATCGTGCTGATCCTCAACGTCCTCATATCTGCAGCCTTCTTCATCGTTGGCTTTACTGGAGATTCCAGCGCTCTCATCGCCAATGGCGTCGACAATCTGTCGGATGCGCTCGTTTATGCGCTGAGCCTTGTAGCCCTGAGCCGAGGCGTCACGTGGAAGAGCCGAGCGGCAATGTTCTCAGGCTCCATGCTGCTGGTCTTCGCAGTCGGCATCCTCATCGACGTCGGTCGTCGATATGTCTACGGCAGCGAGCCCATTGGCACGGCCATGATGGCGATGTCGGCTGTGGCAGCCATCGTAAACTTCATCTGCCTAAGGCTGCTGCAACGGCTTGAGCAGCCCGACGTCAACATGCGCGCAGCTACAACCTTTAGCTTCAACGACTTCATTTCGAATGGCGGCATTTTGATCGCCGGCGTGCTGGTTTGGTGGCTCGGCACAAACTGGCCGGATCTTCTCGTCGGCGTCGCCACTGCGCTGATCGCCATCAAGGGCGGGGTCGAGATCCTGAAGGATGCTCGTAGCGAAATTCGGGAGGCCAAGGGCCGCCCAGAAATCAAGGAGGCCTGAAATGACAACTCGTACTTCTCCGCAAGGACTTCCCTGTCCGGTCTGCAAGGTCGACCTGCTCATGAGCGAGCGGCAGGGCATCGAGATCGACTATTGCCCTCAATGTCGTGGCGTCTGGCTCGACCGCGGTGAACTCGACAAGATCATCGAACGCAGCATCAGCGAAACTCAGCCGACCGAACGGCGTGAAGGCACGCTTGGTGTGTTCGGCTCAAAGCATGGAAGCGATCGTGGCGACAGCCACGGATCTCGGGGCGGCCACCATGGTCGTCGCAAGGGCTTCCTGCGCGATCTCTTCGACTGACAACCAGCTTGGCCGCCGCACCTACCCCCTGTGTGCGAGAACGGCCCGCGTCATGGGCGGCATCCCTCGCCGCCCATGACGACAGTTTCTTCCTCCTGATCCGGGAAACAACATGCGCCTGAAACAATATCGTTTGAGCCGTCTCTCCCTGACCGTAGGAGGCCTGATGCTCAGCCTGATGGGATGTCAGCAGAATGGTGGCGGCGATGAAAGCCGTCATGATCGCAATTCCATTCCCACGCTCGTTGGGGAGCATCTCTACGCATGTGAGGATGGAACGCAGCTGGACGGCGATTTCCTGGTCGATGGGCTGACCCTCGATCTGGCGATCCTGCCGAACCAGAAGCCGATCCGTCTGACTGCGCCCGACACGGGCCTGACCTATGTCGGCGATAAGCTCAATGTCAGCCTGACCGGCGTCGACACGTTGAAGCTAGTACGCGCCGATCAAAAACCGCTGATCTGCAGGAGAACCCGGACGATCAGCAAGCAGGGACGCCTGCATCCACCCTGATGGCAACTGTTTTTACCGAAGATAGCGTGTCCCAACCAGGATGATGGTCATGATTCAAAAACTCCGCCTTGATGTCCCCCTGCTGCTCCCCGAAGTCACCGACACGGCTGATGGCTGCGTTTCGCGCCTGATATCCTTGATCGAAAGCCGTCCCGGTGTTTCTGAAGTGCATGTCACGAAGGAACCAGCCGGCACACTGCCGCAGCTGTGCATCCACTATGATCCGGACGCGATCTCTCTTCCTCGTATCCGGGAGCTGGCGAAGGCGGCGGGGACGCAGATCGCAGAGCGCATCGGCCATGCGGTGTGGGAGGTCGACGGCATTGGCCATCAAAGGCGTGCCAGGTCTATTGGCGAAACGCTTCGCGCGCTGCCAGGCGTGCTCGAAGCCGAGGCCATTCTTCCCGGGACGGTGCGGGTTGAGTTTGATCGCACGATCACGTCGGAGGATGGCATTCTCACGGGGCTTCGCGATGCCGGTGTAACACCCAAGGCACTCGCGGCTTCCGGAAAGAAGCCCGTGGCGCACGACCACGACAAGGATCACGATCACCCGGCTGTCGAGAAGCACGACCACGATCATGGGCATGGCGGACTGCTTGGGCCCAACACCGAGCTGATCTTCGCTCTTGCCTGCGGCGGCGCGCTGGGGGTGGGCTACCTCATCGAGACGTTCGTGACGGCCCCCGCCTGGGTGCCGTTCGCTCTCTTCATCGCGGCTTATGTGTTCGGCGGCTTCTACACCGTGCGTGAGGCTATCGAAAATCTGCGCCAGAAGCGCTTCGAGATCGATACACTGATGCTGGTGGCAGCCGCTGGTGCGGCGGCGCTAGGCGCTTGGGCCGAAGGTGCCTTGTTGCTGTTTCTCTTCAGTTTGGGGCATGCACTCGAGCATTACGCCATGGGCCGCGCCAAGCGTGCGATCGAAGCTCTGGCCGAGTTGGCGCCGCGAACGGCCACCGTTCGGCGCATGGATGGTGGCTCCAGTGTCGTGCCGGTCGAGGAACTGGTCCTTGGTGATGTCGTCATCATCAAGCCGGACGAGCGCATCGCCGCCGATGGCTTCGTCATCAAGGGCAATTCTGCGGTCAATCAAGCGCCTGTCACTGGCGAAAGCATCCCGGTCGACAAGGAGCCGGTCGAAAGCGCGGACTCTGCTCGGGCCAATCCTGATCGCGTCGCTGCAGCCAGCAGGGTCTTCGCCGGCACGATCAACGGCAGCGGCCTCATCGAGATCGAAGTCACGCGCCTATCGAACGAGAGCACGCTCGCCAAGGTCGTGAAGATGGTCAGCGAGGCGGAGACGCAGAAGTCGCCGACCCAGCGGTTCACTGATCGCTTCGAGCGCTTCTTCGTGCCTGCCGTTCTTGTCTTGGCATTCCTGCTTCTATTCGCATGGGTCGTCGTCGATGAGCCATTCCGCGACAGTTTCTATAGGGCGATGGCCGTCCTTGTGGCCGCCAGCCCCTGCGCGCTGGCCATCGCGACGCCGAGCGCCGTGCTGTCGGGTGTCGCCCGTGCCGCGCGGGGCGGCGTCCTGGTAAAGGGCGGTGCGCCGCTCGAATTGCTGGGATCGCTCGATGCCATCGCGTTCGACAAGACCGGCACGCTGACGATGGGCGAGCCACGCATCCAGCAGATCATCCCGGCGCCTGGCGTCACCAAGGAAGAACTGATGGCGCTGGCGGTGGCTGTAGAAAGCCTCAGCGACCATCCCTTGGCCCAGGCAATTGCGCGTGATGGGCGCGAGCATATTGGCGATCATCCAGTTCCGGAGGCCGAAAATCTGAAGAGCCTCACGGGTCGCGGCATCTCGGCTCTTGTCGGTGAGGATGAAGTTCTCATCGGCAAGGCCGAGATGTTCGGCAGCGACGGCATAGCCCCGCTGTCCGGCGAGATGGATACCGCGATCAAGACGCTCCGGGAGGCAGGACAGACCAGCATGGTCGTGCGCAGCGGCTCCCGGGATATGGGGGCTATCGGTCTTCTGGATACGCCGCGCGAAGCAGCCCGCGCGGCGCTGGAACGCCTGCGCGAGATCGGCATCAAGCGGATGATCATGATCTCGGGCGATCACCAGCGGGTGGCTGATGCCATAGGCAAGCAGGTCGGGATCGATGAAGCCTGGGGCGATCTTATGCCCGAAGACAAGGTCGAGGCCATCAAGAAGCTGAGGGCCGAGACAAAGGTCGCGATGGTCGGTGATGGCGTGAACGATGCGCCCGCCATGGCGACAGCGACCGTCGGGATTGCGATGGGCGCAGCCGGCTCGGATGTCGCGCTGGAAACCGCCGACGTGGCGCTGATGGCAGACAACCTGTCGCATCTGCCGTTCGCTGTCGGTCTCAGCCGGAGCACGCGCTGGGTTATCCGGCAGAATGTGTTCGTCAGCCTGGGTGTCGTCGCCTTCCTCGTTCCGGCGACCATCCTGGGTCTTGGTATCGGACCGGCTGTCGCCCTTCACGAAGGATCGACGCTGTTGGTGGTTATCAACGCGCTGCGGCTTCTGGCGTATCGAGATCCGGTCCGTGTCTAAGCAGGACGCGGACCACCATCGAGAAGCGACGTGAGGATCGGAAGATTCGACGCCATCTTCGTCGGGACAGGCATACTGATATGCGTCGCTCTCGCTGTGGTGGGAGTGTGGGCGATGTCCGGCGTACTGCACGCACCACTTAATGATCCTCCCGCCACGAAGCGTGTGCATTTTACGATCCAGCCGGGCGAAACGCAGCGCGTAGCAGCCTATGTGGCCGGGGAGGGGACCGTACGGTTCGTAAGCGAGAGCCGCGGCGCGAAGGTCCGCTATCGCCTTCGCCTGGAAGATGGGCACCAAGGGTCCATTCTTGCCGATACGATTGCTTCGGGCATTCAGCGGGGGGAGTTACGTCCGCAGCATGGCAGCCTGTACGAATGGTCTTGGAACAACCTATCGCCTGGGCCGGTGCATGTTGGCTTCTTTGCCGAGGGCAACTTCGACATCCTGAACCGAACAGGCGCTCGTCAGCCTGAATCCTTGGTGGCCCCCTGATTTTAAGAATTGGGCGCTACGCCTCTCACATCATAGATAATGGAGCACCGCGATGATCGTCGGAGCGCGTCCCCGCCTGCAGCAGATCATACTCGAAATCTGGAAGCCACTGACCATCCTGTTTGCCTGGGATGTGGCAGTCACCATCTTCCACCGGTTCATGCCAATCAAGGAGCCTGCGCTGCCAGTCGCGCTGTTCGGCACGGCCATAGCTTTGTTTCTCGGCTTCAGGACGAACGCCGCTTACGCCCGCTGGTGGGAGGCGCGCACCTTATGGGGCGCTTTGATCAACGCCTCGCGCAGCATGGCCCGTTTGTGTCGCAATGTATTGCCGGCTGGCCCGGAAGCGGAAGCTATTGTGCTGCGGCAGATCTCTTTCGCGCACGCGATGCGGTGCCGGCTGCGGGGGCAGGATCCGACAGAGGATATTAAGCGGCTGGCGGGCAAGGAGGCCGCCGAAGTGGCTGCCGAGCGTACGAACCGCCCCAATGCGTTGCTCGAGGACATGTCTCGGATCGTGTCTGGAGCGCGGACTGACGGGAAGATCGACACCATCCAGCAGTCCCTGTTCGAACGAGTGATGATCGATATCGCCAATGCCCAAGGGGGCATGGAGCGCATCAAGAATACGCCGCTGCCCAATGGCTTTGAGTTCATGCCGAACTTCTTCACGCGGCTGTTCTGCGTGCTGTTGCCGATCTCGTTGGTGGAGACGTTGGATCTCTACACACCGATCGGATCGACCCTGATCGGGATGATCTTCCTGGCTGCGTTGCGGATCGGGCAGGATCTGACGGACCCGTTTGCCAACACCGTCCATGACGTGCCGCTATCGACGATGTGTCGGACGATCGAGATCGATCTTCTGGAGTCCCTAGGGCGGAAGGGGCCTGGGCCACTTCCTCCTGTGGCGGGAACGCAGTGGTAGAGTAGGGGATCAAAGGCCGGACGTAGCCGTTACACCCTTCAACAGGCCGTAAAGGGGCGGAAATCAATCGTTACGATCGAGTTGGGCGCCGGCGACAGGCGGTTCCTATCTGCCTTGCGCGCCCATTCATTTAAAGGAGTATGAAGTGGCAACAGCAAGCGTAATCAGCACGCAACCGACCCCGGACGAGGCCCTGCAGCGTCTGGTCGACGGCAATGAGGCATTCGTGGCCGATGCGCCGGTGCCGGCCGACTTGTCACGCGAGCGGCGACTGGCGCTCGCAGAAGGTCAGCAGCCGTTCGCGACGCTGGTGGGCTGTTCGGACTCTCGCGTTGGCCCAGAACAGCTGTTTGGCGCCGGCCTCGGCGAACTGTTCATTGTCCGGACTGCCGGTAACAACGTGGACACCGCCGGCATGGGGTCCATCGAATATTCGGTGGCCGTGCTGAAGGTGCCGCTCATCGTCGTGTTGGGGCATGAGAAGTGCGGCGCCGTTGCGGCTGCAGCCGACGTCGTGACGAAGGATACACGGTTTCCGGGTAGCATTGCTCGTATGATCGAGCCGATCGTACCGGCCGTCTTGGCAGCTCAGCGCAATGTCGGCGAAGACAAGCTGGTCGATACCGCGGTCGAGGAAAACGTCCGGCGTATGGTCGAACGCCTGCAGAAGTTCTCAGAGCCGATGCTGATCGAACCGCAGGAGCGTGGCGAGTTGAAGGTCGTGGGCGCCGTGTACGAACTGTCGACCGGCCGGGTTCGCTGGCTCTAAAAGCGCAGGCCTTCCCGACGGACATAATCAGAGTTTGGCTGGTTATGTCCGTCGGGAGTGCGCGGATATCATGGCGGTGATAGTCGCCCTTTGATGCTGAGCGTCATTTGTAGAAGCTGCTTGTGTCGACTTTTACTCGCACGTCTGACGCGGTCACCGTCAGCGGGTCGCTGATGGGAAGTTCGATTTCTGCCTCATAAGGATATTCGTCAGTGTCGCGGGAGCCGATATCGTTCGCAACATCAGATCCTGAGCCATATTGCAGTTCGACCACAACGGATCCGGTCACCTCGTAGTAGATCGTGTTGGCATCCATGTCGGTGACCACGATTTCGTCGACCCAGTGATGGTCAATTGCGGTGTGGGTAGACAGCTCATCGAGCTCCTGGATTGCTTCCCCAATCATCTTCTCGAACACGGCGGTCTGCATCGCTCCTGCGACTGCCTCTTCGATAAAGTCCCGGCTCTCTTCAGCCGCATCCAGTAGGGCGTTGATTCCGTCGAGAACTTCGCTGAAAATCCGCCTGATTTTTGAACCGTCGGCTAGGATGGTGTTTGGGCGGACATGTGTAGAGCGGTTTAGCGCATTCACCATTTCAATCAATTCGTCGGCATGGGGCTTCACCTCGAACTTCAGTATGTCCTTTACGAATTGGTCTGAAAGGCCGGCCTTGATGATGTAATTCGCCCGTTGCCTCCTCGTCACTGTATCGGTGTCTGGTGCTTGCACGAACCAGACGCATGCGCGGACATCTTCGTCAGGTGACAGTTTGTGGATGATATGACCGATCGCTTCGCGCAGGCCGGCTGCTACGAAGTTTCCACGGATTGGGTTGCTCTTGCTCTTCCCTACTTTGATGCAGCCTTTGAAGACTGTTTTCAGGAATTTGTCCCGATCGAAACGCTTTGCGAGAGCGCGTGACGCTTCGCTGATCTCGCGCCAGGTAGCAATCTCATTTGTCATTATTATTCCATTTCAACATCATATTTTGATATTTCTGTCCAAGTTTCGATCTTGAGTTGGCCGGACTTCACTCAGTGCCCTTAGGCAGACGACATCGAAACGCTAGCTGGACTGATGCGGGATGGTGCTTGTCGTCACCGGGACGAAGGCAAGGTTCGTCCACCAAACTTTTTAATCTGAGCAGCGACGCCCCTCTTGATCAGCGACACTGCCCGTTCGTTGGGGTTTCCGCTGAGCAGGAACAATGAGAACTGGCGCAGCTTATGTCGGGTCAAGATCGGGATCGGCTCGGACACGAAACTGAAGATGGTCCGTAGGCGTTCGGCCGCGAATTTTTCTACCTTGTCAGGGTCGGCACTTCGGTTGGGCGTTGATGTGGCCGCAAAGTCGAAGAGGTCCGAAGGCTTGGGGGTGTACTTGTAGAAGTGCTGCTCCCAATCGGGGGTGCCGAAAACCTCATTCAGCGATGCCCTTTTTCCAGCGTCGAGAGCCGCATGGTCGTGGCTCAACTGCCGAAGAGCAGCGTGAAGCGGAAAGAGATACCATACGTCGGCACGCTGAGTGTTGGCGAGGTATCTTAGCGTGTCCCATCGAACAGACATGCCGTAGGGGTCGAGGAATACGACGGCGCGCTGAAGTCCGCTCCGGCCCGGCTGCGTCCAAGGGCCATTGGAGAAAACCTTGCGCAGTTCGTCGTTGGCATCCCCAGGGACGCATCGGATGTCGCGGTTCGGGAAGTCGGATTTCACCCGCTCAAGGGCGGCGAAGCGCTGCGGATCCTTCTCGATGAATACGAAGTGCCGGAAGGGCGGATCAATGGCTATCGCACGACGTGCAGAGCCCTCCAGGCGGACGCGTTCCATGACTCCTGGCTCTTGGCTAAAAAGCCCGGCCGACTTGCTTTCGATGGTGCGGTCACCTGTCCCGGCGAATGCATCAATGTACCACGTTTCGAAGGGATTGGTCGGCGACGGACTCGCTTGCAGCGCTCGCGTGTAAAAGTTGAGGTAATCGGAAACAGCATTGAGCTTGATCTCGGTCCACCCGCCACCAAAGGTATGTTCAGCTCTTTTCACATCGGCCATGTCGGATTTGTCTCGGTTAGGCCTCAGCGGCACCGTTGATCTTGTCTGGTGGGGATATGCCCGTTGTTAAGCGGCGCGCGAGGCTACGGGAACCGGCAGCTCGTTCCATTCGCGCCCGTCGAGATCACGGCCGCCGGTCTTTGGCCGGATGCCGCCCCATTGTTTGAAGAAGAACGCGACGCCTTGTTCGGCGCATAGGTCGCGAATTTCACGCGCCCATTCGATTGCCATCGGCCGCGCGCCCGGTCCACTTTCGCCGCCCGCAATAACCCAGTGAATGCCCGTGAGATCAACTTTTCCGACTGAACCGATCAGCGGTTCTACGGAAAGGAAGCGGACGCCAGCAGGTGCATCTCGCAGATGCGTAATACGAGCGCTGGATTTGCTGTCTTCGACCGACACACCGAGCCAAATGTGAGCCGGTGGTGTGGCATCACGGTAGCGCCGCTTGAGATAGCTGCGCATCAGCGAACTACGTTTCGTCAACACTTGGAAGACGTGCCAATCCGCCTTTTCCATCGTATCGAAGACCTGATCGATGAAGGTGCGGGGCACCTCCTTGTGGAATAGGTCGCTCATCGAATTGACGAAGATCATCCGGGACCGCTTCCAAGCGAGCGGTTGCGCTAGCCGTTCAGGCCGAAGGGTGAGGTCGAAGCCATGTTCGAAAGGATGACCTGGGATGCCGCGCCACCGTTCAGAGAAGCGGGCGGCATAGCAATTGTCGCAGCCGGCAGTAATCTTCGTACAACCCGTCACCGGATTCCACGTCGCATCTGTCCACTCGATTGCACTGCCGTCGGCCATAGTAACGCGCCCCTAGAACGTACCATGAATCTTGGCATATCGCGAATCGTGGGGCAACGAGTTTCGGTGCCAAAACTGGAAAATATGAGCAAAATGAATGAGAAGGGGATAGACAGTTGCTGTAAGTATTACTCATAACTTGTCTATGGCGGCAGGGCGCCAGCGAGGCATCAGTCCATGGCAGGTAATCTGGGTTACGATTGGATCGTGGGCGGTAGTCTGCCCGAACTCGGTCGCCACAGTGCGGCAAAGCATGAGATATTCGATGCCTATGTTGGGGCGTACATTCGTACATTGACGAAGAGTCATCGCACCCGTGCTCTCAACCTCACTATCGTTGATGGGTTCTGCGGTGGCGGTCGCTATACGCTTGATGGCGGTCAGGTTGATGGGTCTCCACTTCGAATGTTGGCTGCAGTGGACCGGGTTCGGGCTGAGGTTGCAGCGGCACGGACACGTGGCATTGCGATCAATGTCGACTTTGTCTTCGTCGATGCGAATCGTAACCATATCGATTTTCTACGGGATCTTCTGGAAAGCGAGGGCCACGGCTCTCGGATCGGGCGGGACATCCATATCCTCACGTCGAAGTTTGAAGAGGTAGCTGGGGATGTGATCGCACGCATCCAGGCAAGAGGGCGGGCGCATCGATCCTTGTTCTTCCTGGATCAATACGGATGGAGTTCAGTCACATTCGCTACAATCCGCAAGATCATGGCAGCCCTTCAGAACCCGGAAGTGGTGCTGACCTTCATGGTAGACCATCTGGTAAATCTGCTGAACGACAGGATGATCGACACCGCAGGCTTAGCGGCGGTTGATCTCGGTCGTAGTGATGTCCAGGACATGCTGCAAATGAAGCAGATGCGGGGTTGGAAGCGCTTCATCCAAAACACGCTCTACGAGCATATCCAGCGGAACACTGGTGCCGATTATTACACGCCGTTTTTCATCCACCCCGAAGGTGGATCTAATCGGGATTACTGGCTCCTGCACCTGTCGAAGCACCATTCGGCTCGAGAAGAAATGGGCAAGATCCACTGGGGAATGGAAAACACGTTCGAGCATTTCGGTCGGGCGGGCTTTAACTCGCTTGGCTTTAATCCAAGCGAGGATGTGCGGAAGGATATGCTGGACTTCGGCTTCAACGACAACGCGCGAACGAGGTCGGAGAACGCCGTTGTCGACCAACTCGCCAGGATGCTTCACGCACGGGCTGTTGCCGGGAAGGGGCCGCTGACCAAGAAAGAACTGTTCGCATCCCATTGCAACGAGGCGCCGGTAATCGGTGAGATCGTGGATGCAGCGCTGGCCGAACTACGCAAGGCGCAGGATGTGATTATCACTGGCAAGGATGGGGCGTTGCGACGGTCGGTGAAGACGTTCGCTTGGGATGACGAGATCAAGGTGTCTCGGGAGCCTGGCCTTTTCTCTGTGTTCGATCAAAGAGCAGCGTGACAGGTCAATTATTTCAGATGCCGTATGTCAGCTACCAGATCCTTTTGTAGGTTGTTCCTTTGAGGCTGGTGAGCTTGGGGTCTCTAGGCATCAGGTCGATGCATCGCTGGAGCGATGGGATATCGGTAGCGAAATCGATGGGCCTCACATTGCCAAGTTCGGGGTTTGGCGTAGATACAAAAACCGCGCTGTCATCCTTTGATTCAAACAAGCGGGATGCCATGGCAATGAGAATTTGGTAACAAGACACCCGCTGACGCATCAGAGCGTAAGATGCACAACGACGATGTGTGTTTTGGCGGAAGGGCTGTGGGCCGCCGCCTTCCGCGTCGGGCTTATTGTATTGCTGAGCTCGTTTCCTTCTGAGCCACGACTCTTCGATACCTAGTAGGCGTTGGACGGGCCATCCGCCGGAAATCATGTTCTCGATAGCATCTATGTCTGCGAGGAGCCGCGCATAGGGGACTCCTCCTTCCATGCAGATATGACGCGGTGTTGTGCCGTTAGATGAGAGAGGTATGATGTACCACTCACGAAAATCGTCGTCATAGAGACCGCGCCGCCGCCCTGCGGCCTCAAATTTTAGCTGAAGGGCTTCGCGACGCTTCGTATAGGCTTTGCGTTCGGGATTGACGACAAAGGTGTTGGGCTTGGATCCATGGGCAATGATCCGCCTAGCAATTGGGTGCACCCCTTGCCTGTCGGGCTCGTCGCACAGCATCCGCATGTAAGTTGCGACGGTTTGATCCGGCGATCCATATTCAACCGCATTTGTGCCGGCAGCGTCAAGAACATCTCGATCGATCTGACGTGGATCGGTGAGGGTTGTATTCTCGAATGGCCAGCGAGTAACAGGGCCAGTTTCTTGGGTTTCAAAAACCCTCTCTGATAAAAGAAAGCCCATTTTGTGGGTAAACTTACGATACACATTCGGAGGGCGATCATACGATATATCACCATCCAGATCCGGCTTAGAATCGAGATAATCGCGCAGGACTATATGTTGCCAATTGTCTGTTGGCGCGCAGAACCAATGCGTCCCTGGAATTTCTCGACCAATGAATGGTCTGGTGCCAAGCTCAAGGACTTCGGCCTCGTGCTTTTTGCGCTCTTTTTTAGTAATGAAATGAGGAATATCATTCAGTAGGTTGCGTAACTGAAGACCTTTGGCGCTAATCATTTCATCATGTTCGGATTTGAGAAGCGCGATGCGTTCATTTTCCAGCTGATGTGCAATCCAGATGCGGGGCGCATCGAACAGGATCGCCTGCCGCAGGTCGTGCCCCGACATTGTCTCGAAATCATATTCGACGACGTCGATCTCGATACATGACTGGACGCGCTGGCGGAGAAGCTCTGCCTTGACTTCGTCGACCGCGTGGTAGACCTTGATTTCGACATTTAGGCGACCATCGGGATGATAGAGTACGACGTCAGGCCTGATGCCGTCCTGCCATTCTTCCAGCGTCACGGCATGGTATTTCCAGTCGGTCTCGAAATCGCGGGCTAAGTCTCGATATTCGACATGGTGCGGAGGAAGCCCGACAGTTCGGGCCTCTTCGATTACCATCTTCGACCAGAGGTGAAGGCTTGTTTCGAGGCCGGATGTGCATTCGTCATGCGAAACATGTGCAAAGTGACCGCGCCGCGTTATGATTTTGTCGCTACCCTTACGGGTATGTGGGACGGTTTCTGCAACGTGGCGCATTTCGGATTGGCAGCCGGCGCAGATAAATGGCGCTTGGGTTTTAGAAGCGTCATCGATGTGAACGACCTTGCCGGTTGATTTCACAAGAGCGAAGGGATGTTTCAGCATTTTGAACCATGGACAGATCTATTGTGGCGAGGCGTCCAATGGATGAATTTCCTTTGTCGCCGTGGAGCGCGCACAAAGTTCCTACATTGTTTTTATCTCTTCCTCTCCTGCCGAACCAAGCTATTTGGAACAGCGTGAGTGAACCGTTCATGCGACCGCGAAATTTATCCCACATTTTCGCGATTCAAGAAAATGTGGGATAAATCACGATATTCCTGTCGGTTATGCCACTGTCGCGACTTCGACGGTGAGGTGCTGAAGCTCATGAACGGGCACAAGGCGTCTGCGGATTTCCGTCGCATCTACGCCCGGTTGGGCAGAGACGCCAACGATCGCGGAGTGTGCTTCAGGGCCTACCTTCCACACGTGCAGGTCCGTGATCCGGGCATCGCCTGCCGTTTCGACCAACTCGCGGACTTCATCGGCTACGTGGCGATCTGTGCGGTCCAGGAGAATGGCGGCCGTGTCGCGCATCAGCGACCATGACCAGCGCGCAATCACGATGGCGCCGACGATGCCCATGATTGGATCCATCCACACCCAGCCCAGATAGCGGCCGGCCAACAGAGCTGCGATTGCCAGCACCGATGTCAGGGCATCAGCCAGAACATGCATGTAGGCAGAACGCAGATTGTTGTCGCCACCATGGCTGTGACCATGGTGATGCCCATGGTCGTGACCGTGGCCGCCGGAGAGCAAAAAGGCCGAGGCTATGTTCACGAGCAGCCCGAGGATTGCGATCCATGTGGCCTCCGCGAAGGCGACGTTGATAGGCTCAAACAGCCGCATGACGGACTCGACGCCGATAGCGAGGGCTATGATGCCCAGGACGAGGGCCGATGCGAATCCAGCGAGATCGCCGATCTTCCCGGTGCCGAAGCTGAAGTCGCCGTTATGAGCATGGCGTTTCGCATAGGCATAAGCCGCGGCCGCAACACCAAGCGCTCCGGCATGGGTGGCCATATGGAAGCCGTCAGCCAGTAGGGCCATCGATCCAGTAGTGTAACCAGCGACAATCTCTGCCACCATCATGAGGGCGGTGAGCACCACGACCCAGAGTGTCCGGCGGGCATTGTCGTCATGGCTGGCGGCCAGGAACATATGTTCGTGCGTCAGGTGGCCGGTGTCGGCCAGCACGGCGGTCTTGGTGCTCACTTGCTGTACCTCCGGATGATCGTGACGAGGTCCTCTGCGCCTTGCTGGCGTTCTTCGGGCGACAGACCGTCGCGCGCGACATGGGCCTCCAGATGTTCGACGATGATCTCATCGAGAAGCCCATTCACGGCTCCGCGAACGGCTGCGACCAGATGGAGGACTTCGGTGCAATTCGCGTTGCCGCCAAGCGCGCGTTCTACTGCGCCAACCTGGCCCGCGATGCGCTTGATTCGCCCGAGTAACGCGTCTCGGTTTTCATTGATGTGGGCCATTTTTCCCTCGGTAGCCTCAGTGTCACGCAGCAAATTGCTGCTGGTAGGACGATGCGTTATAGGGTAGGTGGGTAGGGTATGCAATCAAATTCAATGGAATGATCTGTGCGCTCGCCTTGCATTGACCTTTGTGGTTTTGACGCCTCGTCCGGCTGGTGCCGTGGTTGTGGTCGTTCTCGTGAGGAAGTGCGTCGTTGGCGCAATCTGCGCCCGGGCGAGGCGCGTAAGGTTGCGGCGGACTTGCCACAGCGCCTGTCCAAGCTGCGCGCAAAGAGCCTGACGAATGATTCGCACCGACGACTGACCAACTTCTCGGCTGATGTCGTCAGTGCGATGGGTGGCAAGCTGAAGCTGTTAGCCAGGCGCGACCTTTAACTGATGATCGTCTCCGTATCGAATGCGGCAGGAATAGCCATGGCCGCACTCAGCGTGCATCTGTGACACGGCGGCTTTGGTCAGCCGCTGTGTCTGGCCGCTATCTTCGATTTCGATCCGTTCGACCGATTGGAAATCGAATGGCGCAACAGGGACGTTTTCCCGACCCTGTTTGATGAGCACCCCATAGTGCGATGTGCCTTTGAAATAGGTCACACGGATGTCGTGGGAGCTTTCATTCTTCCATCTGGGGTGGACCGGCCCACAGGCGGACAGGGAGAGGGCCAAGGCGGTCAGTAAGATCGTCGGTCTCATGATTTCTTCTTATTCGCTAGAACCGCGCATAATAAAAAGCCCGGCCTAACGGGGCGTGAACAGCGATGTCCTGAAGGCGATCGAGCGGCGTTCGGAGTTGCTCCGACGCTTGCTCGCGTATTCATCTTGCATGGGATATTATTGGCACCGAAGCAGGAATGTCGCTGGCGGGCTGCACATTTCTAAAATGAACCTGGATCCACGGAAGGGATGGAGCGGCATGATCATCACCCTCTCTGACCTTTTAACGGGAATCCGAGAGCGCAAGGCTGCCTTGGGTATCATCGATACCCCAGAGCGTACCGATGCCATGCGCAATAGCGGATCGCGTCGAACAGCGCGCAAGCGTGCTATGTTGGCCCGGATCGAGGAGCGCTCACGCGACGCGGGCGTCGTCTAGGCTGACCAAGCGCCTTGTTTCATGATCTTGGCGAAGCTCATGCGGCAGTAGCCAGCATCATGTATCGTCGGCAAACCGACCTTCCGCGCCCATTTTTGTGCTGACTGGGGAGGCAATCCCATCCTGTAGCCGATCTCGACCGATCCTATGATCTCTGCGGCGGTCTGAAGAACATCCAACGCGAGATATGCTTTACCGTGGCGACGTATGCGGCCGGTGGCGACGAATTTGAGAAACCGATTGGTGGCCAGGTTGAGTATCTCGCTGGCATCGGCGCCTGATAGCTCATCCTCGACATGGGCACCGGGCAACGGGTTTTCCAACATCCGCAAAGTGTCGATGAGTTCGGCCGGGATTAGTATCTGGTGGGACAGGTCCGTCGCCTCGGGGGCCAGACCAAATCGACCATCCGGCCCCAGAAGCCAGGCGAAGATGCCGGCCCAGGGCTTGGCGCGACCGCCAATAGCTCGTGCTGCGATTTGCAGCGGAACGCCGTCAATCATAGCGGGATCGGCTTTGGCTTGGATCTTTGCCTCGAATGCCGCCCAGGCCTGCGTGGTGGTATTGCGGACGCCATATCGCGCCTCCCAGTACGGGTGGGTCAGCGGGGCGAGCAATCCAGATTGCATCAACTGCGCTATGGCATAGCGGGGCAACTGAGTTGACTGCGACACGGCGGTCAAAGGCAGACGGTCGGGCTTGGTACGTGCCAGTTTCTCGATTTCTTCGGGATCATGGAACGGTCTAACCACGCCATGAACTCGCACGTCGGTTAGCTTGAAGACGCCGGCGGCTCGCAGCTTTGCGATGATGGTATCCGTCTCGCGCAGCACACGCACGGCTGATTTGGCGGAGATCAGTCCAATTATTTCATTCCCCTCGTCGGCCGACGGGAGGTTGGTCAGATCGGGGCTCTGACTGAGATCGGCTTGCTCTTGCTGGAGGCCATGTAGAAACATCGCGAATAGGGCTTTGACGCGGGGCGAGGAGCGGCCGATCCGGGCTTGCTTGACGGCGTGCCCCAGCTTGTTCGACCAGTTGCCCCCTTCGCCTGGAGTTGGAAGTAGATCGGCTGGAACGATGGGCCATTGGCGCAGCAGCGTTACAGCGTCGTGAAGCGCGCTGATGACCGCCATGGTAAGGTCAGGATTGGTCAGCCATTTTCCGCGCAGTTGGACGTTTAGCCAGGGGGAGAGCTTCACGGCCAAGTCGGCAATGTCGTGCGGCTCCAAGCTCGAAATCGGGTCAGGAAGCTGTGATCGCGAAGCGGCACGTACATCGGGATCATGGCTGAAGAGGCCAGCATAGATGCCCAAATTGCCGCGCATTTCGTGAGGGATGAACTCGGCTTGTCCCTCTCGGAGATCCGCGCTGCAGACATCTTGGTCGCAGGTGGCAATGCCGTTGGCGTAGCGCCATCGCTGGGTGGCGCCGCATTCGTGACACTCACTGCGCAAGACCTGAAAGGTTTCCGGGCAGAATGGGACGGAGGCTAACTGCCAAATCGCACGATGATGAGCCGATAGGGCAAGGCTGGCCGGTGCATATCGGCGGATGGTGGTTCTCAGTTCGCTCTGCCACGCGCGTCCACCAAACCAATGTATGATCGCGCTGCCTTCTTCTGGACCGTGGGCATGGTGCAGTAATTGGAGGTACGGCACCACCAGAATGTCAGCCAGCGCCGGTAGCTGTTCGGCGTTGGTTGTGGCCGCCGTCGGCTTGTTGTCGTAAACCCAGCCAGCCTCGGACAACAGCGTTCCCGTCCGTGGATACCCGTTCTCGGCAGTCACACGGGCGACAAGGCCCATGAGACTTTCGCCAGCGATCGGCGCGAGCGGGTATTTCACTTGGCTCAAGCTTCGATCTCCACGAACGGGTTATAGTCGATGAAGCTATGGGCAATTGCCCAGCTGTTCACCGCCAGGGCGAGATCGTTGCGGGTAATGGCATGTCGACCATCACGCACGACGTTTATGGCCGCCGTTTCTACGATGCGGCACGTGCGGCCGATGATCCCGCTGCTTGCGAGGCAAAGGGGGCGGGCGATGTCTTCTTCGACTAGGCCGCTGGCAACCTTCATGATCTTCTTGTCGACCATGGCGGTATCGAGGTCTTCGATGAAGTCCAGGAACAGATCCCGATCGTCATCCGCCCACCAATCAAGGGGAGGAAGCGTGAGGGGAGGGAAGAGCCGGCCGTTCAACTCGTGGCTGGACTGGAACAGCTTGTCCGCGTCGTGGGTGCCGAAAAAGGCGATAGGAACAAGGCCAGAATCAAGGAACGTCTTCAGGCTATCCGTGACATGGGTTGCGGCCGATGACCGGCGCGACAGATGTTGGATTTCATCGATGACGAGCAACTGCACGTTATCCCGTTTGATGGCTTGCACGGCGCGCTTGTGCAGGTTGGGTTCGGTGCCGCGGTCATAAAAGGGGTCGTCCAGGGCCTGCAGGATGGAAGAGAATAGCGACCTGGCGGTGCCAGTGCTCATGAGCTTGACGATCAGGACGGGCCGGCTGCCTTCGGGAAGTTCGCCCAGGCGTTCGATGCCGTCCCGGAAATGTTCGGCTGCTGTCGTTTTGCCGGAACCGCTTTCAGCCAGGAGGGTGATGCCATATTGCCGCTCGCCACGGGTGGCGATGCCAGAGCGCCGGACCTCATCCAACCCAGCAATGATGGCCTCTTGGCGAGGATGAACAATCTTGATCTGGCGGAATGCGCTGCGGGCATCTGCCACGCGTTGAGAGCGGGCAGCGGCTTCATTCGGCCGTACAACGGGCGGGTTTGGAGTGGTGGTAGTCATGAGTTGCCTTTCGGGTAGGGGTTAGAAATAGCTGCTGTCGTTCGAGCGCTTTTTGCGTTCACGGCGTGGTTCGGGGTCGGTGGTCGATGCGTCCGGGGTGGGTGGCGGCGCAGGAGCACGCCGGTCGCGCTCTGGCATGTCCTCTGGCGTCGCCTCTCGGGCATTGGCAGCTTTCGCCTTCTGCCGGTTGCTCCGCCGTTTAGATGCGGTAGGGGCAGCTTTCTGTGGAGCGGGGCGACGAGACAGGGTGTCGGCATCGTGCATCTCGTGCTCGATCACGTCTGCATAGATGATCGGGATATCGACCGGCTCGGGGCGCTCGCGCTGCAGGCTGGCGAGTTCACCGGTGATGCTGCGGATGCGCTTGTTTTCGTACAGCTTGGCCAGAAGCTTGCGTTCACGCTCCTTGGCTTCGGGCGTCAGCTGGTCGATGGCGTCGAGAAGCTCGGCGCGGCAGGCGTCACGCCATTCCCGTGAGTTGAAGTCGGCGGCTTCCGCTTTGGCCTTCTCACGGATCTGTTCGTGCATCCACAGGCTGATCGGCTCATCGCTATAGCCGGCCGTTTGGCAGTACAACTCGACGTCCTGATTGGTTTTGCGGTTGATCACCCAAATCTTGCGCAGATCGTATGGGTCATAGCGGAACGACACCGTTGCAGTGGCATTCTTCAGGCGCTGACGCTTGCCTTCCAAAGGGACAAGATCGGCGAGCAGGTCAGGCACGGCTTTGAAATCGCCGAAGCGCAGGCCATTCCACTCGATGCCAGCGTGGGTCAGCCGGTGCGAATTGATCTTGGGGAGGAGGGCCTTCTCGAAGATGCGAGGGTCACGCGGTAGAACGATCCCGTACTGGGCGGTGCCCTGTTTCCAACAGAGCAGAGGCTGTTTCTCGTTCAGGCCGCCATGCGGGGTCGTGTGATAGACCGCGATGGCGAACATGATGAGCGTCTCGAGCTCGTCGAGCGTCAACACGGCATCCACGGCGGGGTCGTAATCATACTCGCGGGAGAGGGCGATCGGCAGATGGGCGCCGGCCACCTTCGATGACACGTAATTGTGGATGGTGAGGAAGATGCGCTCAACAAGGGCTCGTTCGCGCGGCTTTTTACGACCACTGATGCGGACCGTTGCACCGGTCGCCTTGCTCATGCTCTCCATGTCGTGGCTGCGGAATTCCATGCCGCCATCCACATGATATGTGCTGCACAGGCCGCAGACGTCCTGGGCTTCAGGGTGCTTGTTCTTGATGATCGGCGGTACGATCTTGGGCAGAACAGACCGGCGAAGCAACTCCGACACGGTGGCGTATGATGGAGCATTGAAGGACAGCATGTGCGAGAGCACGACCCTGCTGAACCCATCAACAAGTGCGGAGAAAGTGGGGCGGCCCAGGATGATGGCGCGTTCCACGTCGATGACGAGGAGAGCGGGTATGGGTGTGTGATCCATAAGCCCGAATTCCAGAGGACGCTCCGCCTCATGGCCTTTCCCTGCGCCACGCCACCGAGAGTAGGCCGCCTGCTTGCCGTGGCGGGCCGCAACCGTCTGTTCGCACTCCAGCTTTTTGATATCGCGATATGTGGTGCTCATGCTCACCGGGAGGAGCGGCTCTGTAGGCATCTCGTATTCGAGCGAAGTGCCATCGTTGACGCGGCTAATCTCGGCGTTGGTCAGCACATTGATATCGGTGACGCTCTTCTTCGACACATAGTAGGTCAAAGCCAGGCGCTGGCGGATTTCCATGCGGATGCCATCTTCATCATAGCAATGGTGCCCCTGGGCGCTTGTGGCCTCACGAGCATCGCGGTCGCCGACTTTACCGCGCTCCCGCATCCAGCGTTTCACGGTGTGCGGATTGGGTGCCTCGCCATATTTGGCGTGCAACTCGGGGGTCCAGTGCTCGGCAAATCCTGCAGAGATTGCCTTCACGCCGGTCATTACGCCGTTCCGGTCGAGCAGCCGTAACGTTGCCAGCCGAAGTGCGCTTTCGGGATCGAGCTCCTCACATTCGGCGGGCGTGAGATGTGATTCAGCGATCTTGTTCTTGGCCGGCGACTGCCCACGGTCTGCCATCTGGAAGAATTGACCGTTCTGAAGCAGCTCTCGAAAGCGCTCCTGGTCCATTGGACGGACGACGCCGGCGTCATCGAGATATTCGACGGGCTTGCCTGTGGCAGCATGTTCGAAGTTCAGGCGGGTGCCATATCCGTGTGATGTAAAAACACAGGGTTGACCTTCGATACTGTATAGCTGATTGCGTTTGAGCTTATAGGGGAAGTAATTCACGTATCTCTCCCGAGATTTGGGCATTCTGAGGGCGCGCAAAATCCATCAGCAGTAGATATTTCTACGCTGCGAATGGCATTGCTTCTGTTGTGATGGGTGCCTGCGGGTTCGTCAGGTAGTTATGATTTCACTCTAGGTCATGGTTGAATCCTTCCTGGGGTATTTGATCTATGATCAGATGAAGCTGACAGGCATCTCATCGATGAAAGGCTGCGTGAGATCGATCGACACGATGCGCCTCACCAGCATGGCGAAAGTGATTGCCCGCCCTTGGACAAAATTTCCGGGCGCCATCAGCTCAGCGAATTCGCCCAACTGCATGTCATCGCCTTTGCTGCGGAGGCTTTCGACGAGCCGCTTCTGCGACGATGAGATGGCCGTGCGGCGCATCGAGCTGGCGAGGCGTACGTTGAAGCGGTGGCGGCTATTCTCGAAAATTTCGGAACCGAAGGTGATACGGAATTCGTGGCCTACCCGGCGGCAAATCTCTGCGACGCCGGCAAGCTTCAGCCGATATTCCGGATCTCGGAGGTCTGCATCGTCGCCTTTGACCTCGACAACCGCCAGGCGGCCATCGGCGTCCAATATGTCGACGTCGCTTGTGTACCGCTCCTTCTTCCTCAGGATGAATTCGAAGCGGCGAGCCTCTGATTGGTAGTGGACGACATTGGGGTCCGTCTCGCACCGCTCGATCAGTGCAAGCTGATGCAGGCTCTCATAATGCTGTGTGCGGCCGACCTTCACGGAAGGGTACCAGCCACTCGCATGGTGCGTTCCGCCAGAGACTGTTCGGAGCGATCCATTGTCGTTGGCGACCACAATGCGAGCCATGGTGTTGACCAGGCTGTTGTGCTTCCTCAGCAAGGTTTCGGCGCGCAACCGGCCAGCGGAAGGTTCGTATGACGGGTTGCGCAGCATGAGGTTGATAGCGGCGCGAACGTCGATCTCAGCCAGTTCTTCATATGCGTCAGTCATGCCAGAACGTCCAACCGCGACGGTTGCTGTTGGGCCATTTGGAGCGAGAACGACTCCACGTCTTAACGCGCTGCTGTCGTTCAAAATGTCGAATGATCTCGATCAGATACTCTGTATAAACGATTGAAACGAGGTTGTTTTGATCTGCACTTCGCGGTTTAGTCGTCATCGCACTGTCTCCATGTTGGTCACGATACTGTGCATTTAGGAACGCTAAAATGACCGTGATGGCAACAGGAATGTGGTTTCAACTGCACAGTATCGTGACCAACTCACTTGACGATGCGTGCCTTACTGTTCTAATAAGTCATGGATGAACAGTAAGAAAAACGGCACGCGCGACGTTGGTTCGGACCGGTCGGCCCTCGAAACTGACGAGGAGTTGGTCAAACGGCATGCCGCTTCAGGCTTTTCTGGCGAATCAGAGTACGCCCTGTTCCTGTCTCTGGATGATTCTAAGCGGGAGGCGGTGATCGCCAGACTGAGGACGATGGACCTCTATCTTCGCGACGATGACCCCATGCCCGTGGGCGACGCGTGCAGCGCGCTCGATATGGAGCAGCGCAATTTTTACCGACTGCTGAAGAAGCTGAAGGATCTGGGCCCAACACGAGGTCTGTCACCGAGCTTCCGGGTGAAGGCTGTCGCGGCACCAGCACAGAAAGGCTTCGCACCCGTTGCCGAGCGTGCGCTGCGCTGGAAACTGCAGCATGAGCCCGCGGCTTCGCCCGCGTCGATCATACGCTGGATATTTGAATCCTGCGCGGACGCGGGCGAGGCGCCTCCGTCCGCATCCTCGATCCAGCGACGCATAAAGGTACTCCGCCGGGAAGGTGTCGCAGAGCCGGCGGCTGGGGCTGCTGGTCTTCAGATCCTGGTGGACCAGACCGCAGTCGATGTGATGGTTCAGATCAACGGCCGGGTGGAATTGGCTACGGCGACGTTCATTCTTGATACGGGCTCAAGGATGATCCTTGGATTGGGGGTGGGCGATCCGCTAATTCCGGAAGACGGGCTCATGCGCGCTACCCGCAATATGGACCACGACCTCATGCGCCATCTGGTGCAACATACGCAGGTGCATTTTGATCGAGTGGAGTCGATCGACTTTATCGCGCCTCCAGGAGGAGCGCGGCAGAGCAAGCAGTTACAGAAGCGCTTTCGGGTCTTCAACCGCCGAGTGTCGTTCGACATCCATGCAGGCGGGAAGTGGCGTCACGGCACGCAGCTGGTCCGCTACCTGGGCGACACGCTGGGGCCGTATCAGTTCAAACCGCGATTTACGGAGGAGGGGGCTCCTCTCAGCAACTCGATCAGCGAGGGGATTGAGCAAGAGGTTCTCGAGCGGGCGCTGCTCGTGGAGGCGATGCGCTGGAACGAAAGCCAGTGGCAGCAGGCGGAGCCGACGGTCGAGAAGTCTCAGCGTATGCGTGAAGAGCGTGCGAGTGCGATAACTGCCCTTTTCCGCGATGTGGTGATGCGGCCGGAGTTCTAGTCGGAACCAAGCAACACGATCGTTGCGATGTTATGAGATGTCGATTTCCACCAGATACGCCGGAACAGTGCGTTTCAACGTTTCATAGCAAGGCCCAACCTTATAGGCTGTCACGTCAGCAATGTGGGTTTCGCGGGTTAAGGTCAGCTGTGCGCCGGTGGCGAAAACGACTTCCTTCTCGTTGCCGTGGTCTCCATCCCTACTGTAAGCGTAGGCTTTGGTTTGTGGCTGGATGACGTGGACGACCATCAGGTCCATCCGGCCAGCGTCATAAGCTTTGCTTTTCCACTCTGCATTCTTGCGTGCCACTTGCGGGCAGAAGGATGTGGAGAATGGGCGGGTTGTCGTGAAAGTTTGTACGCCGAGCGGCCATAAGCCACCGTGGAACAAGAATTGTCCATTTGGCATCGTCACCCCGATAGCTTTGATCGCGCTATCCGCCGCAGATAAGTCGGCCTCTGAGAACTCAGCCTGATAAGCACTTAGGGCTTGAGGCACGTTTGACGGCATCAGGTTGCGGAGATCGCGATATTCAGAGCTTGCTGACAGCGCTTTGTCTATGTGACGCTCGAGCGCGTTATCTGCACCCTCACGAAGCATGCGCGCCGCGGCCTGGACATGGTTCGAGACTTCCTCAAGCAGCTTGTCTTTCGTGGTGAAGGATTCGGCTAACGAATAACCCTTTTGGCAAAGGGATAGCGCTTCTTCATCGGTGGACTGGCGGTAACTCCATGCTTCGTATGGGGTGGAAAATACGTTCACAACCCGAGCGATCTGATTCATTTGGCTTGGTCATCCACCCTGTGAGGTTTTCTTAAAGCGATCAGCCCTCAGGCTTCAGAAAGCTCTATGAGGAGCACTTCCGCGTCTCCGACGCCGACTATGGTTATGACTTCAACATCGTTGATGAGAATTCCGTCGTTGCGGTTGGCGACAACATCACCGACCTGAACAGCGCCGGTGAGCGGCACGACATAGCCGAAATTGCCTGCTTCAAATCGGTAATCCGCAGTGCCACTGTCGGTCAGCACAATGCGCGAGAGGCGGGCATTGGCTCGCATTGGCAGTGAATTGCCTTCATTGTCGAACCCGCTGGCCAATGTAACGAACTGCCCCGGCTCACCATCATCAGCGAACCCATTCGTGACGGAAAATGGCTCGCCAGCCTGATGGTTGGGCATCAGCCAGATCTGGACGAATTCGACTGGTTCAGCTTCGTCTGGATTGCCGCGCCTGATAAAGACACCAGTTCCAGCTGACATGATCTGACAATTGCCTGCCTGGAGCATCCCGACATTGCCCAGGTTATCTTCGTGATAGAGGAACCCACTGGTGACGTAGGTCAGTATCTCGGTATCGGCATGCGGAGTTTGCGGCAGGGCAGCGCGGGGAGAGATCGTCTCGTGGTTCCACATGATCATATCGCCCCACTGCATCGGATGTCCGCCGCAGCTCTCAGGCCCGAAATGCTGAAGGCTTTGGAAATGATCCAAACGGAAGCTGCCGAAGTCGCGGGAGGGGCGTAAGGTGATCATCAGGGTTCCAGTGCGAATATGTATGGCTAAAGCGGGTTTGAAAAAACCAAACTGGCTTTGGACAGGCAGTTGCTATGCAAACGCGCTGCATTTCCGGGTGGACGCGCAGCTAGACGCTGGCGTTGGGCAAAACCTTGCCCACCCTGCGACCCAAAGCGGCCGCATGCGCGGAGAGACCGCGCGCAAGGATGTTGATTGCGTTGTTGGTGCCTCGTGGGACATCGGCGCCGCACGCACAGATGTGCCGGTCAGCATCGTTACTTTCAGAGGTTGGTGATCCGCATGCATTGCACGTTTGCGTAATGTGTCTCGGATCGACAACGACGACTTTGCCACCAGCTTTTTCAGCTTTGTAGCGGATCATCTCAAGAAGGCGCTTTGGTCTTGGCTCGTGCAACACCTGACCGTTTTCTCGTATCGCGATTGCGCCAACGCCGTCTGATGGGCGTCGTGTGCGTGTTGGTCGGGGAAATTGTTTGAGCGCGAGATCTTCGACCACGATCGTTTCAAATCGATTAGTGATCGCCGCCGAGATCTGATGCAGCCGCGTGGAACGGAGGTTTATCACCCGTTGACTGGCGCGGTCTTGGCGTTCGCGCAGCTTTTTACTTCGGCGGGAGTCTTTCTGGCATCTTGCCAGTGCCCGGTAGGCCCGACGCAACGCGGAACTCTGAGTGGTCTTACGGGGTGTGTCGTCGAAGAGAGAGCCATCTGACAGCGATGCTAGTTGCTCTATGCCGAGATCGAGGCCGCATGCGCTACCGGGTTTCTTATGCTCTTGATCGCCGACTTTGCAATCAATCAGGATGGCAACATGCCATTGGCGGGCTCTGCGGGTGAAGGTGAGTCTGGCGAGGCGAGCGTCAGCCGGCAAAGGGCGATGCATGCGCATGCGCAATTTCCCGACGATGCCATCGACCGTTAGGTAGCCATCGGCAATAACACATCCTCGTACGCCGTGGACGCCAAAACTGCGCCAACGCTCTTCGGAGCGGAAGCGCGGGAACCCGGCGTTGGGGTTGGCCGTCAGGCGATCGCGATACCTCGTCATTGCGGTATCGACGCAGCGCAAGGTCCAGTTGTTAATGCCCCAGGGCAGGGCAGTATGCTGGCGGTTGGCCATTCTATACGCAGGGAGAGACTTGGTATCGTCTTCGTATGTGAGATGGACGCCGCGCTGAAAGGCTGCACGCCGATTTTGGAGCGCGTCGTTGTATAAATTTCGCTGCAGCTGCAGGATCGACGCCAGGCGCGCATGTTGCGCCCGGGTTGGCTCGATCGGAAATTTATACTGCAAGAACATGTGCTTGCATGTGACGCGCAAAAGTTAACGCAAGGTGGATATTCGAAGATCAATCAGGCGCAAATGGGACTGACGGTTGGGATCCTATTAGTCAGCGTGCCCCATTAATCCCACCTTGCCGATAACGTGCTACCTGCTCGGGGACAGAGATTGGGCATAGGCGACGTCAGTTGGCGTCGCTTTGGCTGGCCCTTTGGTAATCGCATGGACCGCTGCCGCGGCTGATACGGCGGGCTCGGCCTCGCGATTGATCTGCAGGCCAGCGTGATAGCGCTCCAGAAGCAGAGCAACGGCTGGACGCACGACAGGCAGAGGCAGAGTTTCGCGAATTGCGAATGGGATTGAAGGATTGCGGCGCGGATTGAGAGGCACGCGGCCGAGCTTGGTGCCGAACATAGCAGTGAGGGCCAATCCTGGCCGACGAGAATCCACCTGAACGTCTGACTTGGCGATGCCGATTGAGCGTAACTGGGCTTTCGTGCGCGGGTCATCGACAGGAGCGTTCCGGTACATCGCCAAAGATGCGCGTGCGGGTGATGCGGAACTCGTCTTCTCAGCGGCCTCGGTGACCAACTGGAGGATGTCGTCGGCAGTTGGCCGATCTGCGGTGACGACATGAGCGAGAGCAGTGCCACGGCTGACATCTATGAAAGCCGTGAGCACAGCGTGATAGGGGATGTCATTAGGGCCATCGACCGCCACATCGAGTGGCGACATATCGATGGCGTAGTCGGTATTCATGCCGGTGTAGGACGCGATATCGGTCACTTCCATGGGCAGATTGAGTCTCGTGCGGACTGCCCGTTTGCTTGGTGGACTTATTTTACGCTTCTCGCATAAGGCTTCGGCGGCAGACTGGATCGCCCCTGGCCGAGCGCCCGGGCCGGCGTGCGCGATGGCTTCTTCGAGAGCTGCTCTCGTTTCAGCAGGAAGCTGACGGGGGTAGTTGGACAGAACCTGATCGTTCAGCTGGAGCGAGTCCTTGTACGCCCGAATGATCTTGAAGAAGTTGCGCTCCTTATACCCCAGCCGAGTGGCGGCAGCGGTAACAGCTGCTGCCATTCGCCGACTGCCCTTCCTTGGGAGCTCTTCGACTTCTAGAGCGCGCCGGTAAGCTTCCGGCCACTGCTGAGGCGTGAAGGTCACCATGTAGTGGGCAATGCGATCTTCCATTTTTCTTCACTCCTGAGTTTCGAGGAGCGAAGCTGAGCGTATTCAGAAAATTCAGGGCGTCACTGAGGCCAGACCATTGAGGTATGTGCTGATGGACGACGCTGCGGCTGTATCAGCCCGATAGATCACCTGTTTTCCCGCACGGCGCGAGGAGACCAGGTGGGCACGCGATAGAATTCCCAGGTGGGAAGATAGCGTGTTTGCAGGGACATTGAGGTGGCGCGCAATTTCTCCCGCCGGCAGGCCTTCAGGCGCCCGGGCGAGTAGGCGGTAGATATCATGGCGAGTCGGTTGCCCTAGCGCAGCCAGGGCCTCGACCATTGCTGATGAGTCCATGGGCCAGACTATCAGCGATCCATCCCAACCGGTCAAACGGTTAGTGACGGACAGATCCGTCAGCCAAATCAAGAATGTGCCGGCTGATGTCCGTTGAGACGTCCGTTGAAACAGGAAATCGAACGCCATTCAATTCTATAATTCCAGAATCATTGAAATGAATGTACAAGTCGATAAATGGAGCGTGCGACTCGCGCAGGCTTCTCTTGAAAAGGATGGTGACAGAAAGGGTTTCGCAATGCTGACGCACGAGATGTACGAACAGAGAATAGCTGCACGGACCCAGCGCTCAGCGCTGGATTACTTCACCACTTCAGCTCTGTTGGGACGCCCTGATCCGCTGGCCAGTGATAGCCCTGACGATGTTTCATTCGACTTGACCTACAAGATGGTAGACCGCCTCGTGATCGCGGCCGTCGAAACCGGCGCTCGGTTCGAGCGTGACAGCTTGCAGTCCGATCCATTGGCTTGGCTCTATAGCTCGCAGCCTCCGTTCGGCGGGGCGCGACCGCTGGAAGCGTGCCTGACCGCGCCAGGGTTGATGAGATGCATCATGTTTCATGCCCTGGACTTGGAGCTTGGAACGCCCAGTGATCTGGTCGACCAAATCCTCCGTAGCGACGGTTACATGTCGGGGGAGGCGACGACCGGAGGGCTCTGGAATACCGGCAGGGACCGGGAGAGTGCCGGCCATGGTCGGACGCTGTACACCGCGACGATCGTCGATGTGCGGGTGGATCAGATCCACCATGTCTACCATGCGATGATGGCCTGCGATCTCGCCGAGGCGAAAGGATTGCTCAGACTTCGTTATGGAAGACAGTTGGCGGACCAGGCTGAGGTCCGCAGAGGGTACGACGCGAGCAACCCGCTGGCGGTCTCTATGGTGTCGGACGCGATGGGGGCGATCTTGGCGATGGTAGCCAGCAATCCTCAAAGTGCGTTGGCTGAAGGGCTGGACCTGCAGCTCGAGTCTAGGTTCGCGCCGTAGAGATGGCGCGCAGGCCATGATGGTCGTCACGATCACAATCTGGCCGGGTGGCGATGAGGCAGCGGCTTTCGATATCGCTCAGATGAAGATCGAGAACGAGAGTAGGCTGGCCGACGTCAGCGATTACACCGCTCGGATCTTCCAGTGCGAAAATCTCCGACTAGGGGTGCAGGGGATAGATACCCGGGTGCAAATATCGTCACATCCTCGCCGGGATGGGCCTTGGACGTTGCTCAGACGGATACTCAATCGCCTTGATTTGCCGTCCTGAATGGGACGTTCCTAATTCCTCGCTGACGGCGAAAACCGCATACTTCGCTACACCCTCTTAAACCGAAGTGGCCGAAATTAGCCATTTCTGCCTCTCAGAGGATCACGAAAATGAAGTAAAGGAGCAGTCTTGCTGACAACCGATACAATCTTGGCGACCCCGGCAGGATTCGAACCTGCGACCATCCGCTTAGAAGGCGGATGCTCTATCCAACTGAGCTACGGGGCCGTGCGCGGGAGCGATAGCGGGGCTTGGGCCGCGGCGCAATCTTTCGCAGCCGTTGCAATCGTGTGTCGGCGGGATATGCACCGAAGGATGAGCGACGCGGGCATCCGGAAAATCGACGCGACCGTGCTTGGCGCACGGCCGCTGCGCTATTATGATTTCTTCATGGCGGCCTTCGTCGCCATATTGCTGCTGTCCAACCTGATCGGCGCGGCCAAGCTGTCGTCGCTGGGCGGCGTGACCTTTGGCGCGGGCATCCTCTTCTTTCCGCTCGGCTATGTGATCGGCGACGTGCTGACAGAGGTCTATGGCTATGCGCGGGCGCGGCGCTGCGTCTGGGCGGGCTTTGCCGCGATGCTGTTCATGGCGCTGATGAGCTGGGTGGTGGTGGCCTTGCCGCCGGCCGAGGGCTGGCCCGACCAGAAAGCCTATGAGGCGGTGTTCGGCAGCACCTGGCGGATCGTCTTTGCCTCGCTCGTGGCCTTCTGGGCAGGGGAACTGGCCAACAGCTTCGTGCTGGCCAAGATGAAGATCATCACCCAGGGACGGCATCTGTGGATGCGCACCATCGGCTCGACCGTGGTGGGGCAGGGGGTGGACAGCCTGCTCTTCTACCCGCTCGCTTTCTATGGCGACTGGACCACGACGCAGGTGCTGACCGTGATGGTCACCAACTGGGCGATGAAGGTCGGCTGGGAAGCGGTGCTGACGCCCGTCACCTATGTGGTGGTCAATGGCCTCAAGCGGCGCGAGGGGCTGGACATCTATGATGCGGGCACCGACTTCACCCCGTTCCGTACCCGGCTCTGACGATCCGGAAGCCTGTTTGAAAAATCGCGAAAGGGCGATTTTTCGGTACGGTTCCAGCCCGCTCCCCCGCCCAACCACCCGATCCAGTGTCATCCTGTCGGGTGGTTGGGCGGGGGAGCGGGCCGGAACCGGCTTTCTCAAACCCACTCTGTAGCCAGTAAATTATGTAATCTAAAGAGAGTCTTTACCTTGTTGGGTGCAGGAGGAAGCGTGCCAGTCAGGAAAGAATAGTCGCCCATCGTGCCCATCGCCTCCGCCCAGTCCACTGTCCCTGATCGCGATCCCGTGATGACCCCGGATGCGATCTGCCGGATCGACCGCCTGACCCATGTCGCGCGGGCGCTGAGCCAGGAGGCGCAGACGATCCAGGCCAATCTGGCCAATGCGGAGCGCCGGTTCCAGGCGACCTTCCAGCACGCGCCGGTCGGCATTGCCCATGTCGCGCTCGACGGCAGCTTCCTGACCGTCAATCCCCGTTTCGAGGAGATTACCGGATATCCCGCCGCGATGCTGATGCGGCTGGGTTTCCAGCAGATCACCCATCCCGATGATCTGGATGCCGATGTCGCGCTGCTCGGCCGGCTGCACCGGGGCGAGTTGCAGCGCTATACGCTGGAGAAGCGCTATATCCGCGCCGACGCATCGCTGATCTGGATCAACCTCACCGTGGCGCTGGTCCGCGACGAGCGGGATGCGCCGGAATTCTATGTCGCCGTGGTCGAGGATCTGTCGGAGATGCGGCAGGCCCATTTCGATGCGGTCCATGATCCGCTGACCGGCCTGCTCAACCGCCGTGGCTTCGTGGTGCGGGCGCGGGCCTTGTTGCGTCAGGCAGCCGAGGTGCATCGCGCCGTCAGCCTGATCTATCTCGATCTCGACGGGTTCAAGCAATTGAACGACAGTCGCGGGCATAGCGCCGGCGATCGTTGCCTGGTCGATGTGGCGCGGCTGATCGAGGATATGGTCGCCCCTCGCCATGTCGTGGCGCGGATGGGCGGCGACGAGTTCGTGCTGCTGGTCGACGAGGAAGGCACGGATTTGGGCGAGGCGCTGCGCGTCGGACTGATGACGCTGGGCGGCGCGCATGGCGGTGTCAGCGGCAGCTTTGGCCTGGTGACCTTGATCCCCGACGATGACACCGAACTGGATAGCATCGTGGCGCGCGCGGACGAGGCGATGCTGGCGGCCAAGCGCGCCGGCAAGAATCAGCTGGTGACCACCGCGCTGCTATAATCGGCGCGCACGAAATAGAGGCCGTCGGGCGGCGCGTTGAGCGCCAGCCGGGCCCGATCGCGCGCCTCCAGCGCATCGCGCAGGTCATCGGCGCTCCAGCGGCCCATGCCGACCATCGCGAGACAGCCGACCATCGAGCGGACCTGATGATGGAGGAAGGATCGCGCCTCCGCCCGGATGGCGATGCGATCGCCCTGTCGTTCCACGTCCAGCATCGCCAGTGACTTCAGCGGACTGGCCGCCTGGCAATGGACAGAGCGGAAGGTGGTGAAGTCATGATGACCCACCAGTATCTGCGCCGCATCATGCATGGCGTCGGCGTCGAGCGGCTGGATCACCCGCCAGGCAAGACCCGATTCCAGTGTCAGCGGCGCGCGGCGATTGGCGATGCGGTAGACATAAGCGCGGCCGGTGCAGCTGAAACGGGCATGCCAGTCCGGCGCGACTTCCTCACAGGCGAGGATCGCGACCGGATGGGGCCGCAGCTTCGCATTGATCGCCTCCATCAGGCGGAAGGGCGTCAGCGGCTTTTCGACATCGGCATGGGCCCGCATGGCAAGGCCATGGACGCCGGCATCGGTGCGGCCGGCGGCGTGCAGGATCGCGCGCTCGCCAGTGACGGCATGGATCGCATCCTCGATCGCCTGCTGGACGCTGGGGCCATGGGCCTGACGCTGCCAGCCCATGAACGGACGGCCGTCAAATTCGACGGTGAAGGCGAAACGGGCCATCGGCTCAGGCGTCGACCCGGCTGCCGGTGGGCATGTCGAAGCCGCGCAGCAATTCGCCCGCCGACATCGCTGCCTTGCCCGCGCGCTGGATCAGCGTCGGACGGATCGCGCCATGGCCGCAGCCGATCAGCAGGCTGTGGTCGAGCAGTTCGCCCGCCGGCCCGGCATGATCCTCGACCGTGGCGGCGAGGATGCGGAAGCGTTCGCCGCCATATTCGAAGAAGGCGCCGGGAAAGGGATTGAAGGCGCGGACCTGGCGTTCGACCTGATGCGCGTCGCGGCTGAAATCGATCCGTGCCTCCGCCTTGTCGATCTTGGCGGCATAGGTGACGCCCTCTTCGGGCTGGACCACCGGCGGATGGCCGGCAAGATCGTCCAGCACATCGACCATCAGCTCGGCACCGGCCTGCGCCAGTTCCTGCGTCAATTCGCCGGCCGTCTTGTCCTCGACCGGGGTGACATGCTTGGCGCGCATCGGCCCGGTGTCGAGCCCCGCCTCCATGTCCATGATGGTGACGCCGGTGACATTGTCGCCCGACAGGATCGCGCGCTGCACCGGCGCGGCGCCGCGCCAGCGCGGCAGCAGCGAGCCATGGATGTTGAGGCAGCCATGGCGCGGCATCGCCAGGATCGCGCGCGGCAGGATCAGCCCATAGGCGGCGACCACCGCGACATCGGCGTCGAGCGCGGCGAATTCCGCCTGCACCGCCTCGTCCTTCAGCGAAACCGGCGTGCGCACCTCGATCCCCAGTTGCTCGGCGCGGGCCTGCACCGGGGAGGGGCGCAGCGCCTTGCCACGGCCGGCCGGACGGGGCGGCTGGCTGTAGACGGCGACGATGTCATGCCCGGCCTTCACCAGTGCATCGAGCGCTGGAACGGCGAAATCGGGGGTGCCCATGTAAATGATATGCATAGTTTTTCCGCTTCCCGCACCAGCCCGCTCCCCCACCCGGCCACCCTTCAAGATACTGCCGTTGGGTGGCCGGGTGGGGGAGCGGGCTGGCACCGCATTTGAAATCTGCCTGGGGCCTATTTCCAAGATCGCTCTCAAACCTCTTGTCGGGACGACTTGCAAGCCCTTATCTCGGTTCCATGGCATCCCCAGAAATCGAGACGCTGACCCAGGCGCTGTCGCGACTGCCCGGCCTTGGCCCCCGTTCGGCACGCCGCGCGGTGCTGCATCTGCTCAAGAAGCGCGAGGGCGCGCTGGAGCCGCTGCTGCGCGCGCTCGCGGCGGTCAACGAACGGCTGGTCACCTGCCAGACCTGCGGCAATGTCGACACGGTCGATCCCTGCGGCATCTGCGCCGATCCGCGCCGCGATGCGCGGGCGCTGTGCGTGGTGGAGGATGTCGCGGACCTGTGGGCGCTGGACAAGTCGCGCCTCTTCCCCGGCCGCTTCCATGTGCTGGGCGGGCGCCTCTCTGCGCTGGAGGGGGTGCGGCCGGAGGATCTGAGTATCGACGCGCTGGTCGCGCGGGTCGAAGCGGGTGGCATCGACGAGGTGGTGCTGGCGATGAACGCCACGCTGGAGGGGCAGACCACCGCCCATTATCTGGCCGAGCGGCTGGAGCGCTTCCCGATCCGCCTGACCCAGCTGGCCCATGGCGTGCCGGTGGGCGGCGAACTTGACTATCTGGACGAGGGTACGCTGGCCCAGGCGCTGCGCGCGCGGCGGCCGCTGGGCTGAGGGACGGCCCAAAGGCGGGGGCACGCGTGTCCCGAAGTTCACACCGTTATCGGGCTTTCTGGGTGAAATGCGCCGGGAACGCGCCTGCGACGCGCCCGCATCGCCCCTGTGACGCGACAGTCGCGCTTCTGCCGCGCACCAGGAACGCCCCTATGGCGCGATCACCACGCGTCGATGGCCCGTGCGCAGCGGGCCGTGACAGGGGGAGAAGGTCGGAGGGGTGATGATCCATTCGGGCAGTAGATCAGACAAGCGGCGTGTAGGACAGGCCGGATGATGGACGGGAAGGGCGGCGAATTTGGGTGGGAACAAGACATGGCCCCTCCCTTCCAGGGAGGGGTTGGGGTGGGTTGCGAGCGCAGCGAGCTTCTGCCCTATCGACCGTAGACCGCCGCTACGCGGCGCACCCACCCCCGGCCCCTCCCTGGAAGGGAGGGGAGCAGGAAACGTCCGCTTCTCGTCGTCAGCGGTCAAAACCCGATCCTCGTCATTGCTTTGCTGCGCTCGGAATGACGGGGCGGGCCTGCGTCTCTCAGGCGCCTGCCAGGGTCCGGGTAATGCGCATATGGTGGCGCTGGCGGGCGTGGGCGGGTTCCTGGTCGCCCAATATCTCTTCGGTCAGCGAGACATGGGCGAGGGTCAGCATCATGTCCATCAGCCGCTGTTCGGCCGGCGGCAGGGCGTCGAGCGGGTAGCGGTCGAGATGGGTGAGGGCAGCGTCGAGCAGGGGGGCGGCCGCCGCGAAGAAGGCGGCGCGGTCGGCCGGATCGGCGTCGCCGCGCCGGGCGGCGCGGGCAATCGAGCCGTCGATCGCCCAGCGATCGGCAAAGGGGGCGAGTGCCTCGAAGCCGGCGGGGAGGAGCGTGGTCATGCCATTGCCTCCGCCCGCGAGACGGGCCGGGGCGTAGCGCTGGTCCGTTCTGCTCGATAGGCCTGCACCCGTTCGTCGACGGCGTTGAAGAGGTGGCGGCACAGCGCCTCCTGCGCCTGGAAATGGATATGTTTGAGCGCGCCGCTGTTGAGGCCGCGCTGGCCCGCCTCGATCACGTCGCGATCCTCGGCATGGATGTCGCGCGCGCTGGCCATCGCATATTCGCGGGCATAGCGGCGGCTGGCGCAGTCATCCTCGCCGTTCCAGTAGAGGCGGATCACGCCGCGCGAGCGGCGGGCGTCGATCGGCCAGACGGTGTGGGAGAAGGGCTGGGCCGGCGATCCGAGGATGAAGAAATTGGGAAAGAGCGCGAGATAGTCGCGGCTGTGCGAGCCGGCGGTGCCGTCGGCCATCGCGAAGCGGGCGGCGCGGCCGAAGGATTGCGCCTGCACCGGTTTGGGCGCGGGGGCGGGATTGGTCCAGATCGTCTGGGTGCGGTGGGGGCCGTGAAAGCCCATCTTCGCCGGATAGCCGAACGGGTTGTCCTCGCCCACGGCGGGTGCGCCCGAGCGGGGATGGATGAAGCGGAGATGGTAGTTTTCCTGGAAATTGTCGTAGGTCAGCTTCCAGTTGGCGTCGATCTCATAGACATATTCGGAAAAGGTGGTGGCCTGTGCCGCCGGGAAGCCGTCGAGCATCGTTGCATAGGGGCCAAGATCGTCGCGCAGGCCTTTGTCTGGCGTGCCGAGATGGACGAAGATCAGCCCGCCGCAGATGTCGAGCGCGACGCGGGGCAGGGCGCAGTCGGCCTTGTCGACGAAGAAGCGATCGAAATCGGGGGCGGCGAGCAGCGCGCCATCGGTGCCGAACGACCAGCGATGATAGGGGCAGGAGAAGGTGCCGCGCCTGCCGCTTTCCTCCTCGACCAGCTGGGTGCCGCGATGGGTGCAGACATTGTGGAAGGCACGAATCGCGCCATCGCGGCCGCGCACGATCAGCAGCGACACATTGAGCGCCTCGATCTCGCGGCGGATGAAGCTGCCGCTGTCGGGCAGTTCGCAGACATGGCCGATCTGCAACCAGGCGCGGCGGAACACCGCTTCCCGTTCCAGGGCGAACCAGGCCGGATCATGATAGGGGGCGGCGGGGATCGGCGCGGTGCCGAGCCAGGCCAGACTGTCGTCGCTCATGCCCTGAAAGCCGGGCCGTTCGCCGTGCATCATCGCTCTCCGCTGTCTGTCTTTTCGCCAGCATGAGCGGGTCAATCTGAATTTGCAACACTATTGTTGTAAATCTTGTCAGTCGTCTGCGATGCCATCCCGGCGCAACACCCGCTGCTGTTCCTGGCGGAAGCGGGCGATGGTGGCTTCGGTGTCGAGATCGGGGGCGACGCGATGGCGAAAGACCCGCGGGCCGATCAGCGCGCTGGTGAGCAGCATCACGCAATAGATTTCGGCGTCGATCGGCTCGTCGGGGAAGGCGGCGGCAAGGCTGGTGCCGATGCCCGATACCAGGGCGTCCCAATGCGGATAGCTGGCGCGGATGTCGCCGGGCGCGATGAAATCCTCGATCCACAGCGACATGATGGCGGGATTGTCGAGCACGAAGCGGGTGACATAGTCGATCCGCGCCTGGCGCGGCAGTTCCGGGCGGAAGGCGGCGACGATCTGCTGCGAGGACCAGAGCTTCACCGCCGCGACCAGGGCGTCACGATCGGTGAAATGATAATAGATGGTGGTGCGGTTGACCCCGGCGGCGCGGGCGAGGGCGGACAGGGACAGCGCATCGATGCCGCGATCGGCGATCAGCCCGACCGCCAGCTCGATCAGCATCTGGTGGGTATCCTCGAAGGATTTGTAGCGGCGCTGCTGTGCGGTTTCGTCAGTCACGCCCCTTCGCCTAGACCCCGCCGGGCGGGGCGGCAAGCGGTGCGTGGGCCAGCGCCCGTCTCGCTTGAAATTTTCCTCCGTTCCGCTTATGTTTTGGCCATGGCCATTCTTCCGATCCTTGAGGCGCCCGATCCGCGCCTGCGTACCATCTCGACCCCCGTAGAGGCGATCGACGACGATCTGCAGCGTCTGATCGACGACATGTTCGAAACCATGTATGACGCGCCGGGCATCGGTCTGGCCGCGATCCAGGTGGGCGTGCCCAAGCGCATCCTGGTGATGGATCTGCAGGAACCGGAATCGGATGAGGAAGGCGCGCCGCCGGTCAAGAAGCCGATGGTGTTCATCAATCCGGAAATCCTGAAGGAATCGGACGAGCAGTCGGTCTATAATGAAGGCTGTCTGTCGGTGCCCGACCAGTTTGCCGAGGTGGAGCGCCCGGCGGTGATCCGCGCCAGCTGGATGGACCGCGACGGCCGCATCCACGAAGAACAGCTGGAAGGGCTGCTCGCCACCTGTCTGCAGCATGAGATGGACCATCTCGAAGGCGTGCTGTTCATCGACCATCTGTCGCGCCTGAAGCGCGACATGCTGCTCAAGAAGCTGAACAAGGCCCGCCGCGCGGCCTGATCGCCGCTTGTTGCCGAAATAGAAAAACCTCCCCGGCGCAGGTCGCCGGGGAGGTTTTTTCTTGCCCGCATGTGCGGGGGGCGACGATCAGTTCAGGCCGTCGGTGTCCAGCGCATAGCCGGCCGAGCGGACGGTGCGGATGATGTCGTGGCGGCCATCGACATTGATCGCCTTGCGCAGGCGGCGGATATGGACGTCGACGGTGCGCAGTTCGATGTCGCTGTCCTGGCCCCAGACGCTGTCGAGCAGACGTTCGCGCGAGAAGACCCAGCCGGGATGCTCCAGGAAATGCTTCAGGAGACGGAATTCGGTGGGGCCGAGCGGGATGACCTGGCCGCCGCGGCGGACCTTGTGGCCGACCGTGTCCATCTCGACATCGGCGAAGGTCAGCGTCTCGCCGGCCAGCGCCGGACGCACGCGGCGCAGCACCGCGCCGACGCGGGCGACCAGCTCGCGGGGCGAGAAGGGCTTGGTGACATAATCGTCGGCGCCGGTTTCCAGGCCGCGGACGCGATCCTCTTCTTCACCGCGCGCGGTCAGCATGATGATCGGCACATTGGCAGTGCCGTTCATGCGGCGCAGGCGACGGCAGACCTCGATCCCCGACAGGCTTTCGACCATCCAGTCGAGCAGCACGATGTCGGGCGTGTTTTCCTGCGCCATCAGCAGCGCTTCCTCGCCATCAACGGTATGGGCGACCTCGAAATCCTCACGCTTGAAATGCCAGATGAGCAGTTCGGCGAGCGCCGCGTCATCCTCCACCAACAGCATCTTCGCCCGCGCCATGCCTCAATTCTCCTGCTGCTGGGTGCCGCCGCGTTCGCGTTCGGGCAGGGTCTGGCCCGTTGCGGCATAATAGACCATCTCCGCGACATTGGTCGCATGGTCGCCGATGCGTTCGATATTCTTGGCGATGAACAGCAGGTGCGCGCACTCGCTGATCGTCTTGGGATTTTCGACCATATAGGTCACCAGCGTGCGGAATACGCTGTCGTAGAAATCGTCGACCACCTGGTCGCGCTCCACCACCGCCAGCGCCAGTTCGGCGTCGCGCGCGGCGAAGGCGTTGAGCACGTCATGCACCATCTCGGCCGCGACCTGGCCCATCGAGGGCAGCAGCGACACCGGTTCCAGCTTGTGCTGGTTGGCGGCGATCAGCGGCACGCGCTTGGCGATATTCTTGGCATAGTCGCCGATCCGCTCGACCACGCTGACGATCTTCAAGGCGGCGATCACGTCGCGCAGATCGTTGGCCATCGGCGCGCGCAGGGCGATGATCTGCACCACCAGCTTTTCGACTTCCGCTTCCAGCGCGTCGATGCGCTTGTCGTCGGCGACGACTTCGGCGGCGAGACGCTGATCCTGGCGCTGGAGCGCCAGCATCGCATTCTCGATCGCCGCTTCGGCGCGACCGCCCATTTCGGCGATCAGGCCGCGCAGCCGGTCGATTTCCTCGTCAAATGCCTTGATCGTATGTTCAGCCATGTCTTGTCTCTCTCCGCGCGGGATCAGCCGTAGCGCCCGGTGATATAGTCCTTGGTCCGCTCCTGGCGCGGATTGGTGAAGATGTCGCTTGTCACGCCATATTCGACCAGTTCGCCCAGGTGGAAGAAGGCGGTGCGCTGCGACACGCGCGCGGCCTGCTGCATGTTATGGGTGACGATGACGATGCCATAGCGGCCGCGCAGTTCGTGGATCAGTTCCTCGATCTTGGCGGTGGCGATCGGGTCGAGCGCCGAGCAGGGTTCGTCCATCAGGATGACTTCGGGTTCGACCGCGATGGCGCGGCCGATGCACAGACGCTGCTGCTGACCACCCGACAAAGCGGTGCCGCTGTCATTGAGGCGATCCTTGACCTCGTCCCACAGACCGGCGCGACGCAGCGACTTTTCGACGATCACGTCCATGTCCGCCTTGCCCGCGGCCAGGCCGTGGATGCGGGGGCCATAGGCGATATTTTCATAGATCGACTTGGGGAAGGGATTGGGCTTCTGGAACACCATGCCGACCCGCGCGCGCAGCTGCACCACGTCCATCGAGGGGGCGTAGATATCCTCGCCATCGAGCGTGATCGTGCCTTCGACCCGCGCCGAGGCGACGGTGTCGTTCATGCGGTTGAGGGTCCGCAGGAAGGTCGACTTGCCGCAGCCCGACGGGCCGATGAAGGCGGTGACATGGTCCATGTCGACATCGATCGACACGCCCTTGATCGCCTGTTTCTCGCCATAGAAGACCTTGACGTCACGCGCCGTCATCTTCGGATTGGCCACGGCCAGGCTTTGCTGTTCTTCGGTCATGGGTGTGATTACCACCGTTTTTCAAACTTGTTGCGCAGGTAGATGGCGAGGCCGTTCATCGCGAGCAGGAAGGCCAGCAGGACGATGATCGCGGCCGAGGTCTTTTCGACGAAGCCCTTGGAGACTTCGTCCGACCAGAGGAAGATCTGCACCGGCAGCACAGTGGCCGGATCGGTCACGCCGCCGGGCGGCGTGGCGATGAAGGCGCGCATGCCGATCATCAGCAGCGGCGCGGTTTCGCCGAGCGCGCGGGCCATGCCGATGATCGTGCCGGTGAGGATGCCGGGCAGGGCCAGCGGCAGCACATGCTGGAACACGACCTGGACCGGCGAGGCGCCGATGCCGAGCGCGGCGTCGCGGATGCTGGGCGGCACCGACTTGATCGCGTTGCGGCCGGCGATGACGATGACCGGCATGGTCATCAGCGCCAGGGTCATGCCGCCGACCAGCGCGGCCGAGCGGGGCAGGTGCAGCAGGTTGAGGAAGATCGACAGGCCGAGCAGGCCGAAGATGATCGAGGGCACGGCCGCCAGATTGTTGATCGACACCTCGATGATGTCGGTCCACCAGCTCTTGCGGGCATATTCCTCCAGATAGAGCGCCGTGGCGACGCCGATCGGGAAGCTGAGCACCAGCGTCACCAACATGGTCAGCAGCGACCCCTTGAACGCGCCCCAGATGCCGACCTGGGTCGGATCAGTGCCGTCGCTGGCGGTCAGGAAGCCCCAGTTGATGCCGGTGGCGAGCAGGCCGGCCTGACGCAGGCGCGCGACCTGGGCCTCGGCCTCGGGCGATCCCTTGCTCTTGGCGGCGAGGTCGATCGCGGTTGCGGCCGGCACGTCGATCGTCTCGGTGCGGGCGAGGATCTTGGGATCGGCCTTGATCGCGTCGCGGATGGCAATCCAGGCGCTCGGCGAGATCATCGCGTCGGCATCCTTGCCCAATGCCTTTTGCGCGACGGTGCTGGTCACCATCGGCAGATTGGCGTTGGCCAGCGCTTCATCGGTGATGTTGGCCGGATCGAGCAGCAGCGGCGAGGCCGGGAAATCGACCTTGAGGGCGATTTCCGTGCGGGTGAAGCCGCGCATGCCGTTGCCGACCATGGTGAAGAGCAGGAAGGCGAGGAAGGCGGCGCTGAGCAGCACGGCGGCCATGCCGGCGGCCTTGAAGCGGCGTTCGGCGGCATAGCGCCGGGCGATCCGCTTGCGCATGGCGTCCGACTTCCAGTCGGTGGGGAGGCGTTCGGCGCTCATTATTCGTAAGCCTCGCGATATTTCTTCACGACCCGCAGGGCCACGATGTTGAGCAGCAGGGTGACGATGAACAGCACCAGGCCGAGCGCGAAGGCGGCAAGCGTCTTGGCGCTGTCAAACTCCTGGTCGCCGGTCAGCAACTGGACGATCTGGGTCGTCACCGTGGTCACGCTGGCAAAGGGGTTGAGGGTGAGGTTGGCAGCCAGACCGGCGGCCATCACCACGATCATCGTCTCGCCGATGGCGCGGCTGACGGCGAGCAGCACGCCGCCGACGACGCCGGGCAGGGCGGCCGGGATCAGCACGCGGCTGATCGTCTCGCTGGTGGTGGCACCCATCGCCAGGCTGCCGTCGCGCATCGACTGCGGCACGGCGGCGATGCTGTCATCGGCCATGGAGGAGACGAACGGGATGATCATCACGCCCATGACGAGGCCGGCGGCCAGCGCGCTTTCCGAAGAAGCGCCATGGATGCCGATCATCACCGCAAAGTCGCGCAGAGCCGGCGCAATGGTGAGCGCGGCGAAATAGCCATAGACGACCGTGGGCACGCCCGCGAGCATCTCCAGCGTCGGCTTCATCCACTTGCGCACCGTGGGGCTGGCATATTGGGTGAGATAGATGGCGCTCATCAGGCCGAGCGGGATGGCGACGATCATGGCGATGATCGCGCCGATGAAGATCGTGCCCCAGAAGAGCGGCACCGCGCCGAACGCATCCTCATTGCCATAACCCATGGCGGCCGACTGCGGGCTCCATTTGGTGCCGAACAGGAAGTCGATCGGGTTCACCATCGAGAAGAAGCGGAAGCTTTCCCACAGGAGCGAGGCAACGATGCCGAGCGTGGTGATGATCGCGATCAGCGAGGCGATCAGCAGCGTTGCCATGACCAGTCGCTCGACCCGCGTGCGGGCACGGAAGTCCGGACGGACGCGGGTGAAGGCATAGGCGCCGCCGGCAAAGGCGAGCACCAGCGCCAGCACCGCACCGGCAATGCCATAATGGCTGAGCGCGGTGCGATAGGGTTCGACCAGCGCATTGGCGGCCGGGTTGAAGGCACCCGCCTGCGCGCCGGTGGCGATCGCCCGTGCCTCGCCCAGGATGGCGGAGCGGGAGAAGCCGTCCATCGGCAGGCTCTGCGCCGCCGGGTCGGACAGGACCGACTGGGTGACGAGGCCGGGCGAGACATTCGCCCAGACCGCCAGGAAGATGCCGGCCGGGATCAGCGTCCACAGCGCGACATACCAGCCATGATAGCCGGGCAGGCTGTGTACCGCGTCGCGGCGGCCGCTGGCGCGCGCCACGCCGGCAAGGCGCAGCGCACGGGCGCGGGCGCTGACCCAGGCGATCGCGCCCAGGCCCGCCAGCAGCAGGAGGATTGCAGGACCGGTCATGATGCCCTTACTTCAGCTGCGAACCGTCGAGGACGCTGAGCGACTTGACGACTTCGGCGCTCTTCTTGCGCACGTCTTCCGGCGCCGCGACCATGCCGCGCTTGGTGAGCGCGCCGTCGGGGTTCCAGTTGGCGGCGAAGGTGTCGAGGAAGCCCTGCAGGCCACGGATCGCCTGCATATGCGCCTTCTTCACATAGATGTAGAGCGGGCGGGCGCCGGGATATTGACCGGTCGAGACGGTTTCGTAGCTGGCTTCGATGCCGTTGATCGGCACGTCCTTCAGCGTGTCCTTATTCTCTTCCAGGAAGCTGTAGCCAAAGACGCCGACGGCGTTGGGGTTGGCACCCAGCTTCTGGACGATCAGATTGTCATTCTCGCCCGAGTCCACATATTTGCCGTCCTCGCGGATGCGGGTGCAGGTGGCCTTGAACTCGTCCTCGCTCTTCTTCTTGAGTTCTTCCATCGCCGGGTCGGTCTCGCAACCCTTGGTCAGGATCAGTTCGGCGAGCGAGTCGCGGGTGCCGCTGGTCGAGGGCGGGCCGAAGACGGAGATGGCGATCGCGGGCAGGCTGGGGTCGACATCCTTCCAGGTCTGGGCCTTGTTCGGACCCTTGCCATAGGGATTGGCGGCCAGCGCCTCATAGACGATCTTGGGGGTGAGCTTGAGGCCGGGGCCCTGCTTGCTCTCGGCGAAGGCGAGGCCGTCGACGCCGACCTGGATCTCGATGATGTCCTTCACGCCATTGCTCTGGCACTGCTCGAACTCGGCCTTCTTCATGCGGCGCGAGGCATCGGCAATGTCGGGATGCTGGGCGCCGACGCCGGCGCAGAACAATTTCATGCCGCCGCCAGTGCCGGTCGATTCGATGATCGGCGACTTCATGCCGGGATTGCCCTGCACGAACAGTTCGGCGACCGCAGTGGCGAAGGGATAGACGGTGGAGGAACCGACCGCGCGGATCTGGTCACGGGTCGCGCCAGCGCCGCCGCCCGACTGGTCGCCGCAGCCGGCAAGCGAAAGAGCGGCCACAGCGGTCGCGGCGAAAAGGGCGAATTGCTTCACGGAAACCTCCAACTAACAGGCCGCGATTCGCAATGTCGCGCCCCTCAGGGAGGCGCCTAGCCGCGGACCATCGCGCCTTTGTGACAGTCAGATTGCATTTTCATGACATAGGGGCCGGATCGCGTCTTCGGAGTGAAATTTTCTTACGCCTTGGCCTTGATCGCGGCGTCGTCGGTCGGGGCGCCGGGCAGCAAGATGCTGACATTGGTGCCTTTTCCAAGGACGCTGGAAATATCCAGCCGGCCACGATGCCGTTCGACAATATGTTTGACGATGGCCAGGCCCAGGCCCGTGCCGCCCATCGCCCGGCTGCGGCCCGAATCGACGCGATAGAATCGCTCGGTCAGGCGGGGGAGGTGATCGGGGCCGATGCCTTCGCCTTCGTCCGCGACCGACAGGCGCACCATGCCGCTGGGCCCTTCGCCCAGGGTGACATGGATCGGCGTGCCGGGGCGGCCATATTTGACCGAATTGCCGACCAGATTGTGGATAAGCTGCGACAATTGGGCGCGATCGCCCTGGATCGCGGGCAGGCCGGGGGTGATCTCCATCTCCACCTCACGGCCGCGATCGCCATTGCTGGTGCGGAACACGCCGACCACTTCGGCGGTCAGTTCCGACAGGTCGACGGCGGCTTCGGGCAGGCGATATTTCTCCGCCTCGATCCGGCTCAATGAGATGAGATCGTCGATCAGCCGCTGCATCCGGCGCGCTTCGCCGTCCATGATCTTGAGGAAGCGCTTGCGGGTTTCGACATCCTTGCCCAGTTCCGGGTCGGCCAGCGTCTCGATGAAGCCCAATATGCCGGCCAGCGGGGTGCGCAGTTCATGGCTGGCATTGGCGACGAAATCGACGCGCATCCGCTCGGCCGCATAGGTGCCGCTATGGTCGACCAGATGGACGAGCCGGCGCATGTCGCCGACTGCGCCCACCGACGCGATGCGCATCTGCCAGCGCTGTTCGCGGGTGCCCAGGCCCACCAGTTCGATCATCACCGGTTCGGCGAGCGGTGCAACGCTGGCCAGCCGTTCGGCGGCGGCGGGGTGGCGGATGGCGATGCGCGCATCCTCCCCCTCTATATGGCTGCCGAGCAGGCGTTTGGCGGCCTGGTTGGCATGGACGATCCGGCCCCGCTCGACCAGCATCAGCGGATCGGAAATGGCTTCCAGCAGGCCGGGAAATTCGGGGTGGGCGAACAGGTCGGGCGCATCGAGCGCGATCGTCGGCACGTCGCGGCCGACCGGCACGCCTTCGGCCGTGATGACCAGCACGATCAGGCCGGCGAGCACCGGCAGGGCGATGGCGAGCGGCGATCCACCGAGAATCAGGGCGCCGCCCGTGCCCAGCAAAAGCACGGCCAGCGAGGCCGTAATCTGAGAAATAGTCAGTCGATTCATGGTTACCGCGCTGGATTCTTCGCGCATTTGCTGCGATGGCTGTGATCAATAGCGCCCAATATTTACGCTTTGGCAAGCGCGATAGCGGAACATTGTGACATGAGCGAGCCCATCCCCGGACCGGAAAGCGTGGAGCCTGAAAAGGCGACGAACGAAGCCGTAGCGCCCGATCTGGCAGTCCCTTCGCGGCGCCAGTTGCTGATGGGCGGCGCGGTCGCGGCATCGGCGATCGTGTCGATCCGCCCGGCGCTGGCCAATACGGCGGCGTCTGTTCTCAACTGCACCATTCCGGTGCCCGATCCGTCGCGGTCGGGCAATTATATCGCCCCCAATGGCCAGATGGTGCCGGCGGGAACGCCGGGCGCCTATCCGGCGAGCGGGCGCACCTATACCGGCGAGCAGGTCAAGCAGGCGCTGCGCGGCCGGCCGCTGCCCGGCACCAGCTATGAGCAGAATCAGGCTTATCTGAATTATATCCGTCGGTTGCAGTCGGGACAGAGCGGCTTCACCTGTTTCGCATCGCTGCAAATGCCGCGTTAAGCCCCAAAGCCGGGTTGAACTGAAAGAACCGATTACGGGTCGCCCGCGTTGACGGCGTCGAAGCATCGACAGTTCCGTCGAGCGCAAGGGCGACACCATGTTCCATGCACGCCAGGTGGCGGCACATTCTCCATTCGCGGTCGTCTATCTCTATCGCCCCGGTGACGGGGGGCTCGACCGGGTCGCGATCCAGCTTGCCAATCATCTCCACCGGCGCGGGCTGCGGGTCGAACTGTGGCTGGCGCATCTGGACGGGCCGCTGGCCGGGATGATCGACCCGGCCCTGACGGTTCGCCGTGTCTGTGCGCCGCGCTGGGGCCGGCGGCTGTCGATGATCGCGCAATTCCTGCCGCTGGCGGCGATGGTGCGTCGCCATCGGCCCGATGTCGTCTATTCGGCCGGCAACCAGAGCAACATGCTGGTTGCCGCCGCGACGCTGGGCACGCAGACCCGTGCGGTCGGCCGCATTTCCAACCCGATCGTCCGGCCGGGACAGCAGGGCCTGTCCGCCTGGGCGCGCAAGACCCGGTTTCGTGCGATTGCCAGGGCCTGCAGCATGACCATCGTCATGGGTGAGACCGATCGGCAATTGCTGGCCGAGGAGGGGCCGCTTGGCGGTCGCGACGTGCGGCTGATGCCGCGTCCCACCGTCACCCGGCTGATGGAACAGGCGTGCAACGATCGCGGCACCGCCTGTTGCCCGCAGCGCCCGGCGCAACTGCTGATGGTCGGGCGGCTGGCGCCGCAGAAGGACCAGGCGACCGCGCTTGCCGCGCTGGCGCAATTGCGGAATCGCGACTGGCGGCTGCGCATCGTCGGGCAGGGACCGCTGCGCGCCCAGCTGGAGGCGCAATGCGCGCGGCTGGGCCTGTCGGACCGGGTCGAGTTTCTGGGCTTCGTCGATTGTCCGCACCGCATGGCCAGCCTGTTTGCCGAAGCGGACCTGCTGTTGCAGCCGTCCTGCTGGGAAGGGCTGGCGGGCACGATGATCGAGGCGCTGGGCTGCGGCGCGGGCGTGGTGGCGACCGATTGCACCCGCAATATCCATCCGCTGCTGGCCGCCGCCGGCCAGCATCCGCCGGTGCCGGTCGGCCATGTCGATGGCTTTGCCCGTGCGATCGAATGGGCGCTGGCCCATCCCGCGCCGCCCGAGCAGTTGGCGCAGGCAGTGCGCGAACATGGGCTGGACCGGGCGCTCGACACCTATATGCGCGCGCTGATGACGGTCGGCGCGCGCGAGCTTCCGGTCGGCGTTGCGCTGCAGGCCTTTCCCTGATGCGTTAGGCACTTGGCTACCCTTTTGGCTTTAGGGCAAGAGGGGAACCATGGAGGTGCCGGACGCGTGGTCAGGGAAGAAGTTTATCGTCGAGAAGGGGCGGAGGCGATCATCGTCCGGCCGCTGGATGATATCGTCCTGCTCTATCATCGCCCGTCGGGCCAGACCCATATGGTGATCAGCCCGGTGCCCGAGATATTGGAGGCGATGGCCGACGGCCTGCCGGCGAGCGCGACGATGCTGCGCGATCGGCTGGCACAGCTTTATGATCTGGGCGAGGGCGATGTGGTGGGCGAGATCGGCCAGCATCTTGCCTATCTCGACCGGATCGGACTGGTGCGCCCGGCATGAGGCACAGCCTGACCCTGCGCATCGGCCCGGCGACCTTCCGCATCGGTTCCGCCTGGGCGCAGCCGATCGACCAGTTGAAGCGGCTCTATGCCGATTATCCCGACGTCGGCGGCGCGATCGCCGATTTCACCGTGCGGTTGCAGCCGACCAGCGCTGTCCGGCGCTGGGTGCGGCCGTCCATCTTCATCACCGGCGATCATGCCCTGGCCGACGCGGCGCCGATGAGCCTGGCCCATGGGCTGCTGGCAGCGGAAATGGGCATGAACCTGCAGATGGCGCTGGGCTGGCGCCGGCATCTGCTGCTCCACGCGTCGAGCGTCGAGAAGGACGGGCGGGTGCTGGTGATGACCGGCGAGTCCGGATCGGGCAAGTCGACGCTGGCGGCGCAACTGGGCGAGCGCGGCTGGCGGCTGATGGGGGACGAGTTTGCGCTGCTGGATCTCGACAGCGGGGCGATATTGCCCTTTCCCCGGCTGGTGTCGCTCAAGAACAAGGCGATCGATGTGATCGCGGGCGAGGTGCCGACGGCGCGCATGGGGCCGCTGCTGGGCGCGACGGCCAAGGGCGATATCCGCCATATGGTGCCGCGCGCCGACGCGGTGGCGCGGATGGGTGAGGGCGGGATGCCGGCGCTGCTGCTGTTCCCCCGCTTCGGCTCCGGACCGGCGGAGAGGCCGGTGGGGCAGGGGGAGGTGTTCATGCGCCTGACCCAGGCGTCGACCAATTATGTCGCGCTGGGCGAGCCGGGCTTTGCCGCGCTGACGCGCTTCGTGGCGCAGGTGCCCGCGCGGGCGATCGACTTCCCCTCGGGGGATGCGGCGATCGCCATGGTCGACCGGCTGTGGAGCGAGATCGCATGAGCGCGGCGCTGCTGGTCGGGGCCTTGCGCGATCCGGCGACGACGGCGGGGTTGGATGCAGCCGGCTGGAACAGCCTGATCGCGATGGCGCGGGCGGAGCGGCTGATCGGCACGCTCGCCTTCCGGCTGGACGGGTGGGCCGTGCCCGATGCGGTGCGGCCGATTTTAGCGGACGCGAAGGCCGATGCGGCGCGCGAGGCGCGGCAGGCGATATGGGAGGCGGACCGGGCGCGGGCGGCGCTGGCGCCGATCGGCCTGCCGGTGATCCTGCTCAAGGGGACGGCCTATGCGGCGGCGGGCCTGCCGGCGGGGCGGGGGCGCTTCATCGGTGACCTCGACATATTGGTGCCGCGCGACCGGATCGATGCGGCGGCCGATGCGCTGATCGCGGCCGGCTGGGAATGGGTCAAGGAAGACCCGTATGACGACGCCTATTATCGGCAGTGGATGCATGAGCTGCCGCCGATGATCCACACCGAGCGCGACCGGATGATCGACGTGCATCATACCGTGCTGCCGCTGACCGCGCGGCCCACGCCGGACGCGGCCGCGATGATGGCGGATGCGGTGTTGATAACCGATGGATTATACATGCTATGCGCGGAGGACCGGGTCTGTCATGCGGTCGCCCATCTGCTGGCGGACGGCGATTTGCAGGGCGGTCTGCGCAACCTGTGGGATATTCATGGCCTGCTGGCGGATGCCGATCCGGTGGCGCTGGAGGCACGGGCAGCGCGGCACGGGATACTTCCCCATGTGCGGCAGGCGCAGCGGTTGGCGGCGGCGATCTATGGCGCGGGCGCGCGGCTGACCCTGTGGGACCGGCTGGTACGGGCGCGGTTGCTGGCGCGCAACGGCTGGGGGCAGGAGACGCGCAAAGCGCTGGTCTTCGCCTTCTTCGTGCGGTCGCACTGGTTGCGGATGCCGCCGCTGATGCTGGCGCGCCATCTGCTGACCAAATGGCGCAAGGGGCATCGGCCGCAATAGGTCAGGCGGTGGATAACGTGGCTTCCAGCGCGAGGCCGGCCATGTCGGCGATGGCGAGCAGCCGCTCGATCGGCTTGCCGTCACGGGCATCGGACGACAGGCCGGACATGACCGCCACCATATAATCGGCGACCGGCAGTGCCTGCTCGGGATGGCCGGACGCCAGATAGTCCCGGACCCGATCGACGCTTTTGTCCTTCCAGCATCGCGCCTGTGCGGCGGCGGTGGCGTCGGCGCCGCGCGCGGCCTCCAGCACCATGCAGCCGGGCGCGGCCGGATCGGCGGCATAGATGCGCGCGGCGGTGCGTAGCAGTTCGGTAAGCGCGGCCGCCGGCGGCGCACCGGGCACAAGGATATCGTCCACCGGCAGGGCATTGCGGGCGTAGCGCGCCAGCACCCGGTCGAACAGGGACGCCTTGTCACCGAAAGCGGCATAGAGGCTGGGCGGATTGATCCCCATCGCCTGTGCCAGCGCGGCGACGCCGACACCGTCATAGCCATGGTGATGAAACAGCGCCTGCGCCGCAGAAAGGGCCGCATCCTCGTCGAAGGAACGGGGGCGGCCCCGGCTCTTGGCTTTTTCTTTAATGGTCATTACAAAAATCCTTGACGGGCGCGATCGGTGATTTATATAGCGATCATTACAAATTTAGCAAGGAATTGTCCCATGACCGATTTCACTGCCAAGAAAGTCCTCGTCCTCGGCGGCAGCCGGGGTATCGGTGCCGCGATCGTGCGGCGCTTCGCCGGTGACGGCGCCGATGTCGCCTTCACCTATGCCGGGTCGCAGGACGCTGCTACCGCGCTTGCTGCCGATGTCGGCGCCCGTGCCATCCGCTCCGACGCGGCCGATCGCCAGGCGGTGATCGACGTGGTGGCGGGCGAGGGCGCGCTCGACGTGCTGGTCGTCAATGCCGGCACGCTGGTGCTGGGCGATCCGCTGACGCTGGACGCCGATGCGGTCGACCGGATGATCGATATCAATGTCCGCGCGCCCTATCATGCGGCGGTCGAGGCGGCGCGGCAGATGAATGATGGCGGCCGCATCATCGTCATCGGTTCGGTCAATGGCGATCGCATGCCGTTCGAGGGCGGCGCGGCCTATGCGCTGACCAAGTCGGCGCTGCAGGGCATGGCGCGTGGCCTGGCCCGCGACTTTGGTGCGCGCGGCATCACCGTCAACATCATCCAGCCCGGCCCGACCAATACCGACATGAACCCGGCCGATGGCCCGATGAGCGCTACCATGCACGGCTTCATGGCGATCAAGCGCCATGCCACGGGCGAGGAAATTGCCGGGCTGGCCGCCTATCTGGCAGGACCGGAAGCCGGCATCATCACCGGTGCCATGCACACGATCGACGGCGGTTTCGGCGCCTGATCGTCCGTTCGGGAGGGGCGGCTGAAAGGCCGCTCCATCCTGTTGCGCCGCCTCTTTTCTTCGCGGCGCGCGATGCTATGATGAGCGCCAACGGGCCGTGCGGGCGCCCGTTCAGGCGATGATCGTCCAAGTTCCGCTCCATGCGCCGCGCCTGCGGCAGGAGCCGATGACGATGACGACACTGGATGATGGTCCGCCGCCGATCCGCCTGTTCCCGCTGTTTCTCAAATTCCTGCGCTTTGGCTGCCTGGCCTTTGGCGGGCCGGTCGCGCAGATCGCGATGCTGCGTCAGACCTTGGTGGAGGAGGAACGCTGGCTGTCCGGGCCGCGCTTCAACCGCTTGCTGGCAGTGATGCAGATATTGCCGGGGCCTGAAGCCCATGAGCTATGCGTCCATATGGGGATGATGGCGCGGGGCCGGATCGGCGGGCTGCTGGCGGGGCTGGGCTTCATGCTGCCCGGTCTGCTGCTGATGCTGGTCGCTGCCTGGCTCTATCGCGACTGGATTGCCGGCGCGGGCTGGGCGCTGCCGGTGCTGTTCGGTATCCAGCTGGTGGTGCTGGCGATCATCGCGCGCGCGGTGCAGCGGATCGGCGGCCATGTGCTGGAGGATCGGCTGCTCTGGGCGCTGGCGATCGGCGCCTTTGCCGCGACTTTGCTCGGCACCCCTTTCTGGATTCCGTTGCTGGCGGCGGGGCTGGTCTATGGCGTTCGCGCGCGGCCGATGGTCATCGGCGCAGTGCTGGTCGGGGCGGTCATGCTGGCGTTGTTGCTGCACAAGGGGACAGTGGCGGTCGCGCCGATCCCGATTGTGTCTGGTGCCGCGCGGCCCGACATGCTGCTGCTGTTCATTGCCGGGCTGAAGGGCGGGCTGCTCACCTTTGGTGGCGCCTATACCGCCATTCCCTATGTGCGCGGCGATACGGTCGGGCGCGGCTGGCTGTCGGACGGGCTGTTCCTCGACGGGGTGGCGCTCGCCGGGATATTGCCGGCGCCGCTGGTGATCTTCGCGACCTTTGCCGGCTATATGGCCGGGGGGCTGGGCGGCGCGCTGGCGATCACGGCGGGCATGTTCCTGCCCGCCTTCGCCTTTTCCCTGATCTTCTATGAGCGGCTGGAGGCGCTGGTCGAAAATCCGGCGCTCCACCACCTGCTGGCCGGGGTCGCAGCGGCCGTGGTCGGGGTGATCGCGGCGACGCTGGTGCAGCTGGGTTGGGCGGCGGCGATGCGGGCGGACCGGCTCTGGGCCGCCGGCCTGATCCTGCTGGTCGGCGCGATCTGCGCCTGGCGGATCAAGGGGCGGTGGAGCATGCCGGCGATCATCGCGCTGGGCGGTGGCGCGGGCTGGCTGTTGCAGCCCTGACCGGGGCGCCATGCAACGGTTCATCGCAGCTTAAGCACGGGAGGCGGAAGGGCGGCCTTTCCGCCTTTCTTCCCGGACATATGCGTGATGCCGTCGATCGAAACCTCCTGGCCCCTGGCTGAGCCTGTTGCCGCGCAGACGGCGCGTCCGGTGCCGATTGTCACGCGACCATTGGCGATCCGGCGGCATTTTCTGGCGGCGCTGGGTGTGAGCATGCTGCTGCTCGCCCTGCTGTTGGACATGGCGGACCTGCGCATCGACCTCTGGCGGCCGAGCAGCATCGCCTATGGCGCGGCGGCGGCGCTGTTGCTGGCGTTGCGCTTCGGCCTGCCGCGCCGCGGCTGGCGCCATGCCGGGACGGTGGCGCCATTTGCCACCTATGTCGGCCTGTTCACGCTGATCTCGGTCATGGGCGCGGCAGCCAGCTATCCCGTCGCGGCGCTGACCCATGGCTATGCCGATGCGACCTTGCAGCGGATCGACGCGGCGCTGGGGTTTGACTGGCTCTATTGGTATCGGCTGACGGCATCGCACCGGGGCCTCCAATTTCTGGAAACGGCCGCCTATCGCAGCATCTATGTGACGCCGGCGCTGCTGCTATGGTGCATGGCGCGGGCGGGCGAGCAGGAACGGGCCTGGCGCTTCATCGCCACCTTCTGGCTGGCGGCGGTCATCACCCTGATCCTGTTCAGCTTGATGCCGGCGGTGGGGCCATTCTCCTATCTGTGGCACGAACCGATCCGCTACATGCCCGAAAGCGAACTGTGGCAGCAGGGGCTGATCCCGGCGCTGCGGACGCATGCGGTCCATGCCATCGATCTGGGGCAGTTGCGCGGCATCGTGTCGGCGCCCAGCTTCCATACCGCGGCGGCGGTTCTGTATATTGCGGCGGGCTGGCGGATCGCGGCGCTGCGCTGGCCGATCGTCGCGCTCAACGCGGCGATGCTGCTATCGACCCCGGTCGAGGGCACCCATTATCTGGTCGACATGATCCTGGGGCTGGGCGTGGCGCTGACCGCGCTGGCGCTGATGGAGGTCCATCGGCGCCGCTGCGCGGTCAGCGTATAAGCTTAGAGTTTGTTTGAAAAATCGCGAAAGAGCGATTTTTCAGCGCAGTACCAGCCCGCTCCCCCGCCCAACCACCCGACAGGATGACACTGGATCGAGTGGTTGAGCGGGGGAGCGGGCTGGTACCGGCTTTCTCCAACAGTCTCTCAATCCTTCTTCAGGATATCCATGGCGAGGACGGTCATCGCCTCGCTGGCGGTGGCGATGACCTTGTCGGCCTCCGGCGCCCAGAACGGGCTGTGCAGCGAGGGCAGGGTGATTTGGCCAGCCTCGGCCGCCGCCATCTTGTCCGCCGGCACGCCGCCGACCCAGAAGATGAAGCTGTTGATCGACTTGTCGGCGCGGTAGAAGCGGCCGAAATCCTCGCCGCCCATCACCGCCGGGGTCTTGACCACGCGCCCCTCGGCAAAATGCCCCTTGAGCAGCGCGCCCATCTGTTCGGCAAATTCGGGCGGATTGTAGGTGGACGGGGTGAACTCATCCTTGACGCTGACCACCGGCATCTTGTCGTCTGGCACGCCCGCCGCAATCGCCTCGCCACGGGCGATCCGCTCGATCCCCTTGATCAGCTTGGCGCGGGTCTCGTCCGAATAGCTGCGCACGGTCAGCAGCAGCAGCGCCTGGTCGGGGATGATGTTGTGCTTGGCGCCGGCCTGGAAGCTACCGACGGTGACGACGGCGGGATCCTGCGGATCCTGTTCGCGGCTGACCAGGGTCTGCAGCGAAGTGACGATGCGCGAACCCAGCACGATCGGGTCGCGGGTCGTCTGCGGATAGGCGCCATGGCCGCCCAGCCCCTTCACCACGATATCGACGCTGTCGACATTGGCGAGGGCATAGCCCGGCGTATAGCCGACGACGCCGGCCTGAAGATTGGCGGCATCGTGGAAGGCGATGGCATGGGTCGGGCGCGGGAAGCGGGTGTAGAGCCCGTCCTCCAACATGTCGCGGGCGCCCTTGCCCACTTCCTCGGCCGGCTGGAGGATCATCACCAGCGTGCCCTTCCACTTGTCCTTCTGGCTCGACAGCAGCTTGGCGGTCTCGATGAAGGCGGTCATATGGGTGTCATGGCCGCAGGCATGCATGACGCCGGTCTCGACCCCCTCGGGCGTTTTGGTGCGAACCTTGGACGCGAAGTCGAGGCCGGTCTGCTCGACCACTGGCAGGCCGTCCATGTCGGCGCGGATCATCAGCACCGGGCCCGAGCCATTCTTCATCACCGCGACGACGCCGGTGCCGCCGACCTTCTCGGTCACGTCGAACTTCATCGCTTTCAGGCGCTTAGCCAGCTTGGCGGCGGTGTTCACCTCCTGCAGCGAGAGTTCGGGATTGGCGTGCAGATCGCGATAGAGGGTCATCAGCCCCTCCATGTCCTTGGCGATCAGGCCGGGCAGTTCGCTCTGCGGCGTGGGGGTGGGCTGGACCATGGCCGGCTGAGCCGGCGGCGGTGCAGTCGGGGTTTGGGCGACGGCGATGGACGAAAAGCTGACAGCGGCCAGAAAGGCCGTGAGCGCGTGGCGCATATGATTGAATCTCCCTTGCTGGGCAGGAGCATAAGGGGATTTTACGGGCGTTAAAGGGGGATTGTTACGGTGCTGGCCGGCGCGCGCGGCAAGGCTCAGTAATAATCATAGATGCCCGTATAGGGGAGCTGGAAATAGTTGAGGCCGCTGCCGATCATGCGGCTGACGCGCGAACGGCTGTTGCGGAAGAAGAGTTGCTTGATGTTGAGCGCGACGCCGAAGAAGATGTCGCGTTTAGGGGGGATGCCGGCGGCGCGGTCGGCAAGGGTGAAATCCTTGCCGCGATAGCCGACCTGCAATTCGACGAGCCGCAAAGGGGTGGCCTCCAATTTCCTGAACCCGGCCAGTTCAAGCGACAGCAGGAAATGCTGCTGTTCATAATGGCGCTTCCCCTTGAAGCTGTAGACGTTGGAATTGGGCACCATCATCAGCCGGAAATCCAGCTTCTCCTCCAGCCCCGGCACGGTGTGCCGCAGCACGGAAAAGGCGGCGCCGGCCGTGTTGAAGACAATGTCCTGGTAGGAGAAGCCGCTGTCGGTCTTATGGCCGTCCCATAATTCGCCGTAGAATTGCAGCGCGGTCGACAGCAGAGCGGCCGGCAAGGCGGCGGCAGCCCGGTCATCAGTCTTGCGGGCGATGCGCGCGCCGAGAAATTCGGCGAAGAGATAGGCATTGAAGGCGTGTGTCAGCTTGTCGATGCCAAGATTGTTGGTGTTCTTGCCGAACCATCCTTCATCCTTGAAATGAAAGGATGTCGTGTCGTCGGTCCAATAGGCCTGGGTGGCGGTGATATAGGCGAAGAGCCCCAATGTTTCCCATTTGGCCGCCGCCATCCGGCTGCCGAGCGACCGGTAACGGTCGGGATCGATTGCAGCCGGGCTATCTGTATCGACGGTAATGGATGGACCGACACCGTCCGGCAGTTCGGTTTCCCGCTGCTTTTCCGGCGTGAGGCTGGCGAGATCGAAGGAGATGGCCTCGTTCACGGTCAGGGCGGCAGGCGAAGCCGTTTTGCCTGCACCATGTGCAAGCGGGGAGAGGTCGGCGCTTTCCTGGGCGCGGACTTGCGACGGTGCGACGGCTGCGAGGAGCACCGCCAGCATCGAAGCGCGTAACGATCGCCCGCTTGGGCCTGCATGGTCCGATTGTTGCGCCAACGCCCCTTGCCCCCGTGAAAAGACAAAGCGACCCCTGTTCTGGAAGGCATATTATCGGACGGGCGGCAGCGGATATATTCGTGTGAAATGCCTATAGGCGGGCAGGAAGCGTGCTGGATGGCCTCGAAGGCGAAGACAGCGCCCGCCCGGTTGATTTCCGGGCGGGCGGCATCATCATCGCTGCGAGATGAACGCCCGGATATCCGCGCTCAGCTTGCGCAGGTCGTCGGGGCGGACATACATCATGTGGCCGGCATCATAATAATGATACTGGATCCGCGCGGGATCGAAGCCGGTGCGGCTCATCGCATATTCCGCGCCGAAGAAGGGCGTGGCGAAATCATACCAGCCCTGGCCGACGAACACCTTGAGCCCGCTATTCTCTCGCAAAGCCTTGCTGAGATAGGGGGCGACGCTGGCGTAAACTTCGCTGTCGCGGCCGCGCTGGCCCTGCAGCTTCCAGTCCCAGCCGCTGACCCCGCCGATCGTCACATAGCTGCGGTCGGTCTTGTACTTCAGCTCGTCGCGGGCATAGCTGTTCATCGCCGCGGTATAGGCGCCGTCGATCGCGTAGAAGCTGGGGTCATTGTCCGGCTCTTCGCCGGCCGCATCATAATCCTTGCCGGTATAGCGGGTGTCGAGGCGGCCGATGGAGACGCCGCGATCGCGCAGCAATTCCTTGTAGAAACGGCCGGGCGAGATGCGCAGTTCGGCATGGTCGACAAATTGCTCCGACAGGCCGGTGAGGCGGGCAAGTTCGGCACGGACGCTGGCGCGTTCCTGGTCCGACAACTGATTGCCCTTCAGCAGCGCGGCGGCATAGGGGCCGATCGCGAAGGCGCGGGCCTGCTGCGCGGCTTCGGCCACGGTGGCGGGCGGATTGCCCATCTTCTTGTGATACCAGGCGGTCGTCGCCATCGACGGGAGGTTGAGGATATAGGGCATTTCATTGCCCTGCACCTCGGCCGAGGCGCCGAAGTCGAGGATCGACGAGATCAGGATGATGCCGTTGACCGCGACGTCATTATAGCTGCCCTCCAGCTCGTTGATGAGGGCGACCGAACGGGTGGTGCCATAGCTTTCGCCGCCGATATATTTGGGCGAGGACCAGCGGCCATTCTCATTGAGCCACAGGCGAATATAGTCGGCGATCGACTTGGCGTCGGTCGATACCCCCCAATAATCCTTGGGATCCTTCTTGCCGATGGCGTGGGAAAAGCCGGTGCCGACCGGATCGATGAAGACAAGATCGGTGACGTCGAGCAGCGATTCCGCATTGTCGACCAGCGGATAGGGCGGCGCGCCGTCATCCTGCGCATCGGGGAGCACGACGCGCTTGGGGCCGAAGGCGCCCATGTGCAGCCAGAGCGAGCCCGAGCCGGGGCCGCCATTATAGAGGAAGGTGATCGGCCGGGTCTTGTCGCCGCCATCCTTGACATAGGCGGTGGCATAGATCGCCGCGAGCGGCTTGCCATCCTTGTCCTTCAGATAGGTTTCGCCGGTGGTCGCGGTGTAGCTGATCGCCTTGCCGCCGAACACGCCCTTATGATGGGTGACCGAGACATTGGGGGCGGGCACGCCAGCTTCGGCGGCCGGTGCCTCGTCCTTCTTCTTGTCCCCGTCCTGGGCCTGGACGGCCATGGGCATGATGGCCAGCGCGAGCGCGGCCAGCGAAATCGTCAAACGCATTAAGGATGCTCCCCTTTCTTTTGTGGCGCATGCGCTAGCGGAGAGAGAGCCATGCGGGAAGGGGGCTCAGCAGGGCTGTTGTCGCTTTGGCGCGCTTTCGGGCAGGCGCCAGAGCACCGGCAATACGCCGAGCGCGACGATCGCGATCAGCCATCCGGGTGCGGACGCCCATCCGCTGGCCTGCGTCAGTTGATGCGACAGATAGGGGGTGAGGCCGCCGAACAGGGCCGTCGCACTGGTGGCGCCAAAGGCGAGGCCACTCAGCCGCCCCTCGCCGGGAAATTGCTCGGCCGTGGTCACGGCGCCGACCGCGCTCACTGCTCCGCCCAGTGCCGCCAGCAGGGTCGCGCCCAGCAGCGCGCCGCCCAGTGCGCTTCCCTGGGCCATCAGGGCAAAGAGCAAGGCCGGCAGCGCCACACCGGCGAGCGCCAGCGCGACCAGCACCGGCCGCCGCCCGATCCGGTCGGACAAGGCGCCGACCAGCGGCGTCACCAGGATCACCACCAGCGCCGCCAGCGTCGAGAGCGTCAGCGCATCGGCCTCGCCCATGCGGCCGGTCCCGATCAGGAAGCTCGGCACATAGACGATGCCGACATAATAGGTGATCGACCCCAGCGCCGAAATGGCAAAGCCGCGGCCGATCGCCGGTCGATAGGCGCGCAGGCTGAGGCGCAGCGGCTGGGCCGGGATGCTGCCCCGCGCCTGCTGCGCCAGGAAGTCAGGCGATTCCTCGATCCGCGACCGCGCCAGCAGGATGAGCGCCGCCAGCCCTGCGCCGACCAGGAAGGGCATGCGCCAGCCCCAGTCGGCCAGCGCCGCCTCGTCTAGCAGCGCCACGGTCAGAGCCGACAGCGCCACTGCCAGCAGCCCGCCGACCTCGCTCGCCGCTGACGCCAGGGATGTGATGAGCCCCCGCCGGCCGGGCGGCGCGCCTTCCAGCAGATAGGCAACGACGCCGGTATATTCGCCCCCGACCGAGAAGGCCATGACACAGCGCAGCGCCAGCAGCAGCCAGCCCGCCATCGCCCCGGCCTGCGCTTGCGTCGGCAACAGCGCGGTCGCCAGCATTGCCGCGCTCATCAGCGCCATCGACAGCAACATGGTCGGCCGCCGGCCATGGCGATCGCCGATATGGCCAAAGAATATCGCTCCTAATGGCCGCATCAGATAGGCGATCGCAAAGCCCGCCAGCACATGGCCCACGCCCGCCGCGCCCCCGCCATAGAAGATGCGCGACAACAAGGTGGCAAGATAGAGATAGAGGGTGAAGTCATACCATTCGACGATGGTCGATAGCCCGGCAATCGCCAGCGATCGCTTCGAAAGACTCTGCGGCAGCCCTATCGGCGGCGTTTCCTCATCCATCAGAGCCTCCCCCCAATCCGTTCGCTTCGAGCCTGTCGAGAAGCGGCAAGCGCCGACCTAGCCGTTCCGCTTTGTTTCTCGACAAGCTCGAAACGAACGGAGACAGGTAAGCGCCTCATCTGCCTAACCATCGGCAAAGCCGAACGGCGCCCGCGTCCGCCGATAATCGTCGGGCAGCATGTCGCGGCCGATCGGCGGGGCGGACCGGGCCATGCACTGGCTGCGGTGGCACAGGCGACAGGTAACGCCGATCGGCGTCGGCGTGGGGGGCGGCGCATCCTGGCTATAGACCAGCCGATGGGCATGGTCGGCCGCGCAGCACAGCGCGATCGCCCGCTCCACCTTGGCCGCGCCCCAACTGCCGCCGCCGGCGGTGACGGTGCGCGCGATCGAGAAGAAACGCTGGCCGTCGGGCAGTTCCAGCCATTGCGTCACCACCTCGCGCGGCGTTTCGAACACGCGATGCACCGACCAGAGCGGGCAGGAACCGCCATGGCGGGCAAAGGGGAAGCCGGCGCCATCCAGCCGCTTGGAGACATTGCCGGCCGGATCGACCCGCAGGAAGAAGAAGGGCACGCGCTCCTGCCCCGGCTTTTGCAACGTCGTCAACCGATGCGCCGCCTGCTCGAAGCTGACGCCGAACTGCCGAGCCAGCGCCTCGACATCATAGCGCCTGGCCTCCACCGCCTTGGCGAAGGCGGTATAGGGCATCAGGATCGCCGCCGCGCCATAGCCGGCCAGCGCCCGCCGGGCGAGCCGCCGCCCGCTCTCGCTGGCGAACTGTCCGTCCTTCAGTAGCGTATCGAAGCCCTTGCGCATCTCCAGATAGGCGATCTGCAACGCCAGTTGAAAGGCCGAGCTGGCGCCGTCCAGCGCATCGTCCAGCAGCACTGCGTCGCGATGCCGGTCGAGCCGCCGCATCGATCCCGCCATTACGTCCGACGGCAATCGCCGCACCCGTAAATTGTGCCGCGCTTTGAGCCAGCCCGACAAGCCACCCTCGGCCTCCGCTTCCGCCGCCAGCTTCTCGGCCGCATCGTCGAGCAGCGGGAAGCTGTTGCGCCGCGCGGCGATGAAGCGCCGCGCCTCCGCCACCGGATCGGCGCCATCCTCCTGCGGCTCCGCCTCCGCCCCCCGGTCCGCCAGCGCCAGATGCTCCTCGCGATAGCTGGTATAGAGCCGCAGCAAAGCCTCTGTAATGCCCGGATAATTGACCGCGACATCGCCGGTCGCCAGTTGCGGCAGGTCGATATCGGCGAACATCGGATCCTTCAGCACCGCCTGCAGCCGCGCCGTCTGTTCCGCGCCGCCGTCGCCCGCCACTTCGGCCATGTCCAGCTTGTAGGTGCGGGCGAGGCGCAGCAGCATGTCGGCCGTCAGTGGCCGCTGGTTGCGCTCCAGCAGCGCGACATAGGAGGCGCTGATCTCCAGATCATTGGCCATGTCCGCCTGGGTCAGGCCCAGCTCGCGCCGCAGCCGCCGCAATCGCGGCCCCATATAGACGGGACGATCCTTGGCCATGACACCGACTCCTGTGCGCTCTTTACAACTTTACAGCAGATTTTTGTAAAGATCGACAACTGGACTTTGGCAGGGGTGCCGCACCCCGTTTCCTGTGTCTACTTCGCTGTCATTCTTTCTTGCAGCTCACCCCGAGGGAATGACGACATGACCTATCAAAGTGAAATCGCGAAGGCCGACACGCTGATCGGTGGCCAAGGCCATTGGGACGGCATCGCGCCCGAATCCGTCGCCCGGATGCGCCTGCAGAACCGGTTCCAGAGCGGCCTCGACATCGCCCGTTACACCGCCAAGATCATGCGCGCCGACATGGCCGTCTATGATGCCGATCCGGCCAACTACACCCAGTCGCTGGGCTGCTGGCACGGCTTCATCGGCCAGCAGAAGATGATCTCCATCAAGAAGCATTTCGGCACCACCAAGGGCCGCTACCTCTATCTTTCGGGCTGGATGGTCGCGGCGCTGCGCAGCGAGTTCGGCCCGCTGCCCGACCAGTCGATGCATGAAAAGACCAGCGTCCCCGCGCTGATCGAGGAGCTCTACACCTTCCTGCGCCAGGCCGACGCCCGCGAGCTGGGCGGCCTGTTCCGCGATCTCGACAAGGCTCGCGCGGAAGGCGACGAGGTCCGCGCCGCGAAGTTGCAGCAGCAGATCGACAATTACGAAACCCATATCGTCCCGATCGTCGCCGACATCGACGCCGGCTTCGGCAATGCCGAGGCGACCTATCTGCTCGCCAAGAAGTTCATCGAGGCTGGCGCCTGCTGCATCCAGATCGAGAATCAGGTCTCGGACGAAAAACAGTGCGGCCATCAGGACGGCAAGGTCACGGTCCCGCATGAGGATTTCCTCGCGAAGATCCGGGCGGTCCGCTATGCCTTCCTGGAACTCGGGATCGACGATGGCGTGATCGTCGCGCGCACGGACTCGCTGGGCGCGGGCCTCACCAAGCAGATCGCCTTCACCCGCGAAGCGGGCGACATTGGCGACCTCTATAATGGCTTCCTCGACTGCGACGCCGTCGATGCAACCGCGATCGGCCATGGCGATGTTCTCATCAGCCGCGACGGGCAATTGCTGAAGCCCAAGCGCCTGCCGTCGAACCTGTACCAGTTCCGCGCCGGTACCGGCGAGGATCGCTGTGTCCTCGACTGCATCACCGCGCTCCAGAACGGCGCCGACCTGCTGTGGATCGAAACCGAAAAGCCGCATATCGGCCAGATCGGCGGCATGGTCAGCCGCATCCGCGAGGTGATCCCCAATGCCAAGCTGGTTTATAACAACTCGCCCAGCTTCAACTGGACGCTGAACTTCCGTCAGCAGGTGTTCGACGCCTGGGAAGCGGCGGGCAAGGATGTCAGCGCCTATGACCGGGCGAGGCTCATGAGCGCGGATTATGATGCCACCGACCTCGGCATCGAGGCGGACGAACGCATCCGCACCTTCCAGAAGGATGCGGCGCGCGAGGCGGGCATCTTCCACCACCTCATCACCCTGCCGACCTATCACACGGCGGCGCTCAGCACCGACAATCTCGCCAGGGAATATTTCGGCGAGGCCGGCATGCTGGGCTACGTCAAGGGCGTGCAGCGGCAGGAAATCCGCCAGGGCATCGCCTGCGTGAAGCACCAGAATATGGCCGGCTCCGACATTGGCGACGACCATAAGGAATATTTCGCCGGCGAAGCCGCGCTCAAGGCCGGCGGCGCCCATAACACAATGAATCAATTCGCGGCTTAAATACCGCACGCGCCCCATCTTCCCGGCGATATCCCGATGCTTGTCGGGAAGATGGGTTCCGCAAGCGTAACAAGCATGGAAGATTGGAGTTTCGCGGCCGGGGCCGTGAAGACAGCCAGTTCGCGGGGACATCGACACTCCCTTCGCGATTTGGGTGGAAGGACCCTCGACGGCCCGGTGGCGCACCACCGGGCCGTTTTTTTGTCTGCCCCAAAGGGGAGGCGTTTAAGCGATCCCCGCCCGCTGGCGCACCGCCTGCTTCAATATGTCGAGCGGCATCGCGCCCAGCGTCAGCACTTCATGGAACTGCTTGAGGTCGAACTTTTTCCCCTGCGCCGTCTTCACTTGCTCGCGCAGGTCGTTCCACACGGTGTGGCCGATCTTGTAGCTGCACGCCTGGCCCGGCCAGACGGTGTAGCGGTCGATCTCGCCCTGGCTGCGGCCGCGCGCGATGCCGGTGGTGGCGATGAGGTAATCGGTCGCCTTTTCTCGGCTCCAGCGCTTGGCATGCATGCCGCTGTCGACCACCAGCCGGGTGGCGCGGAACAGCAGCGACTGGAGGTAGCCGACCTGGCCCAGCGGATCGCCCTTGTACATGCCCATCTCGTCGGCCAGCTGTTCGGAATAGAGCGCCCAGCCTTCGGAATAGCCGCTGTAGAAGCCGCGACGGCGGATCATCGGGATCGAATCCGATTCCAGCGCCACCGTCACCTGTAGATGGTGACCCGGTACCGCTTCATGATGGGTCAGCGTGGCGAGGCCGAATTTCGGCCGGTCGAACGTGTCGCGCAGATTGATGAAATAGATGGCCGGCCGCGACCCGTCGAGCGAGGCATTCTGATAATAGCCGCCCGGCGCGCCCGCCTGGATTGTCACTGGCACGCGGCGCACCTCGACCGGCGCCTTGGGCACGGTGTTGAACGCCTCGCCCAGCCGCGCCTGCATCGCCTTGATCTGGCTGTTGAGTTGCGCCAGCAGCGCCTCGCGGCCCGGATCGGTATTGGGGTAGAGCTGGTCGGGGCGCTGGTTGAGCGCGACCAGACGGTCGCCGACTGTGCCCTGGCTCATCCCTTCGCCCTTCAGGATCGCGTCGATCCGCGACGAGATGCTGGCGACCTGGTCGAGGCCCATCTGGTGGATCTCGTCGCCGGTCAGCCGGGTCGTGGTCGCAGCCTCGGCGGCGGCGGCGTAGAAGGCCTCGCCATCGGGCAGGCGCCAGCAGCCGGCATCATGCACCGCCTTGGTGCGCAGCTGCTGCACCAGCGCGCGCTGGCGATCGACGGCGGGGAAGACCTTCTCCGCGACGATCTTCTCGGCTTGCGCGACGCGCTCCGGCGACAGGCCGGCGGCGGCCAGCTTCTTGGCAAAGCTCGCCACCAGCACGGTCTGCGCTGCAGGCTGGTCGCGCAGCGCCGCCTGCATCTTCATCGTCGTGTCGAGGATATAGTCGGGCGCGAACACGCCCTTGGCCGCATCCGCCTTCTGCCGCTCCAGTTCGCCGTCCATGCTGACGGGGAAGGCTTCCAGACGCGCCAGATAGGCGTCGGCATCGGCTGCGTCCTTCACCCGGTGCTGGCTGTCGAGGAAATCGGGCGTCTCGCGATAGGAGCCGGTCAGCTGGCTCAGGATATAGGGCGCATAGCGGCCCGCCGTCTCGCCATAGGCGAAACGCTCGCCACCCACGGCGCGGTCGAGCTGATAGGCGACGACATCATAGTCGAGCTGGCTGGCCGGGCTGAGCGCCGCACGGTCCAGGCCCGCCAGTTGCTTGGCTTGCGTCTTGGTCCGGGCGAGGTCGCGCGCCGCGCCGGCGGCGCTCGTGTCGCTGAGCTTGCCGCGCAGCGCCGCGCGGGCACCGGTGTCGAGGCCAAGGCGGGTCGCCTGTTCCGGGCTGTCGTCCAGCCGCTCATAGAAGAAGCCGTCCAGCATGGCGCGCAGGCGGGCATCCTGCGATCCCGGCTGCGCAAAGGCGCGCGGGGCGGATGCGGCCAGCGCCGTGGCGCCGCTGGTGGTGAGGAATTGGCGTCGGTTCACGAAATGCTCCCTGTTATGGCCCTGGCGCGAACGGTCGCCCGCCCGCCGGGGTCGCCTTAGTGCCGCGCCTGCAAGGGCTTGGCTATTATTTGTTTTACCGCGATTTCTTAATCAGCAATCGATGCCGATTGCTTGGAAATCGCTCTAGGGGCGAGGGGGAAATGACGCGACAGTTGAAAGTTCACACCGTCATGCGTCGTGATTTCGGGGCGATTTTGGCGACAACGCGCCTGTCGCGCGCCCGTGAAGCGACAGTGGAGCGACACTGAAGCGACACTGGGGTCACGCCGAAGCGACAGCGACGCGACAGTCAGGCGACAGCCGGGCGACATTTACCGACCGATCGGCCCCTTATGTCGGCGGATCGGCGCGAGCGGATCGGTCAGGCGGGCGGCGTGGAGCGCCAGCGCATTGGCCCAGCAGCGGTCGAAGCCGGTGCCCGCGAGCCGATCGCGCAGCCGGTGCGCGCTGGAGCGGGACATGCCGACCATCTGCGCGGCATGGCTGATATTGCCGGTTTCGAGCAGCGCGGCGAGGAAGCGGCGCTGACGATCGGGCGTCCATTGGCGGCGAGGGCGCCGGGCCGGCGCGGCGAGCGGAGGAGGAAGAGGCTGGTTCATCCAACAGGATAGAACAGAAAAAGCCCTGTGTAGGAAAGAGCTGCGGCGGGAGGGAGGGATAGCTGTCGGTCTGGAAGCGACCAAAACCGGTCATCGAACTTGCTCTTTGCCGCACTCCAAAGCCGACGCCGCTGAAAATACCTGTTCTCCGACCGTCAATGAATTGCGTGGATTGTCCGCGACCTGACGAGCGGCTCCCCCTGTGACAAAGCGGATGATTTTTTAGCAATATGGTGAAAAGTGATCGGCGCTCAATATTTCTTTCCGGCCAAGCAAGCCCGATCGTCTTTGCAGATAGGGTCTATCTTCCGTGCGGCTGCCATAATCGCCCCGCTTTTGTCTGCGGCCTGAAAGGAAGGGTCAGCATTTTGGTTTGCGCGACAATCTAACAGCAGCTTTTGCATGACATCAGTATTATTTCGTATTTCTTCAGAAGGTCAGCACCAATTTCTTTTGATGTCGTCAATCCTGACGACGGTAGGCGCTTCATTTCAAATAGCGCACGCCCGGTCATTCCGATGGCGACCTTGTAGTCAGGATTATCGCCAGTGAGCATCAATTCTCGCCCATAGTGAAACGCCGCTACGCAATGCGCCGGGTTTTTAGGGTCGGGATTTGCCGCGCTCGTCGAGCTACATGCAGAAAGTATCGCCAGCGCAGCGCTTAAATACAAAAATAACTTCATAATACCTCCGCATTCGAAGGAGGATATCGATCCGAAATATTGCCCTCAGATTAACGTGGAAGCGTGACGTGAAGGCATCGAGTGTCCGAGCACCACTGGCGGATCGAGAATGTGTCCGACAACCTCGTTCCCGAGGTTTTCCAGCATATCAAGATGGCTGATTTCGGACCAACTTTTCCGTTAGCTGACCATCCGCTTCCCACCCTTATTCGTCATTCCCGCGTAGGCGGGAATCCATCTCCTGACCTTGCATCTGGTCCCACGCTGGTGAGATGGGTCCCCGCCTCCGCGGGGATGACGGCATAAAAATGGCCGTCCCCTGATCTACCCGTTCGTATTGCCCAGCAGATCGAAATCAGGGTGCGAAAGCCACCCAGCCGCAACCGATCAGAAGCGCTCATTCCTTCTCCCGCTGGCGGGAGAAGGATAGGAAGCCTTGCCGGCAAAGCCGGCCAGGCGAAGTTGGATGAGGGGCGCTTGTTCCAGAAGAGCCTCACCCTTCCACGCCTATGGCGCGGGGCCCTCCCTCTCCCGCGAACGGGAGAGGGTAAGCAACCAGTCCGCTTCCCACTCGCTCGTCAGGGGCATGCCGAGCTTCTTAATCCTGCCTGATAAGCTGAGCTTGTCAGACCCGTGGATCGTTCCGCCTGTCGGGCGGTTCCCCGTTGCGCTAAGGGGACGCGCACCACGCATAGGGGAGATTGATCGATGGCCTATACGCTCATCACCGCCAACCGGAATTATTCGAGCTGGTCGCTGCGGCCCTGGCTGCTGATGAAGGGGCTGGCGATCGATTTCGTCGATCGGATCGAGCCCTTTGCCGCGCCGGTCAATTACAGCGCCTTTCGCAGCTTTTCGCCGACGGGGCAGGTGCCCGCGCTGATCGATGGCGACCGGACCGTGTGGGATTCGCTCGGCATCCTCCTCTATCTGGCCGACCGGCATGCGGGCGTCTGGCCCGCCGATGCCGATGCGCGCACCTTTGCCCAATGCGCGGTGGCGGAAATGCACAGCGGCTTTTCCGCGCTGCGGTCGACCTGCACGATGAATGTCGGGGTGCGGGTGGAGCTGAACCTGATCGAGCCGGCGCTGAACAAGGATATCGCCCGGTTGCGCGAATTGTGGGAGCAGGGGCTGGCGCGCTTTGGCGGGCCCTATCTGGCCGGCGCCGATTTCAGCGCGCTCGACGCCTTCTATGCGCCGGTCGCGTTCCGGGTGCGCAGCTATGGCCTGGATGTCGGGCCGATCGCGCGCGGCTGGGTCGAGACCATGCTGGCCCATCCCGCGATGCGCGAATGGGAACAGGCGGCGCTGGCCGAGACCTGGCGCGAGGAGGGCCATGAGGCGGAACTGACGGCGGTCGGCCGCGTGGTCGAGGATTATCGCGCGGCGTAACATTATTGCTTCAGCCTTGCGAAAAGCGCACATTTTCCATCGCAAGGCCTGTTTCTCCCCCTTTCCCCTGGCGCCTTACGGGTCTAGGGGGAGGGGACCATGGTTAAGCCACGCACCCTCTATGAGAAGATCTGGGACGCGCATGTCGTTGAACGGCGTCCCGATGGAACCTGCCTGATCTACATCGATCGTCACCTCGTGCATGAAGTGACGAGCCCGCAGGCGTTTGAAGGCCTACGCCTTGCCGGGCGCAAGGTGCGCCGGCCCGACCTCACCCTGGCGGTGCCCGACCATAATCTGCCGACCACGCCGCGCCGCGACGCCGACGGCCATCGCATCCCGATCGCCGACCCGGAAAGCGCGCAGCAGCTTGCCGCGCTGGAACGCAACGCGCCGGAATTCGGCGTGCGCCTGATCGGCGACGCCGACCCGGAACAGGGCATCGTCCATGTCGTCGGCCCGGAACAGGGCTTCACCCTGCCGGGCACCACTCTGGTCTGCGGCGACAGCCATACCAGCTCGCACGGCGCGCTGGGCGCGCTGGCCTTCGGCATCGGCACGTCCGAGGTCGAGCATGTGCTGGCGACCCAGACGCTGTTGCTGAAACAGTCCAAGACCATGCAGGTCGTGGTCGAGGGCGCGCTGGGCTATGGCGTCACCCCCAAGGATGTGGCGCTGGCAATCTGTGGCACGATCGGCACCGCCGGCGGCACCGGCTATGTCATGGAATATCGCGGGTCGGTGTTCCGCGACATGTCGATCGAGGGCCGCCTGACCGTCGCCAACATGTCGATCGAGGCGGGCGCCCGGTCCGGCCTGTTCGCGCCGGACGAAAAGACCTTCGCCTATATCGAGGGCCGCCCGATGGCGCCCAAGGGTGCCGACTGGGATGCGGCCGTGGCCTGGTGGAAGACGCTGCACACGGATGAAGGCGCGGTGTTCGACAAGACCGTCGTGATCGACGCGGCCGACATCGTCCCCAACGTCACCTGGGGCACCAGCCCCGAGGATGTCGTGCCGGTGACCGGCGTGGTGCCCGATCCGGAAAGCTTCGCCGATGCGTCGAAGCGCGCCGCCGCGCAGAAGTCGCTCGACTATATGGGCCTCATCGCCGGGCAGAAGATGGAAGATGTCGCGATCGAGCATGTCTTCATCGGCAGCTGCACCAACAGCCGGATCGAGGATCTGCGCGCCGCCGCCGGCCTGCTGAAGGGGCGGCATATCGCCGCCGGCATCAAGCATGCGATGGTGGTGCCGGGATCGGGCCTGGTCAAGCGCATGGCCGAGGCCGAGGGGCTGGACCGCATCTTCCTCGACGCCGGTTTCGAATGGCGCGAGCCGGGCTGTTCGGCGTGCCTGGGCATGAATCCGGACAAGGTGCCGGCTGGTGAACGCTGCGCATCGACCAGCAACCGCAATTTCATGGGCCGCCAGGGTCCGGGATCGCGCACGCATCTGGTCTCGCCGGAAATGGCGGCGGCCGCCGCGCTGACCGGGCGGTTGACCGATGTGCGTGCATTGATGGGTGAAAAAGAGGGGATGGTCGCATGAAGAAGGTATTCTGGGTGCTGGCGCTGGGTGCGCTGGCCAGTGCGGCGATGGCCGCGACGCTGGGCCGCGCCGAGGACGGTCCCGCGGTGGAGGCGAAGCGGGCGCACTGATGGACAAGCTGACTACCGTTGACGGCCGGGCCTATCCGTTCGGGATGAAGAATGTCGACACCGACATCGTCATCCCGGCGCATTGGCTCAAGACGATTTCGCGCGCCGGCCTTGGCAAGGGCGCGTTCGAGGTGCTGCGCAAGGAACCGGGCAATGTCTTTGACGATCCCGAATATGCCGGCAGCCCGATCCTGATCGCGGGCGACAATTTCGGTTGCGGCTCCAGCCGTGAACATGCCGCCTGGGCGCTTGGCGACCTGGGCATTAAGGTGGTGATCGCGCCGAGCTTTTCCGACATCTTCTCGGGCAATGCGTTCAAGAACGGCATATTGACCGTGGTGCTGCCGCAGGAGGCGATCGACCGGCTGATGGAGGTCGCCAAGACCGACCCGATCCATGTCGATCTGGAGCAGCAGAGCGTCACCACCCAATATCAGGATCGCTTCAGCTTCGAGATCGATCCGTTCCGCAAGCATTGCCTGCTGGGCGGCCTCGACGAGATCGGCCTGACCCTGGACGAGGCGGATGTGATCGACGCGTTCGAGGCGAAGGATGCGGCTTTGCGCCCCTGGCTGGTGCCGGCCGTTGCCTAAAGGCGCGGTTCCGCCTATCTCTGAACGCGACAGACGCATTTCAACAGGGCTTCACGCATGACCACTTTCGACGACCGCGAGCGCGCATTTGAAAATATGTTCGCGCACGACCAGGAGATGCAGTTCCGCATCCAGGCGCGCCGCAACCGCCTGCTGGGCGAATGGGCGGCCGCGAAGATGGGCCTGACGCCTGAGGAAACCGACGCCTATGCCAAGGCCGTCGTGCAGGCCGATTTCGAGGAAGCGGGCGACGAGGATGTCATCCGCAAGCTGCTGGGCGACATGACCCAGGCCGGCCTCGACATCGACGAAGCGGGCGTGCGCACCGCGCTCGACGAGCAGGCGGTGATCGCCCGCCGCATGTTCATCGAAGCGCAGTAAGGCAGGTATCGCCATGCCGATGGCAGCAGACGATATTGCCGAGATGATCAAGACCGCGATCCCGGATGCGCAGGTCGAGATTACCGACCTGGCCGGCGACGGCGATCATTATGCGGCGAAGGTCGTGTCCGAAAGCTTTCGGGGCATGAGCCGGGTGGCGCAGCAGCGCGCCGTCTATGCGGCGTTGGGCGGACGCATGGGCGGGGTGCTTCACGCCTTGCAACTGACCACCGCCGTTCCCAACTAACCGCCATAGCGACATATGCGTCCGCCGCGCGGCGACGCCAGACAAGAGAATTGGACCCAGTGAAATGACCGACGCCGTGCAGCAGCGGATCGCCGACATCGTCAACGGTAATGACGTGGTGCTCTTCATGAAGGGCACGCCGCTCTTCCCCCAGTGCGGCTTTTCCAGCCGCGCGATCGCGATCCTGGAGCATCTGGGCGTGAATTACGAGACGGTCGACGTGCTGCAGGACCAGGCCGTCCGCCAGGGCATCAAGACCTTCTCCGACTGGCCGACCATTCCCCAGCTTTATGTGAAGGGCGAATTTGTCGGCGGTAGCGACATCATGATGGAAATGTATGAGGCCGGTGAGCTTCAGCAGCTGATGACCGACAACGGCGTCGCTGCGGCGAACTGATCGCCGGCTCAGGGCAAAAGATCATGGGGCGGTCCGCTGGTCGGGCCGCCCTTTTTCTTGTCTGCAGTGCGGGCATATGAGGCCGGCCAGGGCCGGTTCAATGTGCTGCAAGCCTGGCTGGCGATAAGGTCTGTGAAAGCTTCGGGAACGGCCACCGGGTGGGGGATGCCTGCGGAGACCGTGCCGGCATCCCCCGGGTAGTTGAACGGTGGGTATGTGGGAAGAGAAGCATCCGGCGTGCCAGAAGTGGAAAGCCACGCGTTCGTGCATGGTTCAAGGGTTAACGCCGCCAGTCGTCCGCTGTCGTTTGTAAGGTTGGCCGACACTTTCGTCGAAAAGCCATTTGGGCCGAGCCGCTTTCCTGATTGACTACATTCGTAATCGATGCGACTACATATGTAGTTGGAGAGTCGGAACAGGGTCGGGATCAGGCAGTGAGCGAGAAGATCAGCGAAGCGGAACTGGTGGTGATGGAAGCGCTGTGGGAACAGGCGCCGGCAACCGCCAATGACGTCGCCGATCGCGTCACCGCCGAACGCGACTGGAGCCTGCAGACGGTCAAGACCTTGCTGTCGCGGCTGATGGCCAAGGAGGTGATCGCCGCCGACCAGGATGGCCGCCGCTTCCTCTATCGCCCGCTGGTGGCGCGCGAGGATTATGTGGCGAGCGAGTCCGGCCGGCTGGTCAATCGCCTGTTCGGCGGCCGCATCTCTCCCCTGGTCGCCCAGCTGGCGAGCCAGGACCAGTTGAGCGCGGATGATATCGCGGAGCTTGAGGAAATCCTGAAGGGGTTGAAATCATGAGCGTCTGGATGGCCGAAACGCTGATCGCCACGACCCTGCTGATGGCGATGGTGATGATGTTGCGACGCCCGGTGGCGCGCTGGCTGGGGGCAGGGGCGGCCTATTGGCTGTGGCTGCTGCCGCTGGCCCGCATGCTGTTGCCGACCTTGCCGCGCGAGGTTGCCGCGCCTTCGCCGCTGCATAATGTCGTGGACCAGGCTGGCCTGCCGGCGCTGCTGGAGATTGCGCCTTCGCCCGCGCCCCAGGCCGCCGCGACAAGCATCCCCTGGCTGGAAATGGCGATCGGCCTGTGGGCGCTGGGCGTCGTCCTGTTCCTGGTCGTGCAGGCGATAGGCTATGCCCGGTTTCGCCGCGACATATTGGCCGGATCGACGCCGCTGGGCGAGGAAGGGCGGATCCGCCTGATCACCAGTCCGCAGGCATCGGGGCCGCTCGCCTTCGGTATTTTCCGGCCCTATATTGTCCTGCCGGCCGATTTCGGGCTGCGCTATGACGCGCAGGAGCAGGATATGGCGATCGCTCATGAACGCGCCCATCATGAGCGCGGCGATCTGGCCGCCAACATGGTCGCGCTGCTGCTGCTGGCGCTGCACTGGTGCAATCCGGTCGCCTGGATCGCCTATCGCGCCTATCGCGCCGATCAGGAAACCGCCTGCGACGCGCGCGTCCTCTCGCTCTACGGCCAGGATCAGGCCCATGCCTATGGCCGCGCCATATTGAAGGCCGCCGGTGGTCGCCAATTTGCCGGCGCCTGCCATCTCACCCGTATCACCACGCTCAAGGGGAGGCTGAAAATGCTTTCGAGCCATGAAACATCGCTGAAGCGCATCAGCTGGGGCATGGCCGCCGTCGCCATGGTCGTTGCCACGGGCCTGGCCCTCACCGCATCGGGCAGCCGCGCCGCGCAGCAGATGGCGGCGATCACCGACAAGGTCGATCAGGCCGATTTCGCCAAGCTGACCAACCTGGTGTCGCAGCCCGTATCGGCGCGGGAGGCCCTGCCGCAGGCCGCGCCGGTCCCCGCCGCCGCGCCCATGCCGGCGGCAGCGCCTGCGCCGGTCGCCCATGCCGATCGCGTGCCGCCTGCGGCGCCCGTGCCGCCGGTTCCGGCCACCGACATCGTGCCCCCGGTTCCGCCGGTCCCGCCCGTGCCGCCGGTGACGGTGCGCAGCGAGCCGGGACGGGTGATCGTCACCCATGCCAATGGCCGGGTCGAAACCCATCGCATCCCGACCGAGGCGGAGATTGCCCGCATGGTGCCGGTGGTCGACGTGCGCGAAGGCTGCGAGGGCGACAAGGTCACCAGCCATCGCGAATTTGTCGATGCCAATGGCCGCCGCAACATCCGGGTGCGCATCTGCGAGCGGGCGATCGAAGCGCAGGCCCGCAAGGCGGAGCGGATCGCCATGCTGAACGCCCGCGATGCCGAGCGCATGTCCCGCAATGCCGAACGGGCGGGGCGCAATGCCGCGCGCGCCGGGCTGACCGCCGCCCGTGCCCAGATCGCCGCCAGCCGCATGCCGGAAAGCGATCGGGCCGAGGCATTGCGCGACATCGACCAGGAACTGGCCGACCTCGATCGCAATCCGGACTGAGGCTTTTAGACCGCCACCACTTCGGGCAGGATGGCGTCGAGCAGCAACATGCCCGCCGGGCTGACCTGAAGCCGGTTGCCGGTTCGCCAGACCAGCCCCAGATCATTCATCCGGTCGACCGCCCGATCATCCACCAGCGCGTCGATCGGCAGGCCCGAGAGGCCGGCGATCCGCGCCAGATCGACCCCTTCGCCCAGACGCAATCCCATCAGCAGCGCCTCGCGCGCCTTGTCCTCGGCCTGCAGCGGCACTTCCTGTTGCAGGCCGTTGCCGCTGCGATCGACCGCGCCCATCCAGTTTTCCGGCTTCTTGTGGCGCAATGTCGCCATGCCACCGCGGCGGCCATGGGCGCCGGGGCCTATGCCGACATAGTCGCCATAGCGCCAGTAGATGAGGTTGTGGCGGCTTTCCTGCCCCGGCCGGGCATGGTTGCTGATCTCGTAGGAAGGGATGCCGGCCTCCGCCGTCATCGCCTGGGTCAGCTCATAGAGGGTGGCACCATGATCCGGGTCGACCGGTGTCAGCTTGCCCTGCGCGGCGAGCGTGGCGAAGCGCGTGCCCGGCTCGATCGTTAACTGATAGAGCGACAGATGACCGGTGCCGAAGGAGAGGGCGCGTGCCAGCTCCGCTTCCCAGTCCGATTCGCTCTGGCCGGGGCGCGCGTAGATGAGATCGAAGCTCACCCGGTCAAAAATGCGACGAGCCGTGTCGAGTGCGCCCAGCCCCTCATCGACGTCATGGGCGCGTCCCAGGAAGGCCAGCGCCTCATTGTCGAGCGCCTGCAGGCCGAGCGACACGCGGTTGATCCCGGCGGCCGCCAGATCGCCGAAACGTGCGGCTTCCACCGAGTTCGGGTTGGCCTCAAGCGTGATCTCTATGTCGTTGGAAAAGCCCCAATGTCTTTCCGCCGCCTCGATCAGCGAAGCGGCGATGCGGGGCGGCATCAGCGACGGCGTGCCACCGCCAAAGAAGATCGAACGGAGCGGTCGCCGGCCGGTTTTTTCCGCCTCATGGGCAAGGTCGGCGAGCAGCGCAGCCTGCCACGCATCGGCGTCGATCCGGTCGCGCACATGACTGTTAAAATCGCAGTAAGGACACTTCGAAACACAAAATGGCCAATGAACATATAGGCCAAGAGCCTCGGTGAAAGCCGGTGGGGCGAGAAGGACTTCGGGTGACATGAGTGGACATATCTTTAGACGCGTTCAGCGCGGCCCGCTAGCGGCTGCACTGATGCTTTTCGGCGGGATGATCGCAGGGGCGGTCGCACCGGCATCGGCTTCGGTCAATCGCGACGTGTGGAATTATTATAATATCCAGCCGGCGCCGCGTTCCGACGCGATGCTGCGCCAGGTGGTGATGGACGTGCATAATCGCGAGCGCCAGTCGCTGGGCGTGCCCGCGCTGGCCTGGGACGATCGCCTGGCCGCCGATGCGGCCGGCTATGCGCGCCAGATGGTGCATACCAACCAGTTCCGCCATTCGCACGGCGGTGAGCGCGACGAGGAAATCGGCGAAAACCTGTGGATGGGGACGCACCGGGCCTATGGCTATACCGCCATGCTCGACGCCTTCATGGACGAACGCCGCGCCTTCGTGTTCAAGGCCCGCTTCCCCGATGTCAGCACGACCGGCAATTGGGAAGATGTCGGCCACTATACCCAGATGATCTGGCGCGGCACCCGTCGGGTTGGCTGCGCGCTGGGCGAGGGCGCCCAATATGATTATCTGGTCTGCCGCTATTATCCGGCCGGCAATGTCTATGGCATGAGCCCGTTCGACCGCGACTTTGGCGGCTGGCAGGGCTGAAGACCTTATCCCAGGCGGATCATTTTTCCTCTCTGTCGATTATGCCTTGAAGCGCAGTCGGCAAAAGGGGGGAGGAAAAATGCAGCCCGTTTCAAGAGCAAGGCCATGGGCCTGTATCAGCATGACGATCGCGCTGCTGGCTCTGGCCGCGTGCGGTTCACCGTCCCCGACGCCCGATAATCAGGGTGCTGCGCCTACCGCGCCCGAAAATACCTCCACCACCGCCGCCCAGCTAGACAAGGCACCGGCCCCCCGATCCAGCCAGGCCGACCTGTCGCCCCTGTCCTGCACCGCCGAGATCGGCGCCGCAGCGGCCGAGCGCCGCGTGAAGCGGTGCATCAGCGTGTCGCCCGCCACTCATCCGCCCTGCAATGCCGCCAATAGCTGTGCGATGATCGAGGATGAGATTGCGCGCAGTTGCGCCCTGTTCGACGGCCAGGGCGAGCCGATGGCGGGATGCACGCCCGAACCCATGACCATGGCAGCCGCGGCGGCCGTGGTGCAGCGTTATTATGCGGCGATCAACGCGCGCGACTATGGCACCGCCTGGAGCCAGTGGGGCGAAGATGGGCCGGCAGGGCAGACGATGGAAAAATTCCAGGCCGGCTTTGCCGCCACTCGGGCGACCCATGTGACGATCGGCCGGATGACGCCGGGCGATGCGGGCGCCGGCTCCGTCTATCAGCCGGTGCCGGTGACGATCGACGCGGAACTGGCGGATGGCACGCGCCAGCATTTTGCCGGCACCTATGTCGTGCGGCGCGTCAATGATGTCGACGGGGCATCGGCGGCGCAGCGGCGCTGGCATATCGATTCGGCGAAGCTGCGACCCGTTTCGTCGGAGTGACGCGGACAGGTGATCGCCTGTGCCGGACTATTCATCCCTGCTTCACACGATCGGGCGTTTAGCCGCAGCATCGCGTTCCGAACCGGCATGGCCGGGGGAGAGGCGCGGGTTATCGGGTCGAAAGAACGAAGACGATGCGCGGGTGGAAATGGGGGCTGGCCGTTGCGACGGCCGCCATGATGCTGGGGATTTTCGGTGGCAAGGGGCAGGCAGCGCCGGAGCGGCGCGCGCCCGGCCCGGCCGAACAATATGGCATGGAAGAGGCCGATCGCGACGATGGGCTGCTGCAGGACGTGGTCCTGGGCATGCATAATGACGAGCGCAGCCGCTGGGGCCTGACCCCGCTTGCCTGGGACCGGACGCTGGCGGCGGATGCGGCGCGCTATGCGCGGCAGATGGCGCGGACCAATATCTTCGCCCACAGCCCGCGCGCGACCCGCGCGGTGCCGAGTGGCGAAAATCTGTGGATGGGAAGTCGCGGCCTCTATGATTATGAGGTGATGGTCGGCGCGTTCCTCAATGAACGGCGCTATTTCCGCCGGGCGGGCAAGATGCCCAATTTCAGCACCACCGGCCGCTGGCAGGATGTCGCCCATTATACCCAGATCATCTGGCGCGGCACCCGATCGGTCGGTTGCGCGCTGGCCGAGGGGCGCAGCTTCGACTATCTCGTCTGCCGCTATTATCCCGCCGGCAACATGTTCGGCATGGGGCCGCTGGATGCGGCGCCGGTGCTGGCGGGCGGCGAGGAATAGGGGCGGTCGGGACTGCCCCCATCTGGTTCAGATCACTGCCTTGACCAACTGGGCGAAGGCGTCGGCGCGGTGGCTCATGGCGTGCTTGGCGTCCGGGTCCATCTCGCCGAAGCTGATGTCGTGGCCCAAGGGCTGGAACATCGCGTCATAGCCAAAGCCATTTGCCCCGCGCGGCGGCCAGACCAGCAGGCCGTCGACCCGGCCCTCGAACGCCTCGACATGGCCGTCGGGCCAGGCGAGGGCGAGAGCGCAGATGAAATGGGCGCCATGGCCGGCGTCCGGCCCCTTGGCTTGGACCCCATCCCACACCTTCTGCATCGCCATGCCAAAATCCTTGTCCGGCCCGGCCCAGCGGGCGGAGAAGAGCCCCGGATCGCCGTTCAGCGCCTCGACGCAGAGGCCACTGTCGTCGGCCAGCGCCGGCAGGCCAGAGAGGTCGGCGGCCTGCATCGCCTTCAGCTCGGCATTGGCGATGAAGGTGGTGCCGGTCTCCTCCGGTTCGGGCAGGTCGAGCGACGCGGCGGAGATCGGCTCGATCCCATAGGGGCCGAGCAGGGCAGCGATTTCCCGCACCTTGCCGGCATTGTGGCTGGCGATCACCAGCTTGCCGGGCTTCAGCTTGCGGATCGCCTGTTCCTGTCCAAAATCGTCGCTCATCTGGCTCTACCCTTATTCCATATGGTCATCCCGGCCCCCGAGCCGGGATCCCGCTTTCTTGTCAGCTTTCGCGCAGTCAAGGGAAAGCGGGACCCCGGGTCAAGCCCGGGGTGACGGGATTGGCTTAGCGACCCGTCGCCACATCCTGCGCGGCGAAGATATTGGCGCAGCCGATGCGGGCGAGGCGGAGCAGGCGGAGCAGCTCTTCCTCGTCATAGGCCGCACCCTCGGCCGTGGCCTGCACTTCGGCGAACTTGCCGTCGCCGGTCAGGATCAGGTTGGCGTCGGTCTCGGCATTGCTGTCCTCGGCATAGTCGAGGTCGAGCACCGGCGTGCCTTCATAGATGCCGCAGCTGATCGCCGCGACCTTCTGGATGATCGGGTCTTCGCTGAGCGCGCCCGACTGCAGCAGCTTGTCCACCGCGATGCGCAGCGCAACCCAGCTGCCCGAGATAGCGGCGGTGCGGGTGCCGCCATCGGCCTGGATCACGTCGCAGTCGATCACGATCTGGCGCTCGCCAAGCTTCTTCAAATCGACGACGGTGCGCAGCGAGCGGCCGATCAGGCGCTGGATTTCCTGGGTGCGGCCCGACTGCTTGCCCTTGGCCGCCTCGCGGCTGCCGCGGGTGTGGGTGGCGCGCGGAAGCATGCCATATTCGGCCGTGACCCAGCCCGAACCCTTGCCACGCAGGAAGGGGGGCACCTTTTCCTCGATCGAGGCGGTGCAGAGCACGCGGGTGTCACCGAAACTGACGAGGCACGAGCCCTCGGCATGGATGGTGAAGCCGGGTTCCATGGTGATGTCGCGCATCTGGTCGGGCGCGCGGCCGGAAGGACGCATAATATTCTACTCCGAAGCGGTCAGGTGGCGGGCCTTAGCGCTCGGCTGCGCTGCATGCCAGTGCCAAGCGCCAAAAGTTGCGATAAGAGGGGCGCCATGAAGAGAGCGATGATGATGGGGCCGGTTGCGCTGTTGGCACTGGCGGGATGCGTGACCGACCGGGAGAAGGTGGAGCTGGAGCCGCCGACGGCCGCCGGCGACACGATCCGCTTTACCGCCGGCCGCTGCTTTGGCGCCTGTCCCGCCTATACGCTCACGGTGACGCCCGATGGCTCGGGCCTGCTGGAGCCCGAGCGCTTCACCTCTGTCCCCGGTCCGACCCGCTTCACCGTCAGCGCCGCGCAATATCGCCAGCTGCGCACCGGCCTTGCCCCGTGGAGGCCGGCGACCGGCACGGCAAAGCGCATCGCCCAGGGCGAAAATTGCACCCGCTTCGCCACCGACATGCCGAGCTACACGATCGAATGGACGCGCGGTGACGGGAAGGGTGGGGGCAAGGGGGCAAAACCGACCCGGCTCGATTTCCAGTCGGGCTGCATGGACAGCCGCTATGCGAAACTCCGCACGACGATCGGCACCATCCCCAGGACGCTGGGCATCGAACCGATGCTGAAGCCCAAGCCGGCCAGCTGAACCGCCGCCCCGCGACGCGACAGTTGAAAGTTCACAGTGTCGCAGGGGCCAATTTGCGTCGATTCCGGTATATTGCGCCTGTGATGCGCCAGCGAAGCGACACCGGCGCGACATTTGGGTCACGCCGACGCGGCAGTCGCGCGCCTCTGACGCGACAGTGAGGCGACAAGATAGCGACAGCGGCGCGACAGTTTGGCGCGTGGGAAGGCGGATGAAGGCGGTCGGTTCCATCGCACAGGGTAGATCAGAAGTGCGGCGCGTAGGACAGGGGGGAGTTTGCCTCCGTCCTCCGCTGAGGCCTCCCCGAAAGCTGCAGTTCGTTTCGATTGATACTCGTGGCGCTGTTGAACCAATGTCCCTAAAGAGGCAGCAAATGCCTCCGGCCGCCTCACGTGCATCGCAGCTCTGCCCGGAGTGTCATTCTCAACACGAAACTCGGGCAGCCATCCGCTCTTCAATTTTCAAGCTTCTGCCATCCATCGTCTGCCAACCATGCTTGGTTTCATATTGGAATATGGATGCAAGAGGGGCATCGCTCAGGCAGTCGGTCACAACATATAGAACGTAGGTTGAACGATAATTTAAATCGTTCATCTTGGACCATTCATTCGGTGTAAGCTCGGCTCTTACCGCATTCCCGCTGCACCCTTTAACCTCAACGTAGAGAACCTTATCATCGCGTCGGCATTCGAGGTCCCAGCCGCGCGCATGTGCTTCGACCGATTCTACCTCCCATGCACCACCTTCTTCCGACTCGTAATAGGTTGTCGCATGTTTGATCGCGGTTTCTTCGACTTGTCGCCGAAGTGCAGGATTCGTGTTGCGAGGGCCGCCTTGCCTACCTTTGCGTTTTGCTAAGCTGACATTGTCGTCCACGTTGTCGATGTATGCTGCGACCTTGGTGCGATATAGGTCCAGTGCGTCATAGTAGGTGGGGGACTGCCCAAAGCCACCATCCACTCGATGAGCGGATAGAATTTGGAAATTGCGGGCGGTGACAGGGAGCAGCCTGCAATCTTCGATTGCAGCATCGACCATGTATTCAGGCCATTCACGTGTGTGGGGGGCGACAGGAGCGGTCTGCACATTGCGGTGGACGGTGGCATTGCGGTACCATCCTACAACTACGGTATCTTGGCTATTGGGGCGACGTGCCATCCATACTACGGTGACTCCACTTATGCTTTCGTCTTTTGGGCTCGCTCCAAGTCGACGGATATTGATGCCCTTTTCTCCGGTTGGGCGATAACCGAGAAAACGTCCTTCGAACGGCACAAAATTGTATGCTTCGCCGCCGTGGGTGCTCGTCTTCAAATGGCCATGTCCTCCAAGCGTAAGGTCGTCAGATACTGCACCTAGATAGTTTGTCATCCATCCAATATTGAAGAATATCATCGGTGCTACGTGATCTGCTTCTGTCATTTTATTTGCCCTCTGAGTACATGGTTTGGTTAGTGCTGGTCGGCAGAGCCTGCAATAAAATTTACCGATCTTCCTATCTGCGTGGCTTTGGCGAAATATCGATTTCGACTGTCGCCTATTCCAACTACTCGCGAGTAGTTGGCTGGCGCTGAAAGTCAGCTATTTTCGGTCTGATCCATCTTCATTTCTGGAGGAAAAATCGGCCGCTGTTGTCGCCTGACCAGCGGAACCTGATCATTCCGTCTCCATCCAATCTCCCCCGTTGAGCCCGACCCCAAAGCCGCCTACATCATCGCCATGGCCGCCACTGCCTCCATCGCCGAACTGAATGACCGCGCCCGCGACGTGTTTCGCATGGTGGTGGATAGCTATCTGGGCACCGGATTGCCGGTGGGGTCGCGCACGATCAGCAAGATGGGGCTGAGCCTCTCGGCTGCCTCGATCCGCAATGTGATGCAGGATCTGGAGGAACTGGGTCTGCTCGCCGCGCCGCATACCTCTGCCGGGCGGATGCCGACCGAGACCGGGCTGCGGCTGTTCGTCGACGGGATGATGCAGGCGGCCGAGCCATCGGTCGAGGAGCGCCGCGCGATCGAGGCGGGGCTGGCTGAAGTGGGGCTGGCCGAGGGCGGGCCGATCGAGGAGGCGCTGTCGGCGGCGACGGCGACGCTGTCGGGCCTTTCCGCCTGTGCCGGCATCGTCATGGTGCCCCGGCGCGAGCCGGTGCTGCGCCAGTTCGGCTTCGTGCCCTTGAATGACCGGCAGGCGCTGGCCGTGCTGGTCGGGCAGGACGGATCGATCGAGAATCGCGTGCTCGACCTGCCGCGCGGGGTGACGCCCTCGATGCTGAACGAGGCGGCCAATTTCATGTCGGCGCGCTTTGGCGGGCTGACCCTGCGCCAGGCCGGCGACCTGCTGGCCCGCGAGATGGAGCAGGAGCGCTCCACGCTGGAGGGCGCGGCGCGCGAGCTGGTGACGCGCGGCATTGCGATCTGGAGCCATGACGCCGATGACCGCCCCGTGCTGATCGTGCGCGGGCAGGCGCATCTGATCGACGATGGCACCGCCGCCGACCTCGACCGGGTGCGGCAATTGCTGGAGCAACTGGAGGGCAAGCAGGAGATTTCGCGCCTGCTGGAGAGCGCGCTGGCCGGCAGCGCGACCAAAATCTTCATCGGTTCGGAAAACAAGCTCTTTTCCCTTTCGGGTTCATCGGTCATAGCCGCCCCCTATCGCGGCGGGGACGGCCGGGTCGTCGGCGTGGTCGGCGTGATCGGCCCCACGCGCTTGAACTATGCCCGAGTGATCCCCATGGTGGATTTCACCGCACAGACGCTGTCGAGATTGATGAGATGAGCGAAGACAAGCAGACTATCGAAAATACCGAAACCCTGGACCAGCTGCCCGAGCAGGAGACCCCCGTGGACGCCCCTGAAAACGCCAATGCCGAGCGTATCGCAGCGCTGGAAGCCGAGCTGGAAACGGCCAAGCAGGACATTCTCTATGCCCATGCCGATACGCAGAATGTGCGGCGCCGGCTGGAGAAGGAGCTCGCCGACGCGCGCGCCTATGCCGCGACCAGCTTCGCCCGCGACATGCTGTCAGTGGCCGACAATCTGGGCCGGGCGCTGGCCGCCATCCCCGCCGATCTGCGCGAGGACGACAAGTTCAAGGGGCTGGTGACGGGCCTGGAAGCCACCGGCCGCGAGCTGGAGGCGGTGTTCGGCCGCAACGGCATCACCAAGATCGAATCGGTCGGCCAGCCGCTCGACCCGAACAAGCATCAGGCGGTGATGGAACTGCCGTCGGCGGACGCCGAGCCGGGCACCGTGCTTGTGGAAATGCAGGCCGGCTACAGCATCAAGGACCGCTTGCTGCGCCCCGCCATGGTCAGCGTGGCGAAGAAGCCGGACTGACAAATATCCGCCCCGTTCGGGCTGGATCGGTCAGGGTCCCCCGTGGGGCCGCGAACGCACCGAATCCTTGCCCGAACGGAGGCCCTTTTGCTGCACGACCTCAACCTCACCACCGACCGTCCGACCTTTGTCACCCATCTCGAATGTTCGCTGACCGGCGAGCGTTATGAGGCGGATCGGCTGCATGGGCTGTCGGCGGCGGGCAAGCCGCTGCTGGTGCGCTATGATCTGGACGGCGTGCGGGCCACGCTGACCAAGGAGGCGCTCAGCAGCCGGCCGATGGACCTGTGGCGCTGGCGCGAATTGCTGCCGGTGCGGCAGACCAGCAACATCGTGAGCCTGGGCGAGAATGCGACGCCGCTCATTCCGCTGCCGCGCACGGCAAAGCGGCTGGGCGGGGCGCAACTGCTCGCCAAGGATGAGGGGCGGTTGCCGACGGCCTCTTTCAAGGCGCGGGGCCTAGTCATGGCCGTGTCCATGGCCAAGGAACTGGGCGTGACCCAGGTGGCGATGCCGACCAATGGCAATGCCGGCGCGGCGCTGGCCGCCTATGCCGCGGTCGCCGGCATGGAATCGGTGATCTTCTGCCCGGCCGATACGCCCGAAGTGAATGTGCGCGAGATCGCGGCGCAGGGCGCGCGGGTCTATCGCGTCAACGGCTATATCGACGATTGCGGCGCCATCGTCGGCCAGGGCGTCAAGGAACGCGGCTGGTTCGATTTCTCGACGCTCAAGGAGCCCTATCGGATCGAGGGCAAGAAAACGATGGGGCTGGAACTGGCCGAGCAGCTTGGCTGGGAATTGCCGGATGCGATCTTCTACCCGACCGGCGGCGGCACCGGCCTGATCGGCATGTGGAAGGCGTTCGACGAACTGGAGAAGATCGGTTTCATCGGCTCCAAGCGACCCAAGATGTTCGCGGTGCAGGCCGAAGGCTGCGCGCCGATGGTCCGTGCGTTCGAGCAGGGCGTGGAATTTGCCGAGCGCTGGGAGGATGCCCAGACCATCGCCATGGGCATTCGCGTGCCCAAGGCGGTGGGCGATTTCCTGATCCTGCGCGCGGTGCGGGAAAGCGGCGGCGCGGCGCTGGCGGTGTCGGATGCGGCGATCGCGGCGGCCGTGCGCGACGTGGCGCGCGACGACGGGCTGCTGCTATGTCCCGAGGGCGGGGCGACGCTGGCGGCCTACAGCCGAGCGCTGGACGAGGGGCTGATCGGCCGCGACGAGCGGGCGGTGCTGTTCAATTGCGCCAGCGGCCTCAAATATCCGCTGGAGGACCAGAGCCGCGCGCTCGACCGGCACGCGCCGATCGATTTCGCGTCGCTCTGATGGCCTGAACGGGCGGGCCGTGGCCCGCCCGCTTATCATCAGAAACGATAATCCCAGCCCAGGGTGAAGAGCCGCCCGCGACCGGCGAAGAAGGCCAGATTGTCGTTGGGCAGGCGCGTGTCGCTATTATAGTCGATATAGAATTTATCGAACAGATTCTGGACGCTGAGATAGACGCCGCCCAGTGATGCGGTGTCATAGCGGAGATAGGCGTCGGTGACCGCATAGCCGCCGAAATTGTTGCGCCGGTCCGGGTTCGCCTTGCCATGGAAATTGCGCGACAGATAATATTGGGTCTGCAGCCGCGCCGAGATGGCGCCATGGCGATAGTCGGCGGCGACGTTCAGGCGATCGGGCGAGATGTTGGTGCCGTCCAGATCGGTATCGACGATGCCGTCGGGATTGACGCTGTCGCTGTCATAGCGGCCCTTGAGATGGGCATAGCCGGTGGAGAGCTTGAGGCCCGGCAGCGGCGTCTGCACGCCGAGGTTGATCTCCAGCCCTTCGATCTCGACCCGCTGGCGCTGCACGGTGAAGATGCCGTCGCCCTGCGCGATCAATATCTGGCCCTTGTCGCTGGACGACCAGAAATAGGTGGCGCTGGCGTCGATCGGGCCGCGCTTCACCTCCAGCCCGATCTCGCGGTTGTTGGAGACGATCGGGCTGATGTCGAGATAATCGTCGAGGTCGACGCCCGCGACGCGGATCGACCGGGTGACGCGGCCGACATCGGGCATGGTGAAGCCCTCGGCATAGCTGGCATAGGCACGAATGCCATCGATCGGCTCGAAGATGAGGCCGCCGTTCAGCAGCGCGTCGGAGAATTTGGGCTTGCCGCCCGCGACATCGACGCCGCCATAGGTCGCTACATTCTTCCCGTCATAGGTGGTCGATGCCAGGGTGTGGAAATCGTCGATCTTCACCTGCACATTTTCCCAGCGCACGCCGCCCGCCACGCGAAACAGCCCGTCGGCGATCTTGAGATTGGCCTGGGCGAAGGGGGCGATGGAACGGAAGTCGCTGGGCGGCACCCAGGTGCGGCCGGTGACCATCAGTCGCTGTTCCGTCTTGTCGAACAGGACGTCGAGGCCAACCGTGGTGGTCAGCGCCTCGAAGCCGGGCAGGGCGCGTTCATAGCTGATCTTGCCGCCGATCTTGCGCGACCGGTTCTGCGACTGGTCGAACAGGGTGCCGGGCGTCGCGATGGCGGGATCCTGGAAGGTCGGGATCGCGGCGAATTCGCCGCCGAAAATGTCGCGGCTGCGGTTGAAGAAAAGCTGGGTGACGAGGTTGCCTCCGGCGACATCGCTGTCGGTGTAGGAGAGGGACGCGCTTTCGGTGCGGTTCGATCCCGGCGTGCCGGGGGCGTCGCCCTTGACTGCGGTGGTGGGGAGGCCGTTGGCGCGGCTGCCGGGGAGCGGGACATAATCGCCATCGCCCTTCAGCTCATAGCGATTGAGGATCAGGTCCAGCCGGCCGGTATCGCCCACGGCATAGCCCAGCCGCGCGAAGATGTCGGTGGTCTGCGATGCCTGGGTCTCGCCCTGGGTCATGTTGATGCCGATGCGGCGGTTGCGCGCGTCGTAGAAGGCGCCGCGCTTTTCATAGGAGGCGCCGACCGTGGCATCGAAAGCGCCGGCCTTATACTGGACCAGCCCGGCCGCCTTGCCGCCGAAGCCGTCGCCGTCGAAATCGTCGCTCGCCGAACCCTGCAGCAGCACCCGACCGCTGATGCCTTCTTCCTTGGGCGCGCCGACCGTCACCTGGTTGACGATGCCGCCAGTGCCGCCAATGCCCTGCAGCGCGTTGGAGCCATAGATGAGTTCCACCCGGTCGATGAAGAAGCCGTCGATGGTGAAGCCGTCGCGGCTGCCGTCGCGCAGCGGGGTCGATTGCGGGATGCCGTTGATGGCGTAGAGCGGCGAGCGGCCGCGCAGCGTTTCGCCTGCGCCCGACAGTTTGCCGCGGGTCGGCGAGAAGCTGGGGGTGAGGGTGGAGATGGCATCGGTGACCGAGCCGGAGATCGCGATCTGCTGGTCCAGCATCTGCTTGTCGATCAGGTCGATCGTCAGCGGCAGCGCATTGGGCGGCAGGATCGAGCGGGCGGCAGTGACGACGATCGATTCGCTGCTCTTGGTGTCAGCGTCGGCCTCGGCCTGCTGCGCCATGGCTGGCGATGCGAGGGCGATGGTCAGCGCCGCCAGCGCGATTGCAGAGTGACGAATTTCGATATGACGCATTATCGCGATCCCCTGATCCATGTTGGGCAGGGCTGCTAACGACAATCGATCGCAAGAACAATCACATTCTGCATAATGCTTATGCGATGAGGTGATAACCCCGATTCCCCTGCGTTTCGGGAGGGTGTCTCTATCATAAGATGCATAAAGATATATCGCATGCATTGACGCCGGTGATTTTTAAGATATATCACAATGCATCATGAAGCATTTTGAAAGAGAGAATATGCATTTTTCCCATTCCGATCGCGGCGCTGGGCGCCGGGGTTGCCGGCCGGGCCGGCACATGGATGACGTCATGGCCGATCGCGGTTTCGACCCGCGCAGTGCCGACCCGCGCAGTGCCGACCCGCGCAGTGCCGACCCGCGCAGTGCCGACCCGCGCAGTGCCGACCCGCGCAGTGCCGACCCGCGCAGTGCCGACCCGCGCAGTGCCGATCCGCGCGGCTTTGGCCGTCATGGCGGGCGCGGCCATGGCCGCTTCTTCGGACCGGGCGGCTTTGGTCCCGAGGGGTTCGGGCGCGGTTTCGGCGGTGGCCGGGCAGGTGGCCGGGGCGGTCCGTTCGGTGAAGACGGTTTTGGTGACGGTCCCTTCGGCGGTGGCCGGGGCGGGCGTGGCGGCGGGCGCCGGCGGCTGTTCGGCAATGACGCGCTCAAGCTCATCCTGCTCAAGCTGATCGCCGATGCGCCGCGTCACGGCTATGACCTGATCCGCGAGATCGAGAGCCTGTCGGGGTCTGTCTATGCGCCCAGTCCGGGCGTCGTCTATCCGACCCTGACGCTGCTGGCCGACATGGACCTGATCGCCGAGCAGCCCGGCGAAGGCAGCCGCAAGCTGTTCGCCATTACCGAGGCGGGCACCGCCCATCTGGCCGAGCATGAGGCCGGCGTTGCCGAGGTGATGGAGAAGCTGGCGCATCTGGCCCGCAAGGCCGAACGTAATGATGCCGCGCCGGTGCGCCGCGCGCTGCAGAATATGCGGGTGGCGATCCAGCATCGGCTTGAAAAGGAAGGCGCCGATTCCCAAACCATGTTCGACGTCGCGGCCCTGATCGACGAGGCCGCCAGCAAGATCGAAAGGCTCTGACCCCATGACGCTGACCGCCACCGTGCCGACCACCCATGGCAGCCGTTATCTGCAGCAGCTGTGCAAGCATTGGAGCCACAAGTTCGAGACCAGCTTCGACGCGGACAAGGGCGAGATCGCCTTTCCGATGGGGCCGATCCACCTGAGTGCCGATGCCGAGCTGCTGACCGTGGTGCTGGAACCCAATGCCGACGCCGATGTCGAGACGTTCAAAAAGGTCGTAGCCGACCATCTCGACCGCTTCGCCTTCCGCGAGGCGCCCTTGCCCTTCAACTGGGCGTGAGAGCCTGTTTGAAAAATCGCGAAAGAGCGATTTTTCAGCGCGGTTCCAGCCCGCTCCCCGCCCAACCGCCCGACAGGATGACACTGGATCGGGTGGTTGGGCGGGGGAGCGGGCTGGAACCGGCTTTCTCAAACAGTCTCTGATACGCGAAAGGGGCCGGGTCTGCACGGCCCGGCCCCTTCCCTGGTAAGCTCCGTGAGGACCGGCAACCCCGGTCCTTCCTTGTATCAGCTATCGGTCTTGGCGCGCATGGCGGCCATGCGGGCGTTGGTCGCCTGCACGTCGGCGGCGGTGACGATACCGTCCTTGTCGGCGTCCTGCTCGGCAAAGGCACGCGCGCCCGATGCGTCATATTCGGCCTGGGCCATCTTGCCGTCCTTGTCCTTGTCGAGGACGTTGAAGCGGACATGGGCCTGGCGGATCTGGCGCTGGCGCTCCTCGGTCTTCTTCTCTTCGGTCAGGCTCGATTCCGCGAGCTGCTTTTCGAGGCGGGCGGCATATTCGCCGACATATTCATCCTCCGATACCCAGCCATCGCCATTGGCATCGGTCGCCTTGAAACGGGTGACGCGCACGGCGTCGAACTCGGCGCGGGTGACCTGGCCGTCATGGTTGCTGTCATAGTCATGGACGAAGGCGCCGCCTTCATGCGGGGCGGCGAAGGCGGGCGTGCCGGCGGCGGCAACGACGGCGGCGATCAGGATGGAACGGGTGTTCATGGCGTGTCTCCGGAATATCAGGCGGCGTCGAACGCCAGCGTGTAGGTGTAGCTGCGATAGGGTGTTTCCCACCCGGCTGGCGCGGCGCCGCGATGGCGGACCAGGATCAGATAGGTGCCGGCATCATCCGGCTTCAGGCTGAAGCGGCCCTGTGCGTCGCTCTTGGTCTCGACCGCGACCTTGCGGCCGTCATGCACGCCGGCGCTGCGGAACAGGGTGACTTGCGTGGCGGGCAGGGGCTTGCCGTCGAACAGCAGCACGAAGCTGGCGTCGCTGCCCGACACGATGGCGTTGGGATGGGTGACAGGCTGGATTTCGAGGCCCGTGCCGACCGGCTTGAGCGCGGCCTGCGTCGTCTGGCCGCGGGTGACATAGGCGTCGGCCAGCGTCATGCTCTGCACCTCGACCTCCTGCGCGCCGGGCTTGGGATCGCCGCCCTCGCCGCGCATCACCCAGGCATCGCCGACGCGGAACATCTTGCCCTTGCGCCCGGCGCGCTGGCCGGTGGTGATGCGATAGGTGCCGTCCGCCTTCAGATCAGCCTCGAACACCGACAGGTCACGCAGATAGGTGACCGGGCCGGTCGTCGCCTGGCTGCCGTCCGGCGCGACCAGGTGGAAGGGCGCGTCGCGCATCGCGACTTCGGGGACGAAGGCATCCTCGGCAAAGGCCGAGGTGACGGTGACATGGTCGGCCTTTCCGGCGTCGAACAGGGTCGGCAGCACATAGGGCATATGCGCCTGGGCGGCGGTGGCGCTGGCCAATAGCAGCACAGGCAAGGCGGCGGCGAACAGGGCGTTCACCGGGCGGCGATGGTTGGACAATGGGGTTCCCCTTGGTTTCGTTACGCTCTCCTATAATATATAGTGAGAATCACTTGCAATAGCATTTAATGCGGGTAGAGAGCGGCCAACCCGGCGCGTGATGTGCCGCAACAATGATACGGGGGCATTTTTCATGACCAAGTCCAAGACACTGCTGCTGCTGGGCACCGCGCTGATCGCACTGCCGTTGCCGGCAATGGCCCAGGACCAGAGTGACGACATTGCGGTCGCGAGCGATTCGCAGTTCGCGCTCGACCGGATGATCATCTCCGCCGGTGTCGAGAAGGTCGCGCTGGACACGCCGCAGGCGGTGACCGCGCTCGACCAGGAGGATATCGACCAGCTGCAGGCGACGACGATCGGCGACCTGCTGGAAGGCATGCCGGGCGTCAATGTGCAGGGCGGCGTCGGCCAGCTGGGCCAGGGCTTCAACATTCGCGGCATGGGCACGGCGATCGGCGACAGCGACAACCGCATCCTGATGACGGTCGATGGCGTCACCAAATTCTACGAACAATATCGCATGGGTGCCTTTTTCAGCGAGCCCGAACTCTACAAGCGGGTCGAGGTGCTGCGCGGCCCGGCATCCTCTACTCTCTATGGCGCGGGGGCGCTGGCGGGCGTGATCAACTTCACCACCAAGGATGCGTCGGACTTCCTGCGCGACGGCGACAAGCTGGCCGTGCGGTTGAAGGGCGCGACCGAAACCAATGCGCAGGGCCATACCCTGTCGGGCATCGTCGCGACCGAGCCGGTCGATGGCGTCGAGCTGTTGGGCAGCTATAATTATCGCCGCACCGACGATTACAAGAGCGGCAATGGTGACACGGTTGCTGCCTCCGCCACCGAATCCGACAGCTGGCTGGTCAAGGGCCGGGTCGCGATCGGCGGCAACAAGAAGCATGCGATCTGGGCGTCCTACCAGGACTGGATCAGCGACGCGCCGCAGGTCTATGACCAGATTTCGGCCGCCACCGGCAGCTCGCTGATGCGCCGCCGGGTTCACGACAAGACCGCCGTGCTGGGCTATGTGAACGATTTCGACGGCAGCAAATTCTTCAATGTCGAGGCGCAGGTCGCCTATTCGCTGTCCAAGGTCCACCAGACCGAGACGACCTTCCTGGGCGCGAACCTGGAATATTCCGATTTCTCCTATGAAAGCTGGCAGGCCAAGGTCCAGAATACCAGCGAGTTCGCCATGGGCGGCGACTGGACGACCTTCCTGATCCTGGGCGGCCAGTGGAGCACGCAGGAACGGCGCAACCCGCGCGTCAATTTCGACGGCACGGTGACGCCGGGCGCGGGCACCCATCCCGAAGGCGACATGGACCGTTACGGCCTGTTCGGTCAGCTGGAGATCGTCTGGTCCGACAAGCTGACCATCATGCCGGGCGTGCGCGTCGACTGGACCCGCCTGACGCCGGGCGACACGGTGGTCGGCGGCACCGTCCTGACCGACAAGGTGAAGGATAGCGGCGTGTCGCCCAAGCTCGCCGCGCTCTACAATATCACGCCCTGGTTCGGCCTGTTCGGGTCGGTCGCGCGCACCGTGCGCATGCCCAATATCGACGAAATCTTCACCCGCAGCGCAACCCGGCCGAACAATCCGGACCTGAAGCCCGAGAAGTCGGACAATTATGAAGCCGGCTTCACTTTGTCCTTCGACGATATGCTGGGCAAGAATGACCGCTTCCGCGCGAAGACCACCCTGTTCCAGAACGACGTCAAGGATCTGATCGTCAACGTCTCGGCCGCGGCGGGCACGCCCTATTTCCAGAATATCAACCGGTCGCGCTTCAAGGGCATCGAGCTGGAGGCCGAATATGGCATTGGCGGCTTCTATGCGCGCGGCAATGCCAGCTTCATCGATGGCAAGAACCGGCTGACCGGCGATTATCTCAACACCATCCCGGCGAACGACTATCGCCTGACGCTGGGCTATAATGATGTGGCGAGCGGCCTGTCGGGCGGCTGGACCGGCGAATTTGCCGAGCGGCAGGACAAGGTGACGCCGGGCAGCTTTGCCTCGGCCGGGTCGGGCCTGGCGACGCCGGGCTACAGCGTCCACAACCTGTTCTTCGCCTTCAAGCCGCAGGGTGGCGTGGCCAAGGGCTTCGAATTCCGCATCGCCATGGATAATATCTTCGACAAGCAATATCGCCGCCATCTGTCGTCGCTCGCCGCCGAGGGACAGAGCTTCCGCTTCACCGTGGCGAATACCTTCTGACGCCATGACGGGCGTGCGGCGTCCCTTTCGCGTCACGGGGCCGGCGGCGGCCTCGCTCGGGATCAACGCGCTGCTGATCGCGGCGCTGCTGAACCTGGGCATGGGCCGCGCGCCGAAGCGCGAGGAGGGGGCTGCACTGACCGTCATGTCGCTGGCGGCGCTGAAGGGCGTGGAGCAGGGGGCGGAACAGGCCGAGGCGGCGGAGGCGACGGCGCAGCCCGAAGCCCCGGTGCCGACGCAGGCGCCGCCCCCCACGCCGGTCAGCCCGCCGCAGCCGGTGCCGCCGCCGATGGTGGCGATCCCTTCCGCATTGTCGCTGCCCGTCGCGGTGGCGCCGGCTGCTCCGCCCACGCCGGCGGCCGCGGCGGCGCCGTCATCGCAGCCCGCGGCCAGGGCGGCGCCGGTCATGGCCGCCAGCGCCGGCGCGCCGCCGGCCCGGCGCGGGATCTCCGACGGGCTGGACGCCAATGCCCCGGCCGGCAACAGCCGGGCCTATGCCGCGCGAGTGCGTTCCTGGCTCTATGCCCACAAGATTTATCCCCGCCGCGCGAAGATGCGGCATGAGGAAGGGGTGGTGAAGGTCCGCTTCGTGATCGACCGCGCCGGCATGCTGATCGAAGGGCGGGTGATCAGCAGTTCCGGCCGCGCCTCGCTCGACGAGGAAGCCGCCGCCATGCTGCACCGCGCCTCGCCCTATCCCAAGGCCCCGTCCGACATATCCGGCGACCGCATCGAATTCACCGCGCCGGTGGAGTTCGTGCTGCCGGTGTAGCGGGGGATGGTCTGGGGACGGCCAGAAGCGGAGCTTGCCTTTCCCCACCCTCACTATTCTGGTCTGCGGCTCTGGGCGAAACGATCCCGTGCAGCGATGCGAAGGGGCAGGCGAAAGCAATGGCCGGAGCTGTCCCGGCATCAATCGTCCACTCATCCCGGCAGCCATCATGACTGATCGATAGCGCCATATTGCGCTCCGACGCACATTTTGCATCAGTTCGTTTCCGAATCGTTGCATTTGCAAATCAATCGCATTAAAGTGCCGCCCCAACATCCAGGGCGCCATGTTCAGGGCATGGCGAAATATGGGGGAAGTGCCTTATGTCCTTTGCATCGAAGAAGAATTTCGTCCGCTACGGCGCGGCGTCGATCGCTGCCTGCTTGCTGCTGGCTACCACCAGCGCCCAGGCCCAGGCGCCCGCGGACGAGCCGGATGCAAACGCGCCCGCCCCGGACTCCATCGTCGTTACCGGCCAGAATGAGACCAACGGCCTCAACCTCACCACCCGCGAAACGCCCCAGTCGGTCACCAGCCTCGACAGTCTACGCATGCAGGAACAGGGGCTGACCGACATTTCCGAAGTGATGCAGCAGATCGTCGGCATCCAGACCAACCGCTCCAGCGCGCTCGGCACCGACGGCACCAACTATACCGCGCGCGGCTTTGCGGTGCAGAATTATCTGGTCGACGGCGTTGCCCGCCCGTCGAATATCTATGGCTTCACCGAAGATACCGCGGACATGATCGCCTATGACCGGATCGAGGTGATCCGCGGTTCGGCCGGCATGATGACCGGCACCGGCGAGCCGTCGGCGGCGATCAACATGATCCGCAAGCGGCCCGGCGCGGACCTGAGCGCGACGGTCGCGGCGACCATCGGTTCCTGGGACAAATACCGGCTGGAAGGCGACATCGGCGGCGCGCTGACCGCCAGCGGCCATATCCGCGCGCGCGTCGCCGGGGCCTGGCAGGATAACGACACTTTCATCGACCGCGAACATGCCAAGCGCCAGGCGCTCTATGGCGTGATCGAGGCCGATCTTGGCCCGAATACCCTGCTGACCGCTGGCGTCGAATATCAGAATTTCCGCAACGAAGGCGCCTCGCGCGGCGGCGTGCCGCTCTTCTTCACCGACGGCACGAAGACCGATTTCGCCCGCTCCACCAATGGCGGTGCCGACTGGTCCGACTTCCGCCGCAAGAGCGTCAACATCTTCGCCTCGATCGCCCATGATTTCGACGCCAACTGGCATCTGCAGGTCGATGCCGAGCACAAGTCTGGCTCCTATGACGAGACGATCGGCTATTATTTCGGCACCGCGATCGACAAGGAAACCGGCGACGGCGGCACCTTCTACGCCACCCGCTGGGCGTCGGACCTGACGCTCGACGCAGTCTATGCCAATCTGCGCGGCGCGTTCGAGGCACTGGGCCAGGAACAGCATGTCGCCCTGACGCTTAGCCACACCCGCTATGATGATGACCAGACGCCCTATCCCGGCTGGTGGGGTGGCAGCGACTATATGTATCCGATCAATGCCTATAGCTATTTCCCGACCGGCGACGTGGCCAAGCCCGACCTGACGCCATCGGGCGGCACCGCCGGCAACCGGATCGAGACCAGTTCGCTCGCCGGTGTCGCCCGGCTGAAGCCGATCGGCCCGCTCTCGATCATCGCCGGCGGCCGCCTCACCTGGTGGAAGCAGGACAGCTATGCGCAGGACGTGACCGGCCCCAAGGTCTGGAGCCCGGTGGTCGATGAAAAGGCGGTCTTCACCCCCTATGCCGGCCTGGTGCTGGACTTCACCAAGACCCTCTCGGCCTATGTCAGCTATGCCAGCGTGTTCACGCCGCAAACATCGCGCACGGTCGATGGCGACGTCATCGCCCCGCTCGAAGGCAATACCTATGAAGCGGGCCTAAAGGCCGACTTCCTCGACGGCCGCCTCAGCGCCACCGCCGCCGTGTTCAAGATGAAGCAGGACAATTATGCCCTGGCGGACGGTCCGGGCATCTTCGCGCCCGATGGCAGCACGGCCTATCATGCGGTGTCGGGCATGAAGTCGTCGGGCTTCGAACTGGAGGTGAAGGGCGAAATCCTGCCCGGCTGGCGTATCGCCGGCGGCTTTGCCAACGCCCGTGCGGAAGATCGCGACGGCGTGCGCCAGATGCCGCAGATCGCCAAGAACAGCTTCAAGATGTTCAGCGCCTATACGCTGCCCGGCAATTTCAGCGCGCTGACGATCGGCGGCAATGTCGAATGGCAGGGCAAGACCACGGCCGACGGCGAAGGGCCGAATGGCGAAACCTACAGCCAGGGCAGCCTGGCGGTGGTCGACCTGCTGGCCAATTATCGCTTCACCGACCATCTCTCGCTGTCGGTCCATGTCGAGAATATCTTCGACAAGACCTATTATTCCGGCCTCTATCTCGGCAGCGCCCGCTTCGGCGAACCCCGCGCGGTGAAGTTCACCCTGCGCGGCACGCTGTAGGGATCTGGCAGCGCCGCCTTCACCCGGCTTGCCCCCGCTGGCGGGGCAAGCCGGGTGCGTAGGGCGACTCAGCCCTTGGCCTTGGTGGCGGCGATATAGGCCTGGACCTGTTCGCCCAGCACGTCGAGCGGCAGGGCGCCATTGGCCAGCACCACTTCATGGAAGTCGCGAATGTCGAACTTCGCGCCCAGCGCCTGTTCGGCGTCCTTGCGCAACTGGGCGATGCGGATCTGGCCGATCATGTAGCTGGTCGCCTGGCCCGGATTGTTGATGTAGCGATCGACTTCCTTGACGATGTCGCGTTCCGACAGGGGCGCATTGTCGCGGAAATACTGGATCGCCTGTTCGCGCGTCCAGCGCTTGGCATGCAGGCCGGTGTCGGTGACCAGGCGGATCGCGCGCCACATTTGCAGCGAGAGCATGCCGAATTCCGAATAGGGATCGCGATAGGCGCCCATCTCCTTGGCCAGGCGCTCGCTATAGAGGCCCCAGCCCTCGGTATAGGCGCCATAATAGCCGAAGCGGCGGAATTTGGGCAGGTCGGGCAGTTCCTGCGCGCGGGCGATCTGGAAATGATGACCCGGCGCGCCTTCATGATGGGCGATCGCCGCGACCTGGGGCTTTTGCACCTGATTCATGTCGGCGAGGTTGACGTAGAAGATGCCGGGGCGCGATCCGTCGGGCGCGGGCTGGTTGTAGAAGGCGACCGAAGCGGTTTCCTGCCGCCAGGCCTCGACCGCGCGCACCTCCAGCTTCGCCTTGGGCAGGACGCGGAAGAAGCGCGGGGCGGCGTCCATGGTCTGGGCGATGGCGGCGCGGGCATCGGCCAGATAGGCTTCGCGACCGGCGGCATCATTGGGATATTTGAACTTGGGATCAGTGCGCAGCGCCTGGAAGAAATCGGTCAGCGATCCGGCAAAGCCGATCCGCGCCTTCACCGCTTCCATCTCCGCCCGGATCGCCTTCACCTGATCGAGGCCGATCTGGTGGATCTGGTCAGCGTTGAGGCTGGTGGTGGTGTAGAAGGCGAGGCGGGCATTATAATAGGCCTCGCCGCCCGGCAGGCTCCAGGCGCCGTCATTGCCCTTGGCCTTGGGTTCGATCGCATCGAGCGCGGCGAACAGGGTCTGGAACCCCTTGGCGAAGGGGCCGGTCAGCGCGGCCTGTGCGTCGGCGATCAGCTTGGCCTTCTCGGCATCCGACGCCTTGAGCGCGCCGACCTTCTTCTTGAAATCGGCGAACAGGGTGGAGTCCGGCCCCTGGTCGAAGGGCGCGCCGCTGATCACCTTCTTCGCGTCGGCAAGGGCGGGGGCGAACACCATTTTCGGCGGGACGATGCCCTGCGCCGCCTGGTCGCGCATCTTGGTCGCGACCTCGTTCATCACCCGCTCGCTGTCGCGCAGGCGGGCGATATAGGCCTGGGCATCCGCGACGCTGTCGACGCGATGCTCGTTGATCAGGAAGACCGGGATATTGCCTGCGGGGCTGCCATTGGTGGACACGGGGAAAGCATATTTGGCGAAGGGCGCCTGCTGCTTCGACGTTGCCACCTGCGCCTCGAACAGGCGATAGCTGAGCCGCGCCGAGGGGCCGAGCCGTTCGGGCGAGAAGCGGCGATGCAGCTGCGCAAGCTGCTGTTCCTGCAGCGCCAGGCTGCGGGCGTCGGCCCGTTCGCTATAATCGTCCAGCTTGCCATAGTCGGTCTTGAGGCCAAGGCTGGTCATCGATTCCGGGCTGAGCGCCAGTTGCTGGTCGAACGCCTGGTCGAGGAAGGCGAGCAGCGCCTTGTCTTCCTGTGCGGTCGCCGATGCGGGCGCCGTGGTTGGGGCTTGGGCCAGGATCGGGGCGGAGGCACCGAGGGCAAGGAGCAGCGCGAGCGAGATACGGACGGTCATGGCAATTCCTGTCGCGAATAGGGATGCGGAGGAGAGACAGGCGCGCGGGCGCCAAGTCAAGCCGGGCCTTGCGAAAGCGATCGCTTTTCCGGGGCTTGGGTAGCTCTCCTCGAAGCCTCTGGACAGGCCGTGCCTTTCTGCCATCTATTTTGCACGCGACAATCAAAGGTTGAGCGGGGGTAGGGCGATGGCGATCAGTCTCAAGGTCAATGGACAGACACGATCGGTGGAGGCCGATCCGGCCAAGCCTTTGCTGTGGGCGCTGCGCGAGGATCTGGACATGGTCGGCACCAAGTTCGGTTGTGGCGCGGGGCTGTGCGGCGCCTGCACCGTCCATATCGACGGCAATCCGGCGCGGGCCTGCCAGACGCCGATCGGCGAGGCGCAGGGCATGGCGATCACCACAATCGAGGCGGTGGCGCAGAGCGATGCGGGCAAGCGGATATCGGACGCCTGGGTCAAGCTGGACGTGCCGCAATGCGGCTATTGCCAGGCCGGGCAGATCATGAGCGCGACCGCGCTGCTGGCGACCACGCCCGACCCCAGTGACGAGGATATTGACGCGGCGATGATGGGCAATCTCTGCCGCTGCTCCACCTATGTCCGCATTCGCGCCGCGATCAAGGATGCGGCCAGGGCGGGAGCGAAGGCATGAACGCGCCGATCCTGTCGCGCCGCCGCTTCCTGAGCGCCTCGCTGGTCGCGGGCGGCGGCTTGCTGTTCGACCTCAATATCCCGCTGGCGGGCGCGGCGGAGGGCGCGCAGCAGATATTGACCGCCTTCGTGCGCATCCTGCCCGACAATCGCGTCATCATCGGCGCGAAGAATGCCGAGATCGGACAGGGCGCCAAGACGATGCTGCCGATGCTGATCGCCGAGGAACTGGACGTCGACTGGGCGCAGGTGACGATCGAGCAGACCCATGCGGACCAGAAGATTTTCGGCGGGCAGACGGCAGGCGGCAGTCGCACGACGCCGCGCGAATGGTTGCCGACGCGCAAGGCCGGTGCCGCCGCGCGGGCGATGCTGGTGGCAGCGGCGGCGCAGCTATGGGGCGTGGCGCCCGCGACGCTGAAGACCGGCAGCGGCAAGGTGAGTGATCCCGCATCGGGCAGGAGCATCAGCTATGCCGCGCTGGCCGCCGCCGCCGCGCAGCAGCCGGCGCCCGATCCGGCGACATTGACGCTGAAAGACCCCAGGGATTTCCGCATCATCGGCCAGTCGATCGGCGGGGTGGATACGCCCGCAATCGTGGCGGGCAAGCCGCTGTTCGGGATCGATTTCAAGCTGCCCGGCATGCTCTATGCCGTGCTGGAAACCTGCCCGGCCTTTGGCGGGACGTTCCAATCGGCCAATCTGGATGAGGTGAAGGCGCTGCCGGGCGTGGCCCATGTGCTGACGATCAAGGGCGACGGCACGCCGGAATCCTTGTTCGATGGCGTCGCGATCCTGTCGTCCAGCTGGTGGAGCGCCAACCAGGCGCACGAGGCGCTGAAGGTCGAGTGGGACATGAGCGCGGTCAGCGGCTTTTCGACGGAGGGCTACGCCGCGCAGGCGGCCGAACGGCTGAAGGGCAAGGCGGATGGCGACATCGTCCGCGCCGGTGATGTGGAGGCCGCCTTTGCCGGGGCGGCGAAGACGGTCAGCGCGCAATATGATTATCCCTTCCTGGCGCATGGCACGCTGGAGCCGCAGAATTGCACCGCTTTGTTCAAGGATGGCGCGATCGAGATCTGGGCGCCGACGCAGAATCCGGAAAGCGGGCGCGGGCTGGTGGCCAAGGCGCTGAACCTGCCGCCCGAAAAGATCCGCATCAATTTCACCCGCATCGGCGGCGGTTTCGGCCGGCGGCTGATGAACGACTATATGGTGCAGGCGGCGGCGATCGCGGCGCAATTGCCCGGCGTGCCGGTGAAGCTGCTCTATAGCCGCCAGCAGGATATCCAGCGCGACTTTTATCGCCCGGCCGGCTGGCACGGTTTCCGGGCAGCGCTGGACAAGGGCGGCAAGCTGACGGCCTTCCACGATCATTTCGTGACCTTCGGCAAGGACGGCAAGCCGGTGCGGTCGGCCGAGATGCCGGCGAGCGAAATCCCCGCAGGCCTGATCGACACGCTACTGCTGGAACAGAGTTTCCTCGCCACCAACATGCCGACCGGATGGCTGCGCGCGCCCGGCTCCAACGCGCTGGCCTTCGTCACCCAGGCCTTCCTGGACGAAGTGGCGCAGGCGGCGGGCAAGGATCTGCCGACGCTGATGCTGGAATTGCTGGGCGAACCGCGGGAATTGCCGCGCGGTCCCAATGCGCCGCCCTTCGTCACCGGCCGCGCCAGGGGCGTGATCGAGAAGGTGGTGGCGATGAGCGGCTGGGCCGATCGCGGGAAATTGCCCAAGGGGCGGGGCAAGGGCTTCGCCTTTTACTATAGCCATATGGGCTATTTCGCCGAGGTGCTGGAGGTGGCGCTGGTCGACGGCATGCCCAAGGTCGCGACCGTGTGGGTCGCGGGCGATGTCGGCAGCCAGATCATCAACCCGATGAATGCGCTGCACCAGGCGCAGGGATCGGTGATCGAGGGGCTGGGCCAGGCGCTGGCCGGGCAGAAGATCACGCAGGTGGCCGGCGCGGTGGAGCAGGCCAATTTCGATACTCATCCGCTGCAGCGCATCCCCGATACGCCGCAGATCATCGTCGAGTTCGTGAAGACCGATTATCCCCCGACCGGCATGGGTGAGCCGGCGCTGCCGCCGGTGATCCCGGCGCTGGTCAACGCGCTGCACGCGGCCACTGGCAAGCGCATCCGCACCCTGCCGATCGTGCCGGAAATGTTCGCCTGAACCCTGTTTTCCGACCCCCTCTTTACTTGGCCTGAAAAATCTTGATGATCGTCAAGAATCTGATGGCGGATCGACATGGCGTCATCCGTCATGCCGGTCAGAGGGGCAAAAAAGCCCCCGCCTGAGATTGGGCCGCGTCCAGGGCAAAAGACCGGACGCCAAAGGGGGACATCAGGGTGAAGCAGCTTCCGGTGAAGTTCGGTCTGTTGGCGTTGCTCTCCGCATCGGTCGTGCTGGCCCAAGGGGGGAGCGGGGCCGATGGCGGCCCCGACGGCGCGACGATGAAGGAGACGGAGGAGGGCATCCCCGTCACCGATCCGCTGGTCCGGGAAAAATGCGGCAGCTGTCACGCGCCCGATGCCAAGGGCAACCTGTCCCGCATCAGTTGGGTGCGCACCACGCCGGAGGGCTGGGCGCAGGCGATCAAGCGGATGGTGCGGCTGAACGGTCTGGGGATCACCCCCGAGGAATCGCGCGCGGTCATCAAGTCGCTGTCCGCCTCGCACGGGCTGGCGCCGGAGGAGGCACGGCCGGTCATGTATCTGCCCGAAAAGCGGATCATCGACGAAGTGCTGCCCAACGAGACGATGCGCGGCGCTTGCGCCAGCTGCCATGCCTTTGCCCAGCCCCTGTCCTGGCGCCGGTCGAAGCTGGAATGGAAGACGCTGCAGGATCTGCATGTCGCCCTTTATTCGCAGGCCGACGCCCAATATCGCCGCCCGGCCGAGGATAGCGAGCAGCCAGCCGGCCGCGATCCCAAGGACAAGATGACGCGCGGCGAATATGCGCTGACCTACCTGCCCAACGTGGCGGGGCTGCATACGCCCGAATGGGCCGCCTGGAGCTCGCGTCTGCGCGCGCCGCGGCTGGCGGGCGACTGGCTGGTGGTGGCGTCGGTGCCGGGACAGGGGCGCTTCGTCGGCACGATGACGGTGGCGCCGGGCGCGGCGGCGGATGAGTTCAAGACCAGCGCGTCGCTCACCTCGCTCTCCAACGGCGCCACCATCAGCCGCAGCGGCACGGGCCTTGTCTATTCCGGCTATAGCTGGCGCGGTTCGTCCAAGGGCGGCGCGGCGCTGGGGAAGCCCGATGATCTGGGCAGCCCGGCGCGCGAGACGATGTGGTTCGCGCCCGACCAGCAGCGCGCCGAAGGGCGCTGGTTCTGGGGCGAATATCAGGAATTCGGCTATGATGTGAAGCTGGTCCGGGCGACGGCTGCGCCCGCGATCCTGGCGGTGACGCCGGGGGCGGTGAAGGCCGGGGCGAAGGGCGTCGATGTCACCATCTGGGGCCATAATCTGCCCGCGTCCCTGACCGCGGCGGATGTCGATCTGGGTGCGGGCGTTACCGTCGCCAGGGTCGTGTCGGCGACGCCGGGCAAGGCGGTGCTGAGCGTCGATGTCGCGGCGAGCGCGCCCGCCGGCCAGCGCGATGTCGGCATTGGCGGCGCGGTGCTGGAAAAGGCGTTCCCGGTCTATCGCAAGGTCGATTATCTCAAGGTCACGCCGGAAACGAGCCTGGCCCGGCTGGGCGGCACCAAGTTCGCCAAGGGATACCAGCAGTATGAGGCGATCGGTTATGACAACGGCCTGGATGGCAAGCCGAACACGAGCGACGACGTAGCCATCGGCCCGGTCGATGCGACCTGGTCGATGCAGGAATTCATGTCGGTCTATTATGATGACGACATGAAATATGTGGGGGCGCTGAGCCCCACCGCCCTCTTCACGCCAGGGCTGGAAGGCCCCAACCCCGAACGCCGGTTCAGCCGCAACAATTATGGCGAGGTCTGGGTCGTCGCCACGGCGAAGGCGGAAAAGGACAAGTTCGGCAAGCCCCTGAGCGCCCGGTCCTATCTGGTCGTGACCGTGCCCATGTATCAGCGCTTCGACCAGCCGGAGGTGTCGCGATGACCGTCATGCAGGCCCCCGCCTATCGCCGCGCCGAATATCATGGCTTTGCCGCCGGCGGCAGCGACTTCGTCTATCTGGTGAGTGCCGGCGCGATCTTCGAGATCGATGCGCAGGTGCAGGCCGTGCTGGACCGGCTCGATGGACAGGAGCTGAGCCATGCCGCGCTGGTCCGCGAACTGGCGGGCGAGGAAGGCGACCTGGCCGAGGCGGAGGCGCTGGTGCGTGAATTGCGCGCGGCGCAGCTCATCCATCTGGGCGCGGCGCCTGTGTCGGTGCCCGAAGCACCGCCGGCCGATTTCCCGTTGCAAGCGCTGGTGCTCAACATCACCAACCAGTGCAATCTGGCCTGCACCTATTGCTATGAATTCGGCGCGGACAAGATCGCGACCCCGGCCGGCAAACCCAAATATATGACGCTGGAGACGGCCAGGGCGTCGGTCGACCTGCTGATCGCGGAGGCGGCGAACCGCCCGTCGGTCCACATCACCTTCTTCGGCGGCGAAACCTTGATGAATTTCAAGCTTTTGCGCGATGTGGTGGATTATGCCAATGGCGCGACGGCGGCTGTGGGCAAGGGGATCACCTATAGCCTCACCACCAATGCCACGCTGTTGACGCTGGAAATCGTCACCTTCCTGTCGGATAACCGGGTCGGCGTGACCGTGTCGATGGACGGCCCGCCCGAACTGCAGGACAAGCATCGCGTCTACAAGAATGGCAAGGGCAGCTATGCGGTGATCGAGCCGCGGTTGCGCACGCTGATCGCCCATCATCGCACCCGTGCGGTGACCGCGCGCGTCACCCTGACCGAAGGCGTGACCGATGTCGTGCGCATCTTCCGCCATCTGAAGGATGATCTGGGTTTCCACGAAGTCGGCTTCGCGCCGGTGACCACGGGGGAAACGCGGGCCTATTCGATCGACGCCGATGGCATGGACAGCGTGCTGGCGCAGTTCAACCTGCTGGCGCGCGAATGGTTGGAGTTTGCGCTGCGCGGGCAGGTCCATGGCTTCACCAATGTCAGCGAGACGATCAGCGAGCTGATTTCGGGCGTCAACAAATCGCATCCCTGCGGCGCGGGCATGGGGCTGATGGGGGTCAACCCGTCGGGCGACCTGTCGCCGTGCCACCGTTTCACCGACGCCGACACCCATGTGATGGGCCATGTGTCGAGCGGCATCGACCGGGCCAAGCAGGGCGATTTCCTGAGCCGCGGCCATGTCGGCGCCAAATATGATTGCCAGAGTTGCTGGGCGCGGCCGCTCTGCGCCGGCGGCTGCCACCATGAGGCGTTCGTCCGTTATGGCGACACCGGCCATGCCAATCTCCATTATTGCGACTGGATCCGGCAATGGACCGACACCTGCCTGCATATCTATGGCGAGCTGGCGGTGAAGAACCCCGGCTTCCTCGAGCATTTCGCTGAACGAAAGGGGCTGTCATGAAGCATCTTCGTGCCATCAACAAAAAGGCGCGGCGGATCGACGACGCCGTGACGCAGATGGAGGCGGCGATCGAGGTCGCGGCCGCGTCTGGCGCCACGCCGTCCGACATGGAGGAGGATGTCGTCGCCCTGCAACAGGCGCCGCGTCCCCATGTGCCGATGGGCTGTACCCTGTCCTTCTCGCCCGGCTGGGAAGTGGATGCGGGCGGCGGCACGGCGGGCCTGTGCCAGCCGGTCGAGCGCGACATCTATGACTGCTACGTCACCTGCTTCTGGCCGGTGCAGGTGCCTGACCATGTGAATTATTCGCCCGACTGGGCCAGTAACTGTGCCACCGCGACGAAGGACTGGCGCAATCTCGACCTGGTGTTTCCATGAGGCGCGCGATGCAGAAAATCCGCTTCGTCCTGGCGGCGGGCCTCGCCGCGCTGGCGACCATCCCCACCCATGCCGCGACCCTGTTCATGGGCGCCTATCCCGACGTCCTGCTGGTCTTTGACGAGGGCAAGGGCGCGGTGACGCAGAAGATCAAGCTGGACACCGGCCTGCCGACCGCCATGAGCCTGTCGGACGATGGCAAGCGCATCTATGTGTCGACCATCACGACGAGCGGGATCGAGGTGATCGACGCCGCCAGCCGGCAGGTGGTGAGCAAGTTCAGCCTGAACGATGGCCCCAACCGAGTGCGCTTCTATGGCGGTGTGGTGGACCCGGCAGGCCGCTATTTCTACACGATCATCACCAGGATCGACAAGGAAATGGACCGCTACAAGGTCAGCAAGCCGCTCTATGGCGTCATTGACCTGAAGCTCGGCAAGCTGGTGCGCACCGCCGAGATCGAGAAGGATGATGAAAAGGCGATCGGCGGCTATCGCGTCGCCTTCAAGGTGTCGGGCGACGGCAAATATCTCTACGCCTTTGGCGAGAAGGTGATCGTCATCGACACCGCGACATTGAAGGCCACCGACCGCATCGATCTCGCCCGGCCCGAAGGCACGGGGCTGGAGAATGTCGGCTTTGGCGGATCGCTCGAAACGCTGCGCACGCCCGGCCAATATGTGTCGCTGTTCAACGCGGCCGACCCCTATATCCACAGCAAGATGTTCGGCCTGGCCCGGTTCGACCTTAATAGCCGCCAGTTCGACTTCACCCCGATCGGTCCGGCGCCGGCCGCGATGGCGGGGCTGGAAATCACGCCCGACGGCAAGCAGGCCTATACCGTCGTCACCAACGGCACGTTAGGATCGAAGCGGTGTGAGTTCTGGCACATGGACCTTTCCACCAACGCGGTGGTGGACAAGGCGGAATTCCCCTGCCGATCGCGCTTCCGCTTCGGCATGTCGATGGATGGGGCCAAGCTCTATATCTACGGCGCCAGCTTCGACATCGAAGTCTATGACGCGAAGACGCTGAAACTCGAAGCCACCTGGGATCTGGGCAATGACGCGACCGGCGCTGGCATGGTGGCGGTGCCGTGAGGGTGATGCGTTTTTCCTCCGGGATGCTGGAGGCATGAGGTCTGTGGCCATCCGGGGCAGCGGGATGGCCGCCAATGCCTGCGCGCATCTGCTGAAAGGGGCGGGGCTTCGGGTTGCGATCGAAGCCACCTATCGCCCGCCGGTGCCCAGCCTGTTGTTGAGCGAGGCGGCGCTGGCCTTGATCCGCGACCTGTTTGCGCGACCGGACCTGTTCGCCGACGCGCCGCGCGTGCGTCGCCGGCTGGTCGCCTGGGGCAGAGCGCCGGTGATGGTGCCGCATGAGGCTGTGCTGGCGTCGGAAACAATGGTGCAGGCGGCGCTCGCCGTGCCCGACGAAGCGCCGATGGCCGCGCCCGATTTCACCATCCATGCCGCGCCGCCGCTGCCGATGGGCGAGCTGCATGTCTTTGGCGAGCGCCATGCCGTCGCCGCCCGTGTGCGGCTGCGCGATCCGGCCTGCCGCGAAGAAGGGCGGGTCGAGGCGGTCGAGAGCGGCTGGCTATTCCTGGTGCCGGCGGACGGGGAAGAGGGCTGGCTGCTGGGCGTTGGTGGCGAAATCGACGCGCTGTTGGCGCAGAGCCGGCTGATCGCGCCGGTGGTCGATCCGATCGGCGGATCGTCGCGCCCCTTTCTGGCCGCGCCGCGCCTGCATTTGCCGCTGGTCGGCGATGACTGGCTGGCCTGCGGCACGGCGGCGATCGGCTTCGATCCGATCTGTGGCGATGGGACGGCCCAGTCGGTGCGCGAGGCGATATTGGCCAGCGCGGTGCTGACGGGCATCGCGCAAGGCGGCGACCGGGCCGCTTTGCTCGGCCATTATCGGGCGATGCTGATCGCGGCGATGCGCCGGCATCTGCTGCTCTGCGCCCAATTTTATGCCGATGGCGGGCGGGGCGAGTGGTGGCGGGCGCAGCATGACGCACTGATGCAGGGGCATCGCTGGTGTACCGGGCTGCTGGCGAAGCTGCCCGAGCCGCAATATGCGCTGCATGGCCTGCGGCTGGTGCCACGGCGGGCGGCGGCATGAGCGCGCCTGTTGCCGAATGGCGCAGCTATCGCCGGCTGCTGCCCTATATCCGGCCCTATCGGCGCGGGCTGTTGCTGGTGCTGGCGATCAGCATCCTGTCGACCGCGCTGGGACTGGCGCAGCCCTATCTGTCCAAGCTGATGATCGATCAGGCGCTGCTGCGGCGGGACATGGGGGCGCTGTGGCGGATTGCCGGCATCATGATTACGGTCACGATACTGGGTTTCGGCGTCAACATCCTTGCGAGCTATCGCTATGTCCGGCTGTCGGCGGCGATGCTCTATGACATGCGCGCTGCGCTGCTGCGCCATCTCCAGACGCTCTCGCCGCGCTTCTATGCCAGTTTCCGGCTGGGCGATCTCGTCTCGCGCATGAACAGCGATGTGAGCGACGTGCAGCGGATCGCGTCCGACACTCTGCTCTCCGTGGTCAGCAACCTGCTCTTCTTCATCGGCTGCGTCGCGATGATGCTCTGGCTCGACTGGCGGCTGTTCCTGGTCGGGGTGCTGCTGGTGCCGGCCAGTCTGGTGGCCTTCACTTATTATCAGCGGCGGCTGACCGCGCTGACCCGCGACATGCGCGAGCGGGGCGCGGATCTCGGCAGCCTGCTGGTCGATACGGTGATGGGCATGCGCGTCGTCACCGCATTGCGCGCCGGCGAGCATGAGGTCGGGCGCTTCAAGGCGAAGAATGACGCCTTTGTCGGCGCGATGCTGCGGATGCAGGTCGCCTCCTACATGACCGGGGCGCTGCCCGGCACGCTGATGACCGGGGCGACCTCTGCCGTGATCCTCTATGGCGGCTGGCGGATCATCGAGGGCGACATGAGCATCGGTACGCTGGTCGCCTTCATGACCTATCATATGCGGCTGCTGTCGCCGATCCAGACACTGATGGGTCTGACGTCGGGCCTTGCTTCAGCGCGGGTGTCGCTGGGGCGGATCTTCGAGCTTTTCGACACCCGGCCCGATGTCGAGGAGCGGGCCGATGCCGCGCCGATCGGCCGGGTGCGCGGCGACATCCGCTTCGAACAGGTGGCGATGCGCTATGATCGCGATCCGGTGCTGCGCGACATGGACCTGTCCATCCCCGCCGGCAGTATCTGCGCCATCCTCGGGCCGAGCGGCGTCGGCAAGTCGACCATGGCCGACCTGATGGTGCGCCATGCCGATCCCACCGGGGGACGCATCCTGCTCGACGGCCATGATCTGCGCGACCTGCGGCTCGACGATCTGCGGCGCGAGGTGATGCTGGTTGACCAGTCGCCCTGGCTGTTCAACGACAGTATCGCCGCCAATATCGGCTTTGCCCTGCCGGATGTGCGGACCGCGGATATCGAGGCCGCCGCCCATGCCGCCGGGCTGGATGCGTTCCTGGCGCGCCTGCCCGAGGGGCTGGACACCCGCACGGGTGAGCGGGGGCTGGCGCTGTCGGCGGGCGAGCGGCAGCGTATCGTCATCGCCCGCGCGCTGCTGCGCCGGCCATCGGTGCTGATCCTCGACGAGCCGACGTCGGCGCTGGATGGCGAGACCGAGGCGCTGGTGGCGCAGCGGCTGCGCGGCGCGCTGCCCGATGCGACCATCATCCTCATCACCCACAAGCCGGCGCTGGCGCGGATCGCCGACCGGATCGTGACGATCACCGACGGGCAGGCGCAGGTGGCGCAACAGCCTGAGCCGGCCCATGCCTGATCTGCCGCCTGATCCGCTGCGCATCGCCGTGATCGATAGCGGCGTCCATCCCGATCATCCCCATATCGATGCCGCCCGGCTGCTGCCCGGTTATGCGATCGCCAAGGATGGGGGTGACAGCGAAGCTGACACAGGCGACCGGCTTGGCCATGGCACCGCCGTGACAGCCGCGATCCAGGATCAGGCGCCCGATGCGCTCTGCCTGCCGATCCGGGTGTTTCATGACGCGCTCAGCACCACGGCGCGGGCGCTGGTCGCGGCGATCGACCGGGCGGTGGCGGCGCAGGTGGACCTCATCAACCTCAGCCTCGGCACCGTCAATCCGGCCCATGGCGAGGCGTTTGCAGCGGTGGCGGAACGGGCGCTGGCAGCCGGCATCCTGATCGTGGCGGCACGCGATAATGACGGCACGCCCTGCTATCCCGGCAGTCTGGATATGGTCTTGGGTGTCGGCCTCGACTGGGATTGTCCGCGCGACGATTTTCGGTTGCGGGCGGGGCTGGCCTTCGCGTCGGGGCATCCCCGGCCGATCCCCGGCGTGCCTCAGCCTCGCAACCTTCATGGTGTCAGTTTCGCTGTCGCCAACATGACGGGCCTGATCGCGCGGCAGGGGCGGGCGGGGCTGGTCCGGTGGATGCCGGCCGGCGCCCGCGCAGAGGTCGGTTGATCAGGCGCCCGGTTCGCTGAGCGCAATATCCATGTCGGCAAAGGCCAGGCGCAGCAGTTCGGCCATGGCGTTGCGCGCGGCCGCCGTGTCGCGTGCGGCGATGGCGCGATGCACCGCCTGGTGATCGGGCAGGGGATCGCGCGGCAACAGCTTCTTGCGATGCTTGAAGGTGGTAGTCCAGCTGACCGCCGCGCCGACCGAACTGGCCAACGCCTCCAGCGCGTCATTATGGGTCGCGGCCAGGATGGCATTGTGGAAACGCTGGTCGGCGGCGCGTCCCTCCGGCGTGGACAGGCCATAGCGTTCCATCTCGGCGAGCGCCGCGTCCATGATCGCCAGTTGATCGTCGGTGCGGCGGCGCGCGGCAAATTCGGCCGCCGCCGGCTCGATCACGCCGCGCAGCTCGAACAGGTCGCGGATGAAGGCGCGGTCGGGTTCGCCGGCGAACATCCAGGCGAGCATTTCGGGATCGAGCACGTTCCAGCGCGCGCGCGGCAGGACACGGGTGCCGGCCTTCGGGCGGCTTTCCAGCATGCCCTTGGCAATCAGGATGCGGATCGCCTCGCGATAGGCGGTGCGCGATACGCCAAGCCGTTCCGATGCCTCGATCTCGCCCTCGAACAGGTCGCCGGGCTTGTGCCTGCCGGTCAGGATGGCGGTGCCCATGTCGCGGGCGATCGCCTGATGAATGCGGAGCGAGCCTTCGTCCGACGCGAACTTGCGTTCCGGTCCGTCCTTGCGCTCGCTCCCCATTCTACCTCCGTTGAATTTAGTCCTCAAAATCAGCCGTAGGGCAATGCCGGCCACAAAGGAAGGCATCGGCCACCAGGCGCAGCGGCGCGGTGTCGGCGTCGATCGCCTTGTCCGCCACCAGCCCGACGAAGCGCCGATACATGGTCGGATATTCCTCGTCCGGCGCCTTCAACTGGACTTCGCCGTCCAGGGTCAGCGTATTGCCGCCTTCGGACAGGAGCAGCTTGCCATTGCTGGTTTCGACCGCGATGTCCCAGGTCTGGGGACCGGTCTGGCGCCAGTCGAACACGGTGTCGATCGGCGCACCCGAAGCGGTTGCCATCGCCAGCGTCGCGCCGATCGGCGCCTGCTTGTTGGACGGCACTTCCAGTTCGGCCGACAGCAGGGTGATCGGCTCGGCAACGATTTCGGTCAGGATCGACAGGGCGTTGATGCCCGGATCGAACACGCCGAAACCGCCCGCTTCCCAGATCCAGGGCTGGCCCGGATGCCAGTGACGGACATCCTCACGCCACTGGATCGAGATGCGCTCGATCGTGCGCGACGCCATCCAGTCCTTGGCCTGGGCGACGGCGGCGGCATAGCGGCTGTGCCAGCTGGCATAGAGGGTGACGCCATTGGCCTTGGCCAGCGCGATCAGCGCATCCACTTCCGACACGGTCGCACCCGGCGGCTTTTCCAGGAAGACATGCTTGCCAGCCAGGATCGCCTGACGGGCCGCCTGATAGCGGACCTGCGGCGGCTGGCACAGGATGACGGCGTCCATGTCGGGCTCGCCCGCCAGCATCGCGCCGAGATCGGGATAATTATTCACCCCTTCGCCCTGCGCGTTGCGGCTGGCGACGGCGACCAGATCGATGCCGTCGATCTTGGCGATCGCGGGCAGATGCTGGTCGCGGGCGATCTTGCCCAGGCCTACGAGGCCGGCCTTGATGCTCATAGCGCCTTTACCTTGGTCTTGCCCTCGTCCGCTGCGCGCGTGAGGCCATTGCGGACCGGCAGGGTGAAGGGCCTGGCCTCGACCTCGAACACATCGCCTTCCTGGGTGGCGAAGCCATCGGAGAAGGAGAGGGTGGCGGTGCCGAAGAAATGGACATGAATGTCGCCGGGACGACGGAACAGACCATATTTGAAATGATGATGTTCCAGGTTCGCGATCGTGTGCGACATGTTGGTCTCACCCGACAGGAACGGCTTTTCCCACACCGTCTCGCCATTGCGGACGATGCGGCTGGTGCCGCGCAGATCCTGCGGCAGGTCGCCCAGCAGCAGTTCCGGGCCGAGTGAGGCCTGGCGCAGCTTGGAGTGGGCGAGCCACAGATAATTGCCGCGTTCGGTGATGTGATCGGAAAATTCATTGCCGATCGCAAAGCCCAGACGCACCGGCGTGCCGTCGGCGTCGATCAGGTAGATGCCGGCGACTTCGGGTTCCTCGCCACCATCCTCGGCAAAGGCCGGCATGGTGAAGTCCTGGCCCGGATCGACCAGGATCTGGCCGTCGCCCTTGTAGAACCATTCGGGCTGCGCGCCGATGCCGTCATCGGCCGGCTTGCCGCCCTCGACGCCCATCAGGAACATGCGCATGGAGTCGGTGAGGTCGCCCGAGGTGGCGGCCTTGTGCATCTTGTCGCGCCCTTCGGCCGAGCCGAGATGGGTCAGCCCGGTGCCGGCGACCAGCAGATGCGCGGCATCCTCATGGTCGATCGGCGAGAGCAGGGTGACGGCGGTCAGGTCCACCGCATCGCCCAGCTTGCCTTCCGCAAAGGCGGCCAGGCTCTGGCCCGCCGCGATCGCGTCCAGCGCCAGCTGGCGGGTGGAGCTTGCGCCCATCACCCGCTTCGCCGCGCCGGTCTGGTCGAGGGCGGCGACGCCGCGCGTGCCACCCTCGTTGAACTGAACCAGCGAAATGACGGTCACTGCGCCAGCTCCAGCTTGCCTTCCATGCGGCGGTTGAGCTTCCAGGGGTTGGCCGCCTGCAGCGCCGGCGGCAGCACGGCGTCGACGACGTCCTGATAGCAGACCGGACGCAGGAAGCGCATCATCGCCAGCGTGCCGACCGAGGTGGTGCGGCCGTCCGAGGTCGACGGGAATGGACCGCCATGGACCATGGCATGGGTCACTTCGACGCCGGTCGGCCAGCCATTGGCGAGCACACGGCCAACCTTGCGCGACAGCGTCGGCAGCAGCTTGGCGGCATTGTCATTGTCGCTTTCGTCCATCTGCAGCGTGGCGGTCAGCTGACCTTCCATCTGGGCGATGGTGGCGATCACTTCCTCGATCGTGGCGCACTTCACCAGGATCGACGAGGAACCGAACACTTCATGCGACAGCGCCGGGTTGGTGCGGAACTGTTCGCCGCTGGTGGCGAACAGGGCCGACTGGGCCAGGTTCACGCCTTCGGCTTCGGCACCGCGCGCGACTGTGGTGACGCCTTCCGCGCCGGCCAGCGCCTCGACGCCCTTTTCATAGGCGGCGTGGATGCCCGGCGTCAGCATGACATGGGGCTGGTTGGCCGACAGGGCCGTTGCCGCCGAGGCGACGAAACGGTCGAGATCGGGGCTGTCGAGCGCGATCACCATGCCGGGGTTGGTGCAGAACTGGCCAGCGAACAGGCTCAGCGAACCGACGAAGGCGGTGCCCAGCGCTTCGGCGCGGGCCGCGAGCGCGCCCGGCAGCAGCACGACCGGGTTGATCGACGACATTTCCGAATAGACCGGGATCGGCTCTTCGCGGTTGGCGGCGATCTTCATCAGCGCAATGCCGCCGCCGCGCGAACCGGTGAAGCCGACCGCCTTGATGCGGGGATCGGCGACCAGCGCGCCGCCCAGATCATTGGTGGTGCCGGGCAGGTAGGAGAAGACGCCTTCATGCAGGCCGCTGGCCTTGACCGCGGCGGCGATGGCGCGGGCGACCAGTTCGCCGGTGCCGGGGTGGGCCGGGTGGCCCTTCACGACGACCGGGCAGCCGGCGGCGAAGGCCGATGCGGTGTCACCGCCCGCGACCGAGAAGGCGAGCGGGAAGTTGGACGCGCCGAACACGGCGACCGGGCCGACGGCATGGTTGACGCGGCGCAGGTCGCTGCGGGGCAGCGGGGTGCGTTCCGGCAGCGCCTTGTCGATGGTGACGTCGAGCCAGTCGCCCTGGCGGACATAGGAAGCGAACAGGCGCAGCTGGCCGACGGTGCGGCCACGCTCGCCTTCCAGGCGGCCACGCGGCAGGCCGGTTTCGCTCATGGCGGTGGTGATCAGCAGGTCGCCGATTTCCATGATCTGGTCGGCCACGGCTTCCAGGAAGGCCGCGCGGGTTTCGGGAGACAGGGTCGAGAAGCCCTCGAACGCGCTGTCGGCCAGCGCGCAGGCGTCGGCGACATCGGCGGTCGAGGCGTTGTGGAAGGCGACGTCGCCCTTGGCGCCGGTCGACGGATCGACCGCGAAGAAGGGCTCACCACCGGTGCGCTCGGCAGCACCGACCAGAATGGCTCCGTTGAACATGGATATCTCCCGAAATGTCGTGGAAAGGGGGTAATATTTGCCGGAACGGCGCGCCCATCAGATGGGGACGAGGGGACGCAATTTCGAGCATCGCTGCACGGAAATTACGTCCTGTTGCCTCCTTTGAATGACGCGCCGTTTACCGGATCAATGCCAAATCAGTGGTTGTCGCGCGGCAGGCCCATGGTCTGGGCGATGCGCTGATATTTCTCTGCACCTTCCAGGATCGCGCCAGTGTTCATTTGACCGACGACCGAGCGCTGGATTTCCTGCCAGGGGGTCTGCGAGGCGGGATATTTGTAACCGCCTTCGGCGATCAGCTTGGCGCGGCGGGCTTCCAGTTCCTCGTCGGAAATCAGCACGTTCACGACACCTTTTTTCAGGTCCATGCGGACGCGGTCGCCGGTTTCCAGCAGGGCAAGGCCACCCATCGCCGCCGCTTCGGGCGAGGCGTTGAGGATCGACGGGCTGCCCGAGGTGCCCGACTGACGGCCATCGCCGATGCAGGGCAGGGCCGACACGCCTTCGGTGATGAGATAGGCGGGCGGACGCATGTTCACGACCTCGGCCGCGCCCGGATAGCCGATCGGGCCGGCGCCACGCATGAACAGCAGCGTGTCGGCGGTGATGCCGACCGACGGATCGTCGATGCGGTGGTGATAATCTTCCGGACCGTCGAACACGACCGCCGGGCCTTCGAAGGCTTCCGGATCATCAGGGTTCGACAGGTAACGCATGCGAAATTCTTCGCTGATGACGCTGGTCTTCATGACCGCTTCGTCGAACAGGTTGCCGGTCAGCACCAGGAAGCCGGCTTCCTGCTTGAGCGGCTGGCCGAAGGGACGGATGACCTTTTCATCCTCGATCTCCACGCCCTTGCAATTTTCGCCCATGGTCTTGCCATTGACGGTCATCGCGCCTTCCTTGATCAGGCCCTGGTCGATCAGCTGGCTGATGACGGCGGGCAGGCCGCCGGCGCGGTAATAATCCTCGCCCAGATATTCGCCGGCCGGCTGCATGTTGACCAGCAGCGGCACCTTGTGACCGACGGTTTCCCAATCCTTGAGCGGCAGGTCGACGCCCATGTGGCGGGCGATGGCGGCCAGGTGGATCGGCGCGTTGGTCGAACCGCCGATCGCCGAGTTGGCGACGATGGCGTTGTGGAAGGCGTCGAGCGTCATGATGTCGGAGGGCTTCAGGTCCTCATGCACCATTTCGACGATGCGCTTGCCGGTGCGATAGGCGGCTTCCTGACGGTCGCGATAGGGGGCGGGGATCGCCGCGCTGCCCGGCAGCATCATGCCCAGCGCTTCGGCGAGCGCGTTCATGGTGCTGGCGGTGCCCATGGTGTTGCAGAAGCCGGTCGACGGCGCCGACGATGCGACCAGCTTGATGAAGCCTTCATCGTCGATCTTGCCGGCGGCCAGCAGTTGGCGGCCATGCCACACGATCGTGCCCGAACCGGTGCGCTCGCCCTTGTGCCAGCCATTGAGCATCGGGCCGACCGACAGGGCGATCGCCGGAATGTTGACGGTGGCGGCGGCCATCAGCAGCGCCGGGGTGGTCTTGTCGCAGCCGCTGGTCAGGATCACGCCGTCGAGCGGATAGCCATACATGGCTTCGACCAGGCCCAGATAGGCGAGGTTGCGGTCAAGGCCGGCGGTCGGGCGCTTGCCGGTTTCCTGGATCGGGTGGACCGGGAATTCGAGTGCGATGCCGCCCATTTCGCGAATGCCTTCGCGCATGCGCTCGGCCAGCACGAGGTGATGGCGGTTGCAGGGCGACAGGTCGCTGCCGGTCTGGGCGATGCCGATGATCGGCTTGCCGCTGCGCAGTTCCTCAAGGCTGAGGCCGAAGTTCAGGTAGCGCTCCAGATAGAGCGAGGTCATGTCGATATTGTCTGGGTTGTCGAACCAGGCGCGGCTACGCAGCTTGGGAGTAGGCTTGGACGAATCGCTCATGTGGGCATCCTGACACTTTGAAAAGGCTTGGCACGTTGACGCGCTTGCCTCTCCGATATACTCAGACAAATAACTTTTCAAGGATACAAAGAGAGGGAAAGTGCGGTTGAACGCGAAAAATCGGACGGGTCATCGATGAGCGACTATGCAGTGATCGGCGACTGGGGGACCAGCAATCTGCGGCTGTTCCGGGTGGAAGCGGGGCGGATCGTGGCGCGCCGCGACGGGCCGGGCATCGGCGTGGTCGGCCGCGAGGCGGAAGCCGCCTTTGCCGAGGCGATCGCCCCCTGGCTGGAGGACGGCATGCCGACATCGATCCGCCTGTGCGGCATGGTGGGCGCGCGCGACGGCTGGGTCGAGGCGCCCTATGCCGATTGCCCGGCCGACGCCGATAGCTGGGCAGAGGTTGCCGTGCGCTTCGACTGGCGCGGCGCGCCGCTGGCGATCATGGCGGGCCTCGCCTGCACCGGCGCCGATGGCATTGCCGATGTTATGCGCGGCGAGGAGGCGCAGATTTTCGGCGCGATGGCGCTCGATCCGCGGCTCGCCACTGGCCGTCACCTGATCGTGCTGCCCGGCACCCACAGCAAATGGACGCTGGTGGAGGATGGCCGGGTGATCCGCTTCCGCACCGTGCCGACCGGCGAACTGTTCGCGCTGCTGCGGGATCGTTCGACGCTGAGCCCCAATATCGCCGCCGCCGATGCCGATCCGGCAGAGGAGGCGGCCGGATTTGCCGAGGGGCTGGAGCGGGCCGGCGCGGGGCGGCTGCTTGCCTCCCTGTTTGCGGCGCGGGCGATGCGGCTGCGCGCCGGGCGTTCGGCCGACTGGGCGCTGGGCTATCTGTCGGGCCTTGTCATCGGCTGCGAGATTGCCGAGGCGCGCGCCGCTTTGGCCGGCGACACCGGCGTCGTCTTGATTGGTGACGCGCGGCTTTCGGATCGCTATGCCCGTGCCCTCGATGCGCAGGGCATCGCTTCGCAATCGCTGGACGGCGACGCCTGTGCGCGGGCTGGCCTTGGCTTTCTGGAGAACTGACCGATGATCCTCGACGACCTGCTGGCCGACGGCGCGCCGCCGATCGCCGCCATTCTGCGCGGCGTGAAGCCCGAAGAGGCGCTCGATATCGCCACCGCCCTGGTGGAAGCCGGCATCCGCGTGATCGAGGTGCCGTTCAATTCGCCCGATCCGCTGGTCAGCATCGCGGCGATGCAGCAGGCCTTTGGCGATCGCGCGCTGATCGGCGGCGGCACGGTGCTGACGGTCGAGGCGGTCGAGGCGCTGGCGGGCGCGGGCGGCCGCATCATGGTGACGCCCAATACCGTTCCCGAAGTGATCGCGCGCGGCGCCGAACTCGGCCTTGAACTGCTGCCCGGCTTCATGACGCCGAGCGAGGCGTTCCGCGCGGTCGAGGCCGGCGCGCGCCGGGTGAAGCTGTTCCCCGCGGCCCAGCTCGGCCCGGCCTATGTGAAGGCGGTCAAGGACGTGCTGCCCAAGCATGTCGGCGTGTGGGCCGTGGGCGGCACCGGCGCGGACACGATCGGCGACTGGCTCGCCGGTGGCTGCGAAGGGATCGGCGTGGGTGGCGCGCTCTATCGTCCGGGCGACGATGCGCTGACCGTGCGCGAACGCGCGGTCGATCTGGTCGCCGCCTGGCAGCGCGCCAAGGGCTGACCTTCTACTGGACCGGGCTTTCCACCCGGTCCAGCATATCGCGGATCTTCTCGCCTAGCGCCCTGTAGGTGAAGGGCTTGGTCAGCAGCTCGACCCCCGGATCGAGCCGGCCATGATGGATGATCGCGTTGCGGGCATAGCCGGTGGTGAACAGCACGCGTAGCCCCGGCTGCTTCGCCTTGGCGGCGCGGGCAATGTCCGCCCCGGTCATGCCACCGGGCAGCACCACGTCGGTGAACAGCAGGTCGATCGGCTCGGCTGCCGCGTCCAGCGCCGCGAGGGCGGTCGGGCCATCGCCCGCCTCGATCACGCGATAGCCTAGGTCGCGCAGCACCTCGACCGAATAGGCGCGGACATTCTCGTCATCCTCGCACACCAGGATCACCTCCTGCCCGGCCTGCGGACAGGGTGGGGGCGGGGCCTGCACCGTCTCTTCGGTCGCCACCGGCAGCAGGCCATGATAGCGCGGCAAATAGATTTTCACCGTCGTGCCATGGCCTGCCTCCGAATAGACCCGGACATGGCCGCCCGACTGTTTGACGAAGCCATAGACCATCGACAGGCCAAGGCCGGTGCCGCGTCCGACATCCTTGGTGGTGAAGAAGGGTTCGATCGCGTGGGACAGCGTGTCGGCATCCATGCCCATGCCGGTGTCCGACACGCAGATCAGCACATATTGGCCGGGCGTGATTTCCTGCTCGGTCGCGGCATAATGGCTGTCGAGATGGGTGTTGGCGACCTCGATCGTCAGCTTGCCGCCCTGCGGCATCGCGTCGCGCGCATTGACCGCGAGGTTGAGCAACGCATTTTCCATCTGGTTGACGTCGATCTCGACCGGCCAGACCCGCGGGCTCTGCACCGTTTCCACCTCGATCATCTCGCCCAGCGTCCGGTGCAGCAGGTCCGACATGCCCGCGATCAGCCGGTTGGGATCGACCCGGTCGGGGGCCAGGGGCTGGCGACGGGAGAAAGCGAGCAGCCGCTGGGTCAGTATCGCCGCCCGTTCGGCCCCGGCCATGGCATTGTCGGCGGCGCGGCGCAGGCGCGGCTGGTCGTCGGGCAGGGCGCGTTGCAGCAGGTCCAGATTGCCGGTGACGATCTGCAGCAGATTGTTGAAGTCATGCGCGACGCCGCCGGTGAGCTGGCCCAGCGTCTCCATCTTCTGCGCCTGGCGCAGCGCGGCTTCGGTTTCAGCCAGGGTCTGGGCGTCGGCGCGATGCCGGGTCACGTCGCGGGCGACGCAATAGATGAGGTCGCCCTCGGGCACGGCCGTCCAGCTGAAGATGCGATAGTCGCCCCGCTTGGTGCGGAACCGGTTTTCGAACCGCATGGTCGGATGACCATCGGCCAGATCCTGCACCTCGCCGCGCGTCCGCTTCACATCGTCGGGATGCTCCATCCATTCCGATGTGCGGCCGATCAGTTCCTCCTGCGACCAGCCCAATATGTCGGTCCATGCGGGGCTGGCGGACAGCCAGATGCCATTGCTGTCGGCGATCAGGAAGGGGTCGCGCGCCAGCGCCCAGAGGCGGTTGCGGTCGGCCCGCGCCTCGCGCTCGGCCAGCACGCGGACGGTGGTTTCGCTGACGATGCACAGCACGCCGCCGATCGACCCATCCAGTTCGAACACCGGCGAATAGGAAATGTCGAAGAAGACCTCCTCGCCCCGGCCGCCATCGCGCTCGATATAGAAAGGACGGTCCTTGGCATGGAAGGTTTCGCCCGTGTCCCGCACCGATTGCAACAGCGGGCCAAGATCATCCCACAGCTCGGCCCAGCCTTCGCGGGCCGGGCGGCCAAGCACGCGCGGATGCTTGTCGCCGATCGTGGGGGCATAGGCTTCATTATAGAGGGCGCAATAATCCGGCCCCCAGAACAGCACGATTTCCGCGCGCGACGACAACATCAGCCGCACCGTCGAGACGAGCGATGGCGACCAGTCCGAGGCGGCCCCCAGAGGCGAGGACGCGTCGATCGTCGCGGTCAGGGCGCCCATCGGCCCCTGTTCGGCGATCATGTCGGCAATGTCCCTCTGCTGGCTCATCATAACCCTGTCGTTGCAATGCGTTGGTGGGAGACGCCCGTGCGCCGATTTGTATCCCCGCGCAATGGCAGCCCCATGACCTTTTGTCCCAGTCCGTGCCTCTTGAATAGGGGGCGGCATGGGCGCATGGACCGGGCATGACACGTTCTTCCCCGACCGCGTTCAGCGCGGCTCCGCGTCCCGTTGCCATTGCCCGCTGGCTGCTCATCGTGGCGGCGCTGGTCTTCTGCATGGTGGTGGTGGGCGGCATCACGCGCCTCACCGAATCCGGCCTGTCGATCACCCAGTGGAAGCCGATCACCGGCGCGATCCCGCCCTTGACCCACGACCAGTGGATGGAGGCGTTTCGCGACTATCAGCAGATCCCCGAATATAAGGAGATCAACAAGGGCATGAGCCTGGCCGCCTTCCAGTTCATCTTCTTCTGGGAATGGCTGCACCGGCTGCTCGGCCGCCTGATCGGCGTCGCCTTTGCCCTGCCTTTGATCTGGTTCGCGGCGCGGCGGGCGATCCCGGCCGGCTATGGCTGGCGGCTGGTCGCGCTGCTGGCGCTGGGCGGGTTGCAGGGGGCGATCGGCTGGTGGATGGTGAAGTCGGGCCTGTCGGTGCGCACCGATGTCAGCCATTATCGGCTGGCGGTGCATCTGCTGACCGCGCTCTTCATCATTGGCGGGCTGATCTGGACTGCGCTCGACCTGCTGGCGCTGGCGCGCAATCCCTATGCCCGGCCCGCCGCATTACAGCCCTTTGCACTGGCGACCCTGCTGGTGCTGCTGGTCCAGCTGATGTTCGGCGCCTTCACCGCCGGCCTCGACGCCGGCTATGTCTCCAGCACCTGGCCGCTGATGAACGACCATCTGGTGCCCGAAGGCATCCAATGGCTCGGCTCGTTCTGGGCGACCGTCTCCAGCGATCCCTATCTGGTCCATTTCATCCACCGCTGGTGGGCCTGGGTTGCGGCGGCGATGCTGATCATCCTGGCGCGCAAGGCCAAGGCGGCGGGTCATCGCGGCGCGTCGATCGCGATCAATGCGGCGGTCGGCACGCAGGTGCTGCTGGGCATCGCCACCGTCATCAGCGGCATCGCCCTGCCGCTGGCCGTGCTGCACCAGGCAGTCGGCGCGCTGGTGGTGGCTTCTGCCGCCTGGGGCGCCCATGCGGTGGGATCGCGCCGGGCATGAGCCCTGAGCGGAACGAGCTAGTGCTGGTCTACAGCCTGTTCGGATCGGCCGAGCAGGCGCGTGCCGTCGCCCGCGCGCTGGTCGAGGAGAGGCTGGTCGCCTGCGCCAATATCCTTGGTCCCTGCACCTCCATCTATGAATGGCAGGGCAAGGTGGAAGAAGGCGCCGAAGTCCCGGTCCTGTTCAAGACCCGCGCCGACCGGCGCGACGCGCTGATGGCGCGGATCGCGCAGCTGCACGATTATGATGTGCCGGCGATCCTGGCGCTGCCGGTCGATGCCGCCCATCCGCCCTTCGCCACCTGGGTCGCGGAGCAACTGGCATGAAGCGGGTGATCGCCTTCCTGTCGCTGGCGCTCGCGTCGCCGGCACTGGCCGCCCCGGTCGCGATCGGCTTCGCGCCGCCGACCGGGCAGGATCTGCTCTATCGCATCGAACAGCATCGCCCGGTCGACGGGCGCGACAGCCTGTTCCGGGCCGATCGGATCCTACGCTTCGAAAAGGCAGGGGATGGCTATATCCTGCATGTCACGCTGCGCAGCCTGGACAGCGATGCGCCCGGTGCGGGTGCCGACGCCTATCGCGCCGCCCTGTCGCCGCTGATGGGGGTGGAGCATCGCTTCCGCCTCGATAGCCATGGCAAGATTGTCGGCCTCGACAATGTCGATGATGTTCGGGCGATGATGGAAAAGGCGCTCAATGCCATGATCGCCAGGGCGCCAGAGGGCAGTGCGGGGCAGCGCACGGCGAAGAATGTCCTGACCCTGCTGGATGGTCTCACGCCCGAGGGACGGCTGGCGCTGCTGTCGGGCGAGGTGCAGCCGTTGCTGCTGTTCGTTGACAGCGAAGTTGACGATGCCAGGCCGCGTGGCGTGCGCACCATGGCTGGCCCGCCGCTGGGCCGCGCCGTCGCGGTGGAGGGCGAGTCCACCGTTGCCGCCCATGACGGCAACCGCCTGACCTTGCAGGAGGATCTGCAGGGGGAGGGCGCCCATGTCGCGATGCGCTATATCGTGTCGGCGCAGACGGGACTGGTCGATGCGCAGGAGCGCAGGCTGACTCTGGGTGTCCAGACGCTGACCGAAAAGCGGAGCCTGACTGCTGCCGGCAAGTGAGTGGTATTATTTTACCCGTCGTGAAAGCCGCCGAATCTCTTGACTTGTCGGCCCCCAAACGTCATTAGCGCCCATCTTCCGGCGACCCCTGGGTAGCTGGTTCACTGTTCATTCTTGGAGAATTGGCACCATGAAGGCGCTGATGAAGACCACCAAGCCGGCAACCCCGGCAACGGTCGAAAAGAAGTGGATCCTGATCGACGCCGAAGGGCTGGTCGTGGGTCGTCTCGCTTCGACTGTGGCGAATATCCTGCGCGGCAAGCACAAGCCGAGCTTCACCCCCCATGTCGATTGCGGTGACAATGTCATCATCATCAACGCGGGCAAGGTCAAGTTCACCGGCCGCAAGCTGACCGACAAGGTTTACTACAAGCACACCGGTTATGCCGGCGGCATCAAGGAAACCACCCCCCAGAAGATCCTGGAAGGTCGTTTCCCCGAGCGCGTCCTGGAAAAGGCCGTCGAGCGTATGATCCCCCGTGGTCCGCTGGGCCGCCAGCAGATGCGCAACCTGCGCATCTTCGCCGGCACCGAGCATCCGCATGAAGCCCAGAACCCCGAAGTGCTCGACTTCGCGTCGCGCAACCGCAAGAACAAGGTGGGTGCATAATGTCCGATAACCGTCAGTCCCTGTCCGACCTCGCGTCGCTGGCCACTGCCGCTCCTGCCGCTGCCCCGGCTGCCGTCGAAGGCGAAGCGCCCGTCGCTGCCGCGCCGGTCCAGCCTTCGGCTCCGCTGCGTGCCCAGGAAATCGACGGCCTCGGCCGCGCCTATGCCACCGGCCGCCGCAAGGACGCCGTGGCCCGCGTGTGGGTGAAGCCCGGCACCGGCAAGATCACGGTCAACGGTCGCGATCAGGAAGTCTATTTCGCTCGCCCGACCCTGCGTCTGGTCATCAACCAGCCCTTCGGCGTCACCGACCGTGAAGGTCAGTATGACGTGATCGCCACCGTCAAGGGCGGCGGTCTGTCGGGCCAGGCCGGTGCGGTCAAGCACGGCATCGCCCAGGCTCTGTCGAAGTATGAGCCGGCGCTGCGCAGCGCGGTCAAGGCCGAAGGCTTCCTGACCCGCGACAGCCGCGTCGTCGAGCGTAAGAAGTACGGCAAGGCCAAGGCCCGCCGCAGCTTCCAGTTCTCGAAGCGCTAATCCGCTTCGCGACTGCCGCGAATTTCGAGAAGGGGCCGGTTTTCCGGCCCCTTTTTCTTTGCGCGTGATGCTTCCCCTTGAGCGCTTCGTCGCGATGCCATAGCCTTCGGTCAAACGGGGCTTAGTGCAAAAGGAAGTTCGGGGGGAAATGAGACATTTTGGGTGGTTGGCGGCTTCGGCGGCCATGACGGTTGTGGCGCCTGCCTTTGCCGGAGAGGTGCCGCTGTATCAGCCGGCCCCCGGCTGGATCGACAAGGCGGCGATGCCCAAGCTCGCGGCCGATGGCGATCCGCCCTCGATGATGATCCTCGACAGCCAGCAGCGGGTCGAGAAGGGTCAGTTGTGGAATTATGCCGACATCGCCACCCGCGCCGGTTCGGCCGAGGCGCTGACCCAGCTCTCTTCGCTGACGCTGCCCTGGGCGCCGGACAAGGGCGACCTCATCATCCATGAACTGTCGATCCTGCGCGGCGATCAGGTGATCGATGCGCTGGCCAGCGGCAAGAAATTCACCGTGCTGCGCCGTGAGCAGGGGCTGGAAGCGCTGCAGATCAGCGGCATCCTGACCGCGACCATGGCGGTCGAGGGGGTGCAGGTGGGCGATGTGGTGCGGCTGCGCTATTCGACCACCAGCAAGGATGATGCGCTGGGCGGCCATGTCCAGAATGTCTCGGCCCTGCCGGCCGCGCCGCTGCGGCTGGGCTATGGCCGGGTCCGCCTGCTCTGGGATGATGCGGACGCGCCGCGCTGGAAGCTGCTGGCGAGCGGCGTCGATGCCAAGCCGGTCAAGAAGGGCGGCCTTACCGAGCTGAGCTTTGCCGTGCCGCTGGCCAAGCAGCCGGAAATGCCGGCCGACGCGCCGACCCGCTTCACCCATCCGCCGCTGTTCGAACTGTCGACTTTCGCTAGTTGGGCCGATGTGTCGAAGACGATGGCGCCGCTCTATGCGACCGACGGGTTGATCGCCGATGGATCGCCGCTGGCGGGCGAACTGGCCAAGCTCAAGGCGCTGCCGGGATCGCCCAAGGAAAAGGCGGCGGCGGCGCTGCAACTGGTGCAGGACCATGTCCGCTATCTGATGGTCGGCATGAATGGCGGCAATTATGTCCCGCAGAAGCCGGCCGAGACCTGGACGCTGCGCTATGGCGACTGCAAGGCGAAGACGCTGCTGCTGCTGTCGCTGCTGCGCGGGCTGGGGATCGAGGCGGAGCCGGTGCTGGCTAGTTCGACCCTGGGCGATTCCGTGCCGGAACGGCTGCCCACGGCCGCAGCCTTCGACCATGTGCTGGTGCGTGCGGTGATCGATGGCCAGTCCTACTGGCTCGACGGCACCGGCCTGGGATCGCGGCTGGAGGATATCGGTGATACGCCGCGCTTCGGATCGGTGCTGCCGGTGCGGACCGCCGGCGCGGAACTGATACCGATCCAGACCCATGCCAATGCCCGGCCGACGATCGACGTCAGTGTCGAGGCGGACGAGAGTGGGCATGAGAAGCTGCCGACCGTGTTCGATGCCAAGGCGGTGCTGCGCGGGCAGATCGCGACGATGATCAGCACGGGCCTTGGCCAGATGGATGCCAAGCGGCGCGACGAGATGGTGCAGGGCTTTTTCAGCGAGCAGGTCGGCACCGCCCAATATAGCCAGGTCGGCGTCACCACCGATGCGGCGTCGGCCACCGTCACCTTCACCGCCCATGGCGTCACCAGCTCGCCCTGGAAGCTGAGCGACCGGCGCTATCGCCGCGACGCCAGCAAGCTGATCGACGAGATCAGCTTCGCGCCGGACCGGGCACGCCCCGCCTGGCTGGCGATTCCGGTGGCGACGAGCGCGCCGATCGGCATCCGCTATCATCTGCGCCTGCGCCTGCCCCAGGGCGGCAAGGGCTATGCGATCGAGGGCGAGCAGGGGCTCAGCAAGACGGTGGCCGGCTATGACCTGCGCCGGACCGTGCAGCTGAAGGACGGCGTGCTGGATGTCGAGGAGCGGACCGACGCCACCGGCGTCGAGATCGCGGCCGATCGCCTGCCTGACGAGCGCGACGCGCTGGCCACGGTGCAGGCGATGTCGCCGCATGTGATCGGCCCGGCCAAGCCGACCTATTTGTGGGATTACAGCCCGGCGACCATCGCCGCCTGGCCGCAGTCCAAGGCGGTCGAGGCGACCTTTGCCAAGGCGATCGCCGCCGATGCGGAGGACGCGACCGGCTATTCCAGCCGCAGCAATTTCCGCTGGGGCATCGGCGACTACAAGAATGCGCTGGTCGACCTGGACAAGGCCATCGGGATCAAGCCCGATGTCGACCTCTATCTGCAGCGCGCCTATCGCCGGTTCCAGACCGGCGACGTGACCGGCGCGCTGGCCGATGGCCGGATGGCGCGCCAGCTTGATCCGGCGTCGGGCGCGGCGGTCGGCACGGTCGCGACCTATCTGGCGGAAAGCGGCAAGCTGGACGATGCGATCGGCATGGTCGACGCAAAGATCGCGATCGGTGGCGAGGCGCGCGACGGCTATCGCAGCTTCAAGGCGACGCTGCTCGGCACCTATGGCGATCCGGCCAAGGCGATCGAGATCATCGATGCGCAACTGGCGGAAAAGCCGGGCATGACCGGGCTGTTCAACGAGCGTTGCTGGGTCAAGGGATCGCGCAATGTCGAGCTGGAGAGTGCGATGCAGGATTGCACCAAGGCGGTGGAGCTGAGTTCGGGCAGCATGGCCGCGCTCGACAGCCGGGCGATGCTGTGGTTCCGCATGGGCCGGTTCGACGATGCGCTGCGCGACCTGGACGTGGTCGTCGCGCAGGAGCCGGGCAAGGAGCCGAGCCGCTACATGCGCGGCATCGTGCTGCACCGGCTGGGCCGGGCGAGCGAGGGTGACGCGGAAATCGCGGTCGCCCGCCGCATCGATCCGCGCATCGACGCCGTCTATGCGCGCTACGGGATCAAGCCCTGATTTTGTCGTGACGCCCGCGTTTCGATGGAAACCTTTCCCCCTGTCCGATGGTTGACAGGGGGAATGCCACTTCCAAGGAGAAACCATATGGGTGAACTGACCGACAAGGTGAAGGCTGCGGGCAACAAGGCCGCCGGTGCCACGAAGGAAGCGATCGGCAAGGCCACGGATAATGAACGCCTGGAAGCCGAAGGCAAGCTGCAGAAGGCTAAGGGTACGGCCCAGGATGTGGCCGGATCGGTGAAGGGTGCGCTCGGCGACAAGATCTGACGCCCCACCGTCTGCACGAATGAAGAGGCTCCGCCGACAGGCGGGGCCTTTTTCGTTTCTGTCCTATCTGGTTAAGGCCATGCTATAAGAACGGGGCCGCTTTCCGATAGGATCGCGGCCCCGCAAGATTATGTCAGAATGTGCGGGAAATGTGCGAAGTTAAGCCTGTTCCGCCAGATAGGCCTTCACGTCGCGGCGCAGTTCGCCGGCGCACAGATAGAGGGCGATGACATTGGGGATCGCCATCAGGAAGAAGCTGCTGTCGACGATGCCGACCACTCGGCCGAGGTCGATCGCGGCGGCCGGGGGCAGGGCGACGACATAGAGGATCTTGTAGACCCACTGGGCGCGCGGCCCGTTGCCGAACAGATAGCCCCAGGCCTGAAGACCATAGAAGCCCCAGGCGACCAGTGTCGAATAGGCGAAGAGGAAGACGACGACGGCGAGCAGCCAGGGGAACCAGGGCGACACCTTGGCAAAGGCGGCCGACGTGATGGCGATGCCCTCCAGCCCGTTATTCCAGGTGCCGGCGACGACGAGCGCCAGCCCGCCCAGCGCGCAGACGATCATCGTGCCGAGCAGCGGCTCCAGCAGCGCGACAAGGCCTTCGGACACCGGATGGCGGGCGCGCGCCAGGCTGTGCGCCATCACGGCGGACCCGACGCCCGCCTCGCTGGCGAAGACCGCGCGGCGCATGCCCGCGACAAAGGCGCCGATCGCCCCGCCGGTGGCCGCATCGCTGGAAAAGGCGCCGTGCCAGATCAGCGCCAGCGCGCCGGGAATGGCGTCGGCATGCAGGATCAGGATCGCCGCGACGCCGCCCAGATAGACGGTGACCTTGAGCGGGGTCAGGCGCTTCGACACCTCGCCCAGCCAGGCCGCGCCGCCCATCGTCACCAGCGCGACGGCCGCCGCGATGAACACGCCATAGGCCCAGCCATTGGTCATGCCGGTGACGACCTTCACTTGGGCAAAGCTCTGGTTGACCTGCACCATCGGGATCGCGCCGAACAGGGCGAAGAAGGCATAGGCGCCGCCCAGCACCAGGCCGATCTTCGGCCAGCCGCGCGCTGCGCCGACGGCTTTGAGCACATACATCGGCCCGCCATGGACATGGCCGCGTTCGTCGAAGACGCGATATTTGAGGCCCAGCGTGACCTCCGCCATCTTCACCGTCATCGCGAACCAGCCGATGATGAACATCCACAGGATCGCGCCCGGCCCGCCCATGGTCAGCGCCACCGCGACCCCGGCGATATTGCCCAGGCCAATGGTGCCGGACAGGGCGGTGGAGAGCGCGCCCCACTGGCTGACATCGCCCTTCGCCTCGCCCTCATGCGGCTGGCTGCGCAGGATGCGGATCGCCCGGCCGACCTGGGTGACATTGGGGAAACCCAGCCAGATGGTGAAGAACAGCATGGGGAGCGCCAGATAGAGCACGATCAGCTCGATCTGCGCGCCGAACAGGGGAACCTTGAAGAAGACCGCGCTGGACAGCGCGTCGACGGCGGCATTGAAATTTTCCATGCGCCGGCGATGCCGGGACAGCGGTGGAAAGTCGATCAAAGATTGCTATGGGGGAGGTGAGTTTTACCCATAGCCGCCTTGGGGCAGGATCGCATGAGCAGACAATATTTCGGCACTGACGGTATTCGTGGTCGCACCAACCAGTGGCCGATGACGCCGCAACTGGCGATGAAGGTCGGCATGGCCGCGGGCACCCATTTCCAGCGCGGCAGCCATCGCCACCGGGTGGTGATCGGCAAGGATACCCGCCTGTCGGGCTATATGGTCGAAAATGCGCTGGTCGCGGGCTTCACCGCGGTCGGCATGGACGTGGTCCAGTTCGGCCCGATTCCGACGCCGGCCGTCGCCATGCTGGCCCATTCGATGCGCGCCGACCTGGGCGTCATGATCTCGGCCAGCCACAATCCCTATTATGACAATGGCATCAAGCTGTTCGGCCCGGATGGCTACAAGCTGTCGGACGAGGATGAGCTGAAGATCGAGGCGCTGCTCAATCAGGATGTGCCGCTGGCCGCGTCCAAGGATATCGGCCGCGCCCGCCGGGTCGAGGACGCGCGTGGCCGCTATATCCATGCGGTCAAGTCCAGCTTCCCCGCCGACCTGCGGCTCGACGGTCTCAAGATCGTGGTCGATTGCGCCAATGGCGCCGCCTATCAGGTTGCGCCGTCGGCCTTCTGGGAACTGGGCGCGGAAGTGGTCGCGGTCGGCGTCACGCCCAACGGCACCAATATCAATGACGGCTGCGGGTCGACCTCGCCCTTGCTGTGTCAGGAAACCGTCGTCTCCTCCGGCGCGGACATCGGCATCGCGCTGGACGGCGACGCCGACCGGCTGATCGTGGTCGATGAAAAGGGGCAGATCGTCGACGGCGACCAGATCATGGCGCTGATCGCATCCAATTTTGCGCGCGCGGGCACGCTGCGCGGCGGCGGGCTGGTGGCGACGATCATGTCGAACCTGGGCCTAGAGCGCTTCCTGACCGGGCAGGGCATCGGCCTGGAACGCACCAAGGTCGGCGACCGCTATGTGCTGGAGCGGATGCGCGAAGGCGGCTTCAATGTCGGCGGCGAACAGTCCGGTCATATGATCCTGTCCGACTATGCGACCACTGGCGACGGCACGGTGGCGGCACTGCAGGTTCTGGCTGCGCTGGTCCGGTCGGGCAAGCCCGCGAGCGAGACGCTGCACCAGTTCGATCCGGTGCCCCAATTGCTCAAGAATGTCCGCTTCGCCGGCGGCAAGCCGCTGGAGGATGAGACGGTGCAGCGCGTGATCGCCCAGGCAGAGGCGGAACTGAACGGATCGGGCCGGCTGGTCATCCGCCCGTCCGGCACCGAACCGGTGATCCGCGTCATGGCGGAAGGCGACCGCGAGGATCAGGTCAAGGATGTGGTCGAGCGCATCTGCGCCGCGGTCGAGAAGGCGGCGGCGTGATGCTTGAAATGCGACCCGATTGCGAACGTTGCGGCACCGACCTGCCGGCCGATGAACCCGGCGCGTTCATCTGTTCGTTCGAATGCACCTGGTGCGCGCCCTGTGCCGAGGCGCTGGACGATCGCTGCCCCAATTGCGGCGGGGAACTGATGGACCGGCCGACCCGGATGGGGAAGGCGCTGGCGAACAACCCCGCCTCCACGGAGCGCAAGTTCAAGGGATGAGCGTACCCCGCATTCTCATCATTGCCGGGTCGGACAGCGGCGGCGGCGCCGGTATCCAGGCGGACATCAAGACCGTGACGATGCTGGGCGGCCATGCCATGACCGCGATCACCGCGATCACCGCGCAGAACACGCTGGGCGTGCAGGGCGTCCATCCGGTGCCGACCGAGATGGTGCTGGCGCAGATGGACAGCGTGATCAGCGACATCGGCGTCGACGCGGTCAAGATCGGCATGATCGGTTCGGCGCAGACGGCTGCGGCCGTCGCAGAGCGGCTGGCATTGCTGGAAAATGTGCCGATCGTCTTCGATCCGGTGATGGTCGCGACCAGCGGGTCGCTGCTGGCCGACGATGCGACGATCGCGGCGTTCGAGCAGTTGATGGCCATCGCCACGCTGGTGACGCCCAATATCCCGGAACTGGCGGCGCTGGGCGGCGAGGAAATCGCGATCCGTTTTGCCACCCATGTGCTGGCCAAGGGCGGCCATGGCGAGGGGCCGATGCTGACCGACCGGCTGATCGGGCCTCAGGGCGTGCGCAAGGCGTGGAGCAATGCGCGGATCGACACGCGACACAGCCATGGCACCGGCTGCACCCTGGCGAGCGCGATCGCGACTGGCCTGGGGCAGGGGCTGGACCTGATCGAGGCGGTCGAGCGTGGCCGCAAATATGTGCGCGAGGCGCTGGCGCTGGCGCCGGGGCTGGGCGCGGGTCATGGCCCGATGGGCAATCCCTTCGGCTTTCACGCCTATGCCTGATTTCGCGTATGAACTGATCCATCATCCCGGCCTGGTCGCCGGGGTGGATGAGGCCGGGCGCGGGCCGCTGGCGGGGCCGGTGGTCGCGGCGGCCGTGATCCTGCGACAGGAGGATTGCCCCGAGGGCCTCAATGATTCCAAGAAGCTGACCGCCAAAAAGCGGGCCGCGCTGGAGGGGGAGATCAAGGCCCGCGCGCTGTGCTGGGGCCTTGGCGTCGCGAGCGTAGCCGAGGTCGACGAACTCAACATATTATGGGCGACGATGCTGGCCATGACCCGCGCGGTGGAGGCGCTGGGGCAGGATTGCGCCCATATACTGGTCGATGGCAATCGTTGTCCCAACTGGCGCTGGCCCTCGACCGCGGTGGTGGAGGGCGACGCCAAATGCCTGTCGATCGCTGCCGCATCGATCCTGGCCAAGGAAGAGCGCGACCGGATCATGATCGCGGCCGCCGCCGAGCATCCGCATTATGGGTGGGAGAGCAACAAGGGCTATGGCAGTGCCAAGCATATGGCGGCGCTGCGTGAGCATGGGCCGACCCCGTTGCACCGGCGCAGTTTTTCGCCGGTGGCGCAACTGCTGCTGATCTGACGATGCTGTCCCGTCGCGGGGCGGGATGGGGATGATTTGAGGGCTGGCGCGGGTGGGGCGCATGCTTAAGAAGGGATTCATGTCCTTCGCCCGTTCCGGTCTTTCCAGCCTGTTCCTGCTTGTCGGCGCGCTGTCGCTGCCGGTGCAGGCGGCTGCGCCGGTCAAGCGCGCGCGGCCGGCTGCCAAGGCCGGCGTACTGGCGCCGGGTGGCTATCGCTGGCTGGAGGAGGGGCCGCTCGACGGGCCGATCCATCTGGTCATCAGCATCGATCGACAGATGGCCCATGTCTATAGCGGCGACCGGCTGGTCGGCATGGCGAGCGTGTCGACCGGCATGGCCGGGCATAGCACGCCGACCGGCGACTATCCGATTCTGCAGAAGAACCAGTGGCACCGGTCCAATCTCTACAGCAATGCGCCCATGCCCTTCATGCAGCGGCTGACCTGGGATGGCATCGCGCTGCATGCCGGGCATAATCCGGGCTATCCGGCCAGCCATGGCTGCATCCGCCTGCCCTATGCCTTTGCTCAGAAGCTGTTCGGCATGACCAGCCTGGGTGGGCTGGTGACGGTGACCAGGGATCGGCTGCATCCCTCGCTGACGATCGAGCAGATGGCGGCGGCGGATTCCATAGCCAAGGTCGCTGCGCCGGCGCCGGCAAAGCCGGTGCTGGATATCGACCCGATCATCTTCGTACCGCGCGTATCGCGCCGCTGACCGATCAGCGCTGGGCCAGTGCCGAGCGCCGCATCGAATAGCCGAAATAGAGCAGGGCGGCCGCACCGACCCAGACCGCGAACAGCGCATAGGTGTCCGCCGGCAGGCCGAAAATCAGATAGGCGCAGAAGAGCGTGCTGGCGATCGGCAGGACCGGATAGAAGGGCACCTTGTAGCCGCGCGGCAGGTCCGGCCGGGTGCGACGCAGGATGATGACGCCGATCGACACGGTGGCAAAGGCGATCAGCGTGCCCATGCTGGTAAGGTTGACCAGCACGTCCAATGGCACGAAGGCGGCGAGCAGGGCGACGCCGATCGCGACGATCCATGTATTCTGGCGCGGCACATGGCGCACCGGATCGACCCGGCAGAAGAAGGCGGGCAGCAGCCCGTCGCGGCCCATGGCATAGAGGATGCGGGTCTGGCCGTAGATCACCACCAGGGTGACGCTGAAGATCGAGGCGATGGCGCCCAGTGACAGGATCACCGCCGGCCAGCCTGCGCCGGTGAGGTTGTGGAGGATGACGGCCAGGCCGGCTTCCTGCCCGGCAAATTCTGTCCAAGGCTGGGCGCCGATCGCCGCGACTGCAACCAATATATAGGCGGCGGTGACGATCAGCAGCGACAGGATGATCGCGAGCGGCAGGTCGCGGCGCGGATTGCGCACTTCCTCGCCCGCGGTCGAGACCGCGTCGATGCCGATATAGGAAAAGAAGATGGAGGAGGCGGCGGCGCCGATGCCGACCATGCCCTTGGGCGCGAAGGGATGGAAATTGGCGGGCTGGAAATGGGCGAGCGCGACAGCGACGAACAGCGCCAGCACGGCGAGCTTGGCGATCACCAATATGGCGTTGGCGGTGGTCGATTCCCGCGTGCCGCGCAGCAGCAGGATGAGGCACAGGCCCACCAGCAGCACGGCGGGCAGGTTGACGATGCCGCCCGCGCCCGGCGGCCGGGCGATGATGTCGGGCAGGCGCCAGCCGGTGCTGATCGAGAGAAGTTCGTTGAGATACTGCCCCCATCCCACGGCGATGGCGGAGGCGGAGACGCCATATTCCAGCAGCAGGCAACTGCCGATCAGGAAGGCGGCGAGTTCGCCCATGGTCGCATAGGCATAGGAATAGGAGGAGCCCGACGCCGGTACGGCCGAGGCCATTTCGGCATAGCAGAGCGCGGTCAGCGCGGCGGTGATGCCGGCGATGACGAAGGACAGGGTTACGGCCGGCCCCGCTTCGGGCACGGCGGTGGTCAGGGCGACGAAGATGCCGGTGCCGATGGTCGCGCCCACGCCCAGCATGGTCAGCTGGAACAGACCGATATTGCGGGCGAGCGGTTTGCTGTCGGGATCGTCGCCGATGAAGTCGAGCACCGGCTTGCAGCGCAGCAGCGCGATCAGGAGCGGATGGCGGGGCGATCGGTTCGTCATGCTCCGCCGCTGTCATGCCGGGCGCGGGAAGGCAAATGAATATCGTGTGAGAATGGCGCGGCTGGACCGGTGAGGGCGCGCGATTGTCGGCGGGCCGCCGCTCGGCTAGGCATATAGTTGTTGGCCGCCGACCTGTTCGGCTTGGGATGGATGATCGAGCCTTGATGGATCAGAAGCGATTGCCTGGCGCGCGGAAATGGGCGCGGTCCATGCTGATGGTGGCGGCGGCGATGCTGCTGCCGGTGATGGCATCGGCGGCGGATGTGCCGAGCGGTGGCACCATATCGGTATCCATGCGGGAGGATGCGAGCGGGCAGGCGGGCGCGGCCGACGCCTTTGTCGATGCAGCCACCCTGGCCCTGTCGGACAAGGGCTTCACTTTGCTGGACGACGGCCATGCTGCGCTGGTCATGGAACTGGTCATCCGCGCGTCCGAGGTCGGGACCGGGACCGGCAAGGTCGAGAAGAGCAATTCCGACCTGATGCCTGGCGGCGTATCCGGCGCGGTGGGATCGAGCCTCTCGCTGGCGGTGCCGTCCGGCAAGACGCGCCATGTCGCGCTGGAACGCACCGAACTGGAGATGCGCCTGCACCGGCGCGGCGACGCGGCCGTGATCTGGAGCGGCAGTGCGGTGACGGTGCGCCCGGCCGACAAGCGGGCTAGCGCCGCCACGGCACTGTGCAACGCGCTGCTGCGTGCCTATCCCGAGCAGCCCGAAACGGTGATCGGCGTCCCCTAGATCTTCGCGATCACCTCTTCGCCGATGCGGGCGGCATTGTCGCACCATTGGGAACGGGTACGGCCCTTTACCGTGACGCCGCAGGCGGTGACGCCCAGTCGCGCATAGATGCCGATGCGGTCGACGATCTGCTGGTTGGAGAGATCCTCGCCAGGCTTGTTGACGCCGCCCAGGATCACGTCAGGTAATGCGGTGCGGCCGACCTGCGCGGCATAGTCGCGCATATAGGCGATGCCGGCCTGAAGATCGGCCTCATTCTCCATCGCGGCGGTGCGGGTGGTGGCGCTGTTGACGCCGCCACCGGCGGTGAAGAAGGGGTTCCAGCCATCGGCGAGATCGACCACGCGGCGGATCGCACGCTTGGCATTGCCGCCGACATAGAGGGGTAGGCCGGGCTTTTGCGGCGATCCGGGGATGATGCGGTTGCCGAACGCCTGATAGCCCGTGCCCTCGAAGGCGAATTCTTCGCCGCTGGTGGCGGCGCGGATGGCGCGCAGATATTCGTCCATCAGCTCGTTGCGCTGGTCGAAATCGACGCCGAGCGCGCGATATTCGCCCTTGAGATAGCCCGCGCCCACGCTGAGCGTCACCCGGCCGTCGGCGAAGGCGTCGAGCGTGGTGATGTCGCGCGCGACGATGAAGGGGTTGCGATAGGGCAGGACGAGGATGCCGGTCTGGAGCCGCAGCGTCGTGGTGTGGGCGGCGAGCAGGGCCAGCATGACGAAGGGCGACTGGGCGTGATGGCCGCCGACGTCGAGCCAGCGGCCGGTCGGCACCGGATGGTCGGTGACGAGGCCGGCGTGGAAGCCGGCCCGTTCGATCGTGCGGCCGATTTCGGCGACCGCGGCCATCGTGCCGAACTCGTCGGGCAGATCGGCATGGTCGAAGGGCAGGGGGACGTTGATCTTCATGCGTCGGACACTCCATGCGGTTCGACCAGCACCCATTGGCGGGCGGCGTTGCGGACCCAGCCGGACGAGGCCCAGCTGCCGCCGTCGACCGGCAATATGGTGCCGGTGATGTAGCTGCTCATCGGCGAGGCGAGGAACAGGGCGGCCTGGCCGCATTCGCGGTCGATGCCGGGCCGGCGCAGCGGGATGCGGCGGGCGGTGGCATCGGCCATGGCGGGCGGCACGGGGAACCATGTCGCTTCATCGACCGGACCGGGGGGATTGCCGCGCGTGCCCGGCGTCGTGGTGAAATCGGGCGCGATCGCGTTCACGCGGATGCCCTGGTCGGCCAGTTCGAGCGCCATGCTACGGGTGAAATTGTTCATCCCCGCCTTGCACGCGGCATAGACGGCATAGCCCGGCGCGGCGCGCGATCCTTCGATGCTGGAGACGTTGATGATGGCGCCGCCGCGCCCGCCCGTGATGATGTGCGGCACGGCGGCCGAGGTGGCGGCGAGCATCGAGACGAGGTTGAGGTCGATATGGCGGCGCCAGCTATTCTGGCTCTGGTCGAGAAAGACCTTCCGGCTGACGCCGCCGACATTGTTGACGAGGATGTCGATGCGGCCGAAGCGGGCCTGGGCTGCGTCGACCATCGCCGCGACCTGATCGGGCTGGGCCATGTCGGTCGGGATGGTAAGGCAGGCGCGGCCATGCTCCGCGACCCGAGCCGCGACTTCGGTTCCGCGTTCGGGGATGATGTCGGCAATGACGATGTCGGCGCCGGCCTCCGCCAGGGCGAGCGCGATGGCGCGGCCGATGCCTGCGCCGCCGCCGGTGACGATGGCGACCTGATCGGTGATGCGGCACTGGTCTGGCGCCATGGCGCGATCCTCTTCCCCTTTTGGCCGTCAGTTCGCGGCCAAGGGGGAAGGGGAGTCAATTGCGTGCCCGGTCATATCGACCGGGCGATGGTGCTTATTGGGCGGTCCAGCCGCCGTCGATCGAGAGATTCGCGCCGGTGATCTGGGCGGCGGCGTCGCTGCAGAGATAGAGGGCGGTGGCGGCGACCTGTTCGGCGGTGACGAACTGCTTGGTCGGCTGGCCGGCGAGCAGCACGTCGTTCATCACCTGCTCGCGGGTCATGTTCCGCGCCTTCATCGTGTCGGGAATCTGGTTTTCGACCAGCGGAGTCCAGACATAGCCGGGCGAGATGCAGTTGGCGGTGATGCCGAAGGTGGCGACTTCCAGTGCGACCGTCTTGGTGAAGCCGTTGAGGCCATGCTTGGCGGTCACATAGGCGCTCTTGAAGGGGGAGGCGACCAGCGAGTGGGCCGAGGCGGTCTGGATGATCCGGCCCCACTTCTTGTCCTTCATGTACGGAATGGCGAGGCGCGTGGTGTGGAAGGCGGCGTTGAGGTTGAGCGCGATGATGAGGTCCCATTTGTCGAGCGGGAATTCCTCGACCGGGGCGACATGCTGCATGCCGGCATTGTTGATGAGGATGTCGACGCCGCCGAAGGCATCGGCCGCTTCCTGCATCATCGCCTCGATCTGATCGACCTTGGTCAGGTCATGGCCGCTGTAGAGCGCCTTGGCGCCCGAGAGGGCTTCAAGGCCGAGCCGTTCCTTCTCGATACCGTCCGCGTCGCCAAAGCCGTTGATCACGACATTGGCGCCTTCGCCGGCCAGCGCCTTGGCATAGGCAAGCCCGATGCCCGAGGTGGAACCGGTGATCAGGGCGGTCTTGCCAGCGAGGGACTTGCTCATGCCATTTTCTCCTTGAGATGATCCGGCGCGTCGAGATCGAAGGTCGCGCTCTTTCCGTCGAGAATGTTGCGGGCGATGAGGTCGCCCTTGTGCATCACTTCCTCCACCGCCTCGCGGCCCTGGCTCCAATGATCGAGCATGGTCGCGCGGGAAAATTCGAAATCCTTCGCGCCGCTTTCCCAGGCGCGGGTGCGGTAGATGAGGTGGACGATGTTGACCGATCCGCCATCGAGCATGTCGCGCAGCTTCTGCGCCTCCGGCCCGTCCTGCAGCTCGGGCGGCAGCTTGTCGAGCAGCGCCTTGATCGCGCCATGCTCGCGGCGCAGGCGCAGATACTGGTCGGTCACCTGGCGGGTGCGGCTGCTATACTGGATGTCCTTCATGCGCGAATAGACATCGGTCATCTGCCGCGGCATCGGTCCTTCGGCCGGGAAGAGATCGACCTGGAATACCAGCATGTCGTCGGTCTGGTGGTTGAGGACATGGGCGAGCGGGGTGTTGGAGACGATGCCGCCATCCCAATACCAGCGCCCATCGATCTCGACCGGGGGCAGGCCCGGCGGCAGCGCGCCCGAGGCCATGATATGGCGCGCGTCGATGCGGGTGTTGCCGCCCGGTCCGCGCGTGTCCCAATAAGCGAAATTGCCGGTCTCGACATCGACCGCGCCGACCGACAGCCGGACCGGGCCGTCATTGAGCAGATCCCAGTCGACGCAGGCGTCGAGCGTGTCCTTCAAGGGCGCGCTGTCATAGAAGCTGATCGCGCCGGCCGATCCTTCGGGCATCAGCGGCGCGGGCCACAGGCGCGGGCGGAACATGCCGGGCACGCCCAGGGTCGCGACCGTGCCGGCGGCCATCAGATGGGCGGCCTCGCGGATATGGTCGATTTCCGGCAGGATCATGTTGGGCATGCCGCCCGAGACGGTCAGCCAGAATTTCTTGAGCTGGCTCAGGCGCCGGTGCGGTGGATTGCCAGCGATGATCGCGGCATTGACCGCGCCGATCGAAATGCCCGCGACCCAGCTGACATCGACCCCGAGCTCATCGAGCCGCTGATAGACGCCGGCCTGGAAGGAGCCGAGCGCGCCGCCCCCCTGCAACAGCAATGCGACTTCGCGGGGGAGGGGGAGGGGCGTGGTGGCGCGGCGGCGCGGTCGGGATTCGGTGTCGGCCATGTCGCACTGCAATATAGGTTTTGGTCCGGCCATTCCAACTTAATGTCTCGTAACAAAGTCCTTCCCGTCGATGGAACGTGCATCGGCAGCGGATGGTTTGCAGCCAGCCGGTTATGCAGTAGGCACAGGAACAGGATGCGAGGGAGGCCAGGGTGCGGCTCGACGACGAACAGGAAAGCAGCAATTTCGAGGTGCAGGACGGACGCGGCGGCGGTTTTGGCGGCGGCGGCGGGATGGGCGGTCTGGGATTGCTGTTGCCGCTGATCGGCAGTCGCTTCGGCTGTGGCGGCATCGTCGTGGTGCTGATCATCCTGGCGGTGATGGGCGTCAATCCGCTGAGCCTGCTGGGCGGCGGTGGCGGCGTGCAGCAGCAGGCGCCGCAGAGCGCGCCGGCGGGCAGCCAGGATGCGAGCAAGCTGACCGAGATCCAGCATTGGTCATTGAAGGTGCTGGGATCGACCGAGCGGGTCTGGGGCCAGATCTTCAAGGAAGCCGGCCAGACCTATCAGCCGACCATCCTGTCCTTCTATGCGCAGAGCGGCACGTCGGGCTGCGGCGCGGCGCAAAGCGCGATGGGGCCATTTTATTGCCCGAACGACCAGAAGGTCTATCTCGACACCGACTTCTTCACCGAATTGCGCGACCGCTTCGGCGCGCCGGGCGATTTTGCCCAGGCCTATGTGATCGCGCATGAGGTAGGCCATCATGTCCAGGATCTGGAAGGCACGCTGGGTCAGGTGAACCAGCAGCAGCGCCGCGTCAGCGAGGCGCAGGGCAATGCGTTGCAGGTGAAGGTGGAATTGCAGGCCGACTGCTATGCTGGCGTCTGGGCCAAGCGCACCGGGCTGATGGAAGCGGGCGATCTGGAAGAGGGTATGAAGGCGGCGCAGTCGATCGGCGACGATACGCTGCAGAAGTCGGCCGGGCGCCGCCCGGTGCCGGAAAGCTTCACCCATGGTACCAGCGAGCAGCGCATGAGCTGGCTGCGCAAGGGGCTGGATAGCGGCGATCCGGCCCAGTGCGACACGTTCAAAGGGGCGCTGTAGCTGCGATCAATGTTCGGCGTTGGGGGAGCCCGGCGGGGGCGAGCCCGCCGACCCCGGACTGACGGACGCGGCCGCGTCCAGCGGCGGCATGATGCTGGGCTGGCCGGCATCGGCCATCGGCTCCCCCGAGGACGGGACGGCAAAGTCCTGCGGCGCACTGGGGGCGACCGGTGGAGGCGGCGGCGCGACCGGCGTGGCGACCGGCTGTTCTTCGCTAGGCTGAGGAAGCGGCTGGTGATGCGGCGCGAAATTCTGCAGCGCCAGGACGATCATCGGTGCGACCACCAGCGTGCCGCCGGCAAAGACCTTGTACATCATCGATTGACCCGCATTCCCGCCTGAAAATGGAAAGAGATTCGGGCCTTAGCGGCAAGACATGAAAAAATGTCTGCGCTTTATTGGTTAATGCTGATCAAGCTTTGCCAGCAGGGCCAGCATGTCGTCCGGCAGAGTGTCGCGCTGCGCGGAGAAGCTGCACCGCAGCGCCTTGCCCACGCCCTCATAGGGCAGGGGCAGGGCGACGTTGACGACGCGGGCGCCGCCGCTGTCCTGTCCCGGTGCCGATCGGCCAAGAGGTTTGCGCTGCATTTCCATGAGAGACAGAACGGCCATGTAAGCCAAAAGTTTCTGGATTTCGTCGCATTCGGACGCGATATCGCCGTCAACAAGGAGACGGAAGCGTGACGGACTGGATCGACCTGGAAGCGCGGATACGCGCGCATTCGCCTTTTCTGGCGCGGCAGATGGACCGCTATCCGGCCGTCGTCGCGCTGCTGGCGGCGGGCGATTTCGACGCGGCGATGGCGGCGGCGCAGGCGCAGGGCGTGCCAGAGGATGGGGTGGCCAAATCGCTGCGGCGGCGGCGCGGCGCGATTGCGCTGGTGACGGCGGCAGCAGACCTGGCCGGCGCCTGGGACATGGATCGGGTGACGCGCACCCTGTCCGACTTTGCCGACCAGGCGCTGGCGGAGGCGCTGGCCGCGACCTTTGCCGAACGTTACCCCGATGCCGTGCCGCAGGGCTTCGTCGTGCTGGCGCTGGGCAAGCATGGCAGCCGCGAGCTCAATTATTCGTCCGATATCGACCCGATCCTGCTCTATGACCCCACCACCCTGCCGCATGGCGAGCGGGAGGATGTGGCGGACGCGGCGGTGCGGATCGGCCGGCGGGTCAGCGAGATACTGAACGCGCGGGACGGCGACGGCTATGTCTTTCGCGTCGACCTGCGGCTGCGGCCGTCGCCCGAAGCGACGCCGATCGCACTGCCGGTGGAGGCGGCGATCGGCTATTATGAATCGACCGCGATGGGCTGGGAACAGGCCGCCTTCATCCGCGCCCGGCCGGCGGCGGGCGACATGGCGCTGGGCGACTATTTCCTGCGCCAGATCCGGCCGTTCGTGTGGCGACGCAGCCTGGATTTCGGTGCGATCGACGCGATCACTGACATCAGCCGGCGCATCCGCGATCATTATGCGCAGGGGCAGGCGTTCGGGCCGGGCTATGACCTGAAGCGCGGGCGGGGCGGCATTCGCGAGGTGGAGTTTTTCGCCCAGGTCCATCAGCTGATCCATGGCGGGCGCGATCCATCGCTGCGGTCGGGCCATACGCGCACGGCGCTGCGGGCGCTGGCGGCGGCGGGCGTGATCGAGGCGGAGGTGGCCGCGCGGCTGGACGAAGCCTATGTCCTGTTCCGCACGATCGAGCATCGCTTGCAGATGGTCGAGGATCGCCAGACCCATGAACTGCCCAAGAACCCGGACTCGCTGGACAATGTCGCGCGCTTGCATGGCCTGGCGGACGCGGCGGCGCTGCTCGACCTGCTGCGGCCCCATGTCGAATGGGTCGGGGCCAATTATGACCGGCTGACCGCCGCGCCCGACGATGGCAGCCTGTCGCATGACGAGGAAAAGCTGAAGGCGCAGCTCAAGGAAATGGGCTTTGCCGATGCCGACTGGGCGGCCGCGCGGGTCGCCCATTGGCGCGACGGCACGATCCGCTCGTTGCGCAGCGGCGCATCGCGCGAGGCGCTGGAGCGCCTGTTGCCGGTGCTGATGCCGGCGCTCGCCACCGCGCCCGATCCGGGGCGGGCGCTCAACCGGCTGGACGACATGATCGGCCGGCTGCCGAGCGCGATCAACTTCTTCAAGCTGCTGGGCGCGCGGCCGGGGCTGGTCGAACTGCTGGCGGAGATATTGAGCCATGCGCCCGCGCTGGCCGATGTGCTGAGCCGTCGGGTCGAACTGCTCGAAGGGCTGATCGATGCGTCGGCCTTTGACCCCGTGCCGCCGGTCGATGTCCTGGCGCAGCAATTTTCCGCGCTGGAGGCGGGCGAGGATTATCAGGCGCTGCTCGACCGGGTGCGGCAGCGGGTGAATGATCGCCGCTTCGCGCTGGGCGTGCAGATCGTGCGGGGCGGCGATCCGCTGGAGGCCGGGCGCGGCTATGGCCGGGTTGCGGAAGCGGCGATCGAGGCGCTGGCGGGCGCCACCGTGGCCGAGTTCGAGAGCGCGCATGGCAAGGTGCCGGGCGGCGAGATGGTGATCCTGGCGCTGGGGCGGATGGGCGGCGGGGTGCTGACCCATGCGTCGGACCTGGACCTGGTTTACCTTTTTACCGGCGATTTTCTGGCGGAATCGGACGGGGCACGGCCGCTGGGTGCGACCCAATATTTCAACCGCCTCGGCCAGCGCATCACCAATGCGCTGTCGGTGTCGACGGCGGCGGGGCCGCTTTATGAGGTGGATACGCGGTTGCGGCCGTCGGGCGCGCAGGGGCTGCTAGCGGTCAGCCTCGACAGTTTCGCCAAATATCAGCGTGAGGAAGCCTGGACCTGGGAGCATCTGGCGCTGACGCGGGCGCGGCCGGTATTTGGATCGGCGCAGGCGCGTAGCGCGCTGGAGGCGATCCTGACCGAGACGCTGCAACGGCCGCGCGATTTCGACGAACTGGCGCGGCAGGCGGTGAAGATGCGCGGCGATATTGCCCGGCACAAGCCGCCGGCAAGCGAGCTGGACGTCAAGCTGGTGCCCGGCGGGCTAGTCGACATCGAGTTCCTGATCCACATCAGCCAGTTCCATTATCGCCTGGGGTTCGACCCGGATCTGGGCCAGGCGCTGGCCGAGCTGGTGGCGGCCGGCCATCTGCCCGCCGAGCTGATCCCGGCGCAGGAACTGATCACCCGCTTCCTGATCGTGTCGCGGCTGGTGTCGCCCAAGTCGACCGAGCCGCCGGAGGCGACCCGGCCGCTGGTGGCGCGGGCCTGTGGCGCGGGTGATTGGGAAGCGCTGCTTGAAAGCTATGCCAAGGCCCGGCAAAGCGTCGGCGACGCATGGCGCGCGTTGGCCGCGCCCTATCAGGAGGATCAAGATGCTTGAACAGGGAGCGATGCTGCCCGACGTGGCGCTGACGGATGCGGATGGCGCGGATTTCAGCCTGGCGCGCTATCGCGGCAAGCCGGTGGTGGTCTATTTCTATCCCAAGGCGGACACGCCCGGCTGCACCAGCGAGGCGAAGGATTTCACTGAACTGGCGAGCGAATTTGCGGCGTTGGACGTGGCGGTGGTTGGCGTGTCGAAGGACAAGCCGGCCAAGCTGCAGAAATTCGGCGACAAATATGGGCTGACGGTGACGCTGGCGTCGGACGAGCCGGGCACGGCGTGCGAGGCGTTCGGCACCTGGGTCGAAAAGTCGCTTTATGGCCGCCAATATATGGGGATCGCGCGGGCGACCTTCCTGGCGGACGGCGACGGCAAGATCGTGCGGGTGTGGCCCAAGGTGAAGGTCAAGGGCCATGCCGCCGAGGTGCTGGAGGCGGCGAAGGCGCTTTGACCCTGCCACCTGCGATTGATTCCGTGGGCGCGGGTTGCGCCCATGTGCTGACCATTGCCGACCCGACCGCTAAGCTGATGGCGGCGCGGGCGGTGGCGCGTAGCTGGCGACTGGGCCGGCTGGCGCATCGGTTCGACGTGGCGATGCCCGATCGGCCGGCCCGGCCTGATGCGCCCGAACTGCTGCCGCCGGGGCAAATGCCCAAGCGCAGCAAGATGGGCACGGATCGCGGGCGGATCGCGATGCTGCACGCACTGGCGCATATCGAGTTTGTCGCGATCGACCTGGCGTTCGACCTGATCGGGCGGTTCGGCGGTGAATTTCCGGCGGGCTTCACCGACGAATGGATGCGGGTCGGTGCGGACGAGGCGATGCATTTCGCGCTGCTTGACCGGCGGCTGCGGCAGCTGGGCAGCCATTATGGCGCGCTGCCCGCGCATGACGGATTGTGGCAGGCGGCGAGCGAGACGGCGGGCGATGCGCTGGCGCGGCTGGCCGTGGTGCCGATGGTGCTGGAAGCCCGCGCGCTCGATATCACGCCGTCCACGATCGCGCGGTTCGAGGGGGTGGGCGACCATATATCCGCAAAGATGTTGCAGCGGATTATGACGGATGAGATTTGCCATGTGTCGGCGGGGACGACATGGTTCAACCAGGCGACGAACCGATTGGGGCTAGACCCCGTCAAACATTACCAAATCCTTGTGAAACGCCATTTTCGGGGAAGCGTTAAGCCACCGTTCAACGACTCGGCGCGTCGGCAGGCCGGTTTGACGCGGGATTTCTACGACGCGCTTGCAAGCTGAGCGGCGATTTGCAGTCTGCATCCAGCGGGGGCGATCTAGGTCGCCATTTTATTGAACATGGGGAACCCACGAGAGGCAAAAGCCTTCGCGGGCATAAGTCGGGGTCGGCATGTTGATTCTTCGTACTGTGAATGCGCTGGGTGCGCGTTGGTTCCAATCGGCCAGCAAGACGGCCAAGATTTTCGGGATGGTCGGCATGGTAGGCGTGATGTGCGCCGCAGCCCCGGCCAACGCCAAGGATGAAGATGATCCATATGGCGACGCCTCGGAAATCAACACCAGCGCGCTCGGCCCGGCCGATGTCGGCTTCTCCAACATCTTCTCCAGCCTGCAGCGCATGGACGGCAACGCCAAGACCGCAGCCTATATCCCTTCGGGCCGCCCGGTCGAGAAGCTGTCGCTGACCTCGAACTTCGGCGTGCGTTCCGACCCGTTCAACCGCAGCGCCCGCATGCACAAGGGCATCGATATTCCGGGGCCCATCGGCACCCCGATCCACGCGACCGCCGACGGCATCATCAGCCGCGCCGGCTGGGCCAGCGGTTATGGCAACCTGGTCCAGATCTCGCATGGCAACGGCATGGAAACCCGCTACGGCCATATGTCGAAGCTGCTGGTTGCGCCGAACAGCTATGTCCATCGCGGACAGGTGATCGGCCTGATGGGTTCGACCGGCCGTTCGACCGGCAGCCACCTCCATTATGAAGTCCGCGTCGATGGCGCGGCGATCAACCCGATCCCGTTCGTCGCCGGTCCCGATTATCTGATCGCGATGAACACCAAGCCGCCGGTCGCCATGGGCGGCCCGACCAAGGCGGACGAAAAGGCCGTCGACTGATCGACCGCTTTTGATCCCGACTTTTCCAAAGCCCCGGTGCCCATGGGTTGCCGGGGCTTTTGCTTGATCCTATCTAGGCGCCATGGCCGATATTGACCTCACCCCCTCCGCTGCCGCGCGCGTCGCGGCGATCGCCGCCAAGCAGGGCAAGCCCGCCATATTGCGGCTGGCCGTGGAAGGCGGCGGATGTTCGGGCTTCCAATATCGCTTTGGTCTGGCCGAGCAGGTGGAGGCCGAGGATCTGGCGGTGGAGCGCGATGGCGTGACCTTGGTGGTGGACGATGTCAGCCTGGACCTGGTGCGCGGTTCCGCGGTCGATTTCGTGTCGGACCTGGGCGGCGCGGCGTTCAAGGTGACCAATCCCAACGCGACCGCCGGTTGCGGCTGCGGCACCAGCTTCTCGGTCTGATCGGCGCATTGGCTTGTAGACGCAGCCCACTTCTCTAAAGGGAAGTGGACAGCGAAAGAGACAGGTCCATTATGCGTATCGCCACCTTCAACATCAACGGCATCAAGGCGCGGCTGCCGCGCCTGCTGGAATGGCTGGACGAGACCCGGCCCGACATCGCCTGCCTGCAGGAAATCAAGACGTCCGACGAGACCTTCCCGGTCAAGGATATCGAGGATGCCGGCTATGGCGTGATCTGGCACGGGCAGAAGGGCTTCAACGGCGTGGCCATCCTGGCGCGCGGCGACCAGCCGGTGGAGGTGCGCCGGGGCCTGGAGGGCGAGCCCGAGGACGAGCAGAGCCGTTATCTGGAAGCCGATGTGAAGGGGGTGCGGGTCGCCAGCATCTACCTGCCCAACGGTAATCCCCAGCCGGGGCCGAAATTCGATTACAAGCTGCGCTGGATGAAGCGGCTGCGGGAACGGGCGGCGGAAATCTGGGCGGAGGAAGTGCCCGCCATCCTGGCCGGCGACTATAATGTCATCCCGCGCGACGTGGATATCTATTCGCCCAAGGCGATGGCCGACGATGCGCTGATGCAGCCCGAAAGCCGGGAGGCCTATCGCCGGCTGCTGGGCGACGGCTGGACCGATTCGATCCTGACCCGCCATCCGGCCGGGGGCGTGTGGACCTATTGGGACTATCAGGCCGGGGCCTGGCCGCGCGACGCGGGCTTCCGCATCGACCATCTGCTGCTGAGCCCGGCGGCGGCCGACCGGCTGGTTGATGCCCAGGTCGACAAGGCGTTTCGTGGCCGGGAAAAGGCGAGCGACCATGCGCCGACCTGGGTCGAACTGCGCGATATCTGAATTTAATCCGGATATTATTGACTCTATTATATCCGGGTAATAAATCCCGTGTCGAAGGAGATTCGGCATGGACCGCACATTGACGGCCTTTTCGGGCGACTATTGGATCGCGACCGGCGACGAGGATGAAGTGCGCGCGGCGCTGCGCGCCATGGGGGATGACGCGCAGAATATCCTGCTGTTCGACGATCGCACCGGACGGCAGGTGGATATCGACCTGCAGGTCGATGCGGCGCCGCGTGCCGGGCCACGGGGGCGTGGGCGACCCAAGATGGGGGTGCAGGCGCGCGAGATCACCCTGCTGCCGCGCCATTGGGACTGGCTGGCGGCGCAGCCGCGCGGCGCCTCCGCCACGTTGCGCCAGCTGGTGGAGGACGCAGTGAAGGCGAGCGCGGACAAGCCGTCGCCCCGCGCGGCGATGGACGCTACCTATCATTTCCTGACCGCGATGGCGGGCGACCGGGCCGGCTATGAAGCGGCGATCCGCGCGCTTTATGCCAGGGACAAGGCGGCGTTCGAGGCGGCGGCGGAAGGCTGGCCCGGCGCGATCCGGGCGCATGGGCTGGCGCTGGCGGAGCCGGCCTTTTCCGCCTAGCCTGCGCATCGCAATGATTGGAGAGGCTGGGTGACGGACGATTTCCTTCAGGGCACGGTGCATGAGGCGGCCGATGACATGCAGGCGGCGATCCGGGCCGATGCCGGCATCTTCGCGCTGTGGCAGGGGCTGACGCCGCTTGGCCGCAACGAGTTCATCTGCTGGGTCGAGGATGCCAAGCAGGCCGCGACCCGCGCGCGGCGCATTGCGCGCACTGTCGAGGAATTGCAGGAGGGCAAGAAGCGGCCCTGCTGCTGGGCCGGCTGCATCCACCGCACCGACAAGGCGCCGAGCCGCTGGCAGCAGGCGGTGCTGATCGAGGGGAAGGGGAAGCGGGGCTAGGTCGGCGTGGACAGATTCGACGCTCGCCGAAGGGCTGGGATGGGTGGTAGGCGACTGTCCATAATCCTCCCCAAGCTTGCTTGGGGAGGGGGACCGCCGAAGGCGGTGGAGGGGCAAGTAGATGAGGTCGCGTCATTGCCCCTCCGTTAGCGCTTCGCGCTGCCACCTCCCCAAGACAAGCTTGGGGAGGAACTAGGAACGGCAACTTCTGGTCGATTTCAGACCTATTTCCCGGCCGGAATATATACAGAATCGGAGGGCGAGACATGGCTCAAATCCCAGCTGAAAATGAGCGCTGCCGATCTTGCCAAGGCACGAATAGCTTCCCAAGTGGGATCGCTAAGAACTGCTTCATCTGTCCAGAAATAAGCATACTTCTCGCCACTCATCGAAACCAACAGTTGGTCTAAAGCCTCAATGGCTGCGCGTTGCTCGGCGGTGATTTCGTGCTCGTATCCCATCAGCACATCAAGACCACTCTCAAAATCGAGAGCGAGTTCGTCTGCCTTGCATACAAAATCGGGAAATAAGGAGAGTTGTATCGCCGCAGGCTGCGCAAGAGCAATCACGGCCCTTTGAAGTTGATTGCGCATCTATGCTCTCCGTCCGGTAGCGGGAAATCTACGCTATCTCATAAACCGCCGCAAATGGTCGTTGTCGGTGGTTGACTTGGACGGATGATGAGCGGCGAGCTGCCGCCCTAGCAATCTTCGTCACGAAAAAGAGCATCGACGTCTTCGGGGCGCATTCGCTTTAGTTTTTCGTCCAGTTTGTGATCAAACCGGCGATCGTTCGGTTCCACGCCTTTTTGCGCCTTCCGCCCGATCTGCCGGAGGTAGTGGGCAGTCGCTTCGGTCAGTCGCTGCTTCTTCTCGCGTGCTTTCATGGAACTGAAAATATCACAACGGGTAATGTCCGCAATTGGCAAGCGGCATCAGACAGGCGAGAGGCAAAATTGATCGTGTCGCGCCGGACAGCTTTTCCGGCCATAAGCGGACAGGCCGCTGCGGGGAGCGCTTTGTGCGATCGGCTCTGTGGACAGCGATCGAGGGTGGGAAGCGGTCATCCCACCTACGTCATGCTGAACTTGTTTCAGCATCTATCAAGCCTAACAAGCCATTGGTCTATTGGGAGGAATGGACCCTGAAACAAGTTCAGGGTGACGATGATGGGATGGGCCGCTGCCTGGTCGAAGCCTGCCAATCTCTACGGGCGTCATCCTGACGAAAATCAGGATCCATTCTGCACTAGGCCAGATAGGGAGCGCTGAATGGATCCCGCATCGCATGCGGGATGACGGCAGGATTGGTGGGCGGCGCTTGGCTTTACCAGAGCACGCCGTCGACCGGCTGGACCGGCGGAGGCCCTTCGCGGCCGAGCGTGTCGCACATGTCCGCCTCGATCGTGGTGGTGATGCTGTCGAGCGGCAGGTCGTGGACGTCGTTGCCGAACGGATCGACCAGATCGTCGCCGATCTGCAGCACGGCAAGATACATGAAGCCCGCGACCGCCGATCCGACCGGGGTGGCGATGCCCAATGTCTCGACCAGGCCGATCGGCAGCAGGATGCAGAAGAGCCGGGTGAAGAATTTGGGGAAGCTGCGATATTGGGCGGGCAGCGGCGTGTTCTTGATCCGCTCCATGCCGCCCTGCGCGTTCGACATGTCGACCAGCAGCCGTTCGATCTGGGTCTGCTGGATGCTGTCGATCCAGCCATCTGCGCGCGCCTGTTCGACCCGGCGACCCGATCCGTCGAGCAGGCCGTTGGCGGGGTTACGGCGGCCCAGTTCCGGAATCTCCGGGCCGGCGAGCAGGCGGCGCACATCGGGCGCCGGATCGATCCGGCGGAGCTGGCAGCGCAGCGCTTGGACATAGGCGATATGGCGTTCGACCAGGGTCTGGCGCAGGTCCGCCGTTTCGGCCCGGTCGGGGATGAAGTTCATCACCGCGCGCGCCCAGCTGCGCGAGACATTGACCATCGCCCCCCACAGGATGCGGCCCTCCCACCAGCGCTGATAGGCGGAGTTGACGCGGAAGCCGAGGACCAGGGCGAGGGCGGTGCCGAAGATGGTGAGCGGCAGGGCCGGCGCCTTGAAGGGCGAGATGAAGTAGAAGATGGTGACCGCCAGATCCCAGAAGAACAGCGCGATCAGCGCGCGCCATGCGGTCTGGAAACTCTGGCGGATACGTGGAGCACGTCCGACGATCATAGGGGGAGCGGTTCTCTACAGGTCAGGCGATGTCCGTGCCGTCGGCTTCATCCAGTTTCAGCCAGGCATGGCGCAGCGCCATGCCGCCGATGATGCCGACCGCCTTCAGGATCGTCGCATAGATGGTGGGGGTGCTGTCGCTGATCGCCAGCCAGGCGCAGGCGAAGCAGAGCGCCATGGCGGCATAGATGGGCAGCGCCTCGATATCGTTCCAGGCAAGACGCTGATTGGTCTTGGGCGTGGGCGCGGCGCGCGTTGCGGCGAGCGTGCGGATCATGGCGGTCCTTTCCGAAATGGAGCCGACGGGCGGCCTTTGTTCGAAAAATGATGCGACGCACAAGCGACGGTCAACGTGGTCCACGCCATGCAAGCCAGCCTTGCGGTAGCGGTAACGCCAGCAAAATTCCGTCGCATTTCCGTGCCGTTTGGGAGACGTGGCAATGTTTTCACACGGAACTGCAACCTTGCGCCTATTGCAATGCAGCGTAACGCGCATAGCTTTTTGCGCATGGCCGATCGCTATGCTGAAATCCTGTCCTTCGTGAAAATTGCCGAATCGGGCAGCCTGTCCGAAGCGGCCAAACGGCTGGACCTGTCGCTTGCCGCGACCAGTCGCCGCCTGTCGCAACTGGAGTCGCGCCTGGGGGTGATGCTGGTGCGCCGCAACAGCCGGCACATGACGCTGACCCAGGAAGGCCAGATCTTCTACGAGAAGGCGGGGCAGGCGCTGTCCGACATCGACCAGGCGGAAAATGTGGTGATGCGCAACGCCACCGAGCCGGTCGGGGCGCTGCGCGTGGTGACGACGCTGCATTCGGGCCGCAGCCGGCTGGCGCCACTGTTCCAGCATTATGCGACGCTGCACCCGGAAGTGGCGGTGCATCTGGAGGCGGCGGGACAGGCGGCCAATATCGTCGAGACCGGCCATGACATCGCCATCTGTTTCGATCCGCCGCCCGACAGCGGCCTGATCATGAAGCGGCTGGCCGACAATCCGCGCATGCTTTGCGCCTCGCCCGAATATCTGAGCCGACGCGGCGTGCCGCGCACGATCGAGGATCTGGCCAGCCATGACCGGATCGTCATTGGCGGCGGGCAGGATATGTGGCGCGCGATCGACATGGACATGGGGCGGGACAACAGCCGGGCGAGCCGGGTGCTGAGCACCAATGATGGCGAAATGGCGCGGCTATGGGCGCTCAATGGCGCCGGTATCGTCATCAAGTCGCTATGGGCGGTGTCGGACGATCTGGAAGAGGGGCGGTTGCAGACGGTGCTTCCCGCCGTCGCGCTGCCGGAATCGCCGATCGTCGCCCTCTATCTGCCGGCGCAGGGGGACAGCGCCAAGGTGCGCAGCTGCCTCGACTTCCTGGCGCGCCATCTGAAGCCGGCCGAGGCGACCCCGGCCGCCGCCTGACCCGATTTTGAAAATGCGTGATCGGCGCGATCGACTGTCTGCGGACCGTCGATCGCGCCGATGCTGATTCACGGCGGCCCGCTTCCGCAGGAGCGCACCCATCCGCCATGGCCATCGACCTGTCAGGCCAATTTGTCTGACAAGTGCCGTGTTCACCAATATTGGTTTGACCAATATATTGCGTTGGCCTGATCTGTCAGTTACAGCCTTTTCGAAATCTGGAGTCGAGTCCCGCAATGTGGGCTTTGTGGTGGATGCAGTCGGGCAAACCGGCGCATCGGCCGATGGCTCCCGGTGGCAGCTTTGGAACACAGGATCGGGAGAGGTTGATGAAGGGGCAGTCGAAAATGGCAGTCGTGATGGCGAGCCTGCTGGTTGGCGTCGCATCGGGGGCGCTGGCGGGCATGGCCCATGCGCAGGCGCAGGATATGTCGGCCGGCGACATCATCGTGACGGCGCAGAAGCGCGAACAGAATGTGCAGGATGTGCCCTTGTCGGTGCAGGTGCTGGGCGAGGCCCAGTTGCAGGCCAATGCGGTGCAGGATTTCAACGATCTGAGTCGCGTGTCGCCGTCGCTGAGCATTCGGCCGGCGGAAAATCCGGCGAGCGCCAATGTCGCGATCCGCGGCGTCGGCACCCTGGCCTTCAGCCCCGGCGTCGAGCCGAGCGTCGCGGTCATTCTGGACGATGTGGCGCTGGCCTTCCAGTCGCGCGCCTTCACCGATCTTTCCGATATCGAGCGGATCGAGGTGCTGCGCGGGCCGCAGACGACGCTTTATGGCAAGTCGGCCTCGGCGGGCCTCATCAATATCGTGTCCAAGGCGCCGACCAAGACGCTGACCGCGTCGGTGCGCGGCATGATCACCACCGATGACGAGCAGCAGATCGGCGCGGTTCTTTCCGGGCCGCTGACCGACACGCTGGGTTTCCGCACCAGCGTCAATTATGATGATTTCAAGGGCAATTCGCGCAACCTGGCCGATGGCAAGACGCTGAACGGGCGCCGCTATTTTTCCACCCGCAACAAGCTGCGCTGGAACCCGACGGCCGAGTTGCAGGCCGATCTGGCGATCGATTATGCCGATGGGCGGACGACAGCGACGCGGCCCTTCATCGAACTGGGCGACAATGCGATCCTGCGCGGCAATCCCGCCTTCACCCAGGATGTGTTCGCGCCGGGCATCACGGTCGACAAGGAAAATACGGACGTGTCGATCGATTTTCCGACCGGCAACACCTATAATGATTTCGCCCAGTCGCTGCGGCTGAGCTATGATACGGGTGGCCCGACGATCATGTCGATCACCGCGCATGACCGCTACAAGTCGCATGACTGGTTCGACAGCGACGATTCCGCGATCAGCAGCTTCCAGAATTTCCAATATGGCCATTTCGACAGCGAACAGTTCAGTCAGGAACTGCGGCTGATTTCGCCCGGCAAGGACCGGTTCCGCTATACGCTGGGCGCCTATTACAGCAATGTCGACATTGGCCGCGACTTCTATCGCGGGCCGCTCTTTTCCAACGCCAATTGGGATGCGACCAACGGCAGCGACCTGATCGCGGGCTTTGGTCAGCTGGAATATGATCCACTGCCGGGCACGACGCTGATCGCCGGTGGCCGCTACAGCCGGGAAAAGATCGATTATGTGTTCACCGATCTGGCGGCCAGCCGGGTCTATGCGGGACGCAGCAGCGACAGTTTCGGCACCTACAAGCTGGGCATCAAGCAGGATGTCGCGCGCGACATGAACCTCTATCTCACCTATGCGACCGGGCATAAGGGGCAGGCCTATGACATCTCGTCGGGCTTCAACCAGGCGCGCGCCGACGCCGGCCCGGTGAACCCGGAAAAGTCCGACAGCCTGGAACTGGGCTTCCGATCGCAATTGCTGGATCGCAAGGTGACGCTGAACGTCACCGTCTTCAATTCCAACTTCCGCGATTTCCAGACCCAGGCAGTGGAAAACCTTGCCGACGGGACACAGAATTTTCGCCTGACCAATGTCGGCAAGGTGCGCATCCGGGGGCTGGAAATGGAAACCAGCATCCGTCCGGTGGCCGGCCTGACCATCAACGGGTCGCTGACCTATCTGGACGCCAAGTTCAAGGAATTTGCCGGCGCGGCCTGCTATGTGAACCAGACCGCGGCGCAGGGATGCGTCGGCACGCCGCCGCGCCAGGATCTGAGCGGCAAGGCGATGCTGATCTCGCCCAAGTGGAAGCTGGCGGGCAATATCGATTATGCCCAGCCGTTGGGGCAGGGGCCGCTGGAACTGGTCGCGCAGGGCGCCGTCACCTGGCAGAGCAAGGTCGTGCCGCTGGACCAGAATCCGCGCACAATCCAGCCGGAATATGCGATGGTGAACATCGCGCTCGGCCTGCGCAGCGCCGACAAGTCCTGGCAGGTGATGGGCTTCATCAACAATCTGTTCGACCAGCATTATCGCTACCTGATCAACGATGTGTCGAACCGTTATGGGACGACGGCGATCCAGGGCTATGTGCCGCGTGATTTCCATCGTTATGGCGGCATCCGCCTGAGCTACAGCTATTGAGCTGGCGGGTTGCCGGACTGGGCCTGACCGCGCTGATCGGCGCGGCTGGCTCGGCCGGCGGCGCGGCGCCCCGCCCCGACATCTATGTGCTGGCCGGCCAGTCCAACATGTCGGGGCGGGGCGCGATGGCGGACCTGACCGAGGCGGAAAGGGCGCCGGTGCCGGGCGTGACGATGCTGGGCAATGACGGCATCGTGCGACCGGCGATGGAGCCGATCGACAGTGCGCAGGGGCAGCAGGACATGGTGTCGGCGGACCGGCTGGCGGCGGTCGGGCCGGGGCTGTTCTTTGCCCGCGCGCTGATCGCGCGGCAGCGGCGGCCCATCCTCCTGATCCCCTGCGCCAAGGGCGGCAGCGCGATCGCGCGCTGGCGGCCCGGCGGGGATCGGACGACGCTCTATGGATCGTGTCTGGCGCGGGTACGATCGGTCCGCGGACGGCTGGCCGGCATCCTCTGGTATCAGGGCGAGAGCGACGCGGAAAATGAGACGGCGGCAACGGGCTATGGCGCTGCGCTGGCCGATCTGGTCGGGCATTTTCGGCGGGATCTGGGACGCGCAGAGCTGCCGTTCATCGTCGCGCAGATCGCCGATCGGCCGGCGGCGCCGGAGCATGTCGCGCGTTATCCGGGATGGGCGATGGTGCAGGCGGCGCAGCGCGACATCGCCCTGCGCTGCGCCTATATGGTGCCGACCGGCGGCCTTGAGCGGCAGGCGGACGAACTGCATCTGGTGACCGATGCCCAGCGCCGGCTGGGCATGGTGATGGCGCGGGTGATGATGGCCTTGCAGGCGGATGGATGCGGGCGCTGAGGCGCGCCCGCCGCCTTACAGCGTCTTTTCGTAGACCTGATAGATTTTGTTGACCCTGGATTCGATGGCGTCGGCGATCGCGTTCATGCCCTGATTATCGTCCAGCACCCAGCCGATCTCGCCCCGCGTCGCGCTGTAATGGGCCAGGGCGTTGCGGCGGATATATTCGATCATCATGAAGGCGAGCTGGCTGGCCATGCGGGTCGATTGCAGCCGCTGGACCACGCCCATCAGCGGCACGCGCATGGTGCGGACCTGCGGCTTGCGCAGCCAGCGCAGCAGCTTGATCCAGCCGAACGGGAAGAGCGAACCGTTGAGCGGCTTCAGTGCCTCGTTGAGGTCGGGCAGGGTCATCATGAAGGCGACCGGTTCGCCTTCCAGCTCCGCGATCATGATCAGATCCTCGAACACCAGCGGCTTGAGCTTCTTGCCGGTGAAGGCGACTTCGGCGTCGGTGATCGGCACGAAGCCCCAATTCTTGCCCCAGGCGTCGTTGAGGATGCCCAGGATGATCGCCGCTTCCTGATCGAATTTCGACTTGTCGACCTTGCGGATGGTGATGCGCGCGCTCTTTTCGCCCGAGGCGACGATGCGCTCGATCAGCGGCGGGAAATTCTTGGTGATGTCAAGCTCATAGGTCTTGAGCTGCTTGACCGGCTGATAGCCGGCACCTTCGACCATCGGCTGATAGGCGGCGCTGTTATGGCCCATCATCACCGTCGGCGGATGGTCATGGCCCTGGATCAGCAGGCCGGGTTCTTCCCAGATGGACAGCGAGATCGGGCCGAGCACGCGGGTCATGCCCTTGGCCTTGAGCCAGCCTTCGGCTGCGGCGATCAGGGCGGCGCCGATTTCGGCATCTTCCGCCTCGAACAGGCCGAAATTGCCGGTGCCCGGCCCCATGCCCTGTTCGACCGGCTGGGCCAGCGCCAGCTTGTCGAAATGCGCGGAAATGCGGCCGACCACCTTGTTTCCGCGCCGGGCGAGGAAATACTGGGCCTCGGCATGGTCGAAGAAGGGATTCTTGCCCGGCGTCAGCAGGCCGTAGATTTCGGACTTGAGCGGCGGCACCCAATTGGGATCATTGGCGTAGAGCCGCCAGGGCAGGTCGACAAAAGCCTTGAGATCGGCCTTGGAGGAAACGGGGGTGATGAGGAGATCGGTTGATGCCACGGCGCAGGCCCTTGAAGAAATGTGTCGAGCAGTTCGGCGCTTGTTTGCGGAATGTCAATCTCGGGCCGGGGCAGGGGCGCTAAGAGTCGGTCCGGAAATGCGCCTCTGGCGCATCTGTACCGGCCCACACCCCCACCCGGCCACCCAGACATGGTAGCCTGATGGGAGGCCGGGTGGGGGTGTGGGCCGGTGCGGCGCTTGAAAATGCGCTCTTTCGCGCATTTTCAAGCAGCCCAAACCGGGGTGAATATGTCACGTTGCTGCCACGATTGCAGCGCATTTGGAGTGTAGGGAAGGCAGCATGACTGTGCATGATCCCATTTTGGCCGCCGCGTCGCGCACGCGGTCGGCTATACCCGACGATACGAAGATGCTGCGCGCTGCCGCGGATCTGACGCGCACCCTGTCGACCGCGAACCCGGCCATCTACTGGCCGGACATGCTGGCGTCGGCGCTGATCGGCTATGGCGCGCTGGCCGGCGCGATTCTGGCCCAGAATGTGGCGATCGCGATCGGCTGTGCCCTGTTGTCGATGATGGCGCTCTATCGCGCGGCCAGCTTCATCCATGAGCTGACCCATATCCGCAAGGGCGTGCTGCCCGGCTTCCGCTTCGGCTGGAATCTGCTGGTCGGCATTCCGCTGATGATCCCGTCCTTCCTGTATGAAGGCGTGCATACCCAGCATCATGCCCGCACCCGTTATGGCACGGCGGAAGACCCGGAATATCTGCCGCTGGCGTTGATGAAGCCCTGGTCGCTGCCCTTGTTCATCGTGGTGGCCGCGCTGGCGCCGGTTGGCCTGATCCTGCGTTTCGGCGTGCTGACGCCGCTCAGCCTCCTCATCCCGCCGCTGCGGCGCAAGGTGGTGGCGGAGTTTTCGGCGCTGTCGATCAATCCCGCCTATCGCCGCCGCGCGCCTGAGGGCGATTTCGCCCGCATGTGGCATTGGCAGGAAGCGGGCGCCTGCCTGTTCGCGCTGGCGCTGGTCGGCAGCGTGTTCGCCTTCGGCTGGAAGCCTTTGCTCGTCTATATGGCGATCCATTCGGCGATGACCGTCATCAACCAGCTGCGCACGCTGGTCGCCCATCTGTGGGAGAATGAGGGCGAGGCGATGACCGTGACGGCGCAATATCTGGATTCGGTCAATGTGCCGCCGCCCGGCACGCTGCCCGAACTGTGGGCGCCGGTCGGCCTGCGCTATCATGCGTTGCATCACCTGCTGCCGAGCGTGCCCTATCATAATCTGGCGGCCGCGCATCGGCAGCTGATGGCGACGCTCGACATCGACTCGCCCTATCGCCAGGGCAATTACACCGGCATGTTCCCGCTGGTCGCCAAGATCGCCCGGAGCACGATGCACGCGCGCTGATCGCGGTGGATCGGGACAGGAAAGAAGGCCGGTGAAAACGCCGGCCTTTTTTTGTGGGTGGACGGGGGAGGCGGGTTGCGCGGCGACCGTGGGGCGACGCTTTTGCTGCGATCAGGTGGTCGTGATTTAACTGGCAAAGGGCGTGATCGGACCTGGCTTCCAAATCAGGGAATGTCCGAGCAGGAAAGCTGCGCACCGGGGACGGCGGGAAGCGACCAAGAACCGCCCATCCCATCATCGTCACCCTGAACTTGTTTCAGGGTCCATTCCTCCCAATAGACCAATGGTTTGTTAGGCTTGATGGATGCTGAAACAAGTTCAGCATGACGTTGGTGGGATGGCCGTAAGCCACCCTGACTTCGTCGCCCCAGCGAAGGCTGGGGGCTCTGGCGGTGGTAGAAGGGGGGCGGCCGTCTCGCTATTCGTTGATATGGCGTTCGCATGCCTGAGATGCCAGCCTTCGCTGGCATGACGGGATTTGCCAGCCCTTAACCACGCTTATTCCTCGGTTCTGAATAGCACCGTCTCGCCGAGCAGCAGGAAGAGGAGGAAGGGCGCCCAGGCGGCGAGAATGGGGGGGTAGGCGCCCAGATTGCCCATGGCGAGCGAGAAATTGTCGGCGACGAAATAGGCGAAGCCCAGCGCCATGCCCATCACCGCGCGCAGGAAGAGCTGGCCCGAGCGGGCGAGGCCGAAGGCGGCGACGGAGCCGAGGATCGGCATCAGCACGGCCGAGAGCGGCCCGGACAGCTTGTGCCACAGGCTGCCTTCCAGTTCCGCGGTCGGTCGCCCGGCATCGTGCAGGTCGCCGATCGCCGCCTGCAACTCGCTGAAGGTGAGGGCGTCGGGATCGACCTTGGCCAGGGTGAACTGGTCGGGACGGATGTCGCTGCCGAAGCGCACGGTGCCGACATTCTGGAGCGTGCCGCGGGCGACGTCGAACTGGCGCGCGCCTTCCAGCACCCAGCTCTTGCTGGCGGCGTCATAATGGCCCTTGGGCGCGGTGATGATGGTGGTGAGGCTGTTGTTGATGCGGTTGAAGATCTCGACCTTGCGCAACTGCACGTCCTGGCCATGGCCCGCGACGATCGCCGCGGTGACGAGATTATTGCCGTCACGCACCCAGGGATTGGTCTTGATGCCGCTGTCCGCGGGCACCGGGCCGAAGTCGACCGCCTGCCAGGCGCTGAGCATCGCGGTCGAGCGGGCAACGATCCGTTCGTTGAAGGCGTAGCTGAGGACCGAGACGCCGAGCGCGGCGGCGATCAGCGGGGCGAGGATCTGCTGGGCGGAGAGGCCCGCCGCCTTCATCGCGATGATCTCGCTATTCTGGTTGAGCGTCGCCAGCATGATGAGGGTGCCGAGCAGCACCGAGAAGGGCAGGAAGCGGGCTACGATCTGGGGCGCGCGCAGGCCGACATAATGCCAGAGTTGCGCATCGCCATTGCCCGGATAGGCGAGGATGTCGCCCGAATTGCCGAGCAGGTCGAGCATCTGGAGCACGACCACCAGCATGGCCAGCACGGCGAGCGTGCGGGTCAGGAACAGCCGCACCATGTACCAGCTGACCTGGCGCGAGGGGAAGAAATCGAACTGCATGGGGTCAGGCTGCTCCTTGCGCCGGCTCGCCGCGCCGCGTCACGAAGCGGAGCAGGCGGCCGATCTGCTTGCCGAGCTTGGCGAAGGCATATTCCAGCGCCGCGATAGGCTGTCCGCCGGGGCGGTGGGCGATGACATGATACATCCAGAAGATCAGCCCGGACGCCAGCAGGAACGGCCCCCATAGCGCGATGATCGGGTCGATCTTGCCCAGCGAACCGATGCTTTCGCCATATTGGTTGATCTTGTGATAGGTGACGATGAAGACGATCGAGAGGAACACGCCGAGCGCCGAGGTCGAGCGCTTGGGCGGGATCGCGAAGGCGAGCGCGGCCATCGGCAGCAGCATCATCATCACCACTTCGACCATGCGGAAGTGGAAGTTGGAGCGGACCTCGTTGCGCAACTTGGTCGGCGTGGCGGGATCACGCCCCATCGAGAAGAGTTCGGGCAGGGTCTTTTCCCGGTCGACGTCGCGGCCGCGGAAATTCTCGATCTGCGGCAGGTCGATCGGCAGATCGTGGCTGGAGAAGGAGAGGATGCGCGGCGTCTTGTACTTGGGCGCGTCGTTCACCAGCACGCCGTCGCGCAGGCGGAAGATGATGGTGTCGGGATCGTCGGTGGCGAGGAAGGCGCCCTGGGCAGCCGTGACCGCGACCGACTGGCCATCCTTGCCGACGGCGCGGACGAAGATGCCGCGCAGGTTGCGTCCTTCGTCCAGGCTGCGTTCGATCCGCAGGGTCATGCGCTTGCCCAGGCTGGTGAACTCGCCGACCTTGATCGACGCGCCCAGAGCGCCCGAGCGCAGTTCGAAGCGCAGCGCTTCATAGGCGTGGCGGGACAAGGGCTGGACCCAGCCGACGATGCCGAGGTTGAGCAGGGCGAGGGCGAAGGCGAACATGTAGGGGACGCGCAGCAGCCGGCCATAGGAGAGGCCGACGGCGCGCATCACGTCGAGTTCGGACGAGGTGGCAAGCTTGCGGAAGGCGAGCAGGATGCCGAGCATCAGCCCGATCGGAATGCCGAGCGAGAGATATTCGGGCAGCATGTTGGCGAGCATGCGCCACACGACGCTGACGGGGCCGCCTTCGGCCGCGACAAAATCGAACAGGCTCAACATCTTGTCGAGCACCAGCAGCATCGCGGCGATCACCAGCGTGCCAAGCAATGGCAGCGCGATCAGGCGGGCGAGATATCGGTCGATGGCAGTCAGCATTTCTCTATGTCGTCGTCCCATCACCATGTTTTGGCCGCAAACCCCGCCCATATGCGAGTCAGCTAATAAAAGAGTCGCGGGGCGAACAGGGGCTCGCCGTCCGATCACATCGGGCGGCTATAGCTTCCAGGAGTCTGATGGTCATGTTGAAAGTTGCAATGGGTCTGATGCCGGTGGCGGTTCTGTTGGCCGCAACGCCTGCCTTGGCCCATGGTCAGGAAATCACGAACGATCTGTCCCGTTGCGCCGCGTCGGCCAAGGGGCCGGCGGTGCTGGTCGATGTGCGCGGCTTTGCCGAGGCGACCGGCCGCGTGCGCATGCAGTCCTATCACGCCACCAAGGCGAGCTGGCTGACCAAGGGCGAATGGCTGAACCGGATCGACACCGTGGTCCGCCCGTCCGAAGGCGGCATGCGATTCTGCATGCCGATCCCGGAGCCGGGCAAATATGGCATCGCCGTGCGCCATGACCGGGACGGCAATGGCAAGACCGACATTTCGCGGGATGGCGGCGGCTTTTCGAACAATCCGTCGATCAACATCTTCAATCTGGGCAAGCCGTCGGTCGACAAGGCCGCCTTCTATGCTGGACCGGGCGTGACCCGGATCACCATCAACCTCAAATATATGTAAGGTCGTCATGGTTCGCGTCGCGCTCCTGTCCAATCCCAAGTCCACGGGCAACCGGCAGACCCTGCCGCGCGTGCGCAGCTATTGTGCCAACAACCCGGACATCTTCCATTATGAGGTCGAGCATGTCGACCAGATCGGCCGCGCGCTGCAGACGATTGCGCGGGTCGATCCGGCCGTCATCGTCATCAATGGCGGCGACGGGACGGTGCAGGCGGCGCTGACCGAACTCTATCAGGGCGAGCATTTCTGCGGTCGGGTGCCGCCGATCGCGGTGCTGCCCAATGGCAAGACCAACCTGATCGCGCTGGACCTGGGCATTCATGGCGATCCGATCAAGGCGCTGGAGCGGATCGTCGAGATCGCCAAGTCGGGGCTGGGCGACCATGTCGTGCAGCGCGAACTGATCGCGCTGACCGACGGGCAGACGACCCGTCCGGTGCTGGGCATGTTCCTGGGCGGTGCGGGCCTGGCCGACTATATCCTCTATTGCCGGGACAAGATCTATCCGCTGGGCCTGTCCAACGGATTCAGCCATTTCCTGACTGCGCTCGCCGTGCTGGCGTCGCTGGTTTTCGGTATTCGTGCCCGATTCCTGCCACAATCCAGCCACCCGGTCAGCATCTCGCTGATGCGCGAGGGGCAGTTGGCGGGGCGCTTTTCGGTCCTGATCGTGACCACGCTGGAGCGGTTGCTGCTCGGCGTCGATCCGGGTGACAGCCGCCGTGGCAACATGAAGCTGATGGCGGTCGACCAGAGCGTGTCGGCGCTGCTGCGCCTGGTGTGGGCCAGCGTCTTCCGCCGGATGGGCAAGCAGCAGATGCAGGGCATCCATCTGGAGCAGGGCGACACGATCCGCATCGAGGGTGCGCAGAGCAGCGTGATCCTGGACGGCGAAATCTTCCGCGCGTCGGAAGGCAAGCCGATCCTGCTGCGTTCGACCGAACCGGTGCCCTTCCTGCGCCTGGCCGCCTGAGATCGGCCGAGCAGGGCTGTTTCGGTGCCCGCTGAATGGTTGAGATGGGTGGGAACAAGACATTCCTTCCCGTCACGGGGAGGGGGACCGCTCGCGTAGCGAGTGGTGGAGGGGCACAGGCCGGATAGCTCAGCGCTAAGAGGCTCCTGCCCCTCCGTCAGCGCTTCGCGCTGCCACCTCCCCGTGCCGGGGAGGAATGTCCACTTCTGATCGTTTCTCGACAATCTGGACTGGCCCTCGCCACCTAGTCGCGTGGCACCGCCACATCGACGGCGCCGGGGGCGATCTTTACCGTGACGGGGGTTTTTGCCAGCACTTCGCCGTCGATCGATATCTTCTGTGGCGGGTGGCAGGCGAGTCTGAACTGGCGGCCGTGAAATTCCTCCGTATGGGCGTTGCGGTCGCGCAGCTTGAAGAATTTGGCATACCAGTCCCAGGCAAGGCGCGGCTTGGAGCGGCCGACGACGGCCTGGATCACGATCTCGCCGGTATCGACGGCAGCATGGTCCGATAGCTCGACCCCGCCATGATAGGGGCCGTTGAGGATGCGCACCTCGGTCGACCACAGGCGCCGTTCCTTGACGCCGTCGTCGATGGTCAGACGGAAGGCGCGGAAGCCGACCGAGCATTTGACCGCCCAGAGCAGATAGCCGATGCGGCCGAGATAGCGTTTGAGCTTGTGCGGCACGGTCTGGCCGATCATCGGCGACAGGCCCAATGAGGCGGCGTTCACGAAATAGTCGCGATCGATCATGCCGAGGTCCACGCGGCGGCGCTGGCCGGTGGCGATGGCGCGGACCGCGCCGTCGAGGTCGAGCGGCAGGCCCAATGTGCGGGCGAAGCTGTTGGCGGTGCCGAGTGGAAGCACGCCGAACACGCAATCCTTGCCGACCAGTTCGTCGACCGTGCCCGACATGGAGCCATCGCCGCCGCCGACGATGACCATCGGCGCGCCGCTTTCCACCGCCTGACGGACGGTGGCGGCCATCTGTTCGGGATCGTCGACCGCATGGGCGGCGATCAGCTCGACGCCGGCGGCTTCGAGCTTTTCCCTTGCCTGATTGAAATTGTCCTGGCCGCGTCGGCTATGGGCGTTGACGACGAGGATCGCCTGCCGGGGGAGCGTTTTCGTTTCCATGCCGCAATAACACCGTGCGGCGATTTCGGGTCCATCGGAAACGAATAGCGATGGATTCGTTGGGGAGGCATGGCCCGTATCGCCCATCTGTCCGACATTCATTTCGGCGCGCATGATCCGCGCATCGTCGACGCCGCCACCGCCTGGCTGGAGGAACGCCGGCCCGACCTGGTCGTCATCAGCGGCGACCTGACCCAGCGGGCGCGGGTGGAGCAGTTCAGGGCGGCGGCAGCCTGGCTCAATCGCCTGCGCGCGGCGGGGCTGAAGATCCTAGTGATCCCCGGCAATCATGACGTGCCGCTGTTCGACGTGGTGCGCCGCTTCGCCCGGCCGCTGGCGCGCTACAAACGCTATATCAGCCGCGATCTCTGTCCCTTCTACGAGGATGACGAGGTCGCGATACTGGGCCTCAACACCGCCCGGTCGCTGACGATCAAGGACGGGCGGATCAACCATGACCAGATGGACCGGCTGCGCGAGAGTTTCGCGCAGGTCGCGCCGGCCAAGACCCGCATCCTGGTGACCCATCATCCGCTGTTCGCCATGCCGATCGGCCGGGGCGGGGAGTTGAGCGAGGCGGTGGGGCGGCATGAGGATGCGGTGCAGGCGGCGTGCGAGGCGGGGGTGCATGTCGCGCTGGCCGGGCATTTTCACCGCACCTATGCGGAGGCCGCGCAGAAGATGGTGGCGCATAGCGGCGGGGCGCTGGTGATCCAGGCGGGGACGGCGACATCGACCCGGCTGCGCAATGCGGAGCCGCAAAGCTTCAACTGGCTGCATGTCCGGCGCAACAATGCGATCGAACTGCAGGTGATCGTCTGGGATGGCAACGCGTTTCGCCGGGCCAGTCATGTCGATTATGTGCGGGAAGGCGAGGCGTGGACGGGACGGGACGTGATCGACCCGCCGACGATTGGCAGCCTGGCTGTGCTACAAGGGGCAGGCTGAGGCAGGAGTCTTCGATCGGTCGCAATTCTCCCTAAAAAACAATGATTCATGTTGCATCGGCGAAGCGATTGACCAAAGGCGATGGGCTTGCGGACCCAGGGAGTGTCAGTTGGTCGGATCATTGTCCCATCGGATTGTGGTGCTGTGCGGCATATTGTGCGTGGTGATGGTGCTGCTCGCCGGGCTGTTGCTCGACGGGTCAGCGCAGATGCGCGGCAGCCTGGGCTGGGTGACCCATTCCTCGCAGGTGCTCAAGACCGCGAACCGGACGCTGGGCCATCTGCAAGAAGCGGAGTCGGGACAGCGCGGCTATGTGCTGACTCGCAACCCCGAATTTGCCGAGACCGTCGCCGCCGAGATCGCCGCCGCCAAGCATGATGCCGCCGCGCTGGTCAGGCTGACGGCCGACAATCCGCCGCAGAATGAACGGGCGCAGCAGGTGCGCGCGCTGGTGACGGAACGGGCCGCGAGCCTGGAGAAATCGGCGGCCATGACCCGCGCGGGCGACTTTGCCGGGGCGCAGGCATCGACTGCGACCGGACGCGGCCGCTATCTTATGCTGATGGTCGAGGCGCGGGTCGGCGATCTGCTGGCCGAGGAGCGTTCGCTGTCGGTCGAGCGCATGGGCGCGGTGGAACGGCGGCTCAACTATATTCGCTGGCTGGTGCTGCTGGGCACGCCGCTGACGGTGGCGATCATCGTCATCATGGGCGTTGCGCTGATCCGCGGCATTCGTCGTCCGGTCGATGCGATGATGACGGTGATGGGCAAGCTGGGCGCGGGCGACCGCAGCGCGCGCATCGATGTCGAGATGCGGTCGAGCGAGTTCGAGCGGCTGGCCGGCGGCTATAATGAAATGGCGCGCGAGCTGGAGGCGGCGGTCGCCGACCAGGTGGACAGCGAGGGGCGGCTGAAGATCGCCAACCAGGAACTGAGCGCCAATGCGCAGGTGCTGCGCGAACGCGGCGAGGTGATCGAACTGCTGGGCGGCATGGCCCACCGGATGCAGGCGGCCCGCACCGACGAGGAACTGGCGTCGATCATCCGGGTGTTCGTGCCGCGCGTGCTGCCCGATATTCCCGGCGCCCTCTATGCCCATAATAATTCCCGCAACCTGCTGGTGCCGATCGCGGCCTGGGGCGGGCTGGAGGTCGAGCAGGCGGGCTTCGCGCCCGACCAGTGCTGGGCGCTGCGACGCGGGCAGAGCCATTATGTGACCGAGCAGGGGTCGGACATCGTCTGTGCCCATGTCGGGGCCGAGGCGGACCATTATCATTGCGAACCGCTGCTGGCCGGCGGCGAGGTGATCGGCGTGCTGTACCTGCGCGGCGTGGTGGGGGCCGAGAACCGGTTCCGCCTGACCGTGCTGACCGAGAATATCGCGTCGGCCCTGGTCAACCATCGCCTGCAGCGCGGCCTGCGCGAACAGACGATCCGCGATCCGCTGACCAGCCTGTTCAACCGCCGCTACATGGAAGAGACGCTGGCGCTGGAGATTGCGCGGGCGACGCGCACCGGCAGCCCGCTGAGCCTGGTCATGTGCGACGTCGACCATTTCAAGCGCTTCAACGACGAGTTCGGCCATGAGGCGGGCGACGCGGTGTTGCAGGCGGTCGCGACCGAAATGCGCAGCCGCTTCCGTGACGGTGACGTCGTCTGCCGCTTTGGCGGCGAGGAGTTCACCATCATTGCGCCGGGCACATCGGCTGTGGTGCTGGCCGACCGGGTGGAGATCGTCCGCCAGGCGATCAGCGAGCTGATGGTCAACCAGGGTGGGCGCACGCTGGGGTCGACGACCATGTCCTTCGGCGTCGCGACCTGGGAAGAGAGCATGGAGCGCGACGGCTCGACACTGATCAAGGCGGCCGATGCCGCGCTCTATCGCGCCAAGCGCGAGGGGCGGAACCGGGTGGTGCTGGACGCGCGGGCGGAAGCGCTGTCAGCCTGACCGAGGTGGCCTGAAAGGGGCGGCGGAAAATAGGAAAATCGCCGCTTAACTTCGCATATTTCCCGCACATTTCGACATTTTATGTCGATGGTTGGAAATTTCCTTGCGTCGTGCTGCTTGCCTGACTTGAGAAAGAGCCGGGCGCGATCATGGCAGTTCGGCGCGCTGTAGGACAGCGGGCCGTTTCATGCGGGCTGGAGGCTGTCGGCGATCGCGCGCAGATGGGCGAGCGCCGGATTGCGGGTGTCGGGGCGGACCATCAACAGTTGCTCGACCATCGGCGCGTCGATCAGCGGCACGAAGCGTACGCTGGTCATGGCGAGGCGCCGCAGCGATTCCGGCACGATCGCGACGCCCAGCCCTTCGCCAACCAGGCTGACGATCGTCTGCTGCAACTGGGTTTCGAGCAATATGGCGGGTGGCGCGGCCAGCCAGCCCAGGATCGCGCGGCGCAGCGTGGGCGTCACATCCGCGGGCGAGAGGATGAAGCGTTCGCCGGCCAACTGGCCGGGGGTGAGGGCGCTGGCACTGGCCAGATGATGGTCCGACGGGACGACGGCGGCGAGCGGCTCGCGATAGAGCGGGCTGGTGGCGAGGCCGCGCCGGGCACCGGGATCGAAGCCGATGGCAGCGTCGAAGCGCCCCTCCATCACGCCGTCGGCCAGTATCATCGGCAGCGTTTCGCGCAGGTGCAGCGTCACGTCGGGATGGGCGGTGGCGAAACGGCGGGTGAGCAGGGGCACGCTGCTATAGGCGGCGTGCATCATGAAGCCGATCGTCAGTTCGCCAAGATCGCCGGACTGCCAGGCGCGGGCATCGCGACAGGCGCGGTCGAGCGCGGCGATGATCTGCCGGGCATCTTCCAGGAAGCGGGCGCCGGCCGGGGTCAGCACGGCGCGGCGGGAATGGCGCTCGATCAGGCGGACGCCCAGTTCCTGTTCCAGCGCAGCCACCTGACGACTGAGCGGGGGCTGGGTGACATGCAGCCGTTCGGCCGCGCGGCCAAAATGCAGCGTTTCGGCGACAGCGACGAAATAGCGGAGCTGGCGAATATCGATCATACGGAAACAGTATCAATCATTCCATGCAATGGCATTGGTATGCATCGATCTGGCGGCGTAGGCGAGCGCTGTTTCCGCTGTCCCGAAAGTCCGTCCGATGTTGTCCGTGCTGCTGATCGTCCTGCCCATCTTCGCGCTGATCGGGGCGGGATGGATTGCCCGCAAGAGCGGCGTGCTGGGGCCGCATGCGACCGGCGAGATCAATCGCTTCGTGGTGTGGCTGGCGCTGCCGGCGCTGCTGTTCGACATTGTCGCCAAGGCGCGATGGAGCGACATCTGGCAGCCCGGCTTCATCGCCGTCTTCGGCATCGGCGCAGCGCTGAGCTTTGGCGCGACGCTGGTGCTGCGGCGACGCGGGGGACGGCATCTGGCGGATGCGACGGTCGATGGACTGAACGCAGGCTATGCCAATACCGGCTTCATCGGCTTTCCGCTGGCGGCGACGATATTGGGGCCGGCATCGCTGGCGCCGACCCTGGTGGCGACGATCATTACCGTCTGTGTGCTGTTTGCCGTGGCGCTGATCCTGATCGAGATCGGGATGCAGAGCGAGCGACGGCCGGGGCATATGATGGCCAAGGTCGCACGGTCGCTGGCGACCAATCCGCTGCTGGTGGCGCCGCTGGTCGGAGGGCTGTTCCTGGCCTTTGCCATTCCGCTGCCGGCGCCGCTCGACAAGTTCCTGGCGCTGCTGGGCGGCGCGGCGTCGCCCTGTGCGCTGGTCGCGCTGGGCCTGTTCATTGCCGAGAAGCGGGAGGGCGCGCCGCCGCCGGCGGGTGCGGTGGGGTTTCTGGTCGGCATGAAATTGCTGGCGCAGCCGCTGCTGACCGGGGCGCTGGCGCTGATCTTCCGCCTGCCGCCGGTGCTGACGGCGACGGCGGTGCTGATGGCGGCGCTGCCGACCGGCACCGGCCCGTTCATGGTCGCCGAATTCTATGGCCGGGAAGCGGGCATCACTGCGCGGGTGGTGCTGGTGTCCACCATCGCCTCGCTGGCGACCATCACCCTCTATCTGAGCCTGCGCTGAGCATCAGGGCGACAGGGCGTTGCGCTTTCGCGCGCAAGGACAGGCCGTTAACAAAATAAATACTCGTCTTTGCTCTGCTGACGGCGCAGGTTTTGCTGCTCCGATGGCGAATGAAGATGGGGGCCGGACTTGCGGCGACGGATCATTATCTTTCTGGCCCTGATGCTGGCGATATTGGCGATCGTCATTCCACTGGCACTGACCGTCCATTTTTCGCGCGAGCGGGCGATCGCTGCCGAGCGCGCGCATATGCAGGAATATGCCAACTGGACGCTGCTGCGCGCCGAACAGGTGCTGACCGACGCCAAGGATGTGCTGGCGCAGGTCGGCAAGGGCGATTGTTCCGTCGGTCATATCGAGCGGATGCGCCAGTTGGCGATCGACAGCGGGGCGGTGGAGGAAGTGGGCCATTATGATGGCGATCGGCTGGCCTGCACCGGTTGGGGCAAGGTGCCGGCGGATGTCGTCATCGGGCGCGGGACGCCTTCGGCGACGCTGGCGGGCGGTTATGCGCTTCATCTGCATGTTAAGCCGCGCATCAGCCATGCCCGCGAGGTGATGGTGCTGGGCTATCGCGACCATAATGTGCTGATCCTGCCGCAGCGGCTGGTCGATGTCTTGTCCGACAGCCACATGATCCTGGGCATCGCGACGCGGCAGGGGACGCTGATCGCCATTACCGGGCGGGCCAATGACGGGCTGGTGGGACAATTGAGCCGGCAGGCGATGACCGGGATGGACGATACGGACATCTATGCATCGGTGCAGCGCGGCGACCTGACCGCCTTTGCCATTGCCGATCGCAGCGCCATCGATGCGAAGCTGGGCAGCGAGATGCGCCTGCTGTTGCCGATCGGGCTGGTGGCGTCCGCGATCCTGATGCTGCTGATCCTGTGGGTGTCGCGCCAGCGCCTGTCGCCGGAAAAGGAACTGAAGCTGGCCATCCGCAAGCGCGAGTTCCAGGTCCATTATCAGCCGCTGATCGAGCTTGCGACCGGCTATTGCGTGGGCGCCGAGGCGCTGGTGCGGTGGCGGCGGCCCGATGGCCGGTGGATAGCACCCGACCTGTTCATCCCGCTGGCCGAACAGAGCGGGCTGATCCTGGACATTACCGACCATGTGATCGAGCAGGTGGTGGCGGACCTGCACGCCATGCTGCTGGCCGAACAGCAGGTGCATGTGGCGATCAACATCTCCGCGCGCGACCTGGAAAGCGGCCGCTTCCTGGACGTGCTGAAGCGCGAGATTGCCAAGGCCGGCATCGCGCCGGGCCAGATCTGGCTGGAAGTGACCGAGCGCAGCCTGATCAACCCGGACACGGCCCGCGCGACCATCGCCCGCGCGCGCGATGCCGGGCATCTGATGGCGATCGACGATTTCGGCACCGGCTATTCCAGCCTGTCGCTGCTGGAAACATTGCCGCTCGACGCGCTCAAGATCGACAAATGCTTCATCGATGCGATCGGCCGGGATGCGGCGGCCAGCGTGGTCACGCCCCATATCATCGGCATGGGGCGTGCGCTGAAGCTGAACCTGATCGCCGAAGGGGTGGAGACGCGCGAACAGGATGCCTATGTCCGCAAGGCCGGCGTCCAGTTCGCGCAGGGCTGGTATTATGCCAAGGCGCTGCCGGCGGACGAGTTCATGGCCTTCTATCGCGACTATAACCGGGGCAAGCGATCCCGCTTCCTGAGCGTCGCGGCCTGAGGATCAGTCCTTGCCCTTGAGCGCGGCGGCGAGCGAGACGGTGGCGCTGCCGCGGCGGGCGGGGGCGGCCTGGCTGGCGTCGGGCTTCCAGCCGGACAGATAGATGAGCGCCATCTGTTCGGCGATGCGGCCGTCGGGATCGGCAGCGTTGGCGAAATGGGCGGCGGCGCGCATCAGCACATCACGCGACAGGGCCGGGGGGCGGGTGGCGAGCGCATTGCCCGCGCCCATGCCGCGCAGATCATGCATCAGCCGGACGATGTCGCCATAGCGGATATTGAGCGTCTCGCCATCGGCGACCGGCATGGCGAAGCCGGCGCGGCTCAGCAGATCGCCGGCCGAGCGGACATCGACCTGGGGATGGACATGCTGGCCGGGCCGGTTGCCCTCGGCCGCGAGCAGGGCGGATTTGAGGCGGGCCAGGCTGCCTGCGCCGGCAAAGGCGGCGAGCATCAGACCGTCGGGCCGCAGCACGCGGCGCATCAGGATCAGCGCGCCGGGCAGATCATTGACGCTGTCGAGCGTGCCGCAGGCGATGACCAGGTCGAAACTATTATCGGCAAAGGGCAGGGCATCCTCGTCCGCTTGCACGCCGCCGGCCCGTTGCGCGGCGAGGAAGCCGGGATCGGCGCAGGCGACGCGCTTGCCCATGGCTTCGAGCGCGGCCTTCGCGCTGCCATCCGGGCAGCCGATCAGCAGCACTTCGGGTAGGTCGCGCTGCACATCGGCCAGCCGTTCGAGCAGTTCGTCCAGCATCGCGCGGTGGAGGAAGTCGTGATCGGCAAAGGCGCCGAGCATCCGGTCGCGGTGGCGGGCGCGCAGGGCGCGGTCGAAAATGTCGGGGCGGGTTTCGGGGGCGGTCATGGCGGGCCTTGTGCATCGGGGACGAAGCGGGGACAAGGCAGATGATGTCGCTGGTCCCGCTTCTCAAGACCGTGATGCGTCCGGTCATGGATTATGCCCTTCCGCCCCGCTGCCCCGGTTGCGGCGCGATCGTCGGCGCGGATCATGGTTTCTGCCTGGATTGCTGGAGCGGGATGTGGTTTCTGGGGCCGCCCTGCTGCGCGCGCTGCGGCCTGCCGTTCGCGCATGAGATGGGCGAGGGCGCGGCCTGTGGCGCATGCCTGGCCCAGCCGCCGCCGTTCGACAGTGCGCGGGCGGTGCTGGCCTATGGCGATGTCGCGCGGACGGTTGCGCTGCGCTTGAAATATGGGCGGCGGATCGGCCTGGCCCGGCTGGTGGCGGGGCAGATGCTGCGCCATGTGCGGCCGGAGATGGAGGACGCGCTGATCGTGCCGGTGCCGCTGCATCGCTGGCGGCTGTGGGGGCGGGGCTTCAACCAGTCGGCGCTGATCGCCGATCATCTGGGGCGGCTGACGGGGCTGGCGGTGGACAAGCATGGCTTGCGCCGGGTGAAGCGGACGCAGCCGCTGCGGGGGATGAACCCCAAGCAGCGGGCGCAGGCGGTGCGCGGCGCCTTTGCACTGGGGCCGGACCATAAGCTGGCCGGGCGGGTGATATGGCTGGTCGACGATGTCCATACCAGCGGGGCGACGGCGGCGGCCTGCGCCAAGCTGCTGAAGGCCGGCGGCGCGCGCGAGGTGCATCTGCTGTGCTGGGCGCGGGCGTTACCCAGAACTGGCGACGATTGACAAAGTGCGCATTCCCCCCAATTTCGGGGCAAAGGAGTTTTACCAAGATAATGGCAAAGGTCGAAATCTATACCAAGGACTGGTGCGGCTATTGCGCGCGGGCCAAGGCACTGCTGGAGGGCAAGGGCGTTGCCTTCGAGGAATATGATATTTCGCTGGGCGGCCCCAGGCGCGAGGAAATGCTGGAGCGGGCGCCCGGACGCACCACCGTGCCGCAGATCTTCATCGACGGCCAGCATATCGGCGGCAGCGACGACCTCGCCGCGCTGAGCCGCGAGGGCAAGCTCGACCCGCTGCTGGGCCTGTAACGCCCGATGCGCGCCGCGATTTTTCAGATGACGACCGGGATCGACCCGGCCGCCAATGCCGCCGCGATTGAGGAGGCGGCGGCGCGCGCCAAGGGGGAGGGGGCAGACATGCTCTTCACCCCGGAAATGGCGGGCTATCTGGACCGCGATCGCAAGCGCGCGGCGGAAACCTTGCGCAGCGAGGCGGACGATATCGTGCTGGCGGCGGTGCGCGAGGCGGCGGCGCGCGAGGGGCTGTGGGTCCATATCGGGTCGCTGCCGCTGAAAGAGGCGCGCAGCGACGGGCGCTGGGCCAATCGCAGCTTCATGATCGACGATCAGGGCGAAATACGGGCGCGCTACGACAAGATCCATCTGTTCGACGTCGACCTGGCGTCGGGCGAGAGCTGGCGCGAATCCTCGGTCTATGGGCCGGGGGAAAGCGTGGTGGCGGTCGATACGCCCTGGGCGCGGATGGGCTTTTCCATCTGCTACGACATGCGCTTTCCCGATCTCTACCGTGCGCTGACCAATGCGGGGGCGACCGTGCTGCTGGCGCCGGCGGCCTTCACTGTGCCGACCGGGCAGGCGCACTGGCATGTACTGCTGCGCGCCCGCGCGATCGAGGCGGGCTGTTTCCTGATCGCCGCCGCGCAGGCGGGCACGCATCAGGACGGGCGCACCACCTATGGCCATAGCCTGGTGGTCGATCCGTGGGGCGATGTGCTGCTGGACATGGGCGAGGGCGCGGGGCTGGCCCTTGCCGATCTTGACCTGAGCCGCGTAGAGGCGGTGCGCGGGCGGGTGCCCGCTATCGCCAATCGGCGCGTGATACCGCAGGATGTTGAGATCAGGTGATCGTTTTCGACCTTAAGTGCGAGGGCCAGGGCCATGTCTTCGAGGCCTGGTTCGGCTCCAGCGCAGACTATGCGGACCAGAAGGAACGGGGCCTGCTGGCCTGTCCGCTGTGCGGCGACACGCGCATCGGCAAGGCGCTGATGGCGCCGGCGGTGGCGGCCAAGGGCAACCAGCGGCGCGAGATCGTGCCGTCGCAGCAGCAGCAGCCGGCGGCCGAAGCGGAGACGGCTCCGGTGGCGGCCGGGCCGGACGAGGCGAAGATGCGCGCGCTGGTCGAGGCGCTGGCGGACGCACAGAAGAAGGTGCTGGAAGGCTCCACATGGGTCGGGCGCGGCTTTGCCGAGCAGGCGCGGGCCATGCATTATGGCGAGCAGGACAAGGGCAGCATCCATGGCGAGGTCGCCCCGGCCGAGGCCAAGGCACTGGCCGAGGAAGGCATCAATGTCGCGCAACTGCCCTTTCCGGTGATTCCGCCCGAAGCGAAGAATTGACCGCGCGCGCCGCGCATAATAGAGCCGGCGCTGCGTGCACCCGTAGCTCAGCAGGATAGAGCATCAGATTCCTAATCTGAGGGCCATGGGTTCGAATCCCGTCGGGTGCACCATTTTCTCCAATAAAATCAAAGATTTGAAGCTCTGACCTTGTTGCTTCACGGGGGCGGAAACGCCTCGCATCATACGTTTTATCATACGGTCGAGGTAACTGAGGGTAAGCTTGGGTAACGTCCGCGCCCCTCAACCCCGCCAGCGTATGATGATGCGTATGATTCGACAGAGGTCGGATTATGGAACTGAAGTGGAATCATCAGGCGCTGATCGCACTGAAATTTGAGAGTGCGAGATACATAGACCCCAAGGGTAACCGGCTCTCGCTGGTCGTCTCCAAGAGCAGCAAGATTTGGCGCTGGCAGGCGCGGGTGAATGGTGTGCCTCGGACGCTTACGCTGGGAAAATTTCCAGCCGTAGGGCTGGCGGACGCTCGCGCAAAGGCTGGTGTGATCCAAGCCGATCACGACGCAGGCATTGATGTGCATGTCAAATATGGCGGTGGCTTGGCGGCCACGGATGCTGCGCCAGCGGTTGAGGCAAAGCGCGCGGGTATGACCTGTCAGCAAGCTTGGGATCGCTATATCGGCGGCCTGAAGGAAGGAACCAACGTCCACGGCAAAGCGCGTAACAAGCCCCGGACCATCGTCGAGAAAGAAGGGATGTGGAAGAGGCTATGGGCTGACGAAATCGGTGACACGATGATGAATGAAGTGACGGAGGAGGTGCTTTACGATGTCATCCAAGGGCTGCGCGATGCCCGCCATATGGGGGCGGCAAATTCGACGACGCGCTACATCAAAGCGTTCTTCAAATGGGCGAAGCTGGAAAAGCGCGCGACAGGTCTGATGATCAATGTTGCGGAAGACCTCCCTGTATCCAAGTTGGAAGCGCGCGACCGTTGCCTGTCCGTAACGGAAATCCGATATCTGTGGTGTGCGCTGGAGCGCGAAGAAGAAATCTGGGCGGACGGTTACCGACTGGCGCTGCTGACCGGCCAGCGGAAGCTGGAGATAATCGGTGCGCTTCGGAGCGAAGTTGATTTCGCGGCGCGGCACATCACGATCAGCGCAGACCGGATGAAACACAACCGTGCGCACGTCGTGCCGCTTTCGGATCAAGCATGGGAAATCGTTGATCGTCGTTTGAAAGCGACGACATCGAAATATCTGTTTCCGGTGGATCATGGCAAAACTCACCTGACGTGCTTTTCGAAGCGGCAGGCGGCTATCAAGGCAGCAGTGGCAAAGTTGGCGGCAGCCGATGGCGTCGAAGTGGCGCATTGGTCTTTCCATGATTTGCGGCGCACAGCCTCGACCATGATGAACGGCCTGCGGGACAAGCGCGGCAACCGCTTGGTCGCCAAGGATCATATAGAGCGGGTGCTGAGCCACGTTCTGGGTGGTGTCGAAGGCACCTATGATCGCAATGACTACTACGCAGAAAAGAGGCGGGCGCTAATACTGTGGGCCGATCATCTCGACACGGTCATCAACCAGTCAGAACGTGCGATGGCTGCCTGACACAGAAAGGCCCGCCAATGGCGGGCCTTTTCTTTGTTCTCCAGCGCGACCAAAATGAACTTAGAAGCTGTGTCAGAACGCTACCGTAACGGTGTATGGCCGAACTGCGATATGATCCCGAGGGGCGGCATTGACCTTGAAAGCCATCATTTGGATCACGGCTTAAAGCAATCTCCGTCAATTGAAATTTCACGGACAAAGCCGTTCGCGAACTCGCACTTCATTTTCCCATTACCAAGATCGGTTCGACGGTTAAGGAGCACCCCTTTTGGCACCACGTTCGCGGAAGTAGCGGCGACCTGAGCGTCACGCTGCTGTTGTTGGTTCTCCCGCTGCTTGCAATAACTATCGACTTCAGAGTGGAGTTGAAACTCCCCATGCGTAACCGCGAATTGTCTTGCATTCAGGCAGTCACCAGCCGCAGCCAATTCGCCCACACGCTGCCGAATATATGCTCTGTTGCTTTGTTGAATTCTGATGCGTTCAGAGGCTTCGGCAGCCTTCTTCCGCTCCGCAGCATCTGACATCGCCTGAAGCTGCTGTTGCATGTTTTCAATGCCGCGCTGGGCCTGCCCCATGTAATCTGGCAGCGTCTGGGTCGTGCAATTTACGTACTGTCCATTGACCAAACAACTGGTGTTAGAAGTGACTTGAGCACTGACTGGCGCGCAGGCAAAGGCCGCTGCCAAAATTATTAGATGATTCATCTAGTAATCCCCCTTCTGGGATCGATCGTCTAGCTACGGGAGATGAATAAATCCATTCCCTGACCAGTAATCTCACTTGCGCTCGTTATGAGGCCTATCTGATACTCTATGCCGCCGCTGCCCTCGTTCTCATCAGGCGCATCGCTCGTTACGCATAAAATTCAAGGCAGGCTCTTAAAGTGTATGAACTTACTGGCAGCCGCCAAAGCTGGCGATCAAATGGGCCTCATAGTCCGCCCATTCCGATCGCGACCACCACCGACCATTGACCTCGATGAAATAGCGATCGTCGTCCGTGGCCTCGACAGGGCGCACCCGGCGCGACGTGGGAAACGCGATCACATTGTCGTTAGCGGGCTGGTTGGCATGGTCGGGCTGATGCTTGTTCATGATGGTCCCCCTGTTTGATCGCGCAAAGGTGCCGATGCCGGGGCGCGCCGCTCCCGGCCGGTGTTCGTTCAAGTGTTTTGTGGAATGGTGGGGGAGGCCACGGCCTCCCCGGATCATCAGTCGACGCGCTTGGCCCAAACCAGTTCGGCATCTTTGAATGCCCGCTTGATTGCGGTCAGAAAGCGATGGTCGATGTCGAGGATGGCGTCAGCCAGTTCGGTGGCGGTGGGAGCCGAAACAGCACGTCGCTGGATATTTTCGTTGTAACGATCAGAATACAGGGCCGCAGCGTATTGACCCGCAGCGGTCTGGTAGACGGTAACCCAACGTCCGTAGCCATTCTGTTCATGATAGAAGTCGCCCAGTTCCAGACCAGCGAACGCCAGATCGGCACCAAAATCGTCCGTGATGGTGATTTCTGCGGTTTCGGTATTCATTTTCATTTCCTTTATTCAAAGTTCTCCCGTCTCCAGAACCGCAGTGTGCTCCCGGACGGCACAGGCATCCGGTTACGGGTGCCCTTATTCGGGGTGAGAGTGAGGTCGCGCTTACGGCGCGCCGACACGGTCCAGATAGCGGTCGTACCCTGTCAAGGCGGCGTGCAGTGCATCGTTATCGTTGAATTCCAGTTCGAGGCTGGTGCCGCCCATGCCAGTGGGACAGGCGAAATAGCGCACGACATGCGCACCATGCTTTTCCAGAACCTTGCGTGCCGCTGCCTTGTAGCGGTGGTCGCTCAGGATGAACTGAACCTGCGCATTGAATTCACCACTCGGCAGAACCGCGTTGGGCATCAGAGGCATGAGATTATCAACCGACATATTATCGTCCCTGCCACGGGCCGCTTTCATGGCGCGGCGGCGATCGGCACGGGTCAGAGGCTGGGCGATCGTAGGTGCAGGCGATCCGGTGAAGATCAATTCCGGCTGACGATACTTCTCCGGCAGCGTGCAGTCATGTTGACCACGCATACCAACCAACAGCGTTTTGCCGAAAATCACTTCCGGCCATGCAACATCCGCAAACCTAAAAGGCGTGTGGCCGCCAGTCATCCGGGCATATTCCAACACGTAGACAGCCATGGGAAACTTGGTGCCGACCTTTAGCGAATATCGTTCAAACGATCCGCCGATGGCCGACCGGATAGCGTGACCGTCATTGACGTCGATTTCGACCTCGCTGGTGGTCTGAGTCTTGGGGTCGATCAGAAGGGCGGTGATGATGCGGGGTTTCATATTGATGCTGCCTCCGGTTAGAGTTTGAACAGCCGCTTGCTGCTCGCGGGACAGCTTTTCCCATTCGACGGGATCAACGTCATTCTCGTTTTGGACAAGCTTCAAACGCTGTTATCGCGGGGGCTATGAAGACCCTTCAAGAGCTACAGCAGGCCCTCGCCAAACGCTGGATCGAGAAGCACGGACCGGACGGTTTGAACCGAGCGGTAGGTGCACTGAAGGGCAGTGAAAAAATGATCCGCGCAAAGCGACTGAAAACCCTTGAGTGGGCAAAGGGTATGGAAGCACATATCGCTGCCGCCCGTCGCGAACTGGGGGTAGAGGCAAAGCGCGCTCAGGCGCTGTGTGACTGGCTGAACGGGCGATTTATTTCGTCTTCGCAGGGGGGCCGTTTTGTCCCGGCTACCCTTGATGTTGAACTCTATGGTGTTGCGGATCGCTACTCTGAAGACCTCGTCATGGAATGCCGAACGAAAATGTCGGCGCGGGCGCTATCCGCAGACTTTGAGCAGTGGGGCGCGGACGCGACATCCCTCGAAGGCGAGGCCGTTGAGAAATTGGTGCCTGTATTAGCTCTGGTCTATCGCCTTCAAGCGCTCCCAGTTCCCTCATCATCAACGTTACGCGACGAGGCTCGGAGTAAGATGATTGTCGTAGCGAGAGATCAGCGGCGATCGAAATATGCCCCCATGCTAGCGCGCGATTGCTACGTCCCCCAAGACGAGATCGATGTCATGGCCCCAGCGTTCCGTGAGGATGCGGGTTTTTGGAAGCTGGTCAGGGAAATGGCAGCCTCTATGCGATAATCGATAAAGAAGGCCACCGTCTGGAAGCTGACGGTGGCCCCACAAGTCTGATCATTGATATTTAGCTTGAAGTGATGGAATGCGGCCGGGCGGTGTCAGCGGTGGGCGGCTCCGCCAACCGCAATGCCATTCCGCTTTGCATCGGCCATATTCTCGGCCGCATTACCCCAGCGCAGGTTGTCCGCCCGGTTGTCATCCTTGACGTCATTCCAATGCAGGACCAGTGGCTTCCCAGCAGGCGCTGGGCCATGGAAGGCCCGACAGGCCAGTCGATGGACCAGATATAGGCGGCCATCGTGATAGGCACGCATATAGCCATCAGAGCCGCAGTAGGGTTGTGTGATTGCGCCACGCACTTGGCCGTGGATGTTAACTTCAACGCCGATCATGTCGGGGACGGCTACCCATTCATATATTGCTTTCATCCGGTATTTATCATGATGGTGCGAAACGGGCCGGATAGTGCGAAAACTGATAGAAAATGGGCCGTCGCCTGAAAGCGAGCGACGACCCACCCAACTTGATCGGAAGCGCCGGGGAACGCCGCCAGTGTATTTATACTGGGTGGGGCAGGGCGTGCTCCATCTTCATCTTTTCGGGCTTTTTTCGCTTTTATATGGACCCGACTTGGGCGGCTTCGCTAAATAGATGCGACCCGGAAGGTGAAGGCCAGATGGGGTTATAACGCAGGGTGCCGAAAGGCCTGTTGGGTGGCCCGCCTACACACAGCCCCGGATCAGGCCCGCTCCCTCAACGAATAGCGATAAGGCCGCATCGACGGGATGCTGAAGAGCAATCGGATTACAGCCCGGTTGCCGGTTGAGCGTCAACTGCCGTCGCGGGGTGCGGAGTCAAACAAAGCCCCATGTATAGAGGAGAGCCATGTCCGCTTCGCGCTGACAACTCTCCAGCCCGCATGAGTAGTGTTAACTTGCGCTCATGTGGGCCGCTCGATCCGTAAGGATCGTAACCGCCTTATGGCCTCCGGAGTTCCCGGTAAGACCAAGGATAGGCGCAGCAATGTCGGGTCACGGAAGGCCACCGACGAAGGCGTAATAGTCTCAAGCTGCGGCAAACAGTGATACCGGAAACCCGAACCCGAAACACCTTCTATCCCCCTCATCATAGAGATCGTGACCCAATCGTTGGATTGGATGTGTCCGTCCCATGATGGGGGGAATAGAGTTGTGTCCGTTTCCCACCCGATGTTGAATCGGTGAAAAGACATCATAAAAATTGCAGATCGCTTCCAAGCGATTTGCCGTCGAAGCGTAGCGCAGATGGCCAATCGCGATGCGAAGCCGCAGGCAGGCGAAAGCCGGTCTGCGTAACCATTCATTTCATTCATACAGGGCTTTCACACCCGAGCGTGCTTAGGTCGCGTTGACAAAATGCTTCAACCATAGCCTTGCTGCGGCGAGGTTGAGGAAGCTGAGGTAGGAAAGCGCGGTTTTCTCGAAGCGGGTTGCGATGTGGTCCTATTTCAGGATGGCGACCAAAATCAGGATGGCAAGAAGGGCAACTGCGAAGTTCATCCTTTTAACCAGTTCAGTGAAATTGGGCTGATCATTTCGTGGCTGCTCAGGCCCCACCACCGCAGGTAGGTCGGATTCAGTGGCAACCGCCGGATTCCGCCAATCATCAACTACTTCAAGAGTGGCTTCGATGATGGGTATGTTCGCATCCTCCTCCACTCCGAATATGCCCCCTCCACCGCCATATTTGCGGTCCATGTCTTCCTGATATGCCGCGAATTTGACGCAAGCGCGGAGAATAGATGCGGGTCTGGCAGCGAGTTCTCGGCAGATGGCGTCGAGGTTCGTTTCTTCCAGAACGAGACTAACGTATATCTCTTCCTCTCCCAAGCCCTCGGCTGCTGGGGCTAGCCAGACACTGCCGTGAGGCTGTTCAGTCGTTTCGTCGTCGGTTCCTTTGATGTGGAGGCGGATAGAGCCTTCGTGGGGCGTCAGGCCCGCTTCGCTAATTTTCGCGAAGTTGACGTATTTATCCGGCTGCAAGGTGGCGGAAATGGATCGGCGCATTGCGGTATTAACGTGAAATGCCAACGGCGCACGTTGTCCAAGGGGATGGAAAGCTTCGCCATTCGGCGCAAATTGGTCCCAAGGATCATTTTTATAATCAAGGTTGTGCCGCGCTTCAGTCGACGCCCGGACATTAAGTTGATCGGCAATGAACCAAAATACCTTGGGTGTGCCAGAATAGGTGGCACGATATTCGCCGTCATTTTGCACATAAACGTGCTTTTGAGTTTTGGTCAGTTTCGCCATTTGTCCCCCGATCTGCCCGCACCGATACCGGCAGATTTCTGCCGTGCAAACAACGAGCTATGGCATTGCCAAATTTACTGGTGGGTCGAGCCGCCTGATTGGGATGATGAGATATGGGGGTAAAATTGCTCGACCTTGCCAACCAATTCCGTTCGTTTAGTGCGCCTGCAATGTCTAATTCATTTAGTCCCAAGACCTTCCGCCCCGGCATTGTTGAAAGTCAAATGCGGCGCACCGCTGACGCGCACGATCGCTCCCGACCGCTTTTGGAAGTCATTTCCACGATGCCCGGCGCGCCGATCCGCGACATGGTGCGGGCGCTCAACTCGGCCGGGCATCGTGCCGCGCGCGGCGGCCCAGTTACGCATAATACGGTCGCAAGGGCGCTAGCGCGGATGGGAGAGGAGGCACCGAAGCCGCCCCGGCATCGCGCTCCCAAAGGCGCTAAGGCAGCCAAAACGATCCGCGCACGGGCTGAACAGTATGAAGTGTTTCGCACCCCGGCCTATGCCTATCTGCCCCTTTTGGACTATCGGCCGGAATGGTTCGTCGGTCGAGGCTGCGACCCCTCGGCTGGTGACGGACGGATGCTGCGGGAAATCATTTCGCGGGGAAATATGGGGCCGCATTGGGCTAGCGACATCCGCGATGAAGAGGCGGCGAAGCTGGCCGACATTGGGCAGGTCGCCGTGGCCGATTATCTCACGATGGACGATCCGCCGCGAAGTGACTTCCTATTGACCAACCCGCCTTTCACCTTGGCGCAGGAATTCGTCGAGCGGGCAAAAACGCATGTCAGCGGCCCCATCTGCATACTTCAATCCATTGGCTGGCAGACGACCCAGCGCCGCGCGAAATGGCTTCGAACCGCTGGGTTGGCGCACGTTCTCAACCTGCCGAAGCGGCCGCAGTGGGAGGTCGACAGCGGGGGCAAGATCAAGTCGAATGTTTGGGATTATGCGTGGTTCGTCTTCCTGCCCAATCATGATGGGCGGCCGCAAATGGATTGGCTATCCGATAATTAGATCATGAAGTGTATGGACCTCGACGATTTCCTTGCCGACGTTGAAGCCCGCAAGGCTGCGGCCGGGATCGTCGACCGTGACCCTGATCAGGCTTGGCCGGATGCCGTGGCGCGCAAGGTCCGCAAGCTGGAGACGCTGGCCGAACTGGCAGAAGCCGGGATCACCACCGATATCAGTGGGCTTGACCGGGTGGAACGTCGGCGGCTGTTATGGGACAATCAGGCCCCAAGATAATTCTCATCAATTTGCATGAACGGCTTAACCAAATGGCCAATCGCAATCATTTCAGCCATTATCTTCTCTTTCTTGGCATCTTTGAGCGCTTCACCCTCTAGCTTCATACCGGAAGGCAGAGGGGGAATGTCATATTCGTCCAATGGGTTGGTCAGGTAGTTATTAACTCTCAAAATCAATTTGAACATGGCATCGGCAATTGCGGCGTTGAAGACAAAGTTCGCGTTCTGCATGCCGCTCAAAGCTTTGGATCGCAATTTATTGCGGTCACTATCAATTGGAACATGGGACAGCGTCGCGTAGTCCATTACGTCTTTATAAAGAGAAAGACGCCTGTCTAGCATCGAGTTCTTCAGCGTGAGTAGCTGTATTTTGGTTTGGCGATCCATTATGATGCCTTGCCGATTGGCGATTTGAACTTGCTCACGGGTTATGGCGACCTGTTTGGTCCCAATGATCATAGCGGCAATTGCTGCTATACCGCCCGTGACCAACGTGGCGAAATCACCCCATTCGAAAGCCCAACAGTCGATCCAGCCCAGTTGGTAGTCGAGGATATAGAGGACGAAGATCGTCACCGCGACAGCGGCCATCCCATTCCCCACCCAGCGCACCACCGGGTCGGTGATCTTCCTGTCTTCAACGTCCGCCAAAACCGTGCCCCCCACATAAATATCAGCATGAACGAGCCTACAGCCTTTCGATGTTAGATCGTCACCTTAGGGTGAAGTTGCGGCTCGTGCGCCGTTGCTGATGGAGCGTCGGCAGAAGCGTATCAAGCCGCGCGTCTCGCAACGATCGATATCGACGACGATATGCGTGTTGCGATGCGTCTGCAAAATTTGCACGTTATGATCCCGCTTGAGCGTCGCGGTCGAATACGTCGTGATAAAAGGTCGTAATTCGAACCGAAATTTTGGCGGGTTTCAACCGGTGCGCTTTCCGGTTCGTAATCGGGTTCATAAACAGGTTCGTGTTTGTGTTCGTTTTAAGGACGATAAATGTTCGTTCCAAATTCATCCCAGTTTTCACGATATAATTCGTGATTAAATCCGGTTCGCGTAAGTCTATTGACCGAACCGTCAATATGCGTGTGCGCATTGCGGTCGCCAAATGGTACGTAATAAGAGTGTTGGAAGAGTGTTAGATGACACTAGCGCGGTAAAGTTTCTACGCATCCCGTGCGAATATTCCGAACATTCGGACAAAATCCGGCGAACATCTCAAATTTTGCTTGCGCCGAATCCATGTGAGGGTCATTAACGAAAAAGGCCACCAAGGAGGTCACTCCCTGATGGCCTTTTCGTCGAGCCGGGTTGCCGCCCGGATCAAATAGAGGTCATTCGGCCCCAACCGCTGAAAGTAGGAGACAGAACGTGGAACCTCCGTAGCCCCAAGGGGCGGCCCCGGCAGTCAATGACTGTCGGGGCTTCCTCGTTAATGGGTAATGACGGTCGCGTCAATATTCCGGCATCAACCTGACCAGATGTTGATGCTGTGGCAGATAGAATATTTCAGGGTCGACGCCGAAATCTGAATATCCAGCAGATGGGCCGCGAACCTTGATTCTACCTTCGTTGTTCAACTGAACTAATTCTTCATGAATTGCGTCGGGATTTACTCCTGATATGGGCAGGCTTCCACTCACAGCAGCGACTGGACCATTTTGCAGGCGCTGGGGGATTTTGGTTCGGGCTTCACTCATAGGATTGCATCCCTGATTGATGTTGATCGCCGTCAGGCCCCGGCGCTAACCGCCATAGCCGATGTTCCCATATTGTTCCACCCTTCGCTCGCGCGGATCGCGTTGCCTAATTAAGGGAATGAACCTCTAGTAACGTCGGCCAAGGGCCGCGCTCTCATTACCGCCTATGAAGGCGAACGTCTCACCGCCTACCTTTGCCCGGCCAAGGTTCTCACCATTGGTGTGGGTCACACTGGTCCCGACGTCAAACGCGGCCAGACCATCACCAAGGAACAGTCGCAGGCACTGCTGGCCGCTGATCTTGCGCGCTTCGAGGGTGCCGTGAACAAGCTGGGCGGGAAGATGACGCAGGGTCAGTTTGATGCGCTTGTGTCCTTCGCGTTCAATCTCGGTATCGACGCACTGGCGAAATCCACGCTCCTCCGAAAGCATCTGGCGGCCGACTGTGCGGGCGCGGCGCGCGAATTTCCGAAGTGGAAATTTGGCGGTGGACGGGTGCTGCCGGGCTTGATCAAGCGGCGCGCGGCGGAGGCGGCACTATATCTTTCGTGGAGTTAATCTGTTGCGGTCGTGATGCCGTATTGCCGTAGTGTTCTGTCGATATCGGCAACTGCTTTTTGCGCGTGCATTGCCGCTTCGCTGTCGTTCGCTGCCCGCGCTTCAAGTAGCATTTTTACTGCTTCTATGCGCATTCTCTTCATCGCGAGAAGAGGGTTTGGGAGTGCCTCGAAATCCATGGTGCCTCGGTGGTTCGTAGAGAAATCGTATCACGGCGTGGGCACGCAGGTCGAACAGGAAAATCGGTTTGTTCTACTTTCCGATTTTCAACTTTCGAATGGGACTGATGCGATCATTTTACGGCAATGCTCAGCGATGCGCCCAATCTTGTCAGTCGGTATCTACGCTGCGTCTCGTAACTGATGGTCGGGTTCGACGATCCAGATAGGCTGCGGGAAGGCCGTGGACGACCCGGCATGACTTCATATTCTTTGTCGAGTATCCCAATGTTGGTAAGGTGCTCAAGCGAAGCGGCATACTGTTCGCCATGCTCGGCAACTAATGCTCTCTCAAGTTTAACGGCATCCCAGCGAATGCCAAGCAGACTTCTGGTGACAAGTGCGGCGTCGTCGGTGGGCGAAAAGTTAGCATCCCCCAAGATTGAGAATGCCTTTGCATCAATAGGGGTAAATTGAGCAAGGACGCTAATATGTCGCCGATCAAGCGCGTCTTCATCGCCTGCTGCTGCCTTTGCCAGAAGCTTTGCAAACAAGGTTTGGATTTCATCCTCGTCCTGCTTGGTGGCTTCCTCAAACCAAGCAAGCGCGTATCGCTCTGGGATTTTGGCTGTGTTCAACTTCAAGCCCAGCGCCTGAACCTGTTCGTTGACCTTTACCTGAATTTTGGCTGCGTTGGTCAGCCGCCAAGCTGCAATGCGATCGCCAAGCACAATTTGCCATGCGTCGCTGAGGGTGTTGCCGACAGGTGTCAGAGCGTCCTGAACAGGTTTGATAATATCGCCAATTCCAAGTGACACCTATCGTTACTCCATTCGGTCAGGCCGCAATCATAGCGGATTCGATCTGCCGCCGAAGATCGTCAATCATCTCGCCATCTCTCGATGTGATGGCTTGGGCCTCCGAGGAGGAGGTCATCAGGAAAAGTTGATATTCAACGATTTTGGACTTGAGCCAAAATCGGTAAGCGATGAAGCCGAAGATCGCTGCAATTACCAGCGTGGTGATGGCACCCGAGATGCTTGGGCCAACCAGTGATCCAAGGCCAGCGATGCCGAAGATAAATGCTAGGAGTCCGAATATCACGGTCCCTAACGGGCCATGCGGCTTTCTCTCGCGCACTTCTACGGTATTGATTTTGTTGATCGCGTAGCTTTTTGCGCCGAACCGCGCGAAATCCTTATCGACCGTGACGTTCATCGTTTCCCCCAAATCACAACTATGGTTCTGCCCCTGACACAGGATTTGCAAATGCGTGGTTAATAGTAAAGAACTTTGAAAATGACGCATGCAGCGCGTCATCGGATTGAAAGTTCGTTCCCTAGAACGTAATAGCTGGTTGCGTCCTGCTCGGCGACTGGTTGTGCGACCGTCGAGCAGGACGCTTTTTTCTATAATTTGCCCTTATCAGGCCTTCTGGCCGCTGATGAAGTAAATAGTCATATGGATGACTATCACTTTGCAGTTGAGGCGCTTGAGCGCATTCTCGACGCCATCGACAAGCTGGTCGATGCGGCTGAGAATATTATCGATGCGCTTCCCGAGCCAGATGCCTGACCTTCCCCGCGTCCTTGGTCAACGCCCCCGCAAGCGATCCATTGGCGGCAGCGCAAACCTGCGTGACCATAGCCGTGGCTACCGCCGCCTTTGCGCATCATTGCTCGATGCCGAGCCGCTGTGTCGATATTGTCGATCGGAAGGGCGGATCAGTCCAGCTACGCTGATCGACCATGTCGTGGCGCTCTCGCTGGGCGGGAGCAACGACCGCTCCAATCTCGCCCCAGCATGTGCGGACTGCAACGCGGCCAAGGCGGTCGTTGAGCAGCGTTTCGTGGCGCGGGGATATGACGTGGCAGATGTGATGCTTGAACCGGGATTGGCAGGCTGGGTCAAAAAGGCGCAAACATAAAGAAGGTTACGCTTGGAATTGCGCGTTGATCGGGCGACATACGCCTCTCAAATATAGAGAGGTGTTCATGCGCGTTAGTCTTGATCAGGTGAAAGAAGCAGTCGATGAAGCCCGTGGTCTTACCGATGACCAACTGCGGGTAGAGGCGAAGAGCGGTCGTTCGCGGTCGTATTTCATCATGGATCGCCAGCGCCCGCTTCCGATGAAGGCGATTGTGCGGTTGGCTTACATCAGGGCAAACATCAAGTGGGATGGGCCGCAATCTCTCGCTGTTGCCAACGCGCTCAGGGGAACCTTCGACATCCTGCATTCGGTTGCTGAAGTCGAACAGGAGCGCTTGGATCGTCAGCGCGAGAACGTGGAGCGGTGGAAGCGCGATGGCAAATTCCGGGCGGCGCTGCTCGATCTGTTTGGTTCCGCCTGTGCAATCAGTGGATGCAAGGTGCTTGATGCAATCGACGCATCCCATATCCTCGGTGTTGCTGATGAAGGCGATGACGACGTGACCAACGGCTGGATCATCCGCACCGATCTCCACCGGCTCTTTGATGTGTGGCTGATGTCCATCGATCCGGCCACCGGTCGTGTCCACATGTCGCCCGATTGCATGGACAGTTATGCTGAATTCGATGGTCGGACAGTGACGCTGCCCAAGCGGGCTGCTTCGTTGTCTGACTTCGCACCGCACTGGGCGGAATTTCAGAAGCGTAACGCAGCCTGATCGACTTTGGATAAATAATATTGAGCGCATTGGCCGGGTCGATCATGTGGTCGCCCCGGCTTCACTAGGTCCACATATAGGGGGCGCGTGAAATCATATTGTCCCAAAATATGGGATAACCGCCGCTCAAGTTTTTTTCGCCGCGTGTTAATTAAAATTCGGGGATCGACGCAGGAGATTTTCAACCGCAACTAAATAGTGGATGGAAAGAAATCATCCCGGTGACAAGTTTGGTCGCCTAACTTTAGTAGCTGAATCACCGAAATCTGGACCGGCGCGCCGCTGGATTTGTGCATGTGATTGTGGAAAATTAAAAGACATTCTTCAGCAAAATTTGAGGCGTGGTTTCACGAAAAGCTGCGGTTCGTGTGGACTACTCGGGACCGTAAATTGTCACGGTCTTTCGTCTCACCCTCTATACAATGTTTGGCAGCAGATGAAAGCGCGTTGCCTGAACGACGGGAGCCAGAGCTACTTTCGTTATGGTGGTCGGGGAATAACCATCACTTCCGAATGGATGGACTTTAAGCCATTCTATGACTGGTCAATATCTGCGGGATATGCACCCGGCTTGACGATCGATCGGATCGACAATGACGCTGGTTACTCTCCATCAAATTGTCGCTGGACAACTGTGCAGGAGCAGAACCGCAACCGGCGCGGTATTAAACTCAATGTATCGAAGGTGGCCGAAATTCGGAAGCGGTTGAGAAATGGCGATGAGATAAAGGCCATCGCAAACGACAATGGCGTATCGCTATCACTGATTTACAATATCCGTGCTGGCGTGAAATGGAGCGATGTCCAGTGAATCGCGGAAAGAAGCCCGCGACCGCCGCGCGCAAGAAACTGGCGGGCACCTATGCGAAGTCCCGCGATGATGTGAAAACCATGCTGGGGCCGACCGCTGATGAGACTGGTCCGATCATGCCGGAATGGCTGACACCGGCAGCGCGGGAAGTCTGGGCTGTCGATATCGCCCGCGTGGTGGGGTGCGGGGCAATCGCTGCGGACTCTCATATGTTCGCACTCTACTGCACAACCATGGCGGATTTCATCGCGTCGGTGCAATCTGGTGGCCCCCATAACGCGGCCTTTCGTTCGGAATTGCGCAAGCAGGCGGAAATGCTTGGGATCGCAGGTGCTAAATCACGGATCACCAAAGCCATCGCCGCGACCGACAAGCCGGTTGCCCAGCCATTCAGCGTCCGCCCGAAGTAAGGCCATCCTAAATATGGGGTGGCAAGAAAATTCAAAAAGGACAGTTTCGCTTGGACGGCGCTTGATTACGCAAAGCGCGTAACGACTGGAAAGATACCTGCGTGCATTCAGGCGCGCCAAGCCTGCCAGCGCTTCATCAACGATCTTGACCGCGACGACCTGACATTCTCAGAAGACCGCGCCGACCATTTATGCAACTTCGCGCAGGCGCTTCCCCATGTCACTGGGCCGCTGACCGGCGAACTGATCCGGCTGGAACCGTTCCAGATATTCGCACTGGTCAACCTGTTTGCCCTGTTGGTGCGCGAAACTGGTCTGCGCAAATACCGAGAAGCCTTCATCCTCCTTCCCCGTGGTAATGCAAAATCGACGCTGGCCGCCATCATCGGCCTCTACATGACGTTCTGCGAAGGGCAGGGTGGGGCAGAAGGACTATCTGGCGCAACATCGCTGGATCAGGCCCGCGCCGTATTCGATCCGGCTAAGCGTATGGTGGAAATGACCCCGGCGCTGGCTGCGGCACTTGGTTTGGAAGTTGCCGCTCGATCCGTGTTCCAGCCCCATACCGGCTCGTCATTGCGCCCAGTCCGCGCCCAGACAAAGGATGGCGGCCTACCATGGATCGCCATTGCCGACGAACTTCATCAGGCCATTAATGGCGTCCAGCTTGCAGCCTTCCGAACCGGCATGGGCAAGCGTCGGGGTTCCGATCCGCTGTTGCTCATTATCACCACGGCAGGGGTCAATGTCGCGGGCGTATGCCGTCAGGAACAGCTTTACTTCGAAGGTGTGTTGGAAGGGTCGATCAAGGACGATAGCAAGTTCGCGCTGATATACACGATCGACGCTGACGATGACTGGCGCGACTTCCGAGTCTGGCGCAAGGCCAATCCCAACTATGGGGTGGCCGTTGATGAAGATCATCTTCGCCGCGAATATGAACGCGCCCTTCAGTCGCCAGCAGCGCAGGCCGACTGCCTGACCAAATATCTCAACGTCTGGTGCAATACGGCTGCGGGATGGCTCAACCAGAACGACTGGTCGAAGGCTGCTGACGCCAATCTGGTCATTCCATCGGATGCGCCAGCATGGCTGGCCGTCGATCTATCGACCAAAACTGACATCACAGCCATCGCGCTGGTGGCCAACCTACCTGATGGTGTCCGCGCCATCGTGCCATATCTCTTTCTTCCGACCGGCGCACTGGAGCGCAGCACCAAAAACGCCCCGGCTTATAAGCGCTGGCTTGATAGTGGCGACCTCATCGCGACCGATGGCAATGCCAGCGATCATGGAGCGGTCGAAGACAAGGTTCGCGAACTGTGCCGCGACTATAATGTCCAGACGATCCTGTTTGACAACTGGCAGGCGGCCAGCATGTCGCAGCGCTTGGCGGCCGATGGTCTTGATGTCGCGGAGTTTCCGCAGCGCGCGCAATATCTTGGTCCAGCCATGATCGATTTCGAAGCCGATTTGCTCAACGGCAAGCTGCGCCATCCCGATAACGAATGTCTCAACTGGATGGCGTCGAACATCTCGGTGCAGAAGCGTGGCGCGTTCCAGTCGCCGTGCAAACCAACCGGGCAGGACCATCTGAAAATCGACGGAATGATTACTGCTTTGATGGCGCACGCCACCGCTGTCAGTGACGAACGGGTGGTAGAGACAGCGCCGCTACAACTCATCTGGTTGGAATAGCTAAATAGTCGATGGGTAAAATCATCGACTTTCTGCTTGGTCATCCGGTTGAGCAGTCATTTCAGGCGAAAAACGTCACAATAACGCCGGTCCCGCAGCATAGCGCGGAAGTGATCGAAAATAAGATCAGAGAGGACATGGGCGGCGCAACCGCGATGGGCGTTAGCGCTGTCTATGCTTGTGCCCGCGTAATTGCGGAGGGGCTGGCATTGCCGCCCTGCTATCTTCAAAAGACTGACGCCAAAGGCCGCACATTTGCAACGGACAAGTCGCTTTATCGGTTGCTCAATCTGCGGCCGAACGATCGTCAGACCAGCTATGAGTTTCGGGAACAGATCGGCTGGCATCTTGCGCTAACAGGCAACGCCTTTGTCTGGCTCAATCGCAGCCGCATCGCTGCGAACCGGGGCGAAATTCTCGAAATGCTGGTCATGAATCCCGGCGATGTCACGCTGCTGGTCGACCCTACGAAGCCGCTCGCACCAGTCCGTTATTTCCTGTTCGGTCAGGAAATTCCTGCGGCCGATATTTGGCATCTGAAAGGGCCAAGCTGGCTCAATTACGAGGGTATGAAGGCCGTCAGTGTTGCGCGGAATGCTATCGGTCTGGCCCGTGCCACAGAAATTTATGGATCGAAGCTGTTCGAGAACGGTGCGCGTCCCGGTGGCTTGCTCAACCTGAAAGGCAGCCCGACACAGGACCAGCTTGATATGGTTCGCCAAGCATGGGCTGCGCAATATTCCGGTGCCGGATCAGCCCACAAGACAGCGCTTTTGCCCGGTGACATTGAATATAAGCCGCTGGCGTCGACGGCCAACGAAGCCCAGTTCATCGAAAGCCGAAGGTTCCAGATCGAAGAGGTATGCCGATATTTTCGCGTCAGCCCCACCAAGGTGTTCCAGAGCCTTGGCAGCCAGTCCTATGCCAGCGTTGAACAGGCGCACATTGCCCATGATCAGGACACAGACGCGCACTGGCACACCCGTTTCATGCAATCGGCTACGGTCAACCTTCTGTCAGATGCTGAACGCGCTGCTGGCTACACCATCACGCTCGACAATCGTGATTTCCTCCGTGGCACTGCCGTCGAACGGATGTCCTACTACACCGCCGGTATTGCGGCCGGGATATTCACCCGCAACGAGGCCCGCGAGATGGAAGGTTTCGATCGTTCGGACGACCCCAGCGCAGACCAACTGACGCCCGCAGCGAACCTGTTTGGTCCCGGCCAGCAGAACACTCCGGCTGAATAAATACCGGCATGGAGAAGAAGAGTTTTGCGGGCCGGATCGAGGTCAAGTTTGCCGAAGCGGATAGCGCATCGACGCGGGAATTTTCCGGCTACGGCGCGGTGTTCGGGAATGTTGATTTCTACGATGACATCATCGCGCCGGGTGCCTTTGCGGCCACGATCGCCGATCACAAGGCGGCCGGATCATTTCCTGCAATGCTCTGGAATCACGATGCGTCGGCCATGCCGATTGGCGTCTGGACCAGCATTGAGGAGGACGATCGTGGTCTGAAGGTGTCGGGCCACTTCCTTGATACCGTCGCGGGCCGTGATGCCTACACTGTTGCAAAGGCCGGTGCCGTTACTGGCCTTTCCATCGGCTACATCGTGACCGCCTTCGAAGTCGAAAAGCGTGATGGCAAAACCGTCAGGATCATCACCGCCGCCAAGCTGATGGAAGTCAGTCTGGTGACCTTCCCCGCGAACGATCTTGCCCGTGTCGCGGACGTAAAATCCCAGAAGGAGAATGAAATGAATGTGAAGATGCAGCGCAAGTCGCTGGACCGCTTGCGCGAACTTTTCGCGGAAGCGGACGACCTGCTGTCCAAGTTCGGTGAAGAACCAGAAACGGAAGAGGCGGCCGGTGATGAAGCGGTCGAATATGAAGTGAAAGCTGATGATGAAGCCGATGAAACGGAAGCCGAAGCTAAATACAATCAGGCGGCATTTGAGGCCGTGCGTAACCTAACCCTTATGTTCAAAAACATGGAGAAACATGGCTGACTATTTTAATGAGTTGAAGACTCTCGAACACGAATTCAAGGCTGCTATCGATCGCAAGGACGAAGCCGCTACCGAGCGTCTCAATGACGCTATTTCCGCACAGGAAGCTAAGATGCGTGATCTCGAAAAGCTGGTGAACCGCGCCAGCGTCGAGAATGAAAACGCTGCGGCCGATCAGGAAGCCAAGTCGGCCTTCCTCGGCTATATGCGCCGTGGCGCAACCGCTGAGTTCAAAGCCATGTCCGTTACCGGCGGCAATCCGGTCGGTTCTGAAGGTGGTTACACGGTCCCCAAGCAGCTTGCTGCTGCGATCCTGACCGCCAAGCAGGATATGGGCGCGCTGCGTTCTGTAGCGAATGTCATCAGCGTTTCGACCCCCGATTTCCGCATTCCGTTCAGCCCGGCTGGTGCCGCTGCTGTATGGGTAGGCGAAAAGGACGTTCGTAGTGAAACCAATGCTCCGACCATCGTGGAAATCACGCCGAAGTTTGGTGAACTGACTGCCAAGCCGTTCGTGACCCAGACCCTGTTGGAAGACTCGGCCTACGACATCGAACAGTTTGTAATCGCGTCGGTCGCCACCGAATTTGCCCGTGCAGAAGGTGCTGCGTTCATCAACGGTGATGGTGTGAACAAGCCGTCTGGTCTGCTGAACGTTACGACTGCCCTGACCGGCGACGCTACCCGCGCTTTTGGTTCGGTGCAGCACATTACGTCTGGCGCGGCTACCGACATCACGAACGCAGACAAGCTGCTGGCCACGACCATGGCGCTGAAGGCTGGCTATCGCGTCAACGCCAAGTGGCTGACCAACCGCGACGGCCTGCTCCGCGCGCGCATCCTGAAGGACGCGAATGGCCAGTATATCTGGCGCGCTGGTCTGGAAGCTGGTCAGGCGTCCACGCTTTTGGGCTATGAGGTTGTCGAAGACGAGTTCATGCCTGCCGTTGCTGCTGGTTCGCTGTCGATGGCGTTCGGTGATTTCAAAGCGGCCTACACGATCGCTGATCGCGTCGGGATTTCGATGATCCGCGACATTTTTTCGCACGATCCCTACGTCGCGTTCAAGACGCGCATGCGCGTCGGCGGCGTGGTCGTGGATACCAACGCATATAAGTTGCTCAAGACCGGCGCTTAATCTCACGCCGATCAGGAAGGCCCGGAGGAAACTCCGGGCCTTTTTCCATTCTGGCTAAATATTGGATGACTACTGTTGTCCGCACCTCTCCCCCTTCATTTCCGGCTGTATCGTCGGCCCAGCTTCGCGAATGGCTGCGCCTTGATCCCGATGTCGATCAGGCAACCCTAGACCTGCTGCTTGGCGCGGCCGTCGACCATATCGCTGGGCTGACCGGCCTGTATGTCGTGTCGGCCCAATATGAAGTCAGCTTCACCGCTACCGGCTGCTATTCACTTCCGATCAGCAATATCACGCAGACCGAGGCTGGTGCTGTCGTCGGCGGCAACCTCGAAATCAATGTCGAGGTGGCTCCGCTGGTGGTATCGATCAAAGCCGGTTGGACCAGCGAAGAGGCCATCCCGACCGCCCTTCGTCACGCAATCGCCGTCTACGTTGGCGCTGCCTACGATAGTCGCCTCGATATCGGTGACGCGACTTTCCAGACGATCAAGCGCCTATGCGCCCCTTTCATCCGGGTGGCCCTGTGAAGATCGACGCGGGCGCGCTGGATCGACGCATCGACATCATGACCCAGACCGTCACGCGGGATGCCGCTGGGCAGCAGCGTTCGACATGGACCGTCACCGCTTCCACGTTTGGCCAACGGCTGGAATTGCGCACGACGGATGTTGCCCGCAGCGCTGGCAGAGAGACGGTTCCGGCCGGGCGCTATCTCATCCGCTATCGCACCGGCCTGTCGACCGCCAATCGTGTCCAGATCGATGGGCAGACCTACGCCATCACCGCCATTGATGAGCCTGATCGCCGCACCACGATGGTCCTGACCGTCGAGGGGGTAGGCGCATGACGATCAGCGTCACCACCACAGGCTTTGCGGCGCTGGAAGCGCGGATGCAGTCGCTGTCCAACGATATCGCCACCAAGATCGGTCAGTCGGCCAATCGTGCGGGCGCGGTCGTGATCCAGAAGAAAATTAAGGAGGGTGCGCCGATCGGTCCTGATGCGGAAGGATCGACACGCAACCGGAAGCGCAAAAACGGCACGGTCGTGCAGGAGGCGCACACCAAGATCGTCAACAACATCAAGGTTCGCAAAGTCAAGGCGGAGGCAGGCAAGGTCGTCAACGCGGTCGTGGTAAGCCGCGATGCGTATCACGCCAGCATGGTCGAATTTGGGTCGATCCATAATGCGCCCAATCCATTTTTCCGCACTGGCTTTGCGCTTGCGAGCGAGGATGCGGTGGATCGTTTGCGGGCCATTCTGGATCGTCGCTTGACGAAGGCGGGCGTGTGATGTTGGAAACCGCTCTCGTCGCTCGACTGGCTGATCTTGCGCCCCAGCTATATCCGGGCCGCGCCCCAACCAATTATGACACGCCCGCCGTCATCTATAATCGCCTGTCCACCCAGATGGAGGACGACCTCGACGGCGTTGGCGACATGGGCTGGGTCGTCATGCAGATCGATGTTTATGACCCGTCCTATTTGGCGGCAAAAGAATTGGCGCAGGATATCCGCGATCATCTGGCGATTTGGGATGATGAACAGGTCCATTCCGTCACATTCGTCAATGAAACCGATATGATCGACGAAACAACGGAAGCGACTTTGTATCGCGTCATGATGACGTTCCTGTTCTTCGCCGCCATCTGACCGGCGCTGGTGCCTGCCTGAATAAATACTCCGTAACGCGCAGATTTGCGCACATTTTGGAGTTTATTAGATGGCTAATGGCGCAATGCTCGCGCGCAAAACGCGTTTTGAAATCAAAACTGGTCCTGACACTTGGATTCCGGTCAAGGGGTTCAAGGACTTCTCCGGTATGGGCGGTGGTTCGGCCGCAGTCGTTGATTCCACTGATCTTGATAGCGATGCGAAGGAAAAGCTTTTCGGTCTGCCGGATGAGGGCCAGATTTCGATTGGTGTGAACTATAACGATACCGATCCGGGCCAGATCGCGGTGGAAGAGGCGCGCCTGTCGCAGGAACTTACCGATTTCCGTCTGGTGCTGCGGACCGGTAAGGCCTTCGTCTTTTCCGGCGGTGTCCTTACTTTTGAAAAGTCGGGCGGGGTGGATGCGCTCATCGCTGGATCGATCACCATCGAAATTTCCGGCCTTGTCGAAAAGACCACGGTGCCGAGCGCTTAATGGCTCGCTTGAACAAGGAAGCGATCTTTGCGGCGGCAAAGCCAAAGGTTCGCGAGGTTGAAGTGGAAGAGTGGGGTGTGCGTCTCAATGTAAGGGCGCACACCCTACGGTCGCGGATGGCACTGCTCGATGCGGATACGATCAATGCCGATGCAGTCGAGGAGTATGAGCGCGATCAGGCGTTGCCCGACGATGAGCGAACTGGCGTCGAGAGGGTCGAGCGCTTCGACGCTGCGATCATCAACTTCATCCACTCTATCGTGGACGACAATGGCGATCAGCTTTTCGACCTCAGCGATCATGACCGCTTTCGTGACCTGTCCTACGCCACACTGGTTTCGATCCACATGGCGATCCAGCAGGTCAACGAGGTCAAGCCGGTCAGCTTCACCGATCTAAAAAAAAATTCCGACTAAATCCTGAGCGGCGGTTTCTTTTCCGCCTTGCTCTGGCTCTGGGGCGGACGGTCGAGGAACTGTCCGCTTCACTATCCGATGACGAACTGACCGAATGGATGGCTTTCTATGATGTGGAGCCATTCGGATGCGCAGTTGAGGATGATCGTGCCCGCCATATCGTGTCTATCCTGTTCAATGCATATGATGGAAAAAACGAACCGGATTGGTTTGATCGCGATCCCGACTGGACCGCTGAGTTGCGCCGTCGCGCCGCGCCCACGGCTGACGAATTGGAAGACAAGATTGATGCCTTCTTCTCGGCGAAGCTGACCGGTCAAGATAGGCCAGACGCTGCCTAAATAGTCGATGGCAGACCTCGGCACACTTACCGTCAACATGGCGCTCGAAGCAGCGCAATTCATCAATGGGATGCGGCAGGCAGCCGCGCAATCTCAGGCGACGAACAGGGCGATAGCGTCAGCGATGGATGGCGCAAAGAAGGCGGTCGGCGGCCTGATCGCGGTCATGTCGATCGACGCCTTCGTCTCCGCTTCCAAGGCTGCCTTTGATTATGCCGATGATATCGTTGACCTTGCAGACAGGACCGGCGCGACAACCAAATCCATTCAGGAACTCCGATACGCCGCGCAGATGACGGGGAGTGACTTCGCGTCTGCCGATGGTGCGCTGGAAAAGTTTGCCAAAAATCTCGGCACTGCCCAGTCAGGCGGCAAGGCGATGGGCGAGACATTCAAGGATTTGGGCGTTACCTCCAGCAATTTCGATGCCGCTCTGCGCCAGACGATCGACGGGATCAGCAAGCTTCCTACGACCAGCCAGCGCAATGCCGCTGCGCTTGAAATCTTTGGCAAAAGCGCTGGCACCCTAACCGCTTTGATGGGGGAGGGCGCAGATGGGTTCGAAGAATTCGCTGACAAGGCCGATGAACTTGGCATCGTGCTGGGTGATGATCTTCTGCGCAATGCTGGGCAGATCAACGACCGGCTCGACACGCTCAAGATGACGTTGGACGCCCGTTTTGCCAGCGCGATTATTCAGAACGCCGACGCCATCGGCAATCTGGCCGATCAGGTGATCAAGATCGCGGGCGCAATGGCGCAATTTTGGGGTCAGAATCCGACCGCTGCGATGGGGATCATGGGCGCTCTGGCGGGTGGTCTGGCGGGCGGCTGGGTTGGCGGTCTGCCCGGTGCCTTGGGGGGCGCTGTCGCAGGGGGCGTCGGTGGAGCGCTGATCGGATATAACAGCAGAGGCGAGCGGCAGCGCCTTACCAGCGAACGCGCTGGTCTGATCGACCAGAATAATGGGAAGAACCCACTTTTGGCCAAAATAGGCATTGATGCCGACGCGATCGGGAAGGGATCGCCCCAATGGAAAAAGAATGATGCGCGGATCAAGACTATCGATGCGCGGCTTGCTGCCTTGGACAAGGAAGAGGCGGCGGCGGCCAGACTGCTGTCTGGTGGCGGTGATAGCGCGGGCACGCTCCCGCCGATCGCTGGCGGCAAGAAGTCGGGCGGAAAATCAGCGGCCGACTTTGCCAAGGAAGCGCGGCAGGCCCTTTTTGCTTACGACAGCGATATTGATGCGGCCAATGTCAGCCTGCTGTCGGCCAAACAGGCGCTGACCGGCGATATTGTTGAGCAGTCCGCATTGGAGCGCGAAATGCTGTCCATCGAAAGCGACCGACGCAAGGCCGCAATCGATCAGGATGCGCTCGATGGCAAATATACGCAGGCACAGGCAGACGCGCTTAAGGCGCTCGAAGATAAGGTGGTTTACGCCAAGTTCGACCTCGTCAATCTGCGCGAAAACGAGGAGGTGGCGCGCCAGCAGTTGGCGATTAGCCAGTCCAGCCTGTCCAATGATATGGACCTCTTGTCATCGCAATCGGGTCTGGCCCGGTCACAGGCCGATCGCCGTGCAATCAGTCTACGCCTGCTCGATCTTCAGTATCAGCAAGAGCGGTTGGCGCTCGACGCGATCCTTGCCAGCAAGACCAGCACCGATGCGGAAAAGCAGATTGCGCAGGCGCGTCTTGGCGTTCTGGATCGCCTCAAGGCCAATGATGCGGCGGGTATCAGGCGTGACACGATGGGGCCGCTGGGCGTCTATCTCGACGGCATTCCGCGCACGGGCGATGAAATCCGCGAGAGCATGGAAAGTGCGGCCGTTGATGGGCTGGGTTCGCTCAACGATGGACTACGAGAGGCGATGAAGGGCGCAGGGTCGCTGGCCGACGCCTTCGATGCGATGGGTGACCGGATCATCGACAAGATCATGGATATCGCGCTTCAGCAGGCAATTTTGGCACCAATCGGCAGCCTGTTCGGATCGCTGCTTGGCTCGATCACCGGATCGATCGCAGGTGGTACCGGTGGTGGCGATATCGTGATGGGTGGCGGCTTTACATCGTTCATGAGCGGCGCGCGCGCCAATGGCGGCCTAACCCGCGCAGGTGCCTATTTGGTTGGCGAGCGTGGGCCGGAAATTGTCAATGTGGGCAATACAGCTAACACGATCCCAAATCATGCTCTTGCAAGCGTGCGTGGTGGCGGGCGATCCGGGCCGACGATCAATTTTGGATCGATCACCAGCAACGATCCAGCGGGGGTGCGGCTGATGGCCAGTCAGGCTATTATGGATGCGATGCCGCTCATAACGCAGCAGGCGACATCAGCAACACTTACGAAATTGCGACGTCCGGGCATGTAATAAGTATTTGAAAATTATGTGATATGCTTAATCGATGTGCTTGAGGCGCTTGAATGCAAGCGCAAGTATAATGAGAACGATCGCATATATTATGAAGTCCAGAGCAGTCTCATGCATCTGACCTATCAACCTCCGTTCTAATGTCAGACGTGGGCGATCCTGACCGGCCAACCGATTGCAAACGCCGGTCAGGATCGGCGTGCCGATAGCATGAACGCGATGTAGGTCAAGGTTTCAGCTAAATATCGGATGCCAACCTATCCGATTGCGCCGCCGCCAAAGGCACCGGCTACCGAACGACTTACGCCATTGTTTCGACAGGCGGCGATGGCGTCGCCCTATACGCTCAAGCAGCAAACCGTTAATACCGCCAGCCAATGGCAACTTGAATTCACTTGGCCACGAATGACTGCGGCTGACGCCGAAAAGTGCGCCGCATGGTTGGACAGTCTTAGCGGTCAAGTTGGAACGTTCCGATATTCACCACGGCAAGCATGTGCCAGTGCGCTCGCTGGACGAACGCTTGCGCAGGCTGCTTTTGCAGATACGTCAGCGGTCAGGCTGGCGGGATGGCCCGCAAATTCCGCTTCCGGGCTGCGGGTTGGGCAGCTTTTCCAGCTTGGCACTCAACTGCTGCGGATTATCACTGCACCCAGTCAAGCTGACGCGAACGGTCGATGCATCGTAGAATTTTCGACGCCATTGCGAGCAAACTTCAATGCCGGTGCCGCCGTCGATTTTACCTCGCCGGAAGGACTTTTCCGCCTCTCGGCAAGCGAGGGCAACGGATACACGCTTACCCCAGATCGTCTTCCAGATTTCGGAACCATCGTCGCCAAGGAGGCGGTGGAATGAGACCCGGCTCCAATCAACAGTTTCTCGATGCGCTGGAAGCAGCCGGTATCCGCACTGCGCTTCTCGCGCGCTTCGATTTCTCGACAGGCCCGGCTTTCCTCTGGACTGGATCGCATCCGATTTTGGTCAAAGGTTCGGGCGACAGTCTGCTCGATAACAATATGTTCGAACCGCTGGCCAACGGCGTCGTCGTTCAAATTGGCGATAACAGCTTTTCCTACACTGGGTCGGAAGCTCTCACGATTAGCTTGGCAATCCCATCTGCGCCATCGGACGAGATCGCTATCGCATCCGCCTACCCGGATGAATGGCGCGCGCGCCCGGCAACATTCTGGCGCGCGATTATGCTTCAGCCAAGCGATCCATTGGCCGAACCTGCTTGGATATTCCGCCGAGTCCGATCGGGGGCAATGGATAAGCTGGAGATTCAAGCCGATGGCACCATGCGCACATTGACGCTAACTATCGAAGGTCATGCCAGCCTGATCAGCACAGCGACCAATTCGACATATCTCGATCAGCCGCGTTTTGATCCGAATGATACCAGTCAGAAGCACGCGGTCGCTATCGCGAACGGTGATGTAACCGTCTATAAACCAACTGGCTGGGCTGCCTTGTTTCCGGCGATGCAGCAGTCGCAGGCGGTCATAGACCAGATACGCTGATGCTAAATATGGGATGGAAGTTTCCACCATCTCTCGCGCGGCCGATTGGGAAGATCGGCTGCGCACCCTCATCGATCGCCTTCGTGATGAACCATTCAAGTGGGGGCAGAATGACTGCGCGCTGTTCGCCTCCAGCGCCATCAAAGCCATGTGCGGCGTTGATCCGGCGGGCGCTCTGCGCGGCGCATATTCCGATGAAAAGGGGGCAATGGAGGCCCTGCGTCAGCACGGTGCGGGAACGCTTCTCAAAACCGTGCGCGCGTGGCTGGGTGATCCAAAACCCGTCGCGCAGGCGCAGCGCGGCGACATCGTCATGCTCGATCGGACCACGGTCGGCGTTTGCGTGGGGCGTTTTAGCTGGTTTGTCGGGGAAATATTTGGCCATCAGGGCCTGACCGCGCTTCCCACCGCAGATTGCAAATACGCCTTTTCTGTCCCGTTTGAGGCTGTGGCCACCGCCGAGGTGGCCGCATGAGCAAGGTCGTAAAAATTGCCGCGATGGTCGTGGTCGCGGCTGCCCTCATTGTTTTCGCAGCGCCGATTGCGGGCGCGCTCGGAATTGCGGCAATTACGGCAGGCACGGTTGCTGCCGCAGGTGTCGGTTTGGCGATCAGCGCGGCGATGGCGATTGCCACCACGTTGTTCGTAAAGCCGCCTTCACTTTCCCAATCGATGGCGGAACGGCTCAATAGCAGCATCAATCCAACTGCGCCGCGTAAGATTATTTTTGGTCGCACGGCAGCGGGCAACGATATCCGCTTCTTTGAAGAGCATGACCTGCCTTCGACGAAGAAGGATGGTTACAGCCAGATTGTCGCGCTGGCATCCCACCGCATCCATGCCCTGCGGTCATGGTATGTCGAGGAGCAACTGACGTGGGCCGGTTCAATCACCGGCAAATATCGCGCCGGTGTCCGGTCATTCCGTGCTGTTCTGGAAGGCACCAGCACCAACGGTTCTGCCATTGGTTCTGGGCAATATTGGACCTCGACCGCAACTTTCACGGGCTGTGCCTATGCGGCGATCACGTTCAAACTCGATGGCGATGTATGGGAATCTGGCCTTCCTTCGAAGACCACGTTCGTCGTCGACGGTTGCCCGCTTTATGATCCGCGCCGTGATAGCAGCAATGGCGGCACGGGTGCGCACCGCATCGCCAATCAGGCGACATGGTCCTTCTATGATGGCTCTGTCGAGATAGGGCGCAACCCGGCGCTTGCTCTCGCGACGTATCTGATCGGATATCGGATCAACGGCAAGTTGGTGTGGGGGATGGGCGTCCCATCTGACCGCATCGACTGGGATAACTTTCGCGATTACGCTAATCTTTGCGAAGAACGTGTTGCTCTTCAGGATGGCACGACCGTCCAGCGCTACACCGCTGACGGATCATTCTCGACCGCCGATAGCCACGAAACGATCATTCTTGCGCTGACCGCTGCGATGGGGTCGTGCAAGCTGACTGACGTTGGTGGTCGATACACGATCATTGGCGGTTTTGATGACACGCTCGGTCCGACTGTCGATTTCACCGCTGATCACCTCGTCGCAGCGCCCGGTTCTCCCGCACCATATTCATGGATACCGGTCCCGCCTGCGCGCGAGACTTACAATATTGCGCGTGGCCGGTTCTCCGATCCCAATAACCAGTATCAGCTATCAGACTGGGGCGCGATCGAAACCGATGCGCTGAACGATGGCGTCCCGCGCACCATGACCATTGACCTCGGTCTGGTATCACGGGCCGAAACTTGCCAGCGCATCGCCAAGCAGTTCCTCCTTCGTGAGGCAAAGACGCCCGGCGTCTTCAGCGCGACATTTGGGCCGTTGGCTTTCGCCGCAACCGTGGGGTCGTTGGTCACCTTGTCGCTGCCGCAGGAAGGTTGGAACCGGAAGCTATTCCGCGTTCTCGAGCAGACCGAAAATCATGACCTGCTTTTTCAGATGGTGCTGCGGGAAGAGAGCAGCGAGATTTACGCGTGGGATCGGGAGGAAAAGCCGCTTCCTGCTTCGATCCGGCCGCCGGGTTACGATCCATCTGCCACCATTTCGCCGGAAGGTATGGCGGTCACCAGCCAGACTATAAAGGGCGCGGATGGCTATCCGGTCAGCGAGATCACCGTCACTTGGACGGCGGAGAATTCGGGGCGCGTTCGTGGCGTCCAGATTGAATCCAAGCCGTCTACAACCTCGTCTTGGACCGAGCAGGCGGCGCGGCATGCCGCGAGCGCTGGCACCTTCACTTTTACGTCAAATGTCCCTGCTGCGGTCATCAACGTTCGGCTGCGATATCGCATGGACAGTGGCGTTTACAGCGCTTGGGTCGTCAATGATGTCGATGCATCGTCGGCGTTCATCGAGTGGGACAGCAATGTCATCGTTGGTGAAAACAAGCCCGATGATCGTGCGACTGAAGGCGCGCCGGAGGGCACTTATGTCGGTAGTCAGCCCGCCGAAAACGTGGTCGACGCCATCACGGGAAGCGATGGCCAGATCATTCGAACTCGCGACATATCCGCAGCAGTCGTTGCGGCCGAAGGACTGATCGACGAGCTTGTCGACACATATGGTTCGACCGCATCGGCGGCGGCCAGCGCTGATGCAGCGGCCCAGCATGAGGCCAACGCTGCCAGTGCGGCTTCAAACGCGGCAACAGCAAAGCAGCAGGCGGAAACGGCAAATAGCGCTGCGGCAGCGGCCAAGGCAGCGGCGGAAACGGCACGCAATCAAGCCCAGACGGCAGCGGCAAATGCGGGAACCGCATTGAGCGATAGCAATGCAGCAAAGACCGCCGCGCAGACAGCAAAGGCCGACGCAGAGGCTGCATTTGCAAATTCAACCAGTGCCAAAAATGCGGCGGTGGCGGCGCAAGGCGCGGCGGAAAGCGCTCGAAACAATGCGCAGACCTTTGCTTCCAACGCGAGTAATTCGGCTACGGCTGCCGCAGGGAGCGCGACGACGGCAGCGACGAAGGCGACCGAAGCGGGCAACTCGGCGTCAGCCGCATCCGGTTCGGCCGTCACCGCACAGGCTGGCGCTGAAAATGCAGCCTATCTCGATGTCGCCCACGCATGGGACTTTGCGAACAACGCGGTCAATGGCTTCACAGCTATTGGTGGCTCGCTGACCGGTCAGTCAAATGGGCTGCTATATGCGCAGACTGGTGGCGACCCCCAGTTGATCCGCACCGGCCTTTCTATCGCGGGATCACGCTACACGCGCGTCATAGTGGATTTGACGCGCACAGTGGCCTCCACAAGCAATGCCGCTGATCTAATGATGTTCTGGGCCACCGCAGGCCATAGTTACGCGGCTGGATATAGGTGTTCGCCGTTGGCGGTCGTCAACCCGCCGCTCAATCAGCGCACGCAACTGACGTTCGATCTGACTTCCGCAATCGGTTCGGCTGACTGGCTCGGCAGCACCATTTCGGCGCTTCGCTTCGATCTTGATTCCGCGTCTGGCGGCTCGTTCCTAATCCATTCGATCCGGGTCGTGGGGCCTGATGGTCTTGCTCCGTCAAAATCGGCCACGGCGGCAGCCACAAGCGCGTCGGGGGCGGCAACGTCGGCAGGCGCAGCGGGCACGTCGGCCACGGCGGCGCAGACCAGCGCGACCAATGCTTCGACAAAGGCTGGGGAGGCAAGCACTTCTGCGACCAACGCCGCGACCAGTGAGAGTAATGCCAAGGGATCGGAAAATGCTGCCAAAACGTCACAGACGGCGGCGGCAGGATCGGCAACGAGCGCGGGTAATTCCGCTTCGGCGGCAGCGACGTCCGCTTCGACGGCATCGACCAAGGCCACTGAGGCAAATCAGTCCGCATCGACGGCGACTACGCAGGCCACCAGCGCAGCTACCAAGGCAGGCGAGGCCAGCGCTAGCGCCAGTCAGGCGGCCACGAGCGAGAGTAACGCCAACGCATCCAAAAATGCTGCCGCGACATCAGCGAACAATGCGGCAAACAGCGCGAACGCGGCCGGTGGAAGTGCCACCGCCGCTGCGGGAAGCGCCAATAACGCTCAGACCAGCGCTTCCTCTGCTGTCAGTAGCGCTAGCGCGGCGGCGGCACAGGCTATCGTTGCGGCCAGCCATGCAACCGGCAATTTGGTCCGGAAAGGAATTTTCAGCGATGGTTCGACCGGAACTTGGTCCGGTAATGTAACCACCATCACGACGACGATTACGCCGCCAGATGGCGCGTCGCGCGTCCTGCGCACGACGAACCGTAACTCAGCAGAAGGTGACCTGATCGCATGGCCCTTCACCACGGCGCGAAAGCTGCGGATTACCGGGTATGTCCTTGCCTATGGCTCGTATCTAGGCAGGATCGGCATAAACGCCGTCAACGCGGCAGGAACCAACTTCTGGTATTTCGTCACCGGATCAAGCGCGGGATCGTCCAGTTGGACTACCGTCGATGGAATCGTCACAGTCCCGGCTGATATCGTTGGTCTTCGTGCATTCATCGTGAGTGACGGCCCAGATAACGCGACCGGCCACGACGTTTGCGCAACCAGCATTGCCATATCGGATGTCACGGACGCTGATGCCGCTGCGGCAAGCGCATCGGCTGCGGCGACTTCGGCAAGTGCTGCGGGCACCTCGGCAAGCGCAGCAGGTAACAGCGCCAATAGCGCCACACAGTCGGCCAACACCGCGTCGACCAAGGCGAGTGAAGCCGCTGGTAGCGCATCGTCTGCGGCGACTAGCGCGTCTAATGCCGCGTCCTCATCAACCAATGCTGGGAATAGCGCTACGGCCGCCAATTCGAGCAATGTCGCGGCTACGCTCAGCGCGGCTGCTCAAATGCCGTCGGATTTTCAACAGGACGGCAGATACTGGCAGCAGGGCTTTGGAGGTTTGCCTTCTGCGCTAGCCTCAATCACTGCGAATTCGACCTTCTCGTTCGTTAGCAACACCGACGTCGGTCGATCGATGCGCGTCACCGCAAGTGGACAGATCGACGTCGGAAACATCGGTATGTTGCCGTTGCAAGCGGATCGCGTTTATCGGATCACCGCCAAAGTCCGTCAGCAGTCGGGTTCTGCTTTTGCCCAGCTTCAGTTGTATCGGATCGGTGTCACGACCACCGGCGGCACGACTGCAAATGGCACAGTCCAGTCGACTTATACCTTCACCGCACTGAACCAGTGGGTTGAACTATCCGGCACGGTTCCGGCCTCCACGACCAACGCGATGATCGCGGCTGGCGCGTCCAGCATTCGTTGCTTGCTACGCCTCTTGGCTGCGTCTTCCACGGTCAATGTCGATTATGCATACATCCGCATCGAGGATATCACCGAAAGCACTAGCGCGGCAGGATCGGCGAATGCCGCAGCCAATAGCGCATCGCAGGCATCCGCGAGCCAGTCTTCGGCGGGATCGTCAGCTTCATCGGCCCAGTCCAGTGCAACAACGGCTGCTACGAAGGCAGGCGAAGCATCCACTTCGGCCTCGCAAGCCTCAACCAGCGCGTCAAATGCCGCTGGCAGTGCCAACACTGCCAGCCAACAAGCAGGTCTGGCAGCACAATCGGCAGCCAATAGCGGCAGCAGCGCAAGTGCTGCGGCCGGTTCAGCTTCCACCGCCAGCACGAAGGCGAGCGAAGCCAGTCAATCAGCCAATGCGGCTCAGAGCGCCTCGGTAACCGCGTCCAGCGTGGCGCAGGCGATAATGCCGAACACTTTTGGCGATCTCAAAAACTGGACTTGGGACTATTCGAACGGAACCTCCGACTGGAGTGGTGACAGCCGCGTTCGGGCTTTCGACCATTCGACCCACGGCAGGGTGATGGAAATCACCAACAATCCAACATTCGTCCCACATATCGCGTCGAAAGGCCGTGTCGCGTTGGTGCGCGATCACAAATACCGAATGAGCGTGAAATGGTGTCTCGTCGGCCAGCAGAATGGCGATGTGGCAGTCAATGCCAGCCTTTTCGCGATTGGTTTGAAGCCGGACAACAACCAGTGGAACAACATTAACTTCTATGCCTCTATCGCACCCGGTAATGTCGGGTGGGGCTGGTCAAATTTCGCCACCCACGTTCTTGATATTGATGCGAACACCCTGATCGATCAGGGCTGCACTTGGGTTCGACCGCTGCTACGACTGGAATCGCAGGGAGTCTATTACGTCCAGTCGATCGACTTCCGCGATGTCACATCTGAGGTCGCGGCGGCAGCGTCGGCGGCGGCGGCGTCAACTAGCTACAGCAACGCGCTCTATGAAGCTACACTGGCCGCGCAACGGGCGTCGTCGGCAAGCGGCTCGGCCAATACCGCCGCTACGCAAGCCAGCAATGCCTCGAATTCTGCGAACGCTGCGGCGGCAAGTGCCTCTAGCGCCTCGACCAGTTCGTCTGCGGCTGGATCGTCCGCAGCATCGGCCAGCTACAGCGCGATCACCGCATCGACCAAAGCCGGTGAAGCATCGTCTAGTGCATCAGCGGCGGCAGGGTCAGCTTCGACAGCGAGCAGTCAGGCGTCAGCGGCATCCACTAGCGCATCATTGGCGGCTACCTATTCCACAGCCGGTGGAAACCTGCTGGTCAATACCGAAATCGTGCCGGACACTAGCGGTTGGGCCAATAATTCGGTCGGAATGGTCGCCACACATGGGCGCTCGCAGCCCAGCGCAGAATGGGTGCTGACCGGTGAACATACGCTCTCGATCGTCCAGCCCAACAATGGCAGCAGCGGTTACGCAGAGTGGACGCAGGTAATCAACGTCAAGCCGAACCAATGGTATGACGTTAGTGGTTTGGCAGCAGCACACCGCTGCACCGTGCAGGTTTATTTTCAATGGGTGGACGGCAACGGTTCCGCTGGTGCCGCGCCGTCGACAGGCCAATTTACGCCGGGCACGGGCGGCAACAAGATTCAGGATTGGACCAACTACGGCTACAAAGCGCAGGCTCCGGCAAATGCAGTTCGCGCCAACCTGATCCTGCGGAAATTCCCGACCCTGTCTGGACAGACCGATAGCTGGGCTTGGTTCTGTCGTCCGCAAGTTCGCGAAACCTACGCTGATGCGCCTACACCCGCACGTTATGCGCCGGGGCGGGCAGGGGCGGTCTTGTCCAACATGTCGGCCAGCATTTCCACCACGCAGAACACGGTCGCGACCGCCAACGCGGCTATCGCCTCCCACGAAACGCGCCTTCAGGCTGCTGAGTCCAACGTCAGTCAAACGATGGGTGCAGTATCTGATCTCCAAGGGCGGACGACCGCCTATTGGCAGGTGCAGGCGGTCGCGGGTGATGGTCGCGCGCAAATGCGCTTGGTTGCCGATGCTAATGGGGGCGGGGGCGTTGACATCGTGGGCGACCTTCGCGTGACTGGAAACGCGCTAATCACTGGCACTGTGAACACTGAAGCGTTGGCGTTGAGTCGCTTTGTGAAGCGTCTTGGGCCGGTCAGCATTTCGCCGAGCAACTCAACTGGCACGCTCTATTCGTCGCCGTTGGGCGAAACGATGGGTAACGGCAGCTATGTGCTCGAAGGGACGGTGGGCTTCACATATTCCAGTGGCCGGTCGACCACGACATATAATGGCAAGCCGCTCTACACCGACTATGCGAACGACGGCGGCATAAATGTCCTGTTGAAGAAGAACGGCAATATCATCGCAAGCACCGGGTGGTCGGGTAATCTGCTAACCAATTACGGCTCGCTTGCGTATGGATCGGCGATGACTACCGTCTTCGACGCACCCGCAAGCGACACCTATACAGGGAATGTCACTGTCGAAGTCGTGGCGTTCAAGGGAAGCACCGATACCGGTATCGTCAATCAGGGCGACTATTACACGCGCACGATCAGCGGCAGCTATACCAATTTCAGCTTCAGCAATCTGCGGCTGAAATGGACCTTCATCTGAATTGGGCGGGCGCGGAAGCGTGCCCGCCTAAATACATGCATGACAAATTATTCGAACCCAAATCTTACGCAGAGAGAAATCGTCGAAACCAGCCTGCTCGCAATTGAAGCCATGCAGGCCAAGGTGGCCGAAACCGCTGATGCGGCCAACGCTCACACCGCTGATGCACTGGACTATGTGACCGCGCAGATCATCGCCCAGCATGTTTCGATCCTGACCGGCAGCAACATCCAGCTTGAGCAAGAAAGGGCGCGGCTGTTCGGTATCATCGCTGCTTGGGACGCTGACTGACTTGCGCCTCCGATGCAGGTCCGTTTGAATGGCGGGCGAACATCGGAGGATCAGCCATGGATGATTTTCGCCAGCAGGTAGTTGATGCAGCGGTTCGCGAACTGCGCCACCAATTGGGCGATGACTCGGTCGACCAGCATGGCACGCGTGTGCAGGTGGACGGCAGCTTCAAGATGGCAAGGGTGGCCGAATATATACTGCGCACCGCGCTCGATAGTCGTGATGAGCGGATCATTGAGGAAGTGGCAAAGGGCATTGCGCGTGACGGGAGGGACTGGGAAGAATCCCGGGATCAGGCGATCGATGCCATTACTTCGATGTATGGAATCATGACTGCCTTGATCGACCCGTCGACTTGATAACTAATCCGTTGCATCGGTTCGAAGCAAGTCGGCCTGCCGCCTAAAATAAGCTGCGCGACTCCTGTGTGCATCAATCAGCATCATGTCATCACCGCGTTTCTGGGCTTCATCGGCAGCCGTTTCTTCGTCCACTGCGAGGCGGAGCATACGTGCATATTCCGATTTCCTAGAAGGCATTGCGACCCACCCTTTTCTCATTGGATAGGTGATCCCGGCGTCACCAAAATTCGGGGGGGAATAAGGAGTGCGCGCCGGGATCACCATCAGCGTAGCCGGATGGGTCCGCCGGTCAACCTAACTCAGTTCGTCTTGCCCTACCTTTCGGGCGGATCGGCATAAATACCAGCATGACTACCAAGCCAATCAATTGGGCCAAGGCTGCCCTTCATGCTCTCACCGAGATTGCCGTGCGCGTCTGGCCGCTCGTCAATCGCCGGAACCTATCCGTCATGTTGGGTATTGCTTCGCTCTTCGGGCTGGTCGCGCCGGACCGTGCAACGGAAATCAGAAATGTCATCCTTGCACCCATGGGTATTGAGCAAAGCGCAGGCGACCTGCTGTGATGTTTAGCCACGGGAAGACGGTTGTCGATCACGTTGCGGGCGCTGGACCGATATTGATGTCGTTCGCGTCTTGGGCTGGTGCGATCACGCCAATTTTGACCGCAATCAGCGCCGTGATGGCGATCACGTGGTTCGGCCTCCGATTCTATCATTATGCGCGGCATGGTCGCGATATTCCGAAATAAACATTTTCGATGTGACAATAACCGCTTAAGCATGTTTGCACATTAGAAGGTATGGGGGCAGTGATGAATGACGTTTGCCTGAATTGTAACGCGACGATTACGCCGGGTTCCACTTTCAAGCTTCCAAATCCCCGCAAGTCACCTGAAACGGTCGCCTATGTAAATTTTATTCACGAAGCCAATTATCCCGATCTCTGCGAAAAGTGCGGTCCCGGCCTGATCCAAGACGCTTACATCATTATCGACCGCAAAATTTCTGAGCAGCTTGAGATGATCCAAGCGCTGATCGTCGATTATCCCATGTTCACGATGTCATGGCTTCCGGCATCGATTGACGTCCGTTTCAAGGGGATGATCACCGCAAATGTGACCGTCGGAACGGGATTTTTCAGCGAATTCAGTCAGGGATTCTCTGATTTCACTGGGGCGGTGAACGTCAAGTCGGGCATGAGCCACAAGGTCAACAAGGGAGAGGCCGCAGCCCGCTCCATCCTTGTTGAAAAGGCAATGGCTTTGGGGGCAAATTGCATCATCGGCGTCGATATCGATTACGGAACGACGGCGAACAACGCTGCGACCATAAACATGCAGGGCACCGCTGCGCTGGTCTCAAACCTTGAAGCCCTTGTGCATATCGACGAACTCGCGAAAGCGCACGAACTTCAGCAAGCTTACGATCGCGTGGCGGAATTGAGGCGTTGGAGCGCTGGTCAAATATTGGCCACTTTTGCTGCCTGATCATCGGCTAGGCGGAACGTCTCGGTAATATGGTCAGTCTCCGTTCTTCCTAGCCAATAATCCCGCTCGCCCTCGATGCGAGCCAGTTCGGCCCGATCGTTCGTCAGGCTTGCCTGATCCTCAAGGCCGCGCAGTGCGAACCAAAGAACTTTGTTGAACGATGACGTAAAGGTGGGCTGGTCCAGATGCTCTGCCTGCCCATCGGTCGTTTGCCACCATGCGGCGGGGAAGGGGCTGCGCGGAAGCGTCAGACCCAGTTCGGCCAGATCGGCAGGGGAAAGGTCGCTGCGATCGTTGAGGTCGTGGTCGGAGGCGTCGACGGTGGACCAGTCGCAGCCTGTGCCAGCAAGCATGTGAAGGGGATCGTGGGTGTTCATGATCTACTTATCTGGATCGATTAAAACCTATCCAATCAGCCTGAGAATCTGATGCTCACCGGGGGCGTATGATACGCTCCACATAATACGCGTAGCATACGCGTGGCATACGCTGTTGCGTGATTGGGCTTAACAACATAAGACAACATGTAACAAGGAATGGCGGAAATCCGCGGTTTTTTGGAGACAGCGTTACAGCATGCGACGTCTGGTAACAGACTAGCTCAGATTCCTAATCTGAGGGCCATGGGTTCGAATCCCGTCGGGTGCACCATTTTCCTTAAATCATAATGACTTACGCGCTCATCGGTGGGGCGCGAGCGTGACATTTTGTTGCGCGTCATGCTGTTGCACGACGGTCACATGTTTCACGAAAATTTCAATGTGTGACAAGGATATTACAATATCGCTTGTCTTGCGTCCCAGTTGGGGCACCCTGTGCGCAGCGGCGCGGGAGAGGGCCCGCGTCCTTCTGAACAGGGACTGAAGCTTCGTGAAAAAATATAGCTTTCTGACATTTACTGCCCTGGCGGGCAGTTTCGCCTTTGCAACGGGAGCCATGGCGCAAGGGAGCAGCGCCACGCCGCAGACGACCGAAGCCGATCGCAATCCGGAAGCGACCGGGGAGGTCGCGTCGTCGATCGTCGTGACCGGTTCGCGCATTCGTCGTCCGAATCTGGAAGCCAATGCGCCGATCACCACCATTTCGGGCGAGCAGTTCTTCGAGACGGGGCAGCTGTCGGTCGGTGATACGCTGAACGAGCTGCCGCAGCTGCGCAGCACCTTCAGCCAGCAGAACTCGACCCGCTTCCTGGGCACGCGCGGCCTCAACCTGCTCGACCTTTACGGCTTGGGCACGCAGCGCACGCTGGTGCTGGTCAATGGTCGCCGCCATGTCGGTTCCGACGTCCTGTCGAACGGCGTGTCGCCCGACACCAACACCTTCCCGACCGACCTGATCGAGCGCGTCGACGTGATGACCGGCGGTGCATCGTCGGTCTATGGTTCGGACGCGATCGCCGGTGTGGTCAACTTCGTGCTGAAGCAGGACTATGAAGGCGTCCAGGTGCGCGGCCAGAATGGCGCGAGCAAATATGGCGACGCCGGCAACCGCTATGCTTCGATCCTGGCGGGCAAGAATTTCGCCGATGGCCGCGGCAATATCGCGATCAACGTCGAATATGCCCAGTCGGACGATTTCTACGGTTCCAACCGTCCGACCATGCGCCAGAATGATGCGTTCATCGTCGTCGACACCGACCCGGCCGGCACCGCCAACGGTTCGGACGGCGTGTTCGACCGCCAGTTCTTCCGCGACGTGCGTTCGGCCACCATCTCGCTGGGCGGCCAGACCGGCATCTTCCAGAGCGCCGGCAACGCGGCCTGCGGTCGTGATGCGGTAGGCGCGGCCTTTGTCTGCAACATGCTGTTCCAGCCCGACGGCACGCTGGTGCCGCAGACCGGTGAACGCATCGGCCTGGGCCCCAACGGCAATTATGTCGGCGGCAACGGCACGAACAGCCGTGAAGGCAAGCTGCTGGCGCTGAGCCCCAATCTGGAACGCATTTCGGTCAACCTGATGGGCCATTATGAGTTCAGCCCGTCCTTCGTGCCCTTCTGGGAAGCGAAATATGTCCGGGCCGACGCCTATGGCTCGCAGAGCGGTCCCTTCTTCTCGCAGGGCACGACGCTGGGCGATCCGGGCGGCCGCGAACGCATCCGTCTCGACAACCCGTTCCTGTCGGACCAGGCCCGCACGCTCCTGACCCAGCAATTGCTGGCGACGACCGTCAACGCCAATACCGGCGCAGCCCTGACGGCGGCGCAGCTCGACGCGCAGCGCGCCGCGATCAACGCCGGCACGTTCCGGTTCAACCTGCGTCGCAACTGGGTCGACTTCGGCATTCGTGACGAAGCCATCCGTCGTGAAACCTATCGCGCTGTCGTCGGTGTCCGCGGCGACTTCAACGACGACTGGAACTACGAACTGTCCGTCAACTATGGCGAGCATCGCGAGAAGAATGTCGTCAAGGGCAATGTCAACGTCCAGCGCTACCTGCTGGGTATCGACACCACCCGCGACGCCGCCGGCAACATCGTCTGCCGTTCGAAGCTGAATCCGGCCGGCACGGTCGACTATGGTGCGGATGCGGCCATCCTGGCCGCCGACATTGCGGCATGCGTTCCGATCAATCCCTTCGGCCAGGGCTCGGTCTCGCAGGCTGCGCGCAACTATGTGCTGATGGACACGGTCGCGACCGGCAAGATCAAGCAGTTCGTGGCGTCCGGCTTCGTGGCGGGCGACACCAGCGCCTGGTTCGAACTGCCCGGCGGCCCGGTCGGCTTCTCGGTCGGTGGCGAATATCGCCGCGAGAAGGTCTATTATGACCTGGATGAGCTGACCCAGCAGGGCTACGCCTTCTACAACGCGATCCCGACCTTCCGCGCCCCGGCGTTCGAAGTGAAGGAGCTGTACGGCGAAATCAGCGTGCCGATCCTGAAGGACGTTCCCTTCTTCAAGGAACTGACCGCCAATGCCTCGGGCCGCGTGTCCGACTATAAGGGCGCGACCGGCACCGTCTACACCTGGGGCACGGAACTGACCTGGACCCCGGTTCAGGACATCCGCTTCCGCGGCACCTACAACAAGGCGATCCGTGCGCCCAACGTGGTCGATCTCTATTCGGAGCAGAGCCAGAATTTCGCGCCTGCGCCGAACGATCCCTGCTCGCTGCGCAACATCGGCACCGGTTCCTCCTATCGCGAGGCCAATTGCCGTGCGGCCGGCGTGCCGACCAACTATGACTTCGTCTACACCTCGTCGATCGAGCTGATTTCGGGCGGCAACCCCAATCTGCGGGAAGAAACCTCGACCAGCTGGACTGTCGGTGGCGTTCTGCAGCCCCGCTGGATTCCGGGCCTGTCGCTGTCGGTCGACTATTTCAACATCAAGGTGGACGACGTCATCACCGCGCCGTCGGCCCAGCAGATCCTGAACGCCTGCTATGACGCACCCAATCTGGACAATCCGTTCTGCGGCCTGTTCACGCGTAACGGCGCGACCGAAGGTCCGTCGGGTGAAGCGGCCTATCAGGTGCTTCAGGGTTCGTTGCAGCAGACCACGCTCAACTATGCGAAGCTGACCGCCGAAGGCATCAACGCCGAACTCAACTATCGTCATGATTTCAGCTGGGGTTCGGCTGGTTTCAAGACGGTCTACACGCGCATGATCAAGCGGAACGAATATCTCAATCCGGCTGATCCGAGCTTCCGCAACCAGATCCTGGAAGAACTGGGCGATCCCAAGAACCAGGTCAACTTCAACGGCGACGTGAAGTTCGGCAAGCTGACGATCGGCTATCAGATGCGCTGGATCGACAAGATGTACCTCAACACCTATGAGGACTATAACTCGGTCAACGGGCTGCCGCCGCAGAATGCGGACTATGCCTCGCTCAAGAAATATCCCGACGTCTTCTATCACGACGCACGTATGGGCTATGACGTGACCGAAAAGTTCAACATCTATGTCGGTGTCGACAATATCGGTAACCGCGCACCGCCCTTCGGCCTGACCGGCGTGGGTGCGGGGTCGGGTATCTACGACGTCCGCGGCCGCTATGGCTATATCGGCGCCGTCGCCAAGTTCTGATCGCAGCGACATGCTGTAAGCGAGAGGGCCGGATTGACTTCCGGCCCTTTTCGTTTTCTGCTTGGCCATGACTTCCCCCACCGTTTCCCATGCCCGGCAACTGGCCGCATCCGGCCAAGTGGCGCAGGCTGTCGCCCGGCTGGAACAGGCATCGTCGCAGGGCGATGTCGACGCGCTCTTCTGCCTTGCCACCTGGCATCTGGCGGGCCATGGCGTGGCGCGCGATCTGGAACGGGCGAGGGGCCTGCTGCGCCGCGCGGTCGAGATCGGCCATGTCGATGCGGCGCTGATGGAAATCGCGCTGACCGCCAATGGCAGCGGCGGGCCGGTCGACTGGACGGAGGCGCTGGCCCGGTTGAAGATCGCGGCGCAGGGGGATCCGGTCGCGCAGCAGCAGCTAGCGCTGATCGATCGCATGACATTGGCCCCGGACGGTGCGCCTGCGGCCGTGCCCGAGGGCGAAGCGCTGACCGGCGACTGGGATGTCCGGCTGTTCCGCCAGTTCCTGACGGCCGATGAATGCCATCATGTCATCAGCGAAGGCCAGGCGCTGCTGGAACCGGCAATGGTGATCGATCCGCGCAGTGGCCGGCCCATGCCGCATCCGATCCGCACGTCGGATGGCGGGATTTTCGGCCCGGCGCGCGAGGATCTGGTGATCCAGGCGATCAACCGGCGGATTGCGGCGGCAAGCGGGACGATGCTGTCGGGCGGCGAGCCGCTGACATTGCTGCGCTATGCCGTCGGCCAGCAATATCGGCAGCATCATGATTGCCTGCCTCATGTCCGCAACCAGCGGGCATGGACGATGCTGATCTATCTCAACGAAGGCTATGCCGGCGGGGAAACGATCTTCCCGCGGCTGGGCCTGTCGGTGAAGGGGCGGAAGGGCGATGCCCTGCTGTTCCGCAACACCGATGCGCAGGGGCAGGCCGCGGAAGCCGCCGTGCATCTGGGCGCGCCGGTCATGGCGGGACAGAAATGGCTATGCACCCGCTGGATCAGGCATGATCGTCACGATCCCTGGAACCCGTGAGCATGCGAGGCGCAGGCCCGATCCTTGCCGGGCCTGCGCCCGACCGGATATTCTTCGCAGTTCCATTGTCAGTGGAAGCGGATGCCGATGCCGATGCGGCCGACGAAACCGCTATAATCGCGGGTGGGGACGTTGGAATCATTGCTGGCATAGCCGGCCTCGCCGAACAGGTTGATCCGCCGGGTCAGTGCCTGTTCGACGCCGCCGGTCAGGCGCAATTGCGTATCCTCCCGCTTGAAAGGGTAAGCGTTGGAAAAGGCCGCCTTGTAGTTGCGATGAACCAGATAGAGCCGGCCATAGACTTCCAGTCCCTCGCGCAGCGGCGTGCGGGCGATCAGCATGGTGCCATAGCCATTATAGCTGAAGCGGTTGGCCTGGGCATTGGCGTGCAGGCCCAATAGCGACCCCATGATGCGGGTCTGGCCGCCGCCCGGCCGCCAGAGATGGCGCAGTTCGCCCAGCCACTCGCTCTGGTCATAGCCCTGGAAGCGCTGTTCGCTCTGGTTGCGATAGCCGTAACGCAGGCGCACCGTGCTGGTGTGGGCAGGATTGTGGCGGTGGATGAGCTGCACATCCATGCGCGCGCGATCGAACACCCGGCCATCATCGCCCAGCACATATTCATAGCTGGGCTGGAAGCGCAGCCTGGTGCGCCCCCTGGCTGCCAGTGGCCAGTCGATCTGCGCGCCGACGGTCAGCGGATAGCGATTATAATCGGCTTCGGAGGGATAGATGTGGGCGCCCGCGGACGCGCGCAGGATCGCCGGGCCGGCATCATAGGCCAGGCCCACTTCGCCGGTGAACAGCGACTTGATCCGATCCTGATCGGGACTGTTGTCGATCACGTCGGGTGGCACCACGTCGAGCCCGTAGGAGAGTTCACCCTCGACGGACAGGTCGCCCGACTTGGCCCAGCCGGCCTGGGGCATGGCGGCGAGGCCCAGCAGGGCGGCGGGAATGACGATCTGTTTCATGAGACCTCCGGCGATGAAGGGGGGGATGGCGGGGGAAGCGGATCGGGCGGCGGGCTTTGCGGCCAGGGGTCGCGCCCGATCTGGATGCGCGTGGACATCGACGTGATCGGGATGGTGAGCGCGGATTCGAGCGTGTACCAGGCGCGCAGCGCGCGGAAGAAGATATAGGGGGGCAGCGCCAGCAGGGCGCGGGGTCGATTATTCGCCAGGATCGCGATCGCCGCGGCAACCATGGGTGATCCGACCAGCACGGCAACGATCGCCTGCCAATGGGGCAAAGCGATCGATCTCGACGTGATGAGCAGTTCAAGCAGGCCGAAGATGACGAGCGGGATCATCATCGCCCTGCGCGCGGTGTTCATCAGCATATAGGGCAGGACCAGCTTGCCGCGGATGCTGAAGTCCGGGGCGCTGATGAGCGAATGGGCGCGCGCGCTGACATGATAGACCGACCGGAACCAGCGCAGCCGCTGTTCGCGCAGATGGGCGAAGCTGGTCGGCACTTCGGACACATAGCTGACCCGATGATCGACCAGCGTGCGATAGCCCAGTTCGGCGATGCGCAGCGAGATGTCGGTATCCTCGCCATTCATGCCGGAGGCGAACTGGCCGACCCGGCGCAGCGCGTCCGCCCGATAGATGACGAACATGCCGGGAATGCCGACCAGCCCGGCCATGACGCTGAGCGCGGGCGAATAATAGCCATGCTTGACGATCACCTCGACCAGGCGCCCGGCATCGAAGATCGCGCCGCCTGGCGGCAAGGGTACGCCGCCGACCGCGCCGGCATCGGGATCGGCAAAATTCTGCATTGCCAGCGTCAGATTATCCTCGCCCACCAGCGTGTCGGCGTCGATCCGCACGATGAACGGATGGCGCGCATGCAGCACGCCTTCGTTCAGGGCATGGGCCTTGCCGGGCGTCGCGACATGCACGACCCGCCCCTTGAGCGCGGAGCAGGCATCGATCACGGCGCGGGCGATGTCCGCCGTGCCATCGACCGAGCCATTGTCCATCACGATCAGTTCGACCTCCGCACCATAATGGGCGGCGGCGCGGTCGATATGCTGGATCGTCTGGCCGATCACATATTGTTCGTTGAAGGCGGGCACGATGACGCTGACCGGGGCGGCGAAGTCGGGGCGCGACAGGCGATAGCGTTCCGCGACGGCAACGATATAGAGCTGGGCAAAGGTCAGCAGCACGAACAGGATGACGCCAGGGCCGATGCCGCCGAGCAGGCTGATGTCGCGCATCTCCTCGAACAGCAGGAGCGGTTGCTGTGCCGCCCAGATGGCGATGATCGCCGCGATCGTACCGGCAATGGCGAGGCGGTAGAGGGCGCGCCCCTTGGGCTGGGGGCCGCGCAGCACCGGTACCGGGGCGGGCATGGTACCGCGCCGGATGATGACGAAGGCGAAGACCGCCATGCCCATGAGCCCGGCCATGACCTGGATCGCGGCCAGCGAAAAGGGGGTGCCGACATAGGCGAACAGCGCCACGCTGCCCAGGTCAAGGATGGTGCAGAGCGCCATGTAGCGCAGGCACAGGTCGAGGCAGAGCAGGATGCGCGCCCGCACCGATCCCGCTGCATAGAGCGAGAAGGCGATGAAATAGGAATAGATGAAGGTCCGGATCGAGATCGCGCTGAAGCCCAGATAGGGGCCGAACACATAATCATGGGTGCGGAAGAAGCGGTCGAGAAAACCCAGTTCGAACAGCCATAGCTGGAACAGGGCGATGGTCGTGAAGGTCAGCAGCAGAGCGGGCGCGCGCAACATCGATACCGGGCGGGCCAGCCCGCCGGCGAAACTGTCCGTCGACTGGAAATTGGCTTGGGTCCGGTCATAATCCGGGGGCGGCGGCATCAGGGGGCAGGGGCTGTTGCGCGCAGCGGGGTGGTCGCCGGCGTGGCGGGCGGCGGGACGGGAACCGGGCGATGGACCGTCACCAGCAGGGCCACGGCCGCCCTGGCCGCCGATGCACCACGCGCGAAGGGTTCCACCATGACGCCTTCGCGCCGGTCATCGGGGAAGTGGACCAGCCATTGCCGTCCGGCGGGGCGGACCCGAGCCAGCGCGCCGGCAATGTCGCCAGTCAGCACCTCGATCGTGGTGCCCGGCCTTTGGGTGCCGAAGGCGAGGGCGCTGGGCCGCATCTGACCCAGCAACTGGGCTGTGGCCTGTCCCTGCGGTGCGGTCAGTGCGCCGGCCTTCAAGGCGACCGGGCGATTGGCTGTAAGCAGGCCCCGCAACTGGACGATCGCCGGCACAAGCCGTTCGCCGCCGCCCCGCAAGATGGTTTCCGGCAGCATTTCCGCGGCGATCAGACGGCGCGCGCCGCACCGCATTTCTTCCCGCTCATGCGCGGTCAGGGTGATTTCCAACTGGTTGCGATCCAGATGATCGGCGGTCGGCAGCGCGATCGAATGGCTGAAGCGCTGATCCTCGTCGGTCAGGGTGCGGGTGAAAAGCAGATGATCGTTGAGCGTCACGAACAGCGCGGTGCGGGTTTCGGCGATCGGCCCGAGCAGCAGGCGCAGGTCGAGCGCGGACGGCAGTTCGTCATTGGGCAATTGCCCGACATCATAGCGATAGCGCCAGGTGGTTTCCCGATCAAAACGGCGAGCGCCGCCATTCTCGATCGCGCTGACCAGGCTGACCGGATAGCGCAGCGCCTGAGTCCGGTCGGGACGGATGGCTGCGCCCTTGTCGATGTCGGTCAGCGCCTGGGCGGCATAGCCACTTTCGCCGAAATAGATGCCATAGCCTTTCTCGCTCAGCCGCGCGGCGGCGAGCAGGGTGGCGAGATCCGCCACCTTGTCATCCTCGTCCCATTTGACCGGGATCAGGTCGCCCCACAAGGCGAGCCGGTCGCGGGTCGTGGACGGCGCCTTGTCCAGTTTGAGGTGCAGGCCGCTTTCCGGCAGGATCGTGACGACGGCCGCCAGCGCTTCATTGGGCGTGCATTCGGCCATCGGGCCACGCCCGACCAGCGCCAGTTTGACCTCCAACTGGCCCGAGGCCAGTTCGGCGGGGGTCAGTTCGATCTTGGCACGCCGTTTGAAGCGCCCCTGGTTCAGCACGACGTCGGCGCGCTTGACCCCGTTGATGCTGATCCGCAGCGCACCCTCGGCATCGGGCACGGCGTCGGTCGCGAAGGCGATATTATAGGTGCCGCTGAGCGGCCGGCTATCGGTCGGCAGGCGGAAGAGCTTGCTGGCATAGGCCGGAAAACCGGACAGGATCAGGGGATTGTCCGGGTGCGACTGCGCCACGAACACGTCGCGTCCATCGACATCGATGAAGGGGATGGAGCCGCGTTGGTAATCCTCGAAGAGGGGGTCGCCCATTCGGACGTTGCGGCCCATGATCGTGTCGAACAGGCCGCTCTAGCCGATCGCGATCAGCAGGCCGATGAACAACAGCGCCTGAAGGCAGATGACCCATAGTCTCATCGGCCCGCTCCCGCCACGCCGGGCAGGACAGGGCGGATCGTCTCGATCGGCCCCGCCTGGTCGAGCGCCGCCTGCTGCTCCCGCGTCCAGGCCGTGCGCGCCGGGATGTGGCGCTGGTCGACGCGGTCGGCATAACGGGCGGAAATTTCCAGCGTCTCGGCCAGCAGGCCGTCGGTCAGCAGGATCGGGTCGAGGCCCAGCGCGCGGAAGGTGGCGTTGCTGACGTCGAGGTCATTTTCTGCCGCTTCCTTGCGGGGGTTGGGCAGATATTCGATCGCCGCCCCGGTCAGGTCGGATACCAGCCGGGCAAGGTCGCGCACGCGCAGGCTTTCGGCGATCTGGTTGATGATCTTGACCCGGTCGCCGCGCTCCGGCGGATGGGCGACGGCGAGCGCGATGCAGCGCACGGTATCCTGGATATTGAGGAAGGCACGGGTCTGGCCGCCGGTGCCATGAACGGTCAGCGGATGGCCAAGCGCCGCCTGCACCAGGAAGCGGTTGAGCACGGTGCCATATTCGCCCTCATAATCGAACCGGTTGACGAGCGCGGGGTGGCGCCGCGTCTCTGCCGTCTGGGTGCCCCAGACGATGCCCTGGTGCAGGTCGGTGATGCGCAGCCGGTCATTCTGGGCATAGAATTGGAACAGCAGCTGATCGATCGACTTGGTCATGTGATAGACGCTGCCCGGCCGGGTCGGATACAGGATTTCCCAGTCATGCGGGGCACCGGCATCGTCGTGGATCTGGACGGTCAGATAGCCTTCGGGGATTTCGAAGCCGGCGCCGCCATAGCCATAGACGCCCATGGTGCCGAGATGGACGAGATGCGCGTCGAGGTCGCAGGCGACCAGCGCGGTCAGGACATTGTGGGTGCCGCCGACATTGTTGTTGACGGTATAGCGCTTCTCGGTCGGTCCGCGCATCGAATAGGGGGCGGCGCGCTGTTCGGCGAAATGGACGATCACTTCGGGGCGCTCCTCCGCCAGCAGGGCAAGGAGGCGGGCATAATCCTGGGCGACGTCGAGATAATGGAAGCGGATGGTCCGCCCGCTTACCTGGTGCCAGGCATCCAGCCGCTGGTCGACCATGGCGATCGGCGTCAGGCTGTGGACGCCCAGTTCCGCGTCGATCCGGCGACGCGAAAGATTGTCGATGATGACGACCTCATGGCCCAGTTCGGACAGATGCAACGCTGTCGGCCAGCCGCAAAAGCCGTCGCCGCCGAGCACGAAAATCTTTTTCGCCACACGATCTCCTGTCCCTGGCACGCGCCGCACCGGAAATGTGCGCGGCGGCCGGCAATCGAGAAGAAGGGAGGTCGGATGATCCCGCTTAGTCGGCCGAAGAGCTATCGGGGTAAATACCGAGTGCCGGGAAAAACGGCAGCAGATCAATGCAATGCAAGGATATGAGGGGCGCTAGGCCCATTCGTGGAAAGGGCGGATCTCGATCTCGCTGGGGCCGGGCATGGGATTGGGGCAGCGTTTCACCCAGGCGACGGCTTCGTCCATATCGGCTACCTCCCACAGCCAGAAGCCCGCGACCAGTTCGCCGACCTGGGGAAAGGGGCCGTCGATGACGCGGCGATCGGCGCCGTCGAAGGCGATACGCTTGCCATGAGAGGAGGGGAGCAGGCCGTCGGCCATGCGCAATATGCCGGCCGCTTCCAGTTCGTCGTTGAAGCGGCCCATCGCCGCCATCATCTCCAGGTCGGGCGGGCCGCCTGCCTCGCTGTCCTGCGTTGCCTTCACCAGCACCATCACGCGCATCGATCGCCTCCCTGTCCGGACCGCAGGAGGATAAGCGAAAATGGCCGATTGCGGTAGGCGCAGCGACATTATCGGCCGGCTCACGGCGAAGCTTCAGGCGTGTGGCAAGAGAATTGCCGGCTTTCAAGCAGTTGCCGCACCTGCATGCGACGAAGCGAAGCTGCACTTTCGCGGCTGGAAGGGGGATCTTAACCTTTTGGAAAGGCACGAGCTGCGAAATGAAAGCGGGGACTACGGGGCCGTATAAATGCTGAAAAAAATCCGCACCCAGGACGTGAAACTGGGGATGTTCTTGCACAAGCTGGACGGGTCGTGGTTTTCCCACCCCTTCTGGAAGCGCAAGATGCTGCTCGACGATCCCGAGCAACTGGCGGACCTGCATGCCAGCAAGGTCGAGTGGGTGACGATCGACGTATCGCGCGGCGCGGACGTGGCCCCGGCCCAACCGGCGCCATCCCGCGTGGTGTCGATGGCCGAGCCGCGCGAACGGGTGTTCGGGCGTGCCGGGCCGACGATCGTGCGCCGCGCCGCGCCCCAGCCGGTCGATCGCCCCTTCGATCCGCTGTCCAAGGACAAGCTGCCGATCCGCGCCGAGATGGTCCATGCCCAGCGGCTGGCGCGCAAATCGGGTCGTACCATGCGCAAGCTCTATGAGGATGTGCGGCTGGGCAAGGCGGTCAAGGCGGCCAAGCTGGAAACCATGGTCGACGAGATTTCGAGTTCGGTGCAGCGCAACCCGCACGCCTTCATGGCGATCACGCGGATGAAGAATAGTGGCGAATATCTGTATCAGCATGCGCTGTCGGTCTGCGCGCTGATGATCGGCCTTGCCCAGCAGATGCACCTTTCGCCCGACGATATCCGCAAGGCCGGCCTGGCCGGCCTGCTGATGGACATGGGCATGGCTCATGTGCCGCAGGAAGTGTGGGACAAGGATGCGCCGCTGACGCCGGAGGAGTGGGACGTGGTCAAGAGCCACACCACGCTGGCGCACGAGTTCCTGACCCTGGGCGGGGAAATGCCGGCGGAAGTGCTGGACGTGTGCCTCAACCATCATGAGCGGCTGGACGGCAGCGGCTATCCCAATGGCCTGGCCGGCGAGCAGATCGGGATGTTCGCGCGCATGGCCGCGATCTGCGACAGCTATGACGCCATGACGTCCAATCGCTTGCACCGCAGTGGCGAAGATCCGTCGCGCGCCTTGCTGAAGATCGACGAGGATGGCGGCGCGCTGTTCGACGCGGAAATCTTCCAGGCGTTCCAGCGCGCGGTCGGCATCTATCCGATCGGGTCGCTGGTGCGGCTGCGATCGCATCGGTTGGCGATCGTGGTCGAGCAGAATCCCGATGACCTGACCCTGCCCAAGGTCCGCCCCTTCTATTCGCTCTCCGACCGGGCGTTCGAGAAGAGCGAGGATATTGACCTGGGCAATTGCTTCGGCGCGGACCAGATCATCACCCGCGAGACGCCCGAAGGATGGGATATGAGCGAATGGCCGGCGATGAGCGCCAAGCTGCTGGCAGTCGCAAGCTGAAACAGGGCAGGCGGCCGGTCAGATCCGCGTCGCCTGCAACTCTTCCGTCCATTGGAGCAGGCGCTCCTTCAACCGGCGGTCGCGGCCGGCGCCGAGATCATCCGCCTTCAGCCGTTCGAGAATCTCGAAACCGAAGGCATTTTCGCCATGAGCATTCCAGGCATCCTGCCGGCCAGGGTGGGAACGCTGGTCTGCCCCGGTCTTCCTTGGCGGATCAGGGGTTCTGCCTAAGGGAAAACCCGTATGACGCATTATTGGAACAGCCTGTCGGAGGCTTAACCAAATCCCGCAACCGGGTGAAGACATTGTCTAACTAGGCTAGCTAAGGGCCCGCCTCCTTTTGGGTCTGACAGGGTAGGCAATTCATGAAGAAGATGGGGGGCGGCGTTGCCGCCGCTGTGGTTGCGCTTGCCGCGACGGGTGTTATTGCGGCCGTTACACTATCGGGGGGAGAGGCGGATGCGCCGGACGCACGGGTGATCACCATCCCGTCATCGTCCAGTTCTGCGTCGGTCGCCAGCACTGGCGCCAGCGCGATGGTGCCGACCACGACAGCGGCGCAGGCCTATGCTGCGGCGGCTGCGGCCGCCGTGCCGGCGGCTACGGCGACCAGCACGGCCAAGGTTCTGCCGGGCATCAATATTTCCGGCGGCGAATTTGGCGGCACCGGTGGCAAGCTGGGCAGCAACTATATCTATCCCAGCACGGCGGAAATGCGCAGCTATGCGGCGCAGGGCTTCAAGCTGCTGCGCGTGCCGTTCCGCTGGGAACGGTTGCAGCCCAATCTCTACGGCCCCTTGTCGGAGGTCGATCGCAAGGCGCTGAAGTCGGTGGTGACCCAGGCCAATGCGCTGGGCCTGACGGTGATCCTGGACATGCATAATTATGGTGCGCGTCAGGTGAAGGGATCGGCGGCGCTGGTCGGCAGCGGCACTCTGGCGACGACGGCGCTGACCAATGCCTGGGTCAAGATCATGGAGGATTATCGATCCAACCCCAAGGTCTGGATCGGCCTGATGAACGAGCCAAACCGGCAGACGGCGGCGCAATGGTGGGCCATTGCCGGGCAGGTGACCAAGGATATCCGCGCCCAGAAGATCAGCAACAAGCTGCTCATCCCCGGCACGGCCTGGACCGGGGCGCATAATTGGGTGAGTTCGGGCAATGCCGCGCAGGCGGTGAAGTTCGTCGATCCCGGCAAGAATTATGCCTTTGAAGTGCATCAATATCTGGATGCCTGGTCGACCGGCACCACCGACAAGTGCGAGGTCAAGGCCGGCCAGCGCGTGAATGCGGCGCTGACCTGGGCCGAGAAGTACAAGGTGAAGCTGTTCTTCGGCGAGATCGCCGCGTCGGGCCAGCCGCAATGCGCGAAGGAATATCCCGATATGCTGCGCCGTCTGAAGACGTCGTCGGCGGTGCTGGGCTGGACCGCCTGGGGCGGCGGCGCCTGGTGGGCCTATGACTATATGTTCCGTCTCCAGTCGCGCACGACCACGCCGACGGCACATATGAAGCTGCTGCTCGCCAACATGCCCTGAGGCTGGGGTTACTCCAGCGCCAGCAGGGCGAAGCTGGCCAGCCAATGTTCCCCCATATAGTCGCCGGCTATATGGGGGAGCGCGGCGTCGAGATGGGCGAGGGCCGCCTGCTCGGCGATCGGCGCGATCGGCGCGTCGGCGCCCAGCGCGGCGGCGATGCCGCGCCAGCACCAGGCGCGGCTGAGGTTGAGGCCGTCGAGATGGGCGATCTTGCCATCGCTGCGGTCCGACACGGTGGCCGGGGTGAACAGGGTGGCCGGCTGGCCGGCCAACAGATCGGGCAGGAAGGCGCCGAACCAGTCGGCAAATTCGCTGCGCGAGAGCAGTCGGCTCATCAGCAGCGCTTCGGTGAGGGCCGAGGAGAGAAACTCGTCGCCACCCGGTTCCCAGGCCTGGCAGGCCCGGTCCTGCCCGAACCAGGCGAGCGCGCGCTCGCGGATCAGCGCCTGGAGCGCGGGATCGCGTCCTTCCGCCCAGACATAAGCATGGATCAGCGCGAAGCTGCTGTTGAAATGGGTGCCGACGCGCAGCGGATAGGTCATTTTTGGCAGGAAGGCATGGAAGCGCGCGGCAAAATCGAGCGCCAGCGGTTCGATCGCGGCGGCCCAGGGGCCGTCCTGCCGGGCGAGTTCGGCATGGAGCGCGAGCAGCCAGGCCCAGCCATAGGGGCGTTCGAACCCGCCGGCGGTCGGGCGGGTGAGGAAGGCGCGTTCGCCCGCGACCTTATCCGGCACCAGCATCATGTCGGCGCGGGCGCGGATGGCGTCGGCCTGGGCCATGTCGGGATAGAGGCGGCGCAGGCGCATCACCTGCCACCAGCCATGGACGCAGCTATGCCAGTCATAGCTGCCATGGAAGATCGGATGATGCTCCGCCGGGATGCGCGCATCCTCCGGTCCCTGATAGGTCAGGTCCATCTTGTAGGGATATTGCCGCCCCAGATGGGACAGGGTGAGCGCGGCGAAACGGTCGGCAATGTCTTGGGAAAGTCGGGTCATCGGAAGGCCAGCCAATAGATCAGGAGGATGTTGACGCAGAGCAGGGGGAGGGCGGTGCCGACCTGGCGGCGGATCACGCCATATTCATCCTTGAGCTGCAGCAGCGCGGCGGGGAGGAGGTTGAAATTGGCGGCCATCGGCGTCAGCAACGTGCCGCAGAAGCCCGCCAGCATGCCGATCGCGCAGATGATCGCCGGATCGCCATGATATTGGTGGATCAGCAGCGGGATGCCGATCGCTGCGGTCATCACCGGGAAGGCGGCAAAGGCATTGCCCATGACGATGGTGAAGAGCGCCATGCCCAGGCCATAGGCGATCACCGCGCCGAGCAGGCTGCCATCGGGAATGGCGAGGCGGACGATGCCGCCGACGACATCGCCAACGCCGGCAAGCGCGAACACCGCGCCGAGGCTGGCGAGCATCTGCGGCAATATGCCCACCCAGCCGATCGAGTCCATCAATTGCCGCCCCTGTTGCAGGGCGACGATCGGCCGGGCGCGCAGCCAGGTGCAGCCGATGCCGAGCGCGATCAGGACGCCCAGCGCCAGCGAGATAAGGGTGGTCTGCTTGGGATCGATCCAGGCAGGGAATGCCTTGAACAGGAAGGTGCCGGCCAGCGCGGTGACGGGGATGACCAGGGCGATGGCGAACAGGCCATTGCCATGGCGGTCGGCCCGCGCCTGCCGCTCTTCCAGCGGCACGCCGCCGCTGCCGCGCCCCAGCCCCTTGAAGCCGGCGATGGCGACGAGGCCGAGGACCAGGACGCCATTGCCGATGTCGCCGATCCGGTCGCCCGCCCACATGCTGAGCGCGAGCAGTGCCCAGAAGGCGGCGGTGGTGAAGCGGCGCGGATTGCTGCGGTCGGCGGCGCCGAGCAGAGCATAGCCGGCGAACACCGCGCCCATCAGCGCATAGACCCAGTGGAGGGTAATCATGCGGCGTGCTCCGCTTCCTTGGCACCCTGCGCGTTCAGCCGGCGGTCGAGCCGCCACAGGCGAAAGCCGTGAATCAGCAGTGCGGCGATCGCGGTCGGGATTGCCCAGACCGAGAGCTGGAGCGGTTCGAGCAAGATGCCATATTGCTCCAGCAGCCCCTTGATCAGCAGGATCGACCCGATGGCGAGGAAGATGTCCTCGCCAAAGAAGACGCCGACATTGTCGGTCGCGGCGGCCCAGGCCTTGATCTCGTCGCGCTGCTCTTCATCGAGCGTGCCGGCCTGTTTTTCGGCGGCGGCTTCGGCGATCGGCGCGACCAGCGGGCGCACGGTCTGGGCATGGCCCGCGACCGAGATCAGGCCCATGGCCGCCGAAATCTGGCGGGCGACAAGATAGAAGAGAAGGAAACGGCCGGTGGTGGCGCCGCGCATCCGGTCGATGAGGCCGCGTGCCCGTTCCTGAAGCCCATGCGCTTCGAGCAGGCCGATCACCGGCAGTACCACCCAGACGACCGAGACATAGCGCGAGTCGTTGAACGCCTTGCCAAAGGCGGCGAGGATGGTGAGCGGATCAAGCCCGGCGGCAAGGCCGGTGGCGATGGCCGAGGCCAGGATCACCAGCAGCGGATTGAAGCGCAGCACGAAGCCCGCGACGATCAGGGCGATGCCCAGCAACACCCACATTAGTCGTTCGCGTCCCGCAGTCGTCCGTCCGTCATCGCCATGGGGTAGCGGCAATGCAGGCCGCTGGCCATAGGCGGTTGAAATCCGGTGCGATGGTCGCACCGGTCGCACCGGACCGTCGGTTCGCATCTTTTCCGAAAATCCTGATGGCCAATGACATCGGCCTGACATAGTTGGAGGAGACAGGGGCGTATCAGACGTGGACGGCCAGACCCAAAAATGGGGCGGACGTGGAATTATTCGGAGAGAGCCTTTGACCATCATGGCGATCGATTTCGAGGCGTCGTGCCTGCCCCGGCACGGACGATCCTTCCCGATCGAAGTGGGCATAGCGGGCGGCGGCATTGCCCGCAGCTGGATCATTCGACCGCATGCAGCCTGGGCCGGCTGGGACTGGACCGCCGAAGCCGAGGCGCTGCACGGCCTGTCGCGCGCCCGGATCGAGGCGGAGGGCGAGCCGGCGGACCTGGTGCTGGCGCAACTGGCGGCGGCGGTGGCCGGCTGCCGCGTGGTCGCGGACAGTGTGATCGACCAATATTGGCTGCAGACGCTGGCCGATACGCAGGCCGTGGTGGCGCCGTTCGCGATCGATCATGTCTCATTGTTGCTGGATGAATGGGGCGCGGACGAGCCGCGGATCGCGGCCGCCATGGCCCATGCCGATGCGCAGCATGCCGCGCGGCACCGCGCCGTGGCCGATGCGCTGTGGCTTTCCGGGCTGATCGAGGCCCTGTCGGGGGTGGCGCGGCCGCTTCAGGCCAGTCCGGTGATCGCAAGGGTCGCTTGACGGCATGCTGCGGCACAGCAATAATTTGTAACGTTCGGCATATTGGGGAGACATTCTCCCTGCCTAAACCCGTCGGAAGGATCCCGCTTATTGCTGGATATTGTCTGTTTCGAAGGGAAGCCACCCATGTTGCCGATCCTTGCCAGTGTCGCGGCGCTCGCCGCTTCCTCCACCCCGATCCACAGCGCTGAACTGACCCACGGCGCCCAGGCCTATACGGCCAGCTATCACACCGCATCGTCGGTGCGTTTCACCCAGGTCGAGCCGCGCTTCGGCAATCGTAACGCCATCCCGGTCTGCCGCTGGCAGGCCGATGTGCGCGTTGACCGCGCCGTCGCGGCCCAGGGCCAGTCGGTGCCGGCCTTCGGCAAGGCGGTCCATCGCTTCGCCCCGCTGTCGGGCAGCTATGCCGGCACCTGTGCCGCCGCCCGCAGCCAGGTGGATGCCGAAGTCGCCCGCTATGCCAGCGCCCGCAATGCCGAGGCCGTGTCGGTGGCGCAGCAGGACCGCGCCGTGCTGGTGAATGAACTGGACAGCGTACGCGCGCTGACCGTGAAGGGCTGATGAGTCCACCGCTGATACTGGTCGCCGAGACGCAGCAGGATTTGCGGCACAAGGTGCGCGAATTCCTGGAGCAGAGCGGGTTTCGCGCTCTGCCTGCGGCCTCGTCGAGCGATATATTCAGTGCCATGGACCGGATGCCGGTCGGCGCGGTCGTGCTGGATGCAGGGCTGCGCGGGCCGGACGGCATGGACCTGTGCCGCGACGTGCGTGAGCGTAGCGACGTGCCGATCATCCTGGTCGGCGCGGACAGCAGCGAGGTCGACCGGGTGGTCGGCCTGGAGCTGGGCGCCGACGATTACATGGCCAAACCCTATTCGACCCGCGAACTGGCGGCGCGGCTGCGCGCCGTGCTGCGGCGCGGGCGGAGCGAGCGGGCGCTGGGCCTGCGACGCCAGACCCAGGCGCGCTTCGACGACTGGGTGGTCGATTTCGCCCGGCGCGAAGTGACCGACCCGGCCGGCGCGCTGGTCGAACTGACGGCAGCGGAATTTTCGCTGCTTGCCGTGTTGCTGGATCATGCCCAGGCGGTGATTGCCCGTGCGCGGCTGATGGAACTGGCGGGCGTGCGCGACGCGCCCTCGTCCGACCGCAGTGTCGACGTGCTGATCAGCCGGCTGCGGCGCAAGCTGTCCCATGAGGGGCGGCCCGCCGCGATCGTGACTGTTCGTGGCGTCGGATACATGTTCAGCGCGGTCGTCGACCGGCGCTGACCTCCCGAAACGGCGCGCCAATCGCGGTTTTCCGCCATTTGGCGCGCCTGTCGGGCGCTTTGCATCCCAGACATGATTTTTAACAATTCCGCTGCGCCGCAGCAAAATCTGCTGCGTATTTTGCAAGCTAGGCCGGTCCGCCCCCTGACCGGCAACGCAATAGCAATAAGAGGATGAAAGCCATGAACGAGCTTATCGGTCGTGTATTCAGTTTCGAGACCAAGGTCTTCCCGAACGAAAGCACGCTCTACAATCAGTTGGCCAGCCATGGTCAGAGCCCCAAGGCGCTGATGATCTCCTGCGCCGACTCGCGCATCGTTCCCGAGCACATCATGCAGGCCCAGCCGGGCGACCTGTTCGTCTGCCGCAATGCCGGCAATATCGTGCCGCCGCATGACAGCCAGCTGGGTGGCGTGACCGCCACGGTCGAATATGCCGTGATGGTGCTGGGCGTGCGCGACATCATCGTGTGCGGTCACAGCGACTGCGGCGCGATGAAGGCGCTGGCCACCGACGCCGACCTGACCGGCATGCCCAATGTTGCCGCCTGGCTGCGCCACAGCCATGCCGCGCAGAAGCTGTGCCGCGAATCCTATCCTGCCGACCTGGATGCCGCCGAAAAGCTGCGCAACATGGCGCTGGAAAATGTCGTCGTGCAGCTGTCGCACCTGCGCACCCATCCGTCGGTCGCGTCGGGCATCGCCCGTGGCGAGATCGCCCTGCACGGCTGGTATGTCGACATCCACGCCGGCCAGGTCCTGGGCCTGGACGGCGAAACCGGCCGTTTCTCGGTGCTGCGCGAAGGGCAGAAGCTGCCTGTGGCGCTGCCGCATGGGCGTCGCCTGGCCGGCGAATCGCTCATCGCACAAGCTGCGGAGTAAATCATGTTGAAGGCCTTTTCCGGCGGTACGTTCAGCCGCGACTTCACGGCGTCGATCGTCGTGTTCCTGGTGGCCATGCCGCTGTGCATGGGCATCGCCATTGCCTCCGGCGTGCCGCCGGAAAAAGGCCTGATCACCGGCATCATCGGCGGCCTGGTCGTCGGCCTGCTGGCGGGTTCGCCGCTGCAGGTCAGCGGTCCGGCGGCCGGTCTTGCGGTCATCGTCTTCGAAATCGTGCGGGAACAGGGGCTGTCGGCCCTTGGTCCCATCCTGATCCTGGCAGGCGCGATCCAGATCGTCGCCGGCCTGCTGAAGGTCGGCGGCTGGTTCCGCGCCATTTCGCCGGCGGTCGTGCATGGCATGCTGGCGGGCATCGGCGTGCTGATCGTCGTCGGCCAGTTCCATGTGCTGTTCGATGACAAGCCGCTGTCGAGCGGCCTGCACAATCTGATCGCGATGCCGGGCCAGATCCTGGGCCTGACCAATCAGGACGCAGCCACCGCCTTCGCGGTCGGCCTGGTCACCATTGGTGCGATGCTGGGCTGGGAGAAGTTCCGTCCTGCATCGATGAAGCTGGTGCCGGGGGCGCTGGTCGGCGTTGTCGCCGCGACGCTGGTGGCTTTCGCGCTCGGCCTGCCGGTCGCCCGTGTTGTCGTGCCGGAATCGATCCTGTCCGCCATCAGTCTGCCCGAACAGGGCCTGCTGGCGCAGCTGATGAGCCCGACCATCATCACCACCGCCATCGCCATCGCCTTCATCGCCAGCGCCGAGACCTTGCTGTCGGCCGCGGCGGTCGACCGCATGCATGATGGCGTGCGCACCAATTACAACCGCGAACTGAGCGCGCAGGGCGTGGGCAACCTGCTGTGCGGCGTGGCTGGCGCGCTGCCGATGACCGGCGTCATCGTCCGTTCGTCCGCCAACGTACAGGCCGGCGCCAAGACCCGCCTGTCGGCGATCCTGCACGGCGCCTGGATCCTGGGCTTCGTCGCGTTGCTGCCCTGGCTGCTGCGCGAAGTGCCGATGGCGGCGCTGGCCGGCATCCTGGTCGTGACCGGCTTCCGCCTGGTCAGCCTGTCGCACGTCAAGCATCTGTTCCACCTCTATGGTCCGCTGCCCGCGATCGTGTGGGCCGCGACGCTGATCTGCGTCGTCGCGACCGACCTGCTGACCGGCGTGCTGGTGGGCATCGGCCTGTCGCTGATCGAACTGATCCCCCATGCCAGCCGCCTGCGCCTGGGCGTCGAGGAAGCCAGCCGCGGCGATGCGCATGAAGTGGCGCTGCACGGCACGGCGAGCTTCCTGAGCCTGCCCAAGCTGTCGGCCAAGCTGGAATCGGTGCCGGCGGGACAGCTGGTCATCCTCAATGTCGAGCGCCTGACCCATATCGACCATACCTGCGCCGAAATGGTGCGCGAATGGGCCGATCGCCGCACCGGCGCGGGCGCCAAGGTGGAGCTGTTCGGCGCGACCGGACGGATGCGCCAGCTCGTCGCCTGACACGAGCCTGCATGACAGAAAAGCCGCTGCATCCCCGGATGTGGCGGCTTTTTCATGTTTAGATGCAATCTGGACATCAAATAGAAACAATATGAATGTTCTTTGGAAAAGAACCGTGATCGCTATATCACAGCGCCTCTCTTCCCTTGTGCAGATGCGAAGATAGAGGTTTGCGCCGGCGGCTGGCAAGAATAGGCCAATAGGCATCCGCCGGTACGGAAGACGATTTAAAACAGATCTTCGGGCCGCGGATGCAGGACGGAACATTCTTTCGTAAAAGGGGAATGTTCATGAAGTATCAAATCGCTTGTGCCGCTCTGGCTCTGATGTCGAGTGCGCCGGCCTTCGCCCAGGAAGAACCCGCAGGCCCGGTCACCGTGACCGGCAGCGTCGGCCTGGTTTCCGATTATCGCTTCCGTGGTGTTTCGCAGTCCGATCGCGGCATGGCGATCCAGGGCGGCCTGACCGCAACCCATGAAAGCGGCGTCTATGTCGGCACCTGGGGTTCCAACCTGTCGGGCTGGGGCACCTTTGGCGGCGCCAACATGGAACTGGACCTGTTCGCAGGCTATGCCATTCCTCTGGGCGACAGCGGCGCGACGCTGGACCTCGGCCTGACCTGGTACATGTACCCGTCGGGCGCCGACAAGACCGACTTCGCCGAACCCTATGTGAAGCTGTCGAGCCAGGTCGGCCCGGTCAAGGGTCTGCTCGGCGTGGCCTATGCCCCCAAGCAGGAAGCGCTGGGCAAGTGGTGCAGCGACGCCGATTGCACCATCTACAAGCCGGGTGACAAGGAAGATAATTTCTACATCTGGGGCGATGTCAGCGGTGCGATCCCGAACACCCCGGTTAGCCTGAAGGCGCATCTGGGCTGGTCGAACGGCAATAGCGGCCTGGGCCCGAACGGCACGTCGGTCGCGCCGACCGGCAAATATCTTGACTGGCTGGTCGGAGCCGACCTGGCCGTGCCGGGCACGCCGCTGACGCTGAGCATCGCCTATGTCGACACCGACATTGCCCGCGTCGAGGAAAATTATCTGCGTCCAAACTTCCAGGTCGCGGACGGCGACAATTTCGGCAAGTCGATCGCACGCAGCACGGTCGTCTTCTCGATCTCGGCCGCTTTCTGATCTTTACGGATCGGGCCCGTTCGCGCGGGCCCGATCTGCTGTATTTCCGGGCCTTATCTTGTGCCGAGCTGTCGCCGGCGTGACAAATTGTTGCTGTGGCCCCCGTCAACTGTTTCGGCAGCAAGCTGCGGTTGACCCTCCACCGGTCGCTGCTTATCTCCCAACATCATGAACAGCCTGATGTTGCTCCGCGCATGACCGCCCCCTCGATCATCCTTGTCGAAGACGATCCGCCGCTCCGCACGCTGACGGCGCGCGCGTTGCAGGAACATGGCTATCAGGTCCGTCCGGCCTCGTCCGGCCCGGAAATGTGGGTGGCCTTCGATGCCGGCCCGGTCGACCTGGTCGTTCTGGACGTCATGCTGCCCGGCACCAACGGCATCGACCTGTGCCGCCAGATCCGTCGCAAGAGCGACGTGCCCATCATCTTCATCAGCGCCAAGGGCAGCGAGACCGACCGTATCGTCGGGCTGGAACTGGGCGCCGACGATTATCTGCCCAAGCCCTTTGGCACGCGCGAACTGATCGCCCGCATCCGCGCCATCCTGCGCCGCGTCGGCGTGGAGCGTGGCCCGGACGAGCAGCGCGAGAATGAAGCGCGCTTCGACGGCTGGATCGTCAACTTCCCGCGCCGTGAACTGCGGTCGCCGACCGGCGCGATCGTCGATCTGACCGGCGCCGAGTTCGACCTGCTGGGCAGCTTCCTCAGCCATCCGCAGCGGGTGATCGCGCGCGAGCGGCTGATCGAATTGTCGCGCACCCGCATGGGTGACAGCAGCGACCGCAGCATCGACGTGCTGGTCAGCCGCCTGCGCCGCAAGCTGTCGACCGAGGACCGGCCCGCGCCGATCACCACGGTGCGCGGTGTCGGCTACATGTTCAACGCGGAAGTCGCGCGCGCTTGAGACGACAGCGGTTCAGCCGGTCGCTCGGGCTGGTCGGCCGTATCTTTGGCATATTGCTGCTGACCGTCCTGCTGGAATTCGTGGTCGGCACGCTCATCTATGAGCGCGCCAGCCATTTGTCGCTGCAGGATGACGAGGCGCGCCGCCTGGCCGAGCATCTGGTGATCGCGCGCAAGCTGGTGGCCAAGGCGCCGGTCAGCCAGCGCGGCGGGGTCAGCGCGCAACTGACCACCGACCGCTATGATATCCACTGGACGCTGGCCGCGCCGCCGCCGCCGCCGCTGTCGCCCGAACTGGCGCGGATGCGGCAGCAGATCGTCGACTGGGAACCCAGCCTGCATGAATCGCGGCTGTGGCTGCGGCTCAATTCGCCCGGCCGCTCCTCGCAGATCAATGGCGGGTTGCAACTGGCGGACGGCAGCTGGCTCTATTTCGGCATGCATCATAGCGGCGGCAAATGGGCCTTCACCTTCGGTCGCTTCGGCCTGGCGCTGATCCCGGTGCTGGCGCTGCTGATTGCGGGTGGCGTGCTGATCCGGCGGACCCTGGCGCCGCTGCGCGACCTGACGCATGCGACCAAGCGGATCGGCCTGGCCCAGCAGGTGGCGGTGGCGGAAGCGGGCACCAATGACGTGCGCAACCTGATCCGCGCCTTCAATGCGATGCAGACCCGCATCCATCGCCTGATCAACGAGCGGACCGAGACGCTGGCGGCGGTCGGTCATGACATGCGCACGCCGCTCGCCCGGCTGCAATTGCGGCTGGAAGCGGTGGACGACCCCGAAATCCGCGAGGCGATGGGCGAGGATCTGGCCGAGATGGGCGAGATGATCGAGTCCGTGCTGGCCTTTCTGGGGGGCGAGAAGAATCCTGAACCGGCGGTGCGGATCGACGTGGCGGTCACGATCGCGACGGTGGTCGACGCCTTCCAGGATCATGGCGACGATGTAATCTATGACGGGCCGGATCATCTGGAGATGGAGGTTCGCCCGCTGTCGCTGCGCCGCGCCGTGCGCAACCTGATCGAGAATGCGCTCCATTATGGGGTGCGTGCGCGGGTCAGCGTGGCGCGGCACGATAATGAGGTGCTGATCCGCGTCGATGATGACGGGCCCGGCATCCCGCGCGACCGGCTGGAGGAGGTGCTCAAACCCTTCCATCGGCTGGATACGGCACGTCAGCGCAACACGCGCGGCATGGGGCTGGGCCTGGCCATCGTCGCCAAGACTGTGGAGCAGGAGGGCGGTCGCCTGACGCTCGCCAATCGGCCCGAGGGTGGGCTGCGCGTCGAAATCTGCCTCTATCTGAACAAGCCGGAAGCCAAGGTCTGATCGGCCTCCCGGCGCGTTCGGCAAAGAGAATCTCGCTACCCCCAAGCAAAACTCGTTTATCCTGGCGCGCAGACGCGGGTTATTCCGGTTGCCCATCGGACAAGAGGCGCAGGGAATGGCGGACGGCGATATGCAGGGTGAAGGCGTGGGCTATTGGGATCTGGACCGGCTGGTCACGGACCTGGCCGCCGCGCGCAGTCGCTGGCGGCAGGAACAGCAGCATCATGCCGAATATGGCGCCGAAGGATTCCCGTCGCGCGCCAATCTGGTAAAGATCACTGGCGCGCTGTGCGGCGCATTGTTCCCACTGCGGCTGGGGCCGAGCTTCGTGCGACTGCATAATGAAGACGCCTATGTCGCCGAGACGCTGCAGACCGTGCTCAGCCGCCTCTATGGCCAGATCCGGCTCGAACTCATCTATGCGATGAAGGACGACCCGATCGCTGCGGTCGACGCGGCGGCGGCGCGGATCATCGGCGAGTTCGCGCACAGCCTGCCGGCGTTGCGCACCCTGCTCGACAGCGATGTCGAGGCGGCCTTCCTGGGCGATCCGGCCGCGCGCAGCGTGGACGAGGTGCTGATCTGCTACCCATCGATGCTGGCGATCATCCATCACCGGCTGGCGCATCGCCTCTATGAACTGGGCGCGCCGCTGGTGGCGCGGATCATTTCCGAGATCGCCCATTCCCACACCGGCATCGACATCCATCCCGGCGCGCGCATCGGCCACGGCTTCTTCATCGACCATGGCACCGGCGTCGTCATCGGCGAGACGGCGATCGTCGGCGATCGGGTGCGGCTCTATCAGGGCGTGACGCTGGGCGCGCGCAGCTTCCCCTCGGACGAGAAGGGCGCGCTCGAAAAGGCGCAGCCGCGCCATCCGATCATCGAGGATGACGTCGTCATCTATGCCGGCGCGACGGTGCTGGGCCGGATCATCATCGGCAGTCGATCGGTCATCGGCGGCAATGTCTGGCTGACCGAGAGCGTGCCGGCGGACAGCAGTGTGCGCCAGGCCAAGGCCCGGCACGAAGTGACCAGCCGGGTGGAAGTGTCAGCTCCGCACCGCGTCCATGCGCTGCTGGAAAGCACGGACGGGATTGGCGAGAATATCTGATCCTCCCCCGGGTGGCGGGGGAGGATCCGTAACGGGTTTTACTGTCCGGCGCAGCTATCGTCCTTGCCGGCGACCAGGTCGAGGCAGCGGCCGTCAATCTGGTCCTTGGGCACGGGCAGCTTGATCAGCGCGGCGAGGCTGGGGAGGATGTCCACCGTCTCGACGCCCAGCGGCTGCTCGAAATGCTGCATGCCCTTGCGCCAGAAGAGGATCGGGACGCGGCGGTCCGTATCCCAGGGCGAGCCATGGGTGGCGACCGATCCCATCACCGCCTGTTCGGGGATCGACATGACGCGCGGCTTGAGCAGCAGCAGCAGATCGCCCGAGCGGCTGGGGTAGAAGCTGGCGCGCGCTTCTTGGATCAGGCTCCAGCTTTCGGGCGGGCCCGAGGGCGAGGGGGTGGCGGCGATGTCCGCCTTGGTGAAGACTGTCTGCACCTGCGGATGGGCGCGCAGATATTTGAGTGCCTCGGTCTCGACCCTAGCGCGCTGCGCGGCGGTCAGGCCCTTGTCATAATAGATGTCGCCCGACGGGCCGTCGCTCCAGATCACCTTCTTGCCGGGCAGGCCGGCCTTCTCGGCGATGGTGGCATTGAGCGCCTTGGGCGTCAGCGCCATGTCGACCCGCTGTTCCACCGGCATGGCATTCATGCGGTGACGCTCGGGCAGGTCATGGCCGCCATGGTCGGCGGTCAGCACCACGACATAGTCGATGCCGTCCTTGTCGAGCTTGTCGAAGAAGGCGCCGAGTTCGGTGTCGAGCCGGTCGACCTGGATGCAGCTTTCGGTGCCTTCGGTGCCGAAGGTGTGGCCGACATAGTCGGTCGCCGACAGGCCGATCGAGATGATGTCGGTCTGCGCCTGCTTGCCCAGCTGCATGCTCTCGATCGCAGCGGCGGCGAAGGCGAGGGTCATCGCATCCTGCTCGGGCGAAATGCGGAAGCCCTTATAGTCGCCCGCGTCACGCGCGAAGCGGCCGGTGCCCACGGTGCGGTTGCCGGCCTGGACCGGGAAATCCTTCGACACGCACTGGGCCGGCAGTTCGAAGCCGGGGTTGGGCTGGGCGAGGCGCTGGGCAAAGGCCTGGTTGACCTGGGTGACGAGCGGGGTGGGGGCGACGCCCTTGTAGCTTACATAGCCCTGCGGCCCGCCGAGCCACCAGACCTGATCGGCGGTCGCGCCGCCCATCATGATCGCGGCGCGATCCTTGCCAGCGACCGACACGACGCGGGTGGCGGGATTGGCCGCCTTCATCCGGCCGCCCAGCGTCGGCACCTTGAGGTGCAGGGGCGAGGCTTCGTACTTGTCGCTGCTGCTGCCCGGCTGGCTCTCATCCTCGGCGCAATAGAGATTCTTGTCCTCACGCTTGGCGTCGAGGTCGAACCAGTTATTGGCGATGATGCCGGTGCGCGACGGGCGGCTGCCGGTCAGGATGGTCGAGTGGCCCGGGCAGGTCTCGGTTGCGGCATGGCTCTGATAGCCGCGCGGGAAGACCGCGCCTTCGCTGGTCAGGCGCTTGAGGCCGCCGGTATAATATTGGCGATATTCGCTGAACAAGTCGGCCGAAAACTGGTCGACCGAGATGGCGACGATCAGCTTGGGCGGCGTCGCGGCAATGCTGCGGGCGGCCGGTGCAGGAGCGGCAGCAGGCGCGGGGCTCTGCGCCACGACGGGCATGGCAGTGGCGAGCAACAGGGCAGCGGCGACGTGTTTCAACATTATGGGTACCTTCTCATGCCTTGACGGCGGATAGGGAGCGACCTAGCCCCCTTGCATCCACGCGACCAGAGGCCCGATGCGGATTTTTCAAGTCATATTCATGACGCTCGCCATGCTGGCAGGGCTGTCGATCGCATCTCCCGTGGTGCAGGCCCAGGCGGCCTTTGGCGGCGGCCCGGCGCATATCGCCGCGCAGTTGATGGCCGAAAGCACGGCGCCCGCGCCCGGCAAGGGCACGACCATCGCCTTCGCCATGAAGCCGGAAAAGGGCTGGCACGGCTATTGGGAAAATCCGGGCGATGCGGGCCTGGGCATGACCGTGACCTGGACCCTGCCCAAGGGCGTGACGATTGGAGCGCTGCGCTATCCGGTGCCCGAGACGCTGCTGATTTCGGGTCTGATGAACCATGTCTATGAAGGCCCCTATGCGGTGCTCGCCAATTTGGGCGTGGCGCCGGACGTGGCGGCGGGCACTCGCCTGCCGATCCGGGTGAAGGCGGAATGGCTGGCCTGCACCGACAAGATTTGCGTGCCGGAAAGCGGCGAACTGGCGCTGGAACTGGTCGCGGGCGACGGCAAGGTCGTGCCGGCGATGCAGGCGCGCTTCGATGGCTGGCGCGGCCATCTGCCCCGGCCGCTGGGCAGCGAGGCTACCTATCAGATCGTCGATGGCAAGCTGCGCCTGTCGGTGCCGTTCCCGGCCGATGCGCAGGCGCGCGACGTTCATCTCTTCCCGTTGAGCGACGGGCTGGCCCGCTTCGCCGCCGCGCAGAAGGTCAGCCGCGATGGCGATCGGCTGCTGGTCGAGACGCAGGCGGGCGAGGGTTCCAAGGGCGGCGCTGCGCAGGCGGTGCTGCGCACCGGCGACCATGTCGGCTTCCTGCTGACCGCCAAGCCCGGGGAGGTTGCGGCGATCGCGCCCAAGGGGCTGGCGGGCACGATATTGCTGGCGCTGGGCGGGGCGATATTGGGCGGGCTGCTGCTCAATGTCATGCCCTGCGTCTTCCCGATCCTGGGATTGAAGGCCCTGAGCCTGGCCAAGGCGGGTGGCGACGAGCGCGCGGCGCGGCGCGAGGCGCTGGCCTATGGTGCGGGCGTGGTCCTCGCTTGTCTGGCTTTGGGTAGCCTGCTGCTGGGGCTGCGCGCGGCGGGCAGCGCGGTCGGCTGGGCGTTCCAGTTGCAGGATCCGCGCATCATCCTGGCGCTGCTGCTGCTGGTCAGCGCGATCGCCTTCAACCTTGCCGGTCTGTTCGATTTGCCGGCCTTTGGCGGCGGTGGCCAACTGGCGGGGAAGGGCGGCATGGTCGGCGCCTTCTGGACCGGCGCGCTGGTTGCCTTTGTCGCGACGCCCTGCACCGGGCCATTCATGGGCGCGGCGATGGGCACGGCGCTGGTGCTGCCCCTGGGCGCGGCGCTGGCGATCTTTGCTGGCCTTGGCCTTGGTCTGGCGCTGCCTTTCCTGCTGCTCGCCTATCTGCCTGCGCTGCGCAATCGCCTGCCGCGTCCCGGGGCGTGGATGGGCCGGTTGCAGCGCATCCTGTCGATCCCGATGTTCCTCACTGCACTGGGCCTTGCCTGGCTGCTGGGGCAGCAACGCGGCGTCGGTGGCATGACCATCGGCCTTGGTGCGGCGCTGGCGTTGGTGCTGCTGCTCTGGTGGCTGGGCATGCGCCAGCGGGTCGGGCGCGGCGGCTGGTTGCAGGTCGGCGTCGGCGCGGCGATCCTGCTGGTCGGTGCCGCGATGCTGTTGCCAGCCCGCGCGCCGGCGGTTGCGGCGGCGCGCGAGGGGGCTGTCGTCGCCTTCGACGCGGAAAAGCTCGACGGGCTGCGCGCCGCGAACAAGCCGGTCTTCCTCTATTTCACCGCCGACTGGTGCCTGACCTGCAAGGCCAATGAGGCCGCCGCGATCGAGCGGGCGGAGGTGCGTGCCGCGTTCGACAAGGCGGGCGTCACCGTCATGATGGGCGACTGGACCAATGCCGATCCGGCGATTACCCGCTTCCTCGAAGCGCAGGGCCGTTCGGGCGTGCCGCTCTACCTTTGGTACGCACCGGGCAAGGAGGCCCAGACATTGCCGCAGCTACTGACCCCGTCGACCCTCACCGGACTGGTGCGCTGATGGCCAAGATTCGTGCCGACCAGTTGCTCGTCGACAATGGCCTCGCCGAAAGCCGCGCGCGGGCGCAGGCGCTGATTCTCGCTGGCCTCGTCTATCTCGGTGACAAGAAGGTCGAGAAGGCGGGGCAGCAGGTGGCGGCTGATGCCGAATTGGACGTGCGCGGGCGCGACCATCCCTGGGTCTCGCGCGGCGGCATCAAGCTTGCCCATGCGATCGACGAATATGGCATCGACGTCTCCGGTTTCGTCGCGATCGACGTCGGCAGCTCGACCGGCGGTTTCACCGACGTGCTGCTGACCAAGGGCGCGGCCAAGGTCTATGCCGTCGACAGCGGCACCAACCAGCTTGCCTGGAAGCTGCGCTCCGACGATCGCGTCATCGTCCATGAACAGACCAGCGCCCGCATCCTGACCGACGCCCACATAACCGAGCCGGTCGACATCATCGTGTGCGACGCCAGCTTCATCAGCCTGGCCAAGGTGCTGGAAAAGCCGATCACCTTCGCCCGGCCCGGCGCGCAGCTGATCGCCCTCATCAAGCCGCAGTTCGAGGCAGGGCGCGAGGAAGTAGGCAAGGGCGGCGTGGTGCGCGACCCCGCCATCCACCAGCGCGTCTGCGACGAGGTCGCTGCCTGGGTCCGTGAGAAGGGCTGGGAAGTGCTTGGAAGCACGACCAGTCCGATCACCGGACCGCAAGGCAATGTCGAATTTCTGATTCACGCGCGGCTTGGCGGATAATCGCGCCAGCTTCGTTACCCGCCCTGCGATACATTTTGACACATTCCATGCGGTTGTGTCCGTCACAAAGGCCCGTTAGCCCCTCGTCATGCGCTCGACCCTGCCTGTCATTCTCGTTGCCCTTTGTCTTGCCGGTTGCGGCGGGGAGAAGGAAAAGAAAGCTCGCCCGCCAGCCTTGGTGGAGGCGGTGGCGATTGCGCCCACCCGCTTCACCGACAATGTCGAGGCGGTCGGCACCGCGCTCGCCAATGAGCAGGTGATATTGTCCGCACCGGTGACCGAGCGGATCGATGTGCTGAACTTCACCGATGGCGGCTTCGTGTCCAAGGGGCAGGTGATCGCCCGCATGGCCGTGGGCCAGGAAAAGGCCGAACTGGCCGCGGCCGAAGCAACCGCGCTGCAGGCCGACCAGCAGTTGAAGCGTATCCAGGCGCTCAAGTCGCGCGGCTTTGCCACCGGCGCCACGGTCGAACAGCAGATTGCGCTCGCCAACAGCGCTCGCGCCAATGCCGACCTCGCTCGCGCCGGCATCGGCGACCGCACCATCCGCGCGCCGTTCAGCGGCTGGGTATCGTTGCGCACGGTCTCGCCCGGCGCGGTCATCACCGCCGGCACCGCGATCGCCACGGTCAGCGACATTTCGCGGATCAAGCTGGACTTCACCGTGCCCGAGACGCGGCTGTCGATGATCCGCGAGGGCATGCCGATCAAGGCACTGTCCGCCGCCTGGCCCGACCGGCCTTTCAACGGCACGATCGCGACGATCGACCCGGTGATTGATCCCGCCACCCGCGCCGTGCGCGTCCGCGCGATCATGCCCAATCCCGACAAGGCGTTGAAGCCCGGCATGCTGCTGACCGTCAGCGTCTTCTCGCGCGAGCGCCAGTCGCTGGGCGTGCCCGAACTGGCGGTGATCGGCGATGGTGACGAGCGTTTCGTCTTCGTGCTGGACGGTCGCACCGCCAAGCGGACCAAGGTCGAAACCGGCATCCGCCAGAACGGCCTGGTCGAGATTTTGGGCGGCGTGAAGGCCGGCCAGCAGATCGTAACCGAGGGCGTGGTAAAGCTGACCGACGGCGCGCCGGTGCGCCTGGCCGGCGACAAGAAGGGTGATGACGACAAGGGCGGCAAGTCCGCCAAGGCCGCCGGCTAAGCCGATGCAGCTCTCCGATCTCTCGGTCCGCCGGCCGGTCTTTTCGGCGGTGGTCGCGGTGCTGATGTGCATCGTCGGCCTGGTCGGCTATTTCAGCCTGTCGGTCCGCGAATATCCCGATACCGATCCGCCGATCGTCTCGGTCGAGACGACCTATACCGGCGCGGCCGCGTCGGTGGTGGAAACCCGCATCACCCAGCAGATCGAGGATGCGGTCGCGGGCGTGCAGGGCATCCAGACCATCACCTCGACCTCGCAGGACGGCACGTCCAACATCAATATCGAGTTCGATCCCTCGCGTGATATCGACAGCGCCGCCAATGACGTGCGCGACCGTGTCGGGTCGGTGACGCAGGATCTGCCCGAGGATGCGCTGGCGCCCGAGATCCGCAAGGTCGATTCCGACGCGCGATCGATCCTGTTCCTTGCCTTCTCGCGCCCCGGCTGGTCGCCGATCCAGATCAGCGACTATCTTGACCGCAACATTGCCGACCGCTTCGCCGCGATCGATGGCGTCGCCCGCGTCACCATCGGTGGCGAGGCGCGGCCGTCGACCCGTATCTGGTTCAACGCGGAAAAGTTGGCCGCATTCGGCCTGACCCCGGCCGATGTCGAAGCGGCGCTGCGCACCCAGAATGTCGAACTGCCGGCCGGCCGCTTTGAATCGAAGGACCAGAACCAGACGCTGCGCGTCGAGCGGCCCTTCGCCACGCCGGACCAGTTCGCGCAGCTGGTCGTGGGCCGGGGCGAGGATGGCTATCAGGTGAAGCTGGGCGATGTCGCCCGGATCGAGGAAGGGGCCGAAAACCCCTATAGCAGCTTCCGTTCCAACCAGGGCACGGCGATCGGCATCGGCATTATCCGCCAGTCGGGCGCCAACACGCTGGAAGTGGCGCAGAAGGCCAAGGCGTTGATCAAGGAGCTGGAGCCGACCCTGCCCAAGGGCATGAAGGTGGCGATCGGCACCGACGAATCCCTGTTCATCGAACGCGCGATCGACAATGTCTACGACACGCTGATCGAGGCGGCTCTGCTCGTCATCCTCGTCATCTTCCTGTTCCTGGGATCGGTGCGCGCGACGATCGTGCCAGCCGTGACGGTGCCGATCTGTCTGCTCGCCACCTGCGCGGTGATGTGGCTGCTCGGGCTGTCGATCAACCTGCTGACGCTGCTCGCCTTCGTGCTCGCCATCGGTCTGGTTGTCGATGACGCGATCGTGGTGCTGGAAAATGTCTATCACCGCGTCGAACAGGGCGAAGATCCGCTGGTCGCCGCCTATCTCGGCACGCGGCAGGTGGGCTTTGCCATCATCTCGACCACATTGGTCGTTTGCGCCGTGTTCGTGCCGGTCATGTTCCTGGCCGGCCAGACCGGCCTCTTGTTCCGCGAACTTGCCATCGCGATGATCGCGGCGATCGGCTTCTCCGGCTTCATCTCCTTGAGCCTCGCGCCGATGCTCTGCTCCAAGCTGCTGAAGAATGCGGAGCGCGGCCGGCTGGCGCGCTGGGTCGATGATCGCTTCCAGCGGATCGAGCATGGCTATGGTCGCTGGCTCGACTGGACCTTGAAGAAGCCGCTGATGCCGCTGCTGGGCGTCGCGATCTTCCTGGGCGTCGCCTTCTTCCTCTTCACCCGCCTGCCGGCCGAACTGGCCCCGGCCGAGGATACCGGCGTGGTCGAGGCCAATGTCAACGCGCCCGAAGGCACCGGCTTCGACCGGATGATGGCCTATATGCAGAAGATCGAGAATGATCTCGCCTTCCTGCGCAAGGACGGCACGCTGCAAAATCTGGTGATCCGCACGCCCGGCGGCTTCGGCACCACCGACGATTACAATAACGGCAATGTCATCGCCTTCCTGCGGCCGTGGGAAGACCGCACCATCACCACGGCGGAAGTCGCGACCATCATCAACAAGGTGATTGCCGACCAGCCCGGCGTGCGCGGCAATGCGGCGCCGCGATCGGGCCTTGGCCGTGGCCGCGGCCTGCCGGTCAATATCGTGCTGGCCGGCTCGACCTATGAGGGGCTGGTGGCGGCGCGCGACCGCATCATGCTGGCGGCGGCGAGCTATCCGGGCCTCATCAACCTCGACAGCGATTATAAGGAAACCAAGCCGCAGATGCGGATCGAGACCGATCTGCAACGCGCCGGCGACCTGGGCGTGTCGGTGAACGATGTCAGCCAGGCGCTGCAAAGCCTGCTCGGTTCGCGCCGCGTCACCACCTATGTCGACCGCGGCGAGGAATATCGCGTGCTGGTGCAGGCGGAGCGCGACGGGCGCGAGACGCTCGCCGATCTGGAACGTATCCAGGTGCGCAGCCGCAGCGGCGTGCTGGTGCCGCTGTCGGCGGTCGTGACCGTGCGCGAAGTGGCGGGGCCGCGTCAGCTCAACCGTTACAACAAGCTGCGCGCCATCACTCTGACCGCCGCGCTGGCGCCGGGGACGTCGCTGGGGCAGGGGCTCGCCTTCCTGGAGGATCAGGCGCGCCAGTCGCCCGAGGTGCTGGCGATCGGCTATCGTGGCGAAAGTCAGTCGCTGCGTGAGACCGGTGGGTCGATCTGGATCGTCTTCGGCCTCACCATCCTGATCGTCTATCTGCTGCTCGCGGCCCAGTTCGAAAGCTTCATCCACCCCGGCGTCATCATCGCGACGGTGCCATTGGCGGTGGCGGGCGGCGCGTTGGGCCTGGCGATCACCGGCGGGTCGATCAACCTCTATAGCCAAATCGGCATCGTCATGCTGGTGGGCCTGGCGGCCAAGAACGGCATCCTGATCGTCGAGTTCGCCAACCAGTTGCGCGACGAGGGGATGGAGATTGCCGAGGCGATCCGCGAGGCGGCCAAGCGGCGTCTGCGGCCGATCCTGATGACGTCGATCGCGACCGTCATCGGCGCCGTGCCGCTGGTGCTGCGCGGCGGGGCCGGTGCGGCAGCGCGCCATTCGATCGGCGTGGTGATCGTGTTCGGCGTCAGCCTGGCGACGCTGATCACCCTGTTCCTCATTCCCATTTTCTATTCGCGCGTTGCCAAGCGCACGGTTTCTCCGCAAACCGTTGGTCGCAAACTGGATTCGGCGCTCAAGGATTCGCCCGAACCCGCCGAATAGCTTGGAGCTGCGTTGCCGATGAACGAGATCGCGTCCCAGGGTCAGTTGCGTCTTGCCTATCTGCGCTGGGCGTTGGTGACGGTGCCCGCGATCGTCTTTCTCGGCTTCCTGTCGGGCAAGTTCGCCAATAGCGGTTTTGGCAATCGCTGGTTCGCCTCGCTCAACCTGCCGGCGCTGATGCCGCCGGGCTGGGCCTTCGGCGTCGCCTGGACGATCCTCTATATACTGATGGCGCTGGCCTTCGCGATCGTGCTGCATGCGCGCGGGGCCAGAGGGCGGGGGGCGGCGGTCGCGCTGTTCCTGGTGCAGCTGGCGTTCAACCTTGCCTGGTCGCCGCTCTTCTTTCGCGCGCATCAGGTGGGGGCGGCGCTGGGCCTGATCCTGGTGCTGGCGCTGCTGGTGGCGCTCACCACCGCCCTGTTCTGGCGGATCCGTCCCTTTGCCGGTGCGTTGATGTTGCCCTATCTGGTCTGGCTGGTCTTTGCCTCCTACCTCAACTATGAGGTCGGCCGCCTGAACCCGGATGCGCACAGGCTTGTCGCGCCGGCACTCCAGACCCAGATATGATTTCGGCGCATCCACGCGCCTGATACGAGGATAGACGATCATGCAGAGCGAGAACCGCTTTTTCGACGACCTGGCCAAGCTGGTGAACGGCGCTGCCGGCACGGTCGCGGGCATGACCCGCGAGTTCGAATCCAATGCGCGCGAACGCGCCAAGGAATGGATCGGCGGCGTCGACTTCGTCAGCCGCGAGGAATTTGACGCGGTCAAGGCGATGGCCGCCGCCGCGCGCGAGGAAGTCGAACTGCTCAAGGCCCGCCTCGACGCGCTGGAAGGCAAGGCGCCCGAGCCGGTCACCAAGACCGTGCGCGCCGCCAAGACGAAAGCTGTGGATAAGGATGCGGGCGCCGAGTAAGCGCCCTGTCCTTTCGCCGCTTGCGGTGATAAAGGCGCGCCGATGATGGATAGCGACGAATTTGAGAATGGCGGCCATGAGGCTGCGCCGATCGACATGCTGGCGGCCTTTTACGAGGCGCATGGCTGGAGCTATGAGCAGGTCGGCGAGGACGAGATCGTCGCGAGCACTCAGGGGTCGTGGGCGCAATATGAGCTGCGCGGCATCTGGCGCGACGAGGATCAGGTGCTGCAACTGCTGGCGCTGCCCGACATCCGCGTCAATGACGACAAGCGCGCCGTCATCTACGAGACGCTGGGCCTGATCAACGAACAGCTCTGGCTCGGCCATTTCGAGCTATGGTCGTCGAGCGGCATCATCCTGTTCCGCCATGGCGCCTTGCTGGGGCAGGGTGGCACGCTGACGCTGGACCAGGCGCAGGTGCTGATCGAGACCGCGATTGACGAGTGCGAGCGTTTCTATCCGGTGTTCCAGTTCGTCCTGTGGGGCGGCAAGAGCCCGAGCGAGGCGATCAGCGCGAGCCTGATCGAAACCCGCGGCGAAGCCTGACATTTCTGCCTGAAAGCCTGACCATGACCATTGCCTGCTGGCCCGAACATCTTTTCCTTGTCGGCTGCGGCAACATGGCCGGGCAGATGCTGACCCGCTGGCTGGCGTGCGGGCTCGATCCCGCCCGCGTCACCGTGCTGCGGCCGAGCGGCAAGCCGGTGGCGCAGGGCGTGACCGTCGTCACCGCCTATCCCGACGCGCTGCCGGCCGGCACCACCGTGCTGCTGGGCATGAAGCCTTATCAGATTGCCGATGTCGCCGCTGGTCTTGCGCCGCTGCTGACGGCGGAGACGCGGCTGGTGTCGATCCTGGCCGGTACGCCGATCGCCGATCTGCGCCGGCATTTCCCGGCGCCGCGCGATGTTGTCTGCGCCATGCCCAATCTGCCGGTCGGGCTGGGCGAGGGCGTGGTCGCGCTCTACACCGATGCGGCGACGGATGCGTTAGCCAAGGCCGACATTGCTGCGTTGATCGCGCCGCTGGGCCTGGCCGAATGGATGGGGGACGAAGCCCTGTTCAATCAGGTGACGGCCCTGTCGGGCTGTGGCCCGGCCTTCCTGTTCCGCTTCATCGATGCGCTGTCGCGCGCCGGCGAGGCGCTGGGCATTCCCGCCGATCAGGCCGCGCGCATGGCGCTGGCCACGGTGCAGGGATCGGCGAACATGGCGGCGCGCGCCAGCGTCAGCCCGGCGACCCTGGCGGATCAGGTCGCCAGCCCCGGTGGCATGACGCGCCAGGGCCTCAATGTGCTGGACGCCGACAATCGCCTGCTCGACCTTCTGACCGACACGCTGGTCGCCGCGCGTGACCGTGGCGCGGCGATGGCGCGGGGCGAATAGGGACGGTTCCGGTCGGCGCCATTATCCGTTAAGGGGGCGCGATCGATATACGGAGTCCGTTCATGCTGTCCCCCGAAACCCCCATCCTGCTGCTCACCACCGGCGGCACGATCGACAAGGTCTATTTCGACGCCCTGTCCGACTATCAGGTCGGCGAGACGGTGATGGCCAAGCTGTTGCAGGTGGCACGGGTCAAGCGGCCCTTCCGCATCGAGGAAATCACCCGCAAGGACAGCCTGGAACTGGACGACACGGATCGTGCGCTGATCGCCGCCCGCGTTGCCGCTGCGCGCGAGAAGCATATCGTCATCACCCATGGCACCGACACCATGACCGAGACGGCCAAGCTGTTGCAGGATATTCCCGGCAAGACCGTCGTGCTGGTCGGTGCGCTGGCCCCGGCGCGCTTTGGCGAGAGTGATGCGAGCTTCAACCTCGGCATGGCCTTTGCCACCGCGCAGGTCGCCGAGCCGGGCGTCTATATCACCATGAGCGGATCGGTGTTCCGCGCCGACAAGGTGGTCAAGGACCGCGCCAAGGGCGCCTTCGTCCCGACCGGCGACTAAGGCGGGCCAGCGGGGCGGCTGAAACCTTTGCCCGCTCTCCGGCATTGTTGCCCCCACGGGGTGACAAAGAGGAGAGACTTTATGGCAGATTATCAGGAACGCCCGGCGCCCACGACGACCATCATCGAAAAGCGCAGCGGCGGCGGTGGCACGACCATCGCGATCCTGTTGCTGGTCGTGGTGGTGGCGGTTGCCGCCTTCTTCCTGATCAGCAGCCAGACCCGCAAGGATGATGCCGTGTCGAGCGCGGCGAGCCAGGTCGGTCAGGCCGCGAGCGATGTCGGCGACGCCGCCAAGGATGCCGCCGACAGCGTGAAGGGCAATTGATCCAAAGGGCCGGCTTCCACGGCGGAGCCGGCCCTTTTTCAGACCATGATCTTGTCGAGCGCGGCGCAGAAGGCCTGCATGTCGGCCATCGAGCCAACGGTGACGCGCGACATGGTGGGCCAGGGCGCCCAGTTGCGGCCGATGCCGACACCCGCCGCCAGGAACTGGGCCTGCACGCCGGCCGCCGGCTTGCCCCAGTCGACCATGAACATGTTGGCATCCGACGGGATGAACTTGACCCCGCGCTTGGTGAGATGGGCGAAGGTGAAGTCGCGCGCCGCGATCATCTCGGCCCGGCGCTGCTCGATCAGCGCCTTCTGCGTCAGCGCCACGGTGCCGCACACGACCGAGGGCAGGGGCAGGTTGGTCGACATGCGCTTGCCGTCATAGCGCATCATCCTGGCATGCAGGTCCGGCCGCGCGATGGTGGCGCCCAGCCGCATGCCGGCCATGCCGAACAGCTTGGAGAAGGTGCGCAGCACGATCACGTCCTTGCCCTGCGCGACCAGCGGCGCGGCCGACTGGCCGTGCGAGAAATGGAGATAGGCTTCGTCCACCAGGACGATCGATCCGGCCGGCTTGTTCGCGACCAGCCATTCGATGTCGGCCACCGGCGTCAGCGTGCCGGTGGGGTTGTTGGGCGAGCAGATATAATAGAGGCCGGCGTCCGGATTGGCGGCCAGCATCGCCTTCACGTCGTGGCGATAATCGGGCGTCAACGGCACCTTGGTCACCTTGGCGCCGGCCCATTCCGCCGTGCCCCAGGGCTGTTCATAGCTGACATCGGCGGTCACCAGCCCCTTTTGCGGCGAGCAGAAGGCGACGACGATGCGCGAGAGCGGGTCGCTGGACCCCGGCCAGGGCAGGACATGGTCGACCGGCACGCCCTCGATGGTCGCGAGCGTCTTCTTGAAGTCGGTGACTTCGGTGCCGGGGTGATAGAAATTGGCATGGGAGACGATCTTCGCCGCGGCGGCCTGGGCGACGGGGAAGGGGCCGGTCCAGCATTCGTTGGAGCCGATCCGCACCTTGGGGAAATTGCCTTCTTCCGGGCCGTCATTGCGCTGCGCCCAGACCGGGGTGCCGGCGGTGGCGACCGCCACGCCGGCGCCCAGCACGCCCAATATGCGGGCGGCGTCGCGGCGCGAATAGCCGCGCTGGATCAGATCCTGCTGCGCGTCATTCTGGTCGTTCATGGCTATTCCCCTATGCGTCCTGAAGAACGGTTCGGGGGAGTCAACGGACGAGGGCGGGATTCCCGCAATGGCCTTGCCGTAACGAAGAAGGGCGCCCCTTGGGAGGGCGCCCTTCGTCATGTTTCAGCCTGTTCGGGCGAAGGGATCAGCCTTCGACCTTGGCATATTTCGGCGCGGCCTCATTGAGGATGCGCAGGATCTTCTGCAGCGCGGTGGGTTCGTCGGTCTCTTCCATCGCGGCGAGTTCGCGGGCGAGGCGGCTGGAAGCGGCCTCGAAGATCTGGCGCTCGGAATAGCTCTGTTCGGGCTGGTCGTCGGCCCGGAACAGGTCGCGGGTCACTTCGGCGATCGACACCAAGTCGCCCGAATTGATCTTCGCTTCATATTCCTGGGCGCGGCGCGACCACATGGTGCGCTTGACCTTGGGCTTGCCCTTCAGGGTTTCCATCGACTCCTCCAGCGTCTTGTTGGAGGACAGCTTGCGCATGCCGACGCCTTCGGCCTTGTTGGTGGGAACGCGCAGCGTCATGCGCTCCTTTTCGAAACGGAGCACATACAGCTCCAGCTCCATGCCCGCGATCTGCTCCTTTTGGAGTTCGATCACACGGCCCACGCCGTGCTTGGGGTAAACGACATAATCACCAACGTCAAAGGACAGCGCCTTGGCAGCCATTTGAAACCTTTCTATTCAACCGGGGAACGGGCCGTCGCGGGGCAGGTGCAGCAGGGGCACGAGTCGGGGAAAGTCCGCGGCGTCACCGTCAAGACATGATGCGAATACTCCAGGACGAACGCGACCATGTTCGTCCGCTGGGCGCTATTTAGCAGATTCGTAACAAAATTGCCACCCCCGGACACAAAGTCTGGGGGTGCGGCACAAAATGGGACGCTGCGCCTTGATGGCGCAGGATAATATCGATCAGCTGCCCTCGCCGGGTTCGGGCGAGAAGAACTGTTCCAGCTTGTTCTCTACGCCGCTCATCGCGTCGGCGTCAGCCGGGGCCTCGCCCTTGACCGTGATGTTGGGCCATTCGGCCGAATATTTGGTGTTGAGCTCCAGCCACTTTTCGAGGCCGTTCTCGGTATCGGGCAGGATTGCCTCGGCCGGGCATTCCGGTTCGCACACGCCGCAGTCGATGCACTCATTGGGATTGATGACCAGCATGTTCTCGCCCTCGTAGAAACAGTCCACGGGGCAGACCTCGACGCAATCCATATATTTGCAGCGGATGCAGTTGTCGGTCACGACATAGGTCATTGTCAGGGCACTCTTTGGGTTGCGACAGCGGCGGCCCTGCTATGCTTAGGTGCGCCGAAGGTCAATGAGGATAATGTTGACGGGCGCGTAGGGGCGGTTTTGTGCTGTCGGCAGCGCAGATGGTCGGTCGGGCCGCCCGTTCGAGCGGCCCGAGCCATCGTCAGTTGCGCACGTCGGATTCGGTGACGGGCGAGATCTTGATTTCGACGCGGCGGTTGGCGGCCTTGCCTTCCTCGGTCGCGTTGGACGCGATCGGCTGGGTTTCGCCAAAGCCGCGCGTGGCGATGCGCGCCGACTGGACGCCATGGCTGGTCAAATAGCCGGCGACCGACTGGGCACGGCGTTCCGACAGCGTCTGGTTATAGGCGTCCGACCCGTCGCTGTCGGTGTGGCCATAAACGTCGATATAGGTCTTGGGATATTGCGACAGGATCGAGGATACCTCGTCCAGCGTGGGGCGGAACTGCGGCTGGACGCTGGCGTCGTTGAAGGCGAAGGTGATGCCCGAGGGCATGCGCAGCAGCAGGTCGTCGCCCTGGCGGATCACGTCGACGCCGCTGCCGGCGGTCTGCTGGCGCAGCTTGCGTTCCTGTTCGTCCATATAGGAGCCGATGCCGGCGCCCGCGATCGCGCCGATGCCGGCGCCCAGGATCTTTTCGGTGCGGTCATGCCGGCCGCCGACCAGATCGCCCAGCAGATAGCCACCCAGTGCGCCGCCAATGCCGCCGATCGCCGCCTTCGACATGCGCTTCTGCCCGGTTTCCGGGTCGGTGGTGCAGGCCGTGGTGGTCAGCATCGCGGCCAGGCCGGCCGCCATCATGATCCGGTGCGAAATCCTCATTCTTCTATTCCCTTGTCCTTGGCATCCGCGTGGATGGATGCCTCCCTAATAACCCAGGCGATGGATTGTTCCACAAGTGAACTGAACGGGCGATGATGGGATGGTTGTGAAAACGAAAGAATAAAGGTTATAGGGGAGGGGACCACCATGGCCACGATCCCCCCTCCCGCTCCGACGCCCTTTCCCTGGGTAGACCTCATCATCATCCTGGCGCTGGTCGCGCTGAACGGCGTCTTCGCGATGTCGGAGCTGGCCATCGTGTCCGCGCGCAAGCCACGGCTGCAGGCGATGGAGAAGGCGGGCAAGCGCGGTGCCAAGTCGGCTCTGCAACTGGCGGCGGACCCCGGCAAGTTCCTGTCGACCGTCCAGATCGGCATCACCCTGATCGGCATCATTTCGGGCGCCTATTCGGGCGCCAGCCTGGGCGGGCCGACCGGCGAGCGGCTGGCGGCGCTGGGCCTGTCGCCCAATATGGCGGAAAATCTGGGCTTCGCGCTGGTCATTGGCCTGACCACCTATGCCTCGCTGATCATCGGCGAACTGGTGCCCAAGCAGTTCGCGCTGCGCCAGCCCGAGCCGATCGCCGTGCTGGTGGCGACGCCGATGCTGTATCTGGCCAAGCTGACCGCGCCGGTGGTGTGGGTGCTCGACAAGTCGAGCGGGCTGATCTTCAAGCTGCTGGGGCTGGACCGCGAATCCGAACATCATGTGACCGTCGAGGAACTGCACCTGATCGTCGCCGAGGCGAGCCGGTCGGGCATCATCGAGGAAAGCGAGCGGGCGATCATCTCCGGCGTGGTGCGGCTGGCCGACCGGCCGGTGCGCGAGGTGATGACCCAGCGCATGGATGTCGACTGGATCGACATCAACGCCGACGAGGATACGATTCGCCTGCGCCTGCTGGAAACGCCGCATACCCGCCTGCCGGTGGGGCGTGGATCGGTGGAGGACATTATCGGCATCGTCCAGGCGCGCGACATCATGACCGCTTTGTTCCGGGGCGAGGCGCTGAATATCGAGGCGCTGCTGCGCAAGGCGGAGGTCGTGCCCGACCAGGTCGACGCGATGGATGCGCTGGAAGTGCTGCGCAAGTCCGACGTGCCGATGGTGATGGTGCATGACGAATATGGGCATTTCGAGGGGATCGTGACCCCGGCCGACCTGCTGTCCGCCATCGCCGGCCATTTCGCGTCGGACCGCGACGTCTATGACGAGCCCGATCTGGTCGAGCGCGAGGATGGCAGCCTGCTGGTATCGGGGCAGATGCCGATCGACCAGCTGGCCGAGAAGATCGACATCAACCTGTCCGAGGACCGCGACTATGCGACGGTCGCGGGCCATGTGCTGTGGCTGCTGAAGCGCCTGCCGGAAGTCGGCGACTATGCCGAGGATCAGGGCTGGCGTTTCGAGATTGTCGACATGGACGGGCGCAAGATCGACAAGCTGCTGGTCGCGCAGCTCTGACCGTGGCGGCGTCGGCGCTCGATGTTGTCGATCGCCTGGCGCTGCGCCTGCTGGAAGAGAAGGACGGCCTGGCCGTGCTGGGCCTGTGCGGGGCGCAGGGCAGCGGCAAGAGCACATTGGCGCAGGCGCTGCAGGCGCGCATGGGCGCGCGGGGCGTGGCGAGCGCGATCCTGTCGATCGATGATCTGTATCTGACCAAAGCGGAGCGGGAGACGCTGGCGCAGAGCGTACATCCGCTGCTGCGGACGCGGGGCGTGCCGGGGACGCATGATGTCGCGCTGGGCTTGCGCGTGCTGGATGCGCTGGCGGCGGGGCAGGCGGCGTGCTTGCCGCGGTTCGACAAGGGGTTGGATGATCGCTTGCCCGAAAGCGCGTGGCCGGAGGCCGGGGCGGGGCTGCGGCTGCTGATGCTGGAGGGCTGGTGCGTGGGCGCGCGGGCGCAGGAGGCAGGCGTACTGGATGCCCCGGTCAACGCGCTGGAGCGGGACGAGGATGGCGACGGGCGCTGGCGGCGCTTCGTCAACGATGCGCTGGCGGGCGAGTATCAGGCGCTGTTCGGGCGGATCGATGCGCTGGCGCTGCTGGCGGCGCCGGGGTTCGACGTGGTGCAGGGCTGGCGGACGCAGCAGGAGGCGGAGCTACGGGCCGGCGGCGGCAGCGCGGTGATGAACGATGCGCAGGTCGCCCGCTTCATCCAGCATTATGAGCGGCTGACCCGGCATATATTGGACGAGATGCCGGCGCGGGCCGATCTGGTCGTGGCGCTGGATGCGGAGCGCGGGGTGACGGCGGTGCGCAGCCGATAGCTCAAGCCACCGGCCGCGCCCTTCCTGAAATTTACTGCGCCGCGTTCTCGGCCGGGGCTTCGGTCGCGTTGGCGGCATTGTCGCCGCCTTCGGCCGGGGCGGCATTGTCGGCAGCGGCCGGCGCTGCATCGGCGGCGGGCAGGGGGAGGTTGGACCCCTGCGTGTTCAGCCAGGCGATCAGGTTGGCGCGATCGGCCGGGTTGGAGAGGCCGGCAAAGGTCATCTTGGTGCCGGGGGCAAATTCACGCGGGCTTTTCAGCCAATGGTCGAGATTCTCGAAGCTCCATTCGCCGCCCTTGCTCTTGAGCGCTTCGGAGAAGGCGAAGCCGCCCTTGCCCTGGCCGATGCCTTCGCCGACCGTGGCGTAGAGATTGGGGCCGATGCCGTTGGCGCCGCCCTGGTTGACGGTGTGGCAGGCGGCGCATTTCGCGAACACCTTTTCGCCGGCCGCGACATCCGCGCTGGCGAGCAGGGTATTGAGGCCGGGGCCGCTGTCGCCGCCACCTTCGCCTTCCACCTCGACGCCCTCGATCGCATAGCCCATCTTTTCGGGCCGTTCATCGTGGAAATATTTGGAACTGACGATCGCGCCACCCAGCGCGATGATGCCTGCAAACAACGCCCACCCTGCAACGGTGTTGAATCGATCGCCCATCCGCAGATTTCCCTCGCATCTTTGTTATGGAGGCTGTCGTGCGCTCCCCCACTTAAGCACTTGCCATAATGGGGGATAGGCCGGGGTGCAACCCGCCGTGGCGCTTTTCGAGCGGTGCCGCCCCGCCGATGCTTGCGCGCGATCCCCCAACTGCCTAAGCGCGCAGGCACGCATGGAAAATTATCCCGCCCCCGCTCGCGCGCTGGTCGCCGACATGTCGCAAAAGGCCGCTGCCGATCCGGCGCGCGCCGTTGCCTATCAGGGCGCGCCCGGTGCCAATTCGCACCTGGCCGCGCTTGGCTATGCCCCCGATTGCGTGCCGCTGCCCAGCTTTGCGTTCGAGGATGCGATCGACGCCGTGCGCAATGGCCTTGCCGCCCGGGCGATCATTCCGATCGAGAACAGCCTGCACGGCCGCGTCGCCGACATGCATTTCCTGCTGCCCGAATCCGGCCTGCACATCGTCGACGAATATTTCCTGCGCATCCGCCACTGCCTGATGGCGCCCGACACGGTGCCGGTGAAGAGCGCGATCAGCCATCCGCAGGCGCTGGGCCAGTGCCGCCATTATCTGCGCGAGCGCGGCATCCAGCCGGTCGCCTATGCCGACACCGCCGGCGCCGCCGCGCTGGTGGCGGAAACGCGGGCGCCGGGCGAGGGGGCGATCGCCCCCTATCTGGCCGCCGAAATCTATGGCCTGCGCCTGATCGCCGAGAATATCGAGGATAGCGACGACAATATGACCCGCTTCCTGGTGCTGGCGCGCGAGCCCAAGGCGCCGGCGGCGGGCGTCGGCCCGGTCATGACCACCTTCCTGTTCGAGGTGAAGAATATCCCGGCCGCGCTCTACAAGGCGATGGGCGGCTTTGCGACCAATGGCGTCAACATGACCAAGCTGGAAAGCTACCAGCGCGGCGCCAGCTTTGCCGCGACCGAATTCTATTGCGATATCGAAGGCATGCCGGGTGACCCGGCGGTCGACCGCGCACTCGCCGAGCTGGAATTCCACACCAAATGGGTGCGCGTGCTGGGCAGCTACCGCCAGGCCCGCCCCCGCACCTGAGTGATGCGCCCGATAAAGGGCGGTTTTTGGGTCACGCCTGGGGCGCTCCAGGGTCATGGCGCGAAGTTCACAGTGTCGTGACGCGACGATATCGGCGTTTTGGGGCGTTTTCGCGCCTGAAACGCACCGCCGACGCGCCTGTTGGATCACATCCGGGTCATGGCGAAGCGCCATCCGGGTCACGGTGACGCGACTGTTGGGTTGCGGGGTTGGCGGCGCATGGGGTTGCGCGCGCGGGGGTGGGGGCGGCGGCGGCTCCATCGCTGAGGATAGATCAGAAATTGATGGAGTAGGAAAGCGGGGCCGGGTTTGGCCGATAGACGAATTTCCGATTTGAAGCCGGGTCGCCAGGATGGCTGATGCCGGGCGCAATCACAAAGGTCGATTATATCAGCTAATGTATGAGCAATATCTGGGCCGTCGCCCACGGATCGAGGCTGTTAAACATTCCATGCTTGGTGACGCGCAGCTTGATAGAACGTTACGCACGCCTCCTTCGGACACTGTCCGAGTTTCTCACGCTGCGGCTCAAGAACGTTGACTAAACCTTGATAATAGGCCCGCTCGCCGGCGTAGGCCTCTGCCTGCGATGTCAGCTCGAGATGGCGGCGGTAGACCCAACTCAGCGCATCGGCGACCTGAACTAGCGAAGAATGATCCGACTTGATCGCGAACGCGGTATTGATAATCTGGTCGAAACGATCCTTCGGTTTACGTTCCATCCAAACGCTCTTGCCTCGCTTCGTGCCCCGGTATTGATACAAGCCGTCATACCACTCGTTGCACTTGTAGAGGCCGTCGGAGAGGTTCGCCATTTCCTGCTTGTTGTCGTCCATTATAAAGACGGTGAGGCCCTTGGCATTCGTCACCCCTTGCATTTTCTTCTGCACCAGCGAGGAGACGAACATCGCGCTCGCGATCCAGTAGCTGTTCGCGAACGGATGGCCATGACCGGCTGCGACCGCAGCGTCGAACCGTTCGTAAGAGAGGGCAATCCCGTAGACCTTGCCGCCATTGGCGACCGCGAGTTCACATATCTCGCGTAGGAAGTCCTTGCGCTGCTGGGCGGGCACTTGATTCCAAGCGCCAGCACCGTTGATGAAGCGCTTTGTTTTGAGATCGCCGCGTGCGCCAGGATGCTGGGCGAAAATAGCCTCAAGCTTCGCATCGAAGTCTGCCGTCTTTTTGCGCAACTTGTAGGCGTCGACCATTAACCCTGACATTACGAATACGTCGCCCTGATCACGCGCCCCGCTCTCGTCAACATAGATGAACTTCATATAGCCCCCCCCCCCTCTAGCTTATTCGCCTGCCACGACTGGATTGGTATGAACCGCAAGGCGGCTGTCCGAGATAGTTTTGTCGTAACGATCAACGAAATCGACGCGTTTCTCTGTGTCGCTATTGTAGGTTTCCAGCCATTTCACTAGCGCAGCACCGTAGGCTTTGATGAGACCATAGAAGCTGAAATAGTGGATGCCATCACGCTCATGAAAGTCTTTAGTGCCCACGGAGAAGGAAATCTGACGCACCTTTTTCTTGCTGACCTCGCGCGAATTCAGGTTGGTCATGTGAAGTAGGCCATTGCGCATTTCCCATAGTTCCTTGGGGGTGATGCCAAGATGCGAAATGTCCGCATAGGTGGTCAGCCATTTCTCAAAGATGCCCTGCTTGTCGCCATATTCAATGTAGGCGATGCTATCGATGGCGCTGAGCAGCAGCTTCATCGACGAGACATACAGCTTCGCGTTGAACGTGAGTTTGATAGCGAGGAAATAATCATCATTGATAAGCTGGCTGTGAACCGCACCGGGTCTGCCGGAGGCATTGGGTTGTGAGTCACGCTGCCATATCGATGTTGGCCGCGGCAGCATAATATTGTTCTTCGGCTTCGGCAGGAGGGATGTTGCCGATGGACTCCAGCAGCCGACGATGGTTGAACCAGTCGACCCATTCGAGCGTGGCATATTCGACTGCTTCGAAGCTGCGCCATGGTCCACGCCTGTGGATCACCTCAGCCTTGTAAAGGCCATTGATCGTCTCGGCCAAAGCGTTGTCATAGCTATCGCCGACGCTGCCGACTGAGGGTTCTATCCCGGCTTCGGCGAGACGCTCGGTGTACTTGATGGAGACGTATTGCGACCCGCGATCGCTATGATGGATGAGGCCGCCCCGATGGGCCGGCCGACGATCGTGAAGCGCCTGTTCCAGAGCATCGAGCACGAAGCTGGCATGGGCCGTTCTGCTGGCCCGCCAACCTACAATCCGCCGAGCATAGGTATCGATGACGAAGGCAACGTAGACGAACCCCGCCCAGGTCGCGACGTAGGTGAAGTCCGACACCCACAGCATGTTCGGCGCTGGCGCGTAGAACTTGCGGTTGACGTGATCGAGAGGGCATGGCGCCGCCTTGTCACTGATAGTTGTGCGCACCGGCTTGCCCCGGATCACCCCTGCCAAGCCCATCTCCCGCATCAACCGCGCGACTGTGCAGCGGGCGACCGGAAAGCCTTCCCGCATCATCTGCCGCCAGACCTTGCGCACGCCGTAGACCGCGAAGTTCTCGGCGAATACGCGCGCGACCTCGGGCTTCAGGGCGACGTCCCGCTGCGCCCGCGCCGACAGGCGTGTCGGATCCTGCCGCTTTGCGACGCGCTCGTGGTAAGTGGATGGGGCGATCGGCAGGACACGGCAGATCGGCTCGACCCCATAGGCATCGCGGTGATCGTCGATGAAGGCGATCATCGCCGGAACGGGCGGTCGAGCTCCGCCTGGGCAAAATATGCCGATGCCTTGCGCAGGATCTCATTGGCCTGTCGCAGCTCGCGGACCTCGCGCTCCAGTGCCTTCATCTTGTCGGCTACCTCGGTCGGGACGCCCGCGCGCTTGCCGCTGTCGACCTCAGCCTTCTTCACCCACTCATGCAGCGTCTGCGGAACGCAGCCGATCTTCTCCGCAATCGAAACCACCGCTGCCCAGCGAGAGGGGTAATCACGTTCGTGATCGATCACCATACGCACCGCGCGCTCGCGGACTTCCGGCGCAAACTTGTTCGTTGTCTTGCTCATACAGGCTCCACCTTCTCAGGAGTTGGAGCCTCCGGCAAACCCGGGGCGGTTCAGCTGAGGTCGATGGTATTACCCTTAGTGTATTTTGTCAGCCAGTCTGACATGCTGACGCCATCGGTCATGTCCTCACGCAGATAAATATCCGGATCGCCAATAGCGCTTGAAAAGCGCACTTGCGGAATATTGTTGATGACCTGCGTGGCAACATGAAGCGGCTGTTCCCCTGCTCCAAGGGCGATGAACACTGGATCGTAGAGCCAATGGCCTTGGCCAAGGCGCATCCTTGCGTTGTATTCGTCGATGGTGAATGTTGTGTCTAATTTGAACTTCTTGGACGCATTGAGGTCCGCTTGAACTCGGCTTTGGAGGAACGTGACGGCAGCGTCATCGTCCATTTCGACTTCATGAGTAGCGTAGCGGATCGCGCTGCACACGTTGCCTTCCCACATCAGAAATATGTTGTAGATCACTTCCTTCATGCCCCACCGCTCCATTAACCGCATAAGATGGACACGATAAGCGTGAGTAGCTGATGATGGCTAGCGGGGGTGCATCACATTTCCAGCCATTCGCGCTTCCGCGCCCAAGCAGAATGCCGGCTCCTAAGATCGTCAAAATGGATGCTGAATGACCGGTGTGGGCACCAACCATCCCTCCGCTTCCGCTCCCCCGCAATCACCGCTATAGCCCCGCCATGGTCGCTGCGATCCTCTTGTCCGCGCTGGCGATGACGCTGATCGTCGGGGTGCGCTATCTGATTGCCAGTGGCGGTTTTGCGCTCGCGACGCGGGTGCGGCAGCCTGGCCTCTATCGCGGGCAGGGGCGGCAGATCGGGCGGGAGATTGGCTGGTCGCTGGCGTCTGCGGCCATCTATGGCATTCCCGCCGGGGTGGTCGCCTGGGGCTGGCAGGCGCGGGGATGGACGCGCATCTATGAGGATGTCGGCCGCTATCCGCTCTGGTATCTGCCGGTGTCGGTGCTGCTCTATCTCGCCGCGCATGACACATGGTTCTACTGGACGCACCGGTGGATGCACGCGCCCCGGCTGTTCCGCATCGCCCATGCCGTCCATCATGCCAGCCGGCCACCGACCGCTTGGGCGGCGATGAGCTTTCACCCGTGGGAGGCGCTGACCGGGGCGGTGGTGATCCCGGCTTTGGTCTTCCTGATCCCGATCCATGTCGGCGCGCTGGGCGTGGTGCTGTCGATCATGACGATCATGGGCGTGTCCAACCATATGGGGTGGGAGATGTTTCCGCGCTGGATGGTGCGCGGGCCGATCGGCCGCTGGCTGATCACCGCCAGCCATCATCAGCGGCATCATGAACAATATCGGTGCAATTATGGCCTCTATTTTCGCGTCTGGGACCGGCTGTGCGGCACCGACCGGGGGTTGGGGGATTTCGGGCGTGATTTGAGGAAGGAACAGGCGTGATCGGTCGGATGCTATTTGCGGTGGTGGCGATGGCGGGGCTGGCGGGGGCGGCGCCGCTGGACCTGGCCCAGCCGATCAGCATGACGGCCGAGGGGCTGCGATCGGCCAAGGGGCGCATCCTGATCTGCGTGGCGCGATCGGCCGATTATTTCCCCGATTGCAGCAAGGATCCCGACAAGCGCCACCTGATCGTGGCGACGACGGGCAATGCCATCCCGCTCGGCAATTTGGCGCCGGGCGACTATGCGATCGCGATCATCCATGACGAAAATGGCAATGGCAAGCTGGACACCTTTGCCGGCATTCCGCGCGAGGGGGTGGGCTTTTCGCGCAATCCGGTGCTGCGCTTTGGCGCGCCCAGCTTCCGGTCGGCCGAGTTCGCGGTGGGCGGCGCACCGGTGCGGCAGGCGATCCGGCTCAAATATTTCCTGTAAGGTGGCGCGCGCGTCACGACTTGTCCGCCAACTCTGGCAGGGGTGGGGGTGACGCCCCACATAAGGCGCTGTATGACGGCGGCGACTAACCGCATTGCAGGAGAATGAAGCGTGGCGACCCTGGGACTGAGCGAGGCCGACAAGGCGGCCGTGGAGGCGTTTCGCCAGGATGTGGTGGAGCCTTCGCGCACGAGCCTGGTGATCGTCGACTTCTGGGCCGAATGGTGCGGCCCGTGCAAGCAGCTGGCGCCGGTGATCGAGAAGGTGTGCGCCGACTATGCCAGCAAGGGCGTCAAGCTGGTGAAGGTGAATGTCGATGAAAATGGCTTCATCGCCAGTCAGTTCCGCGTCCAGTCGATCCCGACCGTCTATGCCGTGTTCCAGGGCCAGCCGGTCGCGGACCTGAGCCAGGCGCGGACCGAGGGGCAGCTGAAGCAATATCTCGACCAGCTGCTGAGCCAGTTGCCGATCGAATCGGATGAGAAGGCGCAGGCGCAGGAGATCGCGCCGCTGATCGCGATGGGCGAGGAGATGCTGGCCGGCGGCGAGGCGGAGCGCGCGCTTTCGGTGTTCCAGCAGATTGCCGACATCGCGCCGGACAATGCCGAGGTGCTGAGCGGCCTGCTGCGTGCGCTGGTGGCGCTGGGGCAGCTGGACGAGGCCGATGCGCTGCTCGCCGAATTGCCGGCCGAGATGCAGAAGGACCAGGCGATCGAGCGCGCGAAGGCGGCGCTGGCGCTGGCCCGCAATGCCAGGCCCGTGGCCGACCTGTCGGGGGTCGAGGCGCGGCTGGCGGCCGATGGTGACGATCATGAAGCGCGCTTCGAGCTGGCGACCGGGCTGATGGGCAATGGCGACCGCGATGGCGCGGCCGAGCAACTGCTGGAGATCGTGCGCCGCGACCGGGCCTGGAATGACGGCGCCGCGCGCACCCAGCTGCTGACCCTGTTCGAGGCGGTCGGGCTGGAAGATCCGTGGGTGGCGGCGCAGCGCCGCAAGCTGTCGCAGATCCTGTTTTCGTAAAGGATCGGTGAGCCGGTGAATCGCGCGCGCATCTCGATCTTTCCCTTGTCCGGCGCGCTGCTGCTGCCGGGCATGGAGCTGCCGCTGCATATCTTCGAGCCGCGTTATCGCGCGCTGGTGCAGGATGCGTCGGCGCGCGACCGGCGCATCGGCATGATCCAGCCGCGCAGCGAGGGGCCAAAGCCGCCGCTGTTCGATGTCGGCTGCCTGGGGCGGATCAGCCATATCGAGGCGCTGGACGATGGCCGGTTCAACATCATCCTGACCGGGCTCGCCCGGTTCCGGCTGGTGCGCGAGCTGGAGGTGTCGACGCTGTTCCGCCAGATCGAGGCGGAGGTGGAGCAGGCGCCCGAGGACGAGGTGCTGCATCTGGTCGAGCGGGCGGCGCTGGAGCAGGAATCGCGCCGCTTCGCCGACGCGCTGGGCTATGCGGTCGACTGGACGGCGGTGTCGCGGCTGGACGACATGGCGCTGGTCAACGGCATCGCCCAGATCGCGCCGTTCGACCCGGCGGCCAAGCAGACCCTGCTGGAGGCCGACACGCTGAGCGAGCGGGCCGACCGGATCATCCAGTTGATGCAGATCGTGGGCCGCGCCGAGCGCGACGGCGGCGCGACGATGCAATGAGCGAGATTATGAGCGAAGAGACGGCCCCGATCGACCCCTGGCTGCTGGCCAAGCTGGTCTGCCCGGTGACGCGCACGCCGCTGCGCTGGGACGCGGCGCGCCAGGCGCTGGTGTCGGACGCGGCGGGCCTCGCCTATCCGGTGCGCGACGGCGTACCGGTGCTGGTCGTGCGGGAAGCTATCGCGCTTTCCTGACCAGGCGCGGTCGGTGTCGGCCTAACCCTGTCCGCCCAGCAATTGATATTTGAGGCCCATGGCCTGGGCGAGGTTGCGCAACCGGCGTTCGACTGCTTCGCCATAGAGATCGGCATCCTCGTCGCGCAGGTGGAGGTCGATGCGGTCGCCATGTCGTTCCAGATGAGAAATGGCGAGCGGGCCTTCGACGCCGCCCGACAGGCGCTGGGCCAGGCGGATGGCGAGGCCCCAGAGGGCGGCGCGGCGCAGCGCGTCGGGGCTGGCCATGCGGTCGAGGTTGGGCAGCGTGCCGACATCGCCGCCGAAATGGGTGTGCAGCGCCTGGCCCAGCATCGCCCGCTCGGCAGCGGTGATGCCGACCCAATTGCTGTGCAGGGCGATTTCGACGCCGCGTTCGGCGCGGAAATCGGGATTGGCGCGCCAGCTGACATCGGCCAGCAGGCAGGCGGCGCGGCGGATGCGGCGGGCATCCTTGTCATCGTCGGGGAAGAGCGGCGCGATCCAGCGGTCGATACGGTCGCCATGGCCGCGGAAGCGGGCCTGCGCCTCGCCCTCTGCCTCGGCCGCGACCAGCAGCGGGTCATGAGCGCGGATATCGTCGGGCAGATTTTCGTAGAGCAGCCCTTCGCGCAGGCCATAGGCCGACACGATCATCCGGCTGGACTTGAGCTGGCGCACGACGACCGACAGCAGCGCGGCGGCATCCGGCAAGGTCGGCACGCGCGATCCGGTCATGGCCGGGATCTGCTTCAGCCGGCCCTTGTCGACATGGGAGATGATGCGGGTGAGCTGTTCGGCACGGGCGGCGCTCATCTCATATTGATGCACCACCGGCAGCGAGAAATGGGTGAGCTGCATGTCGAAGCGGGCGAGCGAGCGCCAGGAGCCGCCGACAAGGTAGAATGGCAGGTCCGGTTCTGCCTGCCAGCCGGCCTTTTCCAGCATCTTGGCGACGCAGCGATCAAGCGCGCGCGGCCCCTTGGCCCGGATCTGCGGCAGGCGCAGCACGCCCAGCGGCAGCGAGATGGTCTGTTCGACCGCGCCCTTGCGCACGCGGGCCAGTTCCAGGCTGCCGCCGCCCAGGTCGCCGACAATGCCGTCGGCATCGGGAATGCCCGACAGCACGCCCATGGCGGCACCGATCGCCTCCTGCGCGCCCGACAGCAGTTCGACGGTCAGGCCCATCGCCTTGGCACGGCTGATGAACTCGGCGCCGTTGGTGGCATCGCGCACGGCGGCCGTCGCCACGCAGCGTATGTCGGTGACGCGCATGTCGCGGCACAGATGGGCGAAGCGGCCGATGGCGCGCAGGCCGCGCTCCATCGCCTCCGCTTCGATCGCACCGGTCCTGGCGAGCGAAGCGCCCAGGCCCGCCATCACCTTTTCATTGAACAGGATGAAGGGGATGCGGCGCGGCCCGTCATAGACGACCAGGCGGACGCTGTTGGAGCCGATGTCGATGATCGCCGAGCGCGCGGTGGCGGGTTCGGGCGAGGTCGCCATGGTCTCTGCCATGGCGCGCACGCGGCTGAGCATCGAGTTCATGGCGCGATCAGGCCCGGCCACGCAGGCGCAGGGTCGGCACCGCGCCATGCTCCTGCGCTGCGCCGCGCCCGGACAGCGACGGGTTGGTCATGAAATAGCGGTGCAGGTTGAACGGCCGGTCGCCCGGTTCCAGCCGGCTATAATGGCCGTCGCGGTCCAGCACCCAGCTCTGTTCGGTGTCGATCAGATTGGCGACCATCACCTGGTCCAGAATCTGGTCATGGACGGTCGGATTTTCGACCGGCGCGAGGAATTCGACGCGGCGGTCGAAGTTGCGCGGCATCCAGTCGGCCGAGCTGATATAGACCTTCGCGCCATTATTGGGCAGCGCCTTGCCATTGCCGAAGACGGTGATGCGGCTATGTTCCAGGAAACGGCCGACGACCGACTTCACCCGGATATTTTCCGACATGCCCGGAACGCCGGGACGCAGGCAGCAGATGCCGCGCACGATCAGGTCGATCTGCACCCCGGCATTGCTGGCGGCATAGAGTTTCTCGATGATTGCCGGGTCGACCAGGCTGTTCATCTTGGCCCAGATGGTGCCGGGGCGGCCGGCGCGGACATGGTCGATCTCCGCATCGATGCAGGCGCACAGCGTGTCGCGCAGGTCGCGGGGCGACATGACCAGCTTTTCCAGCCGCTGCGGCTCGACATAGCCGGTGATGTAGTTGAACAGCGCGGCGGCATCGCGGCTATAGGCCGGATCGGCCGTGAAGAAGCTGAGATCGGTATAGATGCGCGCGGTGATCGGGTGGTAGTTGCCGGTGCCGAAATGGCAGTAGCTGCGGAACTGGTCGCCCTCGCGCCGCACCACCATCGACACCTTGGCATGGGTCTTCCAGTCGATGAAGCCATAGACGACCTGCACGCCCGCGCGTTCCAGCGCGTCGGCCCACATCAGATTCTGTTCCTCGTCGAAACGCGCCTTCAGCTCGACCACGGCGGTCACCGATTTGCCGGCCTCGGCCGCGTCGATCAGGGCGCGGATGATCGCCGACTGCTTGCCCGCGCGATAGAGGGTCTGCTTGATCGCGACCACGTCCGGGTCGGACGCGGCCTGTTTCAGGAAGGAGATGACGACGTCGAACGCCTCATAGGGGTGATGGACGACGATGTCCTTGGCACGGATCGCGGCGAAACAGTCGCCGCCATATTCGCGGATGCGCTCGGGGAAGCGCGGCGCATAGGGCTCGAACTTGAGGTCGGGGCGGTCGGCGTCGACGATGCCGCTAAGGTCGCCGATGCCGATGAAGCCCTCCACCTCGACGACGATCGCCTCATGGCCCTGGAGCATGTCCTGGAGCATTTCCTCGACCGGTTCGGGGATGCGTTCCTCTATCTCCATGCGGATCACGCGGCCGCGGCGGCGGCGCTTGATGGCGCTGCGGAAATAGCGGACCAGATCTTCCGCCTCTTCCTCGATCTCGATGTCGCTGTCACGGATGATGCGGAACACGCCGCTGTTGCGGACGCGATAGCCGGGGAAGAGATCGGCCGAGAAGCGGCGGATCACCGCCTCCAGCGCCATGTAGCGCATCGGCTCGCCCGGAATGCGCACGAAGCGGGCTAGCGAGGAGGGGATCATCACCAGTTCGCGGATCGGCTGCTTGTCCGACAGACGCTCCAGATCGAAGACGATCGACAGCCCCTGATTGGGGATGAAGGGGAAGGGATGTGCCGGGTCCAGCGCCTGGGGCGTCAGGATCGGGAAGATCTGGGTCAGGAAATGTTCGCGCAGCCATTGGGCGCAGCCGGCATCCATTTCCGCGGACGGACCGATCACCTCGATCCCGACCTGCACCAGCTCGCCATGCAGCGCGCCCCAGACCTTCTGCTGGGCGCGCATCAGGCTGGCGGTGGTCTCGGTAATCGCGCCGAGCTGCTGCGCCGGTGTCAGGCCGTCAGCCGATCGCAGATCGACATCCTGCAACTGCTGCCCTTTGAGGCCGGCAACGCGGACGGAGAAGAATTCGTCGAGATTGGCGCCCGAAATCGACAGGAAGCGAAGCCGTTCGAGCAGCGGGTGGGCCCGGTTCATCGCCTCTTCCAGCACCCGCTGGTTGAAGGCCAGCCAGGAAAGCTCGCGGTTGAAATAGCGCTCGCCCGCGGGCGAAAGGCTGGCGATGGGATCGGCTTCGGCCACGGATTACTCGCGCTGGTCGTTGGTGGGATCGGGCGGGACTATAGGCAAGATTCCTGCAGATTGCAGGGCCTCTTTCGCCAGTGCGACCGAAATCTTACGTCCAGATGACAGCGATGCCTCATCCAGCAGCGCCGTCACCGCTGCAATCGCGCCATAGCTGCGCTCGATCCGCCGGAGCAGCCAGGGGGCAAGGTCCGGCGCGAAGCTGGCACCCGACGCGCCCAACCGCCGCTCGATCAGCGCCAGCGCCAGCGCCTCGTCCGGCTCCTCGATCGCGACATGGGGCGATCCGGCCAGCCGCGATCGCAGGTCGGGCAATGCCACCGTCCAGCGCAGCGGGGATGTGCGGCCGATCATCAGCAGCGGGCGATGCTCGGTCTGCGCCTCGTTCCAGGCGTGGAACAGCATATGCTCGTCCTGCCCCTCGGCATCGTCGATCACGCTGCCGCCGCTCATCGCGACGAACTGGCGGCCCAGCGCCGAACGACCCGACAGTGGCGGGCCGGTCAGCACGGTCACGGACACGGGCCAGTCGCGCCAGCGTTCCAGATGGGCGACGGCCAGTTGATTGGCCTCGCTCACCAGAAACTCCTCGCCCTGGCCCTGCCATTCGAAGGGCAGGCTGATCTGGCTCATGGCTGTCCTGCGGGCGCCTGCCGGCGCGAGATGCGCATGGTGTTGCCCGATACCGCCACGCTATAGCCGCGTGCCTGCAATCCGGTGCGCAGCGCGTCGGCCGTGCCTTCGAAGCTGACCTGCATCACCGACGTGCCGCCCAGCGCCAGGCTGCTGGTCGCGGCTGAGCGGACGCCCGGAATGCTGCGCAAGGCCGATTCGCCGGCGGTGACCGATCCGACGTCGGGCGTGTCGAACTGGATCGCGAAGCTGGCGACGCTGGAGCCGGCGGTGGGCAGTGGCATGTCGACCGCCTCGATCGGCGCCTCGGTCGCATTCTCGATCGCCAGCGCGCTGGGATCGACCGGTTCCTCGATGATCAGCGAGGGATCGGGCCGCAGGCGGCCGTCATTGAGCGCTCGAATATAAAGCTCGTCGATCCGGCGCGCGCCTTCGTCCAGCATCTGCGGGATGCCGCTGTCGTTCGAGGCACGCAGCGCGAAGCTGCCGATCAGGCTGTTGTCGGGGCCGTAGCGGGCGGTGAAATTGGCCGTCACCGGGCCGCCGGGCCATTGCCGATCGAGCCGCACCATCGGGATCACCACATCGGCCGCGCCATATTGATCGAGCAGCACGCGCCACCACAGGCGGCCGCGCCGCCCGGTCTGGCCGGCGTTGAGCAACACCGGGTCGGCGACCGAGCCCGCGACCCGGACATAGTCGATCGCACTGTCGCCGGTACGATAACGCGCCCAGGCCTTCTGCCATTCATTGACCCGTTCATAGGATACGGCCGAGCCGCCATCCCACATGACCGGAATCACCAGCAGCGGCGGCGAGCGCATCACATTGCCGGAAACGCCCAGCAACTGGCCGGTGCGCGCGCGGTCGAACAATATGCCGAGCGTCGCGACATAGCGACCGGGGCCGGCCTGCTCATATTCGACCTCGATGCCCGAGATCATGGCTTCGAGCTGCGAATCGGACAGGCTAGGCACGCCGGTGCCGCCATGGGTGCGGGTCCACAGCATCTTCCAGGCCTGACGCTGGGCCAGCCGCCAGCCGGCATAGCGGGCCGCATCGGCGCTGCCGGCCTGGACGTCGACCTTCACGCCGCGCACCTCATAATCGCCGCCGCTGGCGATCGGCGGGACGCCGCGTTCGCCCTCCATCTGGGCGAACAGCGCCGCGCCGACCAGGCCGATTCCCACCGCGCCGGCGATCTGCGCCGGCCGGGACAGGGCATGGAGAGCAAGCGCTGGCGGAAACGACAGGCGCCGCAGGGTCTTGGGAAGAGTCTTGGCAAGGATCACGGGCGTCCTTTTGGCGAGATTTGCCCCGCATGCCAAGCGCGAACCTGCACGACCTTCCCCGTTCGGGCTGAGCGAAGTCGAAGCCTTCAAGCAAGTCCGTGCCTCGCTTGAACCTGAACGCAGCGCAGGCACCTCGCTCCGCTCGGCGATGCCCTTCGACTTCGCTCAGGGCGAACGGGATATGGAGACAATGGCCGCGCAAAACTCGACATCGGACCGTTTCGAACGTAGAGCGCAGCCTCATGAGCGACAACGAATCCTACAGCTACGCCAAGGCTGGCGTCGACATCGCCGCGGGCAATGCCCTTGTCCGTGCCATCGCCCCCCTGGCCAAGGCCACCCGCCGCCCCGGCGCCGACGCCGAACTGGGCGGCTTCGGCGGCTTTTTCGATCTCAAGGCCGCCGGTTATGACGACCCCCTGCTGGTCGCTGCCAATGACGGCGTCGGCACCAAGCTGAAGCTGGCGATCGACCATGATCGCCATGACGGCGTGGGCATCGACCTCGTTGCCATGTGCGCCAACGACCTGATCGTGCAGGGCGCCGAGCCGCTCTTCTTCCTCGACTATTATGCCACCGGCAAGCTGGAGTCGGGCGTGGCCGAGCGGGTCATCGCCGGCATCGCCGAAGGCTGCCGCATTGCCGGATGCGCGCTGATCGGCGGCGAGACCGCCGAAATGCCGGGCATGTACAGCGATGGCGACTATGACCTTGCCGGCTTCTGCGTCGGCGCGGTGGAGCGTAGCAAGGCGCTGACCGGCAACAAGGTGAAGGCCGGCGACGTCCTCATCGGCCTCGCCTCCTCGGGCGTCCACTCCAACGGCTTCTCTCTGGTCCGCCGCCTCGCCGCCGACAAGGGCTGGAAGCTCGACCGCCCGGCGCTCTTCGACAATGAAGTGCTGCTGATCGACGCGCTGATGGCGCCCACGAAGATTTACGTGAAGAGCCTGCTGCCGCTGGTCCGCGCCGGCATGATAAACGCCCTCGCCCATATCACCGGCGGCGGCCTGCTGGAAAACATCCCTCGCGTCCTGCCCGACGGCGCGCACGCCACGGTCGATGCCGATGCGTGGGAACAGCCGCGCCTGATGGCCTTCCTCCAGGCGCAGGGCAATATCGAGCCGCAGGAAATGGCGCGCACCTTCAACTGCGGCGTCGGCATGGTGCTGGCCGTGGACGAAGCCCATGTCGCCGCCGTCACCAAGGCGCTGGAGGATGCGGGCGAAACTGTGTTCCGCATTGGTGCCGTGGAAGAGGGCGAGAAGGGCTGCACCGTCAAGGGCAGCGCCGAAACCTGGAGCGCCAAGGCCGACTGGTCCGCCACGCATCTGGGCTGACAAGCACCACCAATCCCCCTCCCGCCTGCGGGAGGGGTTAGGGGAGGGTTTTCTAGGGGATCGCCTTTAAGACAGGCCCTCCCCCGGCCCCTCCCGCCAGCGGGAGGGGAGACCCTATGACCAAAGCAAAGATCGGCGTCCTGATTTCCGGTCGCGGCTCGAACATGGCGGCCCTGCTCTATGCGGCGAAGGCGCAGGACTGTCCGTTCGAGATCGTGCTGGTCGCGGCCAATGATCCGGAAGCCCCCGGCCTGGCGCTCGCCGCGGCCGAGGGCATTGCCACCTTCGGCCAGAGCCACAAGGGCATGAAGCGCGCGGAGTTCGACGCGGTGATCGACGCGCAGCTGCGTGCCGCGGGCGTCCAATATGTCGCGCTGGCCGGCTATATGCGGCTTCTATCGCCCGAATTCGTGTCCGGCTGGGAAGACCGGATGCTCAACATCCATCCCAGCCTGCTGCCCAAATATAAGGGCCTCGACACCCATCAGCGCGCGATCGACGCGGGCGACAGCCATGCCGGCTGCTCGGTCCATATCGTCACCGCCGAACTGGACGACGGCCCAGTGCTGGGCCAGACCCCGGTCGCAATCCTGCCCGGCGACACCGCCGACAGTCTTGCCGCCCGCATCCTGATCGCCGAGCATCAGCTCTATTCGCGCACGCTCGCTGATTTCGTCACCCGCGAGCGCCAGCCCGACTGGCTGCTGAACAAGGTGCGTGAAGCCGCGCTGGCGCTGCCGCAGGCAGACGAGATCGTGTCGCACGGCATGCCCTGCTTCGGCATCGTCAAGGGCAAGAAATTCGCCTATTTCACCCGCGACCATCATGGCGACGGCATTATCGCCGTGCTGGTGAAGACCACCGCGCCGGAGGAGCAGGCCACCCTGATCGAGGCCGACCCGGATCGCTATTACCGCCCCGCCTATTTCGGCAATGACTGGGTCGGCATTCGCCTGGACCTGGGCGACACCGACTGGAACCACATCAGCGACCGCCTCCACGCCAGCTGGCGCCAGATCGCGCCGCGCAGGCTGCTGGGCCTGATGGATATCGCCGACCAGTTCTGACCATCTGGTCGATGGGCCGAACAAATATGCAGGATGAGTTGTGATCTTCCTGCGTCGGGCCGATGCTGGACATTGTCCGGAAACATTGTGCTGTATTTACAGTATATTGCCTGGAAATTATTGTGCCCGGCCATGGATGCCCGTGCGTCGGCATGGGGGCTGGTCGATCTTCGGACGGCCGTTTCGACAGGGATTTGCATAATGAAATCGACGATGGTCCGATCGAGCATCGCGCTGCTTGCCATGGGCGCAGGCGCGCAGGTGGCAGTCAAGGCGCAGGATCTCAGCAGTTCGCGCCAGTCGGTGGGGCAGCCGAGCAAGGACCGGATCGTCATCGGCCTGGGTGCGGCGGTGACGCCGGTCTATCAGGGCGCCGACGATTATCGCGTGCTGCCGCTGCCCGCGATCGACATTGTCGAGGGGCGCTTCTTCGCCAATTTCCGCAATGGCGTGGGGCTCAATCTGGTCGATGACCGGGCGCTGACCATCGGCGCGGGTGTCACGCCGATGCCCGGCTATCGGCGGCGCGACGTGCCCGCGGGCGTCGATCGGTTGTCCTGGGGCGTGGGTGGCCGCGTGTTCGCCAATCTGACCGGCGGCGGCGTGGTGGCGACGCTGGGTGCGACGCAGGGCATTACCGGCAGCACCGGCGGCTTCATTGCTGACGCCAGCCTCTCCTATCCTGTCATCCTCAATCCGAAGGTCATCATCACCCCCTCGATCGCCACCAGCTTTGCCGACGGCAAGCATATGGATGGCTATTTCGGGGTGAATGCGCGTGAGGCGGCAGCGTCCGGACTGGCGCAATATCGCGGCAAGGCAGGGTTCAAGGATGTCTCGGCGCTGCTCAACATCGTCTATCGGCTCGACAGCCGCTGGAGCGTGACCGGATCGGTCGGGGCGACCAGCCTGCTGGGCCGGGTGAAGGACAGCCCGCTGGTCGAGCATGCGACGCGGCCGAACGGCTTTCTGGCGCTCGCCTACCGGTTCTGAACTAGGCGATCGGCGGCAAGTTTAGCTGCCGACCGTCAATTCCTCATAGCAGGCCTGCGCCTCGGGCGCGGGGCCGCGCCGGGTGGGCAACTGGATCACGCGGACGACGCGGACGCCGGCGGCGTGGGGAAAGGTGATGAGGTCGCCGGCGCGCACCGGCGCATGGGACCGGTCGATGCGCCGGCCGTTGAGGCGAATATGGCCGTCCTCGGCCAGCTTCTGCGCGGTCGATCGGCTTTTCGACAGGCGCGCGAACCACAGATATTTGTCGATGCGCAGGGACGGGCCGACGCCCGTCCCTGGCATTGTCATGGCCCCCTTGGGGTCAGCCATTGCGCCCCAGCAGTTCGGCCAGGCCGGCAAAGGCATGGTTGCTGGTCGCGGCCTTGTGGCTGGCGGGGGTAGCGCGCGGCGCGCGATTATCGTCGCGGTCGCCACCCTTGCGCGGGCCGCGATCGCCGCCCTTGCCGCCACGGTTGTCGCCACGACCTTCACCGCGAGTGTCGCCCTTGCCGGCAAATTTGCCTTCGGGGCGCTGCTGCTGGTCGCGGCGGGGGCCGCGCGGACCACGATCGCCCTGCGGGCGGCCCTTCTGCCGACCCTTGAACACCCAGTTGGCGCCGGTGGCGGCGACGGGCGCTTCGGCCGGGGTTTCGGTTGCCGCTTCGGCAGGCGTCTCCGCGTCCGCTTCGACGGGGGCCTCGGCAACGGCTTCCACTGCGGCTTCAGGCGCAGCATCGGTCGCTTCGACCACGTCCGTGCCTTCCACAGCGGGCGCGGCTTCGGCCGGTACCTCGGCGACGGGCGCCGGGGTCGGCACCGGATCGATCGGGCGGAAGCCGGCGGCGCGCATCAGCTGCAGGAAGGCTTCTTCGCTCAGGCCCAGCGACACGATCTGCGGGCTGAGCGCGCTGAACGGCTCATTCTTCGCGATCGTCTCATGCGCGGTGCGGGCCATGCGCTCGGCCATGTCGATGCGCAGCATTTGCGGGCCAAAGCTGCGGAAGCCCGCAATGCGGGCGCCCATTTCCTGGAGCTTGTCGCCGGTCGGGATCAGGGTCAGGCCCGGCTGGGGCAGCGGCAGGCAGGGCTTGCCGATGCGGGCCGCCTGCAACGCCGCGCGCCAGCGCGCTGCGCCCGGCTTCAACAGGCCGGGATGATAGAGATCGAGCACGCCGATATCGATGCCGGCACGGCGCAGCAGATGGCGCTGATCCTTGTCGAGATGGCCGAGCGCCGAATCAAGGTCGAGTCGCGGCGCGACGCCGCCGGCATCGGCCAGCTGGGCGAAGACCGCGCGGACGACGGCGGGCACGGCCGGATCGGCAGCGCTTTCGCTCATCTTGACCAGCGGCAGCAGATGCTTCTGCTTCTGCGCCTCGAACCAGGTCGCCAGACGGGTGGTCACCTGCTTCTGCACATCCGGGCCCAGCGCGGCGAGCGCGCGATCGAGCCGGATTTCGGGCGCGAGCAGGCCTGCGCCCGCCATCAGCGTTGCGACCGGGGTGCCCTGCCAGGCGATGCCCGGCGTCTGTCCCGCATCGTCCATGAGCGCGAAATCCGTATCCGCAGCGCTCATCAATTCGTCAGCCTTCACTCGTAATACCTTTCCAAGGCGCCTTTCCGCCGCCGCCAGCAACAGCTTTCTGTCCTGGAGTCGCGTAGCGGGATCGACTGAGAAACGAAATCCGTCAAGTCGCCCGATCGTCTCGCCATCGACGCAGACCGTCCCATCCGGGTCGACCGTGACCGGCAGATTGCTCGCATTCTGTCCGATATCCCTTAGCAGAACAGAGGTGCGTCGGTCCACGAAACGCTGCGTCAGGGCCGCATGCAGCGCATCGGACAGCTTTTCTTCCAGCATGCGCGTGCGTTCGGCCATCTCCACCGGATTGGCCAGCCAGTCGGGACGATGGGCGATATAGGACCAGGTGCGAGCGGCGGCGATCCGTCCCGACAAGGTGTCGATATCGCCCTGGACCGAATCGAGGCGGGCGATCTGCTGGGCGAACCAGTCGCGCGGGATATGGCCGCCAAAGCCCGATCCATTGCCGGCGATGAAACGCCAGATGCGCGCCACGGTGCGGGCATGATGCTCCGCGCCCAGCTTCTGGAAATCGGGCAGGCCACAGGCGGCCCAGAGCCGTTCGACATCGCGCTTGGAGCGGACACGGGTCTGGACCTCGGGATCTTCGGCCATGCGGCGCAGCACGGCGAGATCGACCGCTTGCGGCGCCGCGCGCAGTTCCGGGCGATCGGGCCGCGCCTCCAGATCGATGATCAGATGATCGATGCTGTCAGTGCGCGGCGCGCCGTCGCGCCAGAAAAGCTGGTCGACGGAAGGGAAGCGATGCGCCTCGATCGCCTCGATCTCTTCCGGCGTAAAGGCGGCATCGCCATCCTCCGACCCCAGGCTGCCAAAGGTGCCATCCCTGTGATGGCGCCCGGCGCGGCCGGCGATCTGCGCCATTTCGGCGACCGTCAGCCGGCGCGAGCGGCGACCATCGAACTTGCGCAGCGAGGCGAAGGCGACATGGGCGACGTCGAGGTTGAGGCCCATGCCGATCGCGTCGGTGGCGACCAGATAATCGACATCGCCATTCAGGAACATCTGTACCTGGGCGTTGCGGGTGCGCGGCGACAGCGCGCCCATCACCACCGCTGCACCACCCCGGAAGCGGCGCAGCATTTCCGCCACGGCATAGACTTCCTCGGCCGAGAAGGCGACGATCGCCGAGCGGCGCGGCAGGCGCGACAGCTTCTTGGCGCCGGCATAGGAGAGGGTGGAGAAGCGCGGCCGGCCGATGATCTCGACCTCCGGGACCAGGCTTTTCACCGTCCTGGCGATGCTGGCGGAGCCCAGGATCATCGTTTCCTCCCGGCCGCGCGCGCGCAGGATGCGGTCGGTGAAGATATGGCCCCGCTCGGGATCGGCGCCCAGTTGCGCCTCGTCCAGCGCGACAAAGGCGAAATCGCTGAGGCCGCCGGTCATCGCGGCGGCTTCCCTGCCGGCCTTTTTTGTGTCGGCTCCGGCCTGCCGGCCTACGCCGCTGATGGGCATGGATTCGGCGGTGCAGAGGAAATAGCGGGCGCCCGGCGGCACGATCTTTTCCTCGCCGGTGATGAGGGCGACCTGCTGCGCGCCCTTGATCGCGACGATGCGGTCATAGACTTCGCGCGCCAGCAGGCGCAGCGGAAAGCCCATCATGCCGCTCGAATGGCCGCACATGCGCTCGACGGCGAGATGGGTCTTGCCGGTATTGGTGGGGCCCAGCACAGCGGTGACGGGCGAACGGGCGAACTGGGCCATGATGGGGCCTATGTCGTGCAGGATGGCGGGCAGGGCAAGGACTTTGCGCGATCCGCCCGATGTTCCGTTGGTTAACGGGAATCTGCCCGGCCATGGGCACGTTTCGTCGCAGCGGCGCGGGTCATGGCGGCGTCTTAAATTGACTTTAACCCTGCGCGTTCACAAGGGTGCGGTCCGACGCATGGCGCGGGGACCATTGCGTTGGCGATGCGATAAAAAGCACCCCGGGGGTTGCGGCTTTTGTTCCAGGATAATCAGTCGGGTTTTCAGCAGGGTGGCGCGTCCATGTCGCTATGGCTGGCGGACAGCCTGCAGCGACCGGCGGCGCCGCGCGACTGGCGCACGCGCCTGCGCGACTGGGCGGAGGACGTCAATCTGGTTCCGGACCTGGGTCAGAATGTCGGCAGCCTTACCTGGTTTCGCGGCCTTGCCACCTGTTTCGGCCTGTGCGCCACCGCCCTCTATCTCTCGCCCGGTTTCCAGCCAGTGCCCGGCGCGCCCGAACCGCTGCTGACGCCAGCCCAATATGACGAGGTGCGCAGCCAGATGATCACGCCGCTGGCGCTGGGCGCGGACAGCGGCCGGCGGATGGGCGCGACCGATGCGGTGCAGCCGCTCAAGGAAACGCCCGAACGGCCGCAGATCGAGCTCAATGCCCAGATTGGCAGCAGCGACACGCTGGCCCGCGCCCTGTCGCGTGCCGGGGTCAGTAGCGGCGATGTCGCGACCGTGACCAGCATGGTCGGCGGCGATATCGGCGCGGGGGTGAAGCCGGGCACCCGGCTCGATATCATCCTGGGCCGTCGTGCCAGCCGCACATCGCCCCGGCCGCTCGACAAGCTCAATTTCCGCGCGCGGCTCGACCTGGCGGTCGAACTCAACCGGGTCGGCGGCGTGCTGCAGGTGACGCGCGTGCCCATTCGCGTCGATAATACCCCGCTGCGCATCCAGGGCGTGGTCGGCGACAGCATCTATCGCTCGGCCCGCGCCGCTGGCGCGCCGCCCAAGGCGGTGCAGGCCTTCCTGCGGGTGATCGCCAAGCAGGTCGATCTGGGATCGATCGGCGCAGGCGACCGCTATGACATCATCACCGAATATCATCGTGCCGAAACCGGCGATGTCGAGGTGGGCGAGCTGCTCTATGCCGGTTTCCGCCGGGCGCGGGGCAAGGCGGTCGACATGCTGAAATGGACCAGCGAGGGCCGCACCGAATGGTTCGAGGCATCGGGCGTGGGTGAAAAACGCGGCGTGCTGGGCGCGCCGGTCGACGGCGCCCGCATGACGTCGGGCTTCGGCATGCGTCGCCATCCGATCCTGGGCTATACCCGCATGCATGCCGGCATCGATTTCGGCGCGCGCTATGGTTCGCCCATCTATGCCGTGACTGACGGCGTGGTCGCCTTTGCCGGCCGCCATGGCGGCCATGGCAATTATGTCCGCATTTCCCATGGCGGGGGCCTGGCCACCGGCTATGCCCATATGAGCCGGATCGCGGCGGTGCCGGGCCAGCGGGTGCGGCGCGGCCAGGTGATCGGCTATGTCGGCTCCAGCGGCCTGTCGACCGGTCCGCATCTTCATTATGAGCTGTATCGGGGTGGGCAGGTGGTCAATCCGCTGTCGGTGAAGTTCACCACGACGGCGCAACTGACCGGCAGCAATCTGGTCGCCTTCCGCGCGCGCCTGGCCCAGCTCAAGGGGCTGAAGGTCGGCACGCATGAGGTGGCGGCGGCCGCGCCGACCGCGGGCGCACCGGCTGCTGCGGGGAAATAAGCGGCTTTGCGGCGGTGGCTCGCTCGGCTAACGAGCGGGCATGACATCCTTCCATCCCGCCACCATTACCGCGATCCTGCTGGCCGGGGCGCGGCCGATCGCCGATCCGCTCGCCACCGCTGCCGGCGTGCCGGTCAAGCCGCTGGTGCCGGTCGCGGGGGAGCCGATGATCAACCGCCCGGCGCGCGCATTGCTTGCCCATCCGGCGATCGGCCAGTTGGTGGTGCTGACGCAGAATCCCGAATATTTCGCCGATGATCCGGCCACAGCCTGGCTGGCGAGCGATCCGCGCGTGCGGTTCGAGCGCGGCGGCAAGGGCATCGCCTCGTCGCTGCTGGAGCTGATGGAGAAGGCGGACCTGCCTTTCCCGCTGCTAATGACGACGGCGGACCATGTGCTGCTCGACGCGGCGATGCTGGATCAGTTCGTGGCGGAGGCGACGGGCGCCGACATCGCCGTCGCCATGGTCGAAAAGACGACCCTGCTGGCCCATTATCCGCAGTCGCGCCGCACCTGGCTCAAATTCCGCGACGGCTGGTGGTCGGGCGCGAACATCTTCTGGTTCGGCAGTGCCAAGGCGCGGCCGGTGATCGCGCTATGGCAGGATGTCGAGCAGGACCGGAAGAAGGGCTGGAAGATCCTGTCCGCCTTCGGCCCGCTGGCGCTGGTCGGCGCGCTGCTGCGCATCCTGACCCTGCGCGGCGGCATTGCGCGGGTGGGGCGGCGTTTCGGCTTGACCGCGCGGCTGGTGGCGATGGACCAGGCGGAAGCCTGCATCGATGCCGACAAGCCCGACGACATCGTGCTGATCGAATCCATCCTCGCGCGCTAAGGGGCCGGGCGTTTCCCTATCGGGTTATTCCCGATGCCGCGCGCTGTGGCTGCATGCTAGAAACAATCGGACCCGGCAGATGGGCCCGATGAAGGGAGCACCCGCATGCGCAAGATTCTGCCCCTGGCGGCATTGTTGCCCGCCACCCTCGTCCTGATGGCACAGACAGTGCCCGAAGCGGCGCCCCCGCCGCCGGCGCCGACCCCGGTCACTCCGGTCAGCAACGATGCCCGCGACGTATCGGTGGCCGCCTGCCTGAACGAAGCCAAGGCCCAGGGCGCGAAGAAGGGGGTGATCGACGTCACCCTGCGCGAGGTCGAGGATACCGACAAGAAAAGCGACAGCCGCGGCGCGGTACGCGCGCTGGTCAATGTCGTGATCGACAAGGATGGCAAGCAGAAGACGGTCAAGAAGACGTTCAAGTGCAGCACCCAGAATGGGGTGGTAACCGCCTTCAAATATTATTGAATTTCCCTAGCCCGGTCTCATCAGGCTGAACCGGGCGCGGCACCAGCGCGTCGTTCCTCTCCCCCCTCGATCCAGGGATGGCGCGCTGGTGTCGCTCAGTTCGCGTCGGGTTCCGGCGGCAGCGTATCGCGCAGCGCCAGCGCATGGCGGGTGGCAAGTCCCATCATCAGGAAGCCGGCGATCGAGGCGACGATATTGGCGATCGCCGCGCCGATCGTGCCGTTCATCGGCAACAGCACCGCCTGCATCCCCAGCAGCAGCAGGGTGGAGGCAAAGGTGATGCGCAGTGACAGGCCGGCACGGTCGGTCGCCATCAGCAGCGGGCGATAGCTGACCCCGACCAGGTCGATGCAGGCCGACACGCCCAGCAGCATCAGCAGCGGATAGGCGGGCAGGAATTCCTTGCCCGCGATCAGGCCCAGCAGCGGATGGCCGATGGTCAGGATCAGCGCAATGATGATGGCGCCGGCGATCAGCGCCAGTCGGTTGGTGCGGCGGAACAGGGACCGCAGCGCATCCACGCCATGGTTGGACTGGGTGCGCGACAGTTCGACGAAGATGCTGCGCGAGAGCAGGCTGGAAATCTTGGTCAGCGACTGGGCGAGCTGGTTGGCGAGGCGATAGAGGCCCGCGCCCACCGGCCCGACGAACAGGCCGACGACCAGCACCGCGACCTGCTGTCCCATGGCGGACAGGCTGGTCTGCAGGTTGGTGGCGGTCAGGAAGCCGACGATGCCCGGATTTTCGTGGCGCGCATCGAGCGCCCGGCCGGCGGTCCAGTTGCCAAGCCGTCCCTTGCCTTCGCGCAGGGCGAGATACCAATAGGCCGCCGCGCACAGCAATTCGGCGGCGCCCCAGGCGATCAGGAAGCCGGTGATGCCGGGCATCAGCGCCAGGGCCAGGCCCGCGCCGATCATCCGTCCGACCGGGATCATGGTTTCGGCGACGGCGGCCGAATCGAACCGGTCGAACAGGCGCAATATGCCGGTGGGGGAGGAGCGGATGGTGATCATCATCACCATGCAGAACAGCCAGGCCTGAAGCCCCATGCCCGGCCCCAGTTGCAGCTGGTTGCCAAAGGCCAGGATGATGATCGCGGCGATCAGGCCGCCGGCCACGGCCGAGGCGAGGTCGATCAGGATGCAGAAGCGCAGCACCCGGTTGAGCGCATTGCCGTTGCCGTCCGCCAGATGCGGCTGGCCATAGCGCACGACGATCTGCCAGCTGTCAAAGGACACCAACGTCTTGATGACGTTGGCCGCGCTCAGCACCAGCGCGAAGCGGCCGAAATCGGCAACGCCGAGCGTGCGGGTGACGATGGCGAGATAGGCAAGGCTCAGCACCGCGCCCACGCCCTTGCCGCCCAGCAACCAGCCGGTATTGGCCAGGATACGGGCAAAGCCATCCTGTGCGCTGCTACCCTTTGCGCGCTTCAACTTCACCGGAACAGGAGCCTTTCGCGTGACACGCCGTTTGTTGCTGGCGGGCGTCTATCTAGGGAAGGGCGGCGCATTGCGCAAATGCGTCCTTCTCTTCCCTGCGCTGCGAAATCGCTCTAAAGCGCGAGCATGACCATCAAGAAAGCCATCATCCTCTCCGCCGGCCAGGGTTCGCGCCTGCTGCCGCTGACCCGTGACGTGCCCAAGTGCATGATCGACTTCAACGGCCGCACCCTGATCAGCTGGCAGATCGCCGCGCTGGTCGCCAATGGCGTGACCGACATCGTCGTCGTCACCGGCTTCCGCACCGAGCGGGTCGAGGATCATGCGCTGCAGCTTTATCGCGAGACCGGGGCGCGCATCCGCACGCTGTTCAATCCCTTCTTCCAGGTCGCCGACAATCTGGGCAGCTGCTGGATCGCGCGCGAGGAGATGGACCAGGACTTCATCATCCTGAACGGCGACACGATCGTGTCGGACGAGATCGTCGCGAAGTTGGTCTCGGGTGCGAAGGACGCGATCACCGTCACCGTCGATGTGAAGCCCGACGGCGACTATGACGATGACGACATGAAGGTGAACCGGGACGAGACCGGTCGCCTGCACCATATCGGCAAGCGGCTGCTGCCGCCCGACACCAATGCCGAATCGATCGGCATGCTGGCGTTCGTGGGCGAAGGGCCGGCGATCTTCCGCAACCAGGTCGACCAGATGATGCGCACGCCCGAAGGCGTCGCCCGCTGGTATCTGCGCGCGATCGACATCATCGCCAAGGGTAACCGGGTCGGCACCGTGTCGATCGAGGGGCTGGAGTGGCAGGAAGTCGACTTCCCGCAGGATGTCGATGCGGCCAAGGCGCTGACCGAGAAATGGGTATCGCAGGGGCGTTACGGAGCCTGACGCGCCGGGTTGCGTAGCCAATTCGGCGACTGCCAAATGGCCGGGATGGGTGGTTTCCTGCCATTCCTCCCCGGTACGGGGAGGGGGACCATTTGCGTAGCAAATGGTGGAGGGGCACAGGCCGGATAGCGCAGCGCTAAGAGGCACCTGCCCCTCCGTCAGCGCTTCGCGCTGCCACCTCCCCGTGCCGGGGAGGAATGTCCGCTTCTGCTCGTTTGCCGACCGTCTGATCTGTCTACCCTAACTAGAAGGCTTCCCCGATCCCGAAATAGAAGGCGGCGCCGTCCTTGCCCCAGGCGATGTCGGCCCGCAGATTCACATTGGCCTCCTTCGAGGCGAGATAGCGCAGGCCGAAACCGCCGGCCGGCAGCATCTTGGTGTGTTTCCAGATATCCTTGCCGCTGCGCGCAATGCCGCCGATGCCGCCGAAGGCGACCATGCCGATCTTGCCGAACAGATGCTGGCGCACCTCGCCCTGCAGCGCCCAGCTGGCCCGGTCGCGATAGCGGCCGGTCTCATAGCCGCGCAGGTCGCCATTCTGGCCATAGAGGCACAGGTCATAATAGGGCGCGCCGTCCGACGCCTCGCACAGCGTCTTGCGCACCACCAGCACGGTTTCGCGCCCCAGCGGGAAATAGCCATTGCCCGCAATCTGCAACTTGTGATGGGTGAAGTCGCTGCCCAGCCAGTCGGCGCCATAGGTCAGTGATCCGGTGGTGTAGACGCCCTTGCGCGGATCGACCGGATTGTTGCGGCTGTCGAAGGTGAAGGAAGGGCCGAGCATCGCAATCTGGCTGTGCCGCTCAATCGCGGGCGGCGTCAGGTTGGGATGATTGGGCAGGGGCAGCGAGGCGCGGGCATCCATGTTCAGATAATAGAGGCGCGCGCCAAAGGAGAGATGGCGCAGAAAGCCCTTGCTGAAGATCTGATATTGGGTGTCGACCATGGCGGCGAAGGCCTTGTCGCGCAGCTTGATCGACAGATTGGATGCACCCGCATTGGCGCCGATGCCGTAGAAGCGCAGATTGGCGATGCCATAGCCGGCCAAACCCTGAAAGCGCAGCCGGTCGTCGGCAAGCGTCATATTGTGCGACACGCCCGCGCCCCAGCTATCGGTGCTGGTATAGCCGCCGCCGACCGCGCTGATCCAGGGGCGGGACGATCCGTTGGGATTATAATAGAGCACGGCCGCGCCGCCGAGACCGGTGCCCATTGCCGGATTGGACAGGGGGATCGGCGCGATCACCAGGTCCGGCTTGGTGCTGGGCGGGGTCGAGGGAAGCGCTGCGTCGGGGGCAGGGGGGCGCGCGCTGCCGTCGTCCTTGGCCTCGCCGGCCTGGACGCTCTGCGCCTGATCCATGATCTCGCGCGAAGGGCTGTTCTGGGCAGCGGCGGGCAGGGCCATGCCCAGGCACATCATCAGGCTTGGCCCGGCCAGCGCGTGTCGCACGCCATGTCTCCCTGTCATATCGGACCAGCCTAGAGGGAGATAGGGGCGGCGCTATCGGGGGAAATGTGCAGTCGCAATGGGGAAATTACCCAGAAGCCACGAGGCGGCCTTTCCCGCATATAGTCTGCTTGGCCCGGAAGAATGGGGACGCGGCCGGGGGACAGGGGATGATGGCGATGCGAAGACTGACGCTGCTATCCGTCGCGATGCTGGCTGCGCCGCTGGGTGTGATAGGCCGGGCGCAGGCGGAGGAATTGTCGCCCGTACCGATCATTACCCAGGTGACGGCAGACGCCGGCGCAGCCAGTGGCCCTGCCGATCCGGCTGTTCCGGTGGCCGCCACGGAGCCGGCTCCCGAACCTCCGCCCGAACGCGAAAAATATCCGCTGCTGCCGATTGGCGGGCGCGCGGCAATCGAGCGCGGTTATCATATCCAGCGGGCGCTGGGCGCCAGCGGCATGCTGATCCACAATATCCAGAATATGGACAGCCGGAACCTGGCGATCGCCATCGCCAAGGGGGAGGATCCGCCCGCAGGGGGGGCATTGCTGGAAGTGCCGTTCGTCACGACGACGCAAATGGAAAGCCACAGCAGCAACACCGAATTCAAGGCGGATGTCTGGCTGTTCCCCTTCCTCAACTTGTTCGCCGGGGTCGGCAAGGTGAAGGGGCATGTCAATGTCGGGGTCGACATCGACCTCGATGCCTTCGTGCCTTTTCCCTTCTGTCGCCCCGCCAAGCCCTGCGGCCATACCCAGCTGCCTTTCACGGCCGATGTGGACAACACGTCTTTCACCTTCGGCAGCATATTGGGCTATGGCACAGACCACTGGTTCGCCGCCCTGTCGCTGGCCAAGACGATCAGCGTGTCGGCCAAGGACCGGTCCGACATGAAGATGACCAATATCGCCGGCCGCGTCGGCCCGCGCTTTGCGCTGGGCAAGGATGTCATGCTGACACCCTATGTCGGCGCCAATTATTACGACATGGACGTGACCGTATCGGGCCTGGTGCGCAGCGGCGCGCTGTTCGAGGACGGCGATGGTGTCAACCTGCGCTACAAGGTTGACCTCAAGAGCAGCCGGCCTTGGGCCGCGATCGGCGGCGCCAATCTGGAACTGTCCAGCCACTGGGCGATGCAGGCCGAATATAATTGGGGCAAGGAATCGAACCGGTTCGTGCTGAGCCTGACTTTTCGGCCCTGATCCGTTCGGTCAGGCCGTGAAATACCCCTTCAGCCAATCGCGCAGCGCCGTGTCAGCTTCGCTGTCAATCTTGACCGCGCTGCCAAGGTCGGGCTGGCCCGGCCAGCCGGCGTCGGCGATGGTCAGGCCGGCGGCGCTGCGTTCCCCGTCATAACGGGGGATGACGTGGAAATGGACATGCGGGTCGACCATCATCAGCATCAGATAGTTGATCTTGGCATAGCCGACCGCGCGGGTCAGCGCGGCCTCGATCGCGGCGGTGACGGTCTTGAGTTCGGCATGCGCCGCGCCCGGCAGGTCGCCAAACGCGGTCGCGTCGCTCTTGGCCGCCAGCACCAGCGATCCCAGCGTCGGCTGGGCCGGGCGCAGCAGCACGACCCAATGGTCGAACTCGGCAACCAGCGTCGCGGGCCAGCCGAATTTCGCGATGGTGGCGTTCATGCCGCTGCCTCTGCCTCATCCATCCAGCTGACGATCGGCCGGCCGGAGCGGTGGACGATATAGGCCTGGGCGAGGCGCACGGCATGGACGACCAGCGAGATGATGGTCCACCAGGCAAGCGCGATCAGGCCGATGTCGGGCCGGCCGAACAGCAGTGCCACGAACAGGATCACCATGTTCGGGTTGCGGCGGGCGGTGATCAGGCGGAACTGGCTGTCGAACGGACGCCAGACATGGATGTCCATCTTGAAGTCCTTGAGGAACATCCCCTCGATCAGGCGCTGGAGGATATAGCCCGCGATCACCGCGGTCATGATGAAGGTGAAGGTGCCGGCCGACAGGCCCAGACCCCAATAGGTGAGGCCCACGCCCCAGAAATACCACCAGAAGGGCGGGTGGACCAGGTCGACGCCATGGTCGATCACATTGCCCCATTTGGACGAGGTGATGGTGCAGCGGGCCAGCTTGCCGTCCACCGTGTCCAGCACCATGAAGATGAAGCCGCACAGGAAGCCGGTCCAGAACAGCCCCTTGGCGAACAGGAAGGTGGCGACGAGGCAGAGCGTCACGCCGATCACCGACACCATGTTCGGCGTCATCTTCAGCTGCGCGGCGATGCGCGTCAGGATCAGTGCCAGTTCGGGCCAGAGATATTTGGTCAGCAGGTCGGTGACGCCCTTATAGGCGCCGAAATAGCTTTGCCGCTCGATCGCCTTGCGGGTCTGGGGCACCAGTTCGCGCACCATCGGCTGTTCCAGCTTGCGCAACTGGCGATTGTAGAGCTTGCGTCCGTCCGACAGGTCGATGAGGCCGCTGGCCTGCATCGGGTCGCTGCCCGCGGGCACCTGGCCGACGATCGGCTGGCCGGCCCAGGCGAACATCGTGCCGGGCGTTTCCAGCACCAGCCGCAGCAGCAGCGGGTCGAAGGCATAGGCGAGGTTGAAGACCAGTTCATGGCCCGGCGCCAGCGTGCTGCCATTCTTGGCCGCGCTTTCCGCCATGCGGCGATTGCGTTCGGCGTTGGACATGCCCCAGATCGGGGTCGCGTTCTCGCCGAGCAGGCGAACTGGGCCGAGGGTGGTGCTGATCGTCTGCATCATGCCTGTGCCTTCTGCGCAAAATCGAGGATGAGGGCGGCCTGCCGCTGCGAAGCGGGGACCGGGGAAAGATCGATACTATCCTGCATTGCCGCTTCCTGAGCAGCAACCAGGCCCGGTTGCAAGTCCGCTGCCCGATCGAGCGCGCCCTGAAGCGCATCGGCGCGGTCGATCACCTGGCCCAGACGCCAATGGGCAAAGGCCTGATCCTCGCGCCAGTCATGATGGTCGAGGTTGAGGAAGATGCAGGGGCGGGGGGTGAGCAGAAACTCGTAAACCTGGCTCGACACGTCGCCCAGATAGGCGTCGGCGCTGGTCGTGTAGCTCATGTCGATCGAGTGGCGGCTGCCCATGTCGACGCGGATATGCGGCTTGTCGCTGTGGATTGGCGGGACGCGCCGGGCGAGCTTCACATGTGGCGCGATGATGACGTTCCAGCCCTGCAGCGCTTCGAGCGCGGCCATGACCTGCGGCCCGTGCCTCACCCAGGAGGACAGGCACGGGTCGAAATGCGGATTGTAGAGCAGCACCGGCTTGTCATCGTCGAACAAGGGGCGGCGCGGCGCGCGCAGTTCGAACTTGGCATAGCCGCCGACCAGGCAATTGGCGTCGGTGCAAAGGCCATATTCGATCATCCGCCGCCGATCCTTCTCGCCCGCGACGATGGTCAGGTCGAAATCGACGTGGCGCTGCTTGTAGCCGCCGGCCCGGTCGCCCGCGCCATGCTTGATCAGGACCAGGCGGGTGGCAAAGCCGGGCACCCGTTTCAGCCAGGCGCTGGTGATTTCCGTCGTCACCAGGGTCGGGAAGCGGGCGATGGCGCGATAGTTGAGCAGCAGCGTCGCCAGCCGCGAAGGCAGGCGGAACAGGGAATCGGGCTTGGTCGAGGGGCGACGCAGCTTGATGAGGTCGAGCCGTCCTTCGGGATCATAGCTGGCGACCAGATCGAGAATCAGGCGTGAGGGCGAAAGCACATGGACGCGCACATCCGCGCGCTTGCCCAGTTCAAGGGCGGCCGGCAGCCAGTGGAACACCTGCTGCGCTTCGGCAATGGCAAGAAAGGCGATGTCGATCGGCAATGAAGGCGGTCCCCACAGATATTCGCCGCCGCAGGGGCATGACCTGCGTTTGCTTTACTTCGCCCCGCGTCGCAATGCGAGGGGGAGCGAAACGAGGTCGCTCTAGCGTGGCTGGCGCGGGACGCAAGCCGAAGCCCCTCTTCGGCAATGATTATTTGCAATCGATTTGCAACAAGGGCCGCCGGGGCAGAATCATGGTCTCAGTGCTGGACCTTTGCAGATTTTTCGTTATGCGGACCCCCATCAGACAGACATCGACGAAGAGGCTCGACGAGCGATGGCCGAATTTGCTTTGCCCAAGAACAGCAAGATCAGCGGCAAGGGCGTGACCCACAAGGCGCCCGAGGGCGCGACCAATGTCCGCAGCTTCAAGGTCTATCGCTACGATCCGGACTCGGGCGAGAATCCGCGCTACGACACGTTCGAGATCGATCTCGACAATTGCGGCCCGATGGTTCTCGACGCGCTGCTGAAGATCAAGAACGAGTATGACTCGACCCTGACCTTCCGCCGTTCGTGCCGCGAAGGCATTTGCGGTTCCTGTTCGATGAACATGAACGGCAAGAACGGCCTGGCCTGCACCACCGCGATCGACGAGTGCGCCGGCAAGCAGGTGCAGATCACCCCGCTGCCGCACATGGACGTCATCAAGGATTTGGTGCCGGACTTCACCCACTTCTACGCCCAGTACAACAGCATCAAGCCCTGGCTGCAAACCGTCAGCCCCGCGCCGAGCGGCAAGGAGCGGCTGCAGTCGCCCGCCGATCGCGAGAAGCTGGATGGCCTCTATGAGTGCATCCTGTGCGCCTGCTGCTCGACCAGCTGCCCCAGCTACTGGTGGAACAGCGACAAGTTCCTGGGCCCGGCGATCCTGCTGCAGGCCTATCGCTGGCTGGCTGACAGCCGCGACGAGTTCACCGGCGAGCGCCTCGACGAGCTGGAAGATCCCTTCCGCCTCTATCGCTGCCACACCATCATGAACTGCGCGAACGTCTGCCCCAAGGGCCTGAGCCCGGCCAAGGCGATCGCGGAGACCAAGAAGATGATGGTCGAACGGCAGCTGTAAGTTGACCAGCGACGGTGTTGCAGGCGGGCGACCGCTGAACGAAGGGAAATGGTCGGGCTGGACCGCCTGGCACGATCCGCATCCCGACACCTTCCTGCAGGCCATCGGCCGCGGCTACATGCGCGGGCTGGGCGAGAAGAAGGCGCATGTCGCGCTGGAAACCCGCACCAGCCACCGCAACCGGCTCGATACGCTGCATGGCGGCTTCCTCGCCGCCTTTGCCGATCATGCCTATTTTGGCGGCCTGTGGGCGATGGGTTATCGCGATCAGGTGAACGGTGTGACCATCGACCTGTCGATGCAATATCTGGGCGCGGGCAAGGTCGGTCCCGACCTGCTGGCCGAGGTGGAATTGCTGCGCGAGACCGGGCGCCTCATGTTCCTGCGCATGCTGATCACCCAGGATGGCGAGCCGGTCGCCGCGTCCACCGCCACGCTGCGCAAGGCGCCCAAGGCGCAGTGACCAGCGTCATCGCCCGTTATGATGCGCTGGTCGCGGCTGGCGAATTGCGGCCCGACCCGGACCAGCGCGCAGCCGCCGTGCGACTCGATCAGCTTCAGCATGATCTGGAAGCGACGCCGGCGCGTGGCTCGACGCTGTGGAAGCTGCTGCGCAAGCAGCCCGAGCCGCCGCGGGGCCTCTATATGTGGGGTGGGGTCGGGCGCGGCAAGTCGATGCTGATGGACCTGTTCTTCGACACGGTCCATGTCCAGCGCAAGAAGCGCGCCCATTTCCACGAGTTCATGCTCGACGTGCATGCCCGCCTGGCCGAGGCGCGCAAGTCCGAGTCGGGCGATCCGATCCCGCCGGTGGTCGAGTCGCTGGCCGAAGAGGCGCGGCTGCTCTGCTTCGACGAGATGGTCGTCAACAATATGGCCGATGCGGCGATCATGTCGCGCCTGTTCACGGGGCTGCTGGAAAAGCGGGTGACGATCGTCACCACCTCCAACCGCGAGCCGGACGAGCTCTACAAGAATGGCCTCAATCGTCAGCTCTTCCTGCCCTTCATCGATCTCATCAAGGCGAAGCTGGACGTGATGACGCTGAACGGTCCGGTCGATTATCGCCGCGACCGCCTGGGCGACTCGAAGCTGTGGCATGTGCCCAATGGGCCGGAGGCGACCAGGGCGCTGTCGGAGGCCTTTTTCCGCCTGACCGACTTTTCGGTCGAGGACCGGGCCAAGGTGCCCTCGGAGGAGATCGTCGTTCAGGGCGGGCGCACCATGCATGTGCCCAAGAGCCTGAAGGGCGTTGCCGTCTTCTCGTTCAAGCGGCTGTGCGTCGAGGCGCGTGGCGCGCCCGACTATCTGGCGATCGCGCGCAAATATCATACGGTCATCATCGTCGGCATTCCGGTGCTGGGGCCGGAGAAGCGCAACGAGGCGGCGCGCTTCGTCACGCTGATCGACTCGCTCTACGAATATAAGGTCAAATTGCTCGCCTCGGCCGATGCCGAGCCGATGCGACTCTATCCCGAAGGGGATGGGGCGTTCGAATTCGAGCGGACCGTGTCGCGGCTGATGGAAATGCAGTCCGACGATTATCTCGCGCTGGGCCACGGTCCCAAATAAGCGCGGCGCACCCCGTCGTGCGCGCATTTCGCCCTATCGCCGCTTGCGTCGACGTTCATCAGGGCGCAACTTTCTTACGGAAAAACAGACCGGATGCTTCCACTTGGGAAGCATCCGGCAGGCTACCGCTGCAGGGAAGGCTCTAGGTCCAGGGTAGGAGACCAGGAGCGACAGGGTGTGAAAAAGCCTCTAATGCAACTGCGAATGAATTGCAAAGATAATTTGCCACAGGGGGCTTTGTTTGGTTGAAACCCCCACAATATGGGCGTAGGCGCACTGACAATTCCAGAGTTCACATCTTGGAGGATGATTGCATATGGCCCGTAAGAAGATCGCGCTCATTGGCGCTGGCAATATCGGCGGCACGCTCGCGCATCTCGCGGCTCTCAAGGGACTCGGTGACATCGTCCTGTTCGACGTCGTCGAAGGCGTTCCCCAGGGCAAGGCTCTTGACCTGTCGCAGTGCGCCTCGGTCGAAGGCTTCGATGCGAAGATCACCGGTTCCAACGACTATGCCGACATTGCGGGCGCGGACGTCATCATCGTCACCGCCGGTGTCGCCCGCAAGCCGGGCATGAGCCGCGACGACCTGCTGGGCATCAACCTCAAGGTCATGAAGGCCGTGGGCGAGGGCATCGCCGCCAACGCCCCCGACGCCTTCGTCATCTGCATCACCAACCCGCTCGACGCGATGGTCTGGGCGCTGCGCGAATTTTCGGGCCTGCCCGCGAACAAGGTCGTCGGCATGGCCGGCGTTCTGGACAGCTCGCGCTTCAACCACTTCCTGGCGGAAGAATTCAACGTCTCGGCCAAGGACGTCACCAGCTTCGTGCTCGGCGGCCATGGCGACACCATGGTCCCGGTGATCGAATATTCGACCGTCGCCGGCATCCCGGTTCCCGACCTGATCAAGCAGGGCCGTTCGACCCAGGAGCGCATCGACGCCATCGTCAAGCGCACCCGTTCGGGCGGCGGCGAGATCGTCGCGCTGCTCAAGACCGGTTCGGCCTTCTATGCGCCCGCCACCAGCGCGATCGCCATGGCTGAAGCCTATCTGGGCGACAAGAAGCGCCTGCTGCCCTGCGCCGCGAACCTGACCGGCCAATATGGCGTCGACAATCTCTATGTCGGCGTGCCGGTCATCATCGGCAAGGACGGCGTCGAGCAGGTCATCGAGATCGAGCTGAACGACGAAGCCAAGGCCAACCTCCAGGTGTCGGTCGACGCCGTCAAGGAACTGCTGGAAGCCTGCAAGGGTATCGATCCCTCGCTCGCCTGAGCCAACCAGCTTGCACCGTCCCGTTCCAGGTAAGTGCGCAGCCTGGGACGGGTCGCTTTAGACCCAAGTGCCACGTCCACAGAGAATAAAGGGACACCCATGTCCATTCTGGTGAACAAGAACACCAAGGTCATCACCCAGGGTATGACCGGTGCCACCGGCACCTTCCACACCGAAACCGCTCTTGCCTATGGCACGCAGATGGTTGGCGGCGTGACCCCCGGCAAGGGCGGCACGACCCACATCGGTCTGCCGATGTTCGACACCGTTGCCGAAGCCAAGTCGAAGACCGGCGCCGACGCCTCGGTCATCTATGTTCCGCCGCCGTTCGCGGCCGACTCGATCCTGGAAGCGATCGATGCCGAAATCCCGCTGATCGTCGCGATCACCGAAGGCATCCCGGTTCTGGACATGGTCAAGGTGAAGCGCGCCCTGTCGGGTTCGAAGTCGCGCCTGATCGGCCCGAACTGCCCCGGCCTGCTGACGCCTGGCGAGTGCAAGATCGGCATCATGCCCGGCAACATCTTCTCGAAGGGTTCGGTCGGCGTCGTGTCGCGTTCGGGCACGCTGACCTATGAAGCCGTGTTCCAGACCACCAATGCGGGCCTGGGCCAGACCACGGCCGTCGGCATCGGCGGTGACCCGGTCAACGGCACCAACTTCATCGACGTGCTGGAACTGTTCCTGGCCGACGACGCCACCGAATCGATCATCATGATCGGTGAAATCGGCGGCGACGCGGAAGAACAGGCTGCCCAGTTCCTGATCGACGAAGCCAAGAAGGGCCGCAAGAAGCCGATGGCTGGCTTCATCGCTGGTCGCACGGCGCCTCCGGGCCGTCGCATGGGCCACGCCGGCGCGATCGTGTCGGGCGGCAAGGGCGACGCGGAAAGCAAGATCGCGGCGATGGAAGCGGCCGGCATCAAGGTCGCTGCCAGCCCGAGCCTGCTGGGCGAGACCCTGCTGGAAGTGCTGAAGGGCTGATCCGCCTTTAAAATATGATATGGAAACGCGGCCGGGCTGCACCCCGGCCGCACTTTCCCGCTCCGCGACTGCACGCGGCATGCATGGGACACAAGACGATGGGTTACGAGAACCAGGATTTCGAGATCGAACAGGGGCCGAGCTGGGCACGCCCCAACTGGCCGTTGGCGGACACCGACGACCTGACCGGGGCGATGGACCCGACGCAGATGCAGGTGGCCGTGAAGGCTGCTGCAAAGGCGCAGGGTGCCGCTGTTTCCGAGGCCGATATCGCATCGGCTGCCGAGGACGCAATCCGCGCGCAGATGCTGATCCGCACATATCGCGTGCGCGGTCATCTGGCCGCCAATCTCGATCCGCTGGGCCTGGCCAAGCGTGACCTGCCGGCGGACCTGACCCCGGAATATCATGGCCTGACCGACGCGTCGAAGAAGGTCTTCCTGGGCGGCACGCTGGGCCTGCAGTATGCGACCGTCGCGGAGATCGTGACGATCCTGCGCCAGAATTACTGCGGCAATGTCGGCCTTGAATATATGCATATCGCGGACGTCGAAGAGCGCCGCTTCCTGCAGGAACGCCTGGAAGGCAAGGACAAGGAAATCCACTTCACGCCCGAGGGCAAGAAGGCGATCCTGGCCAAGGTCATCCAGGGCGAGCAGTATGAGAAGTTCCTGGGCCGCAAATATGTCGGCACCAAGCGCTTCGGTCTCGACGGCGGCGAGTCCATGATCCCCGCGCTCGAAGCGGTCATCAAATATGGTGGCGCATCGGGCGTGCGCGAGATCGTGTTCGGCATGGCCCATCGCGGCCGCCTGAACGTCCTCGCCAACGTCATGGCCAAGGGCTTCCGCGTCATTTTCCACGAATTTTCGGGCGGCACCGCCAATCCCGAAGACGTGGGTGGTTCGGGCGACGTGAAATATCACCTCGGCACCTCGACCGACCGTGAGTTCGACGGCGTCAAGGTCCATATGTCGCTGGTTCCCAACCCGTCGCACCTCGAAACCGTCGATCCGGTGGTGCTGGGCAAGGTCCGCGCGCAGCAGACCTTCCGCGACGACCTCACCAAGCATGAGCAGGTTCTGCCCGTGCTGATCCACGGCGACGCGGCCTTCGCCGGCCAGGGCATCGTCTGGGAATGCCTCGGCTTCTCGGGCGTCAGCGGCTACAACACCGGCGGCTGCGTCCACTTCATCATCAACAACCAGATCGGCTTCACCACCAGCCCGCAATTCTCGCGCGGCTCGCCCTATCCGTCGGACGTGGCGAAGGGTGTCCAGGCGCCGATCCTGCACGTCAATGGCGACGATCCCGAAGCCGTGACCTTCGCGACCAAGCTCGCCATGGAATATCGCCAGAAATTCCATCGCGACGTCGTCGTCGACATGTGGTGCTATCGCCGCTTCGGTCATAACGAAGGCGACGAGCCGGGCTTCACCCAGCCGCTGATGTACAAGGAAATCCGCCAGCATCCGCCGGTCAGCGACATTTATGCCGCGCGCCTGAAGGCCGAAGGCGTGGTGGACGACGCGTTCGTCTCCGGTTCGACCGACGAGTTCGTCGCCCATCTGGAAGACGAGTTCGAAGCCGCCAAGAGCTACAAGGCCAACAAGGCCGACTGGTTCGCCGGTCGCTGGTCGGGCCTGCACAAGCCGGCCGATGCCGAAACCGCGCGCCAGAGCGTGGAATCGGCGATCAACCAGAAGCTGTTCGACAGCCTGGGCCGCACGCTGACCACGGTTCCCGAAGGCCATAATGTCCACAAGACGCTGAAGCGCGTGCTGGATGCCAAGGCCGAGATGTTCAAGTCGGGTGCCAATTTCGACTGGGCGACCGGCGAGGCTCTGGCCTTCGGTTCGCTGCTGTCGGAAGGCTATGGCGTTCGCCTGTCGGGTCAGGACTCGGGTCGCGGCACCTTCAGCCAGCGTCATGCAGTCTGGACCGACCAGGACACCGAGGCCAAGTATATCCCGCTTTCGACCGTGCCGCATGGCCGGTTCGAAGTGCTGGACTCGCCTTTGTCCGAATATGGCGTGCTGGGCTTCGAATATGGTTTCGCCCTGGCGGACCCGAAGAGTCTGGTGATCTGGGAAGCGCAGTTCGGCGATTTCGCCAACGGCGCGCAGATCATCTTCGACCAGTATATTGCGTCGTCGGAAACCAAGTGGCTGCGGTCCAACGGCCTCGTCTGCCTGCTGCCGCACGGCTATGAAGGTCAGGGCCCCGAGCATAGCTCGGCGCGTCTGGAACGCTATCTGCAGCTCTGCGCCGAAGGCAATATCCAGGTCGCGAACATCACGACCCCGGCCAATTACTTCCACGCGCTGCGTCGCCAGATGCTGCGGCCCTTCCGCAAGCCGCTCATCATCATGGCGCCCAAGTCGCTGCTGCGTCACAAGGCCGCCGTCAGCAAGGCCGAGGACTTCCTGGGCGAAACGCACTTCAAGCGCATCCTGTCGGACCCCAATGGGTCGGCCGACAAGGATACCAAGCGCCTGGTGCTCTGCTCGGGCAAGGTCTTCTACGACCTGATGGAAGCCCGCGACGCCGCCGGCGACGCCAACACCCAGATCGTCCGTATCGAACAGATTTATCCGTTCGCCACCGACGCACTGGCCACGCGCATCGAGCGCATGACCAATCTGGACGAGGTCGTCTGGTGTCAGGAAGAACCGCGCAACAACGGCGCCTGGTTCTTCGTCGAGCCCTATATCGAGGAAGCGCTGGCCAAGGCCGGCAAGGCGCCGATGCGCGCCCGCTATGCCGGCCGCAAGGCATCGGCATCGCCTGCCACGGGCCTGGCCTCGCGCCATGTGTCCGAACAGGGCGCCCTCGTCGCCGATGCGCTGGGTCACAGCGTTCGTGAAGAAATCCGTCGCCAGAAGAAAGGCTGAGAAAGCACATGGCAACCGAAGTCAAAGTCCCCACGCTGGGCGAATCCGTTACCGAAGCAACCGTCGGTCAGTGGCTCAAGAAGCCGGGTGAAGCGGTCAAGGCCGACGAGCCGATCGTCAGCCTGGAAACCGACAAGGTCGCGGTCGACGTGCCCTCGCCGGTCGCCGGTGTCATGGGTGATCTGGTCGCCAAGGAAGGCGACACGGTCGAGGTCGGCGCGCTGCTGGCCTATGTGAACGAAGGCGGTGCCGCTGCCGCCGCGCCGGCTCCGGCCGCGGCTCCCGCCGCCAAGGCGGAAGCCGCTGCACCCGCGCCGGCCGCTTCGGCCCCGGCTGCATCGGACGACGAAGAGGGCGGCAGCCTGACCCTGTCGCCGGCGGTCCGCCGCCTGGTGCTGGAGCATGGTCTTGACCCCAGCAAGATCAAGGGCACCGGCAAGGACGGTCGCCTGACCAAGGACGACGTCATGGCCGCCGTCGCCGCCGGCACTGCCAAGGCGGCTGCCGCGACCCCGGCATCGGCGCCTGCCGCCGACGCCCCGGCCGCTGGCCCCAGCCGCAAGCAGGAACGCGTCAAGATGACCCGCCTGCGTCAGACCGTCGCCAAGCGTCTGAAGGAAGCCCAGAACAACGCTGCCCTGCTGACCACGTACAACGACGTCGACATGACCAACGTCATCGAGGCGCGCGCCAAGTACAAGGATCTGTTCGAGAAGAAGCATGGCGTCCGTCTGGGCTTCATGGGCTTCTTCACCAAGGCCGTCTGCATGGCGCTGAAGGACATTCCGGGCGTCAACGCGCAGATCGAAGGCGACGAGATCGTCTATAACGACTTCGCCGACATCTCGGTCGCCGTCTCGGCCCCGACCGGCCTGGTCGTTCCGGTCATCCGCAATGCGGAAAGCCTGAGCGTCGCTGCCATTGAAAAGACCATCGGCGGCTTCGGCAAGAAGGCCAAGGAAGGCAAGCTGACGATGGAAGATATGAAGGGCGGCACCTTCACCATCTCCAACGGCGGCGTGTTCGGTTCGCTGCTGTCCAGCCCGATCATCAACCCGCCCCAGTCGGCGGTTCTGGGCCTGCACCGCATCGAGGACCGTCCGGTCGTCCGTAACGGCCAGATCGTGATCCGCCCGATGATGTATCTGGCGCTCAGCTATGATCATCGCCTGATCGACGGTCGCGAAGCGGTGACCTTCCTTGTCGCGGTCAAGAACGCGATCGAGGATCCGACCCGTCTGCTGATCGACCTGTAATAATCACCATTTATTGTTGCCCCGGCTTCGGCCGGGGCGCCTCTTGCCCTTGATTTGGGGCAGAGCGATGCCAGTTAGGCTGGCATGACTGGAGAAGGGAAAACCCCATGTCCGATTTCGATTATGACGTCCTGGTTATCGGTGCTGGCCCGGGTGGCTATGTCGCCGCGATCCGCGCTGCGCAGCTGGGCCTGAAGACCGCCTGCGCAGAAAGCCGCGAGACGCTGGGCGGCACCTGCCTCAACGTCGGCTGCATCCCGTCGAAGGCGCTGCTGCACGCCTCCGAACTCTATGACGAGGCCGCCAACGGCGCGCTTGCCAAGCTGGGCGTCAAGATCGACAAGATGAGCCTGGACCTGCCCACCATGCAGGGCCAGCGCGTCGATGCCATCAAGGGCCTGACCGGCGGCATCGAATATCTGTTCAAGAAGAACAAGGTGACCTGGCTCAAGGGCCTGGCCAGCTTCACCGGCGCCAACACCGTCGAAGTGAATGGCGAGAAGGTGACGGCGAAGAACATCGTCATCGCCACCGGTTCGTCGGTTGCCCCGCTGCCCGGCGTGGCCGTGGACAATGAAGGCGGCAAGATCGTCGATTCGACCGGCGCGCTGGAACTGGACAAGGTTCCGGGTCATCTGGTCGTCGTCGGCGGCGGCGTCATCGGTCTGGAACTGGGTTCGGTGTGGAAGCGCCTGGGCGCCAAGGTGACCGTGGTCGAATATCTCGACCAGATCCTGCCCGGCATGGACGGCGAAGTCCGCAAGGAAGCCAACAAGATCTTCAAGAAGCAGGGCTTCGAATATAAGCTCGGCACCAAGGTGACCGGCGCCGAAGTCGGCAAGTCGGGCGTGACCCTGACCGTCGAACCCGCCGCCGGTGGCGAAGCCGAGAAGATCGAGGCCGACGTGGTCCTGGTGTCGATCGGTCGTCGTCCCAACACCGAGGGCCTTGGCCTCGACAAGATCGGCCTGGAACTGAACGCGCGCGGTCAGATCGAGACCGATCATGAGTTCGGTACCAAGGTTCCGGGCGTCTGGGCGATCGGCGACGTCATCCCCGGCCCGATGCTGGCGCACAAGGCCGAGGACGAAGGCATTGCCGTCGCCGAGAATATCGCCGGCCTGACCGGCATCGTGAACCATGACGTGATCCCCTCGGTGGTTTACACCAAGCCGGAAATCGCGGGCGTGGGCCTGACCGAGGAAGCCGCCAAGGAACGTGGCGCCGTCAAGGTCGGCAAGTTCCCCATGATGGCGAACAGCCGTGCCAAGACCAATCACGAGCCCGACGGCTTCGTGAAGATCATCGCCGATGCCGAAACCGACAAGGTGCTGGGCGTGTGGATCATCGCCACCGTTGCCGGCACGATGATCGCACAGGCCGCGCAGGCCATGGAATTCGGCGCGTCGAGCGAAGACATCGCTTACACCTGCCATGCGCACCCGACGCACAGCGAAGCGATCAAGGAAGCGGCGATGGCCGTGACCGGCAAGCCGATCCACATGTGATCGACTGCGCTCTCGCAGGATAAGGGAAGGGGCCTCCGCTTAGCGGGGGCCTTTTTCTTTTGGGGAAGGAGGCGCGCTGCTCTATCGGACGCGCATGAACCAGTTCCCCTCCAGCCAGTCGGTGCCCTCGGCCAATCCTGAGCGGTTGTTCTTTGCGCTGTGGATCATCTTTTCGGTGCTGACCGCGCTGGCCGACATCATCGCGATCGTCCGCCATCCCGAAATGACGTTGCAGATATTGCCGCAGACGGCATTGGGACTGGCGGTGTGCCTGCCCTTCGGCGCGGTCGCCATCCTGCTGCGACGCCGGCGGCTCAAGCGTCAGGCGGCGCGGGACGCCTTTCTTCAGGCGATGGCACGGCTCGACTGAGCATCGCCGGCGGGCGCCAGCGCGGGCCGAATGGCGACGCGGTTGCGGCCCTTATCCTTCGCCTCATAGAGTGCGCTGTCGGCGCGGGCGATCGCGTCATGGATCGAGCGGTCGGCGCGGTGCAGGCTGGTGAGGCCGAAGCTGGCGGTGAGCGGGCCGGGCAGGCCAAGCCGGCTTGCCGCCTGTTCGGCAAAGCGCAGCCGGATCGCGTCGGCTATGCCGGTCGCCATGGCGGGGTCTGCGCCGGGCAGGAAGAGGATGAACTCCTCGCCGCCGAAGCGGGCGATGACGGCATCGGCCGGGGCCAGCGCCCGCAGCGCATCGGCCAGCGCGACGATCACCCGGTCGCCCAGCCCATGGCCATGGGCGTCGTTGACCCGCTTGAAATGATCGATGTCGCAGGCGATCAGGCTGCCGCTGGCATCATGGCGCGCGACTGCTTCCTCGAACCCGCGGCGATTGAGCAGGCCCGACAGCGGATCGACATGGGCATCATGACGATAGCGGGTGAGAACGTCCTGCATGGCCGCCGCGAGCGCCGATAGGGCCAGGAACAGGCCGAACATGCAGGCCAATGCCTGCATCAGGAAGGCATATTGGCTGTCGCGGAACGCGACGCCGCCGGGCAGGGTAAAGGACACGCTGCTGCCGCGCAGCAGATTGTCGAGCGCCACCAGGGTGACAGCGGCATAGAGGGCGCGATCGGGCCAGCCGCGCAACTGGCCACGGCCCGCGATCAGCGGAATGGAAATCAGCAGGAAGCAGCCGAAGTCGGACGACACCAGTTCCAGCGGGACGATGTCCCGCATCACCGCAAAGCTGCAGAGCAGGATCGATATCGCCCAGATGGCGATGCGCAGCCCCAGCACCCAATTGGGGCGCCAGCGCGTCAGCAGCGCCTGGCTGAACAGCAGGAATCCGGTGGCAAAGGCGGTGTCGGCGACGATGCCCCACAGGTCCGTGGGCAGGAAGTCGAACGCGACCGGCACGGAAAAGCCCGTGGCGACGCTGAAGAAGGCACCGCTCCACCAGCCCGCTTCGCGCGCGCCCCAGCCCCAGACGATGAGGAAGGCGACGCCGAAGCTGGCCATCATGATGGGCAGGAAGAAGGCGAAATTCTCACCCACGAAGCGCGACCGATCCTTTGTGCAGCATGACGGCATGACGTCACGTCATGCAGGAGCGCCATCCTGCATTTTCCGGTAAATGTCGATGGTTAAGAGAGCGTAACGGTTGCGACGGGCCGAACTGGGAAACTGTCTAACCTGGATCAGAAATGCGGCTTGCGCTTCTCGCGGAACGCCGCGACGCCTTCGGCAAAGTCGGGATAGGTGAAGGCGTCGCGGAACATTTCCAGCGTCACCATGTCGTCGTCCGCCTGGCCGTCGAGGATGCGGCGAACCATCGCCTTGGACGCGCGCACGCTATGCTGGGCATTGGCGGCAATCTCGCGGGCCAATGCGTCAGCAGCGGCCAGCGGATCGGCCGCGATCTCGTCGACCAGGCCGATGGCAAGCGCCGCCTCGGCATCGTGCAGCGCGCCGGTGAACAGGATGCGCTTGGCCCGTGCCGGCCCGACCAGATCGACCAGCAGGCGGGTGTCGAACAGCGAATAGACGATGCCGAGCTTGGCCGGGGTGATGCCCAGCCGCGCGGTCGGCGCCGCGATGCGCAAGTCGCACGCGATCGCCAACCCGCATCCGCCGCCGACGCAATCGCCGTCGATCGCCGCGATCACCGGCTTTTCGGCATGGGCCAGCGCATATTGGGTGGAGCGGATCGCGGCCTGATTGGCGGCGCGCCAGTCGGCATCGCCCGAGCAGGCGGCAAATTCGTTGATGTCGGCGCCCGCGCAGAACAGGCCGGGCGTGGCCGAGGCCAGGATCAGCACGCGGATGTCCGCATCGGCCATGGCGTCGGCGACCAGATGGGGCATCGCCTCCCACATCGCCTGGGTCATGGCATTGCGGCGATCGGCCCGGTCGATCAGCAGCCGGGCGATCGCGCCGTCCCGCTCCAGGCGCAAGGTCATGCCGGCCAGGCTTCCAGCATCGGCACCAGTTCGTCGAAATGGTGGATCACGCCGTCGGCCTCCAGATTTTCGACCGGGCCGTCGAGGAAGCCGAAGCTGACCGCGATGCTGGGAATGCCGGCATTGCGGGCGCCGGCAATGTCGTTGATCGTGTCGCCCAGGAAGATGGTGCGGCCGCCGCCGGCCCGCTCGATCATCGCATGGATCGGCGCCGGATCGGGCTTGGCAATGCCGACCGTGTCACCGGCCACTACCGAGGCGAAGCGGTCGAACAGGCCCAATTGGTGCAGCAAGGGGATCGTGAAGCGTTCCGCCTTGTTGGTGCAGATGGCGAGCTTCACGCCGCGCTCCGCCAGCACATCCAGCATCGCCATCATGCCGGGATAGGGCAGGGAGTGGAGCGCCAGATTCTGTTCATAATAATCGAGCAGGATCGGCAGTGTCTGGTCGAGAATCGCTTCGTCATAGCCGCCCGACGCGTCGAGCGCGCGCTGCAGCATCACCTTGGCGCCCTTGCCGACGAAGGGCCGGATGGAATCGACCGGGAAGGGGGCTCGGCCGATCGTGCCGATCGCATAATTGACCGCCGCAGCGAGATCGCCGCTGGTGTCGAGCAGGGTGCCGTCGAGGTCGAAGCCGACAATGTCGAAGGATAAGCGTGCCATGGCATCGCCATGCCGCGTCGGCGGTGGCAATGGCAAGGCAAACATGGCAGAGAGCCGTGATATTCCAGACCACTTGAACGAAAAGGACGCGCTTGCCGTGACCGCACCTCGCCCCCTCGCAGTCGTCATCCTTGCCGCCGGGCAGGGCACAAGGATGAAGTCCGGCACGCACAAGGTGCTGCACCCGATTGCCGGGCGGCCGATGTTGCTGCACCTGCTTGCCAGCGTCGCGGACCTGCTGCCCGAGCGGCAGGTGGTCGTGGTCGGCGCCGGCCGCGAGCAGGTGGAGAAGGCGGTCGAGGGCAGCGGCGTCGCCATCGCTGTGCAGGAACAGCAGCTTGGCACCGGTCATGCCGTGGCGCAGGCGCATGATGCGCTGGCGGGCTTCGCGGGCGACGTGCTGATCCTCTATGGCGACGTGCCGCTGGTCAGCGGCGCGACGATGAAGGCGATGCTCGATCGGTTGAGCCGGGGCGACGAGCCGCGCGCGGTGGTGCTGGGCTTTCGCCCCGACGATGCCGCCGCCTATGGCCGGATCATCGCCGATGGCCAGGGCATCATCGAGAAGATGGTCGAGTTTAAGGATGCGAGCGAGGCCGAGCGCGCCGTCACCCTGTGCAATAGCGGCCTGATGGCGGTGCGGGCGAGCGACCTGTTCGTGCTGCTCGACCAGATCGGCAACAATAATGCGGCCGGCGAATATTATCTGCCCGACATCATCATGCTGCCCGGCGCAAACAGCGCCGTGATCGAGACGGAAGCGTGGGAAGTGGCCGGCGTCAACAGCCGCGCCGAACTGGCCGGCGTCGAAGCCGTGTGGCAGGACCGCCGCCGGGCTGAGGCGATGCGTGAGGGCGTGACCCTGGTCGCGCCGCAGACCGTCTTCTTCGCGCACGACACGGTGCTGGGCCGCGACGTGACGATCGAACCCAATGTCGTCTTCGGTCCGGGTGTCACCATCGCCGACAATGTCGTCATCCATGCCTTCTCCCATCTGGAGGGGGCGACCGTGGCCAGCGGCGCCGACATCGGCCCCTATGCCCGGCTGCGTCCGGGCGCTGACATCGGCCCCAAGGCGAAGGTCGGCAATTTCGTCGAGATCAAGAAGGCGCGCCTCGACGAAGGGGCGAAGGTCAATCACCTCTCCTATATCGGCGACGCCAGTGTCGGCGCCGCCGCCAATATCGGCGCGGGCACCATCACCTGCAATTATGACGGCTTCTTCAAATATAAGACGCAGATCGGCGCCGGGGCCTTCATCGGCTCCAACAGCGCGCTGGTGGCGCCGGTGAAGATCGGCGATGGCGCGATCGTCGCGGCGGGCAGCGTCGTGACCAAGCCGGTTCCGGCCGACGCGCTGTGCCTCGTCCGCCCGCAACAGGAAAGCAAGCCGGGCTGGGCGGCGGCGTTCCGCACCCGCATGCGCGAGCGGAAGGCGAAGGCTTGAATTTCATCCGACGCCGGCCGTTTCTGTCCGCCCTGCTGTTCCTGCTGCTGGTCGCGGTGGCAGGGCCGCTCTGGCTGTTGATGAATGCGCGCGCCATGCCGGTCGTGCGGCGCGCCGATGTCGTGCTGCCTTTCCCGGCGGGCGCGTCGCAGCAGCCGATCCGGGTCGCGCTGCTGACCGACACCCATCTGTCCGGGCCGGACAACAGCCCGGCGCGGATGGCGAGGATCGTGGCCCGGATCAACGGCCTCAAGCCCGACCTCATCCTGCTGGGCGGCGACTATATCGGCGACAATAAATGGGGCGCGACCTATGATGCGCGCCACGCGATCGCGCCCTTCGCCGGGCTGCGCGCGCCGATGGGCGTGGTCGCGGTGCTGGGCAATCATGACAGCCGCAGCAGGAAGAACCGGGTGGCACTGAGCGCCGACGACTGGCAGCGCGCCTTTGCCGATCTGGGCATCACCCTGGTACAGGATGGCGCGGTGCGGCGCGGGCCGCTGGCGATCGGCGGGCTCAAGGATATCTATACCCGCAAGCCCGACATACCCGATACGCTGAAAGCGATGCAGGACATTGGTGGCGCGCCGGTGATCCTGTCGCATGGACCCGACGTCTTCCCGCTGCTGCCCGATGCGCCGTCGCTGACCCTGGTCGGCCATACCCATTGCGGTCAGGTGGCATTGCCCTTTGCCGGGATCGTCTATGTCCCCTCCCGCTATGGCACCCGCTATGCCTGTGGCCGTTATCAGGATGGCAAGAAGGCGATGATCGTGTCCGGGGGCGTGGGCACCAGCGGCCTGCCCTTCCGCATGCTGGCGCCGCCCGATATCTGGCTGATCACCATCCGGCCTCGATGACATTCTTTTCATGGCTCAGCCATGGCGCTGTCGCCTGACCGGCATTAATGGCATGGCGACAAAGCTGTCCTATATGGACGCTATCTGACTAATCTGGTTCGGCGGGGCTTTCCACCATGTGCGGTATCATCGGAATTATTGGTAAGGATCAGGTCGCGGAACGACTGGTCGATGGCCTCAAGCGGCTGGAATATCGCGGCTATGACAGTGCCGGCGTCGCGACCGTGCATGACGGCCGGATCGATCGCCGCCGGGCCGAGGGCAAGCTCAACAATCTGGTCAAGGAATTGGCCGCCTCGCCGCTGGCCGGCACCACCGGCATCGCCCATACCCGCTGGGCGACCCATGGCGCGCCGACCACCAGCAACGCGCACCCGCATGCGACCGGCGAAGTGGCGCTGGTCCACAATGGCATCATCGAGAATTTCAAGCCGCTGCGCGACGAACTGATTGCCCGCGGCCGCACCTTCGACAGCCAGACCGATACCGAAGTGGTCGCCCATCTGGTCAGCGAACTGGTGGAGCAGGGCGTGGCGCCGAAGGAGGCCGTGGCCCAGGTGCTGCCGCGCCTGCACGGTGCCTTCGCGCTCGCCATCCTGTTCAAGAGTCATCCCGACATGCTGATCGGTGCGCGTCTCGGTTCGCCGCTAGTCGTAGGCTATGGCGATGGCGAGACCTTCCTCGGCTCCGACGCGCTGGCGCTCGCCCCGCTGACCCAGCGCATCGCCTATCTGGACGAGGGCGACTGGGTCGTCATCACCAAGGATGGCGCCGAAATCTTCGACAAGGACAATAACCCGGTCGAACGCCCGGTCACCATTTCCGGCGTGTCCGGCGCGATGATCGACAAGGGCAATCACCGCCACTTCATGCAGAAGGAAATCTACGAGCAGCCGGTCGTCGTGGCCCAGACGCTCAAGGCCTATCTACAGCGGATGGACGACCGCGTGTCGCTGCCGATCCCCGATTTCGACCTGTCGACCATCCGCCGCGTCACCATCGTCGCCTGCGGCACCAGCTTCTATGCCGGCATGGTTGCGCGCTACTGGTTCGAACAATTCGCCCGCGTGCCGGTCGATTTGGATTTCGCCTCCGAGTTCCGCTACCGCGAACCGGTGATGGAGGAGGGTGGCCTGGCCCTGTTCATCAGCCAGTCGGGCGAAACTGCCGACACGCTCGCCGCGCTGCGCTATGCCCGTGCCCAGGGGCAGAAGATCGCCGTCGTCGTCAATGTGCCGACCAGCTCGATGGCGCGCGAGGCCGACCTGCTGCTGCCGACCCATGCCGGCCCGGAAATCGGCGTCGCCTCGACCAAGGCCTTCACCTGCCAGCTCGCCGTGCTCGCCGCCTTCGCCGCCAATCTGGCGCGGGCCAAGGGCAAGCTCAGCGCCAAGGATGAGAAGGAAATCGTCCGCCACCTCGCCGAAGCGCCCGCCGCGATCAACGGCGCGCTCGCTTATGACGAGGCGATCGAGGCGATGGCCCATCATATCGTGCCGGCGCGTGACGTGCTCTATCTGGGACGCGGGACCGACTATCCGCTGGCGCTGGAAGGCGCTCTGAAACTCAAGGAAATCAGCTATATCCATGCCGAGGGCTATGCCGCCGGCGAGATGAAGCATGGCCCGATCGCGCTGATCGACGAACTGGTGCCGGTGATCTGCATCGCGCCCAGCGGCCCCTTGTTCGAAAAGACCGTCAGCAACATGCAGGAAGTGCAGGCGCGCGGTGGCAAGGTGGTGCTGATTTCCGACTATGACGGGGTGCAGGCGGCAGGCGAGGGGTGCCTCGCCACCATCACCATGCCCAAGGTCCACCCGCTGATCGCACCGATGGTCTATGCCGTGCCGGTGCAACTGCTCGCCTATCATGTCGCCGTGCTGAAGGGCACCGACGTCGATCAGCCGCGCAATCTGGCAAAGAGCGTCACCGTCGAATAATCGGCCGCCACGCAGCGGCGGTCGATCCGAGGGATAGGGTCAGCCGCCGCCGGGCGAATTATGGCCACCGGCCGGCACCGGGCCGCCGCTTGGCGCGTGGCTGTGGTCGGGATTGCTGTCCCAGTCGATATGATAAAGGTCGAAGCGGCGATCGCGCAGGTTGCGGACCGTGCCTTCGGCCCGCGCCCAGCTGAGGTCGGCCAGATTCACGTCCGCCATGGTCAGCGTCTCGACATTCTCGCTCGCCTCGGCCGCGATCCCGTCGCGGGCGAAGGGCAGGTCGCACGGCGTCAGGATTGCGCTCTGGGCATATTGAATGTCCATATTGTCGACGTTGGGCAGGTTGCCGACATTGCCCGACATCACGACATAGCATTGATTCTCGATCGCGCGGGCCTGCGCGCAATAGCGCACGCGCATATAGCCCAGGCGCGAGTCGGTGCAGAAGGGGACGAAGATGATGCGCGCGCCCTGGTCGACCAGGCGGCGGGCCAGTTCGGGAAATTCGCTATCATAACAGATTAGCACGCCGATCGGCCCGCAGTCCGTCTGGATCACGTCGAGCGCGTCGCCGCCCTTGATGTTCCACCAGAAGGCTTCGTTGGGGGTGGGGTGGATCTTTTCCTGGGTGTGGACCGACCCGTCGCGCAGCGCGACATAGGCGATATTCTGAATGTCGCCATCGTCGGCGCGGGTCGGGTGAGATCCGCCGATGATGTTGATATTATATTCCAGGGCCATCCGCGTCAGTTCCTTGGTCAGGCGCGGGGTATAGCCGGTCAGCTTGTCGATCGCCTCGATCGGCGACAGCTTCTTGGTCTCGAACGAGAGCAGGGGCAAAGTGAACAGCTCGGGGAAGACGATGAAGTCCGACCGGTAATCGGCGGCCACGTCGACGAAATATTCGATGTTGCGGACGAACTCGTCGAAATCCTTCACCGCGCGCGCCTGCAACTGACAGGTGGCGAGGCGGACGCTTTCGACGCCGCGCGGCACCCGCATTTCGGGCGCCTCGTCCGGGTCGACATAGGGGTTGCGCCAGACCAGATGGGCGGCATGGCCGTCCGACTGCTTGTCTTCGGGCAGGTAATTTTCCAGCACGCCCAGCGGCTCGAACTGATTCTTCAACTGGAAACTGATGACCTGGTCGCGGAGCTTGCCGCTGACCACCTTTTCCAGATAGTCGGCTGCGCTGCCGACGCGGCGCTTGGCGCGGGCATAGCCGGGCATGCGGCCGGCTATGACGATGCCGTGCAGGTCGAGTTCCTCGGCCAGTTCCTTGCGCTCGTCATAGAGGCGCTGGCCGATGCGCAGCCCGCGCAGCTTGGGATCGACCGCCATTTCATAGCCATAAAGCCATTCGCCTGCTGCGCTGTGGCGGGTGCCGAAGCCGTTGGCGGTGATCTCCTCCCAGTCATGATGGGAAAAGGCCATCGCCTTGCTGACGCGCATGGTGGCGCAATAGCCCACGACCTTGCTGTCATAGAGGGCGACGAAGCAGCCATTGGGGAAATTGTTGATCTGGCCGCGGATGGTGGCCAGCGAATAATTGGGCATGCCGGGATAGGCGCGGGCGATCAGCCGCTGGATGCCGCGCACATCGCCGGGCACCGCCGCCCGGACTTCCAGGCGCTTCTTGGCTGTCGTGGTCATTCTTTGCTCCCGTCGCATCGATCCGAAAAGGAAAAGGCGGCGCCGGGATGCGGCACCGCCTCGTTCCGTTTCCGTATTGAAAGCTTCAGGAAGCGATCAGTTCCGGCAAAAAGCCTTTATCAGGCCCACTTGGCCATTTCGGCTTCCAGATTGACGCGGATCGCCTCGAAGAACTGCTCCGTGGTCATCCAGGCCTGATCCGGGCCGATCAGCAGGGCCAGATCCTTGGTCATCGCGCCGCCTTCGACGGTCTTGATGCAGACCTGCTCCAGCGTCTCGGCGAACTTGGTGACTTCGGGCGTACCGTCGAACTTGCCGCGGAACGACAGGCCCTGGGTCCAGGCGAAGATCGAGGCGATCGGGTTGGTCGAGGTCGCCTTGCCCTGCTGGTGCTGGCGATAGTGGCGGGTGACGGTGCCGTGCGCGGCTTCGGCTTCCACGGTCTTGCCATCGGGCGACAGCAGGACGGAGGTCATCAGGCCGAGCGAGCCGAAGCCCTGGGCCACGGTGTCCGACTGGACGTCGCCGTCATAATTCTTGCAAGCCCAGACGAACTTGCCGCTCCACTTCAGCGCCGATGCGACCATGTCGTCGATCAGGCGGTGTTCGTAGATGATGCCCTTGGCCTTGAACGCTTCGGCGAATTCGGCGTCGAACACTTCCTGGAACAGATCCTTGAAGCGGCCGTCATAGGCCTTGAGGATGGTGTTCTTGGTCGACAGGTACAGCGGCCATCCGCGATCGAGCGCATAGTTCATGCTGGCGCGGGCGAAGTCGCGGATCGAATCGTCCAGATTATACATGCCCATGGCAACGCCAGCCGACGGGAAGTTGAACACTTCCTTCTCGATCTTCTCGCCATTTTCGCCGTCCCAGATCATGCGCAGCTTGCCGGCGCTGGGGACGACGAAGTCGGTCGCCTTATACTGGTCGCCGAATGCATGACGGCCGATCACGATCGGGTCGGTCCAGCCCGGAACCAGGCGGGGGACATTCTTGATGACGATCGGTTCGCGGAACACGACGCCGCCCAGGATGTTGCGGATCGTGCCGTTGGGCGAGCGCCACATCTGCTTGAGGTTGAATTCCTCGACGCGCGCTTCATCCGGGGTGATGGTCGCGCACTTCACGCCGACGCCATGTTCCTTGATCGCATTGGCCGCGTCGATCGTGATCTGGTCGCTGGTCTCGTCGCGCTTCTCGACCGAAAGATCGTAATATTTCAGGTCGATGTCGAGATAGGGCTTGATCAGACGCTCACGGATCCATTCCCAGATGATGCGGGTCATTTCGTCGCCGTCGATTTCCACGACGGGGTTTTTCACCTTGATCTTCGCCATAGCGCCTATTCGCCTTCTTCTCTTGGGTGGAATTATGGGGACGCCCTACGGCCTGCGCCGCCAATGTTCAACCGTCCAGCGCCGGATTTCCGGCCGATCATGCGATGCATGCGCAAGACTGTTGTGCGATGCGCGTTCATGCCGGGAGCCAAGGACGGGGATCGTCGTTGTCAGGATCAATGTCTCCCCCTAAAGACATGTCCATGGAAAATGACGAGATCACGATTGCCGCAGGCGGCAATGTCAAATGGCGCTTCCCCTCGGTCCATCCCGAAGGGGTGAAGTTCGGCGCGATCGCGGCTGCGATCACCGGCCTGTTCTTCGTGATGGGCTGGGAAATCATCGGCTGGCTGATGCTGATGGTCACCATCTGGGTGCTGGCCTTCTTCCGCGATCCGATCCGCGCCGTGCCGCAGGATGAAGGCGCGATCATCGCCCCGGCGGATGGCCTGGTGACCCTGATCCAGCGCGTGCCGCCGCCGCGCGAAATGGCCGGCCCTGATGGCCTGGGCGATCAGCCGCTGATCCGCGTGTCGATCTTCATGAGCGTGTTCGACGTCCATATCAACCGCACCCCGATCGGCGGCACGGTGAAGGCCGTCACCTATATTTCGGGCAAGTTCCTCAACGCCGATCTCGACAAGGCGAGCGAGGATAATGAGCGCCAGCATATCCTGGTCGAGCGTCATGACGGCCTGCGCGTCGGCTTCACCCAGATTGCCGGCCTTGTCGCGCGCCGCATCGTACCCTTCGTCAAGCCGGGCGACATGGTCGCCGCCGGCCAGCGCATCGGCCTCATCCGCTTTGGCAGCCGTGTCGACGTCTATCTGCCCGCCGGCACCGCGCCGCGCGTGATCCTGGGCCAGCGCACCGTCGCGGGCGAGACGATCCTGGGCCAGATCGGCGATCGCCGCGTGATTGCGGGCATCCAGCAGTGAGGCGGCGTCGCGCCGTTCCGCGCGGGCTGCGGCGCGGCATCACGCTGCGCATGCTGGCACCCAATGCGGTGACGGCGATGGCGCTGTGCTTCGGCCTCACCGGCGTGCGCTACGGCATTTCGGGCGAGTGGGAGCGGGCGGTATTGTCCATCCTGTTCGCCGGCGTGCTCGACGGACTGGACGGCCGGATCGCCCGGATGCTGCGGGGCGAGAGCCGCTTTGGCGCCGAACTGGATTCGCTGTCCGATTCGATCGCCTTCGGTGTCGCCCCTGCGCTGATCCTCTATCTCTGGTCGCTGCATGCCATGCCGAAATTCGGCTGGATCTTCGCGCTGGCCCATGCGCTGTCCTGCGCACTGCGCCTGGCGCGCTTCAACGCCAATATCGATGTCGAGGAGCAGCCGCACAAATCGGCCGGCTTCCTGACCGGCGTGCCGGCGCCAGCGGGTGCCGGCCTCACCTTCGTGCCGCTCTATCTGTGGATGGTGACGGGCGAAGAGATTTTCCGCGCCTGGTATGTGGTCGCGCCCTGGACCGCGTTCGTGGCCTTCCTGATGATCTCCAGCATCGCCACCTATAGCTGGTCGGCGCTGCGGTTGCGCAAACGCATCCGGCTGGAACTCATCGCCTTTGTCGGCCTGTTGGCGGCGGCGCTGGCGACCCAGCCCTGGCTCACTCTGCTGCTGATCTGCGGCGTCTATGTGCTGCTGATCCCGTTCGGCATCCTGTCCTACGCCAAGGTGCGCAAGCAGCCTGTTGGCTGAGCCTTATGTCCTGTTCAGGCAGCGAGGGCGCTGCCGGGCAGGGCGGGGGCGGACAGGGTGGCGGTGCGAGCCGGCTGGCGCACGCGGTTCCGCGTGATGCGGATATGATAGACCGGCGAGGTCTGGGGAATCGGCTCGAACAGCAGGGCTGCCGCCATCTTCTGATGATAGAGCGCAAACATCCAGGCAATGGTGCCGACCGCCAGCAGGAAGGCGGCGGAGAAAATGGTCGCTGCAACAATGGTGAACATGGCCGCTGACTTTCTATCTTGCCATTTGCACGCTTAGGCTCACTATGTCGGTGCAAACGGGCGTTTAGACTGTTTGTTCCATCTGTTCACTTTATGTTCTCATATTGAGAGCGAGTCAACCCCTTGCGCAACGGGGTTTTGGGCGTTAAAGGCGCGCCCATTCCACATGGGAATCGACATATCCGGTGCCGGACGGGTCTTTGAGACCATCCAAGGTTCCTGATTCCCAGAGGTAGCAACCGGAAGGAGAAATGATTATGGCGACCCCCGTCGTCACCATGCAGCAATTGATCGAGGCTGGCGCCCACTTCGGCCACCAGACCCACCGCTGGAACCCGCGGATGAAGCCGTACATCTTCGGCGACCGCAACGGCATCCACATCCTTGACCTGTCGCAGACCGTGCCGCTCTTCGCGCGCGCCCTCGACTTCGTGTCGGCCACCGTCGCCGGCGGCGGCAAGGTTCTGTTCGTCGGCACCAAGCGCCAGGCCCAGGATCCGATCGCCGAAGCCGCCCGCAAGTCGGGTCAGCACTTCGTCAACCACCGCTGGCTGGGCGGCATGCTCACCAACTGGAAGACCATTTCGGGCTCGATCAAGCGCCTGAAGACCCTCGAAGAGAAGCTGTCGGGCGATACCCACGGCTTCACCAAGAAGGAAGTCCTCCAGATGACCCGCGAGCGCGAGAAGCTGGAACTGTCGCTGGGCGGCATTCGCGACATGAACGGCATCCCCGATGTCATGTTCGTGATCGACGCCAACAAGGAAGAGCTGGCGATCAAGGAAGCCAACACCCTGGGTATCCCGGTTGTCGCCATCCTCGACTCGAACGTCTCGCCCGACGGCATCGCCTTCCCGGTTCCGGCGAACGATGACGCCAGCCGCGCCATCCGCCTCTACTGCGACGCCGTCGCCGCCGCCGCCACCAAGGGCAACCGTGGTGCGCAGCAGGCTTCGGGCATCGACCTGGGCGCTCTGGACGAGCCGCTGGCTGAAGAAGTCGTCGCCGAAGCCTAAGCGCGTCGCACGACTGCAAAGTTGACAGGCTAGGGCGCGCTCCAGAAGGAACGCGCCCTAGTGCTTATCTAAGACCTGCTTATTTAACCCCTTTTGATTTAGGAGCCTCAACATGGCCGAGATTACCGCTGCCGCCGTCAAGGAACTGCGCGACCGTTCGGGCGCGGGCATGATGGATTGCAAGAAGGCCCTCACCGAAGCCAATGGCGACATCGAAGCGGCGACCGACTGGCTGCGCGCCAAGGGTCTGGCTGCTGCCCAGAAGAAGTCGAGCCGCACCGCTGCTGAAGGCCTGGTCGGCGTTGCCGTTGCCGGCACCAAGGGCGTTGCCGTCGAAGTGAACAGCGAAACCGACTTCGTTGCCAAGAACGACCAGTTCCAGGACTTCGTTCGCACCGTGTCGACCGTTGCGCTGGAATCGGGCGCGGCTGACGCCGAAGCCCTGTCGGCCCAGCCGCACCCCGCCGGCGGCACCATCGCCGAAAAGCTGGTCGCCAACATCGCCACCATCGGCGAAAACCAGAATCTGCGTCGCGTCGCCCATGTCGAAGTGACCGAAGGCGTCGTCGTGCCCTACGTCCACAACGCCGCTGCGCCCGGCCTCGGCAAGATCGGCGTGCTCGTCGCGCTCGAAGGCGATGCCCCCGCCGACGTTCTGGAGCCGCTGGGCAAGCAGCTGGCCATGCACATCGCCGCTGCCTTCCCGCTGGCCCTGTCGGCTGACGACATCGATCCGGCCCTGCTGGAGCGTGAGCGCGCGATCGCCGCTGAAAAGGCTGCCGAATCGGGCAAGCCCGCCGAAATCGTCGCCAAGATGGTCGACGGCGCGGTTGCCAAGTTCGCCAAGGAGCAGGCCCTGCTCTCGCAGCTGTTCGTGATGGACAACAAGACCCCGATCGCCGACGTCGTCGCCAAGGCGGCCAAGGATGCCGGCAAGTCGATCTCGCTCAAGTCCTATGTCCGCTTCCAGCTGGGCGAAGGCATCGAGAAGGAAGTCAGCGACTTCGCCGCCGAAGTGGCTGCTGCCGCCGGCGCCTGATCGCCGATCGAGCGACAAGCAAAAGGGAAGGGGCGTCCTGCGGGGCGCCCTTTTTCTATGAGAGCATGGTGCGTTCGGCGGTCGGTGCCGGTCGGGCCGGGCACCATCGGTGCCGCTTTCTCCATGAAGAGGCTGGAGCGCACGACAAACGCCCCTTGGCATCGCGCTTTACCGCCTCTAATGTCCCGGCCGCTTCCCCTGCCAACCATCAAGGATTCTTGCCCCACATGACCCGGCCAGCCTTCAAACGCATCCTGCTGAAATTGTCGGGCGAGGTGCTGATGGGGTCCGGCCAGTTCGGCATCGATCCCGAGACCGTCGATCGCGTCGCTGGCGAAATCGCCGCCGCGAAGGATGCGGGCTTCGAACTGTGCGTGGTCGTGGGTGGCGGCAACATCTTCCGCGGCCTTGCCGGCGCGGCCAAGGGCTTCGACCGCACCAGCGCCGACTATATGGGCATGCTGGCGACCGTGATGAACGCGCTGGCGGTGCAGAATGCGCTGGAAAAGATCGGCTGCGACACCCGCGTCCAGTCGGCCATTCCGATGGCGTCGGTGTGTGAACCCTATATCCGGCGCAAGGCCGTGCGCCATATGGAGAAGGGCCGGATCGTGATCTTCGCGGCGGGCACCGGCAATCCCTTCTTCACCACCGATACCACCGCAGCCCTGCGCGCGGCGGAAATGAACTGCGACGCGCTGTTCAAGGGCACCAGTGTCGATGGCATCTATGACGCCGATCCCAAGAAGGTGGCGGATGCCACCCGCTATGAGGCGATCAGCTTCGACCAGGTGCTCACCGACAATCTCAAGGTCATGGACGCCAGCGCGATCGCGCTGTGCCGTGAAAATCATATTCCCATCGTCGTCTTCAACATCCGCGAGGAAGGCAACCTGGCCAAGGTGCTGGCGGGTGAAGGCACCGCGACGATCGTGCAAAATCAGGAGCGCTAATAATGGCCCAGTATAACAAGTCCGACCTCGAACGCCGCATGGCCGGCGCAATCGAAGCGCTGAAGGGCGATCTCACCGGTCTGCGCACCGGCCGCGCCAATGTGCAGCTGCTCGATCCCGTCATGGTCACCGTCTATGGCGCCAACATGCCGCTGAACCAGGTCGCCACCGTGTCGGCGCCCGAGCCGCGCATGCTGTCGGTCCAGGTGTGGGACAAGGCCAATGTCGGCCCCTGCGACAAGGCGATCCGCTCGGCGGGCCTGGGCCTCAACCCGATTGTCGACGGCCAGACGCTGCGCCTGCCGATCCCGGACCTCACCGAGGAACGCCGCAAGGAACTGGCCAAGCTCGCCAGCAAATATGCCGAAGGCGCGCGCGTCGCCGTCCGCAACGTCCGTCGCGACGGCATGGACAGCCTGAAGACCGACGAGAAGAAGGGCGAGATCAGCGAAGACGAGCGCAAGCGTCTGGAAACCGAAGTCCAGAAGCTGACCGACGCCACCATCGTGGATATCGACGCGGCCGCTTCGGCCAAGGAAAAGGAAATCCTCGGCCAGTAAGCCGGGGCTTTTCTTTCGCGGCCAAAGCACGCATTCCTATCTGATGGCCACACAAGCCAAGCCCGATCTTACCAGCGCTGCGCCTGCCCATGGTGCGCGTCATGTCGCCATCATCATGGACGGCAATGGCCGCTGGGCGAAGAAGCGGCTGTTGCCGCGCATCGCCGGCCATCGCGCCGGGGTGGAGGCGGTGCGCCGCGTCGCCCGCGCGGCGCAGGATATGGGCCTTGAATGCCTGACGCTCTACGCCTTCTCTTCGGAGAACTGGAAGCGTCCGGCGACCGAGGTGTCCGACCTGATGGGGCTGCTGCGCCATTTCATCCAGTCGGATATCGACGAATTCCATGCCAATGGCGTGCGGCTGCGGGTGATCGGCAACTACAAGGCGCTGGAGCCTGGCCTGGTCGACCTGATCGAAAGCGCGATGGCGCGCACCGCCGCCAACACTGGCCCGGTGATCGCGATCGCGCTCAACTATGGCGCGCAGGACGAGATGGTGCGCGCGGCGCAGCGTCTGGCGCAGCGGGTGGCGAGCGGTGAATTGTCGGCCGAGAATATCGGTATCGAGGCGATCGATGCCGAACTCTACACCGCGGACCTGCCGCCGCTCGACCTGCTGATCCGCACATCGGGCGAACAGCGGCTCAGCAATTTCATGCTGTGGCAGGTGGCTTATGCCGAACTCTATTTTACCGATATGCTCTGGCCCGATTTCGATGGCCGGGCATTGGCGCAGGCGCTCGACGCCTTCCGCATGAGGGACCGCCGTTTCGGCGGACTGTGAGTAACATGTCGAGTGAATTGCGGACCCGCACGATCGTTGGCCTTGGCCTGATCGCCATGGCTGTGGGCGCGCTGGTTTTTGGCGGTTTCGTCTTCTGGATGCTGCTGTCGATCGCCGGTGTGCTGATGATGGGCGAATGGGGCATGCTGACCGGCGCCTCGTCCGATCAGCGCAAGATGGCGATGTATGCCGTCTCGGTGCCGCTGGCGATCCTCTGCCCGGTGGCGGCGGGCGTGTCCTGGCTCGGTTTCGGCCTGATGATGGCCTCCTTCTTCTTCGTGCTGATCACCAGCCGCGCGATCAAGCTGGCGCTCGGCATTCTCTATATCTGCCTGCCGGTGATGGCGCTGCTGTTCTTGCGCGGGCAGGCGCCCGACAGCCATGGCCTGCTGCTGGCCTTCTGGGCGCTCGGCCTGGTCTGGGCCACCGATATCGGCGCCTATTTTGCTGGCCGCTCGATCGGCGGGCCCAAGCTGGCGCCGCGGGTCAGCCCGTCCAAGACCTGGTCGGGGCTGGGTGGTGGCGTGCTGGCGGCCCTGCTCACCGGCTTCCTTCTCTATCGTTTTGCCGACCTGCCGATCCAGCTGGCGGCGGCGAGCGGCCTGCTCGCCGTGGCGGCGCAGCTTGGCGATCTGCTCGAAAGCGCGATGAAGCGCCGCGCCGGCGTCAAGGACAGCAGCAATCTCCTGCCCGGCCATGGCGGGGTGATGGACCGGCTCGACGGCGTGGTGGCAGCCGCGCCGCTCGCCGCCTTGCTCTATCTGGTCCTGGCGGGCGCCTGATGCGCAGCGTTTCCGTCTTCGGCGCCACCGGATCGGTCGGCATGTCGACGCTGGACCTGATCCAGCGCGAACCCGATGCCTATGAAGTCATCGCCCTGACCGCCAATCGCGATGTCGCCGGCCTCGCCGCCGCCGCGCGCGCGGTCGGTGCGAAGATTGCCGTGGTCGCGGACGAAGCCCAATATGGCGCGCTCAAGGACGCGCTCGCCGGATCGGGTGTCGAGGCGGCGGCGGGCGAGGGCGCGCTGGTCGATGCCGCAGCGGCGGGGGCCGACTGGACCATGGCCGCGATCGTCGGCTGCGCGGGCCTCAAGCCCACCATCGCCGCGCTGCAGGCCGGCGGCACGGTGGCGCTGGCCAACAAGGAGTCGCTGGTGTCGGCCGGCGCGCTGATGATGCAGGCGGCGACCGCATCGGGGGCGACGCTGCTGCCGGTGGACAGCGAGCATAATGCGATCTTCCAGTGCCTGGCGGGCAGCAGCCTGGACGATGTCGCGCGCATCATCCTGACCGCGAGCGGCGGACCGTTCCGGACGCTCGGCTATGAGGAGATGCGCGCCATCACCCCGGCGCAGGCGGTGGCCCATCCCAACTGGTCGATGGGCGCGAAGATCAGCGTGGACAGCGCGACGATGATGAACAAGGGGCTGGAACTGATCGAGGCGGCCCATCTCTTCCCGGTCGGGCTCGACCGGATCGAGATATTGGTCCACCCGCAATCGGTCATCCATTCGATGGTCGAATATCGCGACCGGTCCACTTTGGCACAGCTCGGCTCGCCCGACATGCGCATCCCGATCGCCCATGCGCTGGCCTGGCCGGCGCGGATCGCCACACCCTGCCAGCCGCTCGACCTGGCCCGGATCGGCCGTCTGGACTTCGAAGCGCCCGACGACCGGCGTTTCCCCGCGCTGCGCCTGGCGCGCGCGGCGGCGCAGGCCGGCGACGCATCGGCCGCCATCCTCAACGCCGCCAACGAGGTCGCCGTGGCGGCCTTTCTGGCCGGCCGCATCGGCTTCCTTGATATCGCCATGATTGTGGAGGATGTTCTCAACCGCTATAGCGCGCCGATGCCTGCCTGCATGGATGATGTCCTGCACGCCGACGCAACGGCACGGGTTATGGCGGGTGATGTGATGGAAAGATTGACGGTTTGATCCACAATCCCGGTTTCCTGTTGACCATCTTGGCTTTCGTGGCGGTCATCGGGCCGCTCGTCTTCGTGCATGAACTGGGTCATTATCTGGTCGGACGCTGGTGCGGGGTGAAGGCGGAGGCCTTTTCGATCGGCTTCGGCCCGGAAATCGCCGCCTGGGTGGACAGGCGCGGCACGCGCTGGCGGCTCGCGGCGCTGCCGCTGGGCGGCTATGTCCGCTTCAAGGGCGACATGAACGCGGCCAGCCAGACCGATCCCAAATGGCTGGAAATGTCGGCGCAGGATCGCGCCGAAAGCTTCCCGGCCAAGCCGCTGTGGCAGCGCGCGGCGATCGTCGCCGCCGGCCCGGCGATCAATTTCCTCTTCGCCATCCTGATACTCGCCGCCTTCGCCTTCCTGCATGGCGAAAGCCGGACCCCGGCGATCGCTGGCATGGTCCAGCCCGGCAGCGCCGCTGCCATGGCCGGCATCCAGCCGGGCGATCGCATCGTCTCGCTCAATGGTCGGGCGATGAGCACCTTCGATGACATTCGCCTTTATGCGCAGATTCGGCCCGGCGAACCGGTGACGATCCTGCTCGATCGCAAGGGGCGGGTGATCGAGAAGCAGGGTCATGTCGGCGCGGTCAGCGAAGATGACGGCTTTGGCAACAAATTCCGCATCGGGCGGCTGGGCATCGCGCCGGGCGAACCGGTGATCGAACCGGTCAGCCTGCTGCGCGCGCCCGTGGTGGCGATCGAGCGCACCGGCCAGATCATCCGCACCATGGTGGAGACGCTGGGCCAGGTGATCGGCGGCGACCGTTCGGTCAAGGAACTGGGCGGGCCGCTCAAGATCGCACAGGTATCGGGGCAGGCGGCGACGCTGGGGCTGGAGAGCTTCATCTTCTTCATCGCCCTCATCTCGATTAACTTGGGGTTCATCAACCTCTTGCCAATTCCCATGCTGGATGGCGGTCATCTGCTTTTCTATGGGGTGGAGGCAGTGCAGCGGCGGCCGGTGAGCCCGCAGGTGCAGGATTGGGCCTATCGGTCGGGTCTGGCGCTGCTGATGACGGTCATGTTGCTGGTGACCTTCAACGATTTGTCGTCTTTCGGATTGTGGGAGCGGCTGTCCGGCTTGATCGGCTGAGCCGCATCGGGCAGGGAAGGCGCGGTTCGGCGCCGTCTATTTCTGGCGAAACAGTTTTTTACTTTTTTGAGGTGAGCGGGTGACAGCGATGAACAGCAGCAAGGGCCAGCGTCCGATCATCGCGGCCCTGTTGGCCACGACGATGATTGCGGGCCTGTCGGCCGTGCCGGCGATGGCCCAGAATGCGGCCCCGGCAGCACCGGCGGCTGCGCCGATCGCGGCGTCCACGGCCAATACGCCCGAAGGCACGATCCGCAGCATCACCGTGACCGGCACCCAGCGTCTGGAGCAGGACACGGTCATGTCCTACACCAAGCTGCGCGTGGGCCAGGCCTTCAGCCAGGAATCGCTCGATCAGGCGCTGCGCGACCTGTATGAGACCGAACTCTTCGCCGACGTCCAGATCCGCAACGATGGCGGCGCGCTGACCGTCGAGGTGAAGGAAAACCCCGTCATCAACCGTATCGTCCTTGAAGGTAATAAGCGCCTGAAGGACGACAAGATCCGTCCCGAAATAAAACTGGCGCCGCGCCAGATCTATACCCGCTCCAAGGTCCGTGCCGACGTCGCCCGCATCGTCGAGCTGTATCGCCGCCAGGGCCGCTTCGCCGCGACGATCGAGCCGAAGATGGTCCAGCTGGACCAGAACCGCGTCGACATCGTGTTCGAAATCTCGGAAGGGCCCAAGTCCAAGGTCCGCCAGATCAACATCATCGGCAACGAGAAGTTCAAGGACGGCGAACTGCGCGGCCAGATGGTGACCAAGCAGTCGCGCTGGTTCCGCATCTTCTCCTCGGGCACCAGCTATGACCCGGATCGCCTGGCCTATGACCAGCAGAAGCTGCGCCAATTCTACCTGACCGAAGGCTATGCCGATTTCCGCGTGATCTCGGCCGTCGCGGAACTGACGCCTGACAAGCAGGACTTCATCATCACTTATGTGGTCGAGGAAGGGGATCGCTACAAGTTTGGCGACGTGAAGGTCGAGAGCGACATTCGCGACCTGTCGGGCGATGCGCTGACCCGCCGCCTGCCGATGAAGAAGGGCGACTGGTACAACGCCAAGCAGGTCGAGGACACGGTCGACACGCTGAGCGAAACCGCCGGCCTGTTCGGCTATGCTTTTGCCCAGGTCGAACCCGACTTCAACCGGTCGAAGGACGACCTGACGATGGGGATCAACTTCCGCATCGCCAACGCCCCGCGCGTCTATGTCGAGCGCGTCGACATCAACGGCAACACGCTGACCCAGGACAAGGTCGTTCGCCGCGAGTTCCGCCTGGCCGAAGGCGACGCCTTCAACAGCTTCCTGGTCAAGCGTTCGAAGGACCGCATCAACTCGCTCGGCTTCTTCCAGGAGAAGCTGGACATCGAGCAGAAGCCCGGCTCGGCGCCCGACCGCATCGTGCTGGAAACCAACGTCCAGGAAAAGTCGACCGGCGAACTCTCGCTCTCGGCCGGCTATTCCTCGCTCGAACGCTTCATCATCTCGGCGTCGATCACCCAGCGCAACTTCCGGGGCAAGGGCCAGGAACTGCGCACCTCGGTCAATTATTCGGCTTATTCCAAGTCGGTCGAAGTGGGCTTCACCGAGCCCTATTTCATGGACAAGAATATCGCGCTGGGCGGCGACATCTATCGCCGCGACCTCAACAGCTTCCGTTATCTCAGCAATAACGACCGCGACACCACCTATGAACAGACCACGACCGGCTTCCAGCTGCGTGCCGGCGTGCCGATCACCGAATATGTGTCGCTGGCGCTGCGCTACACGCTGAACTTCGACGACGTGACGCTGGACAAGGACACCTATTATACCGACGGCGTCTGCGACCCGCTGCTGGCCGGCCGCTATCTCTGCGACGCCATCGGCAAGCGCACCACCTCGTCGATCGGCTACTCGCTGATCTACGATACCCGCGACAACCGCATCCGTCCGACCCGTGGCCAGACCGTCACGCTCAGCCAGGATTTCGCGGGTCTGGGCGGCGACGTCCGCTACATCCGCACCCGCGCCAATGCCGCCAAATATTGGGGCCTGGGCGGCGGCTTCATCTTCTCGCTGTCGGGCGAGGGCGGCTATATCCACAGCCTCCAGGGCACGCGCTATGACGCCACCGGCGCCGAAGTCGACCCGATCCGCCTGACCGATCGCTTCTTCCTGGGCGAACCGCAGATGCGCGGCTTCGACATTCGCGGCGTTGGTCCGCGCGTGAAGCGTTATTATCTGGTTTCGCAGACCAATGATGACGGTTCCACCAGCTATGTTCGCCAGACCGGCAACAATAATGTGTCGGATGACGCGCTGGGTGGCCGCGTCTATTATATGGCCCGCGCCGAAATGGAGATTCCGCTGGGTTCGGGTGCCCGTGAAATGGGCCTGCGTCCGTCGATCTTCGCGGATGTCGGCGCCGTTGCCGGCCTGAAGAATCCCGGCACCATCAACTTTGCGGGCTATTGCTCCGACTCCACCGGTTCGCTGAGCACCGTCCGTGCGACCGGCACGGCTGCCAGCCCGGTCTGCCCTGTTGGCTATGACACCAAGAGCGGCATGTTCGAGGAAGATTATCTGGGCGACACGCTGAAACCGCGTCTGTCCGTGGGCTTTGGTGTCAACTGGAACTCGCCCTTCGGGCCGTTCCGCATCGACATCGCCAAGGCCCTGCTCAAGGAACCAGGGGACGACAACAAACTCATCACCTTCAACGTAGGGACTCAATTCTGATGAAGACGTTTATCAAGGCTCTGGCGCTCGGTATCGCGCCTGTCACCGCCATCGCTCTGACCGCCGCGCCAGCCGCTGCCCAGTCGAAGCAGGGCATCGCCGTCGTCGATCTGCAGCGCGCGGTTGCCACCAGCGCCGCCTATTCGACCGCCCGTACCCAGATCCAGACCACCTACAAGGCGCAGATCGACAGCTTCACCGCGCGCAAGACCGCGATCGACACCGATCTGAAGACCAAGGGCGACGCCCTGCAGGCGGCGCTGAAGGCGGCCGGCGGCAAGCCGACCCCGGCGATCGAAACCCAGTATCAGCAGTTCCAGCAGTCGCAGCAGACCGCGCAGGCCGAACTGCAGCGCCTGGGTCAGCCGATCGCGCTCGCCAATGCCTATGTCGAGGAACAGATCACCGCCAAGCTGTCGGACGCGCTGAAGGCCGCCATGACCAAGGCGAAGGTTGACCTGGTCCTGTCGCCCGACGCGACCGTGTCCTATCAGCCGACCGTCGACATCACGGCCGCGGTCGTGACCGAACTCAACACGCTGGTGCCCAGCGTCGGCATCACCCCGCCCGCCGGCTGGCAGCCGGGCGGTCGTCAGGGCCAGGCTGCGGCCCCGGCCGCTGCCGCTCCGGCCCCCGCCAACCCGGCGCAGGCGCCCAAGTCGCGCTGATAAGATGACCGGAGAGGTTGATAACAAGGAAGCCCGTGGCCCGATGGATATCCGTCGGGTCATGGCTGCCCTGCCGCATCGCTACCCGATGCTGCTGGTTGACCGCGTGGCGTCGCTGGTGCCGAGCCAGTCGATCCACGCGATCAAGGCGGTGTCGATGAACGAGCCCTTCTTCCAGGGTCATTTCCCCGGCCGGCCGATCATGCCGGGCGTGCTGATCGTCGAGGCCATGGCCCAGGCGGCCGGCGTGCTGGTGGTCGATTCGCTGGGGCTCGCGGATTCGGGCAAGCTCGTCTATTTCATGAGCATCGACGGTGCGAAGTTCCGGACCCCGGTGGAGCCGGGCTGCCTGCTCGACCTGCATGTCGAAGTGACGCAGATGCGCGGCGCGGTCTGCAAGTTCGCGGGTCGTGCGCTGATCGACGGCAAGCTGGCGGCAGAAGCCAATTTCGTCGCGATGATCGCCGATCCGCCCAAGGACTGAGCGAAGGCACATCCTTTTCCTTGCTTTGGCGCGCCGAAAACGCTAACGGCGCGCCTTCGCATTTTATCGCATCCATAGCCGGTCGGAACCGGCACACACACGGAGCAAGACGCCATGAAGGCCGATACCCACCCCGATTACCACTTCATCACCGTCCAGATGACCGACGGCACCACCTTCCAGACCCGCTCGACCTGGGGCAAGGAAGGCGACACGATGGCGCTCGACATCGACCCCAAGTCGCACCCGGCCTGGACCGGTGGCAACCGCCAGCTGGACACCGGTGGCCAGGTTGCGCGCTTCAACAAGCGCTTTGGCGGCCTGACGCTGAAGAAGTAATCGGCCTTTCACAGGCACGATATCGAAAGGGCGCCCCACCGGGCGCCCTTTTTTTGTTCCTCCCCGCTGGCGGGGAGGGGGACCATGCGCAGCATGGTGGAGGGTCTGGGCTGATAGGCAAAAAAAAGGGCCTCCAGCTAAAAGCTGGAGGCCGAGGTTCAGGGGAGGATCAGCGGCGACAGAGGGGGATCTGCAAGGGGATGCCGCTGACAAGGAATGATCTAACCCGCAAATGCTGCGGGCGAATGTCCCGATTATTACCGAGGCCGATCGGTGCTGAAATGTCGGGACAAGGCCATGTTTCTCCCCTCCCTTCCAGGGAGGGGCCGGGGGTAGGTGCGCTGCGTCAGCGGCGGGAGGATGCTCGCTGCACTCGCTACCCACCCCAACCCCTCCCTGGGAGGGAGGGGCGGTAATTGTCTGCTGTGTAATAGGCCCTTGGTCAGGCGCTGGCGCGATCCGCGTCGAGGAACGCCGCCACATCGTCCAGCACGACATCCTTCGACAGGAAGGTCAGGCCGATGCCGCGCGCCAGCAGGAAGGGCAGGGTGCCCGCCGCCATTTTCTTGTCGTGCAGCATATGTGCCACCAGCGCCGCGCCGTCGGCCGTCACATGGGCGCTGGCCAGGTCATGGGGCAGGCCGATCGCCTTCAGATGCGCGGTGACCCGTTCCGCGTCCGATGCCCTGCACAGGCCAAGCCGCGCCGAATAGCGGAAGGCGAGCGCCATGCCGGCGGCCACGCCCTCGCCATGGAGCAGCGTGTCGGAAAAGCCGGTATCGGCCTCCAGCGCATGGCCGAAGGTGTGGCCAAGGTTCAGCAGTGCCCGGCGGCCGGTCGTCTCGCGCTCATCATCGGCAACGATCGCCGCCTTGGCGCGCACGCTCCGCTCGATCGCATAGGTGCGGGCTTCCGCGTCGCCGGCCAGCAGCCGGTCGGCATTGGCTTCGCACCAGGCAAAGAAGTCGGGATCGTCGATCAGGCCATATTTGACCACCTCGGCATAGCCGGCGCGGGTTTCGCGCAGCGGCAGGCTGTCGAGCACCGACGGGTCGATCAGCACCAGGCTGGGTTGGTAGAAGCTGCCGATCAGATTCTTGCCGGCGCGCGCGTTGATCGCGGTCTTGCCGCCGACCGAGCTGTCGACCTGCGCCAGCAGGGTGGTGGGCAGCTGCACGAAATGGCAGCCGCGCTTCAGGATGGACGACGCAAAGCCGACCAGGTCGCCGATCACGCCGCCGCCCAGCGCGATCACATGGTCGCCACGCTCGATCTCCAGCGCCAGCAGCGCGTCGAGCAGCTCCTCCAGATGGCGCCAGCTCTTGGTCTGTTCGCCCGCCGGCAGGATGATCGGTTCGATGACGATATTGGCGCGGCGCAGGCTGGCGTCGAGCCGGGGCAGTTGCGCCGCCGCGACATGGGTGTCGGTGACGACGACCAGCCGCCCGCCACGGGCATAGCGCGCCAGATGGTCGGCCGCACGGTCGAGCGCGCCCTGTTCGATGACGATGTCATAGCTGCGCGCGCCCAGCGCGACGGGGACTAGTGCCATGCGGATAGCTGCTCCAGGATGCGGTCGACGGCGACCTCGTGCGGCGCGGCGATGCTCTTCACATGGATTGGCGCCAGCGCGTAGATGGGGTTGCGGACCGCCGCCAGCTCGGTCAGCACGATGCGCGGGTCGCGATCCTTCAGCAGCGGGCGCCCTTCGCGGCGGGACACGCGATCGACCAGCACCTCGATATCGGCATCCAGCCAGATGGTGGTGGCATGGTCCAGGATCAGCGCGCGGGTCTCGTCCTGCATGAAGGCGCCGCCCCCGGTCGCGATCACCTTGGGCACGCCGTCCATCAGCCGGGCGATCACCCGGCGCTCGCCATCGCGGAAATGGGCCTCGCCATAGCGGGCGAAAATCTCGCTCACGCTCATGCCGGCGGCCCGCTCAATCTCTTCATCGGCATCGACGAAGCTCAGGCCCAGGCGCGCGGCAAGGCGCCGGCCGACGGTGGATTTGCCCACGCCCATCATGCCGATCAGCACGATCGGGCCGCGCTTGGCTTTGCTCTCCGGGAATTTGCTGTTTCGCTGCATGGCGAGGGGGGCTATACAGCCAGCCGTCGCTGAGGCAAACGCAACTTTCCCCTGTCGTCCGGCAAACATCGCCGGGCCAGCCGCAGAAGAGACCATGAAGAATAATCGTTCCCTGAGCAGTTTCGAAGGCGGTTCGCGCCGTCGCACCCGTCTGCCGATCCTTCCGATCGCGGCGGTGTTGGTTCTTGTCCTGCTGATCGGCGTGCTCTGGTCGCGCGGTGGCGAACAGCCGCAACAGCCCGTCGAGAAGGTCATCCCGGCCGAGAAACTGGGTCAGTAAGCCGCATGAGCCGCCTGCGGGGGAATGCGAAATGGGCGCTGGGCAGCTTTGCGCTCGCCCTGGCGCTGCCGGTCGTCGCGCAGCAGGCGCCCGAATCGCTGCTGCCGCCCGGCTTTGGTGATCCGGCCCCGGCGCCGACCCCCACGCCCGCGCAGCCGGCCCGTCCGGCATCGCCCGCACCGGTCGTCCCGACCGTGCCGGTCACGCCGTCGCCGTCGGGCGAAATCGTCCAGCCGCTCGACCTGTCGGTCGCCAATGCGGTGGAGAATGCCGCCGAGGCGATGAGCGCGGACGAACTGGCCGCCGAAAAGGCCAAATATGACCTGCCGCAGAGCGCGCGCCGCTCACTCGACCGCATCGGCCCGCTGACGCCGGCCACGCGCGGCATGGAACCCGACGCCTTCGGCGCGGAATATGGCCCCTATCTCGCCACGCTAATGAAGCAGACCCATGCGCCGATCCTGTCGCGCTGGGCCTCCATCCTGCTGCGGCGCGCGCTGCTCAGCGCGACCGACACGCCGCGCGGCATCAATGGCGCCGACTGGGCGGCCGAGCGCGCCTGGCTGCTGCTGCGCATGGGCGAGGCGGACAGCGCCCGGCTGCTGGTGCAGAGCGTCGACCCCGACAAATATACGCCGCGCCTCTACGCGATCGCGATGCAGACCTATCTGGCGACCGCCGATCCGGCGGGCCTGTGCCCGCTGTCGGCGGGCGCGCTGCGCACCAGCAAGGAACCGGGCTGGGACATGACGCGGGCGATCTGCCCGGCGCTGTCGGGCGATCAGGGTTCCGCCAGCGCCGCGCTCAACCAGGCCCAGCGCAAGGGCGTGGTGCGCGGCATCGATTATCGCCTGGCCGAAAAGATGGTCGGCGCGGGCTTCAATGCGCGCCGTTCGGTCAAGATCGAATGGGACGGCGTCGATGGCCTCACCGCCTGGCGCTATGGCCTGGCGACGGCGCTCAACGTGCCGATCCCCGACGACATGTTCGGTAGCGTCGGCCCGCACGTCCGTGCTTGGGAAGCCCGCGCGCCGGCGCTGACCGCCGTGCGCCGCCTGCCGGGCAGCGAAGTCGCGGCGCGACTGGGCGTCTTCTCCAGCGAGGCGCTGGTCAATTTCTATGCCGAGCTGGGCAGCGAAGGCGATCTTGCGTCCGATCTGGCCGATCGCGTCGATGCGCTGCGCAATGCCTATTCCGGCCCGACTGCGGGTGCCCGCATCCAGGCGATGCAGACGTTGTGGCGCGACAATGGCGCGCCCGATTATGTCGGCCTGATCGCCACGGCCCGCGCCGCGGCCGCACTGCCGGTGTCGCAGGCCGATGCGCGCGATGCTGCCAATCTGGTCGCGGCGATGCTGACCGCCGGCTATGATCGCAATGCGGCCCGCTGGGCGCAGGCGATCGGCCAGATCGATGGCGATGGCGCGCAGGATTTCTGGGCCTTGCTCGCGGTCGGCGCGCCCAGCACGGTCGTCGACAGCGGCAGCAGTCGCATCTCCAGCTATGTCGGCGAAGCCGGCCCTGAAAAGGGACGGATGCTGATCGCCGCGCTGGCGGGCCTGTCGCGCCTGTCGGCCAATGATGCAGCCGCGCTGGCGCAGGATAATGGCTTCACCCTGGCCGCCAACAGCCGCTGGGCGCGAGCGATCGACGCCGCGTCGCAGCGGGGCGAGAAGGCGACCGTGGCGTTGCTCGCTGCCGTTGGCATGCAGGGGCGCGACTGGCATCGCCTGCCGGCCGGCCATCTCTATCATGTGGTGGCGGCGCTGCATCGCGTCGGGCTGGACCCGGAGGCGCGGATGATCGCGGCCGAGGCCCTGACCCGCCTGTCCTGACCCGGTCCGGGGCGATGAATGACGACGCCGTCCTGATCGACCGCTTCCTCGAAATGATGGCGGCGGAACGAGGCGCGTCGCGCAACACGCTGCTTGCCTATCGCACCGACCTTCAGGGCGCCGGGGAGATTGTCGGCGGGCTTGCCGCCGCCAGCCAGGATGCGCTCGGCGGCCTCGCCGGCGAATGGGCGCCGCTCGCGGCCTCCACCGTCGCGCGCAAGGCGTCCGCGCTGCGCGCTTTCTACGCCTTTCTGGAGGAGGAGGGGCTGCGCGCCGACAATCCCGGCGCGGCATTGCCCCGGCCGGTCACGCGCCGGCCGCTGCCCAAGATATTGTCGTCGCAGGAGGTCGATTCGCTTTTTGCCCTGATCGCGCAGCGGGTGGAGACGGACCATCCCGCGCCGCTCGATCTGCGGCTCTCGGCGCTGATCGAACTTCTCTATGGCTCGGGCCTGCGCGCGACCGAGCTGGTTTCGCTGCCGCGCAAGGCGCTGGCGGTCGATCGCCCCTTCCTCATCATCAAGGGCAAGGGGGCGCGCGAGCGGCTGGTGCCGATCTCCGACCGCGCCCGTGCCGCCGTTGCGACCTGGCTCACCCATGTGCCGGCGGACAGCCCCTGGCTTTTCCCCTCGGGCAAGAGTCATGTCAGCCGCATCCGCCTCTATCAGCTGGTGAAGCAACTGGCCGCGGCGGCCGGCATCGCGCCCGAACGGGTCAGCCCCCATGTGCTGCGCCATGCCTTCGCCACCCATTTGCTGGAGGGCGGGGCGGACCTGCGCGCGCTGCAATCCATGCTGGGCCATGCGGATATCGGCACGACGCAAATCTATACCCATGTCGATAGCCGCCGGCTGGTCGAACTGGTCAACAGCCGGCACCCGCTGGCCGGCATGCAAGCCAGGATCGCGCATCCCCGCGTTGACGGCGACGCGTCCGCGCCTTAACGCCATCCGCCATGGTAAGCTTTCTCGAATTTGAAAAGCCGGTCGCAGAGCTGGAAGCCCGCATCATCGAACTGCGCCAGACGGCCTCCGTCGGCGACATCGACATTAGTGGCGAGATCAACACGCTGGAACAGCGTGCCGACAAGATGCTGTCGGACATCTATGCCAAGCTGACGCCCTGGCAGAAGACGCAGGTGGCCCGCCACCCCGAACGCCCGCACTTCAAGGATTATGTCGCGGGCATGTTCGACAATTTCATGCCGCTGGCCGGCGACCGCGCCTTTGCCGACGATCAGGCGATCATCGGCGGCTTCGCGACGCTGGGCGAGCGCAAGGTCATGGTCATCGGCCATGAAAAGGGCGACGACACTGCCAGCCGCGTCCGTCACAATTTCGGCATGGCCAAGCCCGAAGGCTATCGCAAGGCGATCCGCCTGATGGAACTGGCCGACCGGTTCGGCCTGCCGGTCGTCACTTTGGTCGATACCTCGGGCGCCTTTCCCGGCGTTCAGGCCGAAGAACGTGGCCAGGCCGAAGCCATTGCCCGTTCGACGGAAGCCTGTCTGGCGCTCGGCGTCCCCATGGTCGCGGCCGTGGTGGGTGAGGGCGGCTCGGGCGGCGCAGTGGCGCTGGCCGCGGCCAATCGCGTGCTGATGTTCGAACATGCCGTCTATTCGGTGATCTCGCCCGAAGGCTGCGCCTCGATCCTGTGGCGCACCGCCGACAAGGCCAGCGACGCGGCGACCGCGATGCAGGTCACGGCGCAGCATCTCAAGGGCCTGGGCGTGATCGACCGTATCGTCGTCGAGCCGGTGGGCGGCGCCCATCGTGAGCCGGTGCAGGCGATCGCCAATCTGGGCGCAGCCATTGGCGAGGAACTGGACGCGCTGTCCGGCCTCGAACCGCAGGCGCTGCGCACCGATCGCGCCGACAAGTTCCTGGCCATCGGTATCTGACGTCAATTTCCCGGAACAGCATCCTGTCCTCGCTCGTTACGGCACGGTAACAGGGGCAGGGTGTCAAGGATGGGAATGGAATGAATCGGACATGGTTGTCGGCTGGCCTTGGCGTCGGCCTGATCGTCGCGGGCGTGGCGCCGGCGGTGCTGGGGCAGCAGCGGGCGATTCGCACCGTCTCCTCGATCAGCGCGCAGGACAAGGCATCGGGTGCCAAGCAGCATCCCGAACTGCTCAAGGAATTTGGCGGCGCCTATGTCGGGCCGCAGGCGCGCTATGTGGAGACGGTCGGACGCCGCATCGCGGTCCAGTCGGGCCTCTCCAACGCGCAGGGCGATTTCACCGTCACCCTGCTCAACTCCCCGGTCAACAACGCTTTCGCCATCCCCGGCGGCTATGTCTATGTCACGCGCCAGTTGATGGCGCTGATGAATGACGAGGCGCAACTGGCCGGCGTGCTGGGCCATGAAGTCGGCCATGTCGCCGCCCAGCATGGCCAGCGGCGCCAGCAGGCGGCGCAGCGCAACGCGATCGGCGGCGCGCTGCTGCAGGTGCTGACCGGTGCCCTGCTGGGCGATTCGGCGCTGGGCGGGGTGCTGCAGCAGGGGATCGGCACCGGCAGCCAGCTTCTGACCCTCAAATTCTCGCGCAGCCAGGAATATGAGGCGGACGATCTGGGCATCCGCTACCTCGCCTCGGCCGGCTATGATCCCCGTGCGCTGTCGGACATGCTCGCCTCGCTCGCGGCGCAGACCAGTCTGGACCAGCGTGTGTCGGGCGACGCGCGCTCCATGCCCGAATGGGCCAGCACCCATCCCGATCCGGGCGAACGCGTCGATCGGGCGGCGCAGATGGCCTCGCGCACCGGCGCGACCAGCACGCTGCGCAACCGCGATGCCTTCCTGACGGCGCTCAATGGCGTCCTCTATGGCGATGATCCCAAGCAGGGCGTGATCGACGGCAGCCGCTTCCGCCATCCCGACCTGCGCCTGTCCTTCACCGCGCCCTCGGGCTTCGGCATGGAAAATGGCGCGGACGCGGTCAGCATCACCGGTTCGGGCGGTCAGGCGCAGTTCGGCGGCATGGCCTATAATGGCAATTTGTCGACCTATATCGATTCGGTGCTCAAGCGACTCGCGGGTAATGCTGGCGCGCCGCCGGCGGGTGAGGTGCAGCGCACAACGATCAACGGCCTGCCGGCCGCCTGGCGCACGGTGCGCGCCAGCACCAAGTCGGGTCAGATCGACGCCACCGTCTTCGCTTATGATTTCGGCGGCGGAAAGGCCTATCATTTCCTGCTGCTGACCCCGGCGGGCAAGGGTATCGGCCCGTTCGACTCGATGGTCCGTTCGGTCCAGCGCCTGTCGGCGCAGGAGGCGGCGGCGATCAAGCCGCGCCGGGTCAATCTGGTGACCGTCAAGGCGGGCGACACCGTCCAGTCGCTTGGCCGCCGCATGGCCTATAGCGATTATCCGCTGGAGCGCTTCCTGGTGCTGAACGCCCTCAACGAACGCTCCGTGCTGAAACCGGGCGATCGGGTGAAGATCGTCACCTGGTAAGATTCGGCAGATTCCAGGCAAAGAAAAAGGGCGGCGGAATTGCTTCCGCCGCCCTTTTCTAACATCGGTTTCGAGCTTACTTCAGGTTGCCCGAAACGTTGTTGAAGGTGCTGCCCAGCTTCGAGCCCAGGCTGGTCATGGCGCCGATGGCGGCCACGGCGATCAGAGCGGCGATCAGGCCGTATTCGATGGCGGTCGCGCCCTTTTCGTTCTTCAGCATCTTGCGAATGAACTGCATGTGATGTCTCCTTGACAAACGTTACGTTAAACTACCCGGCCGCCCCGCTTTGGATTAGGTCAGCGAAGACCTGTCTAGTTTGGCTCGGTTGAGAAAAGTTTAATGCGGAAAGTGGCGTGTCAGAATTTATTGGTTAATGCTTGGTAACTTCTTCGGCGACATTGTTCCACATGCCGGTGGTTCGTGTCGCGACATTGTTCAGCGCCGCGATCATAGCCAGCACAACCATGGCGATGATCAGGCCATATTCGACGGCGGTTGCCCCCCGCTCACATCGCGAAAGCGCGGATTTCGTGACGAATTCGATGATCGCGCGCATATGACCCCGCTTGGCTACAGACACTCCACAATTCGTGTGTAAAGCAGCCACGGTTAACAAAGCCCTCGCAAGGGAGCGTTATGCAGAGTTTTACCCCGTTTCTGGTCGTCGCTGTCGCCCTGATTGATGCCGATGGGCGCGTTCTGGTGCAGCAACGGCCACCCGGAAAGCCGATGGCGGACCTGTGGGAGTTCCCCGGTGGCAAAGTCGAGCCGGGCGAAACGCCCGAGGCGGCGCTGGTGCGCGAACTGGAGGAGGAACTGGGGATCCGCACCCATGAAAGCTGCCTGGCGCCCGCGACCTTCGCCAGCGCGCCGCTGGAGAATAAGCATCTGCTGCTGTTGCTCTATGTCTGCCGCAAATGGGAAGGGATGCCCGAAGCGCGCCATGCCACCGCGCTGCAATGGGTGCGGCCCGCGCAAATGTATGCGCTCGACATGCCACCGGCCGACCTGCCGCTGATCGGCATTCTCGACGCGCTCATCTGACGGGAAATCCGGCTCTGCACCGATGGTGCAAGGTTAGGCCATAAAGGGCAGGGGAAGGGCGATGCGCGCCTTCCCCCGCAGCCTGTAAACGGGGCCAACCGCCGGACAGCCGGCCCCGCGCGTCAGTCTCAGTCTTCCTTGGCCTTGCTCTGCAGCTGGACATAATTCTGGATGCCCATGCGCTCGATCATCTCGAACTGGGTTTCCAGCGTGTCGACATGCTCTTCCTCGCTTTCGAGGATATACTGGAACAGGTCGCGGCTGACGAAGTCCTTGATCGACTCGCAATAGGCGATCGCGTCGCGCAGCACCGGCAGCGCCTCATATTCCAGCTCCAGATCCGCCTTGAGGATTTCCTCGACGGTTTCGCCGATCTTCAGGCGGCCGAGCAGCTGGAAATTGGGCAGTCCGTCGAGGAACAGGATGCGCTCCGCCACCTTGTCGGCGTGCTTCATCTCGTCGATCGATTCCTCATATTCGAACTTGGCGAGCTTCTCGATGCCCCAGTGATTGAGGATGCGATAGTGGAGGAAATATTGGTTGATCGCGGTCAACTCGTTCTTGAGGACCTCGTTCAGATAATCGATAACCTTCTGGTCGCCCTTCATGGCGCTATGCTCCGGCTGTTATTGGGAATGCCGGACATATAAAGGTTTCGCATCCGGTTGTTAAGCCGGAAAGGCGCAGAAAACCGCCATTTTTCAGGCAGCTATTGCGTGGTGTTCGCGATTGTCAGGGGCCTTTTACTGCGCCTGCTTCGCAATCTATTCAGGCCGTCGCGCGCTCCGCCGCGATGATCGTGCGGGCATAGCCGACGCACTGGCCGCACTTGGGACGGCGGCCGAAACGGGCATAGGCGCTACAGGGGGTATCGGCACCATCGCGCGCCGCTTCCCGCAGATCCTTTTCGCGAATGGCATTGCAAACACAGACGACCATTGGATTCTCCTGACCCGTGAAATAGGCCAGATGCTAATGGATCGCAATAGAAGATCATGCGCTCCTGCGAATCTTTTGCAGTTTCCCCTGTTGCAGGCTGCGCCACACCCATTCGGCCGGCCCCATCGCGAATCGGTCGAGCCAGGGCTTGGACCACAGCAGCATCACCGCCCAGGCGGCGATAAGGAAGAGCGGAAAGGTCGCGGGGCGCACCTGTCCGAACAGCCCCAGCCCCCAGCCATAGAAGATCGCCGTCATGATGAGGCTGGTGCCCAGATAATTGCTGAGCGCCATGCGCCCGGTCGCGGCGATCCGACCGACCAGCCAGTGATCGCGATGCCGCGCCAGCAGCCACAGGATCAGCGCCGCCCAGCCGACCGCCAGCGGGATGCGGAAGGGGAAGGACCAGAGCAGCGCGGTGGAAAAGGCGGTCAGCGGGGCAAAACCGCTCGCCACCACCCAGATGGTCAGGCCGATCATCGGCACCAGCCCGATCAGGAAGCAATGGCGCGCGGTCCGCCGATATTGATCGGCGGGCCAGCGGCCGATCAGGAATCCGCCCTTCAGCATCGCCATGCCCAGCAGCATGAAGCCCAGCGTGTCGAGCCCGGTGAAGAGGAAGGTCCACAGCCAGTCGCCGACAAAGCCGGTCAGATGATGGCGCACGATCCCGCCGAAGCTGCCTGTGTAGATGGCGATATCCTGCTGGATGATCGGGCTGCTGGGGTCGGACAGGCCAGCGAGGAAGCTGTCCAGTCCCTCGCGCGTCGCGGCGGCGGCACCGGGTGCGGCGGCGGCATGAGCCCAGCCATAGAGGCTGGCGATGAAGGCGCCGCAGATCAGGAAGTGGATCAGGAAGGCGAGAAAAGCCCATTTGACCAGCGCCAGCGGCTCCTTCTGGGCAAAGAGCAGGGCGATGGTGCCGACCACCGCATAGGTCACCAATATGTCGCCCCACCACAGCAATATGTGATGCAGCAGGCCGATTGCCAGCAGCCAGCCGCCGCGCACCAGTTGCGTCCGCGTGCCATCCCGCCCGGCCATTTCCTCCCGGTCGATCAGCAGCAGCATCGACGCCCCGAACAGCAGCGAGAACAGCCCGCGCATCTTGCCGTCGACCAGGATCAGGCTGCTTGCCCAGAAGGCGATGTCGCCGGCCGACATCGGCCCGGCCGCGACCGGATTGAAATAGGCGTTCTGCGGCAGGGCGAAGGCGGTGATGTTCATCCACAATATGCCCATCACCGCGCAGCCGCGCAGCACGTCCATGGCGGGGATACGGGGCGATGCGGCGGTCATGCGGGGCGATCCTTGAAGATGCTGGCCAAGCGGCCATGGCTCTGCCATGCGGCTGGTGGATTGATTTTGACATTTGCGCGCCCTTGGCTTGTCGGCGGGATGCAAATGTCAAAATCGAAAAATCCACCAGAATCGAAATTTCTAGTGGTCCAATAGATTCTGACATTTGGTCACAATCTAGTGGGCAGCGCAGCCAAATGTCAGAATCGGACCACTACCCATGAATGATGGCCGCAAGCAACGGATAAGCGACTCCTTCGGCGCGGCGGCCGACCGGTATGACGACCATGCCGGGCCGCAGCGGACGGCCGCAGCTTTGGTCGCAGACATTGCCCAGCGGCAGAGTCCGGACGGCGTCGCGCGCATCCTGGAAATCGGTTGCGGCACCGGCCTGCTCACGCGCGACATCCAGACCCGCTGGCCCGGTGCGGAACTGGTCGCCACGGACATCTCGCCAAAGATGCTGGACCGCGCGGCATCGGCCGGGCTGGTCGCCGGCACTTTCCTCGCAATGGATGGGGAGGCACCCTCGTTCGAGGGCGAATGGTTCGACCTCATCCTCTCCAGCCTTGCCTTCCAATGGTTTGACGATCTGCCCGCCGCGATCGCGCGGCTGGTGGCGCTGCTGCGCCCCGGTGGCAGCCTCATTTTCTCGACCATGGGGCAGGGCAGTTTCGCCCAGTGGCGCGCCGCCCATGCCACCTGCGATCTGACACCCGGCGTCCCTGTCTATCCCTCGCTCGACGCGCTGCGGGCGATGCTGGCGGCCTATGGCGACGCCTTCGCCTTTGACGAGACCGTCCTGCTGGACGGGCAGGGCGCCCGTGCGCTGATCGGCCATCTCAAAGGCATCGGCGCGGTGGTGCCGGACGAGGGGCGCCGGCCGCTCTCCCCCGCCGCGCTGCGCCGGGTCATGGCCGCCTATGACGAGGTGGGCGGCCGCGACGTCTATCAGTTGCTGATCGGCCGGGTGACGCGCGCGGCCCAGGCATAGGGGCCGACCACCGTGCCGACGAAGCCGCCAGCCTCATGGGTGCTGAGGAAGCGGATATCGACATCGCGCGCCAGCACCGCCTCCCGCCCGTCGACGCCATAGGCGAAGCGCGCCGTGCCGCCATTAAGGGCGATGATCAGGCGGACGGGCTTGGCCGGATCGATCGGCGCGGCAGCGACCAGCCTGTCACGATCGCTGTCCTCGCGCAGCATCAGGGCGATCTGCTGTTTCCCGTCCTTCTGCGTCACGCCGAAGAATAAAAAGGAGCGATCGGACTGCACGGCCGCCAGCCCCGCCAGATCTCCCTCCGGCTCCGGCCGATAGAGAAGGTCCGTGCTGATAGTCGCGACATGATGCTGCTGGCGCCGCCCGACAAAGGCCGGGGCGCCGCTGAGGTCGCCCAGCGCCGTCGTGCCGTCCAGCACCAGCGCGCGCGCCTCCAACCGGTAAAGCGGTACCTTGGGCGTCCGCAGCCCGATCCAGTCCATACTAAGGCGTGGCCCATCGAACCGGTCGCGATAGGCAAAATCGCCGCTGGTCGGCGGCGCATCGGCATCGCGCACGGGCAGGGCCGGGCGCTTCGCCGCATAGGGAATGGCCTTGCCGGCCTCCAATATATGCGGCCAGCCATCGCGCCATGCGACCGGCAGCAGGAAGGTTTCGCGCCCGATATTGTAGAGATCGGGGCCATAGGGGCGGGTGGCGAGGAAGGTCGCCCACCAGTCGCCCGCCTGCGTCTGCACCAGCTTGGCATGGCCGGCCGATGTCACCGGATGGGGCCGGGCCGGGTCCAGGCTGCGCTGGCTCAATATCGGATTGCCGGCATAGGGGGTGAAGGGGCCGCGCAGGTCGCGGGCGCGGAACACCACTTCGCTATGCTGGTCGCCGGTGCCGCCCTCGGCCGCGATCAGATAATAAAACTCTTCGCGCTTCAGCAGATGTGGCCCCTCGATCCAGGAGGGCTTCTGGCTGATGTCGACGCCGCCATTGACGATCTGGGTCGCCGTGCCGGTCATCTTGAGCGCGTGCCAGTCAAATTCCTGCACCCAGATCGCCCGATGTCCCTCATAGCGGGGCGGTTCGGCCGGCGCGCGATTATTGACGATGAAGGCGCGCTCGCCTTCCCAGTAGATCGACGGATCAATCCCCTCGAACGGCAGCCAGTGCGGTTTCGACCACGGCCCGGCCGCGTCCTTTGCCGTCATCACGAAATTGCCGCCGCAATCGACGCAGGTGCCGACCAGGTAGAAGAGCCCGTCATGGAAGGAGATGTCGGGCGCGAACATGCCGCGCGAACTGCGCAGGCCGCTGAAATCAAACTGGTCGGGCCGGTCGATCGCATTGCCGATCTGGCGCCAATGCACCATGTCGCTCGACCGGAAGACCGGCAGCCCCGGATAATGGGCGAAGGAGGAGTTGACGAGATAATAGGTATCGCCAACCCGCGTGATCGATGGATCGGGATAATAGCCCGACAGGATCGGGTTGCGATAGTCGTCCGGGCCGGGCGTCACCTGTTCCTGGGCGCGACCGTCATAGCGGAAATCGCTGAAGCGGGCGGGGCCTGCCAGGGCCGGGCCGGCAATGGCGGCCAGCAACAGCAAGGCGGCACGACGGGTCTTGCGCATATCCTCTCCTCCCATTTTTGCCGAGCATAGGAGAGAGGAATTGATAGCGCTATCAAAAATCCAGCCCTGCGCGCGCAAACGGCCTGGATATGTCAACTTCGCTGTCACTATCTATCGTCGGCGCCCGGCCGCGATGAAGGCGATCGGCAGGCCGACCAGGATGCAGTGGGAGAAGAGCTGGTTGCCGATATTCCAGGCGATCCGCCTGATCGGCAGCGCGGCATAGGCGGCGGGCAGCCACATGGCGGGCCAGCGCCACGGCCGCACGATCCAGTACATGATCGCCCAGAGCAGCAGGCCATAGAGCAGACCGGCGACGACCGGATGGCGGCGCAGGGCAGGGCGCCGCTGCGCGATCAGCATATAGGCGGCCGCCATGCAGGCCATGATCGCGAAATGGACGGCCAGGCCGGCAATCGCCCATAGCCAGGCGGGGTCGCCCCGCGCGCGATCGCCCAGCGGGCCGCTCGCGACAAATTGCAGCACCGCATGCGGCGCCGTGCCTGCCATGCCGGCAAAGACGAAGGCGGAAAATATGTCGAGTGTGCCGGCGACCAAGGTCGCCCGGATGATCCTCTCGCGCATGGTGCGCTCCCCATTTTCTCGGGGTGGATCATGGCAGATTGGGATGAACTTGTCCCGCCGGATGCGCTGCACCCGGCGGGACGGAAAGATTTAGAGTTCGCTGTCCATCAGCGCGGGGAAGAAGCCCTCATGCGCGGTGCGCAGCGCGTCGAGCGACACGCCCGCCACGTTGTCGCCGCCAACGGTGCCGATCTTGACCGCGCCTGCGATCTCGACGCCGGCCGGTGCCGTGACGACATAGCGGCTCTGGTCTTCACCGAACGCCGAAGCGGTGCTCAGCGCCACGTCCAGCGTCGCGCCGATCTTGCCGGCCAGCGCCATTTCCGCGATCGTGACGATCAGGCCACCGTCGGAAATGTCATGCACGGCATTGACCGTGCCCGCGACGACCAGTGCGCGGACGGCGTCGCCGTTGGCGCGCTCGACCGCCAAGTCGACCTTGGGCGCATCGCCCGCTTCGCGGCCTGCAATCTCGCGCAGCCAGATCGACTGGCCCAGATGGGTGCCTTCGCCGCCGACCAGCCAGATCGCGTCGCCTTCATTCTTGAACGCCACGGTCGCCATCACGTCGATATCGGCCAGCAGGCCGATGCCGCCGATCGCCGGGGTCGGCAGGATCGCCGAGCCACCGCCGGTCGCCTTGGATTCATTGTAGAGGCTGACATTGCCCGACACGATCGGGAAGTCGAACGCGCGGCAGGCGTCGCCCATGCCCTCCAGGCAGCCGGTCAGCTGCGCCATGATTTCGGGGCGCTGCGGATTGGCGAAGTTGAGGCAGTTGGTGACGGCCAGCGGGGTCGATCCGACCGCGCTCAGGTTGCGATAGCATTCCGCGATCGCCTGCTTGCCGCCTTCATAGGGGTCGGCATAGCAATAGCGCGGGGTGCAGTCGGTGCTGATGGCAATGCCCTTGCGGCTGCCATGGACGCGGACCACAGCGGCGTCGCCGCCGGGGCGCTGCACCGTGTCGGCGCCGACCATATGGTCATATTGTTCCCAGATCCAGCGACGGCTGGCGATGTCGGGGCTGCCCATCAGCGTGACGAGGTCGGCGCCAATGTCGGCGCTCTCGGCGATATCGCCCAGCGGTTCGACCTTCGACCAGATCTTATATTCGTCCTTCGGCATCGAGGGACGGTCATAGAGCGGCGCATCGTCGGCCAGGGGGGCAAGCGGAATATCGCAGACGATCTCGCCCTTATGCTCCAGCACCATGCGGCCGGTGTCGGTGACATGGCCGATGACGGCGAAGTCGAGTTCCCACTTCTTGAAGATCGCCTCGGCAAAGGCTTCGCGGCCGGGCTTGAGCACCATGAGCATGCGCTCCTGGCTTTCCGACAGCATCATCTCATAGGTGGTCATGCCGGTTTCGCGCTGCGGCACGTCATCCATCTTGAGGTGCAGGCCGACGCCGCCCTTCGACGCCATTTCGACGCTGGAGGAGGTGAGGCCGGCGGCGCCCATGTCCTGGATCGCGACGATCGCGTCCGACGCCATCAGTTCCAGGCACGCCTCGATCAGCAGCTTTTCGGTGAAGGGGTCGCCGACCTGGACGGTGGGGCGCTTCTCTTCGCTATCCTCGCCGAAATCGGCCGAGGCCATGGTCGCGCCATGGATGCCGTCGCGGCCGGTCTTGGAACCGACATAGACGATCGGGTTGCCGACGCCGCTGGCGGCCGAATAGAAGATCTTGTCGGTGTCGGCGATGCCCACGGTCATCGCATTGACCAGGATATTGCCGTCATAGGCGGGGTGGAAATTGACCTCGCCGCCCACGGTCGGCACGCCGACGCAATTGCCATAGCCGCCAATGCCATGGACCACGCCGCTGATGAGATGCTTCATCTTGGGGTGGTCGGGGCGGCCGAAGCGCAGTGCGTTCATGTTGGCTACCGGGCGGGCGCCCATGGTGAACACGTCGCGCAGGATGCCGCCGACGCCGGTCGCGGCGCCCTGATAGGGTTCGATGTAGCTGGGGTGGTTATGGCTTTCCATCTTGAAGATGGCGGCCTGGCCATCGCCGATGTCGACCACGCCGGCATTCTCGCCGGGGCCACAGATCACCTGCGGACCCTTGGTGGGCAGCTTCATCAGGTGGATCTTGGAGGATTTGTAAGAGCAGTGCTCCGACCACATGACCGAAAAGATCCCGAGTTCCGTCAGGTTCGGCTCGCGGCCGATCGCCTTCAGGACGCGATCATATTCTTCGGGGGACAGACCGTGCTCGGCAACGATCTGCGGGGTGATCTGGGGGGCGCTGCTGGACATGAGCGCGCCTTTAGACGCGTGGCGCGGGATTCACAATGGGGAGGCGGCGGCCAAGTCATGGCCGCCGCCCTTAAGTCGCTTAGCAGCTGCTGTTGCGGTCGATGGCGCGGCCAGCCAGGGCGCCGGCGCCGGCGCCGACAACGGTGCCGGTGGTGCGATCGCCGCGGGTGTCGACCGCGCGGCCCAGCAGGGCACCGGCAACGCCGCCCAGCAGCAGGCCGGTGGTGCCGCCCGACTTGCGGCAGCGATAGTCACCGCGATAGCCGCGACGGTCGGAATAGCGACCATGGTCATAATGGCGGTCGCCACGGTGCCAGCCACGGTCATGGCCGCGGGCGAAGGAGGTCGCCGGAACGGCGGTGGCGACGGTTGCGGTCGCCAGGGCCATGGCGATCAGGCTCTTCTTGAAGTTCATGGGTCATCTCCTCGACCTGTTTATCTCTGGTACGAGGCTGTTCTGCCACCCTGGCTGGCAACATCCTGAACCGGCACGTTATCTGTCGTTCAGGAAAGGCACCGGGCATGAAAAAAGGGCCGGTTCCTAGGGAAGAACCGGCCCCGGTCAGAAAAAAGACTCAGGCAATGCTGCGATCAGACGTGGCAGGCCTGCGCCGACTTGCCGGGGACGGTGATCGTCACGTCGTTGCCCGAACCCTTGACCTCATAACCACCTTCGGCGGTGAAGGGCTGGCCGGCTTCGGCCGCCTTCAGCATGGTGGGCGCGCCATTCTTTTCGGTGCGCAGGATCGCGCTCTTGTCGTCGCTCATATAGTCGACGAAGAACAGGCTGTTGTCCTTGCAGCGGAACTGCTTGTTGGCCTTGACCGACGGCGGCAGCTCGACCGGCGCGGCGTTGGCAAGCTGGGCAGCCATCGGATCGGCGGGGCCGCCGACGACTTCGGGTTCGTCACTCTTGTTGCAGGCCGACAGCATGGTCAGGCCGGCAACGGCGATGAGGGGGAGATAATATTTCATAGCGATCCTTTTATGTGCGCTTGCAACATTGTGCGTCAACGCAAAACTGCCCGAATTCCGCCACGCCTGTGCAGCGACGTCATGACGTTTGCGTGACAGCGGCGGGATTGACCCACTATTGAGCGGCCTTAGGTCTGCTGCCATGTCATCCGCGCTTGACCCCGTGGACAGGGGCGGTCAATGCAGGCGCATGGCTGAGGAAAATACCCCGCAAAAGGATCTGTCCCAATTGTCGTTCGAGGATGCGCTGCGCGCACTCGAATCGATCGTCCGCCGGCTGGAAAGTGGCGATGTCCCGCTCGATGAGTCGATCTCGCTCTATGCCCAGGGTGAAGAACTGCGCAAGCGCTGCACCGAGCGGCTGCAGGCGGCAGAGGCGCGCATCAGCAAGCTGACCGTCGATGCCGGTGGCGCCATCACCGGCGCCCAGCCGTTCGGCGCGGATTGACCCACTGCATGGAACGGAGCGCGGCAGGTGCGCTGGTCGCCGCCCGTGCGGCAACGGTCGCGGCCGATATTGACCGGGCGTTCGACGCGCTGCTCGCGATCCCCGACGATCCGCGCCATCGCCTCTATGAAGCGATGCGCCATGCCGCGATCGGGGGTGGCAAGCGGCTGCGGCCGCTGCTGGTGCAGGCGACCTGCGACCTGTTCAACATTTCCCGCGAATCCGCGCTGCGCGTTGGCCTCGCGATCGAATGCATCCATGTCTATTCGCTGGTGCATGACGATCTGCCGGCGATGGACAATGACGATATGCGGCGCGGCAAGCCGACCGTCCACAAGGCGTTCGATGAAGCAACCGCGATCCTGGCCGGCGATTGCCTCCATGATCTGGCTTTCGAAATCCTCGCTGACGAACAGACCCATCCCGATGCCTTCGTCCGCATCGACCTCGTAAAGGCGCTCGCCGTCGCCAGCGGCCCGGCCGGCATGGCGGGCGGGCAGATGATGGACCTGGAGGCGGAAAAGACCCGCTTCGATCTCGCCACCGTCACCCGACTGCAAAATCTCAAGACCGGTGCGCTGATCGGCTTCTGCGTCGATGCCGCCGCCATCATGGCGCGCATCCCGGTCGAAGCGCGCACCGGCCTGCACGGCTATGCCCGCGACATCGGCCTTGCCTTCCAGATTGCCGACGATCTGCTCGATGTGGAGGGCGACGCGGCCCTCGCCGGCAAGGCGCTGGGCAAGGATGCCGCCGCCGGCAAGGAAACCTTCGTCTCGCTCCTGGGGGTAGACCGGGCGCGGGAACAGGGGCGCCTGCTCGTTGAACAGGCCAAGGCGCACCTGCACGGTCATGGCGCGGAGGCGGACCTGCTGCGCGCCATTGCCGACTATATTGTGGAGAGGGACCGCTAGATCATGAGCAAGTCGCGTATCGGTGTCTATCCCGGCACCTTCGACCCCATCACCCTTGGCCATATGGACATCATCCGCCGCGGCGCGAAGCTGGTCGACAAGCTGGTGATCGGCGTCACCACAAACATCAGCAAGTCGCCGATGTTTTCCGACGAGGAGCGGCTGGACATGGTTCGCCGCGAATGTGCGGACATCGACACCGAAATCGTCGTCACCGGCTTCAACTCGCTGTTGATGGACTTTGCCGAATCGCAGGGGGCCAGCGTCATCATCCGGGGCCTGCGCGCCGTCGCCGACTTCGAATATGAATATCAGATGGCGGGCATGAACCAGCAGATCAACAGCCGGGTCGAAACCGTCTTCCTGATGGCCGACGTCTCGTTGCAGCCGATCGCGTCGCGTCTGGTCAAGGAAATAGCCCTCTATGGCGGGCCGATCCACAAGTTCGTCAGCCCCGCCGTGCGCGAGGAGGTGGAGGCGCGGGTTGCCGCACTCGGCCTTAAAGGGCAGGGCTAGGAACGGGTTGCCTTCATTGTTGCCGTCTCGTTTCAGCCCGCGTTCAGTTGCCAATCCCGATCAGGGCGCTATCAGGACGGCTTGACCTTCCCGGGCAAGATCTAAGGAAAGCTTATTCGCATGCGTTTCACTTCCGCGCTCAAGACCGTGGCGATCGGTTTCGCCCTCACCGCGTCCAGCGTGGCCTTCGCCCAGGGTGGCGGCGGTGGCGGCGGCGGTGCCGAGGAAATGAAGAAGGCGGAGACCGCTGCGAAGGCGGAGCAGAATGCCAAGTCGCTGGGCGCTCAGCTGACGCCGCAGCTGCCGCCGGCGACCATTCCGGCCGACCCGCAGAATATCTGGGATCTTGATCTGTCGAGCGGCGGCCGCGTGCGCATTCAGCTGCGCCCGGACATCGCCCCCAATCATGTCGAGCGGATCAAGGAACTGACCCGCCAGGGCTTCTACAATGGCCTGAAGTTCCATCGCGTCATCCCCGGCTTCATGGCCCAGGGCGGCGATCCCAAGGGGGACGGCACCGGCGGTTCGACGCTGCCCGACCTCAAGGCCGAGTTCAACCCGATGCCGCATCTGCGCGGTACCCTGTCGATGGCCCGCGCCCAGAGCGAGGACAGCGCCAACAGCCAGTTCTTCATCGTGCTGCTGCCGCGCATGCAGCTCGACAAGAAATATACCGTCTTCGGCCGCGTGATCGAAGGCATGCAATATGTCGACGCGATCCATGAGGGCGAGCCGCCGGCCGACCCGACCGTGATCCTGCAGGCCTCGATCGAGAGCGACGGCAAGCCGCCGGTGCTGGCACCGCCGCCCCCGCCGCCGGCGCCCGAACCCGCAGCGCTGCCGTCGAAGAAGCCGGCTGCCCCGGCCAAGAAGCCGGCCCCCAAGAAGAAGTGAGTTTGCGCCCGGAAGGGCCATCGTCATGCGTGTAGACCTGTTCGATTTCGATCTGCCGGCGGAGAATATCGCGCTCCGTCCGGCCAGCCCGCGCGATTCGGCGCGCCTTCTGCTCGTGCCCGGTGACGGCGCGATGGAGGATCGCATCGTGCGCGACCTGCCATCGCTGCTGCGCGCGGGCGATGTGCTGGTCTTCAACGACACTCGCGTCATTCCCGCCCAGCTCGAAGGGATGCGGGGTGAGGCGCGGATCGGCGCGACCCTGCACAAGCGGCTGGGCTTGCGCCAGTGGCAGGCCTTTCTGCGCAATGCCAAGCGGGTGCGGGATGGCGACCGGATCGATTTCGGTGCCGGCGTCACCGCGATCGCCGGCCCGCGCGACGAGGATGGCGGCGTCACCCTCGATTTCGAGGGCGAGGAATCGGTCGAGATTCTGCTGGAACGGGCCGGGCGCATGCCGCTGCCGCCCTATATCGCCAGCAAGCGCGCCACCGACGAGCGTGACCGCAGCGATTACCAGACCATGTTCGCGCGCGAGGATGGCGCGGTCGCCGCCCCCACCGCCGCGCTGCACTTCACGCCCGACCTCACCGCCGCACTGGCGCAGGCCGGTGTGCTGACCGAAACGCTGACCCTGCATGTCGGCGCGGGCACCTTCCTGCCGGTCAAGGCGGACGATACCGACGACCATCGCATGCATGCCGAATGGGGCCGGATCGATCAGGACACGGCCGATCGCCTGAACGCCGCGCGCGCGGCCGGCGGCCGGATCATCGCGGTCGGCACTACCTCGCTGCGCCTGCTCGAAAGCGCGACCGGTGAGGATGGCGTGATCCGCCCCTTCGCCGACGAAACCCGCATCTTCATCACGCCCGGCTATCGCTTCCGCGCGATCGACGGGCTGATGACCAATTTTCACCTGCCCAAATCGACCCTGTTCATGCTGGTAAGTGCCTTGATGGGCCGCGATCGGATGCAACAGGTCTACGCCCATGCGATCGCCGCCGGCTATCGCTTCTACAGCTATGGGGATTCCTCGCTGCTGCTGCCGTGACGGCAATCGGTCATTACTGCACTCGTTTGACGCAGGCGATGCTGCCGACGATGTCGGTGCGGGTGCCGCGGTTGCAGTGCCAGGAAGGGTCATCCTGCAATGTCGGTGGATGGTCCTTGGCGGCCGAACGATAATGGGCATTATATAGCCAGATCAGCGCGGGGCGGTCGCTTATGGCATGGGCGCGCAATATTGCGTTCGGGTCGGCCCTACGGTCGACGACCAGCGGTTCCACGGGCACGTCCATTCCAGCCCGCGTCAGGAAATAGCCGCCGATCGCCGCAAGCGATGCGCGATCCATGATCTTTGCCGAGGGCGAATCCCACAGGAACAGGACGCGGTCGGGCCGTTCCGCGCGGATGAAGTCGCTGCCCTGTTCATAGCCGTAGATCGTTCGGTCGCCCAGTCCGGTCCGCATCAGCGCGGGGTTGAGGACGGGCGCCATGAAGGCGAAAGCCATGCCCAGTGCGGCATGATCGGGGCGCGGCGTGCGCTGGATCAACAGGGTCAGGCCCAGCATTGCGCTTGGCACCAGTGGCACCAGATAGCGGTCGGTCAGGGACGGCTGGAACAGGCTGACCAGGATCGCAATGGCAAAGCCGATCACCGCCGTCAGTGCCGTGAGCGGCAACGGGTCGCTGCCGCTCGATAGGATAGCGGATGTCCGGCGTCGCATATGGATTGTGGCGACGATGACAAGCGCGATGACCGCGAACAGGGCGATGATATTCTGCGCACCCAGGACAAAGGCCAGGTTGAGCAGCGCTCGGGACAGGCTGGTGGGATCATACCAGGCGACATCGTCGCGCGCATAGTCTGCCAGCCGGGGCAGATGATAGGCGAACCAGCCAAGGCCCGGTGCCGCCACGATCATCGCCGGCCACATCCGCGCCAGGTTCAGGCGATGTCGGTACAGCAGCACCAGTATCTGGCCCAGGATCAGGACGGCGGCATAATAATGGGTGAGGAACATCAGTGTTCCAAGCCCGACCCAGAGCATCGCCCAGCGCAGCGTCAATCGCTCAAGCAGGTGCGCAACGGTCAGGCAGGATGCGGTCGACAGCATCATCATCAGGCCATAGCCGCGTGCGTCCACCATGATGCCCAGATTGGGCGGCCACAGAAAGAGGAGGGCGGCCCATGTCCAGGCGCCGGTGCGACCAAGCGTGCGCGGGCGCCAGAGCAACGGCAACAGGGCGGCGACGAGGACGAACAGGATGGAGGGCAGACGCAGCATCAGATTGCTGTCGCCGAACAGCGTCACCCAGCCTGTCAGCAGCAGATAATAGAGTGGCGGATTGCAATCGAGCCAGGCCTCGCGCCAGAAGGACGACCAGTCCGGCCGCGTCGCGATCATCCCGCTCCAGGTTTCATCGAGCCACAATGGGGTCGTGTTCGCCAAGCTTAAGCGCATGCCGACCAGATAGAGGGCGCCAAGGAGGAAGAAACTGCCGGTCAGCAGGATGATCGGTGTCGCGGGCAACCGGCGCGCGGCGGGAGTCTCGGGCAAGATCGGATCCTCGGATGAATTGCGAGGACAGTGATTTGCCATGGTTAATATATGGATAAGTGAAGGCGGGCGGTTCGATCGGGCGCGATGTCGCGGCCGGCGAGGACAGTGTGATCCCGGCCTTCGCCGAGGAAAGCGGGATCTTCGTCGCGTGGCGCTATCGCTTCTACAGCTATGGGGATTCCTCGCTGCTGCTGCCGCAGGGCTGAACCTGGCGGCTAGAACGCCTCCGCAATCCCGACATAGATGGCATGATCGTCCTTTCCCGCCGCAAGGTCGACGCGCAACTGCACGTCATTGCTGCGGAAAGGACGATAGCGCAGGCCTATGCCGCCGGCCGGCAGCAGCTTGCCCTTGTCGATGATCGTGCCGGCCGATGGCGCGATGCCGCCCAGCCCGACAAAGGCGGTTGCGCCCCAGCGACCGCTGACATGCTGGCGCCATTCGGCCTGCGTCGCCCAACTGGCCTTGTCGCGATAGCGACCGGTGACATAGCCGCGCAGATCGTTGTTCGCGCCGAACAGGCACAGATCATAATAAGGGGCGTTGCCCCCGGCGGCACATAGCGCGCCCCGCAGTGCGATCACCGTGCCGGCGCCGATCGGCAGATAGCTGTTGGCGGCCATCTGCAACTTGTCATGGCTATAGCTGTCGCCCAGGGCGCGCAGGCCGAACAGCCAGTTGGCGCTCAACATCACGCCGCGATGCGGTTGGGTCGCGCTGTCGCGCGTATCATAGGCAAAGCTGGGGCCGATCGCGGACAGATTGCTGTTCATGGCGTCGGGCGGCGGCGCCGGCAAGGATTCGGCCTCCGCCTCTTTCAGCCGCGCGTCGGTGGTGCGCAGGCGATAGCGGATGCCGGCATAGCCGCGCGGGAAGACGCGCATCAACGCCTGGAGGTCGATGTTGAACTGCTTGCTGTCGATTTCGCGATGGATGCCGTCATCGCCCGCAGCCGCGCCGATCCCATAATAGTCGTTGCGATCGTCGATATAGGAGAGGCTGGCGCTGAAGCGCAGCCGATCCTTGTCGAACGACATGGAATGAAAGGCGCCGACGCCCCTGGTCCCGCGCGAGGTATAGATGATGCCGCCAGCGCTGATCCACTGCTGGGGCGCGGCATTGGGATTGTAGAAGGCGATGGCACCGGCGGCGAGGCCGGTGCCGGTTGCCGGATTGGACAGCGGCACGGGCGCGAAGAGGATCTGGGGCTTGCGGGTGGGGGAGGCTGCAGTCCTGTCTTCGGCGGGCAGGGCGCGTGACAGGCTGTTCGCGTCGGTCTCGCTCTGGGCCGTCGCCATGCCCGATGACAGGCAGGGGACGGACGCAAGCGCCAGCCACCCGAGACGATGGCGCCGGATCATGCGTGGGCCAGCAAAAAGGGCGGGGCGGATGGCCATATTCTCTCCATCCCCCATCGGCGACGGGCGAACCATCGGGACAAACACTGAAGCGTGGCGGGCGCCCCTGCGCGGCTCGATGGCGCAGCCGTCCAATTGCGCCATGATGTTCGGGGGACTATGCCCGGTCGGGCTGCGGAGCAGGGCATGCGCAAGCGGCTGAAATGGCGACGCCCCTGCGCATGGGGTGCCTTGCTCGCGCGTCGGGCTATCGTCATGGAAGCCCGGCGCCGACCGGTCACCACTAGGGATAATCCCTGAGCCATGCCGGTGTTTCGCCCGATGGCTCCCGGCCCCCGAAACGGGACATGCTGCCCCCGATAGACTGAGGGGGTCATATGGCCAATCTGGCGGAATTTCTGGACAAACTGCCCATCCTGCTGGTCGGGCTGCTGATGCTGGCAACCATGATGCTGACGGCGGCGGCCGGCTATGTCCTGCGGCGGCGCGTGCGGTTGCTGCTGACGCACAAGGGCGCCAAGGAAGAAGGCGGGGCGGAGGGCTATATCGTCTCCGCCGTGATCGGCCTGGTCGCGCTGCTGCTGGGCTTCACCTTCGCGCTGGCGGTCGGCCGGTTCGAAACGCGCCGGGCGCTGGTGCTACAGGAAGCCAATGCCATCGGCACCAGCTATTTGCGGGTCCAGGGCCTGCCCGAACCGCATCGCACGCGCCTGTCGCAAATATTGGTCAACTACACCAATAACCGCGTCGAACTGGGCACGGCCAGCCCGGACAAGATGGCGCCGCTGGTCGTCGCCAGCGATAGGTTGCTGGTCGAGCTATGGGCCGGCACGCTGGCGGCGACCGACACGATCGGCAATTCCGCGCTGGCCTCCTCGCTCCATTCGACCGTCAACGAGGTGATCGACATGGACAGCGCGCGCAAGGCGGCGCGCAAGGTCCGGGTGCCGGGCGAGGTGTTCCTGGCGCTGTGGCTCTATATCGCGGTGACCGCGGGGATGCTGGGCTATGCCCGGTCGGAAACGCAGGGACGGATGCTGGCGGGCATATTGTTCCTGCTCTTCACCATGTCCTACATGTTGATTATCGATATCGACCGGCCGGCGGGCGGCAATATCGTCGAAAGCCAGGGACCGATGATCGAACTGCGCGAGACGCTGAAACAGCAGCCGCCCGGCACCTTCGACATCTGGCGCAAGCCGGTCGCTACGCCGGCGATCTAGAGTCTGTTTGAGAATGCGCCATCCGGCGCATTCCGGCACCAGCCCGCTCCCCCACCCGACCACCCAACGGCAGTATTCTATGGGTGGCCGGGTGGGGGAGCGGGCTGGTGCCGTATCGGAAATCGCTCTTTCGCGATTTCTCAACCACTCTCTTAGAATTTGCCGAACGCCACCGCCAATGCGCGCAGCATCGGCGGTGGCGTCTCGCGCAGGGGAATGGCGCGGGGGCCATGGAGCAGGCCGATCGTCCGCCGTTCGCCAAAATCGCGTAATTTGGCGCGCGCCATGCCGGGCCATGCATACCCCAGCGGCATCACCGTGACGCCCAGGCCGGCCGCCACCATCTGCATCACCCGCTCGTCATTGGTTGATCTGTACGCGAAATGCGGGCGGATGCCGCGATCGACGAAATAGCGGCTGGTCGCCGACAGCGCCTCGCAATGGCGGCGCACGATCATCGTCTCGCCCGCCAGTTCCTCCGCCGCGATCGTCTCGCGTCCGGCCAGGCGATGGTCGACGGGCAGGGCCAGGCCATAGCCTTCCTCTGCCAATATCTGCGCGGCATAGCGGTCCTCTGCGCCCGGCCGCACCAGAGTCAGCGCCACGTCGATCCGTTCGGCATCCAGCCGCCCGAGCAATTCGCGTTCCGACCCCGGAATAAACTCCACCCGTCCGTGCGCCTCGGCCGGACAGGCGGCGACCGCGGCCGCAACCGGCGCGCCGGCGATGCTGGTCAGCAGGCCAATGCGCAGCGTCTGGATTTCGGCCGTCTGCGCGCCCGCCTGTTCGGCCAGGTTGAACTCGCGCTCGATCCGCCGGGCGTGGCTCAGCAGACGACTGCCGGCCTCGGTCAGTTCGACCCGCTGGTTGCTGCGCAGGAACAAGGGCGCGCCGACCGCCTGTTCCAGCTTGGCGATGCCGACCGACAGGGTCGGCTGCGACACCAGGCAATGCGCCGCCGCACGGGAGAAATTGCCCTGGTCCACGACCGCCAGGAAATAGCGCAGCAGATAACGTTCGATCATAGATGGAAACTATACACTCCTGCCCGTGGTTTCAATTTTTCCCTTGCTGCGTTCAGGACTAGGGTGCGGCGCAGGAGAGATGCCAATGAGTGATTTCGATTTCGCCCTGGGCGAGCATGCGGACATGATCCGCGAAAGCACCGCCCGTTTCGCCGCCGATCATATCGCCCCGCTGGCGGCTGAGATCGACGCCAAGGACTGGTTCCCCCGCGACCTGTGGCCCGCCATGGGCGCGCTTGGCCTGCACGGCATCACCGTGGACGAGGCGGATGGCGGCCTGGGCCTGGGCTATCTGGAGCATGTGGTGGCGCAGGAGGAAGTGGCACGAGCCTCCGCCTCCATAGGTCTCAGCTATGGCGCGCACTCAAACCTCTGCGTCAACCAGATCCGCCGCTGGGGCAATGACGCGCAGAAGGCGCGCTATCTGCCCAAGCTGATTTCCGGCGAGCATGTCGGTAGCCTGGCCATGTCGGAGGCCGGCGCCGGTTCCGATGTCGTGTCGATGAAGCTGAAGGCCGAGAAGAAGGGCGATCGCTACGTCCTCAACGGCACGAAATTCTGGATCACCAATGCGACCGAGGCGGACACGCTCGTCGTCTATGCCAAGACCGGTGAGGGCTCCAAGGGCATCACCACCTTCCTGATCGAGAAGGGCTTTGCCGGCTTCTCGATCGGCCAGAAGATCGACAAGGTCGGCATGCGTGGCAGTCCGACCGCCGAACTGGTGTTCGACGATTGTGAAGTGCCCGAGGAGAACATCATGGGGCCTCTGAACGGTGGCGCTGGCGTGCTGATGTCGGGCCTCGACTATGAGCGCACCGTGCTCGCCGGCATCCAGCTCGGCATCATGCAGGCCTGTCTCGACACGGTGCTGCCCTATGTTCGCGAGCGCAGGCAGTTCGGCAAGCCGATCGGCGCGTTCCAGCTGATGCAGGCCAAGGTCGCCGACATGTATGTCGCGCTCAACAGCGCGCGGGCCTATGTCTATGCCGTCGCCAAAGCCTGTGATGCGGGCAAGACCACCCGTTTCGACGCGGCCGGCGCCATCCTGCTCGCCAGCGAGAATGCGATGAAGGTCGCGCTGGAGGCGGTGCAGGCGCTGGGCGGCGCGGGCTACACGAAGGACTGGCCGGTCGAACGCTATATGCGCGACGCCAAGCTGCTCGACATCGGTGCCGGCACCAACGAGATCCGCCGGATGCTGATCGGCCGCGAACTGATCGGCGCGTGAGGGGTCTGTTTGCAAATGCGCGAAAGAGCGCATTTGGCCGCACCGGCCCGCACCCCCACCCGGCCACCCGATCAGGATACTGTCGTGGGCGGCCGGGTGGGGGGGCATGCTGGCACTATTCTTCCCTGATTCAGCTCCGCCCGACGAACAGGAAGCCGACCGCCGCCATGATGCAGGCAAAGGCCGCTGCGTGGCGCCAGTGGAGCGGCTCGCCCAGCACCGTCACCATGAAGACGCCGAAGATCACGAGGGCGATGGCTTCCTGCGCGATCTTGAGTTGTCCGGCGGACCAGCCATGGGCAAAGCCGATGCGGTTGGCGGGCACCGCCAGGCAATATTCGACGAAGGCGATCGCCCAGCTGATCAGGATGACCAGCATCAGCGGTTTGTTCATGCCGCCCTTGAGGTGCCAGTACCAGGCGGTGGTCATGAACAGGTTGGAGAGGATGAGGAGGATGATGGTGGGCATGGATGCTCTGTGGCACGCGGACGCCGGGAAGGCGAGGGCATGAGCGCACCGGTTCTGGACAGCAAGCTGTCGCCCGATGGCGAAGGCTTCCGCGCCAATGCCGCGCATAATCGCGCGCTGGCGGAGGAATTGCGCAGCAAAGTTGCCGATGCGGCGCTGGGCGGATCGCCGGCCGCACGCGACAAGCACACCGGGCGCGGCAAGCTGCTGCCGCGTGATCGCGTCGAACGGCTGCTCGATCCCGGCTCGCCTTTCCTTGAGATCGGCCAGCTCGCCGCCAATGGCCAATATGGCGACGAGGTGCCGGGCGCCGGCATGATCGCCGGCATCGGCCGGGTGTCGGGGCGCCAGGTGATGATCGCCTGCAACGACGCCACGGTGAAGGGCGGCACTTACTATCCCGTCACGGTGAAGAAGCATCTGCGCGCGCAGGAAATCGCGCTCGAAAACCGGCTGCCCTGCGTCTATCTGGTCGACAGTGGCGGCGCGAACCTGCCCAACCAGGCGGAAGTCTTCCCCGATCGCGACCATTTCGGCCGCATCTTCTACAATCAGGCGAACCTGTCGGCGCGCGGCATTCCGCAGATCGCCTGCGTCATGGGCAGTTGCACTGCCGGCGGCGCCTATGTCCCCGCCATGTCGGACGAGACGGTGATCGTCCGCAACCAGGGCACCATCTTCCTCGCCGGCCCGCCGCTGGTGCAGGCGGCGACGGGCGAGGTCATCAGCGCCGAGGATCTGGGCGGCGGCGACCTGCATGGCCGCAAGTCGGGCGTGGTCGATCATGTCGCGGACAATGACGAGCATGCGCTGTCGATCGTGCGCGACATCGTCTCGACCCTGCAGCCCGATCGCCAGAGCGACCTCAATCTGCGCGACCCGCGCCCGCCGAAATATGATCCGGCCGATCTCTACGGCATCATCCCCCAGGATGTGCGGGCGCCCTATGATGTGCGCGAAGTGATCGCGCGGATCGTCGATGGCAGCGAATTTCACGAGTTCAAGCCGCTCTACGGCACCACATTGGTCTGCGGCTTCGCCCATATCTGGGGCATGCCGGTGGCGATCCTGGCGAACAACGGCGTGCTGTTCAGCGAAAGCGCGCAGAAGGGCGCCCATTTCATCGAACTGGCCTGCCAGCGGCGCGTGCCCCTGCTGTTCCTCCAGAATATCTCCGGCTTCATGGTCGGCGGCAAATATGAGGCGGAGGGGATCGCAAAGCATGGCGCCAAGCTGGTGACGGCGGTGGCCACGGCACAGGTGCCCAAGGTGACGGTGCTGATCGGCGGCAGCTTCGGCGCGGGCAATTATGGCATGTGCGGCCGCGCCTATCAGCCGCGTTTCCTCTTTACCTGGCCCAATAGCCGGATCAGCGTGATGGGTGGCGAGCAGGCGGCGAGCGTGCTGGCGACCGTCCACCGCGACGCCGCCAAATGGACGCCGGAAGAGGCGGAAGCCTTCAAGGCGCCGGTGCGCCAGAAATATGAGGATGAAGGCAATCCCTATTTCGCGACCTCGCGCCTGTGGGACGATGGCGTGATCGACCCGGCCCAGACACGGGATGTGCTCGGGCTGGCCTTCGCCGCCGCGCTCAATGCACCGGTGGACGATCGCGCGCAATTTGGCGTGTTCCGGATGTGATCGGGATGGAGGCGATGTCGCCCCTTTCATTCCTCCCCGAGCTTGTCTCGGGGAGGGCGCGCGTCTTTAGGCCCTATCGTCATGCTGAACTTGTTTCAGCATCCATCGGGGGGCAAGGCTGGAAGCCCGATGGAGGGTGCAAGGTCGGCCCAATGCGGATTGTCGCTCTCGATCAGGTTGATCTTCCATTGCCGGTGCCAGCGCTTGAGTTGCTTCTCGCGCAGGATGGCGGCCTCCATGCTGCCGAACATCTCGAACCGGACGAGGCGATGGACGGCTTGGCGCCTGGTGAAACCGGCAATGCTATCGGTGCGATGCTGGTAAAGTCTGCCGACAAGGTCGGACGTTACGCCGATGTAGAGCGTGCCATAGGGCTTGCTGCTCAAAATATAGACGCAAGGCTGTCTTTCCATCGCAATGCCCAGCCTGCGGCGAAATGGATGCTGAAACAAGTTCAGCATGACGAATTGGGAGACTGTGGTGCTTGAATCCCTCCTCATCGCCAATCGTGGCGAGATTGCCTGTCGCATCATCCGCACCGCGCGGCGGCTGGGTATCCGCACGATCGCGGTCTATTCCGATGCCGATGCTGACGCGCTGCATGTGCGCGAGGCGGACGAGGCGGTGCATATCGGCCCGTCGCCGGTGCGAGAATCCTATCTGGTCGGCGAGCGCATTATCGCGACAGCGAAAGCGACAGGCGCGCAGGCCATTCACCCCGGCTATGGCTTCCTGTCGGAAAATGCCGAATTCGCGCAGGCGGTGATCGATGCCGGCCTGATCTGGGTCGGTCCCAACCCGTCCTCCATCACCGCCATGGGCCTGAAAGACGCGGCCAAAAAGCTGATGCAGGACGCTGGCGTGCCCACCACGCCCGGCTATCTGGGCGCGGATCAATCGCCCGAGCGGCTGGCGGCGGAGGCGGACGCGATCGGCTATCCTGTCCTCATCAAGGCGGTCGCCGGTGGCGGCGGCAAGGGGATGCGCAAGGTCGATGACCCTGTCAATTTCGCTGACGCTTTAACGTCCTGCCGGCGTGAGGCGGCGTCCAGCTTCGGCAATGACCAGGTGCTGCTGGAGAAATGGATCACCAACCCGCGCCATATCGAGGTGCAGGTGTTCGGCGACAAACATGGCAATGTCGTCCATCTGTTCGAGCGCGACTGTTCGCTCCAGCGCCGCCACCAGAAGGTGATCGAGGAAGCACCCGCGCCGGGCATGGATGAAGCGACCCGCGCGGCCGTGTGCCAGGCGGCGGTCAATGCCGCCAAGGCGGTCGACTATGTCGGCGCCGGCACGATCGAGTTCATCGCCGATGGCTCGAATGGGCTGCGTGCCGACCGCATATGGTTCATGGAAATGAACACCCGGCTTCAGGTCGAGCATCCCGTGACCGAGGAGATTACCGGCCAGGATCTGGTCGAATGGCAGTTGCGGGTCGCGTCGGGCGAACCGCTGCCCCGGACGCAGGAGCAGCTGTCGATCAATGGCTGGGCGATGGAAGCGCGCCTCTATGCCGAGGATCCGGTCAAGGGCTTCCTGCCCTCGATCGGCACGCTCGATACGTTCGAACTGGGCGGCGGTGCGCGCATCGATACCGGCGTCGAGGAAGGGGCGGCCATTTCGCCTTATTATGATCCGATGATCGCCAAGGTCATCGCCCATGGCGACACGCGCGACGCGGCGCGGCTGCGGCTGGCGGCGGCGCTTGACGATACGGTGATCTGGCCGCTGCGCACCAATGCGGGCTTTCTGGTCAAGGCGCTGGAGAATGCGGATTTCGCGGCGGCCCGGCTCGACACTGGCCTGATCGCGCGGGAGGGCGACGCGCTGTTGCCGCCGGCCGATCCGTCCGACGCCGCACTGGCCGATGCGGCAGCGGCGCTGACGCCGGGCGGGGCGATGGCCGGCTTCCGTCTCAATGCGCCGGTCCGGGCGGAAGCGAATTTCCTGCTGAACGGCCATCCCCATGCCGTGCGCTATGATCCGCGCCTGGGCGACGCCCGGCCGCTGGAGGATGTGCTGATTGCCGAGGGCGGGCAGGTCTGGGAAATGACGCCCTGGCGCGTCGCCGGCGGCGCGGGCGGAGCAGCATCCGACGGCGCGATCCTGTCGCCCATGCCCGGCCGCATCATTGCCGTGGCGGTGACGGCCGGGCAGGTGGTGACCAAGGGGCAGAAGCTGCTGACGCTGGAAGCGATGAAGATGGAGCATAGCCTGGTTGCGCCGTTCGATGGCGTGGTTGCCGAACTCAACGCGGCCGAGGGCGGGCAGGTGAGCGAGGGCGTATTGCTGGCCCGGATCGATCATAGCGAAGGTTGAGCCGATCCGGCTTCATGGAATGATAATTGCACTATCGTGCATATTTATATAGAGGGCGATACATGGCGGGCAGGCATTTTGACGAATGGCAGGTGGGCGACCGGATCGCGCATGAATTGCGCCGCACGGTGACAGAGACCGACAATCTGCTGTTCACCACCATGACCCATAATCCCCAGCCGCTGCATCTGGATGCCGAGGCGGCCAAGGCGTCGGAATTCGGCCAGATCCTGGTCAACGGCACCTTCAGCTTCGCGCTGATGATCGGGCTGTCGGTGGGCGATACCACCATGGGCACGCTGGTCGCGAACCTCGGCTATGACAAGCTCATCATGCCCAAGCCGGTGTTCATCGGCGACACGCTGCGCTGCGAGACCGAGGTCACAGAGCTCAAGGAAAGCCGCTCGCGCCCCGAGGCCGGCATCGTCTCCTTCACCCATCGCCTGCTCAACCAGCGGGACGAGATCGTCTGCCAGTGCCTGCGCATGGCGTTGCTCAAAAAGAGGTCCGCATGAAACTCCGCTCGCTGCTCTTTGTGCCGGGCGATCGTCCCGAACGGTTCGACAAGGCGGCGGCGAGCGGCGCAGATGCGATCATCCTCGACCTGGAGGATTCGGTCGCGCCCGAGCGCAAGGGCTATGCCCGTGATGCGATCGCCGGCTGGCTGGCGGGTACCCGCGGTTGCACCGCCTTCGTCCGGGTCAATCCGCTGGAGGGCGGGCAGACCGCCGACGATCTGGCCATCATCCTGCCGGCGGCGCCCGATGGTGTCATGCTGCCCAAGGCGGAAGGGGCGGCCAGCATCCTGGCGCTGGAGGAGCTGGCCGGGGCAGGGCGCCTGCCACCGATCCTTCCGATCGCCACGGAAACGCCCGCCGCCCTGTTCGAGCTTGGCAGCTATCGCAGCGTTCGTGATCGGCTGGCCGGCCTCACCTGGGGCGCGGAGGATCTGCCCGCGTCGATCGGTGCCACCAGCGCGCGGGAGGCCGATGGCCGCTATACCGCGCCGATCGAGATGGCGCGCAGCCTGACCCTGTTCGCAGCCCACGCCGCCGGCGTCGCGGCGATCGACACGGTCTTCCCCCGGATCGACGCGATGGACGATCTGGCCGCTTATGTCGGCCGGGCGCGGCGCGACGGCTTTACCGGCATGATGGCGATCCACCCGGTTCAGGTCGCGGCGATCAATGCCGGTTTCACCCCGACCCAGGCGGAGGTCGATCATGCCCGCGCCGTGGTCGATGCCTTTGCCGCCAATCCGGGCGCCGGCGTGCTGAAACTGGACGGCAAGATGATCGATCGCCCGCATCTGATGCAGGCGCAGCGGGTGCTGGCCGCCATATGAAAAAGGCCCGGCATCGCGGCCGGGCCTTTCATGTAGTTGCCTTTGTTCGGACTTTTTCTCGAAATGCGCGAAAGAGCGCATTTCGGACGCGGCACCGGCCCACACCCCCACCCGACCTCCCATTCAGGATACACTCTGTGGGTGGTCGGGTGGGGGTGTGGGCCGGTGCGGGTGCGCCAAAGGCGCATGTCAAAACAGACTCTTAGCGGTAGCGGCTCTTTTCATAATTGGTCGACGATCCGGCGCCATAGGTGCCGCGGGTGTCGTCGCGATCGCCGAACAGCGCCTGCTGTTCGCGCTCGATGCGCCAGGCGTGCTGCGCTTCGTCCGCGCTCTTCTCCAGCGTCACCTTGGTTGCGTCCACCGACTTGATCCAGGAGGAGGGGATGGAGTGGTGGACGCCGCCGGCATCGCTGTCGCTCTTGGTCAGGATGATGCGGTCGCCGCGCAGCTTGTCGACGGTGCCGACATGCTCGCCATCGCTGCCGACCACTTCCATATGCTCGCGCACCTGCGTCACCGCCTGGCGCTGTTCGCCGCGACGGGTGCGCCAAGTGCCGAACTCGCTGTTGAAGCGATCGCGATGTTCGCGCTGATATTCGGCATAGTCGCGGTCCAGTTCGTCGATCCGCTGCTGGCGCCAGCTATGATAGTTGCTGTCATGATGGGTGCCATAGTCCTGCTGCGGGCCGAAGGCGCGGTTGCGATAGCCATGGTCCTCGCTGCCATAGCCGCTGCGCTCCCCGGTATAGGGCGCAAAGCCACGGCCGGGCAGATAGTCGCTGCGTGCGGCCGAGGCATAGCCAAGCCGGCTCGACTGGTCGCGCGGGTCGCCATAGGGGCGGTTATAATATTCGTCATATTCGCGGCGGCGTTCCGCCTCGTCATCGCCAAACCAGCTGCGAATCTCGTCGCCCGCCCGGTCGAAGAAGCCGCGTTCGTCGGGATCATAGCCCTGGGGGTAGGGGCGGGCACCCGGCCCGCTGAACTGGCCGCGCATGCCGTATCGATAGGCGCGCTCGTCGCGCGATGCCCTGTACCGATCATTATAACGGTCGTTGCCGCGATCCCAGTCGGTCGAATAGCGATCATCGCCGCCATAGCGGCGTCCGCCTTGATAACCCATGGTCCGTCTCCTTGTGCTTGTCGGAGGATCGCGCCCTCCGGTGGTGCGTGCTTGTTGCACCGACAGGCCATCAATGGGTGGCGCGGCCCATCGTTCCGGGCGTTACGGGCGGGTAACGTCGCGCCTTTCAACCGCCCTGTCGAAGGCGGAAAGGGCCGATTTCCGGGGCTCTTGATCGAGATCAGGAAAGGCGGCGATTTTTTGCGCAAAAGACCGTTGCAAGGCGAAAATCCCTCGCCTATAGGCAGCCCACCTTTGGGGCCTTAGCTCAGCTGGGAGAGCGCGTCGTTCGCAATGACGAGGTCAGGGGTTCGATCCCCCTAGGCTCCACCATTTCCCTTCGAAATGAATAACCTGTGCCGTGTGGCATTGGCGACGCGGACCGGACGCCACCGGCCGGCGCATCCCATGATCATCGGACAGCATGGCGAGATGCGCGATCTCGCACGGGCGGATCAGGGCAGCCTTTCTCCCATCGACGCTTCGAGTACCGCATACCATTCGGCGCGGGTCCATTCGACCTTGAAGGCATCGATGCTGCGGGCGATGCGGGCAGCGGACTGGCTGCCGACAATGGGAATCGGGCGCGCGGGATGCGCCATGATCCAGGACAGGGCGGCGGCGGTGATATCGACGCCATAGCGTTCACCCTGATCTGCAAGCGTCACAGCGGCCGGGTGCAGCGCCTTGGCGAGGCGACCGCCACCCAGCGGCGACCAGGCCAGAACCGCCATGTCGCGCGCCATCGCCTGATCGAGCGTGCCGTCATGGAGCGGCGCCGTGCGCAGCGCGGAAAATTCAGGCTGGGTGCTGACGATCGGCAGGTCGAGAAAGCTCTGGAGCGCATCGAGTTCGTGAATCGCATAGTTGGACACGCCGATCGCGCGCACCTTGCCGGCTTCGACCATGCGGGTCAGGCTGGCGGCGACTTCCTGCGGATGGGTCAGGAAATCGCGGCGATGGATCTGGTAGAGATCGACCCGGTCGATGCCCATTCGCGTCAAGGACGCATCGATGGCCTCGGCCAGATAGTCTGCGCCGCTATTATAGGGGATGCCCGGCCGGATGCCGCCCTTGGTGGCGATGATCATGCGGTGCCGCAGTTCAGGGGCATCCGCCAATATCTGGCCGAACAGCGTTTCGGCCGATCCGAAACCGGCGGGTGTGTCGCAGCCATAGATGTCCGCCGTGTCGAGCAGGGTGATGCCGGCGTCCAGTGCCGCCTCCACCCTGGCGCGGGCCTCGGCGATATCCTCGCCGGCCAGACGCCACATGCCCCAGGCGATCGGAAAGACGGAAATGCCGCTCTTGCCGAGCGGACGTGGTTCGGCGGAGAGGCGCAGCGTCGTCATGGATCGATCAATGGCACAAGCAATGTGCCGGCGGTAGGGGCCATCCGCGTCCCACATGACCGGCCGGGCGACCGGCGCTTGCCGGGGCCGGTGTCACGCCCTGGATGAAAAGCTCATGTAACGCGCGCGCCAGGCGGCGACTTCGGCGCGCAGGTGGGCGGGGGCGGCGTCCCCCGACAGGACGAGGGCGGCGACCTCATTGTCGGGATGCATCAACATCTTCCGCGATCCGTCGCTGAACCAGACGGGCACCAGCTGATCGCAAAGACTGTCGAGGATCGCGCCGGCCATGCCATTCTCGATCGCAGCGCTGCCGGGCAGCATGCGAACCATGATCGATACGCCTTCGAAGCAGTTGCGCGGTTCGCGGACGAAATCGATCGATGCCAGGATGCCGGACCGGTCCGGACGGGCTTCATCGGGCATGGCCTGGACCCGGCGCCATGCGCAAAACCATGTCCGGCAGATATGCGGGCGCACCGCATGGATGCTGCATCCCTGCTCGCCCAGATGCGCGCAGGGCGCGCCCGCCGCTTTCTTGAAATCGGGCGTGTCGACGGTCAGAATGGTGCAGCACATGGTGCAATCGCCGCAGGACCGGTCAGGGATGACAGGGCCCAGCAGAGCGGTTTCCAGATCTGTATCCATGTGCATCCGGGCGGCGTGCCTTGGCCTTGTCGGGAATGCAAGCGGCATCATGCGCGCCGCCTCGCGGCAGATGCCCTGCGCCGGTCAGGCGCGCATGAAGCGCCAATGATCGGCGTCGCTCTCGCCCGGATCGAAGCGATATCCGTCACTGTCGAACCCCTGCATGGCCTCGATATCGGCGACATGATGTTCGCACATCCAGCGCGCCATCATGCCGCGTGCCCGCTTCGCGTTGAAGCTCACGAAGCGCGGGCCGTTCGGCCCCGGCTCGCGAAAGTCGACATGGATCACGCGCAGGCCGTCCAGCCTGTTCTCGACCGCCGCGAAATATTCCTGGCTGGCAAGGTTGAGGACGACGCCCGCCCCCTCTTCCGTGGCCTGTGCGCGCAGCAGCGCGGCGATGCGATCGCCCCACCAGTCGGTCAGCTTCTTGTGCCGCGGCGCCCAGCGCGTGCCCATTTCCAGCCGATAGGGACGGATCGCATCCAGCGGACGCAGCAGCCCGTAAAGGCCCGACAGCATGCGCACATGATCCTGCGCGAAGGCCACCGCCGCCTCGTCCAGCGTGTCCACCTCGAAACCGGAATAGACGTCGCCGGCAAAGGCATAGAGCGCCTGCCGTTCGGGCAGCTCGGCAAAGTCCCGGAACCGGTCGGCATTGAGCTTGGCCAGACGCGGCGAGATATGCATCAGTTCTGCCAGTCGCTTCTGCGAAAGATTGGCGGCCGACTTGGCGAGCCCGCGCGCTTCCTCGGCGAAATGCGGCGTGGTGACGGCAAGGGGCGGCAGCGCGCGCTCGAAGTCGAGCGTCTTGGCGGGAGAGAGCAGAACGATCATGGCCCGCGCGGTAGCCGCGCCTCGTCCGGGCGTCAAACCGGACCGCGCCTCATCCTCCCGCCGGACGGCGGATTTCGCTTCAGCGCCCGCCTGTGGCCCCTGATGGCCGCGCCACCGCATACATGGCCTGCGCCATTTCCCGATAATAGGCGTTGCGATCGCCATCCCGTGCATAGACTTCGTTGATGCTGTGCGACGCGCCGGGGACATAGATGAATTCCGCACGCCCCCCCACCTTGCGGAACGCGGCCTCCAGATCATGGACGGCGCCGTCGAGATAATAGGAATCGGCGGTCCCGACCACGACATGGACCTTGCCGTCCAGGTCATGGCGGAGGCGTGGCCATTGGGTCTCGATCCGGTGGCCGATATCATAATTGTCCCGCCAATAGGCCGCGACCTGCGCATCGACCGCGCCCGTCACCCGGTCGAAGAGCGGGGCCGGCGTCCCGTCCGCACGGCGCGGCGAGAAGGTCCAGTCGAAGGATCGCAACTGCCCGCCATCGCGACCAAGCACCGTCTCGATCCCCGCCGCCTGCGCGATCATCGTCTTCACCGCGCCATGGGCGCGCTCCAGCGGACGGGCCGCGCCCTGGGCATCGCGATACATGTTCACGCCTGGCTGATAGAGGTCGACGCCGATGAAATGCCGGAAATCCACTGGATCGGGCGACGATGCCCAGCTTCCACCGAAGAAGGCGGGATAGCGCACCATCGCCCAGAGCGCGAACCAGCCGCCCGAACTATGGCCGGTGAGGAACCGGCCCGAGGGCTTCGCATCCATCCGGTAGCGGCTTTCGAGCGCCGGGATGATCTCGCGCGTCAGCGCGTCGCCCCAGGGACCATTATTGACGCTGTCGGCAAATTCGGTCGTGCCGGTGGGCGAGGCGAAGTCCAGCGTCACCCAGATCATCGGCGGAATGGCTCCTGTCTCCATCAGGTGCCAGATGCGCGACAATTGCTGCCCGTCCACCCGGTGGTTCGTCCCGAACGCGCCGGCGGTGTAGACCGTGGGATAGGTGACGCGGCCATGGGGATCATAGCCCGGCGGGGTCAGCACCCAGGCGGCGACGCTCTGCGGCGTGCCGCGAAAGCGGGTCAGCGCCTTCGATACGACCTGTTCGTCGTGCAGATGCGGGCGCGACGCGGTGATCTGTTCGGCGGCGCGCGGCGGCAGGCCGGTGACGTCGAACTGCGCGGGCGCCGGCGGCAATCTTTGATCGAGCGGAATAGACGGCCTGGCGCGGAGCGGCAGACGCAACGTCACCACCTTCGAGACCAGGTCGCCCGGTCCCCGCCCGCCATAATTATAGTCGCCGTCCCGATCGAGCACGACCTGCACCCGATAGTCCCCCGGCGCCAGTCCCGCCAATCCGTTGGGAAACGCGCCTTCCTCGGCATCGATGCTCACGGTGCGATCAGGCCCAAAACTGGCGACATCGCGACCCGCCACGAAGATGCGGGCGTCGTCGGGGCCATAGATGTCGATATCCTCGCTCTTGCCATTGTCGGCGCTCAGCGGTGCCGCAAAGAGCAGCAACCGCCCCGATGCGTCGTCGCCCAGCGTAGCCGGCAAGCTGATATCGAAGCGCGTTTCGGGCGGCGCGGCGCCGGTCAGTGCTAGCGCCGACAGGGGGAGCAGAAGCAAGCGGGCGATTGCGGTCGACATCAGGCGTCCCCGCCATTTTGCCGGCGCAGGGCAATGAACTGGGCGGCAAGGCCCAGGATCAGCATCGCCAGAAGCGCGGCCTGCGATCCCAGCAGCAAGGGCGATTTGAGGTCGGTGACGAGAGGATGACCATCCGGCACGCGCCGCAGGATTTCAGTCACGGTCGGCACCATCAGCAGGAATGTGGTGAGGCTGAGAAAAACGGTTTCCAGATAGCGCCGCGCTCGCCCGAGAAAGCGGATATTGTTCACGCCATAGCCCGCGATCAGCAGCAGGATCGTGACCGTGCCGATGCCGTAGCTGACTGGCTGATGCGCCACCAGGAACACGGTGCCGGCACCGATCAGCATGAAGATGAGATAGGCGATGCCCGGTGCCGTTCGCGGCATGATTCGGCCATGGCGCGCAAACATATAGGCCGCCAGTGGAATGGCGGGCAGGCTGCCGAGCGTATGCACCCAGCCCAGGGGCGTTATTCCAAACATGGTCTGTGTCTTTCTGTTGGCGGGGGATCGCCGCGCTTATGCGGCAAAGCTGGTGGAGCGGGACAATGCGCGCCATTGCGCGATCTCCGCTTCCATGGCGGCCATCTTGCCTTCGACCAAGCCCAGCGCATCGTCGCCCAGGAACAGGCGGATCGGCGGTGCCGGCGCCTCCACCAAAGCCAGCAAGGCCTGCGCCGCGCGCGCGGGATCGCCCAGCTGTTGCCCGCTCTTGGCCTGACGCGCCGCCCTTATCGGGTCCATGACCGCGTCATAGTCGGCGATGCTGCGCGGCGTGCGGTCCATCGACCGCCCGGCCCAGTCGGTGCGGAACTGGCCGGGCGCCAGCGCCGTCACATGGATGCCGAACGGCGCCACTTCCTTGCCCAGCGCTTCGGAAATCCCCTCCAGCGCGAACTTGCTGCCGCAATAGAAGCTGATGCCGGGCATGGTGATGAACCCGCCCATGGAGGTGATGTTGACGATATGGCCATGCCGCCGTTCGCGCATGCCGGGCAGCACCGCCTTGATCATCGCCACCGGGCCGAACACATTGGCGGCGAACTGGCGCTGCAGATCGTCGATCGACGATTCCTCCAGCACGCCCTCATGACCATAGCCCGCATTGTTCACCAGCACGTCGATCGACCCAGCGCGGCGCTCGGCGTCCGCCACGGCCGCCGGAATCGCGTCCAGATGCGTCACGTCCAGCAGTAGCGGATGCGCGCGTCCGGGCGCGAGCGCCGCAAAGGCTTCGGCATCCTTGGGGTTGCGCACAGTCCCGACGACGGCATGGCCGGCGTCCAGCGCGCCCTCGGCAAAGGCCCGGCCCAGGCCGGAACTGACGCCGGTAATCAGGAAAGTCTTGGGGATCAGCGCCGACATGGCCTACTCCATGATTTGAACATCAATTATATCATGATATAGATATCGACATGACGTCCATCAAGCCCCCCTCGACCGGTTCGCGTGGTGAACCCGTGCGCAATCGTGTGATCGACGCGGCCGAACGCCTGCTGCGCGACGGCAAGGCGGAATTTTCGATGCGCGATCTGGCGACCGAAGCGGGCGTCAGTTTCGCCACGCCCTTCAACCAGTTCGGCAGCAAGGCCGCGATCATGCACGCTCTGTCGGCGCGGCGGATCGCCACCGCGACCCAGCGCTTCGCGGACAAGCCGCGGCGCGACGATGCCGGCCAGCGCGTGCTGCTGGCGGTCGCCACGGTGGTCGAGCTGATGCTGGAAGAACCGCGCGTGAACCGGGCGGTGATGGGGTGGCTCGGCACGCCGGGGCCGACCCATGGCGAAGTGCTGGCGCAGTCCACCGCGCTTTGGACCCTGGCGATCGGTGCTGGCGAAGGCCTGGTTGAAGGACACCCGGCGCTGCCCGCTCTGGCACGGCATCTGGCCTTCGGCTTTCGCGGTGTGCTGTCCTTCTGGACGGCCGGTGAATTGCCTGATGACGAACTTGCTGCCAATGCTCGCGACGTGGCGAACGCCTTGCTGGGCGGCGCAGCCAGCCAGTCCTGATCGTCATGCCTAGGGCGGGCGGCGTGTCTTATCCGTTCGCGCCCTGCTGCGCCTCGCGATAGGCGCGGGCGGACAGGCCCATGTTGCGCTGGAAGAAGCGGCTGAAATAGGCCGGGTCGGCAAAGCCGATCGAAAAGCCGATCTCGGCAATCGACAGGTTGGAATAGAGCAGGGCCCGCTGCGCTTCGAGCAGGGCGCGCTGGTCCAGCATCTGCGCCGGCGATCGTCCCGCCATCCGCGCGCAGGCGACGCGCAGCGCGGTCTGGCTGACGCCCAGCGCGGCGGCATGGACCGACACCGGTTCGCGCAGGCGGAAGCGCTGTTCGATCCGTTCGCGCAGCCGCGCGACGATCGTCGCATGCGGTCCGGCGCGCGGGGCGGCATGGACGGCGGCGCTGCGATGGCGCAGCGCGGTGACCAGCAATGACAGCATCGCCGCATCGACCGCTGCCCGGTGGCCCGGCGCCGACCAGCTGAGTTCGCGCATCAGATCGGCGACGAGCCGTTCGACCGGCGGCAATTGCGCCGCGCTCATCTCGATCGCGTCGGGCCGCTCGAACAGGCCGGTCAGTTCCGGGCCATGGCGGCCCAGATCCTGCAGATAGGCGTCGGCCATGGTGATGACGAAGCCGGCGGTTTCCTCCAGCCATTTGAAGCCATGCACGGCGGTGGCCGGCACCAGCAGGAAGCTGGGCGCGACGAAGCGTAGTTCCGCGCCATCCGCCTCCATCGCGCCGCCGCCCGAGGTGATGAGGAAGATATGGCTCAGCTCGCTATGGGCATGCGGTTTGATCGTCCATTCGCTGGGACGTGAGCGATCGTCCAGCGTTTCGACATGGACGAAGCCCTCCGCCACCAGCCTGTGGGGTTCCCCGTAAAGGTAGAAGGTCGGGAAGGACTGTTTCGACATCGGCTATGGTCCCGTCGGGGTGCGCTGGGGCTGATGAATTGTCCAATTAATAGGCTGGTGCGCCCATGTCCATCGCCGACCGTGCGGATAGGGTGGGCGCATCGGACAAACAGGGGCGCCATCAGCGCGCCCGGATCATGAGAGGATGCGAATGCGCACCAGCATAGCCATTATCGGCGCCGGCCCGGCCGGCATGTTCCTGGCCCATCTGCTCGCGGCGGAGGGCATTGCCGCCGTCGTGCTGGAACGGCGTGACCGGGCCTATGTCGAGGGGCGGGTGCGTGCCGGCGTGCTGGAACAGGTGACGACCGACCTGATGCATCGGCTGGGCCTCGGCAGCCGGCTCGATCGCGAGGGGCTGGTCCATGGTGGCACCCAGATTTCGCTCGACGGTTCGCTGTTCCGCATCGACATGGCGGCACTGACCGGCGGCAGCGCGGTCACCGTCTATGGCCAGCAGGAGGTGATGCACGACCTGTTCGAGGCGGCGCCGGAGCGCGGCGTCGAGATCGTCTGGAATGCGCAGGATGTGACGCTTGAGGGGCTGGACGGCGATCACCCGGTGGTCCGCTGGCGCCAGGATGGCGTCGCGCAGGAATTGCAATGCGACTATGTCGTCGGCTGCGACGGCTATCATGGCGTCAGCCGCAACAGCATCCCCGCCCAAGTGCTGCGCACGTTCGAGCGTGTCTATCCGTTCGGCTGGCTCGGCATATTGGCCGACGTACCGCCCGCCGACCATGAACTCATCTACGCCAATCATGAGCGCGGCTTCGCGCTCGCCTCGATGCGTTCGCCCACGCGCAGCCGCTATTATATCCAGTGCGGCCTCGACGAGCAGGTGGAGGACTGGTCCGACGATCGTTTCTGGGACGAGCTTTGCCTGCGCCTGGGGCCGGACGCGGCATCGCGCGTCACTCGTGGGCCGAGTTTCGAGAAGTCGATCGCGCCACTGCGTTCCTTCGTGTCGGAACCGATGCGCTGGGGCCGGCTGTTCCTGGCCGGCGACGCTGCCCATATCGTGCCGCCGACCGGCGCCAAGGGGCTCAACCTCGCCGCGTCGGACGTCATCATGCTGAGCGAGGCGCTGGTCGACCATTATCGCGGTGGATCGGATGCCGGGCTGGATGGCTATTCCGCCCGTGCTCTGGCGCGCGTCTGGAAGGCGGAGCGCTTTTCCTGGTGGTTCACCTCGATCACCCACCGCTTCCCCGACATGGATGGTTTCGCGCGCCGCATCCAGGCGGCCGAGATCGACTATATTCGCGGGTCGCAGGCGGCACAGCGCACGCTGGCGGAAAATTATGTCGGCCTTCCGCTGATGGCTGCCTGACGCCGCTGGCCGGGGCGGGGCTTTACCACCCCGCCGGATGCGGCCTAGACCGGGGCATGAGCCAAGAGAATGACGCGGGGCGCCCCGCAGCGACGATCGTGATCGTGCGCGACCGGCCGGGGGCAGCGCCCGACCTGCTGATGATGGAAAGGGCCGCGACCATGGCCTTTGCCGCCGGTGCGCTGGTCTTTCCGGGCGGCGGCGTCGACGATAGTGACCGGGCGCTGGCCGCCCGTATGTCCAGCGATCTGGCCAGTGACGAGGTCGCTGCACGGATCGCGGCCATTCGCGAGACGATCGAGGAAAGCGGCCTGGGCGTCGGTCTGGCGGGGTCTGTCGATACCGCCACCGTGTCGGCGATTCGCGCGGGCCTGCTCGATGGGGCGCCGCTGGGCGATCTGCTGGCGCCGCGCGGCATCGCCCTGGCGCTGGATGCGCTGGTACCGTTCGCCCGCTGGCACCCGTCTGCGCGGGAAAAGGCGATCCGCGTCTATGACACCCGCTTCTATCTCGCCCGCGCGCCACTGGGGCAGGAGGCAAGCGTCGACGCGACCGAGAATGTCCGCCTGTTCTGGAGCAGCGCCGCCGCGACCATCGCCCGCGCCGATGGCGGCGACGGCCATGTCATCTTCCCCACCCGCCGCAATCTGGAACGGCTGGCGCAATATGACAGTTTCGACGCGCTCGCCGCCCATGCCCGCAGCATCCCCGTGGAAAAGGTGCGCCCCTGGTTCGAGGAGCGCGACGGCGAGCCGCATCTCTGCATCCCGGCGCATCTGGGCTATCCGGTCACGTCGGAACCAATGCGGCAGGTCCGGCGTGGTTAGGGGATGCGCCGCCTTCATCTGACTCTTCGTGCCTTTGTCATCATCGCTGTCATCCTTGGCCTGCTCTGGGTCGGATACGCGCTGCTGCGCCAGCGGCCGCAGGATCTGCCCTGGACCAGGCTGGACCTGTCGCAGCCGGTCGGCCTGTTCACCGGTCGCAAGCTCGCCACCCTGACCGGCGATCGGGCGCAATGCCTGGCGCTGCTCGACCGGGCCGGCATTGCCCATACGGCAATGAAGCCGGGCGGGGGCGGGGGGCAGTGCGGCTATGCCGACGCGGTCCGGCTGAAGGCGGAAAAGGGCATGATCGCCTTGTCACCCGCCGGGGTGGCACCGTCCTGCCCGGTGGTCGCTGCCCTGCGCGTCTGGGAATGGCAGGTGGTGCAGCCCGCCGCCCAGCGCCTGTTCGGCCAGCCGGTGCGCTCCATCACCCATTTCGGTTCCTATAGCTGCCGGCGCATGTACGGCCGCAGCCAGGGGGATTTCAGCGAACATGCCACGGCCGATGCGATCGATGTCGCGGGCTTCGTGCTGGCCGATGGCCACCGGATCAGCGTGGTCGGCGACTGGAAGGGGGAGGGCAAGGACGCCACCTTCCTGCGTGAGGTGCGCGATGGCGCCTGCGACCTTTTCTCGACCGTGCTCTCGCCCGACTATAATGCCGCCCATCGCGACCATTTCCACCTCGACCAGGCGGAACGCGGTGCGACGGGCTGGCGGGCCTGTCGTTAAAGGTGGTTACTGCCCGTAGCCGGCCTGCTTGGCCAGGCTGACGGCTTCGCGCGCGGCAGCGAGCAGGGCGCCGCTCTTCGCCTCGCATTCGCGCTGCTCATATTCGGCGGTCGAATCGGCCACGATGCCGGCGCCGGCCTGGACGTGCATCACGCCATCCTTCAGCACGGCGGTGCGCAGCACGATGCAGCTGTCCATATTGCCGTCCGGGCCGAAATAGCCGACGCCGCCGGCATAGGCGCCGCGCGTTTCCGGCTCCAGCTCGGCGATGATCTCGCAGGCGCGGACCTTGGGGGCGCCCGACACGGTGCCGGCGGGGAAGCCCGCGAACAGCGCGTCGATCGCATCCTTTTCGGGCGCCAGCCGGCCGACCACGTTCGACACGATGTGCATCACATGGCTGTAGAATTCGACCGTATAGCTTTCCGTCACGGTGACGCTGCCGGCACTGGCGACGCGGCCGACATCGTTACGGCCCAGGTCCAGCAGCATCAGATGCTCGGCCCGTTCCTTGGGATCGTCGAGCAGGCTGGCGCGGTTGGCGGCATCCTCGACCGCATTCTTGCCGCGCGGGCGGGTGCCGGCGATCGGCCGGATCGTCACTTCGCCATCGCGGGCGCGGACCAGAATTTCCGGGCTGGACCCGATCAGCGCAAAGCCGGGCAGGTCGAGATAATAGAGGAAGGGCGATGGGTTGATCCGGCGCAGCGCGCGATAGAGCGCGATCGGCGGCAAAGTGAAGGGGCTGGTGAAGCGCTGCGCCAGCACCACCTGGAAGATGTCGCCCGCGACGATATAGTCCTTGGCGCGATCGACCATCTGCGCGTAGCGGCCCGGCTCCAGCACCGGCGTCACGTCGATCTCGGCAATGTCGGACGGGGCGGGCACGGCCGGCAGCGGCGCGGCCAGGCGCGCGGCGGTCGCGTCGATCCGCTCCAGCGCCTGCGCGATGGCCTTGTCGGCGTCGGCGGCCTGATCCTTCCATACCGGGGCGACCAGGAACAGGGCGTCGGCCAGGCGATCGAACACCAGGATGACGGTCGGCCGCACGAACAGCATGTCGGGCAGGGCGATGTCGTTGGCAGCGGGGCGGGGCAGCTTTTCGACCAGGCCCACCGTCTCATAGCCGAAATAGCCGACCAGGCAGGCGAGCGCTGCCGGCAGGGCGGGGTCCAGATCGGCGCGGCATTCGGCGACCAGTGCGCGCAGCGCCTGCAACGCATCCTGTTCGGCCGGGACGAAGGCGTCGCGATCGGTCGCCCATTGGCGGTTGATCTCGCCCTTGGCGCCCTCGGCGCGATAGACGAGGTCGGGGGCCAGGCCGATCAGGCTGTAGCGGCCACGCACCGCGCCGCCCTCGACCGATTCCAGCAGGAAGTCGCCGCGATCCGGCTCGAACAGCTTGAGCGCAGCGGAGATCGGCGTGTCGGTGTCGGCAATCTGCCGCCGCCACACCAGACCCGAACGGCCCTGTGCCAGTGCCGCGCGAGCGACGGCCGTGCCGTCCACCATTCCCCCCTGCGCCGCCATCTTACTGCTCGCCGCTATTGGTGGCGGACAGCGCCTTCCGGGCTTCGGCCACGGCGTTCGCCTTGCGGGTCACGCCCATGTCCTTCTCGATCGCGCGCTCGAACTGGGCGCCATATTCCTCGCCCACGACGTCGCCCAGCTGAGTGCGGACCTGGTTCAGCAATTCGGGCTGACCGGCGGCGTCGCCACGCTTGATGGCGTTCAATTGCACCACGAAGGTGCCGCGATCCTGGCCGATCGGCAGGGTCTTCACGCTGTTGGCCGCCATCGAGAAGAGGATGGCGATTTCCGCCGGCGGGCGCTGCTGACCGCGCATCAGGTCGGCGCGACGCCCACCCACGACCTGCGGCGCCGGCAGCTTGACGCCGGCCTGGGCCAGCGCATCGGCGAGCTTGGTGCCCTTGGCGACCTTGGCGCGGATGTCCTCGGCGACCTTCTGCGCCTTCTCATAGCCCTGGCTCAGTTTGTACTGGGCCACGACCAGCGGCTTGATCTTGGCGAGCGGCGGCGGGGCGGGGGCGACGATGTCGCCCGGCGCGGCCAGCGCATAGCGCTTGTCGGCGGTGATCGGCACCAGCTGGGCATCATCGTCGGCGCTCATCGCGAAGACGGGGGCCAGCAGCGGCTGCAGGTCGCTATTGGGCTGATAGGTTTCGTCTTCCACCTGCTTGCCGGTCGACACCAGCAGCGGTGAGGTTTCCAGCTTCAGGCCATTATCCTTCGCGACTTCCTCGAAGGTGCCGCCATTGGCGATCTGGTCCTCGATCTTGCCGGTGAAGTCGGTCAGCAGCTGCTTTTCCTTCTGGGTGCGCAGCGTGGCGATGATCTCATCACGCACCGACGCCAGCGCACGAGCCGGGACATTGTTGAGTGCGGTGACGCGCAGCACGATCCAGCCGAGCGAACCACGGACCGGGCCGACCAGTTCGCCCTGCTTGGCGGCAAAGGCGGCGTCGGCGACCGGCTTGGACGCGGTGGCGGCCAGCGCCTCGCGGCTCTGGTCGGTCAGGGTCGACACGGCAAGGCCCGCGCTCTGCGCCGCGGCGGCCAGCGTCTTGCCGGCCTTCACCTGGTCGGCGATCGCCTTGGCGCCCGCCTGGGTCGGCAGCACCAGCTGTTCGACGCTGCGATTTTCCTTGGCGGCATAGGCCGCCTTGTTCTGGTTGTAGGCGGCGTTGATTTCCGCCTCGGTCGGCTGGGCCGCCTGGGCGAAACGCTCGCTGTCGATCACGGCATAGCGGATGCGGCGCTGTTCCGGGATGGTGTAGCGCGCGGCATTCTTCTTGTAGAAATCGGCGACCTGCGCGTCGGTCGGCTCCTTGGCGTCCAGGAAGGCGGCGGCCGGGATCGCGGCGATCGTACCCTGGCGTTCCTCCAGCAGCAGCGACGCATAGGGCAGCGCCACGCTGTCGGGCAGCTTCACGCCCAGGCCGACCGGGGCCAGCAGCTGGCGCTGCAGGATTTCACGGCTGATATCGTCGCGCAGCGACTGTTCGCTGATCCGCTCGCGCTGCAGCAGGGCGCGGAAATTATCCTGGCTGAAATTGCCGGCCGCGTCCTGGAAGGCGGGGATCTGCGCGATCTGCGCATCGACCAGCCGCTTGCTGATATGGACGCCCTGATCGCTGGCGAACTGCTTGAGCGTCAGCGCGGCGACCAGCTGGTCGAACACCTGCTTGCCACCACCCTGGGCAAAGAAATCGCCGATCTGCATGCCGGGATTTTCGCGGCGCGCATTTTCGAACACGCGCTGGATGCGGTCCTGCAGCTCGCTCATGCGCAGCTTGGAACCGCCGGCCTTGGCGACGGTGTCGCCGCCGCCCAGGCCGCTCCCGAACTTGCCGCTGGAAATGTCGCCCAGGATGAACGCCGCCGCGATCAACCCCAGAAAGAGGATCGCGAAAAAGGCGCCGAATTTGGAACGGATGAAACTGCGGAAGACAGAGAGCATGAGAATGTCCGGTTTTTATGCGGCGATATGGCGGCCCGCTTTAGGGGCGGATCGACCCGGCGGCAAGTGCGGCCGTGGCGGACGGTCTGGACAAATGCTGCATCGCCGTCCATCGGCTTGATTGCCTGAAAGCGGAACCAGGAGACGCGGCGCATGCCGTGGGGACCCGCTGCGGGCACGTGCAGCAATAATCACAAGGGGACATGGACCGATGAGCAGGCGCAAGCTGGTGGTCGGCAACTGGAAGATGAACGGGATGCGCGCGCATCTCGACGAGGTGGAGGCGATCGGCAAGCTCGCCGCGCAGCATCCGGCGGTGGAAGTCGGGCTTTGCCTGCCGGCCACGCTGATCATGGCCGGGTCGCAGCTGAAGGGCGCGGCCTTCATCGGCGCCCAGAATTGCCATATGGAATTGAGCGGCGCCTATACCGGATCGCTGTCGGCCGAGATGCTGATCGAGGCGGGGGCGACCTGGGTCATCACCGGCCATAGCGAACGGCGCGAGACGCGCGGCGAGACCAACGCCGATGTCGCCGCCAAATCGGTCGCCGCCCATGCCGCGGGCATGAAGGTGATCCTGTGCGTGGGCGAAACGCTGGCGGTGCGGGACGCGGGTGACGCCGATGCGGTCGTGACCGCCCAGTTGCTGGCATCCTTGCCTGACGGCGCGAGCGCCGACTGGCTGGCTGTGGCCTATGAACCCATCTGGGCGATCGGCACCGGCCGCATCCCGACGCTGGAGGCGATCCAGTCGATGCACGCCACCTTGCGGGCTGCGCTTGCCAGTCGGATCGGCCAGGATCAGGCCGACGCCATGCGCATCCTCTATGGCGGATCGATGAACGGCGACAATGCCGCCGAAATCATGGCCCTGCCGGACGTGGACGGCGGCCTGGTCGGCGGCGCCAGCCTGTCGGCCGCCAAGTTCGAACCGGTGATCGCCGCCGCGGATTGATGCGGAGCGCCCTCTCTTCGTGCGGAAGAGGGGGCATTCTGGCCTGATGCGAGTCGGGCTCGTTGCTGGCTGTGCGTTGAAGGGGCTGACTATCTTCACTCCGTTTGCCCTCTTCACTCCGTTTGCCCTGAGCGAAGTCGAAGGGCGCTGCTGAGCGAAGGCGAAGCTATTGCCTCGCTCCGTTCAGCCCGAACGGTTCTTTTACTGCCCAGACTTGATTATATGGGCCATTGCAAGCCATCCGCAGCGCCCTCTGCACGCGCCCTCATCCGTGCCTTCGTTCATATCGACCGGCTCGCCGGTTGCCCCGGCCGCCCATCATCGCTATGTGCGCGCCAACGCATTCCTTCATTGGACAGAAAAGAACCCGCATGTTCACCTTCCTTCTCGTCGTGCAGGCGATCGTCGCTGCCCTGCTGGTCACCGTCATTCTGATGCAGAAGTCGGAAGGTGGCGGTCTGGGCGTCGGTGGCAGCCCGGCCGGGCTGATGTCGGCGCGCGGCGCGGCGGATTTCCTGACGCGTTCGACCACGATCCTGGCGACCATCTTCGTCCTGCTGTCGATCACCCTGGCGGTCATCGCCTCGGTCCGTCATGCCGGCGGCGACATCGACACCTCGCTGGTCAAGTCGGCTCCCGCCACGCAGGCCCCGGCGCCCGCAACCGGCAACGCCGACCCGCTGGCCGGTGCGGCCAGTGCCGCCGGCAATGGTTCGGCAGCGAACGGCGCAGTTCCGCTCGCTAACTGACCTTTTCGTCGTTCATCGCCATATTTTTTGCGAGCGTGCGGATTCGCGCGCTTGCTCAACTCGTTTGTATAAGGCTAAGCCTCTTCTCCCATGACGCGGTATATTTTCATCACCGGCGGCGTGGTCTCCTCGCTTGGTAAGGGCCTCATGGCCGCATCCTTGGCAGCGCTGTTGCAGGCGCGGGGCTATCGCGTGCGAATCCGGAAATTCGACCCCTATCTCAACGTCGATCCGGGCACGATGTCGCCCTATCAGCATGGCGAAGTCTATGTGACCGACGACGGGGCGGAAACCGACCTCGATCTTGGCCATTATGAACGCTTTACCGGCGTGTCGGCGCGCCAGTCGGACAATGTCACCCAGGGCCGGGTCTATCAGACCATCATCCAGCGCGAACGGCGCGGCGACTATCTGGGCGCGACCGTCCAGGTCATCCCGCACGTCACCGACGAGATCAAGGCGTTCGCCACGGCGGAGACCGACGATCTCGACTTCGTGCTGTGCGAAATCGGCGGCACCGTCGGCGACATCGAATCGCTGCCCTTCATGGAAGCGATTCGCCAGCTCCATAATGATCTGGATCGCGGCCAGTCGATCTTCGTCCATGTGACCCTGGTGCCCTATCTCGCGGCGGCGGGCGAACTGAAGACCAAGCCGACCCAGCACAGCGTGCGCGAACTGACTTCGCTCGGCATCCAGCCCGACATCCTGCTGTGCCGCGCCGAACATCCGCTGCCCGAAAGCGAGCGCAAGAAGATCGCCCTCTTCTGCAATGTCCGTCCCGAGGCGGTCATTCCGGCGCTCGACGCCAAGAGCATCTATGCCGTGCCCGAGCAATATCATGCTGAGGGTCTCGACAATGAAGTGCTGCGCGCCTTCGGCATCACCGATGCGCCCGCGCCGTCGATGGACCGCTGGACCGACATCATGGATCGCCAGCTCAACCCCGAGGGCGAAGTGACGATCGGCGTGGTCGGCAAATATGTCGGCCTGCTCGACGCCTACAAGTCGCTGCACGAAGCGCTGCACCATGGCGGCCTTGCCAACCGGGTGAAGGTCAACATCAAGTGGATCGACGCCGAACTGTTCGAGAAGGGCGACGACCTCGCCGCCAGCCTCGAACCGATGCACGGCATCCTCGTCCCCGGCGGCTTCGGCGTGCGCGGATCGGAAGGCAAGATCGCGTCGGTCAAGTTCGCGCGCGAACGCGACGTGCCCTTCTTCGGTATCTGTCTCGGCATGCAGATGGCCTGCATCGAGGGCGCGCGGAACACGGCAGGGATCGAGAATGCCTCGACCACCGAGTTCGGCGAAACCAGCGAGCCGGTCGTCGGCCTCATCACCGAGTGGATGAGCAAGGAAGGCCTGCAGAAGCGCACCGCCGAGACCGATCTGGGCGGCACCATGCGTCTGGGTGCCTATCCGGCCAAGCTCGCGGGCAACAGCGTCGTCGCCGGCATCTATGGCAGCAACGACATCAGCGAGCGTCACCGCCACCGCTATGAGGTCAATGCCGGCTATCGCGAACCGCTGGAAAAGGGCGGCCTGATCTTCTCGGGCATGTCGCCGGACGGCACGCTGCCCGAAATCGTCGAGCGGCCTGACCATCCCTGGTTCGTGGGCGTGCAGTTCCACCCGGAACTCAAGTCCAAGCCGTTCGATCCGCATCCGCTCTTCGCCAGCTTCATCGAAGCGGCGGTCAAGCAGAGCCGGTTGGTATAAAGCGTTTTCGAAGCAGGCGGGATCGCCTGCTAACTCGGAAAACGCGCAAAAAAAGGATAAACGGGGCCGAAAGGCCCCGTTTTTCGTTTCAGCCCTTCGGCGCGTCGAAGAGATTGCGATATTGCCGCGGCTGGCAGCGCAGATATTGTGGCGCGGCCTTCACGCTTGCGCCCAGATGGGCCGCCGCATGCCAGGGCCAGCGCGGATCATAGAGAATGGTGCGGGCGATCGCGATCAGGTCCGCGTCGCCGGTGCCGATGATCGCTTCGGCCTGCTCGAAATCTGTGATCAGGCCAACGGCGATCACCGGCATGTCGACCGCCTGCTTGACCGCGCGGGCCAGCGGCACCTGATAGCTTGGCCCCACCGGAATATCCTGACGCGGGTCGAGCCCGCCGCTCGACACATGGATGGCGCTGCAGCCGCGCGCTTCCAGTGCCTTGGCGAAAGCGATCGTCTGCTCGATGTCCCAGCCGCCATCGACCCAGTCGGTGCCAGATACCCGCATCGTCACCGGCTTGTGCGCCGGGAACGCGGCGCGCACCGCGTCGAAAATCTCCAGCGGCAACCGCATCCGGTTTTCCAGGCTGCCACCATAATCATCGTCGCGCTGGTTGGAGAGCGGCGAGAGGAACTGGTGCAGCAGATAGCCATGCGCGCCATGGAGTTGCACCGCATCGATGCCGATCGCGTCAGCCCGCTTCGCCGCCGCGACGAAGGCGTCGCGCAGCCGATCGATCCTGGCCTTGTCCAGCGCCATCGGCGCGTTGGTGCCCGGCGTGAAGGGCAAGGCGGAGGGGGCGACCGTCTGCCAGCCATTGGCCGCATCGGGCGCGATCTGCGCGCCGCCCTGCCATGGCACTTCGGTGGATGCCTTGCGCCCGGCATGGCCGAGCTGGATTGCGATGGGCATGTCGCTGTGGCGCCGCACGCCGTCCAGTACGCGCTGCATTGCCGTCTGCGTCGCATCGTCCCACAGGCCGACATCGGCATGGCTGATCCGCCCCTCGGGCAGCACGGCGGTCGCCTCGATCGTCAGCAGCGCGGCACCGGACAGGGCAAGCTGGCCGAGATGAATGAGGTGCCAGTCGTTCATCTCGCCATCGACGGCGGAATATTGGCACATCGGTGCGATCACGATGCGGTTGTCGAGGGCAAGGCCGCCGACATCGAAGGGCTGGAACAGCTTGGGGGCGCTCATGCAGGTCTCCAGAAGGGGAGAGGGAGAGAAGGCCCGCAAGATAGGAAGCCGGCCGGGCGGCCGAAAGGGGGCGCCTCTCGCGGTCGCAAGATGGCTTGTTCTTCAAAGCGTCATCAATCGGTCATCATGGTGCAGCGCTTCGGAAACGCCGCTGTCGCGCAGCTTTCCTAATCGCGACCCCGACCAGAGGGGATTCGATCATGACCAGGATTTTTGCGGCATCCATCAGCCTGTTCGCACTCGCAATCGCCGGCACCGCCCATGCGCAGCAGCCGCTGCCCGAGGAGGAAGGCGGCATCGTCGTCACCGGCCAGCGCGCGCAGTTGCAGCGTTCCATCGATCAGAAGCGGGCGGCGCTGGGCATCGTCGATGTGACCGCGTCCGACGATATGGGCCAGCTTCCCGACAAGAATGTGGCCGAAGCGGTCGAACGCCTGCCCGGCGTCGGCGTCCAATATGACCAGGGCGAGGGGCGCTATGTCGCGGTGCGCGGCGTGCCCTCCAGCCTCAACGGCTATACCATCAACGGCTTCGAGATCGGCAATCCCGACGGGCTCGACCGGCGCCTGCCGCTCGACATCCTGTCGGGCCAGCTCCTGAAGCAGGTGGAGGTCGCCAAGGTGAAGACCGCCGACCTGACCGGCCAGGGCATCGGCGCGACCATCAACCTCGTCACCCAGACCGCCTTCGACTTCGACGATCGCTTCATCTTCCAGGCGAACGGGCAGGTCGGCTATCAGGAATTGCGCAAGGGCGACCAGCCGATCAAGGGCGATGTCACCATCGGTACCCGCTTCGGCGCGGACGAACAGTTCGGTATCCTGCTGGGCGCCAGCTATTCCGACCGCACCTATACCAGCTATGGCATCTATCCCGATGACTGGACGCCCGACGCCGATGCCGCGCGCGGGGCCGTGCCGGTCAACATCAAATATAATGACTATCGCCTCAAGCGCGAGCGGATCGGTGCGGCCGGCTCGTTCGACTGGCGCGGCGAGAGCGTCCAGCTCTATGTCCGCGGCATCTATTCCAAATTCTCCGAGGATGAATATCGCCAGCGCTTCCGGCTCGATTTCTCCGATATCGACTGGGACGCCAATGGCCTGACCGGCATTGCCTCCACCAGCGAGCAGCGTTCCGACCTGCGGCTGGAATATAAGGAAAAGTCGGTCCTGTCCTTCATGGCCGGCGGCACGGCGGACCTGACCGACAACTGGTCGCTCGATTTCGGCGCGGCACGCACCCGCAACGAAGTGATCGAACCCAATCAGCTCTGGCAGTTCCGGGGCAATCCCGGCGCGGTCGCGGTCGATTTTTCGGACAAGCTGTTCAGCGCCGTGCCGGTCGGCGGCTATCTCGATCCGTCGGACCTGGGCTTCCGCCAATATTCGGCGCAGGATGAATATGGCCTGGAAAAGACCTGGCAGGGCCGGCTCGACCTGACCGGCAAGCTGCCGACGATCGGCCAGAACAGCTTCGTCAAGTTCGGCGCCAATGGCCGCTGGACCGACAAGCGCTTCGATTCCTCCAATGACGTCTATGCGCGCGGCAGCAGCGCCAACCGCTTCACCCTGGATGGCCTGTCTGGCGACACCGTCATCGTGAAGCTGGGCGATGGCCGCAATTATTTCCTCGGCCCGGTGATCGATGCCGACCTTGTCGATGCCTATACCCAGGGCCAGCTGGGCGGCGCGCAGTTCGTGCTCAACGAAGCGACCAGCCTGGCCAATGAAACGCTGAGCGATTTCGACCTCAGCGAGAATGTCTATGCCGGCTATGCCATGGTCAATCTGGACTTTGGCGCGCTGTCGGTCACGGGCGGCCTACGGGTCGAGCGGACCGAACTGGACATTGACGGCTATCTGCTGGAAGGCGACGTCGTCCGCCCGACGTCGGGCCGCACCCGCTATACCAACTGGCTGCCCAGTCTGGTGGTGCGCGTGACCCCGTCGCACGACACCGTCTTCCGCCTTGCCTATTCGCGCAGCATCGGCCGGCCCAGCTATGCCGACCTGTCGCCGGGCGGCACCGTCACGGTGGAGGGCGCGGACGAGATCAGCGTGTCGAGCGGCAATCCGGCGCTCAAGCCCTATGTCGCGGACAATCTCGACATGTCGGCCGAATGGTATTTCGCGCCCGGCGGCCTGATCAGCGTCGGCGCCTTCGCCAAGTTCATCCGCAACCCGATCTTCACGCAAAGCTATACCATCAATGACGGCAGCTTTGGCGGTGTCGCCTATGACCGGATCAATTTCAGCCAGACGCTCAACGCCGACAAGGGCGATATCATCGGCCTGGAAGCCGCCTGGCAGCAGCAGTTCACCTTCCTGCCGGGCCTGCTCTCGGGTCTTGGCATGAACCTCAACCTCACCCTGATCGACTCCAGCTTGCGCATGCCGGACCGTGGCACCGTCGCCTTCCCAGAACAGTCCAAGTTGCTCTGGGGGGCGCAGCTCTTCTACCAGAAGGGTATCGTCGAAGCGTCGGTCGCCTATCATCATACCGGCCGCGCCTTGCTGTCGGCGGGTGATATCCGCCTCAATGACCAGTATAATGACGATCTGCGTCGTCTGGACGCGAAGATCGGGGTGGATGTGACGAAGAATGTGCGCCTCTTTGCCGAAGGGCAGAATCTGACCGACGAGCCGACCCGCCAATATCAGGGCGGCGTGCGCGACTGGGTGATCCAGAATGAACGCTATGGTCGCACCTTCTATGTCGGGGCCTCGGTCAAATGGTAAGAACGCTGCTTGTCGGAACCGCGCTGCTGGCGCTGGCGGGCGGAGCGATCGCCCAGTCGCCGGCGGATGCCCCGTCGCCGCCGCCATCCCCCGTCAGCCTGCGGATCAAGGCGCCGGAAGCGCATCAGGGCGCGGCGTCGGACGGCACCTATGTCTATGCGATCGACAATGACCGGATCGGCAAATATCGCATTGCCGACGGACAGCGCGTGGCGCAGTGGCAGGGGGAGCGCCGCCTTTATCCGCACATGAACAGCTGCACCGTGGTCGGCGTCGAACTGGTCTGCGCCGCGTCCAACTATCCCGCCGTGCCGCAGACCAGCGCAGTCGAGATTTTCGACACGAAGACGCTGAAACATGTCCGCAGCGTCAGCCTGGGCTTTGGCCCCGGATCGCTGACGGTGATGGATCGCCATGACGGCAAATGGTGGGCGGTCTTCGCCAATTATGAGGGCAAGGGCGGCGAGCCTGGGCACGATTATCGCTATACGCTGCTGGTGCGGATGGACGATGCTTTCCGGGCGGAGGAAAGCTGGGCGTTCCCGGCCGACGTGCTGGCCCGCTTCGCGCCCAAAAGCTGTTCCGGCCTTAGCTGGGGCGCAGACGGCCTGATCTACGCCACCGGGCATGACCGGCCCGAAGTCTATGCGCTGAAACTGCCCGAGGCGGGATCGGTGCTGGAGCATGTCGGGACGCTCGGCATCGCGACGCCGGGCCAGGCGATCGACTGGGATCCCAAGGCGCCGCGCCGCCTCTGGTCGATCGGCCGGGGTGCTGGCGAGATGGTGGCGAGCGAGATGCCGCCGGTTCGATAGGAGGGATCAGCGCACCTTCAGCCCCAGTTCGGCGAGCAGTTCGCCGGCCTGGTCGCGCGAGATGGTGGCGCCGCGAAAACGGCTGGCATCGCCCAGATGCACGCCGCCTATGTCCGCGCCGCGCAGGTCGGCGCCCTCGAACCGGGCACCGTCCAGCATCGCCTCACGCAGGCTGCAGCCTTCGAAACTGGCCATGCGGAAATCGCATTTGCGCAGGTCCGCCTGCGAAAAATCGATGCGGCTCAGCCGTTGCTTGCGGAAGGACAGGCCAGGCAGGCGCGCGTCGATCAGCAGGCATTCGGCCATGTCGATCTCCAGCGCGCGCAGGTCCGACAGGTCGGCGCCGGTCAGCTTGCACTGGGCCAGCCGGGCGCCCTCCAGCCGCGCCCGCCGCATCACGACATTGTTGAAGTCGCATCCGGTCAGCACCGCGTCGCTGAGGTCGCAGCCGGTGAAATTCGCGCCGCCGCCGCGGCAGCCCTGCCAGCGCGTGCGCTCCAGCATGGCGCCGGCCAGATCGGCATTGCGCAGGTTGCAGCGCTCGAACTGCCAGCCGGTAAGGTCGAGCTGCGTCAGTTCCGCCGCCTCCAGATCGCAGTCGATCAGGGCGTGGGGCGTGCCCGCCAGCGCCATGATGTCGGCGCGCGCCAGTTGTTGCCCGTTGCGCGCGGGCAGGGCATCCATGTCGGTCATGCCGCCGTCTATGCCTTGGGCGTCAGCTTGAGCAGGCGGCCCTGCGACTTGCCGCCATCCTCCAGCAGCCACAGCGCGCCGTCCGGCCCCTGTTCAACCTCGCGGATGCGCGCGCCCATATCCCACTGGTCGGCCTTTTCCGCATTCTCGCCGTCCAGCTTCACCCGCACCAGCGACTGGCTCGACAGGCCGCCGATGAACAGCGATCCCTTCCATTGCGGGAACAGGTCGCCCGAATAATAGATCAGGCCGCCCGGCGAGATCACCGGATTCCACCAGACCTTCGGCGCCTCATAGCCGTCGCCGGGCTTGTGATCGGGAATGTCGCGGCCGTCATAATGATCGCCGTTCGACACGCGCGGATAGCCATAGTTGAGGCCCGGCTTGATCAAATTGACCTCGTCGCCGCCCTTGGGGCCCATTTCCTGTTCCCACAGACGCCCGTCCTTGTCGAAGGCGATGCCCAAAAGATTGCGATGGCCATAGGACCAGACCGCCGGGTTGAAGCCCTTGGCGGCCAGCGGATTGCCCGCCGCCGGCGTGCCGTCCAGATTGAGGCGCAATACCTTGCCCAAGGTCGATTTGGGATCCTGCGCCGGTTCGAACTTCTGTCGCTCGCCATTGGTGAAGAAGAGATATTTGCCGTCCGGCGAGAAAGCGATGCGGCCCGAGTAATGGCCATTGCCCTCGACATAATCGCTGGCACGGAAAATGACCTTCACGTCGGCCAGCCTGGTCGTGCCGTTGCTCGCCTGGTCGAAGATGCCGGTGGCCAGCGCCACGCCCTTGCCACCGGCGCGGTTCCCCTCACCGGCTTCGGAAAAGCTGAAATAGACCTTCTTGTCCTGCGCGAATGTCGGGGAGGGGACGATGTCCATCAGCGCGCCCTGACCCTCGCTGTCGACCTTGGGGATGCCGGCGACCGGGATCTTGGTGCCGTTCTTCGGATCGAACAGGATCATCTCACCGGCCTTTTCGGTGATCAGCATTCGCCCGTCGGGCAGGAAGGTCATCGCCCAGGGCGATTCGAAATCGGCGATCACCGATGTCTTGAACGGCTTTTCCCCAGTGGTCGCACCGGCATTCTGGCCGGTCGCGTTGTCCGCCGAACAGGCCAGCAGGGCGAGGGGGAGAGTGACGGCCATCACGCGCAGCATGGGAAACTCCTGTTATAATATTCGCGGGGGAAAGCCGATTTTCGGCGGGGGTTCCATGCCCGCATCCTCCACCGGATGCGGGCATGGATGCAAGCCTCATCGGCGATCAGCCGATTTCTTAAGCTTCTGCCGCTAGAGACCGGGGCGGCAAGAGGGGGAATATGGTGCTGCACGGCGTATCGGATTTCGATGCTGCGTGCGCGCAGGCAGGCACCTTGCGCGTCGAGCCGCTATGCCTTGCCGACGCGCTGGATTCGACCGTGCTTGCCCGCGCCTGGGAAAGGCTGGAGGCACGCGCCGACTGGCCGACCCAGACCCGCCTGTTCGCCGCCACGCTGAACGAGCTTATTGCCGCCGGGCCAAGTCGCATCATGACGGTCTGGGCGGGGGGCGATCTGGTCGCGCTGCTGCCGCTGTGCCGGGATGGTGGCGCGCTGGCCCGCTGGCGGATGATCGGCGCGCGCGAAATCTATGAACCTGGCGACATGCTGTGCAACGGGACGGCGGCCGCCGATGCGCTGGCCGGCACGATCGCGCATTTGCCGCATCCCTTGCTGCTCGATCGCATATCGGCCGGATCGCCCCTGATTCCCGCATTGGCGCGGGCGCTGCGGCGGCGCGGGCGGCTGGTCGTGCGGCCGGCGATGGCCTGTCCCCATATCGCGCTTGATGAGGGCTGGCGCGACCCGGAAGGCCGCTTCAACGCCGGTCGCCGCTCCGACTTCCGTCGCGCCCGGCGCAAGGCGGAAGGGTGCGGCCTGCTCCAATGCGAGACGCTGGCGCCGGACGCCGACAATTTCGATGCTTTGTTCGACGAGGCTGTCGCGGTCGAGGCGCTGGGCTGGAAGAGCGAGGCGGGCACCGCCATCGCCACCGACCCGCGTCAGGCGGCGATCTTCCGCGCTTTCTTCCGCGCCGTGGCGCAGCGCGGCGATCTGCGCATCTCCTTCCTGCGGATCGACGGCCGCGCCATCGCGATGCAGGTGGCGGTGCTGTGGAACGGCCGCTACTGGCTGTTCAAGATCGGCCATGACGCGGCCTTCAATGCCTGTTCGCCCGGCGGACTGCTGATGCTCCATGCCATCGGCTGGGCGGCGCAGGCGCGGCTGCACAGTTTCGAATTTCTCGGCGTCGCCGAACCCTGGATTCGCAAGCTCTGGACCCAGACGGAGCATGACTGCGTCCAGTTGCGCACCTATCCTTATAATCTGCGCGGCGCGGCGGCCTTTGCGGCGGACGCTATTGTCTGGTCGCGGCAACGGCTGCTGCTGCGGTGAGGGGCGGGGCGGCCTGGCGCCTGTTGCGGGACACGCGTTATGCTCTTCCGGCTGCGCTGGGCCGGGTCATCCCGGCACCCGACGCCCCCCATGCCGTGGCGATCGCCCGGCAACAGGCCCGCGCCGGCGCTGCCACCACGATCGGCTATTTCGAAGGGGCGGGGGGTGATCCCTCGTCGATCATGGCCGCCTATGCGCGGGTGGCGCAGCGGGCGCGCGGCCTGGACCTCAGCCTGTCGGTGAAGGCGCCGCCACTGCGCTTCGATCCGGTCAGCCTGCGCGAACTGGCGCAGATTGCGCGCAAGTCCGGCCTGTCGCTGGTGTTCGACGCCCATGGCCCGCAGGATGCGGACGAGACGCTGGCGGCGCTCGAACGGCTGCTGCCCGACTTTCCCGATACCGGCATCGTCCTACCCGCCCGCTGGCAGCGCAGTCAGGCCGACGCGGTCCGGCTGCGCGACAGCAGCGCGCCGGTCCGTATCGTGCGCGGGGAGTGGCCCGATCCGGCGGGCGATGCGGTCGATCCCGATGCCGCCTATCTGACGCTGGTCGAAGCGCTGGCCGGCCGCGTGGCGCCGGTCGCGATCGCCACCCATCGCCCCGCGCTGGCCGACCGGGCGCTGGCCCTGCTGCGTAACGCCGGCACGCCGTGCAGCCTGGAACAGTTGCGGGGCCTTCCGGGCCGCCGCTGCCGGGCGGTGGCGCGGGGGCAGGGGGTGCCGGTGCGCCTCTATGTGCCGTTCGGTCCCGGCTGGATTCCCTATGCGCTGGACCGGGCGCTGGCCCGGCCCTATCTGCTGGCGTGGATGTGGCGCGACTGGACAGGCCGCGCAGACCCCTGAAATAGCGCATTTTACGAAAGATGTTGCAGGTCATTGGCAACCTGCCTATATGGATATTGCTTCCTTACATCGTCACACATGTCAGGGTCGCAGGCACCAAGCCTGCGGCGGCAACAAGCAGCTATATATTTCTGGCCTATCTGATTTCTGGAGTATCCATGGCGGACATCGCCGAACTGACCGCATTGATCGAGCCCGAGGTAAAAGCCCTGGGGTTCGACCTCGTGCGCATCAAGCTGTTCGGATCGGGCGACGAATATACGCTGCAGATCATGGCCGAAGACCCCAAGACCAAGCAGTTGGTCATCGAGGATTGCGCCGCGATCTCGCGCCGCCTGTCCGACGTGATGGATGAAGTCGACCCGATCGAGGAAGCCTATCGTCTGGAAGTCAGCTCGCCCGGTATCGACCGGCCGCTGACCCGCCTGCACGATTTTCTCGAATGGGCGGGCCATGAAGCGAAGATCGCTGCGACCGAAGTGGTCGAGGGGCGCAAGAGCTTCCGTGGCATCCTCAAGGGCGTCGAGGGTGAGGATATCCTGTTCCAGGATGCCAAGGCCGGCGATGTCACCATCCCGTTCGCGCTGGTCGGCGATGCCAAGCTGATGCTGACCGATGCACTGATTTCTGCTACCATGCCGCTCTCCTCCGATGGGGCGGACGAGTTCGAAACCGAGGAATAAGGGTTTTATCGTCATGGCCAACGCCATTTCCGCCAATAAGGCCGAGCTGATCGCGATCGCCAACAGCGTCGCCAGCGAGAAGATGATCGACAAGGCGATCGTCATCGAGGCGATGGAAGATGCGATCCAGCGCGCCGCCCGTGCCCGTTACGGCGCCGAGAATGACATCCGTGCCAAGCTGGACCCGGACAGCGGCGACCTGCGCCTGTGGCGCGTCGTCGAAGTCGTCGAGGTGGTCGAGGATTATTTCAAGCAGGTCGACCTCAAGCAGGCCGCCAAGCTGAAGAAGGACGCCGTGGTCGGCGACTTCATCGTCGATCCGCTGCCCGCGATCGACCTCGGCCGTATCGACGCCCAGTCGGCCAAGCAGGTGATCTTCCAGAAGGTCCGCGACGCCGAGCGCGAGCGTCAGTTCGACGAGTTCAAGGACCGCGTGGGTGAAATCATCACCGGCGTCGTCAAGTCGGTCGAGTTCGGTCATGTCGTCGTCAATCTGGGCCGCGCCGAAGGCGTGATCCGCCGCGACCAGCAGATCCCGCGCGAAGTGGTTCGCGTCGGCGACCGCATCCGTTCGGTCGTGCTGAACGTGCGTCGCGAAAATCGTGGCCCGCAGATCTTCCTCAGCCGCGCGCACCCCGAATTCATGAAGAAGCTGTTCGCGCAGGAAGTGCCCGAAATCTATGATGGCGTCATCACCATCATGGCCGCCGCCCGCGATCCGGGTTCGCGCGCCAAGATCGGCGTCATCAGCCGTGACAGCAGCATCGATCCGGTCGGCGCCTGCGTCGGCATGAAGGGCAGCCGCGTTCAGGCCGTCGTGCAGGAAATGCAGGGCGAAAAGATCGACATCATCCCCTGGTCGGAAGATACCGCGACCTTCGTCGTCAACGCGCTGCAGCCGGCCCAGGTCGCCCGCGTCGTCATCGACGAGGAAGAAGAGCGCATCGAAGTCGTCGTCCCCGACGATCAGCTGTCGCTCGCCATCGGCCGCCGCGGCCAGAATGTCCGCCTCGCCAGCCAGCTGACCGGCAAGGCGATCGACATCATGACCGAGGCCGACGCCAGCGAGAAGCGCCAGAAGGAATTCGTCAGCCGTTCGGAAATGTTCCAGAACGAGCTGGACGTGGACGAGACGCTGTCGCAGCTGCTGGTCGCCGAAGGCTTTGGTGAGCTGGAAGAAGTCGCCTATGTCAGCGTCGAGGAACTGGCCGGGATCGAAGGTTTCGACGAGGACCTGGCTGCCGAGCTGCAGAGCCGCGCGCAGGAAGCGCTCGACCGTCGCGAACAGGCTGCCCGTGAAGAGCGTCAGGCACTGGGCGTCGAGGACGCGCTGGCCGACATGCCGCACCTCACCGAAGCGATGCTGGTCACGCTCGGCAAGGCTGGCGTCAAGACGCTCGACGATCTCGCCGATCTGGCCACCGACGAACTGGTGCAGAAGAAGCGCGTCGATCAGCGTCGTCGCAAGTCGGACAGCGGCAATGAGGACAAGGGCGGCATCCTGGCTGCCTATGGCCTGAGCGACGAGCAGGGCAATGAGATCATCATGGCCGCTCGCGCCCACTGGTTCGAAGGCGAGGAAGCGTAAGCCAAGATGCCTTTCGTCGACATCCGCCTGGCCGGTAGCGCGACTCGCGAGCAGAAAGCCGCGATCGTTGCTGACGTCACCCAGTCGCTCGTGGAGCGGCTGGGAAAGCCGGCGGCTGCCGTCCAGATCGTGATCTCGGAAGTCTCGACCGAAAATTATGCGGCCGGCGGTCAGTTGATCGCCGACCGCGCCCTTTCTCCAGCCAGGGAGGACGCCAATGCTGCGGACACTCCCCGATGAGAGAATAAGCCTACTCGACAGCGTTGGTCTTGCCCTTTTGTCCGTTTTGGCGGAGGGGCGCGCATGACCGAACGCAAATGCATATTGAGTGGCGACCGCGCCGATCCCGAAACGCTGATCCGCCTGGCCATCGGCCCTGAAGGACAGGTTCTGCCCGACGTCCGCGCCAAGGCGCCGGGCCGGGGCGCCTGGATCGGCGTGTCGCGGGCCGAGCTGGAAACGGCGCTGGCCAAGGGCAAGCTCAAGGGCGCGCTCGCCCGCGCCTTCAAGGAAGGCGCTCTTGAAATTCCCGACAATCTTCCCGATCTGGTGGAGGCCGGGCTGCGGCAGGATCTGCTCAGCCGCCTGGGGCTGGAGGCTCGCGCCTCCATGCTGCTGACTGGATCGGAAAAGATCGACGTCGCATGCCGCAAGGGCATGGTGAAAATGCTGCTCCATGCCGCCGATGCGGGCACGGACGGCAATCGAAAACTGGACCAGGCCTTGCGCGTGGGACAGGAAGCGGAAGGCACGGATCTTGCGGGCATCGTCTTGCCTGTGGACCGGCACGCCCTATCTATGGCAATGGGGCGCGACAATGTCGTCCATATCGCGGTGACCGACTCGCGGGCGACAGTGCGCCTGCGTGCGGCTCTGGGCCGCTTGGAAAGCTATCTGGGATGCGCTACCGGGGCGCCGGTGCATGGGGAGCAGGACTCCGCCGATGCGCAGGCGCATGAGGCTGCATGGAATGATGCGTCGGCGGCTGCGCCGGCTGATGATGATGTGAAGGGTTAAACATAGTCGATGAGTGACAGCAACGAAGACAAGCCGGTTCTGGGCCGCAAGCCGCTGGGGATCAAGCGCACGGTCGAGTCCGGTCAGGTGCAGCAGCAGTTCAGCCATGGCCGCAAGAACACGGTCGTGGTTGAGGTGAAGCGGCGCCGCGTCCCCATGGGCAAGCCGGGTGAAAGCACCGGCGCTGCGCCCGCTGCTGCGCCCCAGGCTGATCCGACGCCGGCGGCACCCGCTGCGCCGGTCGCGCCCCGTCCCGCCGCGCCTGCGCCGCAGCAGCGCGCGCCGCAGCCCGCCCCCGTGCGCCAGGCGCCGCCGCAGAGCCTGATGTCGCGTCAGGAACTGCAGGCCAAGCTGCTGCGCGAGGCCGAGGAAGCCCGCATGGCCGCCCTGGAAGATGCGCGCCGCCGTGAGGATGCTGCACGCCTTGCCGCCAGCGAGGAAGAAAAGCGCCGCGCCGAGGAAAATCGCCAGGCTGCCGAAAATGCCGAGGTCGAGGCCGCCAAGGCTGCCGAAGCCGCCGAGCAGGCCAAGGTCGCCGAAGCCGCCAAGCCGGCTGCGCCGGTCGAAGCGCCGGCCGCGCCGGCTGCTGCAGCCGAGCCTGCCGCTGCCGCCCCGGCTGCGCCCGCCGCACCGGCGACGACCAGCTCGACCATGCCGCCGCCGCGCCGCTTCACCCCGGTCGCGCCGGTCAAGCGCCCCGAGCCGGCGAAGCCCGATCGTGCCAAGCGCAACGATGACAATCGCCGCCAGTCCGGCAAGCTGACCGTCACCCGCGCGCTTGCGGACGACGACAGCGCCCGTGCCCGCAGCCTCGCCGCGCTCAAGCGCGCTCGCGAGAAGGAACGTCGTGCCCATTATTCGGGCGGCAGCCAGCCGCGCGAGAAGCAGAGCCGCGACGTCGTGGTGCCCGAAAGCATCACCGTGCAGGAACTGGCCAACCGTATGGCCGAAAAGGGCGCGGACCTGGTCAAGGCCCTGTTCAAGATGGGCACCGCCGTCACGCTCAACCAGCCGATCGATCAGGATACGGCGGAGCTGCTGGTCGAGGAATTCGGCCACCGCATCCAGCGCGTGTCGGATGCCGACGTCGAAATCGGCATGGAAGGCGAGGCTGACGCACCCGAAACGCTCAAGCCCCGTGCCCCGGTCGTGACCATCATGGGCCATGTCGACCATGGCAAGACTTCGCTGCTCGACGCGCTGCGCGGCACCGACGTGGTGGCCGGCGAAAGCGGCGGCATCACCCAGCATATCGGCGCCTATCAGGTGAAGACGAAGAGCGGTGATCTCATCACCTTCCTCGACACGCCGGGCCACGAAGCCTTCTCGGAAATGCGTGCCCGTGGCGCCAACGTCACCGACATCGTCATCCTCGTGGTGGCGGCCGATGACGGCCTGATGCCGCAGACGATCGAAGCCATCAACCACACCAAGGCTGCTGGCGTGCCGATGATCGTCGCGATCAACAAGTGCGACAAGCCCGACGCCAACCCGCAGAAGGTGCGTGAGCGCCTGCTGAGCGAGGAAATCGTGGTCGAGGATATGGGCGGTGACGTCCAGGACGTCGAAGTGTCGGCGCTCAAGAAGACCGGCCTCGATGAACTGATCACCAAGATCCTGCTCCAGGCCGAGGTCATGGAACTGACCGCCAACCCCGATCGCGACGCCGAAGGCAATGTGATCGAGGCACAGCTCGACAAGGGCCGTGGTGCGGTTGCGACCGTGCTGGTCCGCAAGGGCACGCTGAAGATCGGCGACACCTTCGTCATCGGTTCGGAAAGCGGCAAGGTCCGCGCGATGATCAACGACAAGGGCCAGCAGGTGAAGACCGCCGGCCCCTCGACCCCGGTCGAGGTTCTGGGTCTGTCGGGCGTGCCGATGGCCGGTGACCAGCTCACCGTCGTCGAGAATGAAGCCCGCGCCCGCGAAGTCGCTGCCTATCGTCAGGAACAGGCGACCAAGAAGCGCACCACGGCTGCCCCCACCAGCTTCGAGCATATGTTCTCGGCGCTGAACACCAAGGTCATCGAATATCCGGTGGTGGTGAAGGGCGACGTGCAGGGTTCGGTCGAAGCGATCGTGTCCTCGCTCAACCGCATCTCGACCGACGAGATCAAGGTCCGCATCCTGCATTCGGGCGTCGGCGCGATCACCGAAAGCGACGTCACGCTGGCCGCTGCCAGCCGCGCGCCGCTGATCGGCTTCAACGTCCGTCCCAATGCCAAGGCCCGTCAGCTCGCCGAGCGTGAGAAGATCAGCCTGCGTTACTATGACGTGATCTACGACCTGCTTGAGGAAGTTCGCGGCGAAATGGCTGGCCAGCTCGCCCCCGAACGGATCGAGACGATCGTCGGGCGCGCCGAGGTGCTGCAGGTCTTCCCGGCCGGCAAGAAGGACAAGGCGGCTGGTCTGCTCGTCCTCGACGGCATCATCCGCAAGGGTCTGGCCGCGCGCCTCACCCGCGACGATGTCATCGTGTCGCGCACCAACATCGCGTCGCTGCGTCGCTTCAAGGACGATGTCTCCGAAGTCCGCGCCGGCATGGAGTGCGGTGCGGTCCTGCAGGACACCAACGACATCAAGCCGGGCGATACGCTCGAACTGTTCGAAGTCGAAGAGCGCGCACGCACGCTGTGAGTTACAGAAGGCCGGTCGAGGAATTTAGCTGTGAGCTAAATTTCTTGACCGGCCTTTGCCGTGCCTATAATTTGCGGATGTGGATATCCGCTTCTCGAAGACGGCGATGAGAGCGCTGCTGCGATCGAACAAGCGAACGCTTATTCGGCAGAAGATTGACGAGTTGGCGAACGATCCCGCATCGCTGGAAGCCAATGTGAAGCGTCTTCAGGGGCGCCCGGAATATCGCTTGCGGGTTCAGGACTGGCGCGTGATTTTTCGTCTCGAACAGGATATCCTTTGGATTGATGATATTGCGCCGCGCGGATCGGCTTATGAGGTGAACCCGTGACCGTCCAGATTGTCGAGATTGCGGGTCAGAAGATCGCTATGCTGCCGGTCGAGGATTATCAGCGACTTGTCGATGTTGCTGAGGATAAGGCCGATATGGTCGCGGCCGCTGAGGCTGCGCGTCGCCGTGACGAGGGAGAGGAATATGTTCCCGCTGTCGTGGTTGACCGGATCATGGCGGGGGATAGCCCCTTGCGCGCATGGCGGAAATATCGGGGCCTTACCTTGGAGCAACTCGCTCTGCGGGTGCCGATGACAGCAGCTTATCTGAGTGATCTGGAGCGCGTAAAGCGTGAAGGATCGGTCGGCACCTGGATGAAGCTGGCACGCGCTTTGGGCGTGGCAATTGATGATATTACGATAGAAAGCTGATCCATGTCTGCCCAACAATCCGAAGGCCCCTCTGTCCGCCTGCTGCGCGTCGGCGAACAAGTGCGCCATGTCCTTTCCGACATTCTCCAGCGCGGCGACGTGCATGACGATGTGCTGAGCCAGCATGTGGTCAGCGTCACCGAAGTGCGCATGTCGCCCGACCTGCGCCACGCCACCGTCTTCATCAAGTCGCTGCTCGGTAAGGATGAGGAAGCGGTGCTCAAAGCGCTGCGCACCAACACCGCCTATCTCCAGCGCGAAGTCGCGCACCGCATCCGCCTCAAATATGCGGCGAAGCTCAAATTCCTGTCGGACGAGAGCTTCGACGAGGGCAGCCATATCGACAAGCTGCTCCGCGATCCCAAGGTCGCTCGCGATCTGGAACAGGATGAGAGCGAAGATTGAAAGGCTGGCCCCCGGAGCGCTGTTCCGGGGGAGGGCTACGCCATGGCTGCGATGGAATTTTGAGCGCGTAAACGTGCGATCGCCTCGTCGGGCGTTTTACCTGTAGCAATCCAGGCCGGATGCGCCTGCCAGAACGCAGCTGCCTCCAGGTCATTACCGCTGGGGCCGTGGCTCATGATCCAGCCTATCCGCGAAGCCTGCTCGCAGGAGTGATCGCCCTCGGCCAGTGCAAGCCATGCCCCGCCACTATAGGCACCGCTATACCGGTCCTGCACGAGGACGATGGGATAGAGACAGGCTTTACTGGCTTGCGCGTTCGTCACGTGTTTGCTCCAGAAAAGGAGCGAAGCATCTTGCCACATTTCGTCCGGTCGCGGAATGTTTCCAGCGTCGACGCGACGGTGCGGCAGCGCTAACAGCGTCTTTCCCGGAACCGGAAGATCAAGAGGGGCAAACGCATGAAGATGAGCGGGATAATCAGTATGGCCGCCTTGGCATTGGCTACGCCCGCCATCGCCCGTGAACCCGCCATCCATCCCGCTGTCACTACCGATCCCGCGCCCGACGCCGCCAACCCGGCGCGGATGGATGCGTTCGTCATTCCCTCGGGCGAGGGGGCGATGAATGCGGTCATGTATGTCGCGGCGGGTAGCGGCGTGCATCCGACCCTGCTGCTGCTCCACGGCTTTCCCGGCAATGAGCAGAATCTGGACCTGGCCCAGGCCGCGCGTCGTGCCGGCTGGAATGTGCTGACCCTTCATTATCGCGGATCATGGGGCAGCCCCGGCATCTTCTCCTTCACCAATGCGGCGGAGGATGCGTTCAACGCGCTGCTGTTCCTGGAGGAAGCCTCGACCGTCGCCAAATATCGCATCGACACCAGCGCGATCGTGGTCGCCGGCCACAGCATGGGCGGCTTCATGGCGGCGGAGGCGGCCGCCGCCGAACCGCGCGTCGCCGGCCTGTTCCTGATCGATCCCTGGGATCCGGCCCAGACCGTCGCGTCGCTGGCGACGCCACAGGGGGAGGCAGGGTGGAAGGCCGAGGTGGCGGGCGACCTGCCGCCGCTTGCCGGCGCCAGCTATGAAAGCCTGACCGCCGAGATCAAGGGCGATACGCAGAAGTTCGACCTCGGCCGCAAGCTGGTCGGCTATGGCCGCCGTCCGCTGATCATCATCGGTGCGGATCGCGGTATCGGCGCGATGGCGCGCAAGGTGGGGGCGGACGCCCAGTCGGCCAATCCTAACACCCGCCTGATGGTCTGGCCGACCGACCACAGCTTCTCCGACAAGCGGATCGCGCTCGCCGATGCGCTGGTGCGTTTCCTGGCTGGCGTTGCGCCCACGCTGCGCTAAAGCGCGGCCATGGCGAAGCTCTATTTCTATTATAGCTCGATGAATGCGGGCAAATCGACGACCCTGCTGCAATCGAGCTTCAACTATCAGGAACGCGGCATGGCGACGATGCTGTGGACTGCGGCGGTCGACGATCGCTTCGGCCATGGTCGGATCGCGTCGCGCATCGGGCTGGAGGCGCAGGCGCATCTGTTCGAGCCGGGCGTCGACATGCTTGCCGCTATCGCCGCCCAGCATGACGCGACGCCACTCTCCTGCGTGCTGGTGGACGAGGCGCAGTTCCTGACCCGCGATCAGGTCTGGCAACTCGCCGCGGTCAGCGACAGCCTCGGCATCCCCGTTCTCTGCTACGGCCTGCGCACCGATTTTCAGGGGGAATTGTTCGAGGGCAGCGCCCATCTGCTCGGCCTTGCCGACGCGCTGACCGAGATCAAGACGGTGTGCGACTGCGGTCGCAAGGCGACGATGAACCTGCGCGTGGATGCGTCGGGCAGGGCGATCCGCCAGGGCGCCCAGACCGAGATTGGCGGCAATGACCGTTATGTGGCGCTGTGCCGTCGCCATTTTGTCGAGCAGATGCGCGGATGAGCCGGATGGACGATCTGCTGGCGCCGATCGAAGCGCCCGGCCTCTATCTGGAGCAACTGGCGAACCATCATCGCGAAGCCTTGCGCGCGATCTGCCCGATCGACGATCCGGTATGGGAGATTTACCCCAACCATCTTGCCGGCGCGGATTTCGATCCGACCTTCGACGCGATCCTGGCGACGCCCAATCGCTACACGTTTCTCATTCTGGCCGATGGCGAGCCGGTCGGCATGTCGGGTTATCTCAATGTCGATGCCGCGCATAATGGGCTGGAACTGGGCGGCACCTATATGACGCCGTCGGTGCGTGGCACCGGGCTCAATGGCCGGATCAAGCCGCTACTGCTGGCCCGTGCCTTTGCCTGTGGCTTTACCCGCGTCCAGTTCTGCATCGATGCGCGCAACATCCGCTCGCAAAAGGCGGTGGAGAAGCTGGGCGCCGTGCGCGAGGGCGTATTGCGCAAGCAGCGCATCACCTGGACCGGCCATGTCCGCGACACGGTGATCTACTCGATCCTCGCCGACGAATGGGCCGCCCGCGCCGTCTGACGTCTGACGTTTCGTCATTGCGAGCGCAGCGAAGCAATCCATGGATCGCCACGCTTCGCTCGCGACGACGATATCAATCTAAGCCGGCAATCCAGTCGGGCAGTTCGCCCAATCGCTCCAGCTGGGTATAGCGGGCCGCGCCGATCGGTGGCTGTGCCCGCTCATGCGACCAGGCGCCTTCCTGCGGAATGAACGCGGCCCAGGCGCCGGCTTCCAGTGCCGGCAATATGTCCGACCGCATCGAATCCCCGGCCATCACCGCCTGTTCGGGCGCGATGCCATGGCGGGCGAACAAGGTGCGGAAGGTGTCGACCTTCTTGTCGCTGACAATCTCGATCCCGGAAAACAGGTCGCCCAGGCCCGACGCCGCCAGCTTGCTTTCCTGGTGCAGCAGGTCGCCCTTGGTCACCAGCACCAGCGGGCCGATGTCCGCCAGCCGCTCCAGCGTCTCCTCCACCCCATCGAACAGCTCGACCGGATGGGCCAGCAGCGCGCGGCCCGCCGCCAATATGTCCTGGATCATCGCGGTCGACAGCTGCTCGCCCGCCAGCTCCACCGCCGCCTCGATCATCGAGAGGGTGAAGCCCTTGGCGCCATAGCCATAGAGCGGCAGGTTGCGGATCTCGCAGGCGATCAGCCGTTCGCGCGTCACATCGACATCGGCAAAGGGCTGCAGCATGTCGGTCAGCGCGTCCTGGGTCGCGTTGAAATGGCGCATATTGTGCCACAGCGTATCGTCGGCATCGAGGCAGATGAGCTTGATCGTCATGGGAGCGGGAATAGCCGAGCGCGGGGCAGGGGGAAATGGCTGATCGTCGAGGCGTTTCATCCTTCCTTCCATTAGCCTCCGTTTCTCGACAGGCTCGAAACGAACGGACGTAAGGATGCGATAAGGGCTGACAGGGCAGGGCGGGCGCTATAGAGCGCGCCGCCATGCACGGCTGGATCATCCTCGACAAACCCCATGGCCTCGGCTCGACCCAGGCGGTCAGCGCAGTGAAGCGCGCGCTGCGGACCCAGCGCGAGGTGCTGGGCGGCACGGAGAAATGGAAGGTTGGCCATGGCGGGACGCTCGATCCGCTGGCGACCGGCGTGCTGCCGATCGCGATCGGCGAGGCGACCAAGCTGGCCGGCCGGATGCTCGACAGCGACAAGATCTACGATTTCACCATCGCCTTCGGCGCACAGACCGACACGCTCGATCTGGAGGGGAAGGTCATCGCGGAAAGCGAGGTGCGCCCGACGCTGGCCCAGCTGGAAGCCATCCTGCCGCGCTTCACCGGTCCGATCGAGCAGGCGCCGCCCGCTTATAGCGCGATCCTGATCGACGGACAGCGCGCCTATGACCTCGCCCGCAAGGGGGAGGAAGTGGAGATGAAGACGCGATCGGTGACGATCCATGAACTATTCCTCCCCGGAACGGGGAGGGGGACCGCGTCGCGCAGCGACGGGGTGGAGGGGCAGGCGCCGCTGGATGTGACTTTGGATGGGCTGGATGTGACTTTGGATGGGCAGGATAGGGGGGGCGTGCCCCTCCACCATGCTTCGCATGGTCCTCCTCCCCGTGCCGGGGAGGAATTGGCCGCCGTCACCCTGCGTGCCCATGTCTCCAAGGGCACCTATATCCGCTCCCTCGCCCGCGACATCGCGCTGGCGCTCGGCACGGTCGGCCATGTCACCATGTTGCGGCGGATCAAGGCCGGGCCCTTCACCCTGGAAACCGCGATTTCGCTGGACAAACTGGACGAAGCTGCTAGGGGCGGCGACATCGGCGAGCTTATGCTCCCGTTGACGGCAGGGCTGGACGATATCCCGGCTCTTGCAGTCTCTCCCGATGAAGCATTGGCACTCCGACAGGGGAAGATGCTCATGGGGAAACCGCACACCGGTCTCCTGCTGGCGATGTTGGGCGATACGCCCGTCGCGCTGGTGGAGTCCAGTGGCCCGGAGATCCGGGTGGTGCGCGGCTTCAATCTCTAGATACGAAAGGAAGCCCGATGTCGATCACTGCAGAGCGCAAGGAAGCGCTGATCAAGGAACATGCCCGCGTCGAAGGCGACACCGGTTCGCCGGAAGTCCAGGTTGCGATCCTGTCGGAGCGCATCTCGAACCTGACCGAGCATTTCAAGGGTCACCACAAGGATAACCACAGCCGTCGCGGCCTGCTGATGCTGGTCAACAAGCGTCGTTCGCTGCTGGACTATCTGAAGAAGAAGGATGCGGCTCGCTACACCGACGTCATCACCAAGCTGGGCCTGCGCAAGTAAGCCTGCTAATAAGGGACGGCCCCATTCGGGGCCGTTTCCGATTCTAACGGACGTCCTTTTGGGGATGTCATTCGGGACGGGCGCAATCCGGCGCCCCGTTTCGTTTCAGGGGCCATACGATGCTCCACAACCGCCGCGGACCGGTTTCGTCCGCATATGAGGCCCCGCCCGGCAATAGGGCCAGGTGGGCAAAGGAACATATATGTTCGATGTAAAGAAAGTTTCGATCGAGCTGGCCGGCAAGACGCTGACCCTCGAAACCGGCCGGATCGCGCGTCAGGCCGACGCCGCCGTGCTGGCAACCTATGGCGAAACCGTGGTGCTGTGCGCCGTGACCGCCGCCAAGTCGGTGAAGGACGGCCAGGACTTCTTCCCGCTGACCGTTCACTATCAGGAAAAATATTCGGCCGCCGGCCGCATTCCGGGTGGTTTCTTCAAGCGTGAGCGTGGCGCCACCGAGAAGGAAACCCTGGTTTCGCGCCTGATCGACCGTCCGATCCGCCCGCTCTTCCCCGAAGGCTTCTACAACGAAATCAACGTCATTGCCCAGGTGATGTCGTTCGATGGCGAGAGCGAGCCCGACATCGTCGCGATGATCGCTGCTTCCGCTGCCCTGACCCTGTCGGGCGTGCCCTTCATGGGCCCGATCGGCGCTGCCCGCGTCGGTTACAAGGATGGCGAATATCAGCTGAACCCGTCGCTGGACGAAGTGAAGGCCGGCGAACTCGACCTGGTCGTCGCTGCCACCAGCAACGCCGTGATGATGGTCGAATCCGAAGCCAAGGAACTGTCGGAAGACGTCATGCTCGGCGCCGTCCTGTTCGCCCATGAAGCGAGCAAGAAGGTCGTCGACGCGATCATCCAGCTGGCCGAAAAGGCCGCCAAGGATCCGTGGGAAATGGCCAAGGGCGACGATCTCGGCGCGCTCAAGACCAAACTCAAGGATCTGATCGGTGGCGACATCGCCGCCGCCTACAAGCTGACCGACAAGTCGGCTCGCTCGAACGCCCTGAACGAAGCCCGCGCCAAGGCGAAGGCGATGTTCACGGAAGACGGCCTCGACGCCCAGACCGTGATGGCCGGCATCAAGCTGACCAAGAAGCTGGAAGCCGAAATCGTCCGTGGTGCCATCCTGAAGGACGGCCAGCGCATCGACGGCCGCACCACCACCCAGATCCGTCCGATCGAGGCGATGGTCGGCTTCCTGCCGCGCACCCATGGTTCGGCCCTGTTCACGCGCGGTGAAACGCAGGCCATCTGCACCACCACGCTGGGCACCAAGGACGCCGAGCAGATGATCGACGGCCTCACCGGCCTGCACTATGAAAACTTCATGCTGCACTACAACTTCCCGCCCTATTCGGTCGGTGAAGTGGGCCGCTTCGGTGCGCCGGGTCGTCGTGAAGTCGGCCATGGCAAGCTCGCCTGGCGTGCGCTGCACCCGGTGCTGCCAACCAAGGACGAATTCCCCTACACCATCCGCGTTCTCTCGGACATCACCGAGTCGAACGGTTCCTCGTCGATGGCCACCGTCTGCGGTGGTTCGCTCTCGATGATGGACGCGGGCGTTCCGCTCAAGCGTCCGGTGTCGGGCATCGCCATGGGCCTGATCCTGGAAGGCAGCGACTTCGCCGTCATCTCGGACATTCTGGGTGATGAGGATCACCTCGGCGACATGGACTTCAAGGTCGCTGGCACGGAAGCCGGCATCACCACCATGCAGATGGACATCAAGGTTGCCGGCATCACGCAGGAAATCTTCGAGACCGCCCTGCGCCAGGCCAAGGAAGGTCGCGCCCACATCCTGGGTGAGATGAACAAGGCCCTGTCCTCGACCCGCACCGAACTGTCGGCGCACGCCCCGCGCATCGAGACGATCCAGATCGACAAGTCGAAGATCCGTGACGTCATCGGCACCGGCGGCAAGGTCATCCGCGAGATCGTCGCCGAAACCGGCGCCAAGGTCGACATCGACGACGAAGGCATCATCAAGATTTCGTCGTCCGACACCGCCCAGATCGAAGCTGCCAAGAAGTGGATTCTCGGCATCGTCGAGGAAGCGGAAGTCGGCAAGATCTACACCGGCAAGGTCGTCAACATCGTCGACTTCGGTGCGTTCGTGAATTTCATGGGTGGCAAGGACGGCCTCGTCCACGTCAGCGAAATGAAGAATGAGCGCGTCGAGAAGCCGACCGACGTCGTGTCGGAAGGCCAGGAAGTGAAGGTCAAGGTCCTCGAGATCGATCCGCGCGGCAAGGTTCGCCTGTCGATGCGCGTCGTCGATCAGGAAACCGGCGAGGAACTGGAAGACACCCGTCCGGCTCGCGAACCGCGTGAACCGCGCGGCGACCGTGGTGATCGCGGCGATCGTGGTCGCGGCCCGCGCCGTGACGGCGGCGACCGTGGCGGTCGTGGTGGCGATCGTGGCCCGCGCCGCGACCGTGGCCCGCGCAGCGAAGGCAAGGGCGACGATGACGGCTCCAACGCCGGCCTGCCCGACTTCCTGACCCAGGACTGATCGGCAGCATCATCGCTGACAGGAAAATGGGGCGTCCGGTTCGACCGGGCGCCCTTTTTCGTGACGAATCCCGTCAGGCCTGATTTCGATCAAGGCGCGGGGGATGACATCTGATACGCTCGCGTCACGGTTCCGGGGGAATGTCCATGCAACGCAGGAATGAGCGGTTTGTCGAGCGCCTGCCGCTCGTGCTTCCAAGACCGGTCTATGGCTATGCGCTGAGCCTGCTGCTCTGCATGCTCGCCTGGCTGGCGCGTGTCGCGGCGGAAACGCTGCTGCCGGTCGGCTATCCTTTCGTCACCTTCTTCCCGGCGGTCATCCTCTCCTCCTTCCTGTTCGGGGTGCGTCCGGGCATCTTTGCCGCCATCGTCGGCGGCCTGCTGTCCTGGTATTGCTTCATCCCGCCATTCTATGCGCTGGCCTTCAACCCCGGCGTCGCCATGGCGCTGATCTTCTACACGATGGTCGTGGCCGTCGACATATTGCTCATCCACTTCATGCAGCGCGCCAATTTCAACCTGGCGGTGGAGCGAGAGCGCAGCCGCGCCCTGGCCGAGAATCGCGAATTATTGTTCCGCGAACTCCAGCACCGCGTGTCGAACAATCTTCAGGTGGTGGCCGCCATGCTCTCGCTTCAGCGGCGCCAGATCGACAATGATGTCGCCCGTCGCGCGCTGGACGATGCCGCCGCCCGCCTCGCCCTGATCGGCAAGATCAGTCGCGCCCTCTATGACCCCTCTGGGCAGGGGCAGGAACTGCGCGCCTTCATGGTCATGCTCTGCGCCGATATCGTCGATGCGTCCGGCCGCACCGATATCGATTGCACCATCTGCGCGCCCGATGGCCTGTCGCTGGAACCCGATGTCATCGTGCCGCTGGCGCTGATCGTGGCGGAATCGGTCAGCAACGCGATCGAACATGGCCTGCCCGATCGCGCCGGCCGCGTCGCGGTGACGCTGGAGCAGCAGGCGGACGGCGCGCTCCACCTGCGCATCGTCGACGACGGGCGCGGCCTGCCCGACGGGACCATGCCCGACGGACCGACCAGCATCGGCCTGCGCATCGCCGTCGCGCTGGCGCAGCAGCTTGGCGGCCGTTTCCGGCTGGAACCCGCGCCGGATGGCGGCGCCATGGCCTGCCTCGACCTGCCGCAACAGACGCGCTGACACGGCTTAACGTTCTGCAACATTCTGGCGCTTGGCGACGGCGATCCGCTCGGCTATGACCCGGCGCATGCTGACGAAAACCCTGACGCGCATCGGCGCGGCCACCACTCTGGTCCTGATCGCCTCGCCTGTGCTGACCGGCTGCTCCACATCGAAGAACAAGGCCGACACCCTCTACGTCGCCCGCGACGTGTCGACCCTCTACAACAGCGGCAAGGCCCGCCTCGATCGCGGCCAGTACAAGCTCGCCGCCGCGTTGTTCGATGAGGTCGAGCGCCAGCATCCCTATTCGCCCTGGGCGCGCCGCGCGCAGCTCATGTCGGCGTTCAGCTATTATATGAACCGCGACTATCCGGAATCGATCGCGGCCTCGCAGCGCTTCCTGTCGATCCACACCGGCAACAAGGACGCGCCCTACGCTTATTATCTGATCGCGCTGTGCTATTATGAGCAGATTGCCGACGTCACCCGCGACCAGAAGATCACGCAGCAGGCGATGGATGCGCTGGGCGAACTGATCCGCCGCTATCCCGACACCCGCTATGCCGCCGACGCCCGTCTGAAGGTCGACCTGGTGAATGACCACCTCGCCGGCAAGGAAATGGAGCTGGGCCGCTTCTACCAGCGCCGGGGCCAGTGGCTCGCCGCCACGTTGCGCTTCCGCACCGTGATCGACAAGTTCCAGACCACCACCCACACGCCCGAAGCGCTGGAGCGTCTGGTCGAATCCTATCTCTCGCTCGGCATCCCGGCCGAAGCGCAGAAGGCCGCCGCCGTGCTGGGGCGTAACTATCCCGGCACCAAATGGTATGAGCGCAGCTACAAGCTGATGCAGCAGCATCCGGTCAAGAGCTGAGGCGCACGCTTTATTTGTTCCCCTTTTGTGCGATGGCAGGTAGACAGGCGCCATGCTGACCTCGCTTGCCATCCGCAATGTCGTGCTGATCGAGGCGCTGGACCTGGAGTTCGGCGCCGGCCTGTCCGTCCTCACCGGTGAAACCGGCGCGGGCAAGTCGATCCTGCTCGATTCGCTGGGGCTGGCGCTCGGCGCCCGCGCCGACAGCGGCCTCGTCCGCGCTGGGGAGGCGCAGGCCAGCGTCACCGCCAGCTTCGATCCGCCGCCCGCCGGCCATCGTGCCGCGCTGCTGCTGGCCGACAATGGCATCGAGATCGAAGCCGGCGAACCGCTGCTGATCCGCCGCACGGTCAAGGCCGATGGCGGCAGCCGCGCCTTCATCAACGACCAGGCCTGTTCCGCCGCGTTGCTGCGCGACCTGGGCGGGGCGCTGGTCGAAATCCACGGCCAGCATGACGATCGCGGCCTGCTCAACGCCCGCGGCCACCGCGCGCTGCTTGACACCTATGGCCGGTGCGAGGCGGAGGCGGTCGCCACCGCTTACACCGCCTGGCGCGCCGCCGCCGCCGATCTGGCGCAGGCGCGCGATACCGTGGCCAATGCTGCGCGCGACCGCGACTATCTCGACCATGCCGTCGCCGAACTGTCGAAATTCGCGCCCGAAGCCGGCGAGGAAGCCACTCTGGCGGAGGAGCGCGCGACCATGCAGAAGGGCGCGCGCCTGTCCGATGACCTGTCCGCCGTCACCGATTGCCTGACCGGCTCGGACGGTGGCCTTGCCCAGTTGCGCCAGGCCGCCCGCCGGCTCGACCGGATCGCGGGCGAATATGAACCGCTCTCCGCCGTGCTGGAAGCGCTGGACCGCGCCGTGATTGAAGCGGGCGAGGCGGAGGACAAGCTGGCCGAGGCGGCCGAGGCGCTGAGCTTCGACCCCGCCCGGCTGGATACGATCGAGACCCGGCTGTTCGACCTGCGCGGCCTGGCCCGCAAGCATCAGGTCGCGCCCGACGATCTCGCCGCGCTGCGCGACGAGATGGGCGCGCGCCTCGCCGCGATCGAGGGCGGGGAGGAGCATATTGCCGCGCTCGAAGCCGATGTCGCGCGCAAGGCCGCAACCTATCGCGCAGCCGCCCAGGCGCTCTCGGCCGAGCGTCAGCTGGCCGCCGGCCGGCTCGACGCGGCGGTCGCGGGCGAACTGGCGCCGCTGAAGCTGGACGCCGCCCGCTTCCGCACTGTCGTAGCCCCGCTCGACGAAGGGCAATGGAGCGGCGCCGGCATGGACCGGGTTGAGTTCGAGATTTCGACCAATCCCGGCGCCCCCTTCGCGCCGCTCGCCAAGATCGCCTCGGGCGGCGAACTGTCCCGCTTCATCCTCGCTCTCAAGGTCGCGCTGGCGGAGCGGGGCGGGGCCGACACGCTGATCTTCGACGAGATCGACCGGGGCGTCGGCGGCGCGGTGGCCGATGCGATCGGCGAGCGCCTGTCGCGCCTGGCGCAGAGCAACCAGATTCTCGTCGTGACCCACAGCCCCCAGGTCGCGGCGCGCGGTGCCGGCCATATGCTGATCGCCAAGTCGAGCGACGGCACGGTGACGCGCACCGGCGTCCACGCGCTGAGCGATGGCGAACGTCGCGAGGAAATCGCCCGCATGCTCTCCGGCGCGGAAATCACCGCCGAAGCACGGGCGCAGGCGGAACGGCTGCTGGAACGAGCCTAAGACATTTCGTCATTGCTTCGCTACGCTCGCAATGACGAGGATAGGATAGCCGCATGACCCATAATCGCAGAGACATGCTCGGCCTGACCGCCGCGACGCTGGCCGCAACCGCCATGCCCGCCGCCGCGCAGGAGGCAAAGCCGCGCTACGGCCTGATCGGCCAGATGCTCAGCACGCCGGGCAAGCGCGACGAACTGGTCGGATATCTGAAAGACGCGATCGGCGCGATGCCCGGCTGCCTCTCCTATGTCGTGGCGCTCGACACCGCCAATCCCGACGCGCTCTGGATCACCGAAGTCTGGGACAGCCGCGAAAGCCATGCCGCTTCGCTGAAACTCCCCGCTGTCCGCGCCGCCATCGCCAGGGCGCGCCCGATCATCGCCGGCTTCCCCCAGCATTTTGAAACCGTGCCGGTGGCGGGAATCTGAATCCTGATATCATAGTGCCCGCCTTTGCAGGGCGCTCTCGACGAGGGCCTAGCGCATGCCACTTACGTTGGTTCAATTGCTATTTTCGATTCCCGTTACGTTAGGCGTTTTGTTTCTGCCGTTTCTCGTTGGAGGACTGCTTAAGAACCGTTCTTTGAAGCCACTTTTGATAGCTTATGTGATCGTCAGCGCGCTATTGGTGGCTCTTTTCTCTATCCTGGCCTTGTTTGAGCATCTGAATAAATGACTGACCCTACGCAAATGACCGAAGCCGAAGCCGCCAACCGCCTGATGCGCCTTGCCAGGGAGGTGGCGAAGCATAACCGCCTTTATCATGATCAGGATGAGCCGGAGATCAGCGACGCGGACTATGACGCGCTGATCCGCGAGAACAACGCACTCGAAGCGGCCTTCCCGCATCTGACCCGCGCCGACTCGCCCAACCGCCAAGTCGGCGCCGCCGCCACCTCGACGCTGAAGAAAGTGCCGCACGCGGTCCGCATGATGAGCCTCGACAATGGCTTTGCCGACGAGGATATCGCAGAGTTCGCCGCCCGCGTCCGCCGCTTCCTGGCGCTGGCCGAGGATGCGCCGGTGGCGATGACCGCCGAACCGAAGATCGATGGCCTGTCCTGTTCGCTGCGCTATGAGCAGGGCGAACTGGTGCTGGCCGCGACCCGCGGCGACGGCACCACGGGCGAGGATGTGACCGCCAATGTCCGCACCATCGCCGACATCCCGCAGCGCCTGACCGGCGAAGCCATCCCCGACCTGTTCGAGGTGCGGGGCGAGGTCTATATGGCCAAGGCGGATTTCGTCGCCCTCAACCAGCGGCTGCTGGACGAGGCGGAGGATGCCGACAAGGCGCGTCAGTTCGCCAACCCGCGCAACGCCGCCGCCGGGTCGCTGCGCCAGAAGGATGCCAGCGTCACCGCCAGCCGTCCCTTACGCTTCCTGGCCCATGGCTGGGGTGCCCATAGCGCGCTGCCCGCCGACACCCAGTTGGGCGTGATGCAGGCCATCGCGGGCTGGGGCCTGCCCGTGTCCGACATGCTGGTCTGCGTCGACAGCATCGACGCGATCCTGGCCCATTATCGCGCGATCGAGCGCGCGCGCGCCGACCTGCCCTTCGATATCGACGGCGTCGTCTACAAGGTCGACCGGCTCGACTGGCAGCAGCGGCTCGGCTTCGTGGCCAAGGCGCCGCGCTGGGCGATCGCCCATAAATTCCCGGCCGAACGCGCCCAGACCACGCTGGAGGTGATCGACATCCAGGTCGGCCGCACCGGCAAGCTGACCCCGGTCGGGCGCCTGACCCCGGTGACGGTCGGCGGCGTCGTCGTCTCCAACGTCACGCTGCACAATGCCGACGAGATCGAACGGCTGGGCGTGCGGCCGGGCGACCGCATCGTCGTCCAGCGCGCCGGCGACGTCATCCCGCAGGTGGTCGACAATCTGACGCGGGACGAAGCGCGTGAACCCTTTCCCTTCCCCACCCATTGCCCGGTTTGCGGATCGGAAGCGGTGCGCGAGGAGGAGGAAGTCGATTATCGCTGCACCGGCGGCCTGATCTGCGCCGCCCAGCGGTTCGAGCGGCTGCGCCATTTCGTCAGCCGCGCGGCGCTCGATATCGAGGGGCTGGGCGAAAAGACGATCGAGGAATTTCTCGACCTTGGCTGGATCAAGGAGCCGGCCGACATTTTCCGCCTGCGCACCCATGCCGGCGAACTGCTCGGGCGTGAGGGCTGGAAGGAAAAGTCGGTCGACAATCTGCTCGCCGCGATCGAGGCGAAGCGCGCGCCTGATGCCGCCAAGCTGCTGTTCGGCCTCGGCATCCGCCATATCGGCGCCGTCACCGCGCGCGATCTGCTCAAGCGCTACACCACGCTTCCTGCGCTGCGCACCCTGGCGGACGAGATCATTGCCCTGCGCGATCAGGAGCATGAGACCCAGGCCAAGAAGGACAAGGCCATCGCCGAGCATATCGGGGTCGAGAATGTCGGCGCCGCCGTGGGCCATGCGCTCGCCGATTTCTTCCATGAACCCCATAATGTCGAGGCGTGGGACGATCTCCTCTCCGAAGTGTCGCCGCCCGATTATGTCGTAGAGACCACCGCCAGCGCCGTCACCGGCAAGATCATCGTCTTCACCGGCAAGCTGGAGACGATGAGCCGCGACGAGGCCAAGGCACAGGCAGAGCGGCTGGGCGCCAAGGCGGCGGGATCGGTTAGCGCCAAGACCGATCTGGTCGTCGCTGGCCCCGGCGCGGGATCGAAGCTCAAACAGGCGACGGCGCTCGGCATCGAGGTGATTAGCGAAGAAGCCTGGGCTGACATTGTTAGGGCGGCAGGCTAGAGCATTTTCGAAGCAGATGGTATCATCTGCTGGCTCGGAAAATGCGGAAAATAAAAGGAAAGTAGAGCATAATCCATTCAGAATGAATGGATTATGCTCTATAGGGCGATCATCATGTCAAACAGCAACAACAGCGGCACCGTCCTGGTCGACGGCGCGCATTATGATTGGGAAGTGCGGCGCGAACCGCAATGGAGCGATGCCGATGGCTGGCGCGGCATGACCGTCGCCCTGCAGCAGCAGGGGACGCAGCGCGGCGCCGTGCTGGAATTTCCGCCGCCCAAGCGCCTGCTCAAAGGACTGGCGCGCGGCCGGCTCCAGATCAACGATGCCATCGTCGCGCGCGGCGTGCGGGCGGCGCTGGCGGCCGGCTGGGAACCGGAATCGCGCGGCAAGCCGATGCAGTTCATGGTCGACGCCGACGGCAATTGAAGCCGGCGCCCCGGCGCGGGCGCTATCGTTCACGCAAATTTACCCAATCTTATCGCGTGGGGGCGTAGGGCAGGGGGATGATGGGGCAGGGCAGGACGCGATTGCAGGAACTGGACGCGCTGCGTGGCATCGCGGCCTTTTCCGTGCTGCTCTTCCATTATTTCAACATCTACCCCAAGCTCTTCCCGCACGGTCATCGCCTGCCGCCTTTGTTCGAACATGGCGGCTATGGCGTGCTGCTCTTCTTCGCCATTTCCGGCTTCGTCATCGCCTTCTCGCTGGAAGGGACGCGCAGCGCCGCCGATTTCGCGGTCAAGCGCTTCGCTCGGCTTTTCCCGGTCTATTGGGCCGCGATGGCGCTTTCGATCGGCATCGTCCTGCTGCTCGGCGCTGGCCAGTTGCTGCCGCCCGCCTGGGTGATCCCGGTCAACATGACGATGCTGCAGGGCTATTTCTACCTGCCCGCGGTTGACGGCGTCTACTGGACGCTGGGTGTCGAACTCGCCTTCTATTGCTGCATGCTGGCGATCTGGATGGGGCGCGGCTTTGCCCGGCTCGAATGGCTGCTGCTCGGCTGGCTCGCGATCAAGGCCGCGATCGCCGGCTGGCACGCGATGCCCAGCCGCCTCGTCATGCTGCTGGTGCTCGACTATATCCCCTTCTTCATCATCGGCATGCTCTTCTACCGCATCTGGTCGGGCCATCGCCGCTGGGGCCAGCAGGCGCCCTTCTTCGTCGCGGCGCTGGCGACGATCGCCTGGGCCGACCCGCGCGAATATCTGGTCGCCGCGCTGCTGGTGATGGCGATCTTCGCCGCGATGCTGCGCGGCTGGCTGCCCTTCCTGCGCCATCGGCTGCTGCTCTGGCTGGGCGCGATCAGCTACGCGCTCTACCTCATCCATCATAATGCCGGGCTGGCGATCATGAACCTGGTCGACCGCGCCGGCCTGTCGACCTGGATCGGCTTCCTGCTGGCGACCGCAGCCTCGCTGCTGCTGGCAAGCGCGCTCACCTATGGCGTCGAGCGTCCCGCCGCCCGCCGCATCAACCGCTGGTGGCGCGACCGCACCGCGTCACAGGGCCAGCGCGCCACCCAGGCCGGTTAGGCGGCCTCTGCCTCGCGCGCGTCATGCGCCCGGCGGGCATCCATGATCGCGCCGACATGGCCCTCGGCCCAGCGGGTGATCTGGTCCAATATGCCGATCAGCCCCTGCGCCATCTCTGTCAGCCGATATTCCACCGTCACCGGCACCGTGGCATAGGCGGCGCGGCTCACCAGCCCGTCGCGCTCCAGGCTTTTCAATGTCTGCGACAGCATCTTCTGCGAGATCGCGCCGATCCGCCGGCGCAGATCGTTGAACCGCACTGGCCCGTCCTTCAACGTCAGCATCACCAGCACCGCCCATTTGTCGCCGATCCGGTCCAGCACATGGCGGGTCGGGCAATCGGGATCATAGGCGTCGCCAGTGCGGGGCAGGGGCGTGGGCGCAGTCATGGCAGGCGGTTTCCTCGGCGTAACCAGGTGATGGCAAAGTGCCTTCTTGCGATCATGATATCCCAATCGCTATCTGGTTTCCATCGGTAACTACCCATGGAGAATGGAACATGAAGATCGCGATCATCGGCGGCAGCGGCCGGGCAGGGCGGGAAATCAGCGCGGAACTGGCCCGCCGCGGCCATCAGGTGACGGCGATCTCGCGTCATCCCGAAAATGCGGTGCAGGATGCCGGCGTCACTGCCGTCGCCGGCGACATCAATGATGCCGCCGCGCTCAGTGCGCTGCTCGCCGGCCATGATGCAGTGGTCAGCGCCGTCATGTTCGCCGACACCGATCCGGCCGCGCTGGTCGGCGCGGTCCGTGCGTCGGGCGTGGCGCGCTATCTGGTGGTCGGCGGCGCCGGCAGCCTGGAGGTCGCGCCGGGCGTCAAGCTGATCGATACGCCGGAATTCCCCGAAGCCTATAAGGCGGAAGCCGGCCGGGGTGGCGATTTCCTCACCTATCTGCGCGGCGTGGCGGATCTCGACTGGACCTTCCTCTCGCCCTCCGCCCTGTTCTTCGTCGGTGATCGCAAGGGGACATTCCGTCTCGGCACCGATCAGTTGCTGGTCGATGGCGAGGGCAATAGCAGCATCTCCTATGCCGACTATGCCATCGCGCTCGCCGACGAGATCGAAACGCCGAAACATAGCCGCCAGCGCTTCACCGTGGGCTATTGACGAAATTCCTCCCCAAGCTTGGCTTGGGGAGGGGGACCGCCGCAGGCGGTGGAGGGGCCGGTGCATGACCGCGCATCTTCGCCCCTCCGTCCGTGCTTCCCGTTTCTCGACAGGCTCGAAACGAACGGAAGCTATGGAATGGGTGTCAGGCCACCCCCTCCAGCTTGACCTGCGTCCTGGTGGCAAAGTCGCCGGCGTCATGCCGCTCGTGCAGCTGATCCTCCAGCGGCCCGTTGGTCTTGTTGACGATCCGCCCGCGCTTCACCGCCGGGCGCGCATCGATCTGGTTCGCCCAGCGCAGCACATGGGTATAGCTGCCCGCGTCCAGAAATTCCGCTGCGCCATAGACCCGGTTCAGCAGCACGCCCGCATACCAGGGCCATATCGCAATATCGGCGATCGAATATTCGTCGCCGGCCAGATATTCGTTGTCCGCCAGATGCCGGTCCAGCACGTCCAGCTGCCGCTTCACTTCCATCGTGTAGCGGTTGATCGGATATTCGTATTTTTCCGGCGCATAGGCGAAGAAATGGCCAAAGCCGCCGCCCAGGATCGGCGCGCTGCCCATCTGCCAGAACAGCCAGCTCAGTGCCGCGGTGCGCTTGGCCGGATCGGTCGGCAGGAACTTGCCGAACTTCTCGGCCAGATAGAGCAGGATCGCGCCGGATTCGAACACGCGCTGCGGCGGCGACACGCTATGGTCCATCAGCGCGGGGATCTTGCTGTTGGGATTGACCTCGACAAAGCCGCTGCCGAACTGGTCGCCATCGCCGATGCGGATCAGCCAGGCATCATATTCGGCCTGCGTGACGCCCGCCTCCAGCAACTCCTCCAGCAGGATCGTCACCTTCTGCCCATTGGGCGTGCCCAGCGAATAGAGCTGCAGCGGATGCGGGCCGACCGGCAACGGCTTGTCATGGGTAGCGCCGGCGATCGGCCGATTGATATTAGCAAAGGCACCGCCCTTGTCCTTGTCCCAAATCCAGACGGCGGGCGGGGTATAGCTGTCGGTCATGCGGGCATCGCTCCGATAAATCTCTGATGCCCGGCAGGTAGGAACGGCGTTCGCCCGCCGCAACCGAGCGCCGCTCAACCGCTGTTGATTATTTCTGCTATTCCGCTGCCTGCGTCCGCACCACCAGCACGCTGACCGGCGACTGGTGGATGATCGCCGACGCATTGGACCCCAACAGCTTGGACGTGAGCGAGGGCTGGTGCGATCCGATCACCACCAGGTCGGCCTTCAGCCGCGCCGCCTCGCTCAGCACCTCGTCGCGCACCCGCCCGCGCCGGGTCAGGAAATGGGTGCGATCGGGCGCCAGCCCGGCCTCGCTCGCCCATGTCTTCATCGCCGCCAGCGCATCGCGCTCCTCATTCTCGTCGAAACTGCCGTCCAGCAGCTCGGAATAGCGGGTCGGCAGATAATAGCGGACATAGAGCAGATGGACGACGCCCTGGTTCCCCGCCACATCGGCCGCGCCGGCAATGGCGGCACGGGCGAGATTGGGGGCGTTGACATCGACGGCGGCGACGATCGTGGCGTAGGACATGGCGCTCTCCTCTTATCGCTTATACGCAATCCAACCACCGACGCGCGCGCGGGATGCTCCAGCCATCAAAGATTCCCGACCCGACATGAATAAGGATATGCCGCAATCGCCGGGCAATGGGGCAGGGGGCAAGCCGGGCCATTCCCACCCGTCGCTGAGATGGCGGAGTGGGGTGGGAAGCTGACCACCTGTTTCACAGCGTCATCCCCGCGCAGGCGGGGATCCATCTCACCAGCTTCGGACCAGATGCGAGGTCAGGAGATGGATTCCCGCCTGCGCGGGAATGACGAATAGGGTGGGAACAAGACATAGCCCCTCCCTTCCAGGGAGGGGTTGGGGTGGGTTGCGAGCGTAGCGAGCTTCTGCCCTATCGACCGTAGACCGCCGCTACGCGGCGCACCCACCCCCGGCCCCTCCCTGGAAGGGAGGGGAGTAGGAAACGTCCGCTTCTGGTCGTCAGCCGTCAAAGCCGGATATCGTCATTGCGAGCGGAGCGAAGCAATCCACTGGCGCGAGATGGATTGCTTCGCTCCACTCGCAATGACGGGAGATGCTCGCTTCGCGCCACCCTATCCTACATGCCCGATTTCTGATCTACCCTGCGCGATGGACCAGCGCCTTTCTCCGCATCGCCGCCTCTGCCTCGCCTGTAGCCTGATCGACGCGCGGCAGGCGCATAGGTGGCGCGTCGCCGTCGCCTCGCCGGCGCATGACGGGCGCGCGCCGCTGACCCACGCCCCCACACCCCCGACGCGCGGCAGGCGCGCAGTCGACGCGTTCCCGGCGCGTTGGCGGTGCAAAAGGCCCGGAAACCCCGTTTACACTGTGAACTTCGACAGGCGCGTGGCCCTGTGCTGTTACCCGTCCTGCCGTCTGTCGCGTCGCAATCGTCGTGCGGTCCGTCGCGCCCGGCATGACGGGGCGGGGTGATTGCGCTATGGCCCACACGCCGGTCCGATCGATCCCCGATCCATCGGGACGGCGAAAATTTTTATCCCGTCCCGCCCTTGACCGGCGAAACGACTTTTCCATATGCATGCCGCTAGCACTCTCCATCCGCGAGTGCTAACAAGTGAGAGAGTTCATCGGGAGAAGGACAAGGCGGGGCACAATATCGCACGGGGGCATTCCTCTTGCGGGCCGCGCCGGACCCATCCCAGCACAAAGGGAAAGGCAATCATCATGGCATTCCGTCCGTTGCATGACCGCGTTCTCGTTCGCCGCATTGAAGCGGAAGCGAAGACGGCCGGTGGCATCATCATCCCCGACACCGCCAAGGAAAAGCCGCAGGAAGGCGAAATCGTCTCCGTCGGTTCGGGTTCGAAGGCCGAAGACGGCAAGGTCACTCCGCTGGACGTCAAGGCCGGCGATCGCGTGCTGTTCGGCAAGTGGTCGGGCACCGAAGTCAAGGTCGACGGTGAAGACCTGCTCATCATGAAGGAATCGGACATTCTGGGTATTGTCGCCTAACCGACTCCCTGAATTTCGGTTTTCCATTTTTCCCTATTTTCAAAGGAATTAGATCATGGCAGCGAAGGACGTAAAGTTTTCGCGTGACGCTCGTGAGCGCATCCTGCGCGGCGTCGACATCCTGGCCGACGCGGTCAAGGTGACCCTGGGCCCGAAGGGCCGCAACGTCGTCATCGACAAGAGCTTCGGCGCGCCCCGCATCACCAAGGACGGCGTCAGCGTCGCCAAGGAAATCGAACTGAAGGACAAGTTCGAGAATATGGGTGCCCAGATGGTCCGCGAAGTCGCTTCGAAGACCAACGACATCGCCGGTGACGGCACCACCACCGCGACCGTCCTGGCCCAGGCCATCGTGCGCGAAGGCATGAAGTCGGTTGCCGCCGGCATGAACCCGATGGACCTGAAGCGCGGCATCGATCTCGCCGTCGCCAAGGTTGTCGAGGACATCCAGTCGCGTTCGAAGCCGGTTGCCGGTTCGGCCGAAGTGGCCCAGGTCGGCATCATCTCGGCCAATGGCGACAAGGAAGTCGGCGAGAAGATCGCCGAAGCCATGGAAAAGGTCGGCAAGGAAGGCGTCATCACCGTGGAAGAGGCCAAGGGTCTCGACTTCGAGCTGGACGTTGTCGAAGGCATGCAGTTCGACCGCGGCTACCTGTCGCCCTACTTCATCACCAACCCGGAAAAGATGGCCGTCGAGCTGGCTGATCCGTACATCCTGATCCACGAGAAGAAGCTCTCGAATCTGCAGTCGATCCTGCCGATCCTGGAAGCCGTGGTGCAGTCGGGCCGTCCGCTCCTCATCATCGCCGAGGACATTGAAGGCGAAGCGCTGGCGACCCTGGTCGTCAACAAGCTGCGCGGCGGCCTGAAGGTTGCTGCGGTCAAGGCACCGGGCTTCGGCGATCGCCGCAAGGCCATGCTGGAAGACATCGCCGTCCTGACCAAGGGCGAAGTGATCTCGGAAGACCTGGGCATCAAGCTCGAAAACGTCACCCTGGGCATGCTGGGCACCGCCAAGCGCGTCACCATCGACAAGGACAACACCACCATCGTCGATGGCGCCGGTGATGCCGACTCGATCAAGGGCCGTACCGAGCAGATCCGTGCGCAGATCGAAGTCACCACTTCGGACTATGACCGTGAAAAGCTGCAGGAACGCCTGGCCAAGCTGGCTGGCGGCGTTGCCGTCATCAAGGTTGGCGGTGCGACCGAAGTCGAAGTGAAGGAGCGCAAGGATCGCGTCGACGACGCCCTGCACGCGACCCGCGCTGCCGTCGAAGAAGGCATCGTTCCCGGTGGTGGCACCGCGCTGCTCTACGCGACCAAGGTTCTCGAAGGCGTCGCTGGCGCCAATGACGACCAGACCCGCGGTATCGACATCGTTCGCAAGTCGCTGACGGCCCTGGTTCGCCAGATCGCCGCCAACGCCGGCCATGACGGTGCTGTCGTCTCGGGCAAGCTGCTCGACCAGACCGACACCTCGTTCGGCTTCAACGCGTCGACCGACACCTATGAAAACCTGGTTGCCGCTGGCGTCATCGACCCGACCAAGGTCGTGCGCACCGCGCTCCAGAACGCTGCCTCGGTTGCTGGTCTGCTGATCACCACCGAAGCCGCGGTTTCGGAACTGCCCGAAGACAAGCCCGCCATGCCCGCCATGCCGGGTGGCATGGGCGGCATGGGCGGCATGGACTTCTAAAAGCGATCGTAGCGGGTGGGCAACGCCCGCCCGCGGTTCGATCGCGACTTCAAAGAAGTTCTCGCTCACGCGACAAGAAAAGGGCCGGTGGAGCGATCCGCCGGCCTTTTTCGTGCCCGTCCTTTCCGCTGTCCTACAGCCCGTTTCCGGCCCCATATGACGCTGCCTTGGCCGGGAAGGGGCAGGGGGATATTGTTGATCGGGCAGCGGAATTGATCTGCTTTGGTGGGCATCCGGTTTACCAAATCTCAAGGCTGATCCGCCACTATGCTGGCACGTGTCACGCCTCGTCCGCCATCTGTGCGCAGTCCTGCGCGCGCGCTTTGCGCCCCGTACCCAGCAGAATGCTGAGGTGCAGGACAGTCTCGTCAAGGCGCTTTACGCCTCCCCGGCATCGCTGCTTTCCGGCGCGATTTCAGGAGGTTCGCTCAGTATCGTGATCGCCTGGCAGGCCCATGTCCTGACCATGCACATCATCGCCGCGCTGGTCCTGATCGTGGGAATCAGTCGCTCCATTTCGGCCGTCTATTTCCAGCGCGCGCTGGCGCATCAGGATGGTCCAGCGCGTCCGATCTGGGGGGTCGCCTATGAAATGGGCGCCTGGATCTATGCCGCGCTGCTCGGGCTTCAGTCGCTCGCGACCCTGACGATCAGCCAGGATGCGACGTTGCATGTGCTGGCCGTCGGCATGGTCGCCTCCTATGCGGGCGGCATTTCCGGCCGCAATGCCGGCCGGGTCCATGTCGCGGTCGGCCAGACCTGCTTCACCATGTTGCCGACCTCCATCGGCCTGCTGATCGCCGGTGGCGTCGGCTATGTCGTGCTTGGCGTGCTCTGCTTCCTGATGATCTTCGCCATGGCGGAAATCACAAAGACCACCCATCGCATCGTGCTGGAAGCGATGCAGGGCAAGCAGGAGAAGAGCAACCTCGCGATCAAGTTCGAGCGGCTGGCCCGTTATGACAGCCTGACCGGCGTGGAAAACCGCATGGCGATGCAGATGCGGCTGCGCGACCTGTTCGACAATCGCATTTCCGATGCGGATCAGACCGCCGTCCTGTGGATGGACCTCGATCGGTTCAAGGAAATCAACGACACGCTGGGCCATATCGTCGGCGACCAGCTTCTGTGCCAGGTGGCCGAACGGCTGACCCGCGCGCTCGACCGGCGCGGTCATGTCGCGCGCTTCGGCGGCGACGAGTTCGTGTTGATCTGCCCCGGCGTCAGCCGCATCCAGGCCGAAGTGATCGCAGGCGACATCACCCGCATTCTGGCCGGCGATTTCGAGGTTGGCGGCCATCACCTGACCATCTCCGCCTCGATGGGCATTGCCGTCGCACCGGAAGATGGCGCCGATGGCGACGAACTGCTGCAGCATGCCGATCTGGCCCTCTACAAGGCCAAGCATGCCGGGCGGAACCGCCATGCCCAGTTCGACTGGACCATGAAGGAGCGGCAGAACCGCACCTATGAGCTCGAGACCGGGCTGCGCAGCGCGCTCGCCAATGGCGAACTGCAACTTCATTATCAGCCGATCTTCGATACCGAGACTGGGCGGATCACCATCTGCGAGGCGCTGATGCGCTGGCAGCATCCCGAACTGGGCTGGATTTCCCCGGCCGAGTTCATCCCGATCGCCGAAAGTTCGGCCCTGATCGAGCCGATGACCAACTGGGCACTGGCCCAGGCGTGCCGCGACGCGATGGGCTGGGACGAGGATATTCGGGTCGCGGTCAATATCTCGCCCGCGCTCATCAAGACCGACGGCCTGCCGCGCGCGGTCATTTCCGCGCTGCTCCAGTCGGGGCTCAAGGCGCGCCGGCTGGAGCTGGAAGTCACCGAATCCATCTTCCTGGAAGATGACCGCCGCACCCATCTGATCCTGAGCGAATTGCGCCGCATCGGCCTGCGCCTCGCGCTCGACGATTTCGGCACCGGCTATTCCTCGCTGGGCGCCCTGCGCACCCATGAGTTCGACACGATCAAGGTCGATCAGAGCTTCATGCGCGGCGTCGGTGAAAATCCCCGCGACCGGGCGATCGCCCAGTCCGTCGCCTATCTGGCCCGCGCGCTGGAGGTGGAGACGGTGGCCGAGGGGATCGAGACCGAGGAACAGTTGCGCTACGCCCGCGAAACCGGCTTCACCAACGTCCAGGGCTTCGTCCTCAGCCGGCCAGTCCCGATCGGCGAGTTGCAGGCCCTGCTCAACCGCAACAGGGCCGATGTCCATGACATGGCGGCGCTGATCCGCCAGCGCCGCCTGGCCTGATCCTTATTTGGTGAGGCGCGTCTGGGCCGACGCCAGCCGCCGCATCATGCGGATATCCTTGAGGTCGGTCTTGAGCGCCGAAGCGGCCCAATTCTCGACAATATCCTTCAGTTCGTCATGGTGCAGGGGATCGACCCGGCGCCCGGCTTCATAGACGCCGACATGGCCGGCATGATGCGGTCGATTGCGGGCGACGAAATCGCGTACAGCCGCTTCACCCTCGCCATCCTCCACCAGCGTATGGACGATGCCCATGTCGAACATCTCTTCCGCGGTGAAGACCTTGCCCGACAGGATCATACGCTCGGCCGCCAGCCGGCCCAGCTTGCGCGACAGGATCGAATAGGCGCCCATGCCGGGGAACAGGCCGAACAGCATTTCGGGCAGGCCGAAACGGGCGCTGCGCTCGGCGATCACCACGTCGAAACAGAGCAGCGCCTCGAACCCGCCGCCCAGCGCATCGCCCTGCGCCAGCGCGATCGATACCACCGGCATGTCGCCATTGCGCCAGGTGCGATGGACCACGTCGATGCAGGCATGGCCATATTGGACCAGGCCGGGCAGGTCGCCGCGCTCGATGCAGCCGGCGAACAGTTCCAGGTCGCCGCCCAGGTTGAACACGCCGGGGAAGCGGGAGCCGGCCACCATATATTTGACCGGCAATTGGCCGGCATCGAACAGCCGCTTGGTCTCGGCATACCAGTAGCGGACGTCGCGCAGCATGGTCATGCTGAAATTGGGTCGATTGGCCGGCGTCATGAATGCCCAGAGTGTTTCGGATTCGGCCTCCCACTGCACGTCGATCTGGCCCAGGTCGAATAGTTGGGAAGGGGCGGGGGATGACGTTACGGCATCCTCGCCAAAGCTTTCGATCTCGAATGCCGCTTCGACCTCGGTCGCGCGCTCGTCAGCTGCACTAAAGCGTCCTGAATCAATCATGTGCGCCCCATTTTTCTCTTGAATCTGAACCTTCGACGGTCGGCGCTCATGATGCAGTGCGGGACAAATAGTTGACAGATCATTAACCATTTTTATCCGCAACTGTTGCCCGGAAAGCGCGGTAAATGCGCCGAAATGGAGATTGTTGTTGCGATATCGCAACAGAAATTTTCGTTTCCGCTTTTCAGCCCCTCGGCTCAGCCCTTTGTTAACCATTGTTAATTAGGGCGGTCGCATGGACATGCATCGCCTTCCGGCCCGCAAGAATGTGACACTCACGCTACAGGATGCGCAGGGCCAGCCCTGGACCTTGCGCCTGTCCACCGATTGTCTGCGCTTCATCGGCCGCTATCGCCGGGTCGAGGGGTTCGATATCGACGCGATGACCCTGTTCGACGGCGTCCGCCGGGCCGGCTGAAACGGCGCTCCGACCGCGCTGCTCTTGTGCGCGCGGGCGTTCGCTCCTAGAGCGCGGCGATGACCAAGCCCCGCTTTTCCTTCTCGATCGCCGCCACCGACGGCAAGGCCCGCACCGGCACGATCCAGATGCGCCGCGGCGAGATCCGCACGCCCGCCTTCATGCCGGTCGGCACCGCCGCCACCGTCAAGGCGATGCGCCCGGCCGAAGTGCGCGCCACCGGTGCCGACATCATCCTGGGCAATACCTATCATCTGATGCTGCGCCCCGGCGCCGAACGCATGGCGCGGCTGGGCGGGCTGCACGGCTTCATGGGCTGGGACCGGCCGATCCTGACCGACAGCGGCGGCTATCAGGTGATGAGCCTCAGCGCCCTTACCAAGATGAGCGAGGAGGGGGTCGCCTTCTCCAGCCATCTCGACGGCTCCAAGCATATGCTCAGCCCCGAGCGCTCGATGGAGATCCAACGGCTGCTCGACAGCGACATCGTCATGGCCTTTGACGAATGCACCAAGAATGGCTGCACCCATGACGAGGCCGCCAGGTCGATGGAGCGATCGATGCGCTGGGCCAAGCGCTCGCGCGACGGCTTCGATGCGGGCGGCGACCATGCCGAGCGTGCGGCGCTGTTCGGCATCCAGCAGGGCTCGCTCAACGAAGGGCTGCGCAGGATTTCGGCGGAAAAGCTGATCGAGATCGGCTTTGACGGCTATGCCGTGGGCGGCCTGGCGGTGGGCGAGGGGCAGGAGGCGATGTTCGCCACGCTCGGCTTCGCGCCCGACATGCTGCCGCAGGACAAGCCGCGCTACCTGATGGGCGTGGGCAAGCCCGACGACATCGTCGGCGCCGTGGAGCGCGGTATCGACATGTTCGATTGCGTGCTGCCGACCCGGTCGGGCCGCAATGGCCAGGCCTTCACCTGGGCCGGCCCGCTCAACATCCGCAATGCCAAGTTCAACGAGGATCTGGGCCCGCTCGATCCGCGCTGCGGCTGCCCGGTTTGCGCGACCTGGAGCCGCGCCTATCTCCATCATCTGGTGAAGTCGGGCGAGATGCTGGGCGCGATGCTGATGACCCAGCATAACATCCATTTCTATCAGGAACTGATGCAGGGCCTGCGCGACAATATTGCGGCCGGCACATTGTCGGCCTTCACGGCCGATTTCCGCCGCGACTATCAGCGGGTCTGACGGTTTTTCAGGGAATGACGCTGATCGCGATGCTGTAGCGGCCCGCGTCGGCATCATGATCGAGCGGGGAGCGGAGCTGGCGCGACAGGCCGGTCAGCACCCGGCCATAGCGTTCGTTCAGCAATAAACTCATTTCCGGCCCGGCGCGCAGCGCGGGCGACGCCATCTGCAACAGGGCGCGGTCGTTCCGATCGGCCTCCAGATGCACCGAAATCCGCATCGTCGCGCGCGGATCGGACAGCATCGCCAGCTCGACCAGTTCGGTCACCAGGAAGGCGACCGGAACGGCGACATCCTGGCTGATGTGCAGATCATCGTCGCTGTCGATCTGGATGCCGAAACGGCGCGCCTCATGCGGGGCGGTGCCGCGCAGGCTGGCGGACAATTCGCTGATCAGCGGACGCACGCCGACGCCGCGATTTTCCTCCAGCTCGGCAAAATGGTTGCGATGGACGACCGACAGGGCGTCGACCCGGCGCTGGATCGATCCATAGGCCGACACCGCTTCGGGCTCATGCGCCGACCGGGCATGCAGGCTGATCAGGCTGGCGATGATCTGCAGGTTGTTCTTGACCCGATGATGCACCTCGCGCGTTAGCTTGCGCTGGGTGTCGAGCGCGGCGGCCATTTCGGCCTCATGGGTCGCGACATCCTCGCTGATCTCGCGGAATGTGTCGCCCAGGTCGCTGATCTCGTGCGCGGGGGTGCGGATGCGCCGCAACGGCTCCAGCACTTCGCCGGGCTGATAGGCGGCGACCTGGCGCCGCAGCAGCACCAGCGGGCGGATCAGCAGCCGATTGACCACGAACCAGCCGATCGCGGCGGCCGCGAACCACATCACCAGCGGCAGGAACAGCGACAGCAGCCGGGCGATCGTCGCCGGCGGCTCGCGCACCGTCATGGTCAGCAATATGTCGGGCGGGTCGAGCCGGGCGGACAGGCTGCTGCTATGGCCGTCGATCCGGCTGCCGGGGCGGCTGACGATCATCTGCCGCTCGCCCTGGCGCAGGCTCAGTTGCCGGTTCTGCAGCGCGGTCGCGGGATCGGCGACGCTTTCGAGATGCGGCCGCGAATAATAGGCCAGCGCCGCGACGCGATTGTCATGGCTGTGGGTGCGCGACAGCAGGAAGTCGCCGGACGACAGCAGTTCGACACGCGGGCCGATGAAGCGGCGCGTGGGCGGAATGCCGGCCGGCTCCGGCGTGGCCGATCCGCACAGCTTCTTGCCCGATCGGTCGTAGATATAGAATCGGATGCCGTTCCGGTCCTGCGCGGTGAGGAAGAAGGAGAGGCGGTTGCAGATTTCGCCGTCCGCCTTGCCATCGGCCAGCGCGTTGACGGTCAGGCCCAGCGCGGTGCGATCGGCGTTGAGATCGGCGGTCAGCTTGCGCGCGCTCTGGGTCACGGCGACACGCAGCAGCGCTTCCTTCTCCAGGTCGGCGGTGCGGATCGCCTGCAGCGACGCCACCAGCGCGATCAGCCCCAGCGGCAGCAGCGCGAGTGTCAGGATGAGGAACATCTTGACGCCGGTGGACCGGAGGTAGACGCCGAACATGGTCATGGGGGATCGAGAGGGTCCTTGCATGGGCGGCAGGGAAATGCCGCCCCGACCAGCGTTGATCAGTCCAGTTTGCTGAGCAGGTCCAGCATTTCGGCGGGAATATCTTCGTCGACCGTGCGCTGATAGACGGACTTGAGCACCTGGGACACCTGGGCCTCGTCCTTTTTCGCGGCCGTGCGGCGCTTGCGTGGTTCGGGCGCAGTCTTCATGTCGCGGTCGCGGATGGTCGTGCCGACGTCAATATCCCCTCCCATCCTGTCCCGTTCCGTTGTTGAAGAAACCAAAATCAGCCCCTTTGAAGCTAAATCCGTGACGCCAGCCTGTCCGCTATTTCGCCGCAACGCATAGCGGCGTCAATTCACCAAGCTGGGCAAATTTCACCAAAAAGCCGTTACCGTCGAAAAAACCGAACGAGAGTGAAACAAATCTTGGTGTCGATGGTTCCGGCATTCGAAGCATTTTTTGCACCGTCGGTCATTCGGCGGCAGGGGGAGAGGGGCTTGCCAGCGCGGCATCGTCATCCCATCCTCCGGCGGAGCCGATGTTTCGGACAACAGGCCCGACAGGGCAGGGAGAAGACTTACCGATGTCGCTTGGACAGCAACTGCACCCCCATCTTCCTTTCTTGCGGCGCTATGCGCGCGCGCTGACGGGCAGCCAGACTCATGGCGATGCCTATGTGCGCGCCACGCTCGAAGCGATCGTCGCCGCGCCGGAGGAGTTTCCCAGCGGTGTCGATCCTCGCCTCGGCCTCTACAAGACCTTCCATGCGATCTGGTCGTCCTCGCACCTGGATGACGAGCCCGGCTTCTCGGGATCGATCGGGCAGGAGGCGATCGCTCATGCCCGACTGGCCCGGCTGACCCCGCTGCCGCGCCAGGCGCTGCTGTTGACCGCGCTCGAAGGCTTCACGACGGAAGATGCCGGCTATCTGATCGGCCTCGACACCGCCGATGTCGAAGCCCTGGTCGAGGAAGCGCTGGAGGAGATCGAGGCGCAGACCCGTGCCAAGGTCCTCATCATCGAGGATGAGCCGATCATCGCGATGGATATCGAGACGATCGTGCGCGACCTTGGTCACGACGTGACCGCCATTGCCGTCACCCGCGAGGATGCGGTGCGCGAGGCGTTGGCGGAACGGCCCGGCCTGGTGCTGGCCGATATCCAGTTGGCCGACGATTCGAGTGGCATCGACGCGGTGAAGGACATTCTCGCCGAATTCTCGGTGCCGGTGATCTTCATCACTGCCTTCCCCGAACGGCTGCTGACCGGCGAACGGCCCGAGCCGACCTTCCTCATCACCAAGCCGTTCCAGCGCTCGACGGTCAAGGCCGCGATCTCGCAGGCGCTTTTCTTCGACGAAGCGACCGCTCCGGCCTGACCTGTCTTCCCGCCGGCCGATCCTTTGTGACGGTCGGCGGAACCCTCCCGGCTTTAACGCGTTAAATATGCGTAACGATTCGGAGAGGGCCGATGGCCGACGAGGAGCAGCATATCTCGACGCAGGACGCACGGGGCGGCGCCACGCCGCACGTCGTTCGCTATGTGCTGGGCATTTCGCTCGCACTGGCCGTGATCGTGATGCTGCTGGTTCTCTGGCGGTAAGGCAGTGGAAAAAATGGGCGTTTCTAGGGGTATCTTGGGAATTGGCCTTTGGCGGTAATCGAACTAGGGTGCGGATGCATATATGGCTTTGACGACTTCGGTTCATGCAGCGAGGGCGACAGTCGAAACGGGGGTTGCTGCCGTGGATGAAGGGCTGAACCAGGCGCCGCGCGAGGCACTGTCGGACGGCGAGTTCAAGCGGGAACTGGCCGCGGTCATTCCGCATCTGCGCGCCTTCGGGCGCTCCCTGTCGGGCAATCGCGACACCGCCGACGATCTTGTCCAGGAAACCCTGCTCAAGGCCTGGGCCGCCCGTGCCCGCTTCCAGGCCGGCACCAACATGCGCGCCTGGACCTTCATCATCCTGCGCAACCATTATCTCTCGCAGATGCGCCGCTCGCGTTTCCGCGGCGACTGGGACGACCTGACCGCCGACCGGCTGCTCGCCGCGCCCGCGGGGCAGGACAAGCATGTCGAACTCAGCGACATGCAGCGCGCCCTGCTGCAATTGCCCCAGCCCCAGCGCGAGGCGCTGATCCTCGTCGGCGCGGGGGGCTTTGCCTATGAGGAAGCGGCGGAAATCTGCGGCGTCGCGGTCGGCACGATCAAGAGCCGGGTGGCCCGCGGTCGTGCCGCGCTCGAACAGATATTGGAGGAGGGCGCGCTGCCCTCGCGCCGGACGCAGGAAACGACCGATACGGCGGTGCTGGACGAGATCATGGACGATGTCGATCGCCTGAGCCGTGGCCGCATTTCCGACAATCTGGTCGACCATGGTGCCGTCGACGACGATGGCGATGACGAGATGGGTGGCAAGACCGCCGAGGATTGAAGGCGGGATGCCATTGCCCTGGCGTGATCGGGAACGATCCGCCCGGCTTGTCGGTTGAAATGCCATGGGAAGGACGGAAGCCATGGGCAGCGACCCGCAACATCGACAGGATCGGATCGGGCGACGCTCGGATCGTCCGCAAGGCAGCGGCGGCATCGTCTTTGCGCTGGTGGCGCTGGCCCTGATCCTGGCGATCGGCTTCTTCTATCTCACCAATGAAAGCCGCGAGGATCGGCGCGCCGACGCCATTACCCAGGCGGCGGATTCGGTCGACAATGGTGCCCGGATCGTGGGCGAAGCCGCGCGCAATGCGGCGGACAAGCTGCGCAACAACAACTGAACCTCCTTGCGATCGGGCGGGGCAAGGCGATCCGGTGTCGCCTTGATTTACAGTCATTGGCGCCATCTTCAGATTTTCTTTGCCATTTTCAGGCAGGGTCTGAGCCCTGTCGGATTTCCTTACAGCTTGTTGTAAGGCTGGGCCGACTCCAGTTGGCGGCCCTTCCCGACCGGAGGGGCGGTGCTGCGGGAAGAAGCGCGATACGATGATCAGGCTGTTCAAACATTATGTCCCTCATGCGGTGCTGCTGCTCGGCCTGCTCGATTTCCTGCTGCTGATCGGCGCGGGGGAAGCGGGCTGGATCCTGCGCGCGCATCAGATCGGCATGGATGTCGAGCCGATCGCGACCCGCATCGGCCCGCTGCTGAGCTTCGCCTTCGCCATCCAGACCGGTATGATCGCGGTCGGCGTCTACAGCCCCGAGGCGCTGCAATCGATCCGTTTCGCCTTCGCCCGCCTGCTGGTCGCCATCTCGCTCGGCGTCATCTTCCTCTCGGTCATGTATTTCCTGCTGCCCGGCATCACCCTGTGGCGCTCCAATTCGCTCTACGCGATGGGGCTGGCGATGGCGCTGTTGCTGCTGGCCCGCATGCTGCTGGGGTCGCTGCTCGGCGGCGAGGCGTTCAAGCGCCGCCTTGTCGTGCTGGGTGCCGGCCGGCGCGCCAACCGCATCCGCGACCTGGAACAGAAGCGCGGCGCCGGTTTCCTGGTGGTCGGCTATATCGCCATGAATGATGGCGACCAGGTGGTGGAGGAAGCGATCAACCGCACCGCCATCTACAACATGTCCGATTATGTGGTGCGGCTGAACGCCAGCGAGGTCGTGCTGGCGCTGGAGGAGCGGCGCAACGCCATCCCCATGTCCGACCTGCTGCGGATCAAGACCACCGGCGTCCATGTCAACGACCTGTCGACCTTCCTGGAGCGCGAGACCGGGCGCGTCGATCTCGACAGCGTCAACCCCAGCTGGCTGATCTTTTCCGACGGTTTTTCCGCCGGTCGTCGCCTGTCCAGCATCGCCAAGCGCATCTTCGACATCATCGCCAGTTCGATCCTGCTGCTGCTGACCGGCCCGATCATCCTGTTCGCCGCCTTGTTGGTGAAGCTCGACAGCCGTGGCCCGGCTTTCTACCGGCAACAGCGGGTCGGCCTCTATGGCCAGGAATTCTGGATCGTGAAGCTGCGCACCATGCGCCAGGATGCGGAGGTCAAGGGCCAGGCGGTCTGGGCGGAGAAGGATGATCCGCGCATCACGCGCCTGGGCTATTGGCTGCGCAAGCTGCGCATCGACGAACTGCCGCAGAGCTGGACCGTGCTCAAGGGCGAGATGAGCTTCGTCGGCCCGCGCCCGGAACGGCGCCAGTTCGTCGAGGATCTGGAACAGCATCTGCGCTATTATGCCGAACGGCACATGGTGAAGCCGGGCATCACCGGCTGGGCGCAGATCAACTATCCCTATGGCGCGTCGATCGAGGATGCCCGCCACAAGCTCGAATATGATCTTTATTATGCCAAGAATTACACGCCCTTCCTGGACCTTTTGATCCTGATCCAGACGGTGCGGGTGATCCTCTGGCCTGACGGCGCACGCTGAGCGGCAGGCGATGAGCGCGCTGCTGCAATTCATCGGCGACTGGGGCCATGCACTGGCCGCGGTCCTGTTCGCCGCGCTTGGCATCTTCATCCTGCGGCGCCGGGACGATGCGGCCGAGCCGCGCATGCTGGCCAGCGCGCTGCTGCTGACCTCCTGCTGGGCGCTCTATGTCTCGTTCGGCGGCGTCGATAAACCGCTTTCGGGGATTGCCGAAAGCGTCCGCAACGCCGCCTGGTTGATGCTGCTGTTCGTCATGCTGCGGCGCGGCCCGGCCTCGCGCAGCGGCGCACTGGTCGCCGTCGGCCTCGTCTATCTCGCTGTTGCCGGCCTCATCTTCCTCCAGACCTCGACCGATCTCACCTGGCGGCAATTGCCCGTCCGCAGCGAGCTGCACCAGATGCTGGTGGCCGTGTCGCTGGTGCTGCGGATGATGACGGCGATCGGCTGCCTGCTGCTGGTCCATCATCTCTACACCGCCTGGCCCTCGCGCGATCGCGGGCGGGTGTCGCTGCTGCTCGGCGCGCTGGCGGCGATGTGGACCTATGACCTCAATCTCTATGTCATCGGCTATTTCGCGATGGACCGGGTCAACGAACTCTATGCGCTGCGCGGGCCGCTGATGGCGCTGCTGGCGCCGGTGATCGCGATCGGCATGCGCAAGGAAATGGCCGGACGGCTGCAATTGTCGCGCACCATCGCCTTCCAGTCGCTTTCGCTGGTGGCGGTCGGCCTCTATGTCGTGGTGCTGACCGCGGCGGCGGTGTTGATCGAGATGATCGCCGGCCCCTATGCGCGGGTGGTGGAGATTGGCGCGGTCTTCTTCGTGGCGGTGACCGCGCTCGTCCTGCTGCCCTCGCCACAGATGCGGGCGCTGTGGAAGGTGCAGGTCGCCAAGCATTTCTTCCAGCATCGCTACGACTATCGCACCGAATGGATGCGCTTTGGCGAAACCATCGGCCGTCCGGGCGAAAATGCCCCGCCGCTGGGCGAGCGGGTGGCCAAGGCGGTCGCCGACATCACCGATTCCCCTGCCGCGCTGTTGCTGCTGCGCACCGATGACGGCCGGCTGGCGTTCGAGGCGCAATGGAACTGGCCGCAGGAGCCGATCGCCGGCCTGTCCCTGCCGCTCGATCAGCTGGAAAGCTGGGAAGGGAGCGGCTGGATCGTCGATGTCGGTCGCATCCGCGATGGCGACGCCACCTTCGACCTGCCGCCTTGGCTGATCGAGGATGCCCATGTCTGGGCGCTGGTGCCGCTGCTCCATTATGGCCGTCTGATCGGCGCGATCCTGCTTGCGCCGCCGCCGATCGACCGGCGCCTCGACTGGGAGGATTTCGACATGCTGCGCGCCGCCGGGCGCCAGGCCGCGACCCATATCAGCGAGGCGCAGGGGCAGCAGGCGCTCGACGACGCCCAGCGCTTCGACGAGTTCAACCGCCGCTTCGCCTTCATCGCGCATGACATCAAGAATCTGGTCAGCCAATTGTCCCTGCTCTCGCGCAATGCGGAGCGGCACGCCGACAATCCCGATTTCCGCGCTGACATGCTGCTGACGCTCAAGGAGTCGGTGGGCAAGATGAACGACATGCTCGCCCGCCTGTCCCAGCATAACAAGGGCCGGCCCGAAGAACCGCGCCCGGTGGCGCTGGGGCCGCTGGTCGATCAGGTCGTGCGCAGCCGCGCCCGCCAGCGCGCCATCACCGTCAGCGGTGACGTGCCGGTCGCGCTCGCCGATCCGGCGCGGGTCGAGCAGATATTGGTCCATCTGCTGCAAAATGCGATCGATGCCAGCGATGCCGATCGCCCGGTCGAACTGCATCTGGGCAGCGCGCATGGCCAGGCGACGCTGGCCGTGGTCGATCAGGGCTGTGGCATGACCGCCGAATTCATTCGCCGCGATCTGTTCAAGCCCTTTTCGTCCAGCAAGGCGGGCGGCTTTGGCCTCGGCGCCTTCGAGGCGCGCAGCTTGGCCGAGGCGATGGGCGGGCGGATCGACGTGGAAAGCAAACCCGGCGTGGGGAGCCGTTTCACCCTGCGCCTGCCGCTGGCGCCCGCGCCGGCGCGCGATGATGTTCAAGGAAAGGCCGCCTGATGAGCGACACCCGCCCCAAATTGCTGATCGTCGAGGATGATCCCGGCCTGCAGCGGCAGTTGCGCTGGGCCTATGAGGATTATCAGCTCTTCATTGCCGGCGACCGGCTCGAAGCGATCGAGATGCTGCGGATGGAGGCGCCCGATGTGGTGACGCTCGACCTGGGCCTGCCGCCGGACCCGGACGGCACCAGCGAGGGCTTTGCCACGCTGGAGGAGATATTGCGCATCAAGCCCGATACCAAGGTGATCGTGGCGTCGGGCCATGGCGCACGGGAAAGCGCGCTCAATGCCATTTCCGGCGGCGCCTATGATTTCTACCAGAAGCCGGTCGACATTGACGAACTGGGCCTGATCGTCCGTCGCGCCTTCCATGTCCACGCGCTGGAACAGGAAAATGCTCGCCTCGCCGAAGCCGCGCCGGAGGGGGGCAGGGTGCTCGGCCGGATGATCACCGGCGCGCCGGAGATGATGCGGGTCGCCCGCACGATCGAGCGGGTGGCCAGCGCCGATGTCTCGGTCATGCTGCTGGGCGCCAGCGGCACTGGCAAGGAATTGCTGGCGCAGGGTCTGCATGATGCCAGCCCGCGTCGCGGCGGTGCCTTCGTCGCGATCAATTGCGCGGCCATCCCCGAAACCCTGCTGGAATCAGAACTGTTCGGGCATGAAAAGGGCGCCTTCACCGGCGCGGTCAAGACCACGCCTGGCAAGATCGAGCAGGCGCAGGGCGGCACCCTGTTCCTGGACGAGGTCGGCGACATTCCGCTGCCCCTGCAGGTAAAGCTGCTGCGCTTCCTGCAGGAAAGGGTGATCGAACGGATCGGCGGGCGCCAGCCGATCGCGGTGGACACGCGCATCGTGTGCGCCACCCATCAGGATCTCGACGCGATGATCGCCGCCGCCAGCTTCCGTGAGGATCTCTATTATCGCCTGGCCGAGATCGTCATCCGCATCCCCGCGCTGCGCGACCGGCCGGGCGATCCGGCGCTGCTCGCGCGCCATTTCCTCACCCGCTTTGCGCAGGACATGAACCCGCAGGTCAAGGGCTTCGCCCCCGATGCGCTCGCCGCACTCGATGCCTGGGGCTGGCCGGGCAATGTGCGCGAGCTGGAAAATCGCGTGAAGCGCGCGGTCATCATGGCCGATGGCAAGCATGTGACGGCGGCCGATCTCGATCTCGACGGTGATCGAGCCGAAGGCAGCGAGGTCGTCAATCTCAAGGCCGCGCGCGAAATGGCCGATCGGCGCGCCATTCGCCGGGCGATCGCCCGCACCGACGGCAATATTTCCAGCGCCGCCAAGATATTGGGGATCAGCCGGCCGACTCTCTACGACCTGCTCAAACAATATAAGATGCAGGGCTGATCGATGCGGCGCTCACGCCTGATCCTGCTGGCGGGCCTCGCCCTGCTGCTGCTGGCGCTGGCCGGCCTGTGGCAGTGGCGCGTGCATGAGGCGGACGGCAGTGCGGCGCTCGCGCGTGGGCTGGCCGCGCTGGATGCCGGCGATGCGCGCACCGCCCGGATCGAGCTGATGAACGCCATTCGTGGCAATCCGGCGTCGCTGCCGGCGCGGCTGGGCCATGCCCGCGCGCTGGTGCAGTTGGGTGATGGCGCCGGGGCGCAGGCCGATCTGCTGCGCGCGCGCAAGCTGGGCGCCAGCGTCGGCGACACGAATGGACTGCTGGCGCAGGCGCTGCTGTTGCAGGGCGATGCCGATGGCGCCCTGCGCGCCGTGCAGGCGGGCGAAGGCAAGTCGGCCGAGGCAGCCCGTGTCGCCGCCCGCGCCTGGCAGGCGAAGGGCGACAATGACGCCGCGCAGCGCGCCTTTGACGATGCGCTGCATCTCGCCCCGCGTGCGGCCCGGACCTGGATCGATCTCGGCCGGTTCCGCCTGATGCTGGGCGACCAGGCCGGGGCGATTGCGGCGGCGGACAGGGCTCTGACGCTGGCACCGGGCGATCCGGATGCGCTGACCCTGCGCGGCATGCTGATCCGCGATCAATATGGGCTGGTGGCGGCGTTGCCCTGGTTCGAACGGGCGCTGGACGATCATCCCAATGCGCTTGCCCCGCTCACCGAATATGCCGCGACGCTGGCCGATGCCGGCCGCGCGAGCCGCGCGCTCAGCGTCAGCCGGCGCATCCTGGCGCTCGATCCCGGCAATCCGCGCGCCTGGTTCCTGCAGGCGGTGATCGCCGCCCGCGCCGGCCAGATCGATCTTGCCCGCACCCTGCTGGCCCGCACCGACGGCCGGCTGGATGGCGAACCGGCGACCCGTCTGCTGCGCGGCGTGCTGCATCTGTCGGATGGCAATGCCGTGCTGGCGGCCGATGCGCTGGGGCCGCTGGTGGCGATGCAGCCCGACAATCGCGTGGCGCGCACGCTGCTGGCCCGCGCATCCTATCTGACCGGCGACTATGCCGGCACGGCGGCGACGCTCGCGCCCCTTGTCGATCGCCATGATGCCGATCCCTATGTGCTGACGCTGGCGGCCCGCGCGCAGGAGCAACTGGGAGATCGCGCGCAGGCCGATGCGTTGCTGGCCCGCGCCTCCTGGCCGGTGCGTCCCTCGTCGGACCTGCTGGGCGGTACGAACGCCGTCATGACGCCGCCGGCCGATGTCGCCACCGCGGCTGACAATATCCCCTATATCCGCGCGCTGCTGATGCAGGGGCGCACGGGCGAGGCGGTCGACCGCGCCGCGCTGTTGGCGCGCGCCAATCCCGGCGCGCCGGCCGCCCATGTTGTGCTGGGCGATGCGCTGGTCGCCGCCGGTCGGCCGGCCGATGCCGCCCGCAGTTTCGAGGCGGCGGCCAATATCCGGTTCGATCGCAATGCCGCGCTGCGGCTGGTCGCGGCCTGGAGCGCGGCGGGCGATCCCGCTCGCGCGCTGCAACTCATCCGCCTGTTCCTGGCGCAGAACCCGATGGATGTGGAGATGCAGCGACTGGCGGCCGGGGCGGCGATGCAGGCGCATGACTGGCGCGGCGCGCTGCGCCTGTTGCAGGCGGTGGAGGCGCAGACGGGCGGCCATGATGCGCTGCTGATGGCCGACCTCGCCCGCGCGAGCCTGGAAACGGGATCGCCCGGCAAGGCGCGCCTCTATGCCGCCCAGGCCTATCGCCTGATGCCGGCCAATCCGGTCACCGCCGACATCTATGGCCTGGTGCTGCTGCGCACCGATGCGAAGGGGCCGGCGGCGATCGACCTGCTCGAAAAGGCGGTTGCCCTTGCGCCGCAAAACCCGCCCTTCCAGCTTCATCTGGGGCAGGCCTATGCCGCTGCCGGGCGCAAGGCGGAGGCGAAGCGCGCCTTGTCGCGCGCGGCAGCCTCCAATTTCCCCGATCGCCAGTTGGCGATGAAGGCGCTCGCTTCCTTGTAAAAAAAAAGCGCCCCGCGGGGCGCTCTTCTTCAGACCTTCTGGCTGTCCAGTTCGTCGAGCCGGATGCCCAGCCGCCGGATCTGCGCCGCGACCGGCGGCCACACGCTTTCCAGGAAGCGGCTGCGTTCCGCCTCTCGCAGCTTGCGGGTCGCACCATCGGCGACGAACATGCCCACGCCGCGCTTCACGACGACCAGCCCGTCATCCTGGAAGCTCTGATAGGCCTTGGCCACGGTCAGCGGATTGGCGCCCTGCTGCGCGGCAAAGGCGCGGACCGAGGGGAGGAGGTCGCCATCGCGATAGTCCCCATCCAGGATGGAGGCGGCAATGATCTCGCGGAGGCGGAGATAGACGGGTTTGGATTCGTCGCTCATAAGTGCATCAGTGCCATAATACAGCCGTGCAGGTCAATGGACCTTGTTACGTGGAACCCCGTATTTTCGGCAATTATCTGTCCCATGTCGATACGATATCGTTATAATCTGGCCGGGGCCGTTCTTCCAGCGCGCGTGAGGGCGTGCCGATGAAGACGAATCCGGCGAGCCGCTCGTCCGCGCTGCCAAAGGCGTCGCGCACATCGTCATTGAAGCTCGGCCATCCGGTCAGCCAGCCGCCGGCAAAGCCCAGAGCATGGGTGGCGTGCAGCAGGTTCATGATCGCGGCGCCGGCTGACAATTCCTGCTCCCAGACCGGGATCTTGCTGCCCGCGACCGGCTTTGACAGCGCCACCACCAGGGTCGGCGCCTGATGCGCGAACTGGTGCATCGCCTCGATCTCCAGCCGCCCGGCCTCCGGCTTCTCGGCGCGATAGGCGGCCTCCAGCAGCGCGGCCAGCTTTTCCCGCTTGTCCTGCGGCACGATCACGAAGCGCCAGGGCGCCAGCTTGCCATGATCGGGCGTGCGCAGCGCGACTTCGAGAATCTGGCGCAGCTGCGCATCGTCCGGGCCGGGCGCGATCAGGTCGCGCGGCTTGCCGGAACGGCGGGTCTGCAGCAGGGTGAGGGGGCTGGAAAGGTCGTTGAACATCGGTTGCCAAATGGGACGCTTTGCCGCCGGACGCAAGGGCGAAAGGCACACTTCCTATCGCTTCAGCGCCGCTTTGACTCTGCCCACCTTTCCCCTCTAGGGTCCGCGCCATAACGCCGCCGCTTTCGCCGGCCGGCACAAAAAGACAATTTCAAGGGGGTCCGATGGCGACCGCAATCACCGTACCGGCGGAGGCAGGCAAGACCTGGCTCGGCCATCCGCGCGGCCTGTTCCTGCTGTTCTTCGCGGAAATGTGGGAACGTTTTTCCTATTATGGCATGCGTGCCATCCTGATTTTCTACCTCACCAAACATTTCCTGTTCGGCGAGGACAAGGCCTATATCCTCTACGGCGCCTATACCTCGCTGGTCTATATCACCCCGGTGATAGGCGGCTATCTGGCCGACCGGTTCCTGGGCCCGCGCAAGGCGGTGCTGGTGGGCGGCGTATTCATCGCCATCGGCCATTTCCTGATCGCCATCACCGAAGGGCCGGGGGGGCAGGATGCCTTCTATCTCAACGGCTTCTATCTGGCGCTGGCCAGCATCATCGTCGGCACCGGCTTCCTGAAGGCCAATATCTCGGTGCTGGTGGGCGAACTTTATGCCCGTGACGATCATCGCCGCGACCCGGCCTTCTCCATCTTCTACATGGGCATCAACCTGGGCGGCGCCAGCGGACCGATCGTCTGCGGCCTGCTGGGCGAACTGTGGGGCTGGAGCTGGGGCTTCGGCGCGGCCGGCGTCGGCATGCTGCTCGGCCTCGTCATGTTCGTCTGGTTGCGGCCCTGGCTGCTGGGCAAGGGCGAGCCGCCCGCGCCGGAAAAGCTGCGCGCGCCGGCGATCGGCACGATCTCGCAGGAATGGACCATCTATGCCAGCGCCGCGCTGGGCGTGGCGGCGATCTGGATGGTCATCCGCTATGCCGAACTGCTGGGCTATACGCTGCTGATTTTCTCGGCCCTGACCGTCGCCTACATCCTTTGGCGCTCGGTCACGGTGCTGACCAAGGTGGAGCGCGACCGGATGTTCGCCGCGCTCTTCCTGATCGCGCTCAATCCGCTCTTCTGGGGCCTGTTCGAACAGACCGGCTCCTCGCTCAACATCTTCACCGACCGCAATGTCGATCGCGTCATCCTGGGCTGGGATGTGCCGGCCTCGTTGTTCCAGTCGGTCAATTCCATCTACATCATCCTGCTCGCGCCGCTGTTCGCGGTGCTGTGGACCTTCCTCGACAAGCGCCGGCTGGAACCATCCTCGCCCGCCAAGTTCGGCATCGGCCTCATCCTGTGCGGCGCCGGATTCCTGGTGCTGGTCGCGGGCGCGGCGATGGCCGGTCAGTCGCTGACGCCGGTGATCTTCGTCTTCCTCATCTACCTGCTCCACACCATGGCGGAACTCTGCTTCTCGCCGGTCGGCCTGTCGGCGATGACGCGCCTGTCGGTGTCGAACATGGTCGGGCTGGTAATGGGCACCTGGTTCCTGGCGATGGCCGCGGGCAATTTCATCGCCGGCCTGATCGCGCGCGCCACCGGCAGCGGCGAGGCGGGCGACGTGACCCAGGTGCTGGACGTCTACAGCCGCATCGGCTGGTTTTCCGTGGTGGTCGGCGGCCTGGTGCTGCTCGTCTCGCCCTATGTGAAACGCATGATGCATCTCGATCTCATTGCCGCTGAAAAGGGGAAACAGGCATGAACGCACGCAGCAAGCTGCTGCTGGGGCTGGCGCTGGTCGCGACCGGCATGACCGCGCCGGCGGTCGCCAAGAAGGAAAAGGATCAGCCGGCACCGGCGTCTCAGGGCAGTTCGGCCGAGCCGGACAATCCCTATCCTTCGACCTACAAGCCCTATCCGGGCGTGGCGACCGCGATCCGCGGCGCGACCATCTTTGACGGTGAGGGCGGACGGATCGACAAGGGCGTCGTCTTCCTGTCGGGTGGCAAGATCACCTCGATCGGCGGCCCCGACACGCCGATCCCGGCCGACATCGCGGTGTTCGACGGCACCGGCAAGTTCGTGACGCCCGGCGTCATCGACATTCACAGCCATCTGGGCGTCTATCCCTCGCCTGCTGTGGACGCGCATTCCGACGGCAATGAAATGACCTCGCCGGTCACGCCCCATGTCTGGGCCGAACATTCGGTCTGGCCGCAGGATCCGGGGTTCGGTCGCGCACTCGCCAATGGCGGCGTCACCACGCTGCAGATCCTGCCCGGTTCGGGTAATCTGTTCGGCGGCCGCAGCGTGATCCTGAAGAATGTCCAGGCCCGCACCATGCAGGGGATGAAGTTCCCCGGCGCGCCCTATGGCCTGAAGATGGCCTGTGGCGAAAATCCCAAGCGCGTCTATGGCGCCAAGGGGCGCGAACCCAGCACCCGCATGGGCAATATGGCGGTCGATCGCCAGACCTGGATCAAGGCACGCGAATATCAGAAGAAGCGCGCCGCCGGTAAGGACCAGACCCGTGACCTGGGCATGGAGACGCTGGCCGACGCGCTGGAAGGCAAGATCCTGGTCCAGAACCATTGCTACCGCGCCGACGAGATGGCCAATGTGATCGATATGTCGAAGGAGTTCGGCTACAAGGTCACCGCTTTCCACCACGCGGTCGAGGCCTACAAGATCGCCGACCTGCTGCGCGAGAACGGCATCTGCGCCGCGATGTGGGGCGACTGGTATGGCTTCAAGATGGAAGCCTATGACGGGATCAAGGAAAATGTCCCGCTCGTCCACCAGGCCGGCGCCTGCGCCATCGTCCATTCCGATGACGAGAATGGCATTCAGCGCCTGAACCAGGAAGCGGCCAAGGCATTGGGCGCTGGCCGTCGCATGGGCATCAATATCCCTGACGAGATCGCCTGGACCTGGCTCGCCATCAATCCGGCCAAGGCGATGGGCATCGCCGACCAGACCGGCAGCCTGAAGGTCGGCAAGATGGCCGACGTCGTGCTGTGGAACGGCAATCCGTTCAGCACCTATACCCGGCCGGAAAAGGTCTGGGTCGACGGCGCCTTGCTCTATGACGCCAATGATCCCAAGCGGCGCCCGGTAACCGACTTCGAACTCGGCCAGATCGGCGCGGGAGACGTGAAATGACGATGAAGACCGCAATCCGCGCCGCCGCCGCGCTGCTCGCCGTTGCCGCCTCGCCCATGGCGCTGGCCCAGACCATCGCCATCACCGGCGCCACGCTGGCGATCGGTGACGGGTCGGAACCGATCCAGAATGGCACCGTGGTCATTTCCGCCGGCAAGGTGGTGGCCGCCGGGGCCGGCGTTGCCGTGCCGGCCGGCGCCAGGACCATCGACGCCAGCGGCAAATGGGTGACGCCCGGCATCGTCTCTGGCTTCTCGCGCGTGGGCCTGGCCGAAGTGCCCGGCGTCAAGGAAACCAACGACATCAACGCCCGCACGCCTTTCTCGGCCGCGATCGACGTTGCGCCGGCGATCAACCCGCTGGCCAATCCGATCGCGATCAGCCGCACCGCCGGCGTGACCCGCGCGGTGGTCGTGCCCGCAACCGGCAACGGCATCTTTGCCGGGCAGGGCGCGGTGGTCGATCTGGGTGCCGACATGGACCCGATCACCAAGGCGCGCGCCTTCCAATATGTCGAGATGGGCGAAGAGGGTGCGGAGGATGCCGGCGGCAGCCGTCCGGCCGCTTACCTCACCTTCAAGATGATGCTGCGCGAGGCGCAGGATTATGCCAAGGCCCCGGCCAGCTATGATGGCCGGTCGAAGGACGCGCTGCTCAACCGCGTCGATGCCGAGGCGCTGGTCCCGGTCGTCACCGGCGCCATGCCGCTGATGATCCATGTCGAAAGCGCGCGCGACATCCTCGGCGTGCTGGCGCTCCGGAAGGACTTCCCGGCGCTGAAGCTGATCCTCGCCGGCGCGACCGAGGGCTGGATGGTTGCCAGCCAGATCGCCGCCGCCAAGGTGCCGGTGATCGCCGGCGGGCTCGACGACCTGCCTTCCAGCTTCGAGAAGCTGGCCGCAACCCAGAGCAATGTCGGCCGCATGGTGAAGGCGGGCGTGCCCGTCGCCATGGGCCTGATGGACCGGGACGAAGCGCTGCAACTGCGCCTCGCCACCCAGCAGGCGGGCAATATGGTCGCCCTGAACAAGGTGCCGGGCGCCACTGGCCTCAGCTGGGGCCAGGCGCTGCGCAGCATCACCTCCGCCCCGGCCGAGGCGATGGGGCTGGGCGACCGGATCGGCTCGCTCAAGGCCGGCAAGGCGGGCGATGTGGTGATCTGGGACGGCGACCCGCTGGAAATGGAATCGGCGCCGGTCGCGGTTTGGATCGACGGCATCCAGCAGCCGATCGACAATCGCCAGACCAAGCTGCGCGACCGCTACGCCACCCCGGCCGAGGGTAGCCTGCCCAAGGCCTATGAATGGTAAGATGGGGAAGGGGGCCACGGCCCCCTTTTTCATGCCGCGCACATCTGCCGGCAAAATGTGGGGGCCATGGCACCAAAGGCAACCCTGCCTCGTTGGGGCAGGACGCAACCGCGATAGGAGAGGCCCCATGCCCGATGAACTGAATGAAGCCCTCGAGCGGTTCCAGATGTTTGCCGCCCGCTTCAAACTGGATGATCTGATCGATGCCGAAAGCGGCTTCACCGGCAACGACGCCGCTCTGCTGGCCGGCGAAGTCGAAATGGCGATCCAGACCAGAGGCATGCAGGACAGCCCCGAGCCGGATATAGACGGCAGCCTGTTCTAGGTAGCGCGAAAGGCCAGGACAGTCTGGCATCATTGCGAACGTAACAAAGCAATGATGATGTCGGGCTTTGGCGGCTAACGACCATAAGCGTCGGCAAAATCCTCCCCTGCAAGGGGAGGGGGACCACGAAGTGTTGGAGGGGTGTCGCCCGATCGAGAGGGGAAGCCGCCTCCGTCTGGCCTTCGGCCAGTTCAAGGGAGACACGGGGCTCCCTTGAACTCCCCTTCCAGGGGGGATGGTCTCGAAGCGACCAGAAGCGGACGTTTCCTGCTCCCCTCCCTTCCAGGGAGGGGCCGGGGGTGGGTGCGCCGCGTAGCGGCGGTCTACGGTCGATAGGGCAGAAGCTCGCTGCGCTCGCAACCCACCCCACCCCCTCCCTGGAAGGGAGGGGCTATGTCTTGTTTCCACCCAAACCTGTCCTACAGTGCCGCCTTTCGGCTATACCGTCGCTGGCTCTTTCCCATCGTCTGCGCGCATCCACGGCTTCGCACGATAATTTCCGTCATTGGAACGAAAATGTCAGGATGTGCGGGAAATATGCGAAGTTAAGCGCGGCATTTCCTATTTTGCCGCGCCGGGCTCAACCGCTGGTGGCACCCCACACGTCGCTCGCCTTCACGAAGCCCTTCTGGCCCTTCACGTCGAACGCGCACCAGCCGCTTGAGCAGGAACCGATCCGGCCGACCACGCCCTTTTCGGCGCGGAACAGGGTGCGGCTGGTTTCGCTCGCGCCCTCGTGCATCGGTGCTTGCGCCGCGGTGACGATCGCCGTGGCGGTATCGCTCAGCAGGCGAACATGCATCCAGCCCTGGGCACCGTCGGGGTCTTCCACCTTGCGCCACAGGCCCAGCACCTGCACCACCTTCACCGGCAGGTCGCGGCGCTGATAGACCCAGTTGGACGGATAATCGAGGCTCGGGCCGACGCGCATCCGCGCCTCGTCATGCGACAGCGACGCCCAATAGGGCACCGGCTTGGCCGGGGCCGCCGCCGCGCCGCTCATGTTGGTCAGTGCCGCGATCATGCCCGCGCCCAGCAGCAGGCGCTTCATGCCCGACCCTTTGCCCATATCACCCATGGTCTTTCCATACGCTTGTCCGGCCGGTCGCGACAAGCTTTCAATCGCAGGCAGCCGCATATCCGCTTGACCGGCGGGGCAGGCGGGAATAGCGGCCTTGCTATGGCCAGGAAACCGCGCCCCGCAACGCCGCGCGTCATCGTGACGCGCCGCCTGCCGCCCAATGTGGAGGCGCGCATGGCCGAACTGTTCGACGCCAGCTTCAACACCGGCGACATCCCCATGAACCGGGGCGAACTCGCCGCCGCCATGGCGCAGTGCGACGTGCTGGTGCCCTGCATCAGCGACCAGATCGACGCGGAACTGATCGCCGGCGCGCCCGACCGGCTGCAACTGATCGCCAGCTTCGGCAGCGGCGTCGACCATATCGACCTCGCCGCCGCGCGGACCAGGGGCGTGATCGTCACCAACACGCCCGGCGTGCTGACCGAAGACACGGCCGACATGACCATGGCGCTGATCCTCTCCGTGCCCCGCCGCCTGGCGGAGGGAGAGAAACTGGTGCGCTCGGGCCAGTGGCATGGCTGGAGCCCGTCGGGCATGCTGGGCCATCGCATTGGCGGCAAGAAGCTGGGCATCATCGGCATGGGCCGCATCGGTCGCGCCGTCGCCCGCCGGGCCAAGGCGTTCGGCCTCACCATCGCCTATCATAACCGCCATCGCCTGCCGTTCGAGGTGGAGCAGGAACTGGAGGCGCATTGGTACGACGATATCGACACACTGCTGCGCGAATGCGACATCGTCTCGATCCATTGCCCGCTCAACGCCGACAGCCGTGGCCTGATCGATGCGCGCCGGATCGGCCTGATGCGGCCCGACGCCTATCTCATCAACACCTCCCGCGCGGAAATCACCGACGAGCCGGCGCTGATCGCGGCGCTCGCCGAAGCACGGATCGCCGGTGCCGGGCTCGACGTCTATGCCCATGAGCCAGCGGTCGATCCGCGGCTGCTGGCGCTCGCCAACGTCACCTTGCTGCCCCATGTCGGCTCGGCGACCTTCGAGGGGCGCGACGCCACCGGCGCCCGCGTCATCGCCAATATCCGCAGCTGGGCCGATGGCCATCGCCCGCCCAATCAGGTGCTCGAAGGCTGGGTCTGATCGCTGCGCGCGCGGAACAATGCGCGCCTTCCTCCGTTTGGAAACATCAGAGAAACGGAAGGAATCCCACCATGATTCGTCTTGCCATCATTGCCCTTGTGATCGCGGCCGTGCTCGCCGTCCTCGGCTTCGGCGGCGCCGCCGGCACCTTTGTCGGCATCGCCAAATTGCTGTTCGGCATCGCCATCGCCCTGTTCCTGATTTTCCTCGTTCTTGGCCTTCTGGCTGGCAAGGGCATTAAGGACGCGATAGACTAAGCCATGATCGAGATTGGCGCTGGAGTGGATGAAACCGGGCGGTTGCTGCGCGATGAGGCCGGCTTCCTGCTCCAGCGCGATCTGGGCGGCACCTGGCGGCTGGTGTTGCTGCGCGTGCCGGTCGACCATGTCGAAAAGCGGGTCCGGGTGCGCGGCTATTATGCCGGCGACGACATTGTCGAAGCGGATGGCGTAGCCGCCGCCTGAACAGGCATCGGGCCATCTTGCCAGAATCGTTGCGCCGCGCGATCAGTTGCGCCCATGCGCAAGATCATTTCCCTGATGCTCGCCGTTGCGGCGCCCGCTCTGGCTTACGCCCAGACTCCCCATGACCAACTGACCCAGGTGATCGACGATCACTGGAAATGGTATCTGTCGGTCCATCCGGTGGAGGCTACCGCACGCGGCGTGCGCGACTATGACGACCAGATTTCCGACCTGTCGCTTGGCGCCCGCGATGCCCAGATCAAGGCGGAACAGGGCTTCGTCACCCGGCTGGATGCGGTGCCGGACGCTGGGCTGGATGCCGCCGACAGGGTGAACCGTGCCGTGCTGTTGTGGATGCTGCGCGACGATATCGCCAGCGACAAGCATCAGGCCGAACGGCTGATGCTCTTCACCACCTATTATAGCTGGCATCAGGGCTTTTCCGGCATGGCCGACGGCCTGCCTTTCTACACCCGCGCCGACTATGACAGCTATCTGAAGCGCCTGGCGCTCTACCCGAGGCAGAATGGCGATGGCATGGCGATCACCCGCCAGGCGATCAGGGGCGGTTATGTGCTGCCCTGTTCGGTACTGGGCGGCTTTGCCAAGGGGATCAGCGGCATCGTTGCCGGGCCGCCGGAAGGAACGCGCTTCTACGAACCCTTCACTCGCGCCAAGCCGCGCGACATCAGCGATGCCGACTGGACGGCGCTGCAGGCCCGCGCGGTAGCGCTGATCCGCGATGTCATCACGCCCGAATATGGCAAATGGCACGACCTTTTCGTGGCGGACTATCTGCCCAAATGCCGCAAGAGCGACAGCGCATCGACCCTGCCGGGCGGGGCGGCCTGGTATGCCAGCCGGGTGCGCACTCACACCACCACCGACCTGACCCCCGATCAGATCCACCAGATCGGGCTGGATGAGGTCGCGCGTATCGGCAAGCGGATGGATGCGATCGCGGCCACGGCCGGCTATCCCAGCCGCGCCGCCTTCATCCAGCATCTGCGCACTGATCCAAGCTATTACGCCAAGACGCCCGAGGAACTGCTGCGCGTCGCCGCCCGCCAGGCCAAGACGATCGATGGCCTGCTGCCGCGCTATTTCGCGACGCTGCCGCGCCTGCCCTATGGCATCAAGCCGATCCCGGCGGCCGAAGCGGAAGGAACAACCACGGCCTATTATGGCCCCGGCGCGCCCGAGGCCGGGATTTCCGGCACCTATTGGGTCAACACCTCGAAGCTGGACCAGCGGCCCTTCTGGGAATTGCCGGCGCTGACCGCGCATGAGGCGGTGCCGGGCCATCACAACCAAATCGCGTTGCAGCAGGAATTGCCGCTGCCGCCCTTCCGCAAATATCTCGCCGGCTTCACCGCCTATGTCGAGGGCTGGGCGCTCTACACCGAATATCTGGGCGAGGAGATGGGCCTCTATGACACGCCCGAGAAGATGATGGGCCGCCTGTCCTACGAGATGTGGCGCGCCTGCCGGCTGGTGGTCGACACCGGCATCCATGCCAAGGGCTGGGACAAGGCAAAGGCCGTCGCCTTCATGAAGGCGAACAGCGCCCTGAGCGACGCCAATATCGATGCGGAGGTCAATCGCTACATCAGCTGGCCGGGGCAGGCGCTGGGCTACAAGCTGGGCGAGATCAAGATCCGCGAGCTGCGGGCGCGGGCGGAACAGCAGCTCGGGCCCAAATTCGACCTGCGCCGTTTCCATGACGCGGTGCTGTCACAGGGGGCGGTGCCGCTCACCGTGCTGGAAAGCCAGATCGACGGCTGGATCGCCGCGGAAAAGGCACGCTGAAAAGAGCGCCGATAAAGGCAAGATGTGGGGCGGGGCGGGCGTGATTTCCACGCCCCGCGCACAATAAAAGTGCGGCCCTTGTGCGCGTCGCTGCGAATGATTTTCAGTAAGCAAAAATGGCGGAAATAAAGGCGGTTTCGACCATTTTGTCCCTTTGACTTGGCGGTGGCAATCTGTATGCCACCGCTCATCGGGACACACTTGCTTCGACCATAGGTTGGGGCGCCTCCCTCCACCTTGCCGCGTCTTCGTGGCTTCTGGTGGGAACGCGACGCTTCCTTCCGCATGGCCGGGCCTATGCGAGGAGACGCATATCTTATGACCGCCACCGGACAGGATACTCTCGGCACGCGCGACACGCTCAATGTCGGCGGCAAGGACATCGCCTATTATTCGTTGGAAAAGGCCGCTGCGAAGCTTGGAGACGTTTCGCGCCTGCCTTTCTCGATGAAGGTGCTGCTGGAAAATCTGCTGCGCTTCGAGGACGGCGTGACCGTCACCACCGACGACATCAAGGCGATCGTCGACTGGCAGAATGACAAGGGCAAGGCCGAGCGCGAGATCCAGTATCGCCCGGCGCGCGTGCTGCTGCAGGATTTTACCGGCGTGCCCTGCGTCGTCGATCTGGCCGCCATGCGCGACGCGATGAATGCGCTGGGCGCCGACGCCAGCAAGATCAACCCGCAGGTGCCCGTCCACCTCGTCATCGACCATTCAGTCATGGTCGACGAGTTCGGCACGCCCCGCGCGTTCCAGGACAATATGGAGATCGAATATCAGCGCAACATGGAGCGCTACGACTTCTTGAAATGGGGCAGCAAGAGCCTGGCCAATTTCTACGCCGTGCCGCCGGGCACCGGCATCTGCCATCAGGTGAATCTGGAAAATATCGCCCAGGGCGTCTGGTCGAGCGAGGGCGCCGACGGCGCGACCATCGCCTATCCCGACACCTGCGTCGGCACCGACAGCCACACCACCATGGTCAATGGCCTGGGCGTGCTGGGCTGGGGCGTCGGCGGGATCGAGGCGGAGGCCGCGATGCTGGGCCAGCCGGTATCGATGCTGATCCCCGAAGTGGTCGGCTTCAAGTTCACCGGCAACCTCAAGGAAGGCGTGACCGCCACCGACCTGGTGCTGACCTGCACCCAGATGTTGCGCGCGCGCGGCGTGGTCGGCCGCTTTGTCGAATATTTCGGCCCCGGCCTTGCCACCCTCAGCCTCGCTGATCGGGCGACGCTGGCCAATATGGCGCCCGAATATGGCGCGACCTGCGGCTTCTTCGGCATCGATGACAAGACGCTGGACTATATGCGCCTCACTGGCCGCAGCGACGAGAATATCGCGCTGGTCGAGGCCTATGCCAAGCAGCAGGGCTTCTGGATCGATCCGTCGGTCGAGCCGATCTTCACCGACACGCTGGAACTGGACCTGTCCACCGTGGTGCCCAGCCTCGCCGGTCCCAAGCGCCCGCAGGACCGTGTCGCGCTGCCCGAAGTGGATGATGTGTTCAACGCCGACATGGTCAACACCTACAAGAAGGCGCAGACCCGTGTTCCGGTCGAGGGCAAGGATTATGACATTGGCGACGGCGACGTCACCATTGCCGCGATCACCAGCTGCACCAACACCTCCAACCCCAATGTGCTGATCGCCGCCGGTCTGGTCGCCAAGAAGGCGAACGAGTTGGGCCTGAAGCCCAAGCCCTGGGTCAAGACGTCGCTGGCGCCCGGTAGCCAGGTCGTCACCGACTATCTGGAAAAGGCGGGCCTTCAGGCACATCTCGACGCGATCGGCTTTAACCTCGTCGGCTATGGCTGCACCACCTGCATCGGCAATTCCGGCCCGCTGGCCGAGCCGATCAGCAAGGCGATCAATGAAAATGGCCTGGTCGCTGCCGCCGTCATTTCGGGCAACCGCAACTTCGAAGGTCGCGTCTCGCCCGACGTGCGCGCCAACTTCCTCGCTTCGCCGCCGCTGGTCGTCGCCTATGCGCTCAAGGGCACGGTGATCGAGGATTTCATCACCACCCCGATCGGCACGAGCAAGGATGGCGAAGCGGTCTACCTCAAGGACATCTGGCCGACCAATGACGAGGTCGCGACCACCCTGGCGGGGGCGGTCGACCGGGAGATGTTCCGCGCCCGCTATGCCAATGTCTACAAGGGCGACGCCCATTGGCAGGCGATCGAGGTCACCGGGTCGGACACCTACAAGTGGCGTGCCGGGTCGACCTATGTCGCCAACCCGCCCTATTTCGAGGGGCTGACCATGACCCCGGCGCCGGTCACCGACATCATCGGCGCCATGCCGCTGGCGATCTTCGGCGACTCGATCACCACCGACCACATCTCGCCGGCCGGTTCGATCAAGGCGACCTCGCCTGCGGGCAAGTGGCTGAGCGAGCATCAGGTCGCCCAGGCCGACTATAACAGCTATGGCTCGCGTCGTGGCCATCATGAGGTGATGATGCGCGGCACCTTCGCCAATATCCGCATCAAGAATCTGATGCTCGACGGCGTCGAAGGCGGCATGACCAGCTATCAGGGCGAAGTCATGCCGATCTATGACGCGGCGATGAAGCACAAGGCCGACGGCACGCCGCTGGTCGTCATCGGCGGCAAGGAATATGGCACCGGATCGTCGCGCGACTGGGCGGCCAAGGGCACCAACCTGCTCGGCGTGCGCGCCGTGATCGTCGAGAGCTTCGAGCGTATCCACCGCTCGAACCTGGTCGGCATGGGCGTGCTGCCCCTGGTGTTCAAGGACGGCCAGACCCGCGACACGCTGGGCCTCAAGGGCGATGACAGCTTCACCATCACCGGTGTCGCCGACCTCAAGCCGCGCCAGGATGTCGAAGTGCAGGTCACCCGCGCCGACGGTTCGACCTTCAGCTTCACCGCGCTCTGCCGCATCGATACCGTCAACGAGCTGGAATATTTCCTCAATGGCGGCATCCTGCAATATGTGCTGCGCAAGCTGGCGGCCTGAGCGCTTGATCGATTGACGCGCTGAGCTAAGGAATGAGGGCTCTCTCCGTGAGGAGGGAGCCCTTTTCATTTGGGGGTGGATGGTGGCGCTGTTCGTGGAGATCGTCGGCTGGGCCGGCGCGATATTGGTGCTGATCGCCTATGTCGGGGTCTCGACCGGGCGGCTGTCGGGTGGGTCGGCGACCTTTCAGTGGCTCAACGCCGTCGGCGCCGCCTTCTTCATCCTCAACACCTGGTGGCATGGCGCCTTCCCGTCGATGGTGCTCAACATCATCTGGGCAGTCGTCGGCTTTTCCACCCTGTGGCGCATCTTCCGTCGGAGAATGTCCCCGTCATGACCCGCTTCATCGATCTCAGCCACGCCATCGAACATGGCATGACCACCTATAAGGGCGTCGCCGCGCCGCATATCTGCGATTACTGGACCCGCGAACAGTCGCGCGCCAACTATGCCGATGGCAGCGCGTTTCAGATGGGGCGGATCGACATGGTGTCGAACACCGGCACCTATCTCGATGCGCCGTTCCACCGCTTCGAGGAGGGCGATGATCTCTCGATGCTCGATCTCGACCGGCTGGCCAGCCTGCCGGCGATTGTGGTGCGCAGGCCGTTCGACGCTATTGGCCTGGCGACCGACGCCGCCGATCTCGACGGCATCGACGTCGCCGGCCGCGCGGTGCTCGTCCATACCGGCTGGGACCGGCACTGGCGCACGCCGGCCTATTATGAGGATCATCCCTTCCTGACCGAAGCGGCGGCGCAGCTGCTGGTGGCGCGCGGCGCCCGGCTGGTCGGCATCGACAGCCATAATATCGACGATACCCGCCCCGGCACCGGTCGCCCGGTCCATCGCGAGTTGCTGGGTGCCGGCGTGCTGATCTGCGAACATATGACCAATCTGGGCGCGCTGCCGGATGCGGGCTTCGCCTTCACTGCCATGCCGCCCAAGATCGTCGGCATGGGCACATTCCCGGTGCGGGCCTTCGCGCAAGTCGATCCGGCATGATCTTGTGATGTCGCGCTGAAGCATGACATCGCTGTTAGGCTTCGGCTTTCACTTGAACTGAGAGGCGTTAGCGCCGATACTATGACGATCGGCCGAGAAAGGCCGTCCAAGGAGATTTTACCCATGGCCAATTGGTCCGACCCCCGTTCCGATATCGCAGGCTTTGGCAATGCCAGCGCCGCGCGCAGCGAGGCGTTCGATGCCGGGCTGCGCAAATATATGCTGTCGGTCTATAATTATATGGCGAGCGGCGTGCTGCTGACCGGCGTCGTCGCGATGCTGTTCGCGTCGAGCGGTCTGGCGCTGCAGATCCTCGCCGGCCCCGGCATTCTGAAATATGTCATCATGTTCGCACCGCTGGCTTTCGTCATGGTGATGAGCTTTGGCATCAACAAGCTGTCGACCGTCGCGATGCAGAGCCTGTTCTGGGCCTATGCCGCCGTGATGGGCCTGTCGCTGTCGTCGATCTTCCTGGTTTATACCGGCACGTCGATCGCGCAGACCTTCTTCGCGACCGCCGCGGCCTTCGCCGGCCTTAGCCTGTTCGGCTACACCACCAAGAAGGATCTGTCGGGCTTCGGCACCTTCCTGATCATGGGTGTCGTCGGCCTGCTGGTCGCCAGCCTGATCAACCTCTTCCTGCGTTCCAGCATGATGGACCTGGTGATCAGCTTCGTCGGCGTGCTGCTGTTCGCGGGCCTCACCGCCTATGACACGCAGAAGATCAAGAGCATCTACAGCTATGTCGCCGGCACCGAGATGATGGGCAAGTCGGTGGTGATGGGGGCGCTGAACCTCTATCTCGACTTCATCAACATGTTCATGTTCCTGCTGCGCTTCATGGGCGATCGCCGCTGATATCCAGCGACCGGAACGAAGACAGAAAAAAAGGCCCGGCGGACATCTCCGCCGGGCCTTTTGCTTTGTGGGGAAGGGGCCGGCTCAGCCCTGTTTCTGCATCTCGGCGATCAGGGCGTTGTCGATCTCCTTCTGCCTCTTATAGGCCGGGCGTTCGCGCAATCGGGCGGCGTAGGCCTCGAACGCCGGGCGGGTGGGGATGGTGCCGAAGGCGAGCCCCCAGTCGATCTGCGCGCCGACATAGACGTCCGCCGCGGTGAAGGTGCCGCCGCAGATCCAGCTGCGGCCGGTGACCGCCGTTTCCAGCGTGTCGAGCGTGTCGTCGAGCGAGCCATAGCCCGCGCTGCGCTCGCGCCCCTCGGGCAGGACGAAGCCCATCGCCTTGTTGGTGACGGCGGCCTCCACCGGACCGGCGGCGAAGAAGAGCCAGCGATAATAATCGGCCCGCTCATCGGTCGCCGGCGCCAGGCCGGCCGCCGGAAAGGCGTCGGCCAGATAGGCGCAGATGGCGGCGCATTCGGTCACCACCTTGCCGCCATGGACGATCGCCGGCACCTTGCCCATCGGGTTGATCGCGCGATAGTCGGCGGTCTTCATGCCGCCGGCATAATCCAGGATCACCGCCTCATAGGGCGCGCCGACCTCCTCCAGCATCCATCGGGCAATCTGCCCGCGCGACATGGGATTGGTGTAGAGAAGAACCGGGTCCGCCATCATGCATTCTCCTGGAAAAGTGGCCGGAACATATCATGAACGATATGCTCCGGCCAGCCGGATCATTGAGCCGGTGCGGTGGCCGCCGCCGCAGGCTTGTCGCGATAGCGATCGAACCAGGCGATGATCGCCGCCGCCTTGGCCGCCGATTGCGACGGGCGGGCGGCGATGCCGCCATGGCTCGCGCCCGGCACCTTCACCAGCGCGGTCGGCACGCCCCGTATCTGCAGCGCGCCATAATATTGCTCCGCCTCGCTGACCGGGGTGCGATAATCCTCGCTGCCCACGACCACCAGGGTCGGCGTCTTGACGTTGCCAACCAGGCTGAGCGGCGAGCGGTTCCAATAGCCCATCGGATCTTCCCAGGGCTTGGCCGGGAACCAGTAGCGCGAGGTGAAGAGCGTATTGTCCATGGTCAGCGCTTCGCTGATCCAGTTGATCACCGGCTTCTGCGTAGCGGCGCCCTTGAACCGGTCGGTCTTGCCGATGATCCAGCTGGTCAGCACGCCGCCGCCCGAGCCGCCGGTGACGAACAGATTGTCGGGATCGGCCACGCCCGCGGCGATCGCGGCATCGACCGCGGCCATCAGGTCGCCATAGTCGTCACCGGGATATTTATGATGGATCAGCTGGGCGAATTCCTCGCCATAGGAGGTGGAGCCGCGCGGGTTGGTGTAGAGCACGGCATAGCCGGCGGCGGCATAAAGCTGGTCGTCGGTCGAGAAATGCGGGCCATAGGCGGTGTGCGGGCCGCCATGGATTTCCAGCAGCAGCGGCACGCGGGTGCCGGGCTGATAGCCGGGCGGGGTGACGAGCCAGGCCGGCACGGTCCGGCCGTCAGGCGCGGTGACGGCCAGTTCCTTCACCTGTCCCAGCGCCTTGTGGCCCAGGAAATCCTCGTTGAGGCGTGTGAGCTGCCGGCTCTTTCCGCCGCTGCTGACCGACAGGTCGGCCGGGCGCAGCGCCGAGCCGCTGGTGAAGGCCAAAGTGCCATTGGCCGCGACGCTGAAATCGCCGCCGCTATAGGGCCGGTCGAACGCCGTGCCGGTAAGGCCGCTCGCCAGTTCGGTGACATGGCCGTCGAGGCTGATGCGGGCAAGGCGGTTGACGCCGCGCTCGTCATATTGGGCGTAGAGCGACTTGCCGTCGGCCGCCCAATAGGCGCGGTCGATGCTGCGGTCGAAACTGGCGGTGATCGCATGGGCGCCGCTGCCGTCGCGGTTCATGACGTAGAGATAGGTGTTCTGGTAGGAGAGGCGCTTGTCGTCATAGCCGAGATAGGCGACCTTGCTGCCGTCGGGCGAGACGACCGGCGCCACATCGGGGCCTTCGCGGCTGGTCAGTGGGCTGATCGCGCCCGAGGCGATGTCGAGCGTATAGATTTCCGGGTCAAACACCTTCTGCTGCCAGTCGGGCTTGCGCACCGCGCTGAACAATATGGCGCGGCCATCGGGTGTCCAGCTCAATGGGCCGCCATCCTGATAGTCGCCAAAGCTCAGCTGCCGCGCCGGACCGCCATCGGCCGACACCAGGAAGATATGGTCATAGCCGGCCTGGACATAGCCGCCGCCATCATTGCGATAATCAACCCGGTCGATCACCTCCAGCGGCTTGGCCCATTCGGCTCCCTCCGGCTTGTCGGGCGCCCTGCCCAGCTTCATCGGGTCGGCGGGTACGCGCATGATATAGGCAAGGCTCTTGCCGTCGGGCGACCAGGTGACCGACTGCGGGCCGTCGGGCAGGGTGGTGACGCGCACGGTGGCGCCGGTGTCCAGCCAGCGCACGAACAATTGCGGCTTGCCCGCATCGGCGGCGATATAGGCGATGCGCTTGCCATCGGGCGACCAGCGCGGCTGGCTGGCGTCGGCGACCAGCGGGCGCTGCGCGCCGGTGGCGGTGTCGACCAGCCAGATCGCGCCCTTCTGCCGGTCGGTCATGATGTCGCCCTGGCGGCGGACATAGGCGACGCTATTTCCGTCGGGGCTGATCTGCGGATCGGTCGCGACCTGCAGCGCGAAGATGTCGCGGCCCTCGAACCTGGACGACGGGGCGGCCGACTGGGCGGCGAGCGGCAGGGGGGAGAGGGCGGCGCCGAGCAGCAGCGCGGCCAGTAGCTTGTGTCGCATGAAAACCTCGAAACGGAAGAATGGCGCGAGACTTGCCGGATTTTCCTTTCGTTTCAAGTGCAACTCGTGGCCGGGGCGCGACGGGTGATGCCGCGCCCCGACTGGAGCTTCAGCAGCCCGCGCCCATCGCGCCGGCCAGCATGCCGCCCAGGCCGCCCTTGCATTTCTTCTTCTTGGGCGGCGGATTGTCGCCGGAGGCGTCGGCGCTGTCGTCGCCATGGCTAATCATCGATCCCATGTCCGGGCCATTGAGCATCCACATGGTGTTGGAACGATAGCGCACGCGGGCGATCCATTCCGGTTTCCAGGCGATCTTGGGATCGGCTGGGCGCGGCGGATAGGCGAAATTGGCTTCCGGGCCATAGGCATAGAGGCTGCCCATCAGCATCTCGCCGCCCGATTGCACCACCTGCGACGGCACGGTGCAACTGGTCTGGCTGGGCGGCATCACGATCTTGTCGCCGATCAGCTTGCGCACGGCGGCGGGGGATAGCCAGTCCCACACCGGCCCGCCAAAGGCCTGACTGGCCGAGGAGGCCCACCACACCATGTCGCCGCCCTGCTTGGCCGCGAACACCCAGGCATAATAGCCGGTCGCATTGGGCACCGCGTTCCAGCTCAACTGGGTGGCGCCGCCCGCGGCCGGGCTGGCGCGGCCCGTGATCGGCGGCATGAAGTCCTGGTTCAGCGCGAACTTGATCTCCGGCGCATAATTGCCGGCGATGCGATGGTCGCCGATCAGCGAGGAATTGCCCGACAGCGTCTTGCGCGTCTGGCCATTGGGCCATTCGCCATAGGTCTTGCTGTTGGTGAAGCGGACCTGCCATTCCTGCGGGATCGCCGCGCCGGTCATGTAGAGGCCGGGCGGGAACTGGCCGCGCGCGACCTTGGCGAAATCGATCACCACCGGCTGGTTCGGCCCTGCGGTCGCGCCGCATCCCCAATAGATGAGCAGCCGCCCCTTGGGCTTCTCTCCGGGCAGCGCCGGCTCGTCGCTCGGCGTGACCTTGGGCGTGACCAGCGGGACGGAGGCGCCCAGCCGGGCGCCGGCGGGCATATAATGTTCGGCCGCCGGCGAGCCGCTCGCGGCCTGGGTCGATCCCAGGCGCAGCACCAGTTCATGGATCGGCTGGTTGCCGCCGCCCATCATCATCGACATGGCCCCGCCCATGCCACCGCCGCCCGCCATTGCGGCCATGCCGGACATGGTGCCGGCATCCATCGAATAGCGGGCGATCGGTCCGCCGGCCTGCTGGCTGGCGCCAGGCGTGGCGAGAAGGACGAAGCTGAAGCTGAGCAGCGCGGCGCGTGGCGCGGCGGACCGCAGATGAAGCGAAGTGGACATGCATTCCCCTATGAAAGCGTGGAAGACATGCGACCTTTCTGTTCTGGAGTCGGCTTAGCAGAATTTGCGGGGGGCGGGGAGAGGGGCGCGATGGCAGGCGAACTGCCTTCCCGTTTTTAGCTTTTGTCGGCTTTGCCCTTGCCGCTGGCCGGGAAATAGCCGCCGCAGCGCCGTGTGCCATACAAAGTGGAACCGGTGCCGAATGTCGCGGGAGCGAAGGCGACCGCCTGCACCGGCACGCTGACGCCGGGCACGCGGCGCGCCAGCATGGTCTGCACGGCGGCGATCTGGGGCGCGTCCACCGGCGCGAAGATCGGTCCCTGCGGCAGGTCGAAATAGTCGACGAAGCCGCCGCCGCGAATGCTGGTGTTGCCCGATGCGATCGCCTGTCTGGTCAATTGCTGCCGATGGGTGAGCGCGTCGAACCGGCCGAGATAGACGACCTGGCCCGGCTTCGCCTCGAACTGGAGCGAGGCGGCGTTGAAACAGAGCGCCCAGCTATCCTGCTGCGAATAGCTGCGCACGACCCAGCGTCCCGGCTTGACGGGAACCATCAGATAGCCGTCGAGGAAATTCTTCTGCTTGGCTTCGAACAGCGCGGTGCCGCTGAAAGGCCCACTGGAAAGCCGGGCTTCCGCATCGACATAGGTGGAGAGCAGCAGCTTGAACGCCGAGTGCATCGACGGCGCCGGTTGCCACCAGTCGGTCTTGATGATGACCAGCGCCTCTTCGGATTGGGGTGTGAGGATGATCTGGCCGGGCGCCTTGGCGTTGGCGACATGCGGCAACATAGCGCCGCCCAACGCGACCATTGCACCGACCGCTGCCGCCCATTTTCCGATCATGACCATGTTTTCCCCAATCCCTGCGGACCCAATCCGTCCTGTCGATCTGACCGCAATTCCCTAATAATTGCGCAACGGCCGCCGCGCGCATGTGGGGCGGGGGAATCAGGTCCGCGCGAACTGCCCATGGCGCAGAAAATGCGCGACCTGATCGGCGACGGGGCGGGTGTAGATCATTGCGGTATGGGCGACGGGCAGGGTGATATGGTCGCCTTCGCCCGGACAATGGGTGGCGGCGACGCTGACCTTGCCGTCATTGGGCGCGCGGAAGATGCGGCTGGGAAGCAGGCCGTTCATCGGCCGGTCGCCCGCGATGATGCCAAGCGGATAGTCGACCGCGCCCAGCGCCGCCAGCGTGGCCGCATCGCGGCGGGTGCGCAGCAGCGCGCCGGCCTGGTTCAGGATCAGCGGATGGAGGCGCAGGCGGTAGAGAAGGTCGGCAATCTCGCTGCCGCCATTGGGCGTGCCGAGCATGACCACGCGGCCCAGATGATCGGGGCGATGGCGCGCGAGCCAGGCGCGCAGCATGAGGCCGCCCATCGAATGACCGACGCAGTGGACGGTCTGGGCGGCGTAGGCCGGGCTGGCGATGATGCGGGCGTGGAGATGATCGATGACGCGGGGCAGCGGCCAGCGCCAGCTGGGATAGCCGATATTGGCGACGTCATACCCCGCCCCGCGCAGCCGCCGGGCAAGCAGCGCGGTCTGCACCTGATGGCCGCCAAAGCCGTGGAGGAGGAGGATGGATTCATTCATTTTCTTCGAGTGGCTCATATTCCCCGGTCTCGAAGTTGCGCAGCCATGCCGACCCGATCGGGCTGTCGATCAGGTGCAGCCAGCTATCGTCCGCGTTCAGCACCTTGCCGATCGCGATGTAATCGGCCTTGCGGGCGTCTAGCTGTTCATCGCTGAGGTCGCGATAATCACCCCTGATCCGCCATCCGCTGTCGGGATCGGAATCGCCTTCCTCCGTCATGTCGGGTTGTTCGCGATAGAGGTAATAGACCGGCACATTATCATCGAGCACGCAGCGGTCGACCATGCAGCGGTCCCAATAGGCACGCCTTGGCGGTTCTGCCGGACCTTGCCTGTCGCCGTCGTAGATGAGGTCGATGATGTGGAAGGACTGGAATGCGAGCATGCTACCTTCGCGCAGTTGTGGCATGTCGGACGGCGTATTCGCCAATATGCCGGTCCAGCCGTCCGGCGCGATGTTTTTCACTTCCACCCACATGCGTTCGGCATCCCATTCGCGACCGGGCGGATGGCTGCGGATCACCAGCTTGACCAGATCATCGGGTCGCAAGGCGTCGATCCGTTCGGCCGAGGGCAGGAAATAGGTGTAGGGCGCGCCGGCCTGGATCGGGCGTGGATCGTCAATCGACCAGGAGCCGAAGAGACGACGACGGAGGTTATGGAGACGATCATTGAGGCGCATGATCGATTGATAGCGAGGCGCGCGGCGCGCGCCTACCCACCCCCGGCCCCTCCCTGAAAGGGAGGGGGGAACAGGAGGGGCGCCCGCAAACAAAAAGGGCGACCCAAGCGGGTCGCCCTTTTTGTTTTAAGCTCCAAAGCCGCTTATTTCGTGCCTTCCGGCGTCTTGGCCTTGCCGCCCTTCTTGCCGCCCTTCTTGGGCGCGGCGGGGGTGATCTGGAAGGCGAGCGCCTCGTCCTTCATATGGACATGGACCTCGCCGCCATGGACCAGCTTGCCGAACAGCAGTTCCTCGGCCAGCGGCTGCTTGATCTTTTCCTGCATCAGGCGGCCCATCGGGCGGGCACCATAGAGCTTGTCATAGCCCTTCTTGGTGAGCCAGGCCTTGGCATCCTCGTCCAGGGTGATGTGGACGTCGCGGTCGGCCAGTTGCAGTTCCAGTTGCAGCACGAACTTGTCGATGACGCGGGCGACGATTTCCGGCGGCAGATAGCCGAACGGCACGATCGCATCGAGGCGGTTGCGGAATTCGGGGGTGAAGAGCTTCTTCACCGCGTCTTCCTGCACATCCTCGCGGGTCAGCTCGCCAAAGCCGATCGACTCCTTCGCCATGTCCGACGCACCGGCATTGGTGGTCATGATGAGGATGGTGTTGCGGAAATCGACGGTCTTGCCGTGGTGATCGGTCAGGCGGCCATTGTCCATCACCTGCAGCAGGATGTTGAACAGGTCGGGATGCGCCTTCTCGATCTCGTCGAGCAGCAGCACGCTGTGCGGCTGCTGGTCGACGGCGTCGGTCAAGAGGCCACCCTGGTCATAGCCGACATAGCCCGGAGGGGCGCCGATCAGGCGGCTGACCGAATGGCGTTCCATATATTCCGACATGTCGAACCGCTGCAGCGGGATGCCGAGCAGGGTCGCAAGCTGGCGCGCCACCTCCGTCTTGCCGACGCCGGTCGGGCCGGAGAAGAGATAGTTGCCGATCGGCTTGTCGGGATCGCGCAAGCCGGCGCGCGACAGCTTGATCGCGGACGACAGCACCTCGATCGCCTGATCCTGGCCGAAGACGACGCGCTTCAAATCGGTGGTCAGCGATTCCAGCACGCTCTTGTCGTCCGACGACACGGTCTTGGGCGGGATGCGCGCCATGGTGGCGATGACCGCCTCGATCTCCTTGGGGGTGATCGTCTTCTTGCGCTTGGACGGCACTACCAGCATCTGCATCGCGCCCACTTCGTCGATCACGTCGATCGCCTTGTCGGGCAGCTTGCGGTCGTTGATGTAGCGCGCCGACAGTTCGACCGCCGCCTTGATCGCGTCCGGCGTATATTTGACGTGATGATGTTCCTCGAACGCGGTGCGCAGGCCGGTCAGGATCTTGATCGTATCCTCGACCGAAGGCTCGTTCACGTCGATCTTCTGGAAGCGCCGCAGCAGCGCGCGGTCCTTCTCGAAATGATTGCGGAATTCCTTGTAGGTGGTCGACCCGATGCAGCGGATCGTCCCGCCCGACAGGGCCGGCTTCAACAGGTTCGAGGCGTCCATCGCGCCACCTGAGGTCGCGCCGGCACCGATCACGGTGTGGATCTCGTCGATGAAGAGGACGGCGTGCGGCATCTTCTCCAGTTCGGTGACGACCGCCTTCAGCCGTTCCTCGAAGTCGCCGCGATAGCGGGTGCCGGCCAGCAGCGCGCCCATGTCGAGCGAATAGATGACCGCTTCCTTGAGCACGTCGGGCACTTCGCCCTCGACGATCTTGCGCGCCAGGCCTTCCGCGATCGCGGTCTTGCCGACGCCCGGATCACCGACATAGAGCGGGTTGTTCTTCGAACGGCGGCACAGGATCTGGATGGTGCGGTCGACTTCCGACGACCGGCCGATCAGCGGATCGACCTTGCCGCGTTCCGCCTTCTCGTTGAGGTTGACGGTGAACTGCTCCAAGGCACTGTCCTTCTTGCCCTTGCCGTCCTGCACCTTCTTCTCCTCTTCCGGCGCGCCCTTGGTCTCCTGACGCTCGGGCGCGGGCGTGCCCTTGCCGACGCCGTGGCTGATATAGCTGACGGCATCGAGGCGGCTCATGTCCTGCTGCTGCAGGAAATAGACGGCATAGGATTCGCGTTCGGAGAAGAGCGCGACGAGGACATTGGCGCCCGTCACCTCATCCTTGCCGGACGACTGGACATGGAGGATGGCGCGCTGGACGACGCGCTGGAAGCCGCTGGTGGGCGAGGGGTCGCTGGCGCCCTCCACCTTCAGGCTGTCGAGTTCGGTGTCGAGATACTGGGTGACGGCATCAGCCAGTTCGCCCAGTTCCACGCCGCACGCCTGCATCACCTTCGACGCATGTTCGTCGTCGATCAGCGCGAGCAGCAGATGCTCGAGCGTCGCATATTCATGCTTGCGCTCCGACGCATGGGTCAGCGCGTTGTGCAGGGTGGTTTCAAGGGCGGCTGCGAAAGATGGCATGTCTTTTCTACTCCTGGCCCCGACCCGGGGCTGACTTGAACCTTATGTCGGCATTGCTCGACGACGGTTCAAGGGAGAGGCCCTGACCGCCGGAATTGCCAGACTGCCCATGCCCGGTGGAGCCCTTGGTCGGGCCGTCAGGGGCGAGGCGCGGGTTCATCGCTTGAATAACGCCTCGGCAGTTGCCTTATGGTTAACGGCGCTTTCAATTTTTGTTCGAGTGCGGGTGATTTCGGTTTCCAGCGCCCTGATGCGCGCTTCCAGTTCCGCAACGGACAGGGGACCCAGATCCTGTCGGAGCAGTTGGGCCAGCGGATCATCGGCCTTTCTCGGCAGATCATTGTCCATGTCCATAAAGGGTAATGTTGACCCTGTAGGCTAGTCTGTCAATAAGAAGCGAAGCTCCGTCCGTCGATTTTGGGTGCGGCGCAATATCTCTGGCCCGGGGGGGCACATATGATCCTCGACAGTTTCACGATTCCATCGCAGATGACGGCCATCGGCATCCCGGTGCCGGGCGGTCCCGACGCCCTGGTGCCCGAACAGCGGCCGGTGCCGGTGCCCGGCGAGGATGAGGTGCTGATCCGCGTCGCCGCCGCCGGCGTCAACCGGCCCGACGTGCTGCAGCGGCAGGGCAAATATCCGCCGCCGCCCGGCGCATCCGACATTCCCGGACTCGAAGTGGCGGGCACGATCGTCGCCGCCGGCCGGTCCGCCGACATGCTGGTCGGCCAGCGCGTCTGCGCGCTGCTGCCGGGCGGGGGCTATGCCGAATATGCGATTGCCCCGGCCGGCCAGTGCCTGCCGGTGCCGGCGGATTATGACCTGGTCGAGGCAGCGGCGCTGCCCGAAACCCTGTTCACCGTGTGGACCAACCTGTTCGAGCGCGCCTATGTGGTCGGCGGCGACCGGGTGCTGGTCCATGGCGGCACCAGCGGCATCGGCACGATGGCGATCTCGCTCTGCCGCCTGTTCGACATAGAGATCATCGTCACCTGCGGCAGTGACGACAAATGCGCGCAGGCGCTCGAATGGGGCGCTTCCCATGCGATCAATTACAAGAACCAGGACTATGTCGCCGAGGTGAAGCGCATCACCGGCGGGCAGGGGGTGCAGGCGGTGCTCGACATGGTCGGCGGCGACTATGTCCCGCGCAACATCGAATGCATGGCGGAAGATGGCCGCCATGTGTCGATCGCGGTGCTGGGCGGGGCCAAGACCAGCATCTTCCTGCCGACGGTGATGTCCAGGCGCCTGACCCTGACCGGATCGACCCTGCGGCCGCGCTCCTCGGGCTTCAAGAGCCTGGTCGCGGACGAGATCATGCGCACCGTCTGGCCCTTCGTCGAACAGGGCAGGCTGCGCCCGGCGATGGACCAGCGCTTTGCCCTCGCCGACGCGGCCAAGGCCCATGCCCGCATGGATGCCGGCGAACATTTCGGGAAGATCGTGCTGACGGTGTGAGGGGCGGCGGAGAAACCCGCCAAACCGTAGCATTTCCGTCATATTCGGTGCGGAGTTGTAACAGAGCGGCGCTAGGGATTCGGCCTCAAGGACAACAGCCCTTGAGGACGTAGACATGGACGCCATCACGCGCTTGCCCTTCCTGAGCGAACTGGAAGAGGGGGCTGACGACCGTTTCCACATCCCCGAGCGGGAAGGCGCGCGTCGCCGCTATCGCACCATCTGGATTTCCGACATCCATCTGGGCACGCGCGGCTGCAACGCGACGATGCTGATCGATTTCCTGGACAGCGTCGACAGCGACACCATCTATCTGGTCGGCGACATCATCGATGGCTGGCGGCTCAAGAAGCGCTTCTACTGGCCGGCCGCGCATAATGACGTGCTGTGGCGGATCATGAAGCGGGCCAAGCGCGGCACCCGTGTCGTCTATATTCCCGGCAATCATGACGAGATGTTCCGCCAGTTCACCGGCATGAATTTCGGCGGGGTCGAGATCCGGCGCAAGGCGATCCACGAGACCGCCGATGGGCGCAAGCTGCTGGTGCTGCATGGCGACGAGTTCGACACGATCATGCTGGCCCATCGCTGGCTCGCCTTCGTGGGGGACGCGGCCTACACGACGCTGATGCGCCTCAACGTGGTGGTCAATGCGGTGCGCCGGCGCATGGGCCTGCCCTATTGGTCCTTGAGTAAGATGGCCAAGCACAAGGTCAAGAATGCCGTGTCCTTCATCTCCCGCTTCGAGGAAGTGGTGGCGCATGAAGCTGGCGCGCGCGGCGTCGACGGCGTGGTGTGCGGCCATATCCACAATGCCGAGATGCGCGAGATCGAGGGCATCCAATATTATAATGATGGCGACTGGGTGGAGGGCTGCACCGCGCTGGTGGAGCATGCCAGCGGCGCGATGGAAGTGCTGCACTGGGCCGACGAGATCGCCAAGCGGGGCGCGGCGTCGCCGGCGCTGATGGCGGCCTGACGCGGAGACGGGATATGCGGATCGCGATCGTCACTGATGCCTGGACGCCGCAGGTCAATGGCGTGGTGCGCACGCTGCAGACGATCCAGGCCGAACTGGAGCATATGGGCCATGACGTGAAGGTGATCTCGCCCGATCTCTATGGCTCCATTCCCTGTCCGACCTATCCGGAAATCCGGCTGGCGCTGGTGCGTTCGGGCGTGGTGGGGCAGGCGATCGCCGCCTTCCGGCCCGATGCTGTCCATCTGGCGACCGAAGGGCCGCTCTGCTTTGCCGCCCGCCGCTGGTGCCTGCGCGGCAATGTGCCCTTCACCACCGCCTATCACACCCACTTTCCCGATTATGTGTCGCAGCGCACCGGCCTGCCGGCGGCCTGGTTCTGGCGCTATATTCGCTGGTTCCACGGCCCGGCACAGGCTGTGCTGGTGTCGACCCGGTCGGTGCGGCAGCAATTGCGTGCCCATGGCGTCGCCAATGTCCGCAAATGGGGCAGGGGCGTGGACCTCAACACCTTTGCCGGGGGTGTCACCCCCTCGGCCCTGCTGGCGGACCTGCCGCGCCCGATCCAGCTCTATGTCGGGCGGGTCGCGGTCGAGAAGAATCTGGAAGCCTTCCTGGCGAGCGAGCATCCCGGAACCAAGCTGATCGTCGGCGACGGCCCGGCCCGCGGTGCGCTGGAACGCGCCTATCCCGATGCCCGTTTCCTGGGCGCGCAGTTCGGTGCCGATCTGGCGGCGATCTATGCCGGCGCGGACGTGTTCGTCTTCCCCAGCCGCACCGACACGTTCGGGCTGGTGATGATCGAGGCGCTGGCCGCTGGCACGCCGGTCGCGGCCTATCCGGTCACCGGGCCGATCGATATCGTCACGCCGGAAACGGGTGCCCTGTCGGAGCGGCTGGAAGATGCCATCGCCGCCGCGCTGCTGTGCGATCGGGCGGCCTGTGCCGCCTATGGCCGCAGCTTCAGCTGGGAACGCAGCGCACAGGAATTCCTGGCCGGCCTATGTCCGATTGCACCGGCGCTGATGGACAGCGCCGCCTGACGCTTTTCCTTGCCGCACGCCCCGTGATGCTCTATCCCTGACATGTCGTGGCCGCCCTGCTTGGGCGGCCCTTATCGTTTTTAGAGCCGGAGAAGACCCCGTGTCCCAGCCCCTCATGCCCCATGCGACCGCCAGCTGGCTGGTCGACAATAGCGCTCTGAGCTTCGACCAGATCGCGGAATTCTGCGGGCTCCACATCCTGGAAGTCCAGGCCATTGCCGATGACACTGCCGGCATCAAATATACCGGCCGCGATCCCGTGCGCGCCCATGAAATCACCATGGACGAAATCCACAAGGGCGAGAGCAATCCCGACTACAAGCTCAAGATGCTCAAGGGCCCCGAGCCGGTCCGCCGCACCAAGGGGCCGCGCTACACCCCGGTCAGCAAGCGCCAGGACAAGCCCGATGGCATCGCCTGGATCCTGCGCAACCATCCGGAAATTTCGGACGGCGCGATCGGCAAGCTGATCGGCACCACCCGCACCACCATCGCCGCGATCCGCGATCGCAGCCACTGGAACATCAGCAACATCACGCCCAAGGATCCGGTGACGCTGGGCCTGTGCTCGCAGCGCGAACTGGATGCGCTGGTCAGCAAGGCGGCGAAGAAGGCCGGCATCGAGATGCCGACCGATTCGCGTCTGGATGGTGATCGCGAGGCGCTGATCGAGGAACTGCGCCGCGAGCGCGAGGACAATGCGCGCCGCATCGAGCAGGCGCTCAAGAGCGAGTCCGAGCTGATTTCGGGCGCCGCGACGATCCTCGATCCGTTCAGCAGCAACAAGGGCGAGGTCTGAAGACGTAGCGTCACCCGACGCTCTTTCCGACCCGCTGCAATGCAGCATTTTCAAGGGCCGCGCCGGCTTTCCGGCGCGGCCTTTTTGCTACAATCCAGACACAGGTTGACGCTTGCGTAAAGCGCTCGGGCCACTTACACTTCTGTAAATGGAGAGCAGAGAAAAGATCTGGCGCGAGCATTATCAGCACCCTACGCCGTGGGAGCAGACGTTCCCGCCGATGTCGATGGGGGACATGGTAACGCAGAGCGCCACCGCCCACCCGCAGGCCCACATGATCGACTTCATGGGGCGTAAGTTCAGCTATGGCGCGATGATGGACGACATCAGGCGCATCGCCTGCGGATTGCAGGCCATGGGCGTGAAGAAGGGGGATCGGGTCGGTCTCTACCTGCCCAACACCCCCCATTATGTCGCGGCCTATTATGGCGCGCTGCTGGCCGGCGCGATCGTCGTCAACTTCTCCCCCCTCTACACCGCCGCCGAACTGGAGCATCAGGTCGAGGATAGCGGCACCAAGATCCTGTTCACTTTGTCGGCCAAGGCACTGCTGCCGACCGCGCTCAAGGTGCTGGACAATAGCAGCCTCGAAAAGCTGGTTGTCGGTTCGATCGCCGAGGTGCTGCCGACTGCCAAGAGCATCCTCTTCCGCCTGTTCAAGCGCGGCGAGACGACGCCGCTGCCGCATGATCCGCGCGTCATCCGCTACGACCGGCTGATCGCCAATTCCGGCGAATGCATCGTGGCCGACATCGATCCGGTCAACGACGTCGCGCTGCTGCAATATACCGGCGGCACCACTGGGACGCCCAAGGGCGCGATGCTGACCCACCAGAATCTGACCGCCAATGCGCGCCAGGCGCAGGGGATCGACCCGCATGCGGGCGAGGGCGACGACCGCATCATCGCGGTGCTGCCCTTCTTCCACGTCTTCGCCAATACCTGCACGCTGAACCGGACCGTGATGAATGGTGGCGAGATGGTGATGCTGCCCCGGTTCGAGGCGGTGCAGGTGCTTTCGGCGGTGCAGCGGACCAAGGCGACGTCGCTGCCCGGCGTGCCGACCATGTATCAGGCGCTGCTCGATCATCCGGCCCTGCCGAACATCGATTTCTCGTCGCTGCGCACCTGCATTTCGGGCGGCGCGCCGCTGCCGATGGAGGTGAAGCAGAAGTTCGAGGCGGTGACCGGTGCGCGCCTGATCGAAGGCTATGGCCTCACCGAAACCAGCCCGATCGTCTGCGCCAATCCCTATGAGGGGCTGAACAAGACCGGCACCGTCGGCCAGCCCGTGCCGGGCACCCGCGTCAAGATCGTCAGCCGCGAGGATCCGACCCAGCCCCCGCCAGAAGGCGAGCCGGGCGAACTGATGTTTGCCGGTCCGCAGATCATGAAGGGCTATTGGAACCGGCCGGACGCGGACGCGCAGGTGTTCGTGGGCGAATTCCTGCGCACCGGCGACGTTGGCGAGGTTGATGACGACGGCTATGTGCGGATCGTCGATCGGCTCAAGGACATGATCGCCGTCGGCGGCTTCAAGGTCTTCCCGAGCCAGGTGGAATCGGTCCTCTATCATCATGAATCGGTGAAGGAGGCGCTGGTGATCGGCGTGCCCGATCGCTATCGCGGCGAGCAGCCCAAGGCGTTCGTGACCCTGAACGAAGGCGCGACCATCGACGGGCCGGGGCTCAAGGACTGGCTGAACCCGCAACTGGGCAAGCATGAGCGGGTCTGCGAGGTCGAGGTGCGGGCCAGCCTGCCCAAGACGCTGGTCGGCAAGCTGTCGCGCAAGGAACTGGTCGCGGAAGAACGCGCCAAGGCCGAACAGGCGATGGCCCAGAATGCGGCGCAGACTGGAACCGCGGCCTGATTGCTCCTATCTAGCGCGCCAAAGCTGGATAAGGATTATCGATATATGGCGCAGGAAATCGCAACGCTGGCTGGTGGCTGCTTCTGGTGTACGGAAGCAGTCTACCAGACGCTCAAGGGCGTGGAATCGGTCCAGAGCGGCTATATCGGCGGGACCAAGGTCGATCCGACCTATGAGGAGGTCTGCACCGGCAATACCGGCCATGCCGAAGCGATCCGCATCGCCTTCGACCCGGCCGTCATCAGCTATGCCGACCTGCTCGACATCTTCTTCGCCACCCACAATCCGACGACGCTGAACCGCCAGGGCAACGACATCGGGACGCAGTATCGTTCGGCGATCTTCCCCCATTCGGCCGAGCAGCAGGCCGAAGCGCTGGCCGGCATCGCGCGGGCACAGGTGGACCAGGTCGATCCGGTCGTGACCGCGATCGAGGCGGACGCCCCCTGGTATCCGGCCGAGGATTATCACCAGAAATATTGGGAACGGGTCGGCGACCAGAATCCCTATTGCATGGCGGTTATCCCGCCCAAGCTGGCCAAGCTGCGCAAGGGTTTTGCCGCCCGCATCGAGGAATAATCCTCGGCCTGGCCGATTTCCCGACGGCTCGTCCCGTTTCGCCGCGTTCTTAGCCTATGGTTAATGTCGACCATGGCAGATGCAGCGCAACGGACGAGTCGGGGGACTTTGAGAATGACCAGGACGATCATGCTGCTGGCGCCGGCGATGCTGCTGATGCTGCCGGGCTGCATTGCCAGGACCGCGGTGGATATCGTGACCCTGCCGGTGCGCGCAGGTGCGCAGGCGGCGGATTGGGCGACGACCAGCCAGGACGAAGCCGACCGCAATTATGGCCGCAAAATGCGCAAGCAGGAGGCCGAGGAAGGCAAGGCGCGCAAGAAGGCCGACGAACAGCGCCGCCGCGAATGCCGCAAGGCCGGCTACGACAATTGCGGCTGAGCCGGATCGAGCGGTCAGGCCGCGGCGCGGCGTAACCGGTCGTTGATGGCGGTGCCGATCCCCTCGTCGGGGATGGGTGCGACCGCGATCCGCTCCTGGGTGCTGGCGTCGGCGACGTGCAGTGCCGCGAACAGATTGGCTGCCGCCTCGCGCAGGTCCGCGTCGACGCTCAGGTTCAGATGGCAGGGCATCAGCCCGAAGCCGATCAGATATTCATCCTTCTCCGCCCGCAGCGCGTTGAGCCGCACCGGCTTCGACGGCGCATAATGGCTTTCGAGCTGGCCGGGCGCTTCGATCTTCGCACTGTCCTTCCCCGTGATGACCGGCAGGCCGCTTGCCTCCTCCAGCATCGCGGCCGTCACCGGGCCGGGGCGCAGCAGGCGGATGCGGTCCGCTTCGGGGGCGGCGATGGTCGATTCCAGCCCCTCGCTGGTCGGGCCTTCGTCCAGGATCATGCGGATCTTGCCGTTGAGGCTGGCCAGCACATGCTCGGCCCGGCTGGGGCTGATCGATCCGCTGCGATTGGCCGACGGCGCCGCCAGCGGCCTACCGCTCTCGCGGATCAGCGCGCGCATCGCGGGATGGGCCGGCAGGCGCAGCGCCACGGTCGGCAGGCCGGCCATCACCAGCGGGGACAGGCCGCTATCGGCCCGCACGGGCAGCACCATGGTCAGCGCGCCCGGCCAGAAGCGGGCGGCAAGCTGCTCGGCCTGGGGCGAGAAATCGGCCAGCCGCCGAGCCATCTCCATGTCGGCGACATGGACGATCAGCGGGTTGAAGCTGGGCCGCCCCTTGGCGCTGTAGATGCCCGCGACCGCCTGGGAATCGGTGGCATCGGCCGCCAGGCCATAGACGGTTTCGGTGGGAACGGCGACGGGCTCGCCGGCGCGGATCAGCAAGGCTGCCTCGCGAAGCGCTTCCGCGCCATAGCGGCAGACCCTGGTGGAAAAGGCTGGATTTGGGATAGTCACGACCCCCGCGATATAGACCCCGGAACGCTGCAGTAAAAGGCCATTGCGACAGTGACATGACATTGTTGGCAAAGCTTGCCGCAACGGCGCGGCCCGGCTAATCCCGCGCCATGAACGACGCCCTGCTGACCCGTATCGCCGAAGCGCTGGAACGGCTCGCGCCGCCGCCGGCTTCCTCTGCCGACCTTGCGGCTGCTCCCGCCTATGTGTGGGACGGGGTGGCGATCCGCGCCGTGGATGCGTTCGACCCGGTGGATTATGATCTGCTGACCGGCATCGATGCGCAGAAGAGCGCGCTGCTGGACAATAGCCGCCGCCATGCCGCCGGCCATGCCGCCCATGACGTGCTGCTGTGGGGTGCGCGGGGGACCGGCAAGTCGGCGACCGTGGCTTCGGTGGTCGGCAAGCTGCAGGCGGAAGGACAGGACATCGCCCTGCTGCAATGCGCGATCGATGAACTGGCCAGCCTGCCGGCGCTTTTCACCCTGCTGCGCAGCACGACCCGGCCCTTCATCCTGTTCCTCGACGATCTGGGCTTTGACGAAGGCGTGGGCGATGCCCGCGCGCTGCGCTCGCTGCTTCAGGGCGGCACCGCCGCGCGTCCGGCCAATGTCCGCCTCTATGTGACGTCCAACCGCCGCCATATCGTGCCGCGCAACCTGTCGGAACAGGATGATCCGATCAATCCGCGCGACGTGGTCGATGACAAGATGGCGCTGTCGGACCGGTTCGGCCTCAGCCTCGGCTTTCATGCGCTCGATCAGGACGCCTATGTCGCCATTGTCGAGGGCTATGCCCAGGCGCTGGGCCTCAGCGTCGAGCCGCTCGACGCGATCCAGTGGGCCACCCAGCGCGGCAGCCGCTCGGGCCGCGTTGCTTGGCAATATGTGGTCGAACTCGCCGGCCGCCACGGCCTCTCGGTCTGATTCTCAGTCGCCATCCTTTTCGGCCAGGCTCAGAAATTCGTCGACCAGTCGGTCCAGTTCCTTGCGGCAACGCGGCGGATCGACGGCGGTGTCGCACAGCGGCGCGGCATCGGCCATCGTCTTGATGACGCGGGCCAGGCTCAGCGTGTCGCTGTGACGCTGGCGATGGGCGAGGGCGGCGAAGGTGTTGAAATACATTTCCGCCAGCCGTCGGTCATGCTCCAGATCATAGCCTTGTCGTCGGTCCGGCTGGCCCAGCGCTTCCATGCGCAAGTGATGAAGGGATCGCCGCGCGCTGTCCGCCCGCAGCTGATATAGCTCCGCCGGTTCGATCGGTTTCATCTTGGACGCCTGTCGCATCGCGTATCAGCGCGCGAACGGGGCAATATATCCCGGCTTTTGCCCGGCCGAAATTAAGCGTCTGGTCTTGCGAACAAGTTTTTTCGACGCATCGGCCGGGCGCCCAAGATTATTGTGCGCGGGTCACCCGCCAGACGACACCGCCGACATCGTCCGCCACCAGCAGCGCGCCCTTGGCGTCCACGGTCACGTCGACCGGGCGACCACGCGCCGCGCCCTGCGCGTCCAGGAATCCGGTCAGCACGTCGGTCGGCTTGGCCTTGCCGACTTCGCCATTATCCTCGAACGGAATGAACACGACCTTGTAGCCGGCGGCCGGCTTGCGGTTCCAGCTGCCATGCAGGCCGACAAAGGCGCCATTGCCATAGGCAGCGCCAAGCTGCGCATCCTTGGAGAAGCTCAGGCCCAGCGGCGCGACATGATTGCCCAGCGCATAGTCTGGGCGCTTGGTATATTCGCGGATTTCCGGCCGCTGCGGCTGGACCCGGCGATCCTCATAGCCGCCCCAGTAATTCCACGGCCAGCCATAGAAGGCGCCGAACTCGACGCGGGTCAGATAGTCGGGGACCAGGTCGCCGCCCAGCATGTCGCGCTCATTGACCACGCCCCACAGCACGCCGCTCTTGGGTTCGAACGCCAGGCCGACCGGATTGCGCAGGCCCGACGCATAGATGCGATAGTCGCCGGTCTTGGGATTGACCTCCAGAACGGCGGCGCGGTTCGCTTCGCTTTCCAGGCCATTTTCGCCGATATTGCTGTTCGATCCGACGCCCACATAGAGCAGCCCGTTGGGGCCGACGGTCAGGCTGCGGGTCCAGTGCATGTTCGGCGCCTGGGCCGGCAGGTTCAGGATCTTGCGACCCTTGTCGCTGATCTTGGTCTCGCCTTCCTTATAGGGGAAGGCCATCAGCGCATTGGTGTTGGCGACATAGAGGGTGTCGCCGATCAGCGCCATGCCATAGGGCGAATAGAGGCCGCTCAGGAACACCGTCTTGGTGTCCGCCTTGCCATCGCCATCGGTGTCGCGCAGCAGGCTGATGCGGTCGGGCGAGGGGACGCCGGCGCCGGCCTTGTTCATCAGGAAATTCATCACCCGGCTGACGATGCCGGTCTGCGGGCGGGGCTGGCTGTTGGTCTCGGCCGTCAATATGTCGCCATTGGGCAGGCGCAGCAGCGATCGCGGATGGCTCAGCCCCTCGGCGAAGCGCTCGACCACCAGCCCCTTGGCCGCGACCGGCTTCTCGCCAGCCTTCCACGGCTTGACCTCGGCGATGTTGACGGTCGGGAAAAACTCGTTGCGCGGCGTGGTGAAGCGCGGCTCCCGGCCGACATCGGCACCGGCCGGCAACTGGGCCGTGTCGCCCTGCGCGAAGTAGAGGAAGGCGCCGCCGGCAATGACCAGCGCGACGAGGGGGATGGCGATGAAATGCTTCTTCATGTCGCCACATCTATGCGGCGATGCGACGCCCGGCAAGGCGCTCCGTTGCGCGGGTGTGACTTAGAATCTGTTTGGAAATGCGCCTTTGGCGCATCCGCACCGGCCCGCACCCCCACCCGACCGCCCAGACATGGTATCCTGATGGGTGGTCGGGTGGGGTTCAAACGAGTCACGTGCCTCGTTTGAAGGCCGGTGCCGCATCGAAAATGCGCTCTTCCGCGCATTTTCCAAACAGCCTCCTAAGCCTTTCGTTCGCGCAGCCACAGCAGCAGGGCGATCAGGATGCCGGCCCCGGTGCCGACCAGCAGGCCGATGCTGGGCTGGCCCAGCAGGCCGCCGCCGATCGCCCCGGCCATGATCAGCAATGCGATGATGGCGCCCGCGCCGGTCGGATTCTTCGCCTTGTTCATGGTCCATCCTTGCCATGGCCCGCCGCTCATGGCCAGTCGCTTGTCGCCCGCGTCTCCCCTGTCCCGGATCGGAACGGCTCGCGTCCCGAAATGGCGCGCCTGTCCCGCTGCGGGACTTGGCTAACCACCCGTTCACCCTCGTCGTCGGCCTGCTGCGCCAAAGCGCCAAACTGGCATGGGGGTTGACAGGGGAGGGGAAAGGGCGCGCAAAAATCGGGGGTCGCATGCACATGCCATATCTTTCGGATCGAAAGAGCTATGAGGATGCGACGGAACTGATCGCGACCTTCGGCGCCAATGCCGGCTATGAGGCGGCGGCGCGGGCCGATCGCAGTCGTGACCTCGGCAATCACATCCATTTCTGTCACTGGCGCCAGATCGAGCGGCTGATCGTGCTGCTCGCCCATCACCAGCCGCTCGGCACGATCCACTGATCGTCTGAACGCAAAAGGGCCGGAGCGTCATGGAACGCTCCGGCCCTTTTTGCTGTCTGGCTGAAGGCGGTTTAGAGCCGCAGGCCGGCGGTTTCCGGCAGGCCGGCCAGGATATTGAGATTCTGCACGGCGGCACCCGCAGCCCCCTTGCCCAGATTGTCGAGCGTGGCGACCAGGCGCGCCTGGCCGCTCTGCGCATTGCCGAACACCGACAGCGACAGGCGGTCGGTCGCGCCGACATGCTCGACCTCAATCTGTGCCATGGCGCTGCTGTCGGCCAATGGCGTCACGCTGACGATCGGCGATCCTTCATAGGCGGCGGCCAGCGCGGCATGGATATCCGCCGGGGATGGCGTGCCGGGCATGGCGCGCAGTTGCAACGGCACTTCCACCAGCATGCCGCGATAGGCATTGGCGACGGCCGGAGCGAACAGCGGCGGATGGGCCAGGCCCGAATAGCGGGTCATTTCCGGCACATGCTTGTGCGCCAGGCTCAGCCCATAGGCGCGGAAGGCGGTCGGTGCGCCTTCGGCGCCCTCATATTCGGCGATCATCGCCTTGCCGCCGCCCGAATAGCCCGATGCGCCCGACACCGTCACCGGCCAGTCGGCCGGCAGCAGGCCGGCCAGCACCAGCGGACGGACCAGACCCAGAAAGCCGGTCGGCCAACAGCCGGGATTGGCGACGAAGCGGCTGTCGGCCAGCCGCTCGCGATGGCCCGGCTCCAGTTCGGGGAAGCCATAGGTCCAGCCGTCGGCGACGCGGTGCGCGGTCGATGCGTCGATCACGCGGGTGCGGTCATTGTCGATCATCGACACGGATTCGCGCGCGGCATCGTCGGGCAGGCACAGGATCACGATATCGGCTGCGTTCAGCGCGTCGCGCCGGGCCGCCATGTTGCGGCGATCCTTCTCGTCGACCGTGATCAGCGACAGTTCGGGCCGGTCGGCCAGGCGATCGGCAATCTCGATGCCGGTGGTGCCATGGCCGCCGTCGATGAAGATCTTCGTCGTCATGGGGCAATCCTCCGCCGCGCGATGATCGGCTGTTCATGGTCGGGCGCCAGCCGGGCGACGACATCGGCCAGCGGCTCGACCACCACGGCCATCCAATGGGCGTTGGCGTGCAGCATATGGGTGGCGTCGGTCATGATCCCGACATGGCCGGGGAAGAAGACCAGGTCGCCGCGCTGCAACGGCGCGCTCGCCTCGATCGGCGCGCCAATGCCCTCGCACTGCAGGTCGGTGTCGCGCGGCACGGCGATGCCACATTCGCCCAGCGCAACCTGCACCAGCCCCGAACAGTCGATGCCGCGATGGCCACGGCCGCCCCAGACATAGGGCTGGCCCAGATAGCGCTGCGCCACCGCGACCCAGTCGCTTTCCGGCGAGTCGATCGGGGCGGCATGGCGGCCATGGATGAAGCCGTCGCCGGTCGCGAGGAAGCTGTCCTCGGCCTCGCCGCCGAAGCGGGCGCCCAGCGGCCAGTGATCGGCGATCGGTGCCTTGATGTCGGCGCGGCTGAACAGCGGCGCGCTCTGGTTGACGATGCGGTGGCTGACCGCTTCCTTCACGTCCAGTGCGTCGCGGCGGATATAGCCGACATAGCCGTCATGCCCGCAAAAGCCCCAGGCCCAGTCGGTCGTGACGTCGAGCGCATGGAAGCTTTCGCCGCGCAGCAATTCGCTGACCGCCTCGGCATTGTGCGAGGGCTGGGACAGGATCGGCGCGCCGGGCGCCACGCAGGTCAGTTCGACCGCGCGCGCATAATGGGCGGAAAAGAGCACGCCGGCGAGCGAGATGTCCGCAAGGTCGCCACGCGCCGCATGGACGCGGTGGTCGAGCGCTACGGATCTGCCGTCCAGCTTGAACCGGGTTCTTTCAGGCGGTGCGTTCCGCGTGGTGTTGATCTGGCCTGTCATCGCGCGCGGTTCCTGCGATGAAATGGTGAAAGGCGTCAAGGAATTCCGCGCCCTTCGACGTGCGGGTGATGAAAATATTGCGCCGATCGGCCGCATCCCGCTCTCGTCGGAGATAGCCGAGCGCCGAAAGCTTGTTCAGCGCGCGGGTGATGACCGGCTTGGATACGTGCAACTGTTCGGCCAGGCCGCGCACTGTATGCGGGCCATCGCCGATATAGACGGTCAGCATCAGGGCCATCTGGCGGTTGGTGAGGTCGGGTTTTCCCGACCGCACATAATCCACCAGGGTCCGCATCCACTGGCTGAGCGGCTGTATGCCGGGACGGTCGATCTGGGCGGCCTGTTGCGGGGAAGCGAGCGCGTTCATGCCCCCCTAACGCATGATAGCCAATCCGGTTGCGTAACGGATCGCAGGATATTGCAGTTTGGCTATCGCGCGCCGTCATAGCGTTGCTGGAGCAGGCGGAAGACCGCGCGCAGGCCCAGCGCCTCGCCGCCCTTGGGCCGGCCCGGGCGGGCGGCCGGTCGCCATGCGAAGGTGTCGAGATGGATCCAGGCTGTGCCCTCCGGCACGAAGCGCTGCAGGAACAGGGCGGCTGTCACCGCGCCGGCAAAGCCGCCTTCGCCGGCATTGTTCATGTCGGCAATGTCGGACTTCAGCATGTCATAATAGCCGTCCCACAGCGGCAGGCGCCAGGTCGGGTCGTCGACGGCCGTGCCGGCCGCCGCGATGTCGGTCGCCAGCGCCTCGTCATTGGTGAACAGCGCCGGCAGGTCCGGGCCAACGGCGACGCGCGCCGCGCCGGTCAGGGTCGCGAAGTCCACGATCAGCTCGGGCTTTTCCTCGCCCGCGCGGGTCAGTGCGTCGCCCAGCACCAGCCGCCCTTCGGCGTCGGTATTGCCGATCTCCACGGTCAGCCCCTGCCGGCTGCGCAATATGTCGCCGGGGCGGAAGGCATTGCCGCTGATGGCATTTTCGGCGGTCGGCACGAGCAGGTGCAGCCGCACGGGCAGGCGCGCCCCGATGATCAGCCGGGCCAGCGCGATCGCATGGGCCGCGCCGCCCATATCCTTCTTCATCAGGCGCATGCCCGACGACGGCTTGATGTCGAGGCCGCCGCTGTCGAAGCAGATGCCCTTGCCGACCACGGCGATGCGCGGCGCGGCGGGGTCGCCCCAGCTCATTTCGATGAGGCGCGGGGCAAAGCTCTTGTCCGCCGCCTTGCCGACGGCATGGATCATCGGGAAACCCTGCTCCAGCGCGTCGCCGCGTGTCACCTGCATCTCGCCGCCATGGGCCTGCGCCAGCTGGCGCACGGCATCTTCCAGATCCTGCGGCCCCATGTCGGCGGCCGGCGTGTTCACCAGGTCGCGAACCAGCGCCACCGCCTCGGCCTGCTGCACGATCGCCTCGATCCGGGCGACGTCGCCGGTCAGCAGCACGCGCGGGCCTACGGCGCCCTCATCCTTGCGATAGCGTTCGAACCGATATTGCGCCGTCAGCCAGCCCAGCGCCGCCGCGCCGGTGCTCCCCTCGGTCAGGCGATAGCTGCCTTCGGGCAGGCTCTCGGCCAATCTGGCCAGGCACCAGCTGCCGAGCGCGTCGCGCTTGGCCACCCCGGCGACGACCGACCAGTCGCTCTGCCCCTCGCCGGGGACGATCGCATATTCGTTCGGCTTGGCGTGGAATTTCTGGGCGCTGATCAGGGCGCGGACCCGCTCGGGCTGGGCGGTGAACCAGGCATCCAGTTCGGCCGCTTCGATCAGCTGGATGGAACGGGCGGGTTGGCCATTATCGGCTTTGAGCAGGTCGGCAAATTCGGTCATGCACAGGGATGTAGGAGAAAGCGCTCCTCATGGGAACGGGCCATTTTTTGCATCTTCTTTCGTCCCGGTGGAAACCCGGCCGGCCGTCAGGGCATTTGCCTATTGTGGCCCGAGTGCCTAGGTTCCAGGTCATACAGACGACAAGGAGAGTAGCCATGATCCGTTCCGACAATAGCGGCCTGCAGGCGCTGCGCGCCCGCGCCTACGCGCTGGCCGAAAGCGGCCAGTTCGCCAACGCCCATGCTGTCGAGCAGGCGCTGGTGGCCGAAGGCTGGCCCAATATCCATCGCGCGCTCGCCGGCGACTATGCGCGCAAGGCGATCAGCGAGCGCTGCCTGACGGCCAAGCCGCACTGATGCGGGCAGGATGGGGGAACGGGACGACGGGGCTGCTGCTCGCAGCCCTGTTGCTGTCCGGCTGCTCGAAATCGACTGAGGATGACACGCCCGGCGGCAACATGCCCGCCAATGCGACGATGCGCGCCTTCGTCGACCGCATGGCCGGGACCACGCGACCCGCTGCCCCACCCGCCAAACCATTCGAGCAGTCGGACAAGACCGAGCTGCTGGAATTTCTCTACGCCTATCCGGCGCAGGCGGCGGCGATTCCGACGCTGGTCGATCGCTTCGCCCGCGCCATGGCCGAGAACAAGGCCGATGCGCTCAAGATGGCGACGCAGGACCGGGATTCGGCGAAAAAGGCCGGCTTCCCCTTCCACGCCCACAGCCGCGAGACGCACTGGAGCGTGATGGCGGATACGCCGCGCTTCCTGGCGCTCGAATCCGCCAATTACATGTATACCGGCGGCGCCCATGGCATGACCGGCTATGAAGCGTTGCTGTGGGACAGGGAGCGGCGGCGCGAAACCGATTTCGGCGCACTGCTGACGTCCGAAGCGGCCTTTGCAGCGGCGATCCATGATAGTTTCTGCAAGGCGCTGGATCGGGCGCGGGCGGAAAAGCGCGGCGCGCCGGTGGTGCCCGGCGATGACGACTTCACCAAATGCATCGATCCGATGAAGCAGGTGTTGGCGCCGACATCGCGCGACGGCAAATTGATCGACGGCATCCAGGTGACGATCGGCCCCTATGGCGCCGGCCCCTATGCCGAGGGCAGCTATGACATCAAGCTGCCGGTCGACGCGGCGATCTACAAGGCGATCAAGACCGAATATCAGGACGCGTTCGTCAGACCCTGAGAATAGCCGTCATTGCGAGGCGCGAAGCGCCGCGGCAATCCATGGATTGCGACGCTGCGCTCGCAATGACGATCCTGTTCAGGCCGGCACGCCATACAGGTCGTGATCGTCGGCATCCTCGATGAGCACGTCGAACATGTCGCCCGCCTTGCGGCCTTCGCCGACGTCGCGCAGGAAGACATTGCCGTCGATTTCCGGCGCGTCGGCTTGGGATCGCGCGGTCGCGCCGATGCTGCCATCTTCCTCGTCCGGCTCGCCGACCTCGTCGATGATCACCGGCATGACCCGGCCGACCTTCGCCTGCAGCTTGGCGGCGCTGATCGCGGCGGTCTTTTCCATGATCCGCTGATAGCGTTCTTCCTTGACCTCTTCGGGCACCGCGCCGGGCAGGTCATTGGCGGCTGCGCCCTCGACCGGCTCGAAGCGGAAGGCGCCGACGCGGTCGAGCTGCGCCTCGTCCAGCCAGTCGAGCAGATACTGGAAGTCCGCCTCGGTCTCGCCGGGGAAGCCGACGACGAAGCTGGAGCGGATCGCGATGTCGGGGCAAATGTCGCGCCACTTGCGGATGCGATCCAGCACCTTGGCTTCATTGGCCGGGCGCTTCATCGCCTTGAGCACGCTCGGCGAAGCATGCTGGAAGGGAATGTCGAGATAGGGCGTCAGCAGCCCCTCGGCCATCAGCGGGATGACATGGTCGACATGGGGATAGGGGTAGACATAGTGGAGGCGGACCCAGGGGGCGACGCCGTCCGCGGTGCGCAGCTGGCCCAGTTCGCGCGCCATGTCGGTCATATGGGCGCGGACCTCGCGGCCCTTCCACATGCGCGGCTCGTGGCGGGTGTCGACGCCATAGGCCGACGTGTCCTGGCTGATGACCAGCAATTCCTTGGTGCCGGCCGCGACCAGCTTTTCCGCCTCGCGCAGCACCGCGTCGATGCGCCGCGACACCAGGTCGCCGCGGATCGAGGGGATGATGCAGAAGGAGCAACGGTGGTTGCAGCCCTCTGAAATCTTCAGATAGCTGTAATGGCGCGGCGTGAGCTTCAGCCCGCCTTCAGGCACCAGGTCGACAAAGGCGTTGGGGATGGGCGGCGATGCGTCATGCACCGCATTGACCACCTGCTCATATTGATGCGCGCCGGTGACGGCCAGCACCTGCGGGAATTTCGCGCGGATCACGTCCGCTTCGTCGCCCATGCAGCCGGTCACGATGACGCGGCCATTTTCGGCCATGGCCTCGCCGATCGCTTCGAGCGATTCTTCCTTAGCGGAATCGAGAAAGCCGCAGGTGTTGACCAGCACGACGTCGGCGCCGGCATAGTCGGCGGACATCTGATAGCCGTCGGAACGCAGCTTGGTCAGGATACGCTCGGAATCGACCAGGTTCTTCGGACAGCCGAGCGAAACCATGCCGATCTTCGGCGCGTCTGGGATTTTGGTTGCCATGATCGGCGCGCACATAGGGATTTTTGCGCCAAATGTCACGGGGTAGCCGAAAAGACAAAGGGCGCGCCCAAATGGGCGCGCCCTTCGCCATGGCTAAGCGACTAATCTATCACATCTTGTAGGACAGGCGGATGTAGCCGAACTGGCCCGGCACATCATAGGTGGTCGGGTCGAAATTGGCGCTGTCGCAGGTGAAGCAGGCCGGCGGATCCTGATCGAACAGATTGTTGACGCCGAAGGTCAGCCGGGTGCGATGGTCCATCCAGGCCGGCGAGATATAGAGCTGGATGTCACCATAGAAGGTGCGGCCCAGCGAATGCTCGCCGTCGCGTTCATCGACGCCGCTGATGTAGCGGCCGGTGAAGGACGCGCCATAACCCGGCGTCGACCAGTCGAGCGTCGCATTGGCCTTGAACTTGGGATAGGCCTGATCCGGGCTGCCCCGTTCGGTGCCGGCATATTTCTGGGTCGGCGCATTCAGGTCGGCCGGCGGCTCGACATTATATTTGAACAGCCAGGCTGCGTTGACGTTCAGGCCGATCGTGCCGTTCGAAATCACCGGCGAGCGATAGTTGAACGAGGCGTCGATGCCGTCGGTCTTGATGGCGTTCAGGTTCTGCAACACGCCGTTGATGCCCGCGACACTGCCGCTGCCGGTGCGGCTGATGGCGGCGCAACTCACCGGATCGGCCTCATAGGCGCAACGCGACAGGGTCAGCGAGGCCGGGACCGAGTCGATCGCGTTCTTGAGGCTGATATTATAGTAATTGACCTCCAGCGTCAGGGTGGTGGCATAATTGCCGCGCGCCCAGGACGGGCTGTAGACGCCGCCGAGCGTCCAGGTCTTGGCCGTTTCCGGCTTCAGCGCGGTCGACCCCTGCGAGAAGATGCCGAGCTGGCCACCGGTCGGTTCGGCATAGCTGCCATCGGCCGGCACGCCATTGGCGATGCAGTTGGCGCGGACCGTGGCATTGGTCTGGAACGCGCCGCCCGCCGCGCTGGTGCAGGGGTCGTCGATCGTCGCGTCGGTGCGCGAACGGCCGGCATAGAGTTCGCCGATGCTTGGCGCACGCAGGCTTTCGGCATAGCCGCCGCGGAACAACAGATCCTTGACCGGTTTCCACAGGCCCGATGCGGTGAAGGTCGTGTTGCTGCCAAAGCTGCTATAGTTGGAATGGCGGACCGCGCCGTCCAGCTCCAGCTTCTGGAAGAAGGGCACGTCGGCGAGGATCGGGATGCGGATTTCGCCATAGACTTCATCGACATTGAAGCTGCCCGCCGCCGGACTGGTCGGCACGTCGGCGCCCAGGCCCGCCGTGATGATCGGATCGGGCGTGTAGCTCGCCCGCTGGTCGCGATGTTCATAGCCGACCGCGAAGGCGACCGCGCCGCCGGGCAGGTCGAACAATTCGCCCGACAGGTTGGCGGTGGCGTCCCACAATTCCTGGGTGCTGCGGTCATGTTCGTCGAACGTCACATAATCCAGCATGGCCTGGGTGATCGATCCCGCGCCGCCGAAGATGTTGAACGGCACGCATTCGCCGGTGCAGTTGCCGACCGGACCCAGCGCCTGGGCCAGCTTGGATGCGTTCAGGTTGCCGGTGAAGGTCTGGTGCGCATTGTTGCTGCCATAGATGCCGTTGACGTCCCAATACCAGGTGCGCGAACCGACATCGAATGATCCGTCCAGCGTCGCGGCCATGGTCATGGTATCGACGCTCTGGGTAAAGGTGCGCGGCCCGCCTTCGACGAAGCGGCGGCGAACCGTCGAATAATTGGCCGGCGTTCCGTCCGCCCCGGACGAGAGCGTCACGCCGAACGGGTTATAGGGGTTGCTGGCATCGATCGAGATGGTGTCGAGCAGATTGCCGTTGCCGGCATCCGGGCCGATGAACAGCGGCAGCGGCGCGGCGATCGTGGTCGATCCGCGATGCTGATAGACCATGCGCGTGCGCAGGTTGATATTGTCGCTCAGCTCCGCCTTCAGGTTGATGAAGCCGCCATAGCGCTCCGACGGGGTGAGCAGATAATTATAGGGCTGGAAATTGAAGGAGTCGGTTGCCGAACTATAGTTGCGATAGTCCGACAGCACCGGTGCCCGGTCGAGGATCGGGGCGCTCAGCGTCAGGCTCTGGCCCAGCACGTCATAGCGGCCATTGGGTGTCGCGCTGGAACAGCCGCCGGCAGCGCAGCTGGTGGCGCCCGGCGTCGGCCATTGCGAGATCGAGCGGGCCGACGTGCCGACGCTGCCCTGGTTCACATAATTGGCGCCGAACACGATCGACACGCGCTCGCTCTGGACGCCATAGCTGGCATTGATGTCCCAGGTGTCGCCATCGCCCTGTTCATAGGTGCCGAACTGGGCCGACAGGTCGAGCCCCTTCTGCGATTGCTTGGTGATGATGTTGACGACGCCGGCGATCGCATCCGAACCATAAAGCGGGGAGGCGCCCGATTGCAGCACCTCGACCCGTTCGATCATGTTGGCGGGAATCGAATTGAGGTCGACCGAGGCGGGAATGCCGCCGGCCGCCGACCCGTTCACATAGCGCATGCCGTCGACCAGGATCAGCGTGCGCTTGGCGCCCAGATAGCGCAGGTCGACTTCGGCCGAACCGGAGCTGACGCCGGTGCCGTCGGGCGGACCGCCGATATTGCCGGCATTGTTGACCTTGGTGTTGAGGCCGCCGGCGGCGCTGGGAATGCGCTGCAGCACGTCGGCGATCGAGGAAAGGCCGGTCCGCGCGATCGCTTCCTGATCGACCGTGACGATCGGCTTGTCCTGGTCCAGCGGATTCTGGCGGATGCGCGATCCGGTGACGATGATGGCCCCGGCATCATCGGCCTGCGGCGCGGTGGATTGGGCGAAAGACGGTGCGTTATAAAGGAAGGCGGACAGCAGGACGCCGGTTTTCAGGACATTTTTCAAGCGCATATTCTACCCCTCAAAAATCAGACCTGAGGGGGAGTGTTGCCATTCTATGACAGCAAGGCAATTGGCCTCATGCTGCGCTGCACCGTGGGTAGCACGAATTTTGCCATATGTTGCTATGGCGCAACAAACATGTTCAGTCTGTCGCTGGTTTGAACCTATTGATCGTCGGCGCGGGGCGTGGCGCCGGTTTCTTCCACGATCTCGATGATGCAGTCGCCGGTCTGCAGGGCGCGCGCACCTTCCTCCCAGAAGCCGATGGGATGGTCGCCGCGATAGATGCGCACGCCAAGCCCGGTGCCGATCGCGGACAGGGGCTGGCCGATTTCCTGCGGCAGCACTGGCCGTTCGTGCAGCTTCACCCGGCCACCCGATGCCGCGAGATCGGCCATATAATCGGCGATATGCTTGCCGCTGGTGCTGCCGGCCAGCAGCAGCCCGGCAAAGCTGACCGGGTTGATGACCGTGGTGGCGCCGGCCTGGCGCGCGGGCACTTCATTATCCTCGTTGCGCACGACAATGCTGATCGGCAGGCGCGGGGCCAGATGGCGCGCGGTGAGTGTAATCAGGATCGACGTGTCGTCGCGCCCGGCCGACACGATCATCGTGCGGGCGCGGTGGATGGCGACATCCTTCAGCGTCTTGTCGCGCGTGCTGTCGCCGCACAGCACGTTGCAGCCCAGCGCCTCGGCATGGTCCAGCGCCTTCTCGCTGCCGTCGATCACCACGATCTCGCGCGGGTCGGTGCCGCGCGCCAGCAGTTCGTTTACCGCCTCCTGGCCGCTGGTGCCGAAACCGGTGACGACGATATGATTGTGCAGATCGGCCTGAATACGTGCCATGCGCCACCTGTAGAGGATGTTGCGGAAGAAGAGATTATAGGCGGTGCCCAGGAAAATGATCCAGACGAACAGCCGGATCGGCGTGACGAAGATGGATTCGAACAGGCGCGCTTCGGGCGAGACCGGAACGATATCGCCATAGCCGACCGTGGTGACGGTGACCGTGGTGAAATAGAGCACGTCGATGAAGCTGATCTGGTCGTCATAATTGTCCTTGAGACCATCGCGCCCGAACCAGTGGAGCGCCAGCACGATCGCGATCAGGCCAAAGACCAGCACCACCCGCCAGGCAAGGTCCGCCCAGACCGGCAGCGCCGATCGCCGCCGCAGAAAGCCGGCCATGGACGATCCCGATGGTGGCGGCGCGATCTTCATGGGGTGGGCAGCTGGGTCATGGGATTGATCGGCACCCGGTCCTTGCGCAGCTCGAAATGCAGCTTCGGCTTGCTGGCATAGCCTGTGTCACCGCTCAGGCCAATCACCTGGCCCTTCGTCACCTTCTGCCCGCGCACCACGTCGATCCGGTTGGCATGGCCATAGGCGCTGACCCAGCCGCTGCCATGGGTGATGAGGATGAGGCCGCCGAACACGGCGATGCTGTCGCCGGCATAGGCGACGACGCCGTCGGCCGCGGCCCTGATCGGCGTGCCGATCGGCGCGGCAATGTCGATGCCATTATTCTTGGCGCCGCTTTCGCCGGGGCCGAAGCGCGAGAGGATATTGCCCTTGAGCGGCCAGGCGAATGGGCCGGAAAAGCCGCTGGGCTGGGCGATCGGCACATTGGAGGGCAGGGGGCGGGGCTGGGTCTTGGCCATCGTGCGCGGCTTCTCCTCGGCGACGGCGGGCTGGCCGCCGGTCAGCACATCGTCGATATCGATGCGGAAGGCGGCGGCGCGCTGCTCCAGGCTGGATGCGGGCGCCCGCACCGGCTGCGCTGCCACCGGGGCGGCCGGCATCTCGCCGCCGGGCAGCAGCAGCCGCTGCCCGCGCCGCAGTACATAGGGTTCGGTCAGGCCATTGATGTCGACAATGTCGCTCCAGCGCACGCCATAGGCCACGGCGATGGCGATGCCGGTCTCGCCCTCCGCCACCGCATGATAGCGGCCGCCGGGGATCGACAGGCTCTGCCCCGGCCGCAGCGCATAGGGCGGGGCCAGCCCGTTGGCCCGTGCGATCGCGTCCGATCCCGCGCCGGTGCGGTTGCCAATGCCGCGCAGCGTGTCGCCCGGCTGCACGCTATAGGTGCTGGCGGTCACTGTCCGCGCATTCGTCGTCACCTGCTGCGCGGTCCAGACCGGCTTGCGCTCGATCATCTGCGGTTCGGACGAGGGGCGCTGGGCCGGCTGCGGTGGCATGCTGGGCGATGGCGGAATGGCGGGCGCCGCCTGGGTCGGGGGCAGGGGCGCGGCATAGGGCGCGCTGTCCTGCACGGGGGCAGGGATGCAGCCCGCCAGCAGCAGCGGCAGCGGCGCCATGGGCAGCCAGCGCCGCCCCCTTGAATGTCCAGCCATATGGTCTCCCCCCGGAGCGTAAGTCAGTCCGAAAATGCCTGCGCCGTCGCCGCCAGCGCGCCATCCTGCGTCAGGTCATAATGGAGCGGCGTCACCGCGATATAGTCTTCTGCGATAGCCGCCAGATCACTGCCCTCGGGCGCGGAATCGCTGCGGCCCAGGCCAAACCAGTAATAGCGATAGCCGCGCGGATCGGTGCCCTCGATGATCTTCGTCCGGTCGATATCATGGAAGCCCTGCCGCACCACGCGCACGCCCTTCACCTTGTCCGGGTCGATCGCGGGAAAATTGACGTTGAACAGCAGGCGAGGGCTGGCCGGCATCGCGATCAGCGGGCGCAGCACCCGTTCGCCCCAGGCTTCGGCGGCGGCAAAGGGCACCGCGTCGCCCATCGCCTCGCGGGCATAGACCTGGCTCAGCGCGATCGACTTGATGCCGGAAATCGCGCCCTCCATCGCGGCGGCGACGGTGCCCGAATAAGTCACGTCCTCGGCCAGATTGGCGCCGCGATTGACGCCCGACAGGACCAGGTCCGGTTTTGCATCCTTCATCAGATGGCCGACCGCCATCATCACCGCGTCGGTCGGCGTGCCGGTGACGCTATAATGCTTCTCGCCATGCTTGCGAATGCGCAGCGGGCGGGTCAACGTCAGGCTGTGGCCCGCGCCCGACTGTTCCTCGCTGGGCGCGACGATCCAGATATCGTCGGACAGGGTGCGGGCGATCGCCTCCAGCACCTTCAGCCCCGGCGCATGAACGCCATCGTCATTGGTGAGGAGGATGCGCATCGCCCGTTCCTTTTTTATCGCGGCTCCAGCCTGGTGATGCCGCCCATATAGGGCGCCAGCACGTCGGGCACGATCACGCTGCCATCGGCCTGCTGGTAATTTTCCAGCACCGCGACCAGCGTGCGACCCACTGCCAGGCCCGATCCGTTGAGGGTATGAAGGAAGCGCGTCGCCTTCTCCCCCTCCGGCTTGTAGCGGGCGTTCATCCGCCGCGCCTGGAAATCGCCGCAGTTGGATACGGAGCTGATCTCGCGATAGGTCGCCTGGCTCGGCAGCCAGACTTCCAGGTCATAGGTCTTGCGCGCGCCAAAGCCCATGTCGCCGCTGCACAGCAGCATCTTGCGATAGGGCAGGTTCAGCGCCTGGAGGATGCCTTCGGCCGCCTGCACCATCCGCTCATGCTCGGCGTCCGAATCCTCGGGCGCGCAGATCGCGACCAGCTCGACCTTCTCGAACTGATGCTGGCGGATGAAACCGCGCGTGTCGCGTCCGGCGGAACCGGCTTCGGACCGGAAGCAGGGGGTCAGCGCGGTCAGCCGCACCGGCAGGGCGTCGGTCGGCACGATCTGCTCGGCGACCAGATTGGTCAGCGACACTTCGGCGGTCGGGATCAGCCAGCGACCATCGGTGGTGCGGAACAGATCCTCGGCGAATTTGGGCAACTGGCCGGTGCCGAACAGCGCCTCGTCGCGCACCAGCAGCGGCGGGTTGGTTTCCTCATAGCCGTTGGTGCCGCTCTGGGTGTCGAGCATATATTGCGCCAGCGCGCGGTGCAGTCGCGCCATCTGGCCGCGCAGCGCGGTAAAGCGCGCGCCTGACAGTGCCGCGCCGCCCTCGAAATCCAGCCCCAGCGCCGGGCCGAAATCGGCATGGTCCTGCGGTGCGAAATCGAACGCGCGGATAGTGCCCCAGCGGCTCAGCTCGACATTGCCGGCTTCATCCGCGCCCTGTGGCACGTCGTCGGCGGGCAGGTTGGGGATCGCCGCCAGCATGGCGTTGAGCGCCGCGCCGACCTCGGCCTCTTCCGCTTCCAGCGCCGGCGTGCCTTCCTTGAGCGTCGCGACTTCTGCCTTCAGTGCCTCGGCCTTTGCCATGTCCTTGGCCGCCATCGCCTGGCCGATCGCCTTGCTCGCCTCGTTGCGGCGGGCCTGCCCCTGCTGCAGCTCCGTCTTGAGCGCCCGGCTCTTCTCGTCCAGCGCCAATATGTCGGCGGACAGCGGGGCCAGGCCACGGCGCGCCAGGGCGGCGTCGAAAGCGGCGGGATTTTCGCGGATGAAGCGGATGTCGTGCATCGCTGCCCTATGCCGTCGCGGACGAGGCCACGCAACCCTGTGCGCCTTCGTCCGTTGGTGATGCATCCACAAAATGAAGGAGAAGGCGATGCAGATCGATCATGATGCGATGGTGCTGGTGGCGGACGGGCGCAAATTGCTCTTCTTCCGCAACAAGGGCGACCGCGCCTTTCCCCAGCTGGAGGCGGAAGAGGTGAAGGTGCAGGATAATCCAGCCGACCGGGACCAGGCTTCGGATGCCCCCGGCCGCGCCTTCAATTCGGTCGGCAGCCATCGCAGCAGTATGGAACAGACCGATTTCCATGAACTGGAGGAGGCACGCTTCGCGGCGGAAGCGGCCGACCTGCTCAAGCGCCGCGCCTTTGCCCAGGATTATGAAAAGCTGATCATCGTCGCCCCGCCGACGGCATTGGGCGAGATGCGCAAACATTATCACAAGGAAGTGCAGGACCGGCTGGTCGGGGAGATCGCCAAGGATCTGGCCAATCATCCCGTGGCCGAAATCGAGAAGATCATCGCCCGCAGTTGAGTGGAAAACCCAATCGGCAAAAGAAAAGGGCGGCCCCAGGGCCGCCCTTTTTTCTATCAGATGTCGCCGGTGCGGATGATCGGGATAGGCTTGGCCGGGCCATGGCCCTCGATCGACAGCTCCGTATTGCGATCGGCCAGGCGCTTGCGCATCAGCAGCGCGGCGGCACCGGCACCGAACAGCAGCACCATCGGCGGCGCCGGCACATCGGTCGGCGGCGGCGGACCGGGCGGCGTTCCCGAAGAGGTGCCCGACGATGTCGAGGTCGACGACGAACTGCTGGTCGAGCTGCTCGTCGACGTGCTGCCAAAGCTCGACGATCCGGTCGAGGTCGAACTGGACGTGGAAGTCGATGTCGCGCCCGACGAGGAAGAGGTCGACGTCGATGTGGACGTAGAGGTCGATGTCGACGTGGAGGTCGACGTCGAGGTCGTCGTGGTCGTTCCACCCGGCGGAGTCGGCGAATCCGAACCGCTCGACGTGGTCGTCGTGCTGGTGGTGGAGGTTGGCGGCGTGGGCGAGTTGGAGCCGCTCGAACCGGTCGATCCCGTCGAACCGGTGGTAGAGATCACCACCGTGCCGCCACCGCTGCTGCCGCCACCAAAGAAGCCGCCGATGAAACCGCTGCTGCCGCCAAAGCCGCTGCTGCCGCCGATCGGCGCTGCGGTCGGAGTCGGTCCACCAGCCATCAGGGGCAGGGCTGCCTGCACCGGCGGCGGGGGCAGCGGGATGGGCGGCGACGGCGTGGTCACAGTCACGCGGATCGGGTCGGGCTTCTTGGCCGGCGGGCGCTTGGCCGTGGCCAGGACGCGCTGGCGCGGCTTGGCCTTCACACTCTTGGTGCTGTAGACCGTTGCCGGACGCGCATTTTCCGCCACATGGACGGCGCCCCCGCCAATGATGGCGCCGCCACAAGTGCAGGCGCACAATTTTGCCAAAGCCATCCGAACCGACATAGGATCTTCTCTAGTCCTGTTTACCCATTCGCGCCATCGGACCCTTCCGTAGCGTGAACCCTGCCATTCCCTACTGCATACCAACGCAAAATAAAGCGTTAACTGCAAGGGCATTAACCATCTTTGCGCCGTAAAAGGTCCGAAAAACCGGGCGTTTGAGTCAATCGCAATGGTTAACGTGTCATTGTGGAACGTTAAGGATGGGCTGCATGGACATCCCGATGGCCGGATCGGGGAAAACCCTGATGGAGTCGCGCTGTCCGTTCCGGGTGCGTCAGCTGGCCTAGGGGATGCGCCGGAGTGCGCATTGTCCGCTTGTATCGCCTCGTCGCGGTGGCTATGAGGCCCGCTCAAACAAAAGTCATGGGCGCCCGGAACTTACAGCGCCGGGGCCTCTCGAGTCGGAGAGCCAGATGGCATCGGTACTGAATTCCGATAAAGACGGTGTGAAGCCGCCAAAATCGACCGTAACACTCCCGGACGATTATCGTCCGTCGGCTGACGAAGAATTCATGAACCCCCTGCAGCAGGAATATTTCCGGCAGCGTCTCTGGGACTGGAAGAAGCAGATATTGTCGGAAGCGGAAGGCACGCTCGCCGTGCTGCAGAATGAGCCGCTGCGCGAACCCGACCTCAATGACCGCGCATCGAGCGAGACCGACTGGTCGATCGAACTGCGCACCCGCGACCGCCAGCGCAAGCTGATCTCCAAGATCGACGCGGCGCTCCGCCGTATCGACGAAGGCGAATATGGCTATTGCGAAGTCACCGGCGAGCCGATCTCGCTGGGCCGGCTGGAAGCCCGTCCGATCGCGACCATGACGGTCGAGGCGCAGGAGCGGCACGAGCGTCAGGAAAAAGTCTCCCGCGACGATTAACCCGCTGTGGCGGTTAACCCTTTCTCCACGTCGCATGACTATCCTGTTGGCCAAGTGTCATTTTGCGGGAATAGTCATGGACAAGGAAACGGGAAATTCTGATCGGGGACCGGCTCGTTCCGCGCCGCGCGACAGCCTGTTCCTGCTCACCAGCCTCAGCACGCTGGATGGCGTCGATCTGGGCAAGGCGCGCGTGCGCAATCTGTCGGCCACCGGCCTGATGGCGGATTGCGAACGCGCCATCCCGGCCGGCACGCGGCTTCGTCTTGAACTGCGCGGCGTCGGCCTGGTCGAGGGGGCGGTCGCCTGGTCGCGCGATGACAAGATCGGTTTTGCCTTCGACGCGCCGATCGATCCGCAACTGGCGCGCAAGCCGGTTGCCAATGGCGTGTCGCGGCAGGCCCTGCCGGACTATCTGCGTTCCGCGACGATCACGCGCCGCTGATATCAATGATTTAGTTGGGCTGGCAAAAGGCCCCGCCGGTTCGCCGCGCGGGGCTTTTCATATGCGGCCTGTTCCATGCCGCCGCGACGCCTCCACTTGGGGTGAGCGCTAGGCGAAGGTTGCCACGCTGAACGCCTGTCATCGCCAGGTCATCTTCCCCGGCTAGGCGTCATCCGTTGCACTATGTCGAAAATCTGGCCGGGGTTCCGGCCGGATCGATGCTGTGCGTCCCGCTGGCAGGAAAATGGCCGGTCCGGTGATCCGGCCCCGGCCTTTTCCGTGCGGAACGGGCTTAATGTCGGCCCTGCATCTCTTCCTTGACCCGCAATTTCTGCTTCTTCAGCGAGGCGACGAGAATGTCGTCGGGCATCGGCCGACTCGACTCGGCCTTGATCCGGGCTTCGAGCCCGGCATGCTTTGCGGAAAGAGCTGAAACGTGGGAATTTTCCATGACATTCTCCTTACGAGGGTGATGGATGACGAAGTAGATCATGATTCGGCGGACCTGTCTCGCGATGATTCGCGCTTTGCGATGGGTCGTCGGTAAAATTGCGATGGCCCGCGCGCCTGCGCCGGGCTATCAGGAGAGGCTATGTTGGGTTCGGAAGGCGGGGGCTTGGTGAGCCGGGAAGACATTATGCGCCGGTTGGAGCTGCTGCGGGTCGAGCATCGCGATCTCGACGCCGCGATCGCGGCGCTGGTCGATGGCGGGGTGGGCGACCAGATGCAGGTCGCGCGCCTCAAGAAGCGCAAGCTGCGGCTGCGGGACGAGATCGTCGCGCTCGAAGATGCGCTTGTCCCGGACATCATCGCCTGATGCGTCCGCCGCGTCGCAAAATTGCGGGACTGCGGCGTAAAGCGATCCCAAATGGGACAGGCGGGCTTCCGGTGCCATCCACGGCCCTGACAATCGCATCGCGATATGTCAGCTAGGCCTATGCGCAACGCAGCCGCCCTTGATCCCGGCCTTCATCGCCGCCTTGTCGATGGCCTCTATATGGAGGCGATGGTGATGGCGGATGAGGCGCGCTCCTATTTCGACGCGGACGAGGCCGGGCAGTTTGCCGCCGACGATCCGTTGCGCCGCGTGTCCTTCGCCTGTGAATCGCTCAAGGTGACGACCCGGCTGATGCACATCATTGCCTGGCTGCTCAGCCAGCGCGCCTGGCAGCGCGGCGAGATTGGCGACGCGGATGTGGCCGATGAGAAATATCGGCTCGGCCGCGCCACCGCCACCGATCCGGGCATCGCCGGCGACTTCCCCTTCGCCGCCCGTTCGCTGATCGAGGCGAGCCAGGAGCTTTATGGCCGGGTCGCTCGGCTGGAGGAGCGGATGCTGTCGCCGGACGCGCCGCTGGCCGACAGTCCGGCCCGCGCCCTCATGGATCGGCTCAACACCGCCTTCTGACCATTGGGCCATCGCCATCTCTTGGCTGGCATAATCGCCCCGACTTGGTCTAGACCGGCTGCATGACCCATGGCTTGCGGACAGGGCGCCGCTTTCCCGTTGATCCGCGCGCCGCAGGGCTATGTCTCTTGTCCCTGGCGCTTTGCACCGCCGGCACTGCGTTCGCGCAGGCGGCCCAGCCTGCGCCCAATCCCGCTGCCGATCCCGCCAGTCCGCCGGTCGATCCCTCCGCGTCGCTCGATGCCATGCCCGACATCGGCATCGACTGGCCCGACATGGGCCAGCCCGATACGGTCGCCCCGCTGCCGGAGGATCCGGTTGCAGCCAGCGAGCCCGACATGGCCGATCAGCCGGCGCAACAGGCCGCCGACGCCGCCGATACCGGCCCGGCCGAGGAAGTCGTCACCTTCACCGACGCCGGGGAGGAGCGCAAATATGGCGTCACCCTGCGCGGTATCGACGCGATCGGCGACAATCAGGTCGCGACCCGTTTCGACAGCCTGTCGGTGCTGCACCAGTCGGAGGGGAAGGCCGCCAACCTTGCCCAGATCAACCGCCGGGTGAAGGAAGACAGCGACCTGCTCGATCGGTTGCTGCGCGCCGACGGCTATTATGCCGCGCGGGTGCGCGGCAGCGTCGCGCCGCCGCCCGCCGGCAGCGACAAGCTGTCCGTCATCTTCGATGTCACGCCGGGCCCTCTCTATCTCCTCGACACGGTGGAGATTGCCGGCCTTGCCGAGACCGGCCCGCGGGAGGAGACGCTGCGCGGCGCCTTCACGATGAAGTCGGGCGATCCGATCAACGCCGACCGCATCTTGGCGGGCCAGACCGCGCTGGCGACGGAGCTGGGCGAAAATGGCTATCCCTTCGCCAGGGTGGACGAACCCGAAGTGCGGATCGACCATGAAGCGCGCAATGGCGATCTCGACATCATCGTAACCCCCGGCGGCTATCGCAGCTTCGGCCAGATATTGCTCGACAATGACGATGTGTTCAGCGCCCGCCATCTCCAGCGCATGGCGCGGTTCGAACCCGGCGAAACCTACCGCGCGACCGATGTGGAGGATCTGCGTCGTGCCATCGTCACCACCGGCCTCGTCTCCTCCGTCACCCTGACGCCGAAGGACGCGGGCGATGGCGAACATGTCGACCTGGATGTCGATCTGCGCCCGGCACCGATGCGCACCATTGCCGGCGAACTGGGCTATGGCACGGGCGAAGGCTATCGCGCGGAAGTCAGCTGGCAGCATCGCAATCTGTTCCCGCCCGAAGGATCGCTCACCCTGCGCGGCGTGCTCGGCACCCAGGAACAGACGGCGCAGGCCACCTATCGCCGCAACAATTTCCGCGAGCGCGACCATGTGCTGACTGGCCTCGTCTCCTACAGCAATATCCGCCGCGACGCCTATGACGCGCGCACCATCACCCTGTCGGGCGGGCTGGAGCGGCAGACCAACATCCTGTTCCAGAAGCATTGGGTCTGGCGCGTCGGTGCCGAACTCATCGCCTCGGACGAAGCGGATGCCTTTTCCGGCGGCAGCCGCCGTACCTTCTTCATCGGCGCGGTGCCGCTCAGCCTCACCTATGATGGCAGCGACGACCTGCTCAACCCCAGCAAGGGCTTCCGCCTCGGCGGCCGCCTTAGCCCGGAACTCTCCTTTCAGGGTTCGACCTTCGGCTATGCCAAGGCGCAGGTCGACGCCAGCGCCTATCAGCCGATCAATGATCGTGTCGTGCTCGCCGGGCGCACCCGGCTCGGCACCATCCTCGGCTCCACGGTCGATCGCATTGCGCCCTCGCGGCGCTTCTATGCCGGTGGCGGTGCGTCGGTGCGCGGCTATGGCTATCAGGCGATCGGCCCGCGCTACGGCCCGGATGATGATCCGGTCGGCGGCAAGAGCCTGATCGAATTTTCCGCCGAGGCGCGCATCCGCTTCGGCAATTTCGGCGTCGTCCCCTTCCTCGACGCGGGCAATATCTCCACCACATTCCTGCCGCGCTTCCGCGACCTGCGCGTCGGCACGGGGCTTGGCGTGCGCTATTATAGCAGCTTCGGCCCGATCCGCGTCGATGTCGGCACGCCGATCAATCCGCAGCCCGGCGATGCCAAGGTCGCCGTCTATGTCTCGCTGGGGCAGGCCTTCTGATGGCAACGCCGCCGCCCGACAGCCAGCCGCCTGTGCCGCCGCCCCCCGCCGCGCCGCCGCGCCGCCGTGCCTGGGACGGGCGCTGGCAGCGCTGGCTGGCGGGCGCACTGGCGCTCGCGCTGCTGGTCGTGGTGGCGACGCTGGCCTGGCTCGACAGCGCGCCCGGCCATCGCTTCCTCGTCTCGCGCATCGCCGCCGTCAGCCCGCCATCGGGCCTGCGCATCCATGTCGACCGGATCGAAGGCAGCATCTATCGCAAGGCGGTGCTGCGCGGCCTCGTCCTGTCCGATCCCAAGGGCCGCTTCTTCGACGCGCCGCGGGTGGAACTGGACTGGTGGCCCTTCGCCTGGCTCTCCAACCGGCTCGACATCGACCGGCTGGTGATCCCGCAGGCGACCCTGCACAAACTGCCCAAACTCAATCCCAGCGAGCGGCAGGGGCCGATCCTGCCGGGCTTCGACATTCGCCTGATGCAGTTCTCGGTCGATCGGCTGACCGTCGCGCCCGCCGTCACCGGCAAGGTCGAACTGGCGACCCTGTCGGGCGATGCGGACATTCGCGGTGGCCGCGCGATCATCGACCTGTCGGCCCGCGTGATCGGCGCGGAGGATGCCCTGAACCTCACGCTCGACAGCCGGCCCGACGATGACCGGTTCAACCTGGCGGTCACCGTCAATGCGCCCAGGGGCGGCGTGCTGGCGGCGATGGCCGGCCTCAATCAGGACGGCAATCTGCGCATCAGCGGCAAGGGGCGCTGGACCAGATGGGATGGGCGCCTCGCCGCCACCCTGGCCGGCAATCCCGTCGCCGACCTCAAACTCGGTGCGCGCAGCGGCGCCTACACCATCCAGGGCACGATCGAGGGCAGCGCCATTCCCGGCAAGGGCCTGCTGCCGCGTCTCGCCTCGCCGCGCCTCACCATCGGCGCGCAGGGCACGCTGGCCGACCGGGTGGTCGATGGCAGGCTTACGCTGCGCTCGGCCGCGATCGACATGGTCGCCGACGGCGCCATCGACCTGCGTAACAATGCCTTCGACAATCTGCGCGTCGACATGAACCTCGCCGGGCCCGAAGCGTTGCTCAAGGATATGCGCGGCCGCGACGTGGTGGCGAAGGTCCGGCTCGACGGTCCATTCACGGGCTTCGGCTATGAATATCTGCTCACCGCGCGCCAACTCGCCTTCGGCAAGACCCAGATCAACGATGTCCGCATCGACGGCAAGGGCCGCCAGGCGAAAAGCGGGCCGGTGCTGCTGCCGGTCCGGCTGCGCGCCCGCAGCCTCGACGGGCAGGGTGATCTGGTCGCCGGCATCGTCCGCAATTTCGCGCTCGACGGCGTGCTGCAGTTCAAGGGGCAGCAGATCGTCAGCAACCCCATGCCTTTCCGGTCGGACCGCCTGAATGGCAAGCTGCTGGTCATGGCCGACCTTAAGAGCGGCCGCTATGATGTCGGCATCGACGGGCGGATCAGCGGTCTCTTCATTCGCGGCCTCGGCATCGTCGATCTGGACTCGAAACTGCGTGCGGCCCCCGGCGCCAATGGCGCCTTCGGCCTGTCGGGCAATGCGGTGGCCAAGGTCCGCCGGCTCGACAATGCCTTCCTCAAGGGGCTGGGCGGCGGCCTGCCCACGGTCCGCAGCGCGCTGACGCTATTACCGGGCGGCGAGATCGGCTTCTCCAACATGAGGCTCGACGCGCCGCTCATCAGCCTCAACGCCAAGGGCGTGCGCCACCGCGACGGCACCGTCCATCTCGAAGGCAATGGCAGCCACAAGCAATATGGCCCGGTCAATGTCGTGCTCGATGGCAAGATCGACCGGCCGATCGTCCATGTCCAGCTTGCGCGGCCGATGGATGCGCTCGGCCTGCGCGACGTGCGCGGCGAATTTCTGCCCGGCGCCGACGGCAATTACAGCTTCACCGCCAATGGCGGATCGACGCTCGGCCCGTTCACCGGCGAAGGCAGCATCTTGCTGCCGCCCGGCGGCCAGGCGGTGGTCCGCGTCGCGCGCATCGCGGTCTCGGGCGTCACCGCCAGCGGCGACATCCGCCCCGTCACCGGCGGCCTCGACGGCCAGTTGCTGGTCGCCGGCCCGGTCAGCGGCACGATCGGCTTCCAGCCGGTCGGCGGCATCCAGCAGTTGAAGCTCGATCTCGACGCCAATGACGCCAGCTTCGATGGCCCTTCGACCATTGCCGTGCGGCGCGGCTCGCTCGATGCCACCATCCTGCTCGATCCCGATGGCACCTCGATAAACGCCACCGCCCAGGCACGCGGGCTGCGCGTCGGCGGCATGCTGCTTGGCCGGCTCGACGCCACCGCCGCGCTGGTCGACGGGCGCGGCAAGGTCTCGGGCAATCTCTCGGGCCAGCGCGGCCGCCTGTTCGACCTCAAGGGTGAGGCCCAGGTCGATCTCGACCGGGTCCGCCTGTCGGCCAGCGGCACGATCGACAAGCGGCCGATCCGCCTGACCCGCGCGGCGCTCTTCACCCGCGCCGAGGATGGCTGGCGCCTGTCGCCCGCGACCATCAGCTATGCCGGCGGCACGCTGCAACTGGCGGGCGAACTGGGCGGCGAAACCACCCGGATTGAGGCGCGCGCGCAGAAGATGCCGCTCGCCCTGCTCGACATCGCCTATGACAATCTGGGGCTGGGCGGCATGGCCACCGGCACCTTGAGCTACAGCCGTCCGCGCGGCGGCCTGCCGACCGGCAAGGCGGAACTGCGCATCCGTGGCCTGTCGCGCTCGGGCCTGTCCCTCAGCTCCCGCCCGGTCGATGTCGGCGTCAACGCCGTGCTGACCCTCGACCGGCTCGCCACCCGCATGGTCTTCGTCGCCGACGGCCAGACCATCGGCCGTGGCCAGGCGCTGCTCACTCCGCTCATCTCGACCGGCAGTCTGGTCGAACGGCTCAACGGTGCGCCGCTGATCGCGCAGCTTCGCTTCAATGGCACCGCCGACACGCTCTGGCGCCTCACCGGCGTGGAGATTGTCGACATTGCCGGCCCGGTCAGCGTCACCGCCGACGCGCATGGCACGCTTGCCGATCCGGTCATCACCGGCTCGCTCGCGACGGACAATGCCGCGCTCAACAGCCCGGTCACCGGCATGCGCCTGCGCAACGTCAAGGCGCGCGCCCGGTTCGCCGGGGCGCAACTGGTCTTCTCCAGCTTCACCGCCAATGCCCAGAATGGCGGTAGCGTGACCGGCACCGGCAATTTTACCTTCAACGGCATTGGCGGGGTCGGCATGGACCTCGCCTTCCAGGCGGACAATGCCGCGCTGCTGGAACGCGACGATATCGCCGCCACCGTCACCGGCCCGCTCACCATCCGCTCCGACGGCAAGGGCGGCGAGATTGGCGGCGACGTCACCCTCAACAGGAGCCGCTTCACCATGGGGCGTGCCGCCGCCGTCGCCCAGATCCCCGAACTCAAGGTGATCGAGATCAACCGGCGCGGCGAGGAGATTGAACGCCCCCGCGCGGCCGAGCCCTGGACCATGGCGGTCAAGGCGCGGGCGCGCAATCGCCTGACCGTGACCGGCCTTGGCCTCGACAGCGAATGGCGCGCCGATCTCAACATTGGCGGCACCGTCACCAATCCGGCGATCGCCGGCCGGGCCGAACTGGTGCGCGGCAATTATGAATTTGCCGGCCGCCGCTTCGAACTGCGCGAAGGCCGCATCCAGTTCGACGGCAAGACCCCGGTCAACCCGACGCTCGACATCGATGCGGAGGCGGACGTCAGCGACCTCACCGCCACCATCCATGTCGGCGGCACCGGCCTCAAGCCCGACATCAGCTTCAATTCCGTGCCATCGCTGCCGCAGGACGAACTGCTCTCGCGCATCCTGTTCGGCACCTCGATCACCAACCTGTCCGCGCCCGAAGCGCTCCAGCTCGCCTCGGCGGTCGGCTCGCTCCAGGGTGAGGGCGGGCTTGATCCGATCAATGCAGTGCGCAAGGCGGCGGGCTTGGATCGTCTGCGCATCATCGCGGCCGATCCGACCCAGGGGCAGGGCACTTCGCTTGCCGCCGGCAAATATCTGACCCGCAAGACCTATGTCGAACTGATCAGCGACGGGCAGGGCTACAGCGCCACCCGGATGGAATATCAGGTGACACGCTGGCTGTCCCTGCTAGGCGCCATTTCCACCCTCGGCCGCCAGAGCGCCAACCTGCGTATTTCCAAGGATTATTGACGTGACCAAATCGCGCATCGACAGCGCCGCCGCGATCAGCGTGATGGACCTGTTCACCATCGGCATCGGCCCGTCCAGCTCGCACACGGTCGGGCCGATGCGCGCCGCGCTGATGTTCATGGATACGCTGCCCACCTGTCCGGTGCGGGTGCAGTGCGAACTTTACGGGTCGCTGGCGCTGACCGGCCGGGGCCATGCCACCGACAGCGCGATCCTGCTCGGCCTGTCGGGCCACAGCCCCGAAAATGTCGATCCCGATGCAATCCCCGCCATTCTTCAGGCGATCCGCGACGATGGCCGCATTCGCGCCGGCAGCGCCCATCTCGACTGGGTGCCGTTCGAGGAAGCGCGCGACCTTGTCTTCCGCATGGGCGAATTTCTGGAGGCGCACAGCAACGGCATGCGCTTTACTGCCTGGCTGCCGGGCCGGGACGATCCGCTGGTGCGCGATTATTATTCGATCGGCGGCGGCGCGGTGCTGCCCGGCGCTATTCCCGCCGACCCGGATATTCCGCTCGGCCATAATGTGGTCCAGCCCTTTCCCTTCTCGTCCGGCGCCGAACTGCTGGCGCAGGGGGAGGCGACCGGCCTCAGCATCGCCACGCTGGTTCTCCGCAACGAGGGCGCCTGGCGCGCCCAGGGCGAGACCGAGGCTTTTCTCGACAGCGTGATCGACGCCATGTCCGTCTCGATCGATCGCGGCCTCAAGGAAGAAGGCCTGCTGCCCGGCGGGCTCAAGGTGCGCCGCCGCGCCAAGGCGATCCACAACAAGCTGCGGTTGCAGGGCGCCAGCGTCGGCCCCGCCCAGATCTTCGAATGGGTCAGCCTGTTCGCGCTCGCCGTGAATGAGGAAAATGCCGCCGGCGGCCGGGTCGTCACCGCACCCACCAACGGCGCGGCCGGCGTGATCCCGGCGGTGCTTCATTATTATCGCCGCTTCGTGCCTGGCGCCGATCGGGAAGGGGAGCGCCGTTTCCTCCTTACCACCGCCGCCATGGGCTTCCTCTACAAGAAGCGCGCCTCCATCTCGGCCGCCGAAATGGGCTGTCAGGGCGAAGTCGGCGTCGCCTGCTCGATGGCAGCGGCGGGCTTGGCGGCCGTGCTGGGCGGCACCAACAGCCAGGTCGAAAATGCCGCCGAGATCGGCATGGAGCATAATCTGGGCCTTACCTGCGATCCGATCGGCGGCCTCGTCCAGATCCCCTGCATCGAACGCAACACCATGGGCGCGGTGAAGGCGATCAACGCCGCCTATCTCGCCCTCCAGGGCGATGGCCGCCATATCGTCAGCCTCGACGCGGTGATCGAGACGATGCGCCAGACCGGCGAGGACATGGCCAGCCGCTACAAGGAGACATCGCTTGGCGGCCTGGCCGTCAATGTCGTGGAATGCTGAAGGAACGCCGCCTCATTTCGTCGCTCCCGACCCACGGAAACGCGCCGAACTGAATGGCTTTCGTGGCATTAATGCCACATTATCAGCTGTTTATCTGAGGTTCATGAAACAAATATGACCGCTCCGGCTTGAGCGTCTCACCCCCAAGGGGAAGAGAAAGACAACGGAGTGATGTTTATGCGTAAGTTGATGGTCGCCACTTTGCTGGCCGGTGGTGCAGTCGCCGCGCCGGCGCTCGCACAGGATGCCACCCCGACCTTCACCGGCCCGCGTGTCGAAGCGATTCTGGGTTATGACCATACCGGGGCCGGCAGCTCGATCGACAATGACAATGGCAGCGACGATCAGAAGATCGACGGCCTGCTCTATGGTGTCGGCGCGGGTTATGACGTGAATGTCGGCGGCGCCGTCGTCGGCGTCGAGGGCGAGTTCACCGACTCCACCGCCAAGAGCAGCCGCAACGACTTCACCGACCAGTTCGGCTATGGCCGCGTCAAGCAGGGCCGCGATCTCTATATCGGTGCCCGCGCCGGTATCCTCGCCGATCCCTCGACCCTCATCTATGTGAAGGGCGGTTACACCAACACCAAGCTGGGTGTGCTGGCCGGCGACACCAACCAGGTCACCGACACCTCGTTCAAGCTGGACGGCTGGCGCGTCGGCGGTGGCGTGGAGCGGGCGCTCAACGCCAACACCTTCGCCAAGATCGAATATCGCTACTCCAAATATGACAGCGCCCATATCGACTTCATGGACGGCTCGACCAGCAGCGAATTCGACGTCGACACCGACCGCCATCAGGTCGTCGCCTCGGTCGGCTGGCGCTTCTAAAGCATCGTGCGCAAAAGTGGGAACCGGTTTTGCGCTTAAAACGATGCGACAACAAAAACTTAGAGCGCGCGATCCGCGTCGGATTGAACGCAGCGCGCTTCTAAGACGATACGGAAAGGGGGCCGGTCACCGATCGGCCCCTTTTTTGCAGCATCCGCCCTTAGCCTCTATCAGCCGTCCTGCGGGGGTGTTACTTACACACTTGTGAGTAACGCGATTCCCCACCTGTACCCGGTTGGCATCCAGCCCGACGACATCGACTTCATGGGTCATGTCAACAATGCCAGCTATCTGAAGTGGGTGCAGGATGCCGTGCTCGACCATTGGCGCGCGCTCGCCCCGGCCGAGGCGGTGGCCCAGCATCTCTGGGTCGCGCTCAAGCATGAGATCACCTATCGCAAGCCCACCTTCCTGGATGATGAGGTGATCGCCACCGTCCTCCTCGAAAAGGTGCAGGGCGCCCGTGCCTTCTACGAAACGGTGATCCGCCGTGGCGAGGAAGTGCTGGCCGAGGTCAAGTCGAGCTGGTGCTGCGTCGATGCCTCCACCCTGCGCCCGGCCCGCATTGCCCGCGAAGTGATGCAGCATTTCTTCGCGCCCGACGACAGCGGCACCACCGCCGACTGATCCCATTATGTGAATGGCATGGTTGCAGCGTGGGAACGCGCTTGACCCTTGCCCGGATGTTTGCATTAGTCCGACAAATAAGGGGCCGGTGACGGGGCGGCGAAGCGCGCCCTCCGCTGCGGCCCTGTCGGCGAAGCGCGTCTGTCGATCATCATGCGCTCGCCCGATGGATGAGGGAGAGGGCGTTGATGCGGTGGCAGTCGGGAATGAGATATCTGGGGTTTGGCCTGCTGCTGGGCAGCGCCACCATGGCGATCGCGGCCCCCGCCACGCCGCCGCGCCAACTCGACATCGTCAAGCGCATCGCCAAGGCCAAGCCGGAAGCGAAGGACGAGGCCAGCGCCCGGACGTCCTATCTCCTCGTCTATTTCAAGGATGAGACCCACTCGCTGCATTTCGCGACCTCGGCGGACGGCTACAGCTTCACCGACGTCAATGACGGTGCGCCGGTCCTCAATGGCCGCGACGTCGCCGAACAGAAGGGCATCCGCGACCCCTACATCATGCGCGGTCCCGACAATGCCTTCTACCTCGCCATGACCGACCTGCATATTTTCGCCAGGCGCGAAGGGTTGCGCGATACCGACTGGCAGCGGCCGACCGACAGCTATGGCTGGGGCAATAACCGCTCGATGATCTTCATGAAATCCTATGATCTCACCCATTGGACGCTCGCGTCCGTGACCATAGATCAATTGTTCAAGTCGACCGCCAATGCCGGCACCGCCTGGGCGCCGGAAATGATCTACGATCCCGACAAGCGCAAGATCATGGTCTATTTCAGCACCCGCAACGGCAAGGAGACCGACCATATGGTCTATGCCTATGCGAACGACGCCTTCACCACGCTGACCAGCGAACCGCGCGACCTGTTCACCTATCCCAAGCCCGGCATCGGCACGATCGACGGCGACATCACCAGGGTCGGCGATCGCTACCGCCTCTTTTATGTCGCCCATGACAAGCCCGGCCATCTGCGTCAGGCGACCTCATCGCGCATGGATGGCGGCTATGTCTTCGATCCGGCCAAGATCGACCCGGAAACGGTCGGCACCGAAGCGCCCAATCTGTGGCGGCGCCACGGCACCGACACCTATGTGCTGATGTATGATGTGTTCGGCGCCAAGCCGGTCAACAATATGGGCTTTTCGGAGACGGAGGATTTCGTCCATTTCCGCGACATCGGCCATTTCAACGCGCCGGGATCGCCGATGAAGGCCACCAACTTCACCCAGCCCAAGCACGGTGCCGTCATCCCGATCACCCCGGCGGAAGCGGAGCGGCTGAAGACGTTTTTCCAGAAATAGGGGGCAGGGGAGGATCGCACCGGATCGGCGCAGCGCCGCCGGTGCGATCCGCCATCCCTACAGCGTCGCTTCGATCGCGCGCGCCGCCTGGTCGGGATCTTCGGCCTGGCTGATCGGGCGGCCGATCACCAGCATCGACGCGCCCCGGTCCAGTGCCTCGCGCGGGGTCACGGCGCGCTTCTGGTCGCCCATGGCGCCGCCCGCCGGGCGCACGCCGGGCACGACGAAATAGCCGTCGGGCCAGATTTTCTTGACCAGCGCGACCTCCTCGCCGGAACAGACGATGCCATCGAGGCCGGCGTCGCGCGCCAGTTCGGCGAGCCGCGTCACCTGCTCCTCGGCCGCGCCATTGACGCCGATGTCGTTAAGGTCGCCATTGTCGAGGCTGGTGAGCACCGTCACCGCCACCACCTTGGTCTTGGTGCCGGCCGCCGCCTTGGCGTCCTCCAGCATCGCCCGGCCGCCGGCGGCATGGACCGTCAGCACCGCCGGCTCCAGCCCGTGCAGCGCCTGCACCGCCTTGGCCACCGTATTGGGAATGTCGTGCAGCTTGAGGTCGAGGAAGATCGGCAGGCCGAACTTCATCATCTCATGCACGCCATGATGGCCATTGGCGCAGAAGAACTCCAGCCCCAGCTTCAGCCCGCCGACATGGTTGCGGACCTGCCCGGCCAGATGCTGGGCCTTGGCAAGGTCGGGCGTGTCGATGGCGACATAGATCGGGCTGCTCATGCTTGTCCTGTAGGGGTAAGGGGCGACGGCGTGGCGTCGGGCAAGATCGGGGTTGTCACCGTCGCAGGCGTGGCCGGCGCGGCGGAAGCGGTCGCGGCGACCAGCGCGCGCTCGGTGCTCTCCAGGCGGCGCTTCATGCGCCAGCGCGTCGCGCGGGCCATGATCCAGAAGGGCATGGCGCCCAGCAGGAATGCGCCGATCAGAAGCACCGGCAATTTGGTTTCCATCACCATGTCGCCCCACAGGCGCACGGTCACGGGGACATAGTTCGCCATGCAGAAGAAGGCGAGGGCGACGGCGATGACGACCCAGAAGGCAGTCCGCAGAAATTGCATCGGCGATCCTCTCGCTGCTGATAGGGCGGTCAGCCTAGGCGATTTTGGCGAAAGGCGAAAGCGCCTGTTCAGATTTCGCGGACGGCGACCATCATCGACAGACTTTGCGTGGCGCCCGGCGCCAGCATCGCCATGCCCTCGGCCCGGTTGATCGCGTCCGGCATATGGCTGACCGGCTCCAGGCAGAAGAAGTCGCCGGCGGGTGGGCGGAAGACATGCAGCCAGTCCGCACCCTGCGCGCTCAGTGTCAGGCGGATGCCGTCGCCGCGATCGACCACCGCCACATGGTCCCAGCCGCCATGGACATTGTCGATCAGGCTGTCGCCGGTCACGCGCGCACCCTGCGACCAGTCGCCCAGCGCATCGGCCGGCACTTCCCGTTCGGGCAGCATGTCGGGGGAGGAGAGCCAGAGCGTGTCGGCGTGGAAGCGCAGCATCGTGTCCGCGTCCAGCGCGAAATAGGGATGGAAGCCAAGGCCGCAGGGCATCGGGCTGTCGCCCAGATTCTGCACCAGCAGCGTGACTTCCAGCGCATCCTCGCTCAGGCGGACATGCTGCTGCGCGCGCCAGGCCCAGGGCCAGCCCGCATCGCTGTCATGCGTCTGTTCCAGCCTGACGTCATGGCCCGACTGCTCCAGCACCTGCCAGGGCCGCTGCCAGCCAAAGCCATGGATGCTGTGGGGATGGTCGCCGAAATTGAGCGGCAACTGATAGCTTTGCCCGTCCACGCTATAGCGCCCATGGGCGATGCGGTTGGCATAGGGCACCAGCGGGAAGCTGGCCATGTCCAGCGGATCAAGGCTGTCCTGCGGCGCGCGGCGCAGCAGCGCCACGCCGTCGCGATCGAAGGACAGGATCGATCCGCCGATATCCGGGGCGAGCGCGCAGCTGAGCGCGCCCGCCTTCAGGGTGACGATCTTGCTCAGCCGACCATGTCCTCAAGCTCGCGGCCCTTGGTCTCATGAACCATGCTGCGCACGAAGAAGAAGGAAATGGCGGCAAACAGGGCATAGCCGGTATAGGTCACGACCAGGCCCGGCGACACGGCGAGCGAGGGGAAGCTGACCGAGATCGCCGCATTGGCGATCCACTGGGCAAAGCCGGCGACGGCCAGGCCCGAACCACGGATCTGGTTGGGGAACATCTCGCCCAGCATCACCCACATGATCGGACCCCAGCTGAGGTTGAAGAAGATCACGTAGAGGTTCGCCGCGATCAGCGCCATCAGGCCATTATGGCCCGGCAGCACCACGCCGCCATCCGCGCCGGTGACGGCGGTGGAGAAGGCATAGGCAACGATCGCCAGCGTCACCGCCATGCCGGCCGAGCCGATCAGCAGCAGCGGCTTGCGGCCGATCTTGTCGACCAGCATGATCGTGCCCAGGCACGCGCCGATCGACAGCACGCCCGACAGGATGTTGATCTGCAGCGCATTATCCTCGGAAAAGCCGACGGCTTCCCACAGGGTGGCGCCATAATAGAAGACCACGTTGATGCCGACCAGCTGCTGGAACACGGCCAGGCCAATGCCGGCCCACACGATCGGGCGCACCTTGCCGCTGGCCTTGTCGATCAGGTCACTCAGCTTGGGGCGGTGATGATCGGCGGCCAGGCTGGCGCGGATCTCGCCGACCTTGCGATTGGCTTCCTCGGCCCCGAACAGCTTGGTCAGGACCGCGCGGGCGCGCTCGTCCTGGCCGCGCGCGACCAGATAGCGGGGGCTTTCCGGGATCACCAGCAGCGCCAGGAAATAGATGGCGGCCGGGATCGCCTGCAGCCAGAACATCCAGCGCCAGGCCGGGAAGTCGAGCCACAAGGGCGCGGTCGAACCGCCGGCATAGCGGGCCAGCACGAAATTGGCGACGAACGCGCCGGTGAGGCCGGAAATGATCATCACCTGCTGCACGCTCGACAGCCGGCCGCGGATCGAGGCGGGGGTGACTTCGGAAATATAGACCGGCGAGATCACGCTCGCCGCGCCCACGCCCAGACCGCCGATGATGCGGGCGATGATGAAGATGGCGGAGGAGCCGGCGGCCCCGGCCAGCAGCGCGCTCACCAGGAACAGGATCGCCGCCAGCATCATCACGCCGCGACGGCCGATGATGTCGGCCATGCGACCTGCGCCGAACGCGCCGATCGACGACCCGACCAGGATCGCGCCGACATTGACGCCGATGCCCAGCTTGCCCAGGTCGAAGGCGGCTTCCAGCCCCTTCTGGGTGCCGTTGATGACGCCCGAATCATAACCGAACATGAAACCGCCGATCGTGGCGACGGCCACGATCGCTGCGATGAAGGCCATATTGACCTTCCCGGCGCTCCCCTCACTCATCTGCTTGTCCTTCCAGCTCTCTATTTCTTCTATATCGTGGCGACATGGCCCGGCAGCCCCGCGACGCCGGCGTCGAAGGCGAACAGATCGCCCGCCAGGGGCTGTTCTGTCAACGCTGTCACATCCAGTCCCTTGCGCGCCGTCGTGGCATAGGCCGTCATCAGGTCCGGGCCGCCAAAGGCGATCTTGGTGATGTTGGCGACGGGGAAGCGGATTTCCCGCATCAGCCGCCCGGCCGGGTCATAGCGGCGCACCGCCCATCCGCCGAACAGCCCGGTCCACAGACAGCCTTCGGCATCGACCGTGGGGCCATCGGGATAGCCCGCGCCATCCTCGATCCGCGTGAACAGGGTGGCGGCGCCGGCGACGCCATCAGCATCGACCGGGCATTGCCAGATGGCGCGGCCCAGCGTGTCGGTATGATAGAGGATGCGTCCGTCGGGCGAGAGGGCAGGGCCGTTGGTGATCGACACGGCGGCCAGCCCGCTCTCGACCAGGTCGCCGCGATGCAGCCGATAGAAACGGCCGCTTTCCTCTGCCTCGGCATCGTCCATCGACCCGAACCACAGGGCACCGCCGGGCGCTACCGTGGCGTCGTTCAGCCGGTTGCCCGGCCGATGCGCCTCGGGCGCGTGGAGCAGGGTGAAGGCGCCGCTCCTGGGATCGAAGCGATGCACGCCCGATTGCAGGCCGACCGCGAACAGCCCGTCGTCGGTCGGCACGATCCAGCCGACCTGGCCCGGCGTGGTCCAGCTCTTGGACACGTCCAGCGCCGGGTCGAAGCGGTGGATCGCATGGCCCTTGATGTCGACGAACCACAAGGCCGCCTCGCGCTCGACCCAGATCGGCCCTTCGCCCAGCATCGCCCCGACCGACAGGACGCTGCGCGGTGCGGCGTCGCGCATCTCAGCGCCAGCCGGCGTCGATGAAATAGTCATGGCCGGTGCAATAGCGCGCATCGTCCGACGACAGGAACATGGCCAGCGCGGCGACGTCGACCGGCAGGATGCGGCCGTCCAGGCACTGGGCCGCGACGATCTCGGCCTCGCCTTCGGGCGTGTACCATTTTTCCTGGCGCAACGTCTTCACATTGCCCGGAATGATGGTGTTGACGCGGATATTGTCGCGGCCAAGGTCGCGGGCCAGGCTGCGCGTCAGCCCCTCGATCGCCGCCTTGGCGGTCTGGTAGAGGATGAGGTCGGGCAGGGCCAGGTGCCAGCTGATCGAACCGAAGTTCAGGATCACGCCGCCCTCCGCACGCTTCATCGCCGGGATCGCCGCCTGCGCCGCGAAGAACTGGTGGCGCAGGTTGACCGCCATCCGCTCGTCCCAATAGGCCTGGGTCACGTCCTCGATCGCATGGCGATCGTCATTGGCAGCGTTGTTGATCAGGATGTCGATCCCGCCCAGTTCCGCCTCGACCCGCGCCATCATCGCCTGCAGCGCGTCGATGTCGCGCAGGTCGCAGGCGTGGAAGATCGGGGTGAAGGCACAGCCGCTCAGCCGTGCGGCCAGCGCCTCGCTCTCGGGGATGGCGATGTCGCAGAAGGCGACATGCGCGCCCTGCATCGCATAGGCTTCGACCAGCCCTTCGCCGATGCCGCTGCCGCCGCCGCTGATGAAGACCCGCTTGCCCTTCAGGCTCGGGTAGATGGCGCGGCTCATGCAGTTTCTTTCTGGTCGACGGCCGAGAGCAGACCGCGCCCGGCAAGATTGGTCATCAGCGCGGTCAGGCCAAAGGTCCAGGGTGCGGCGTCCTTCGACGTCACCACCGGGTTGATCAGCTTGCCCAGGCGCGGGGTGGAGATGGCAACGATGTCACCGACCTTGTGCGTAAAGCCGCGGCCTTCCTCGTCACGGTCCTGCACGGGCGCGAACAGCGTGCCCAGGAACAGCGCGAAGCCATCGGGATATTGATGTTCCGACAGGGTCTGGCGCACCAGTTCCAGCGGATCGCGGCTGATCTGGTCCATCCGGCTCGTGCCTTCGAGCATATAGCCTTCCGGCCCCTCGATGGTCAGGCCGACTTCGGCATTGCGCACATCGTCGATGGTGAAGTCGCCGTCGAACAGGCGAACGAGCGGGCCGAGCGAGCAGGACGCATTATTGTCCTTCGCCTTGCCCAGCAGCAGGGCGGAGCGCCCTTCGAAATCGCGCAGGTTGACGTCATTGCCCAGCGTCGCGCCTACGGCCTGGCCATCGGCATTGACCAGCAGCACGACTTCAGGCTCGGGATTGTTCCAGGTGGAATCGGACCGGATGCCGATTTCCGCCATCGGGCCGACCGTCGCCAGCACCGGCGCCTTGGTGAAGACTTCCGCGTCCGGGCCGATCGCGACTTCCAGATATTGCGACCACAGGCCGTCCTCGATCAGCGCGGCCTTCAGCGCTGCGGCTTCCTCGGTGCCCGGCACCACGGCGCGGATCGATCCGCCCACCCGCTCTTCCAGGCGGCCACGGATTTCGGCGGCAGCGCCGGCGTCGCCGCGCGCCCGTTCCTCGATCACGCGCTCCAGCGCCGAAAGGGCAAAGGTCACGCCACAGGCCTTGACGCATTGCAGGTCGACCGGGCTCAGCAGCGCCGCCTCGATCGCGTCCAGATCGCCGATCTTCTCGCCATCGGTGGCGGCGACGAAGGGCAGCTTCTCGACCAGCTGGGCGCTGGTCGGCGCAATCGCGCTCATGTCGTACACGATGCCCTGCGACACCAGGATCGGGCTCGGGCCCGCGTTCGTCTGGATGCGGCCCAAGAAAAGCCCGGTCCGCCAGTCATGCGGCAGACAGTCAAGCAAGGCGGTATCCCCCGGCATCATCTTCTCCTATGCACCTGGTTGTTGATTGATAGCGCTACCAACATGGAAGGGCGGTGCAAGTCAAGACCCCCTGATGAAAATCGCTCGCAGCGACGGGGCGTCGGGGCTTTGCTGGGTGCGGGCCAGGCGTCATGGCGTGCGCATGGCACGGCGAATTTCCGGCCTTGCCGCTACGTCAGCCCTTTTCAGTCCCGCCGGGCTGCGGCATAGAAGGGGGACTATGAAGAAGAACCAAGAGAGCGTGCCGGACGCCGGCGCAGAAGCCCTCCAGCCCGAGGATAATGCCCCCGATCTCGCCGATGCGGCGCGCAAGTCTGCCGGAAAGGCCGTGTGGATGGGCACTGCCGTGGGCATCGGCTCGGCCGCGATCGTCGCCGCCCTGCTCTATACCAAGAAGCGTCGCTGAGCCGGTCGGGGCCTGTTCCCGGCCCCGCGGCCATCCGCCATAAAAAAAAGGAGGCGGCATGTTCTGTGACATGCCGCCCCGGTGCGACCCGCTTGGGGTTCTGTATTTTCCCTGCCTTCGTGACGGGAAGGGAAATGTTTATGCGCCCGCGCTGCCGCTCAGATAGCTGATCAGTTCGGGCTTGCTGACCGATATGCTCTTGTCGGCATCGGCAGTGGTGAAGGCGCCGCTGGCCCAGGCAGTGACTTCGGCCGGCGGCAGCGTCTTGCCAGTGGCCTTCATCTCCTGATCCTTGAGGGCCACCATCCAGCGCGAAAACTCGCCCTGGTCCAGCTGTCCGTCCTTGTTCGTGTCATAGGCCGGGAATTCCGACTCGACGATCGCGGCGACCGAATTGGCCGGGTTTGCCGGCTGCGCGGCCTGCGGTTCGGCCGGGCTCGCGGGCGCGGCTGGCTGTGCGGCCTGCGCTGCCGGATCGGCCGGCGCAGCCTGCTGCGCCAATGCGGGCGCTGCGACCAGCATGGCGCTCGTCAGAAGCAAGGTGCGGATCATGGCGACATCCTTTATATCATTGAAACGCGCAGGGCCTGCATTGGGCGCCTGCTTTGGCTTCATGCCTTAATTGCCATCACATAATACATGAAGACTAGGAAAAGTTCCTGAACATCGGTTCATCTACGCATTTGGACTTATGAAATGCTTCGGTTCGACTGTCTTTGCTTGGATAATTGCGGCCGGATGAGGCGCGCGCGGGGCAGGGGAGCCTCCTCAATTGCCCCAAGGGGCGCGGGCTGCTAGGCGGCGCGGCAATATCCACCCTCCAGCCGCAGGATTCGCCCATGGTCCCCCGCTATTCCCGTCCCGCAATGACCGCCCTCTGGGAGCCGGAAGCCCGCTTCAAGATCTGGTTCGAGATCGAGGCGCACGCGACCGAGAAGCTGGGCGAACTGGGCGTCGTCCCGCCGTCCGCCGCCAAGGCGCTGTGGGACTGGTGGGCCACCAACCCCGCGATCGACGTGCCCGCGATCGACGCGATCGAAGCCGTCACCAAGCATGACGTCATCGCCTTCCTGACCTGGGTCGCCGAACAGGTGGGCGACGAAGCCCGCTTCATGCACCAGGGCATGACCAGCTCCGACGTGCTCGACACCTGCCTGGCCGTGCAGTTGACGCGCGCCGCCGACCTGCTGATCGAGGATCTCGACAAGCTGCTCGACGTCATCAAGCGCCGCGCCTTCGAGCATAAGCTGACGCCGACCATCGGCCGCAGCCACGGCATCCATGCCGAACCGGTCACCTTCGGCCTCAAGATGGCGGAAGCCTATGCCGAATTTTCGCGCTGCAAGACCCGCCTGATCGCGGCCCGCGAGGAAGTCGCCACCTGCGCCATTTCGGGCGCGGTCGGCACCTTCGCCAATATCGATCCGCGCGTCGAGGAGCATGTCGCGCAGAAGCTCGGCCTCGCGATCGAGCCGGTCTCGACCCAGGTGATCCCGCGCGATCGCCACGCCATGTTCTTCGCGACCCTGGGCGTCATCGCCAGCTCGATCGAGCGCCTCGCCGTCGAGGTCCGCCACCTGCAGCGCACCGAAGTGCTGGAGGCCGAGGAATATTTCTCGCCCGGCCAGAAGGGCTCGTCGGCCATGCCGCACAAGCGCAACCCGGTCCTCACCGAAAACCTCACCGGCCTCGCCCGCATGGTGCGCAGCTATGCGCTGCCCGCCATGGAAAATGTGGCGCTGTGGCATGAGCGCGACATCTCGCACTCCTCGGTCGAGCGCTATATCGGCCCCGACGCCACCATCACCCTCGACTTCGCGCTGGGCCGCCTGACCGGCGTGATCGACAAGCTGCTCGTCTACCCCGAGCGGATGATGAAGAATCTCGACAAGATGGGCGGCCTCGTCCACTCGCAGCGCGTGCTGCTGGCCCTGACGCAAGCCGGCGTCAGCCGCGAAGACAGCTATCGCTACGTCCAGCGCAACGCGATGAAGGTCTGGGAATCCGACGGCCAGCTCTCGCTGCTCGAACTGCTCAAGGCCGACGAAGACGTCGCCAAGGCATTGAGCGCGCAGGAAATCGAGGACAAGTTCAACCTCGACTATCATTTCCGCCAGGTCGACACCATCTTCGCCCGCGTCTTCGGCGAAGCCTGACCCCGCGCGCGGCCAGCACCGCGCGACAGTAAAGAAAAGGGCGCCCGACCACCCGGTCCGGCGCCCTTTTTCGTCCTTGCGAGCATGGCGAAGTCATGACGATAACGGGTTTTGCCCGCTGGCGACCAAGAGGTGCCCTCACCATCGTCGTCATCCCGGACTTGATCCGGGATCCATTCAACGCTCCCCATCCGTCGTAGCGCAGAATGGATCCTGACTTTCGTCAGGATGACGTCCATGGTGATTGGCAGGCTCCGACTAATTGCTGCTGTAAATTCCTACCCTTTCAGGGAAGGATGGTCTGGAAGCGATCAGAAGCGGCCCATCCCATCATCGTCACCCTGAACTTGTTTCAGGGTCCATTCCTCCCAATAGACCAATGGCTTGTTAGGCTTGATGGATGCTGAAACAAGTTCAGCATGACGTAGGTGGGATGGCTGCAACCCACCCTCGATCGCTGTCCACAAAGCCGATCGCTACAAAGCGCTCCCCGCAGCGGCCTGTCCGCTTATGGCCGGAAAAGCTGCCCGGCGCGACACGACCAGAAGCGGACATTCCTCCCCGGCACGGGGAGGTGGCAGCGCGAAGCGCTGACGGAGGGGCAGGTGCCTATTAGCGCTGCGCTATCCGGCCTGTGCCCCTCCACCACTCGCTACGCGAGCGGTCCCCCTCCCCGTGACGGGGAGGAATGTCTTGTTTCCACCCAAACCTGTCCTACACCCCGCACACCCTGCTACACCGGGCCAAGGCTCTTTCCCATCGTCCGCGCACCCTCCATCCTCGCACGAAGATTTCCAACTCGCGCACGAAAATGTCAGGATGTGCAGGAAATATGCGAAGTTAAGCGCGGCCGATCCTATTTTCGGCCCTTGTGCTTGGGGCGCAGCCGCGGCGCCGCGTCGGACTGGCGACGGACCAGTTCATAGTCCAGCAGCATGTGCGGCGGGCCATCCTCGCTCTGGGCGCGGCGGCCCTTGATGTGGCGCACCAGCAGGTCGACCGCCGCCCGCGACATGGCGCTGATCGGCTGTCGGATGGTGGTCAGTTCCGGCCAGATGGTGGTGGCGAGCGAGGTATCGTCGAAGCCGCAGACGGTAAGGTCGCCCGGCACGTCCAGCCCGTTGCGATGGGCGATCGCCACCGTCGCGGCGGCCATGTCGTCATTGCTGGCGAAGATGGCGGTCGGCGGATTGTCCCGCGCCAATATATGCTCGGCCGCGTCCAGGCCGGATCGGTAGGTGAAGAAACCCTGTTCCACCAGCGCATCGTCCAGCGCGATGCCGGCTTCGCCCAGCGCGCGGATATAGCCCTGATACCGTTCCTCGCTCGCGCTCAGGTTCGGATGCCCCTTGATGAAGCCGATGCGGTTATGGCCAAGGCCAATCAGGTGCCGGGTCATTTCATAGGCCGCGCCCCGGTCGTCGATGCTGACCGCGGCCAGGCTGGCGGGCGCATGGCCGGTCGCCACCACGACGGCGGGGATGCCCGCCTCGCGCAGGGCATCGATCATCGCTTCATGGTCGCACAGCGGCGGCGGCAGCACGACGCCGTCGATCCGGCCGCGCACCAGATGGTCGACCACCGCCTTGATCGCGGTCTGCTCGTCCCATTTCTCGACGACCAGGTCGATGCCGGCGCGGCTCGACTGGTCGAGGCTGCCGACCAGGAATTCCGACAGATAGGATGCCGACGGGTTGGAATAGAGCAGGCCGATCCGCGTCTCGTCGCCACCCGCCAGGCTGCGCGCGGCGGCGCTGGGGGAGTAGTTGAGCGCAGCGATCGCCGCCTCCACCTTCTCCTTGGTTGCCGCCCGCACCACCTGTTCGCCATTGATCACCCGCGACACCGTCATCGGCGACACGCCGGCATGTTTCGCCACATCGTTGATGGTGGGCGCGTTGCGCTGGCGGCGGGAACTTCTGGCTTCCATCAGTTTTTCGGGGCCTTCGACATGGGACTAAACCTCTCTGCTAGCGGGATCATTGCGCAAGCTTAAGTAAAATCTCATTTCGGGTGGCCCGGCGCATAGGGGAAGCTCAGCGCCTTGTACCAGTCGAGCGGATGGGCGGGCGCCGCGCTGCCGGCGGGCAGGGGGCGGCCGGACACCGACTGGAAATAGGCGATGCAGGCGTCGCGCCACCATATCGCTTCGCGATGCTGGATCGCCAGAAAGGTCTCGACCTGGGCGAAGCGCTCGGCATCGACCTGGGGCTTCAGCTTGGCCCAGTCCCGCTGCATCGCCGCGACCGTTTCGACGCCCCGGTCATAATGGTGGATGAGGCCGTCCCACAGCGTCTCGCCCGAAGCCAAGCGATAGTCCCAGGGCAGGTGATGGAACCACAGCAACTCGCGCTCCGGCGTGGTCTTCGGATTGTCGAGCAGCTTCGCCAGCGCCGGCGCATATTGGCCGGTGGCATTGCTGCCCGTCCTGGTCCGGTCAAAGCCGATGCCCTGCCTGTCGGCCTTGTGATAATAGACCGGGTTCCATTCGGGGCGTGCCAGTTCGGACACCCAGGGGGCGGGGCCATAATGATGGCCGGTGCCCATGATATGCGCCAGGCCCAGCGGCGTCATATAGTCGACCGCCGCCTCGCGCGATCCCATCATCATCGCGACGATCGGCGCAACCACCCTGGGATCGGGGGAGAAGGTCTGCGCCGCCCATTCGCGCGCGACAGCCTCGGCGGTCAGGTCGGTGTCCCACGCCATGCGGCCGAACGCATACCAGTCCGCCTGGTTGAAGATCGACCCGCTCCAGTCGCGGTCGACGCCGATATTGGCGACCCCGGCAATGCCGGTCAGCTTGTGGCCTTCCAGCGATCCGTCGATCACCTTGGCGACGGTCGATCCCTTGCCTTTGGCCAGCGTGTTGCTCTTCAACGTCTCCTCGAACAGCGTGCCCAGATAGGTAAGGTGGGTCGACTGGCCCAGATATTCCTTGGTGATCTGGAATTCCATCATCAGCGGCGTCTTGGGCATCGCGCCGAACAGCGGGTGGAAGGGTTCGCGCGGCTGGAAGTCGATCGCGCCATTCTTCACCTGGACGATGACATTGTCGGCAAACTGGCCGTCGAGCGGCTTGAAGTCGCTATAGGCCTGCTTGGCGCGATCGTCGGGATTGTCATGGGCATAGACGAAGGCGCGCCACATCACGATGCCGCCATGCGGCTTGACCGCGGCCGCCAGCATGTTGGCGCCGTCGGCATGGGTGCGCTTGTAATCCTGCGGGCCGGGCTGGCCCTCGCTGTTCGCCTTCACCAGGAATCCGCCGAAATCGGGGATCGCCTTGTAGATTTCGTCGGCCTTGGCCTTCCACCAGGCGGCAACTGCCGGATCGAGCGGATCGGCGCTTTTGAGGCCATCCAGTTCCATCGGCGCGGTCCATTTGACCGACAGATAGACCTTGATGCCATAGGGGCGGAACAGGTCGGCCAGCGCCGCCGCCTTGGCGATATAGGCGGCGGTCAGGCTGTCCGACTTGGCGTTCACATTATTGAGCACCGTGCCGTTGATGCCCAGCGAGGCATTGGCGCGGGCATAGTCGGTATAGCGTGGCCCCTTATAATCGGGCAGGCGCCACCAGTCCCAGATCGACTGGCCGGCATAGCCGCGCTCCACCGTGCCATCCAGATTGTCCCAATGGTTGAGCAGGCGCAGGCCGATGCGCGGCGCGCTGCGCATATCGATCCGGTCGAGCGCCGCGCCGGTGCGGGCAAGGCGCAGCCAGGCATAGGCGCCGTGCAGCACGCCGACATCGGTCGCGCCGGCGATCACGGTCACCGGCTTGCCCGCGACCGTCATGGTGCGAATCGCATAGCCGTCCGCGCCCAGGCCGTCGGTCGGCACCGATGGCTTGTCCTGCTGCGCGGCCGATTGCAGCAGGATCGCACCTTGCTGCACTGTTGCTGTCAGGGGCACGGTGGCGCCGGTCAGCCCGGCTATGCCGCGCTGCAATTCCTGTCGGGCGATCGCCAGGGTGGGGGTGTCAGCACCGACAATGCCGCGCGCGCTGGCCCCGATCCGCTGGGCAGTGGCGGCATCGGCCGGCGCATTGCGCAGCCACAGATCATAGCCATCCTCGGCCCAGGCGCGCGGCGCGCCGATCAAAAGGGCGCCAATTAGCAAGATACTGGCCATGATCCAGCAAAACAGGCGCGCAAACATTCGGTCCTCTCCCCCTTGGCCCGCAGGCAATTTTTTGGTGCATTGCCAACGGTGGCATTGACAAGCAGCTCTTGGGTTGTGATGGTAACGCTATCAGTTGATCGGCGGCAAGCAAAAAGGAAAGCCGCGACAAAATTGGAGAGGGGCGTCGTGATCCGGTCAGTTCAGTTTTTGTGCGCAGCATCAGCGCTGTCGCTGGTGATGGCGGCGCCGCTCACGCCCGTTACGGCTGCGCCCGCAACCGGCCAGTCGGCCCGCCCGCTCTACAAGGATGCGTCCGCACCGATCGAGGCGCGCGTCGATGATCTGCTGGCGCGCATGACGCTGGATGAAAAGATCGCCCAGATCACCACCGTCTGGACCGACAAGGTGAAGCTGCTGGACGCGCAGGGCGAACTGGACCCCGGCAAGCTCGGCCCGACCTTCCCCAACGGCATCGGCCATTTCACCCGTCCGTCGGACGGCCGCGGCAGTTTCAGCCCGCGCGTCGTGCCCGGCCGCGATCCGCGCCGCACCGTGGCGCTGGTCAACGGCCTGCAGAAATGGGCGATGACGCAGACCCGGCTCGGCATCCCGATCCTGTTCCATGAAGAAGGGCTGCACGGCTATGCCGCCGTTGGCGCGACCAGCTTCCCCCAGTCGATCGCCATGGCGTCGAGCTGGGATCCGGCCATGCTGCGCCAGGTCAATCAGGTGATCGCCCGAGAAATCCGCGCGCGCGGCGTGCCGATGGTGCTCTCGCCTGTGGTCGACATTGCTCGCGACCCGCGCTGGGGCCGGATCGAGGAAACCTATGGCGAGGATCCCTATCTGGTCGGCGAAATGGGCGTTGCTGCGGTGGAGGGGCTGCAGGGCGTTGGCCGTTCGCGCATGCTCCAGCCCAATCATGTCTTCGCCACGCTCAAGCATCTGACCGGCCATGGCCAGCCGGAAAGCGGCACCAATATCGGCCCGGCGCCGGTGTCGGAACGCGAACTGCGCGAGAATTTCTTCCCGCCCTTCGAGCAGGTAGTGAAGCGCACCGGCATCGAGGCGGTGATGGCCAGCTATAACGAGATTGATGGCGTGCCCAGCCACGCCAATCGCTGGCTGCTGGAAAATATCCTGCGGGAAGAGTGGGGCTTTCGCGGCGCCGTCGTCTCCGATTATTCGGCCGTCGATCAGCTGATGAGCATCCACCATATCGCCGCCAATCTGGAAGAGGCGGCGATGCGCGCGCTCGATGCCGGCGTCGACGCGGACCTGCCCGAAGGCCTGTCCTACGCCACGCTCGGCAAGCTGGTGCGTGAGGGCAAGGTCAGCGAGGCGAAGGTCGATCTCGCCGTGCGCCGCATGCTGGAGCTGAAGTTCCGCGCCGGCCTGTTCGAGAATCCCTATGCCGACGCCAATGCGGCGGCCGCTATCACTAATAATGAAGAGGCCCGCGCGCTCGCCCGCACCGCGGCCCAGCGTTCCATCACCCTGCTCAAGAATGACGGCATGCTGCCGCTGAAGCCCGAAGGCACGATCGCGGTGATCGGCCCCAGCGCGGCGGTGGCGCGGCTGGGCGGCTATTATGGTCAGCCGCCGCACAGCGTCTCGATCCTCGAAGGGGTCAAGGCGCGGGTCGGCACCAAGGCGAACATCGTCTTCGCTCAGGGCGTGAAGATCACCGAGGATGACGACTGGTGGGCCGACAGCGTCACCAAGTCGGATCCGGCCGAAAATCGCAAGCTGATCGCGCAGGCGGTCGAGGCGGCGCGCAATGTCGACCGCATCATCCTGACCTTGGGCGACACCGAACAGTCGAGCCGTGAAGGCTGGGCCGACAATCATCTGGGCGACCGCCCCAGCCTCGACCTGGTCGGCGAGCAGCAGGAGCTGTTCGATGCGCTGAAAGCCTTAGGCAAGCCGATCACCGTTGTCCTCATCAACGGCCGTCCCGCCTCCACGGTGAAGGCCAGCGAACAGGCCAACGCCATCCTCGAAGGCTGGTATCTGGGCGAGCAGGGCGGCAATGCCGTGGCCGACATCCTGTTCGGCGACGTCAATCCGGGTGGCAAGCTGCCCGTCACCGTGCCGCGTTCGGCCGGCCAGTTGCCGCTCTTCTACAATATGAAGCCCTCGGCCCGGCGCGGCTATCTGTTCGACACCACCGACCCGCTCTATCCCTTCGGCTTCGGCCTCAGCTACACCAGCTTCAGCCTGTCGGCGCCGCGCCTGTCAGCGACCAGGATCGGCACCGGCGGCAAGACCAGCGTCTCGGTCGATGTCCGCAACACCGGCGCGCGGGAAGGGGACGAGGTCGTCCAGCTCTATATCCGCGACAAGGTCAGCTCGGTCACCCGCCCGGTCAAGGAGCTGAAGGGCTTCCAGCGCGTCACGCTCAAACCCGGCGAGAGCCGCACCGTCACCTTCACCGTCGGCCCCGAAGCGCTGCAAATGTGGAACGACCAGATGCACCGTGTCGTCGAACCCGGCGATTTCGAGATCATGACCGGCAACAGTTCGGTCGCGCTCCAGTCCACCACCCTGACGGTGCAATAAGCCATGATGACGACCCGCTTCGCCCGCCGCCAGGCCCTTGGTCTGCTCGCCTCCACCTCCGCGCTCGCCGCCGCCCCGCTGGCGGCGAAGGGGAAGGGCGGCCCGCTCTACAAGGATGCGACCGCCCCCATCGACCTGCGCGTACGCGACCTGCTCGGCCGCATGACCCTGGAGGAAAAGGTCGGCCAGATCATCGCGCTCTGGGCGACCAAGGCCGACATCATGGAGGATCTCACCTTCTCGCCGGCCAAGGCGAGCAAGGCCTATCCGGCGAGCTTCGGCCAGATCACCCGCCCGTCCGACCGGCGCGGCGCGCCCAATGGATCGACCCAGGCCGGCGGCGTCGGTGCGCGCTGGCGCACCCCGGCCGATACCGTCGCCTTCATCAATGCCGTCCAGAAATGGGCGGTGGAGGACACCCGCCTCGGCATCCCGATCCTCTTCCACGAGGAATCGCTCCACGGCTACATGGCGACCGACGCCACCATGTTCCCGATGGCGATCGGCCTTGCCGGCAGTTTCGACCGCCAGCTGATGACCGATGTCCAGTCGGTTATCGCTCGGGAAGTCCGCGCGCGCGGCGTCCATCTTGCCCTTTCGCCGGTGGTCGACATCGCCCGCGACCCGCGCTGGGGCCGGATTGAGGAGACTTTTGGCGAGGATCCCTATCTCTGCGGCGAGATGGGCGTCGCCGCCGTGCTGGGCCTGCAGGGGGAGGGCAAGCAGATCGGCCCGGACAAGGTCATGGCCACGCTCAAGCATATGACCGGCCATGGCCAGCCGCAGGCTGGCGAGAATATCGCGCCCGCGCCGATCAGCGAGCGCGAACTGCGCGAGAATTTCTTCCCGCCCTTCCGTCAGGTGGTCAAGCGCACCGGCATCGCTGCCGTCATGCCCAGCTATAACGAGATTGACGGTGTCCCCAGCCACCAGAACAAGTGGCTGCTTGGCGATATCCTGCGTGGCGAATGGCATTTTGATGGCGCCGTGGTCAGCGACTATGGCGCCGTCCCCGAACTCGACACCATCCACCATGTCCAGCCCGACCTGGAGGCGACGGCCCGTGCCGCGCTCCGCGCCGGGGTCGATTGCGAGCTGCCCGATGGCCTGGCCTATCGCACGCTCGTCGAACAGGTCCGCGCCGGAAAAGTGCCCCTTGAGGCCGTCAACCTCGCCTGCACGCGCATGTTGACGCTCAAGTTCCGCGCGGGCCTGTTCGAAAATCCCTGGCCGCGCGCCGATTATGATGCGCTCACCGGCAATGCGGAGGCGCGCGCGCTGGCGCTCAAGGCGGCGCACAAGTCGATCGTTCTGCTCAAGAATGACGGCGTCCTGCCGCTGAAACCCGGCGCGCATCGCAAGGTCGCGGTGATCGGCCCCAATGCCGCGATCGCGCGGCTGGGCGGCTATTCCTCGATCCCGCGCCAGGCGGTTTCGCTGCTCGATGGCATCAGGGCGAAGCTCGGCAACCGGGCGGACATCGTCCATGCCCAGGGCGTCTTCATCACCCAGAGCGAGGATCGCTCGGTGGACGAAGTGCTGCTGGCCGATCCGGCGAAGAACCGCCAGCTGATCGCCGAAGCGGTCGAGGTTGCGAAGACCGCCGACATCATCCTGCTCGCCATCGGCGACACCGAACAGACTAGCCGCGAAGGCTTTGCCAAGAACCATCTGGGCGATCGCACCAGCCTCGATCTGGTCGGTGAACAGAATGACCTGTTCGCCGCGATGAAGGCGACCGGAAAGCCGGTGGTGGTGTGCGCCATCAACGGTCGCCCGCCCAGCTATCCCGCCGTGGTCGATGGCGCCAATGCGCTGCTTGAATGCTGGTATCCGGGGCAGGAGGGCGGCACGGCCATGGCCGACATATTGTTCGGCGACGTCAATCCGGGTGCCAAGCTGCCCGTCACCGTCGCGCGCGACGCGGGCCAGATCCCGATCTTCTACAATCGCAAGCCATCCTCGCGGCGCGGCTATCTCTTCGCCGACGCCAGCCCGCTTTTCCCGTTCGGCTTCGGCCTCAGCTACACGAAATTCGCCTTCGGCCCGCCGCGCCTGTCGGCCAGCCGCATCGGCGTGGGCGGCGACGTGACGGTGGAGGTCGATGTCCGCAATGTCGGCACTGTCGCGGGCGAAGAGGTGGTGCAGCTCTATGTCCATGACCAGACCGCCTCGGTCACCCGCCCGCTCAAGGAACTGAAGGGCTTTGAGCGGATCGCGCTGGCGCCGGGCGAAAGCCGCACCGTGCGCCTGACCATCGGCCCGGAAGCCTTCGCGCTGTGGAATCTCGACATGCGCGAAGTGGTGGAACCCGGCCTGTTCGACATCATGGTCGGGCCGGACAGCGCCACGCTTCAGACGGTTATATTGGAAATCGCCTGATGGTATTGGCCTGACCAATATCGTTGAAGGCAAATTGATTATCGCCTATGGCCATGATTGGTCATACCAGTTTTAGGGGAGCATCCATGCCCAAGATTACCGGCGCCAAGGTCATCGTCACCTGCCCTGGCCGCAATTTCGTCACCCTCAAGATCGAGACCGAAGAGGGCGTCTATGGTTTGGGCGATGCGACCCTCAATGGCCGCGAACTGTCCGTCGCCTCCTATCTGCAGGACCATGTCATTCCCTGCCTGATCGGCCGGGACGCGCATCAGATCGAGGATATCTGGCAATATCTCTACAAGGGCGCCTATTGGCGTCGCGGCCCGGTGACGATGTCGGCCATCGCCGCCGTCGATACCGCGCTGTGGGATATCAAGGGCAAGATTGCCGGCCTGCCGGTCTATCAGCTGCTTGGCGGTGCCAGCCGTGAAAGCGTCATGGTCTATGGCCATGCCAATGGCACGACGATCGAGGATACGGTCAAGGTCGCGCTGGAATATCAGGCGCAGGGCTACAAGGCGATCCGCATCCAGTGCGGCGTCCCCGGCATGGCGTCGACCTATGGCGTGTCGAAGGACAAATATTTCTACGAACCCGCCGACGCCGACCTGCCGACCGAAAATGTCTGGAACACCAGCAAATATCTGCGCATCGTCCCTGAACTGTTCAAGGCCGCGCGCGAGGCGCTGGGCTGGGACGTGCATCTGCTGCACGACATCCATCATCGCCTGACCCCGATCGAGGCCGGGCGTCTGGGCAAGGATCTGGAACAATATCGGCCCTTCTGGCTGGAAGATGCGACGCCGGCTGAAAATCAGGACGCGTTCAAGCTGATCCGCCAGCACACCACCACGCCGCTGGCGGTGGGCGAGATCTTCAACTCGATCCATGATTGCCGCGAATTGATCCAGAACCAGTTGATCGACTATATCCGCGCCACCGTGGTCCATGCCGGCGGCATCAGCCATCTGCGCAAGATCGCGAACCTGGCCGATCTCTATCAGGTCCGCACCGGCTGCCACGGCGCGACCGACCTGTCGCCGGTCTGCATGGCCGCCGCGCTCCACTTCGACCTGTCGGTGCCCAATTTCGGGGTGCAGGAATATATGCGCCACACGCCCGAGACCGACGCCGTCTTCCCCCATGCTTACACGTTCGAAAACGGCGCGATGCATCCGGGCGACAAGCCGGGCCTGGGCGTCGACATCGACGAGGAACTGGCCGCCAAATATGAATATAATCGCGCCTTCCTGCCGGTGAACCGGCTCGAAGACGGCACCATGTTCAACTGGTGATCGCTTGACCTGCTTTGGCCACTCCACGCCGTCATCCCCGCGAAAGCGGGGATCCATCTCCTGCCATAGCCCCAATCGCGAGGTCCGGAGGTGGATTCCCGCTTTCGCGGGAATGACGAAACATTGTCGGAGTGGCCAATGACCACGATTCCCAAACCGTCCGGAAAGATCCGCTGGATCGTCTGCGGCCTGCTCTTTGCGGCGGTGGTGCTGAGCTATATCGACCGGCTCGTCCTGCCGACGCTCAAGCCCGATCTGCAGGCCCGCTATGGCTGGAGCGAGAGCGGCTATGCCGATCTCGCCATCTGGTTCCAGGCTGGCTATGGCATCGCCTATGTCGCCTTTGGCCGGCTGATCGACCGGATCGGCGCGCGGGCCGGCTATGCGCTGGCGGTGGGCCTGTGGACGGCCGGCCATGTCATGCACATCTTCTTCACCTCGACCGCCGGCATGCTGTTCGCCCGCATCCCGCTGGCGATCGGCGAGGCGGGGACCTTCCCGGCGGCGATCGCCGCCACCAATGAATGGTTCCCCAAGAAGGAACGCGCCTTCGCCATCGGCATCTTCAATGCCGGCTCCAATGTCGGCGCGATCCTGACGCCGCTGATCGTCCCGGTCATCGCCGTGACCCTGGGCTGGCGCTGGGCCTTCATCCTCACCGGCCTGCTGACGGTCTTCTGGCTTGCCGCCTGGCTGGGCTTCTACCGCCGCCCGCGCGAGAAGAAGGGGCTGAGCGCCGAGGAACTGGCCTGGATCGAGGCGGACCCGCAGGAACCGGCCCGTCCGGTCAAGTGGCGCACCCTGTTCCGCTATCGCCAGACCTGGGCCTATATGACTTCGCGCTTCCTGATCGATCCGGTCTGGTGGACCTTCCTCTTCTGGCTGCCCGATTTCTTCAACAAGCAATATGGCGTGAAGATGCTGGACTTCGGTCCGCCGCTGATCGCCGTCTATCTGCTCGCCGATGTCGGCTCGGTCGCCGGTGGCTGGCTGTCGTCGCGGCTGATGGGCCGGGGCATGGCCATCAACCGCGCCCGCAAGACGGCGATGTTCTGTGCCGGGCTTTGCGCCCTGCCGATCGCCTTTGCCGCGCAGGCGCCCAATATGTGGATTGCGGTCGGCCTGATCGGCCTCGCCTGCGCCGGGCATCAGGGCTTCTCGGCCAATGTCTATGCCTTGCCGGGCGATCTTTTCCCGCGCTGGATGGCGGGGTCGGTGGTCGGCCTTGGCGGGCTGGCCGGCGCTATCGGCGGCATGCTGATGGCCAAGTTCGCCGGCATCATCCTGGAAACCGTCGGCAGCTTCCAGCCGATCTTCATCGTCGCATCCTGTGCCTATCTGCTGGCGCTGCTGGTGCTGCACCTTATCGTCCCGCGCTATGCGCCCGTGACTCTCTCGCAAGAGGCTGCCTGATCCTGTGACCCGTCTATCGTCCGCCACGCTCGCCGGCCTGCCCGCCGATATCGTCCGTCCCGGCTATGATCGCGCGGCGGTTCGCCCCGGCGTCGTTCATCTCGGTATCGGCGCCTTCAACCGCGCGCATCAGGCGGTCATCTTCGATGATGCGCTGACCGCCGGCGACCTGCGCTGGGGCGTGATCGCCGCGTCGCTGCGGTCGCCCGGCGTGCGCGACCAGATGATGCCGCAGGATTGCCTCTACACCATGCTGGTGCGCGATGGGGCTGCAGAGCAGGCGCGTATCATCGGCGTGGTCAGCCAGGTATTGGTCGCCCCGGAAGACCCGGCCGCATTGGTCGCCGCGCTCGCCGCGCCCGATACCCATATCGTTACCCTGACCGTGACCGAGAAGGGCTATAAGCTCGACCCCGCGACCGGCGCCCTGATCGAGGGGGATCCCCAGCTCGCCGCCGATCTTGCTTCGCTCGCCGCGCCGCAGACCGCGCCCGGCTTCCTCGTCGCCGCGCTGGCCGCGCGCCGGGCGGCGGGCCTGCCGCCTTTCACCGCGATCAGCTGCGACAATCTGCCGCACAATGGCACGCGGCTGCGCAACGCCGTGCTGGCGCTCGCCGCCCGGCACGACCCGGCACTGGCCGACTGGATCGCGGCGGAAGGGGCCTTCCCCGAAACCATGGTCGACCGCATCGTCCCCGCCACCACCGACGCCGACATCGCCGCGCTCGCCGACCGGCTGGGGGTGGAAGACCAGGCCATGGTCAAGACCGAACCCTTCCTGCAATGGGTGATCGAGGATAAATTCTGCGGTCCGCGCCCGGATTTCGGCGCCGGGGTTCAGGTGACCGCCGCCGTCGCCCCCTGGGAGGAGGCGAAGCTGCGCCTGCTCAACGGCGCGCATAGCGGCATCGCCTATCTCGGCGGCCTCGCCGGCATCGATCATGTCCATGAAGTGCTCGCGCTGCCCGAAGCCCGGCATTTCGTCGAAACCCTGTGGGACGAGGCGCAGACCACGCTGTCGCCGCCGCCCGAGCTGGACGTCGCCGCCTATCGCCGCGAACTGATGGCGCGTTTCGACAACCCGACCCTGCAGCATCGCACCCGCCAGATCGCGATGGACGGGTCGCAGAAGCTGCCCCAGCGCCTGCTCGCCACCATCGCCGCGCGGCTGTCGGCAGGGCAGGGGATCGATGCCCTGTCGCTCGCCGTCGCCGCCTGGATCCGCTGGCAGGCCGGCGTCGATGACCGGGGCGAAGCGCATGTCGTCGACGATCCGCTCGCCGCCGCCATCGCCGCCCGGCTGGCCGACGCATCCTCTACGCCAGCACGGATCGACGCGATCCTCGCCTTCGACGCCGTGGTGCCCGCCGACCTTGCCGGCAATGCCGTCTTCCGCGCCGCGCTGATCCGCTGGCTCGCCATTCTCGAAGCCGACGGTGCCCGCGCCGCGCTCGCCCAGCTCTGACGGAGCCCCTGATGAAGACCCTGCGCACCATCCTGCTCGCCTCCTGCCTGCTCAGCCCCGCGACGCTGCTGGCCGCGCCGCGCGACAGCGTCTCGATCAGCCGCGACTGGCGCTTCACCAAGGGCGATCCCGCCGGCCTGACCGAGGATCTGCGCTATGATGTACGCCCGCCGATCGAGGATGCCGGCGACGGCAAGGTGGCCGATGCCCGCCCCGACGCAGCGGTGCAGGTGGACGACAGCGGCGCCCGCGTGCTCAAGCCCTGGATATTGCCCAGCGCCAATCCCTTCATCGCCGATCCCGCCAAGCATCACACCCGTCCCGCCGGCAATCCGGGCGGCACCGTCGCCTATGTCCAGCCCGGCTTCGACGACAGCGGCTGGACCCATGTCGACCTGCCGCACGACTGGGCGATCGCCGGCCCCTTCATCAAGGATGGCCCCTATGGCGGCATGGGCCGCCTGCCCAGCTGGGGCATTGGCTGGTATCGCAAGGCGCTGACCATCCCCGCCAGCGACAAGGGCAAGTCGATCTTCCTCGATGTCGAAGGGGCGATGTCCTACGCCACCGTCTGGCTGAACGGAAAGCTCGTCGGCGGCTGGCCCTATGGCTATAACAGCTTCCGCCTCGACCTCACCCCCTATGCGGTGCCGGGCGGGCAGAACCAGCTGGCGATCCGCCTCGACAATCCCCAGGCTTCGGCGCGCTGGTATCCGGGCGGCGGCCTCTATCGCGACATCTATCTCACCACCACCAACAAGGTCCATGTCGGCCAGTGGGGCAGCATCGTCCGCACGCCGCAGGTCAGCAAGGCGCAGGCCAGCGTCGACCTCAGCCTCACCCTCGACAATGACGGCGACACCCCGGCGCAGGTCGAGGTCGCGACCGCCCTCTATGCGATCGACGCCAGCGGCAAGCGCATCGGCCGCCCGGTCGCCAGCATCGCCCGCCAGTCCACCAGCATCGCCCCCCATGGCAAGGCGGAGCTGAAGGGCAGCACGATCCTCAGCAACCCGCGCCTCTGGGGTCCGCCGCCGACGCAGCAACCCAACCGCTATGTCGCCGTCTCCACCGTGACCCAGGGCGGCAAGCTGATCGACAGCTACGAAACCCGCTTCGGCGTGCGCGACATCAAGTTCGATCCCGACAAGGGCGTGATCGTCAATGGTGAGCAGATCCCCCTGCGCGGCGTCAATAATCATCATGATCTCGGTGCGCTGGGCGCCGCCTTCAACGCCCGCGCGGCCGAGCGCCAGCTCGAAATATTGCGCGACATGGGCACCAACGCCGTGCGCATGAGCCATAATCCGCCCGCGCCCGAACTGCTCGAACTCACCGACCGCATGGGCTTCCTGGTGATGGACGAGGTGTTCGACAGCTGGGAGAAGAAGAAGACCCCGCACGACTTCCACTTGATCTTCCCGGATTGGCATGAGGCCGACGCGCGCGCCATGCTGCGCCGCGACCGCAACCATCCCTCGATCATCATCTGGAGCATCGGCAACGAGGTCGGCGAACAATATGATGGCGAGGCGGGGGCGAAGATCGGCCGCGAACTGGTCGCCATCGCCCATCAGGAAGACCCGACCCGTCCCGCCACCAGCGCGATGAACTATGCCAAGGCGGACATGCTGCTGCCGACCACCGTGGACGTCATCAGCCTCAATTATCAAGGCGCGGGCATTCGCGGCATCGTCGGCCAATATCCCGCCTTCCGCGCGAAATTCCCGGACAAGGTCATCCTGTCCACCGAAAGCGCCTCGGCCCTTTCCAGTCGCGGCGAATATATGTTCCCGGTCGCCGGCGCGATCAGCGGCCCGGTCCGTCCCTGGTCCGGCGGCAATCCCGACACGCATCAGGTGTCGGCCTATGAGATGCATGCCGCCGATTTCGGCTCCTCGCCCGACCGGGTCTGGGCCGCCGATGACCAGAACCCCTATGTCGCGGGCGAGTTCGTCTGGACCGGCTTCGATTATCTCGGCGAACCGACCCCCTATTACACGTCGCGCAGCAGCTATTCCGGCATCCTCGATCTCGCCGGCTTCCCCAAGGACCGCTTCTGGCTCTACCAGGCGCGCTGGCGGCCCGACCTCAAATTCGCGCATATCCTGCCGCACTGGACCTGGCCCGACCGCGTCGGCCAGATCACGCCGGTCCATGTCTTCTCCTCGGCCGACGAGGCGGAACTGTTCGTCAACGGCAAGTCGCAGGGCAAGGTCAAGAAGCGCGACTATGAATATCGCTTCCGCTGGGATTATGTCGTCTATGAACCGGGCGAGGTGAAGGTCGTCACCTGGAAGAAGGGCCAGCCCTGGGCAACCGAGATGATCCGCACCGTGGGCGAGGCGGCGAAACTGTCGCTGACCGCCGATCGCAGCGCCATCGCCGATGACGGCCGCGACCTCAGTTTCGTGACGCTCAAGGTCCTCGACAAGGACGGCAATGTCGTCCCTGCCGCCAAGCAGGAAATCCGCTTCTCGATCGAGGGACCGGGCGAGATCATTGCCACCGACAATGGCGACCCGACCGATCTGACTGCCTTTCCGTCGAAAGATCGCAAGGCTTTCAATGGCCTGGCGCTAGTGATCGTGAAGGCCAAGCCGGGCGAGAAGGGGCGGGTGACCGTCCGCGCCAGCGCACCGGGCCTGACCGCGGCGCAGGCCGTCATCAGCACAAATGCCACAGTCCGCTGAAAATTAATAACGTTACCATTTTCGCCCGTCCCATATCTTGACAATTGGGACGGGCACTTTATTGGTCTGCATCTGATAGCGCTACCAGATACGCCCACCGGATAGTCGGGGGCAGCGCTCGGGGAGAGGTTGTATGAACGTTTCACGCCACCATAATATCCGTGCGGCCCTGTTCGCCGCATCCGCCTTCGGTGCGCTGGGCCTGGCCCAGGCCGCCGCTGCGCAGGATGCCGCTGCACCGGCCGAAACCGCCGCTGCGCCGCAGGACAGCGAAACCGCCGACATCGTCGTCACCGGTATCCGCGCCTCGCTGGAAAGCGCCACCAACGCCAAGAAGAATGCGGTTGCCTTCGGCGACTCCATCTTCGCCGAAGATATCGGCAAGCTGCCCGCTACCAACCTCGCTGAAACGCTGAACCGCATGCCCGGCGTGCGCCTCAACCGCGACATCAACGGTGAAGGCACCCAGGTCGCGATCCGCGGCCTTGGCCCCAGCTTCACTCGCGTGCTGCTCAACGGTTCGCAGCTTCAGGTCGCATCGGATGGCGGCACCAACGGCGGCAGCGCCAACCGCGAAGTCGATCTCGACTTCTTCCCGTCGGAACTCTTCACCCGCCTCGACCTCGCCAAGAGCCCGTCGCCCTCGACGCTCGAAGGCGGCATCGCCGGCACCGTCAACCTGCGCAATGCCCGTCCCTTCGACAAGGAAGGCACCCATGTCACCGTCGTGGCGCAGGGCCAATATACCGACAATAACGACAAGTTCAGCCCGCGCGGCGCGATCGTCGCCAGCCACACCACTGACACGTTCGGCATCCTCGTCGGCGTTGCCGGCGTGAAGACCAAGACCCGCGTCGATGGCTTTGAATCGGTCGGCTGGACCGACGGTAATCTCGGCACCGGCGACGCCGGCGGCAATAATTTCTCCTGGGCCTCGGTCGTTCCCAACAATACCGGCCATGGCCTGGTCGCCGGCCAGCCGGTCGATGTTGTCGCCACGTCGGGTCTGACCCGCGACCAGCTCAGCACCGCACTGATCCCGCGTCTTGGCCGCAAGAGCCTGACCGAAGGCGATCGCTCGCGCATCTCGGCGCTGGCCTCGCTCGAATGGCGCCCGTCGGACGAGCTGCATTTCGCCCTGGACGGCATCTGGGCCAAATCCAAGCGCGATTACAGCAAGGTCAACATGAACTGGCAGGTCCGCAACTCGGGGCCGGGCACCAGTGCCCAGTCGACCGGCGGCATGGTGCCGATCGACCTGACCGTCGATGACAATGGCGTCGTCACCAGCGGCACCTTCGCCAACTCCTCCTATTTCCTCGAAGCCAGCCTGTTCAAGCAGACGACCAAATTCTGGAACGTCAACCCGAGCGTCAGCTGGCAGCCGACCGAGGATCTGAAGGTCGACCTCAGCGCCAACTGGTCGAAGAGCCGCTTCTTCCGCGAACAGCCGACCTGGGCCTTCCAGACCACGCCGCAGTCGGGCGTCGAAACCTATTATGACAATACCGGTGGCGACTATCCGTCGATCACCAGCAATCTCGACCTCAACGATCCGAACAACGGCAGCTGGCAATGGTATCGCCAGAATATCCAGCTGGTCCGTCGCAAGACCGAGACCAAGGGCGCGCATCTCGACGTGACCTATGGCGATGACATGTTCAACGTGAAGGTCGGCGGCGCCTATGATCAGGCGACCCGTTCGATCCGCGCCTATGACAACAGCACCGCCTATCAGCTGTCGGTCTGCGGCACTGGCTGCACCGGCGCCACCGGCACCGTGCCGACCAGCGCCATCGCTCAGTATCTGCGCAGCTCCTCGACCGCCGGCTTCATCGTGCCGGACTTCGATGCGCTCAAGCAGGCCACCAACTATGCCAGCTATCGCGACAGCGCGCCCGAAGCACGCGGTGCCGTCACTGGCGGTGCGACCGGCGACATGGATGAAAAGGTCTGGGGTGCCTATTTCGAACTGAACGGCGTCACGACCATTGCCGGCCGCGACCTGCACATCAACACCGGCATGCGCTACGCCCACACCGACCAGCTGGTCGTCGGGCCGAGCCAGGTCGGCACGGCGATCGTCGACATCACCTCGTCCTCGACCTACGAAAATTTCCTGCCGTCGATCAACCTGACCTATGATGTCGCCGACAATGTGAAGCTGCGTGCGTCGGCCTCGCGGACGATGACCCGCCCGGATGCCGGCGCGATCCTGCCGGGCATCACCTTCTCCGATCCTTCGGCGCTGACCGCCACGGCGGGCAACCCGAACCTCAAGCCCTACACCTCGGACAATTATGACCTGGGCGGCGAAATCTACACCGGCGGCATCGGTTATGTCGGCGTGTCGCTGTTCATGAAGAACATCCAGGGCTTCACCGTCACCACCTCCGAACAGGTTGCCTTCGGGTCGCTCAACATTCCGTTCGACAGCCTGATCTCGACGCAGCAGAACGCCCTCAACGACCGGTCGCTCCAGACCGGCATCCCGGTCGCTCAGCTGCCGATCACCGTGAACCGTCCGGTCAACCTGCGCGATCTCAAGATCAAGGGTATCGAAGCGACCTGGGTGCAGCCGCTCGACTTCCTGGTAAAGGGCCTCGGCTTCTCGGCCAACGGCACCTATCTCAAGCAGTCCTCCTCGTCGGGCCTGGTCGCGACCGGCGTGTCGCCCTGGAGCTACAACCTGCAGGGCTTCTATGAAAATGGCGGTCTGTCGGTCAGCGTGAACTATGTCTGGAATGACGAGGCGATCGCCGTGAACGGTCCGCAGAACGGCATCAACGGCGCCGACCTCAAGTCCGACGCCCGTGGCCAGCTCGACATGTCGGCCGGCTATCAGCTGCCCTTCTTCAACAAGGCGCTTCGCCTGACGCTCGATGTGCTGAACATCACCGACGAGCCGATCCGCACCACCTTCGAATATTCGAACGCGGCCTATTCGGTCTATTATCCCGGTCGCACCGTGCTGGCCGGTATCCGGGCCAACTTCTGATCCTCCCCCAGGGATGCACTGACAGGGCCGGCGGCAACGCCGGCCCTTTTTCTTGGGAGTGGTTGGGAGCGCGGTTCGGCGTAGGGCAGGGCCTTCCAATGTTGGAGGATATTTGGTCTACCCTTGGCCATGAACCCGTCTTCGCGGACGCCTTTGCCATGACCTCGTCGTGACCCGATCGTCGCGTACCTGTCGCCTCATGGGCGCGTCACTGGCGCGTGGCCATGACCCTGGTGTCGCGTCACCGGCGCGTCGCAGGTCGCGGCCGGCCCGGAAAGGCGCGGAAATGCGTCAACGCCTGCCGCACGACACTGTGAACTTCGATACCGTGATCCTCATATGCCCATTTTTGGGACGCGCCGCCCGCCATCCCCGACCGAAAGGAAGCCGATGATCCGCCCCTTGCTCGCCAGCCTGCCGCTGGCAATGCTGCTGGCCCAGCCCGCCATGGCAAAGACCTGCACGCCGACCTGGGTGTCGGGCTGGGCCTCCTCGCAATTCCGCCCGACCGGCGACGCGGCACTGGCCGCCGGCACGCTCAAGGATCAGTCGCTGCGCCAGATCGTCCGCCCCTCGATCGCCGGCGAACGGCTGCGGGTGCGCATCTCCAACCTTGCCGGCACCGCGCCGCTCCATATCGCCGGCGTCAGCATCGCCCGCGCCCCCGCCAGCACATCGCCGGCGATCGATCCCGGCACGCTCATTTCGCTGCGCTTCGATGGCAGCCCGGATCTGATCGTGCCGGCCGGCGCCGACTATCTCTCCGACCCGGTGTCGCTGCCGGTCGCCGCGCTCGACAATATCGCCGTCACCATCCGCTATCAGGGCGAACCGGAACAGACCTCGCATCCCGGCTCGCGCGCCACCTCCTGGCATCTGCCCGGCGATCATCTGACCGACACGGCGATGGCGGGCGCCGCCTCGTTCGACCATTGGTTCAATCTCGCCGCGGTGGAGGTCGAACGCTGCGCGCCCGCACGACTGGTCGTGGCGCTGGGCGACTCCATCACCGATGGCAAGGGTTCGACCACCAACGGCAATGATCGCTGGACCGACCGGCTCGCCCAGCGGTTGCAGGCGGACCCCAAGCGCCGCGACATCGCCGTCGTCAATCAGGGGATCGGCGGCAACCGGCTGCTGAACGACGGGCTTGGCCCCAATGCGCTCGCCCGGCTTGACCGCGATGTGCTGGCCCAGCCCGGCGTCACCCATCTGGTCCTGCTGGAAGGCGTCAATGATCTTGGCACGCTGACCCGCGAGGCGCCGGTCAGTGTCGAGGATCACAAGGCCCATGTCGCCCGCATCATCGGCGCCTATCGCCAGATCATCGCCCGCGCCCATGCGCGCGGGATCAAGGTGATCGGCGCCACCATCATGCCCTTCGTCGGCAATGATTATTATCATGCCGATGCCCAGAATGAGGCGGACCGGCAGGCGGTCAATGCCTGGATACGCACGCCGGGCCATTTCGACGGGCTGGTCGATTTCGACCGCGCCACCCGCGATCCCGCGCGCCCCGACCGGCTGCTGCCTGCTTATGATGGCGGCGATGCGCTCCATCCCAATCCGGCCGGCTATCGCGCAATGGGTGACGCCGTGCCGCTGACCCTGTTTGATTAACATGCCTTAACCGCGTGATGGCCATCACGCGGCTTTTACGTAAAATCCGCTACGTCTCCCGCGAAAGGGATGACGGGTGATCGAAAAAGCGCCGAGGAAATATCGTCTGCAGGACTATGCCAATGCAGAGGCTGACGTCGCGATCCGCAGCGATCAGGATGTGCTCGACATCTGGCGTTCGACCACCGACTATCATCGCCTGACCCCGCATCAGAAGGCGGCGCGGGCCGAGCTTCAGCGGCGCGGCATCCGGGTAGAAGGGCCTTCGGTCCCGCGTTAACGGCGCGGCCGCTTGCTGCCCGATTCCAGCACCGTCTCCATTGCCACGAAGGTCGATGTGCTGGCGACATGGGGCAGGGCGGAAATCTTCTCGCCCAGCACCATGCGATAGCGGCGAATATCGGAGGTGCGGACCTTGAGCAGATAGTCGAAATTGCTCGCCAGCATATGGCATTCCTCGACCTCCGGGATGCGCCTTACCGCCGCATTGAACTCCCGCAACGCGCTCTCCCGCGTGTCGCTCAGCTTCACCTCGGTAAAGGCGACATGGTCCATCCCCAGCTTGGCCGGATCGACGATCGCGCGAAAGCCGCGAATGACGCCACTCTCCTGCAACCGCTTCAACCGCACCTGGCAGGGCGTCTTGGACAGGCCGACGCTGGCGGCCAGATCGGTCACGGTCATGCGGCCATCCTCGACCAGCGCGGCGATGATACGGCGGTCGAACTCATCCATTTCGACCATGGCAGGCTTGTTGCTCATGCAATTTGCCTATCATGCCGCCATTAATAAGTCACTTTGGCATTTATCGGGGCATTCATAAGACGGAATGAAATGCGCCGATCGGATATTCTGGTCGCATGACCGACCAGCATCCCTTTGCCGCCTTCGCCCCCGCCATCCGCGATCAGTCGCCGCTGCGCCAGGCGATCACCGCCGCCTATCGCCGCGATGAGGCGGAGTGCCTTGCCCCGCTGCTCGACGCGGCGACCCTGCCCGACGCCACCCGCGCCGCCGTGGCGGACACGGCGCGCCATCTGGTCACCACCCTGCGCGCCAATCACAAGGGCACCGGGGTCGAGGGGCTGGTCCAGGAATATTCGCTCTCCAGTCAGGAGGGCGTGGCGCTGATGTGCCTCGCCGAAGCTTTGCTGCGTATCCCGGACAATGACACGCGCGACGCCCTCATTCGCGACAAGATCGCCGACGGCGACTGGAGTTCGCATCTGGGCGGCGGCAAGTCTTTGTTCGTCAACGCCGCGACCTGGGGCCTGGTCGTCACCGGCAAGCTGGTCGGCAGCGTCGATGATCGCGGCCTGGCGGCGGCGCTCGCCCGTCTGGTCGCCCGTGCCGGCGAGCCGGTGATCCGTCGCGGCGTCGACCTTGCCATGCGGATGATGGGCGAACAGTTCGTCACCGGCGAGACGATCAAGGAAGCGGTCAAGCGCGCCAAGGAACTGGAGGCCAAGGGCTTCGCCTACAGCTATGACATGCTGGGCGAGGCGGCGACCACCGCCGCCGACGCCGCGCGCTATTATGCCGATTATGAAAAGGCGATCCACGCCATCGGCAAGGCGTCGGCCGGTCGCGGCATCTATGCTGGCCCCGGCATCTCGATCAAGCTGTCGGCGCTCCATCCGCGCTATGTCCGCGCGCAGGCCGACCGGGTGATGGGCGAATTGCTGCCGGCGGTGAAGCAACTGGCGCTGCTCTCGAAGCACTACGACATCGGCCTCAACATCGACGCGGAGGAAGCCGACCGGCTCGAACTCTCGCTCGACCTGCTCGAAAGCCTGGCGCTCGACCCAGACCTCGCCGGCTGGGATGGCCTGGGCTTCGTCGTCCAGGGCTATGGCAAGCGCTGTCCCTTCGTCATCGACTGGATCATCGACCTCGCCCGTCGCGCCAATCGCCGGATGATGGTGCGTCTGGTCAAGGGCGCCTATTGGGATGCGGAGATCAAGCGGGCGCAGGTCGACGGCCTCGCCGATTTCCCGGTCTATACCCGCAAGGTCCATACCGACGTCGCCTATGTCGCCTGCGCTAGGAAGCTGCTGGCTGCGCCCGACGCCGTCTTCCCGCAATTCGCGACTCATAATGCCCAGACGCTCGCCACCATTTACCAGATGGCCGGGCCGGACTTCGCGATTGGCAAATATGAGTTCCAGTGCCTGCACGGCATGGGCGAGCCGCTCTATGAACAGGTCGTCGGCAAGGACAAGCTCGACCGCCCGTGCCGCATCTACGCCCCGGTCGGCACGCATGAGACATTGCTCGCCTATCTCGTCCGCCGCCTGCTGGAAAATGGCGCGAATAGCAGCTTCGTCAACCGCATCGCCGATCCCGATGTCTCGATCGACGAGATGATCGCCGACCCGGTCGAGATCGTTCGCGCCATGCCGCATCCCGGCGCCCGGCACGACCAGATTGCCTCGCCCGCCGGTCTCTATCCCGATCGCCGCAATTCCGATGGCATCGATCTCAGCGATGAAGGCGCGCTTGCCGCGCTGACGCAGGCGCTGCAACACAGCGCCACCATCGCCTGGGCCGCCGCGCCAGAGGGCGGGGAAGGGGAAGCGCGCCCGGTCTGCAATCCTGCCGACCATCGCGACATTGTCGGCACCGTCTGGGAAGCGAGCGCCGATCACGCCCGCGCCGCCGCGATCCGCGCCGCCAACGCCTGCTGGCCCAACACGCCCGTCGCCGATCGCGCCGTCCTGCTGGATCGGGCGGCCGACGCGATGCAGGACCGGATGCCGGTGCTGCTCGGCCTCATCATGCGCGAAGCCGGCAAGTCGCTGCCCAACGCCATCGCCGAAGTGCGCGAGGCGATCGACTTCCTGCGTTATTATGCGGCGCAGGCACGCGGCACCTTCGGCCCGGATCAGCTGCCGCTGGGACCGATTATCTGCATCAGTCCCTGGAATTTCCCGCTCGCCATCTTCACCGGACAGGTCGCGGCCGCGCTGGTCGCGGGCAATCCGGTGCTGGCCAAGCCTGCCGAGGAAACCCCGCTGATCGCGGCCGAAGCCGTGCGCCTGCTGCATGAAACCGGCGTGCCCGGCGATGCGCTGCAATTGCTGCCCGGCGACGGCCGGATCGGCGCCGCGCTGGTCGCCGCGCCGGAAACGGCAGGCGTCATGTTCACCGGCTCGACCGAGGTTGCTCGCCTCATCCAGCGCCAGCTCGCCACCCGCCTGTCGCCCGCCGGCAAGCCGATCCCGCTGATCGCCGAAACCGGCGGCCAGAATGCGATGATCGTCGACAGTTCAGCGCTCGCGGAACAGGTGGTGGCCGACGTCATCGCCTCCGCCTTCGACAGCGCTGGTCAGCGCTGCTCGGCGCTGCGCATCCTGTGCCTGCAGGAGGATGTCGCCGATCGCACCCTCACCATGCTGAAGGGCGCGCTCAGGGAATTGCGCATTGGCCGCACTGATCGGCTCGCGGTCGATACCGGCCCGGTCATCACCGCCGAGGCGAAGGCGGGCATCGAACAGCATATCGCATCGATGCGCGCGCTCGGCCGTAAGGTCGAGCAGCAGGACCTGCCCGAGGAGGCGGCGCACGGCACCTTCGTCGCGCCGACCATCATCGAACTGGACAGTATCGCCGACCTCACCCGCGAGATATTCGGCCCGGTGCTGCACGTCATCCGTTTCCGTCGCGAGCGGATGGATGCGCTGGTCGATGCGATCAACGCCACCGGTTATGGCCTGACCTTCGGCCTGCACACCCGCCTCGACGAGACGGTGGCCCGCGTCACCGCGCGGGTGAAGGCCGGCAATATCTATGTGAACCGCAATGTCATCGGCGCGATCGTCGGGGTTCAGCCGTTCGGCGGGCGCGGCCTGTCGGGCACCGGACCCAAGGCGGGCGGGCCGCTCTATCTCGGCCGCCTGACCCGCACCGCGCCGGTCTTTGCCGAGCGGGTCGGCTATCTCGCCTCGCCAATCCATGATTTCGTCAACTGGCTGGAAGCGCAGGACGATCATGAGGCGGCGGCGGTTGCGCGCCATTATGGCGATGCGTCGGCGCTCGGCGTTGAACTGGCGCTGCCCGGCCCGGTCGGCGAGACCAACCTCTATGCGCTGCATCCGCGCGGCTTGCTGTTGCTGCGTCCGGGCACGCGGCGCGGCCTGCTCGCGCAGATGGCCGCCGTGCTGGCAACCGGCAATCGCGCGGTGATCGAAGGGGCGCCGCTGCCACAGGGGCTGCCCGCCAGCGTCGCCGCCCATTTCCTCGCCCAGCCCGACGCGCCCTTTGCCGCGATGCTGGTGGAGGGGGATGCCGACCAGATCCTCGCCGCAACCCAGGCAGTGGCCGAACTGGATGGGCCGATCGTCACTGTCCATGCAGCCGCGCCGGGCGACGAGCGCGCCTGGCATCTCGACTGGCTGCTGGAGGAGGTGTCGACCTCCATCAACACGACCGCCGCGGGCGGCAATGCCAGCCTGATGATGATCGGCTGATGATGAAAAGGGCGGCCCGCACAGGCCGCCCTTTTTCTTTGTGCCGGATTGCCGCGCGTCAGGCGACGCTCAGGCGCACGTCGATATTGCCGCGCGTGGCGTGCGAATAGGGGCAGATCGTGTCCGCTTCGGCGACCAGCGCCTCGGCAGCAGCCTTGTCGACGCCCGGCAGGCTGATTTCCAGCGCGACGTCCAGGCCAAAGCCCTTGTCGCTGCGCGGGCCGATGCCGACCGTGGCGGTGACGCTGGCGTCGGCAGGCACGCGGGGCAGATCCTTGTCCTGGCTGGCGGCGAACTTCATCGCGCCCAGGAAGCAGGCGGCATAGCCCGATGCGAACAGCTGTTCAGGATTATTGCCCTGGCCATTGCCGCCCAGTTCCTTGGGCGTGCCCAGCGTCACGGCGAAGCTGCCGTCGGTGGTTGCGGCCTTGCCGTCACGGCCGCCGGTTGCGGTGGCGCTGGTGGAATAGAGGATCTTGCTGCTCATCGATCGGTCCTTTCATTTAATCGTATGCGATTAAATCGCGTGCGATCTATATGTGCCTGCCGATCTGAGTCGTCAACCCTTGCGATCATATCGCGTGCGATTTATATTTCCGGTCAAGGAGCATCGCCATGACCACCCCCGCCATGACCACCCAAGATACCGCGCGCGGCGCGCTCGACGATTTTCTCTGCTTCGGCGTCTATTCGACCGGGCTGGCCTTCAACCGGCTCTACAAGCCGCTGCTCGATCGCTACGGCCTCACCTATCCCCAATATCTGGTGATGGTGGCGCTGGCCCGGCGCGACGACCAGACGGTCGGCGAGCTGGGCGGTCAGCTCTTCCTCGAATCCAACACACTGACCCCGCTGATCAAGCGGCTGGAGGCGGCGGACCTCGTCACCCGCCAGCGCGACACCAAGGATGAGCGGGTGGTGCGGGTGCGCCTGACGCAGCAGGGGCAGTCGGTGGCACAGGACGTGTCAACCTGCGTCCCCGCCGAACTGATGGAGGCCGTCGGCATCTCGATCGAGGAAATCGCCGCGCTCAACCAGTCGCTGGTCACGCTGCGGGAGAAGCTGCAGCGCGCGGCCTGACCGGGCGCGCTATGCCTTGGGGCACTGGGCGTTGTCGAACATCGCCAGATATTGCTCGATCGTCTGCGTCATGCCGACTGCCTGGCGGCGCGTATTCACCGCGTCGGGCGCTTCCAGGTCGGTCGGCTGCCATCGGCCGTCGACACAATTGACCTGGGTGCCATAGCGCTGCGGCTTCTTGTCGAATGTCATCGCCACCCGGTCATAGAGCATCGCATAGGCCTGGCCCTCGGCCTCGCCGCCCGGCAGCAAGGCCTCCATCCGGTTCAGTGTCCCGCGCATCAGCGCCGGATCGTCGACGGCATGCTGGACGATCAGGAAGGCGGCGCGGGCCGTTTCCTTGCCGTAGACGCTGATCCGGAACCATCCTTCGTCCGGGATCAAGGTCTTGAGCCGTTCCTGATTCAGCCTGTCATGGCGACTGATCTCGGCCAATATGGCTCCGCGCCATATCGGTTGCTGGTCGGCGGGCACCGATGACCAGTCCAGTTTCATCATGGTGATGCGACCGACCTGATCCAGCGTGCCCAGCCGGATGATCTTCTCGGCATCGTCCTTCGCCGGTGGCAATGCGGCCTGTCGCGCCTCCTCCTGGCGATAGGCATCGGTCACCTGTTGGCGCATGGTTTCCATCGTCGGGGCCGGGGCGACGGCGCCGGTGGCGGCCTGCAGGAAAAGAAGCGCTGCCTTCATGCTTCACCCATTCACATGGCTCCAGATGCGCGAGATCACGACCGATCCTTCGCCCACGGCAGAGGCGACGCGCTTCACCGATCCGGCGCGCACGTCGCCGACCGCGAAGATGCCGGCGCGGGAGGTTTCATAGGGGGAGGGGGCCTCGACCGCATCGCCGGTCAGCACGAACCCCTTGTCGTCGAGCGACACCAGTCCCGACAGCCAGCCGGTATTGGGCGCCGCGCCGACCATGATGAACAGGGCGCAGCAGGCGATCTCGCGCTGGTTGCCATCGGCCTTGCGGATCGTCACCGCGTCGAGCTGCGCATCGCCATGCAATGTGTCAATTTCGGTGTCATAATGGATGGTGATCGCCGGGTCGGCCTCCAGCCGGCTGGACAGGTAGCTGGACATCGACAAGGCGAGCGAAGGCCCGCGCACCAGCAGATGGACATGGCGCGCGCTGCGGCTGAGGAACATCGCCGCCTGGCCGGCGCTGTTGCCGCCGCCGACCACCACGGCTTCGGCCTGGCGGCAATAGCGCGCCTCATTCTCGGTCGCGGCATAATAGATGCCGGCCCCCTCCAGCTCGGCGAGCCGGTCGATCGGCAGGCGGCGATATTCGACGCCGGTCGCGACCAGCACTGCGCGGGCGCAGATGCGCTGGCCATTGTCGAAGACGCCGCAATAATGGCCGTCGCCGGTTTCCTCCAGCGCCGTCACCCGGCGCGGCATCAGGAAGCGGGTGCCGAACTTCATCGCCTGCACCTCGCCGCGCCAGACCAGGTCGGCGCCCGAAATCCCGGTGGGAAAGCCCATATAATTTTCGATCCGGCTCGACGTCCCCGCCTGGCCGCCAATCGCGATATCCTCCACCACCAGCGCGTTGAGCCCTTCGGCCCCGGCATAGACGGCCGCCGCCACGCCGGCCGGCCCACCGCCCACGATCAGCAGGTCGACCGTCTCATTCTCGGTAAAGCCGCGATCCAGGCCAAACAGCCGGGCGACCTTCTCGGGCGTGGGATCGGCAACGACATTGTCGCGACCGAAGATCACGGCGGGCCGGTCGGCCTGCGCCCCGCAACTGGCGGCGACCCGCCGGGCATCGTCGCTGCCCAGCGCATGGGATGTGTAGGGCAGGCGGTTGCGGCTGGCGAACTCGGCGATGCAGCGCACCGCCCGATCCTCATCCTCGCCGATCAGCACCAGGGTGCTGTCGCCCATGTCGAGCTGCCGCCGACGTCGTGCGGCCAGCACGGTGATGATGATGTCCGACATTTCCGGGATCGCCGCCATCAGCCGCAGCATCGCCGGGCGCGGCACTTCTAGCACGCGGGTATCGCGCGCTGCCCGCATCGGGATCGACCAGCTGCCGCCGCCCAGAAAGGAAATCTCGCCCATGAACTGGGTCGGGCCGATGGTGGAGGGGACATGCCGTTCTTCGCCGAACGGATTGACCACCTCGATCTCGCCATCCTCGACATAGATGAAGCGGTCGACCGGGTCGCCGGGCCGGACGATATAGGTGCCGGCGGGATAGATGGCCTCGGTGCCCTCGGCCCGCAGCGCCGCGACATGCTCGGCCGTCAGCGGCACACGCTGCATCTCCCGCAGATCGCGCCCGATCGTCTCCATCGCCGGCCTCCCGCCACTCCGTGTCGCGCGATGATGGCAATGGCGCAGCCTGTGCGCAATGGTCGCGGGCGCTCGGGATGCGATCAGGCACATCAAAAGGTTGATCTCGATCAGCCCTGGCGCTCCGGCGCAAGGTGGCGCTTGCTTTCGCGCGGAAATGCCCCTTAGTCGGCACCTCCGTCACGGCAACGACAACAGGATGATAATGGGCAAGGCGAAATTTGGCTCCGTCAGTGGGCGCACGGATGCATGGGCGGCGCTGGGCCTGTTCTTCGGAATTGCCTTCTTCCTGGTAAGCGGCGCCGTCGCCTATCTCAATATCCAGGGCCTGGGCGAGAGCGACCGGGCGATCCGCCATACTCATAATGTGCTGATTGCGCTCGACGAGCTGCTTTCGACCGCGCAGGATGCCGAGACTGGCCAGCGCGGCTATCTGCTGACGAGCGACCGCGGCTATCTGGAGCCCTATGAGAATGCGGTGGCGACCATGCCGGGCCGGCTCGATGCGCTGGCCAGGCTGACCCGCGACAACCCGACCCAGCAGAATAATCTCGCCCGCCTGCGGCGTCATGTCGATGCCAAGTTTGCCGAACTCAGGGAAACGATCGAGGCGCGGCGCAACCAGAGCATCATCCAGGCACTGACGATCGTTACCACCGGCCGCGGCAAGCAGGAAATGGACGCCGTCCGGGCCCAGCTCGACACCATGGCCCGAGAGGAACTGCGATTGCGGGAAATCCGCCTTGCCGACATGGCATCGGCCTCGCAGACCGCGATCATGTCGGGCCTTGTCACCGGCCTTCTGGGCGTGGTTCTGACCATCGCCGTCTATCTGCTGGTGCGCCGCAACAGCAAGGCGCGCGCGCGCCAGGCCTGGTTGCAGGCGGGGCATCTGGGCCTGTCCGATGCGATGCGCGGCGACCAGAGCGTCGAGCAGCTGGGGGAGGCGATCCTAGCCTTCCTCGCGCGCTATCTCGGCTTCCAGGGCGGTGCCCTGTTCAAGGGCGAGGATGGCCAGTTCAATCGCGTCGCGACGCTCGGCGTGCCGGCCGATGCCGACATGCCGCAGCGCTTCGTCGCCAAGGAAGGGCTGCTCGGCCAGGTCGCGGCCGAAGGGCGGGCGCAACTGCTGCATGATGTGCCCGATCATTATCTGACGATCGGCTCGGCCTTTGGCCGCGATCGTCCCCGCCATCTGCTGATCGTGCCGACCGTGACGGACGGCATCGTCAATGCGGTGCTCGAACTGGGCGCCTTCGATCCGGTCGACGACCGCGTGCTCGAACTGCTGGAGGAAGCGAGCGCTGGCATGGGCATCGCGCTGCGTTCGGCCCGTTTCCGCGCCCGGTTGCAGGACGCGCTGGAGGAAACCCAGCGTCAGGCCGAGGAATTGCAGGCCCAGGGCGAGGAACTGCGCGCCAATAATGACGAGCTGGAAACCCAGAGCCGCCAGCTTCAGGACTCTGCCACCCGTCTGGAGGCGCAGCAGAGCGAGCTGGAACAGACCAATGTCCAGCTGGAGGAGCAGGCCCGCCACATGCAGGCGCAGCGCGATGATCTCGCCCGCGCCCAGCTTTCGCTCCAGCAACAGGCCGCCGAGCTGGATCAGGCCAGCCGCTACAAGTCCGAATTCCTCGCCAATATGAGCCATGAGCTGCGCACGCCGCTCAACTCGCTGCTCATCATGGCACGCCTGCTGGCGGAAAATCGTGCCGGCAATCTCAGCGCCGATCAGGTGCGTCATGCCGAAACGATCGAGACGTCCGGCAATGACCTGCTGACCCTGATCAACGACATTCTCGACATTTCGAAGATCGAGGCGGGCAAGCTGGAATTGCAGCCGCGTTCCGTGCGGGTCGCGCCGATGCTGGACAAGCTGCAGGCGATCTTCGCGCCCTCGGCCCAGGCCAAGGGCCTGTCCTTCCGCCTTGCCGCCGGCGCCGATCCGGTCGAGATCGAAACCGATCCGCAGCGCGTCGAGCAGGTGCTGAAGAATTTCCTGTCCAACGCGATCAAGTTCACCGATCGGGGCGAGGTCGCGCTGACCGTCGGCCGGCATGCGGATGGCCGGGTCGCCTTCACCGTGCAGGACAGCGGCGTCGGCATTGCGGAAGCGCAGCAGAAGCTGATCTTCGAACCCTTCCGCCAGGCCGATGGCACGATCAGCCGCAAATATGGCGGCACCGGCCTTGGCCTCTCCATCTCGCGCGAACTGGCGCGGCTGCTGGGCGGCGAACTGCGCGTCGAAAGCCAGCCGGGCGAGGGCAGTGCCTTCTCGCTGCTGCTGCCCGATCGCTTTGATCCCGCGCTCAGCCATCTGCCCTCGATCAGCCTGGCCGAAGCACCGCGCCCCCAGCCGGTGACGCCCGCGCGCCAGCGTGTCGCCAGCCTGGTCGACACCCAGGACGATCGCGAAACCCTGTCCGGGGATTCGCGCCTGATCCTGATCGTGGAGGATGATCCGGTCTTCGCCCGCATCCTGTGCGACATCGCGCATGAACAGGGCTTCCAGTGCCTGATCGCCGGCACCGCCGACGAAGGCGCGCTGATGGCGCGGCAATATCTGCCCCATGCCGTCATCCTCGACATGAACCTGCCCGACCATACCGGCCTGTCGGTGCTCGACCGGATCAAGCGCGACATGCGCACCCGCCACATCCCGGTCCATGTCGTGTCGGTCGATGATGACAGCCAGGCGGCGCTGGCCAGCGGCGCGATCGGCTATCTGTTTAAGCCGGTGAAGCGCGATGCGCTGATCGACATGCTCGAAGGGCTGGAGGCGCGCATGGCCCAGCGCATGCGCCGGGTTCTGGTGGTCGAGGACGACGCCCAGCAGGCCGAGAGCATCAAGCTGCTGCTCGCCTCGCGCGAGGTGGAGACGCTGGAGGCCCATTCGGCCGCCCAATGTTTCGAGATGCTGGGCCGCGAGACCTTCGATTGCATGGTGCTCGATCTCAACCTGCCCGATGCGTCCGGTTTCGACCTGCTCGAACGGTTGAGCGCGGACGACAGCGTCGGCTTCCCGCCGGTCATCGTCTATACCGGCCGCGACCTTGGCGCGGAGGAGGAACTGCGCCTGCGCCGCTATTCCAAGTCGATCATCGTCAAGGGCGCCAAGTCGCCCGAACGGCTGCTCGATGAAGTGACGCTGTTCCTGCATCAGGTGGTGTCGGAACTGCCCGAACCCCAGCAGCAGCTGATCGCTCGTTCGCTCAGCCGCGACGAGGCGCTGGAAGGCAAAAATATTCTGGTTGTCGAGGACGATATACGGAACGTTTATGCCCTCACGAGCATTTTCGAACCCCATGGGGTTCATGTCCGTATCGCACGCAATGGCCGCGAGGCGCTTGTCGCGCTCGAAGAGGCTGCGCGCGCCGATGCGCCCAAGGTCGATCTTGTGCTGATGGATGTGATGATGCCCGAAATGGACGGGCTGACCGCGATGCGCGAGATCCGCAAGCAGGGCTGGGGCGTGGGCTTGCCGATCATCGCGCTCACGGCCAAGGCGATGGCGCAGGACCAGCAGGAATGCCTGGCCGCCGGTGCCAACGATTATCTCGCCAAGCCGCTCGACGTCGACAAATTGCTCAGCCTGGTGCGTGTATGGATGCCGCGCTGATGGAGGAGCATTTCGGGCCGCGGGACGAGCTGGAGCTCGACCTGCTGCTCGAAGCGATCTTCCGCCATTATCATTACGACTTTCGCGGCTATTCGCGCGGATCGCTGCATCGCCGGCTGGCCCGTGCCCAGCATCAGCATGGCTGCGACAGCCTGTCCCAGCTTCAGCATCTGCTGCTGCGCGATCCCGCCGTGTTCGCCGACCTGATGGGCTTCCTCACCATCCAGGTGAGTGAGATGTTCCGCGATCCCGCCTATTTCCGGGCATTGCGTGAACAGGTCGTGCCGCATCTCAAGACCTATCCCTCGCTCAAGATATGGATCGCCGGCTGCGCCAATGGCGAGGAATTCTACTCGCTCGCGATCCTGTTCCGCGAGGAAGGGCTGGAGGATCGCACGATCTTCTACTGCACCGACATCAGCCCGGCCGCGCTCGAAAAGGCGGAGGCGGGCATCTACGCGATCGATCGTCTGCCGCAATTCAGCGAAAATCATCGGCTTGCGGGCGGGAAGGCCTCGCTGTCCGATTATTATACTGCCGCCTATGGCGCTGCCGTCTTCGACAAGACGCTACGTCGCCGCGCGGTCTTTGCACAACATAATCTGGCGAGCGACCAGGTCTTCGGGGAGGTACAGCTGGTGTCCAGCCGTAATGTGCTCATCTATTTCGATCGCGAATTGCAGGACCGCGCGCTCGGCCTGTTCGGGGAATCGCTGGTCCGCGGCGGCTTCCTGGGGCTGGGCTCGAAGGAAACGCTGCGCTTCTCGCGCTATTCCGATGGCTTTGCCGATTTCGACGAGGGCGAGAAAATCTATCGCCGCAACCTGCAGGATCTGAAGGCGCTCGACCATGCAGCCTGAGCCCACCAAGATCCTGGCGGTCGACGATGTCGAGGAAAATCTGACCGCGCTTGAAGCGCTGCTGGCGGACGAGGGCGTGACCCTCATCAAGGCGCGATCGGGCATGCAGGCGCTCGAACTGTTGCTGGTGGAGGATGTCGCGCTGGCGCTGCTCGACGTGCAGATGCCGGGCATGGACGGGTTCGAGCTGGCCGAACTGATGCGCGGCACGGAACGGACCCGGCGCGTGCCGATCATCTTCCTGACCGCCGTGGCGACCGACGAGCGGCGCCAGTTTCGCGGCTATGAAAGCGGCGCGATCGACTATCTGTTCAAGCCGGTCGATCCCCATATCCTGCGGCACAAGGTCGCCTTGTTCGTCGAGCTGTTCCAGCAGCGGCAGGAGCTGGCGCGGGAACGTGACAGCCATGCCGCGGCGCTGGCCCGCATCCAGGCCCATGGCGACAACAGTCCGCTGGCAATCGTCGAAATCGACGCCCAGCGTCATGTCGTCGCCTGGTCCAAGGGGGCGGAACGACTGTTCGGCTGGCGTGCGGCAGAGGTGGCGGGCTTTGGCGCGTCCGAACTCAAATGGCTGGACGACAGCCAGCGTGGCGACTTTGCCGGCCTGATGGACGAGATGATCGCTGGTACCGTGCCGCGCACCAACCGCCTGCTGCGCTTCCACACGACCGAGGGACTGACCCTCGATTGCGAATGCTATTGCTCGGCGCTGCGCGATGCCGCCGGCCGGCTCTTCTCGATCAGCCTGCAGATACTCGACGTGACCGACCGCAAGCGGGCGGAAGCAACGCAGAAGCTGCTGATCGGCGAGCTTAATCACCGGGTGAAGAACACGCTGGCGTCGGTCCAGGCGATCGCCACCCAGACCTTGCGCCATTCGTCCGGCCCGTCCGATTTCGCCCCGACCTTCATCGGTCGCATCCACGCGCTGGCCAGCGCTCATTCGTTGCTGAGCGGCGAAACCTGGCAGGCCGCGCGGCTGGGCGATCTGATCGAGGGGCAGGTGACGATCGGCGCGATCGACGGAGAACGATTCCATTGGAACGGGCCGGAGGTCGATCTGCGGCCCGAACCGGCACTGCACCTGGCTCTGGTGCTGCACGAACTGGTGACCAACGCCCATAAATATGGCGCGCTGTCGGCGCCGACCGGCCGTGTCGAACTGGAATGGCGTCTGACCAATGATCAACTGGTTCTGGATTGGCGCGAACGGGGCGGTCCGCCGGTTGCGCCGCCCAGCCGTCGCGGCTTCGGCACCGCGCTGATCGAACGCAGCCTGCGTTCCGACGGCGGCAGTGCCCAGCCCCATTACGGCCCAGAGGGCATGGGATGGACGCTGACGCTGCCCTATGCCTCCAGCCCGCGTCTGCGCAAGAAGGCACGTCCAGCGCCCCGCGAGCAGGGCGCGAGCGGCAATGGCAGTGACGGCAAGGCGCATCTGGGCGGCCGCCGGCTGCTGCTGATCGAGGATGAGCCGCTTGTCGCCTTCGAACTGGCCGCGACGCTGGAGGATGCGGGCGGCCATATCGTCGGGCAGGCTGCGACCGTGGCCGATGCACTGGCCCTGATCGATCAGGCAGAGTGCGACCTGGTGCTGCTTGACGGCAATCTCCAGGGTGAGGGCGTGGAGCAGGTTGCGCGCGTCCTGGCGGACCGGGCCATGCCCTTCCTGTTCGTCAGCGGCTATGGGCGCGATCATCTGCCCGAGGCGTTCGATGCGGTGCCGGTGATCGAAAAGCCCTTCAAGGTCGCCGACCTGATCGACGCGATTGCCAAATTGGCGGTGCCGGCAACCCAGGGGTGATAGGCTCTTGAAGTCAGGACAGGGGGCATGCCGAACCGGGTTCGTTATGCCCTCGGTCGGTCCGCGGTCCGAAGGGCATGCAAGGAAACAGAACGCAAAAACCCCGGACTTCCGATGGAAGTCCGGGGTTTTTCTGCTTATCGTCCCGAACCGAAGTCCGGACGAATAAGTTGGTCGGGGAAAGAGGATTCGAACCTCCGGCCCCTGCCTCCCGAAGACAGTGTACCTGCGCATTTTTGGCAGTTTTCCGCGCTTTCTCGTCAGGGGTTCTTGCCGTTTACAACGCTGTATTCTCGATTTGTTCACGGTGTAAGGTTCACACCGAACCTACAACCCCTGTCTTCGTGGAGAGTAGAAAAAGTGCCTTTCTTTCAGAGTGATGTCACGGCGTGGGGTTCATGGCGCTACGAATACAGAGCTTTGCTGAATGGCTCGAACGGCATGCCTTCGAACTGGGGCCGGAACGATTGCTGACCCTCGCGCCTCGGATTGAGCAATTCGGCGATCGGACACTTGTGTCCGATCAAGGCAGCAAGAGGGCCGGTAGGCGACTGTCTGGTTCGGAGCCGGGTGGCGGGGATAGCTGCCGCTCAAGCGCAGGCAGCTCGCGACCAAGATGCGTCGTTCGCCGGTCGCGCTTTCAACGACAGCTTCTGCCAAAACCTGCCGCTCGGTCGCCGTGAAACCGTCTGGCAGCAATGCGCCCTAAATTCGGACGTTCGGCCTTGTAGCCGACGATCCCGAAAGCCGCCATTCGTTTCGCCAGCGCTCAACTGGTTCAGACCCGACATTGCGCTCACGGCCCAACAGGCGTGGCCACCATTATTTTCGGAGTGCAGCAATCAGGGCGTCCCGAGCCATGGCCACGCGCGGGTGTCGCAGCGATGAGCGTGCCCAGACGAGGTAGTAAGCGTTGCGCGGCACCGTGACCGGGGCAGGTATCTCGATCAGCGTGCAGGCAGCGCGTTCGCTGCGGGTGAGATAGCCAGGCATCACCGTCCAGCCGAGACCCGCGCACAATCCCGACCGTAGCACCCTCAGATCGGGCGCGGTCAACGCGGGCTGGCTCGTCAGCTCGATCTGGTTTGCATGGAGCCAGGTACGCAGCAGCGGTCGGTCGAGGTCGTACGCGAGGTGGGCCGTCCGGTTGAGCCCGTCGGCAAGCGGCAATTCGGCAATCCGCATGGCAACGGCGGGCGAGGCTACGGCGCGCAGGTGCTCTTCGCCCAGCGGATGAAAGGCCAACCGCGGATCTTCGGGCTGCGAGGCGGTGACGGCTAGGTGCACCTTGTCTTCGAGCAGCAAGGCATAGAGCGCCTCGCGCCCGCCGATATGCAGGCGCAGGTCTAGCCCCGCATCCAGCAGCGGCGCCAGTCGGGGCGCGATCATCTCTCCCAGTAGGTCCGACGGCGCGGCGATGTGGACCGTGCCCGAGATGCGCGACGATCGGGCCCGCGCGCTGGCCAGTGCCGATTCCGCCGTGTCGAGGCTGCTTCCGATCGAAGCCGCGAGATCGTCGGCAATCGCTGTTGGTCGAACACCCCGCGAATGACGATCGAACAAGGGACGGCCCAATTGCGCCTCGAGCGATGCGATGTGCTGCGACGCAGCCGGTTGGGTGATGCCGATTGCCCGGGCCGCCTCGCTCAGTGAACGACGGCGGTAGACTTCGACGAAGGTGCGCAACTGCAGGAGGGACATTCCGGTTCCATAACCGGATTTATGGCCGTCCGCCATTCCCGCTGGATTTCATGATGCCGTTCCCTGCGTATCTAAGCCGCCGAAAGGAACGATCGAAGCAAAATCGCCGCCAATTGCTCCAAGCCCTCACCGCTGTCCTGGTGGCGGGCGCGGCGCCGGCGGGTGCGTTTGCTCGTGTTTCCGACATCACTAGAAAAGGACAACTGACGATGACCCGCATTCTCATGGTGGCCACCTCCGCCGACCGCATGACTCCCGGCACCGAACCGACGGGCGTCTGGCTCGAGGAACTTACCACCCCGTACTACGCGTTCCGCGATGCGGGCGCCGAGGTTACGCTGGCCTCGATCAAGGGTGGCGCCATCCCCGTCGACCAGCGTAGCGTCAACGCCGACGGCGAGAACGACGCTTCGGTCGAGCGCTATCTGAAGGACGAGGCCCTGAAGGGCGAGGTTGCCAGCACCCTTGTATTCACAAGCATCGATCCCGCCGGCTACGACGCGCTGTTCCTGCCGGGCGGCCACGGCACCATGTTCGATTACCCCGTCAGTGACGAACTGGCCCGCCTGGTCGAACGCTTCGACCGCGAAGGCAAGATCGTCGCCGCCGTCTGCCATGGACCGGCAGGGCTGGTCTCGGCGAAGAAGGCCGATGGCACGCCCTTCGTCGCCGGCCGCCGTGTCGCGGGCTTCACGGACAGCGAGGAACGCGCGGTCGGTCTCGATCAGGCGGTGCCGTTCCTCCTCGAAACGCGTCTCAAGGAACTCGGCGGCAAGCACGAGGGCGGCCCCGATTTTGCCCCCTTCGCCCTGCGCGACGGCAATCTGGTGACCGGCCAGAACCCCGCCAGCGCTACCCTCACCGCAGAGCTCGTGATGGAAGCCCTCAAGGACAAGGTCGCCTGATCATGCGCTATCTCCACACCATGCTGCGCGTCGCCGATCCCGAGGCAGCGATCCGGTTCTTCACGCTGCTGGGTCTTAAGGAGACCCGGCGCATGGAGAACCAGGCCGGGCGTTACACGCTGATCTACCTTGCCGCCGACGAGGATTTCCGCGGCGACGGCGAGCAGGGCGATGCCGAGGTCGAACTGACGTACAACTGGCCGCCCGAGGACGGCAGCGCTACCGAGACTTACACGGGGGGCAGAAACTTCGGCCATCTCGCCTACGGGGTCGACGACATCTACGAGACGTGCGCGCGGCTGCAAGCGGGCGGCGTGACGATCAATCGCCCCCCGCGCGACGGATACATGGCGTTCGTCCGCTCGCCGGACGGGATCTCGATCGAACTGCTCCAAAAAGGCGAACACATGGCCCCGGCCGAACCCTGGGCCTCCATGCCCAACACGGGCGCATGGTGATGGCGCGCCTGTTCGAACCGCTCGAGGTCGCGGGGCTGCGGCTTGCCAACCGCATCGTTATCGCGCCGATGTGCCAGTATTCTGCCGAGGACGGCGCGATGACCGATTGGCACCGGATGCATCTCGGCCAGTTGGCGCTGTCGGGCGCGGGCGCGCTGACGATAGAGGCGACCGCTGTCAGCCCCGAAGGTCGCATCACCTACGGTGACGTCGGCCTGTACGATGACCGTACCGAAGCGGCGATGCGAAGCGTGCTAGAAAGCGTCCGTCAGTGGTCGGACATGCCGCTCGTCATCCAGCTGGCCCATGCCGGCCGCAAGGCGAGCAGCGCCAAGCCGTGGCACGGCGGAGCGCAGCTTCCCCCCGATACGGAGAATGGCTGGCAGACCGTGGCACCCAGCGCCATTCCCTTCGCTCCGGACGACCATCCCCCTGTCGAACTGGACAAGTCAGGGCTTGCCCGCATCCGGGAGGCGTTCGCGGATGCCGCCCGGCGCGCCGGCAGGCTCGGCATCGAAGCCGTCCAGATCCACGCCGCGCATGGCTATCTGCTTCACGAGTTTCTTTCGCCGATCTCCAACCGGCGCGGCGACGAATACGGCGGCAGCCTCGACAACCGGATGCGGTTCCCGCTGGAAGTGTTCGATGCCGTGCGCGAATCGTTTCCGGCCGACCGCCCGGTGACCGTTCGCGTTTCCGGGACTGACTGGGTTGAAGGCGGCTGGACAGCGGAAGAAACCGCAAGGTTTGCGCAGGAACTGAAGCGGCGCGGTTGCGCGGCGATCCACGTCTCCGGCGGCGGGCTCGACCCGCGCCAGCAGATCCCGGTCGGCCCCGGCTATCAGGTACCGCTGGCCCGCACGGTCAAGGACGCGGTCGCTATGCCTGTAATCGCTGTCGGCTTGATCACCGATCCGCACCAGGCGGAGCGCATCCTAGAAGACGGGCATGCCGACGCCATAGCGATTGCCCGCGCTGCGCTGTGGGATCCGCGTTGGCCCTGGCACGCCGCCGCCGCGCTTGGTGCATCGGTCAAGGCGCCCCCGCAATATTTCCGGTCCGAGCCTCACGAAGTGGGCCGCATTCTCAAGGAAATGACGCCATGAAAATCTCCGTCAAACTGCTTCTGGCCGCTGGCGCTGCCCTCTCGCTTGCCGCCTGCGCGACGACCCGGGAGGGTGCATCCGCGCCCCGGATCGAACAGGTCGCGACCTTCGATGGCGCGATGCCGACTGGCGTGACCGTCGCCCCCAACGGGCGCATCTTCGTCAACTTCCCGCAATGGGGCGACAACGCGCCGTTCACGGTTGCCGAGCTGGTCGACGGCAAGGCGGTGCCTTATCCCGACGCCGCGACCAACCGGCCCGATCCGGCCGACCCGGCGGGGCATTTCATCTCGGTGCAGAGCGTGGTGGCAGACGGCGCCGATCGCCTGTGGGTGCTCGACACGGCGGCGCCCAAATTCTCTCAACCACGGGCCGGCGGTGCAAAGCTGGTGGCGATCGATCTTGCGACCAACCGGGTGGTGAAGACGATCGTCCTGCCGCCCAGCGTGGTGCTGCCCACGACCTACCTCAACGATGTGCGCTTCGATCTGCGTCAGGGCGCCGAGGGCGTCGCCTACATCACCGACAGCAGCAACGACGGCGTCGGCGGCATCATCGTCGTCGATATCGCCAGCGGGCGTGCGATCCGGCGCCTGTCGAACCATGCGACGACCAACCCCGAGCCCGGCTTCACCCCGGTCGTCGACGGCGCGGTGCTCATGAACCGCCCGGCCGACGGCCCCGCGACGCCGGTCACGATCGCAAGCGACGCGATTGCGCTCAGCGCCGACGGCAGCCTGCTGTATTACGGGCCACTGTCGGGCCGCACGCTGCACGCGGTGCCCACGGCGATGCTGCGCGATCCCGCGGTGTCCGAGGAGGCGTTAGGCCGCGCGGTCCGCAGCCTGGGGCGCAAAGGCGCCTCGGACGGGATAGCCGAGGACGACAAGGACCGCGTGTTCGCCGGCGATTACGAGAACAACGCGATCCGCGTGCTCGACCAGGGCCGCTGGACGACGGTGGTCAGCGACCCGCGCATCAGCTGGCCCGACACGCTATCGATCGGCACCGACGGCTACCTCTACTTCACCGCCAACCAGCTCCACCGCCAGCCCGGCTTCCACGGCGGGCGGGACCTGCGCCGCAAGCCCTACGAGCTGCTCCGCATCAAGGTCGGCGCCGCTCCCGTCCTGTTGCGCTCGCGGTGAACCCATCAGGCCGGGCGGGCTCGCGCGGGACCGCGATCCGGCGAAAAATCAACAACTGACTTGAAGGAACACAATCATGACCAAGGGTATCGAAGGCAAGGTAATTCTCATTACCGGCGGCAGCAGCGGCATCGGCGCGGAAACTGCGCGTCTTCTCGCTGACCGCGGCGCCAAAGTGGCCATCGCCGCGCGGCGCAAGGACAGGCTCGACGAGGTCGTCGCGGACATTGCCGCAACGGGCGGAACGGCACGCGCCTATGCGCTCGACGTCACCGACAAGTCGGCGGTCCAGTCCGTCGTCGCCGCAATCATTGCCGACTTCGGCCGCCTCGACGTGCTGATCAACAACGCCGGGCTGATGCCGATCCGTCCGATGGCCGAGGTCAACACCGACGAGTGGGACCAGATGATCGACGTCAATCTGAAGGGTACGCTCTACGGCATCGCGGCGGCCCTTCCCGGTTTTCTCGAGCAGGGCAGCGGTCACATCATCAACTTAAGCTCGGTTGCGGGCATCAAGGTCTTCGCACCGGGCGGCACGGTCTATTCCGGCACCAAGTTCGCCGTCAGCGCGATCAGCGAGGGCTTGCGCCACGAGGTGGGGGAAAAGGTCCGGGTCACGTCAATCGAGCCTGGAGCTGTCGAAAGCGATTTGAAGTTCACGACCTCTGGCGCGGCCGCCGAGACGGTGCTGGACTTCTACAAGCAGGCCATCCCGGCGGCATCGGTGGCGCGTGCTATCGCGTTCGCTGTCGAACAACCTGATGACGTCGATGTCAACGCGATCGTCATCAGGCCGACTGCACAGGAGTTCTGATTTCGACGAGGAGGCGGGGCCGCGTGTGCTCCGCCTCGTGGGGAACGTACCGGCCCGCTCGTCCGTTACTTTGCCGAAGAATAGCTGAGCGTTCAACTTGAGGAGTGATTTATGCCCAAACTTGCCCTGTATGTACCACTGAAGGCCAAGCCCGGAAAAGAGCGCGATGTCGCCGATTTCCTGACCTCGGCATTGCCGCTCGTTCAAGCTGAGCCGGGCACTCTGACCTGGTATGCGATCGAGGAAGGTCCCGGTGCGTACGCGATCTTCGATACGTTCGACACGGAGGAGGATCGGCAGGCCCATCTTGACGGCAAGGTTGCCGCCGCACTGATGGACAAGGCAGAAGAACTGTTTTCTGAACCGCCGCAGATTCACAAGTTCACCCTGCTGGCCGCGAAATAGCCGAGCGGTCGGCACCCTAGCGCGTCGCTCTCATCGCCCGCGTGGGGGGCCCGGGCGCGGCGGCGTGCGTTGAGCGGCTTTCCCCGAACCGGCCACGGAGATACTCCATGCGCACCACCCAGACGCTCGACCTGAACGACGCGCGGACGATCATCGATTTGGGGATCGCGGAGGCCGAGCGGACAGGCAACCCGATGAACATCGCGGTGGTGGACGCGGGCGGCTGCCTCCTAGCGTTCGCGCGGATGGACGATTCGTGGCGCGGCAGCGTCGACATCGCGATCGGCAAGGCGTGGGCGGCGCGCGCGTTCGACGTCGAGACCAAGGCGCTGGCGAAGCTCGCCCAGCCGGGCGCCGACTTCTACGGCATCCATGCCTCAAACGACGGCAAGGTGATGATCTTCGCCGGGGGCGTGCCGATCAAGGAGGGCGAGACGGTGATCGGCGCGGTGGGCGTGTCGGGCGGCACCGGCAAGGAGGACGAGAGCGTGGCCGAGGCAGCGGCGCAGGCGTTCGCGCGCGGCTGAGCCTTGGAGCGCGGAGCTGGGCGCGGCGGTGCCCGCTTAGTCGAAGGCGGTTCAGTCGACGGCGGCGGGCGCGCCTCCCGCGCGGCGCGGGTCGCCTCCGTTTAGAGCGTTATTCGGCCATTCTGGCCCAGTTATTCAGAAAACCGCCGTGAATCGATCCCAGGATAGCCCACGGGAAGGAACCTCTCAGGTAGCACAAGGTTCAGGAAACTGAGATCACTTGGAAGGGTGCGATGTCCTCCGCCGCTGCGATGGACCGGATCATCAGCAAGGTCTCGATTTGATGACGCGTTGAGAAGAGCTGCGAAAGGAAAGGATCCGTGAAAGCTGTCGTGTACAACGGGCCCAAAGATGTTTCTGTCAGTACCATCGATGATCCCAAGATTGAAAAGCAGACCGATGTTATCATCCGGCTGACCACGACCAATATCTGCGGGTCGGACCTTCACATGTATGAGGGCCGTACCAGCTTCGAAAAGGGCCGGGTCTTCGGTCACGAAAACCTTGGCGAGGTCATCGAAGTTGGCGCTGCCGTAGATCGTATCAAGAAGGGCGATCGCGTGTGCATGCCGTTTAACGTCGGTTGCGGTTTCTGCGAAAATTGCGAACGCGGTTTGACGGGTTTTTGCCTCACGACCAACCCTGGAACCGCCGGCGCAGCGTATGGCTTTGCCGAGATGGGTCCGTGGCAAGGTGGTCAGGCCGAGTTGATGCGCGTTCCTTATGCGGACTTCAATTGTCTGAAGCTGCCTGAGGACGCTGAGGAGAAGGAGGATGACTATGTCATGCTCTCCGACATCTTCCCCACCGGTTGGCATGGCGTCGAACTGTCGGGTTTCCTGCCTGGCGAAAGCATTGCGATCTACGGCGCCGGTCCGGTCGGTCTAATGGCCGCGCACTCGGCCGAAATCCGCGGCGCCTCTCAGATCTTTGTCGTCGATTCTCACGATGACCGTCTGAAACTGGCCGAGGCGATGGGCGCTATTCCGATCGATATGCGCAAGGGCGATCCCGCCCAGCAGATCCTTGACGCGACTGGCGGCCTCGGGACCGACCGGGGGGTCGAGGCGGTCGGGTATCAGTGTTGCGATCGCCACGGCAAGGAGCGCAGCAATTACACGATGAACTGCCTCGTCAAAAGCACGAAGGCCACCGGCGGAATCGGCGTCGTCGGCGTGTTCATTCCGGAAGACCCGAACGCGCCCGACGATCTCCAGAAGGAAGGCAAGATGGCGTTCGACTTCGGCAACTTCTGGTTCAAGGGCCAGAAGATTGGCACCGGCCAGTGCAATGTAAAGCACTACAACCGGCGACTGATGAAGCTTATCGAGCAAGGCCGGGCCAATCCTGCCAAAATCATCTCGCACCGACTGCCGCTCGATCAGGCACCAGACGCCTACAAGCATTTCGACGAGCGCGATGCAGGCTGGACGAAGGTCGTGCTCAAGCCGGGCACCTGACCTTAGTCTTCGACGGAATAGGAAATAAATTATGACTTTGGAAGGCAAATCGGTTGCCATTCTGATTGCACCCCGAGGGACGGAAGAACCAGAATTCTCGAAGCCCAAGCAAGCTGTCGAGGACGCTGGTGGCAAAGTGACCGTGATCAGTTTTGAACCGGGCAAGGCTCGCACAGTCAATAGCGATCTTGACGAGGGCGCCAGCTATACTATCGACAAGACGTTTTCCGAGGTGAAAGCCGACGATTTCGACGGACTTGTTGTGCCCGGAGGGACTGTCGGTGCCGACAAGCTGCGCGGCAGCGTCGAGGCAATTGCTTTCATCCGGGCTTTCTTCGATCAGAAAAAACCTGTTGCGGCTATATGCCATGCACCCTGGACATTGATCGAGGCGGGCGTGCTTAAGGGTCGCACCGTGACGTCCTACCCGACGCTGAAGGTCGATATCGAGAACGCCGGCGGTGCATGGACCAATGAGGAAGTCGTGGTCGACAACGGCCTTGTTACCAGCCGCGATCCCAATGATTTGCCCGCCTTCTGCGCCAAACTCGTTGAGGAAATCGCAGAAGGTGTGGGCGCAGCGCTCGCAGCAGGGAATTAAGACGGGGCGTTTCGACGAACCATGTGAGGGCCCTCTTCCTGGAGAAGGTCCGCACAAAGCAAGCGTGGCGGATGGCCAGCGATTGGCTGTCCGCCACGCTGCTGGCTGTCCGCCACGCTGCGTATCATACGAACACGGCGCACCTGACGGGCAGTCAAACCCTAAGCCGCGTCAACCGCGGTGACACATCGCCGGCTCCCGCTTCCAGATTCGACCCATTCCAACGTGTGGTCGAGATGCACCTGATCGAAGGTGCGTTCGGCCAGATTTACGACCTACAGCGCCGCCTTGAGATAGCGGGCGGTGAGACTGCCTTCCGCTTCCGCAACAACGCCAGGGACGCCGCTGGCAACGATACGGCCTCCATCTTCCCCGGCCCCCGGTCCCAGGTCGATGATCCAGTCCGCCTGCGTGATGGCGCGCATGTCATGTTCGACGACTACGACGGTATTGCCAGCGTCTACGAGGCCCTGCAGGTGTTGCATCAGCCGGTCGCCATCGGAGGGGTGAAGCCCCGAAGTTGGCTCGTCGAGGATGTAGATCGTGTTGCCGCGTTGAGCGCGTTGCAGTTCAGTCGCCAGCTTGATGCGCTGCGCCTCCCCGCCAGACAGCTCGGTCGCTGGCTGACCGAGCCGCAGATAGCCAAGACCGATCTCCCGCAACACGTCGAGTGAGCGCATCACAGATGCCTCGCCAGCGAAGAAATCGCACGCATCGTCGACCGTCAGTTCGAGCACCTGGGCGATATTGCGCCCGTTCCATTCGACTTCGAGCGTTTGCGGGTTGTAGCGAGAGCCATGACAGGTCGAGCACGGGGCAAAAACGCTCGGCAGGAACAGCAGCTCCACCATGACGTATCCCTCGCCCTCGCACACAGGGCAGCGGCCTTGCGCAACGTTGAACGAGAACCTTCCCGGGCTGTAGTGCCGCCGGCGGGCGAGCGGCGTATCAGCGAAGATCCGTCGCACATGGTCGAACATGCCGCTGTAGGTGGATAGGTTCGAGCGCGGCGTGCGGCCGATCGGCTTCTGATCGACCCGCACCAGCCTGCGAACATGCTCCATGCCTGCGACAATGCGTCCTTCAGTGTCGTTCTGCGCAACATCGAGCAGCGGATCGATATCCTCCTCCTCGGCCACGGGGGAGCCGCCGAGGTGTTCCGTGACGAGCTCGGGCAGCGCCTGACTGACAAGACTGGATTTGCCCGATCCCGAAACGCCGGTGACAGCGGTGAAGCAGCCGATGGGAAACTCGACGTCGAGACCATGGAGATTGTTCCGCCTGATCCCTTCCAGGCGTAGCCATGCCTTGGGATGGCGCGGTGTGCGCTCACTGCGGAGCGGCTCTGCGAACAGGTAGCGGCGGGTGATCGAAGTCTCGACGTCGGCAAGCCCCTCTATCGGCCCGCTGTAGAGGACTTCACCGCCCTTTTCCCCGGCTCCAGGCCCGACATCGACGAGCCATTCCGCGCGGCGGATCACGTCGAGATCATGTTCGACGACGAACAGGGAGTTGCCCGCCGCCTTGAGACGCTCGAGGATGGTGAGCAAGGCTTCGCCATCTGCCGGGTGCAACCCTGCCGAAGGCTCGTCAAGCACATAGGCCACGCCGAAAAGCTCTGACGACAATTGCGTGGCAAGCCGCAAGCGCTGCAGCTCTCCGGAGGAGAGCGTCGGCGTGCTGCGGTCGAGCGAAATGTAGCCAAGGCCAAGATCGATCAGCGGCTCTAGCCGCTCGATCAATTCGCAGGCGAGGCGTTGGGCAGCGATCCGCTTCTCGTCGGAGAGATTGGGCGTGCGGCGTACGTCGGGCGCGCTCTTGTGCGCAGAGCCGCCCGCCGCAACCCGTTGTTCAACCGCTGCATCGCGGGCCGCTTTTTCCAGAACATGGCCCTTTGAGGGGGCGGAGACTGCCCCATACTCGCCATGCGCGACGGGGATCAGCAAGTCCTTCAGCTTGAGCACCGTCAGGTCGCCGAACTCGGCAATGTCGAGGCCGGCGAATTTGACCGACAGTGCTTCGCGCTTCAGGCGCTTGCCGTCGCAGGTCGGGCAATCGCGGCCGATGATATATTGCGAGACGCGCTTCTTCATCAGCGCGCTTTTCGTGTTGGCAAAGGTTTCCAGCACATAGCGGCGCGCGCCGGTGAAGGTGCCCTGGTAGCTCGGCTCCATGCGGCGCTTGAGCGCCGTCCGGGTCTGTTCGGGCGTCAGTCCCGCATAGACCGGCACCGTCGGCGTCTCTTCAGTGAAGAGGATCCAGTCGCGATCCTTTTTCGGCAGGTCGCGCCACGGCGTATCGACGTCATAGCCGAGCGAAACGAGGATATCGCGCAGGTTCTGGCCATGCCAGGCAGCCGGCCAGGCGGCGATCGCCCGATCTCGAATGGTGAGGCTGTCGTCAGGAACCATCGTCTCTTCGGTCGCGTCATATACGCGGCCGATGCCGTGGCAGGTCGCGCAGGCCCCCGCGACCGTGTTGGGGGAGAAATCCTCCGCAAAGAGCATCGGCTGATGGCGCGGATATTCGCCGACGCGCGAGTAGAGCATCCGCACCAGGCTGGAGAGCGTCGTCACGCTGCCGACCGAGGACCGCGCGTTGGCCGAGCCGCGCTGCTGCTGCAACGCGACCGCGGGCGGCAAACCGTCGATCGCGTCGACTTCCGGAACCCCAGCCTGGTCGATCAGCCGACGGGCATAGGGCGCAACCGATTCCAGATAACGCCGCTGGGCTTCGGCATAAAGGGTGCCGAACGCCAGCGATGACTTGCCCGAGCCCGATATGCCGGTGAACACCACGAAGGCGTCACGCGGTAGATCGACGTCAATATTTTTGAGGTTATTCTGGCGCGCGCCGCGAACCTGCACGCAAGCAGGCGGCCCCGCATGCCCATGATCGGTGGCCGGCGTCGCCGCGTGAATATCCTTGCTCTTCAATTCAGTCTTCCTGCCATATCCGCCTGTGCGGCCCGGGGTTCATCACGGTCGGGCAACAGATGAACACATTTCCGACCCAATGCATCCAACGGCCAGGCTGGCCCGATGTTCGGCACCTTTGAAATATTTTTCCAGCATCAGACAAAGGTTACGACAAAACCATTTTTCCCGTTGGGTCGCGCGACGAGGCCACACGCACTCCGCTGGTAAGCGTCTGGGCCAGGCGGCCCTGGTCCGTGCCGCTATCGGCATGTAACGATCGCACTTCGACGCTTGTTACCGCATCGCGACGCGTTGCGACTTTGCCAGAGCGAGCGTCATCATGGCCGGGTCGGGCATGATGACGCGCGAGTTGTCGATCCGGGCGCCTCGCGCCGATTCGGATCGGCGGGTCAGTAGTGAATGACCGAGCGGATCGACTTGCCTTCGTGCATCAGTTCGAAGGCCTCGTTGATCTCCTCCAAGCCCATCGTGTGGGTTACGAACGGAGCCAGATCGATATCGCCTCTCATCGCGTCCTCGACCATGCCGGGAAGCTGTGTCCGTCCCTTGACGCCGCCGAAAGCGGACCCCTTCCACACGCGGCCCGTGACGAGCTGGAATGGGCGGGTGGAGATTTCCTCGCCCGCGCCGGCAACGCCAATCACGATCGACTGACCCCAGCCACGGTGCGCTGATTCAAGCGCGGCGCGCATGACTTGGACGTTGCCGATGCACTCGAAGGTATGATCGATGCCCCAGCCCGTCATCTCGATCAGCACTTGCTGGATGGGCTTGTCATGGTCCTTGGGGTTGATGCACTCGGTCGCACCGAACTGGCGTGCCAGCTCGAACTTGGACGGATTGGTGTCGATGGCAATGATGCGACCCGCCTTCGCCTGGCGCGCACCCTGAATCGCCGCGAGGCCGATGCCGCCGAGGCCGAACACGGCGACCGAGTCGCCGGGCTGGACCTTGGCGGTATTGTGGACTGCGCCGATGCCGGTCGTGACGCCGCAGCCGAGCAGGCAGACATGTTCGGGGTTTGCCTCGGGATTGATCTTGGCGAGCGAGACTTCGGCGACGACAGTATATTCACTAAAGGTTGAACAGCCCATGTAATGATAGAGGGGCTGACCATTGTACGAAAAGCGGGTGGTCCCATCGGGCATCAAGCCCTTGCCCTGCGTTTCGCGGACAGCGACGCACAGGTTGGTTTTGCCCGACAGGCAGAAGTCGCACTTGCCGCATTCGGCGGTGTAGAGCGGAATCACGTGATCGCCCGGCACGACGCTGGTGACGCCTTCACCGACCTCGACAACGATGCCCGCGCCCTCGTGGCCCAGAACCACCGGGAAAACACCCTCCGGATCACTCCCCGCCAGAGTGTACGCGTCGGTGTGGCACACACCGGTGTGCGTCACCCGTATGAGGACTTCGCCTTTCCGGGGTGGGGCGACATCGATCTCGACGATTTCGAGTGGCTTGCCCGCCTCGAAGGCTACAGCGGCGCGAGATTTCATGTTGGGATACCCTCGTTGAGTTAAACTGATTGCTGGTGCGAGGCCGTTGCGTCAGCGCAAATTCGTGGGGGAGCGATCGCTCACTCCCCCGGTATGCCGGTCAGACCGTAACGACGACCTTGCCGATCTGGTCGTTCGATTCGAGGAAGCGGTGAGCGTCCTGGATGGCGTCGAGCGGGAAAGTGCGCGCGATCCGCGGCTTGAGCGCGCCCGATTCCAGACCCGCCACGATGAACGCCTTGGCGCGATCGAGGGCGGCATCGTCCGAGACGATCTCGCTGTAGAGATACCCCTTGAGCGTGAGGCTCTTGCCCAGCACGGAGAACAACGGGAACGGCGTCGGTTCGCCGCTGAGCGCGCCATATTCGAGCAGGATGCCGCCGCGTGCCATGCTCTCGGTCAGCGGCTCGAACGACGGGCCTCCGACCGGATCGAGCACCACGCGCGCACCCTGACCATCGGTTATCTCCATCACCCTCGCTACCAGGTCCTCTTCCCCGGTCGCGACGACATGATGCGCACCGGCATCGATCAGGGCCTGGCGCTTGGCGCCGGTACGCGTCGTCGCGATTACCGTCGCGCCGACCATCCGCGCAATCTGGAAGGCCGCAAGGCCGACGCTGCTGGAGGCAGCTGTGACGATGACGAAATCGCCCTCGCCGAGTTTCGCCTGCTCCACCAGTGCACCCCAGGCGGTGACATACTGCATCCACACGGCCGCCGCTTCCTCGAACGACAGCGCCGCCGGATGCTTGACGACGAGGCGGGCGGGCACGTTGGCGACTTCGCCATAGGTGCCCCAGCGTGCGATATCGAGCGGGGGGATGACGCTGACGGCTTCGCCTTCCGCAAACCCGGTCACGTCCGCGCCGACCGTAACGACAGTGCCGGCAGCCTCGTAGCCGAGGCGGCTCGGGAACTCGGCTTCCTGAAGGTAGGCATTGTTGCGGAACATCACCTCGGCGCGGTTTATGCCTATCGCCTTCACCGCGATCTGCACTTCATCGGCCGCGGGCCCGGGCACTGCCACATCTTCAATCCTGAGGACGCTGGCGTCGCCATATTCATGGATACGGACGATGCGGCTCATTGGAGACTCCTTGATTATTTAATGATCGTTCTGTAAGGGAGCGGACCACCCGTTTCAAGATATTATTTATCGATCGTTCCATATCGTGCATCAGAGATGACAGAGACGAAAGCCCGTCGCCGCGCAGGTCGCCCTCGTGTGTTCGACACTGACGCTGCGCTCGACAAGGCGGTGCGGCTGTTCTGGCAGCGCGGCTACGAGGCGACATCGATGGCCGATCTGGTGGCGGAGACTGGCGTCGCCGCCGCCAGTCTCTATGCAGCGTTTGACAACAAGGCGGGGCTGTTTGCGGCGGTGATCGAACGTTACGCCGCGACGTTCAGCGTCCACCTCTATGCACCCATCAACGATCCGGCGTTGTCCACCTACGAAGCCGTCAAAGGCCTGCTGGAACGAGCGGCGTCATCATTCTCGGAACCTGGAACGCCGGCCGGCTGCTTCATGTATTCGGCAGCGGCAGCCGTTTCGCCGGCGTCCGCCGCCATCGAATGCCTGCTGCGCGACAAGCGTATCGCGGCGGAGGCCCTCCTAATCGAGCGTCTGCAACGCGGCGCCGCGCAGGGCGAGCTTGCGGCCAACACCGATCCGGCCGTGCTAGGCAAATTCATCAATACGGTCATGGAAGGCATGTCCGTTCAGGCGCGCGACGGCGCTACGATCAACGAACTGCTCTCCATCGCCAAAATGGCGCTCGATCGATGGCCGGCCGCGATATGATCGTTTCATGGTGGTCATCTGCCAATCTGCCCCCCGACCGAACAGTCGAACTCATCTCATAGGACGAAAGCACATGAAACACGTGACATTGCCCGGCGGGGAAGTGGTTCCTTCACTGGGTCAAGGCACCTGGAAGATGGGCGAACGTGCCGAGCGCCGATCCGATGAGATCGCCACGCTACGCGCCGGTGTCGAACTGGGCATGACGCTCATCGATACCGCCGAAATGTACGGCGATGGTGCGGCGGAAACGCTGATATCCGAGGCGCTGGGCAGCGTTCGCGACCAGTTGTTCCTCGTCAGCAAGGCATATCCGCAGAACGCATCGCGCTCCCGCCTTGCCGATGCATGCGAGGCGAGCCTGAAGCGGCTCGGCACCGACCGGCTGGACCTCTACCTGCTCCATTGGCGGGGATCGGTGCCGCTCGCTGAGACTGTGGAGGCATTGGAGGCGCTCAAATCAGCGGGGAAAATCAGGCATTGGGGTGTCAGCAATCTCGATACCGACGATATGGACGAGCTTATCGCTGCCGGCGGGGATGGCTGCGTGACCGATCAGATCCTCTACAATCTCGTCCGTCGAGGCCCTGAGTTGGACCTGTTGCCGTGGCTCGCCCAGCACAAAGTGCCAGTGATGGCGTATAGTCCCGTCGAGCAGGGACGCCTCTCAAGCCATCCCGCCCTCGACAAAGTAGCGGCCCAGGTTGGCGCAACCCCTGCGCAGGTCGCACTTGCCTGGACGTTGCGCCACGATGGCCTTATCGCCATCCCGAAAGCGAGTTCGATTGCACATGTGCGGGAGAACCGCGCGGCCGCAGATATCGTGCTCTCCGACGCCGACATTGCGACACTCGATGCGGAATTTCCCAGGCCCCGCGACCGCCGTCCACTCGAGATGCTTTAGCGTCAGATGACGATATTATCGCTCGAAGGAACAGAACGCAAACCGGATCGGCGGTAGGCGCTCAGCGGTGCGGTGATCGGACCAGTGTCGACACCGCTATCGAGCGGGTGCTGCGCGACTGACGGTTCGAGCACCAGGCCTATCGCGCCCCTGGCCCCAATCTGCTCTTAGCCTCCACGAATAACCGTCTGACCGTTCTTACCGTCTATGGGGCGTATCCGAGCTGGCAGGGCATCCAGCCAAGGGCGTCATTCTTGTCCATCGGGCGCTCGGGCGGCCTAGCTGTCAGCACGACACCGCGCTGCCTGAGTTTCCGAGCTGCCATCCCAGCGTGCGCCGCTGGCGGGAAGGTGAGCCGATTACTCGCTCAAGCTCAGTTCGACAGAGCGCAGGCCATGAACCGTTCACTGCACTGCAGCGCCGAATTAGCGCTCTGCTACCTAGAGAGCTGCTTAGCAAAAAAAATGCTCTCAATAGCCCGATCTCGCAAGCTCAGTATCTGATTTACGAAAAAGGGAAATGTGGTGGACGCACTAGGGCTCGAACCTAGGACCCGCTGATTAAGAGTCAGCTGCTTGACGGCAGCTTTAGCCGATTTCTCCCCAAAAGAGGACGGTCAACAATCGGCCCACTTTCTGCCGATCTGTGATGCCAGTCAGGCAAACGATGTATGTCGGCTCCAGACAGGAGCTGCCATCCGATCTATCAATTTGGAACGGCAGCACTGTCCCATGCCACGTCATAGCTGAAGGTCGGCTTCCTGGCGCTGGATAGCTGGAATTGAGTGGCAAGGATGGGCGCAAAGCGGATATGGCGAACTTGAAAAAAAAGCGCGCTACCGGCGAGTAGCCATTCATCCACAAGGAAGGAATTGCGTGAGGCAAAGCTTGAGAAATTGCTTGGGCGCGAGTTGGCTACATTAAGCCATCGGACCGCATCCTGCAGCGCTGCCATGCCGTGCTGAAGTCGCGGCATGGCAGCGACCAGTTTCGGGAGCGTGGTGATGCGGTGATCCACAAGAAAGAAATGGAAACTGTCTTCATCGCCGGACGCCAGCAATCCTTTCGTGTTCGCGGCGAACCAGCGGTAGCTTCGAATAGCCTTGATCCACCACCGAGGAGCGGGTCGACCGGGACGCGAGGCGCTTTACGCCCCTCTTGGATTTCCCAATCTCGGTCGGCGGCGCGGTTTATAAATTGTGTAATTCGGACATCCTACAGACTTCTCGAATGTCCGCATCCAGCAATTGATGTCCGCATAGTCAGGCTGTGCATAGCGCAAACCGGGGACGGTACCGCTGCAAAACCGGACATCTCTTCTGTCAACGATGTCCCCATATGTCCGGATTACATGTCGAGACGCACATAGACCGTCGCGGGACCCGCGCCCTCACGCCGGACAAAACCGCGATCCTCGAGATCGACCAAATCGCGCCGCACTGAGCGGGCAGTCAGGCCCTTAGCGTAAGCGGATGCGTAGTCGGCAGGCGAAATCGCGAATCCGGGGTTTGCATCACTAAGAAATGCGGTCTGCCGATCATTCAGGTCGGACGTCTCACCCCGATTCTCGCCAGCGGCGTAAATCGTTAGCGTGACCCCGGACTTTCGGCTCTCCCATTTCGGTTTGCGAGCTCCGATATCCTCGCAGGCCCTGATGATCTTCAAGGTCCCGCGACCAAGTTGCTCCATCTGCCCTCGCAGGTAGAAGACCTTGGCGATGTCAGGATTGATCGGAACCGAAGGATGCTCCCGCCTGAGATCCGACGTGCTGAGTTCGTCTGGAAGACTCCCCGAGTTCCAGAACTCGATCCGCGAAGGATAGACGGCGACGCGAGCGCCTCCCGAATAGGCTGAGTAGTCGCGGTGGACGAGCGCGTTGACGAGCGCCTCGCGCAAGGCGCGCGGGGCATAACGAGAACGCTGGTCGCGCTTGAGGCTATCTGAAAAGGACACGCGGGAGGCGTTGACGCTTTCGAGTTCACGTGAGATCCGCTCGGCAATATCGAGCAGTGGGCCAGTCAACCACTTGAGATTGCGGTATTCATCACCGGTCTTGTCTTCCTCGAAAACGACAAACTGGACCCGGCACTGTGGATGCCGCACCGAGGGGTCCAGCGAAAACAGGACATCGCCGCCCTGCGTGAATCCCTCGCCGCGCCACATCGATAGTCTGCGCAGGATTTCGTGCGGCTCGCGCAGGTCGGCAAACCCCTCATCTTGCTCGCGCGCATCGCGCGCCGTCGCCAGCACTTCATCGACCGCCAGATCCTCTTCGGTCATCGAAGGCGAGAGACGGCGCTCCCAACGCTCTGGAGCCTCGACCTGAACGTGGACCAACTTGCGAATTGCAGCGCTGTCGGCATGTCTGGTGCGGCTACCCGATCGGGTGAAGATCGCACCGTCGAAGACATAGGGCCGGTCTTGCCCTGCAGGTACGTCAATGACGATGATCGGCACATCGCAGACATCCTCAACGGTCACCGTCACGAAGGAGGACGGCGACAGCCTTTTGCTGAGTTCGCGCTCGATCATTCCGACGCACTGTTCAACCGGCTCCTTGACGCCGTGCAGTGAGCCATCGTCGCCGACCCCGACGTAGATTGTTCCGCCCGCGGTGTTGAGGAATGCGGCCGCGGTCTTCCCGATTGCCTCGATCGCAGTTGCCCGGGCGACGAATTCGTTTGAGGCGTCCTCGCCTTTGCGAAAACGGACAAGAAGTGTCTTCTCCATCATACCGTGGGGTCTCCTGCGGCCGCAGGGGATGCCTTCTTCACAAGAGCTTCCAAATCCTCGTACCGGTCAAATTGTTCTTCCACATACCGCAGAATGTCATCCCTGTCCCCGTAGGTCTGAACCCAATTGTTCGTCCTATCCGCAACCGGAATCGCGTCCTGAATCGCTTCTTCGTACATGTCGATCACTCTGAGGTCGTCGATCAGCTTCGCGCCCTTTGCCAGCTTCAGGTCGGCGCGTCCGGCAGGCCCCTTGTGTCCAAGGTCCATTAGAAGACGCCGTGCATTGACTACGACTGCGTCGGCGACAAAAAATCGGGGTTTGCCGAGTTCGATCGCCCGTGACAGTTCCCGGTGCGTTATCGAATTCTCACCCGCCGCCGCCACGCCCGACCCGTACTGCGGGCGGATAATGCCAAAGAAGATGTCGCAGGCATCGACCGCGGCAAGACAGGTGTCGAACGCGCTCAGCCCGGGCACCACCGGCAGGCTGCCCTTGTGCGAGTTCCACACTTGGTAGCCGTAGCCGGTCAGTAGGCCGTGGATCTGGTCGAGCCGGTCCTCCATGCCGTAAACCGCCGACGACAGCATAAGCTTCAGTTTGGCCTTTTTCGGCTTGGCCATGCGAATTTCTCGTCACCCTTTGCTTGGCGGTCGGCAGTGGGCATACCTCTCCCCCTGCCGATCATCGGCGTCTTCCAAATGCCGCGCGGGCAGCGCCTAGTCAAACCGCCGAACCGCGTTTCCGTGAAAAATCCGAATCATGGCTACTGGGACTCTCTGAACGACCGGTTCTGAAGAAGCCGTCTGGCAAGCTGAATGACTTGGATTGGGCGCGTCGCAGACACCTCCCTAATCCATTAGCGCGATGATCAACCCCGCATCGACGAGTCTCTAGTGCAACGGCGAGGCAGTTTCGTTCACTTTGCGGAGCCAGTTTCGATGTCCCGCTACGTTTCGCTCAAGTCGGATTGGCAAGCTCTCGAGTTTCCGGATTCTCAACTTAGGGGAACTGGGGCAGCTGAATGGGGGAGATTGGCTGCACTGTTGAAATGAAAATCTGATCCTCACCCTGACGGCCGCAGCCGCCGCAGGGCGGAGAGAAAGAACCCACCTCAAATGATCTATGTCAGTGAAGAAGACCGCAAGCGCACCGCGCTTGCGAAGGAAGCCGCTCGCGCATTCGCCGGGATGGTCGGCTGGACGCCTGTGCCTTGCACATCGATAATGCCGCCCGTGCTGGCGGACTTCGAATATGTAGACCGCGCCAACATCGTGATGGCACATTGGCACAAGAAGCTCTCGCTTGGCGCCCTCATCAAGGCCGTTGCCGAGTGTCGAACTGATCTTCTCCTGGTCGAGCCGAGCCACGGCTCAGGAAAGCAGGGCGGCAACTATATTACGCTCTTGCTGTGCCGCGATGGTGAGGTCCAATTCGTCACGGGCCTCTGGCTGTGGCTTCAGGAACCTGTCGGACCGATCCACCTGGCCACAAATCCTGATGGAGGCGACGAGAAGCGCGCATTCATGGTCGATCAGAGCGGTATTCGTCCGCTGCTAACTCTGCCTTGGTCAACGGCAGAAGCGGAACGGCGAGGTTTCTGGATCGCCAAACGCCATTGGCAGCTGTCGATCGGAGGACATTACGCATGAGCGGGACCGACAATCTTCGATGGCTGGACCACCTGCCGACCGGTTGGGCGCAGCTCTACCGCGACCTGTTGGCTGATCTCGCCGCGAACGGCATCTCAGTCTGCGTGGACGAGGCGAAAGAGAAATTCGGATCGCTCCGGGTTTATCTTGAGCCCAGGGTTCCCGAAGCACGACCCTATGTCGCCGCAGCCGAAGAGCGGTCCAAGGTTACCTGCCAAAAATGCGGCGAGCCGGGAGAACTGCTGATGCGTAATCGCATCGTTGCCACCCTCTGTCCGGCCCACGGCGATGGCTTTTCCAAGCCAGAAAGGCCGCCGGTGGTCACAATTTACATGAAGCCGGGGAAAATCTCGGACGAGTAGGCGCCGCTGCTACGGCGAAGGCCAAGTTTGAAGTGGCTCAGGCAGCTGAGCAAATGGAATGAAAAAAGGGGCAAGGCGCGGCACCGCTCGGCTGCCGCGCGCCCTCAACGCGAAAGTCTCTCAATATGCAGAATAATGTTACACCGTGCTCCTTCGGGAGCGCGAACGGCTTGCCGTGGATCAAAGCAGCAACCCATCGCGCGATCATGATGCTGGCGGCGGATATTGGCGGGCAGATCGACTTCAGCCCGGAACGGCGCTTTCACGGCACGCAGCATGCCGTGTTACTGGGAGGCGCCAATCTCCTGATCGTCGGAACCAGGACCGGATCGAACATCGGGCTATATGATTTCGGCGCGATCGCCAGGCGACATGCCATGGACCTGCTGGTTGCGCGCTTCTCAGGTCCAGTCGCGGCTTACGACATTTACCGTTGCAAAGACGACCAATGGTTCACCGGCTATCAGCGCGCATGGTTCAAAGACCGCTTCTGGTTGTGCCCGCCCGACGACGTCGATCAGCCATTCATCCTGGCACACAGGCGCGGTTTGCAATTCTCCTCCCATGCGCCTTTCCCCGATGCCCGGCGCTTCGAGGCCGGCCTCTCGCTGGCGGCGCAGACCAGCACGCAGTGGCAGGAGGCGGCATGAGCAAGCGCAAATCAAAGCCTGCGACGGCCAATGAGCCGGAACTGCTGTCCAGCTTCTCGCTGAGCCCTGCCGATGACGGCAGCTTCAAATATATCCGCTACTTCTACAAGCAGGATGCCCACCGTGCCGGTATCGCCGAAATGGTCCTGGCGAAGCTGGCGCCCGCCGGGCACAAGGCATCGCGTCATGACCTGCTGCTGCCTGATGCAGCCAGCGGTGAATATATGGACCTCAGCTATCTGCTGCAGCGCTATGATGCGATGCTGCCCGCGGCTGAGCGGACCGGCTACGCCCAGTTCACCCTGACCCTGCCATCAGATCAGCCACCGCATGTGGGGTGGGAGCTGGTGCGGGCGTGGGTTCGGAGCTACTTTGTCCGTCAGGAGCAGTTGGCCGCGCTGATGGTTCTCCATCTGCCCTATCTGGCGGGTTCATCAAATGCCGCTCACGTCCATATCCTGCTTCCGGCACGCCGATTGTCGATGAATGGATTTACCGGCCAAGCCCGCGACGTCTGTTCGGATTATGGCTGCAAGGAGGCATGGAATGCCTGGCTCAGCTTTCAGAAGGAGGGCGGCTCACCGTACACGATCTCGTCCGTCACGCCAGGGCCATGACCAGTCGGAACAGTTCCGCCTGAAACACGGCATCATGCAGTGCATCGTGATCGCTTTCAGTTGTCGGAGACACGCGCTCTGCGATGCGGCTCGAGCGCGTATCGCCCCACGAACAGCCGGTCTTGCCCATATACAGCGCCTTGATGTCCAAGGCGGTGAAACCGAACGGATTGGCGCCGGTGAACTTATGGAAATAGTAGTTCACGAACGCCCAATCGAAGGGCGCGTTCAGACCGACGAAGACCGGCTGGCCATCAGGGCCGCAGACTTCGCCAATCCATGCTGCGAACTGGCTCATGGCATCTTGCGGGGTAAGGCCGGTTTCCTGCAGTCGTTCCAGCGACAAGCCGGACACCTCAAGGGCGGCCGGCACGAACTTGTTGCTGGTCGGCTTGATCTCGCAAGAGAAGGCGGTGCCGGGCGGATACGCCAAGCAGGCCCCCAAGGTGAGCATGCTATACTCACCAGGGATCGGGCCAGCCGTCTCGACGTCGATCGAGATGAACACCTCGGTCTTTGCATCGCTCACAGGATAAGTCCTCCAGCATCGACCAACGGCGGACGGTTCTGGATAGCCGTCCAGTGCTCAAGGAAAGCGCGCTGCTTTTCCTTCACCGTGCCACCAGTCTTCCAGTGGTGGGCCGAGTAGGTCTTCAGGTCAAACGGCGTTTCCGAATTCTCACGAGCGGTGACCATGGTCGGGATGCGACGACCGAGCGCATACCCCAACTCGAGATAGCAGTTCAGGCGAGAGCCAGTGGTGTCGGCGATCACGAAACTGCTGCGGTGCAGCTTCTCGAAAATGTCCTGATCGATACGAGCGTGGTCATAGCCCTGCACGCCGTCGATCACCGCGTACTGATAGCCCAGATCTTCCGTCATGACCGGCTCGACCACCGTATCGAAAAAATTCTGCACGTCTTCGAAGTCAGGGTCGTTGGGGGCAAGCAGGCGCACGCCGAACGCCCGGGGCCTATCCAAGGCTTCCAGCAAGTCAATCAAACTGTCGACGCGCTTCTGAAGACTGTCTCGCTCCGCCCACCAAATACGGTTCATCGCATCATGCGAACTTCCCCCATCAGCGATTCGGAAAAGTCGGCTGCTGTTGTCGCCAGTCATCCCAAAATCGAACAGGCGACGGCTACCCTCGGACTGACCAACCAGAGGAAGACAGAGCGGAACGACCGGGCGCCCAACCTCGTGGTAAAGGTTGGCAAGATACAGCACCCCGTCAGTCCCGCCCAACGTGATCAAGATGTCACCGTTGCGCGCCTGGGCTTCCATACGCTTAGCCGCCATGTTCCAGTGCGAGGCGTTCTCCAGACGAACCATCGATCCGGCACGCAGCTCGTCCCAGAGTTCAGCGAACTGCGCCGGGATCTGGTCCCTAGTCTTATGATGCTGCACGGCAACGGCCATCGGCCCAGGAACCCCGGCAGGCCGCTGGGTGTACGCATCACGGATCGATTCCCAGATGAGCCAGTCAAAACAGATCGGCAGGCCGTCCACTTCGCGGTGAGGCTCACCATCGACCGGCACCACGAAGTTGGCGCCGAGCTTGACCAGACGCTTCACGAGCGCAGCAACGAACTCACGGCTCGCTTCCACGTCGGTGGCCTTCGCCACCGACGGATCTTTGTCGATGCTGCCGGAGATATGGATCCGACGACCAAAAAGAGGAGACCTTGGCATCACTTGTCCTCCATCACACTGGAGCCGCTGATGGTCAGCGCCGTCGACTTCAGATGATCGAACGTCAGCGGGCCGTTGGGGAAAGCGCGCGCGACAGCGGCGGGGTAGAACCGCGTACGGAAGTCAGAGAACGTCCAGCCCGGCTCCTCCTTGCGCGGCCCGCTGGCCGAAACAAGCTCGCTGAGCTGCGACCTGTTGAGGTTCAAGCCCTGCAAGTCCATCTGGAGAAGCTGCTCACGCTCCTGATCGGTGGGACGCTCAAACTTCTCGACCACCGCCGCACGCCGGCGCAGCGCCGGATCGAGGGCGCTCAGCCGGTTCGTGCACAAGATGACTGCGATACGGCCATTGAAGCGGCGCAGATCATCGATGGCCTGGATCAGCGTGTTCACCGCGACCTTGTCCTCGTGATGGCTGTGATCCTGCGTACGAGACGCAGCAAGGCTATCGCCTTCGTCAATAACCAGGACCGCGCGGCGGCTCTTGCCCGCAGCCTCGATCACCTGGCGGAAGGCTTCAGTGAGCAACGTGCCCATTTCACCCACCATGCCGGTCCCACGCACGCGGTTCGAGAGCCGGAACAGCACGCTGTCTTCCACCCTCGCTTCAGTCATGAGCTTGTTGGCGATGGTTTCTGCCATCACCGTCTTACCGGTGCCGACGTCGCCGTGGAAAATGACCAACGGGTACTGGTCCGAGACCCGGTCACAGATAGCCAACCGCTCGCCATGGAACTGACGACTCCACGCCTGCAACTTGTCGCCGCTCAGCAGCAAACGCATCTGGTCATGGACACGCGCGTAACGCGTTTCGAAACCGAGAAGCGTAGCCTCCCGCCGCGCCAGCGTGGCGTCAGGGACGACCGTCTCGCTGTCGAAAATAGAGGGCTTGCTCACTTCTTCCAATCCTTCCGCTGCAGCCCGAAGCTGTTGCTGGTGTAGTTGCGACCATCACCCCCGCTCAGAGAGGTGTGGCTAGTATCGTCGGTCGTGGGGCTCCATAGGACCTTGAGCTTGTTCTTCATGGCGTCCTTGGCGTCAGCGTCGTAATCCGCCGTGTACCGCAGGACGACCCGGAGCCAGGCACCAGAAACCTTATCCCAGCGCACGCCGCCCGGCCTGCTGCTGGTCAGGCTACCCGCGTCGGTGTCGACATGGTATTTGACCGCCTGAAGCTCGGTGGTGCCGTAAAGGTGGGTCACATCCACCCAGGCGAGATAGCCCTTCTTGGCGAGCTGCTCGACGTCGTGAGCGTACCGATCAGCTTCTTCGAGGGACCAAGCGCCAGTGCTCTCAGCCATCATCCGAAAATCGGCCTTCAGGCGCAGAACCACCTTTTCGACGTCGGTGCTCGTGTAGGAGGCCGAAGCCGTGCGCGTCATCGTGTTCATTACGAACCCTCCGTCTTGAAAGAGCGGCCGAACACTTCCTTCCAGACCGAATCGTCATCCTCGGTCGACGCGAAGTGGACGGTCTCCCAAGCCTTGTGAGCGGCGGCAACGATCTGCTTGCGCTCGTCCTCGGTGATACGGCTAGCCACATTGTTCGAGCTGCACACCGGGTCGAGAATGACGACCGGGTCGTTGAAGGCCGGTCGGATGACACTGTTCTCAGGGAACGAGATCACATCCTTCAGGCCGGACTGCGCGATGTAGAGCAGGAACTGGCGGAACCGCTCTTCGATGCTCCCGCCCTTCCCCTGCTTGTCGAGAAGGTAGGCCATGATCAACTCAATGGCGAAGGACTTGAGCGGCTTGAGCTCCGTGTGGTTGCGCCACTTCTTAGCCAGGCGAACCAACGTCCGGTAATCGCTGTCCTTGTCCTTACGATCCTTGACGAACTTGATCTGACAAGGCGCGCAGGTCTGAACCTTGGTGCCGTCCTGAACATCGAACTGCCAGCCATAATCCTCACGGCTCTCATCCTGGACAACCGGGACGATGTCGACGCTGAGGCCGCTCTTGACGAACTGCACGGTCGCAGCCTTACGCTGGATCGTGAAGTCCTCGACCGACTTGTTGGGGTACTGATCCAGAAGCAGATCGTAAATCTGCTTGCTCAGGCTCTCGCCCGTTTCAGAACCGGCGTCCTTGCCGCTGACATAGAAGACAACGTCAACGTCGACCGGGCTGTCAGCGGACTTGCGAAGGATGGTGTATTTGGCAAACGAGCCGGCCTTCACCACCTTCGTGATCTTAATCTCCGTCTTATCACGGACGTTCTTGCGCAGGTTCTCGATCAGGCGATCGACCTGCTGGTGATATTCGGTCCGCTTGTCGGCGGGAAGCCGCAGCACGTTGCTATCGTAATAGCGCAATTGGGTGTTGCTGAGAGGCATTGGGAGAGTCCTTGTGAAACGGTATCGAGTTATCGTGCGTTCAAGGCAAAGCGCGGCCGGGCCCAAGAAACGCGGTTCTTGGGGAGATGCGATTGACATGATTCGTCGATATGAGTAGTTTCTACGTGGGCATTAAAACTATGTCCACATATTTTCTACGCCCATGTGAGGTTTTATGTCCGAAGAGCAATCGAAGATCAAATGGGGCGTCGAACGCCGCCTCGAGTTCATCGAGTTCCGATTGCTCTGGGAAGATGGTATCCGACGTTCGGACATCATGAAGATGTTCAGCGTCTCCGAACCTCAGGCTTCCAAGGACCTGACGTTGTATCAGGAGATGGCGCCTGAGAACGCGACCTACGATAAGGTCTCCAAGCGCTATGTCGCGGCGGAAGGTTGCAAGCCCGTGTTTTTAAAGGCTGGCTCGACCGACTATCTGCGCCGTCTGCGTTCGCTGGGCGAAGGACTTCTCGAATCGGGTGAAAGCTGGATCGGCAAGCCTCCGGAGATAGATGTCGTTGTAAGTCCGACACGCGAAGTCAACGAGGAATGCCTCCACAGCGTTCTTCGAGCGATCCGTGAAGAACGGTCGCTGGACATCTTCTACCAATCAATGGGCAAGGAGCGTCCAACTCCAGTGTGGCGGCGCATTACGCCCCATGCGATGGGATACGACGGTTTCCGATGGCATGTCCGCGCATTTTGCCATCAGTCAAGACTGTACAAGGATTTCTTGATCCCCCGCATCTTTGAGACCCGCGACTTCGGCGAGCCTGGTCAAAACGGTAAACTGGATCGGTTCTGGCACGAAAAATTCGCGATCATCATCGCTCCGCACCCTGACCTGAGCCCACAGCAACAAGCGATGGTCATCAAGGACTACAGCATGGACGCTGATGGTACGAAAAGCATCGAAGTTCGTTACGCTATGCTGTTCTACGTGCTCAAGCGTCTCGGCTTGAACGATGCGCCAGAAAATAAAGAAGCGCGCACACAGCATATCGTACTTCGGAATGGTGCTGAAACCAAGCAGGCGCTTGAGCAAGCTGATTGGACGCTTTGATACCGGAGGGGCATCCCCCCTCCGCTTGTATTGCGCATTGCCATGACGCCAGATCAAGCCGGGACATTATCTTGCGTTAGCAGCGCCAGCCCGTTCTCATCATCGATACCAAATTTAAACGTCTGGCTCCGATAATCGACGATCCCAAACAGGGGTGAGCCACTCCGACAACTGTCAGATGATGGCCTCTGCCCGTATCTATGATTGCCCCCGGTTGATGCTACTCTATCCACATCACGACGGACTGAACCAAGTCACAGGCGTGCAGACCAAGCACAGGATCGTTAGTACTTCTGATATTCTGAGTACCGCCGCGATCGGATTGGCTGATCTCGGCACTTGCCTAAGTCAGGCAGTTGACCTGATAAGGGGCACTGACATTCCGGTCCAGAAAATGGATTTGCATGTGGGGAAGAAAATCAACAGAATTTGGCACCAATTAGGGGCTGGTAAGGCCAATTTGGCCGATCAGGCGCTTGGCTGGGGCATTGTAGTGATACTGAACTACTGCGGGGGCTGAATGAACGACCTACTCGATATGATCCTGGGCTTGCTGGACTTGGTCTATGGCAAGCGATGGGTCGCGCCGTTCATATTGCTTCCTATTATGTTCCTCGCTGCCGGCTGGGTTCACTGGAGGGCTGTGCGGCTGGTGCGCCCTTATCTTGCCGCCGCGCAGGATCGGGTCGAGGCAATCCGGTCCGCGCTGGGCAATGATGATGATCCGTCGCAAGAGCGCCGGTCTTTCGCGGCAAACTACCTCCAGGTCTCGACGGCAATGAACGCGGATGGGAAGGGGGCGCATCGTCTCGTTCTTGCCTGGCGCGAGTTTCAGGAATCCATGGTCGATGAACAGGCGGATCCGGTCAGGAACACCAACAGGCCCGCCGCCTTTTTCAATCGGGCGGCGCCGCGCCTTACGATGCTCACTTTCTCCTCCAACATTTTCGTCGGTGCCGGCCTCATCCTGACGTTCCTCGGGCTGATCGTCGCGCTCAATACCGCAGCCCGAAACATGGGGCTGGACATCGATCAGGCCAAGGCTTCGCTTGAGCATCTCCTGACTGTTGCTGGCGCCAAGTTCTTCACGTCGGTTGCCGGTCTGGGGGCTTCGATCTGGCTCCGCTTTGCCGAGCACGGTCTCAGCCTAAAGGTCCGCAAGGAAACGGATCTCATCTGCGAACTGCTTGAGCGCGGGCTGCTTTACGTCTCGCCCCAGCGGCTGGCGGTTGAACAACTCGACGTGCTCCGCGAACAGCGCGATCAGCTCAAAATGTTCAATACCGATTTTGCCCTCCAACTATCGGAGCGGATTGGCCAGCAGTTCACCCAGGCGATCAAGCCGGTCGCAAATTCTCTGACAGCGCTCAACGACAACATGACCTCTGTTACGCAGGGCATTGGGGCTGGCGCGCGTGAGGCCATCGAGAAGGTCAGCGGCGAACAGTTGCAGGGGCTGAGCAGTACGCTTGCAGATCTCACAACCAAGTTGGACAACATCGGCAAGGCCGTAGGCTCGTCGAGTTCGGATGCGGCGGGACAGATCAGGAACGCAGGTGCGGATTTCAAGGCCGCAGCCGATGCTATCAGGGGGGCGTTTGAATCGCTGAAGAGCGATGTCCAAGGGGTCGGTACCCGCCTAAAAGCAGATGGAGAAGCTGCAAGCACGAAGCAGAACGAGGCGCTGGAAAAGATCATTAGTCAATTCGAGAAGACCCAGGCTGACTCAGCCGCGATAATCAATAATGCGCTGGCTGAGTTGAAGAAGGCAGGAACCGACGCTGCAACGTCCATGCAAGGACAACTGGGCGATGCCTTGAAGGACGGGGTCGAGGCAAGTCAGCAGACCTTCAAGGTAGCGCTTGAGGAATCCGGACAGTCGTTGCAGGGCGCAGCGGACAAACTCATTACGGCCGTCTCGGATGCCGCGGGTCAGGTCGAGCGGGCGAGCGCCGGTTTTAAGCAATCAAGTGATCGGGCTGACAGCACCGCCAGTGCCATGCTGACAGTGACGGATAACGCCCGAACTGCAGCAGCCTCGCTAGGCGAAGCTGCTACTGGCTTTGCCAATGTGGCAGGACCCGTTGCACAGGCGGCCAGCACGCTCTCGCAGGCTGCTGGTCGCATCGTACAGACCATCGAGGACGACCGGGCGGCTGACACCAAGGCCCTAGCGGAAATGCAGGCCTTGGCCGAAGGCGTTCGTCACACCCATGCTGCAGCGGAACAGGCTTGGCATGACTATCGCGCCCGCTTCGAAAGCGTTGACCGGTCTCTTGCCGACGCAACCTCAAACCTGGCGGAAACCTTGGGGGACAGTCTCACTGAATACCGCAAGTTTGCGCAGGATACGGACCGCGAGTTGGCCGCTGCGGTCAGTAAGCTTGGAATCACCCTGACCAACATCGAAGAATACGCCGAAGCCCTCGATGAGTATGTTGAAGAAATGCGCAACGAGACGGAGCCGGCTGAATGATCCTCGAGGAGGCTCAGGAGCTCGTTGCCGAAGAGGAAAACTACTTCGTCTCCATGACCGACCTCATGGTGGGCCTAGTCTTTGTTTTCATCATCCTCCTCATGTATTTCGCGCTGCAGTTCCAGGACGTTACCGAAGAGCTTTCCGGTGCTAATGCGACAAGGACCCAGATCCTCGAAGACCTCGAGAAAACGCTCAAGGAAAAAGGCGTCCCCGTCATCATCGATCGAGAGGATGGCGTCCTGCGCCTGCCCGATTCCATCTTGTTCGACAGCGCACAATCGGATCTGAAGAACGAGGGGCGCGAAGCGGTGGGGCATCTCGCAGAAGCCCTCATGGACGTGCTTCCTTGTTATAGCGAGGGCGTGAAGAGGAGCGCCAGCTGCCCCAAGTCCGATCATCGCATCGAGTCTGTCTATGTGGAAGGGCACACCGACAGTGACCGGTTCTTCGGCAGGGGCGGTCTGAAGGACAACTGGGATCTCTCGGTTGTCCGGGCGACCAATACCTACCGGGCGCTGATCGATTTTGACCAGAGATTAGGCGCCCTTTGTGCCCTGAAAGGGAATCAGTGCGATCCGATCCTGAGTGTCAGCGGCTATGGGCCGCAAAGACCTGTGCCCCAGGAGCCTGGTGGAACGTCAGAGGAGCGCAAGGCACATAACCGGCGCATTGACTTGCGATTGATCATGAAAACCCCTGATGCCGGGGAGGCACAGCGCGCACTGGCCGACAGGCTCTCCCAGAAATGATGTATCTCCAGAGCGTCGCTGCCGATCCTAAATCCCTCGTCGCGCGCATGCGTGCAGGAAAGGCAGAGCCGGCGGCCTTGAGGCGAGAGGTACAAAGGCTTGCATCGCAAACCGACGGGCGAGGCATCTCCGTCGAAGAGGTCGGGATATTGCAGCAGCGAATAGCGGGGATGGCCGCAGCGGGCTCGCTTTCGAGCATCACCCGGCGTGATCTGCGGGAAGGGTGCAAGGTTGTCCTTCAGCCGCCGCACGCGCCAGCACGCGATCCACGCCTGCTCGCTGGGCTCCTGGGCGAAGTCGAACACAACAAGCGCAGGGCAGCTTTCTTTGCACTTATAGACGCATACCTCGATGGCTTCGATGGTGAAGATGAAACTCTGACTTCACTTGCTGGCAGGCTTGAGGCCTTGGCCGGGCGATGGCCTTGGCGGCAGGGCGACCAATGGTCGGAGCGGATTCGGGATTTTTCCTTGTTGGATCCTGCCAAGGCGCCTGCGCTCCTCGCCGAGCGAATACTGGCAGGGGATGCGGATCCGCGGATGGTATTCGAAGAAGCGGGGCTCAATACGCCCGGTCGGCGGTTCGGAAGCCTGGCACAGGCTGCCTTTCGTTCCGCGTGCCATCTGGTCATGGGCAGGAAGGGTCAGGAAGCTGTTGATGGTCAGCGCATCCTCATCGCTTGGGCAGCAGATGAAACCGGAAAATTCGGTTATCAGCGGGCTTGGCCGGACTTCGTCAAGGCGAGCCTCGTGCCATGGGAAGTTGTCGAGCCGAGCGAAGAACACAAGTCAGCGCTTATCGCGATGCTCGAGCGCTTTGGCGGCGGGGATCCGCGAGCCAACCCGCAGCGGTGGCGCACCGTCATGGATACAGCGCCGGGCGCTTACGCGGTCCTCATGCGCTGGCTTACCCGTGCTTCGGTCCTCCAGTTCCTCGATATCGTCGATCGACTGATGCCCGATCCAGCCGCAAAGCTCATGTGGGCCTACCGGCGGGCGTTCTGGATGTCCTATCTGCTGAGTGACGGAAATTCGCCCGGGATCAATGCGGCCTGGGTCGCCTTCGGTACAGATGGTGCGCGCCTTGCCCGTCAGGCTGCCAGGGCAAGCGGGGACAAGTCCTTCACGGCATTCGGGATCCAGAATGACAAGTCAGCACAGCATGCTGCTCTCATTCTGCAGATGGGTGACCTGACCATCGTCGATTGGAGTCATTCCGCCAAATATCAGGTTTGGAAGCGTGATGACAAAGGCGTACCTCAATTGTTCCTGTCTGAATATCGGTATGGGGCGCTTTACAGTGCGCCTTTGCAGGAGAGTCACGTCTCGCCAAAGACCTTTAGCTGGCAAAAGCGGCTCGCCTCGATAATCGAAGGACGCCAGTGCCTTACACCCAAGAAGGCCTGGAGGCCCTGACATGTTCAAGCGTTTGTTTGGCCGGGCGGAACAGGCCGGTTTCACCTGGAGCGAACAGGGCGAAGACCTGATCATCAAGCTCGAGCATGCCGGAAAGGCGCTGCCCTTCGCGCAGTGGCATGCCACCCGCCCTGATGTTTCGGGCGCGATCGATGCGGTGGCCTTGAATGACGATGAAGGCCCCGACGGCGAGGCATATGTCGAAGTGGGAGACGACCATCTCAGGCTCTCAGCACGGGCAGTTGCGGCCATCGACTCTGCGACATCTTCTGCGCTTGGCATTCCCCCGGCTACGCCCTTGGCGCTTGATCTCAAGGCCCAGAACCGCATCGATCAGGATGATTTTCGTCTCGTCGTGCGATGGGTGCGTCCAGGCGGGCATCCGGTACGCTGGAAGATGCAGGGTGCCATCCTGCGTACCGACGCTGGGCCGCGGCGCGTGCCAGAACCACTTTTTTCGCTGTTCACCGCGGCAGAGCCGCTCACGCGTGCAATGGAAAAGCCCGATCGCTTTGCGGCTCTGGCACGGCTGCGTGAGCATTGGCCGGAGGATCCGCAGCTTCCGGTCGAAAGCGAAGCCTATCTGCAGGACCTGCGCGTGCATTATGCCGCTAGTCTCTCCCTGAAACTCAAGACCCTCACACCGGAAACCACCGATTTTGACCCCGTCCTGTTCAGTGCGCAGGCTGTTTCCGAGGCTGGGGAAAGTGGTGTCACGCTTGACGAGGAAGCAGACAGCATCCTTGCTCCTGCTGCGCAGAAGCTCTTCGCCAGCGACAGGTTCCGGCGTGAGGGCGAGGCGCGTCCCGTCTATGTCCTAAGGAACGGCGAATACCTCTTCATCGATCCTGCGCTGAGGCCGGCTCTCAACGTTGTACGCAGGCTACAGGATGCACCCGAAGAGCAGCGCCGAGCTTTCGTCCTCAACCCGCGGAAGGCGCTGCGCGATGTACTGGGTGACGAGGAGGCAGACCGCCTCGGGCTTGAGCAGCTCTTTATCGATACGGAGCAATTTTCCGCCCGCGTTGCCGGCGTTGATATCTGGCGCGCGCCGGTCCTGCCCTGGATTGTGCCGTCGAAGAAGAACTGCTGGCTTCCGGAACAGTTCGGTCTGCGCATCGGGGAAGACTATTTTGCCGTGCCGGCAGACAACGTCCCCGAAATCGTCAAGCGCGTCGACGAGGCGGCAGAGGCAGGGCATCCCGATGTCGATGTCGACGGACTGCTCAAGCCCGTGGACGAGGTAGGTTCGCCTCCGCCCAGCCGCATCCCAGTCAACGAACAGGTCCGGCGGTCCATCGCAAGCATTGCTCCCTTTGCCGATGCCGTCAGTACAGAAGACAGCTATGAAGCCGGAGAGATCGAGCCTGCCGGCTGGAATGCCGAGCTCAATGGCAAGCTCTTCCTCGTGGTGCACGACAATTTCGAAGAGGTCGACTACGCGCCGATCGGACTGACCGAAACCCTTGAGGAAGAGCCAGCTCGGCCGGTTCAATCGCCTTCAAGGCTGCAAGCCACGCTCAAGACCCACCAAGTGGAAGGCCTGAACTGGCTGGCGCAGTGTGCGCAGGTGGGGCGTCCCGGCGCGCTGCTTGCCGACGACATGGGGCTGGGCAAGACCCTCCAAGCCATTGCCTTTATGGCCTGGCTTCAGGATGAAGCCGAGGCCGGAAGGCGTCAGCGCGCGCCCTTCCTGATTGTCGCCCCGACGGGCCTGCTCGGCACTTGGCGAATGGAAATTGAGAAGCACCTAGGTGAACCCCATCTCGGACATCTCATCCCGGCGTTTGGCAGCAACCTGAAGCTACTGCGTGAGGAAGACAGCTTCGGATCGCGGGACATCGAGACCGGCAAGGCATCGCTCAATGCAGCCAATTGGAAGGACGCTGGCGTTGTTCTGACGACCTTCGAGACCCTGCGCGACTACCACTTCAGTTTTGCGCGAACCCGCTTCGGCCTCGTCATCTATGACGAGATTCAGAAGCTCAAGAACCCGGGCAGTCAAATGACTCGCGCGGCGATGGCCATCAATTCCGAGTTCACGCTCGGCATGACCGGCACGCCGGTCGAGAACCGGCTCCAGGACCTCTGGTCCATCATGAATGTGGTTGCCCCGGGCTTTCTGGGAGCGAGCCGTGACTTCGAAAAACGTCATCCCTCCGACGATTCCGATGCCCTTGCCAGACTCAAGTCGCAGCTGACGGATCCGCTCAAGGGTCGCCCTCCCTACATGCTGCGCCGTCTCAAGAGCGAAGTGCTTGATGGCATGCCCGCCAAGACCGTTCATCCCCTTGAGCAGGCGATGCCGGCAACTCAGGCCAATGCCTACCGTGATCTCGTGATCCGGGCCGCGGCCGCAGGCGCGGCTGGCAACTTGGGGAAGGGGGGCATGCTGACAACGCTCGCGCAGATGCGCGGCGTTTCGCTTCATCCCCTGGATCCGAGACATGCGCCGGATGACCTCGATGCCTATGCGCAGGACTCAGCGCGTCTTTCCCAGACCCTCGCAATTCTCGAGAAGGTTGCCGCTGCGCGGGAGAAGGCGCTCGTCTTCGTCGAGGACCTTGCCATGCAGGAGCGCCTTACCGGCCTGATCCAGCAGCGATTCTCTCTGGCCCGCCGGCCTATCAGGATCAACGGTACTATTGCAGGGCACAAGCGGCAGGGGCTGGTTGAGGCCTTCCAGTCACGCCCCAATTCCTTCGACGTGATGCTGCTTTCGCCGCGAGCTGGCGGCGTTGGACTCACTCTGACCGCGGCCAATCACGTCATTCACTTGTCTCGCTGGTGGAACCCTGCGGTCGAAGACCAGGCGACTGACCGCGTCTTTCGCATCGGCCAGACTCGGGATGTCCATGTCTACCTTCCCATGGCCGTGCATCCCGATCCCGACTTGGCGCCCTCAAGTTTCGACCTTCGTCTCAATGCGCTGATCGATCGCAAGCGAAAGCTGACACAGGACCTTTTCTTTCCGCCAGATGCCAGTGACGGCGAACTGGGCGATCTCTTCCGTGAGGTATCGCTTGAACGGGAAATCCCGCAAGTGCCTGCCGAAGAGCCGGTGCCGGCAGAAGCCCAGGACTTCGCGCAGGCTGCAGAACCCCAGTCCGAAGAGCCAGAAAGCCATGGTCGCGAGGAGGCCTTGTCTCTCGAGTCACAGGATAATGGATCGGACGGAGAGCAGCACGACGACGAGCGGCAAGACAAGGTGGCAGCCGACGATGAAGGCAAGGAAACGCTGCGGCCCGTCCTGTCATTGCCGAAGGTGGTTGGAGGCAGTCAGATCCGTATGTGGCGTCGCGGCCCCGGCGAACCTCGTCCAACCCAAGATATCCTGGAGCTCTTCGCTGGCCGGAATATTGCTCAGGTCACCATTCGCGACCCTTACGCACTTGGGACCCGGGAAGCACGTTCCGCCCAGATCAAGTTTCTGATGGATCTGAAGCAAACCGTCGGCAGTCTGGAGACCGTGCTGGTGGAATACGCCCCGGAAATCGAAGGCGACCTCGACGACATGGGCTCGCGCCGCGATTTCGGGGCCACATTTGCCGGGACCTTCGCCGGTTCGGCTCCGAGGCTCACGCTTTCCCGTCGGCGCAAGCGTTCCTATGACGATGATTTTCATGACCGCTTTGTCGAATTCGACATTCGTCATGCCGGCGGCGCCGTGAAGCGACACGAGTTGACGATCGGCCGCGGGCTGGAAGCTCTCTATAACGACCGTCGGCAATGCACGGTCACTTACGCGCCGCCTGGTTCGGCCTGATGGCGTAAATCGATACTTTGGGACGCTTGGAAGCTCGGGAAGCCTCCTGTGTTGCAACCTTGGCTGGCATCGCGCAACGCTGATCGTCACCGTGTGGCAGGTGCTCGAATAGTCGGGTTGTTCTGGCAGAAGCCTCACCGGATGTGCATCGAGAGACCCTTCATGTCGATGCAACCGACGATTTTGTCGTCGTCGAACGTGACATTTGTGGAGAGTATCGAGGCACCTCTGGCAAGCTGACCGCCGGCGCAGGGACGCCGACCAGCATAAAAAATATCTCGAACGCTTCGACCGAATTTCGCGCGCGTCAGTGCATTTCACGATTTCGAGAAATGAGCTAAAGCTATATAAAGAGCTAAATCTCTCATGGATTGGATTAGATTTATGTCTTCTTGCTGAGTTTGGGGGAGGAAATTTGCGCAATAACGCTAACCCTCAATTTGAAAATTGAGAGTTAGCATTGCTTATGTTTTGGAGTTTTGACCTAGATATATCTTTTGACTCGCTGTGCGAGTGGTCCTTCGGAAGAATTTTTAATGAGGGGGTGCTTCCGGAAGCATTGGGCAGACCGCTAAGAAGACGTTATGGTCATCGCCGCCAACATTCACTCGATCACGGACAAAGTCCGTCGCCTCATCGCGCTCAATGAGCGCGATGAGCTCGTTGGCAGTATCCGTTTCGGAAATTTCCGGAGGCCCATCGAACATGAAAAGGGCAAAAGCGGGAAGGGGCCGTTTGGCCAGCCCGTCGATTTCTTTATGCCGGTGGCACTGTCAGGGCGCGCCACGATGGCGAGTGGAGGATCATCGTTCCATTGCAAGTTTGAAAGCGTCGGAAGAGGCGGAGAGGTTGCTGGCCGAAGCCGCAAGAAAAGTGCTGCCTCTGGGCCGGACAAAAGGAAAGATGCGGCGGGCTTCGAAATCTATGTCGCGGAGGAAGCGGTGGCTTTGGAAGCGCCCGCAATCGGTTCGGACCAGTTTGAACGATATGCGGCTCTGCCCCCCTGCGAAACAGGGGACGAGTCAGACCACTCGCGCGTAGCAAGGGTCATATCGAATATTTCGGCAGATCCGGTCGTCCGGAGCGGGTTTTGGAAAGCGGTCGAACAGAATGAACGGCGCGCTTCGGCTCCACACGTTGCCTTTTTCCCGGACCGAGCGCCGTCGGCATTTTGGGAGGGCGCAAAGAAGGTACTGGCTGATGTTGAAGGTGTTCAGGATCCGCTGAGCAAGATTATCGCGCTGCAGACGACCGGCTTGGCACGCTCTGAACGGCTGCGTGATCGAAAGCCGGTTCGGGTAGATTGCGCCGCTGGGCTCGCAGCCTCGGTTCTCGAACGACTGTCCGCCATCGACGGCTGGGATGTGGATCGCCCCCCCGTGACGATACCTCGGACCCGGAATGGCCGCGTTCAGAACCGGTGGGTTTTTGAAATTCCAGTCGAGATTGCGGCCGCGCCCGAAGCCTTGGATCCTGTTCTTCGCGGCTTGGCCGCCACCTTCGATGACACAGGCACTATGTACACGTTGGTGTTGCATGATGCGGATGCCGATAATGATCGGCGCAATTCGCATGTGCATGTGATCAGTCACGACCGTGCCTGCAATTTCATTGAGTCTGCGGCGAAATGGGACATTGAACTCAGCGCCGCGGAGCGCAAAAAATACAACGTGAAGTTGGCAAAAAAGCGCCGCCCAGGAAAGGAATCGGATGGCGCGTATTGGGAGGCAGGCGCTCGAGATGTCGCTCAAATGCGGGCCCATTTTGCAGACCTTTGCAATGCAGAACTGGAAAAGTTGAAGGTCAAGCGCCGGCTAGATCCGCGAAGTTTCGTGGAGGCCGGCTTGCAACGAAAGCCGCAGATGCACATGGGGCCGGCGGCCGCGCGGCTTTCCAAATTCGGCGTCTCCACCGAAGTCGAAACTGAAAATATGTACAGGTCGCTTCAGGCTGAATTGAAAGAAATCGATGATCGGGAGCGGACGAGGTTTGCCGATCGCTTTGCGCTAGCGCAGCAGATGGCTGACGTTTTGGCAAAAGCAGACAAAAAAACTGACTGGTATCGTCATTTTGATCAAGCTTGGGACCGATTGCGTGACCTGCTTTACGCCGTCAAAGGTGCAGAAGCGGCACTTGAAACCCTGAAATTGTTCGAGCTCCTCGCCAAGTCACGCGCCGAACTGGTGCAGCGCAACTGTGACCGGATGCTTGCTGGCATTCGATCTGGTAAGGCCAAGCCTTCGATTGTGCGGGATCATGCCAAGATTGAACGTCGCCGTCACGAGGCTGTGGTGCACCTCCACCATGTCACGACGACTCTAGCGCCCTATGAGTCAGATCGGCGGACGGCCGAGCGTGACGTGCGGAAAATGGTTGAAGAAATCGAAGGCATACTCGCCGAATTTCGAGTAGAGCTGGAAAAGCTGTCGGGGCGCCAGCAGGCGGGCGCTCGTCTGGAAAGTACCCCATCAGTTCGTCCAATTACGTTGCGGTGGGCGGCTTTGCGCGAGCGCATCCTTCGCGACAAGCCCGTCATAATTCGTACCGCTGAAGGGTTTGACGTCCCAACGTTGGATGCCGCTAGCAGAGCGCTCTTGCGGTCTCAGCCTCTAGAAAAGAGGGCACCTGCCTTTCTTAAGTCACAACTTAAAATTCAGGATGCGGAAGTCGGGCGCTTGCGCGCGGCGATCAAGTCCCATGGTATCGAAGGATTGGCCAGACTTCCAACTGCAGCAGCACTATTGCAACGTTATAAAGGCCGCCCGGACGTTGCGGCACTCATAGCGGTTCAACCGAGGGGGAAGGAGGTTGCCAGTGAAACAAATGTCGTGGGCATGCTATCACCTTTCAGTCTCGGCGTGACCGAACCTGAGGTGGCCAATCAGGTGGAGAAGGAGCTCGATTCCTCTGGTGCGTCCCTTCAAGAGGCTGGAGGCGAGCTGCCTTGCTCCAAGCATATCTCTTCGGCCGAAGCAGCAGACGGCAATGTGAATACTGTACAGATTCCCCGAGCGAAGGGGGTGTTTGCTCAGGCTAGAGAAATCGCTGCCAGCAAATTGCAGGTGGGAAAGGTGGAGCTTGTCCGTGGGGTGGGACCGCGGGATCGACCCACTATGATGGACGGTCCACGAAAGAACGGAAGATACCTGAATCCGCAAGCGCTATCTGAAAGGGGCATTGCGCTCGATCATGAGCGTTCAGAAAAGTTGGCCGGACAGCTGATTGACCAGATGGTACCTGCCCTTCAGCCGGAGCCAAAACCCGACCCCGCTCGCGATGCGGCCGTAGAGAGCTTGAGGGTCGCTTTGCTATCGGACCCGTGCATGAGAGTGGTACATGAAAAGGGGCGCCTGAGAATCGCGCCGCAGGAATCGGGGTGGGACATAACCATTGAGGTATTTGGCGATCATCCAGTGATAGCCGCCGCGATGCGAGAGCGCGCAGCCTCTCCCTGGTTGGACGTGTCTGAAGCGAAGCGAGTGGATGTGGCCCAACGTGCGATTGCCGACCTGAAACTCGGGAAAAGCCGGACGGTTTGGCGGTCGGAGCAGGGGTGGGATGTGAAGCTTTCGGATCAGGCACTGGCTGATACACTGTCCTCATGGTCGACATACAAACCAATCGCGGATTTGTTGGCGCTCGCTGACATGTACTGGTCAAATCGCGAGCGGGAGGCGCCTGTGAAATCGCCGGCAGTCCAACGCCATCAGGACCGTCCTCAGGCGCAGAAGCATCAGGACCGTCCTCAGGCGCAGAAGACTGCTCAAATCTTCGACCAACAACGCTCAACAACGCTGACCGCTTCGGAAAGGGATGTCGAATTCGAGCGATTACAGGCCCTCGCCAACAGTTTGCGTGGCCAAAGGTCACGCTGATGGTGCCCGAGCGCGAGATTTTTCTGCCGCTGACAGGAATTTGCAAAATGTCTGATTTCTGGACGACTTAGCATTTGCCCTGGCGGATCGGTTCCAAGTACCACCTTAGTGTCGGATGTGTGAATTGTGGTGATGTCGACGGACGAGGGGGCGAGGTGGAATCGTTGAATTTCGGCTTCCTTGAGGCCCACGATAAGCAGTTGGTGACGTTGGGAGGGCTGGCGGAACGCTATTTCTCAAGCGATCCCTCAACCGCCATCGTCAAGCTCCGCCAGTTCGCTGAATTGATGGCGAAGATGGTCGCAGCGCATCACGCCGTTTATCGCGATGAGCGCGAAACATTCGAAGAAACCCTGCGCCGACTGTCGTATGATCGCCTAATCCCCAAGGAGGCCGCCGATATCTTTCATGCCCTGCGGAAAGCAGGCAACAGCGCCGTGCATGAAGCAAAGGGCAATCATTCCACTGCTCTGACGGCGCTGAAATTCGCTTGGTCGCTGGGCATTTGGTTTCATCGGACCTATGGCCGCGCTGCCAATTTCCAGTCTGGTGCTTTCGTCCCGCCGCGCCAGCCTGTTGATGCGACTGTTGCCCTGCGCGAAGAGATTGAAAAGCTCAGGCAGAAGGTGGCAGAAACAGAAGGCGACGCGGCTCGCGCTCGCCTTGAAGCAGAAGAACAGGCCCACGCGCGCGAGGCCATAGAAGTGAGATGGGCACGCGAGGCCGAGGAGCGAGCCGCCTGGGAGAAGATCGCCCAAGATATTGATGCCGAGAAGGCTGAAGTCACAAGCAAGCTCGCTGCCCTTCAAGCCGAAGCCGAAACTGTACCTCGCGCTGAGGCTGCACAATTGGTCGAGCGCGGCGAAAAGGCTGCGGTAAAAATCGATCTCGACGAAGCAGAAACCCGTGCGCTCATAGACCAGCAGTTGCGCGATCGTGGATGGGAGGTTGATACTCGCGACCTTCGATACAGCAACGGTGTTCGCCCTGCTAAGGGCCGCAATCTCGCCATCGCTGAGTGGCCGACCGCAAACGGTCCCGCTGACTATGCCCTGTTCGCTGGCACGAATCTGATCGGCGTTGTGGAGGCGAAGCGGCGGCGGAAGAATGTATCAGCCGCGATCGACCAGGCTCAGCGATACTCGACCGGATTCAGAGACAGTGCCGATTTCAGCTACGCAGGAGGCCCTTGGGCTGAACACAAAGTGCCATTTGTGTTCAGCGCGAATGGCCGATCTTATCTCAAGCAGATTGAGACGGAGAGCGGCATCTGGTTCCGCGATACCCGCCGCGCCGCGAACCATCGCCGTGCATTGGTAGACTGGCCAACACCCGAAGGCCTCACCGGGCAGCTCGAAGTCGATCAGGACGCGGCGGATGCGGCGCTTAGGGCGCAGCCATTCGAATTCGGTTTCCCGCTTCGCCATTATCAGGAAAGCGCGATCCGCTCCGTAGAGAGTGCCTTGTCTGCCGAACAACGCGCCGTCCTGGTCGCTATGGCGACCGGCACCGGCAAGACCAAGCTCGCCATCGCCATGTTGTACCGCTTGCTGTCTGCCAAACGGTTCCGGCGCATCTGCTTCGTGGTCGATCGGAGCGCTCTTGGCGATCAGACCGAGGGCGAATTTTCGACCACCAAGGTCGTGTCCGGCAAGACATTTGCCGAAATCTTTGGCCTCAAGGGCTTGGGCGACGTGACCCCGGATGTGGAAACCAAAGTCCACATCTGCACGATTCAGGGTTTGGTGAAGCGAGTCCTGTTCGCTGCCGATGGCGCATCCGTGCCGCCCGTCGATCAATATGACCTGATGGTCATCGACGAATGCCATCGCGGCTATCTGCTCGACCGGGAAATGTCCGATGCCGAACTGAGCTTCCGGGGGCAGGACGATTATATCTCGAAATATCGGCGCGTGCTGGACTATTTCGACGCGGTAAAAATTGGCCTGACTGCCACGCCCGCGCTGCACACCACGGATATTTTCGGCGATCCGGTCTTCACCTATTCGTACCGTGAGGCGGTGGTCGATGGCTTCTTGATCGACCATGAGCCGCCGATCCGCATCGAAACCGCGCTGGCGCGTGCGGGTATTATGTTCCAGAAGGACGAGGAGCTTGAACTGCTCAACACTCGGACCGGCGAAGTCGATCTGGCCCACGCGCCTGACGAAATCCGTTTTGAGGTCGAGGCATTCAACAGGCAGGTTATCACCCCGGAGTTCAACCGCGTCGTGGCAGAGGAACTGGCGCGGCACATCGATCCGGCGCTACCCGGCAAAACGCTGATCTTTGCCGCGACCGATGCCCATGCGGACATGGTGGTCAGCGCCATCAAGACTGCTTTCGCCGAGCAATATGGCGAGATCGACGACGCAGCCGTGAAAAAAATCACGGGCAGCGTGGACAAGGTGAAGAACTGGATTCGCTCGTTCCGCAACGATGCCAACCCGCAAATCGTCGTCACCGTCGATCTGCTCACCACCGGCATCGACGTGCCGAAGATCACGAACCTCGTGTTCCTGCGCCGCGTGAACAGCCGCATTCTGTATGAACAGATGATCGGCCGGGCGACCCGCCAGTGTCCGGAAATAGGCAAGGAGATTTTCCGGATTTTCGACGCCGTCGATCTCTATCCCCACCTTCAGAACATGACCGACATGAAGCCTGTCGTCGTCAACCCGTCGATCAGCTTCGCCCAGCTCGTCCGCGAAATGACGGAGGCGCAGAACGATGAGCAGCGGGAGGCCATTCGCGAGCAGCTTGCCGTAAAATTACGCCGCCGGATCAAGAAGCTGACCGATGAGGCAAGGCAGCAGTTCGAGGCCGCAGCGGGCGAAACGCCGGAGGCGATGCTGCAACGGGTGATGTCCGGTGATGCACCGGGTCTTGCCGCCTGGCTGAAGGACCGCGCCGCGATTGGCCCCATCCTCGACTGGCAGGCTGATGGCGATAATCCGGGCTATGTCCCGATTTCCCACCATCAGGATCAGGTCGTCGATGTGTCGCGCGGTTATGGCAGCGGTGCGAAGCCAGAGGATTTTCTAGATAGTTTCGCCGCCTTCGTGCGCGACAATATCAACACCATCGCCGCACTGAAGCTCGTCGTACAGCGGCCCCGCGATCTTACCCGAGCCGATCTGAAGGAACTGCGCCTCGCCTTGGACTCGAAGGGCTTTTCCGACGCCAATCTGCGCCGCGCCTGGGCCGATGCCCGCAATGAGGAAATCGCCGCCTCGGTCATCGGCTTCGTGCGTCAGGCCGCGCTGGGCGATGCTCTGATACCCTATGAAGACCGTGTTCGCGACGCCATGCGCACCATCATGGCGAGCCGTGCATGGACCGACCCGCAGAAACGCTGGCTCAAGCGGATCGGTGACCAGATTGAAAAAGAAATCGTGGTGGACCGTGCGGCCATCGACAAGGAGCCGTTCATCGCCGATGGCGGCTTCAATCGCCTGAACAAGGTGTTCGGCGGGGAGCTGGAAAGCATCCTCGCCGGGATCAACGAAGAATTGTGGAAGAAGACCGCGTAAATGAGCACCACCACTGATATCGTCGCCAAGCTATGGGGCCTGTGCAACGTCCTGCGCGACGATGGCGTCACCTATAATGAATATGTGACGGAGCTGACCTACCTGCTGTTCCTCAAGATGCTGGAGGAAACCGGCAAGGAAGAGCGGCTGCCGGAAGGGTGGCGCTGGGGCCTGCTCGCCAAGCGCGAGGGCATGGAACAGCTCGATTATTACAAGGCGATGTTACTCGAACTCGGCAAGGCGAAGGACGCGCTGGTCGGCGCGATCTTCATCGACGCCCAGACCCGCCTGCGCAAGCCGACCAACTTGAAGGCGCTGACCTCCAACATCGATCAGCTCGACTGGTTCTCTGCCCGCGAAGAGGGGCTGGGCAACCTGTATGAAGGCCTGTTGGAAAAGAACGCGGCCGACAAGAAATCCGGTGCCGGGCAATATTTCACGCCGCGCCCGCTCATCGACTGCATCGTGCGCCTGATGCAGCCGCAGCCAGGGGAAGTGATCCAGGACCCGGCAGGCGGAACGGCGGGTTTCCTCGTCGCCGCCGACCGCTACATCAAGGATCACACCGACGATCTCTACACGCTGACCGAGCAGCAGGCCTTTTTCCAGCGGCACAGCGCCTTTTCTGGTGCGGAACTGGTGCCGGATACCCATCGCCTGAGCATGATGAACCTGCTGCTGCACGGCATCGAAGGCGGCATGGAGAATATCGACACGCTCTCCCCCGATGGCGAGGCGCTGCCGAAGGCTAATCTGATCCTGACCAATCCGCCCTTTGGCACCAAGAAGGGCGGAGGGCGTCCGACCCGATCCGATTTCTCGATCACGGCGGATACGTCGAACAAGCAGCTTGCCTTCGTTGAGCATATCGTGCGCGCACTGGCCCCCGGCGGCCGCGCTGCCGTGGTCGTCCCCGATAACGTGCTGTTCGAGGATAATACCGGCCGTCGCCTGCGCACCTGGCTGATGAACCTGTGCGACTTGCACACGATCCTGCGCCTGCCGACCGGCATTTTCTATGCGCAGGGCGTCAAGACCAACGTGCTGTTCTTCCGGCGCGGCAAAAGCGACAAGGGCAACACCAAGGCGGTCTGGGTGTATGACATGCGGGCAAATGCTCCTGCCTATGGCAAGACTCGCCCGCTGACGGTTGCCGACTTCGCGGATTTCGAGGCTGCTTATGGCACGGATGCCAACGGCGAAGCTGCCCGGCAGGATCAGGGGGAAGACAGCCGCTGGCGCAAGTTTGATCGCGCAGTCGTCACAGACCGTAAGGACAATCTCGACATCAGCTGGCTTCGCGATACCGAAGCGGAAACCGAAGAGGCGCTGACCGAACCGGAGGACATTGCCGCCGCCATCATCGGCCATCTGAAAGCAGCCTTGGAGGAAATTGAAACGCTGTCGGACGAGTTGGAGCCGGATAGCGTTGAAGAGGCCGCTGCCGTTGCGGAGGCGGCAGAATGAGTGCGTTGCCGCAGGGGTGGGTGGCAACGACTTTGGGCGAGATTGTGACTTTGCGAGGGGACAAGGTCGATCCAGCCAGCATCCCCGAAAAATCGTTTATCGGCCTTGAAGATATCGAACCTCACACCTCTGCGATTTTGCGAGTTGGGCAGGCATCGGAAGTCAAGAGTTCTGTAGCCTGCTTCGAAGCCGGTGACGTGCTTTACAGTCGCCTACGACCTTACCTCAACAAGGTGGCTCGACCTGACTTTCCGGGCGTGGCTTCTGCCGAAATTCTCGCGCTGAAGCCGAGTGATGCCGCTGAAGCGGAATTTGTGCGTCGTAATATCATGACTAGAGGATTTCTCGATTTCACGGCTATGCTCGACAAGGGAGATCGGCCGCGTGTCAGTTATGATGAAATCGCCGCATTTCAGCTTTCTCTCCCGCCGGTCCCGGAGCAGCGGCGGATCGTGGCGAAGATCGACAGCCTCACCGGCAAATCCAAACGCGCCCGCGACCATCTCGACCACATCCCCCGCCTCGTCGAAAAATACAAACAAGCCATCCTCGCGGCCGCATTCCGGGGTGATTTGACGCGTGAATGGCGCAAAAAGAATGATCCCGAGCCACTGTCCGCGACGACGGTTTCGCACGAACGTAGGAGATTGCTAGAGGCGCATGAGCAGCGTTTGAAACAATGCGATAGCATCAGCGTAGTCGAGACCGACCGACCTTTTAAACTTCCTGCTGGCTGGAATTGGGTTCGGGCTGAGGCAATCTGTGGCTTCATAACAAAAGGTTCGACACCTGGATCAAAGTTGATGTCGCCCAGCGATGGCGAAGTTCCTTTTATTAAGGTCTACAATCTTACCTTTGACGGCACACTTGATTTCTCGGTCGACCCTACATTTGTTTCCAACGCCACTCACAAAGGTTTTCTCGGGCGCTCTAAGGTTCTCCCCGGCGACGTTTTGATGAATATCGTAGGACCGCCGTTAGGAAAGGTCAGTGTCGTTCCAAGCCAACACGCAGAGTGGAACATCAACCAAGCCATTGCGGTTTTTCGTGCGATTCCTTCGGTTCTGCCAGCATATCTATCTCGATGGCTGCTTACGGATGTCCTCACGAGATGGGCAGTGTCCAAATCGAAAGCGACCGCTGGTCAAAGCAATCTAACGCTGGAAATATGTCGCAATCTTCCGGTGCCACTATGCTCATACGCGGAACAAGTCGAAATCGTACGGAAGATTGATACCGCTATGTCTTGGGTAAATCGCCTCGCAGGCGATGCCAACAGCGCCTACAAGCTGATCAATCACCTCGATCAATCGGTGTTGGTCAAGGCCTTCAAAGGCGAACTGGTGCCACAAGACCCCGCCGACGAACCCGCCAGCGTCTTGCTCGACCGCATTCGAGCGGAGCGCGCTGCCGCGCCAAAGGTCAAGCGCGGCCGTAAGAAGACTGCCTGATTCCATGGCCATTCCCGATTATCAGGCATTGATGCTGCCGGTCCTGCGCCTCGCCGCTGCTGACGAACAGCGCGTGGCCGATGCCGCCGAACGCATTGCCGATGATCTCGGCCTCAGCCTTGACGAACGCGAGGAAATGCTGCCCAGCGGACGGCAACGCCTGCTCCACAACCGCATCCATTGGGCGAAATTCTATATGTCCAAGGCGGGCCTCGTCACGTCGCCGAAACGGGGCCGCTTCATCGCGACCGATGCGGGGCGGGCGCTGCTGGCATCCAATCCCCCGCGTATTGGCGTGAACGAGTTGAAGGACTATGAAGGCTTCCGCGAATTTTACAGCGGGCAGAAATCCGCTGACAACGATACCGCTCCTGCCGTCAGCAGCCCGTCAGTCGAAACCGGCACGCCGGAGGAGCAGATTGAAGCCGCCTATCAGGCCATGCAATCGGCGCTCCAGGCGGAACTGCTGGAACGCATCGTTCAAAACAGCCCGGCCTTCTTCGAGCAACTGATCGTCGATCTGCTGATCGCCATGGGCTATGGCGGATCCCACAAGAATGCGGCAACTCAACTCGGTCGTTCTGGCGACGGCGGCGTGGACGGCGTCATCAACGAGGACAGGTTGGGTCTGGACCGGGTCTATGTACAGGCCAAACGCTATGCCGACACGACGGTCGGCCGTCCCGATGTGCAGGCGTTCGTCGGCAGCCTGGTCGGCCATGGCGCGACCAAAGGCGTGTTCGTTACCACCTCCACCTTCAGCAGCCAGGCGCGGGATTATGTCAAACACCTCGCCCAACGCGTGATTTTGATCGACGGGGACCGGCTGACCGACCTGATGATCGAATATGGCGTGGGTGTCCGTGTCAGCCGCAAGATCGAATTCAAGCGGCTTGACGAGGATTTCTTCGCAGACCAGTGATCCAAGTGGTCCCATCGCAGTGGGACCATGTTGCGTACGGTCACTTTCCTTTGCTCGTGCGGCAATAGCGTTTCACCGTGGAAGGCGAGATTCCGAACTGCCGACAGGTCACGGCAATGCTGGCATTGTTTTCTTGGCGCCATTGGCGAACTTCGGTAGGATCGCACGCCTGCGGTCTGCCCAGACTCTCTTTGCCACGGTGAGTGCGGCCCATAGCGGCTATGGATCGCATGGCTGCGGCACGGCCTGCTTGAGTGCGCTCAAAGATCCGCTGTCTTTCCATCTCAGCGATTTGAGCAAGGACCGCGATGATTAGCTCTCCCACGCCTCGACCGATTGGCCCCAATCCACGAACGTGGAGCGTAACGCCTTTTTCTAACAGTTCTCGGACATTCGTCTGAATGTCGATGGCATCGCGGCCAAGGCGATCTACTGCGTAGAGGTAAAGAGTGTCCCCCTCACGGACATATTGCAGCATTGCGGAAAACCCCGGCCGGCTCTGCGCCATGGTAGATCCGCTGACGGCATTATCTACGAATTCTCGGTCGAATGGTCCCTCCATTTTTGCGCGCTGGGCATCGATTAGCTGATCTGCGGTCGACACTCGGAAATACGCAACTCGGCTCACTTCTTTTTCCTTTCAGGGTCAAAACTTACCCTGACCTTTTCAAGCCTAGTTCTTTTCCCTTCTCGGTATCTTTCGACCCCGAAAGTCACCGCAAAACAGCCCTCGGCCAAAACTTAGAAGTTCTGGACTCGCGATTTTCTTCGGAACGGATTTAAAATAGTTCGGTCTGGATCGGACCGTCCAACCGCGTCAGCCGCGCAGCAACGGTCTTTATACCGACCGAGGCAGCGGCCAGTCGGATGGGCTATGACAGGGAACTGAGATTAAGCAGCGAGCGACTGAGCGTTGCACTCTGCGCGTGCGAGCTCGAAATTTCCATACCGAGCATCACTGCCTGAGTTACCGAAAGGGTAGGGGGCAGAGGGAGAGTTGAGGACTAAAGCTCCTCTCTCTCCCTCTGCCCCCTACCCCCGTTCGGATTTGTATCAGGGAAAGGTGTTACTAAAAGGTAAACGAACTCTGATTTAGGAAATTTTATAATTATAGCAATCGGTTAACTATCGCCATCTAGGGGGTGCCTACGGAAGGAATTAGCATGAGCGATGAGAATTGGACCGTACTCGCGCGGCGAGGCGCCTATAACGCAAGCGCAGCGGCAAAAGCCGACTTCGTCATGGACTGGGCTATCGACGGGCTTCTGCCTGCCACGGGCGCTACTGTGCTGTTTGGAACCGGCAGTACCGGGAAAACGCAGCTTCTGCTTTGGCTTGCGATGCATATCGCGGCACGCGGCGAGCAAAAGCCCGAAAAATGGCTCGATGCAAAAGTGAGAGCTACGGGCAAGATCTTGGTTCTCTCCGCCGAAGATCTACGAGAGCACTTGTTCAAGCGCATCGGCGATATCGCATGGTGGATGAGCGAGCAAACCGGCTGGGCCGAGGAGCAGATCGAGGACGTCTGCTCCAGAATCCATGTGATGCCATTCCTGTCGATGAGCAACGAAGAGTTCGGGGATTTAAACCCTTCCCTTTTTTCTCGAGTTGGAGACAAAGGCGAGTGGGGACCCACCCCGTCGCTCGACAGCATTGAGAAATTCCTCGATGAGGCGAATCGAGAGGCTGTCGCTAGTGGCCGACCAGAAGATCGCTTCGTAGGCGTCGTTCTCGATTCGGCGGTTTCGATGGCCGGGTTTGAAATGTCGCATTCCGAGGCGACTACCAACTTCCTCTTCCATCTAAACCGCATGTCGCGTCGGCAGGGAATGTTCTGGGCTATCATCGGTCACACGCCGAAGGATGCGGCCAAAAAGACCGACGATCCAGCCGTTGAACGGCTGCGAGGGTCAGCCATGTGGTCAACCACGCCTCGCACAGTGATCGAACTGCGCTGTGCCACGCAAAATGACAATGTAGACCAGGTGCTGGTCCAATACCCCCAATTGAGCGTTCGTGACGTGCTGTTTCTGTCGACAGCGAAGGCCAATTCAATGGGCGCAGATTTGCGCCCGCGCGCGCTTGTTCGTGTGAAGGAACATGGCGCTTTTATTGACATATCAGAACAGTTTCCAGGAATTTTTGAGCGCAACGCCAAGTCGTTTGGTGAGGCGGACCACGCTGGGCCGCGCAGGCCAATCGATCAGGACCAAACTTGGCTTGCCATTATTGACCTAGTGGCTTGGATTACTGAAAGCGGTCGCCCAGGTGTGAAGTTCAGCCGGAGAAATCTTCGTGATGCATTTGAACGGCATCAGCCGCGCAATGACGTTTTAAAATATGTTTCTCCTGAACATGAAGGGAAGCACTCGCGAACGGACTTCACTCTGGCGTGGTATTTGGCCCAACTGCGCGAATTCGGTGCGATATCCGACGCAAAGGCCGGGCAATTTGTAGTCATCAATCTCGAGGAGGCTCGCACTCGGTTCAGGCCAGCGAGCGGAGGTCCGAATGCTAGCTGGGCCTATTGGGAAGATGTTAACGAGGAGCCAATGGCCGCGGCCCCGGCGGATCAGAATGAAGCTGCTTCTGCAGCTGGGCCGGTTGGTGGAGAGCGTCTGCTCCCACCGCTGAGAAAAGAAGGATGAGAAAAGGCTTCTTGGATGTCGTGAAAGACATTCCAAGGAGGAAAAAGTGAGTTTTCACGATAAGTTACTGAGCAGGAAGGGGAGGGCGAAGGTCGGATCATCCATCAATATCCGCAATCCCGAAGATCTGTGCGACATTCAAAATCGCGGTATTAAAAACGCCAGCGCAATCGATACCCTGGTTCCCTTGGCTCGCCCGGCAATCGGCGGAGTTAACGGAACCGGGGTGAAGCCGGCTTCTGCCCATAAAGAAATCGAGGCCATGCTCGCAGAAGCGCCGCCTTTTTCAGTGCGATCGCTGGCGGCGCGATGGGATTGTTCCCAAGGTGCTGTGCGCAACCTCATCCGAGCGGGGAAAATCAGCCATTTCCGGATCGGCGACCTCATTCGCATCCCCGCAGAAGAAGTCGGGAGGTTCGAATGTCGCCAGTGATCCCCTACACGGTCCAAAAATTTCGAGGAGGTTATGCACTCGTCTGGTACGAAGATGAAAAGCGGCATCGTCGTCAATTGGCCTCTGTCGATCGCCCCAGCGCCGAAGCCGAAGCGCGCAAGCTCTGGGAGGAGAGGCATGAAACGCCTTGGACAGTCGGGCGGATCATCAAGGGGTACATCGATCATCTCGCATCAGAAGGAGTGTCTTCGCTCAGGCGTAGGCAGGACGCATGGAAGGCGATGTGCCACTTTTGGGAGAACGTGGATCCGGACTTGATAGACGCCGAAATGTGCAAAGATTATCGTGATGAACGGCCGGTCGCAGATGCGACTGCCCGCTATGAACTACTGATGCTCTCGACAGCTTTAAATTGGGCTGTCGACGGCAAGCACATTTCCCACAGGCGGGACGTCTGGCTTCCAAAGAAGGACGAGTATCAGGTTCGATATCTCGAACGCGATGAGTTCGAAAGATTCTTCGCGGCCGTCAAGGCGCCCCACGCCAGACTTTATGTACTCCTTGGCCTGCACACGATGGCGAGACCGAGTGCTCTTTTGCAACTCGAATGGCGTCAAGTCGATTTCAAGCGGCGGCAAATTGAACTGAACCCGCCAGGCAGGAAGCAAACATCAAAAAAGCGCCCGGTAGTGCCCATCAACTCAGCGCTTTATGAAGCTCTGATGGATGCCTATCCGGCACGTCAAGGGGCCACGATCATCGAGCGAGGTGCTCAACCGATCCAAAGCATCAAGAAAGCTTTCCAGGCTGCCAGCGAGCGTAGTGGCGTAAAAGCGACGCCGTACACCTTGCGTCACACGGGCGCAGTCTGGGCGGCAGAGGCCGGTGTGCCGATGCCTGATATCGCCCAATTCATGGGCCATGATGATGACCGCACCACTCAAAAGCACTACGCCCGATTTTCGCCGGGCTATCTCAGGCATGTCGGGGAGAAAATTGCTCAGCAGCGAAAAATTGAGTGAAGGTTCAAACTGAACCTTCCGCCCCTGTCCGCATTGAAATCTTATCGATACCCCGGACAGCAAAAAACCCAGCGTTTCCGCTGGGTTTCTATGCCTCACCCGAGGGTGAAAATGGTCGGGGAAAGAGGATTCGAACCTCCGGCCCCTGCCTCCCGAAGACAGTGCTCTACCAGGCTGAGCTATTCCCCGACCGGTGCCGAAGCCGCTTTTGGGGCGGCCCCGTAAGGCAGGAGTGCGCCTATAGAGAGGGGTTTGAGGGCTGGCAAGCCACCTGATGCGCTTTTTTGAAAATTCTACAAAAGACCCGCATCGCGGAAGCTGAAACAGCCGCTCGGCGTGTCGATCCGATGGTCGGCGAGGTGGATGTCGAGCGCCCGCAGCCGGCGGTGCAGGCTGCGGGTCAGGGCGATGTCGACCGGCTGCGGCGCCGCCGTGCCCCGCTGCTGGTGCAGGATGACCCGCCGGGCATCGCTGGCCAGCAGATGGGCGACCAGGCAGGGCCAGTTGCCATCAGGATGCAGCCGGTCGCGCGGCTGGCCGTCCTCGTCGAGAATCATCAATGTCAGCATCGCACCCCCTGGGCACGCAGCCTGTCAGCAATGGGCCGGGAGTGGAGACGCGGAATGATCCGTAGTGGCGGAACGGAGCGGGCCGGGATGGTAGTCGCATCCGTTATGGCGCGACCTTTGGCCGGGACAGCGGGGCAGGGGGGATGCTACATGGACGTGACGCCCAGATTCATTCCCATCCCAGGATCATCGACCTTGCACGCCATGTCGCAGCAGCCGCCCCATTATGAAGAGCAATATCTCGACCTGATGCGCCATATCTGGCGCCATGGCGACGAACGGATCGACCGCACCGGTGTCGGCACCCGGTCGATCCTGGGCGCGACCCTGCGATTCTCGCTGGCGGACGACGCGGTGCCGCTGCTCACCACCAAGCGGGTCTATTGGAAGGTCGCCGCGCGCGAGATGCTCTGGTTCCTGACCGGCGACACCAATATCCGCGAATTGGTGAAGCAGAATGTCCATATCTGGACCGACTGGCCGCTCGACAGCTACCGCAAGGCGACCGGCGAGAATATCGACCGCGACGCGTTCGAGGCGCGAATCATCGAAGACGAAGCCTTCGCCCGGCAATGGGGCGATCTCGGCCCGGTCTATGGCGCCCAATGGGTGAACTGGCCGCGCTACGAGCCGGCCGGCGACGGCCTGTTCCGCCGGGCAGCACAGGGCCACAACCAGATCGCCGCGCTGGTCGATGCGATTCGCACCAACCCCGGTTCGCGCCGCCTGCTCTTCACCGGCTGGAATGTCGCGGAAGTCGCGCAGATGGCCTTGCCGCCCTGCCACATGACCTATCAGTTCCAGGTGTCGGACGGCCGCCTCAACGGCCTGCTCTTCCAGCGCAGCTGCGACCTGGGATTGGGCTTTGCCTTCAACATCTTCGGCCTGTCGATGATCACCCGGATGCTAGCCCAGCAATGTGATCTGGAGCCGGGCGAGGTGGTCTGGCAGGGCGGCGACGTCCATCTCTACCTCAACCATGCCGAACTGGTGGAGGAGCAGATCAGCCGCACCCCGGCGGGTGCGCCAAAGCTGCGGATCAATCGCCGGCCTTCGAGCATTTTCGATTATGGGATCGAGGATTTCGAGGTGCAGGATTATGCGCCGCAGGCCCATATTTCCGCGCCCGTCGCCGTCTGAGGTGACAGCGAAGGCGACAGGCGAAAAGGAATTGGGTCAGTAAGGCTTGCCTTGCGCGGCGTTGAAATATAATAATTGCCACAAGCAATATTATTGCAACGCACAATAGGAGGCAGGATGACCGATTCGATCGAATCCGGCGCTGTGACGGACGGGCAGGGACGCAACCTGCCGCCGCTGCAGCTGCATGTGCCCGAGCCGCCCGCGCGGCCCGGCGAGAGCGCGGACTTTACCCATTTCGACATTCCCGCGGCTGACGCGGCACCGCGCCCGGACGAGGCAACCCATCCTTCGCAGATGCGCGACTTCGCCTATGGGCTGGTCCGCGTCCTGGATGAGGATGGCCATGCGGTCGGCGCCTGGGATCCCAAGCTGCCGGCCGACACGCTGCTCAAGATGCTGCGCTACATGGCGCTGACCCGCGCCTTTGACGGCCGCATGTTCCGCGCCCAGCGCCAGGGCAAGACCAGCTTCTACATGAAGTCGACCGGCGAGGAGGCGGTGTCGATCGGCGCCGCGCTCGCTTTGTCGCGCGACGACATGTGCTTTCCCTCCTACCGCCAGCAGGGCATATTGATCGCGCGCGACTGGTCCATCGTCGACATGATGAACCAGATCTACTCGAACAAGGGCGACCGGATGAAGGGCCGCCAGCTGCCGATCATGTATTCGGCGCGCGAGGCCGGCTTCTTCTCCATTTCCGGCAATCTCACCACCCAATATCCCCAGGCCGTGGGCTGGGCGATGGCGAGCGCGGCCAAGGGCGACACCCGCATCGCCGCCACCTGGTGCGGCGAGGGCTCGACCGCGGAGGGCGACTTCCATTCGGCCTGCACCTTCGCCAGCGTCTATCGCGCCCCGGTCATCATGAATGTGGTGAACAACCAGTGGGCGATCAGCAGCTTCTCCGGCTTTGCCGGTGCGGAGGCGACCACCTTCGCCGCCCGCGCGATCGGCTATGGCATTGCCGGGCTGCGCGTCGACGGCAATGACGTGCTCGCCGTCTATGCCGCCACCCGCTGGGCCGCGGATCGCGCCCGCGCCAATGGCGGTCCAACCCTGATCGAACATTTCACCTATCGCGTCGAAGGGCACAGCACGTCCGACGATCCGACCGCCTATCGCTCGGCCGAGGAAAGCAGCAAATGGCCGCTAGGCGATCCGATCGCGCGGCTGAAGCAGCATTGCATCACGCTGGGCATCTGGGACGAGGAACGCCACGCTGCGATGGACCAGGAACTGGCCGAGATGGTCCGCGACGCCGCGCGCGAGGCGGAAAAGAACGGCATATTGGGCCATGGCCTCCACCATCCGATGGAAAGCATGTTCCAGGACGTGTTCGAGGACATGCCCTGGCACCTGAAAGAACAGCAGCAGCAGATGCTCGACGAATGGAAGGCGGCAGGGCTGTGAACGACATGCGCATGGAAACGGTCGCCGCCGGCGGCCCGGACGAACCCGTCCAGATGAACATGATCCAGGCGATCAACAGCGCGCTGGACGTGATGATGGGCCGCGACCCCGACGTCGTGGTGATGGGCGAGGATGTCGGCTATTTCGGCGGCGTGTTCCGCGCCACCGCGGGCCTTCAACAGAAATATGGCAAGAACCGCGTGTTCGACACGCCGATCACCGAATGCGGCATCATCGGCGTCGCGGTCGGCATGGGTGCCTATGGGCTGCGGCCGGTGCCCGAAATCCAGTTCGCCGACTATATCTACCCCGCGCTCGACCAGCTCGTCAGCGAGGCGGCGCGGCTGCGCTATCGTTCGGCCGGCGAGTTCATCTCGCCGATGACGGTGCGCTCGCCCTTTGGCGGCGGCATCTTTGGCGGCCAGACCCACAGCCAGAGCCCGGAAGGCATCTTCACCCATGTGTCCGGGGTCAAGACGGTGATCCCGTCCACCCCCTATGATGCCAAGGGCCTGCTGATCGCGGCGATCGAGGATAATGACCCGGTCATCTTCTTCGAGCCCAAGCGCATCTATAACGGCCCGTTCGACGGCCATTATGACACGCCGGCCAAGAGCTGGGCGGGCCATGCAGATGCGCAGGTGCCGCAGGGCTATTATCGCATCGACCTCGGCAAGGCGCGGATCGCCCGACCCGGCGAGGCGCTGACCATCCTCTGCTATGGCACGATGGTCCATGTCGTCGAAAATACCGTGGCAAAGCTGGGCATCGATGCCGAAATCGTCGACCTGCGCAGCCTGGTGCCGCTCGACATCGAGACGATCGAGGCCTCGGTCAGGAAGACCGGCCGCTGCCTGATCGTGCATGAAGCGACGCGGACGTCCGGCTTTGGCGCCGAACTGTCGGCGCTGGTGCAGGAACGCTGCTTCTACCATCTCGAAGCGCCGATCGAGCGCGTCACCGGCTTCGACACGCCTTATCCGCACAGTCTGGAATGGGCCTATTTCCCCGGCCCCGTGCGCATCCGCGAAGCCATCAACAAGATCATGAAGGACTGAGCGCCATGGCTCTTTTCACATTCAAGCTGCCGGACATCGGCGAAGGCATTGCGCAGGCGGAGATTGTCGGCTGGCACGTCCAGGTCGGCGACCGGGTCGAGGAAGACCAGCCGATCGCCGACATGATGACCGACAAGGCGACGGTCGAGATGGAAAGCCCGGTCGCCGGCACCGTCGTCCGCCTGGCCGGCGAGCCGGGCGATCAGGTGTCGATCGGATCGATGCTGGTGGAGATCGAGACGGAAGGCGAGGGGACGGCTGCCGCCCCTGCGCCGTCGGTCGAAACGGTCGAGGCCGAGACCCCATTCCTCCCCGATACGGGGAGGGGGACCGTTCGCGAAGCGAATGGTGGAGGGGGGGCGCCGCTGGACGCGCCCGTCGAAGAACCGGCCATCACGCCCCAGCTTGCGAAAGCGGACAGCCCCCTCCACCAGCCTGCGGCTGGTCCCCCTCCCCGTGCCGGGGAGGATAGCCCCATCCTTGCCTCCCCCGCCGTCCGCGCACGCGCCAGGGAACTGGGTATCGACCTCGCGCTGGTGAAGCCCAATGGCGACCATATCCGCCACGCCGATCTCGACGCCTATCTGCTCTACGGTTCGGGGCAGGGCTATCGCCCGGCCGGCCGCACAGCACCGCGCGCCGACGAACAGGTGAAGGTGATCGGCATGCGCCGCCGCATTGCCGAGAATATGGCCGCGTCCAAGCGCCACATCCCGCACTTCACCTATGTCGAGGAAATCGACGTCACCGCGCTGGAGGAGGCGCGGGCGCAGCTCAACGCGCATCGCGGCGATCGGCCCAAGCTCACCATGTTGCCGCTGCTGATCGTGGCGATCTGCAGGACGCTGCCCGACTTCCCCATGCTCAATGCCCGTTATGATGACGAGGCGGGCGTGGTGACGCGCCATGGCGCCGTCCATCTCGGCATGGCGACGCAGACCGACGCGGGGCTGATGGTCCCGGTGATCCGCGACGCGCAGGACAGGAATGTCTGGCAGCTGGCGACCGAGATCCGCCGCCTCGCCGACGCCGCACGCAGCGGCAAGGCGACATCGGCCGAACTGTCGGGCTCCACCCTGACCCTGACCTCGCTCGGGCCCTTGGGCGGCATCGCCACCACCCCGGTCATCAACCGGCCCGAAGTGGCGATCATCGGCCCCAACCGCGTGATCGAGCGGCCGATGTTCCGGGGGAAGGAGATCGTCGCGGCAAAGCTGATGAACCTGTCGATCAGCTGCGACCATCGCGTCGTCGACGGCTGGGATGCGGCCAGCTTCGTCCAGGCCGTGCGCAAGCTGCTGGAAACGCCGGTCCTGCTGTTCGAGGGTTGATTGCACGGGATCGGGGCGGCCATTGTCGCTCCGGTCCCGCCGGCGTCAGCGCACCTGCGCCCGATAGGTCAGCCGTCCCGATTGTCCCGGCGCCACGCTGTCGGGCAGGCGCCAGCGTATATGGGTGATATCCTCGGGCGTGGCGCGGCGGACACCGCCCAGCGGCGTCGGCAGCCATAATTGCTCCAGTCGGCCCCAATGGGCGCCGCCATCGACCGATGCCTGCATGGCGGGATCGGTCAGGTCGAGCAGGGTGCCGCGCGGCACCTGGCGAACCACGGTCAGCCCATGGGCCGTCCGGCTGCCTTCATGGCGCCAGTCGACCACGACGATCAGCTGGTCGCCCGACATGGCGCGTTCGGCATTGGCGACGGTGCGGCGCGGGCGGCCATTAATGTCGGTCTGCACCCGTTCGACGAAGGTCCGGCTGTCGAGCCGCATGTCCTGCGCCCCGGCCTGCAAGGATGCGGTCATGCCTGCGATCAGGCCCAGGCCCGCGATCAACCTTCTTGCCATGCGATATCCCCCTTATCGAATGTCCGCATCTCCTACGGCCAGTCTCCCCAATATTTGGTTAAGCCCCTGTTTGCCGTCTTCCTGATGCGATTCGCCGATGGCATTTGACCGGCCGCAGCGCCGGGTGCAGAGCGGCAGGGCTGCTGTACAGGGGACGGATCGGGCGTGACCACCAACGAGGAACTGGAAGTCAATCGGCGGCGCGACCGTTTGCTGGCGTCGATCGCCTTGTCCTCGGGCGTCGGCCTGTTGCTGGCCTTGCCCTTCGCCCTGCGCGCGGGCGCCGAATTTTTCCTGCCGCTGACCGCCGCGCTGGTGATCGCGATCGCGCTGGTGCCGCTGCTCGAATGGCTGGAGCGGCGCGGGCTGCCCTCGGGCCTGTCGGCACTGCTGGCGGTCGTCGCCTTCCTCAGCGTCGCCAATACCGCGCTGGTGCTGATCGTGGTGCCGGCGACCGACTGGTTCCGCATCCTGCCCCAGCGTCTGCCCAAGATTCAGGCGACGCTGGCGCCGCTCATCGATTTCTATTCACAGGCCCAGCGATTCGTCGACGAAACCGTCCAGATGCTGGTCGCGGGTCCGGCATCGGTCGCGCACCGGGCGGCGGTGGAAACGCCCGGGTCGCTGCTGCAGTTCGCGGCCGCCTCCGCCCCGTCGGCGATCATCCAGATGGTGTTCGCGCTGCTCATCATCTATTTCTTCCTTGCCGGCTGGACCCGGCTGCGCCGTCGCACGATCAACAGCCGGGGCAGTTTCGACGGCGCCATGGCGGTCGCGCGGGTGATCCAGAATGTGGTCGACGCAACCTCCGCCTATGTGATGACGATCGCCACCATCAACCTGTGCCTCGGCCTCGCCGTGGCGCTGGCGCTCTGGCTGATCGGCATGCCATCGCCCTGGATGTGGGGCGGCATCGTCGCATTGCTCAACTTCATTCCCTATTTCGGTCCGATGCTGGCCGCCGTGCTGCTGGCGCTGGGCGGCCTCATGGTGTTCGACGATGTCTGGACAGCGCTGCTGCCCGCCTTTCTCCAGATCGGTTTCCATCTGGTGGAGGCCAATGTCATCACGCCCACCATCCTTGGCCGTCGCCTGACGATGAACCCACTGCTGATTCTCGTCTCGCTGACCTTCTGGGGCTGGGTCTGGGGCACGCCCGGCGCGCTGCTCGGCGTGCCGTTGCTCATCATCGTGCAGACCGTCGTGGCCGCCGCCGGCACCCCGGATATCGCCGGTTTCCTGTTCGAACAGGGGACGCTGACGGTCAGCCGTCGCAAAGAAAATGCAACAAGTGAAGAAACTGATGGCGAGGACGGTTGACAGCTTGGCCGGACCCGCATAGACGGCCGCCCACACCGAACGCGGGTGTAGCTCAGTTGGTTAGAGCGCCGGCCTGTCACGCCGGAGGTCGCGGGTTCGAGCCCCGTCACTCGCGCCACTTTCCCTGACCGGAAAGTTGGAAGGTAAACAGATTTGCATCATCTGGTGGCCATGGGTCACGATAGGATGCCGCCCTGCGCGGGTGTAGCTCAGTTGGTTAGAGCGCCGGCCTGTCACGCCGGAGGTCGCGGGTTCGAGCCCCGTCACTCGCGCCACTTCATTCCCGAAGTGATCCGATCGCCAGGCGATCCTTTTTCCCTCACATTGATACAGGCCAGCGGACCGACACCAACGGCATCGGCCCGTGACGATTCGTCTCAGAGATGCTCGCCCGTCACATGCGGTGGCAGCGGTTCGTTGGCGAGCCAGCGATAGACGCCGCCGGCGGCCAGCGCGCCGATGATCGGCGCCACCCAGAACAGCCAGAGCTGATGCAGCGCCAGTCCGCCGACCAGCAGGGCAGGGCCGGTGCTGCGCGCCGGATTGACCGATGTGTTGGTGACCGGGATGCTGATCAGGTGGATCAGCGTCAGCGCCAGGCCGATCGCGATCGGGGCAAAGCCCGCCGGCGCGCGGCTGTCGGTCGCGCCCAGGATGACGCTCAGGAAGCCGAAGGTCAGCACCATCTCGATCGCCAGCCCCGATGAGAGCGTATAGCCGCCCGGCGAATGCAGGCCATAGCCGTTGACCGCCAGGCCGTTGGGCGCCAACTCATAGCCCGGCTGGCCGCTGGCGATGAACAGCAGCAGGGCGGCTGCGATCACCGCGCCCACCAGTTGCACGACGATATAGGGGGCGATGTCGCGGGCCGGGAAGCGCCCGCCGGCCCACAGGCCGATCGTTACCGCCGGATTGAGGTGGCAGCCCGAAATATGGCCGATGGAAAAGGCCATGGTCAGCACCGTGAGGCCGAAGGCCAGGGCCACGCCCAGCAGGCCGATGCCGACATCGGGAAAGGCCGCCGCCAGCACGGCGCTGCCGCACCCGCCGAACACCAGCCAGAATGTACCGAAACATTCGGCAAACAACCGCTTGCTCAATGGAACCATCAACGCCTCCTGTTGCACTGTGCGCCTGCCACCGGACATGGCTTGGGACCGGTGCGGGGTGGCGCCGCCCGGAGAATGCAGGATGATCGAAGGGAGCCGTCCGCGGCATGGGCGGCCGATGCTGGTGACTGGCGCATGGACATGCCGTTGCCCCCGTTTCCGGCGAGCCGCCTGCATCGCGCATGGCCGCGATGCGTCCGCTATGGTCGCCTAACGCTCAGGGATAAGGCGAAACGCCATGGGCTGGGCATCGGGATTAACCCTGACGCCAGCGCCCCGTTTCCATCCAGGCGAGCAGCCGCCGCAGCGGCAGGATCCAGATCCAGATCAGGCCCAGGAAAATATAGACCGGCACCTGGCCCCACATCGGCAACTGGCCGATCAGCGGCGACAGGCTGCCGACCAGCACGGCCCAGCCCAGGATCAGCCCCAGGATCGCGAACATGCCAGCGGGCTTGCGCCAGCTGGGCTGATGATAATGGCGCGGGTCGATGCTCATCGGGTTCAGCCTGCCTCGATCACGGCGGTTTCGGTCAGGATCATGTCGAGCGGCAGATCCCAGGGGTCGGCCGGCACATCATCCAGTTCCTGCGCCGACCAGGCAAGGCCGACGCGCAAGGCATCGGGATGGCGGGCAAAGGCGCGGTCATAATAGCCGCCACCCTGGCCGAGGCGGTTCATTCGTCGGTCGAAACCCAGCAGCGGCGCGATGATGACATCCGGCGCCACCGCGCCGCCCGACGGTTCGGGATGGCTGGTGCCGAACAGGCCGGGGAACAGCTGGTCCTCGGGCCGCCACAGCAGGAAGTCCATGCTGCCCAGCCGATCGAGCACGCGCGGCAACGCCACCTGCTTGCCCATCACGCCCAGTTGCGGGGCCAGCCGCTGCGCCGGCGCCTCGTCATCCAGCGCCATGTAGAGCGCGATCACCTGCGCGTCGGCGATGCGCTGGGCGAGCGGGGAGGGGACGGCCTTGAACGCCAGCCTGTGGGTCAGCGCGTCGAGCGAGGCGACGAAGTTGCGCCGTCGCTGCCGGGCGATCGCGCGCAGGGTCGACTTGTCGGCGGCATCACTGTCGTCGGGCATGGGGTGCCTTTGCTGGTAGGGGCAGGGTGACGGGACCGCCTTGGCCGTTTGCTGGAATATCCTCTGACGCCTCAACGTCAGGTGGGGACCATGTAGATCGGGCCAGAGCCCGCCCAGGGACAGCCCCCGTGGATGTGATTATCGCCTCAGGGATGTTCGCTAAAGCTCGCACCAGGCAGTGCCCGTCGCCGCCAATCTAGGCGTCGGCGGCGCGGGCGGCAAGAGCCTCGCTCAGCTTTTCTACGCGCGCTGCCAAAGCCTCGACCGCGCGGGCGGCCGGTTCGTCATCGCCAACCAGCGCCAGTTGCTCCTGCCGGCCCGCCGCGGCGCGCTTCAGTTCGTTGAGTTCGTCCGCCATGAACAGCGCCGCGAACAGCAAGGTGCGCACCTCGGTCAGCCCCGGCGTGCTGCGCTGCGCCTGATAGGCCTTGTCCTCGATGATCTGGGCCAGATGCGCCATATGTGCTTCCTCGCCATCGCGGCAGCGCAGCTGATAGGGGCGGCCGGCGATCTGCAGCATGATTTCAGCCATCGGTGCGCCCTCGCAATTCCCCGATCAGATCGTCCAGCGATTGCAATGCCGCCTGGGCGGCCATCTGGTCGATGCCGGAATTGGCGTGGGGGACAGCCTGCGAAAGGCTGGCCACATTCTGTTCAAGCCGACTGATCGCGCGCTCCAGCGTGCCGATCGCCTGCATCATGCGGTCGCTTGCCATATTTTCTGCATAGCCAATGTTTTCGCCTTGCAAAAGCGCTGTTTGGACGGCTTGCCGCGCACCACGCCCCGCCTGCGGTTGACGCATGGGGATTGACGCGACAAAGGGAACCCAAATCGACTCGCCCGTTCGCGCGGGCATTCCATGCCAGTCATGAAAGACATCTTCCCGCTATGACCGTTTCCGACACGCAGCTCGCCAACGCCATCCGGGCGCTTTCCATGGACGCCGTGCAGGCTGCCAATAGCGGCCATCCCGGCATGCCGATGGGCATGGCCGATGTCGCCACCGTGCTGTTCAAGGATTATGTGAAGTTCGATCCGGCCGCGCCGAAATGGGCCGATCGCGACCGCTTCGTGCTGTCGGCCGGCCATGGCTCGATGCTGATCTACTCGCTGCTGAACCTGACCGGCTATGCCAGCCCGACGATGGACGACATCCGCAACTTCCGCCAGCTCAAGAGCCCCTGCGCCGGCCACCCGGAGAATTTCGAGCTGGCAGGCGTGGAAGCGACCACCGGCCCGCTGGGTTCGGGCCTTGCCACCGCCGTCGGCATGGCCATTGCCGAGCGTCACCTGAACGCCGAGTTCGGCGACGATCTGGTCGATCACCGCACCTGGGTGATCGCCGGCGACGGCTGCCTGATGGAAGGCATCAACCATGAGGCGATTGGCCTTGCCGGTCACCTCAACCTCTCGCGCCTGATCGTGCTGTGGGACGACAACAAGATCACCATCGACGGCGCCGTCGACCTGTCGAGCAACGAAGATGTCCGTGCCCGCTATGCCGCCACCGGCTGGCATGTCGTGTCGTGCGACGGCCATGACGTTGCCGACGTCCGCCGCGCCATCGACGAAGCGCTGGCCGATCCGCGTCCCTCGCTGATCGCCTGTGCCACCAAGATCGGTTATGGCGCGCCGAACAAGGCCGGCACCTCGGGCGTCCACGGCTCGGCGCTGGGCGAGGCCGAAGTCGCCGCCGCCCGCGAGTTCCTGGGCTGGACCGCCGAACCCTTCGTCGTTCCCGCCGACATCGACGCCGCCTGGAAGGCGATCGGTGGCAAGGGTCGCGATGTTCGCGCCGCATGGGAAGGTCGCCTGGCAAATGCCTCGGAGGGCGCTGAATTTTCGCGCCGCATGGCAGGCGAATTGCCGGCCGGCTTCTCGCTCGACGCCTATATCGACAGCCTGATCGCCAACCCGCAGAAGGTCGCCACCCGCAAGGCCAGCGAACTGGCGCTGGGCGCGATCAATGATCTGCTGCCCGAAACCGTCGGCGGCTCGGCCGACCTTACCGGCTCGAACAACACCAAGACCAAGTCGACCGGCCCGCTGACCCGCGACGATTATTCGGGCCGCTATGTCTATTATGGCATCCGCGAATTCGGCATGGCCTGCGCGATGAACGGCATGGCGCTGCATGGCGGCGTGATCCCCTATGGCGGCACCTTCCTGGTCTTCTCCGACTATATGCGCGCCGGCATCCGCCTCGCTGCGCTGCAGGAACAGCGCGTGATCCACGTCCTCACCCATGACTCGATCGGTCTGGGCGAAGACGGCCCGACCCACCAGCCGATCGAGCATGTCATGTCGATGCGCATGATCCCGAACCTCGACGTCTATCGTCCGGCCGACATCGTCGAGACGGCGGAGTGCTGGGAACTGGCACTGAAGGATGCAACCGGTCCGTCGGTGCTGGCGCTGACCCGCCAGAACCTGCCGCAGCTGCGCCTCGAAAAAGCTGAGAATCTGTCGGCCAAGGGCGCTTATCGCCTGGTCGCCGCGACCGCCGATCGCAAGGTCGTGCTGCTCGCCACCGGTTCGGAAGTCGAGATCGCCGTCGCCACCGCCAAGGCGCTGGAAGAACAGGGCATCGGCGCCGACGTCGTCTCGATGCCCAGCTGGGCCCATTTCGACGCGCAGGACGCCGCCTACAAGGCCGACATCCTGCCCGCCGGCGTGCTGCGCGCCTCGATCGAGGCCGGCACCACCTTCGGCTGGGAACGCTATACCGGCCTTGACGGCCTGCGCTTCGGCATCGACAGCTTCGGCGCGTCGGCTCCGGCCGAAGTGCTCTACGACCATTTCGGCCTGACCGCCGCCAAGATCGCTCCGCAGATCAAGGCCGCGCTCGGCGCCTGAGCCCAAGACCTACACGCAAACCGGGAGACAAGTGCAGTGGCAACGAAGGTAGCAATCAACGGTTTCGGCCGCATCGGTCGTCTGGTGGCGCGCGCCATCCTCTCGCGCACCGACCATGATCTGGAACTGGTGAGCATCAACGACCTGGGCGATGCCAAGGCCAATGCCCTGCTGTTCAAGCGCGACTCGGTCCATGGCAACTGGGCCGGCGAAGTCAGCGTCGACGGCGATTTCCTGGTGGTCGACGGCAAGAAGATCAAGGTGACGGCAGAGCGCGATCCCGCCAACCTGCCGCACGCCGAACTGGGCGTCGAAATCGCCCTGGAATGCACCGGCATCTTCACCAGCAAGGACAAGGCCGGCGCCCACCTGACCGCCGGCGCCAAGCGCGTCGTCATCTCGGCACCGGGCACCAATGTCGACAAGACTGTCGTCTTCGGTGTCAACCATGACGAGCTGACCGCCGACGACATCATCATCTCGAACGCCAGCTGCACCACCAACTGCCTGGCGCCGCTCGCCAAGGTGCTGAACGATTCGATCGGCATCGAACGCGGCTTCATGACCACGATCCACAGCTACACCAACGACCAGAACACGCTGGACCAGATCCACAAGGACATGCGTCGCGCCCGCGCCGCTGCCCTGTCGATGATCCCGACCACCACCGGTGCCGCCCGCGCCGTGGGTGAGGTTCTGCCCGCGCTCAAGGGCAAGCTGGACGGTTCGTCGGTCCGCGTGCCGACCCCGAACGTCTCGGTCGTCGACCTGAAGTTCATCCCCAGCCGCGCCACCACGGTCGAGGAAGTCAACGGCCTGCTCAAGGCGGCCTCGGAATCCGGCCCGCTCAAGGGCATCCTGGGCTATTCGGACGAGCCGCTGGTCTCGATCGATTACAACGGCGATCCGCGCAGCTCGACCGTCGACAGCCTGGAAACGGCCGTGATCGAGGGCAACCTGGTCCGCGTGCTCAGCTGGTACGACAATGAATGGGGCTTCTCGAACCGCATGATCGACACCTCGGGTGTCATGGCGAAGTTCCTCTAAGCCTTCCCAGCCCCGCCGGACCAACCGGCGGGGTTTTTCTTCTGATATAATTCCAAATTCTAGGAGCGATCATGGCAAAGCCGTTCAAGACACTCGACGACATGGGCGACATCACCGGCAAGGTGGTGCTGGTGCGCGAGGATCTGAACGTGCCGATGCAGGACGGTTCGGTCAGCGACGACACCCGTCTGCGCGCGGCGATGCCGACCATCCTGGAACTGGCCGATCGCGGCGCCAAGGTGCTGATCCTGGCCCATTTCGGTCGGCCCAAGGGTCAGAAGAACCCGGAATTTTCGCTGAGCAAGATCACCCGTCCGCTGACCCAGGTGCTGGGTCGCGAAGTGCAGTTCATTCCCGATTGCCAGGGTGAGGCCGCGACCGACGGCATCAAGGTGATGCGCAACGGCGACATCGCGATCCTCGAAAATACCCGCTTCCATGCCGGCGAGGAAAAGAACGACCCTGCGCTGGTCGATGCGATCGCCGCGATCGGCGACCTCTATGTCAACGACGCCTTTTCCGCCGCGCATCGCGCCCATGCCTCGACCGAGGGGCTGGCCCACAAGCTGCCGGCCTTTGCCGGCCGCTCGATGGAGAAGGAACTGGACGCGCTCGAAGCCGCGCTCGGTGCCCCGGTCAAGCCGGTCGCGGCCGTCGTCGGCGGCGCCAAGGTGTCGACCAAGCTCGACGTGCTCAACAATCTCGTGACCAAGGTCGATCATCTGATCATCGGCGGCGGCATGGCCAATACCTTCCTCCACGCCCGCGGCGTCGATGTCGGCAAGTCGCTGTGCGAAAAGGATCTGGCCGACACGGCGGACGCGATCTTCGACAAGGCCGAGGAAGCCGGCTGCATCATCCATCTGCCCTATGACGTGGTCGTGGCGAAGGAATTTGCCGCCAACCCGCCGTCGGTGCGCACCTGCAACGTCCATGAAGTCGCCGAGGACGAGATGATCCTCGACGTCGGCCCGGCTGCGGTCGAGGCGCTTGGCGATGCGCTCAAGAACTGCCGCACCCTGGTGTGGAACGGTCCGCTCGGTGCGTTCGAGATCGCACCGTTCGACGCGGCGACCGTCGCCCTTGCCAAGACGGCGGCGGCGCTCACCAAGGAAGGCCAGCTGGTCTCGGTCGCGGGCGGTGGCGACACCGTCGCCGCGCTCAACCATGCCGGCGCGGCCGCCGACTTCACCTTCATCTCGACCGCCGGCGGCGCCTTCCTCGAATGGATGGAAGGCAAGGAACTGCCGGGCGTGAAGGCGCTCTACGCTTAAGCCTTTTGACGGCAGGGGCGTCAGCGCGTGGCGCTGGCGCCCCGGTCGAACAGGATGAAGACCAGCGCGGCCACGCCGCCGATCGCCGCACCGGCGATCGCGCTCAGGCTCCAGCCGCCCGCTTCATAGGTGGTCGATCCGATCACCGATCCCAGCGCCCCGACCACGAACATCACCGTCATATAGGCCGCGTTGATCCGGCCGCGCGCATGCGGATCGAGCGAGAAGATCAGCTTCTGCCCGGTGATCTGGCTGACCTGCACCGCCGCGTCGATCAGCACCGCCATGATGGTGAAGCCGATCAGGCTGCCTGCCGCCACCGTCCAGTCCGCCAGCAGGAAGCCGATCGACAGCGCGATCAGCGCGCCGAGCGAGGCCGGGCCAGTCAGGCGCCGGTCGGCCAGCCAGCCCGCCACCGGCGCCACCAGCGCGCCGCCCGCACCCGCCAGCGCAAAGGCGCCGATGCCATTATGACCCAGGCCAAAGTCATGGATCAGGCTCAGCGGCGCGGCGGTCCAGAACAGGTTGAACGCCGCGAACATCGACGCCTGATAGAAGGCGCGCATCCGCACGACGCGATATTTGCCGAGCTGCGAGAAGGTGGAGCTTAGCACTTCGCCATAATGCATGCCGCCCTTGGGCCGGCGCTGCGGACAGGCGATCAGCAGCGCGATCGCGACCAGCGCAATCACCCCGGCCGACAGCAGGAAGGTCGCGCGCCAGCCCATCGAACCGGCGAGAAAGCTGGCGATCGGCCGCGACAGCATGATGCCGAACAACAGGCCGCTCATCACCGTGCCGACCACGCGGCCCTGCCGCTCGGGCGGTGCCAGATGGGAGGCGAGGGGGATCAGCACCTGCACGCCGGTTGCACCAACGCCGGTCATGACCGACGCGATCAGGAAGGTGGCGGGACCATTGGACAGGGCGATGGCGATACAGCCCAGCACCGTCGCCACTGCCGATATCAGCACGATCCGCCGGTTCTCGAACAGGTCGGCCAGCGGCACCACCAGGATGATGCCCAGGCCATAGCCGAGCTGTGTCAGCGTGGTGATGAGGCCCGCGACCCCGGCCGACATGCCGATCTCCGGCCCGATCACGTCGATCAGCGTCTGGGCATAATAGAGGTTCGCGACCATCGTCCCGCACGCGACCGCCATCAACAATATGGCAAAGCGGGACAGGGGCGCATCATCGCGCGGCAGGGGCAGGGCGGCGGAACTAGTCATGCCGCCCTAATGGTCACCCCCGGTCCGGCTTTCAACCGGATGACAGAAATTTCATTGTGCAATGCAACTGAAAATCGCCTCAGGCGGGCGGCTGTTCGTTCAGCAAGGGCACCAGCAGCGCATTGAGATCCTCCAGCTCGAACGCGCCGGATTTGGCGTAGCGCAGCCGGCCCGCCCGATCGATGACGAAATTGGTGGGCACCCCGGTCAGCGGGCCATAGGGGCCCTTGATCCTTCTGGCCGACGGGATGTGCATCGCCGCGAACAATTGCTTCAACTGCGCGACCGGCACCGATCCTTCGGTGGTGATCGCGAACATCTTCAGCCCATGTTTCTTCTGGAGCCCATAATAGCTGTCGAGCGTGGGCAATTCCTTGCGGCACGGCACGCACCATGTCGCCCAGAAATTGAGCAGCACCACCTGGCCCTTCAGCTCCGCCAGCGACACCTTGCTGCCGTCGATCAGCGTCAGCTCGAAATCCGGCGCCATCTCGCCGACCACCGGCTTGGTCGCCGCCCGCGCCGATCCGGTATCAAGCAGCCCCAGCATCAAGGCAGCGGCCATGACAAGCTGCATCTTCCCGATCCCCATTCGTCCCCCATTCCATGTCCTGGCCAAAAGCCTATCAGGCGCCTTCGCACGCGCCAACGATATTGGCGGCCGTCCCGTCGCCGTAACGATCCAAGCATCTTGCGGTGCGACATGGGACTAGCTAACAGCCCGGATACCGGCGGACCTGATGGCCCGCTACAGTCATGCCCTCGGGTTCGCCCGATGGCTTCCATCTTTCCGCGCTGCCGAGGGGGCGGCGCGCCCCAAGAGAAGGTATGTGCAGATGCTGGATCAGGACATGGTCAAGAAGGTTTCCGACGGTCAGGGCTTCATTGCCGCGCTCGACCAGAGCGGCGGTTCGACGCCCAAGGCGCTCAAGGGCTATGGCGTGGAGGAAGGCGTCTGGAGCAATGACGAGGAGATGTTCGGCCTGATCCACGAGATGCGCGCGCGCATCATCACCTCGCCGTCCTTCACCGGGGAGAAGGTGCTGGGCGCGATCCTGTTCGAGCGCACCATGGACGGTCAGGCCGGCGGCAAGCCGGTGCCCCAGGCGCTGATCGACAAGGGCGTGGTGCCCTTCCTGAAGATCGACAAGGGTCTGGAAGCCGAGGAGAACGGCGTTCAGCTGATGAAGCCGATGCCGGGCCTGGACGAACTGCTCGCGCGCGCCAAGAAGCTCGGCGTCTATGGCACCAAGGAGCGTGCGGTCATCAATCTCGCCAATCGCGAGGGCATCGCCGCCGTCGCCAAGCAGCAGTTCGAGATCGGCCAGCAGGTGCTCGCCGCCGGCCTGGTGCCGATCCTGGAGCCCGAGATCAACATCAAGAGCCCCGAGCGTGCCGAAGCCGACCAGATCCTGATGGAGGAACTGATCAAGGGCCTGGACGCCATGCCGGGTGACGACAAGGTCATCCTGAAGCTGTCGCTGCCCGCCAATCCGGGCCTGTTCGACCCGCTGGTCGATCATCCGCGCGTTCAGCGCGTCGTTGCCTTGTCGGGCGGCTATGCCCGTCCGGAAGCCTGCGTCGAACTGGCCAAGAATCGCGGCATCATCGCCAGCTTCAGCCGCGCGCTGCTGGAAGACCTTCGCTATCAGATGAGCGAAGCCGAATTCGACGCTGCGCTGGGTGAGGCGATCGACGACATCTATACCGCTTCGGCCACCAAGACCCCGGTCGCGGCCTGACGCATATGGACGGCGCCGGGCAGGGGCATGATCCCGCCGGCGCCGCCTTTTCCTATCATCGCGCGGTTGCGCCGATGCTCTGGGTTCTATTGGGCTTGATGGTCGTCGAGACGTCCGTGGTCCATCTGCTGGTCGCGCTGTGGAGTCCGCGCGCGGCGTTGATCCTCTCGCTTCTGAGCCTCGCCACGATCGGTTGGTTCATCCTTTTCATTCGCGCCTTGCGCCACCATCCGGTGCGGATCGGCCCGGGCGGGCTGGTCTGGCCCATCGGCAAGCTACGCAGCCTCACCATTCCCTGGCCGCAAGTTGCGGGTCTGCGCGACGACTGGACTCTGGCCGATCTCAAGGCGGCGGGTCTGTTCAACGGCGCGCTGATCGCCCACCCCAACATCGTCATCGCGCTCGACCCACCGGCTAAAGCAGGGCGGCGCACGATCCGCTACCTCGCCCACCGGCTCGACGATCCCGCTGCCTTCATTGCCGCATTCAGCGCGCGCCCTTGAGCATCGGCAGCACCTTGTCGAGCGGCAGCGCCTCTGCCGTCCCGCGATTGCCGACCACGGTCTGCGCCTTGAACAGCGCGTTCAACACCGCTTCCTCGGTCGCCTCGATGGTCGCCTGGAACAGCGGCGACATACGGTCATTGGGCAGGTCATCGACCGCCGCCACCGCATTGCGCTTCGCCGCCGTGCGCCGCACCGCATCGCTGGTCGAAAAGGCGATGGCATAGTCGCCCGACCCGTTGGAGAAGCTGGAGCCGGTCCGCGCGATGCCGCCAAAGGCGCGCTCGGCGACGCGGCGCAGATTGCGGTCGGACAGCGGCGCATCGGTCGCGATCACGATCACGACCGATCCATCCGCCTTCTTTTCCTCCACCTGCTGGCGATAGTCATAGCGGCCAAGCTTCACCCCCACCGGTACGCCCGCGATCGTCAGTACGCCGCCATAATTGGCCTGTACCAGCACGCCCACGGTCCATCCGCCGAGCGACGCCGGCAGCTTGCGGGAGGATGTGCCGATCCCCGCCTTGAAGCCGAACGCCACCGTGCCGGTGCCCGCGCCCACCACGCCCTCCTCGACCGGGCCGGCCTTGGCGCTCTCGATCGCGCGCCGCGCGTCGGCGATGGTGACATGGCGCCCGCGAATGTCATTGAGCATGCCGTCATTTGTCTCGCCGACCACGGCATTGACCGACCGCACCTCCTCATTGCCCGGCTGCGCCAGCGTCCATTCGACCGAGGCCGCGCCGGCTTCGGCCACGTTCAGCGTATTGGTCAGCAGGATCGGCGTCTCGATCTCGCCCAGCTCCGCGACCTGGGTCGATCCCATGAACTTGCCGAACGCATTATAGGCGACGAAGCCGGCCGGCACCTTGTCCTGGAACAGGTTGCCGCCATGAGGCAGGATCGCGGTGACGCCGGTGTTGACGTCCTTGCTGCGCGGCAAGGTCACCTGGCCCACCTTCACCCCCGCGACGTCGGTGATCGCGTTGAGCGGGCCGGGCTGGAGGATGCCGACGGTTACGCCAGCTTCCCGCGCGCGCGGCCGGGGCGCCTCCTGCGCCAGCACGGGCGCGGCGGACAGGAGCAGCAGGGCGGCGAAAGCGTGGCGCATGGAATATCCTTCGGTATTGTGATCGCGGTCATAGCCGCACTTGGCGCGGCCGCGCGAGCGGCTATAAGGCGCGCATGACCGATTTCACTGACGAAGAACTGGCGCTCGACCCCCATTTTGCCGAGCAGTTCGAAAAGGGCTTTCGCCCCGCCTGCCAACTCTATCTGATTTCGCCGCCGGCGATCGACGAGACTTTCGTCGATCAGCTCGCCCAGGCGTTCGACGGCGGCAAGGTCGCCGCCTTCCAGCTGCGCCTCAAAGGGATCGACGATCATGCCATTGCCGCGCTGGCCGGGCCGATCCAGGCGCTCTGTGCCGAGCGTGAGGTCGCCTTCATCATCAATGACAGCATCGGCCTTGCCAAGCGGCTGAACGCCGACGGCGTCCATCTGGGGCAGGAGGATGGCGACCCGCGCGAGGCGCGCAAGCAGCTTGGTCCCAAGGTGCAGATCGGCGTGACCTGTCACGACAGCCGTCATCTGGCGATGGAAGCGGGCGAGGCGGGGGCCGACTATGTCGCCTTCGGCGCCTTCTACCCGACCACGACCAAGGAAACGACGCACCGCGCCGAACCGTCGATCCTGGGCTGGTGGACCACCCTGTTCGAACTGCCCTGCGTCGCGATCGGCGGCATCACGCCGGACAATGCCGCCCCCCTGATCGCAGCCGGCGCCGATTTCTTGGCGGTCAGCGGAACGGTGTGGAATCACCCCGAAGGGCCAAAAGCCGGCGTCGCCGCCTTCGCGTCGGTGCTGGGCGGCGCCTAATCGCGGGTTTATCCCGATAGGCAAAGGGCCGCCGCCGGGCCAGCATCCCTGCAATCGGGCAAGGGGTGCTGGGCATGGCGTTGGAAGAATTCGTCCATCAATTGGCGGAATATGTCGCGCTGCTGGTCAATCTGCTGGCGATCCTGGCGATCGCCATCGGCTCGGTTCAGGGCGCGATCGGCCTGACGGGGCTGCTGCTTTTCAAGGCGGACGAATCGAAGCTCATGCCGGTCTGGATGAGCTTTGGCCGCTGGGCGGTCGCCGGGCTGAGTTTCCAGCTCGCGGCCGATATCGTCGAAACCAGCATCGCCCCGACCTGGGCGGAAATCGGCAAGCTGGGGGCGATTGCCGCCATCCGCACCTTCCTCAACTATTTCCTCGACCGCGATCTGGAAGCCATACGCGAGCGGGAGAAGGCCAAGGCGGAGGCCGAAGCCATCTGATCGCAGCGGCGCAGGCAGCTTTCCGGCGCCTGCTGCGTTGTCTCTTCCATGATGTGGGAGAGTATCGCCTTGAAATATCGTCTTCTCGGCCTGCCGCTGCTGTGCGCGGCCTGTAATGTGTCGACCACCGACGCCAATGAAAGCCAGCCAGCAGCACCAGCCAACCAGGCGCCGATCAACCAGACCCAGGCCGCGCCCGATCCCTCGGCCGCCTATGCCTTCCAGGTCGTGAAGGAACCCGGCGGCAAGCCCTGGCAGCCCAACCAGATATTGCAGGCGCAGGTGGCGCTCGATCGCTGGGGCTTCTCGCCCGGCGTGATCGACGGCAAGGACGGGATGAGCTTCAAGGCGGCCTTGCGCGGCTTCCAGGAGGCGAACAAGCTGCCGGTCACCGGCGACTATGACCAGAAGACGTCGGCCGCACTGCTGGAGGGGGAGGCGAAGCCGACCACCTGGCTGGTGCGCATTCCTGATGGTTTTGCTCGCGGGCCCTTCTTCGACATTCCCAAGGGGCTGAACAATCAGGCGAGCCTGCCCGCGCTCACCTATCGCAACCTGCTCGAAAAGCTGGCCGAGCGCTTCCACACCACGCCTGAAGTGCTGACCGGCATGAACCCGCCCGATACGAAGGTCGCGGCAGGCGCGACCATCCGCGTGCCGGCGATCGCCAATCAGCCGGTGGCACGGATCGAGGGCGACGAGCGCGGCTGGGGCGAAACGCTCGCCAGCCTCGGTGTCGCCAGGGACCAGCCACAGGCCGATCATCTGGTGGTCGACAAGTCGGAAGGGCTGCTCAAGGTCTATGGCGCGGACAACCGCCTGATCGCGCAATTCCCGGTCACCACCGGATCACAGCATGATCCGCTGCCGCTGGGCGAATGGACGATCAAGGGCGTCAGCCGCAATCCCGACTTCCATTATAATCCCGACCTGTTCTGGGATGCTGCGTCCAAGGACCAGAAGGCGGTGCTGAAGCCCGGTCCGAACGGCCCGGTCGGCGTCGTGTGGATCGATCTGTCCAAGGATCATTATGGCATCCATGGCACGCCCGAGCCGCAACTGATCGGCCGCACCGAAAGCCATGGCTGCATCCGCCTCACCAACTGGGATGCCGCGCGGCTGGCGCAGATGGTGAAGAGCGGCGTCAAGGCGAAGTTCCAGGCATGAATGTCCGGCTGTGGGGCGGTGTCGCGTTCGCGCTGCTGCTCTGCATCGCCTTCGCCCGCTATTGCGTGCGGATCGTCCCGGCCGATGCGCCGGTGCGATCCGTTGCATCCGCGCCGCCAGCCGTCAGCAACGGCGCGCTGCTCATCCCGGTGGAGGGCGTGCCAGCTTCTGCGCTCACCGACACCTTCGCCCAGGCGCGGGCAGGCGGCGCCCGTCCGCATGATGCGATCGACATCATGGCGGCGCGGGGCAGGGCGGTGCTGGCCGCCGCCGACGGCCGGATCGAGAAGATCTTCTGGAGCGAGGCGGGTGGCCGCACCCTCTATGAGCGCTCGCCCGACGGGCGCACCCTCTATTATTATGCCCATCTCGACAGCTATGCGCCGGGCCTGCACGAAGGGCAGCTGGTCAGGCGCGGGCAGACGATCGCGACCCTGGGCAGCACCGGCAATGCCGATCCCGCCGCGCCGCACCTCCATTTCGCCGTCAACCGCATGGCGCCGGCTGATCCCTGGTATGGTGGCCAGCCGGTCAATCCCTATCCGTTGCTGGTCGGCCAATGACCTGTCCTATCGGTCCGCGATCGGCTATCATCGGGGCTGGCCGCGATCGAAAATTGCTCAAGTAGGAAAGCGAATTTCAAAATGTGCGGGAAATGTGCGAAGTTAAGCGGAAACGCCGCCCTCTTGCCCTTGGCGCCGTCTCGCGGTAAAGGCGCGGCCAGCCTCGCAGAGGCCGGCTCTTTTCCACATTCAGACATATAGGCAGGCTCTTCCCATGAAGATCAGCGGCGTGGACATTCGTCCCGGCAACAATATCGAATATGAGGGTGGCTTGTGGCGCGCCGTCAAGATTCAGCACACCCAGCCCGGCAAGGGCGGCGCCTATATGCAGGTGGAGCTGAAGAACCTGATCGATGGCCGCAAGAACAATGTCCGCTTCCGCTCGGCCGAGAGCGTCGAGCGCATTCGCCTCGACACCAAGGATTTCCAGTATCTCTACCCCGAGGGTGACATGCTGGTGTTCATGGACACCGAAACCTATGACCAGATCAACCTGCCGATGGACCTGGTCGGCGATGCCGCCGCCTTCCTGCAGGACGGCATGATGGTCATGCTGGAAATGTATGAGGAACGTCCGATCAGCGTCCAGCTGCCCGAGACGGTCGAAGCGACCATCGTCGAAGCCGACGCCGTGGTGAAGGGCCAGACCGCATCGGCCAGCTACAAGCCGGCGATCCTCGACAATGGCGTCCGCGTCATGGTTCCGCCGCACATCGTCACCGGCACGCGCATCGTGGTCGATGTCTATGAGCGCGAATATGTGAAGCGGGCCGACTGATGCGGTTCGGGCGCAGCATGGCAGTCGCCGTCATCCTCGCGATCGGCGCCCTGCCGGCTGCGCTCCCTGCCCAGACGGTCAACAAGCCGTCCAAGGCGCAGATCGACAGTGCGGCCTATGTGCTACAGGTCATCAGCAGCGCGCTGGAGTCGAAGGACGTCGAGCAGCCGGTCAAGACCGCGCTGTTCGAATGCCTCTACAGCAATTCGCTGTCGCAGATCAGTGCGGCGACCGACAAGGTGATCGCGGGCAATCCGGGCAAGGTGAACCGCAAGGATCCCTCGCAGATGCTGGCGGTGATCGCCGGCACCTGTGGCTATCGTCCGGCCGCCGCCAAGCCCGCCCCCAAGAAATAAAGCAAAGGCCGCCCACCGGGGCGGCGGAGATTTTACATGGTATCCCATTCCGGCCTTCTCACCGTCATGGAACGCGCCGCCCGCAAGGCCGGCTCTAAGCTGCGCCGCGACTTCGGCGAGGTCGAGCATCTGCAGGTGTCGCGCAAGGGGCCGGCGGACTTCGTGTCCAAGGCCGACAAGCAGGCCGAACAGACGCTGGTCGAGGAATTGCAGAAGGCGCGTCCCGACTGGGGCTTCCTGCTGGAAGAGGGCGGGGTGATCGAGGGTGATCCCAACAAGCCGCGTTGGATCATCGATCCGCTCGACGGCACCACCAACTTCCTGCACGGCATCCCGCACTTCGCCATCTCGATCGCGGTCGAGGAGCCTTTGTTCGGCGGCAAGCGCGAAGTGACCTCGGGCCTGATCTATCAGCCGGTCACCGACGAAAGCTATTGGGCGGAAAAGAATCGTGGCGCCTGGCGTCATGACCAGCGTCTGCGCGTCTCGGCCCGCCGTGACCTCGCCGACTGCCTGATCGCCACCGGCATCCCGTTCATGGGTCATGGCAACATGGCCGAATGGACCCGCATCTTCGGTGCGGTGGCGCCTTCGGTCGCTGGCCTGCGTCGCTTCGGTGCCGCTTCGCTCGACCTCGCCCATGTCGCCTCGGGCCGCTATGACGGCTTCTGGGAAAGCGGCCTGCAGCCCTGGGACGTGGCGGCCGGCATCCTGATGGTGCGCGAGGCCGGCGGCTTCGTCAGCGACTTCCGTGGCGGCGACCAGATGATCGACCGCAAGGAAGTGATCGCGGGCAATGACGCGACCCACAGCAAGCTGCACAAGCTGGTGGCCGGCGCGCTGCGCTAAGTACCTGGCCGCGTTGGGGGAGGCGCTCCGCGTTTCCACCGATGGCGTGAATCATGCTCTGCTAAGCTTCTGATTTAAGAGCAAAGGGCGTCGGCCCACCGCGGCGAGTCTTCGGGCTTCCAAAGGTGGTCCGGCGCCTGTTTTTTTGTGTCTGCGGCAATCGTCTCTTGCGCTTTTGGTAACGCGATCAAGCCTTTGCAATTGTTGCGAATCATTCTCACAGGTTCGCCCCTTGCTTCGCATATGCAGCAGGCCTAAAGGCCCCCCAGAACAATTTTCGCCCAGGGGATTCCATTGGTCGATCTCAGCCAATATCTGCCGATCCTGATCTTTCTCGGGATCGCTCTGCTGCTCTCCAGCACCTTCGTCTTCTTGCCGATGCTGGTTGGCCGCCTGACCGGTGCGCACAAGCCCGATCCTGCCAAGCTGTCCGAATATGAATGCGGCTTCCCCGCATTTGAAGAGCCGCGCAGCCAGTTCGACGTGCGTTTCTACCTTGTCGCCATCCTGTTCATCATTTTCGACCTGGAAGCGGCATTCCTCTTTCCCTGGGCGGTGAGCCTTGACCAGATCGGCTGGGCCGGCTGGGCGACGATGATGATCTTCATAGCGGAGCTGGTGCTCGGCCTCGTCTATGCGTGGAAGAAGGGAGCACTCGATTGGGAGTAGAACTGACCAGCCCCATTCCCGGCACCATGCCGCCGATGGGGACGCAGCCCGACCAGGACTTCTTCAACGCGCTCAGCAGTGAAGTCAGCGACAAGGGCTTCCTTGTCACCTCGACCGAGGAACTGTTCCAGTGGGCCCGCACGGGTTCGCTGTGGTGGATGACCTTCGGTCTGGCCTGCTGCGCCGTGGAGATGATCCACGTCAACATGCCGCGCTACGACATGGAGCGCTTCGGCGCCGCGCCGCGCGCGTCTCCGCGCCAGTCGGACGTGATGATCGTCGCGGGCACGCTGTGCAACAAGATGGCGCCGGCGCTCCGCAAGGTCTATGACCAGATGTCCAACCCGAAATATGTGATTTCGATGGGCAGCTGCGCCAATGGCGGTGGTTACTACCACTATAGCTATTCGGTCGTCCGTGGCTGTGACCGCATCGTGCCGGTCGACATCTATGTGCCGGGCTGCCCGCCCACTGCCGAAGCTCTGCTCTACGGCATCATGCAGCTGCAGCGGAAGATCCGCCGGATCGGGACGATTGAGCGTTAATATGGGCCATTCTGCACCCAAGATCGTGAACCCCGAAGGGATCGCCGAGGAAATCGGCGCCCTGCTGGGGTCGATGCTGATCGAAACCATCGATCATGCCGACGAGCTGACCTTCGTTGTCGCGCGCGACGACCTGGCCAATGCCATGGTCGCGCTGCGCGACATGGCGCATTACCAGCAGCTGATGGAAATTGCGGGCGTCGACTATCCGGAACGTCCGGACCGGTTCGAGGTCGCCTATCACCTGCTCAGCGTCACGCGGAACCACCGCGTCCGCGTCAAGGTGTCGACCGACGAGGATACGCCGGTGCCGACCGTCACGCACCTCTGGCCGGTCGCCGGCTGGCTGGAGCGCGAAGTGTTCGACATGTATGGCGTCATCTTCGACGGCAATACCGACCTGCGTCGCATCCTGACCGACTATGGCTTCAAGGGGCATCCGCAGCGCAAGGACTTCCCGCTGACCGGCTATGTCGAGCTGCGCTATTCCGAAGAAGACAAGCGCGTCGTCTATGAGCCGGTGAAGCTGGCCCAGGACTTCCGCAGCTTCGACTTCATGAGCCCGTGGGAAGGCGCGCAATACGTGCTTCCGGGCGACGAAAAGGCGGAGGGCAAGGCCTGATGTCCGACTATCTCGAAAAGATGGATCATGTCACCGATGCGGCCGATCCGGCCTATGGTGACACGGAAATCCAGAACTACACGATCAACTTCGGTCCGCAGCACCCTGCGGCGCACGGCGTTCTGCGTCTGGTCATGGAACTGGACGGCGAAATCGTCGAGCGCTGCGACCCGCATGTCGGCCTGCTGCATCGCGGCACCGAAAAGCTGATCGAGCACAAGACCTATATGCAGGCGCTGCCCTATTTCGACCGGCTGGACTATTGTTCGCCGCTCGGCATGGAGCATAGCTATGTCCTGGCGGTCGAAAAGCTGCTGAACCTGGAAGTGCCGCTGCGCGCGCAATATCTGCGCGTGTTCTTCGCGGAACTGACCCGTATCTGCAATCACATGCTGAACCTGGGTTCGCACGTCATGGACGTCGGCGCGATGACGCCGAACCTGTGGCTGTTCGAAATCCGCGAGGATTGCCTCAACTTCTTCGAGCGCGCGTCGGGCGCTCGCATGCACTCGGCCTATTTCCGGCCGGGTGGCGTCCATCAGGACGTGCCGCTCAAGCTGCTGACCGACATCGCCGACTGGCTCGACACCCGTCTGCCGCGCCTGTTCGAGGACGCGATGAGCCTGGTTGTCGACAACCGCATCTTCAAGCAGCGCAATGTCGACATCTCGATCGTCAGCAAGGAAGATGCGCTGAAGTGGGGCTTCTCCGGCCCGATGCTGCGTGGTTCGGGCATCGCCTGGGACATCCGCAAGGCGCAGCCCTACGACGTCTATGACCGCATGGACTTCGACGTTCCGGTCGGCACTGCGTTTGACTGCTATGACCGTTTTATGGTCCGCGTCGAGGAAGTGCGCCAGTCCGCGCGCATCATGAAGCAGTGCCTCAGCGAAATGCCCGAAGGGCCGATCGCCAGCTTCGACCGCAAGGTCTCCCCGCCCAAGCGCGGCGAGATGAAGCGGGACATGGAAGCGCTGATCCACCACTTCAAGCTCTATACCGAGGGCTTCCACGTCCCCGCGGGCGAAGTCTATGTGGCGACCGAAAGCCCGAAGGGCGAATTCGGCGTCTATCTGGTCAGCGACGGCTCCAACAAGCCCTATCGCTGCAAGATCCGCCCGACCGCCTTCAGCCATCTGCAGGCGATGGACTTCATGATGAAGGGCCACATGCTGGCCGATACAACCGCTGTACTGGGCGCGATGGACATCGTGTTCGGAGAATGTGACCGATAATGGCTGACGCAGTTCATATCCCCGATGAGGCCGAAACCCGCGCGCGCTGGGGCGCGTTCGAGTGGACGCCCGAAAATGCCGAGCAGGCCAAGAAGGTCATCGCGCGCTATCCCGCTGGTCGCCAGCAGTCGGCGGTGATGCCGCTGCTCGATCTGGCCCAGCGCCAGGTCGGTGCCGAAACCCAGACCAATGGCTGGCTGCCGGTCCCGGTCATGGAATATATCGGGCGCCAGCTCGATATGCCGTACATGCGCGTCTATGAGGTCGCGACCTTCTACACCATGTACAATCTGGCGCCGGTCGGCCGCTACCATGTGCAGGTCTGCGGCACGACGCCGTGCATGCTGCGCGGGTCGGACGATGTCTTTGCCGCGTGCAAGAACAAGGGCCTGGTCAAGGGCGGCACGACCCCCGATGGCCTGTTCACCCTCAATGAGGTTGAATGCCTTGGTGCCTGCGCCAACGCGCCGATGGTCCAGATCAACGACGATAATTTCGAAGATCTGACCTACGACAGCACCATCGCCATCCTGGAAACGCTGGCCGCCGGCGGCCAGCCCAAGATCGGCCCGCAGATCGATCGCCAGACCAGCGCGCCGGAAGGTGGCCCGACCACCCTCAAGGAGATGGTCGGCGAAAATCACGACTATCGCGGTCAATGGAACGAAGGAGCGACGGCATGACCGATGCACCCGCACCGGCCCCCTTCGTCGGGCCGCTGTCCGACAAGGACCGCATCTTCACCAACGTCCACGGATTCCAGGATTGGGGCATCGACGCCGCGATGAAGCGTGGCGATTGGGACAATACCAAGAAGCTGATGGAAATCGGCCAGGACGCGATCATCGACACCATCAAGGCGTCGAACCTGCGCGGCCGCGGCGGCGCCGGCTTCCCGACCGGCATGAAGTGGAGCTTCATGCCCAAGGAAAGCAAGGACGGCCGTCCCAGCTTCCTGGTCATCAACGCCGACGAATCCGAACCGGGTTCGTGCAAGGACCGCGAAATCATCCGCCACGATCCGCACAAGCTGATCGAAGGCGCGCTGATCGCCGGTTTCGCGATGCGGGCGCGTGCCGCCTACATCTATATCCGCGGCGAGTTCATCTATGAGGCGAAGGTGCTCTTCGCCGCCGTCGAGCAGGCCTATGAAAAGGGCTTTATCGGCAAGAATGCCTGCGGTTCGGGTTATGATTTCGACGTGTTCGTCCATCGTGGCGCCGGCGCTTACATCTGTGGCGAGGAAACCGCCCAGATCGAAAGCATCGAGGGCAAGAAGGGCCAGCCCCGCCTGAAGCCGCCTTTCCCGGCCGGCGCGGGCCTCTATGGTTGCCCGACCACCGTGAACAACGTGGAGTCGATCGCGGTTGCGCCGACGATCCTGCGTCGCGGCGCCGCCTGGTTCAACGGTTTTGGCCGTGAGAATAACCGCGGCACCAAGCTGTTCCAGATCAGCGGTCATGTGAACAAGCCCTGCGTCGTCGAGGAATCGATGTCGATCCCGTTCCGCGAACTGATCGATCGCCATTGCGGCGGCATCCGTGGCGGCTGGGACAATCTGCTCGCGGTCATTCCGGGCGGGTCGTCGGTGCCGCTGGTTCCTGCGAAGGAAATCATGGACGCACCGATGGACTTTGACGGTCTGCGCGCGCTGGGCTCGGGCCTGGGCACCGCCGCCGTCATCGTCATGGACAAGTCGACCGACATCGTCCGCGCCATTTCGCGTCTCTCCTACTTCTACAAGCATGAGAGCTGCGGCCAGTGCACGCCGTGCCGCGAAGGCACCGGCTGGATGTGGCGCGTCATGGAGCGTCTGCGCACCGGCGACGCCGACCAGAGCGAAATCGACATGCTGTTCCAGGTGACCAAGCAGGTTGAAGGCCACACCATCTGCGCGCTTGGCGACGCAGCGGCATGGCCGATCCAGGGGCTGATCCGGCACTTCCGTCCGGAAATCGAGCGCCGGATCAACGAGAACAAGGGTAGTGCCCCCGTCATGGAGGCAGCGGAGTAACCATGCCGAAGGTCAAAGTAGACGGCGTAGAACTCGAAGTCCCGGCGGGCGCCACAGTCCTCCAGGCTTGCGAGCAGGCGGGGAAGGAAATCCCCCGTTTCTGCTATCATGAGCGCCTTTCCATCGCCGGCAATTGCCGCATGTGCCTGGTCGAGGTGAAGCCTGGGCCGCCCAAGCCGCAGGCGTCGTGCGCGCTTCCGGCCACCGAAGGCCAGGAAATCCGCACCGACAGCGAAATGGTCAAGAAGGCCCGCGAAGGGGTGATGGAGTTCCTGCTCATCAACCACCCGCTGGATTGCCCGATCTGCGACCAGGGTGGCGAGTGCGACCTGCAGGACCAGTCGGTCGCCTATGGCCGTGGCTCGTCGCGCTATGACGAGAATAAGCGCGCCGTCACCGAGAAGAATATGGGGCCGATCGTCAAGACGGTCATGACCCGCTGCATCCAGTGCACCCGTTGCGTGCGCTTTGCAGAGGAAGTCGCGGGCGTGCCGGAAATCGGCGCCATCTATCGCGGCGAAAATATGCAGATCACCACCTATCTCGAACATGCCGCCAAGAGCGAGCTGTCGGGCAATGTGGTCGATCTCTGCCCGGTCGGTGCGCTGACCGCCAAGCCCTACGCTTTCGAAGCGCGTCCGTGGGAACTCAAGAAGACCCATGCGATCGACGTGATGGACGCGCTCGGCACCAACATCCGCCTCGACAGCCGTGGTCGTCAGGTGCTGCGCGCCGTGCCGCGCATCAATGATGACGTGAACGAGGAGTGGGCGTCGGACAAGACCCGTCACAATGTCGACGGTCTGGTCCGCAAGCGTCTCGACAAGCCGTTCGTCCGCAAGGATGGCAAGCTGGTTCCGGCGACCTGGGCGGAAGCCTTTGCCGCCGTCGCCGCCGTCCAGCATGGCGGCAGCGTCGCGGCGATCGCCGGTGACCTGCTCGACTGCGAAACCATGTTCGCCGGCAAGGCGCTGGTCGAAAAGCTCGGCGGTTCGCTGTTGGAAGGCCGTCAGACCGGCCTGTCCTACGACGTGTCGAGCCTGTCGTCGGTGGTGTTCAACACGCCGCTGGCCGATCTCGAAACCGCGGACGTCATCCTGCTGGTCGGCACCAACCTGCGCTGGGAAGCGCCGCTGGTGAACACCCGCATCCGCAAGGCGATCAAGAAGGGCGCGAAGGTCTTCGCCGTCGGTCCCGAATTCGATCTGACCTACAAGGTCGAATGGCTGGGCAATGACGCGTCGCTGCTGGCCAAGCTGCCGGACGCCGTGCTCGAAGCCTTCAAGGGCGCTGCCCGTCCGGCGATGATCGTCGGCGGCGGCGTGCTGGCCAAGGACGGCGCGCATGGCGACACGCTGGCGCTGGTCGAGACGCTGGGCCTGATCAAGGACGGCTGGAACGGCTACAATGTCCTGCACTTCGCGGCGGCCCGCATGGGCGGCCTGATGCTGGGCTATGCGACCAAGGGCGGCATCAAGGCGGTGGCTGCGGCCGCGCCGAAGCTGCTCTTCTCGCTGGGCGCCGACGAGGTCGACTATTCGGCCTTCGAGGGCAGCTTCAAGGTCTATGTCGGCCATCATGGTGACAAGGGCGCCCACGCGGCGGACGTGATCCTGCCGGGCGCAAGCTATGCCGAAAAGGCCGGCACCTACGTCAACCTGGAAGGCCGGGTGCAGTTCGGTGAAAAGGCCGTGTTCGCGCCGGGCGACGCCCGCGAGGACTGGTCGATCCTGCGCGCCCTGTCGGAAGCGCTGGGTGCCAAGCTGCCGTTCGACAGCTTCGACGCGCTGCGCGCCGAAATGGTCAAGGCGGTTCCCGCGCTGGGCGTCGAAGGTATCGCCGACTATGGTTGGTCGGTCCCGTCGCTGCCCACCGGTGCGACCGGCGAGCTGGGTTCGCCGATCAAGGATTTCTACCTCACCAACGCGATCTGCCGCGCCAGCCCGACGATGCAGCAATGCTCGGCCGAGCTGATCCATGGTGAAAGCTTCGCGGAGGCCGCAGAGTGACCGCTTTCTTCCAAGGCCTTGGCCTGCCTTTCGAGGGCGCCTGGCTGCTTTCGACCATTATCGGTATTCTGGTCATCGCACTGCCGCTGATGCTGGCCGTCGCCATGATCATCTATGCCGACCGCAAGATCTGGGCCGCCATGGCGCTGCGCCGTGGTCCCAACGTCGTCGGCCCGCTGGGCCTGCTTCAGTCCTTCGCGGACGGCCTCAAGGTCTTCCTGCAGGAAACCATCGTTCCCTCGGCGTCGAACAAGGCCCTGTTCCTGATCGCGCCGATCATCACCTTCACCGTGGCGCTGATGGCCTGGGCCGTCATCCCCTTCGGCGTCGGCGTGCTGGTGTCGAACATCAATGTCGGCCTGCTCTACATCCTCGCCATCTCGTCGCTCGGCGTCTATGGCGTGGTGCTGGCGGGCTGGGCGTCCAACTCCAAATATCCCTTCTACTCCGCGATCCGCGCCAGTGCGCAGATGATCAGCTATGAAGTCTCGATCGGCTTCATCCTGATCACCGTCGTGCTGTGGGCCGGCAGCTTCAACATGTCGGCGATCGTGGAAAGCCAGAAGGGGTATTATGGTTTCCTCAACGGCAACGGCTTCAACCCGCTGCTGTTCCCGATGGCGATCATGTTCCTGATTTCGGCCATGGCGGAAACGGCGCGCGCGCCGTTCGACCTTACCGAAGCGGAATCCGAACTGGTCGCGGGTTACCAGACCGAATATTCGTCGATGGCCTTCGCCCTGTTCTGGCTCGGCGAATATGCCAACGTCATCCTGATGTGCGGCCTCAACGCGATCCTGTTCTGGGGTGGCTATCTGCCGCCGTTCGACTGGGCGCCGCTGTACCTGGTGCCGGGCATCATCTGGTTCCTGCTCAAGATCGCCTTCTTCTTCTTCGTCTTTTCCTGGGTGAAGGCGACGGTGCCCCGCTACCGTTATGACCAGCTGATGCGGCTGGGCTGGAAGATCTTCCTGCCGACCTCGCTCTTCTTCGTCTTCCTGGTTTCGGGCTTCCTCATGCTGACGCGCTATGGAGGCGCACAATGAGCCTCGGTTACTACGTCAAAAGCTTCACCCTCTGGGAGTTCGTGAAGGCGCACTGGCTGACCTTGAAGTATTTCTTCAAGCCCAAGGCGACGATCAACTACCCCTATGAGAAGAACCCGATTTCGCCGCGTTTCCGTGGTGAACATGCGCTGCGCCGCTACCCCAACGGGGAAGAGCGCTGCATTGCGTGCAAGCTGTGCGAGGCCATCTGTCCGGCGCAGGCGATCACCATCGAGGCGCAGCCGCGCGACGATGGCAGCCGCCGCACCACGCGCTACGACATCGACATGACCAAGTGCATCTATTGCGGCTTCTGCCAGGAAGCCTGCCCGGTCGATGCGATTGTCGAGGGCCCGAACTTCGAGTTCGCGACCGAAACCCGCGAGGAGCTGATCTACGACAAGGCCAAGCTCCTGGAAAACGGTGACAAGTGGGAGCGCGCGATCGCTGCCAATCTTGCTGCCGATGCCCCCTATCGTTAAGCCGCCGGCGTCAAAGGGAATATGAACCTGTGATCCACGTCCTCGCCTTTTACCTGTTCGCCATTCTGGTGGTGAGCAGCGGCGCGCTCACGATATTGTCGCGCAACCCGGTCCACTCGGTCCTCTGGCTGATCCTGGCCTTCTTCAACGCTGCCGGTCTGATGATCCTGCTCGGCGCCGAATTCATCGCGATGCTGCTTGTCATCGTCTATGTCGGTGCGGTCGCGGTGCTGTTCCTGTTCGTCGTCATGATGCTCGACATCGACTTCGCCGAACTGCGCGCCGGCTTCGTCAGCTATCTGCCGTTCGGCCTGCTGATCGCGCTGGTGCTGCTGGCGGAAATCGTCCTGGGCATCGGCCTGTGGAGCGCCGGCCCGATCGAACTCGCGCAGCGTGCGGCCCCGGCCAATCCGGAACTTTCCAACATCCAGGCGATCGGCGGTATCCTCTACACCCGCTACATCTTCCTGTTCGAGGCGGCGGGTATCGTCCTGCTGGTCGCGATGATCGGCGCCATCGTGCTGACCCATCGTGCCCGTGGCGGCGTCCGTGGCCAGAATGTTGCCAAGCAGAACCGCCGTCGTCCGCAGGACGCCGTGCGCAACATCAATCAGCCCGTGGGGCAGGGGGTGGAGCTGTGATCGGCCTTCAACATTATATGGTGGTCAGCGCCATCCTCTTCGTGATGGGGGTGCTCGGCATCTTCATCAACCGCAAGAATGTCATCATCATCCTGATGGCGATCGAGCTGATCCTCCTCAGCGTGAACATCAACCTCGTCGCCTTCAGCGCCTTCCTGGGCGATCTGGTGGGCCAGGTCTTCTCGATGTTCGTGCTGACCGTCGCGGCGGGTGAAGCGGCCATCGGCCTCGCCATCCTCGTCATTTACTTCCGTGGTCGCGGCACCATCGCCGTCGACGATGTCAACCGGATGAAGGGCTGAGCCAAATCCCATGATCCAGCTTATCGTCCTTCTCCCGCTGCTCGCCGCAGCCATCGCCGGCCTAGGCAACAAGGCCCTGGGCAAGATCCCGGCGAAGATCGTCACGACTGGCGCGCTGTTCGCAGCCTGCGCCATGTCCTGGCCGATCTTCATCAGCTTCCTGACCGGCCACGCCGAACCCTATGTCGCGCCCGTCTTCACCTGGATCGAAAGCGGCAGCTTCGACGCCCAGTGGGCGCTGCGGGTCGACACCATGACGGCGGTCATGCTGGTGGTCATCACCAGCGTGTCCAGCCTCGTCCACCTCTATAGCTGGGGCTATATGGACGAAGAGCCGGATCAGCCGCGCTTCTTCGCCTATCTCTCGCTCTTCACCTTCGCGATGCTGATGCTCGTGACCGCGAACAATCTGCTGCAGATGTTCTTCGGTTGGGAAGGCGTGGGTCTGGCCTCCTACCTGCTGATCGGTTTCTGGTTCCGTAAGCCCTCGGCCAACGCGGCCGCGATCAAGGCGTTCGTCGTCAACCGCGTCGGCGACCTTGGTTTCATGATGGGCATTTTCGGCACCTATCTGGTGTTCAATACCATCTCGATCCCGGAAATCCTGGAAATGGCCCCGTCGATGGCGGGTTCGACCATCGGCTTCCTGGGTCACCGCTTCGACACCATGACCGTGCTCTGCCTGCTGCTGTTCATCGGCGCGATGGGCAAGTCGGCGCAGCTCGGCCTTCACACCTGGCTTCCCGACGCGATGGAAGGCCCGACCCCGGTGTCGGCGCTGATCCACGCGGCCACCATGGTCACCGCCGGCGTCTTCATGGTCTGCCGTCTGTCGCCGATGTTCGAAATGTCGCCGACCGCGCTGACCGTCGTCACCTATGTCGGTGCCGCCACCTGTCTGTTCGCTGCCACCGTCGGCACCGTGCAGACCGACATCAAGCGCGTCATCGCCTATTCGACCTGTTCGCAGCTGGGCTACATGTTCTTCGCGGCCGGTTGCGGCGCCTATGGCGCGGCGATGTTCCACCTCTTCACCCACGCCTTCTTCAAGGCGCTGCTGTTCCTGGGCGCCGGCTCGGTCATCCATGCGATGCACCATGAGCAGGACATGCGCTACTATGGCGGCCTGCGTAAGAAGATCCCCGTGACCTTCTGGACCATGACGCTCGGCACTCTCGCCATCACGGGCGTCGGCCTGCCGCTCGTCGGCGTCGGTTTCGCCGGCTTCTATTCGAAGGACGGCATTCTCGAAGCGGCCTTCGCTTCGGGCGGTGCGGGCATCGGGGCCTATTATGTCGGCGTGTTCGCCGCGCTGCTGACCAGCTTCTACAGCTGGCGCCTGGTCTTCCTGACCTTCTTCGGCAAGCCGCGCTGGACCCAGTCGGAACATATCCAGCATGCCCTCCATGACTCCCATGGGCACGACGATCACGGCCACGGCCATGACGATCACGCCCATGCCGGCCATGATCATGACGATCATGCCCATGCCCACGCCGATCATGGCCATGACCATCATGCCCATGACGCTGGCGACGGCACCGGTGGCTACCACCCGCATGAAAGCGGCCTGGTCATGCTGATCCCGCTGCTCGTGCTCAGCCTGGGCGCCGTGTTCGCCGGCTTCGTCTTCCACGACCAGTTCATTGGTCCGGAAGGGGGCATCGAGTTCTGGAAGGGCGCGCTCGCGTTCGACAGCCACCTGATGCACGCCGCGCATGAAGTGCCGACCTGGGTCAAGTTCGGTCCGTTCACCGTGATGCTGACCGGCCTGGTCATTGCCTGGCTCGCCTACATCAAGAACACCGACTGGCCGCGGCGCTTCGTCGCCACCTTCGGCGCCCTGCACCAGTTCCTGCTGAACAAGTGGTATTTTGACGAGCTGTACAACTTCCTGTTCGTCAAGCCCGCCTTCGCCATCGGCCGCTTCTTCTGGCAGTTCGGTGACGTCGGCTTCATCGACCGCTTCGGCCCCAACGGGCTGGCTGCTCTGGTCGTGCAGGGCAACAAGATCACCCGTCGGCTTCAGTCCGGCTACCTCTACACCTATGCGCTGGTGATGCTGATTGGCCTCGCCGCGGCTGCAACCTGGGCGATGACACGATAATGGACGGCTTCCCCATCCTCTCCCTGATGATGGCAGTGCCGATGGCTGGTGCCATCGCCTGCCTCTTCGCTGGCGCCAATAATGCGCGCTGGATTGCGCTGATCGCCACGCTGGTCGATCTGGTCCTGGGCATCGTCCTGTGGGTCAATTTCGATCAGTCGGGCGCCGGCGCCCAGTGGCAGTTCACCGAATATGCGCCGATCTTCGGCCGCTTCGCGTGGGCGCTCGGGATCGACGGCATCGCCTTGCTGCTGATCGCGCTGACCGTGTTCCTGATGCCGATCTGCATCGGCGCCAGCTGGAACGCGATCAACAAGCGCGTCGGCGAATATATGGCGGCGTTCCTGTTCATGGAGGTGCTGATGATCGGCGTCTTCACCGCGCAGGATCTCTACCTCTTCTACATCATGTTCGAAGCCGGCCTGATCCCGATGTATCTGATCATCGGTATCTGGGGTGGTGCGAACCGTATCTACGCCTCGTACAAATTCTTCCTCTACACGCTGCTCGGCTCGGTCCTGATGCTGATCGCGATGATGTGGATGGTGCATGAGGCCGGCACGACCCGCATTCCCGACCTGATGGCCTACAACTTCGATCCGAAGATCCAGATCTGGCTGTTCCTGGCCTTCTTCGCCAGCTTTGCGGTGAAGATGCCGATGTGGCCGGTCCACACCTGGCTGCCCGACGCGCACGTTCAGGCGCCGACCGCCGGTTCGGTCATCCTGGCAGGCGTGCTGCTGAAGATGGGTGGCTATGGCTTCATCCGCTTCTCGCTGCCGATGTTCCCGGAAGCCTCGGCGCAGCTCGCGCCCTGGGTCTGGGGCCTGTCGATGGTCGCCGTCGTCTATACCAGCCTCATCGCGCTGGTTCAGTCGGACATGAAGAAGCTGATCGCCTATTCGTCGGTCGCGCACATGGCGATCGTCACCATCGGTCTGTTCGCCTTCAACCAGGCGGGCCTGGAAGGTGCGATGATGGTCATGCTGGGCCACGGCCTGGTGTCGGGCGCGCTGTTTCTGTGCGTCGGCGTCATCTATGACCGCCTGCACACCCGTGAGATCAACCGCTATGGTGGCCTCGCGATCAACATGCCGCGCTACGCCGTGCTGTTCCTGCTCTTCACCATGGCTTCGGTCGGTCTGCCGGGCACCAGCAACTTCGTCGGCGAATTCCTGTCGCTGATGGGCATCTATCAGGTTTCGACCTGGGCGGCGCTGATCTGCACCACCGGCATCATCCTGGGTGCGGCCTATATGCTCTACCTCTATCGCCGCATCTGCTACGGCGATCAGGTGAACGCCGATGCCGCCGCCATGCCCGACCTGTCGGCGCGTGAAATCTGGCTGCTCGCCCCGATTGCCGCGGCGGTGCTCTGGATGGGCGTCTATCCGGAAAGCTTCCTGGCCCCGATGCGTCCCGACATCCGCGCGCTCGAAGCGCGTCTCGCCCCTGCGGCTCCCGCAGGAGATTCCCAGATCAAGATGGGTGCGCCCAAGCCGGTAGGCGAGGGCCATCATGAAGAAGCCGCTGCGCACGGGGAGGCGCACTAATGATCGAAACCGCTTCCCTTCTGGCCGTATTGCCGGAACTCATCCTCACCGGCTCCGGCCTGGTGCTGATGCTGATCGCCGCCTTCGGTGGTGACCGCTCGACCCATGCCGTCAACTGGCTGGCGGTGCTGGCACTGCTCGCCGCCGGCCTCAGCCTCTGCACCTCGATGGCGCATGGCCCGGTCGCGTTCGACGGCCTGGTCCGTGCCGACGCCTTCTCGGTCTATGCCAAGGCGCTGATCTATGGCGCGGCCGGTGCGGCTATCCTGCTGGCCCCGCGCTTCTTCGCCACCGGCGGCGCGCTGCGTCCCGAATATGCCGTCCTGATCGTCTTTGCCGCCATCGGCATGGGCATGATGGTCTCGGCCGGCGACATGCTGACGCTCTATGTCGGCCTGGAAATGAACAGCCTTGCGTCCTACGTGCTGGCCAGCTTCATGCGCCAGGACGAAAAGTCGTCGGAAGCGGGCCTGAAATATTTCGTGCTCGGTTCGCTGGCCAGCGGCATCCTGCTCTACGGCATCTCGCTGCTCTACGGCTTCACCGGTTCGACCGCGTTCGACGGCATCGCCATCGCCATGGGTGACGGCGTGTCGAAGGGCGAACTGTTCGGCCTGGTCTTCGTGCTCGCGGGCCTTGCCTTCAAGATCAGCGCCGTGCCGTTCCACATGTGGACGCCCGACGTTTATGAAGGTGCGCCGACGCCGGTCACTGCCTTCTTCGGCAGCGCGCCCAAGGTCGCCGCGATGGGCCTGATGGTCCGCGTTGCGATCGAAGCGCTCGGCCCGGCCGGTCTCGACTGGCAGCAGATCATCATCTTCGTTGCGCTCGCGTCGATCCTGTTCGGTGCGGTTGCGGCGATCGGCCAGACCAGCATCAAGCGTCTGATGGCCTATTCGTCGATCAACAATGTCGGCTTCGCGCTGGTTGGCCTCGCCGCCGGCACGCCCGCCGGCGTCGCCGCGACGATGAGCTACATGGCGATCTACGTCGTCATGACCATCGGCGCCTTCGCCTGCATTCTTCAGATGCGGGATGCCGACGGCAAGCCGGTCGACACGATCGCCAGCCTTGCCGGCCTGTCGCAGTCGCGCAAGGGCCTGTCGGCCGCCTTCGCGATCTTCATGTTCTCGATGGCCGGTATCCCGCCGCTGTTCGGCTTCTGGGCGAAGTTCCTGGTGTTCGATGCCGCGGTCGCTGCCAACCTTACCGCGCTCGCCGCCTTCGGCATCGCCATGTCGGTGATCGGCGCCTTCTATTATCTCAAGATCATCAAGACGATCTATTTCGACGAGCCGGCCGCGCCCTATGAGGCGAAGGGCGGGGCGGTCGAAAACATCATCATGGCCGCCTGCGCCATCGTGATCGTCTTTGGTTATCTGCTCAACCCGCTGCTGGACAAGGCCAGCGCGGCTGCGGCGGCTTCGCTGTTCTGACGCAGTTTCGCACCGTAGAAGAAACCGGTTCCACCAATGCCGACATGCTGGCATTGGCGGAGCAGGGTGAAACCGAGGGCCTCTGGCTGCGCGCAAAGCGACAGTCCGGAGGCCGCGGTCGTTTGGGCCGGGCGTGGGAAAGCCCGGTCGGCAATCTCTATTGCTCGACCCTGATCCGGCTGCAGCCGGGCGACCCGATGGCGCACACGCTGGCGCTGGTCGCGGCGAACGCCGTCCATGCGCTGGTCGCGCCGCTCTGTGCCGGGCAGGCGCGGATCAAATGGCCCAATGACATATTGGTCGATGGCGCGAAGATCGCCGGCATCCTGCTGGAACGCACCGGCGATGCCGTGGTCGTCGGCATCGGCATCAACGTCACCCATTTTCCTGAAGGTCTCGACCGTCCGGTCACCAGCCTCGCAGCCCAGGGCGCGGGCGGGGAGGGGGCGGATGCCGCGGCGCTGCTGGAGCGCCTCGCCCAGCTTTTCGGCCATTGGCTGGCGATCTGGCGCGCGCAGGGGCTCGATCCGGTGCGCACCCACTGGCTGCTCAACGCCCACCCGACCGGCACGCCGATGCGTGTCGTCCAGCCCGACGGCGACGTGGTGGAGGGTGGCTTCGGCACGCTCGACAGCCAGGGCATGTTGATCCTGCGCTTGGCGAATGGCGACACCCGTGCCATTCATGCCGGCGATATCTTTCTCATCTGAGGGTTCGGCCATGCTTCTCGCGATCGACGCGGGCAACACCAATGTCGTTTTCGCGCTGCTCGACGGGCGTGAGATCAAGACGCGCTGGCGCATCGCCACCGACCCGCGCCGCACGGCTGACGAATATGCGGTGTGGCTGAACCAGCTCTTGATGCTGGAAGGCTATGCCATGGCCGATGTCGACGCGGTGATCGTCGCCACGGTCGTGCCGCGTGCGCTCCACAATCTTCAGGTGCTGGCCGACAAATATTTCAAGACGACGGCGCTGGTTGCCGGTCAGTCACCGGTCGATTGGGGCATCGAACTGGACGTGGCGGAACCGGCCTCGGTCGGCGCCGACCGGGTTGTAAACGCGATCGCGGCCCACCATCTTTATGAGGGCGACCTGATCGTCATCGACTTCGGCACGGCGACGACCTTCGACGTGGTGGATTATCGCGGCGCCTATAAGGGCGGCATTATCGCGCCGGGCATCAACCTGTCGCTCGATGCGCTGGTGGCGGCCGCGGCCAAGCTGCCCCGCATCGCGATCGCCCCGCCGGAGAACCGATCGGTTATCGGTCGGACCACGGCCGACGCCATGCTGATCGGCGTCTTCTGGGGCTATGTGGCGATGATGGAGGGGCTGGTCGCCCGGATGCGCGCCGAGATCGGCCGCCCGACCAAAGTGATTTCGACCGGAGGACTCGCCGTCCTCTTCAATGACAATAGCGATATTTTCGATGCGATCGCGCCCGACCTGACGATCCAGGGCCTCGCATTGCTGTACGAACGGAGTTTACAGACAGAATGACACCCAAGGACGAGCTGCTCTTCCTGGCCCTCGGTGGCTCGGGCGAGATCGGCATGAACGTCAATCTTTATGGTTGCCAGGGCAAATGGGTCATGGTCGATCTCGGCCTGACCTTTGCCGACCCGCTTTATCCCGGCGTCGAACTGGTGTTGCCCGACCTTGCCTTCATCGAGGAGCGCAAGGACGACCTGCTGGGCATCGTGCTGACCCATGGCCATGAAGATCATATCGGCGCCATCCCCTATCTGGCGGCGGACCTGGGCGTGCCGCTCTATGCCACGCCCTTCACCGCCGGCCTGATCCGGCTGAAGCTGGAGGAAGAGGGCCTGACCAAGGAGGTGAAGCTCCACGTCATCGAGAATGAAGGCAGCTTCAATCTCGGCCCGTTCGGCTTCCGCTATGTGCCGCTGGCGCACTCGATCCCGGAGGGCAATGCCGTCCTGATCGACACGCCGCACGGCCGCATCTTCCACACTGGCGACTGGAAGCTGGACGCCGCCCCGCTGCTCGGACAGCCCTCCACGCCGGAGGAGCTGACCGCGATCGGTGACGAGGGCGTGCTGGCTCTGGTGTGCGACAGCACCAATGTCTTCAATCCAGAACCATCGGGTTCTGAAAGCACGGTGCGCGATGGCCTGATGCAGACCGTCGCGGCAGCCAAGGGCCGCGTGCTGGTCACCACCTTCGCGTCGAACGCTGCGCGCGTGCAGACGCTGGGCGAGGTCGCGGCCGCCACCGGGCGCAAGCTGTGCGTCGCCGGCCGCTCGCTCGATCGCATCATCAGCACCGCCAAGGCCGCCGGCTATCTCAAGGATTTCCCGCCGCTGGTCGCCTGGGACGATGCGATGGACCTGCCCCGCTCGGAAGTGATGTTCATCGCCACCGGCGGCCAGGGCGAGGCGCGCGCCGCCCTGTCGCGCATCGCCTTTGACAGCCACCCGATCAAGCTGGCCGAAGGCGACACCGTCGTCTTCTCGTCCAAGCAGATTCCGGGCAATGAGATAGCGATCGGCCGCATTCAGAATGCGCTGGCGACCAAGGGCATCATCATGGTGACCGACCGCCAGGCCGAGGTCCATGTCTCGGGCCATCCGGGCCGCCCGGAACTGGAATCCATGTATCGCTGGATCCGCCCCGCCATCCTGCTGCCGGTCCATGGCGAGCGTCGCCACATGGCGGAGCAGGCGCGGCTTGGCCTCGCCACCGGCATCCCGGATGCCGTGGTGCAGTCAAACGGCGACCTGCTGCGCCTGGCGCCGGGCAAGCCGACGATCATCGGCCATGAGGATACCGGCCGTCTGGTCCTCGACGGCGATGTCATCCTGCCCGCCGACGGCGCGACCATGAACGAACGGCGCAAGCTCGGCCTGCACGGCCAGATCAGCGTCGCCGTGGCACTCGATGCCAAGAACCGGCTGATCGGCGAACCCGTGCTGCGCACCCAGGGCGTGCCGGTGGAGGAAGACAAGGATGCCTTCCTCGCCGAAGCGGCCGAGGAAGCGGCCGCCGCCGTCGCCAAGGGTTCGATGGAGCAGGAAGCCCTGCGGGAACGCCTGCGCCTCGCCGTGCGCCGTACCGCCACCCGCTGGACCGGCAAGAAGCCGATCGTCGACGTACTGCTGATCCGCGGATGATTTAGGCCAGACTGCCGTTCGCGTCCGACCTTTGGGCAGATGCGGACGGCGCTTTCGCGCGTAGCCGGAAACATCTGGAGCGAGATGACGGCATGGGTTGATCTCATATCATCTCGCTCTAGGCTCGGGCAGATCAAAGTTGAATCGTCATGGCAATCGAAGCGCCGCGATGACGGGAGAGGATAGGGGCATGCGCTGCAATAACGGGCGGGCCGGATGAACTGGTACGCCATCTTCGCCATCTATGTGCTGTTCTGGGTGATCAGCGCTTTCCTCGTCCTGCCCTTCGGCCTGCGCACGCCCGACGAGACGGGGGAGGTGCTGCTGAAAGGCCAGGCGGACAGCGCCCCCAGCAACTTCCGCCCCGGCCGCGTCATACTCCGCGCCACCCTGCTCTCGGCCATCCTGTTCGGCCTCTATTATGCCAATTATGTGCAGGGCTGGGTCACGATCGACAACATCCCCGGCCTCCATCCGCCACGCTGAGCGGGGATGACGGAGTTGGGGGGGGGTAGGGGACTGTCGGCTTTCAATCAGATATCTTAACTATCAGACGCTGACATGTCGTCAGAATAGCGGTCGGGAAATTGCTTTCTCTGGCCTGCTGCCGATTGACACTTTGCCGGTGGCTGACGGCCTATTAGTTAATGCTCGCGCTGAGGGTTGCCACGCCGCCCAACCGTAAGGCGCTTTCGACCCCGCGAGCAAAGCGCTCGACATCCGAATAAACACACAAAAAGTCGGTAGAGACTTTCCTGCTCCGGTTGTCGTCTGCTGCCAAGCACACCTGCACACGTAGGCTACCGCGTCGGTCTGCTGGTTCGATGGTCAGCACCAGCAAGGGACCATCTTGGAACTCTTCCCCAATTGTCAAGGTGATGAGGTCTGCAATCGGGAAACTGGTAAGCCTGTCAAGAAAATCGTTAATTTGATCCGGGGAGGTGACATACCCAGTTTCGCCCGAAAAGCCGTTGGCTGTGACGGTCGCGTTGAACTGGCTTAAGTCATCGCCACCTTCAAACCATAAAATGAATTTGCTCTGATCGCACATGCACCGTGGTTAGCGCAGACAACAACAACTCACCATCGATTATGTCCGTTAACGTCCGATAGCCAATAACAGGCGTTTGCCGTCAGCGTCTCCTTCTGAGCACCGTGCATTTTCGACTAACTGACCGATTTTGGTCGCTATCTTCCATCCCCACCCCGTCATGCCGGGCTTGACCCGGCATCCCGCTTTTCTTGCTTTGCGAGCGCGACCCAACCAAGGCCGCACCCCGTCTGTCCTATTCGGCCCGTTCATGATCTACTCCAGCCATGAACAACCGCCCCCTTACGCAAGCATGTCCAGAATTGTCGCGCCGCTGTCGCGTCCCTGTCGCCTGACTGTCGCGTCGGTGGTGCGGGACAGTGACCCTGATCGTGACGCAATAGTCGCGCCACAGGCGCGTAGGTGTCGCGTCGCGGGCGCGTCACAAGTGCAAAAGGCCCGAAATGGCCCGACGACACTGTGAACTTCGGGCCGAAATAAACTGTCGCGTCATTCGCCCGGCCGGCCGACCTTCAAGGCGGCAAATTCGCGCTGTCCTACACCACGCCCCTCCGCCACTATGCGGACGGCTCTTTGACCTGTCGGATATGCCCGTGCGCCGTGGAGGCGAGCCCTAGGGGCGATCGACATTCAGATGATGACGTGACGAAAATGGTGGTTTTCCGTGACCCGGAGCGCAGCGTACTTAAAGTACGTGAGCACCGGAAGCGCGGGAAACCGCCATTTGCAGGCCGTCAGGGCTGGATGTCGATCGCCCCTAGCGCTTGCGCGTCAATTCCCGCATTGCCTCGTCCAGCCCCTCCAAGGTCAGCGGATACATGCGCTCGTTCATCAGGTCGCGGATGATGCGGGTCGACTGGCTATAGCCCCAATGTTCCGCCGGCGCAGGATTCAGCCACACGGTCGCGGGATAGGTATGGGCGACGCGCTGCAGCCAGACGGCACCGGCTTCCTCGTTCATATGCTCCACCGATCCGCCCGGATGGCTGATCTCATAGGGGCTCATCGCCGCGTCGCCGACGAAGATCACCTTATAGTCATGGCCATATTTGTGCAGCACGTCCCAGGTCGGGGTGCGCTCGGCAAAGCGGCGGCGATTATCCTTCCACACGCCTTCATAGAGGCAGTTATGGAAGTAGAAGAATTCCATATTCTTGAATTCGCTGGTCGCGGCGGAAAACAGCTCCTCGCACAGCTTGATATGCGGGTCCATCGATCCGCCCACGTCCAGGAACAGCAGCAGCTTGACCGCATTGTGCCGCTCGGGCCGCATCCGGATGTCGAGCCAGCCCTGCCGTGCGGTGCCGCGGATCGTGGCGTCCAGGTCCAGTTCGTCGGCCGCCCCCTCTCGCGCAAAGCGGCGCAGCCGGCGCAGCGCGACCTTGATGTTGCGGGTGCCGATCTCGCGATTGCTGTCCAGATTGGCGAATTCGCGCTTTTCCCAGACCTTGATCGCGCGCTTGTGTCGGCTTTCCCCGCCGATCCGCACGCCTTCGGGATTATAGCCGCCATGGCCGAAGGGGGATGTGCCGCCGGTGCCGATCCACTTGCTGCCGCCCTGGTGGCGCTCCTTCTGCTCCTCCAGCCGCTCTTTCAGCGTCTTCATGATCTTGTCCCAGTCGCCCAGCGATTTGATCTTCTCCATCTCCTCGGGGCTGAGGAATTTCTCCGCGACCAGGCGCAGCCATTCCTCGGGTATCTCCGCCTCGACCCCGTCCTGGCCCAGCAGTCCCTTGAACACGCGGGCAAAGACCTGGTCGAACCGGTCGATCAGCCCCTCATCCTTCACATAGGTGGCGCGGGCGAGATAATAGAAATCCTCGGGCCGTCGCTCGATCACGTCGCGGTCGAGCGCCTCCAGGAGGAGCAGATGCTCCTTGATGCTGGCGGGGATGCCGGCGGCGCGCAGCGCGTCGAGGAAATTGAGCATCATGGTGCCGATCTTGTCGGCCAGCGCGCCCGGTGATGCAAGCGCCGGGCGGATCGCATTGGCGAAATATTAAGTGTTGCGCCGCACGGTAAACAGTTCAGTATTCATTGTGACAGTTAAGTTGCGGGGGCGGCTTGGAAAACGGAGAATTGTTGGCTGACCTGGGGGAACGGTCGGGCGACATAGCATTGCAATGCAGCGAAACCGCTGGATTTCTGGGCGAAGTGAACCGCCGGATCCAGGGCGATTCGGCGCGCCTGTCGGACCTGCAGGCGAACATGCAGACGCTGACCGCAAGCCAGAATGAGAGTGTGGCGGCGGCCCAGGAGTTGAGCCTCACCGCAGGGCGCGCCGGGCGCATCATTGCCGAGGGGCATGATGTCATCACCCTGTCGCTGGGCGAAGTGGCGGGACTGGTCGAGCATGTCACCGGCCTTGAAGGCCATCTGCGCCAGTTCCTGCAGGTGATCGAGGCGGTGGGCGGTATTTCCGACCAGCTCGGCACGATCGCGCGGCAGACACGCCTGCTGGGCGTCAACGCCGCGATCGAGGCGGCGCGCGGCGGCGAGGCGACGATGGGCTTTGCCGTGGTGGCGGAGGAAATCCGCCGGCTGGCCGAGCAGGCGGCCGAATCCTCGGCCTCGGTCGGCAGCAAGCTTGGCCAGCTCGACCGCGATGCCCGCCATCTGATCGGCGGGGTGGAGGCGAATATCCAGCGCGGCCGCGACGTCGGCACTCATATCGACCAGCTGCGCCTGTCCATGGCGGAAATCGCCTCGCTGGTGACCCAGTTCGGCGAGCGATCCAGCGCGATCGTCGCCTGCACTGACGAGGCGGACGCCCATGTCGCGGCACTGGATCAGGGGCTGGCGCTGTTCGGCCGCTCCTCGACCGAGAGCGCGGGGCGTGTCGACATGGCCCGCGACAAGATCGAGACGCTGGAGAGCCTGGCCAACGACATGCTCAACACCGCGGCGCAGAGCCGGCTGCGTACCCGCAACAGCCATTACATCGCGCTGGCCGAGGATGGCGCGGCGGAGGTCGCGGCGCTGATCGAGGAGGCGCTGGCCCGCGGCGAACTGTCCCAACAGGCCTTGTTCGATCGCAGCCATCGCCCGATAGCGGGGTCCGAACCGACCCAATATCAGACTGGTTTCACCGCCTATGCCGATCTGCGGGTGCGGCCGCTGCTCGACCGGCATACCGCGAAGGACGCGACGATCATCGGCTGCTGCCTGATCGACATGGACGGCTATCTGCCCACCCATATCAGCGCGCGCAGCCAGCCGCAGCGCATCGGCGACCCGCGCTGGAACATGGAGCATGCCCGCAATCGGCAAATCTTCATGGACGCCCAGACCCGCCGCGCGCTCGACGGCGACGATGAGTTTTACCTCTTCACCTATCGCCAGAATCTGGGGGAGGGGCGCTATCGGGCACTGCGCAGTGTGTTCGTGCCGCTGCGCTTCGCCGGGCGCCGCTGGGGTCTCTATGAGGTCGGCTATCTGATCTGATCCACCCGCCTGACGCCGTGGATCAGCGAGACCAGCACGAAGGAGATGATCATCAGCAGATACCAGGCGCCTAGCTTCATCAGGCTGACCATCTCCCAGCCATGGCGCTGGCTGGGGTAGGTCCAGGCATTGGCGAAGGTACCGATATTCTCCGCCAGCCATATGAACAGCGCCACCAGGAAGAAGCCGAGCAGCAGCGGCATCCGCCGTGCTTCCCGCCAGGGCGTGAACCAGATCCACGTTCGCCCGAACAGCAGGATGGCGGCGGCGAACAGCGCGATCCGGACATCGGGCAGCCAGTGGTGGGCAAAGAAATTGACATAGATGGCGCTCGCCAGCAGCGCCGTCGCCCAGACGGGTGGATAGCGGCTGAAACCGAAGTCGAAGATGCGCCAGACCCGCGCGATATAGCTGCCGACGGCCGCATACATGAAGCCGGAAAAGAGCGGTACCGGGCCGATATGGAGCAGGCTGGCCTCCGGATAGACCCAGCTTCCCGCATGGGTCTTGAACAATTCCATGATCGTGCCGATCAGGTGGAAGGCGCAGATCACCAGTGCCTCGCGCGGACTTTCCAGCCGCAGGGCCAGCATCGCGATCTGGATCGTGATCGCGGCCAGGGTCAGGAAATCATAGCGATGCAGCGGCGCGCCGGCGGGGTAGAATAGATGGGTGGCGAGCAGCAGCGCCAGCATCAGTCCGCCGAACAGGCAGGCCCAGCCCTGTTTGAAGCCGAACAGCAGGAACTCATAGGTCCAGGCGCGTGGCCCCGCCACGACGCGGACCGATTCCAGATGGGCGCGTAACCGCGCAAAGCGGGTCGCGCCCGTGGGGTCGTTCATGCCCCCATGTCTAGCGCGCCACGGCCCGGACGCCAATCATTCCGGCCCCGACGAAAGGGCTTTGCAGCGCGCGCATGATCGTTAAGCTGACGGAACGACAAAAATGAGGAGAGGCTGCCGATGGCGGGACGGCAATGGACGCGAGGTCTGGCTTTGGCGTTGCTTGGCGCTTCGGGCGCGGCGCTGGGGACCGATACGCCCCAGCAGGCCGAGGACGAGATCATCGTGATCGCCGCCCGGATGAAGATCATCAACATCGAATATGCGCTTCGTGGCCCCTGGCTCAAGGCCTGCAATCTCGACGGGACGACCGGCACGCCGGCGGCCGACCGAGCGATCTGCATGTTGCTGCAGCAATGCCTGCTCGACGGGAAGACCCGGCGCGAAGAGGCCAAGCGATGCGTCAATGCCCGGATCGACGATCTCGCCAATCATCGTGGCACCCTGCCTGCGCTGGTGAGCGAGGCCGCGCTTGAAACCGCCGCTGCCGGGCAGGATGCACAAGCAGACGAAGCCGAAAAATCCGACGCGATCATCGTCACCGGCGCGCGCCATGTCATCAATCCGGGCCTGTGGCGCTTTACCGAGATCGGCACCTATGTAAGCAGCATGTCCGGACATCATCCTCCCGGCACCCGCCAGTGGGAGGCATGCATCCCCGATCGCCGCGATGACCTGGCGATCCGCTATGCCGTGGAGGGGCCGCCTTTGCCGGCGGGAACGCGGATCCAGCGCGAGTGTCATCAATGGCGGGTCACGCTGTCGGGCAGCAAATTCGAGGGACGTCTAAATTGCAGCCGTCCTAATGGCGGAAACTCCTATGGCAGGATGACCGGATCAGTCACGGGCGATACCCTGGAGGCGTCCGCCGAACATAAGACCGTTGGAGGAAGAGGCTTGCGTGGGAAGGGTATGCAGCAGCCGGCTTTCTTTGCGACCGTAAAGACCGAATTGTCGGGCAAGCGTGTTGGTCTTTGCCCCAGCCGCTGATTGGAAGGGGAAAATCAGCCGGCACTTTGGAATGTCCGAAGTGCCGGCCGCTCGTTCAAAACTGCCTCAGTTGGGCTTGCGTGCCCCCTGGCTGATCGTCACTTCGCCATTGGCGGCGTAGAGTGCGGTGGCTTCGGCCTGGGCAGTCTGGGGATCCTTGCCGTCCAGGATCGCGGCGATCTGGCGACCGCTGGGCACCTTGTCATAGACGCCGTAAAGATCGGTCTGGCCGACCATATGGATCGACAGTTGATAGCCAAGGTCGCGGGTGGCGGGATCGAAGGCGAGAACGGTGCCGCTATCGTCGACCGGCACGATGATCGCGCCATCGCTGCGCCCCGTCTGCTGCAGCATGTCATAGCTGCCCTGCGCGGTCTGGACGGTGCCGCGAATGCACAGATTGTCCTTGCCCTCGCGCGGGATGCGGACTTCCTGCGGCACGGGCTGGCCGGCGGTGCCGCTTGGCACGGCCTTGGTCAGGCGGGCGTCGCCGCCATCGCCGGTCGGGCAGGCGCTGAAGCTGGCGGGGCTGGTCTCGTGCAGGCTTGTCGCATCGTCAAATTTCAGGCCGGCCAGCATGCCGTCCAATCCGGCCAGCACCTCGGCGCGGCGTTCGGTCGGCCCTGTGACGCGCAGCTTCACCATCCAGCGTCCGGCATGGGCAAAGGCGGCCGCCGTGGTCAGCGCGCCATCGGCGGCATCATCATAGACGGCGCGGATGGCCGTGCCCGCGCGGCCGCCGGCGGCGACGCTGTCATAAGCGGTGCGATGGGTCTTGCCGCCGAACCGCTCCATCACCGCCTTGTCGGTCATGTAGGCGGCGAGTGAAGCGTCGGCATAGGCGGGCAAATAGACATAGAGGGTCGCCTGGATGGCGCCATCCTGCGAAATATATTGGGCGTAATTGTCGATGCCCTTGCCGCCGTTCGATACTTCGCCGCTCTTGGTCAGCGACAGGCTGGCGACCGTCTGCGGCAGGCTGATGCCGGCGGCGGTGGCACGTATGGCAGTATCACTGGGCGTCCATGCCTCGATATCGTCCGCCGCCTGCGCCAGCGAGGGCAGGGCCAGGCAGAGGGCCATCGAACATAGGAACAACGCACGTCGGGGCATTGGCATCCTCTCTCTCGATCCAGACCGTCTTGGCGCGGCCTTGAATGACAGAGGATCAGGAAATCACGGATTTCGCAGGGGCGCAAGCCGCCTTCACGCTGCCGGTGCTATTTGCCCCGGAAATTGCCACAATTGCGGGCCGTGACAGGCCTATTGCGGCGCAGCATCGGTCCGGATGACGCCTTCGGCCACGACCGGGCCGGGTGCGGTCAATGTCAGGATCGCGATTCGGCAAGGCTGGCGGGTGGCCTCAGCGCCCCTGGCGCCGCGCCATGAAGGCCAGGCGCTCGAACATCATGATGTCCTGCTCATTCTTGAGCAGCGCGCCGTGCAGCGGCGGGATCGCCTTGGTCGGATCGGCATTCTGCAACACGTCGAGCGGCATGTCCTCGTTCAGCAGCAGCTTCAGCCAATCGAGCAATTCACTGGTGCTGGGCTTCTTCTTGAGGCCCGGCACCTCGCGAATGTCGTAGAAAATATCCATCGCCCGGCTGACCAGCATCTTCTGGATGCCGGGGAAATGGACATCGACGATCGCCTGCATCGTCTCGCGATCCGGAAACTTGATATAGTGGAAGAAACAGCGGCGCAGGAAGGCGTCGGGCAATTCCTTCTCGTTGTTCGAGGTGATGATGACGACCGGCCGTTCCTTGGCCGCGACCGTCTCGCCGGTTTCATAGACATGGAAGGCCATGCGATCGAGTTCCTGCAACAGGTCGTTGGGAAATTCGATATCGGCCTTGTCGATCTCGTCGATCAGCAGGACGGGCAGGGTGGGGGAGGTGAAGGCCTCCCACAGCTTGCCCTTGCGGATATAGTTGGCGATGTCATGGACCCGCTCGTCGCCCAGCTGGCCGTCGCGCAGGCGGGCGACCGCATCATATTCATACAGGCCCTGATGCGCCTTGGTCGTCGACTTGACGTTCCATTCGATGAGGGGGGCGTTAATGGCCTTGGCGATTTCCTGGGCCAGCACGGTCTTGCCGGTGCCCGGTTCGCCCTTCACCAGCAGCGGCCGGCGCAGCAGCACGGCGGCATTGACCGCGACCTTCAGATCGTCGGTGGCGACATAATCCTGGGTGCCCTCAAAGCGCATGGCTTTCTTCCGCTCCATCATTGCTGGAGGACCGGACTAGGCAAAGCGGGATAGCGGCGCAACGCGTTTGTGCGTTGCGGCAAGCGGTGGGGCGATGGATCAGTCCTGCTGTTGCCGGCGGATGGCGGCGCGCGCCTCCAGCACATCCCATAGGCGGCGATGCTGGGCCAGCAGCTGGCGCATGCCGAACTGGATCGCGCGATCAACCGCCGGGTCGCCACCAATGGCGCGGGCCACGTTCAGCGTTGCCCGATGATCGGGCAAGGAGCAGGGAACCGGTTCGATGCCAGCACGAAGCGCGGCAATGTCCAGCAGCTTGCGCACGGCGCGCCAGTCCAGCACCAACGCGATCGCTGCGCCCATGGCGCAACCGCGCCGGTCGGACTGGGCCAGCATGTCGAGCGCATGGCGCTGCTGACTGATGATGGTTTCGCAACTGCTCTGGCCCGCCGTGCTGGGGGCGGGGCCGGCGGCCACGGTGACCTGGGTCAGATAGGCGCGCTCCCGCGCAAAGGCGTCGGCGGCCTCGATCAGCCAGCGGCGCGCAGCATTGTCGACCGAGCGGGTGGCCGCGTGATCGATCACGCCAGGATGGCGACCATGGAGCAGGCAGAGATAATAGGCGGCATCGGCAAGGTCGGGCAGGCCAAGGCCATCGCGCGAGCGGGCATCCTGGCTCGCCTGGGCAATATAGCTGTGGCTATAGCTGCCATCGGCCCGAACCAGCATGTCCAGGATTTGCGCAATATCGTCGCCCCGGCGCAGCGCCGTCACTTCGCTCATAGAAATTTCCCTGTGGCAACGGCGTAAGGGGCGCCGCTGGGCATAATTTAGGGCAAGGTGCGTAAACGCCGGGTTAAACTTGTCGCTTCGGCTGGTCGCAAATGTGGCACCAATGGTCTAGGCCGTTATGGTTAACAAATGATGCTATCGTCTTGAAAAACAAAAGGCCCGGCTGGAATGTCCGGCCGGGCCCTTGTTTGAAGCGATAATCTGACCGGATTTACTGGTCGAGGAAGCTGCGCATCTTGCGGCTGCGGCTCGGGTGCTTCAGCTTGCGCAGCGCCTTCGCCTCGATCTGGCGGATACGCTCGCGGGTCACGCTGAACTGCTGGCCCACTTCCTCCAGCGTATGGTCGGTGTTCATGCCGATGCCGAAGCGCATGCGCAGCACGCGTTCCTCGCGCGGGGTCAGGCTGGCAAGGACGCGGGTAACCGTTTCCTTGAGGTTCGCCTGGATCGCGGCATCCACCGGGATGATCGCATTCTTGTCTTCGATGAAGTCGCCCAGATGGCTGTCTTCCTCGTCGCCAATCGGCGTTTCAAGCGAGATCGGCTCCTTGGCGATCTTCATCACCTTGCGCACCTTTTCGAGCGGCATGGACAGGCGCTCGGCCATTTCCTCCGGCGTCGGCTCGCGGCCCTGCTCGTGCAGGAACTGGCGGCTGGTGCGGACCAGCTTGTTGATCGTCTCGATCATGTGGACCGGGATGCGGATGGTCCGCGCCTGGTCCGCGATCGAACGGGTGATCGCCTGACGGATCCACCAGGTGGCGTAGGTGCTGAACTTGTAGCCGCGGCGATACTCGAACTTGTCCACCGCCTTCATCAGGCCGATATTGCCTTCCTGGATAAGGTCCAGGAACTGCAGACCGCGGTTCGTGTACTTTTTCGCGATGGAGATGACGAGGCGCAGGTTCGCCTCGACCATTTCCTTCTTGGCGATGCGGGCCTCGCGCTCGCCCTTCTGCACCATGTTCACGATGCGGCGGAATTCGCTGAGCGACATGCCGGTGGCCTGGGCGATCTCGCTCACTTCGTTACGGATGCGCTCGACAGCGCGGCCTTCGGCAGCGGCAAAGGCAGCCCATTTCTTGTCGAGGCCCTGCACCTTTTCCAGCCAGGCATCGTCCAGCTCATGGCCCATATAGCGCTCGAGGAAATCCTTGCGGCTGACCTTGTGGCGCTCGGCCAGGCGCAGCATCTGGCCACCCAGCGCGGTCAGGCGCCGGTTATAGGCATAGAGCTGATCGACCAGATATTCGATCTTCTGCTGGTGGAACTGGACGCTCTCGACCTCGGCGGTCAGCTGCTCGCGCAGCTCATGATAGCTGTCCTCGGCCTTCTGGCTCAGGCTCTCGCCATTGGCCATGGCGACCATGCGCGATTCCTGGGCCTTGGAGAAGGCGCGGAAGATTTCGGTGATGGTCGCGAACTTCTCCAGCGCCATCGGCTTCAAAGTTTCTTCCATCTGGGCGAGGGACAGGGTGTTGTCCTCTTCCTCGTCCTCCTCACGACGGGCGCGGGGCGCACCATCCTCGTCCTCGTCGCCGTCGGCGGATTCCTCCTCCGGCTCTTCCTCTTCCTTGAAGCTGGGGCCAGCGGTCTTCTCGCTGATCTCGCCATCATCATCCTCGGCGCCTTCCTCCATATTTTCAGGAGCAGGATCCTTGGACAGCATGGCGTCGAGATCGAGGATCTCGCGCAGCTGCATCTCGCCATTGTTGAGCGCGGTCGACCATTCGATGATCGCGTTGAAGGTGGTCGGGCTTTCGCACAGACCCAGGATCATCGTGTCGCGACCGGCCTCGATGCGCTTGGCAATGGCGATTTCGCCCTCGCGGCTGAGCAGTTCGACGGCGCCCATCTCGCGCAGATACATGCGCACGGGATCGTCGGTGCGATCGACCGTTTCCTTCTTCTTCTCGGTGACGAGCTTGGGGCCGTCATCGTCGCTCGAATCATCGTCGGCGTCGTCGGCTTCCTCGCGCTCGCGCTGCTCGTCGCCGTCTTCGCTCGCCTCTTCATTCTCGACGATGTTGACGCCCATCTCGTTGAGCGCCGACATGATGTCCTCGATCTGCTCGGAGGACATCTGGTCCTGCGGCAGGGCGTCGTTCAGTTCGTCATAGGTGATGTAGCCGCGCTTCTTCGCGCGGGCGATCAGCTTCTTGACGGACGCTTCGTTGAGGTCGAGCAGGGGGGCATCGCCATCCTCGCCATCGCCCATCCCGCCATTCTTGCTGTTCGCCTTGGTCGCCATCTATTCGCCTTAACTCCGTCGTCCCGACAGGAACGAGCCTCAATCAAACAATGTCTTCGGACTGCGCCAGTTCCGCCAGGCGGCTGTCGTGATCGGCTTTCAGCGCGCGGATGCGCTGCTGTTCAGCGAAATTCTCTTCGCTGAAGTCGCTCTCGAACCGTCTAGTAGCCTCCGCCAGCGCCGTTTCCAGCTCCGGTCCTTGCGCCATCACCCGGATGGCCTCGTCCAGGTCGCGTTGCACGCGACTGGGGTCGGTTGTCATCCTATGTGGGGTGAATGTGAACGTATCGGCCCGGAGCATCCCCTTAGCCATATTATACAAGTCACCTTGCCCCAATATGGTAAGGAGGGCCTGCGTTTCAACTGTTTCTTTGCGGAAGGATGCGGCGATCATCGCATCCAGCAATCGCGCCAGCGCGGGATCGCCGATTCGCAGGCCTGACAGCGTCTCGCGGTGCAGGGCAATCTGCTCCGGATCGCGCAGCAGGCTGGCCAATATCGCCCGCAGCAGCCGATGTTCCATGCCGCTCGCGCCGATCTCCCGCGCCTCGTTGCCGGCGGGCGGGACGGGGGGCTTCCAATTGCCCTTCTTGTCGCGCTGCCAGCCGGCGCGGGCACCGCCGCCGCCAGCGCCGCGCGGCGCGCGCGGACCGCCGCCGAAGCGATCCGGCCGGGCAAAGAAGAGCGCGTCATAGCGCTCCCGGAATGCCTGGCCATAGAGCGCACGGACATCGGGATGCTGGATCGAGTCGCTATGGGCGGCCAGGCGCTGCTTGAGCGCGGCCTTCTGCTCGGGCGTGTCGAGCGGACCGACCTTCTGCTCATGCTCCCACAGCCGATCGACCAGCGGCTGGGCGCCAGCCAGCACGGCGTCCATCGCGCGCGGCCCTTCGGCGCGGAGCAGGTCGTCGGGGTCTTGCCCGGCGGGCAGGGTGGCGAAGGCCAGGCTGTGACCAGGGCGCAGCAGGGGGAGGGCGCGCGTCGCCGCGCGGATCGCCGCCTTCTGCCCGGCCGCATCGCCGTCGAAGCACAATATCGGCACCTCGACCATCTTCCACAATCGTTCGATCTGATGCTCGGTCAGCGCCGTGCCGAGCGGCGCGACCGCATCGCCAAAGCCCGCCTGGGCCAGAGCGATCACGTCCATATAGCCCTCGACCACGATCACCCGGCCGCTCTGCCGGCTGGCGGGGGAGGCACGGTCGATATTGTAGAGGGTGCGCCCCTTGTCGAAGAGCGGCGTGTCGGGCGAGTTCAGATATTTGGGTTCGCCCTGGCCGATGATCCGGCCGCCAAAGGCGATCACCCGGCCGCGAATGTCGCGGATCGGCAGCATGAGGCGACCACGGAACCGGTCATATGTGTCACGTTTTTTGGTTTGGCCGCCATCCGGCTCGGCACCGTCAGGGTCGATGAGCAAGCCAGCCTCGACCAGCATCGGCTCGCCAAAATCGCGCAGCGATGTCTTGAGCTTGCCACGCGAATCCGGCGAATAGCCAAAGCCGAACGTGCGCCGGGTCGCGTCGCTGATGCCGCGCTTCGCGAGATAGGCGCGGGCGTCGCCGCCGTCGATGCCGCCAAGCTGGTCCTCGAAGAAGTTCTGCGCGGCGCCCATCGCGTCATGCAGCCCCTTGGCCTGCTCGGCGCGCTTGGCCGCCCGCGGATCGGCGGCGGGCACGTCCATGCCGGCGGTCGCGGCCAGCTCCTTTACCGCCTCCATGAAGGGCAGGCCGCGTTGGTCGGTCATCCAGCGGATCGCATCGCCATGCGCGCCACAGCCGAAGCAGTGATAAAAGCCCTTCTCGTCGTTGATAGTGAAGCTGGGCGTCTTCTCGTTATGGAAGGGGCAGCAAGCCTTATACTCGCGGCCCGCCTTCTGCACCTTCACGGTCTTGCCGATCAAGGTTGAAAGCGACGTCCGCGCGCGCAGTTCGTCCAGCCATTGGGGCGTGAGGGTCAACTTAAAGCCCCTCCCTTCGAAGGGAGGGGTTGGGGTGGGTGATCTTCTGCCTTTCCGGCATGGCGCGGGCACGATCCAGAATGACGCTCAGCACGCCTTCCAGATTGTCCCGAATGTCGAAGTTGGAGAAGCGCAAAACCAGATAGCCCTGATGTGCAAGGTCAAAGTCTCTATCTCGATCCTTGATAGCATCATGGCTATCATCATCGACTTCTATGATGAGGCCGAGGAGGGGGCAGAGAAAGTCACAGATATAGGGTTCGATCACGGCTTGACGGCGGAATTTGAAGCCTTCCAGCTGGGAGCCGCGTAGGGCGCCCCAAAGGCGGCGTTCATATTCCGTAGGCTCCCGCCGCATCTCGCGCGCAAATTGCCCGAGTCTCGCATTGATGCGCAGCGCCATCACCCACCCCAACCCCTCCCTTGGAAGGGAGGGGCTATTATGTCAGTATCGCACGCGCATGTCAGCCCAGCGAGAGATCAGCTCAGCGCCGCCTTCACCAGCCCGCTCGCCTTGCTCATGTCGATCACCGCGCCATGGCGTTCCTTGAGCACGGCCATCACCTTGCCCATGTCCTTGACGCTTTCCGCGCCGATCTCGGCCTTGATGCCCTCGATCGCCGCCTTGGTCTCGTCCTCGCTCAGCTGCGCGGGCAGGAAGGTTTCGATGACGTCCAGCTCGGCCTGTTCCTTGGCGGCCAGCTCGTCGCGTCCGCCGCTCTTGAACATGTCGATCGATTCGCGGCGCTGCTTCACCATCTTCTGCAGCACCTCGACCACGACCGTATCGTCGTCGGGCACGTTGCTGGCGGTGCGCAGTTCGATGTCGCGATCTTTGAGCTTGGCCAGGATCAGGCGCACGGCAGCCAGGCGATCCTTGTCGCCGGCCTTCATGGACTCCACTTGGGCGCTCTTGATGGTGTCGCGAATCATGGGCGAATTAATCCTGTTTCTCGGGAAAGGAGTAGATATAATGCGAAAAGAGATTTTTAACAGACGTTGACCTTCACGCGTTGCGGGAATAGGTGACCGGCCGTTTAACCCGCACCAGACGGGTTCCCGCAAAAGCATAAAGGACCGCAGACCATGGCTGACGCCAAGACCCTCATTGTGCCCAAAGGAGCGACAGGGGTATTGGTTTTTGCCGATGGCTCCGCCGTCTTCGGTCGCGGCTTCGGCGCGGTCGGCGACGCGGTCGGCGAACTCTGCTTCAATACCTCGATCACCGGCTATCAGGAGATCATGACCGATCCCTCCTATGCCGGGCAAATCATCACCTTCACCTTCCCGCATATCGGCAATGTCGGCACCAACCTCGACGATGTCGAAGCCGACAGCCCCTATGCGCTGGGCTGCATCGTGCGGCAGGACGTCACCGCGCCCAGCAATTTCCGCAATGTCGAACCGTTCGACCAGTGGATGAAGGACAAGGGGCGCATCGGCCTCGCCGGTGTTGATACCCGCGCGCTGACCCGCATGATCCGCGAGAAGGGCGCCCCCAACGTCGTCCTCGCCCATGATCCGGATGGCAATTTCGACATCGCCGCGCTCGCTGCCAAGGCGGCCGCCTGGCCGGGCCTTGAAGGCATGGACCTCGCCATCGAAGTCACGGGCAAGGAAAGCCGCCTGTGGAAGGACGGCATCTGGACCATCGGCCACGGCTATGGCCTCAATGAAGCGGGTGAGGAACGCCCCCATGTCGTCGCCATCGATTATGGCGCGAAGAACAACATCTTCCGCAATCTGGTGAAGGCCGGCGCGCGCGTCACCGTGCTGCCCGCCACCGCGACCTTTGACCAGGTCAAGGCGCTCAATCCCGACGGCGTGTTCCTGTCGAACGGCCCTGGCGATCCGGCCGCGACCGGCGAATATGCCGTGCCGGTGATCCAGCAGGTACTGGCCGCCGACATTCCCGTCTTCGGCATCTGCCTCGGCCACCAGCTGCTTGGCCTCGCCGTCGGCGCCAAGACGATCAAGATGCATCAGGGCCATCGCGGCGCCAACCATCCGGTCAAGCGCCTGTCGGACGGCCTGGTCGAGATCACCAGCATGAACCATGGCTTCGCCGTCGATGTCGACACGCTGCCGGCCAATGCGCGCTCGACCCATGTCTCGCTGTTCGACGGCAGCAATTGCGGCATCGAACTGACCGACAAGAATGCCTTTTCGGTCCAGTATCACCCCGAAGCCTCGCCCGGCCCGCAGGACAGCTTCTATCTGTTCAAGAAGTTCGTCGACGGCCTCAAGGGCGCGGTCGCCGCGTGAGCCAGAACCTGCCCCCGGTTGACGAAGCGCGCCTTGCCGCAGAGTGGGAGGCGGACAAGGCCGTCCTCGCCAATCTCAAGTGCAATGGCGACGTCGCGCGTCTCGCGCGGCCCGTGGATGTCAGCTTCCGGGGCAGCGAGAAGGATTTCGAGCGTGTCCTGACCATCGCCAGCCAGTTCGGCTTCGTCGAACTGGACCGTGAGGAAGATGAGGAAGGTGACCTGTTCCTGTTCCTGGAATGCGTGCAGCCGGTCGACGAAGCCTCGATCCGCGTGCTGACCAAAAAGTGCCTCCAGATCGAAATCCTCTGCGGCGTCGAATATGACGGCTGGGGCTGCGAGGCGCAGGCGGGGGGCGTGCATTGATGCTCGATTGGCTCTTCGTCAATTGGAGAGCCGTTCTCATTACGGTATTCCTCATTTTTCTGGCGGGCTCGCTGCTGGCCAAGTTCATCGTTGATCTTCGAAAAATCGAAGCTTTTGATTGTGATGACATCAAGTACTTTCAGTACTGCGCAGCAGGTTGGATGTGCGACCGGATTGCAAAACGAGCCGAGCCAATGGGTTGGAATTTGATCAAGCGCGAGGTCGCCGAACACAACTGCGAAAGAATAACGTTCAAAGCCAGCGATGGCGCTCCGCCCCTTTCGAAGCTTCTTAAAAAACTTCACTGGTCCGGCTTCCCGATTAAGCCACAACGCATGCAACTGGATTGCGAAAAGCCCGATGCCTAAAAGAACCGACATCTCCTCCATCCTCATCATCGGCGCTGGTCCGATCATCATCGGCCAGGCGTGCGAGTTCGATTATTCGGGCACGCAGGCGGTCAAGGCGCTGAAGGAAGAGGGCTATCGCATCATCCTGGTGAATTCCAACCCGGCCACCATCATGACCGATCCGGAATTTGCCGACGCGACCTATGTCGAGCCGATCACGCCCGAAATCGTGGCGAAGATCATCGAGAAGGAGCGGCCTGATGCGGTGCTGCCGACGATGGGCGGCCAGACCGCGCTGAACACGGCGCTGGCGCTGTTCAACGACGGCACGCTGGAGAAATACGGCGTCCAGATGATCGGCGCCGACGCCGAGGCGATCGACAAGGCGGAGGACCGGATCAAGTTCCGCGACGCCATGGACAAGATAGGCCTGGAATCGGCCCGCTCGCGCATCGCCCACACCATGGAAGAGGCGATGGAAGCGCTGGAGTTCACCGGCCTTCCCTCGATCATCCGTCCCAGCTTCACCATGGGCGGCACTGGCGGCGGCATTGCCTATAATCGCGACGAGTTCATGAACATCGTCCGTGGCGGCCTGGATGCCTCGCCGACCACCGAAGTCCTGATCGAGGAATCGCTCCTCGGCTGGAAGGAATATGAGATGGAAGTCGTGCGCGATCGCAACGACAATTCCATCATCATCTGCTCGATCGAAAATGTCGATCCGATGGGCGTCCATACCGGCGACTCCATCACCGTCGCGCCAGCGCTGACGCTGACCGACAAGGAATATCAGATCATGCGCAACGCCAGCCTGGCTGTGCTGCGCGAGATCGGCGTCGAGACCGGCGGTTCCAACGTCCAGTTCGCGGTCAATCCCAAGGATGGCCGCCTGGTCGTCATCGAGATGAACCCGCGCGTGTCGCGCTCCTCGGCGCTGGCGTCGAAGGCGACCGGCTTCCCGATCGCCAAGGTCGCGGCGAAGCTGGCCGTCGGCTACACGCTCGACGAGATCGAGAATGACATTACCGGCGCGACCCCGGCTTCGTTCGAGCCGACCATCGACTATGTCGTGACCAAGATCCCGCGCTTCGCCTTCGAAAAGTTCAAGGGCGCCGAACCGCTGCTGGGCACCGCCATGAAGTCGGTCGGCGAAGTCATGGCGATCGGCCGCAACATCCATGAATCGATGCAGAAGGCGCTGCGCGGTCTGGAAACCGGCCTGTCCGGCTTCAACCAGGTCGATCATCTGGTCGGCGCGCCCAAGGACGACATCATCGCCGCCCTGGCACAGCCGACGCCCGATCGTCTGCTGGTCGCCGCGCAAGCCCTTCGTGAAGGGCTGACCGTCGCGGAAATCCACAATATCGCCAAGTTCGACCCCTGGTTCCTGGAGCGCCTGAAGGAAATCGTCGAGGCCGAGAATGAGGTGCTGGAACATGGCCTGCCGCGCGACGCGGACGGCATGCGCCGGCTCAAGGCCATGGGCTTTTCCGACAAGCGTCTCGCCTGGCTGGCGCTCAAGTCCGCCAATCTGCGCGGCAATGAGCGCGGCGTCGCGCGCGGTAGCGGCCTGATCCACGATGCCGTCGTCGCCATGACCGGCGGCGTGACCGAGGACGAGGTGCGCAGCCTGCGCCACAAGCTGGGCGTGCGTCCGGTGTTCAAGCGCATCGACACCTGCGCCGCCGAGTTCGAGGCGAAGACGCCCTACATGTATTCGACCTATGAAGCCCCGATCTTCGGCGAGCCGGAGAATGAGGCGCAGCCCAGCGACCGCAAGAAGGTCGTCATCCTGGGCGGTGGTCCCAACCGCATTGGCCAGGGCATCGAGTTCGACTATTGCTGCGTCCATGCCTGCTTTGCGCTGAGCGAAGCCGGCTATGAGACGATCATGGTCAACTGCAACCCGGAAACCGTGTCGACCGATTATGACACGTCCGACCGCCTCTATTTCGAGCCGCTGACGGCCGAAGACGTGCTGGAAATCCTGCATGTCGAAATGTCGAAGGGGACGCTGGCGGGCGTGCTGGTGCAGTTTGGCGGCCAGACGCCGCTCAAGCTGGCACAGGCGCTGGAAGATGCCGGCATCCCGATCCTGGGCACCAGCCCGGACGCGATCGACCTGGCCGAGGATCGCGAGCGCTTCGCCGCGCTGATCGACAAGCTGAAGCTGCGCCAGCCGGCCAACGGCATCGCCCGCAGCCGCGAGGAGGCGATCGCGGTCGCCAATCGCATCGGCTATCCGGTGCTGATGCGTCCGTCCTATGTCCTTGGCGGTCGCGCCATGGAAATCGTCGACGGCCAGGCCCAGCTCGAAGAATATATCACCACCGCCGTGCAGGTGTCGGGCGACTCCCCGGTGCTGATCGACCAGTATCTGCGTGATGCGGTCGAGGTGGACGTGGACGCGCTGTGCGACGGCGACGATGTGGTTGTCGCCGGCGTGTTGCAGCATATCGAGGAAGCCGGCGTTCACTCCGGTGACTCGGCCTGCTCGCTGCCGCCCTACAGCCTGTCGGACGAGGTGATTGCCGAGATCGAGCGTCAGACCGAAGTGCTGGCCCGTGCCCTGTCGGTCCGTGGCCTGATGAACATCCAGTTCGCGGTCAAGGATGGCATCGTCTATCTGATCGAGGTCAATCCGCGCGCCAGCCGGACCGTGCCCTTCGTCGCCAAGGCGATCGGCACCCCGATCGCCAAGATCGCCTCGCGCGTCATGGCCGGTGAAAAGATCAAGGATCTGCCCAGGATCGATCGCAACGCGATCGACCATGTCGCGGTCAAGGAAGCCGTCTTCCCGTTCAACCGCTTCCCCGGCGTCGACCCCGTGCTCTCGCCGGAAATGAAGAGCACCGGCGAAGTCATGGGCATCGACAGCAATTTTGCGACCGCCTTTGCCAAGGCGCAGCTGGGTGCGGGCACCGTGCTGCCGACCAGCGGCACCGTCTTCGTGTCGGTCAAGGACAGCGACAAGCCGGTGATCCTGCCGGCGGTGCAGAAGCTGGCGGGCATGGGCTTCACCATCATCGCGACCGGCGGCACCGCCACCTATCTGGAAGGGCAGGGGATCGCCGTCGAGCATGTGAACAAGGTGGCCGAAGGGCGCCCGCACATTGTCGACCGGATCACCGATGGCGACGTGCAGCTGATCTTCAACACCACCGAAGGCTGGCAGTCCCTGAAGGACAGCAAGGCGATCCGCACCAGTGCTCTACGCGCAAAGATTGCGAGTTTCACCACCGCGACCGCCAGCGTCGCTGCGGCGGACGCAATCGAGGCTTTGCGGGACCGCGCCCTTGAAGTGCGCTCGCTCCAGTCCTATTATCCTGGGTCGCACGCCTGATCACCTTCACCAGGAAGCATGCTGCGGGTGGCGCCACGTTCGGCGCCGCCAAAGGGAAGTTTTGACGAAGGATTTGCAATAATGGCGACCGTCGAGAAGATGCCGATGCTGCAGGTGGGCTATGACAAGCTCAATGCGCAGCTCCGCGAACTGAAGGCCGAGCGCCCTCTGATCGTGGACGCCATCGAGGAAGCTCGTGCCCACGGCGACCTGTCGGAAAATGCCGAATATCACGCCGCCAAGGAACGGCAGGGGCAGGTCGAGGCAACGATTTCCGACCTGGAAGACAAGTTGTCGCGCGCCCAGATCATCGATCCGACCACCCTGTCGGGTAACAAGATCGTGTTCGGCGCGACCGTGACCCTGCTGGACGAGGACGACAAGCCGGTCAAATATCAGATCGTGGGCCAGGCCGAGGCGGACGCCAAGGCGGGCATGATCAGCTATAACAGCCCGCTGGGCCGTGCGCTGATCGGCCGCGAGGTCGGTGACGAGGTGGAAGTGTCGGTCCCGTCGGGCGACAAATTCTACCTGGTCGACAAGATCGCGTTCATCTGATCCCGTGAAACTGCCTGCCGGACGCACGACCAACGCGATCGCGCTGGTCACGTTCGTCCTGTTCCTGTTGCTGCTGGCAACCGGGCAGATCGACAATGCGGCCTTGCTGGGCGGGTTCATTCCCGCCCGCATTGGCAACCCCGGCTTGCTGGACGGCATGGCGGCGGTGCCCTGGTGGCTGACGCCGCTCAGTTGCACCTTCGTCCATGCCGGCTGGCTGCACATCGGCTTCAACCTGCTGATGCTGCTTTTCTGCGGTCGGCAGGTCGAGCATGTGCTGGGCCGCACCGGCACGCTGATCCTCTATGTCGTCGGCGCCTATGCGGCCTGCTTCGCGCAATGGGCGATCACGCCGGAATCGGTCAATCCGATGGTCGGGGCGAGTGGCGCCATTTCCGCGATCATCGCAACCTATGCGCTGCTCTACAGCCAGCAACAGGTGCGGCGGATCGGGCCTTTGTCGGCCAATTTTGTGCGGGTGCTGTGGCTGGCGGCCGCCTGGATCGCGATCCAGCTGATGATCGGCGTGGCGACGGCGGGGGGATTGGGCGATCTGGGTCAAATCGCGATTGCCGCGCATATCGGCGGCTTCCTTGCAGGGCTGGCCTTGACCCGGCCCTTGCTGCGCTGGCGCTTCCGTAAACGGCCCCAGGCTATCAATTGATCGTTCGATAAACTGTGTTCGGGCGAAACCGGGGCATGATCCGGTCTCGCCCGAAACGGGCCATCAGGCTGCCGGCAGCTCAGGCTCCAGCAAGCGGTGCAGATGGACAATCACATAACGCATTTCGGCGTCATCGACGGTGCGCTGCGCCGCGCCGCGCCAAGCCTTTTCGGCCGAGGCGTAGTCGGGGAAGACGCCAACCAAGTCGACCTTGCTCAGGTCCTGGAATTCCAGCGTCTGCGGGTTGGTTACGCGGCCGCCCATCACCAGATGCATCTTGCTCATGGCGTTATATGTTCTCCTTTGACTGATCGCGGTGCCTTAGCATCGTCCCTGCGATCCGCCAAGGAAAGCGGCCTTTGTGTCGATTGCGTTTGCGGCAATCGCGATTAGCTTTTCGGCAATCGTGCCTTGATCGCGTCGCCCAACGCCTCGACGCGGGTGGAGACGAGCGCGACCAGTTCGTCCGCCAGCTTCGATGCCTTGCCGCCAAGATCGGCCGATGCCGCAGCGTCACGGGCCGCCGTCGCGGTGTCGCTTGCGCTTTCCTTGGCGCTCGACAGCGCATGGCTGGCCGTTTCGCGGGCCTTGCTGAGCACTTCGCCGGCATTGTCCCGCGCACTGGCCAGCGCTTCGCCCGCATTGTGGCGCAGCGACTCGCTATTCTCGCTCGCGGCCGTGCGGGCGGTGGCGGCTGCTTCCAGCACCCGCGCGCCGGCAGTGGCGGCCAGGCCCGGCAGCGCCTTCATCACTTTCCGGCTCTTCGGGAACATCCAGGCGATGACTGCGCCGGCCGCGACCGCGCCGGCCACGGCCGCAACCGGATGCTCCTGAATGATCTCGTTGGCGCGGGCAGCGACCCGCTGGCCCCGATCGCGCGCGTCGCCATAGGCTTCACTCGCCTTGTCCTTGCCGGTCTGGATCAGCTCGCCGGCGCTTTCGCGCGCCTTGCCGGTGCTGTCCTTGATCATGTCGGTCGCGCTGCCGGCGGCGTCATTGGCCGCTTCGCGGACGCGGGTCAGTTGGGCGCGGATGTCAGCCATCATCAATCTCCGAAATTTCCGTGTTACGGTTCCTCAGTCGAACGAACAGTCGTCCGAAAAGTGCCGTGAGGGGGCGGCGGAAGAGAAACAGGACGATGCCGGTCGCTGCCGCGCTGGTGGCAACCGGCCGCTGGCGCACCTTGGCACCGACATAGGCGACGCCGTCGAGCGCGGTCGCCGTGATCTTCGCCTCGGCATCGGCCTTCAGCCGATCGGGTGCGATCCGCGCCTGAGCATCGGCAAGGCTCAGGACCGCCTTGCTGCGCAGATGCGCCGCGCGTTCCGTCGCTTCGCGATAGGCCTGTTCCCGGCTCATGACTTGATCGTCTTCAACATATGGCTGATCTGCCCCTTGGCCAGCAGCAGCAGCAGGACGGCGATCAGTACGGCGCCGCCGAACACCGCCAGCGTTGCCCAGAGCGGCCCGATCATCGCGGACAGCGCAATCACCAACCCGATCAACAGGGTCACGATCGCGGCGAACAGCAGCATCAGGGCGACGATCCCCAGGATCGCGGCGTTACGGACGCCGGCGCCGGCAATGCCCGCGCGCAGCTTCTGGCGCTCGACCTCCGCCTGCGCATAGGCGCGGCCATCGGTATAGAGGCGGGCGAATGTCGCGCGGACAGACTCCTCATTCCCTTCGGTCTGCGGCGTTGCCACCGTATCCGCTGGTTCCTGCGTCAATTGCCCCTCCGCCCCGTCAACCGGGGCCTGCGGTTAGCCGTCACGATAATCCTGTCTTGCGTTCGTTAGGCGTCGCTGTCGGACGATCCTTTGGCAAGGCGCATCAACACGAAGCCGACCACGGCGGCTGCGCCGATGGCAACGGCCGGGCTCTTGCGCACGAAATCACGCGCCTCGGTCATCAACTGGTCGACATCCTTGCTGTCCAGCGTATCTGCGGCACTGGCCACCGATTCCGCCGCCTGGCGGGCATAGTCGCCATATTGAGGGCCAAGCTTCGCATCGACCGTGCCGGCGGTATCCGCAATCAGCTTCGACAGGCTCTGCATGGCCGAACCGGTCTTGTCCTTGGCACTGCTTGCCGCAGACTTGGCGGTCTTGCCGGCCTGTTCCTTGATCGGATCGATATGCGCCTTCCAGTCGACCGAATTAATCTTGTCGGTTGCGGCCTTGGCGGCCTTTTCGGCTTGCGCCTTGATTGGGGCGATCTGTGCGGACCAGCCATGGGCGGCCCCGTTTCCGGGCTTTGCGGGGGCCTTGCGGGTGGCGGCCTTCTTCACCGGCGCGGCCTTGACGGCCGGGGTGGAGGCCTTGGTCGACGCCGGCTTCGCCTTGGCGGCAACCGCCTTCTTCGCGCGCTTGACGGGCGGGGTTTCCGGGGTGTCGGCCATTGTCCAAAGTCTCCCTAAAGCTCAACCTCATGGTCCCGCGCGGGGCGGGCTGTCATGATCCTAATGCTTGGCGGCGGCCTACAGTTCCGGCGCCGTTACTATTTTGAGCATCGGCATTTTTTGTCCGATGGCAAGTCCCCCCGGATTGCCAAGTTTGGGGCTGCTGGCTAAGCGGGGCCGCGAAAAGGCCGCCCGGCGCGTGTCCGGGCCCAGATCAGGGAGCGATCATGACCGCCATTCTCGATATCCACGCCCGCCAGATTCTCGACAGCCGCGGCAATCCGACCGTCGAAGTCGATGTGATGCTGGAAGATGGCAGCTTCGGCCGCGCCGCCGTGCCCTCGGGCGCATCGACCGGTGCCTATGAGGCGGTCGAAAAGCGCGACGGCGACAAGAGCAAATATCTGGGCAAGGGCGTGCTGGCCGCTGTCGCCGCCGTCAATGACGAAATTGCCGAGCAGCTCATCGGCCTCGATGCCGAGGATCAGGGCGAAGTCGATGCCGCGATGATCGCGCTCGACGGCACCGAGAACAAGTCGCGTCTGGGCGCCAACGCGATCCTGGGCGTGTCGCTGGCCACCGCCAAGGCTGCCGCCGACGCGCGCGGCCTGCCGCTCTATCGCTATGTCGGCGGCGTCTCCTCGCATGTCCTGCCGGTGCCGATGATGAACATCATCAACGGCGGCGAGCATGCCGACAATCCGATCGACTTCCAGGAATTCATGATCATGCCGGTCGGTGCGGAGAGCATCGCCGACGCCGTGCGCATCGGTTCGGAAATCTTCCACACGCTCAAGAAGGGCCTGCACGACAAGGGCCTGGCGACCTCGGTCGGTGACGAGGGCGGCTTTGCCCCCAACATCGCCTCGACCCGCGATGCGCTCGACTTCATCATGGTGTCGGTCGAAAAGGCCGGCTACAAGCCCGGTGACGATGTCGTGCTGGCGCTGGACTGCGCAGCGACCGAATTCTTCAAGAACGGCAAATATGAGATTTCGGGCGAAGGCCTGTCGCTCTCGCCGGTCGAAATGGCCGACTATCTCGCCGCGCTGGCCGCCGACTATCCGATCAAGTCGATCGAAGACGGCATGAGCGAGGATGATTTCGAGGGCTGGAAGGCACTGACCGACAAGATCGGTGACAAGGTCCAACTGGTCGGCGACGATCTGTTCGTCACCAACCCAGCCCGCCTGTCGATGGGCATCGGCAAGGGGCTGGCCAACTCGCTGCTGGTGAAGGTTAACCAGATCGGCACGCTGTCGGAAACGCTCGCCGCCGTCGATATGGCGCACCGTGCCCGCTACACGGCGGTCATGTCGCACCGTTCGGGCGAGACCGAGGATTCGACCATCGCCGACCTCGCCGTCGCCACCAATTGCGGTCAGATCAAGACCGGCTCGCTCGCCCGTTCGGACCGGCTTGCCAAGTATAATCAGCTGATCCGCATCGAGGAAGAGCTGGGCGACATGGCGGTCTATGCCGGTCGTTCGATCTTCCGCTGATCCACGGCTGATTTCAGGTTAGGGATTCGGCTGGTCGCATCGGGCATGTTTTTGCTTGCGACCGGTCGAATCCTGTGATTCAAGCGATTCATGGCGCATATCGCAAAGCTCCGCATGCTATTGATGTCGGCCCTCGGGCCGGCAATCGCGGTGCTGTTGCTGCTGTTCTTCGCCGGCTACGTCGTCCTCGGCTCCAATGGCGTGCTTGCCTGGGGCGATTATTCGCGCCAGCTGCGCGATGCGAAGGCTGAGCTCAAGATCGTCCAGCTGCATCGCCAGGAGCTGCGCAACCGGGTCGATCTGCTCAATCCGCGCCGCGTCGATCCTGATCTGTCGGACGAGCTGATCCGTCGCCAGCTCGGCGTGATTCACCATGACGAAGTGATCGTTCCGCTGAACTGATCCGCACTCCGACGGAGTGCGCTTTCCATTTATTTGGTAAAATCATGTCGCGGCAACATTTTGTTGCCAGCCGTTCGTGACCCGTTTTCGACAGCGTTGTCATGGATTGTCGTTTTTGCACTCGGGACATTCATTATGCCGGGATTCCGTGGGGTCCGCCGTTGCAATCTATGCAACTCTGACGCATATCGGGCTTCCTTCCATCCTACCCACGCAAAAGGATAATAGCCTTGGCGAAACCAACCACGCCGCGCGCCGACAGCGCAAAGGCAAAGGCCGCAGTGCCGGCCGGTGCGGACCATAATCGTCCGCGCCCCGAAACGCCCACCGACTACAAGGCCAGCAAGGAAGAGCTGCTGGAATTCTATCGGCAGATGGTTCTGATCCGCCGCTTCGAGGAAAAGGCCGGCCAGCTTTATGGTCTGGGTTTCATCGGCGGCTTCTGTCACCTCTATATCGGCCAGGAAGCGGTTGCGGTCGGCATCCAGTCGGCGCTCAAGCCCGGCAAGGACAGCGTGATCACCGGCTATCGCGACCACGGCCACATGCTCGCCTATGGCATCGATCCGAAGGTCATCATGGCCGAACTGACGGGCCGCGAAGCCGGCATTTCGCGCGGCAAGGGTGGTTCGATGCACATGTTCAGCGTCGAGCATAAATTCTATGGCGGCCACGGCATCGTCGGCGCCCAGGTGTCGCTCGGCGCGGGCCTGGCCTTTGCCCACAAGTATAATGATGATGGCGGCGTGTGCGTTGCCTATTTCGGTGACGGCGCGGCCAACCAGGGCCAGGTCTACGAATCGTTCAACATGGCCGAGCTGTGGAAGCTCCCGATCATCTTCGTGATCGAGAACAACCAATATGCCATGGGCACCAGCGTCAACCGCGCCTCGTCGGAAGACCAGCTCTATCGCCGTGGCGAGAGCTTCCGTATCCCCGGCATCCAGGTCGACGGCATGGACGTTCTGGCGGTGCGCGGTGCGACCGAGGAAGCGCTCAAGTGGGTCCAGGGCGGCAATGGCCCGATCCTGCTCGAAATGAAGACCTACCGCTATCGCGGCCACTCCATGTCCGACCCGGCCAAATATCGTTCGCGTGACGAGGTTCAGGCGGTGCGCGACAACAGCGACCCGATCGAGGGCGTGAAGAAATATCTGATCGACGCCGGCGTCAGCGAGGACGAGATCAAGGTCATCGACCAGGATATCCGCAAGATCGTCGCCGAAGCGGCCGATTTCGCCGAAACCTCGCCCGAACCTGAGATGCATGAACTCTATACCGACGTGCTGGTGGAGCAATATTAATGGGTATCGAAATCAAGATGCCGGCGCTCTCGCCGACGATGGAAGAGGGCACGCTGGCCAAGTGGCTGGTGAAGGAAGGCGATGAAGTGAAGTCCGGCGACATCCTCGCCGAGATCGAGACCGACAAGGCGACGATGGAATTCGAAGCCGTCGACGAAGGCAAGATCGGTCAGATCGTGATCGCCGAAGGCACCGAAGGCGTGAAGGTCGGCACCGTCATTGCGACGATGGCGGGCGAGGGCGGCGAAGCGGCCCCGGCACCTGCGCAGAAGGCCGAAGCGCCCAAGGCTGAAGAAGCTCCCAAGAAGGCGGAAAGCGGTACCTCCAAGCTGGCGTCGGAAGCCAAGGCGACCGTGCAGGATCCGGACCTTCCGGCCGGCACCGAGTTCGTCAAGACCACCGTGCGCGAAGCGCTGCGCGACGCCATGGCCGAGGAAATGCGGTCGGACCCGCGCGTCTTCGTGATGGGCGAGGAAGTCGCCGAATATCAGGGCGCCTACAAGGTGACCCAGGGCCTGCTCGACGAATTCGGTCCCAAGCGCGTCATCGACACGCCGATCACCGAATATGGCTTTGCCGGCATCGGTTCTGGTGCGGCCATGGGTGGCCTGCGTCCGGTGATCGAGTTCATGACGTTCAACTTCGCCATGCAGGCGATCGACCACATCATCAACTCGGCGGCCAAGACCAACTATATGTCCGGCGGCCAGATGCGCTGCCCGATCGTGTTCCGTGGTCCCAACGGTGCGGCCAGCCGCGTCGGCGCGCAGCACTCGCAGAACTACGGCCCCTGGTACGCCGCGGTTCCCGGCCTGATCGTCATCGCGCCCTATGACGCGGCCGACGCCAAGGGGCTGCTTAAGGCCGCGATCCGCTCGACCGACCCGGTCGTGTTCCTGGAGAATGAACTTCTCTACGGTCGCAGCTTCGACGTACCCAAGGTAGACGACTATGTCCTGCCGATCGGCAAGGCGCGCATCATGCGTCCGGGCAAGGACGTGACCCTGGTCAGCTACTCGATCGGCGTGGGCCTGGCGCTCGACGCGGCCGAGCAGCTTGCTGCCGAAGGCATCGACGCCGAAGTGATCGACCTGCGCACGCTGCGTCCGCTCGACACCGCGACCGTGCTGGAAAGCCTGAAGAAGACCAACCGCCTGGTGGTGGTGGAAGAAGGCTGGCCGACCTGCTCGATCGCGTCGGAAATCGCCGCCGTCGTGATGGAAAAGGGCTTCGACGACCTCGACGCCCCGGTCCTGCGTGTCACCAACGAGGATGTGCCGCTGCCTTATGCCGCCAACCTCGAAAAGCTGGCACTGATCGACGCGGCCCGCGTGGTCGAAGCGGCCAAGAAGGTCTGCTACAAGTGAGAATGAAAAAGGGGCGGTCCGATCGGATCGCCCCTTTTTCTATTCACGTTGTTTCTGCCGATTTTCAGGTAGGGCAAGCGGCTGTCTGAGCGGTCGTCAGCTTGCCCGCATTCTTCATCTGCTGATCCGTGCGTTCACGGACGTTGAAGGCGCTGGTGTAGCGGATGACCTTGGTGCCGAAGATGCTGTCGGATACCAGTGGCTGGTAGGTATAGGCCACCTCGACGAACATGACGGCGGTACCGCTGCCCGATTTGATCTTGGTCCCGGTAGGGCCCAGTCCGTCCGCCAATGTGGCGTCGCTGGTGCCGTCGCCCGCTTTGCCATAGGTGGAGGTGAAAGCGCCGCCGCCCCAGCAGCGCTGCCAGCGAATATATTGGCCCGCTTTGGTGCCGGTCTGGGTATTGGGTTCCAGGTCGGACAGGAAGATGCGGGTATTCGCCTTGAAATCCTTGAGGTTGGCGCCGGCCAGTTCGGCGCCGGTGAAGATTTCGTTGATATCCGCCTCGTCAATCGAGGTTCGCTCGCGCGAGGCGTTGTCGGCCACCAGCATCGCGATCTGGCTAACGCGCATATGGGCGGTTGCCAGATTGGCGATTTCCAGCCCACCCATGGAGAGGACCATCAGCACCGGCAAGGAATAGGCAAATTCGATCAGGGCCAGGCCGGACTGATCGTCGCGCAGACGGCGCGCCCAGCGCGCAAGGGGGAGATGGGTCGGTTTCATGTGCAGATGATCGGCAATGTGGCCTGGTTGGACCAGGGTTGGTTGCGGATGGTGGCGTTGGCTGTGGCGGTCTGGGTTGCGCTCCAGCCGAGCAGTTTGGCCATCGGGAACAGGCGGGGCATGGACACGGTCACCTGATAGAAGACGATATCGTCAGCACCACCCAGGCCCGTGGAGCCCGCGCTGCTATCGTAACTGCCATTGCCGTTGGAATCCTCGAAGCAATCGCCCGTGTTGAAGCTGCCAAGCGGTGCCGTATCCGTGGTGATCTTCTCGGGCTTTCCCACACGCGAGAAGTTGTAATAGCTCTTCTTGGTCACTGAAGTGGAGCCGTTCTTGCTGTTGATCGCCTGCATCTGGCTGTCGATATAGGCGTCGATCTGCGTGCTGCTGAGCGTGCCGACCGATGCCGCGCGAGAGGCCCTATCGAGCACGCCCTGGGTCACTGAGCGCAGATAGGACTGATAGCCCAAGTCGCCAACGCCCATGATGAACAAGCAGAGCGGCGTGACGATCAGCCCGAATTCCATGAGCGTCGCGCCACGCTGGTCATGCGCCAGCCTGCGGGGGAGGGAGGAGAGCCAGCGCATCAGTTCGACAACCGGAGGCCGCCAATATTCTTGGCGATATTCTGGAAGGTCGTCTTCAGGGAGGCCGATGTATAGTTCATGCTCCAGTGGTTTGCGCTGCTGGCGCAATTCTGGAGCTCGCTGCTCATCACGTCCTCGTCGCTGAAACCGATGACCCAGATGGTGATGCCCTTCGACTTGATCGCGTTGCACATCATTTCCATGCGGCGCTTGTGGATGGCGGTCAGATCGTCATTGCTGGCACCGGAAGGGCCATCGCGCTGGTCGAGCGCCTGATAACCCCATGCACCATAGACGTTATTATATGCGCTCATCTTGCCATCGGTCATGAAGACGATGTGGCGGGAAACGTTGAACCCGTTGGGCGCCGCTGCATTGTCGGCCGAGAAGATGCCGGTCGGTGAGAGGAAGCGAGCGCCCCACATCATGCCGATGGTGTGATAGGTGCCGCCGACCGCGACGAGGCTGTCGACATAGCTGTTATAGCTGCTGGTCTGACCGGTGGGCACGGCCGTCCGGCTGCTATAGGATGTCAGCTTGCGCGCCTGGGTCGGGCAGGCCACATAGCCGCCGCTGATATTGCCCGCGCTGTTCAGCCAACTGCCGGTATAGGCCATTCCCGTCCCGCTGCGCGAGAATTCGACGTCGGGCCAGTGAGGGCGCCATTTTGTATCCTTGCTGTTGGGCAGGGTATCGATCTGAAGGTCATATGCCGTGCTGGGGATGGACGCGGTCGACGTATCTTTGGTGATGCTGCTGTCGGTGGAGCGTTCCTCGATGCAGCCATTCCAGGTGGATGTCGATGAGAGTCCGTCGCTGTTGGATTCGGAGTTGTAGGCCGGATTCGCCACCGCGCTACCCTTCACGAATTGCGTCACGTCCAGCGGCAGTTGCGTATATTGCCACTCATATTTGGGCGTGCGGGTCGTCGTTGCGGTGGTCTGATCCTTATAGCTGCTATAATTTTTTGCTTCCCAATCCTGTCGATAGCGACTGTTGGAATAGTAGCAATTGCCTGATGCGGTGTAGAACATGCCGTTGCGCGTGCGTGTGACGGTCGCCGTTTCGGTGATCACGCCCTTGCTGTCGGTTGTCGATTGGACATTCGAATTACTGGTCGTGGTCGTGCCCGTGTTGCTGGGGATCGACGGGCAACTGTTCCTGCTGCTTTCCGTGCCGGTGCTGGTGCTCTCGCTGCCGGAAAGCTTCGTCCAGGTGCCATAGGTCGTGGTGGTGTCATAATTGCCCCAGAAACCCCAGCGCCGGGTCTGATAATCCCAGGTTTCGCCTGACGTCCCACCCTGCAAATAGCTGGCAGGTAGTGATTTTCCGACGTTGACCGTGCTGCTATAAGGCATGAATCCATAGCGGATGCGGCCGGTGATATCGGAACCCGGCCCCAGCGTGTCGTAGAAATCCTTCACCGCTTGTTGCAGCGCTGCCAGTTTCGTGGTCGTTCCGCTGCCGGAACCGGTGGAGATCGAATCCTTCATTGACCCGGTGGTATCCAGCACCAGCATCACATCCGTATTGCCAATGTCGAAACGCGAATCGCAGTTCACGGCCAACGACAATGTCTGAACGCCGAAGATGCGCATTATGGTGGTCGGGATGGTGGTTTCGGCCGACACTTGGACGGTCGTCGTCTCGCCGGGCTTGCTCTGGATCACGGGCGTGAAGCTCGCGGCGCCGAAGGTCTGCTGCGGGAAGTTGAAGTCGAAGAATTTCTTTGCTTCGGCCTTGTTGTCATCCGTCATTGACGCGGTGGTCATCGCACGCCGTCCCGCCAGTGCGGCGGCGTCACAGGCTTGCTGCATGCGCGCGCGGACCATATAGGCGCGGCTCATGTCCACGCCGCCACCGATCAGGCCGGCGAGCGGGATGATGGCTGCGGCCACCATGGCGAGCGTATTGCCCGCCTGGTTGCGCCGAAGCCGGCCAAGGAATGTCATCGCGCGCTTGATCTGCTTGCCCATGTTCCGCATTCACCCATGTCGCCCGTTTCCCCCCAGAAATCTGGACAGGGCCATCGTCGGCCATGCAACGGGACTGGTTAGGGTCTCTATGCGAAGTCTGGTTAAAGGATTGATAAGCCATTTTTAGATCGGGATCGAAATGATGGATCGCACGGACGATCTGGCGCCGCTGGCGCGCCTGCTTTCCGGGCATGCCGGGCGCTTTGCCGAGCGGCATCGGGCGCTCTGGGCGCTGGACCAGCGCTTTGCGCAAATTGCGCGAACCACCAGCGATCCGGCGATCGGGCAGATGCGCCTTGCCTGGTGGCTGGGCGTCGTCACGGACGAGGCGGGTGTCAAGGGGCAGGGCGAACCGGTGGTCGACTGGCTGCGCGCGATCGGTGCGCTGGCCGCGCCCGGTATCCCGGCGATGCTCGACGGTTGGGAAGTGCTGGTGGTGGAGCCGGAGATCGACCTCACCGGCCTGCGCGACTATGCCGCCGGGCGCGGCGGCGGGCTGTTCCAGGCATTGGCCGATGTGGCCGATGCGCCCGACTGGCTGATCGCGGCCGGCAAGGTCTGGGCCTTGTGGGATCTGTCCGCCCATAGCGGCGACGACGCACTGGCGGACGCCGCCATCGGCCTTGCCCGCGATCTGTTGCCGCAGGTGGGCGATCCAGTGTGGCCCAGGGCGTGGAAGCCGCTGCGCATCGCCTATCTGCTGGCGCGGCATGATGTCGAGCGGGGACAGCGGGCGCCGGTCGGGCTGACGCGGAACATGGCTTGGCGGCTGATGCGGATCGCGCTTGTCGGGCGCTAGTCGATCGCGATAGGTTCGCTGCCGTCACGAAGTGGGGAGCGGGCGATGGGACGGTTGCTGGCTGGGGGCATGGGGGCGTTGCTGCTGGTCGCGGCCGGCCTGTTCTGGTGGCAGGGGCAGGCGACCAACGAGCCGCCGCCCAAGGCGCTGCTCGCGCCACCGCCGCCGCTAGCGAACGAAGCCCTGCCCGAGGGCGATCCCGATGCGGTCGGGGAGGCACCACCGATGCCCGGCGAAGCCAGCCCGCAGAGCCGCGAGGAAAAGCGCTTCGCCCGTTATGACCGCAATCGCGACGGCATCATCAGCCGGATCGAGATGCTGGGCAGCCGCACTGCCGCGTTCAAGCAACTCGATGCGAACAAGGACAATCTCCTGTCGTTCGAGGAATGGGCGGTGGCGACGGCCGATCGCTTCACTGGGGCCGATGCCGACAAGGATGGCAAGCTGACCCCGGCCGAATTCGCCACCACAGCGCCGAAGCGGGCGGCGAAACCGCGCTGCAAATGCTGAGCCTGTCCCGGAAAGGTCAGGCCGGTTCCACCACCTCACCCAGCCAGCGACCGAAGGAGGCGCGGGCGCGGGCGGTATAGGCTTCCTTGCGCTGCTTCTTCTTGACGTCGTCGAGCGTCGGGAAAAGACCGAAATTGACATTCATCGGCTGATAGTCGGCGGTCTCGACATTGCCGGTGACATGGCCGAGCAGCGCACCGAGTGCCGTGTCGGCGGGCGGCGGCGCCAGTTCCTGGCCCAATATCTCGGCCGCAGCGAAACGCCCGGCGATGAGGCCGATGGCAGCGCTTTCGACATAGCCCTCGCACCCGGTCATCTGCCCGGCGAAACGGATATGCGGCGCGCTTTTCAGGCGCAGCGTCGGGTCGAGCAGCTTGGGGCTCTGGATGAAGGTGTTGCGATGCAGCCCGCCCAGCCGGGCAAACTCGGCCTTTTCCAGGCCCGGAATGGTGCGGAACAGCTCGACCTGGGCGCCATGCTTCAGCTTGGTCTGGAAACCGACCATGTTCCACAACGTGCCCGACGCATTGTCCTGGCGCAGCTGGACCACGGCATAGGGCCAGCGGCCGGTCTTGGGATTGTCGAGCCCCATCGGTTTCATCGGGCCATGGCGCAGCGTTTCCGGTCCGCGCGATGCCATCACCTCGATCGGCATGCAGCCCTCGAAATAGGGGGTGCTCGACTCCCATTGCTTGAACTCGGTCTTCTCGCCGTCGAGCAGCCCCTGGACGAAGGCCTGATACTGCTCCTTGTTCATCGGGCAGTTGATATAGTCCTTGCCCTCGCCACCGCCGGGGCCGATCTTGTCCCAGCGATTGGCCATCCAGCATTCTTCCATGTCGATGCTGTCGAAATGGATGACCGGCGCGATCGCGTCGAAAAAGGCGAGATGCTCCATGCCGGCCGCTTCGCCGATGCTGCTGGCGAGCGCCGCTGCGGTCAGCGGCCCGGTGGCGACGATGGTCATGCCCTCCGTCGGCAGCGTGTCGATCCGCTCGCGCACGATCTCGACATTAGGATGTTCGGCCAGCGCGCGGGTGACGCCGTCGGAAAAGACATGGCGGTCGACCGCCAGGGCAGAGCCGGCCGGCACCTTGGCCGGTTCGGCGCGGTCCATGATCAGCGAGCCGAGGCGGCGCATTTCCTGATGCAACAGGCCCACGGCATTCTTGTCCGCGTCATCGGAACGGAAACTGTTGGAGCAGACCAGTTCCGCCAGCCCATCGGTCTGGTGCGCCGGGGTCATCTCTCCGGTGCCGCGCATTTCCGACAGGCGGACCTTGATACCGGCCTGGGCGAGCTGCCAGGCGGCTTCCGAACCGGCGAGACCGCCGCCGATGACATGGATCTGATGATTGGACATATTTCGCTTAACTTCGCACTTTTCCCGCACATTCGGCAATTTCCAAACGCCAGTGGGACATATTGTTATGAGATGCAATCAGTATAGCGGGGCATGGTTCAATAGGACAGGGGCGCGGAAATACTATTCCGGCGTGTAGGCCAGCCAGCCGCTGAGGCCGCTGGTGGCGATCAGGGCAAAGCTCAAATCAGGGACTTCCCCCAATAGGTCGCAGCCATAAGCCACGCCGAAGCCGATGGCGGCACCGGCGAGCAACCAGAAGGCGCGGGGGGCAAAAAGGGGACAATGATATGCCAGGACGCGCATCGACGTCGTCCCGATGATGATCGGGATGGCGGCAACCAAGGGGCCGAAGATCAACGCGAAGAGCAATATGAGGGGCAGGATGATGAGGATGCCCAGATCCACCGTAATGGCATCGGGTATGCGGCGATAGAGATCGGCGGCCAGATAGAGTGTCATGAACAACGGGCCGGCGGTCAGGATCGCGCGGGCGGCGCCGCGCAGATGGGCAGGATCGGCATGGGTCATCGGAACCTCCCGGAAAAGGGGAAGGGTGGGGCGCACCCTTCCGGCTGGCGATCAGGCGGCCTGGGGATGGCCGTCGTGCAGCCAGCCATTCACCTTGCGACCGAAATGGGCGATCGCGCCCATGTTGAAGAAGTGCATGCCGCCCAGCACGAGCACGGCGAGGCCGATCTTGGCACTGAGGAAGCGGATCGTTTCGGCATAGCTGGTCGGTTCCTTGCCCAGGCTGAGCGTCAGGGTGATGAAGCCGATATTGACGAGGTAGAAGCCGACGACGAGCAGATGGTTGGTCGAGCGGGCCAGTTGCGCATCATGGCCGAAACATTGGGTCAGGAAGACCTCGCCATTTTTCGACAGGGTGCGCGCGACCCAGATGGTGATGGCGAGCGTGATGACCAGATAGAGGGCATAGGCGGTTTCAACCATGGTTCATCTCCTTTTGGCGGTCAGAGGATGGTGGGCGCGACAGACCGTTCGGCGCGCTGCTTGATGAGGGCGAGCAGGTTCTTTTCGATGTCGCCCAGGAAAAGTTCGCCCCACAGCCGGGAATAGCCATTGACCGGGGTCTGCATCCAATAATGGGTGTCGATGATGACGCGGGTGCGGCCAGGGCCGGCCGGTTCCATGCGATAGCCGCCGGTCGTCACCTTGAAATAGGCGCTGTCGGGCATCAGGTGCCGGTCGGTGAACTGCCAGGCGTCGAGCCCGCGAAAATCAAAGCGCCAGCCGATGCTGCGGCCCGGTTGCCAGTTGATGATATGCTCGCGAAACCGCACCTGCCGGCCCCAGTCGGCCATGCGGATCGCGCCGATCCCGTCGCCCAGCATATGGGCGCCGAGCGGCCGGGGCACGCCTAGCACATCCTGGGTGAAGGTCCATGTGCCGTCGCCCGGCCGGACATCGGGAATGCCGCGCAGCAGCGGCCAGATCCGGTTCGGACTGGCCTCTACGATGATCGAGCGGCTGACCGTGGCGGTGGCGTCGGGCAGGGGGATCATCGGTTCGACCTGCATCGCGATCAGCGGCATGGCGAGCACCGCCATGCAATAGCTGGTGCCGCGATCGCCGGCGCGGCCGCGCAGCCGATAGGTGGCATAGGCGCCTGCCAGGCCGCTGGCGATCCACAGCGGGGCGAGCATGACAATGCAGATCACTCCTTCCTTCAGCACCGGGACGGACAGGAGGATGGTTGCGCCCAGCAGCCAGAGCGGCATCGTCATATAATAGCGGCGCGACCGCTCCGCCCAGGGGTCGCCGACATAGGCAACGAATGCGGTGAGCGCGGCGGGCAGGAGCAGAAGGAAGGTGAAGCTGACAAGGCCGTTCACGCGGGTGGCGTCGAGCAGCAGATAGACACCGATCGCGAAGGCCATGGCCAGAGCGACAGCCGAGGCGATGCGCAGCGGGGCCGATCCGGTGCGAACGGGCGGGGTGATGGGATCGGGGTTTTTGTCGTTCGTGTCAGACATTTCTGTAAACTCCGAAACTTGCGGGCGCGATCGGGCGTCGGGGCGCATCGATCAGCAGCGACTAGTCCTTGCTCTTGCCGGTGGGGATGAAGCGGGCGATCTTGTTGCCGAGCTTCATGAGGGCGATCAGGGTCGACTTGGGCAGCTTGTTCACCTGCTCATACCAGTTGCCGAGCGTCGACATGAATTCATGCATGCGGGTGATGCGCTCGCGCACATGGGGCGGGCAACTCTCATCCTTGGTCAACCGCTGGGCGAGGTCGTTCAGCAGGGCGATGGTCGGGTCGATCTCGCGCCGCTTGCGCTCGGCAGCGATGCGGGTGAGCATTTCCCACAGATCGGTTTCCGCGACGAAATGGTCGCGTCGGTCGCCCTCGACATGGACGCGGCGGACAATCGCATAGGATTGCAGTTCCTTGAGCGCGGTCGAGACATTGGAGCGGGCAAGGCCGAGCTGGTCGACAATCTCGTCGGCGGGCAGGGGATGGTCCGACAGATAGAGCAGCGCATGGACCTGGCTGACCGACCGGTTGACGCCCCATTGGGTGCCCATCTCACCCCAGTGGAGCAGGAACGCCTTGGCATCGGGATGGTCGAGAAGTGGCATGACGTTCCTTTCTGTAAAAACAGAAATAACGGAATGAAGTGAGTCGGGCAAGGGGCTGCGGCGGAGGAGGAAAAATTGCCGAAATCCGTCGAGCCCGTTGAAAAGCCGCCGCATCTCGGCAATCTGCGGGTCAGCAACGGAGCCTCTTATGTCTGCCCTTTCCGACGATCCTGCCTCCCTCGATACCTTGTCGACGCCCTGCCTGGTGCTGGATGCAGACCGGATGGATCGCAATATCGCGCGGCTGCGCGCGCATCTGGACGGGCTGGGCGTGGGGATGCGGCCGCATCTCAAGACCGCCAAGTCGGTCGAGGTCGCGCAGCGGCTGATGCCGACGCCGCAGGGGCCGGCGACGGTATCGACCCTGCAGGAGGCGCGTCGCTTTGCGGCGGCCGGGGTGCGCGACATTCTTTATGCGGTCGGCATCAGCCCGGCCAAATTGCCCGAGATACTGGCGCTGCGGGCGCAGGGCGTGGACCTGGCGATCGTGCTGGATTCGGTCGAGCAGGCGGAGGCGGTTGCGGCCGCATCGCGCGCGGCCGGAACCGCCATTCCGGCCCTGATCGAGATTGATTGCGACGGCCATCGGTCGGGCGTGCAGCCCGGCGATGCGGCGCGGTTGCGGGCGATCGGCGCGGCGCTGGCGCAGGGCGGCGCATTGCGCGGCGTGATGACCCATGCCGGCGGCAGCTATGGCGCGCGCGGCGCGGCGGAACTGCGCGCCTGCGCCGATGCCGAGCGGGATGCCGTGGTGTCGGCGGCGCGGACCTTGAAAGAGGCGGGACATGACTGCCCGGTGATCAGCGTCGGATCGACCCCCACCGCCCATCATGCCACGGACCTGAGCGGCGTGACCGAGGTGCGCGCCGGCGTCTTCGTCTTCTTCGATCTGGTGATGGCCGGGATCGGCATCTGTTCGGTGGACGACATCGCCCTGTCGGTGCTGGCGACGGTGATCGGGCACCAGCGGGACAAGGGCTGGATCTTGGTCGATGCCGGCTGGATGGCGATGTCGCGCGATCGCGGGACGGCCAAGCAGGATGTCGATCAGGGCTATGGCCTGGTCTGCGACCGGGACGGGCGGCCCTATGGCGATCTGGTCCTGGTCGATGCCAATCAGGAGCATGGCATCATCGCGCTGCGGCCGGGGGCATCGGGTGTGCTGCCGGACCTGGCGGTGGGTGATCGGGTGCGGATCTTGCCCAACCATGCCTGTGCCACCGGCGCGCAGCATGATCGCTATCATGTGGTGCGGCCCGGCAGCGATGCGGTGGAAGCGGTCTGGCCGCGATTTGGAGGATGGTGATGGACGTGACGCGGATCGAGACCGACAAGGCGCCGGCGCCCGCCGGCCATTATGCGCAGGCGACGATTGCGAATGGCTTTATCTTCGTGTCGGGGCAATTGCCGGTGGTGGCGGGGCAGGGGCCGCGCAGCGACCAGTCGTTCGAGGATCAGGCACGGCTGGCGATCGGCAATATGCTGGCGATCCTGGCAGAGGCAGGATGCGGGCCGGAGCGGATCGCGCGCGTCACCGCCTATATCGTCGGCGTCGAGAACTGGCCGCGTTTCAACGCCATCTATGCGCAGCTGATGGGGGATGCCAGGCCGGCGCGCACGGTGGTGCCCGCACCCGAGCTTCATCATGGCTGTCTGGTCGAAGTGGACGCGATCGGCCTGCTGCCGGGCTGACTACGACCATGGGAGCGCTATCTTTCCGTCGCTGCCTGTCCTAGCGATAGGCGAGCGAAGGAGACAGGCGGATGAGAAACAAGGTCGGGGCACTCATCGCCCTGCTGGCGCTGTCGGTGCCCGTAGCGGTGCAGGCGGAGGACCAGTATAAGCTGCTGGTCCTCGCCATCCCGAACAAATATCATTATGAATATATCCCGATCGCGCGCGACAGCCTGGAGCATCTGGGGAAGCTGCATGATTTCAGCTTCACCTGGGCCAACAACACCTCAGTCTTTGACGGCGATCTCAGCCAATATGCGGCGGTGATGTTCCTCAACACGCCGGGCGAGGAACTGAACCCGGCCCAGCGCGCCAGGTTCGAGGCCTATATGCGGGCGGGCGGCAATGCCATCGTCGTGCATCGCGCGCTCATCACGCCGCCGGGCGAATGGGCCTGGTACGAGAAGATGGTCGGGCGCAGTTTCGTCATCCATCCGATGGTGCAGACGGCGGTGGTGACGCCGACCGACAAGGGCTTTCCCGCCACCTATGGCCTGCCCGATCGCTGGATCTGGACCGACGAATATTATGTCACCGCCAACCCCTATAAGGTGACGATCCATCCGGTGCTGGATGTCGAGGAAAGCAGCTACGACCCGACCAAAATCTGGCCGGGACAGGTAGCGAAGCCGATGGGGCGGGAGCATCCCGTCGCCTGGTATCATGACTATGAGAAGGGGCGGGTGTTCGTCACCACGCTGGGCCATAATGGCGAGATGTATCGCGATCCGCGCTATCTCGACCATCTGATGGGCGGCATCTACTGGACGGCGACCGGGCGCGGCCAGTTGCCCTGACGGCGGCGCGGAATGCCCGCGCCGCCCGGTTTTCGATCAGGCGGCGACCAGTTCGCCCTCGCCATAATAGGCGCTCTCGTCGAGAATGCCCTCGCGTTTGGCGACGATCACGCCGACCAGCACCTGGCCCGCGACGTTGACGGCGGTGCGGCCCATGTCGAGGATCGGGTCGATCGCCAGCAGCAGGCCGGCGCCTTCGAGCGGCAGGCCCAGCGTCGAGAGGGTGAGCGTCAGCATCACGATCGCGCCGGTCAGGCCGGCGGTCGCGGCCGAGCCGATGACCGAGACGAAGACGATCAGCACATAGTCGATGAAGTGCAGCGGGATGCCATAGAAGCCCGCAACGAAGATCGCCGCCAGCGCGGGATAGATGGACGCGCAGCCGTCCATCTTGGTGGTCGAGGCGAGCGGGATCGCGAAGGCGGCATAGCCCTTGTCGACGCCCAGCCGTTCGGTCACGGTTTCGGTCACCGGCAGGGTGCCGACCGACGAGCGCGAGACGAAGGCGAGCTGGATTGCAGGCCAGGCCTTGGCGAAGAAGGGGCCGGGCTTCAGGCCATTGGCGATCAGCAGCAGCGGATAGACCACCAGCAGCACGAGGCCGAGGCCCAGATAGATGGCGGCGGTGAAGGTGCCGAGCTGCGCCAGCGCGCTCCAGCCATAGGTGGCGATCGCGGTGCCGATCAGCGCGGCCGAACCGATCGGCGTCAGGCGGATGACCCAGCCCAGGATCGCGCGGACGACGGCGAGCAGCGAGCGGACGAAGGAGAGGAAGGGTTCCGCCTTGTCACCGACCTTCAGCGTGGCAAGGCCGACCGCGATCGAGATGACCAGTAACTGCAGGATGTTGAACGAGATGCTGGTGCTGGCGCTGCCGTCGCTGATCTTGGTGCTACCCGACAGGGCCAGGCTGTTGCCGGGGACCAGGCCTTTGAGGAAATCGAGCCAGCCGCCGACCGAATCCGCCTTGCCCATGGCGAGCGCGGTGCCGTGCAGGCCCGCACCCGGCTGGACGATCAGGCCGATGGCGAGGCCGATGCTGACCGCGATCAGTGCGGTGATCGCGAACCAGAGCAGAGTCTGGCCGGCGAGACGGGCGGCATTGTCGAGCGCGCGCAGATTGGCGATCGACGCGACGATCGCGGCGAAGACCAGAGGCGGCACGATCGCCTTCAAGAGCGAGACGAAGATCGACCCGACCGTCTTGAGCGTGGTCGCGAGCCAGTTGAGGTCACCATCGGGGCCTGCGCCGATCTGGCGCGCGACGAGACCGAGGGCAAGGCCCACGACCATGCCGAGCAGAACCTGGAAGCCGAAGCTGCGATAATTGAGGGCCATGATGGCATTTTTCCTTTGGACGACCGGCGCGCTATATCGGATGGCATCTATCCGATTGCGCGCAAGCAATTCTTTCAAGGGGTTCAGTGCGGATAAGGTGGCCCTCTTTCCGCGCGCCGTCCGATCAAACGCATGGAACGGCACGATCCGCTATGCCACAATCACCGCTCGGGTCCATCAGGGAGTATAAATATATGCAATTGCGGGGGATATTGCTGGCGGGGGTGATGCTGGCAATGCCGATCGGGGCGCAGGCGGCAGCAGATGCCGGCGCGGCCAAGGAGATATTGAAGCGATCGGTCGCGTTCAAGACGGTCGAGGGCGCGGGGCAGGTGCCTGCGCTGGCCGCCTATTATGCGTCGGTGCTCAAGCAGGCCGGCTTTGCCGATGCCGATATCGTTATCACCCCGATGGGCGAGACTGCGACGCTGGCGGCGACGATCAAGGGGCGCGACCCCAGCCTGAAGCCGATGCTGATGATCGGTCATATGGACGTGGTGGCCGCCAACCGGGCCGACTGGACACGCGATCCCTTCGTCCCGGTCGAGGAGGATGGCTATATTTTCGGGCGCGGCTCGGAAGATAATAAATATGACGTGGCGATGATGGTCGCGACGCTGGCGCAGCTCAAGAAGGAGGGCTGGACCCCGCGCCGCAGCGTCATCCTGCTCTTGTCGGGCGACGAGGAGACCAACATGGTCACCACCAAGGCGCTGGCGGCCAAATATAAGGATGCCGAGTTGCTGCTGAACGGCGATGGCGGCGGCGGCCTGCTCGACGAGAGTGGCAAGCCCGTCCTCTACCAGTTGCAGGCGGGCGAGAAGACCTATGCCGATTTCGAGATCGGCTTCACCGATCCAGGCGGCCATTCCAGCGCGCCGACGCCGGGCAACCCGATCTATCGGCTGGCCAAGGCGATCGACCGGATCGCGGCCTATCAGTTTCCGCCGATGATCAACGAGCTGACCAAGGCGTCGCTCAGCCTGTCGGCGCAGCGGATCGGCGGCGATGTAGGGGAAGCGATGCGCCTCTATGCCGCGACCCAGGATCCGGCCTCTGCGGAACTATTGTCGAGCCGGCCCGAATTTGTGGGACAGGTGCGCACCACCTGCGTCGCGACCATGCTGTCGGGCGGCCATGCGCTCAACGCCCTGCCGCAAAGCGCCAGGGTCAGCGTCAATTGCCGCATCTTCCCCGGCGTCAAGATCGACGACGTGAAGGCGCAGCTGGTCAAGGTGGTGGATGATCAAAGCGCGACCTTCACCACGCTCAACGACCCGACCGGCAGCGATGCCTCGCCGTTGCGCGACGATGTGGTGAAGGCGGTGGCCGCCGCGATCAAGGCGCGCTCGCCCGCGATCACGGTGATGCCGGGCATGTCGGCCGGTGCGACCGACAGCCTCTATTTTCGCGCGCTGGGCGTGCCCAGCTATGGCGTCTCCAGCCTGTTCATGAAGGCCGAGGACGGCTTCGCCCATGGGCTCAATGAACGGGTGCCGGTGGCGGGGATTGCCGCATCACTGGCCCAGTGGGACAGCGTGGTGCGGGCGCTGGCGAAGTAACGGCCGCCGCTAGAAAATTTCGTCATCCCCGCGGAAGCGGGGACCCATATCCCGAAGGTCGGTCTGTTGGGCAAGGTCAGGAGATGGGTTCCCGCTTTCGAGGGAATGACGGCTATTTATGCATGCGTCGGCAAATATCAGCCCCGCACGGCCACCGCATTGGCGGCGGAGAGGACGGCCTTGACCGAGGCGGTCGCGACGTCGCTGTCGGTGCCGATGCCGAAGACGGTGCGGCCGTCGGCGGTGCGGCATTCGACATAGGCGGCGGCGTTCACGTCGGTGCCGGCGCCGATGGCGTGCTCATTATAGTCGGCGACCTCCAGCACCACGCCCAGTTCGTCGCGCAGCGCAGCCAGCACTGACGAGATGAGGCCGTTGCCGCGACCCGAGATCGAGCGTTCGCCGCCTTCATGGACGATCTTGCCGGTGAAGATGCGGTCGCCTGCGCTGCCGCTCTCATGATAGTCGATCAGGCTGTAGGCCTGGTCACCGGTCTGGTGATAATAGTCGTCGAACGCGGCCGAGATGTCGGCGGCGTTGAGTTCGCGGCTCGACTGGTCGGCCAGCGCCTGCACCACCTTCGAGAAATCGGCCTGCATCCGCTTGGGCAGCTTGTAGCCCTTGTCCTGCTGCAGCACCCAGGCGACGCCGCCCTTGCCCGACTGCGAATTGACGCGGATCACCGCTTCATAGTCGCGGCCCAGATCCTTGGGATCGATCGGCAGATAGGGGACGTTCCAGAACAGGTCGTTGCGCGCTTCCTGTGCGGCAAAGCCCTTCTTGATCGCGTCCTGATGCGATCCTGAGAAGGCGGTGAACACCAGTTCGCCGGCATAGGGGTGGCGCGGGTGGACCGGCAGCTGGTTGCAATATTCGACCGTCTGGATGACCTCGTCAATGTCGCTGAAGTCCAGTTCCGGGTCGATGCCCTGCGTGTACATGTTGAGCGCGACGGTCACCAGGTCGCAATTGCCGGTGCGTTCGCCATTGCCGAACAGGCAGCCTTCGACGCGGTCGGCGCCGGCCATGATGCCCAGTTCCGCAGCGGCGACGCCGGTGCCCCGGTCATTATGGGTGTGCAGCGAGATCACCACGCTGTCGCGGCGCGAGATGTTGCGGCAGATCCATTCGATCTGGTCGGCATAGATGTTGGGCGTCGCGCACTCGACGGTGGCGGGCAGGTTCAGGATCAGCGGCCGTTCCGGCGTCGGCTGCAGAATGTCCATCACCGCCTCACAGCATTCCAGGCTGAAATCCAGCTCGGCGGTCGAGAAGGTTTCGGGGCTATATTCGAAATGCCAGTCGGTGTCGGGCATGCGCGCCGCATTGTCGCGCAGCAGCTTGGCGGCGTTGATCGCGATCTGCTTGATTTCGGGGCGTTCCATCTGGAACACGATGTTGCGCCACGCCGGCGAGATCGCGTTATAGACATGGACGATCGCCTGCTTCGCGCCACGCAGGCTTTCGAAGGTGGTGGCGATCAGGTCTTCGCGCGCCTGGGTCAGCACTTGGGGCATGACATCGTCGGGGATCGCGCCTTCCTTGACCAGGCCCGAGATGAAGTCGAACTCTGTGGCACCGGCGGCGGGGAAGCCGACCTCGATCTCCTTGACGCCGACCTTGACCAGCAGGTCGAAGAAGCGACGCTTCTTTTCCGCATTCATCGGGTCGATCAGCGACTGGTTGCCGTCGCGCATGTCGGTCGACAGCCAGCGGGGCGCCTTGGTGATGACCTTGGACGGCCATTGGCGATTGGGCAGGTCCACCTGAGGGAAGGGGCGGTATTTCTGCGAAGGATCGGTCAGCATCATGGGATCAAACTACTTCCTGGCTCGGGACGCTATGGCGCGCTCCGGGGTACGACTTGACTGTGATGAATGCCCTTAGGCGGATCGACGCTGCCCTTAGCCGGAAGGCAGCACAAAAGCCACGCCTAAGGGCGTGTAAGTCGTAGCAGGGTAAGAAGCGCGACGCTCTGCATGATGCTGTCCCCATAAACGCGGACGGGAGGAGCGTAAAGCCGTTTCTTGCGAAAGGGGCGTCAGGCGCGACGGAAAATTGCGTCGATGGTCAGGTCGACCTTGTCCGACACGAAGGGGCGGCCAAAGCCCATGCCATAATGGCTGCGTTCCACGCTCATGCTGCCGGTGAAATGAAGGGTGGCGATACCGGGCGCTTCGTCGGGCGTGACGCCGGTCAGCCGGACGGACAGGGCGACCGCGCGGGTCTGGCCGTGCATGGTGAGTTCGCCGGGAATGATCGTCGCGCCGTCGCTGCCGGCCAGCGGCGCGTCCCTGGCGGTAAAGCGCACGGTCGGGAAATGGGCCATGTCGAAAAAGCTGTCGCCTTTCAGCATGGCGTCGGTCGAAGCATCGCCCGTGGTCATCTTCTCGACCGGGAAGCTGATGTCGACGTCGGCCCGTTCAGGCCGAGTGGGGTCGATCATCACCATGCCCTCGGGCTGGGTGAAATCGCCTTCATAGCCGCCGACCAGCGCCTTCACATGGAAGTGAACTTTGGTCGCTGCGCCATCCACCAGGTAGCGGCCCGGCGCATAGAGCGCAGGGCCGCCATCCGGACTGGCCGCCGCCGGCCCGCACGCGATCAGGCTCAGAAGCAGGATCGCGCGGGCCGGGCGGGGGATCATCGCATCACTTCTGGAAGGCGACGATGATCTTCAGTTCGACATTGTCGCCGACGACGGGAACGAAGCCGCCCATGCCGAAATCGCTGCGCTTGATCGTACCGGTCGCGACGAAGCCGACATTTTCCTTCTTGTTCATCGGGTTCGCACCGGCGCCATAGAATTCGGCGTCCAGCGTCACCGGCTTGGTGATGCCCTTGATGGTCAGGTCGCCGGTGATGTCCGCGCCGGTTGCGCCGTCGGGCTTCACGCCGGTCGACACGAAGGTCGCGGTCGGGAACTTGGCTGCGTCGAAAAATTCGGGCTTGGCGAGATGCTCGTTCAGCGCCGGGATGCCGGTGGTGAGGTTGGCGATCGGCAGGGTGATCGACACCTTCGAAGCCGAGAGGTTGGCCTTGTCCAGCGTCAGCGTGCCGGTCGGCTGGGTGATGACGCCCATATTGTTGGTGAAGCCCATATGGTCATAGGCGAAGACGATCTGGGTGTGGCTGGGTTCGACGCTGTAGGTGCCGCCGGTGACCTTGGCGACATCCTTGCTGCCGGGGACGGCCATCGGGGCCTGGGCGATGACGACAGTGCCGCCGGCGACCGCGATCAGGGCAGCGGCAGAGATCAGATATTTGCGCATGGGAAACGCTCTCCAAAAGCATTCAAGGGACGCGGCACAGAATATGCCACGTCCCTCGATTGTTCCAGAGGCGTAACCGGAAACGGATCGTTCCGGTTTGCCGCTATTTCTCCCCTCCCTTTTCAGGGAGGGGCAGGGGGTGGGTGCGCCGCACTTGCGGCGCCAATTCGCTAGGGCACAGGCTCGCTACGCTCGCACCCACCCCAACCCCTCCCTGGAAGGGAGGGGCTGCTATCCGCTTAGTTCTTGTCCTTGTTGACCAGCTTGTTGGCGCCGATCCAGGGCATCATGGCGCGCAGCTGCGAACCGGTCTTTTCGATCTGGTGGGCGGCAGCCTGCTTGCGGCTGGCCTTGAGTTCGGGCTGGCCGGCGCGGTTGTCGAGGATGAAGTCCTTGACGAAACGGCCCGACTGGATGTCGGCCAGAACGCGCTTCATTTCCTTCTTGGTTTCTTCGGTGATGATGCGCGGGCCGGTCTTGATGTCGCCATATTCGGCGGTGTTCGAGATCGAGTAGCGCATGTCGGCGATGCCGCCTTCATACATCAGGTCGACGATCAGCTTCAGCTCGTGCAGGCACTCGAAATAGGCCATTTCCGGGGCGTAGCCGGCTTCGACCAGAGTTTCGAAACCAGCCTGGACCAGCGCGGTGGCGCCGCCGCACAGAACGGCCTGCTCGCCGAACAGGTCGGTTTCGCATTCCTCGCGGAAGTTGGTCTCGATGATGCCGCTGCGGCCGCCGCCGACTCCGCTAGCGTAGGACAGGGCGATGTCATGGGCGTTGCCGGTCGCGTCCTGATGGACGGCGATCAGGCAGGGAACGCCGCCGCCGCGCTGATATTCGCCGCGCACGGTGTGGCCCGGACCCTTGGGCGCGATCATGATGACGTCGATGTCGGCGGGCACTTCGATCAGGCCGAAATGGATGTTCAGGCCATGGGCGAAGGCGAGCGCGGCGCCGGGGCGCAGATTGCCCTTGATGTCGGCTTCATAGATGGCGGCCTGATGCTCGTCGGGTGCCAGGATCATGAGCACGTCGGCCCACTGGGCGGCTTCCTTGTTCGGCAGCACCTTGAAACCGGCGCCTTCGGCCTTCTTGGCGCTGGGCGAACCGGGGCGCAGGGCGATGGCGACTTCGGCAACGCCGGAGTCGCGCAGATTCTGCGCATGGGCGTGGCCCTGCGAGCCATAGCCCAATATGGCGACCTTCTTGCCCTTGATCAGGCCGATGTCCGCGTCGCGATCGTAATAAACCTTCATTGTTCGTCTTCCCTTTTCATATCCTGACCCTCTCCCTGGATGGAGAGGATACGAAGACTTGGGCCGACCGGCCCTAGTCGAAGTTGGTGAGGGGGAACCACCGGGCGTCGGCGCATTTCGCGCCCTCACCCTCCCATCGCTGCGCGATGGGCCCCTCCCTCTCCCGGTGGGAGAGGGGCAGATATCAGGCCGGCTCCTTGCCGCGGATCAGGCCGGCAACGCCGGTGCGACCGACTTCGACCAGGCCGATCTGGCGCATCAGGCCGACGAAATTGTCGATCTTCTCGGTCGTACCGGTGATCTCGAAGATGAAGCTCTCGATCGTGGTGTCGACCACCTTGGCACGGAACACGTCAGCCAGGCGCAGCGCCTCGATCCGGTCCTCGCCGGTGCCGGCGACCTTGACCAGTGCCAGCTCGCGCTCGACGAACGGGCCGGCGTCGGTCAGGTCGGTGACCTTGTGGACCGGGACCAGCCGGTCGAGCTGGGCGATGATCTGGTCGATCACCTTGGGCGGGCCGTTGGTGACGATGGTGATGCGGCTGATCGCATGATCGTCGGTAATGTCGGCCACGGTCAGGCTGTCGATATTATAGCCGCGCGCGGTGAACAGGCCGGCGATGCGGGCCAGGATGCCCGCCTCGTTCGACACCGTCAGCGACAGGACGTGCCGCTCGCTCTGTTCTTCGTGGATATGCATCAGATGCTGTTCCCGTCTTCCATTTCTTCGCGCTCGGGGCGCGGCGAGATCATGCCGATAAAGGCATAGTGCCAATCATCGTCCTGCGGGTGGGCGAGGCGGACGGGGAAGGCCGTCACCGCGTCGAACATCCGCAGAAGATGTTCGCCCACATAGCGTGGGCCTGCCAGCAGCCGATCGACCTGCAGGCCATGATATTCGAACCCGCTATCCAGATGCACTTCCCATTCCTCATTGTCGGGGTCAGCATGGTCGCTGGTCCAGCCGGTGAGTTCGGTCGTGCCTGTGATCCGTTCGAAATCCCAGGGTTCGGTCACGAAAATGCGGACCTTGGCGGGGGTGGTCACACCAGTGCCTTTGCCTCGTCCGACATGACGCCTTCGATCTGGTTGGGATCGAGCAGCATTTCGGTATGGGCCGCGCCCGACGGGATCATCGGGAAGCAGTTGGACAGCTTTGCCACGCGGCAGTCGACGATCACGGGGCCGTCGGTTTCCAGCATCTGGCGGATGCCGGCCTCCAGTTCCTGCGGTCCTTCGATGCGGATGCCGGTCCAGCCATAGGCTTCGCCCAGCTTCACGAAGTCGGGCAGGCTGTCCGAATAGCTGTTGGAATAGCGGCTTTCATAGGTCAGTTCCTGCCACTGGCGGACCATGCCCATATATTCATTGTTCAGGATGAAGATCTTGACCGGCAGACGATATTGGCTGGCCGTACCCATTTCCTGGATGTTCATCTGGATCGAGGCGTCACCGGCGATGCAGATGCTGATGCTGTCGGGATTGCCCATCTGCGCGCCGATGGCGGCGGGGAAGCCATAGCCCATCGTGCCCAGGCCGCCCGAGGTCAGCCATTTATTGGGGTCTTCAAAACCGAAATGCTGGGCCGCCCACATCTGGTGCTGGCCGACTTCGGTGGTGATGATGATGTCCTTGCCGGTCGCGCGGGTCGCCTTGTAGAGGTCCGCGATCGCCTTTTGCGGCATGATCTCGCTGCCGCTTTCGGGGTAGGACAGGCTCTTCTTGGCACGCCATTCGGCGATCCGCGCCCACCAGGCCGACAAGTCCGCCTTTTCATGGCCGCGCTGCTTCCACAGGGCGATCATGTCCTCCAGCGCGCTGCCGACATCGGCGACGACCGCGACATCGACGTCGACGATCTTGTTGATCGAGCTGCGGTCGATATCGATATGCACCTTGCGGCTGTTGGGCGCGAAGGCGTCCAGCCGGCCAGTGACGCGATCGTCGAAACGCGCGCCGATGCAGAGGATCAGGTCCGCCTGGTTCATTGCCCAATTGGCTTCATAGGTGCCGTGCATGCCCAGCATGCCGACCCACTGGTCGGACGAAGCGGGGAAGGCGCCCAGGCCCATCAGGGTCGAGGTGACGGGCGCGCCGGTCATCGCTGCCAGTTCGCGCAGCAGCGCGCTGGCCTGCGGACCTGAATTGATGACGCCGCCGCCGGTGTAGAAGATCGGCCGTTCCGCCGCGGCCAGCATCTCGACCGCCGTGTCGATCGCGGCGGCATCCGCCTTGGTCTGCGGATGATAGCTGGCATGGACCTTGAGTTCCGGCCGGGCATAGGGCGCGGTCGCGATCTGGACATTCTTGGGAATGTCGACGACGACCGGGCCGGGGCGGCCGGTGGTGGCGATATGGAACGCCTCATGGACGACGCCGGCCAGCTTGGCCGGATCCTTCACCAGATAATTATGCTTGGTGCAGTGGCGCGTGATGCCGACCGTGTCCGCTTCCTGGAAGGCGTCGGTGCCGATCAGTTGCGTGGGCACCTGACCCGTGATGACGATCATCGGGATCGAATCCAGCAGCGCGTCGGTGATGCCGGTGACGGCATTGGTCGCGCCGGGGCCGGAGGTGACTAGGACGACGCCGGGCTTGCCGGTCGAACGGGCATAGCCTTCAGCCATATGGGTCGCGCCCTGCTCGTGGCGCACTAGGACATGCTTGATCGTGGGGTGATTATAGAGCGCGTCATAGATGGGCAGCACGGCGCCGCCCGGATAGCCGAACACAACTTCGACGCCCAGATCAACCAGGCACTCGACCAAAATGTCCGCGCCGCTCTTTTCGGCCACGATGAAACTCCTCTTTTTTAAGATGCTGGCTCGCGGGTCTGCGCCGTCGCGCCCGCATTGGCAAGGCGCCAGCATCTAGAGGACATAAAATGCGTGGTCAACCCCTATTGTTGTAATTTAATTGCTAATTGATTGGCGATTTTAGCATCAATCGGTCGCGTTTCGCGATGCCAGTCCGGCGGCGGCTGGTTGGAGAACCAGGTATATTGGCGTTTGGCATATTGGCGCGTGGCAAGCTGGCCGCGGGCCATCATCGTGTCATGATCGATGTCACCTTTGAACCAGGCGGCGATTTCCGGCACGCCGATCGCCCGCATCACCGGCAGGTCGGGATTGAGGTTGCGGGGCAGCAGCGCCTCCACCTCGGCAACGGCGCCCTGATCGATCATCAGTTCGAAACGCCGGTCGCACCGTTCGATCAGCCAGTCGCGTGGCGGCAGCAGGATCATCGGCGACAGGCTGATGCGGTCGGCGATGCCGCCCTGCTTGTGCCGCTGCCATATCTTCAGCGGCTTGCCGGTCGATCGCACTACCTCCAGCGCGCGGGCAACGCGGGTGGTGTCGGCCGGGGCGAGGCGGGCGGCGGCCTCCGGGTCTTCGCTGCGCAATGCTTCATGCGCCTGCGCCACCGGCATGGCGCGGACGGCGGTGCGGATATCGGCGTCGATTTCCGGCACCGGCGCGATGCCGTCGAGCAAGGTCCGTATATAAAGGCCGGTGCCGCCGACCAGTACCGGCAGCTTGCCGGCCGCATGGGCGGCGTCGATCTCTGCCCTGGCCTCGGCGGCCCAGCGCGCGGCGGAGCAGGCTTCCGCTCCATCGATATGGCCGAACAGGCGATGCGGCACGCCACCCATTTCCTCTTGCGACGGGCGGGCGGACAGGATGGCGAGGTCGGCATAGACCTGGCTGGCATCGGCATTGATGACGACGCCGTCGGCGATCTGGGCCAGGCGGACGGCGAGCGCGCTCTTGCCGCTGGCGGTCGGCCCGGCAATAAGCGCGACCGGTGGGCGGGATTCGCCCGGCATATGTGCGGGAGTGTTCATGTTCGTCGCGACCTTAGTGGCAGTTGAGACCCTGAAACAGGCGGATATTGCCGAAGCGGCCGGACGGCTGGCCTCTGCCGGCTGCGCCCCGGTCGATAGCGTCTGGCTGGACGAGGGCAAGGCGGCCGATATTTTCTTCGGCAGCGATCCCGTCACCGCCCGCGCGGCGCTGACCGATATTGGCGACCGCGTCGACGTGATCGTGCAGATGGCGGCGGGCCGCGAGAAGGCGCTGCTGATCGCCGACATGGATTCGACCATGATCACGGTCGAGTGCATCGATGAACTGGCCGACTATGCCGGGATCAAGCCGCAGATTGCCGAGATCACCGAGCGGGCGATGCGCGGCGAGCTGGATTTCGAGGGTGCGCTGCATGGCCGCGTCGCCCTGCTGAAAGGCCTGCCCGACAGCGCGATCGACCAGTGCCGCGAGGAGCGGGTGGTGATCATGGGCGGTGCCCGCGAACTGGTGCGCACGATGAAGGCGCGCGGGGCGCGCACCCTGCTGGTGTCGGGTGGCTTCACCCGCTTCACCGGGCCGGTGGCGGCGGAAATCGGCTTCGACGTCCATGTCGCCAATGTGCTGGAAATCGCCGACGGCGCGCTGCTTGGCACCGTCACCGTGCCGATCGTCGATGCCGCGCGCAAGCGCACCGAACTGGAGGCCGCGATCGACGGTGGGATCGACCGTGCGCTGACGCTGGCGGTGGGCGACGGCGCCAATGACATTCCCATGATCGAGGGGGCGGGGCTGGGCGTTGCCTATCATGCCAAGCCCAAGGCCCGCGCGGCGGCAGCGGCCGAGATCGTCCATGGCGACCTGTCGGTGCTGCTCTATGCGCAGGGCATCGCTTCGGCCGACTGGGTCCGCGACTAATCCCATATGCCTAACGGCTGGGCGCGCTTGAGGCACGTCCTGCCGTCATTGCACAAGGGTAATGGATTCCATTTCGCCCCTGAACCGTTGTCGTCGCACTGCATCCCGGCAGTGGGTCCAATTGGCGTCGCGACAGGATCGTGGCGCACAGGGAGATGGTATGAAAATCCAGACAATGGCGCTGGTCGCCGGTAGCCTGCTGGCGCTGAGCGCCTGCTCGAAAAATGATGCGCCGGTGACCAGCGCACCGCCGCTCGGGCCGGGCGCGATTGCCGGCACGGTGGCCGCCGACCGCAACGGCGATGGCTATGTCGACGGCTATTACACGTCGGATGGCATCTATCACCCGATCCAGGGGCCGCCCTGTCCGCCGCCTCCGCCGCCGCCGGCACCGCCCCGTTCCGGAGAACGCGGCTGAGCAATCTTCCTTTCCGGGCGCGGCATCCCCGCCGCGCCCCCCGACATCCTGTTTCCCTGATCCTCGCCATGCTGATCGCCGGTTCCGTGCCGGGGATGGCGGCTGCGCAGCCGGCCGCCAGCGACACGGCGGCGCGGTCGAGCGTGGCTGCTGAAATCCGGTCGGCGGCAAGCGGCAAGCTGCGCGATTTCTATGGCACGCGCGGCTATTGGCCGCTGTGGAGCGACAAGGGCAAGGTCCGCGCCGAACCGGCGCAAGCGCTGCTGGCGCTGCTCGACAGTGCCGATCAGGACGGGCTGCGATCGCGCGACTATGATGCCAGGGGATTGTTGCGGGCGATCAAGGAGGCCGATGCCTCGGGCGACCCCAAGGCGCTGGCGCGGGTCGATGTCGCCCTGTCGAAGGCGCTGGCCACCTATGTCGCCGATGTCCGCCGCCCGTCCAAGGCGGTGAAGATGCGCTATCTCGACCCTGAGGTGGAGCCGCAGGCGCCCGATGCGGCCGAGGTGCTGCGCGCGGCGGCGGTGGCGCCGTCGCTGGCCACCTATGTCGAGAAGGCGGGCTGGATGAGCCCGCTCTACATGAAGCTGCGCGCGGCGAGCGGCGCCTATGCGACGCGCTGGGGCGGCCTGCCGGCGGTGAGCGTGCCGACCGACGTCAAGCTGCGGCCGGGCGGATCGAGCGGCGAGATCGCGATCCTGCGCCATCGGCTGGGGCTGCCCGACGGGGTCGATTATGACAAGGCGCTGGCGGCCAAGGTCAAGCTGTTCCAGGCCGATCATGGGCTGGATGCCGACGGCATTGCCGGCGCGCAGACGATCGAGGCGCTCAATCGTGGTCCGGGCCATTATGGGCGGATATTGACGCTCAATCTGGAGCGTGCGCGGCTGCTGCCCGGTCCATGGGTGCGGCATGTGGAGGTCGATGCGGCATCGGCGCGGCTCTATTATTATAGCGGCGGCGAACTGGACGGATCGATGAAGGTCGTGGCCGGCGCCAAGGAAAGCCAGACGCCGATGATGGCGGGCATGATCCGCTATGCGACGCTCAACCCCTATTGGAATGTCCCGCCCGATCTGGTCGAGCGCAAGATCGCCCCCAAGATCCTGGACGGGGCGACGCTCAGGAAGATGCGCTATGAGGCGCTGAGCGACTGGACCGCCGACGCGCAGACGCTGAACCAGAGCGAGATCGACTGGCAGGCGGTGGCAGCGGGGCAGCGCGAATTGCGCGTGCGCCAGTTGCCCGGCGGCAATAATGCCATGGGGAAGATCAAGTTCATGTTCCCCAATGACCTAGGCATCTATCTGCACGATACGCCCGACCGGGCGCTGTTCGCCAAGCCGGTGCGCCATTTCAGCAATGGCTGCGTCCGGCTGGAGGATGCGCAGCGTCTGGGGCGCTGGTTCTTCGGCAAGACGCCGACGGCGGAGAGCGATGCGCCCGAACAATATGTGCTGCTGCCCCGGCCAGTGCCGGTCTATCTCACCTATCTGACGGTGGTGCCGACGGCGGACGGGGTGCAGTTCCTGCCCGACGACTATGGACGGGACGGGGAGTAATCTCCCCGTCCTGCCAATTTAGTGGATGCCTGCCAGCATCCACAGGGCCATGGCGACCATCATGACATTCTCGGTCAGCGAGACGAAGCCGAGCGGCACGTTGCTGCTGCCGCCGACGCAGGCGCATTTCAGTTCGCGCTTCTCGATATAGACCGCCTTGAATACCGATATCGCGCCGATGCCGCCGATGAACAGGGCGACCGGGATCGACAGCCAGGGGGCAAGGCCGGTCAGCATCAGCGCGCCCGCGCCCAGTTCCAGGAAGGGATAGATACGGCCATAGGGAATGATGCGGCGGGCGAGCAGGTCATAGTTGAGGAACATGGTGGCGAACCGCTCCACATCCTGCAGCTTCAGCATGGCGAGCAGCATCATGGCGATGGCGATGAACCGCTCCAGCGTCAGCAGGCCTATGAGCGGCGCCAAGGTCAGCCAGTTGATCGCCAGCGCCAGCGCCAGCAGCGCGGCGACGGCGAAGACGGCCAGCACCGGCACATAGCTGGTCGCGCCGGGCACCGGCACCTTGAGGCCCAGGAAGCGGCGCAGATCGTCATGGCCGCCGATCCGCCGGCCATCGATGAAGATTTGCGGTGTGGTCTTCACATCATGCTGCGCCTTGAAGGCGTCGGTCTCGGCCCGGCTGGTAAGGGCGTGATCCTCGACCCGATAGCCATGGCGGCGCAGCAGCCAGCGCGCTTTCAGGCCATAGGGGCAGACATGGCCGGGCATCACCATACGGTAGAGTTGAGCGACCTGTTCCGGTCCTTGGGGCATTGCATCGTCCTTGTGTCAGGCTTGTATCGAGTGCGATGCGCCTCATATAGGGTCTGTACCATGGTACGGAGTCAAGGCATGAGCATGACAATTTCCGCACTGGCCCGTGCGGGCGATGTCGGGGTGGAGACGGTGCGCTTCTACCAGCGGCGCGGACTGCTGGATGCGCCCGATCGGCCGGAGGGCAGCGTGCGCCGCTATGGCGAGAGCGACGTGCGGCGGTTGCGCTTCATCCGGTCGGCGCAGGCGGCGGGCTTCACGCTGGAACAGATTGGCGAACTGCTGCAGCTCGATGCCGGGCAGGACCGCAAGCGGGCGCGCGAGCTGGCGGCCGATCGGATCGCGGCGCTGGATGTGAAGATCGCGGAACTGGAGGCGGCACGGGCGGCGCTGACGCGGCTGGCCCGGCAATGCCATGCCTCCGATGAAGGGCCGTGCCCGATCATCGCGGCGTTCGAGGACGGCGCTCAGACGTCCTGCGTCTGATCGTCCTGCTTCTGTGCCATCTGCCGGCGCGACATTTCCCGACGCACCGAGTAGCTGGTGGGATCACGGCGAAAATGGTCGCGCATCATGCGCCGCTGTTCGCTGATGATGTGCCAGATATCTTCCGGACTCTTGCCTTCGGTCATTGATCCGTCCGCCCTTTTCCGTTCGACTGCAGGGTAGGGAATATCGCTTTCGCAACGATCAATCCGTGAGCGCGATCACGTAAACAGCGCTTTAACGCTGTTACTTCAGATATATGCAACTCCGGCAGCGCGCGCTGGGCGGGATGAATGTTGGAAATCGCGCGCTTAACTTCGCATATTTCCCGTACATTCTGACATTATGTTACGTTCCGCTGATCCTATCGGAAAGTGGCGGGGGATCGCGATGGGAAAGAGCCGCCGGGAATGTAGCGGGGCGGCACGTTGTAGGACAGGCGTGCCTATTCCAGCCCGGCGACGAGGCCGTCGATCGCGCCCTGGAGGATGTAGCTGGCGGCGAGCTTGTCGACCAGTTCGTCGCGGCGGGCGCGGCTGGCGTCGGCCTCCAGCAGGGTGCGGGTGACGGCCTGGGTCGACCAGCGCTCGTCCCAGAGCAGCACGGGCAGGCCGATATCCGCGACATTATGGGCGAAGGCGCGGCTCGCCTGGCTGCGCGGGCTGTTGGTGCCGTCGAGGTTGAGCGGCAGGCCGATGACGATGCCCTTGACCTGCTGCTGCGCCATGAAGGCTTCGAGCGCCGGCTTGTCCTTGCTGAACTTGCCGCGATTGACGGTGTAGGCGGGGCTGGCGATCGACCATTGGGCGTCGCACAGGGCCAGGCCGATCGTCTTGGTGCCCACATCCATGCCGATCAGGCGGCCACCCTCGGGCAGGGCTGCGCGAAATTGTGCGCGGTCAGTCGTGACAAGTTTCATTACGTCTCAGTGTGTCTTGGTAAAGGCCGCCAGTCGCTGGCGGGCGTCGTCGCGCACATTGCCCCAGAACAGGCTATAATCATAGACGTGATAATTATTGCCGGGCAGCGTGTAGGGGCCCATGTCGACCGGCTCGCCGATCATCAGCACGCCGCTGGTGTCGCAGCGGGCAGGCACGATGCCGGCGACCAGATGAGCTGGCTTGTCGGCGGTGCGGGCGTCGAGCGTGCCGATATTGGCGCTGGCGGGCGCATTGCCGTTGAAGGTGCCGGTGATCGGATTGGTGCAGAGCATGTGCGTGCCCTTGCGCGGCTGGCCATTGAGGCCCTGCTTGCGCTCGAAGCTTTCGACCACGGCGGACGGATCGGCCGGTTCGGCATAGCTTTGCCAGCTGACGATGCAGTGTGATTGATCCCGCTTGGCGCAGGCGGGGAAGCCCAATGCAGGCAGGTCCGCCTCGACCGAGATCGGCCAGCCCACGGCATAGATGGCGGCGATCCGGTCGGCGACCGGCTTGCCCGCCACCTGTTCGCGCACCAGTTGCAGCAGGTGGCGTGACCCCTGGCTGTGGCCGGCAAGGATCAGCGGGCCGGTGGGATTGGCCTTGAGGAAGGCGGCGAAGGCCTGGGTCACGTCGCGATAGGCGGCGGCGAGCGCCTGGTCGCCCTCCGCTCCGGTGGTGAGGAAGGCGCCATAATTGGCCTGGCGATAGCGCGGTGCCCAGACATTGCCGGCGGCGCTGAAGGCGCTGGCCTGGCTCAGCACGAAGCGGCGTGCGGTCGCATTGCTTTCCGCATCGTCCAGCGGCGCGTTCCAATGGGCATTGCCAAGCGGCGTCACATAGCTGGTCGGATGGATGAAGAAGACGGCGGCCTTCTGCGCGGGCGGCGCAAGCTTGGCTGCGCCCTGCGGCGTCCAGAGCGCGGGATTGTCCTTGGTCTGGTCGGGGCGGGCGATCCACATTTTCGGATCGTCATAGGCGTTGGCGGGCAGGGGCTGGAGCGGCTGGAACGCTTCGCGCGGGACCATCACCGCCCGCATGATCTGCATCCCCCAGATGCGATAGGCGAGCAGCATCGTCAGCACCAGCACGACCAGGCCGGCGACGATATAAAGGAATTTGCGGGCCACTTGCTCTCGTCTCCATCCCTGTGCGGGGATCGCCCCGCCTTCGTGCGGCCTGTCTGGCCCATGCGCGGCAGTCATGCAAGATGGGCGGATGCAAGATGGCAGATGGTGCAGCAGGACACTTGAAGCGGACTGGTGCGGGTGCTAGCGGCTTGGCCCATGTCGATAGACCTTCAGACCGTGAAAAAGATCGCCAGCCTTTCGCGCATTTCGGTGACCGACGCCGAAGCGGAAGCCATGGTGCCCGAACTCAACAATATCCTTGGCTGGGTGGAGCAGCTGGGCGAGGTGGACGTGACCGGCGTGCAGCCGATGACGGCCGTCATCCCCAACCATCAACGCCTGCGCGACGATGTCGTCACTGACGGCAATGTGCGTGACAAGGTGCTGGCCAATGCGCCGCAGGCCGAACATGGCTTCTTCGCGGTGCCCAAGGTGATCGAATAATGACCAATCTGACTGATCTGACCGTTGCGGAAATCCGCGACGGCTTCCGCGCGGGCGATTTTTCGGCACGTGAAGTGGCCGAGGGTTTCAACGCCAATGTCGCCGCTGCCAAGGCGCTGAACGCCTTCATCGTCGAGACGCCCGAAAAGGCGCTGGCAGCGGCCGACGCCGCCGACAAGGCCAAGGCCGCCGGCGAGACGCTGGGTGCGCTCTCCGGCGTGCCGATCGGCATGAAGGATCTGTTCTGCACCGAAGGCACGCAGACGACTGCCGCGAGCCACATGCTGGAAGGCTTCGTGCCGACCTATGAATCGACCGTGTCGGGCAAGCTGTGGGCGGCGGGCGCCGGCATGCTGGGCAAGCTCAACCTCGACCAGTTCGCCATGGGTTCGTCCAACGAGACCAGCTACTATGGCAATGTGATCTCGCCCTGGCGGCGGGGCGGCGGTGATAATGCCGCACTGGCACCCGGCGGTTCGTCGGGCGGTTCCTCCTCGGCCATTTCCGCGCGGCTCTGCCCGGCGGCGACCGGCACCGACACTGGTGGCTCGATCCGCCAGCCCGCCGCCTTCACCGGCATTTCGGGCATCAAGCCGACCTATGGCCGCTGCTCGCGCTTCGGCATCGTCGCCTTCGCCAGTTCGCTCGACCAGGCCGGGCCGATGGCGCGCACCGTGCGTGACAATGCGATCCTGCTGGAAGTCATGTCGGGCTTCGATCCCAAGGATTCGACCAGCCTCAATCTGGCGGTGCCGCAGTGGGAAGCCAATTTGTCGAGCGATCTCAAGGGCAAGAAGGTCGGTATTCCCAAGGAATATCGCCCCGATGGCCTGAACGCCGAAATCTCCGCCATGTGGGATCGCGGCATCGAATGGCTCAAGGACGCCGGCGCCGAAGTGGTCGAAGTGTCGCTGCCGCATACCAAATATGCGCTGCCGACCTATTATATCATCGCGCCGGCCGAAGCCTCGTCGAACCTCGCCCGCTATGACGGCGTGCGTTATGGCCAGCGCGACCTGCCCGATGGGGCGGGGCTGCAGGACATGTATGCCGCGACCCGCGCTGCCGGCTTCGGTCCGGAAGTGAAGCGCCGCATCATGATCGGCACCTATGTGCTGTCGGCCGGCTTCTATGACGCCTATTATACCCAGGCGCAGAAGGTGCGGGCGCTGATCGCGCGCGATTTCGAGCTGGCGTTTGAAAAGTGCGACCTGCTGCTGACGCCGACCGCGCCGAGCGCCTCCTTCGCGCTGGGCGAGAAGCAGGCCGATCCGTTGGCCATGTATCTGAACGACGTCTTCACCGTGCCGGCCTCGCTGGCCGGGTTGCCGGCGATGGCGATTCCGGGCGGGCTGGATTCGGCTGGCCTGCCGATCGGCCTGCAGGTGATCGGCAAGGCGCTGGACGAGCAAACCGTGCTGAACGCCAGCCTCGCCATCGAGGAACGGGCTGGGTTCACCGCGCGGCCGGACAAGTGGTGGTAAGATGACCTTCCTAGAACTGGTGGGGGAACTTGTCGATTTGCTCAGTTCCTTCACTGTTTCTGGGAAACAGCGATATCAGCGTAAGGATGATCGACCAGCCAAGCGTCGGAAGATCGTCATTGCTACCGCGGAAGCGACATCGGATCGCCCCAAGACCAGTCTGTGGGGCAAGGGTCGCCGAAGCAGAGGTCGGATCGCTCCGACAGAAATTGATGGGCAAGAAGCGAAATGACTGAATCAACCTATCGCATCCAGGGCGCAACCGGCGAGTGGGAGGTCGTGATCGGCCTGGAAGTCCATGCGCAGGTGACGTCGAACGCGAAGCTCTTTTCCGGTGCCGCGACGGCGTTCGGCGCAGAGCCCAATACGCAGGTCAGCCTGATCGATGCGGCCATGCCCGGCATGTTGCCCGTGCCCAACCGCGAGTGCATCCGCCAGGCGGTGCGCACCGGCATGGCGATCGACGCGCAGATCAACAAATGGTCGCGCTTCGACCGCAAGAATTATTTCTATGCGGATCTGCCGCAGGGCTATCAGATCAGCCAGCTCTATCACCCGATCGTGGGCGAGGGGCAGATCGAGATCGTCCTCGACGAGAAGAACCCCGAGGCCAGCACCAAGGTGATCGGCGTCGAGCGCATCCATGTCGAGCAGGATGCCGGCAAGCTGATGCACGACCAGCATCCCACCAGCTCCTATGTCGACCTCAACCGGTCGGGCGTGGCGCTGATGGAAATCGTGTCGAAGCCGGACATGCGTTCGCCTGCCGAAGCAGGGGCATATCTCTCGAAGCTGCGAACCATTCTTCGCTATGTCGGGTCGTGCGACGGCAATATGGACCAGGGGTCGATGCGCGCCGACGTCAACGTCTCCGTGCGTCGTCCCGGTGAAGAGTTCGGCACCCGCACCGAGACCAAGAATGTGAACTCGGTCCGCTTCGTCATGGCCGTGGTCGAGCATGAGGCGAACCGCCAGGTCGACGTGCTGGAGGCCGGCGGCAAGATCGTGCAGGAAACGCGCCTCTATGACCCGGATCGCAACGAAACCCGTTCGATGCGGTCGAAGGAAGATGCGCACGACTATCGCTACTTCCCCGATCCCGACCTGTTGCCGCTGGAACTGGACGATGCCTTCCTGGAGGAATGCCGCCAGTCGCTGCCCGAACTGCCGGACGCGAAGCTGCGCCGCTACGCGCAGGATCTGGGCCTGTCCGCCTATAATGCCGCGACCCTGACCGCCGACGCCGACACCGCCCGCTGGTTCGAGGCGCTGCTGGCGGAAGGCGCGCGTATTCAGAAGAAGAGCGAGGGCGAGGTCGCCAAGGCATCGGCCAACTGGCTGCTGTCGGAACTGTATGGCGCGCTCAACCGCATTGGCAAAAGCCTTGAAGAAAGCCCGGTAAGCCCCGAGGAAGGCGCCGAATTGCTTGCGCTGGTGGCCGACGGTACGATCAGCGGCACGATCGCCAAGCAGGTGTTCGAGATCATGCTGGAAACCGGCGACAAGCCCGGCAAGATCGTCGAGGAAAAGGGCCTGAAGCAGACCTCAGACACCGGCGCGATCGAGGCGGCGGTGGCCGATGTCCTCGCCAAGAATGGCGACAAGGTCGAGCAGTATCGCGGCGGCAAGGAAGCTTTGTTCGGCTTCTTCGTCGGCCAGACGATGAAGGCGATGCAGGGCAAGGCCAACCCCCAGGTCGTCAACGAACTGGTCAAGAAGGCGCTCGCCGGCTGACAGCAGGACGTCAATTGATAGGCAAGGAAGGGGTGATGGCGATGCCATCGCCCCTTTTTTTAGTCGTAGCCACATGCTTGGACGTTGCTGCACCAAGCGACTGCGAGGGCGGCACGGAACTAGCCCATGAAAAAGGGGCGCCGCTCGGGTGAAACCCATGCGACGCCCCTCTTTTTTGCCTTGGCGTCCCTTGGGGAGGAACATCATGCCGTGGCGCAACTGGCGGACCGGGAGGGTCTGTGGGGTGTGGCCCGCCAATTCCTTATTCAGACGTCACAGGACGAAGTTAACCGTCGCCCGGAATGAGATTGCGACGTGATTTTGTTGTTCTTCCGCACCGAATTCGCCGCCAACGCGGAACGTGTCGGTGCCGCCATAGAGGCGGGCCCGGCCGGTCCAGCCGCTGGTGCGCTTGTCGGCGACCAGGACGAAGTCATCGCCATCCTTGAAATGGGCGACGGTGTCGCCGAGCGACCCGCCGATCAGCTGGCGGCGACCGCCTTCCAGTTCGAACCGCGCCCAGCCATCCTCGCGATTGAGGCTGCCGAAATCATAGCCGGCGGCGATCGTGCCGTTGGCGGTCATTTCGTCGCTGGTGCGGCCGTCGACCGTCAGGTTGAACGCGTCGCCGCCGCCGCTTTCGCTATAGCCGCCTTCCTTCAGGCGATAATAGTCGATGCCCACGCCCGGACGCAGGCTGAAGCGGTTGAACTGGAGCTGATAGGAAGCCCCGGCCGTGGCCGAATAGAGCTTGCCCGACCAGTCGCCGGTCGCCTTGCGCACGACATCGTCGAGGGTGAAGTTGCGGGTGCCGTCAAAGTCGATATGCGCCGCCGACACGCGCGCGAAGGCCTGGAGTGGCCCCCAGCTGCCGCGCCAGTGCGCCGCCAGTTCGAACTGGTCGGAATCCGCCGAGCTGTTGGAGCTGTCGCTGGTGTCCCGGCCATGGATATAGGCGAAGGAACCACCGAAGGCGCCAAGATCGGTCAGATATTCGACGCCGCCGCCTGCGCCCCAGCCATTAATGTCGTAGGAGGCGGTGTCGCCGATGCTCTTGGAGCTGCCGAACGCCACCTGTTGCAGCCAGAAGCCCAGCTTGCCGTCCTTGGTGCGGTAGATGCCGTTGGGATCGGACAGGATGCGCGCGGTCGCCCGCGAGCCGGCGGTGACGGCTTCGAAGGTGCTGCCGGAATGTTCGGGCAGCATCTGGCGCAGCGCACCGTTCAGCGTCTGGCCGTCGGTCACGTCCAGATAGGCCGACGCCATCGAGCTGTCATTGTCGAGCGCGTTGAAGATCGCCGAATAGGCCCTTGAAAGCGAACCGGTCAGGCCCAGTTCCGACGTCGTCTTTGCGGCGATCGACAGGGTCACGTCACCGGTCGTCGTGTCGCTGCTGACGCTGCCCTTGAACATGTAGGGCAGCAGGGTCGCGCTATCGAGCGCCGGGGTGCCCGACAGCGATGCGGCGCGGACGATGACATAGTCGCCTTCCGATCCGCCGACCTGGGTCAGCGCCACCTTCACCTTGGAACCGCTGGCGAAGCTGGCGGCGCCGGCGACGTCATAGACCGTGTTGGTGCCATCGGCGCCGTTGATGGTGACGCCCAGCGCCGAGCCGGAGGAGGCGCTGAGCGAGGCAAGCGCGATCGAACCGGTGTTGCTGGCCGCCAGCGTGCCGCCGTTCAGCACCAGCGCCATGTTGCCGCTGTTGCTGATCGCGCCGGTATAGCTGGAGGTGCCGTTCAGCGTCATCGTGCCGCTGGCGCCGCCAAAGTCGAGCGCGCCGGTGACGCTGGCGGTATCGGCCAGGGTCAGGGTGGCGCCGGTGCCGGCATAGCTGAGATCGCCGGTCAGGGTCGAACTGCCCGAGAGCGACAGGCTGTTATTGCCCGCGCCCAGGCTGACATCGCCGACGATCCGGCCGGCCGATACCGTCATGACGTCATCGCCCGAGCCGAGCTTCACGTCGCCGATGATGCTGGGCGCGGTCGCGGTCGAGGAGGCGAGCGCCTGGGTCAGCGTCACGCCGCTGCTGTTGGCGCTGAGGTCGATGGCGGTGTTGGTGAGGCCGCCGGTCGCCGAGATGGTGCCGGTATTGCTGAGGCTGGAAACGGTGCCCGAGGAATCGAGGATCGCGATCGCGCGGCCCTTTTCATCATCGGCGGCAACCGCCGCGACCGTGCCGCTGACCTTGATCGAATTGACCTGTGCGCCGGCATCGATCACCAGACCGCGCGCGCTGGTGTTGGCGAGCGCGGCGCCCGAAGCGGCGACGGTGCCCGAAATCTCGATCGCGTCGCTGGTCGCGCCCGAACCCAGGCGCAGCGCGGTGGCGTTGCTGTCATAAGAAATGGCGGTGATCGATCCGGCGACCAGAACGCCCTTGGATATGTCGACATCGCCGCCCAGACCGCCGATCACCATCGCATTGGCATCGACACCGTCATAGATGCCATAGCCCGCGATCGCGCCGCGCACGACCACGCCATAGCCCGAACTGTCGCCCTGGACCACGCCGATGCTGGTGTCGGCGCTGGCCGAGCCGATCTGCACTGCAGCCGCCGAGCCATAGTTGATGACCGTGGCAGTGGTTTCGGTGCTGTCGAGCAGGCCGTCATCATCGATGTCGGTGTCATCTTCGTCGTCATCATCGCTGGCGGTCGGCGCGACGTCGAACACGATGCCGCCGCTGACATTGCCGGCGATGACGAGGGCGGGGCCGCCCTGCAGCAGGTCGTCGGCATCGAGCTTGGTGACGTCGCTCGGGCGGGTGGTGGAGCGATAGCCGGTGCTGACGATCGTGCCCTGGATCTTCACTGCGCCATCGACATCGCCGAGCAGGGCGACGGCGGTGCTGTTCGCGCCCTTGGTGCTGATCGAACCGCGGATCGTGGCGTTGCCGTCGATATCGTTGGCAACCACGCCATAGCTGTTGTCGCCGACGACGGCGATGGTGCCATAGGTCGACAGATTGCCGATCAGCGTCGAGTTGACGCGGATGCCGGCGCTGTTGTTGCCTTCGATCGAGATCGTGCCGGTGGTGTCGATATTGCCGGTGTGGGCCGCACCGGATTCGACCAGGATGCCATTGCGGTTCGTCCCTTTGGCGAACGTGCCGTCAATGTCGCCGTCACTGTCCGTGTCGGTCGCGGTATAATCTTCCGTCAGCGTGATCGTGCCGCTGTTGGTGATGTTGCCGGTGGTGCCGGCCTTGACCAGGATGCCGGTCGCATTGTCGGCATCATTGATGGTCAGCGAACCGGCGTTGCTGACATTGTTGTTGCTGTCCATCGTGATCGCGGTGCCGCTGGTCAGCGTGATGCTGCCAGCCGAGCTGACCGTGATCGCATCCGCCGCGCCCGAGGCGACGGTGGAGGTTTTGACGGCGGTGGTGGTGGATGAACCGATCGTGGTTTCCGCCGCGGCATTGGTTGCGGTCATCGCAACCAGAACCGGGGCGATGGCCGTGCAGGCCAGCAAATGTCGCATGATATCTCCTCTGAATGCCGCGCCGTTTGATGGGCGCGTACATGCGGGAGGGACGTCGCCGCCGGGCGGGTTCCGTCAGGAAAAATGCCGTCCGGCGTGATTTTAGAAGGCGAAATCCAGGCCGATGCGCACGGTGCGGGGGCGCAGCGGCGTATAATAGTCGGTGCTCAGGTCGAACGGCGTGCCGAGCGAGAAACGATTGCCGTCGCTGTCGAACAGGTTGGTGAGCGAAAGCGAGAGTTCGACCGGGCCGCGCGTGACGGCCGCGGACAGGGCCGTATCGACATAATCGCCCTGTTCGCGGCCCAATATCGGCCCGACGCCCAGGCGCGACTTGCCGACATAGCGGGCCGAGGCCGACAGGTGCAGGCGCATGTCGTCGCCCAATGGCGCACGATAATCGGCAGCGACGCGGCCACCCAGATTGGCGACATTGGGCAGGGTCAGCGAGCGCCCTTCATAGGAAAGAGCGCGCACGAACTGGGCCGGCTGGGTCAGGCGGCTGTCATTATAGATGATCGAGCCGTCCAGCGTCAGCGGCGGGATCGGACGGATCACGATCCGGCCTTCCACCGTATAGATGCGTCCATCGCCGATATTGGCGGTGGTCGGCAGGCCGATGCGGTCGGTGACGTCAGCCTGGATGTCGCGCCAGTCGGTATAGGCGACATTGCCGCTGAGCGCGACCGTGTCCCGGCCCGGCACGCCCTTGCGGAAGCCCAGTTCCATGGTCGAGATGCGATCATTGCGGAAGCTGCGCGCGCGCTGATCGTCGACCGCCAGGCCACCGGGACGGAAGCCCTGTTCGAACCGGGCATAGAGGGTAAGTCCCTTCACTGCATCGCTGAGTAGCGAGAAGGAGGGGAGGAAGATGGTTTCGGAACGATCGGCCTGCGCCTCGACACGGGCAAGGTCGGCGACCGCCGAGAGCATCGCCACCGGATCGATCGCCTCGCCGCTGAGGCGGCTGTTGGTGAGGCGTCCGCCCACGGTGGCGACCAGCCCCTGGAGCGGTTCGAACGAGGCTTCGCCGAACAGGGTCGCTTCCGTGATCCGGTTGCGCACGCCGGTGGCCGTGGCAGGACGTCCGCGACCATAGACCGGGACGCCCGGCAAAATCTCGATCGCCGGTGCGCTCAGCGGGCCATAGCCGGTCAGCGACCGCTGGATGGTCGAGGTGCTTTCCAGATAGGAAACGCCCAGCAACCACCCCAGGCCATTGTCGAGGTCGCGCACCAGCCGGTTTTCGGTCGAGAAAAGTTCGACCTTGTTGCGCTGGCGGAACAGGGCCGGCGCGCCGCCCGGCTGGGTCGCGTCATAGCTTTCGGCCAGGACATTGCGGACATAGCCGGTCGAGGAGACGAGGCGCAGATCGTCCCACTGATGCTCGATCCGCGCATTGGCCAGGATATAGTCGGAATGATAGGGCTGGGCGACGCTGGAGGCGCGTTCCAGCCGGCCGACCTCGCGGCTGGCATATTGGGCGTCGTCACCTTCGATATGCTGGTAGGCGGTGCTGAGATCGATGGTCCAGTCGTCGGCCGGTGCGATCCGCAGCGTAGCGCGGCCGCCATAGGTGCGGGTGCGGTTGACGTCGTTCTTGTCGCGCAGGACATCGTCGATATAGCCGCCCTCCTGCACGCCATAACCGACGACGCGCAGCGCCACCTTCTCGGCCACGATCGGCAGGTTGAGGATGGCCGACAGGTCGCCGCCCGGATCGCCATGCTGGGTCGCCGACACGCCGGTCGAGATCTGGCCGCCGAACTGCGCGAGATTGGGGGCGTTGGGGATGATGCGGATGATGCCGCCGAGCGATCCGGCGCCATAGAGCGTGCCCTGTGGCCCTTCCAGCACCTCGACCCCGCCGACGTCATAGAGGCGCAGGTCCGGATCAGGCGCGGCATAGTTGAGGCGCATGTCGCCCAGATATTGGCCGGTCGTCGCCTGGGTCGGCCCGGCAACGCCGGAATCGGCGATGGCGCGGATGAACAGCTTGTTGCGGCCGGCGCCGGCATGGGTGGAACTCAGACTTGCGACGCGCGAGAGCAGCGCGGCCGTGCCCTGCGCCGCGTCGGCGGTCTCGAACAGGCCACCGGTCACGGTTTCGACCATGCCGGCATAGCGGGGCAGGGGAATGTCGCGCTTGGACGCAGTGACGATGATGTCGGCCGGCGGTTCCTGCGCAACCGGCGCGAGTTGCATGGCTGCGACTGGCGTCGGCGATGGCGGCGGAGCGCTCTTGCGGGCACGGACGATGCGCCAGGTGGTGGCGTCGATCTGTTTGGCCTTGGCGCCGCTGCCGCGCAGCAACTGGGAAAGGGCGCCCGCGGTCGACATCCGGCCCCGGATCGCAGGGGTGGCGATGCCGGCCAGCGACTGGTCCGACATGCCGATACTGGCGCCGGTTTGACGGCCGAGCGCCACCACCGCCTCGCCCAGGCGTCCCGGAGCGAGGTCGATCGACTGTCTGTCCGCCGCTCGCGCGGGCGATGCGGCCGCTATGGCGAAGGCGGTGACGAAAAGGACGTCAGTTTTGCGACCCATCCCCTTCCTTCAGCAGCCATCCATTCCCCTGTCGGATGGCGGACAGCCCCATCAGGGGCGCGGCAGCGGCGAAGAAGCGGGACGGATCCCGTTCCAGCCGGATCGTGCCGGTAAAGCGCATGGCCTGCGCGCCGGGTGTCGCGGCCAGCGTCACGCCCAGCGAACGGGCGATATCCTGGGTCACGTCGCCGACCGGTGCATTGGCATAGATGAGCTGGCCCTGGCGCCAGCTGGCGACGGCCTGGGGCGCGACGTCCATCACGCGCAGCCCTTCGGCGCCATCGCTCAGCGCGCGGCCGGCGGGCAGCGAGATGGCTTCGGCCTGCGGATTGTAGATGACCTTGCCCTCGGACACGCCGATGCGGGTGGCGTTGCCGCTATGGACGATGTTGAAGACGGTGCCCGCATCCTCGAACACGGCGTCGCCGACGGTCACGCGGAACGGATCGGCAGCGTCATGGCGCACGGTGAAGGCCGCTTCGCCCGCGTCGAGCGCGGCAAAGCGCGCATTCTTGCGGTCGAGGCGCAGGGTGGTGCCGCCGTTCAGTTCGATCCGGGTGCCGTCGTCCAGCGCGATGCTGCGGGTTTCGCCGGGACGGGTGGTGATGCTGTAGATGTCGCTGCGGTTGAGCAGGCCGACCGAGACGGCGGCGACCAGCGCGGCGGCGATCGCGCCGCCGCCGATCCAGCGCAGCGGGCGGCGGTGACGTTCGCCGGCATCATTGGCAGCAACAGGCATGACGACGGGTTCCGCCGGAACCATGTCCGCCAGATCCGCGTCGGCCGCCATCAGCGCATCATAGGCGGTCGCGCGGGCGGGATCGCCCTCCAGCCAGATGGTGAAGGCGTCCCAGTCGTCAAATTCGGGATCGCGCGTGCGGATCACCCACCCGAGCGCCTCCTCGTTCATCATGGCCTGTGCCCTGTTCATTTCTTGCCCCTTGAAGAGCCAGACGCCGCCGATCCGCTCATTCCGTATCCAGACTTTGCTTGAGCGCAAGCATCGCCCGATAGGCCTTTTGCAGATCCTTCTCGACCGTGGTCAGGCTGACCCCCAATTCCTCCGCGATCAGCCGCTGGCCGACCCCCTCTATGCGGAAACGGCGGAACACCAGTTCGACGCGGGGGCCAAGATCGGCCAATATGCCGCGCGCCTGTTCCAGCCGCTGATTGAGGATCATGCGTTCGTCGACCGCCAGATCGTCATTCGGGTCGGCCATCACGCCTCCGGCGCCTTCGGCCCAGTCCTGCTCGCGCCGCTCGCGCCGGGTGGCGGAGCGATAGCGATCGAGCATCAGGTTGTTGGCCATGCGATAGAGATAGGGCAGGGGATCGGCGACCGGCCCCAGATCCTTGGCCTCCAGCTTCATCCACATGTCCTGCAGCAAATCTTCCGCATCCTCGCCCGCACCGCGCGCGCGCAGGAAGCGCAGCAGGGCAGCGCGATTCTGGAAGAAGATAGCAGAAAGGCCCGTGGCCATGCCTGTGGTGCGTCCGGTATTGGCGATCAGGCGGGTTGCCATAGAGGCAGGGGTGGGGTCTTGGCAATGGCAAGGCGCGGATCGACCGGTCATGGCCTGAAATCATTTACCTAGTGCGCGGCTTGCTCTAGCCCGTTTCGGATATGGCAGGAGCGGACATGGCGACAGCGAAAGTGACGGATGCAGCAGCGGCGAGGGCGGCGGGGATGGACCCCGACCGGCTGGACGCGTTGGTGGATCATCTGGACCGGACCTATGTGCAGAGCGGCAAATTGCCGCATATGCAGATGCTGGTGTCGCGCGACGAGGTGCCGTTGCTGTCGGTCAGCCGGGGGCAGGCGCGCGCGACCGGCGAGCCGTTGCAGGCCGATGCGCTGTTCCGTATCGCGTCGATGACCAAGCCGGTCACCAGCGTTGCCTTCATGCGGCTGGTCGAGCAGGGCAAGGTGGCGCTGGACGATCCAGTGACGGACGTGCTGCCCGCATTTGCCGACCTTCGCGTCGGGGCGGACGGGCGCGGAAGGATGACGCGGCCGATGCGGATGATCGACCTGCTGCGCCACACATCCGGCCTGACCTATGGGCTGCAACGGCAGACGCCGATCGACGCATGCTATCGGGAACTGGGGCTGGACGAGTTCCAGCAGAAGCGGTCGTCGGACGAGTTCATCGCCGCGCTGGCCAGCCTGCCGCTGGAATTTTCACCGGGTGAGCGCTGGAATTACGGCGTGTCGACCGATGTGCTGGGCGTGATCGTCGAGCGGCTGTCGGGACAGGATCTGGAGACGCATTTTCGTCAGAATATCTTCGATCCGCTGGGCATGAAGGACAGTTTCTTCACCTTGCCTGAGGACCGGACCGACCGACTGACCGATGCTTGGGGGCTGGGCGAGGACGGGTTGCGGCTGCGTGACCGGGGCGCGGCCAGCAGTTGGCGGCGCAAGCTGCGTTTCCGATCAGGCGGGGGCGGGCTGATCTCTTCGACCGCCGATTATCACCGTTTCGCACGGATGCTGCTGCGCGGTGGCGAGCTGGATGGGGCACGACTGTTGCAGCCCGAAACGGTGGCGCAGATGCGGACCAATCATCTGCCCGGCGGCGGCGACCTCGCCAGCATGTCACAGGCGATGTTCAGCGAGGCGGATTATGCCGGGGTCGGTTTCGGCCTGGGCTTTGCGATGACGCTGGCGAACCAGCAATTCTACTGGGGCGGGGTATTCTCGACCTATTTCTTCATCGATCCGGTCGAACGGCTGATCGGCCTGTTCATGACCCAGCATCTGCCGTCCAGCACCTATCCGGTGCGGGCGGAATTGCGGGCCGGGATCGGGGCGGCCATCGTCACGCGACGCGGTCGGGGCTGAGGCAGGCCAAGCCCGCAGAAAGAAGCGGGAAAAGTCCATGCTGCGCTGCAAAAAATGGATTGGCATGGCGAAGCGCGCTGTGCCATCATCCCGGTGACTCATAGAGGGAGATCCCGGCCATGAATCTCAAGGGCGAGACGCAGCTTCCCAAGCCGGCACCCCGGCAGGTTGATCCGCAGATTCTGGCCCATGAGATTGTCGAGCGATTGACCTATCGCATCGGCAAGGATGCCAAGGCAGCCAAGCCGCACGACTGGCTGCATGCCGTCATCCTCTCGATCCGCGACCGGGTGATCGACGCCTGGATCGAGTCGACCCACAAGACCTATGAGGAACAGGGGCGCAGGGTCTATTATCTGAGCCTGGAATTCCTGATCGGCCGGCTGATGCGCGATGCGGCATCCAATATGGAGATGCTGGACGATTTGCAGGCCGCGCTCGACTCGCTGGGCGTCGACCTGGACCTGATCGCCGCGCTGGAGCCGGATGCGGCGCTGGGCAATGGCGGCCTGGGGCGCCTCGCCGCCTGCTTCATGGAGAGCATGGCGACGGTCGACATCCCCGCTTATGGCTATGGCATCCGTTATGTGAACGGCATGTTCCGGCAGGAGATCAGCGACGGCTGGCAGGTGGAACTGCCGGAAAACTGGCTGGCGCACGGCAATCCCTGGGAGTTCGAGCGGCGCGAGGCGAGTTACGAGGTCGGGTTCGGCGGGCGTGTCGATCCGGCCGAGTGCGAGGATTGCGGCCCCTATCAGATGAGCTGGCGCCCGGCCGAACGGGTGATCGCCACCCCCTATGACACGCCGATCGCGGGCTGGCGGGGCAAGCGGGTCAATACGCTGCGCCTGTGGGAGGCACAGCCGATCGACCCGATCCTGCTCGACAAGTTCAATGCCGGCGACCATCTGGGCGCGCTGTCCGAAAGCAACCGGGCCGAGGCGCTGACCCGCGTCCTCTATCCTGCCGACAGTTCGCCGGCGGGGCAGGAATTGCGGCTGCGGCAGGAATATTTCTTCTCCTCCGCCTCGCTGCAGGACATTGTCCGGCGGCATATCCAATATTTCGGCGATGTCCGTACCCTGCCGGACAAGGCGGCGATCCAGCTCAACGATACCCATCCGGCGGTGTCGGTGGCGGAGCTGATGCGCATCCTGGTCGACGAGCATGGGCTGGATTTCGACGAGGGTTGGGACATTGTCCGCCGCACCTTCGGCTATACCAACCACACATTGCTGCCCGAGGCGCTGGAAAGCTGGCCGGTGCCCTTGTTCGAGCGGCTGCTGCCCCGGCACATGCAGATCGTCTATGCCATCAACAGCCGCTTGCTGGGCGAGGCGCGCAAGTCCGGCCAGTTCGACGATCATGCGATCGGCACCATCTCGCTGATCGACGAGGGCGGCGAGCGGCGGGTGCGGATGGGCAATCTCGCCTTTGCCGGATCGCACAGCGTCAATGGCGTGTCGGCGCTGCATACCGACCTGATGAAGGTCACGGTCTTCGCCGACCTGCACAAGCTTTATCCCGCGCGGATCAACAACAAGACCAACGGCGTCACTTTCCGCCGCTGGCTGATGCAGTGCAACCATGGCCTGTTCGAACTGATCCGCGAGGCGATTGGCGACCGCTTCATGGACGATGCCGAGGCGCTGCGCGAGCTTGACAATTTCGCCGACGACACCGCCTTCCAGGAGCGATTCCTGGCAGTGAAGCGCTTCAACAAGGTGGCGCTGGCCGACCTGCTGCGGAAGCGGATCAACGCGCGGATCGACGCCGACGCGCTGTTCGACATCCAGATCAAGCGCATCCACGAATATAAGCGGCAACTGCTCAACATCATCGAGGCGGTGGCGCTCTATGACCAGATCCGCTCGCATCCCGAAAAGGACTGGGTGCCGCGGGTCAAGCTGTTCGGTGGCAAGGCGGCGCCGAGCTATCATAATGCCAAGCTGATCATAAAGCTGGCGGGCGACGTGGCCCGCGCGATCAATCATGACCCGTCGGTGCAGGGACTGCTGAAGGTGCAGTTCGTGCCCAATTACAATGTCTCCATGGCGGAGATGATGATCCCGGCGGCGGACCTGAGCGAACAGATTTCGACCGCGGGCATGGAGGCGTCGGGCACCGGCAACATGAAGTTCGCGGTCAACGGCGCGCTGACCATCGGCACGCTGGACGGCGCCAATGTCGAGATGCGCGATCATGTTGGCGAGGATAATATCGTGATCTTCGGCCTGACCGCGGCCGAGGTGAACCAGCGCCGGGCCGAGGGGTATAATCCGCGCGCGGTGATCGAACAGAGCCGGGAACTGGGGCAGGCGCTCAATGCCATTGCCAGCGGCGTCTTCTCGCCCGACGACCCCAATCGCTACAAGGATCTGATCCAGGGTATCTACGACCATGACTGGTTCATGGTGGCGGCCGATTTCGACAGCTATGCCGCCGCCCAGCGCCGGGTCGATGGCATCTGGCAGGATCAGGCATTGTGGGCGAAGAAGGCGATCCACAATGTCGCGCGCATGGGCTGGTTCTCGTCCGACCGGACGATCCGCGAATATGCCGCCGACATCTGGAAGATGGGGTGATAAGAATGGCCGCTATCGGCGGAGACGGGAGATAGGAGCGTGCTGACGCCGGAGCAGATCGACCGGCTGGTCGAAGGGCGGGATGCCGATCCCTTCGCGACGCTTGGCGTGCACCCGGCCGATCCTGACAGCGGCAAGACCGGCTTTACCGCCTGCGTGCTGCTGCCCGATGCCGTCAGCGTCAGTGCGCAGACGCTGGATGGCAAGCCGGTCGGTGAACTGGCGCTGATCCACCCGGCTGGCCTGTTCGAAGGCAAGGTCAAGATCCGCAAGCGCCAGCCGCTGCGCTATGAAGCGCATTATGGCGATGGCGGCCGCTATGCGACGATCGATCCCTATGGCTTTGGCCCGGTGCTGGGGCCGATGGACGATTATTATTTCGCCGAAGGATCGCACAAGCGGCTGTTCGAGAAGCTGGGCGCGCATCCGATGGAGCATGAAGGGATTGCCGGCACCCATTTCGCGGTCTGGGCCCCCAATGCCCGGCGCGTGTCGGTGGTCGGCGACTTCAACCGCTGGGACGGGCGGCGCGCGGCGATGCGGCACCGGCAGGATGCGGGCGTGTGGGAAATCTTCCTGCCCGAAGTCGGCATCGGCCAGCCCTACAAGTTCGAGATTGTCGGGCCGGATGGCTTGGTGCTGCCGCTCAAGGCCGATCCCTTCGCATTCCGCTCGGAACTGCGCCCGTCGACCGCGTCGATCGTCAACGGTCCACCCGCGCATATATGGGGCGATGCGGATCACCGCGACCATTGGCAGAAGGCCGATGCGCGGCGCCAGCCCATCTCCATCTACGAAGTGCATGCCGGATCATGGCAGCGCGACGAGAATGGCGATTTTCTGCATTGGGATGCGCTGGCCGAGCGGCTGATCCCCTATGTCGTGGGCATGGGCTTCACCCATATCGAGTTCCTGCCGATCAGCGAATTTCCCTATGATCCGAGCTGGGGCTACCAGACGCTGGGCCTTTATGCGCCGACCGCGCGCTTTGGCGATCCGGCGGGCTTTGCCCGCTTCGTCGATGGTGCGCACCGGGCGGGGATCGGCGTCCTTCTCGATTGGGTGCCGGCGCATTTTCCGACCGACGAGCATGGCCTGGCCCGGTTCGACGGCACCGCGCTTTATGAACATGCCGATCCGCGCAAGGGCTTCCAGCCGGACTGGAACACGGCGATCTACAATTTCGGCCGGCGCGAGGTGGCGGAATATCTGACCAACAATGCGCTCTTCTGGGCCGAGCGCTATCATGTCGACGGGCTGCGGGTCGATGCGGTCGCCTCGATGCTCTACCTCGATTATTCGCGCAAGCCCGGCGAATGGATCCCCAACGACCATGGCGGGCGGGAGAATGTGGAGGCGGTCGCCTTCCTCCAGGGGATGAACAAGGCGCTCTATGCGGATTCTCCCGGCGTGATGACGATCGCCGAGGAATCGACCAGCTGGCCGCAGGTGTCGGCGCCGGTGCATCAGGGTGGCCTTGGCTTCGGCTTCAAATGGAATATGGGCTTCATGCACGACACGCTGCGCTATCTGGCGCGCGAGCCGGTGCATCGGCAGCATCATCATGACGACATCACCTTCGGCCTGCTCTATGCCTTCAGCGAGAATTTCGTGCTGGCGCTGAGCCATGACGAGGTGGTGCATGGCAAATCGTCGCTGCTGCACAAGATGGCGGGCGACGACTGGCAGAAATTCGCGACGCTGCGGGCTTATTATGCCTTCATGTGGGGCTATCCCGGCAAGAAGCTGCTGTTCATGGGCCAGGAATTCGCCCAGCGCGCCGAGTGGAGCGAGCAGCGGGCGCTCGACTGGAACCTGGTCGACCATGCGCCCCATCATGGGGTGCAGTTGCTGGTCGGCGATCTCAACCATCTCTATCGTTCGCGGCCGGCGCTGCATGCGCGCGATTGCGAGGCGGAAGGGTTTGAATGGGTGCTGGTCGATGGTGCGGCGGACAGCGTCTTTGCCTGGCAACGGCGGGCGCCCGGCCACAAGCCGATCGTCGTCATCAGCCATTTCACGCCGGTGCTGCGCCATGGCTATCGCATGCGGCTGCCCGTGGGCGGTCGCTGGCGCGAGATACTCAATAGCGATGCGTGCGAATATGGCGGCAGCGGCGCCGGCAATATGGGCGTGGTCGAGGCCGATGAGAGCGGATGGGCGAACATAACCATCCCGCCCTTCGGAACCTTGATGCTGGAACTGGACTATTGATACCGAGGAACGCGTGCAGGCGGTCGCGGGCATGAGAGAGGAGCCCTAATGCAACAACGCAATCAGCCGATCGCGCGCGACGCCATGGCCTATGTGCTGGCCGGCGGACGCGGCAGTCGCCTTGCCGAGCTGACCGACCGGCGGGCCAAGCCGGCGGTGCATTTCGGCGGCAAGGCGCGGATCATCGACTTTGCGCTGTCCAATGCGCTCAACAGCGGTATCCGCCGGATCGGCGTGGCGACCCAGTATAAGGCCCACTCGCTGATCCGTCATTTGCAGCGCGGCTGGAACTTCCTGCGGCCCGAGCGCAACGAGAGCTTCGACATATTGCCCGCCAGCCAGCGTATTTCCGAAAGCCAATGGTATGAGGGCACGGCCGACGCGGTGTTCCAGAATATCGACATCATCGAAAGCTATGCGCCGGAATATATGGTCATCCTGGCCGGCGACCATGTCTACAAGATGGACTATGAGCTGATGCTGCAGCAGCATGTCGACAGTGGCGCGGACGTCACGGTCGGCTGTCTGGAGGTGCCGCGTCAGGAGGCGGTCGGCTTTGGCGTGATGCATGTCGACGAGGCGGACGTGATCACCGCCTTTGTCGAAAAGCCCAAGGATCCGCCCGCCATTCCCGGCCAGCCCGACATGGCGCTGGCATCGATGGGCATTTATGTCTTCCGCACCCGCTTCCTGATCGAGCAATTGTGGCGGGACGCCGACGACAAGAACAGCAAGCGCGATTTCGGCGGTGACATCATCCCCTATATCGTCAAGCACGGCAAGGCGGTGGCGCATCGCTTCTCCAGCAGCTGTGTGCGGGCGGAAAGCGAGCTGGTGCCCTATTGGCGCGATGTCGGCACGATCGACGCCTATTGGCAGGCCAATATCGACCTGACCGACGTGGTGCCCAGCCTGGACCTCTACGACCGCAGCTGGCCGCTCTGGACCTATTCGGAGGTCACGCCGCCGGCCAAGTTCGTCCATAATGAGGAAGGACGGCGCGGATCGGCGACCAGTTCGCTGGTGGCGGGCGGTTGCATCGTGTCGGGTTCGTCGCTGCATCGCAGCCTGCTCTTTTCCGAGGTGCGCACGCACAGCTTCTCTTCCATTACCGAGAGCATCATCATGCCCAATTGCGAGATCGGGCGCGGCGCGCGGCTGCACAAATGCGTGGTGGATTCGGGGATCAGCATCCCGCCGGGCCTGATCATCGGCGAAGACCCGGCCTTTGACGCGCAGCATTTTCGCCGCACCGACAGCGGCATATGCCTGGTGACGCAGCCGATGATCGATCGGCTGGTGGCCTGAAACGAAGGATGATGATGAAGCTTCTGTCGGTTGCGTCCGAAATCTATCCGCTGATCAAGACCGGGGGGCTGGCCGATGTCGTCGGCGCGCTGCCCGGCGCGCTGGCCGGCCATGATGTCGAGACCCGGACGCTGGTGCCGGGCTATCCGTCGGTCCTGTCGAAGCTGGGCAAGGCCAAGGCGGTGCGCCGTTATGAGGCGCTGTTCGGCGCCTCGGCGACGGTGCTGGCGGGCAAGGTCGGCGACCTCGACCTGCTGGTGCTGGATGCGCCCGATTTCTTCGCGCGCGAAGGCGGGCCCTATGGCGACCATGGCGGCAATGACTGGGGCGACAATTGGCGGCGCTTTGCCGCGCTGGCGCGGGTCGGCGCGGACATTGCGGCGGAGGGCGTGAAGGGCTGGGTGCCCGATATCGTCCATGTCCATGACTGGCAGGCGGCGATGACGGCAGCCTATATGCGCTTTGGCCCGGCCCATGCCGTGCCGCGCGTCGTCACCATCCATAACCTGGCCTTTCAGGGGCGGTTCGGGCCGGAGATATTTGCCCAGCTGGGCCTGCCGGCCGATGCCTGGGGCATGGATGGCGTCGAATATTATGGCGGCACCGGCTTCCTGAAGGCGGGGCTGGTGTCGGCCGATGCGATCACCACGGTCAGCCCGACCTATGCCGAGGAAATTCGCTCGCCGGTCCATGGCATGGGGCTGGACGGGCTGATCAACGGGCGCAGTGACAAGCTGCATGGCATATTGAACGGCGTGGATACCGACATCTGGAACCCGGCCGAGGATGAACTGATCGCGCGGCGCTACAGCGCGCGCGCCCTGAGTGGACGCAGTGCCAACCGGCGGGCGCTGGAAAAGCGCTTCGGCCTGCAGCGCGACGATGCGCCGATCTTCGTCATCATCAGCCGCCTGACCTGGCAGAAGGGCATGGACCTGATGATGGGGGCGATCGACCATCTGGTCGGGCTGGGCGCGAAGCTGGCGGTGCTGGGATCGGGCGATCACGCGCTGGAGGGCGGCTTCCTGGCGGCGGCGGACCGGCATCGCGGCCGGGTGGGCGTGCAGATCGGCTATGACGAACCGCTGTCGCACCTGTTGCAGGCGGGCGGCGACGCGATCCTGATCCCGTCGCGGTTCGAACCCTGCGGCCTGACCCAGCTTTATGGCCTGCGCTATGGCTGCGTGCCGGTGGTGGCGCGGGTCGGCGGTCTGGCCGATACGGTGATCGACGCCAATGAGGCGGCGGTGAGCGCGGGCGTGGCGACCGGCATCCTGTTCGCTGGCGATGATCCGCTGGCGCTGCACGGCGCGATCGCGCGGTCGGTGCGCCTGCATGGCGAGCCGGAGGCCTGGCAGGCGATGCAGCGCGCGGGGATGCGCGCCGATTTCAGCTGGACCCACAGCGCGGCGCGCTATGCGGCCCTCTATCGCAGCCTGCTGGGGCGCGAAGCCGCATGAGCGCGGGCGGGTTCGGGCCGGTGATCGATGCCGGCGGAACCCGCTTTGCCGTCTGGGCGCCGGAGGCGACGCAGCTCTGGCTCTGCCTGTTCGATCAGGACGACCGGGAAACCCGCCTGTCGATGGCGCGGGGAGAGGAGGGCGTCTGGCAGGTTCATGCGCCGGGCGTCGGTGCCGGGGCCCGCTATGGCCTGCGCGCCGATGGCCCATATGATCCCGATAGCGGCCTGTGGTTCGACCCCGACAAGCTGCTGCTCGATCCCTATGCGCCGGCGATCGACCGGGCCTTCGTCCATGATCCGATGCTGGCCGCACCGCGCGGGCAGGGGGAAGATACCGCGCCGCTGATGCCCAAAGGGGTGGTCGCCGCGCCGTTGCCGGCCGTCGCTTCGGCGGCGCCGCGCTTCCAGCCGGGTGGGCTCATCTACGAATTGCAGGTGCGCAGCTTCTCGCTGCTGCATCCGGACATTCCCGAGGCGCAGCGCGGCACGATCGCCGCGCTCGCGCATCCGGTGGTGATCGACCATCTGCAGAAGCTGGGCGTCGGCGCGGTCGAACTGATGCCGATCAACGCGTGGATCGATGAGCGACATTTGCCGCCGCTCGGCCTGCGCAATGCCTGGGGCTATAATCCGGTCAGCTATTTCGCCCTCGATCCGCGGCTGGCGCCCGGCGGGCTTGCCGAACTGCGCGATACGGTGGCGGCGCTGCATGACGCCGGGATCGGCGTGATCATGGACATGGTCTATAATCATGACGGCGAAAGCGACAGGCTGGGGCCGACCTTGTCGCTGCGCGGCCTCAATGCCCGCGCCTATTTCCGGCACGAGGCGGACGGGCGGCTGATCAACGATACCGGCACCGGCAACAGCGTGGATTGCAACCAGCCGATGGTGCGCCGGATGATCCTGGAATCGCTGCGCCATTTCGTGGTGCAGGCGGGGATCGACGGTTTCCGTTTCGATCTGGCGCCGGCGCTGGGGCGGTTGCCGGACGGGTTCGACCGTGATGCGCCGCTGCTAACGGAGATGCGCGCCGATCCGGTGCTGGGCGACCGCATCCTGATTGCCGAGCCATGGGATATCGGGCCGGGGGGCTATCAACTGGGCCGGTTCGGGCCGCCCTGGCTGGAATGGAATGACCGCTATCGCGACGATATGCGGCGTTTCTGGCGGGGCGACGCTGGCACGATCGGTGCCTTCGCCACGCGACTGGCGGGATCGTCGGATATTTTCGAGGGGACGACCCGCAGCGTCAATTTCCTCGCCGCCCATGACGGCTTCACTTTGGCCGACTGCACCGCTTATGCGGACAAGCATAACCTAGCCAATGGCGAGGACAATCGCGATGGCCATGGCGAGAATTTCAGCTGGAACAACGGCGTGGAGGGAGCGAGCGACGATCCGACGGTCATCGCGGCGCGGCGGCGCGACATCAAGGCGCTGCTCTCCACCCTCTTCTGCTCGCGCGGGACGATCATGCTGACGGCGGGCGACGAGTTCGGGCGCAGCCAGATGGGCAATAATAATGCCTATGCGCAGGATAATGGCATCAGCTGGATCGAGTGGGACGCGCGCGACCGGGAGATCGAGGCCCATGCCTTTGCGCTGGGGCAATGGCGGCGGCGTTGTGCCGATCTGACCGATGTGGCGCTGCTGGGCGAGGACGATGTCGTCTGGCTGGACGAGGGCGGTCAGCCGCTGAGCGTCGCTCAATGGGAAGATCCCGCGCGGCGGCGGCTGGTGCTGCATTTCCGGGCGTCGGGCCTAAGCCTGTGCATCAATGGCGCGGAGGGCGATTTTCTTTTCGAGTTGCCCGACGGTCCCCTGATGGTGCCGGGGCGCAGCGTGATGCTGCAACGCCGTAGCGTTATCCCGGAAGGCGTGGCCGCGGCCGATTGATGCGCGGCAATCCAGCCGTCATCCTGCCCGCCGATCGGGGGCTTCCTTCGCCCGCCAAAGCATGGCTAAGCAGGGGCAAAGGGAGCAGGACGACAGATGACGGAAGCAGGATCGGCGGCAGGACCGGGAGCGGACGAGGAACGGGATCTGCTGGGCGGGCGCTGGCTGACGGGCGATACGCCCTATGGCGCGATGATCGACCGGCTGCGCGATTTCCTGGATCATGTCGCGGCGGCCAAGCTGGACGACGCTACGGCGCAGGCGCTGGACGCGGACCTGGCCGCCTGGACGCAGCGGCTGACGCCGATGGTGGCGGACGAGGCGCATCGCATGTTCGGCCGGGTGCGCGATGCGCCGGGTCATGGCCAGGTGTTCGCGCCGGCCTTCATCCCCGATCAGATGGGCGATGATTCGCTCCATGCCCGCGTCACCTTTGGCGCCTTCCATCTGGGCGCCAATTATGCCGCTCATGGCGGGGCGGTGGCTTTGCTGTTCGACGAGATATTGGGGCTGCCGGCGAACATGAGCGCGCAGCGCATGGCGCGCACCGCCTATCTGCACGTCAATTATCGCGCGATCACGCCGATCGACAAGGAATTGCAGGTCAGCGCCTGGGTCACGAAGGTCGAGGGGCGCAAGCGTTTCGTGCGGGGTGAGTTGCGCGATGGCGACCTGTTGTGCGCCGATGCCGAAGGGCTGTTCATCGAATTGCTGCCGCATCAGCAATAAGGCGGGAACCATCGCTGCACTGGCCCGTTCTGTTGCATGAGGCCGCCGCACTTCCCCCCGCTCGGGCGGTCTCGCAGATCGGGCCCGTCGACATCCCCCCGTCGACGGGCCTTCTCTCTTTTCAGGCCATATTGACGAGCGCGCCATCCTGCGCGGCGGACTGGCGGATCGCGTCGAGTAGCGCCATCGCCGCGACGCCGTCATGGAAGGTCGGGACCGGGACGCCATCGGGCATCGGCCGGCCTTCGACGCCGGCGCGCAGGGCTTCGCACAGGCGGATGAAGGGGGCGAGTTCAAACAGCATCGCCGCCTTGCGTGGGTCGTCGGCTTCGATCGGCGGCAGGTGGAGGTCGGCATCGACGGGCAGGTCGCGCACGCCATCGCGGTCGGCGATCCTGACCACCCCCTTGTCGACCCAGAGCGTGCCATGGGTGCCGGCGACGCGGCTGATATTTTCGGATGGACCCCAGACGCCGGCGCTGTGCTGGAGAATGCCCTGTGCGCCATTTTTCATGCGGAAGCGGACGATATAGCTGTCCTCCGCCGCGTTGGCCGGGCGGTCCGACACGGTGGGCAGGGTGGCGCTGAGGCTGTCGACCTCGCCCAGCCAGACGCGCAACTGGTCGACCAGATGCGAGCCATGGGCGCCGAGCCAGCCGCCGCCCGCGCCGGCATCGAACCACCAGCGCGGCATGCGGGCGGCAGGATCGGCGACGATCGGCAGGACGCTGGACAGGGTGACATAGCGCGGATCGCCGATCAGCCCGTTGGCGATGGCGCGGCCGATCATGGCGCGATCGGGCGCCCAGCGAAACTCGTTGCCGATCAGGTGCGTGATGCCCGCCTGTTCCGCCGCCGCCAGCATCGCGCGGGCTTCGGCCGGGTCGGCGGCCATCGGCTTTTCGCAGAGGATGTGCCAGCCCCGTTCGATCGCGGTCAGGGCAAGCGCGGCATGGCTGGCGGGCGGCGTGGCGATCGTCACCGCGACCGCGCCGGTCCGGTCGATCGCTTCGCCCAGATCCGTGAAGATGTCGGCGATGTTGACAGCATCGGCGCGGCGGCGGGTGCGGTCGGGATCGGTGCCGACAAGCCCTGCCACCTCGAACCCGGCAGCGCGCAGTGCGGGGACATGGATGCGACAGCCAAAGCCGGTGCCGACGACGATCGCGCGAGGGGCAGGGGGCATGATTGGTCCTTTCGGGCGGGTCAGGTGGAGGCTAGGTGGCTGGCACGGCGGCGAAGAAGTCGATCCCGGCCTGGGTCGGGAAAATATATTCGAGATAATGGCCAAGCTCCGGCGCATCGACGAAGCAGCTGTCCATGAAGCCTTCATTATGGCTGACATGGGGGACGGGCAGGCCGTCGGCTTGCGCGCGGGCGAGCAGGGCTTGCCACTGCGCGGCGTCGTGGATCAGATAGCCCAGATGATGATGGCGCATCTGGAAAGCATCGCCGGGGGCGAGGCGGTTCATGTAGATGGCCGATCCCGGCCCGGAGGCGGTCAGCAGTTCGTACATGACCGGACCGACCCAGGCCAGTTCGACGCGGATCTGGCCGCCGGCCGCCAGCGGTCCTTCGAGCCGGCGAAAGGCGCCAATGCCATAGCGATCGGCCAGGATCGCCTGCGCCCGGTCGATATCGTTGGTCGCATAGGCGATCTGGAAATGGTCGGCGCGCAGCACACCCGATGCCGGGTCGACAAGCGGCGATGGTCGGCGCAACAACATGGGCGCTATCCTCTCGGCATGATCCCGTTCGCGGGATTCGGCATGAAGATAGTATATGCTATCTTTATGGGGCAAGGCGCGTGCGCCCTGATCCGCCCCGGCGATATGGGACGATGATGATGCAGGAAATCGGCGTGGGTCTGATCGGCTATGGGCTTGGCGGGCGGGCGTTCCACGCGCCCTATGTGCTGGCGACGCCGGGCATGGCGCTGCGTGCGGTGGTGTCGCGCGACCCGGCCAAGGTCCATGCCGGCCTGCCGGGCATGCAGGTGGTGCCCGATGTCGATGCGCTGTTGGCGTTGCCGGGGGTCGATCTGGTGATCGTGTGCAGCCCCGATGAACTGCATGCCGATCATGCGATCGCGGCGCTGCGGGCGGGCAAGCATGTGCTGGTGGACAAGCCCTTTGCCACGACCCTGGCCGATGCACGCCGGGTGGCGGCCGAGGCGGAAGCCGCGGGCAGGTTGCTGGCGATCTTCCAGAACCGGCGCTGGGACGCCGATTTCCGCACCTTGCGCCGGCTGATCGCCGAGGGGCGGCTGGGCGAGATCATCCAGTTCGAAAGCCATTTCGACCGCTGGCGACCGACCCCGGCGACGACCTGGAAGGACGCGCGGGCGGCAGGCATCTGGCAGGATCTGGGGCCGCATCTGGTCGACCAGGCGCTGTGCCTGTTCGGCAAGCCCGAAGGCGTAAGCGCGGACATTGCGGCTTTGCGGCAAGGGGCAGCGTCGCCCGATTATTTCCATGTGACGCTGCGCTATCCGCGCCATCGCGTGCTGCTGCATGCGACCAAGCAGGCGGCGGCGCATGGGTTGCGCTTCGTCGTCCATGGCACGGGCGGCAGCTGGATCAAGCATGGGACCGACGGGCAGGAGGCAGCGACGGTCGCGGGGCAGCGGCCCGAGGGTGCGGACTGGGGCATCGATCCGCAGCCGGGCCATCTGATCGATGCGGCGGGGGATAGCCATATGGTTATGAATGAACGTGGCGATTACCGGCTGTTCTGGCAGGCGCTGGCCGATGCGATCCGGGGCGAGGCCGCCAATCCGGTGCCGGCGGACGAAGCGATCGCGGTGATGGAGATATTGGAGGCAGGCCTGCGCAGCAGCGCGGAAAGGCGCGAAATCCGGCCCTGACGGGTTGAAGATACATAATTCAGAAATATTTGGGCGAAGGGGGATTAAAGCGATCACTGAGGCGTAAGTGACGTATGAAACCCACGCCGCCCAAGGTTGTCGACCTGTTGCCCGCGCTGATGCGCTATGCCCGTCGACTGACCGGAAATGAAAGCGATGCCGAGGATCTGGTACAGGATGCGCTGGTGCGCGCCTATGCCAATGCCGACAGCTATCAGCGCGGCCGGCCACTGCGCGTCTGGCTGTTTTCCATTCTGCACAATGTGTTCGTCAGCGGCACGCGCCGGGCGGCCGTGCGCGAACGGTTCCGCGCCGACGCCGTGGCGCAGGCCGAGCCGGTGGCGGCACCGGCACAGGAGCAGATGGTGCGGCTGCACCAGATCGAGGCGGCGCTGAGCGCCTTGCCGGAGGAGCAGCAGACGGTGCTGCATCTCGTCGCGGTCGAGGGGCTTTCCTATCAGGATGCGGCCGACGCGATCGGCATTCCCATCGGCACGCTGATTTCGCGGCTGTCCCGTGCCCGCGCGAAGCTGCGCGCGCTGGAGGAGGGGGCACCCGCCGTGCGCCCCGGCCATCTGCGCGTCGTGAGGGATTGAGCCATGGCGGAACTCACCATCACCGAATGCGAACTGCACGCCTATGTCGACGATCAGCTCGACGCCATGGGGCGGCTGGAAGTGGCCGATTATCTGGTGCGCAATCCCGATGTCGCCGCACGTGTGCTGGCCGATCTGTCGGTGCGGGACGCGATGCGGGCACTGGCCGAGCGCGACGAGAAGCCGGCGCCGCAATGCCTGCACGACAGCGCTCGCAAGGTGGAGGGCGCGCTGCACCGCAGCCGCCTGTTTCGCCGGTTGAGCGGCGGGCTGGCGATGGCGGCGGGCATCGTTGCCGCGGTGGCGCTGGGCGTCGGCAAGCTGAACATGGGCGTGGCGCCGACGGCGCAGGCGATGCCGGTGTTCATCGAGGAGGCGTTGATGTCGCACAAGACCGCGCTGGTGCGGTCGCATATGAAGTCGCAGCCCGAAATCCCGCATTTCGACCCGGCCGATGTCCGGTCGGCCACCCATATCAACGTGCCGGTGCTGCCGGCGGGCTGGCGGGTGCTGGATGTGCAGCTGTTCCCGTCGGACTATGGGCCGAGCCTGCAACTGGTGATCGATGCGGGCGAAAAGGCGCCGGTATCGCTGTTCGCGGCGCGGGCTGTCACCGGCCTGCCGGAAACGCCGCGCACCCAGGTCGTCGACGGCGAGACCATCGCCTACTGGGCCCGCAAGGGCACCGTCTATGTGCTGACCGGCGTGGAATCCCAGGATTTCCTGCAGAAGCACGCGGCCGATCTGGCCAATAATCAGGACGCATGAATGAGCATTGATCTCTCGCAACAGACCGGCGCGCTGCGCCGGCGGGCAGATGTCTGCGTCATCGGCGCGGGCGCGGCCGGCATCACCACCGCGCGCCGGCTGCTGGCGGCCGGGCATCAGGTGTTGCTGCTGGAAAGCGGCGGGCTGGACTATGAGCGGGAAACCGCCGACCTCAATGCCGGCAGGAATGTCGGCCAGACCTATTATGATCTGGACGATGCGCGGCTGCGCTTCTTTGGCGGCACGACGGCGATCTGGGGCGGGCGCTGCGCCACGCTGGACCCGATCGACCTGCAGCGCCGCGACTGGGTGGCGGGGTCAGGCTGGCCGCTGTCCTGGGACGAACTGCAGGATTATTATGGGCAGGCGCGCGGCATTTTCGAGATTGGCGACGAGCCGGCGAGCGCCGAGGCGCTGAGCGCCCATGGCGTGCCGCTGCCCGGCTTCGACCGGTCGGAACTGCACATGCCGGTGTGGAATTTCGATCCGCGCTTCAACCGCTTCACCTTCGACGCGTGCCAGGATTTGCGCGATCATCCGCGCTGCGAGATCATCACCCATGCCAGCGTCACGCGGATCGTGACCAGGGATGGCGCGATCAGCCGGATCGAGGCGAAGGCGCTGGCCGGCGCGCATCTGCATGTCGAGGCGCGCGCCTTCGTGCTGGCGGCGGGCGGGATCGAGAATGCCCGGCTGCTGCTGGCGTCGAACATCGGTAATGAGCGGGATCAGGTCGGCCGCAACTTCATGGAGCATCCCCATGCGCGCGGCGGGCGGATCGTCGATGCGAAAGCCTGGCCGCTGCTCAAGGCGTTCGGCCGGCGCCACCGGATCGGCGGCCATGACATGGCGGCGCTGATCACTCCCTCGGCTGATCTGCAGCGGCGCGAGGGGCTGCTCAACAGTTCGCTCACCATCGTCGGGCGACAGCCGGCGCGGGCGTCGCAATTCTGGGGCATGCGGGCCTATGGTTCGCTCAAGCATGACATGTCGCCGACGCGCAGTGGCCGGCGGATGTGGATGATGACCAAGAAGGCGGCGACCTGGGCCCAGCGCCATGTCGATCCGCTGCGCCCCTGGCTGCTGCACAAGGCGGGCAAGCTGGAGATCGCGCTGTTGGTGCGGGCCGAACAGGCGCCCAATCCCGATAGCCGGGTGCTGCTGACGAAGGAGCGCGACGCGCTGGGCGTGCCGCGCGTGGCGCTGGACTGGCGGCTGTCGGCGATCGACAAGCATAGTGTCACTGGACTGGTCGATGGCCTGGGCCGCGAACTCAAGCGGCTGGGCATGGGCCGGGTCGAGCGTGCCGATTGGCTGGACGAACCGGGCGAATTGTGGCGCAACGATCCGCTCATTTCCTCCCACGCGATCGGCGGCTATCATCATATGGGCACGACCCGCATGGCGACCGATCCGCGCCAGGGCGTGGTCGATGCCGATGGGCGCGTGCATGGCCAGGCCAATCTCTATGTCGTGGGCTCTTCGACCTTCCCGACGTCGAGCTGGGCCAATCCGACGCTGACCATCGCCGCGCTGGCGCTGCGCACAGCCGATCGGCTGTCGGTCGCGCTCAATCGGCCGGTGGCGCAGCCGGTGCGGGTGCCGGGGCTGGCGAAGGCGTCGTAGTGCTTGCTTTGAGGTTCGCCGAGCGGTGGCGATGGGTGGGAACAAGACATTCCTCCCCGGCACGGGGAGGGGGACCGCTCGCGCAGCGAGTGGTGGAGGGGCACAGGCCGGATAGCGCAGCGCCAAGAGGCACCTGCCCCTCCGTCAGCGCTTCGCGCTGCCACCTCCCCGTTCCGGGGAGGAATGTCCGCTTCTGGTCGCTTTCAGACCGTCCGAATTTGTCCGCATGACCTGAGGCAGGCGCTCAGGAGGAACTGGGTCGAGAAACAGCCGGCGCGGCTCTCTCGTTTCTCGACAGCTCGAAACGAACGGACGTGGGAGCGTGCAGGCTGGGGGCCTCAATCCACCGGGCCGTGGAATTCGGCTTCGACGATGCCCAGGTGCCAGCCGGGCGGGACGGCGTCGGCGCCGGTGTCGCCGGCCTGGCGGGCGCTGGCCAGTTCCACCACCTTGCCGAAGGCGTCCTTGTCCTGCACCGGGCCGGTCTGGCGGATGCGCAGCGTCTGACCTGTCGTGGCGGGGAAGCGGAGCGTGGTATAGCCAAGCTGTCGCTCGGTCTCGCCGCGCCAGACGCTCTCGCCGTCGATCGTCAGTTCGAGCGGATAGGCACGCGAGCGCCAGCCGACCAGCTTCAGGTCGATTTCGCTTAAGCGCACCGGCGTGGCGAAGCGATATTCGATCCAGCCATTGTCCGGCTTGCCGTCGCTCGCCCAGCGGGTGAGTTCATTGTCGTCGACGGTGGCGCCGGCATCGGCCTGCCCCGACCCGGCGCGAATATCCTGCGCGAGGAAAGTGGTGCGGTGCGGGGTGAAGCTGGGGGTGGCGGGCGTCGGGCCGCGCACCAGGCTGCCGGGCTGGAAGGCGTCGGCGAAGTCGGTGGACAGGCCGCCCTTGGCGGCGGCGGGCAGCTTAGTCGCGATCGACAGGCTGGCGGCTTTGAGGCCCGGCGCGGTTGCGGTGAGGGATACGGTGCCCGCCTTCGTTCCCGCGCGGATCAGGACGCGGTTGACGCCGCCCTCCAGCGGCAGGTCGGGCGAGAGGATATAATTATCCTCCTCCCGCGCGGTGCCGGCATAGGAGGTGGTGCCGTCCGCCCCATGCGCCTTGGTCACCACCGCTTCGCCTTCGGTCTGGCCGGCGCGGACCTTGCCCTGGCTGTCGCCCTGAGCGATGCCGCCGCGCCAGAGCGCCGGCCCCTTGAGGTCGAAATGGACCTTGCTGGCGTCGACCGGCACGCGGCGGCCCTGCGCATCGACCGCTTCGACATCGACCAGTGCGATGTCGGCGCCGTCCATGACGAAGCCGCGCGGCGAGACATGGGGGGTGAGTTTCAGCGCCACCGCCGGGCCGGTGGTGGTCAGGCTATATTCCGACGTCTTGCCATCGGCGTGGGTGGCGACCGCGCGCAGTGTGCCGGGGGCGAAGGCGATAGCCTTCCAGCTGAAGAGGAAGCTGTCGCTGCGCTGGCCCTTGCCGAGCGAGCGGCCGTTGAGGAACAGCTCGACGCTATCCCCATTGGACACGACGCTCATGTCCTTGACCGTGCCGGGGGCGTAGTTCCAGTGGCCGATGATGTGGGTGGCGGGGGTGACGCTGTCGACCCAGTCGTTCCACATCACCTGATGCGCGAAAAAGCCCTGCTTGGGGATGCGCACGGCATCGACCTCGCCCGAGCGGCGGTAATTATTGTCGCCGCGATAATGGGTGTTGCTGTCCGACCAGATGATGTTGACCCCGCCCGAACTGACGCGGGTGCCGGTGCCCGGTCGCATGACATAATAGTCGTTCCAGCGCTTCACATCCTCGATGGCATGGCTGTCCTGGTTGCGATTATAGTCGGGCGCATCCTTGTGGAAGGGCGGGGTGAAATTGTCCTGATAGGCGCGGGCGGCTTCGTCGCGGCTATATTCCATCGACCACATCGGATGCTTCGCGCTCTTGTTGATATAGAGCATCTCGCCGCCATATTCGGCGACTTTGCTGTCCAGCATCTCGCGCGATCCGATGGCGCGGCCGCCATGGGGATCATATTGATCGCGGATCGCCTTCATCTCCGCCATATGCGCTTCGCTGATATTCTCGTTCCCGCTTTCATAGAAGAGGATCGAGGGATTGTTGCGATTATAGATGATCGCGTCGCGCATCACCTCCTTGCGCTGGTCCCAGCGGCGGCCGGTCACGTCGCTTTCCGCGTCGCCCGCCGGCATCGCCTGCATCAGGCCGACGCGGTCGGCGGATTCGATGTCCTGCTTTGACGGGGTGACGTGCATCCAGCGGACCAGATTGCCGCCGCTCTCCACCATCAGCGCGTTGGAAAAGTCGCTGATCCAGGGCGGGATGGAGGTGCCGACGGCGGGCCATTCATTGGAGGTGCGCTGGGCATAGCCATGGACCATGATGGTGCGGCCATTGAGGTCGACCTTGCCATTGCCGAAGCGGGTCTGGCGGAAGCCGGTCCTGGTGTCGACGCTGTCGATGACCTTGCCAGCATTTTTTGGCCCCTTGTCGATCAGGCTGGTCGTCACGGTGTAGAGATAGCCATAGCCCCAGCTCCAATAATGGAGGTCGGCGACCGGCGCGGCGGCGGCGAGGGTGGCGGCCTGGCCGGGTGCGATCGAGGTGGCGGCGCTGTCGAACCGGGCGATGCGGCGGCCGGCGGGATCGCGGATTTCGACGCGGAGCGACAAGGCGCGCGCGGCGGCGCTGTCGTTGCGGACCTGGCTTTCTGCATGGATGGTCGCACGGCGGCCGGCGATGTCGAAGCCGTCGGCCCAGACATATTGGCCGGTGGTGCCGAGCGTCGAATAGAGCGGCAGCGTCTGATAGACTTGGCCCGTCAGGTGGAGCCGGACATTCTTGGTAATGCCGCCATAATTGACGTTGAAATTGTCATTGTTCCACTGGAAGCCGCTGCCGGTGGCGCGTTCCTTATATTTCCAGTCATTGTCGACGCGCACGGCGATGACATTGTCACCGGGCTTGAGTGCGGCGGTAATGTCGGCGCCGAAGGCCATGACGCCATGTTCGGACAGCGCGACCGAACGGCCATTGACCCAGATTTCGGCGGCCTGGCGCACGCCCTCAAATTCCAGGAAGGCCCTGCCGCGTGTCGCATCGGCCGGGAGGGTGATGTGCTTGCGATACCAGATGATGTCGGTGGACAGCGCCTTGATATCGCGGGCGAAAGCCTGGGTCTCGTTGAAGGCGTTGGGCAGGGTGACGCTCTGCCAGCCCTTGTCGTCAAAGCCGGGCTGCTGCGCGCCGGCCTGATCGCCGATGGTCATCCGCCAGCCGGGGTTGAGATTATAGGTCTGGCGCGGCGAGGCGGTGACGGTGGAGGCGTCATGGGCAGCGGCGGGGAGCGCGGGCAGCAGCGGCGCCAGCGCCAGCAGGGCCAGGCTACCCCGCAAATGACGCACCCGCGCGCCGACAGCCGATTTCTGCTTCATGCCCTTGCCCTCTCCGATATTGGTCAGGCCACTTTGGGCGATGCCAGGCGAGGGGTCAATAGATATCCCTAAAAATGGATATGTGATCCATATATTGGTCAGTCCGGTGGGCGGCGCACGGGGCGCCACCCACTCGATCAAGGGTCAGCGTTCGCCCTGCTTGCCAGCGCCCAGATAGAAGCTGGTGTGCGGCGGCTGGTTATAGGCGGTGTTCTGCCAGGCGACGCCGAGGCGATAGACCGGATCCTGCATCAGCGTGACGAAGCGGTGCGTGGTCGGATAGGGCGTGGTGTAGATGCGCAGCTCGCGATTGTCCGCGCTGCGCCACACCACTTCCTCGCGCCAGTCGCCGATCAGGTCCGCCTGAAGCGCCGGGGTCGCTTTGGTGCCGTTGTTGGACGACAGGCCTTCGGGCGAGAGCAGGGGGATTTCCCTGCCATTTTCCCAATCCCATTTGGAAATGGTCGTCTTGTCGAGCAGCTCGCGCAGCAGGTCGCCGTCCCACCAGATCGCGAAGTTCATCTGGCGCGGGCGCGGGCCGATCGGCTTGCCGGCGACGTCGAACAGTTCGGCGGAGCTGGAATTCCAGAACTCGGCGCCCCAGTGGCGCGGATCGATATCGGCGGCGACGCCGCGACCGGTATCCTGCTGGGCGGGGGTGGACCAGAGCATCTGGCCGGTGCGCGCGTCAAGCAGGGCAGAGCCGAGCTGGCCGTTGCTCTTCACATCCTCGAATACGCCGAATTTCTCCAGGCCGGGGCGGGCGGGGTCGAGATCGCTGACATGCATGGTGTCGCCGTGGAAGAGCGGCTGGGTCCACAGCCCCTTGCCATCGTCATCGACCGCCATCGATCCGTAGATCACCTCGTCGCGGCCGTCGCCATCAACATCGGCGATCGAAAGCTGGTGATTGCCGCGTCCGGCATAGTCTCCATTGCCCGGCTGGCTGCTGTCGAACAGCCAGCGCTGGGTCAGCTTGCCGTCGCGCCAGTCCCAGGCGGCGATCGCGGTGCGGGCATAATAGCCGCGGCCAAAGACCATGGAGGGCAAATGCCCGTCGAGATAGGCGACACCGGCCAGGAACCGGTCGGATCGGTTGGCATAGCCATCGCCCCAGCTTTCGGCCAACTGCTCGGTCGTGGGATTGCCGCCGGGATAGCGCGGCGGATCATAGGGGGCGGTGGCCAGCGCCTTGCCGGTGAGGCCGTCGAAGACGGTCAGATATTCCGGCCCCTTGACGATGCGGCCCTGCATCGGCGCGACCTTGGTGCCATCGGGCAGCACCTTGGCGCCGGTGCGGTCGCGCTGAGGCACTTCGCCATCATGGCCGCGCCAGTCGGCCCTGGCGTCGCCGATCACCGTGCCGGTGCCGTCGACCGTGCCGTCAGCGGTCTTCATCGCCACTTCGGCGCGGCCGTCGCCGTCGAAGTCGAAGGCGAGGAACTGGGTATAATGGGCGCCTGCGCGAATGTTGCGACCCAGATCGATGCGCCAAAGCCGCGTGCCGTCGAGCCGATAGGCGTCGAGCAGCACCGGCCCGCTATAGCCGGCTTGGCTATTGTCATGGCTGTTGGTCGGATCCCATTTCAGGATGATCTCGTAACGGCCGTCACCGTCGAGATCGGCCGCGCTCGCATCATTGGCGGTGTAGCTGAACGACTCGCCGGCGGGGGTGACGCCGTCGGCGGGGGGCGTGAGGGGGATGGAGAGATAGGATTTGTCCCACATCATGGCGGGGGAGGGGGCGCTCTTGTCGCCGATCCGCTGCACCGCATAGCGGCTGGTGGCGCTGCCCTTCCTGTCTACGAAGGCGGTGGCTTCGCCGACGCGGCTGTCATGGATCGGCTTGCCGTCGCGCAGCAGGCGGAAACGGATGGTGGCGGGATCATCGGCCAGTAGACGCCATGTAATGAGCATGCCGCCGCCCTGTGCTGGTAGCGCTACCGCGCCGCGATCAAGTCGTTCGGCCGCTATTCGGGCGGTGAGGCCAGTTGCCAATGCCGTGGTCGAAGTCGCCAGCCCGAGCATCAGGGTAAAGGCCCGAATAGTGGTGCGCATTTGCATCAATCTCCCCTCCGGATCACTACTGATCCAAATATTAGAATTGCATCCCACATATAGGTTCAGTAACTCTCCGTCTAGAAACTGATTCGACGACCGTGGGGAAACGGAGTCGGTCATGGGGTGTTCTGGGAGAGAGGGGATCGGCTATGCGCGAGCATACCACTGAAAGCGTGCAACATTTTTCCAACATCGCGATGGTTCGCCGGACGCTGAAGGGCGCTTCCGCCCTCGCCATGGCCGGCGTCATGCTGGTGTCGGCTTCGGCCATTGCTCAGACAAATGACGAAGGCGAAAAGAAGGAAGGTGCCGTTTCGGCTGCCGATATCGTCGTCGTCGGCACTCGCGCCTCGCTGCAATCGGCGATCAACCGCAAGAAGGAAGCGAACACCGTCGTCGACTCGATCGTTGCCGATGATATCGCCAGCTTCCCCGACAAGAATATCGGTGACTCGCTCGCGCGCATCACCGGCGTCCAGCTGAGCCGCGAATTTGGCGAGGGCAACCAGATCTCGATCCGTGGCGTCGAACCCGACCTCAACCGCGTCGAGATCAACGGTGTCAGCCAGGTCAGCGCGCTTGGTTCGCGCGCCGGCGACTTCCGCGAAATCGCGGCCGAACTGGTCAAGTCGATCGACGTCTACAAGGGTTATGCCGTCGACCTGACCGAAGGTGGCATTGGCGGCACGGTGCGCGTCGAAACGCGCAAGCCGCTGGAACTGAAGGATCCACTGATCTCGATGGTCGCGTCGGGCCAGCATCTGGATCTTACGGAAAGCTGGAAGCCGCGCCTGACCTTCTTTGCCGGTGCGCCCAAATTCCTGATCGATGGCCTGGGCATTCTGGTCAACGCCACCTATAGCGACGTCGATACGCGCCAGGATTATATCAGCAACACCAACTGGCAGCGGCTGGCCGATTTCGATCATTCGACCGAGAAGACGGTCGCTAACCCGCTCTACAGCAACTATAATACATATGAGAGCTGCGCTGGCGTCGGTGGTGCGACCACCGGGGCCGCCACCGCCAACCGGCTGGCGTGCGAAACCCAGTTCTTCGACTGGGCGCCGACCGTGCCGCGCTATCGCCAATTGGTGCGTAATGACAAGCGCATCTCGGCCGATGTCACATTGCAATATCAGGTGGCGCCCAATTTCCGCGCCTATGTCAACGGCCAGGTCAATCTGCGCAACCAGAAGCTGCAGGATACCAACTATTCGGTGGATTTGGGCCGCATCGAGCGCTTCAACCTCGATCCGCAGCTGGCAGCCGGCGCGGGCGGCGGCACGTCGCGTCGCCGGGTCCAACTGGGCACTTCGACGGTCAACGGGAACCATGTCGTCACCGGCCTCACCACCGCGCTTGACGCCGTCAACATCGGCACCGCAACCAACCCCAACTGGAATGGTGCGGCGAACATCATCGGCGTGCAGCGCCGCGACTTCGATTATGACCAGGACAGCAAATATTTCTCGGGCGGCTTTACCTGGGAACCCAATAGCCGGTTGAAGATCGACGTGATGGGATCGCATGCGACCGCCCATACCGATCAGCAGACCAACCTCATTTCGCTGGGCACCAGCGTGTCGGGCATCACCATCGACCGCAACAATGACCAGGGGCTGCCGGTCTTCAGCTTCCCATCCAATTTCGACCCGGCCGATCCGGCGGTCTATGCCGACTTCACCCGCACCGGCGCCAATGGCCAGGTGCTGCCGGTCTATGGCCCCGGCCTGCAATATCGTCCGGGTGAGTTCAACAATACCGAAGATCAGTTCAAGATCGACGTCGATTGGGAAATCGATCATCCGATCGTCAGCAAGATCGAATTTGGTGCCCAGGGGCGCAAACAGAAATTCCTGAACTATCAGGGGGGTGGTTCGGTACTGCTCGATCCCACGAGCATGACCTATCAGTCGTCGGCGAATGTCTCCTACACCACCAATATCGTCGCCAATCCGACCCAGACGCGCAACGGCAATACCTGGTATATGACGCCCGCCCAATATACCGCGCTGATCGGCGCGATTGGCGGCACCACGGGTGGCGCGCCGCTCTTTTCCGGCCTGAAGGGCGCGCCGGCTGGCCTGCCCACGGGGCTCGCCTTCCCCAATTTCGATGCCGAGGAACTGGGGAAATTCTACGATCTTTCGGGCTTCGATCATGATCTGGTCCGCTTCGCCGATGGTTTCCCGCAGGTGCCCAGCGCCAAGATCGACGAAACCGTGCTGGCGGGTTATGTCATGGCGGATATCGATACCCAGATTTTCGGCATGCGCCTGACCGGCAATGCCGGCGTGCGCTGGATGCATACCAAGGATGAAGGGACCGGCACCAATGTCAGCCGCGTGACCCGCTTCACCCCGACCGGCGGCACGGAAACGGTCGTGCTGGCGGCGCAATCGGTGACGATCAGCAACAGTTACACGGACATCATGCCGGCCTTCAACGCCAATCTGGAACTGGCGCGCGACCTGTTCCTGCGGGCCAACTGGGCCAAGAATTTGGCGCGACCGCGTCCCACCGACCTGGTGCCGAACATCAATTGCTTGGATGACATCACCATCACGGGCACGGACGATACCTGCACAGCGGGTAATCCGGCGCTCAAGCCCTATCGGGCCGACCAGTGGGAAGTGAACCTGGCCTGGTATCCCAACGCCGACACGATGCTGAGCCTGGGCTATTGGAAGAAATATGAATCCAGCTTCGTCATTCCCAATGTGACCCGCAGCGGCGTGGACCTGTTCAACGACGGCTCCAGCTATACGGTGCGCCAGCCTGTCAATGGCTTTGGTGCGCTGCTCGACGGCATCGAGGCGAATGCGCAGACTGCCTTCACCTTCCTGCCCAAGCCGTTCGATGGTTTCGGGGCTAGCGCGAATTTCAGCTATTCGCGGGCGTTGCGGACCAACCTCACCAACAGTGCGACCGGGGCGGAACTCAAAGAATATCCCGGCATGTCGAAATATACTTATAATGCCAGCTTCTTCTACGACAAGGATTGGCTCAATTTCCGCCTGAGCTACAATTATCGCTCCAAGTGGATGCAGACGGTGATTGATGCCAATAACGGCAATAACCCGCTCTATCGCAGGGGTGAAGGCTATCTGGACGGAAAGATCACGCTGCGCTTCCCGCAATATCATTTCAGTGTCTTCCTGGAAGCGCAGAACCTGACCAAGGAATCCACCAAACTCTATATCAATAGCGATATGCCGGTGGAGATGGCCTATCCCGGTCAGCGCTTCTTCGTCGGTATCCAGGGCAAGTTCTGATCCTATTCCCTTGGGGAAGGGCAAAGACGCGGTTCCGGGCTTGTCCCGGGGCCGCGTTTTCTTTTTGCGGGTGGGCGCATTGAGGGATGGTCAGGGCATGGGAAAGGTGACGCGCCCGCTTTTGAAAACCGCGGTGTGCGCCCCGAATCTTGGCAGCGGGCGCGTCGCCCGCTCGATAACATCCGGACCCGTCCTGTCCTGCCGTTTGTCGGCACGACAGTTGTGCGCCATGTGCAGAAATGGCGTGGATGCGCGCGCTCGATCGGCAAGGGTGAGCCGGGATCGGTTTCTATCGCGATGTCTGGGGTGGTGAGTCCAGCTGGGTTCGAACCAGCGACCTACTGATTAAAAGTCAGTTGCTCTACCGACTGAGCTATGGACCCCCTGTCGAGACCGCTCGCACTAGTGGCGCACGGGCGGCTGGTCAACCTCTTGTGGCACGATGATATGTCGCTTTTCGCAAAAGCGCGTGCAGATGCCGCACGCTCTGCCCGGAAGGCGGGCATTTCCAGTCGGGTGCGATGGCGCCGAGCGGGCGCAGGACGAAGTCGCGCTGGGCAAAGGCGGGGTGGGGGATCAGAAGATCGCGGCTGCGCCAATGCCCGCCCGACCAGAGGATGATGTCGATGTCGAGCCGGCGCGCGCCCCAACGCTGGAAGCGGCGGCGGCCAAGCCCGGACTCGATGCCCTGCAGCGCGGCCAGCAGGACGGGCGGGGGCAGGGCGCTGTCGACCAGCAGCGCGGCATTGGCGAAGCGGCGGCGCGAGGGGCCGAGCGGCGGCGTCTCGATCGTCGGCGACAGGGCGACCACATCGCCGAGCGCGCCGATCCGGCGCACCGCTTCGGCCAGCAGGCGCGGCGGCGTCAGCCGGGCGGAGAGCGGCCGGTTCGACCCGATCGAGAGGGCATAAAGGTGGCGGCTTGTGTCCGGCATGGTGCAGCGCCTATCTGAGCGCCATGATCCTGCAAAGCCCCCTATCAAGTGAACCGCCCCGCGACTGTCCGCTCTGCCCGCGCCTTGTCGCGCTGCGCGTGGAATGCCGGGCGGAACATCCCAACTGGTGGAACGCGCCGGTGCCCGCCTTTGGCGACCCGATGGCGCGGATCGGCATCATCGGCCTGGCGCCGGGCAAGCAGGGCGCGAACCGCACCGGGCGCCCCTTCACCGGCGATGTCGCGGGCGAACTGTTCTTTGCGACGCTCAAGAAGTTCGGTCTGGCGCAGGGCAATTATGAGGCGCGGGTCGATGACGGGCTGGAACTGCGCGACGCGATCATCATCAATTCGGTTCGCTGCCTGCCGCCGCAGAACAAGCCGGTGCCGACCGAAGTCCATGCCTGTCGCCCCTTCCTGGCCGATGGCGTGGCGCAACTGCTGCGCGCGCGGACCTTCGTCGCGCTGGGCGAGATTGCCCATCAGTCGGCGGTGAAGGTGCTTGGTGGCAAGTTGCCCAAGGCGCGCTTTGCCCATGGGGCGGAGCATCGCATGCCCGACGGGCGGATGCTGATCGATAGCTATCATTGTTCGCGCTACAATCAGAATACCAACCGGCTGACGGCGGAGATGTTCGAGGCGGTGTTCGCGCGGGCGGTGGAACTGGCGGGGCTGACGTCCGCCAATTAGAGCATTTTCGAAGCAGATGGCATCATCTGCTGGCTCGGAAAATGCGGAAAACAAAAAGGCAAACAGAGCATGATCCGATTCAGTATGAACGGATCATGCTCTAGGCGCGGTGCGGGCCGAACAGGATGATGCCGGCGCCGACCAGGCTGAGCGCCACGCCGGCCATGTCCCAGCGGTCCGGCCGCACGCCCTCCACCAGCCAGAGCCAGAGCAGCGCCGAGCTGATATAGACGCCGCCATAGGCCGCATAGGCACGGCCAGCCGCCGCCGCATCGACCAGGGTCAGCAGCCAGGCGAAGAGCAGCAGCGACCCCGTGCCGGGGATCAGCCACAGCATCGACTTGTCCATCCGCAGCCACGCCCAGAAGGCGAAGCAGCCGGCGATCTCGGCCAGGGCGGCGGCGATATAGACCAGGATCGACTGCATCAGCCGACCCTGACCGGATTGCAGCGTCCCATCAGATATCCTGCGCGATGCGGCCGTAAAGCTCAGGGCGGCGATCACGGAAGAAGCCCATGCCGGCGCGGTGGATCTTCGCCTTGGCAAGGTTCAGTGTGGCGACCAGCGCGCCATTGTCCCTGGCATCGGACTCTGCGAGGAAATCGCCCCATTCGTCGCTGATGAAGCTGTGGCCGTAGAATTTCTGGCCCTCTTCCTCGCCGATGCGGTTGGCGGCGATCACCGGCATGCAGTTGCTGACCGCATGGCCGATCATCGCGCGGCGCCACATGCGGCTGGTGTCCAGTTCCGCATCATAGGGTTCGGAGCCGATCGCGGTCGGGTAGAACAGCATTTCCGCGCCCATCAGCGCCATGCAGCGGGCGGTTTCGGGATACCATTGGTCCCAGCAGATGCCGACGCCCACGGTGCCATATTTGGTCGGCCACACCTTGAAGCCGGTGTTGCCGGGGCGGAAATAATATTTTTCCTCATAGCCCGGACCGTCGGGAATGTGGCTCTTGCGATAGACGCCCATGATCTCGCCCTCATCATCGATCATGGCGAGCGAGTTGTAATAATGATGGCCGTCCCGCTCGAAATAGCTGGTCGGGATATAGACGCCCAGATCCTTGGCCAGCTTGCGCATTTCCTGCACGGCCGGGTGCTGGTCGGTCGGCTGGGCGCGGTCGAACAGGGCTTCGTCCTCTTGCCTGCAGAAATAATGGCCCTCGAACAGTTCGGGCGGCAGGATGATCTTCGCGCCGCGGGCGGCGGCCTTGGTCACATGATCGGCGACCATGGCGATATTGTCGGCCATGTCGTCCGAAAAGGCGAGCTGCAGGGCGGCGACGGTCACGCGGGTCATTCATCACTCCATGATGGGTTCGCCGCGCGATATAGGGGCTATGGCGCCGCCGCGCTACCGGGAAGCGCCTATAGCAGGGAAGCCGATTGCTTGAGCACCATGGAGCACATCTTGCCCTTGGCATCGCCCTTCAGGCTGTCGAGCGAAATGTCCTTCTTGCCGGCATGGATGATGCCGGTCTCGCCGGACTTGAAGGCGCCCGAGCCCTTCACGCCCGGCTTCTTGTTCAGCTTGTCCAGCACGGCATTGGCGCTGGTCGCATCGACGAGCCGGTTCTTGACGCAATAGCCCAGCACGCCGGCGGCGTTTTCAGCGCCCATGCCGACGATGGCGGGCAATTGGGCGGTGCCGGCGCTGGCGCCAAGCAGGATCAGTAAAGTGGCAAGGATCGGACGAAACATGGGGCAATGCTCCTGAAGCCGGGCGATGCTGCGTCGCCCGGCCCGGAAATTGCGCCCGCATGAGCATCCCCGCAACGGGGGACTAACCCCTAGATCAGCGAGGGCATCTGCTGGCTGCAGCAATGGAAGCTGCCGCCGCCCGACAGGATCGCGTCGCTGCGCAAGCCGACAATCTGACGCCCAGGAAAGAAGGGGGCGAAGGCGTCGAGCGCCGCCTGGTCATTGGGCTGGCCATAGATGGGGACGATGATGGCGGCATTGCCGACATAGAAATTCATGTAGCTGGCCGGGATCGCCTCGCCATCGACCAGCACCAGGCCGGGCGAGGGGATGTCGACCACCTCGACCCCGTGCGCCCTGGCGCGGGCACGGGCGTCGGCATAGATGGCCGTGTTGGGATCGTCAGGCGTGGTCGCGATCGGCAGCGCCAGCTTGCCCGGCGCGACGAAGCGGGCGAGATTGTCGACATGGCCGTCCGTATGGTCGTTGAGCAGGCCATCGCCCAGCCACAGCATGTCGGACAGGCCGAGCGCGCCGGCCAGCAGCGTCTCGATCTTGCCGCGATCAAGGTTCGGGTTGCGATTGGGGTTGAGCAGGCATTGTTCGGTGGTCACGAACAGGCCGGTGCCGTCGGTATCGATCGCGCCACCCTCGAACACCCAATTCTGGGTCGAGGTCGCCATGCCGGTGGTTGCGGCCAGGCGCGCGCCGATATCCTCGTCACCGGGCATCTGATATTTGCCGCCCCAGCCGTTGAAGCCGAAATCGACCAGCGCGCGCTCCCCGGTCACGCCGTTCAGCACGGCGATCGGCGCGGTGTCGCGCAGCCATACGTCGCCCAGATTGTGGACGGCGATGGTGACACCCGGCGCAACCAGCGCACGCGCAGCGTCGGCATCCGCCTCATTGGCGACGACCAGGCGCACCTCTTCGCCCTTGCCATCGGCGTGGAGCGCGCTGGCGAAATCGGCGATCTGGCGGCGGGCACCGTCAAAGGCGCCGGGCCATTCTTCCGGGTTGGTCGGGAAGCCGATCCAGGTCCAGTCGTGCGGCGCCCATTCGGCAGGCATGCGAAAAGTCATAGATTTGTCCTTGCCCGGCGCGCTGGCCGGTCCGAGATAGCGGGAGAGATGTTGCGCGCTCCATAGCGCAGGGTCGCGGGTCTGGACAGAGGGTGTAGCGGGTGAAGAAGAGCGTATCGATCATGCTGGCGGCGCTGCTGCTGGGCGGGGCGCCGCTGGCGCAGGCGGCGGACCTGCCCGAATGGCTGACCGGCGAATGGCAACAGGAACGGGGCGACCGCTGGACCGAGGAGCTGTGGTCGCTGCCGCGCGGCGGGGTGATGATCGGCCTGGGCCGCAGCGGGCGGGGCGAAAGCCTGCAAAGCTGGGAGGTGATGCGCATCGTGCGGGCGGCGGACGGAACGCTGACGCTGCATGCCGCGCCGGAGGGCGGCAAGGAGACGATCTTCCCCGTGCTGGAACAGGGCGTGCGCGACATCAGCTTCGCCAATCCCGACCATGATTATCCCCAGCGCATCCGCTACTGGCGCGAAGGCCGCCTGCTGATGGCCGAAACCGCGATGATGGACGGCAGCAACGCCCAGAACTGGACCTATGCCCCGGCGGGGCAGTGAGGGGGAAGTTGCGACCAGAAGCGGAAGTTTCCTACTCCCCTCCCTTCCAGGGAGGGGCTATGTCTTGCTCCCACCCAGGTCCGTCATGCCAGCGGAGGCTGGCATCTCACTTCTTTTAACGATGGGTTTGAAAGAAAAGAGAGAGCCCAGCCTTCGCTGGGATGACGGGATGAAAGGCGGGTTGGCGCCTATGCGCCCACCTCAGACTTTAAGGCCGTTTTCCGCCCGGCTGGCTGCGCTGGGCTTCGGTCAGGCTCTGCAGGGCGCGGCCTTGCATGTCGATTTCGCGCTGCTCTGAATAGCTGAGGCCATCGCGGGCGCTGCGATCGGCCTGCGCGTCGGCGCGGTCGGCCTCTCGGCGGAGCGCGCGCGCCTGTTTCCTGCTGAGCGTGCCGCTCTTGCGCCCGTCGCGTATGTCCTGACGCGCGCGATCCAGTTCATAGTCGCCCGAGGGGCGAGGCTCGACCCGGACATTGACCGGGCCGGGCGGTGCGGTCGGCTCTGTCTTGGGCGCGATTTGCGCGGGCAGCGCGGCCGGCAGCGCGAAGGCGGTCAGAAACAGGCTGGGCAGGGCAAGGGATATGCGCATGGCGTTGCTCCTACAGGACGGGGCAAGGTCAGCCCCAAGCGCTGAACCCGCGCTGAACCTTCAGCCGATGATGTGCGGCACGAAGCGCGCGGCATTGCCGGTGATCGGCCCATCCTCGCGAATGCCCATGCCGGCCGGGTCGCCATCCACCACCCAGCTGCCCAGCACCGGCCGCCGGTCGCCCGCGCCGGGCAGGGTATAGAGCCGCTGGTAGATGAAGCCTTCCTCTCCATAGTCGCCGCCGCTCTGGGCGACCGTTTCGCCATCTTGGACGAAGCGGATATTGGCGCCCTCGCGCGACAGCAGCGGTTTCACCACATGATCGCCCGTCATGGCGACGCGGCTGGCCTCCAGCAAATTGGGGTGGCCGGGGAACAGGTCCCACAGGATCGGCAGGATCGCCTTGTTGCTCCAGATCATCTTCCAGATCGGCTCGATCCACAGGGTGGAGGACAGGCTTTCCACCACTTCCCGGCCAAAGGGTTCGTGGACGATCCATTCCCAGGGATAGAGGTGGAAGAGGGCATCGATCGGCCGATTGTCGAGATCGACGAAGCGGCGGCGGGCGTGGTCCCAGCCCAGTTGCTGGGTCTGGATCAACTGGGTGTCGATGCCCGCTTCGCGCGCCGTGTCGGCCATATAGGCGACGGTCACCGCATCCTCGCCCATATTGCCGTCGACATAGGTGAGATGCAGCATCGACGTGCCACGCGGCGGGGCGATGGCGCGCCAGCGGTCGACCAGCCGCTCGTGCAGGCTGTTAAACTGGTCGGCGGCGGGAAAGACAGCCTCCTTCCAGTCCCACTGGATCACCGATGCTTCCAGCAGGCTGGTCGGCGTGTCGCAGTTGAACTCGAACAATTTGGGCGGGCCGGCGCCGTCATAGCCGAGGTCGAAGCGGCCATAGTTGAGCGCGGCCGGCTCTCCGTCCCACGCCTCGCGGATCGCCTGATGACAGAAATCGGGAATGCCGAAGCTGCCGAGCAGATCCTGATCCAGCACATGCTGGCCGGCGGCGAGGAACAGGCGATAGAGTTCGGCGGTAGCCTGCTCGATCTCCGCGATCTCGTCCGGGCTGAAGCGATAGCAGGCGCTTTCATCCCAATAGGGCTGGGCATCGGCGCCATGCCAGACCAGGCCCAGATGCTCGACGCGGGCCTGCCAGTGCGGGCGCGGCGTGCAGGCGATCCGTTCCATCAGCTGTGGCCGCTGCGCCCCGACAGGCCAAGGCCGCCGCGCGTCACATTGGCCGAGGATGCCGGGCTGTAGCTATGGCCATAGGAGGGGGCGATCGACCCGCCACCGACCCGTTCGCCCACGCGCGCGACTGCGCTGCCCCGGCCCAGATAATACCAGCCATGGCCGCCGCCGCTGCCGCCCCAGCTGCAATTGCGGTCCTCGACCCGGCGTCCCTGCGCATCGCGGCACACACGCACGTCGCGGTCGGCCGTGTCAGGACTGCGCGAGCAGCCGGTGGCGAGCAGGGCCGCCGCCATGGCCGATGTGATCGGCAACACGCGCCGGTCGAATTTCTGGGTCATGATCCCCCTTATAGCCCCGAAGATGAAAGGCCGGCGACAGCGTCCCCATGCTGTCGCCGGCCTTGACGATGCTTATTTGCCCGTGCTGTCCTTGTCGCGGATGGCGCGGAATTCGTCGCCATCGACCCAGTTGGGCCAGTCGGTCGTGTTCGCGAGCGCGCGGCCGACATCATAATAGAGCTTCAGGTCGGCGGCGACGCCGGTCCAGTCCCAATTGGGATCATATTCGTCCTTGGGACCGTGATAGCGATGCTCGGTATAATCCTCGGCCGCGGCCATGCCGGCGGCGGTGCCGCCCTTCACCAGATCCTCGCCGCCCTCGAAATAGAGCATCGGCAGGCCGTGCTTGGCGAAGCTGAAATGGTCGGAACGGTAATAATAGCCCTTTTCCGGGGTCGGTTCGAGCGTCGCGACGCGGCCCTGCGCACCCAGCGCGCGGTCGAGATAGGCGTCGAGCTGCGACTTGCCCTTGCCGATGACGACGACATTCTTGGCGAGGCCCGCGACGCTGAGCGCATCCATGTTGACGCCGCCGACGGTCTTGCTGAACGGGAAGACCGGGTTGTCGCCATAATAGGCCGAACCCAGCAGGCCCGATTCCTCGCCGGTGACGGCCAGGAACACCTGGCTGCGGTCGGACGGGCCGGCCTTCACATTGGCCTGGGCGAGGGCGACCAGCGCGGCGGTGCCGGTGGCATTGTCGACCGCGCCGTTGCAGATATCGTCGCCGTCGGGCGCCGCCTGGCAATGGCCCAGATGATCCCAATGGGCGCTGTAGAGCACATATTCGTCGGGGCGGGTCTTGCCGGGCAGTAGGGCGACGACATTCTTCGACGCATGTTTGCGCAGGTCATTGTCGAACGAGACATTGGCCTTGATCGCGCCCAGCGGCACGGCCTTGAAGCCCTTCTGCTTGGCGGCGGCCATCTGCTGGTTGAGGTTGAGGCCGGCGTCGGCGAACAGGGCGGCGGCCTTGTCCTTCTGGATCCAGCCGATCGCGGCCGACTGGTCGGCATTGCCGCCCGGATTGTCGGCGACATGCTGCGACCCGGTCCAGCTCGATTGGACGACGTTCCAGCCATAGGCGGCCGGTTCGGTGTCGTGGATGATGATCGCGGCGGCGGCGCCCTGGCGCGCGGCTTCCTCGAACTTGTAGGTCCAGCGGCCATAATAGGTCATGGCACGGCCGTTGAACGGGCCGGTCAGGCCCGGCGTCTGATAATCCGGGTCATTGACCAGGATCAGCACCGTCTTGCCCTTCACGTCCAGGCCGGCATAGTCGTTCCAGCCCTTTTCCGGGGCGTTGATGCCATAGCCGACGAACACGACCGGGCTGTCCTTGACCTCGATCCGGGGCTGGGTGGTGCGATAGGTGCCGATCACCATCTCTGGGCCATAGGCGGCGGTGACCGGGGCCTTGCCGCCGGTGAAGCTCAAGGGCGAGACATTCTTGGCGGTGATCTCGACCAGCGGTACGTCCTGGAACCAGCTGCCCTTGTTGCCGGGCTTGAGGCCCAGTCTCTCGAACTCAGCGGTAAGCAGCGCCAGCGTCTTTTCCTCGCCCACGGTACCGGGCGCGCGGCCCTCATAGGCGTCGGACGAAAGCTCCTTCACCAGCCGCTTCATCGTGTCGATCGAGGGGGCGGCGTCGCTCTTGGCGGCCGGGGCGGCCAGCGCGACGGCGGGCGTCAGGGCAGGAGCGGAAAGGGCGAGAACGGCGGCGATCGCCGCGACGGAGCTGCGCATGGAAGGAACCCTTGTCTTTATGGAATGCGCCTGATGCCACCGCGATGGGCCGAGGGCAAGAAATGCCGATTGTCACAATTGTCGTAGTTGGTTAGCAATCGGGCCGGGGAATTTGGGGGGAGTGTTTTTCCTGCATGAATAAGATGTTGAACGCAGCGCGCATGGGCGTGCTGCTGGGCATGTCGTCGCTGGCCGCGATGGCCCATGCCGAGCCTGATGCGCTAGCGAAGGCCTTTGGTGCGCGGGAAACGGTGATTTCGGCCAGCCTGTCCGCTGATGGCGAGAAGATCGCGCTGGTCGCTGCCGGCCCAGGTCGTATGACGCGCGTCCATGTGCTGAACGCGCAAGAGGGGGCGGAACCCAAGATAGTTCTTTCAGGCAGCGGTAAGCCAGAATATCTGACCAGTTGCGACTGGATCGGTGCGGCGCGCCTGAGCTGCAACATTTTCAGCACCCAACGCTATGGCGACAATGTCTACACATCCAGCAATGTCGTGGCGGTTGATGCGGAAGGCGGCAATATCAAGGGGCTGAGCCAGAAGCGGGGCGAGAATGCCCTGGGCTATGACCTGCGCGGCGGCGAGGTGCTCGATTATCTGCCCGGCGAGGACGGCGCGATCCTGATGACGCGTTCCTATGTGCCTGAAGCCAAGGCCGGCAGCCTGATCGAGAAGAAGGCCGAAGGACTGGGAGTCGACCGGATCGATAGTCGCACCGGCACGTCACGGCGGGTCGAGGCGCCTGAGAAGAATGCCTTCGACTTCATTACCGATGGGCTCGGCCATGTGCGCGTCATGGGACTGTGGGACCGTAAGGACACCGGTTATGTCACCAGCCAGTTCAAATATCTGTACCGTGGTGCCGATGGGGGCGGTTGGCGCCAGCTTTCCACTTATGACTGGCAGTCGGAAACAGGCTTCAAGCCCGTTGCGGTCGATCCCGCCAAGAATATTGCCTATGGCTTCGAGCGCAAGGACGGGCGTTTTGCGCTGATGGCTGTCCAACTGGATCCCGGCCTGGAAAAGACGCTGGTTTACGCCAATCCGAACGTCGATGTCGCTGGTCTGGTCAAGACCGGGCGCGACCAGCGTGTTGTCGGTGTCAGCTATGTCGACGATTATCGCCATACGGACTATCTCGATCCAGCGGTGCTGGCGATGGTAAAATCGCTCGGCAAGGCGCTGGGCGGCAAGTCCGTCCACATCGGCGATCTGAGTGCAGACGGGCAGAGGGCGCTGATTTGGGCCGGCAGCGACGTCGATCCGGGGCAATATTATCTGTATGATAAGGCTGCGCGTAAATTGTCGCCTATCATGCCCGATCGACCGGAACTGGCCGGACACGCGCTCGCGGCGATGAAGCCGATCCAGTATAAGGCGCAGGACGGAACCGTCATTCCCGCCTATCTGACCCTGCCGCCGGGCAAGGAGGACGCCAAGGGGCTGCCGGCGATTGTCATGCCCCATGGAGGACCAGAATCGCGCGACGAATGGGGTTTCGACTGGCTGGTGCAATATTATGCGGCGCGTGGCTTCGCCGTGATCCAGCCGCAATTTCGGGGCTCTTTCGGGTTTGGTGAGAATTGGCTGATGGGCAATGCCTTCCGCTCCTGGAAGGCCGCTGTCGGCGACGTGGCCGATGCGGGGCGCTGGCTGGTCCAGCAGGGTATAGCCGACCCTGCCCGGCTGACCATTCTGGGCTGGTCCTATGGAGGCTATGCGGCCCTGCAGGCGCAGGCGATCGACCCCAGGCTGTTCAGGGCGGTGGTGGCTATCGCGCCGGTCACCGACATCAGCGACATGCTGCGGCGCAGCCGGTATTCGGCAACCTATCTGGAAGATCGCAAGATGCTGGGCACGGGCCCCGAGGCGGCCAATGCGTCGCCGGCCAATCATGCAGCGGAGTTTCAGGCGCCAGTGCTGATGTTCCATGGCACGGACGACAATAATGTCGATATCACCCAGGCAAGGATCATGCAGTCCAAGCTGGAGGGGGCAGGCAAGCGCAGCCGGTTGGTGATCTATGATGGGCTGGCGCATGACCTGGACGACAGCGACGCACGGGCCGACATGCTCCAGCAGAGCGCGGATTTCCTGCTGCAGGCGGGGAAATAGGAAAAGGAAAGGGGAGGCTTCGGGCCTCCCTTTTTTTGTCCTGCGTCCAGGCGAGGCGACGGCCAAGGAAATAGGCCAAAGAAAAAGGGCGGTCCCTTGCGGGGCCGCCCTTCTCCAATTTCTGTCCGGAAGGAGCGATTAGCGCGAATAGAATTCGACGACCAGATTCGGTTCCATCTTCACCGGGTAGGGCACTTCGTCCAGCGTCGGAACGCGGACATAGGTGACCTTGGTGGCGCCGTCGGGGGCGACATAGTCGGGGATGTCACGCTCGGGCAGGCTCTGCGCTTCGAGAACCAGCGCCATTTCCTGCGCCTTCTTGCCCAGGGTGATTTCATCGCCCGGCTTCACCAGACGCGAGGCGATGTTGCACTTGACGCCGTTCACATAGATGTGGCCGTGCGAAACGATCTGGCGCGCCGAGAAGATGGTCGGCGCGAACTTGGCGCGGTACACGACGGCGTCCAGGCGGCGCTCCAGCAGACCGATCAGGTTCTGGCCGGTGTCGCCCTTCATGCGGCTGGCTTCGAAATAGTTCTTCTTGAACTGCTTCTCGGTGATGTCGCCGTAATAGCCCTTCAGCTTCTGCTTGGCGCGCAGCTGGATGCCGTAGTCCGACATCTTGCCCTTGCGGCGCTGGCCGTGCTGACCGGGGCCATATTCGCGCTTGTTGACCGGGCTCTTCGGGCGACCCCAGATGTTCTCGCCCATGCGACGGTCGAGCTTGTACTTGGCGCTAGAGCGCTTCGACATACCTAATTCCTTACAACTGCATACTACGTTATCCGCCCTCCGGATCCGATGAACCGAGGTCCGCAGAGCGGAGGGCGAAGGCTTCCCGGTCATCGCCTGTTTCCATATTTCAGGGACAGGGCCGCCGCTTCACCGGGATGCGGGGCCAATCGCGAAGGCGCGCCTATGGAGAAGGTCGGTTCTTATGTCAAGCGCAGACATCTGTCGCCACTGGGGCCTCGACAGGTCGCGGAGCGCGGCCTAATCCGGCGGCCATGAAGCCCGAAGACTATACCAGCATGATCGAGGTGCGCGCCGGTGTCGACGCCCTCGACCGCCAGCTCGTCGCCCTGCTTGACCAGCGTTTTGCCCATATGCGCGCCGCCGCCCGGATCAAGCCGGATCGTAGCGCCGTCCGCGACGAGGCGCGCAAGCGCCAGGTGATCGACAATGCCCGCGCCGAGGCCGAGCGGCTGGGCGCGCCCGGCGACGTCATCGCGGAGCTGTGGGAGCAACTGGTCGAAGCCTCGATCGCCTATGAAATGGCCGAATATGATCGCACGCGGGGTTAACGCTCGCGCGGTCGGTTGAGGTGCGACAGCACGCCGCGGAGCGTGCGCACCTCCAGATGGTTCCAGCCCGGCTTGGTAAGCAGGTTGCGCAGCGTCAGCTTGGTCGCTGGCGCGCGGTCGGGCGGGAAGAAATAGCCGACCTTTTCGAGCAGCGTGTTGAGTTGCAGGATCATGCCTTCCAGCTCCTCCTGGGGCGCGGGTTCGCCCAGCTCGGTCACGGTCGGCTGGGCCAGATTGGCCTGCTTGGACCATTCATAGGCGCACAGGATCACCGCCTGGGCGAGGTTCAGTGAGCCGAATTCCGGATTGATCGGCACGGTCAGGATCTTGCGGGCTAGCGCCACATCCTCGGTTTCCAGCCCCGAGCGTTCCGGCCCGAACACATAGGCGCAGCGGCCCTGCGCGGCATGGATTTCCTGCGCCGCTTCCTCGGGCGTGACCACCGGCTTGGTGACGCCGCGCTTGCGCACGGTGGTGGCATAGACATGGGCGCAGTCGGCGACCGCATCGGCGAGCGTCTCATAGACCTGCGCCTTGTCCAGGATGAAGTCCGCGCCGGCCGCCGCCGGGCCGGCGTCGGGATTGGGCCAGCCGTCGCGCGGGGAAACAAGCCGCATCTCGGTCAGCCCGAAATTCAGCATCGCCCGCGCCGCCTTGCCGATATTCTCGCCCAATTGCGGGCGGACCAGGACGATGACGGGGGGGAGGGGGGAGATTTCGTTATTCATATCACCGTTCGTCCTGAGTAGGGGCTGAGCCTGTCGAAGCCCCGTATCGAAGGATTTGCGCGCCGCCAACCGGATGGCATCCCAATCACCAGCGACCAGCGCTTCCTTCTTCTTTCGCGACCAGCCCTTGATCTGCTGTTCTGCGGCAATGGCTTCGTCCCTGGTCCCGAACGCCTCGCTCCAGACCAGGGTTACGGGACGTCGGCGCTGGGTGTAGCCGGCGACTTCACCGGAATGATGCTGGCCCAACCGCAATTCCAGATTATCGGTATGGCCCAGATAGTAGCTGCCGTCCGCGCATCGCAGCATATAGGCATAAAAGCTCATCACGCGGTCCTTCGATACGCCATTTCGACTTCGCTCAATGGCTACTCAGGACGAACGGATGTGGAAAGGGCTGGCTAAGGCGAATGAGGGGATGGCCCCTCACTCACTCCCGACCTCCTTCACGGTACTCGCGAAATCCTCGAAGTCGCGGGCGTCGGTGAAGTCCTTGTAGACACTGGCGAAGCGGATATAGGCGACGCTGTCGAGGCGTTTGAGCCCTTCCATCACCATCTCGCCGATCGATCGCGCCGGGATCTCGCTTTCGCCGCTGGTTTCCAGCTGGCGCTGGATGCCCGAAATCAGCTTCTCGATCCGGCTCGGGTCGATTGGCCGCTTGCGGCAGGCGATGCCGATGGAGCGGGCCAGCTTGTCGCGCTCGAACGCTTCCTTGCGGCCTTCGCTCTTCACCACCCAGATGTCGCGCAACTGGATGCGCTCGAAGGTGGTGAAGCGCGCGCCGCAGGCTTCGCACTGCCGGCGACGGCGAATGGCATTGCCATCCTCCGTCGGCCGGCTGTCCTTCACCTGGCTGTCCTCATGGGCGCAGAAAGGGCAGCGCAAGCGGGCTTACCCCTGATAGATGGGGAAGCGGGCGCAGAGCGCGGCGACACGTTCGCGGACGCTGGCTTCGACGGCGGCATCGCCATGTTCGCCATTGTCACGTAGACCTTCCAGAACGTCGGCGATCATGTCACCGATATCCTCGAACTCGGCGACGCCGAAGCCGCGGGTGGTGCCGGCCGGCGAGCCGACGCGGATGCCGCTGGTCTTGGTCGGCGGCAGCGGGTCACCCGGCACGCCATTCTTGTTGCAGGTGATGAAGCTGCGTTCCAGCGCCTCGTCCGCATCCTTGCCCGAAATGCCATAGGGGCGCAGGTCGATGAGGGCGAGGTGGGTGTCGGTGCCGCCCGAGACCACGGCCAGGCCGCGCTGCTCCAGCTTGCCGGCCAGCGCCTTCGCATTGGTGACGATCGCCTGGGCATAGGTCTTGAATTCGGGCTGCAGCGCTTCGCCGAAGGCGACCGCCTTGGCGGCGATGACATGCATCAGCGGGCCGCCCTGGAGGCCGGGGAAGATCGCCGAGTTGATCTTCTTCGCGATCGCCTCGTCATCGGTCATGATCATGCCGCCACGCGGACCGCGCAGCGTCTTGTGCGTGGTGGTGGTCACGACATGGGCGTGGCCGAAGGGCGAGGGGTGGGCGCCACCGGCGACCAGGCCGGCGAAATGGGCCATGTCGACCATGAACAGCGCGCCGACCTTGTCCGCGATCGCGCGGAAGCGGGCGAAGTCGATCTGACGCGGATAGGCGCTCCCGCCGGCGATGATCAGCTTGGGCTGGCATTCGATCGCCTGACGCTCGACATCGTCATAGTCGATCAGATGGGTGTCTTCGCGCACGCCATATTGCACGGCGTTGAACCACTTGCCCGACATGCTGGGCTTGGAACCGTGGGTCAGGTGACCACCGGCGTCGAGCGACAGGCCCATGATGGTTTCGCCCGGCTTGACCAGCGCCAGCATCACGCCGCCATTGGCCTGCGCGCCCGAATGGGGCTGGACGTTGGCGAACTGGCAACCGAACAGTTCCTTCGCGCGGTCGATGGCGAGCTGTTCCACCACGTCCGACGGGGCGCAGCCCTGATAATAGCGCTTGCCCGGATAACCTTCGGCGTACTTGTTCGTGAAGACGCTGCCCTGCGCTTCGAGCACGGCCTGCGACACGATATTTTCCGACGCGATCAGCTCGATCTGGGTCTGCTCGCGCTTCAGTTCCTGGGCAACGCCGGCGAACACGGCCGGATCGGCAGCGGCCAGGCCTGCGGTGAAATAGCCTTCCGAACGAATGTCGGACAGGTTGGGCTGGGTGAGGGTTTCGGTGCTCATCTCAAGTCCTTTCAGAGCGCGGGCTGGGACAGTTTCTCGACGCGGCCGGCATGGCGGCCACCGCCGAACTCGGTGGTGAGGAAGGCGGTGACGCAGGCCTTGGCCATGTCGACGCCGGTCAGGCGCGCACCCATGGCCAGGATATTGGCGTCATTATGCTCGCGCGACAGCGCGGCCGACAGCGGCTCGCCGACCAGGGCGCAGCGGCAGGCCGGGTTGCGATTGACGGCGATCGAGATGCCGATGCCCGAACCGCAGAGCGCGATGCCGCGCTCCGCTTCGCCCGATGCGACGGCGGTCGCGAGCTTGTAACCAAAATCGGGATAATCGACGCGGTCGGCGGTGGCCGGGCCGAGGTCGGCGACCTCATGGCCCTCGTCGCGCAACCATAGCGCAAGTTCGGCCTTCAGGTCGACGGCGGCATGATCGGAAGCGATGGCGATTTTCATGGGTGCGTTCCCCTGCGGCTTGGGGTGATTCGTTTCTGCGCGCCTCATAGGGGCATGGGCCGCCAATTGCCACAGTCCAGCTAGGCGCCTATGGACTGACCCATGGCGGGGATGATCCTTTCGATATTGATGCTGGCGGGTATCCTGCTGACCGGCGGGGGAATTTACGCGATCGTGAAGCGGGGCGACCGCAAGCGCGGGGTGTTGATGATCGTCGCGGGGCTGGTGATGTTCGGCAATGTCGCGATCAGCGCCATCCCGATGCCGCCACCGCAACAGGCGCGCTGAACGGCGGGCAGCAAGAAGGGCGCAACCTTGCGGTCGCGCCCTGTGCTTGTTTCGGATGGCCGGATCAGGCGGCGTCGCGATCCTTGTTGATGTCGACCAGATGGCCGCCATTCACGGCGATCTTCTTGGGCTTCATCGCTTCGGGCACTTCGCGCACCAGTTCGATCACCAGCAGGCCGTCGGCCAGGTCCGCCTTTTCGACGCGGACGAAATCGGCCAGTTCGAAGCGGCGTTCGAAGCTGCGATTGGCGATGCCGACATGCAGGAACTTGGAACGGTCGGCATTGGTCTCATCCTTGCGGCCGATCACCTGGAGCAGGTTCTGCTGAGCGGTGATGTCGATTTCCTCGGGACGGAAGCCGGCGACGGCCAGGGTCACGCGATAGCGGTCCTCGGCCAGGCGTTCGATGTTGAAGGGCGGGTAATTGTCGCCCTGCGCCAGACGGGCATTATTCTCGATCAGGTCGAACAGACGATCGAAGCCGACGGTCGAGCGGCGATAGGGGGTAAGGTCGAAACCACGCATGCTCATAATCTCCAACAGAGCAAAATGATCCTGCCGGACCCGGTCTTCGGCGTCCGGCCTATGCTTGCGCCCAGCCCCATGTGGCGGCCGGACGGGATTGATATGGTTGGCTCTTTGCGTTGTTCAAGAGGGGGCAGGGGGGGAAGCATTACGCCGCCTGTCCTACAGCGCCCGCAGACGTTAGACTGGCGAGAAGAGGGCGCGGAAAATGGACGGAAGCGTAACAAAATTTCCGTCTTGAATCCGAAAATGCCAAGATGTGCGGGAAATGTGCGAAGTTAAGCGGGAAGGATGCTCAAGAGTCGCTGAACAAAAAAGTGCCCGGGCCGCTTTCGCGATCCGGGCACTTAATGGACGATTGCTCGTCTCCCCCTTGGCCTGCCTCTACCGACTTCTCAGCCCCCTAAGCTTGAAGTGGGAAGCAGTATCCCTGAACCACGGCCTTTTGCCTGTGCCTCGGGAGCCTTGCTATGACTGGCGCAGCCTGCTGTCACGGGCAAAATCCGGGCTCTGTGATTTTCTGTATCGGCCTGTGTCCCGCGTGCAACAATTCCGCAATCCTTGCCGTTAAGGCTCAGCCTGCTAGACCGGCCGCATCACTACCAGAAGGGCCATTCGCGCCACCATGATTCTATCCCGCTACGAACGCATGATCGCCAAGCGCTATTTGCTGCCGGGCAAGGGGGAAGGCTTCATCTTCCTCGTCGCCGGCATCAGCCTGGCTGCGGTCATGCTCGGAGTCGCCGCGCTCATCATCGTCATGAGCGTCATGAACGGGTTCCGCGCGGAGCTGTTCGACAAGATTGTCGGCCTCAACGGCCATGCCGTGGTGCAGGGCTATGGCGGGCGCCTGCCCGACTGGCGCGATGTGCTGAAGGAAGCGAAGGCGACGCCGGGCGTCACCAGCGCGACACCGCTGATCGAGCAACCCCTACTTGGCCTTTATCAGGGGCGGGTCGAGGGCGTGCTGGTGCGTGGCATGACCGTGCCCGACATTCGCAGCAACACGACGCTCAAGGGCAAGGTCGTCGCCGGTGACCTCAATGCGCTGACCGCCAATAGCGAGAAGGTCGGCATTGGTGTCCGCCTGGCGGAAAATCTGGGCATCCAGGTTGGCGACCATATCAGCATCATGAACCCGGCTGGCCGCGCGACCCCGTTCGGCACGATGCCGCGCCAGATATCCTATCAGGTCGCCGCCATCTTCGAGGTTGGCGTCTATGATTATGACAAGGCCTTCGTGGTCATGCCGATCGAGGATGCGCAGACGCTGCTGCTGCTGGGCGATGTCGTCAGCATGATCGAGGTCGAGACCGTCAATGCCGACAAGGTTGGCCAGATATTGGAACCGCTGGCGGCCAAGGTCGCGGGCCGCGCCGTGGTGCAGGACTGGCGCCAGATGAACGCCAGTCTGTTCGAGGCGCTGGCGGTCGAGCGGGTGGCGATGTTCGTCGTGCTTTCGATCATCGTGCTGGTCGCGGTGTTCAATATCCTCTCCTCGCTGATCATGCTGGTGCGCGCCAAGACCCGCGACATCGCGATCCTGCGCACCATGGGTGCGAGCCGGAGCGGGCTGGTGAAGATCTTCATGACGGTGGGCGTGACCATCGGCACGCTGGGCATGGTCGCCGGCATGGCGCTGGGCTTCACATTCCTCTTCTTCCGCCAGAGCGTGGTGAATGTGATCCAGTTCGTGACCGGGCAGAATCTGTGGGATCCCTCGATCCGCTTCCTGACCGAATTGCCGTCCAAGCCCGATCCGGTCGAGATCGTGATCATCTGTCTGATGGCGCTGGTCTTCAGCTTCCTCGCCACCCTCTATCCAGCCTTCAAGGCTGCCAATACCGATCCTGTCCAGGTGCTGCGCTATGAATGATGTCCTCAAGGTCAGCGGCCTGTCCCGCAGTTTCACCCAGGGTGGCGTCACCATCGACGTGCTGCGCGGCGTCGACCTGACGGTCGGGCCGGGCGAGATCGTCGCGCTGCTCGGCCCGTCGGGCTCGGGCAAGTCGACGCTGCTGCAGGCGGTCGGCCTGCTGGAAGGCGGTTTCGACGGATCGATCCGCATCGCTGGCGAGGAAGCGGCGAAGCTGGACAATGACGGGCGCACCCGCCTGCGCCGTGATGCGCTGGGCTTCGTCTATCAGTTCCACCACCTGTTGCCCGATTTCAACGCGACCGAGAATGTCGTGCTGCCGCAGGTGATCAAGGACGCGACCATGGACGCGGCGCGGACCCGCGCGGAATCGCTACTGACGGCGCTGGGGCTGGGCCATCGGCTCGACCATCGGCCGAGCCAGTTGTCGGGCGGCGAGCAGCAGCGCGTCGCGGTCGCCCGCGCGCTGGCCAATCGCCCGGCGCTGGTGCTGGCGGACGAGCCGACCGGCAATCTGGACGAGCGCACCGCCGACGTGGTGCTGGCCGAATTCCTGCGCCTGGTGCGGGGCGAAGGATCGGCGGCTCTGGTCGCCACCCATAATGAGCGGCTGGCGGAAAAGATGGACCGGGTGGTCCGCCTGCATGAAGGACGCCTTGAAGAGGCGTCAGCCCGGTAACAGCCCCTCGCGCGCGGTCGCGACCATGATCTGGTCGCGGCCCTCGCCCTTGGCACGCAGCAGCGCGGCGTCGGCGGTGGTGACCAGTCGGACGGCGGCGCCATGGTCGGGCCAGGCGGCGAGGCCAAAGGAGGCGGTGATCGGCCCCAGTTCCTGACCGCGATGCTCGACCCGCAGGTCGCGGATGCGCTGCTGGATCTGGGCGGAGCGGGCGAGCGCCTGTTCCAGCGTGAAGCCGGGCATCAGGAGGACAAATTCCTCGCCGCCCAGGCGGAAGGCAAAACCCTGTTCGCGCAGCGAGTCGCCCAGCACCGCGCCGACCGCGCGCAGCACCGCGTCGCCGGCGTCATGGCCATAGCTGTCGTTGAACCGCTTGAAATGGTCGATGTCGACCATCAGGCAGGCGAGCGGGGCATGGTTGCGTTCCGCCTCGTCCACCAGCGCCTCGAACATGGCATCGAAATGGCGGCGGTTGGGCAGGCCGGTCAGCGCATCGGCCATCGCCATTTCGCGCAGCGCGTCGCGCAGGCGCAGATTGGCGAGCGCCAGGCCGATATTCTCCGCCAGCATTTCCAGATATTTTTCCGCCCGGTCGAGATGTTCGGCATCCATCTCGCGGGTCTGCTCGAAATAGAGCAGGCCGATGCTTTCCCCCTGCGCCGCCAGCGGGATGCAGATGGTCGGGACGGCGGTTTCGCCTTCCAGATGCTCGCAGGCAATGTCGACCATGCCGCCCCGCGGCTTGTGGACCTGCCCGCGCCGCAGTGCCCAGCAGGCCGAGGCCGGGAAATCGTTGCGCGACTGTTTGGGATCGAGCCAGTCGCACGCCTGCAACATCATGTTGCGGCGAATGTCGTGGATATAGAGGCGGCCGGGGAAGTCGGGCGTGATTTCCGGGGTGAAGCGGCGCACCACCTCGACCAGGTCGGCGGTGCTGTCGCAGCCCTGCAGGCGCTGGGTCATGCGCGACAGCAGGTCGCGCATGGTGCGATCGACATCGCGCTCCTGTTCCAGTCGCTGCCGCTCCAGCCCATTTTCACGGAAAATACGGATTGCCTGCGCCATGTCGCCAATCTCGTCCACCTGCGGGAAATCGGGCGGGATCGCGGCGAAATCCTGCGCGGCAAGGCGGGTGACGACATCGCTGAGGCGCACGACGGGATGCAGGATGCGCTGCTTCAGCACGAAATAGAGGACGCACAGGAACAGCAGGGCGGTGACGCCCAGCATGATTTCCGACATGGTCCGCCACTGGCGCGCGCTATCGGTCGCGCCCTGCACTGCCGTGTCGGTGCGATGGTCCAGCATATATTGGAAGCGGCCGACCTGTGCCGCCACCCGGTCCAGTTCGCGGCCATATTCGTCGCCGAAGAGGATGGTGCGGGCCGTCTTGTCATCGCCCGCCTGCGTCGCCTTGATCGCGACATCCTGCTCGTCGGAGAGGGCATCGGACCACTGGATCGCCTGGCGCAGCGCATTCAGCTCATTCTCGTTGGCGCCGGCGTCCTTGAGATGCTGGATGCGATCCTCGACGGAACGCAGCGCTTCCTTTTCGCGGCGATAGACGACCAGATGGCTGGGATCGCCCGAAATCACATAGCCGCGCGCCTGTTCGGTCAGGCGATAGACATCCTCCTCCAGGGTGGAGGTCAACTGGTCGAAACTGGCGCGCTGGGCGACCGCGGCGCGCTCGCGCTGTTCCGCGCCGGACGCGAACAGCATCGTCGTGCCCGACGCCAGAGTGAGCAGGACGGTGGCCCCATAGGCCCAGTTGGTGATCGTGGATAAACGCATGGTGGCGCCTAACCTAAGCCCTATAGCTTGGCAATTCGTTACGCGGGCGACCTCATGACATTGCCTATTTTGCGGCGAGCGCGCTCAGACGGTCGAGATCGAGCGCGTTCACCGCGGCCTTCAACTCCCCGATATCGGCGACGGTGCCCTCCGCCTCGACCATGAAGCGGTCGGCCAGCGTGGTGGCATATTTGCCGTGGCGGCTGTCCTTGTCCCATTCCTCGGTGACGATGCGGCCGTCGATCGTCTGGGTGCGCTCATAGCCGCTGGCGGTCTGGCGGTTCGACTGGACGTTGAGCGCCGCGCCGATCCCGGCAAAGGCGCCGGCCACCGCGATGTCGTTCACCTCCAACTCGATCTCGTCGTCGCCGGCGCGGTAGCGGGCGGAGGCATGGGCGCCGGCGGACATGCCGCTGCTCTCAATCTCGGTGCGGGTGAAGCGGCCGATCTTCTCGGGCAGCAGCGCCTGAAGCACATCGGGCGCAATCGCAGCGGAGCGGCCGTTCCTGGTTGCTTCCTCCATCCGCTTGGCGGCGGCGTCCATCTTGTCGACGTCGATCTTGCCGATGCCCGGCACGGTGATCTCACCGCCGATCTCGTCCGGCCCGGCATGGCTGCCGGACAGGCCGCTGAACGGCATGGCGAGCAGGCTGGCGAGGATGAAGAGCAGCGCGCCTGCGACCATCGTGACGATGGTGTAGGGCAGCGCCTTCTGCTCTGGCACCTTCATCAGGCGCGGCAGGCCGAGATAGAGGAGGTAGAGGCTGTAAAGTCCAAGCAGGCCCAGCATGGTGAGGCCCGGCAGCAGCGAGAAGATGCCGGCCAGCCAGCCGGCGGTCGCCGAATAGGCGGAAATCTTGAAGGCTTTCAGCTTGTCGCGCTGGCCGCCGAAGCTGGGGGCGAGGAAGTTGATGATGATCGCCAGCACGGCTAGCCCGATCAGCGACAGGACATAATGGGCGATGGCCATGCCGACCGCGCCGATCAGCGGCGGGCGCCAGCTGATGCCGAACAGGCCATGGCCAAAGACCTGTCCGCCGATCAGGGTCGCGAGCGGCGGGATCGCCGCCAGGATCATGGCATAGCCGGTATAGATGCTGCCGATGCTGGCCGGTTCGGCCTCGATCACCGGCCATTCGTCCCTGGGGCGCAGGATGATCGCCTTGGCCCGATCGGCGATGCCGGGCGGGGTGGAAACCGGGTTGCTGTCCGACATGACCGTGCTCCCTGTTCTCTGGCCTATCCTCTGGCCCGTTCTTTGGGCGCGATAGGATCAGCAAGCGCGGTCCTTGGCAAGCGACAAGTGGTGCTTTTGTCCACAGCTTTTCGCCGGGCGGGACTGGCGCGCGGGCGCTGCCGTCGTTAGATTGCCGCGATGTCTCATTCCGCCTTCGTACCGCTGCGCATCTTTTCGTCCTTCACCATGCTCGAAGGGGCGATCGACCCCAAGAAGATCGCCAAGCAGGCCAAGGCCCTGGGTTTTCCGGCGGCGGCGATCACCGACCGTAACGGCCTTTATGGGTCGATGGCCTTTTCCGATGGCTGCAAGGGCGAGGGCGTGCAGCCGATCGTCGGCGCGATGCTGGGCGTGGTGCGGCCGGGCCGGCCATCCAACGCGCCGGCGGTGCATGACTGGATCGCCCTCTATGCGCAGGATGCGGGCGGCTATGACAATATCTGCGCGCTCGTGTCGATGGCGCATCTCGACCGGCCGCTGGAAGAAGTGCCCCATGTCACGCTCGACATGCTGGAGGGGCGGACCGATGGCGTGATCGCGCTGACCGCCGGCGGCGAGGGGGCGATCGCCCGCCTGTTCGCCGAGGATCAGCCCGACGCTGCGCTGGCCTATGCCGACCGGTTGCAGGCTTTGTTCCCCGATCGCCTCTATGTCGAGATTTGCCGCCGGCTCGACCCGGTCGAGGGCAAGGCGGAGCCGCAACTGCTCGACCTGGCCTATGACCGCAATCTGCCGCTGGTCGCGACCAACCCGACCTGCTTTGCCGAGCCGGAATTCCACGCGGCCCATGACGTGATGCTGTGCATTGCCGATGGCGCCTATGTCGAGACGCCCGACCGTCGCACCAGCTCGCCCGACGCCTGGATGAAGCCGGCGGCGGAGATGAAGCGGCTGTTCGAGGACCTGCCCGAGGCGCTGGCCAACACGCTGGTCGTTGCCCAGCGCTGCGCGGTGATGGCGCCCAAGCGCAAGCCGATCCTGCCCAGCCTTGCCGGCGATATCGAGGGCGAGGGCATCATGCTGCGCGATCAGTCGATCGCGGGGCTGGAGGCCCGGCTGGAGAAGGCGGGGATCATCGCGGACGAGGCGCGTCAGCCCTATTTCGAGCGGTTGAAGTTCGAAATGGACATCATCATCCAGATGGGCTTCCCCGGCTACTTCCTGATCGTGGCCGACTTCATCAAATGGGCCAAGGATCATGATATTCCGGTGGGGCCGGGTCGTGGTTCGGGCGCCGGATCGCTGGTCGCCTGGGCGCTGACCATCACCGATCTCGATCCGCTGCAACTGGGCCTGCTGTTCGAGCGCTTCCTGAACCCGGAACGCGTTTCCATGCCCGACTTCGATATCGACTTCTGCGAAACGCGGCGCGGCGAGGTGATCCGCTACGTGCAGCAGAAATATGGCAGCGACCATGTCGCCCAGATCATCACCTTCGGTAAATTGAAGGCGCGCGCCGTGCTGAAGGATACCGGCCGCGTGATGCAGATGAGCTATGGCCAGGTCGACCGCCTCGCCAAGCTGGTGCCCAACCATCCGACCGATCCCTGGACGCTGGAGCGATCGCTGAACGGCGTCGCCGAGTTCAAGGCGGAATATGACAATGACAATCAGGTCAAGCGCCTGATCGACTATGCGATGAAGCTGGAGGGCTTCCCGCGCCACAGTTCCACCCATGCGGCCGGCGTGGTGATCGGTGACCGCCCGTTGAGCCAGTTGGTGCCGCTCTATCGCGATCCGCGATCCGACATGCCGGTGACCCAGTTCGACATGAAGTTCGTCGAAGGCGCGGGGCTGGTGAAGTTCGACTTTCTCGGCCTCAAGACGCTGTCGGTGCTGCAGAAGGCGGTGCAACTGCTCAAGGGGCGCGGCGTCACGGTCGATCTCGACACGCTCGCCTGGGACGATGCCAAGGTCTATGAACTGCTCCAGCGTGGCGACACGGTCGGCGTGTTCCAGCTGGAATCCGAAGGCATGCGCAAGACGCTGGCCGCGGTGCGTCCGACCAATTTCGGCGACATCATCGCACTGGTGTCGCTCTATCGTCCCGGCCCGATGGACAATATCCCGATGTTCGGGCGCCGCAAGAACGGCCAGGAAGAGATTGAATATCCGCACATCCTGCTGAAGCCGATCCTCGAAGAAACCTATGGCATCTTCGTCTATCAGGAACAGGTGATGCAGGCCGCCCAGATCCTGGCCGGCTACTCGCTTGGCGACGCCGACCTTCTGCGCCGCGCCATGGGCAAGAAGATCAAGGCGGAAATGGACGCCCAGCGCCTGCGCTTCGTCGAGGGTTGCGCCAAGAGTGATATCAAGCCGGCCAAGGCGAACGAACTGTTCGACTTGATCGACAAGTTCGCCGGCTATGGCTTCAACAAGTCGCACGCCGCCGCCTACGCGCTGCTCGCCTATCAGACCGCCTGGCTCAAGGCCCATTATCCGGCGGAATTCTATGCCGGGTCGATGGCCTTCGATATCCATCTGACCGAAAAGCTGACCGTCTTCGTCGACGATATGCGGCGCATGGGCATGACCTGTCTGCCGCCCGACCTCAACCAGAGCGAGGCCGACTTCACCGTCGAGGCGGTGCCGTTCGAGGGCGATGATCCGCGCCTGGGCTTTGCCGTGCGCTATGCGCTGGGCGGCCTCAAGGGCGTGGGCGAGAAGGCGATGGAGCAGCTGGTTGCCGAGCGCGAAGCCAATGGCCCGTTCAAGCATCTGGACGATCTGGCCGACCGGATCGAGCCGCGCCTGCTCAACCGGCGCCAGCTCGAAAGCCTGGCCGCGGCCGGTGCGTTCGATACCATCCATGCCGACCGGGCCGGGGTGCATGCTGCGGCGGAAACTCTGCTGAGCGTCGCGGCAAGCGCGGCGCAGGCGCGCGAAAGCGGGCAGGGCGGCCTGTTCGGCGATGTCGAGACCGCCCATGCCGACGTTCGCATCCCGCCGCACCAGGCCTGGACCGTGTCGGACCGGATGGCGCAGGAAAAGGAGGCGTTCGGCTTCTATTTCTCGGCCCATCCGGTCGACCGTTTCCGTCATCTGGCCGATGCGCGCGGCGCGAAAAGCTATGGCGAAATCTGTTCCCAGCCAATGGGCATGCCCAATGCCGAAGGGCGGGTGATGGGCATCATGGCGGCGATGGTCGAGGATGTGCGCTGGCGTGAGACGCGGCGTGGCGCGCGCTATGCCAACGCCACCTTCTCCGACCAGAGTGGCCAGTTTCAGGCCAGCTGTTTCGACGAGGATGCCTGCAAGCAGATCGAGGAACTGGCGCGCGAGGGCGATTGCGCGCTGCTGCATGTCGAACTGGATCGCCTGCCGGGCGAGGAAACGCCGCGCGTCACCGTGCGCCGGATGGAGCCGTTCCGCGAGATCGCCAACGTGTCGCGCATGGAGCTGGTGCTGGACATCGAGATGGTCGAGGCCGTCGCCAAGCTGGCCGCGATCCTGTCCGGCAGCCGGGGCGGGCGGTGCGAGGTGTTCGTGCGCGCGCCGATCGGAGACGGCAAGGCGGCCCGCGTCTTCCTGGGCGACGACTTCACGCTGGGCGCCGATCAGGTCGACGCGATTAGTGGCATTGCCGGGCTGACCGTCCATAATCTGGCGCGGATGGAGGCGAAGTCGGACGGCTATCGCACCCGCCATCGTCGATCGGCCATGCGGCTGGTCGGCTGACCGCGCCCATTTTCCCAGTCCGAGGAGAAATCTGTGTCCGAAGCGACCCTGGCCCTGGTCCATGCCTATTATGACGCCTTCAACCGGCAGGATGCCGAGGGGATGCTGGCGCTGCTGGCCGACGATGTGCGGCACGAGCCGAGCCAGGGCGTGGCCCGCATCGGCAAGGCGGCGTTCGCCGATTTCCTGTCTCATATGAACCGTTGCTATGCCGAGACGGTGATCGATCCGATCGTGCTGGCCAATGCCGAAGGAACGCGGGCGGCGGCCGAGTTCATGCTGGATGGGCGCTATCTGGTGACCGACGAAGGGTTGCCGCCAGCCGCCGGCCAGACCTATCATCTGCGCGTCGGCGCCTTCTTCGACATCGTCGAGGGGCAGATCACGCGCATTTCCAACCATTATAATCTGGCCGACTGGATCGCGCAGGTCGAAGGGCGCTAAAGCCGCCGCCTAATCCGCTGCCATCCCATCCTGAGGTATCCTTGACCCACATCCGCGTTGCCGCCGCCCAATATCCGATCGAGCAGGTGCAGAGCTTTGCCGACTGGCAGGAAAAGCTGACCCGCTGGGTAGAGGAAGCCGCCGCGCTGGGCGCGACCCTGGCGATCTTCCCCGAATATGCGGCGATGGAGCTGGCCGGGATCGATCCCGAGCGGGCGGCCGACCTGACCGCCTCGCTCGACCTGGTGATGCAGTTTGGCGAGGCCTATGACCGCGTCCATGCCGAGCTGGCGGCGCGGCTCGACATCATGATCCTGGCGGGCAGCCGGCCGGTGCGGGAAAGCGACGGCCGGATCGTCAACCGCGCGCGGCTCTTCTGCCCCGACGGCACCACCGGCCATCAGGACAAGATCATGATGACCCGGTTCGAGCGCGAGCGCTGGGGCATCAGTGGCGGCGACAGCATCAATCTCATCCACACGCCGATCGGGCCGGTCGGCATCTCGATCTGCTATGACGTCGAATTTCCGATGATCGCGCGGGCGCAGGCGGAGGCCGGCGCCAAGCTGATCCTGACGCCATCGGCCACCGACACGATGCAGGGCTATTGGCGGGTGCGGATCGGCGCGCAGGCGCGGGCGATGGAAAATCAATGCTTCGTCGTCCAGTCGCCCAGCGTCGGCATGGCGCCCTGGCTGCCCTGCATGGACGAGAATTTCGGCGCCGCCGGTGCCTTTGGACCACCCGATGGCATGATGCCCGATGATGGCGTGATCGCGCTGGGGCAGGCGAACGGCCCGGCCTGGGTATTGGCGGACATCGACCTTGCCATGGTCGACCAGTTGCGCGCGGATGGCACGGTGCTGCCCTTCAGCCATTGGCCCGAACAGCATGTGCCCTTCCACATCATCCAGAATGGCGCGGGATCGGACGTGATCGCGCAGATGGCCAGCGATGCCGCGCGCGACGATGCGCCGGCCGCGCCGCAAATCGAAGATCAGGAGATTGCAGAATGACCGAGCCGTCGATCATCGTCGACCGCGTGACCAGCGATGCGCAGGGACTTGAGGCGCTGGCGACGCTGCGCATCCGCATCTTCCGTGAGTGGCCCTATCTTTATGAGGGCGATGCCGCGCATGAGGAGGAATATCTCCGCGATTTCCTGGCCAGCGACAAGGCGACTTTGGTGCGGGCGCGGATCGGTGAGGAGCCGGTCGGCATCGCCACAGCCTCGCCGCTGGCCGGCCAGCCCGACAGCCTGGTCGCGCCGCTGGTGGCGGCGGGCGTCGATGTCGCGCGCAGCTTCTATTTCGGCGAGTCCGTGCTGCTGCCGGCCTATCATGGTCGCGGCATCGGCCACGTGTTCTTCGACGCGCGCGAGGCGGCAGCGCGCGACGCTGGCGCCGATTTTGCGATCTTCTGCGGCGTGGTGCGCCAGGAGAACGATCCGCGCCGTCCGGCCGACGCCCGCGACCTTGCCCCCTTCTGGCGCAAGCGCGGCTATGCGCCGGTCGAGGGCGCGCTGTGCGAGATGAGCTGGAAGGAAATCGGCGGCAGCGAAAAGGTCAGCCACCCGATGCAATTCTGGATGCGGGCGCTGTAAGGGGCAGGGCGGTTCCGGGGGCATGGCGGCGAAAGCTTTCCCTTGATTTCGCGCGCGGTGGGTGGTGATGGGATATCCATGATTATCTCGACCATCCCCTGGGACCAGCCTGCCACCATGATCGACCTGGATGGCAAGGCGCCGCTGATCGCGACGGTGCGCGATTGCGTCATTCATTATGGCCTGTTCAAGCCCTTCGCCAAGGAACAGGCGCGGGTGCTGCTGACCCAGCCGGTGCATCGCGAGGGGCAGAAGACCCGGACCTGGCTGCTCAATCCCGATGAAATCCAGCAACTGGCGGACAAGCTGCGCGCCGAGGGCTGAGTTAGCGGCGGCGGCCGGCCTGGAGCAGGGCGTAGAAGGTCACCGCCGAAAAGCCGATCGCGCCGGCAAGGCCGATGGCGGCGCCGATCCAGGCGCCGTCCATGCCGGCCAGCAGCTGGCCGGCGAGAAAGCCGATAATCGGCAATATCATCAGCAGCAGGCAGCCGAGCGCCGCCATGTCAGCGGTTCGCTTCGGCGGCCTTGGCCCGCTCCAGGAAGTTGCGGGACAGGCCGTGATAGAGGCGCTCGCGACAGAAGATCTGCGCCGATGCGTCGGCGACCAGCGCGGCGCCGAGCAATGGCAGCATGAAGCCGCGGCTGCCGGTGGTTTCCGAAATGATGATGACGGCGGTCAATGGCGCGCGCACCACGCCGGTGAAATAGGCGACCATGCCCAGCAGCACGACGGCGCTTGCCGGTTCGCCGGGGAAGATCCAGCGCAGCAGATTGCCGAACCCGGCGCCGGTGGCGAGCGAGGGGGCGAAGATGCCGCCGGGAATGCCCGAGACGCTGGTGGCGAGGGTGCTGAGGAATTTGGCGGGGGCGAACCAGAGCGGCTGGTCGCCGCCTGCGATCATGGTGCGGGCCGGGGCATAGCTGGTGCCCCAGGTGAGGCCGGTGGCCACGCCGATTGCCGCCACCAGCAGGCCGCAGCCGCCGGCGAACAGCACCGGATGGGCGCGCATCCAGTCGGTCATGCGATTGCGCGCGGTGGCGGCATCAAGCGCCAGCCGGGCGAACAGGCCGCCGGACATGCCGCCCAGCAGCCCGGCCAGCAGCGCGACGGGAACCGCCGATTGCAGCGGCAGATGGGCGGCGACCGCGCCGAAATAGACATAGTCGCCAGCGACGCCAAGGCTGACCATGCCCGAGATGATGACCGCGGTGATGACCAGCAGGGTCATGCGCTGCTCATAGGCGGAGGCCAGTTCCTCGATCGCGAAGGCAATGCCGGCGAGCGGCGTGTTGAAGGCGGCGGCGACGCCGGCCGCGCCGCCCGCGACCATGACGGACGCGCGCAGCGGCACGTTCAGCAAAGCGTGGACGCGGGCAAGGATGGCGGCGGAAATCTGGACGGTGGGGCCTTCGCGGCCGACCGATGCGCCGACCAGCAGGCCGGCGATGGTCAGCACGACCTTCAGCAGGGCCATGCGCAGGTCAACCAGGCAGCGGCCGACTTTTTCCGGCAATTGGGTGGCGGCGATCACCTGCGGGATGCCCGATCCGCCGGCAAAGGGCGCGACGCTGCGGGTGATCCAGGCGAGGGCGGCAAAGCCGAGCGGGGTCAGCAGCAGCGGCAGCCAGCGATTGGCGGTGGCCAGGCGATGGAAAGCCTCGGTCGCTTCGTCCGCAGCCCAGGCGAAGGCGAGCGCGGCGAGGCCCACCAGCACGGCGCCGCCGATCAGGGCGAGGCGGCGACGGAACAGCAAGGATGTCGGCCCGCTATGGCGCAGCAGCGCGCGGGCGCGGCGGCGGCTCCAGCGCTGGCCGGGGCGGCTCATGACGGACGTTGCGCGCCGGGGCGCGATTGACGCAGGACGCGGAAAGGGGGCGGCGCGGATGCCATGGCGCGAATATCGATCCCGGTGGGCTGGACGCGCCCTCCCTACCAGCAAAATGAGCGATGGCCAGTATTTTCCGGGCTATTTCCGCGGATAAAACCGGGCTGTGCTCAGAACATCACGCCGATGCCGAGAATGCCGACATTGGCATCGGGTTCGCCATCGCCGATCAGCAGCCGTTTATATTCGATCTTGAGATAGAGTTTTTCGGTCAGATTATGCTCCCAGCCGGTGCCGATGCCGATCGCGTCGCTGCATTCGCGACAATCCTTCGACTGCCAGTTCGCGCCGATGAACAGCTTGTTCTCGCGCACCAGTTCGACGCCAATACGGCCGCCAATGCCCCAGGCGACCCGCGTGTCGCGCACCAGCAGCTTTTCCGCGATCGCCTCGACACCGACGAAGAAGCGTTCGTCCAGATCGACGTCATAGCCGCCGGCGATGCCGCTGATTGCATCGGTGCCTTCGCCGTTCCAGCTGAGGCCGCCGGTCAGTTCGACATAGGCTTCGTCGGCGCGCGCGGGGCTGCTGGCCAGGGCGGCGGCGAGCAACAGGGCGGGCTTGCGCATGCGGGGCACTCCACGGCCATGGATCCGATGACCTTCGAGGTGCATCCTGCGGGACCATGGCGTCAATCGGGGTTTGTGCGGGGGGCGCCCCTCAGAGCCGGTCCATCCGCAGCCAGTCGGGATCGCCGGACCAGGCGCTGGTCAGAGCCTTGCGGGCGGCGGCGGCCTCTGCCTCATGCCCCTGGGCTGCCTCCGCGCGGGCGAGGCCGTAGAGCGCCCAGCCATTATTGGGGGCCTGGATCAGTGCCTGGCGGAAGGCCGCGCTGGCATCGTCGGGGCGGCCGGCGAGGAAGAGGGCAGCGCCGAGCGACTGATGCACCGGATAATACCAATAGGCCGGTTCCTGATAGGGTATCCTGCGCTCCAGCGCGATCGCGGCGCGATAATGATCGGCGGCCTGCGCATAGCGGTGCTGGGCGGTAGCGAGGCGGCCGCGCGCGACCGCGGTGGCGAGCGCGATCAGGTCCGGTGCCGGGACGTCCTGCGCAATCATCGGGGCCAGTGCATCGGAGCGGGCGATCGTGCTCATCGCTGCGACCTCCGCATCGAAGCCGCGCTGGTCGCGCAGCTGGGCACGGGCGACGGCGCGGGCATAATGGCGCATGGCGATGGCATAGGGCAGGCGCGGATCGGGCGCGGGCAGGGCGAGGATGTCGGCGGGCGCGGCGAACTGCGCCATGGCCAGATAGGGGGCGGCGTCGATCGCCTGGATCCAGGCGATGGCGGCCGAGGTTGAGGGATCGAGGATGGTGCGCAGGCGCCGCGCCTCCCGCATCGCGCTATCCATGTCGCCCGCCATTTGCGCGGAGGCGACGATGAAATGGACATTGTGCGGATAATAGCCGTAGCGCACCAGGCTGTGGTCGTCGGTGGCGCGGATGAAGGCTTCGTCGGCGCGGGCGGCGGCGATGTTGACGCGGATCGAGTCGCGATAGCGGCCGACGACCTGATAGATGTGGCTTGGCATATGGACGAGATGGGCGGCGCTGGGCGCGCCATCGGCGGAGAGGCGATCGGCGGCAGCTTCGGCGCGTTTTGCATCGCTCGCTTCGAGCAGGTGGATCATCAGATGCGCCGCCTGGACATGGGCGGGATTGCGGGCCTGCACCGTTTCGACCAGGCGGATGGCGGCGCCGGCGCGCCCGATCGGGGTCTTGCGGTCGGCCTCCCAATAATTCCACGGGCTGGTGTCCATCGCCGCTTCGGCGGCCAGCAGGGCGACATCGTCATCGGCCGGGAAGCGCGCCGCGAGCGCCAGCATCGCATCGGCATAGGCGCCGTCGAGCGCGGCGCGGTCGGCATCGGGATCAGGGGCATAGCGCAGCGCCGCCGCCTCGATCAGGCCGCGCTCCATCGGTGAGGCCCGATCGCGCAGCGCCATCGTCCGGTCCATCGCGGCAAGAGCTGCGCCCCGGTCGCCGGCATCCATCGGTGCGTTGATATTGGGGCCTAGCGCGACCGCCTCGCCCCACCAGCAGAGCGCGCAGGCGGGATCGAGCCGCTGTGCCGCACGGAAGGAGCGGACCGCGCCGGCATGGTTGAAGCCATACATGAGCAGCAGGCCCTGGCTGAAATAGCGGCGCGCCTGCGGATTGGCGGTGGTCAGCGGAAAGCGCGAATGGGTGAGATCGTCGAACAGCGGGATCGGCGGTGCGTCGGCGATCGGCTGGGCGGCGGCGGCCGCGATCAGCAATTCGCGGGCGAGGGCGGACCCGACCCGCGGGCCGCTGCACAGGCTGCGGGCGAGGCGGACGGGATCGAGCGCGGCAAGAGTCGCGGGCGAGAAGGCCGGTGCGATCGATACCGAGGCGAGCGACAGGCCGATGCCCAGCGCGGTCGCTGCCCTTATCCAGTCAGCCATGCGTCCGGCCCTTCCCCAAAAGCCCGCCATCCTGTGAGACAGACTATATCATCGGGGAAGGGGGCGGTAAATCAGGGCTTCAATGCGCCTGTTCGAGATAGGCGTCGATGGTCGCCAGATGCGCGTCCTTGGCCTGCTGCGGCAGGAAGGAGCCGGTGATGCTGTTGCGCGCCAGCAGGGCGACCTGCTCGCGGGACAGGCCGCGGGCGGCGGCAACGGCACGATAATTGTCATTGAGATAGCCGCCGAAATAGGCCGGATCGTCGGAATTGACCGTCGCACGCAGGCCCATCTCCAGCATCCGGTCGAGCGGATGGCTGGCGATGTCGTCGATCACGCATAATTTGAGGTTGGAGAGCGGGCAGACGGTCAGCACCATTTGCTCGTCCACCAGTCGCTCGACCAGGGCATCCTCTTCCAGCGCGCGATTGCCATGGTCGATCCGGTCGACCTTGAGCAGGTCGAGCGCTTCCCAGACATAGGCGGGCGGCCCTTCCTCGCCGGCATGGGCGCACAGCTTGAGGCCGGCTTCGGCCGCGGCCGCGAAGACGCGGGCGAATTTCTCGGGCGGGTGGCCGACTTCCGATGAGTCCAGTCCCACCGCCTTGATCTGCGGCAGCCAGGGGGTGGCGGCGCGCAGCGTGTCGAACGCCTCTTCCTCGCTCAGATGGCGCAGGAAGCTGAGGATCAGGTCGCTGGTGATGCCATGCCGTTCTTCCGCGTCCCGCATGGCTGACAGCAGCCCCTCGATCACATGGTCGAAGGGCACGCCGCGCGATGTGTGCGCCTGCGGATCGAACATGATTTCGGCATGGACGATATTGTCCTGCGCCGCGCGATCGAAATAGGCGGCGGCAAGGTCGTGAAAATCCTGCGGCGTGCGCAGCACATTGGTGCCGGCATAATATATGTCCAGGAAATCCTGGAGATTGCCGAAATCATAGGCTTGGCGGATCTCGTCGATCGAGCCGTAAGGCAGCGTCACGTCGTTACGCCGGGCCAGCGCGAACATCAGTTCGGGCTCCAGCGTCCCTTCGATATGGAGGTGCAACTCTGCCTTGGGCAGTCCGGCGATAAATTGGTCGATGTCGGTCATGGGGCCTCTATACAGGATCGACCACCATGGCACAGCTACGGGCCGCGTGGAACGGTCGTTGCAGCGCCATGCTGATTTGCGTGGAAGGTCGCGTGTGGAAGGCCACCGCGGTATTTGTTTGGCGATCAGCGTCGGCCGCCACAGCATTCATGATTCCCGATCATGACATCATGCCGATCATCGCATGAACCTGAACGGCCTCTCCTGTGTTATCCTCAATCTGGGTAGATGGCAGGCCGGAAGACGGCCGCCAGTTTTTTCTTCGATAGAGTGCGCAACCAGCGTCTGCAGGGGAGATTTTCATGGCCGATTTTCCGGATATGGGCGTGTCGCGACGCGGCATATTGGCGGGCGGTGCCGCCTCCGCGACGGTTGCCGTCATTCCAGCACCAGTGCAGGCGCAGCCGTCTCCCGCTGCGCCGCCGCCGATGATGGCGGTCGATTTCATCGTGAATGGCAAGCGACAGCAGTTGAAGCTCGACACCCGCACGACATTGCTCGACGCGCTGCGCGAACATCTCAAGCTGACCGGCACCAAGAAGGGCTGCGATCATGGCCAGTGCGGCGCCTGCACCGTGATGGTCAACGGCACCCGCATCAACAGCTGCCTCAGCCTGGCGCTGCAGCATCAGGGCGACGAGATCACCACGATCGAAGGGCTGGGCATGCCCGACAACCTGCATCCGATGCAGGCCGCCTTCATCGCCCATGACGGCTATCAGTGCGGCTATTGCACGCCGGGGCAGATCTGCTCTGCCGTTGCCGTGCTCAAGGAAATCGAACAAGGCGTGCCGAGCCATGTCCAGGCCGACATCACCCGCGCTCCGGACTATTCCAATATCGAGATGCGCGAGCGGATGAGCGGCAATCTCTGCCGCTGCGGCGCCTATTCCAACATCGCGCAGGCCATGGCGCAGGTCGCGGGAGCAAAGGCATGAAGAGCTTCACCTATGAACGGGCGAAGACGCCCGAGCAGGCCGCCGCGGCCGTGGCCGGCCGGCCAGGCGCCAAATATCTGGCTGGCGGCACCAATTTGCTCGACCTGATGAAGCTGGAGATCGAGACGCCGACCCATCTGGTCGATGTCCAGGATCTGAAGCTCGACCGGATCGAGAAGACGGCGGAGGGCGGGCTGCGGATCGGCGCGCTCGTCACCAACACGGCGCTGGCGTCGGACATGGCGGTCCGCCGCGACTATGGCGTCCTTGCCCGTGCGATCGTCGCCGGCGCCAGCGGCCAGCTGCGCAACAAGGCGACGACAGCGGGGAACCTGCTGCAGCGAACCCGCTGCCCCTATTTCTACGACACCAACATGCCCTGCAACAAGCGTCGGCCCGGCACCGGCTGCGCGGCGATCGGCGGTTTTTCCCGACAGCTTGCCGTCATCGGTTCGTCGGACCAGTGCATCGCCACCTATCCCGGCGACATGGGCGTGGCGCTGCGCCTGCTCGATGCGAAGGTCGAGACGGTGAAGGCCGATGGCGCGAAGCGCGCAATCGATTTTGCCGACTTCCATCGCCTGCCCGGCAATGAACCACAGCGGGACAATGTGCTGGAGGCTGGCGAACTGATCACGGCCATCACCCTGCCCAAGCCGATCGGCGGCACCCAGCTCTATTACAAGGTGCGCGACCGGGCCTCCTATGCCTTCGCGCTGGTTTCGGTCGCCACCGTCATCCAGAAGGACGGAAGCGGACGCGTGGCATTTGGCGGCGTCGCCCATCGGCCCTGGCGGGTGGAAGCGGCCGAAGGCGCCTTTCCAGGCGGCGCGCGCGCCGTGACCGAGAAGGTCTTTGCCGATGCCCGTCCGACCGAGGACAACAGGTTCAAGCTGAAACTGGCCGAGCGGACGCTGGCGTCGCTCATGGCCCAGGCGAGGAGTTGATCCCATGAAATTCGATGCCCCCGCCAAGGCCAATCTGTTCGATCAGGCCAAGATCGTCGGCAAGTCGACACCCCGGATCGACGGCCCGCTCAAGACCACCGGCCAGGCGCCCTATGCCGCCGAACGCCATGATGTCATCGCCAACCAGGCCTATGGCTTCGTCGTCGGATCGGCCATCGCCAAGGGACGGATCGCGGCGATGGACACCAGCCTTGCGCGCGCCGCGCCGGGCGTGATTGCCATCGTCACCGCCCCCGATACCAAGCCGGTCGGCAAGGGTATGATGAATTATGCCCCGCTGTTCGGCGGCAGCGACATCCATCATTATCATCAGGCGATCGCCTGCGTGGTGGCCGAAAGCTTCGAACAGGCGCGCGCCGCCGCGGCGCTCATCCGCACCGATTATGTGCGCGACAAGGGCGTGTTCGATTTTCCTGCCGTCGCCCCGGCCGCGCCGCTGGCCAAGGGGCAGGGGGGCAAGCCCGACACCAGCAGTCAGGGCGATTTCGCCGCCGCCTTCGCCGCGGCACCGGTGAAGCTCGACGCGCGGTACAGCACCGCGAACGAAAGCCATTCGATGATGGAACCGTTCGCCACCATCGCTGCCTGGGAGGGCGACAGGCTGACGCTCTGGACGTCCAACCAGATGATCGCCTGGGCCAAGCAGAGCATGAGCAAGATCCTGGGCATCGACCCTGCCAATGTGCGGGTGGATTCGCCCTATATTGGCGGCGGTTTCGGCGGCAAGCTGTTCGTGCGGGCGGATGCCGTGCTGGCGGCGCTGGGCGCCAAGGCGGCCGGACGGCCGGTCAAGATTGCCGTGCAGCGCCCGCTGATGGCCAATAACGCGACCCACCGCCAGGCGACGATCCAGCGCATCCGTATCGGCGCGGAGCACGACGGGCGGATCACGGCGATCGGGCATGAAAACTGGTCGAGCAACATCAACGGCACCGATGGCGAGGATGGCACGGCCCAGACGCCCAAAGTCTATGCCGGCGCCAATCGCATGACCGCCAATCATGTCGCCATGCTCGACCTGCCGGAAGGCAATGCGATGCGCGCGCCCGGCGAAGCGCCGGGGCATCTGGCGCTGGAAGTGGCGATCGACGAACTGGCCGAAAAGCTCGGCATGGACCCGATCGAACTGCGCATCCGCAATGAGCCCGAAGGGACGGTGCCTGCTAACGCGAACCAGCGCATTTCCGATCGCAATCTGGTCCGCTGCCTGCGCGAAGGGGCGGAGCGGTTCGGTTGGGCGCAGCGCAGCGCCAAACCGGGGCAGCGCCGCGAGGGCGCCTGGCTGATCGGCATGGGCGTCGCCGCGGGCTATCGCGGCGGGCCGACGGCGACATCCGGCGCGCGCGCACGGCTCGGCACGGATGGCCGTATCACCATCGAAACCGACATGACCGACATCGGTACCGGCAGTTACACGATCATCGCCCAGACCGCGGCGGAAACCATGGGCGTGCCGCTCGAACGGGTCCAGGTGGTGCTGGGCGATTCCGATTTTCCCGCCTCATCGGGTTCGGGCGGCCAATGGGGCGCGGCCAGTTCGACCGCCGGCGTCTATGCCGCCTGCGTGGCGCTGCGCCGGGCGATCGGCCAGAAACTGGGGTTCGACGCCGATAGCGCGACCTTCGCCGACGGCCGGATCGACGCGGGCGGTCGTCGCATGGCGCTGACCGATGCCGGCGCCCTGACGGCGGAGGATGAAATCAGCTTCGGCGATTTCAAGAAGGGCTATGATGTCGGCACCTATGCCGGCCATTTCGCCGAAGTCGCGGTCAATGCCTATACCGGCGAAACCCGGATTCGCCGGATGCTGGCGGTGTGCGATGCCGGCCGCATCCTCAATCCGCTGTCGGCGCGCAGCCAGGTGATCGGTGCCATGGTCATGTCGGCCGGCTCCGCCCTGATGGAGGAACTGGCGGTCGACACCCGCTTCGGCTTCTTCGTCAATCACGATCTTGCCGGCTATGAAGTGCCGGTCCATGCCGACATCCCGCACCAGGAATGCATCTTCCTCGACACGCTCGATCCGGTGGTCTCGCCGCTGAAGGCTAAGGGGGTGGGGGAACTGGGCATATGCGGCCCCGGATCGGCGATCGCCAACGCCATCTACAATGCCACCGGCATCCGCGTGCGCGACTATCCGCTGACGCTGGACAAATATCTCGACCAGATGCCCGACATCGCCTGACCCTCAAACGGAGCAACAGCATGAAGCCGGACAAGACCGCCATCGTCCTGATCGAATATCAGAATGATTTCGTCAGCGAGGGCGGTGCCCAGCATGAGGCGGTGCAGGACGTGATGCGCGCCACCAATATGCTGGCGAACAGCGTCGCCCTGCTGGATGGCGCGCGCCAGGCGGGGCTCACCATCCTTCATGTGCCGATCAGCTTTGCGGAGGGCTATCCCGAACTGTCGACCCGGCCCTATGGCATCCTTGCCGGCGTGATCGCCGCCAGGGCCTTTCGCCGTGGCAGCTGGGGCGCGCAGATTGCCGATGTCATGGCGCCGATCGATAGCGAGATCGTGGTGGAGGGCAAGCGCGGCCTGGACTGTTTCGCCAGCACCAATATCGATTTCATCCTGCGCCAGCACGGCATCACGCACCTGGCCATCGGCGGCTTTCTCACCAATTGCTGCGTCGAATCCACCATGCGCTCCGCCTATGAGCGGGGCTATCATGTCGCGACGCTGATCGACTGCTGCGCCACCATCGGCGAGGAAGAACAGCGCGTGGCCATCACCAAGGATTTCCCGATGTTCTCGCTGCCAATGACCGGGCGAGATTTTCTCGCGCAATTTGGCTGAAGGACCGATCTGTCCCCTCCAGAGCGGGGGACTTCTGGCCGGGAGGGCAGCATTTGCCCGGATGCCTGCACCATTCTGCAAACGCTTCATAAGTTTATGTTGCTGTGCAGCATAAGCCATTGTGGGCCGTAATCGCCGCGGTTAGGGGCGCTTTCGATGAGGCTGGCAGGGAACAGGTGTCGAGTTGGCGAGTGAGCGTTTCGGCTTGCGGCAGGCGGCCGCGTGGCTGTCGGAGGTCGTCGGGCCTGACCGCAGCTATGTGAATGTCGGGATCGTCTATACGGTGGCGATCAGCCTGTTGTCGCTGGCCACCCCCATCTCCGTGCAACTGCTGATCAACTCGGTGGCGCGCACCGCGCTGGTCGCGCCCTTGTGGATCCTGTCCGGCGTGCTGCTGGCGCTGCTGCTGGTCGTGGCGGGGCTGAGCGCGCTGCGCGTCTATCTGCTGGCGATCTTCGAACGCCGCATCTTTGCGCGGGTGGTCGCGGAAATCACCGTGCGCGCGGTCCATGCGCAAAACCCCTTCTTCGTGGATGAAAGCCGCGGCAGCCTGTTCAACCGCTATTTCGACATGGTGATCGTCCAGAAATCGGTGCCCAGCCTGGTGATCGGCGCCTTCACCATCGTGCTGCAGGGGGCAGTGGGACTGGTGGTGACCAGTTTCTACCATCCCTTCTTCCTGGCCTTCAACCTGGTGCTGGTGACGGTGTGCCTGATGATCTGGCTGGCCTGGCGGCATGGCGCGATCACCGGCGCAGTGGGCGTCAGCCATGCCAAGCATAATGCCGCGCATTGGCTGGAAAGCGTCGGCGGCTCGAATGGTTTCTACAAATCGGCCCGCCATCTCAATTTCGCGATGGACCGCTCCGAAACGGTCATTGCCGACTATATTGCCGCGCATCGCCGCTATTTCCGCTATAGTTTCGCGCAGACGCTGGGCTATTTCTTGGTCTATGCCTTTGCGGCGGCTGCCTTGCTCGCGCTCGGCGGCAATCTGATCCTCGCCGGTCAGCTTTCGATCGGGCAGCTGGTCGCGGCGGAACTGATCCTGTCCAGCGTCTTCTACGGCATCTACCAGCTCGGTTCCTATCTCGACACCTTCTATGATCTGGTCGCGAGCAGCGAGGAACTGTCGCAAATCCTGGCCATCCCGCAGGAGCGACTGGGCCAGCGCGGGGAGGCGCCACGCGACGGATCGGTCCGCTTCCGCGATGTCGAGATCGACAAGGCCCGGATCAATTTCGAGATTGCGAGCGGCGAACAGGCGGTGATCCTGGCCGAACCGGGCATGGAAAGCGCCCTGGCGCTGCTGCTCAAGCGGCACGCCGCGCCCGACAGCGGCATCGTCTTGATCGGCGGCAGCGAACTGGGCAGTTTCGACATGTATCTGCTGCGATCGGCGGTGATGGTGCTCAATCGCCCGACCATCATCGACGTCACCCTGCGCGAATATCTGTCGTTCGCCGAAGGCCGCGACATGGATGGGGCGCGGATCATGAACGCGCTGGAACGGGTTGGCCTGGGCGCGCGGCTCGCCAGGCTGCCGCACGGGCTGGATACCCAGCTCGCCAGCTCCGGCTCGCCGCTGTCGATCGTCGAAGTGATGCAGCTCAAGCTTGCCAATGCCTTGCTCAGCCGTCCGCGCGTGCTGCTGTTGTCGCAACTCTACGACATGATGCCGATTGCCAGCCTCAAGGCGACATTGGCCGAGTTGCGGGCAGCGGGCACGACCGTGCTGCTGAGCAGCGGGCGCCCCGAAGCGCTCGACCTTGATGCCTGGTATTGGGTTGGCGCGCGCGCGCAGCAACGGTTCACCGACAAGGATGAATTTGCCCGCTTCGTCGCGGCGCGGGAGGCGCAGCCATGACGCTCGATCGCGCCCAGGCCGAACATTTCCCATCGCTCGCCCAGTTGCGGCCGCTCCGACTGGTGACGACCGTCGCCTGGCTCATCCTGCTGGGCGTCCTGCTCGTGCTGGCGATCCTGTTCGTGCCCTGGCAGCAGACGGCGCAGGGCGGTGGTCAGGTCACGACGCTGAGCGCGCAGGACCGCGCCCGCGACGTATCTTCGCTGGTGAGCGGCCGCGTCGTCGAATTTTACGTCAGGGACGGCGATCATGTCCGCGCCGGTGATCCGATCGTCCGGGTGGTCGATGTCGATCCCGATTTCCTCGCCCGACTGGCGGGCGAAAAGGCACAGGTCGAGGCGCAGATCGCGGCGGTCCAGCAGGCGCGGGCCACCGCGATGATCGACGTCAATCGCACCAGCCAGCTCTATGCCGAAGGGCTGGCCGCCCGGCGCGATTATGAGCAGACCCAGATCAAGGTCGCCGATGTCGATGCGAAGCTGGCCGAAGCGCGCGCGAAGCTCAAGCAGATCGAGATCAAGCTCGCGCAAAGTTCGGCGCAGATCGTCTCGGCGCCGCGCGAAGGCCGGGTGCAGGATCTGAATGCCGCAGCGGGCGGCGCGCTGATCTCGTCCGGCACGGTGCTGGCGACGATCGCGCCCGAGAATATCACCCGCGCGGTCGAGCTGTATGTCGACGGGCGCGACGTGCCGCTGGTCGAGCCGGGGCGCTCCGTGCGGCTGGAATTTGAGGGCTTCCCGGCCTTCCAGTTCAGCGGCTGGCCGGCTTTTGCTGTTGGTATCTATGACGGCCAGGTGCGGTCGGTCGATCCCACGCCGCGCACCGACGGGTTGTTCCGCATCTTGGTGGAACAGGCGCCGGGCAAGACCGCCTGGCCGGAGCGACGCTTCGTCCGTCAGGGCAGCAAGGTGCTGGGCTGGGTGCAGGGCGACACGGTGCCGGTCTGGTATGAATTGTGGCGCCAGCTCAACGACTTCCCGCTCAACTTCGGCCAGGATCAGGTGGCCGGCAAGGGCGAGGTGAAAGCGCCCAAGGACGACAAGAGTTCGATCGAGAAGAAGAAGTGACGATGTGGCGCGCAATGGCGCTGCCCATGCTGGTCGCGGTCATGGGGGCGGGCACCATGCCCTGCGCGGCTGGTGAAGCCCTGTCGGTCGATGCGACGCCCGTACCGACCGCAGGGCAGCCCTCGACGCCGCTGACACTGGACGAGGTGCTGCAATCCTCGGCCCGCTCGGCGCCCGATATCATTGCCGCCCTGGCGCGCGCGCGTCAGGCCGAAGGGCGCGCGATCAGCGCACAGGGCGCCTTCGACACGGTGTTTTCCGTGGACGCCCGCAGCCGGGTCGAGGGCTATTATGACGGCACGCTGATCGACAGCAAGGTCGAACGCCCGCTCACCGGCAATGGCGGCTATGTCTATGGCCAATATCGCAATTCGCGCGGGGATTTCCCGGTCTATGAGGACAAGGCCTATACCAATCGCGCGGGCGAGCTGAAGATCGGGGCGCTCTATGCCCTGATGCGCGATCGCCTGATCGACGCGCGGCGGTCCGCGTCGCAAATCGCCGGCAACGATATCGACATTGCGCGCTTCGAAACGCGGGCGACCGCCATCGGCGTGCAGGCGCGCGCCATTGCCGCCTATCAGAAATGGGTCGCGAGCGGCCTCAAGCTCAAGGCCTATGAGGCGCTCTACGATCTGGCCGAAAGCCGCAGCCAAGGCATTGCGCGCCAGGTGCAGCTGGGTGCCAAGTCCGCAATATTGCTGACCGAAAACGAAGCCAACATGGTCAAGCGCGAGGCGCTGGTGGTGCAGGCGCGACAGGAGTTCATGGCGGCGGCCAACAGCTTCTCGCTCTATTATCGCGACGCGGACGGATTGCCGATCCTCGTCGATGCCGCGCGCCTGCCCGCATCCGCCGCCGCGTTCGACGGCCTGCGGATCAACCCGCTGTTCGCGATCGAGGATCGCCCCGACTTCGGCATCCTGCTGGAGGAAATCGACAATGCGTCGGTCAAGCTGGCGCTGGCCGAGAACGACACCCGCCCCAAGCTGGATTTCGAGGGGCAGGTCGCCAAGGATGTCGGTGCCCAGGGGCTGGGAGGCTATAGCCGCACGCCGCTGGAGGTGATCGTCGGCGTGACCTTCAAGGTGCCGCTGCAGAACCGCAAGGCGAGGGGCAAGGTCGCCGAGAGCCAGGCGAAGATCGACGAACTCACCGTCAAGCAGCGCTATCTGGCGGAGAAAATCCGCACCGAAGTGGCCGGCATCGGCATCGAGGTCGATGCCGCGCGCGTGCTGGTGGATACGACCCGGCGGCAGCGCGATCTGGCCGAACGACTGGCCCAGGCAGAGCGGCGCCGCTTTGATCTGGGATCGAGCGACTTCTTCCTGGTCAATAGTCGCGAGGAAGCGGCCACCGATGCCGCGGTCAAGCTGATCGAGGCGCAGGCGCGCATCGCCGCGGCCCAGGCCGAAATGGCGGCGGCGACGGCCGATGACCGGGCGCTGGGCCTGGACCGCAGCTAGGCGGCATATGGCTGCGACCTGGCGTCAGGTCGCCGGTCGATCGGGAAAACGGGCCTTGATCGCCGCATAGGCAGTTCTCGCCTTCATCAGGGCGTCGAACCGGACATGGTGCCAGGGCGAGCCGATCGCGACGGCGCCATCGACAATCTTTCGGTTGCTGCCCCATAGTCGATGGCAGTGCCCGGCGCCGCGTGGGACGCAGCTGTCGAAGGACATGCCGGGGCGGACCTCGATGTGATCCCTGATGTCGCGCATCAGAAGCTGGCCCGGCGCATAAGCGCGATAATCCTCGTCGAACGCCATCTTGAAGCCATGGCCCCAGATGGCGGCTTCAAACCAACTCGACATGGCGATCGCGCGCCCCCCGACCGACAGGGTGGCGAGCCGGGCGCTGCCGTTCGCATGGCCGCGCTCAATCACTTCGCAAAACAGGGCCTGGGTCGCGCCGTCGCTTGCCAATGCGCTGCCGCTACGGCCTTTCCAGCCCGATGCCTCAAGGTCCAGAAACGCGTCGATCCAGGCTGTGCATGGCGCGTCCGGCGCCAGAATGTCGATCGTGACCGGGCCATGTTCCTGTTCCAGTCGCTTCGACAGGCTGCGCAGTCGGCTCCGCATTTTCGCGTCGCCGCGGCCTTCCCCTTCCTTGCCGGCGCGATAGGCCGGACGTTCATGGCAATGGATGGTGTGGAATGCTCGTCTTTCCCGTTCGCAGCGGTCGAACAGGGCGATACTGACCGGATCGTCGGCGTCCAGTCCGGCGACATGCAGCATGATCTCCCCGCCTGCGCGCTGGTCCAGGAAGGCGAACAGGCTCTTCCAGAACAGATCGGCGGACTGCGCGATGACCAGCGGCGTACCCAGGAACTGGTTGGTCGCCGACCAGTTGCGCCAGATGCGAACGGGCCACCGGCCGAAGCGTGGCGCAGCGATCAGTGGCATGACGCCCAGCCATGGTCCATCGATGGGGGCGACGACGGCCAGAAGCACGTCAGCGCCATCAGGCGCGTGGCTCAGGGCGGCGTCCATGAACCAGTCCTGCACGAAGATATTGGCGGCCCCGGCCAGTGCTGACAGGGCTGCCCACTGCGCGCGATCATCGGCCGTCAGATCGGCATGGCGCAGGATGCGGACGGCGGGTTGGTCGGCATCCGACATCGGCCAGGCATGGCTGGCGTCCGGTTGGAAACTGCCGGAGGCGGGAAGGTGGCTCATAACAGCCCGGCCTTGCGCGCTACGCGGCAACCGATCGAGCGCCATTTGGCCGCCTTGGGCCATATCGGCACGTCGCCGGTGGGCAAGCCCCATCGCCGCAGCAGCGGATTGATCTGCATTGCATCGCCCAGCGCCTGGCTCCACTGGCTCTGCCAGGTGATCGACAGCGAAATGGATGGCTCCGCGCCTGCCCTGACCCAATGGGGCGAGGCATAGGGGATGAACAGGCCGTCGCCCGGTTGCATGGGGTGGATGTCGGCATCCGCCTCATAGGCGTCGTTCCAGGGCAGCATATTGTCGCCGCCGCCATAATAAGCTTCGTGCCGGTCGATCGGCAGCCATGGTGCCATCGGGCGATAGGTCGCGAACTGTTTGTCGCCCGCGATCTGGAAGAGGATATTATATTCGCAATCGAAGTGGAACGGGGTGAGCGTTCCCGGCGCGGAAATGAAGATGAAGCCTCGCACCGTCAGCCCCGGACCGGTCGCTGGAGAAATTGCGGGGCCGATCTGGTCCATCAGCCTGGCCAGCAACTCGCGATAGGCGGGCAGTTGCTCGACGAAGCGGAGCATGATCCAGTTGCCGCTCGTCTGGATCGAGCGAATGACGGCGGCGACATCGGCGTCGTCGGAGCGATCCATCGCGAATTCGCCGCCATTGGGGGCATTGCCGATCCGGCGTTCGACAAATTGCGGTGGCAGGTCGATGCTGGCTTTTGCCAGGGCTTCGAACGAGAACAGCGGATGGTCCGTCAGGCTATGCTGCAGCATCGTCGGCGACAGCGGATAGGCGCTGGCGAAAGGACCGAGACTGGACGGCGCAACAAAGCTCATGGAGGAAGTTCTTCCGCAATGACGAGATGAATTGCCGCAAACTTGTCCTGCAAGGTTGAAGATCGCGTTAAACAAGGTGCGCGTCTTCCTATATTTCAGGAAATATGAAGTTTTTGTTGTGTTTGGGCGGAATTGAAATGGCGATGCGGAAAAATCGATTTGAACCAAGATAATTGCGACAATGATTTCTGTTGTGTTTCCGTTCCGGTGCGATGAAGAAGATCGCAATGCGGTGTTTCGGTCGGGGCTGATCTTCGATGCGCGCCATTCTCCCCTTGCGCGATTGTCGGATGCCGCGCTGGCCGCAACCGTGCGGCATCATGACATTGCCGGCAGCGGCGATATGTCGGCGCTTGATGGGGCGGCGTCAACGCGAGCGGGCGCGACGCATTTTGCTGCGGAGAAGCCTTGCGGCCCTGGCTCAGCTCAGCCGGTCGATCGCGTCGCTGTCGAGGCCGCCGGGGATGATCATGATCGGGCAGGGCATCTTGCCCGCGTCCGATCCGGTGAAGTGGGATACCAGGGCACCGGGCGGGCCGCTGGCGGCGGCGCCCAGGACCAGGGCGGCGACATCGTCCATTTCCTCCAGCGTCTTGCGCACGACCGCGACGGGATCGCCCTGGCGCACGGTGATGCTGGGGCGGATGCCGGATTCGTCGGTCAGCGTGCCGGCCGCGCTGGTCACCAGCGCTTCGGCCCGTTGCAGCGCCTCATCCTCCATCGTCGCCTGGACGCCGCCCCATTGGACGAATTCGGACGGCGGGATCAGGGCCAGGATGCGGATCGTCCCGGCCGTCTTGGCGGCGCGGCGCGCGGCGAAGCGCAGCGCGGTTTCCGCTTCGGGCGATTCGTCCACGACCACCAGATATGTCCGCATTGTTCGATATCCCCGAGAAACAAAAATCGGCCTTGCCGGCCCGTCAAAACTGCCCCGACGAACCAACGAGGTGAAATGTGGGGCATTATGGGCCCTTGCGCAAGGCGTGGCCTTGACCGTTCCGGCCAAAGGGTGAAAACGGGCTCCGAAACGGCGCGTGCCAGATAATCAAGAAGAGGCCCCGAACGCATGAGCAAGACGATCCAGATGCCTGCCCTGTCCCCCACCATGGAGGAGGGCACGCTGGCCAAGTGGCTGGTCAAGGAAGGGGACAAGGTATCGTCCGGCGACCTTCTCGCCGAGATCGAGACCGACAAGGCCACCATGGAATTCGAAGCGGTCGATGAAGGCACCGTCGCCAAGATTCTGGTGTCGGAAGGTGCCGAAGGCGTGAAGGTCGGCACCGTCATCGCGATCATCGCCGAAGAGGGCGAGGATGTCGCCGCAGCGGCCGCCAGCGGTGGCGCTGCGCCCGCGCCCAAGGCCGATGCTGTGCCCGCCAAGGCCGAAGCCGCCGCCCCCGCCGCCAAGGCTGATCCGGTGCCGGCGAAGGCGGCTGCGCCTGCCGCCGCTCCGGCGGAAGGCCGCGTGAAGGCGAGCCCGCTCGCCCGTCGTCTGGCCGAAGCCAAGGGTGTCGATCTGGCCGCTGTCGCCGGCTCGGGCCCGAACGGCCGCATCGTCAAGGCCGATCTGGACGGCGCCGCTGCTGCCCCGGCCAAGGCCGCTGCACCGGTTGCCGCCCCGGCCGCTGCTGCAGCCGCCGCTACCCCGGCACCGGTTGCCGCCGCCGCACAGGATTTCGGCATCCCGCACGAGGTGATCAAGCTCAACGGCATGCGCAAGACGATCGCGCGCCGCCTGACCGAGTCCAAGCAGCAGGTGCCGCACATCTACCTGACCGTGGACATTCAGCTCGACAAGCTGCTGAAGCTGCGCGGCGAGCTGAACGCAGGCCTGTCGGGCCGTGGCGTCAAGCTGTCGGTCAACGACCTGCTGATCAAGGCGCTGGGCGTCGCGCTGATGCAGGTGCCCGAGTGCAACGTGCAGTTCGCCGGCGACCAGATGCTGCAGTTCAAGCGCGCCGATATTTCGGTGGCCGTGTCGATCCCCGGTGGCCTGATCACCCCGATCGTGACCGGCGCCGACATCAAGGGCGTAGCTGCCATCTCGAACGAGATGAAGGACCTGGCCGATCGCGCCAAGGCCGGCAAGCTGCAGCCGAGCGAGTATCAGGGCGGCACCGCGTCGCTGTCGAACATGGGCATGTTCGGCATCAAGCAGTTCGAAGCCGTCATCAACCCGCCGCAGGGCATGATCATGGCGATCGGCGCGGGCGAGAAGCGTCCCTTCGTGGTCGATGACAGCCTGCAGATCGCCACCGTCATGTCGGCGACCGGCAGCTTCGATCATCGCGCGATCGACGGCGCCGATGGCGCTCGCCTGATGAAGGCGTTCCGCGAACTCATCGAAAATCCGCTGGGCATGCTGGCCTGATGGCGAAGATCGACGAGCAGCCGCCGGAGCATAGCCCGGCGGTGCGCGTCATCGCCATGCCGGCCGATACCAATCCCCATGGGGATATCTTCGGCGGCTGGCTGATGAGCCTGATGGATTCGGCTGCGGGTTCGGTCGCGGCGCGATATAGCCACGGCCGTGCGGTGACGATCGCGGTGGAGGGCATGACCTTCCACCGTCCGGTCATCGTCGGCGACGAGGTGTCGGTATTCGCGACGCTGAAGTCAGTCGGCCGCACATCGATGAAGATCGATGTCGAGGCGTGGCGCCGTGCCCGTCACGACGATCGATCCTATCGCGTGACCCAGGCGACCTTCACCTTCGTGGCGATCGGTGAGGATCGCCAACCCCGTTCCGTGCCGCCGCTGCCTGCCCAATAAGGGCGCGGCCTGACCAAGATATCGAATAGCGAGAGAGACCATGGCTGATACCTATGACCTGATCGTCCTCGGCTCCGGCCCGGGCGGCTATGTTGCCGCCATCCGGGCGGCGCAACTGGGCCTCAAGACCGCGATCGTGGAGCGCGAAAATCTGGGCGGCATCTGCCTCAACTGGGGCTGCATTCCGACCAAGGCGCTGCTGCGTTCGGCCGAAATCTTCCATTATATGCAGCATGCCAAGGATTATGGCCTGGTTGCCGAGAAGATCAGCGCCGACATCGAGGCGGTGGTGAAGCGTTCGCGCGGCGTCGCCAAGCAGCTCAATCAGGGCGTCACGCACCTGATGAAGAAGAACAAGATCACCGTCCACATGGGCGATGGCAAGCTGACCGGCAAGGGCAAGCTGACCGTCACCAAGGACGGCAAGAGCGAAGAGCTGACCGCCAAGCATATCATCGTCGCGACCGGCGCCCGCGCCCGCGACCTGCCGCAGCTGAAAGCCGACGGCAAGCGCGTGTGGACCTATCGCCACGCCATGACCCCGGTGGAAATGCCGACCAAGTTGCTGGTCATCGGTTCGGGCGCGATCGGTATCGAATTCGCCAGCTTCTACAACGACATGGGCGCTGACGTGACCGTGGTCGAGATGATGGACCGGATCGTGCCGGTCGAGGATGCCGATGTCTCGGCCTTCCTCGAAAAGGCGGTTAAGAAGCAGGGCATGACCATCCTGACCGGCGCCAAGATCGAGAAGATCGCCGCGACCGACAAGGCCGTGACCGCGACCATCAAGGACAAGGCCGGCAAGGACATCACCGCCGAATATAGCCATGTCATCGTGGCGATCGGCATCGTCCCCAATGTCGAGAATATCGGTCTGGAAGAGGTCGGCGTCGAGCCCGACCAGCGCTTCCACATCAAGACCGACCCCTATGGCCGCACCAATGTCGAGGGCATCTGGGCGATCGGCGACGTCACCGCGCCGCCATGGCTGGCCCACAAGGCGAGCCATGAAGCCGTCACCACGGTCGAGGCGATCGCGCAGGCGCTGGGCAACAAGGATGTCCACCCGCATGCGATGGACGTGCGCAACATTCCGGGTTGCACCTATTGCCACCCGCAGATCGCATCGGTCGGCCTGACCGAAGCCAAGGCCAAGGAAGCGGGCTATGACGTGAAGGTCGGCATGTTCCCCTTCATCGGCAACGGCAAGGCGATCGCGCTGGGCGAGGCCGAGGGCTTCACCAAGACCGTGTTCGACGCCAAGACCGGCGAACTGCTAGGCGCCCATATGATCGGCGCGGAAGTGACCGAGATGATCCAGGGCTATACCATCGGCAAGACGCTGGAGACCACCGAGGCCGAACTGATGCAGACGGTGTTCCCGCACCCGACCATCTCGGAATCGATGCATGAAAGCGTGCTCGCCGCTTATGGGCGTGCGCTCCATATCTGATCGGCAGAAGATGCTGAAAAAGGGCGCGGGGATATTCATCCTCGCGCTTTTTTGCGTGCTGGGAATCGCGCTGGCGCAGCGCAATGGTCTGCTCGACGATCTGAACATCGGTCTGATGGGCTGGGCCGGGCAGGGGCGCGAGACGGCGCTGGGCGGGCAGGTGACCATGGTCATGCGGCTCGCCTCGGCAATCGGCGGCACGGCGATCCGCATCATCCTGTCGCTGGTCGTGCTGGGCGCGCTGGTCTTTACCGGGCGGCGTGCGGCGGCCTCGTGGTTTGCGGGGGTGGAGATTGGCGGCACGCTGCTCAACCTCATCCTCAAGCAGATTTTCGCCGCGCCCCGGCCCGACCTGCTGCCGCATCTCGACATCGTGCATAGCTATAGCTTTCCCAGCGGCCATGCGGCGGGGAACATGATGTTCTTTGGTGCGCTGGCGATGCTGGCCGGGCGGCGCTGGGCCTATGGTGCGGGCGGGGCGATGATCGCGCTGATCGGCGTCAGCCGGGTATGGCTGGGCGTGCATTGGCCAAGCGACGTGATGGCCGGATGGATTGAGGGGCTGGGCTGGCTTATGCTGTGCGCGGTCTGGCTACCAGCGCGGCGAGGGCAGCAGTAAGGCGCGGCCGATGCTGCTGTGCGGCGGCATGCCGTCGGCGGTGACGAAGCCATGGACCCAGAAACTGTCCCAGGCGCTGAGTATCGCGATGATGAGCAGGGCCAGCCCCGCGCCGACGCAGAGCAGACGGGCGCCGCGCAGCGGATCGGCCGGCATCAGTGCCAGCAACACGAACGGCAGCAGCGGCAGGAAATAGCGACCCTGCGTCCCCTGGACATAATCGGCGCCCAGCGGCGTGCCGGTGAGATACATGGCGGTTTCGATCAGCAGCGCGGTGCCAAGCGCGATCGCTAGCCACCAGAGGCGCTGGCCAAGGCTGAAGCGCGCGGCCGATCCGCTCAGCACCGCGCTGCCGAGCATCAGCAGGGCAAGGGGGTAGGCGAGCAGCGGCAGCAGGATCGCGTTCCAGCCGAAGCGGCCGACGATCTGCAGCGCATAGACCGGCGCCCGCTCGACGATGCTGGACGCGAGGATGCGGGCATAGCCGGCCGGATCGGCCAGGATCACGGCGAGTTGCTGGGCCAGCGGCGCGGTCAGCACGCTCTCCCCGGTCTTGCGCGAGGTGATGTGATAGAGCGCCTGGCTGCCGCCGTTCGCCTTCATCCAGACAGCGAAGATGACAGCCCCCAGCAGCATCGCGCACAAGATCAGGGTGTTGCGAAGCAGGCTGGCGCGGCAGGGCCAGCGCAGGCCGGCGGCCATCAGCGGCAGATAGACGCCCTTGGCCAGCGCCAGCAGCGGCGCGGTGACCAGCGTGGCGGCGGCGCTGGCGCGCTGCGGCCCCATGAAGCCGACGCGCAGTGCCAGAGCGAGGCCGAGAAAGCCAACGCCGTTGATGACCGCATCGGGCGAGAGCGAGCCGATCTGATAGCAGAAGGTCGGCAGTAGCGCAGTGCCGAGCAGCGCCATCCGTCCGAAGGGGATGAGGCGCAGCGCGGCGACGAGCAGCAGCAATGCGGTCAGCGCATTGGCGATACGGCCGGCATAGAAGGCGCCGATGCGCGGCAGGGTGAGCGCGTCGCCGATCCAAAGGCCGACGGCGCCAGGGGCATAGAGGGTCGGCGCATAGCTGGCGACATTGGGAAATTCGGCAAAGCGCGTGCCGGGGCGGGCGGCGTCGGCGGCCCAGGCCCGCTCGATCATCGTCTTGTCATAGCGGTGGCTCTGGCCGTCCGGTTCGGTCGGGAAATCGACGGCATGAAGATCGACCGCCGCGCGCGGGAGGTCAGCGCCGATCCGGTCGCCCTGGATTTGCGTCACCACATGGCCCTGCGACAGAGCCAGCGCCTTCATATAATGCTGGTTCTCATCCGGCGCCTGGAAAGGAGGCGTCAGGGTCGCGAAGAACAAAGTTGCGAGGCAGACGGCAAGAAACACTATCCGTTCGAGACGCGACCATGGCGCGGCGACCGCCATATCGGCATAAGGATGGTGCCTGAAAGGAAATTGTGCGCTGCGCATGCCCGCCGTTCGGTTGAATATTGATACGCCCTAGATATGCCCCGTTAACATTTTGCGATGGACAAGATGAAGGTCGAAAATATGCGATATTGGTTTGTTTCGGCCCTGATGCTGCTCGCGGCGCCGGCATGGGCGGAAGAGCCAGATGAGGAGTTGCCGGCCGGAATGATCCTGCATGCCGACACGCCGTTGTTTGGTGATGAGACCGAGGATAAATGGCCTCAGGCTTTTTCGAGCGATGATGCCAAGGAATTTGGTTGCACTAGTCGTGTTGCCTTCGGCGACTGGCAGATCCAGCCGTCCGATCCTGATGAAGATCCATTCTGGTACCGGATCAGCAACTATGGGGTGTTCCATTGCTGGGCCAATGTCGCGCAGGCATCTGCGCGCGAGGCGCTGGCTCATGCGGAGGTCGTGCCATCCTTTTTCATATTTCTGGGCACGCAAGGCGCCACGGAACTCTGGGCGTTGCAGAAGGGCGCTGTACCGGGCAGCGATTATCTGCTGCTGGCGCGCGAGCGCGGTGATGGGATCATCAGGCGCTTCTTTCTTTTGCAGCGTGACTGCACGGGGCAAGCCCTGCGCAAAGGGCGGCAACTCGACATATTGAACACCCGCTATTGTCATGTCGCTTCGCCGGCCGATCTGCTTGGAATTGCCCGGAAGATGGTGAAACGCGAGCCCTTGGGCGTACTAGCGCTAGTGCCTGAAGCCAAAGATGACGGCGAAATTGACAGCCAAACGCCCTAGGTTGGGGGATGAAAAAGGAAGAGACCCTCAGGCCTCTTCTGCTTCCAGGTCCTGCTCGACCGGCGGGTGGAGCCGCAGGCGGGTGACGCGGCGGCCGTCGCTGGCCAGGACTTCCAGCTTCCAGCCGCTCTGTTCGTGCGGAATGATCTCGCCCGGTTCGGGGACGCGGCCGGCGAGCACGAAGGCGAGGCCGCCCAGCGTGTCGACATCTTCCTCGATCTCGCCCAGACGCGGGTCGATTTCCTCGGCGACGTCGTCCAGTTCGGCGCGGGCGTCGGCATCCCACATGCCGCCTTCCAGCGGCACCAGCATCGCTTCGGGCGCGTCGTCATGCTCGTCCTCGACCTCGCCGACAATTTCCTCGACCAGATCCTCGAAGGTCAGCAGGCCTTCCGTGCCCGAATATTCGTCGAGCACGATGGCCAGATGGGTGCGCTTGGCGCGCATTTCGGCGAGCAGGTCGAGCGCGCCCATGCTTTCGGGCACATAGAGCGGCTGGCGGATCAGCGGCGCCAGCGTGTCTGGCACCGGCGCCTTGCCGGCGAGGATGGCGAAGGCATCGCGGATATGGACCATGCCGACGATCGTATCGAGCGTCTCGCGATAGACCGGGATGCGGCTATGACCGGCCTCGGCGAACAGTTCGGCCAGTTCACCGAAGCTCGCCTTTTCCTCGATCGCGACGATGTCGGCGCGGGGCAGGGCGACGTCGTCGACCGTATGTTCGGAAAAATGCAGCAGGTTGCGGACCATCTGCCGCTCGATCGCGGACAGATCGCCCTTGGCAGGCGGGGCCGCGCCCTCTTCCTGCTCTTCCTCATCATATTCGTCGAGCGCCTCTTCCAGTTCCTTGCGGAGGCTGGGGGCTTCATTCTCGCCGAACAGGAGCGACTTCAGGCCGCTCCATAAACCGCCCTCGTTACTACTGTCCGCTTCCTTGGAACCGGCGCTATCCTTCGGGCTGCCTTCAGCCATCTTACTTCCTATTCCCCTGTTTCAGAACATTGTCGAAGCCGGTGATAGACCGGATCCGAATAAGCATGATCAACCATTGTCCCGATCCCCATAGGGATCGGCCAGGCCAAGGCTGAGGAGCGCGCGGATTTCCAGCGCTTCCATCGCCTCGGCTTCATTGTCGTCCATATGGTCATATCCAAGCAAATGAAAAGTCCCGTGGACGATCAGATGCGTGGCATGGTCGGCGACCGATATGCCCTTTTCCGCGGCTTCGGCGGCGCAGACCCCCTCGGCCAGCACGATATCGCCCAGCAGAACCTCGCCATCGTCGGTGTTGGCCGTCACTTCCAGCAGGTCTTCCTGCACCATCGGGAAGGACAGGACGTTGGTCGGCTTGTCCTTCTCGCGATAGGCGCGGTTGAGCTGATGCACCTCATCATCGTCGGTCAGCTTGACCGCGACTTCATAGAGGGTGGAGTCGGTCGCGAAGGCGGCATAGGGACTGTGCGCAATGGCGGCCGAAACCGCCTGTTGCGCGAGAAATTCCCAGTCCGCGCCGGGCCAGCCTTCTTCATGAAGGACAGCGACTTCGATCATAATGTTGAGATCCGTTGTGAAGATTTAGGCATCCGGCCCCTCATAGGCCTGGACGATGCGGCCGACCACCGGATGGCGGACGACGTCGCCAATGCCGAAGGGGACCATGGCGATGCCCTCGACCCCGTCCAGCCGCGCGACCGCGTCGGCGAGGCCCGAAATGCCCGGCTGCGGCAGGTCGACCTGCTTGGGATCGCCGCAGATGACCATGCGGCTGCCTTCGCCAAAGCGGGTCAGGAACATCTTCATCTGGGCGATGGTGGTGTTCTGCGCCTCGTCCAGCACGATGAAGGCATTGGCGAGCGTCCGGCCGCGCATGAAGGCGAGCGGGGCGATCTCGATCTCGCCGCTGGCGATGCGCCGTTCGACCTGTTCGGCCGGCAGCGTGTCGTGCAGCGCATCGTAGATCGGCCGGAGGTAGGGATCGACCTTTTCCTTCATGTCGCCGGGCAGGAAGCCGAGCTTCTCGCCCGCCTCGACAGCCGGGCGGGAGAGGATCAGGCGATCGACGCTGCCGGTGATGAGCTGGCTGACCGCCTGGGCGACCGCCAGATAGGTCTTGCCGGTGCCTGCCGGGCCAAGCGCGAAGATGATGTCGTTCCGGGTCAGCGCCTCCATATAGGCGACCTGGGTGGCGGAACGGGGGACGATCGTCTTCTTGCGGGTGCGGATCATCACCTTGGGTGGTTCGGCGACGTCATGGCGGATGATGCCATCCAGCGTCGGTTCGGCCGACATGGCGATCACGGCTTCCACCGCGCCATTGTCGATTTCCTGCCCGGCGACGATGCGGTTGTAGAGGCCGGTCATCACGTCGCGGGCGCGGGCGGCGGCTTCGGCCTCGCCCTCGATCTGCAGCTTGTTGCCGCGCGCGGCGATATAGACGCCGAGGCGGTTCTCGATCGCGACCAGATTCTGGTCATATTGGCCGAACAGCGCACCCAGAAGATGCGGCTTTTCGAACGTCACTTCCAGGCGCGCACGCTCGGCAATGTCGGTGCGGGGATGGTGCGGTTTCTTGCCCATTCAAAAGCCTCCCTGGCTCGTCATGCATCTCGTAAGGACCGGCAGGCGCCGTGGGTCGGGGAGATGGCTTCCCGGCTGTGCGGGAATGACGAGGCTTTGGTTCAAGCGGCTTTCCTCCTGCTGATTTCGCCGGCCAGGCTGTTCGGGCCGGCGCTGATGATATCGACATCGACCATGTCGCCAATGCCATATTCGGGCGCGGTGACATGGACGGATTGCAGCCAGGGCGTCTTGCCGATCAGCTGGCCGGGATAGCGGCCCTTGCGTTCGAGCAGGATGCTGGTGGTGCGGCCCACCGTGGCGCTGTTGAAATCGACCTGATGGCGGTTGATCGCGGCCTGCAGCCGGGCCAGCCGTTCGTCCATCACCGCTGCCGGGATCTGGTGATCCATGTCCGCCGCAGGCGTGCCGGGGCGGGGGCTATATTTGAAGGAATAGCATTGCGCGTAGCGCACTTGCTCAACGATCTTGAGAGTATCTTCGAACTCTGCGTCGGTTTCGCCGGGGAAGCCGACGATGAAATCGCCCGACAAGGCGATGTCCGGCCGGGCCGCGCGCACGCGTTCGATGATGCTCAGATAGCTGTCGACCGTGTGGCTGCGGTTCATCGCCTTCAAAATGCGGTCATTGCCCGACTGCACCGGCAGATGGAGGAAGGGCATCAGCTTGGGCTCGTCGCCATGGGCGGCGATCAGGCCGTCGCTCATGTCGTTGGGGTGGCTGGTGGTGTAGCGGATGCGCTCCAGCCCGCCGAGCTTCGCCAGTTCGCGGGCCAGGCCATCCATGCCCTGCATCCGGCCCTTGTCATCCTCGCCGGTCCAGGCATTGACGTTCTGACCCAGCAGGGTGATCTCGCGCACGCCGCCATCGACCAGCGCCCTGGCCTCGTCCAGGATCGCGGTCCAGCTGCGGCTGATCTCCGCGCCGCGGGTATAGGGCACGACGCAATAGGTGCAGAATTTGTCGCAGCCTTCCATGATCGTCAGGAAGGCTGTCGGCCGGGCCTGCTTGGTGCGGCCGGGCAGGGCGGCGAACTTGGAATTGGCCGGCATGTCGGTGTCGACAGCCTCCTCGCCGCGCTGCGCCTTGCCAATGAGGTCGGGCAGGCGGTGATAGGCCTGCGGGCCGACGACGATGTCGACATTGCGGGCGCGACGCTGGATTTCGCCGCCCTCGGCCTGGGCGACGCAGCCGGCGACGGCGATCATCGGGCGCGTGCCATCCTCGCGAGTCAGGCGGCCAATGTCGGAATAGACCTTGTCCACCGCCTTTTCGCGGATGTGGCAGGTGTTGAGGATGACGAGGTCGGCCTCTGCGCCATCGGCAGCAGCGGTCATGCCGCGCTCGCCCAGCATTTCGGCCATGCGTTCGCCATCATAGACGTTCATCTGGCAGCCGAAGGATTTGACCTGGAAGGTGGCCGGGCCCTTGCCGGCTTTATGTTCGGGGGCGTCGTTACGATTCATGCCGTCCAGCTATACAGGCGCTTCGCCCGAAGAGGAAGGTGGCAGGTGCGCGGCAATGCTCGCGGCGATCCGCTGGTGCGCGGTGGCGGCCAATATCTTGCGATCGGCGCAACTGGCCGGGTCGAACGGCTCCAGGAACCGGATGGTGACGGGCAGGCGGCCCTTGCGCTCCAGCAGCCGTTTGGCGTTAGCGCCGGCCGGTTCGTCGCCGTGCCAGGCGATCTCCGCCGTGGCCGCGCCATAGTCGATATGGACCGGCTGGATCATCACTGCGCGCGGCGGCGGCATCAGCACGGCGAGCAGCGAGGGCTTGAAGGGCAGCAGGCCACTGCCGTCGCTGGTCGTGCCTTCAGGGAAGAGGGCAATGGGCTGATGACCGGCAAGCGCGGCGCGCAGCGCATCGAGCTGGCCCGATAGGCTGCCGCGTTTCTCACGCGAGACGAACAAGGTGTTGTTCTGGGCCGCGAGCCAGCCGATCACCGGCCAGCTGGCAATGCCGTCATGGGCGACAAAGGCGGCGCCGGTGGCATCGGCCAGGGCGAGAATGTCGATCCAGCTGACATGATTGGCGACCAGGAACATGTCGCTGTCGACCGGGCGACCTTCCACCCGGACGCGCGCGCCGACCGAGCGGGCTGCCATCCCCAGGAAGCGGCGCGGCCAGGGAGATGGACGGCGAATCAGGCGCCACAAGAGGTGCGGGGGCAGGCAGAGCAGCAGGCTACCCAGCAGCGCGGCGATGCGGCCTGCCCGGCGCAGTGGCGCCAAGGCGTCAGTCCTTGCGGTCGAGGGCGACGCCGTACAGTTCCATGCGATGGTCGACCAGGCGGAAGCCGAGCTTTTCGGCGATCTGCTTCTGCAGCAGTTCCAGTTCGGGATCGACGAATTCGATGACGTTGCCGGTTTCGACGTCGATCAGATGGTCATGATGCGATTCCGGGGCCGCTTCGTAGCGGGCGCGGCCGTCGCCAAAATCGTGGCGCTCCAGAATGCCGGCTTCCTCGAACAGGCGCACGGTGCGGTAGACGGTGGCGATCGAGATGCCCGGATCGATGGTGGACGCGCGCTTGTGCAGTTCCTCGACATCGGGGTGATCGGTCGCGTCGCTCAGCACCTGGGCGATGACCCGGCGCTGCTCGGTGATGCGCAGGCCCTTTTCGTGGCAAAGGGCTTCGACGTCGATCTTGCGGTTCATGCGGGGGGCTGGCTCGCTTCAAAAATGGAAAAGTCGGACATTGCCTAGCCGCTTTTGTTCCAACGGAAAAGGGGCGCATCGTCGATGCGCCCCTTTCGCAATAGGTAAATGCCGAAGTTGTGGGGCTTATTTGCCGCCACGGGTCCGGCGGCGCTTGGTGCCCAGACCGATCTTCTTGGCCAGCGAGCGGCGCTGTTCGGCATAATTGGGGGCGACCATCGGGTAATCGGCCGGAAGGCCCCACTTGGCGCGATAATCTTCGGGGGTCATCTGATAATGGGTCATCAGGTGACGCTTGAGCATCTTCAGCTTCTTACCGTCTTCCAGACAGATGATGTAATCCGGCTTGATCGATGCACGCACCGAAACAGCCGGTTCCGGCTTGACTTCGGGGGCGGGCGCCGGGGTCGAAAGACCGGTCAGCGCGGCATGAACATTCTGGATCAGGGTTGCGACGTCGGAAACAGCAACACTGTTGTTCGAGACGTGCGCAGCGACAATGTCGGAGGTCAGAGTGACGAGCAGTTCGCTCTGTGCCGATTCGTTTTCCATTTTTCTTGTTTCCTGCAAAGGCTTCTATTGTGCGACCCGCCTGAGGAAATGGATTCAGAGCGGTATATCTTGGCTAGACCCTGTGGCCTGCCTTCGCAAGAGAAGATTGCCTTAAACAAGCATGTCGATGCGAAAACTCAAAGCGTCATGAAGCTTTCCATCATTGCCCCGATAGTAACCGGGGCGACGATGTACATATTCGAAACCAATAGTCTCATAAAGTTTGACCGCCATGTTCGATGCGCGGACTTCCAGGTTCATCGACGTGATGCCACGGCGACGCGCCAGCGTCAGGCTGTGTCCCAGCAGGGACCGGCCGATGCCACGGCCACGCCATAGTGGATCGACCGCCAGCAGCAGCAGTTCGCATTCGTCCAGCACGGAGCGGACCAGGGCGAAGCCGAGCGGGGCCGCATCGACATGGGCGACGGTCAGCCAGGTGCCCGGCATGGTCATGACCCCCGACAATTGGGGCAGGGTCCAGGCCTCGCCGAACAGCGGGTCGAAGGCGCGGGTCATCACTTCCATGGCGTCGGCGAGCGCATTGCGCTCGCCTTCATCATAGGTGTCGAGCGTCAGGCCGGCGGGGATCATGAAGCGGCGCGCTCCGCGATCGTCTTGGCGTCGGCCTCGCGGCCATAGAGCGGGGAGGGGGCAAGCGGCGGCAGATCTGCGATCAGGCTGTAGCGCGCGGCTTCGGGATAGAGGGCAATCGCGGTGCCGTCGCCGCGCGCGGTGACCAGCGCCTCGGCCCCGGTACCGTAAAATTGCGCCATGTCCAGTTGGGTCGCGAGCGTGGCGATCGGCGTGGAGGCGGGCTGGGTCGTGGCGGTGCGGCCATCGGCCTCGAACAATTGCCAGAAGAGTTCGCCATGGCCGCCGGTGATGGTGACGGCGACCGGACCGTCCCGATGGTCGAGCGCCGCCATCGCGGCGATCAGGCAAAAGGCGCTATAGCCATGGAGCGGAACCGACCAGGCGAGCGCCAAGGCGCGGGCGGCGGCGATGCCGATGCGCACGCCGGTAAAGCTGCCCGGCCCGACATCGACCGCGATCGCGTCGGCGCGCCCGCCATCGGGCAGGGCGGCGATCGCGGGCAGCAAGGCCTCGGCATGGCCGCGGCCGACGATTTCATGAAAATGGCCGATTGGCTGGCCGTCTTCCAGCAGCGCAACGGACAGCGCCTGTGTGGCGGTGTCGATGACCAATATGCGCAAATTCACTCCCCCGAAGCCGCGGTGCCGATATGGATATGGCTGCGGTTAATCGATCCGGGGCGATTTGCCAAATCCGGTCATCGCAGCGTCAGACCGCGCGGACTTCCGTCACTTCCGGCACATAATGTTTGAGCAGCTGCTCGATGCCGTTCTTGAGCGTGGCGGAGGAGGAGGGGCAGCCGGCGCAGGCGCCCTGCATGCGCAGATAGACGGTGCCCTTGTCGAAGCCGCGATAGATGATGTCGCCGCCGTCATTGGCCACGGCCGGACGCACGCGGGTTTCGATCAAATCCTTGATCTGGTCGACGATCTCGGCATCTTCCGGATCATCGGTGAAGGCCTCTTCCTCGGCCGGGACGCTGAAGCCTGCGGCGGTGCCGGCGGCGAACAGCGGCATGTTGGCCGAGAAATGGTCGAGCAGGATCGAGAGAATCTCCGGCTTCACGTCGCTCCATTCGGCGCCCGGCGCGATCGTCACCGAAATGAAGTCGGCGCCGAAGAAGACGCCGGTCACGTCACCCAGGCCGAACAGCGCATCAGCCAGCGGCGAGGCTTCGGCCTCTTCGGGGCTGGCGAAGTCGCGGGTGCCTGCGGCGCCCATGACGGCCTGGCCGGGGAGGAATTTGACGGTCGCCGGATTGGGCGTGAGTTCGGTCTCGATCAGCATGGCCGCTATGTGGCGACGTGCGCGCGCGAGATCAAGCGGTCAAACGGAACTTCGGCGGCGTCGGGCCATTTCCTTTGGTGAAGCCCCAGATAAGGAGATGGAAAGATGAGCGACGACAAGGATATTCGCGAGCGTTTCTGGACGGACCTGTCGAGCAGCCCGTTCCTGATGGTGGGGTTGCAGGGCAGCCATGCGCACAGCGTGCCGATGACCGCGCAGCTGGACAAGGATGCCGATCATTGCTTCTGGTTCTACACCAGTCGCGACAATCGACTGGCCGCCGGCGGGCCGGCCATGGCGCAGTTCGCGGCGAAGGATCATTATCTGTTCGCCTGCATCAACGGCACGCTGGTGCCGGAGACCGACGAGGCGGTGATCGACCGTTATTGGTCGAAGCAGGTCGAGGCCTGGTATCCGGGCGGACGGCAGGATCCCAACCTGCTGATGCTGCGCTTTGACCTTGGCACGGCGGAGATCTGGCGCGCCGATCTGTCGATCGGCGGGGTGTTCAAGATGATGTTCGGCGGCGATGTTCGGGCGGAGTTGCGCGACAAGCATGCCGAGGTCAGCCTCTAAAGGACTGCCATGATGTTGGGCGGCCGCGGGCGAAATCCCGTGGCCGCTTGCTTTTCGGCGGCATTTGCCCCATATGTGCGGCAGCGCAGCATGGCCCTTGGGGCCCGATAGCGATTGGCAGCGTGATCGTTCCCGGCTCTGACAGGCCCTGGGAACCGGCCAATGACAGTCTGCGCCAAGCTTGAGGCTTCCCTATTCACGCGGGTCGTTTCCTAACCCGCCTTGCGCCCTTGCTGCGTCCGCAGACAGGTTGGCGCCCGGCCGACTTGTGAGTTTCTCATGCATTTCAATGAACTTGGTCTTTCCGAGCCGATCATCAAGGCGCTTACCGCCAAGAAATATGCCGAGCCGACGCCGATCCAGCAAAAGGCCATTCCGGTCCTGCTGGAAGGCCGTGACCTGTGCGGTATCGCCCAGACCGGCACCGGCAAGACCGCAGCCTTCGCGCTGCCCAGCCTCGACTATTTCGCGCGCAATCCCAAGCCGACGCCGATCAAGGGCTGTCGCATGCTGGTGCTGTCGCCGACCCGCGAGTTGGCCGCCCAGATCGCCCAGAGCTTCCGCGACTATGGCCGTTTCCTGCGCCTGTCAGTGGAAACCGTGTTCGGCGGCGTGCCGGTCAACAAGCAGATCCGTGCCCTGTCGGCCGGCGTCGACATCGTCGTCGCCACCCCCGGCCGTTTGCTCGACCTGATCGACCAGCGCGCCTTCACCATCAAGGACACGGAAATCTTCGTCCTCGACGAGGCGGACCAGATGATGGACATGGGCTTCATCCATCCGCTGAAGCGCATCGCCAAGCTGCTGCCGCGCGATCGCCAGAACCTGTTCTTCTCGGCCACCATGCCCAAGGAGATCGAGGCGCTGGCCGGCCAGTTCCTCAATGATCCGGTCAAGGTCAGCGTCGCGCCGCAGTCGACCACGGCAGAGCGTGTTCGCCAGCAGCTGACCTTTGTCAACCAGGCGGAGAAGCAGGCGCTGCTGCATATCGTGCTGAAGACTGAGGAGATTGACCGCGCGCTGATCTTCACCCGCACCAAGCATGGCGCCGACCGCGTCGTGCGCTTCCTGGAGGGTGCGGGCATTCAGGCCTTCGCGATCCATGGCAACAAGAGCCAGGCGCAGCGCACCACCGCGCTGCAGGCGTTCCGCCATGGCCATTGCAAGCTGCTGGTCGCGACCGACATCGCCGCGCGCGGCATCGACGTGTCGGGCGTGTCCCACGTCATCAACTTCGAAATCCCGAACGTGCCGGAACAATATGTCCACCGCATCGGTCGGACGGCGCGTGCCGGCGCGGACGGTATCGCCATCAGCTTCGTGGCGGATGATGAACGGCCTTATCTGAAGGCGATCGAACGGGCGACCAAGGTGAAGCCCGAGATCGTGCCCCTGCCGGAGAATTTCCTGGAGGCCGTGCGCAACCTTCCCAAGCCGGCGCCGCAGCGCAAGGGGCCGAGCCAGAGCCCGGCCCAGCAGGCCAAGCGCGCCGAAGGCCAGCGTCGCTATCAGGAAGGGCAGAAGGCCCAGCGCGGCGCGCCCGACAAGGCTCGCCGTGGCGAAGGGGGCCATCGTGGCGAGGGCGCGCATCGTGGCGAAGGCGATGGTGCCGGCGCCAAGAAGAATTTCCGTCGTCGTCGCGGTGGCGGCGGTGGCGCCGTCGGCACGCACAAGGGCGCGGTCCAGCGCACCGGCGCGCCGCGCGGCTGATAGCTGAGGCGTTCCGGGCGCCCCCATGGGGCGTCCGGAACGAACCGCACTGGCGCGCGCAATTTTGCGTGCGCGTCATATTTTCATTGTCGCATCGCGTGGGGCGCAAGACCGGTTCCCCCTTTCGCGCGCGATGCTCCGATGCCGCGGCGTGACCATCTTTGTCAGTGGTCATTCAGGAAAATGCCGTTAGGCTCCCCTGCCTATGCGTTTGACCTCTCGCCGTTCGGCCGCTTCGCTCACCATTCTTGCCCTGCTTCTGTCGGGCTCTCCCCTGCCGCTGGCGGCCAGGACCGATCCTTCGGTTGCCGGGGCAAAGGCCGCGCCGGGCGGCAGCCAGGCGGATATCCGCCCCTGGCTCTACGAAAATAGTGATGTGCCGATCGACACGGCGTGGCGGTTCGGCACGCTGTCCAATGGGCTGCGCTATGCCATCCGCCGCAATGGCGTGCCGCCGGGGCAGGTGTCGATCCGCCTGCGCATCGATGCCGGATCGCTGATGGAGCGTCCCGATGAGCAGGGCTATGCCCATTTCATGGAACATCTGTCGATGCGCGGGTCGCGCCATGTGCCCGATGGCGAGTCGAAGCGCATCTGGCAGCGGCTGGGCGTGACCTTTGGCAGCGACAGCAATGCCGCGACCACGCCGACCGGCACCACCTATGCGCTGGACCTGCCCCAGGCCAATCAGACGAGCCTTGGCGAAAGCCTGAAGATCCTGGCCGGCATGATGACCGACCCCAATATCGTCGACAGCGCGGTCGATGCCGAGCGGGCGGTGGTGCTGGCCGAACGGCGCGAGAGCGACGGGCCGCAGATGCGGATTTCCGATGCCAGCCGCCAGCATTTCTTCGCCGGCCAGGCCTTGGCCGACCATGCGCCGATCGGCACGGTCGCGACGCTCAACGCGGTGACCGCGGCCAAGGCCGAGGCCTTCCACCAGCGCTGGTATCGCCCGGAAAACACGGTGATCGCGATTGCCGGCGATATCGACCCGGCGCTGGCCGAACAATTGCTCAAGGATAATTTTGCCAGCTGGCAGGATAGCGGCAAGGGCGCCGAGCAGCCCGATTTCGGCGAGCCGGACCCCAAGGCGCCGGCCACCCGCGTCGTGGTGGAACCGGGTTCGCCGACGGGCCTCACCATGGCCTGGCTGCGTCCGTGGAAGCCGCATGCCGACACGATCGTCTATAATCAGGACAAGCTGACCGACATGCTGGCGCTGCAGATTGTCAGCCGGCGGCTGGAGCAGGCGGCGCGGGCAGGGGGCAGCTTCTTGGCAGCGGGTGTCGATCAGCAGGATATCAGCCGGTCGGCCGACGGCACCTTCATCACCATCACGCCCACCGGCGAGAATTGGGAGAAGGCGCTGGCCGATGTGCGCGCGATCATCGAGGATGCCAAGGCCGCACCGCCGACCCAGCAGGAAATCGACCGCGAATATGCGCAGCTTGACACGGCGCTGGCGATCCAGGTCGAAAATGCCGACACGGAGGCCGGGGCCAAGCAGGCGAGCGATCTGGTGAGCGCGGTGGACATTCGCGAAACCACGGTCAGCCCGCAGGCCGCGCTCGACATCTTCCGCTCTGGCAAGCCGGCGATGACGCCGCAGAAGATATTGGATTGCACCCGCCGCCTCTTTTCCGCCGGGGTGTTCCGGGCGATGCTGATCACCGGCAAGGTCGAGGCGGGGCAGGACCAGAAGCTGGCCGCTGCGCTCGCCACGCCGGTCAAGGCGGCGACCAATGCCCGCCTGGCCGACAAGGCGGTGACGATGGACGACCTACCCAAATTCGGTGCGCCCGCGACCGTCGTGTCGCGTACGCCGGTCGGGTTGCAGGGCATGGAGAGCATCACCTTCTCCAACGGCGTCAAGCTGACGCTGTTCGCCAATGATGCGGAGACCGAGAAGGTGCGCATCAATGTCCGCTTCGGTCATGGCCAGCAGGCCTTCTCACCCACCAAGCCGATGGCAAGCTGGGCTGGCGATTATGCGCTGGTGGCGAGCGGCATCGGCAAGCTGGGCCAGCGGGAACTGGACGACCTGACCAATGGCCGGCGCATGGGCATGCAGTTTTCGACCGACGATGACGCGTTCGAATTGCAGGCGGTGACCCGTCCGGCCGATTACAAGGACCAGTTGCGCCTGTTTGCGGCCAAACTGTACCAGCCCGGCTGGGATCCGGCGCCGATCGCGCGGGTGAAGACCGGCGCCTCGGTCGCCTATGACGCGATGTCGCGCGCGCCCGATGGCGTGCTGGGGCGCGACCTCAACTGGCTGCTGCATGACAAGGATGTGCGGTTCCGCACCCCGTCCAAGGCGGAAATCAACGCGCTGACGCCGCAGAGCTTCCGCCAGACCTGGGAGCCGATCCTGGCTTCGGGGCCGATCGAGATCCAGATTTTCGGCCAGGTGAAGGCCGAAGAAGCGATCCAGGCCGTGGCGTCGACCTTTGGCGCGATGCCGGCCCGCCCGGACGTGCCGGTGCCGGCCGCGAACAAGGTGCAGCGTTTCCCCGCCCATGTCGAACAGCCGGTCATCCTGCGCCATGATGGCGACAAGGAACAGGCGGCCGCCGTCATGGCCTGGCCGACCTCGGGCGGCTTTGCGCTGACGAAGGAGGCGCGCCAGCTCGAAATCCTGACCCAGATCTTCAATGACCGGCTGTTCGACAAGCTGCGCTCGACCGAGGGCGCCGCCTATTCGCCCAGCGTGCAGAATAGCTGGCCCTTCTCTTATGACAGTGGCGGCTATATCTTGGTGACGAGCCAGGTGCGGCCGGACCGGGTCAATTATTTCTACAGCGTCGTGAAGGAAACGGCGGCCGATCTGGCGAAGACGCCGATCAGCGCCGACGAACTGCAACGGGCGGTGGCGCCGATGCGGCAGTTGCTGATGCGCGCCAGCACCGGCAATGCCTTCTGGATGGGGCAGATGGAAGGGGCGACCCACGACCCCCGCTATGTGCAGGCGATGCAGACGATGAGCCAGGATCTGCTCAACGTCACGCCGGCCGATATCCAGGCGCTGGCGACCAAATATCTGGTGCCGGGCAAGAGCTGGTCGGCGGTGGTGCTGCCACAGGGTGTGGCCGCCAAATAGGCGGCTGGATCAGGCGGAGGCGGCTTGCGCGTCCTCCGCCTGCAGCAATTGCTCGTAGAGCCGCGCATATTCCAGATGCATGTTGCGGAGCGCCGGTGTGGCCGATCGCGCCGCCAACTGGCGATTGCGGTCGCGTCGCTGCTCAAAATAGGCGCGGCCGAAATTTGCTTCCAGATCCATGAAATACCTCCCTCGATTGATCCTCCAATGGGCGGGGCGGCAACAGGTTGCGGGCAGCGCAGGGGCTTGCGGTGGACGGGGGTGAAACAGGGGCGGGCGGCGCGATGCCGCCATCCATCTTTGCCCTTGATGCCGGCTGGCTTTGGTCGCTAGGTCAGGGGCTTGGGGCAATGATGATCCGGCCATACACGGTCTGGACATCGATCGCCCAGGGGGATTTGCATCGCATGTTGAAGACTGTCCGGGCATCGGCCATGGCCGCCACCATCCTGTTCTCGCTGGCCGCATCGCCCGCGCTGGCCGAGCAGGTGGTCGTCACCGCGGACCATATGGTCGATGTGCTGGCCGGCAAGACGGTCGATCATCCGGCTATCTTCATTACCGACGGTCGCATTACCAGCATTGCCGACGCCCGGACCGTGCGCTGGGGCAGCGACGTCCGTCATATCGACCTGTCGGGCAAGACCATCCTGCCGGGGCTGATCGACATGCATGTCCATTTGACCAGCCTGGCGGAAGTGGGCGGCTATCAGGGGCTGCGCTACACCGACAGTTTCTGGACGGCGGTGGGCGTCAAGAATGCGCGGATCACGCTGAAGGCCGGTTTTACCACGGTGCGCAATGTCGGTTCGGCCGATTTCGCTGATGTGGGCCTCAAGCAGGCGATCGAGGAGGGGCAGATTGTCGGGCCGCGGATCATCCCGGCCGGCTATGCGATCGGCGCGACCGGCGGCCATTGCGATGGCGGCGGCCTGCCGCCCTCGATGGATCGCAAGGAACCCTCGGTGGTCGACAGCCCGCAGGAGGGCCGCGCCAAGGTGCGCTGGCTGCACAAATATGGCGCGCGCGTCATCAAGATTTGCGCGACCGGCGGCGTCTTCTCGCTGGGCGACGCGGTCGGTGCCCAGCAACTGAGCTTTGACGAGATGAAGGCGATTGCCGACGAGGCGCATATGCTGGGCCTCAATGTCGCGGCCCATGCCCATGGCAATGACGGTATCCGCACCGCGATCGAGGCGGGGATCGACACGATCGAACATTGCAGCCTGGCCGATGACGAGACGATCAAGCTGGCGGCGAGCAGGAAGACCTGGTTCGACATGGATATCTATAATGACGATTATATCCTGGCGACCGGCACGGCCAATGGCACCGAGCAGGAAAGCCTGGACAAGGAGAAACTGATCGGGCGGTTGCAGCGCGAAACCTTCCGCAAGGCGGTGAAGGCGGGCGTGCCGATGCTGTTCGGCACCGATGCCGGCGTCTATCCCCATGGCGACAATGGCAAGCAGTTCGCTAAGATGGTCGAATGGGGCATGACGCCGATGCAGGCGATCCAGGCGGCGACCGTCAGCGGCGCCAAGGCGCTGGGCTGGGAAGCCGATGTCGGCGCGATTGCGGTCGGCCGCTACGGCGACATCGTCGCGGTGCAGGGTGATCCGCTCAAGGACGTCACCTTGCTGCAGCATGTCAGCGACGTGGTGAAGGGCGGCGAACTGGTCGAATGAGCGTGAAGGTCATATTGTCGGTCGAGGCGCTAGAGCCGCGCCTGTCCGGTATCGGTCGCTACAGCTGGGAACTGGCGCAGCGCATCGGTGCTGCGCCCGAGGTGGACGGCGTTCGTTTCTATCGCAATGGCGAGTGGATCGCGGATCCGGCAAAGCTGCTGGATGAGCCTGTGACGCCTAAGCAGCGTCACAAGGTTCATCGCTGGCTGCGCAAGCGCACCACCGGATTGCGCAAGTGGGGCAGGGACGTGCGCGATGCTGCGGTCATGCGGTCGCACCTGTTCCATGGGCCTAATTATTTCCTGCCGGCAGCGGCGGAGGGCGGTATCATCACCGTTCACGACCTGTCGGTATTCCGCTATCCCGAAACCCATCCCGAGGCGCGGTTGCGCCAGTTCGAGCGGAATTTTGAAGCGTCGGTTGCCCGCGCCGCCCATATCATCACCGACAGTGCGACCACGCGGGACGAGGTGATCGATTTTCTGTCGCTTTCGCCCGAGCAGGTTACGGCAGTGCCATTGGCGGCCAGCCCGGCTTTCATGCCACGGGATAGCGATCAATTGCGCTCCGCATTGTCGCGCTATGATCTGGCGCCGCAGGGCTATGCGCTGTGCGTATCGACGGTGGAGCCGCGCAAACGCATTCCGCAACTGCTGCAGGCATGGGAAATGTTGCCGTCGGCGGTGCGCAGTCGCTGGCCGTTGATGGTCACCGGCGGTGCCGGCTGGCTGAGCGATGACATTCAGGCATTGATGGATCGCGGTGCGCGCGAGGGGTGGGTCCGCTATCTGGGGTTCGTGCCGGAGGAAGATCTGCCGCTGCTCTATGCCGGTGCGGCGCTGTTCGTCTATCCGTCCGTCTATGAAGGCTTTGGGCTGCCGCCGGTCGAGGCGATGGCGAGCGGGTTGCCGACGGTCGTCGCCGATGCTTCCTGCCTGCCCGAGGTGACGGGTGGCGCGGCCATGCTGGTCGAACCGGAAGATATCGACGATTTCGCGCGCCGGCTGGAGCAGGCCCTGGTCGACGAGGAGTGGCGCACGAGCGCGCGCGATGCCGGACTGGCCATCGCTGGCGGCTATAGCTGGGACCGGTGCGCGCGCGAAACCGTGGCGCTTTATGGCCGGGTGGCAGGCCGTTAGCGCACGGCCTTCAGGCCTGCCACGATCATCTGGGCGGCGCGCCGGGCCGACGCCTCCGGGCTGAGATTGGGGCGCGACAGGCTGCGATGGCCCAGGCCGAACATGCAGGCCAGGATCATCTCCTCCGCGCCGTCCAGCGCTTCGCCCGAAAGCTCCGGGTTGGCGGCGCAGGCAAAGTCGCGAATATCGTCGCGGAAACGGCCGCACATGGTGCCGATCATCTCGCCGACCGTCGGATTGCGGAAGCTTTCGGCCAGGATGTCGAACGACAGCGCCTCATCCTTTTCGTCAATGACGTGCAGCATCAGTTGCTCGAACGTATCGTCGATGCTCAACTCGCCACTGTCGAGTCGTTTGCGCAGGATATCAACGTCCTCCGCCCACTGATCGGCGTCGGCATGGACGATCGCCTCTATGATATCTTCCTTTCCTTTGAAAAGCCGATATATTTGCCCCACTGATACCTGTGCGGCGGAAGCGAGTTCGGCCATGGACGTCTGGTGGAAACCATGGCTGTTGAACAGGTCTCGCGCCGCTGCAAGTACACGGTCGCGACTGCTTTTTTCATGCTGCGCTGCAACCATTTTACCCTCGGAAAATTGTTTTTCTCTTGAATTCCCTCTGACAGCTTCTTAGGTGCGCGGCAAGCGGAATGAACGTTCATTCCGGTCCTGCGATATTTATCGGATTGGGAAAATTGATGCAAAAGGGGAACTTCTTCGGATTGCTGGCCTGTGTTTCGGCCCTTGCGCTGAGCGCTTGCGGTCAGGAAGCGCCGCCCGCACCGCCGCCGCCGAGCGTGGGCGTGGTGACGCTCAAGACCGAGTCGGCGCCGTTGCTGAACGAACTGCCGGGCCGCATTTCGGCCTTTGAAACGGCCGAAGTCCGGCCGCAGATCAGCGGCGTGATCCGTCGCCGCCTGTTTACCGAAGGCGGCACTGTCCAGGCCGGGCAGTTGCTCTACGAGATTGAGGACGCGCCCTATCGCGCGGCGCTCGCCCAGGCCCAGGGTTCGCTGGCCAATGCCCAGGCGGCGATCCGCTCGACCGGGCTGCAGGCCCAGCGCTACAAGGATCTGGTCGGCATCAACGCCGTGTCGAAGCAGGAATATGATGACGCGGCGGCTGCGGCCCAGCAGGCCCGTGCCAATGTTGCGGCGCAGCAGGGCGCGGTGCAGGCGGCGCAGGTGAACCAGAATTTCACCCGCATCCGCGCGCCGATTTCGGGCCGTATCGGCCGTTCGCTGCTGACGCCGGGCGCGCTGGTCCAGACCGGTCAGGCCGATCCGCTGACCACCATCCAGCGCACCGACCGCGTCTATGTCGACGTGACCCAGTCGGCCGCGCAGATCATCGACCTCAAGCAGGCGATGAAGGCCGGCGGCATCAGCGAGGCGCAGGGCGCCCGCATCCAGTTGATCCTGCCCAATGGCAGCGTCTATCCGGGTGAAGGCCGCTTGCAATTTGCCGATGTGACGGTGGATTCCAGCTCGGGCGCGGTCACGCTGCGCGCGATCTTCCCCAACGCCGACGGCCTGTTGCTGCCGGGCATGTATGTCCGCGCCAAGCTGATCGAGGGTGAACGCACCCAGGCGATCCTGGCCCCGCAGCAGGGCATTTCGCGCGACGCGCGTGGCCGGGCTACGGCGATGGTCGTGGGCAAGGACAACAAGGTCGAGATGCGCCAGGTCACCGTCGACCGCGCGATCGGCGACAAGTGGATCGTCACCAGCGGCCTGAAGCCGGGCGATCAGCTGATCGTCGAGGGGCTGGTCAATCTGCGCCCCGGCACGGTGGTGAAGCCCGGCGCGCCGCAGCAGGTGACCGCGCCTGAAGGCGGCGCTGCTGCGCAGGGCGGCGCGAAGCCGGCCGCTGCACAAGGCGCGTCGAACGCGGGCGAGGCGCACTAAGCCATGGCCCGCTATTTTATCGACAGGCCCATCTTCGCATGGGTCATTGCCATCGTCATCATGCTGGCGGGCCTGCTCGCGATCCGGTCGCTGCCGGTCGCGCAGTTCCCGGAAATCGCCCCGCCAGCGGTGACGATCCAGACCACCTATCCCGGTGCCAACGCCCAGACGCTGGAAAGCACGACGACGCAGATCATCGAGCAACAGCTCAAGGGCATCGACAATCTGCGCTATTTCTCGTCGACCAGCGATGGTTCGGGCAATCTCAACATCACCCTGACCTTCGAGCAGGGCACCGATCCTGACATCGCGCAGGTGCAGGTGCAGAACAAGCTGTCGCAGGCGACCCCCCTGTTGCCGCAGGAAGTGCAGCAGCAGGGCCTGCGCGTGGGCAAGTCCACGTCCAGCTTCCTGCTCATCATGGCGGCCTATTCGGACGATGGCATCCATGACCAGGAAGACGCGGCGGACTTCATCGCGTCCAGCCTTCAGGATCCGCTGAGCCGCGTCACCGGCGTCGGCGATACCCAGCTGTTCGGTTCGCAATATGCGATGCGCATCTGGCTCGACCCCTACAAGATGGCCAATCTGGGCGTGACCACCGGCGACGTGAAGTCGGCGATCACCGCGCAGAATGCCCAGGTGTCGGCCGGCCAGATCGGTGGTTCGCCCTCGCCCAAGGGCCAGGCGCTCAACGCCACCGTCACCGCCCAGTCGCGCCTGCGCACGCCGGAGGAATTCCAGAATATCCGCCTGCGCAGCAACAGCGACGGTTCGGTCGTGTTGATGAAGGATGTCGCCAAGGTCGAGCTGGGCGCGGAAACCTATGGTTTCGGTGTGAAGTTCAACGGCCATCCGGCATCGGGCTTCGGCATCAAGCTGGCACCGGGTGCCAACGCGCTCGACACGGTGGAAGCGGTCAAGGCCCGCGTCGACCAGCTGTCGAAGAATTTCCCCAGCTGGGTCAAATATGACTTCCCGGTCGACAACTCGACCTTCGTCAAGCTGTCGGTGGAGCAGGTGGTCCATACCCTGTTCGAAGCCGTGCTGCTGGTGTTCGTCGTCATGTTCCTGTTCCTGCAGAACTGGCGCGCCACGTTAATCCCGACGATCGCGGTGCCGGTGGTTCTGCTGGGCGCGCTGGCGATCCTCAGCGCAGCCGGCTTCACCATCAACACCCTGACCCTGTTCGGCATGGTGCTGGCGATCGGCCTGTTGGTCGACGACGCGATCGTCGTCGTCGAAAATGTCGAACGTCTGATCCAGGATGAAGGGCTCAGCCCCAAGGAAGCGGCCAAGAAGTCGATGGACGAGATCAGCGGCGCGCTGATCGGGATCGGCCTGGTGCTGTCGGCGGTGTTCCTGCCCATGGCCTTCTTCGGCGGCTCGACCGGCGTCATCTTCCGCCAGTTCTCGATCACCATCGTGTCGTCGATGATCCTGTCGGTGCTGGTCGCGTTGATCCTGACCCCGGCGCTGTGCGCCACCATCCTCAAGCCCGCGTCGCACGGGCATAGCTGGAACGGGCCGATCGGTTCGATCCTCGGCCGCTTCTTCGACTGGTTCAACCGCACCTTCGACAAGGGCGTGGTGCGCTATGGCAAGGGCGTCGAGAAGGTCGAGCGCAGCTGGGTCCGGACCATGCTGGTCTATGGGCTGGTGGTGGTCGGCATGGCCTTCATCTTCCTGCGCCTGCCCAGCGGTTTCCTGCCGGACGAGGACCAGGGCATCATCATCAACCAGGTGTCGCTGCCCGCGGGCACGACGCTGGAAGAGACCGAGCGGGCCCTCGCCCGGATGCGCGACCATTATCTGGTCGACGAGAAGAAGAATGTCTCGGCCGTGTTCACGGTCGCCGGCTTCGGCTTCGTGGGCCAGGGCCAGAATGTCGGCATCGTCTTTGCCCGCATGAAGGACTGGCATGAACGGTCGGGTGCGGACAATCGCGTGCCCGCGATCGCCCTGCGCGCCAATATGGCGTTCCAGAAGATCTCGTCGGGCATGGCCTTCGCCTTCGTGCCGCCGGCCGTGCAGGAACTGGGCAATGCGTCCGGTTTCGACTTCCAGCTGCTCGATCAGGCCAATCTTGGTCATGAGAAGCTGCTGGAAGCCCGCAATCAGCTGCTGGGCATGGCGATGGGCGACAAGCGCCTGGCGCAGGTCCGTCCCAATGGCCTGGAAGATACGCCGCAGCTGAAGCTGAATGTCGATCAGGCTGCAGCCGGTGCGCTGGGCATCGCCCAGTCGGACGTCAATGACACGATCAGTACCAATCTGGGCGGATCCTATGTCAACGACTTCATCGACCGCGACCGCGTGAAGCGCGTCTATGTCCAGGCCGATGCGCCGTTCCGCACTTCGGCCGACGCGATCAATGCCTATCATGTGCGTGGCAGCACGGGCGTGATGGCGCCGCTCTCCGCCTTCTCCACCACGGAATGGGTCCAGGGCCCGGCCCGTCTGGAGCGCTATAATGGCGTGCCGTCGATGAACATCCAGGGCGCCCCGGCACCCGGCGTGTCGAGCGGCACCGCGATGCAGGCGATGGAAGAGTTCGCGGCCAAGCTGCCGGCCGGTATCGGCTATGCTTGGAACGGCATTTCCTATGAGGAGCAGACCTCCGGTGGACAGGCGCCCTATGTCTATGCGCTCTCGATGCTGATCGTCTTCCTCTGCCTGGCTGCGCTCTATGAAAGCTGGTCGGTGCCGATCGCGGTCATGCTGGTCGTGCCGCTGGGCGTGCTCGGCGCGGTGATCGCGGCGACGCTGGCGGGCCTCAACAACGACATCTATCTGCAGGTGGGTCTGATCACGACCATCGGCGTGTCGGCGAAGAACGCGATCCTGATCGTGGAATTTGCCGAAGAGAAGATGCGCGAAGGGCTGCCGCCCGCCAAGGCGGCGCTGGAAGCGGGCAAGCTGCGTCTGCGGCCGATCCTGATGACCAGCTTCGCCTTCATCTTCGGCGTGCTGCCGCTGGCCGTGTCCAAGGGCGCGGGCGCGGGTGGCCAGAACGCCATCGGCTGGGCCGTGGTCGGCGGCATGCTGTCCGCCACCGTCCTCGCCATCTTCTTCGTGCCGGTCTTCTTCACCGTGGTGAAGCGGTTGTTCCGCGAACATCATGAAGGGGAAGAACAGCGTAACGCCGACGGCGAAACGCCGAACGCACCGCAGGAGGCATAAGAATGTTGCGTAATATCAAAGCAATGTCGGTCGCCTCTCTGGCGCTGACGCTGGCCGCCTGTGACATGGCGCCCAAATATGCCCGCCCCGAAATGCCGGTGCCGCAGGCCAGCCCCCAGGGGCCGGCCTATGCGGCCGCGGTGGACGGCGGCGCGGCGATCGTGCCGGCCGATACCGCCTGGCGCGATTTCTTCACCGACCCGCGTCTGGTGCGGGTGATCGAGACGAGCCTCGCCAACAATCGCGATCTGCGCATTGCGGTCGCCAATGTCGAACAGGCGCGGGCGCAATATAAGGTGCAGCGGGCCGATCTGCTGCCGACCGTCGGGGCCACCGGCACGGCGACCTATTCGGAACAGCCGCTGGTCCAGTTCGGCCAGAGCCAGCGCCTCAACACCGACGTCTATCAGGCGCAGGTCGGCATCTCTGCCTGGGAAATCGACCTGTTCGGCCGGGTGCGGAACCTGACCAAGGCGGCGCAGGAGCAATATTTCGCCTCGGTCGAAAACCGCAACGCGGCCCAGACCGCATTGGTGGCGGAAGTGGCGACGGCCTGGGTGAACATGGCCGCCGATCAGGAATTGCTGTCGATCGCGCGCACGCTGGCGACCGCGTTCAAGGAGACGCTGGACCTTAACAAGGCCCGCTTCGACAAGGGCATCGCGTCCGAACTGGAAGTGCGCGAGGCACAGACCAGCTATGACCAGGCGCGCGCCGCCATTGCCAGCGCCACCACGCTGGTCGCGCAGGACCAGAATGCGCTGAACCTGCTGGCGGGCACGACGCTCGGCAGCGAGGATCTGCCCTCGGCCCTGCCGGAAGGCCATGTCACGCTCGACAATCTGCCGGCGGAACTGCCCTCGACCCTGCTACTGCGCCGGCCCGACATCGCGTCGGCCGAGCATCAGTTGATCGCGGCCAACGCCAATATCGGTGCGGCGCGGGCGGCCTTCTTCCCGCAGCTGTCGCTGACGGCGGCGCTGGGCACGGTCAGCCTTGGCCTGTCCGGCCTGTTCAAGTCGGGCAGCGATACCTGGTCGGTGGCGCCCAGTGCGACCCTGCCGATCTTCGACTTCGGCCGGAACAAGGGTAATCTTCGCTATGCGAAGGCGACCTATGACGCGATGCTGGCCACCTATGAAAAGAGCGTGCAGACGGGCTTCCGCGAAGTCGCCGATGCGCTTGCCCGGCGCGGCACGATGACCGATCAGGTCGAGGCGCAGACCTCGCAGCGCGATGCTGCGCGCAAGGCCTATGACCTGACGCAGGCCCGCTTCCGCGCGGGTGTCGACGGCTTCCTGCCGACCCTGGTGTCGCAGCGGACCCTGTCGAGCGCGGAGCAGAGCCTGGTGACGACGCGGCTGGCGCGGCTCACCAACATGATCGAGCTGTATCGCGCCATGGGTGGTGGCCTGAAATGATGCGGCCTGCCGCTTGCGGACTTTGACCGCAAGCGGCAGGAAGCGGGGGCGGGGATCATCGCCTATCTCCAGCGGTGACGCATGGAGGATGACGATGACCCTGGCCTGTATGACGATGCCCTCGCCGGTGGGCGACCTGACGCTGGTCGCGAGTGACGAAGGATTGATGGCGGTCCTGTGGCCCGACGATGATCCCGCCCGCGTCCGCCTGGGCGCCCGGTCCGAAGCGGCCGACCATCCGGTGCTGCGCGACACGGCTTCCCAGCTATCGGAATATTTCACCGGACAGCGGCAGCGTTTCTGCGTCCCGCTGCATTTCCAGGGCACGGATTTCCAGCGCCAGGTCTGGGCCGCGCTGCTCGACATACCGTACGGCGAGACGCGCAGCTATGCCGACATCGCCCGCGCCATCGGTCGCCCGACCGCGACCCGTGCCGTCGGCGCTGCCAATGGCCGCAACCCGATCTCGATCATCGCGCCATGCCACCGGGTGGTCGGCAGCAACGGCGCGCTCACCGGCTTTGCCGGCGGCGTCGAAACCAAGAAATATCTGCTCGATCTGGAGAAGGGCGGGGACGATCTTTTTTCGTTCGCGCCAATGCCGCTTGCCGATGCCGGCGCGAGATCGGTTTAGGCCGCCTCGTCATCATGCGTTGTTCGCATCACGGCTCAGAAATCGACCAATCGGCGCCAGCGTTCCGTAACGCTAAAATAGGAAACTGCGCGTCAGCCAGCCGATCTATGCGGCGGTTTGGTGCACCCAAGTGGATTCGAACCACTGGCCTTTGCCTTCGGAGGGCAACGCTCTATCCAGCTGAGCTATGGGTGCATGACGCTGGTCAGAAGGGGCGCTTAGCAAAGGGCTTCGAACCGCGCCAGCCACAAAATCACCTGTTCCCGAAACTTATTTCGGAGCCTTCACCATCGGCTGGAATTTGCCCAGGCCACAGCTGGCACCCGGTTGCAGGCCGGGGCCGGCATTGAACAGCACGGTGATGATGTCGACCGAACAGAGCTGGGAGATGCTGGTGCGATAGGAAAAGCGTCGCTCGAAGCCCAGGCTGGGGCAGCTGTTGGGCAGGCTGTTGCGGTAGATCTTCTTGCCGCTCACCTCGAAATCGATGGTGCGATCGTCGCGCACGTTGCTCGACCGAATCTGGCTGATCGAAATACAGTCGACCGGATCGCCGCTGGGCACATAGGGATCCGGCTTGTCCTTGGTCTTGGCGAAAGCAGGCGTCAGGCCGCAGGCCAGCAGCAGGCCGGCGGTGAGAATGGGGCGGATGGACATTGTCTCTCTCCTTCGTGCTGACAAGACGATTCGCGGAGCTGATTTCCGTACCGATCCTAGCACCGCCGTCGGGCGCAATCAGGCGGCTTTCGCGACGCTGCCGGGTTCCGGCGTCTTGGGCTTGAAGCGGCACAGGTCCGACACGATGCAGCGCCAGCATTCGGGCTTGCGCGCCTTGCAGACATAGCGGCCATGCAGGATCAGCCAGTGATGGGCGTCGCGGCGGAAGGGCTGGGGCACGCGCTTTTCCAGCTTGTCCTCGACCGCCAGCACCGTCTTGCCCGGCGCCAGGCCAGTGCGGTTGCCGACGCGGAAGATATGGGTGTCGACCGCGAAGGTTTCCTGCCCGAAGGCGGTGTTGAGCACGACATTGGCGGTCTTGCGGCCGACGCCGGGCAGGGTGGTCAGCGTGTCGCGATCCTGCGGCACCTCCCCGCCGAAATCGCGCACCAATATCTCGGACAGGGCGATCACATTCTTCGCCTTGGTGTTGAACAGGCCGATCGTCTTGATGTGTGTTTTAAGCCCTTCCTCGCCCAGGTCGACCATCTGCTGCGGCGTCTCGACCTCGCGGAACAGGGCGCGGGTCGCCTTGTTGACGCCGACATCGGTGGCCTGCGCCGACAGGGTGACCGCGACCAGCAGCTGATAGGCATTGCCATATTCCAGCTCCGTCACCGGCGCGGGATTGGCCTCTGCCAGGCGGCTGAAAAAGTCGAAGATCTGCCCCTTGTTCATGGCATCAGAGCCCCAATACGCCCTTCATGTCGTATCGGCCGACCGGCTGGCCGGCGAGCCAGCAGGCGCCCTTGATCGCGCCGCGCGCGAAGATGGTGCGGTTTTCGGCGCGGTGGCCGAGCTCGATCCGCTCGCCCTCGGTCGCCAGGATCAGCTGATGGTCGCCGGCGACCGATCCGCCGCGCAGCGCGGCAAAGCCGATCGCGCCCTTCGCCCGCGCGCCGGTAATGCCGTCGCGGCCGCGCTCGCTATGATCGGCCAGCGCGATGCCGCGCCCCTTCGCCGCCGCTTCGCCCAGCAGCAGCGCGGTGCCCGACGGCGCATCCACCTTGTGGCGGTGATGCATTTCGACGATCTCGATGTCCCAATCGTCGCCCAGGCTGGCGGCGGCCTTCTCCACCAGCGCGGCGAGCAGGTTGACGCCGAGCGAGGTATTGCCGGTCTGCAGCACCGGGATGCGGGCGGCCGCCTGATCGATCAGCGCATGATGCTCGCCCTCCAGTCCGGTCGTGCCGATCAGGATCGGCTTGTTTGCGGCGATGCAGGCGTCGAGATTGGCGGAAAGCGCGGCTGGCACGGAAAAGTCGATCAGCACATCGGCCGCCTGTGCCAATGCCAGCGGATCGCTGGTGATGGCGATGCCGGGGGCCAGTTCGCCGCTGCCGGCGCGATCGGTGCCGCCCGCCACGGTCAGTCCCGCCTCCGCCGCGGCCTGCGCGATGGCGCGGCCCATGCGCCCGGCGGCGCCGAAAATCCCGATGCTGGTCATGCCCTGATCCGTTCCTTGAAGATAAGTGAGCGCGCGATGCCAGAGCGGCGGCCCTTTGTCATCCGGCACCATGAATTTCTTGGGAAAGGGGACCGACCATGGCTAGGCGTTCGTTTGAGAAAGCCGGTACCGTACCGAAAAATCGCTCTTTCGCGATTTTTCGAACTGGCTCTAAGAGATGGCCATGCTCGATCTTCCCCGACTCTCCGTTCCGACCCTGCCGATCGACGGCAGCGCCGATCGCTTTCCCGTCCGTCGCATCTTCTGCGTCGGGCAGAATTATGCCGAACATGCGCGCGAAATGGGCGGCGATCCCGATCGTGCGCCGCCCTTCTTCTTTACCAAGCCGGCCGATGCCGTGGTCGAGAATGGCGCATCGCTGCCTTTCCCCTCCCGCACGCAGGATCTGCATCATGAGGTCGAACTGGTGGTCGCGCTCGGCGCGGGCGGCACGGATGTCGCGGTCGAGGATGCGCTGGCGCTGATCTATGGCTGGGCGGTCGGCATCGACCTCACCCGCCGCGACATGCAGGCGGTCGCGAAGAAGTCGGGGCGTCCCTGGGACATGGCCAAGGGCTTTGATCGCTCCGCGCCGATCGGCCCGATCCGCCCCGGTACGCCGCCGGCCAGCGGCGCCATCGCGCTCAGCATCGATGGCGACCCGCGCCAGTCGGGCGACCTGGCCGACATGATCTGGTCGGTCCCCGAAATCATCGCCAATCTCTCCACCTATGTGGAACTGGCGCCCGGCGACCTGATCTTCACCGGCACGCCTGCCGGCGTCGGTCCGATCGCGCCCGGCCAGGCGGTGCAGGCGACCATCGCCGGCCTGCCGCCGCTCGACATCGCCTTTCAGAACTGACCATCAGAACAAGGACAAACAGGATGGATATCGACATTCCCCATGACCTCGGCCGGGACGAGGCGAAGCGCCGGGTCGAACAGGGCCTGCCCAAGCTGGAACAGCATATCCCCGGCGGTGGCACCATGACCGCCACATGGCCGTCCGACTATGCGCTGGACATGGAAATCTCGGCCATGGCCCAGACCATCCCGGTCAAGCTGCTGATCGAGGAGGACAAGGTGCGCGGCACCGTGTCGATCCCGATGTTCCTCAAGATGATGTCCGGGCCGATCTCCGACTTCATCAAGACCAGCGCCCAGAAGATGCTGACCAAGGCGTAAGACAATGGCGCGGCCCTTGCAGCGAGGTTGAGCGGCCGTCCCGAACAGGAAAAGAGGTAAGGATGGATCGCTCAGGCCGGGATGTAGCCCTTCCGATGGAAATGCAGGGGCTCTGGATCGATGCGGACGATCCGACGGTCGAACTGTCGGTAGACGGTGGTGAGGTCGCCTGCTTCGGCCGCATCGTGTCCTATGACTATAAGCTTGTCGCCACGGATGACGATGTGGTGACGGTCAGCCTGAAGGTCGATGATGAGGAGCGTGAGGATGATTTTCAGCGCGCCAATGTCACCGAACTGGTGATCACTCCAGAACGCGAGATGCACGCCTATAATGTCCGGTTTGCCAGCCAGTTCATCCGGCGCAACAAATGAAGGGGGCGAACGTCGCATGACCGACATCCGCAACATCGTCATCCTCACCGGCGCGGGTATTTCGGCCGAGAGCGGGCTTGCCACCTTTCGCGGGCCGGATGGCTTGTGGGAGGGGCATCGGGTGGAGGATGTCTGCACCCCCGAAGCGCTGGCGCGCAATCCGGCGCTGGTGCATCGCTTCTATGACGAGCGGCGGGCGAAGCTGGCGGAGGTGGTGCCCAATCCCGCGCATGAGGCATTGGCTGCGCTCGATAGCGCCTGGCCGGGCGATCTGCTGATCGTCACCCAGAATGTCGATGACCTGCATGAGCGGGCAGGGGCGACCCGGCTGCTCCACATGCATGGGGAATTGAAGTCCGCCCTCTGTGCCGCCTGCGGCAAGGCGGTGGCCTGGGCCGATCCGCTGCCGCCCGGCAGCGCCTGCGCCGGTTGCGGCGCGCCCAGCCTGCGGCCCGACATCGTCTTCTTCGGCGAAATGCCCTATGATATGGAGCGGATCGAGGAAGCGCTGGCACAGGCCGACCTGTTCGTGTCGATCGGCACGTCGGGCGCGGTCTATCCGGCCGCCGGCTTCGTTCAGATGGCGCGTCATTATGGTGCCCGCACGCTGGAGCTAAATCTCGATCCGTCTGCGGGCAGCAGCTATTTCGAGGAAAGCCGGCTTGGCCCGGCAAGCGAACTTGTGCCCGCGCTGGTCCGCGACCTGCTCGGCTGACCGGCCTTATTCGCTGGGCGCCGCCATTATGTCGGCGCCATCGGGTTCATCGCGATAAAGCAGCATCACCGATCCATCCTCGCCATTCACCGCGCGGATCGGCAGGCTCAGTTGCAGGGCGGAGAGGAATTCCTTGCTGTCGCTGACGCGGAAGCGCCCGCCGACGCGCAGCGAGGAGACGCGCGCGTCACCGATCAGGATCGGCGCGCGGCGATAGCGGTTGAACTCGCTGGCCGCCTGCTCGATCGTTTCCCCGTCCAGCTCGACCATCTGGTCGCGCCAGGCGGTGCGCTGGTCGATCAGCTTGGGGCTGAGATGGGTGAGGTCGATGCTGCGCGACTGGATCACGGCGCCGCTGCCGGCGCTGACCTTTTCCAGCCCGCTATTGCCCGAATGGACCGTCACCGTGCCCTGCGTGACCGTCAGTTCCACCACCGACGGGCGCATGCGGACGTTGAAAGCGGTGCCGACGGCGCGGATCTGGGCGGATCGCACCTCCACGTCGAACGGGCGGCCCTTGTCATGGGCCACGTCGAAGGAGGCTTCGCCCTTCAGCACGCGCACCTTGCGACCGATGTCGGTGAAGCGGACTTCCGCCTCGCTGTTGCTGTTGAGGTGCAGGATGGAGCCGTCGGCCAGTGCGACGTCGCGGATTTGGCCGACCGCCGTCTCATAGCGGTCGACGCCGCTGAAGGTGCGGATGGTGACGATCGCGGCGACGATGAAGAAGGCGATGGCGATGCCGGCGGCGATCATGATGTTGCGCGACAGGCGGCGCTGCTGTTCCTCGCTGACGATCGCTTCGAGCGGGGGCAGATTGACTTCGGCGGCGGCGCTCTTCAGCCGCTCGGCCGCGTCCCAGGCGGCTTCGGCGCGGGCAAAGGCCACACCATGGCGCGGATCGGCCTCGATCCACGCACATATCTCGTCTTCGTCCTGGGGAGTAGGGTCGCTGTTAAGCCTGGCCAGCAGGCGCGCGGCTTCCAACGCGATCGCGTCCCTGTCCCCGCTGTTTGAACCTGGTCCCGACGCCTGCACGTTCGAAATCCGTTTCCTCACGTTCTGCCCAGGCCCGCATAACTATGCCGATCGCTTTGGCCAGATGTTTTTCAACAGTAGAAACGGACAGAGACATTTCCTCCGCTATTTCCAGCATCGATTTTTCGTGGATACGGCGAAGAATGAAGACGCGGCGGCACTGGGTGGGCAGCGAATCGACGATGGCCTCGACCTGGCGGAGCGCCTCGCGGGCGTGAAGCTGTGCCTCGATGGTGTTTTCGCCGCCCAGCAATTCCAGATCGGCGATCGTCTCGAAGCTCACCACCTTGTTGCGGCGGGCGGTGTCGATGACGAGGTTGCGGGCGATGGTGAAGAGATAGGCGCGCCCGGTGGTGACATTTTCCCAGTTCTCCGTGGCATAGGCACGGGCAAGAACTTCGGCGACCATGTCCTCCAACTCGTGGGTGGAGGGCAAAATGCGACGCAGGCGGCCCCTCAGGGCAGCTTCCTGCGGCAAAATCACGGTCTTGAACCACTCTAGCTTGGCGCGAACCCTATGCACGTCGACCCCCTTTTATGTCAGCGCGCCTCTCCTGAATTTCTTTTTGTTGTCACATTTCAATCATGGATTCCGGGGGGTGTCCAGCACGTGATTACGCATATTCCGTAATCCGCCATAAAAAGTTCCACCCTGTTGCAAAAAAGTTTTCAGGGGCCTTCTTTTGTTGCGTGGTTACGAAATTATGTCAGGCGGAACCTCGTCCGGCGCGCTGTCGGGCTGGTCATAGTCGGGTTCGCCGGGGATGATTTCGGGCGGCTCGTTGATCGGAGTCTCGTCCGGAGTCGCGGGGGGCGGCGTTTCGGGCGGCGACTGCGGTTCGATCCGGTCGGGCGGGGGCAGGGTGTCGGGCGCTGGATCGGGCTGGGTGGCCATGCTATGCTCTCCTGCAAAGAAGAAGCTACGTCCGGGCAAGGATGCCGGTTCCATCAATGCATCCATATCCCTTGCTCTCGCCAATGCTTTTCTCTATGCCGCGCCGACCGGCGACCGATGCGGGCGTGGCGAAACTGGTAGACGCGCCAGATTTAGGTTCTGGTATCGCAAGATGTGGGGGTTCGAGTCCCTTCGCCCGCACCAGTGTCAGGCTTGGCTTGATCCGGCGCCAACGAGATTCAGCTAAGAAAGCGTTTGAGAGAAGAGATGCAGACTGTCGAGACGTTGAACGAGGGCCTGAAGCGCGCCTACACCGTGACCATCACGTCGAAGGATATCGACGCCCGCGTTGAGAAGGAAGTGCTGGCGATTGCGCCGCAGGTGCGCATGCCCGGCTTCCGCCCCGGCAAGGTGCCGGCGAACCTCGTCAAGAAGATGCATGGTGAAAGCCTGCAGCGTGACGCGCTCAACAATTCCATCCAGGAAAGCGTTCAGAAGCTGATCGCCGACCAGAAGCTGCGTCCCGCGATGCAGCCTTCGGTCGAGCTGGACGAAAGCTTCGAGTTCGGCAAGGACGCGCAGGTCAAGGTGGAACTGGAAGTTCTGCCCGTGATCGAAGCCCCGAGCATCGACGGTCTGAAGCTGGAGCGCCTGACTGCCGAAGTCAGCGACGCGCAGGTCGAGGAACAGGCCGGCCGCATCGCGACCCAGCAGGGCGCGCTTGAAGAATATGCCGCCAGCCACAAGGCGAAGGACGGCGACACGCTGGTCATCGACTTCGTCGGCAAGGTCGACGGTGAAGCGTTCGAAGGCGGTTCGGCCGAAGGCGTGAAGCTGAAGATCGGTTCGGGCCAGTTCATCCCCGGCTTCGAAGAGCAGCTCGGCGGCGTGAAGAAGGGCGAAGAAAAGACCATCGAAGTCACCTTCCCCGAAGATTATGGCGCCGCGCACCTCGCCGGCAAGGCCGCGACCTTCGACGTGACCGTGCAGTCGGTGCTGAACGCCGACAAGCCCAAGCTCGATGACGATTTCGCCAAGTCGCTGGGCCTGGAAGGTCTCGACCAGCTCAAGGATCTGCTCAAGGGCCAGATCGAGCAGGAGCATAACGGCCTGACCCGCACCTACATGAAGCGCAAGCTGCTCGACCAGCTCGCCGCTTCGCACGACTTCGACGTTCCGCCGAGCATGGTGGAAGCCGAATTCAACCAGATCTGGCAGCAGCTTCAGCATGAAGCCAGCCATGAAGCCGATCCGGAAGCGGCTCTGGCCGAAATGGAAGCCGAGAAGGAAGATTATCGCGGCATCGCCGTGCGCCGCGTGCGTCTGGGCCTGCTGCTGTCGGAAATCGGCCAGGCCAACAATGTCGTCGTTTCGGACAATGAAATGAACCGTCTCATCATGCAGGCTGCCCAGCAGTACAGCCCGCAGGATCGTGAGCGTTTCGTGCAGTATGTCCGCCAGGATCCGATGGCCGCCGCCCAGCTGCGCGCGCCCCTCTATGAGGACAAGGTCGTCGACTTCCTCTTCGAAAAGGCGGAAGTCAGCGACCGCGCTGTCAGCCGTGAGGAACTGGAAGCCGCGATCGAAGCCGAAGATGGCGATCTGAAGCCCCATGTCCACGGTCCGGGCTGCGGCCATGACCACGATCATGACGACAAGCCCAAGGCGAAGAAGGCCGCTGCCAAGAAGAAGGCCGAGCCCGCCGAGGCCGAAGCCGTAGCCGAGGAAGCACCCGCCAAGAAGGCTCCGGCCAAGAAGGCTGCCGCCAAGAAGGACGACGCCCCGGCTGAGGAAGCTGCCGCCGAGGAAAAGCCCAAGGCGAAGAAGGCTCCCGCCAAGAAGGCCGCTGCCAAGGCTGAATAAGCCTTTCCAGCCAGCAAATCGGAACGCCCGTTCTTCCCGGCAGGGAAGGGCGGGCGTTTTGCATGGGCGCGCGGGTGATTGGCGATCAGCCCTCGGCGCGAACGCCGGGATCATACGCGCTTTTCCTGATCTTTATTTTTGCGCTGCAATATATTCTGATGAAGGCCCGAAACTAGGGATCAGGCGATGAACTGATCGCGGAGGGCTTATGCAAGTCGTCAAGGGCGGTTCTGGTCGGGGTCTTGGGCAGTTGCTGATGAACAGGTGGCTCCTGGTGGGCGTCTGCCTGCTCCTGTTCCTCGCCTTCTTCCTGCTGCGCTTTCCCGGTGAGCCGAACAGCGACAGCAACAGCCAATATCATCAGATCGTCACTGGCCAGTTCAACGATTGGCATCCGCCGCTGATGGCGCGGATCTGGGAAGGGCTGACCCTGTTCGGCGCGGGCACCGGGCCGATCTTCGCCTTCGACACCATTTTCTACGGCTGCGGCGTTGCGCTGCTGGCCAGCCTGCCGGCGCGGCGCGGCCGGTGGCTCTGCGCCTATTGCACGATCTTCCTCGCGGCCCAGCCGATGCTGCTGATGATGAGCGTCAACATCGCCAAGGACATCATGATGGCGGTGATGTTGCTGCTGGCCGTGGCGATCATCGGGGCGGTGCAGGAAGGGCTTGTCGCCGCGCGGCCGGCCCGGACGCTGTGCTGGGCGCTGGCGCTGCTGATCGTCGTCATGGCGGCGCTGGTCCGCAGCAATGCCGTGTTCCTGGTTGCGCCGATGCTGGTCTTTGCCGGCCGGCCGGCGCTGATGGCACGGCCGGTGCTGATGCTGGCGCTGTCCGCGGTCGGCGGAGTGTTGCTGGTCCCGGCCAGCAATATCGTCAATCATCGCATCCTTGGTGCATCGGATGCCGGGGCGATCCGGTCGCTGCAGATATTCGACATCGCCGGCATCATGGTGCGGGGCGGGGATGATGTCCTGGCCGATCTGCCCGGCGCGCAGGCGCTGACTCAGGATGTCCATCGCTGCTACAGCCCGATCATGTGGGACACGCTGGCCTATGCCCACTGGAACTGCCATGTGCTCAAGAATGTCGAGCAGGCGATCCGGGATGGCGGGCGCGCATCGCTGTCGTCACGCTGGACTGGCGCGATCCGGCATCATCCGCTGGCCTATCTGCAACATCGCCTGACCCATTATAATTCGACCCTCTATTTCTGGGTGCCGCTCCATCATACCGAAGCCGTGCGCAAGCTGAACACCGCCGGCAACCGCGGCGGATCGTTCAAGAACCGGCTGCTGGACCATGTCCGCTATTCGCCGCTGACCTCGCCCGTGATGATGGTCGCGATCGCGCTGGTGCTGCTGCCCTGGATCATCGCCGCGCTGTACGTCTCGCGCGATGCGCTGCTGCGTGTCTGCGCGATATTGATATGGCTTGCCTTGATATATACAGGCACCTTCCTGCTTGTCGGGGTGGCGACCGATCAGCGCTATTTCTTCTTTACGACATTGGCGGTTTGTCTGGCCCTGCCGCTCGCATTGTCCGATGCGACGATAAGGGCCATGATGCGGCGACATTCGGCATTGGCGGTTGCAACGGTGGGTGTGCCGGCAGCCATATTGGCGCTGACCGTCGTTGCGCGATACATGTTGCCGCCGCCGGTCTGACGGGCGACGGCCATATTTGGTCAGCATAGGTTGGGGCAATTTATGGATATGGACAATCTTTCGAACCTTGGCGTGGGCCACCCCCGCGTCGCCGTTATCCTGCCCTGCTATAATGAGGCCGGGGCGATCGTGCAGACGGTGGAGGATTTCCGCCGCGCGCTGCCCCATGCCGAAATCTATGTCTTCGACAATAACAGCAGCGATGGCAGCCGCGAACTGGCGGCCGGTGCGGGCGCGATCGTTCGCCGCGTGGCGCAACAGGGCAAGGGCCATGTCGTGCGCCGCATGTTCGCCGATGTCGATGCCGACATCTACATCATGGCCGATGGCGACGCGACCTATGAAGCGGCCGCCGCGCCGCAGATGATCGCCGCCATGCTGCAGGATAATCTCGACATGGTGGTGGGCTGTCGCCGCGATCAGGTGGAGGCAGCCTATCGGCGTGGCCATCGCTTCGGCAACTGGGCGCTCACCAGCCTGTTGAAGCAGCTGTTCGGCCGCAGCTTCACCGATATCCTGTCGGGCTATCGCGTCTTTTCCCGCCGTTTCGTCAAAAGCTTCCCGGTGCTGTCCGCCGGCTTCGAGATCGAGACCGAGATCAGCGTCCATGCGCTCGAACTGGCGATGCCGGTGTCCGAAGTGATGACCGCCTATGGCGCGCGCCCTGAAGGATCGGTCAGCAAGCTGTCCACCTATCGCGACGGCTGGCGGATACTGCGCACGATCATCACCCTTTATCGCATCGAACGGCCGATCCTCTTCTTCGGCATCATCGCGGCCTTCCTCGCAGCGCTCGCGCTCGGTCTGGCCGTGCCGCTGATCGTCACCTATGCCCAGACCGGGCTGGTGCCCCGCTTCCCGACCGCGATCCTGGTCACCGGCCTCATGATCCTGGCGACCCTGAGCGGCATGTGCGGCCTCATCCTCGACACGGTGGTGCGTGGCCGCCGCGAAGTGCGGCGGCTCGCCTATCTCGCCTTCCGCGCGCCCAGCGACTACGCCTTGAAGGACTGAACCCGGCGACGCAGCCGCATCGCCAGGATCAGCAGGGTGACGCCGGTCACCAGCGCATAGAAGCCGATGCCCCAGCCCAGCATCGCCACCGACACATGCGGGTTGGCAAGGGCCAGGTAGAGGACGAACAGCCCCAGCAGCAGCGAAAGCAGGCCGCTCAGCGCCAGCAGCCATTCGCCCTCTATCTCCTTGCGCAGCCGGATCGCGGCGATGATTTCGAGCCCGCCGGCGATGATCGCCCAGCCAGCGATCAGGAACACGGTCAGCAGCGCATAGGTGATCGTCATCGCGATCGGGGTGACGATGAAGATGATGCCGACGGCAATGCCCAGCAGCCCGCGCAGCAGCATCGCGCCCCAATGGCGGCCATGGCCCATCCGGCGAAAGGCGCTGATCGCCGAGAATATGCCGTCGACCAAGGCATAGACCGCGAAGATCAGCGTCAGCGCGAACAGCGCGCTGAACGGGTAGGCCAGGGCGATGATGCCCAGGATGATCGAGACTACGCCACGCAGCGCCAGCGCCTTCCAACCGAAGGAGAAGGCGGCGATCAGCCCCGGTCCGGCCCGACCGTCATGGGGCGGAATATCGGAATGCACGTCGGAAACCATCGGCTTGTTCCCCCTGTCGCGATTTGAAACGATTGTGGAACGGTAGGGGTGACACATGGTTCCCCCTTGAACCAGTCGGGTTTTGTGCCGATGTAGGGGGTCGGGCAAAAGCACCTGACTGAAAGAGCACAATGACCAACATCATGCATGATCCCATGGCCGCGCTGGTTCCCATCGTCATCGAGCAATCGAACCGTGGCGAGCGCAGCTTCGATATTTACTCGCGTCTTCTGCGCGAGCGGATCATCTTCGTGACCGGCCAGGTCGAGGACCATATGGCCTCGCTGATCGTCGCCCAGCTTCTGTTCCTCGAATCGGAAAATCCGAAGAAGGACATCTGGATGTACATCAACTCGCCGGGCGGCGTCGTCACGGCGGGCATGGCGATCCACGACACGATGAAATATATCCGTCCCCAGGTCGGCACCGTCTGCATCGGCCAGGCCGCTTCGATGGGCAGCTTCCTGCTGGCCGCTGGCGAGCCGGGCAAGCGCATCGCGCTCAGCAACGCCCGCATCATGGTCCACCAGCCGTCGGGCGGCGCCCAGGGCATGGCGTCCGATATCGAGATCCAGGCCAAGGAAATCCTTCGGATTCGCCGCCGCCTCAACGATCTCTACGTGAAATATACCGGCCAGTCGCTGGAAGCGGTGGAACGGGCGATGGACCGCGACACCTTCCTGGAGGCTGACGAAGCCAAGGCGTTCGGTCTGGTCGACGAAGTGTTCGATCGCCGCCCGGCCGCTGCGGAATCCGCAGAAGCCTAAAGGCGATCTTTACCGGGGCGCGGTACATCACCTCTTGTGAAACCGCCGTGCCCCGGTCTAGGATGGCCTTTGGACCAGAATATCCCCGGCCAGATCCGGCATGGTGCCGACGGCGGGGAGGAAAGATTGGCGAATGACTAAGCTTACGGGCTCCGATTCAAAAAGCACGCTTTACTGCTCCTTCTGCGGCAAGTCGCAGCACGAGGTGCGCAAGCTGATCGCGGGGCCGACCGTCTTCATCTGCGATGAATGCGTGGAACTGTGCAACGACATCATTCGCGAGGAGACCAAGGGCGGTCTCGTCGGCAAGAAGGATGGCGGCGTGCCGACCCCGCAGGAAATCTGCGATGTGCTCGACGATTATGTGATCGGTCAGAAGCGCGCCAAGCGCGTCCTGTCGGTTGCGGTCCACAATCATTACAAGCGCCTCAACCACGGCTCCAAGCCGGGCGAGGTGGAACTGGCCAAGTCGAACATCCTGCTCGTCGGCCCGACCGGTTGTGGCAAGACGCTGCTGGCGCAGACGCTGGCCAAGACCTTCGACGTGCCCTTCACCATGGCGGATGCCACCACGCTGACCGAAGCCGGCTATGTCGGCGAGGACGTGGAGAACATCATCCTCAAGCTGCTCCAGGCGTCCGACTATAATGTCGAGAAGGCGCAGCGCGGCATCGTCTATATCGACGAGATCGACAAGATCAGCCGCAAGGCCGAAAACCCGTCGATCACGCGCGACGTGTCGGGTGAGGGCGTGCAGCAGGCGTTGCTCAAGCTGATGGAAGGCACGACCGCCTCGGTTCCGCCGCAGGGTGGTCGCAAGCATCCGCAGCAGGAATTCCTGCAGGTCGACACGACCAACATCCTGTTCATCTGCGGCGGCGCGTTCGCGGGCCTGGAAAAGATCATCGGCGACCGTCTGGAAGCCAAGTCGATCGGCTTCGGCGCCCATGTCGCCGCGCCCGAAGAGCGCAAGACCGGCGAACTGCTGCGTCAGAGCGAGCCGGAAGATCTGCTGAAATTCGGCCTGATCCCCGAATTCGTCGGCCGTCTGCCGGTGATCGCGACGCTGGAGGATCTGGACGTGACCGCACTGGTCAAGATCCTGGTCGAGCCCAAGAACGCGCTGGTCAAGCAATATGGCAAGCTGTTCGACATGGAGAATGTCGAACTGAGCTTCACCGACGACGCGCTGACCGCGATCGCGAAGAAGGCGATCGAGCGTAAGACAGGCGCGCGCGGCCTGCGTTCGATCCTGGAAGCGATCCTGCTCGATACCATGTTCGACCTGCCCTCGATGGAGGGCGTTGGCGAAGTGGTGGTCGACAAGGATGTCGTCGCCGGGACCAAGGAACCGATTCGCGTGTTCAGCGAGAAGGACAAGCGCGCGGAAGACGCCGCCTAGTTCATTCGCTGTTCAGGCTGGAACAAAAGGGGCCGGTGGACCATCCACCGGCCCCTTTTTCGTGCAAGTCTTTCGCACTGCACAAAATTTCCTGCGCCGTTGCATAATTGCACCACTGTTGGTGTGGCGTAAAATTTCGACACATTATGCAATAAAATCAATGTGATAGTTTGATGTTTCGGGCTGTTTTTCAGTGCCTTGCCAGGACGTCCGTCTAATTGTGACAGTCCCGCACCTGCATTGTAACATAATTGCAATCATAGCATCACAGGGGCGTCGCCAGTGGCCGCCAGATGCGGCGCCGGCTCGAAGAGCAAAATGGTTATGGCGCCGTGGGGCGCACTCTTGAAAAGGGACAAGGGTCAATGAAGCAGTTTCTCAAGTGCAGCGCCGCGATTCTCGCCGTCGCTGCCCCGGCTGTCGCTTTCGCGCAGTCGACCGGTTCGCAGGATTTCGAAGATTCGATCGTCGTCACCGGTGCCAAGATCAAGGATGGTATCGCCGGTATCGTTCTGCCCGACACGACCAAGGCTAAGGGCGTCCTGACCCAGGAGATCATTTCGAAGCAGGGATCGGGTAACACGATCCTGAATGCGATCAACCTGATCCCCGGCGTCAGCTTCCAGAACAACGATCCCTATGGTTCGGCTGGTGGTACGCTAAACATCCGTGGTTTCGGTCCGGATCGCGTTTCGCTGACCTTTGACGGCATGCCGCTGAACGACACGGGCAACTATGCCATCTATTCCAACCAGCAGCTTGACCCCGAACTTATCGAGGAAGTGAACGTCAACCTCGGCTCGACCGACGTCGACAGCCCGACTGCCGCAGCTTCGGGCGGCACCGTGAACTATCGTTCGATCAACGGTTCGGACGATTTCAAGGTGACGATGGTCGGCGCCGCTGGCGAATACAACATGTTCCGGCTGTTCGGCCTGGTCGAAACCGGCGTGTTCACGCCTTTCGGTACCAAGGCCTGGTTCTCGGCTTCGACCACGCGCAACGACGTGCCGTTCAACAATCTCGGTAAGATCGACAAGCAGCAGTACAACGGCAAGATCTATCAGCCGATCGGTAGCAATGGCGACTTCGTGTCGATCGCCGGTCACTGGAACGCCAACCGCAACAACTTCTTCGGTTCGCTGCCGCTGCGTACCGATACCGACCAGGGCCGCGTTGCTGGCTCGGCCTCGTCGAACCGCTTCCCGATCACCAAGGATGAGCGTTTCTATACCGTCTCCTGCACCGCGCCGGCCGCCAATGCCGGTGTCGCCGATGCGGCCGGTTCGTGTGGTACCCTGTTCGACTATCGCTATAACCCGTCGAACACCGGGAACATCCGTATCAACTCGCGCTTTACCCTGGCCGATGGTCTGGTTCTGACGGTTGACCCGAGCTACCAGTATGTGAAGGCCAACGGCGGCGGTACCGCGACCGCTCGCGAAGGTTATTACGACATCAATCCGGCTTCGGGTGCTGCCAACGTCCAGAATATGGTCGGCTATTTCGGCGGTAGCCCCTATTTCGGTCGCGATCTCAATGGCGACGGTGACATCCTCGACCAGGTCAATGTCCTGGCACCCAGCCAGACCACGACCGATCGTTTCGCGGTCATCAGTTCGCTGCGTTATGACATCAACGAGCATCATCGCGTTCGAGTAGCTTATACCTTCGATCATGGCCGCCATCGCCAGACTGGTGAAGTCGGGCTCATCGCTCCCTCCGGTATCGGTAAGGCCTATTTCCCGGTCGATAATCCGCAGCTGGACGTGAATGGCAATGTGCTCCAGAAGCGCGATCGCCTGTCCTACGCGATCCTGAACCAGTTTTCGGCCGAATATCTGGGCGAATTCCTGGATGAAAGCCTGACCGTTCAGGCTGGTCTGCGCGCGCCCTTCTTCAAGCGCAAGCTGCAGAACAACTGCTTCACGAGCAGCGCTTCGGGCTTTGTCGAGTGCTTCGGCACCGGCGCCGACATTCCGAGCAACATCGGCACGCTGAACCCGGCGTGGGCTGCACCGCAGAAGCGTACCTACAAGTATGACAAGCTGCTGCCGAGCGTCGGCTTGAACTTCAAGATTACGCCGGAAGCCAGCGTGTTCTGGAGCTATAGCAAGGGTCTTTCGGTGCCCGGCACCGACTCTCTCTACAATGCCTTCTACTTCGCTCGCGGTTCGGACGGTGCGAACCCGTCGCCTGAAACGACCGACAGCTTCGACCTCGGTGCACGTTACACCACCAGCAAGTTCCAGGCTCAGGCTTCGCTGTGGTACACCAACTACGAAAACCGTCTGGCTTCGTCCTATGATCCAGAGCTGAACGCGGCCGTTTATCGGAACCTTGGCAAGGTCGAGAAATACGGCATCGACGGCAGCATCAGCTACACGCCGGTTCAGTATTTCACCATCTACGCCTTCGGTTCCTACCTGAAGTCGAAGATCAAGGATGATATCCAGGTCGGCGTCTGCCCGAGCAATGTGTCGCTGGTTGCTGGCTGTCTGGCTGCGGGTGATCCGGTCTACGCGGCAACCGCTGGCAAGCGTGAATCGGGTGCCCCGGTCTATACGCTCGGTACCCGTGGTGAAGTGAACTTCGAAGGTGTGACGCTGGGTATCCAGGCCAAGCGTACCGGCAAGCGTTATGTTTATGACACCAACCTGCCGACCTATCGCAACACTACGGCTGCACTGACCCCGGTGCAGATCTATGGTGCTGCGGCTCCGGCTTATACGCTGGTGGATCTTGATGCTCGCTTCTCGCTGGAGCACTTCGGCGCCCCGGGCACCTGGTTCCAGCTGAACGTCAGCAACTTGTTCGACAAATTCTATGTCGGCGGTTTCGGCGGCAACCTGAACCAGACTGTGAACCTGACGGGTTCGTCGACCGGCACCTACGCCAATCCGGGCTTCGTCCAGATCGGTTCGCCGCGCGCGATTTCGGGTTCGCTGCACGTCAGCTTCTAAGCCTAGCGCCGACAGGCAAAAAAGGAAGGGAGGTGCGGAGCGATCCGCGCCTCCCTTTTTCATGTCCTATTCGACGCCGCTCGATTATGCTTGGGACTAGGTTAGTGCGCGCTTTCCGATAGGATGTAAGCGTGGCGCGGAGGCCGCCTTGCGCTGTTGGGGGATGAAGGGCTGATTGCCACTCGGATAGGGAGCGGCGATGGATAACGAGATCGAAGGTGGGCCAGCGAGCAGTCATATGAGTGCTCATACGAGCGATCGTATGAGCAGTCGGATCGAGGTCGTTGCGGGTCGGCGCCGCTGGACAGTAGAGCAGAAGCTGGCGATCCTGCGCGATGCCTTCGGCCCCGAGGGTTCGGTTGGCGATGCCTGCAAGCGGCACGCGATCGGCAGCGGGTCGATCTATACCTGGCGGCGGCAGGCGATGTCGGGTGAGCTTGGCGGTGCCAGGCCAGCGGCATTGCCCACTTTCGCGGCGGTCGAGCTCTCAGCCCCGGTTCGAGCGTTACCGGCGCCCGGCGGTCATATCGGGATCGAACTGCCCTCGGGCGTGAAGCTGACCGTGGACGCCGGTGTCGATGCCGAGGCCCTGGCACGGGTCATTGCCGTTCTCACGCGATGATCCCACTGCCACCTTCCACCCGGATCTATCTGGCCTGTGGCGCCACCGACATGCGCAAGGGCTTTGACGGTCTGGCAGTGCTGGCCCAGCAGGTGCTGGAGCAGAGCCCGCATTCTGGGGCGCTATTTGCCTTCCGGGGCAAGCGTGGCGATCTGGTGAAGCTGCTCTGGTATGATGGCCAGGGCCTATGCCTGTTTTCCAAGCGGATGGACCGTGGCCGGTTCGTCTGGCCAGTGACGAAGACGGGCAAGGTCGGCCTGACCTCGGCGCAGCTTTCCATGCTGCTTGAAGGCATAGACTGGCGACGCCCGGAACGGACAGCCGCGCCGCTGCTGGCGGGCTAAAAAGTGCGGATTCCTGTGGGTTTATCTGGCATCGATGGTGCCGCTTTGATACTATTCCGAGGTGTCGGATCGAAGCTCTTCCCCCGTCGATAAGGACGCCCGCATCGCCGAGCTGGAGGCAGCTCTGGCGGCCCGCGACACGCTGATCGATACCTTGCGTTTCCAACTGGCCCAGCTCCGGCGGCTCACCTTTGGCCAGTCTTCGGAGAAGCTGTCCCTCCAGATCGAACAGCTCGAACTCACCCTTGAGGAGTTGGAAGGCGAAGCTGAGCTTGCCGATATCCGCAAGGTCCAGGCGGATCAGAGGGAGCGACCGGCGCCGATCCGCGCCTTGCCGGCCCATCTGCCGCGGGCCGAACGCCAGATCGAGCCGGAAGCAGGCACCTGCACCTGTCCTTCCTGCGGAGGCGCCCTGCGTCCGCTCGGGCAGGACAGCGACGAGATGCTCGATGTCGCGCCGGTGCAATGGCGCGTCATCCGCACCGTCCGTCCTAAATATAGCTGCCGATCCTGCGAGCAGATCGTGCAAGCCCCGGCGCCCGTAAAGGCGATTGCCCGGGGCAAGGCCAGCTTCGCCACACTCGCCCATGTCGTCGTCGCCAAGTTCGATCATCATCTCCCCCTCTATCGCCAGGCCGAGATGATGGCGGCACAGGGCCTCGATATCGACCGATCGACGCTGGCAGGCTGGGCAGCACAGGCCGCACATCTGCTTGACCCGATCGTCAGTCGCATCCGGGAAGAAGGGATCAAGACCGACAAGATCCATGTCGATGACACGCCCGTGCCGATGCTGATGCCCGGCCCGCGCGCGGATGCGCGCAGAATCAATGGGCAGCCTGACTGTGTCAGGCGGGGCAAGACGGTGCAGGCAAGGCTCTGGGCCTATGTCGTCGATGATCGTGCCGCTGGCGCATCCACGCCCGTGCTGGCGTGGTATCGCTTCACCCCTGACCGCAGCGGCGTCCACCCGCAAGGCGAGCTCAAGGACTTTACCGGGCTGCTACAGGCTGATGCCTATGCAGGCTTCGACAAGCTCTACAGGGGCAACCGCATTCGGGAGGTCGCCTGCTGGGCGCATTTCCGGCGCAAGATATTCGAGAACCATGCCACCAGCCCGACGCCATTGACGAACAACCTGCTGGACCGGATCGCCGCTCTCTACCGGATCGAGGAAGAGATACGCGGGCAGCCGCCCGACCAGCGCCGCCGGCATCGGCAGGGCAGAAGCAGGCCTCAGGTGAACGAGTTACGCTCGATCATCGACGATGCGCTGCGCCGCCTGTCACCCAAGTCCAACATGGCCAAGGCGCTCAGCTATGGCCGCAAGCGGTGGGATGCGCTCACCCGCTACATCGACGAGGGCGTTGCCGAGATCGACAACAACATCGCCGAGCGCGCGATCCGCCCCGTGGCGATCGGCCGCAAGAACTGGATCTTTGCCGGATCGAAGGCTGGCGGCGAACGGGCTGCCGCCATCTATTCCGTCATCGAGACTGCCAAACTCAACGGCATCGAACCGCAGGCCTACATCGCCGATGTCATCGAGAAAATCGCTGGCGACTGGCCCGCTACTCGCTGGGACGAACTCATGCCGTGGAACTGGCAGCCAACCCAGCAAGACGTCGCCCAAGCCGCTTAATTGCGGTGCTCAGGCCACGCTTACGATAGGATCAGGACCGCGCAATAAAATGTCGAAATGTGCGGGAAATATGGGAAGTTAGGCGCCCGATTTCCTATTTTCGGGCGCCCGGCCGCTGCCTCAGTTCAGGCAGTCGTCCAGCCCGTCGCGCTGCACCACCGGGATGCGGGCGGAGATGCTGTTGCCATAGCGGCGGGTGAAGCCATGCGGGTCGATCGCCTCGCGCTTCTTGGGCAGCGGCAATACCGCCGCCAGCCGCGCCGCCTCCGCCCGGCTCAGCTTGCCCGCGCCATGGCCGAAATAGCGGATTGACCCGGCCTGCACGCCATAGGTGCCGATGCCGGTCTCCGCGACGTTCAGATAGACTTCCATGATCCGTCGCTTGCCCCAGATCGCCTCGATCAGCACGGTGAACCAGGCCTCGAAGCCCTTGCGGACGAAACCGCCACCCTGCCACAGGAAGACATTCTTCGCTGTCTGCTGGCTGATCGTGGAGCCGCCGCGAATGCGCCCGCCGCTGGCATTGTGGCGCATCGCCTGGGCAATCGCGACCGCGTCGAAGCCATGATGGCTGCAGAAGCGGCTATCCTCCGCCGCGATCGCCGCGCGCGGCATGTCCGGATCGATCGCGTCCAGGCGCTTCCATTCCTTGGTGATGCCATTGGGGTCGAGCAGCATAGTGATCGTCACCGGCGGCGGCACGAAGCGATAGATGACCACGGTGCCCACCGACAGGCCGACAAAGCCGATGGCGACCTTGAGGGGGATGCTGATCCAGCGGGAACGACGTTTCTGGGTGGAGGCAGGCTTGGGCGCGGCTTTGGCTTTTTTCATGGGCAGCAAACTAGCGCCCCTGCGCGCCGTCGTCATCGATTCCTTCAGGCGGTCGCCAGGCTCGGCGTGCGGCCCCGATTGATCAGCAGCACCAGCGCCGCACCGATCAGGCACAGCACGCCCGCCGCGATGAAGGCGGGCATATAGCTTTGCCAGGCGGTGCGCGACAGGCCGCCGGCCAGCGCGGCGCTCGCCGCGCCCAGCTGATGCCCGGCAAAGATCCAGCCGAACACGATATTCGCCTTTTCGGGGCCGAAGCGCTGCGCCGTCAGCTTCACCGTTGGCGGCACCGTCGCCACCCAGTCGAGGCCATAGAATATGGCGAACAGCGACAGGCTGTAGATCGAGAAATCGCTGAACGGCAGGTAGAGGAGGGACAGGCCGCGCAGCCCATAATAGAAGAAGAGCAGCCAGCGATTGTCATAGCGGTCGCTGAGCCAGCCCGATGCCAGCGTGCCGGCAAAGTCGAACAGCCCCATCATGGCCAGCATCGACGCCGCGCCCACTGCCGCCAGCCCATAATCGCCGCACAGCGAGATGAAATGGGTCTGGACCAGGCCGTTGGTGCTGGCGCCGCAGATGTAGAAGGAGAAGAAGAGGATCCAGAAGGTCGGCACTTTTGCCACGTCGCGCAGCACGATCAGCGGCGTCGCCAGCAGCGCGCCCAGGCTGGCCGGCTGGGCAGGAACGGGCTGGATCGCCTGTTCGCCATAGGGGGCAAGGTTCAGGTCCGAAGGCCGGTCGCGCATCAACAGCATGACCGCGACGGCCGCGACCAGGATCGCGCCGCACACCAGCAGCATCGCCGTGCGCCAGCCATAGCTGCCGGTCATGCTGGCCAGCAGCGGCAGGAAGGCGAGCTGGCCGGTCGCGGTGCTGGCCGACAGCAGCCCCATCACCAGTCCGCGCCGCTCGCTGAACCAGCGGGTGGCGACCGTCGCGCCCAGCACCATGGCGGTGAGGCCGGTGCCGACGCCGATCACCACGCCCCAGAGAAGGACGAGCTGCCACAATTGCGTCATGCCAAGCGACAGCAGCAGGCCGCCAATGACGATCGACAGTGAAATCAGCATCATGCGCCGCACGCCGAAGCGGTTCATGAAAGCGGCGGCAAAAGGCCCCATGCCCCCGAACAGCAGGAAACGGATCGCCAGCGCGCCGGAAATATCCGCTGCGCTCCAGCCAAATTCCTTCTGCAGCGGCACGATGAACACGCCCGGCGCGCCGACCGCGCCGGCCACCACCAGCATGGTGAGGAAGGTCGTGCCCGCGACGGCCCAGCCATAATGGACATTGCGCGCGGCCAGGCGGCGGGCGAACATGGTGGACAGCATCGACTTCCCCTTGGACTGGCCCCTGAACTGCTTCGTGAGCCGGAAAACGGACTGGCGTTAAATGATGGGTATCATATATAAGGTCAAGAGGCCAACTGGAGATGCAGGATCATGAAAGTCAGCCGTGAACAGGCCGAACGCAATCGCGAGAAGGTGGTGGATGCCGCATCCCGCCTGTTCCGCGCCCGCGGTGTCGAGGGCGTCGGCATTGGCGAGGTGATGCGCGAATGCGGTCTTACCCATGGCGGTTTCTACAACCAGTTCGAATCGAAGGAGGCGCTGGCGGCCGAAGCCTGTGCCACGTCGCTCGCGCGCGGCGCGGCCAAGTGGCGTCGCCTGTCGGCCGAGGATGGGCCGGATGCCATCACCGCCGATTATCTGAGCGCCCGAAATCGCGACGCGCCCGAAACCGGCTGCGCGCTGATCGCGCTTGGCCCCGATGCCGCGCGTAAGGGCGGGCCGCTCGCCGCCGCCTTTCGCGAAGGGTTCGAGGATCTGACCGCCGCGCTGCAAAATGCCGGCATTGCTGATCGTGATGCGGCGCTGGCGCGAATGGCGCAACTGGTCGGCACGATGGTGCTGGCCCGCGCGGTGGACGATCCGGCGCTGTCGGAGGAATTGCTGGCGGCCAATCGCCGCGCCCTGGGTGTTGAAGCATGAGCGGCAGCGCCCAATGGCGACCGATGGGGCAGGGGGACGTGGACGCAGTGGCGGCCATTTCCGATCGGGTCCATGGCGCCTATACGGAGAAGCCTGCCATCTATGCCGAACGGCTGCGCCTCTATCCGGCGGGTTGCTTCCTGCTGGAGCGGGACGGGCAGGCGCTCGGCTATCTCGTCACCCATCCCTGGGCCGGGGACCGGCCGCCAGCGCTGGATCAGTTGATGGGCAGGCTGCCGGACGCGCCTGACCGCTATTATCTCCACGATTTGGCGCTACTGCCCGAAGCGCGCGGCACTGGCGCCGCTGCGGCCGCCGTCGATCTGACCGTGGCACAGGCCCGCGCCGCCGGCTTCGATCGCATCACCCTGACCGCCGTGAACGGCGCGGACGCCTTCTGGCGCCGACAGGGTTTCGTCGATGCGCCGGTTGTCGCCGACAGCTATGGCGCGGACAGTGTCTCGATGGTGCGGATGCTCTAAGACGAAAAAAAAGCCCCGGATTGCTCCGGGGCTTCTTCTTTTCCATATGTCGCCGGATCAGGCGGCGGCGAAGCGTGCCATCTTTTCCAGCTTGCCGCCGGCGATGCGCATCATCGCCTTCTGCAGCTTCTCGAAGGCGCGAACCTCGATCTGGCGGACGCGCTCGCGCGATACGCCATAGACCTGGCTCAGTTCCTCAAGGGTCTTGGGCTCCTCGGCCAGGCGACGCTCGGCCAGGATATGCTTCTCACGGTCGTTGAGGTCGGTCATTGCCTCGACCAGCATCTCGTGACGCTGGGTGCGTTCCTGCTCCTCGGCGACGCGTTCGTCCTGCAGCGGATCGGTGTCCTGCAGCCAATCCTGCCACTGGCCGTCGCCATCCTCGCGCATCGGAACGTTGAGCGAGGTATCGCCGCCCATCGCCATGCGACGGTTCATCGACACCACGTCATCTTCCGACACACCCAGATCGGTCGCGATCTTGGTCACGTCCTCGGGGCGCAGATCGCCATCCTCGAACGCCTCGATATTGTTCTTCATCCGGCGCAGGTTGAAGAACAGCTTCTTCTGCGACGCGGTGGTGCCCATCTTGACCAGGCTCCAGCTGCGCAGGATGAATTCCTGGATCGACGCGCGGATCCACCACATTGCGTAGGTCGCCAGGCGGAAGCCACGTTCAGCCTCGAACTTCTTCACACCCTGCATCAGGCCGATATTGCCTTCGCTGATCAGTTCGCTGACCGGCAGGCCATAGCCGCGATAGCCCATGGCGATCTTCGCCACGAGACGCAGGTGAGACGTGACGAGCTGGGCCGCCGCCTCGGGATCCTGATGTTCCTCGTAGCGCTTCGCGAGCATATATTCCTGCTCGGGGGTCAGCAGCGGAAACTTGCGAATTTCCGACAGATAGCGGTTGAGGCTGGCTTCACCGCCCAGCGCCGGAACCGCGGGGACATTGCTCCGATTGGCCATGTCACAATTCCTTCCCTTTACATGCGCGCCAGGCGAACCCGAAAGTGGCATCCGCTGGCCGCGCAAACTTGTCAGAACCTATACGTGAAGCTCGCTTAACAGTTCCTGCATATCTGCAGGCAGGGGACTGTCGAAAGCCAAGGGTTCCTCCGTCACAGGATGTATGAACCCCAGCCGTTTCGCGTGCAATGCCTGCCTTTTGAAACCCAGCGTTTCCAGTATTGATTTGAAACCTTTTCTGTCTCTACCGTAAACCGGGTCACCGATCAAGGGGTGACCCAGATGCGCCATATGCACGCGAACCTGATGGGTGCGGCCGGTTTCCAGCCGGCATTCCACCATCGCCGCGCCGCGCAGGCGCTCCATCACGCGGTAATGGGTGACGGCATGTTTGCCGCGCCCTTCCCGATGAACCGCCATCTTCTTTCGATCAGCGTCGGACCGCCCGATCCAGGCATCGACCGTGCCGGACCTCGGCGCGGGAATGCCATAGACGATCGCGGCATAGAGCCGGTCGATACTGTGATCCTTGAACTGTCGGGCGAGGCCCTCATGGGCCTTGTCAGACTTAGCAACGACCAACAGGCCGGAAGTATCCTTGTCGATGCGATGAACGATGCCGGGACGCGCCACGCCGCCAATGCCGGATAACTGACCATCGCAATGGTGCAGCAGCGCATTGACCAGCGTGCCGTCCAGATTGCCGGCCGCCGGGTGGACCACCAGGCCCGCAGGCTTGTCGACCACGATCAGGTCGGCATCCTCATGCACGATATCGAGCGGAATATCCTGCGCCACGGCGTCGAGCGCGACGGGGGCGGGCAGGGTGATGCTGTAATCCTGCCCCGCCGCCACCTTCATCGACGGGTTGAGCGATCGACCGCCCGAGACGATCTGTCCCTCGACGATCAACGCCTTGATCCGCTCGCGCGACAGGTCGGGCAGCAATTCGGCCAGTGCGCGATCGAGGCGCAAACCCGCCTGGGCTTCGCCTATCGTCGTTTCAATGATGGAAACCCCCGAAATCATTGCCTAGGGATGTAGGAATGAAGGCCGAAATTTCAAGGGTGCTGCTGGAACAAATCATGGCCCTCGCTGCGGCCGAGCCGGGGGAGGTCTGTGGCCTGTTGCTGGGGCAGGGCGCGCGCATCGACGCGATCCTGCCAGCAGCCAATGTCGCGCCGGACCCGGCTCGTCATTTCGAACTGGCGCCGGCGACCTTGCTGGCCGCGCACCGCGCCGCGCGCCGGGGCGGGCCGGCGGTGCTTGGCCATTATCATTCCCACCCATCGGGCGTGCCGATTCCGTCGGAAACGGACCGCGCCTGTGCTGCGCCCGACGGCGCCTTGTGGCTGATAGTCGGCGGGGGAGCGGTGCGGGCGTGGGTGGCCGGGCCGGACGGGGAGGGGGGCGTGGCCTTCGTGGAGGCGTTGCTCGATATAAGGTGATGCAAAGGGGGTGAGCCGGGCTTGCATCATCGGCTGGGGAAGCCTAGCCGGGAAGGTGTCTTTTCCCGTAAATCCGGCGGCCTCCATCTCCATGACCCATCCGATCGACAGCATCGAATTTGCCAGCCTTCTCTGCTCGCGCCTCTGCCATGACCTGCTGAGCCCCGTCGGGGCGCTCAACAATGGCCTGGAACTGATGGCCGACGAAACCGACCCGGACATGCGCCAGCGCTGCCTGGACCTGCTGGCCGACAGTGCCCGCACCTCGGCCAACAAGCTGAAATTCTTCCGCCTGGCATTTGGTTCGGCGGGCGGTTTCGGTGATGCGGTGCCGCCGCATGAGGCGAAGGTCGCGATCGAGGGCATGTTCGCCTCGGGTCGGGTGAAGCTTGGCTGGATGGTCGAGGAACAGATGCTGGCCAAGCTCGCGGTCAAGGTGCTGCTCAATCTCGCGCTGATCGCTGGCGATGCGCTGGTGCGCGGCGGGCAGCTCGACATCGGTGCGGAGAAGCGGCCGGGCGTGACGGAGATCGTGGTGCGGGGCGAAGGGCCCAAGGTCATTCTCGATCCCGAACTGCGCGCGGCGCTGGCAGGAACCTTGCCGGCCGGTGGCCTGGCGTCGCGCACGGCGGCCGCCTGGATGGTACGCGCGCTGGTGATGGAGGCTGGCGGCGAGATCGTGCTGTCGCCGCCGGGCGATTCGGTGTTGCTGTTCGGCGCCGCCATCCCCGACCGCGCAGAATAATTCGGGCTGGAATAAATCAGGGCAGCAGGGCGCGCAGGGCTGTGTCGTCCTGTCCCTCGAGTTCCAGCAACGCGGCATAGGGATCACCCGTCAGGCCGAGCAGCGCGGCAAAGGCGGGCTCGGTCTTCAGGCCGCGATGGCGCAAGGCCATGATCGCCTGCGCCAAAGCAGGGCCGCCTAGATCGAGCAGGCGCCGCTCGACACAGAAATGGCGCCAGCCATGTTGCTGCGCGACCGGCAAGGCCTGGCCGAAGATCTCGAATGGCCAGTCCCACGCGCGGAAGCGGACGATCATGGCATCAAGGTCGGGGCGCGCATGAACCGCAAAATCGGGGCGATCGCCGAAATGCTCGGTCAGCAAGGCGGCAAAGGCATCGAAATCCCGCACCTCGCAGACGATATCGATGTCGCTGTCCGGCAGGTCGAGGCCAAGCGGCGGCGTGCCCGCAACATGGGGATCATAGGGCGCCAATAACGTCAGGACGCCGGTGCGTTGCAGCGCGACCTGATGCGCGACGCGGCTCATGCCTCGCGCATCTCCGCCGCGATTGCCGCGATCAGGTCTGCCGCCGGCAAGACACGGGCGAGGGGCGCGCCCTGGCCGGCCCATTGCGCGCCATAGCCGCCTTCGCCCTGGATCTTGGCGGCCGCGTTGAGCGCCTTCCCGGCGGCATAGGCGCGCGGATAGTCGGGGACGTCGTCATCATTTTCAGCGCTCCATTGGGTGAAGCGATTGGCAAGGCAGCGGGCCGGGCGGCCGGAAATGGCGCGGGTCATGTCCGTGTGCAGGGCGGCTGGGCTGGCAAGCGCGGCGCGATAGGCCGCGTCGGCGCTGCTTTCCGGGCAGGCGATGAACGCCGTGCCCAGTTGCGCCGCCACCGCGCCCAGGTCGAGTGCGGCGCGCACGCCCCGTCCGTCCATGATGCCGCCGGCCGCGATCACCGGCAAGCCGGCCTTCGCCACCAGCAGGCGGGTCAGCGCGAAGGTGCCGAGCATCGCATCGGGCGCATCGGGATCGAACATGCCGCGATGGCCGCCGGCTTCAAATCCCTGCGCCACCAGCGCGTCGATGCCGGCGGCACGCGCGGCGACCGCCTCGTCCAAATTGGTGACGGATGCGAGTAGCAGGCAACCCGCCTGCTTGAGCGCCGCGATCTGCTGCGCGCCGGGCAGTCCGAAATGAAAGCTGACCACGCGTGGGCGCGCTTCGACCAGTAGGTCGAGCATCGCCGGGTCTTCGGCAAAGCTGCGATAGATGGTCTCAAGGCCCGCGGGCGGTGCCGCATCCTGCGCGGCAAAGAGCGGTGCCAGCGCGGCCAGCCACGCTTGTTCCTCAGCCGGACGAACGCGGGGCGGCGCATGGACGAACAGATTGACGTTGAACGGCCGGTCAGTGAGCGCGCGTGTTGCCGCAATCATGGCGCGCGCGCCCGCTGTGTCGGTTGCCCCCACGGCGATCGATCCCAGCGCCCCGGCATTGCTGACGGCCGCGGCCATCGCCGGCGTCGAAACGCCTGCCATCGGCGCCTGGATCAGGGGAAGGGAAAGGTCTAGCGCGTCGATCGGGTTCATGCAGATCATGTGGGCGGTGGCGATTGATCCTGCAACAGGGGGATCAGACGTCGTCGGTGCCCACCGGGCCGCCTTCGCCTTCCATGCGGTTGATTGCGCGCACGTCGCGTGCGGTGAATTTCAGCCGAACGCCAGCGCCCTGTTCGCCATCCTCCGGCAGGAAGACGGCGCCGCCCTGTTCCAGTATCAGGCGCAGTCGTGCCTTGGCATCGTTACCCGGATCGGCGCGGCCGGCTTCGAAATCGGCCAGCATCGGCATATCGATCCCCGCAAGGCGCGCGACATGATCACGCGGCCATTCCACCAGGGCGCGGGCGGCGCGGGCAAGCTTTCCGCTGATCTGCAAGGCGAGTCTCCCTTCGTCGATGCGTGGTGCCGGAATAGAACAGCACGCCTGCCGCGCCGCAACGGAAAAGGCCCGGCCGCTTGCGCGACCGGGCCCGTCCTCCAGCAACCTGTGAAAGGATCAGGCGCTGTAATACATGTCGAATTCGACCGGCGAGGGGGCCATTTCCCAGCGATACACTTCGGGCCACTTCAGTTCGATATAGGCATCGATCTGGTCCTTGGTGAACACGTCGCCCTTGAGCAGGAACTCATAGTCGGCTTCGAGGCTGTTGAGCGCTTCACGCAGCGAACCGCAAACGGTCGGCACCTGGCTCAGTTCTTCCGGCGGCAGGTCATAGAGATTCTTGTCCATCGCGGCGCCCGGATGGATCTTGTTCTCGATGCCGTCGAGGCCGGCCATCAGCAGCGCGGCGTAGCAGAGATAGGGGTTGGCCATCGCGTCGGGGAAGCGGAATTCCACGCGCTTCGCCTTGGCACCGGCGCCGTAGGGAATACGGCAGGAGGCCGAACGGTTGCGGGCCGAATAGGCCAGCAGAACCGGGGCTTCGAAGCCCGGCACCAGACGCTTGTAGCTGTTGGTGGTCGGGTTGGTGAAGGCGTTGAGGGCCTTGGCGTGCTTGATGACGCCGCCGATGAAGTAGAGGCAGGTGTCGGACAGGCCGGCATAGCCTTCGCCCGCGAACAGCGGCTTGCCGCCTTCCCAGATCGACATGTGGGTGTGCATGCCCGAACCATTGTCCTGCGCGATCGGCTTGGGCATGAAGGTCGCGGTCTTGCCATAGGCCTGGGCGACCATCTGCACGACATACTTATAGATCTGCATGCGGTCGGCGGTCTGGACCAGCGTACCGAAGGTCAGGCCCAGTTCGTGCTGCGCGGCGGCGACTTCATGGTGATGCTTGTCGCAGGGCAGGCCCATTTCGAGCATGGTCGACACCATTTCGGCGCGGATGTCGGTGCAGGGATCAACCGGCGCGACGGGGAAATAGCCTCCCTTGGCGCGCGGACGATGACCCAGGTTGCCGCCTTCATATTCCTTGCCGGTGTTGGTCGGCAGTTCGATGTCGTCGATCTTGTAGTAGCTCTGCGAGTAGTCATTCTCGAAGCGCACATCGTCGAACATGAAGAATTCGGCTTCAGGGCCGACATAGATGGTGTCGCCGAAACCGGCCGACTTCACGAACGCTTCGGCGCGCTTGGCGCACGAACGCGGGTCACGGGCATAAAGTTCGCCGGTGTCGGGCTCGACGATGTCGCAGAAGATGATCAGCATCGGGGTCGCGCTGAACGGATCGACATAGACGGCGTCCAGGTCGGGCTTCAGGATCATGTCCGACTCGTTGATCGCCTTCCAGCCTTCGATCGACGAACCGTCGAACATCAGGCCCTGGGTCAGCTCATCTTCGCCGAGAACCGAAGACACCATGGTCAGGTGCTGCCACTTGCCCTTGGGATCGGTGAAACGGACATCGACCCACTCGATTTCCTTTTCCTCGATCATCTTCAGGATGTCTTTTGGCGTGTTGGCCATGTGCACTTGCCCTTCTCTATGGATACCCCCCCGAAGGGGTCGTTGAAGCCTGTTTCCGCCGGCCCCCTGTCCGCCGGCTAGAACCTGTCGAAAATCAGATGGCGTCGCTGTCGCGTTCGCCGGTGCGGATGCGCACCGCGCCCTCGATGGCGGAAATGAAGATCTTGCCGTCGCCGATGCGGCCGGTCTGGGCGGCGCTGCAGATCGCTTCGACGACCCGGTCGGCCAGGGCGTCGTCGACGACGACCTCCAACTTCACCTTGGGCAGGAAGTCGACGACATATTCGGCGCCGCGATACAGTTCGGTATGGCCCTTCTGGCGGCCGAAGCCCTTCGCCTCGGTGACGGTGATGCCGGACACGCCCACTTCGTGCAGCGCTTCCTTTACCTCGTCCAGCTTGAACGGCTTGATGATCGCCTCGATCTTCTTCATCACTTAATCCCAACCCATGACGCACGAACGGACGCGGGTTGGCCCCGCATCCTTCAACCTTCAAGCGACGATCATCATGCCCCCCGAGGCAAGCGCCGTCTCCCTTAACAATCAATTACCGTGCCAAGTGGCGAATCGCTAGGCCTGCTTTCGGCGATGCAGCAATCTTTGTCCATATTGCCCGGATTCCGGGCAATATCATGTCATTCTGCCTGTTTTTTGGGCAGTGGTTGAACGATCCATCATGCAAAAGGCCCGCCCCGTCGACGCCGGTCAGGAATGATCCCGATAGCATGAACGGAGCGGGCCTTTGGGACCGCCATGGGCAGGCAGAAATCAGCGCGCGTAGGGCGGGCAGTCGAGGCCGGTCGGGCTCTTGGTAAAGATCTCGCAGCCGGTTTCGGTGATGCCGATGCTGTGTTCGAACTGGGCTGACAGCGTGCGGTCGCGCGTCACCGCCGTCCAGCCATCGTCCAGCATCTTCACGCCGGGCTTGCCGATATTGATCATCGGCTCGATCGTGAAGAACATGCCGGGCTTCAACTCCGGGCCGGTGCCGGGACGGCCGACATGGACCACTTCAGGGCTGTCATGGAAGACGCGGCCCAGGCCATGGCCACAGAAATCGCGGACCACGCCATAACGATGCTTTTCGGCATGACGCTGGATGACATGGCCGATGTCGCCCAGATGATTGCCGGGCTTGGCCTGCTCGATGCCCAGCATCAGGCATTCATAGGTGATCTCGACCAGCCGCTTCGCCTTGATCGGCGCATCGCCGGCGATGAACATGCGGCTGGTATCGCCGTGCCAGCCATCGACCAGCGGGGTGACGTCGATATTGAGAATATCGCCGTCCTTGAGCTTATAGTCGCCCGGAATGCCATGGCAGATGACATTGTTGAGCGAGATGCAGCAGCTATGGGTATAGCCGCGATAGCCCAGGGTCGCCGGCACCCCGCCGCCGTCCAGGGTCATGCGGCGGACGATGTCGTCCAGTTCACCGGTGGTCACGCCCGGCACCACATGGGGCACTAGCGCGTCGAGGATCTCGGCGGCCAGTCGGCCGGCCTTGCGCATGCCTTCGAAACCGGCCGCGTCATAGAGCTTGATCGCGGTCGAGCGGGAAACCGGCGCGTCGGCCGTCATCGTCATATATTCGGTCATGTGGTTGATATAGACCCTGCGATCCGGCATTGCGAGTGTCTTCGCTCAGCCCCGCGGTCGCTATCAGGAAAAGAGAAACGGACATGGTGATGGAAGGCGGATGCGCCTGTAGTGAGGTGCGCTATCGGATCGATGCCGACCCCATCTTCGTCAACAACTGCCATTGCAGCCTGTGCCAGCGGCAGAGCGGCGCGGCGTCCGCGGTCAATGCCTTTGTCGAGGTCGATCATCTTCATCTCCTGTCTGGGCAGTTGAGCGAACATGTCGTGCCCACCGGCAGCGGCAAGACCCAGGTGATCGTCCGCTGCGCCAACTGCGGCACCGCGGTCTGGAGCTTCTATCCCCGTCTCGGCCGGGCGGGGGCGGCGATCCGGGTCGGCACGCTGGACGATCGCTCGGCGATCCGGCCCGATGCCGCCATCTTCGTGGCGGACCGGTCGGACTGGACCGCCTTGCCGGCCGACGTGCCGGTCTTCGAGGCGAGCTACAAGCCGGCGGACGTCCTGCCGCCCGATCGGCTGGCCCGGCTGATGGCGCTCGCCGCCCGTGCGGAGCCGCTGGCATGAGCGACCGTATCTGGACCGCCGCCGTGATCGTGATCGGCGATGAAATCCTGTCCGGCCGCATCCAGGACAAGAATGTCGCGCAGATCGCCACCTGGCTCAATGTCCAGGGCATCCGCCTGCGCGAGGTACGGGTGGTGCCCGATGTGCAGGACGCGATCGTCGAGGCGGTGAACACGCTGCGTGCCCGCAACGACTATCTCTTCACCACCGGCGGTATTGGGCCGACCCATGACGACATCACGGTCGATGCGATCGCGGTGGCGCTGGGCGTCGGTGTCGAGATCCATCCCGAAGCGCGGGCGATATTGGAGCGCTATTATGTCACGCGCGGCGGCCTCACCGACGCGCGGCTGCGCATGGCGCGGGTGCCGGCCGGCGCCGACCTCATCGAAAACCGCATGTCGGGCGCGCCGGGCATCCGCCACGGCAATATCTTCATCATGGCCGGCGTGCCGCACATCACCGCCGGCATGCTCGACAGCCTGACCGGCACGCTGGAAGGCGGCTTGCCCGTCCTCTCCGCGACGATCGGCTGCTGGGTCGCGGAAAGCGAGATCGCCGACCTGCTCGGCGCCACCGAGCGCGCCCATGACGGCGTCCAGATCGGCAGCTACCCCTTCTTCCGCGAAGGGCGCACCGGCGCCAATTTCGTCATCCGCTCGACCGACCAGGTGGTGCTGGACATCTGCGTTGCGGACCTCAGCGCCGCGTTGACGGAGGGGGGCTGGCCCCCGGTGTCTGGCGGTATCTAGCCAAGAAACATCCGTTGCGGTGACAAGAAGGCCTGGCGGCGGTACAGCGCAGTTCCACTTCTAAAAGAGAATTCTGCATGCTTACCGCGCGAACCTATAGTGTCTCGATAGCGCGCAACTGGCGCGAGCTTTATGAAGCGATCTGGCAGCCGGAGATATTCCCGAAATGGGCATCGGGCCTGACCGAGGCCGATCTGCGCAGGGGCGGCACCGGATGGATTGCCGACGGTCCCGATGGGCCGATCGTCGTTCGCTTCACGCCGCACAATGAATTTGGCGTGATGGATCATTTCGTCGAGACCGGTGATGGCCGGGAGGTTCATGTCCCGCTGCGCGTGATCGAGAATGGAGATGGGGCAGAGGTGATGCTGACGCTTTTTCGCCAGCCCGGTATGAGCGACGAGGATTTCGCGCGCGACGCCAAATGGATTACCCGCGATCTACGCGCGCTGCGCGATTATGCAAAGACGCTGGGCTAAGGGATCATTTTGACAAATCGCGAAAGAGCGATTTCTGATACGGAACCAGACCCTAACGGCGGATATTGATCCCGCCGAGGCGGCTCAGCTTTCCGGGCGGGTCCAGATCCAGCTGCCGCCGATCAGCGCTGCGGCCAGCGGGATCAGATACCAGGGGAAGGGGGAGAAGATCAGCGCCAGGATCGCGCTGAAGGCGAAGGCGCCGAGCGCGGCCTTCTTGCCCTTGCGGCTGATCGCGCCGCGTTCGCGCCAGCGGCGGATATGCGGGCCGAAATGCTTGTGGTCGAGCAGCCTGGCCTCCAGTTCCGGGCTGGAGCGGGCAAAGCAATAGGCCGCGAGGATCATGAAAGGGACGGTCGGCAGCAGCGGCAGGAAGGCGCCCAGCGTGCCCAATCCGATCGAGAGGAAGCCGGCAATGAGATAGAGATGGCGCCGCACCCGTCGATCCCGTCTGGAATGGGCCGATGCGGCCCAGTCTGTCCTATCTATGCTATTGATTTGCAGGAACGCAATTGCCTTTCGTCGGGTGCCTTTTGTCAGGCGGCAGGCAGGCGCAGCCGGACCAGCAGCCCGCCCAGATCCTCGCTCTCCTCCAGCGCCACCGACCCGCCATAGATTTCGGCGACGTCGCGGACGATGGCGAGGCCAAGGCCCGTGCCGGGCTTGCCCGAATCGAGGCGCACGCCGCGATCGAAGATGCGCACCCGGTCGGCCTCGGGAATGCCCATGCCGTCATCCTCGACCATGATCTCGACCATTGCGTCGACGCGGCTGACCGTCGCGAACACGCTGCCACCGCCATATTTGGCGGCATTTTCGACCAGATTGCCCAGCATTTCGTCCAGATCCTGCCGCTCGACGCGGACCGCCGCATGCTTGTCGCCGTCCATGTCGACCCGCGCATCCTGATAGAGATGCCGCACCGCGCGCTCGACCGCCTCCAGGCTGGCCCAGACCTCGGCCCGGCTCTGCGCTGCGCCGCGTCGGCCGACGGCGCGGGCGCGGGCGAGGTGATGGTCGACCTGGCGCCGCATCGTCGTCGCCTCGCGCACGACCGTTTCGCCCAGGTCCGGCGCATTGGCGGTCGCCGCGTTCATGATGACGGTCAGCGGGGTCTTGAGCGCATGGGCGAGGTTGCCGGCATGGGTGCGCGCTTCCTCCGCCTGCCGCTCATTATGGGCGAGCAGCGCGTTCAGTTCCTCGACCATCGGCAGCACTTCGGCGGGCATGGGTTCGGTCACCCGGCTCTTGTCGCCATCGCGCATCTTGATGATTTCCAGCCGCACCTTGCGCAGCGGCCGCAGGCCATAGATGGTCTGCAAGGTGGCGAGCACGATCAGGCCCAGCGCCAGCAGCGCGAAGCTCTTGAACAGGGTCGATCGCAGCGTCTTGATCTGGCCATCAAGGCCCTGGCGCGCCTGCGCGACCATGAACATCCAGCGCGCATCGGAACCGGGCAGGATGACGCTGCGCTCCATGACGCGCAGATCCTCGCCGGGAAACTGCTTGCTGTCATAGACATGGAAATTGCGGTCGGCATGGTCACCCGGCACCTTGAGCGCCCGGTCCCACAGCGATCGCGACCGCCAATCCTCATGCCCCTTGGCGCTGATCTGGTAATAGAGGCCGCTATTGGGTTCCAGGAAGCGCTGGTCGGCCAGTTCGCGGTTGAACAGCACTTCGCCGTCCGGGCCGATCTCGGCCGCCGCGATCATCGCGGTCAGCACATAATTCATGCCGTCGTCGAAATTGCGCGTCACCGCGTCCGACAGCACCCGGTCGAGCGCGACGCCACCGCCCAGCAGCAGCACGCTGATCCACAGCGCGGCAATGCCGATCATGCGGCGGCTGATCGACCCGGTGGACCGGATGGGGGAGGGCGACGGGCTGGCCATGCGAAATGATCCTACACCCGTTCACTGCATACGCAGCCGAGAAACATGGCCGATGGCACGGACCTATTTGCCTGTCGACTTCGCCCGCAGCGAACGGAGGCGGATGGGGCGAGGATCAGCGCCCCGGCTCGTCCAGGCTGTAGCCAAGGCCGCGGATGGTGGTGATGACATCAGCGCCGAGTTTTTTACGGATGCGCGTCACGAACACCTCGATCGTGTTGGAATCGCGGTCGAAATCCTGGTCGTAAATATGCTCGATCAGCTCGGTGCGGCTGACCACCTTACCCTTGTGATGGAGCAGGTAGGACAGCAGCTTATATTCCTGCGCCGTCAGCTTCACCGGATCGCCCTTGAGCGTCACCTTGCCCGAACGGGTGTCGAGGCGGACGTCGCCGGCGATCAGTTCGCTCGATGCATTGCCGCTGGCGCGGCGGATGAGCGCGCGCAGGCGGGCGATCAGTTCCTCGCTCTGGAAGGGCTTGGCCAGATAATCGTCGGCGCCCGCGTCCAGGCCCGCGACCTTGTCGGACCAGCTGTCGCGCGCGGTCAGCACCAGCACCGGGAAGCTGCGCCCTTCCTTGCGCCAGCGATCAAGCACGGTCAGGCCATCGATCGTCGGCAGGCCAAGGTCCAGGACCACGGCGTCATAATTTTCGGTCGAGCCCAGGAAATGGCCGTCCTCGCCATCGGTGGCGAGATCGACGGCATAGCCGGCACCTTCCAGCGTGTTCCTGAGCTGCTGGCCCAGACTCGGTTCATCCTCGACGATCAGCAGGCGCATAGGGTTCCGTTTCTTGTTATCGACGCAATGGGTTTGGCCGGCACGCGGTCAGCGTGCCCAGCCGATGATATCGCCTGTCCGGCCGTCGGCATCAACCCACATCACCTTGCCGTCCTTCACATATTTCAGGCGATAGCGATTGGTGGAGGGGTTGAACTCGCTGCCGACATAGGTGGCACCGCCCACCTGGGCGTCGACCCGGCGCTTGATCATCGAAAAGGGCATGACCTGGCCGTCCAGCATCGCGCGGCGCGCGGCATCCTGCTCGTCACGGCGGCCACCGGCTTCGGCGACCGGTGTCATCAGGGACAGGGCCAGTAGGGCGCCCAGTCCGGCAGTCAGGCTTTTGGCGATCATTGTCATGGGCATGGCATAGGCGAAGCGCATTGAACAGGTGGTGAATGACCGGTCATTCCGCGCTGGAAAGGAGCGGCCGGGCGAATTAGGCTTGCCAGCCATGCAGATGGAAGATGACAGGCCCGTAGCCGATGCGCCCTTGTGGCGCTCCGTGCCGCGCTGGTGGCGCAGCCATGTGATCCGCGGGATCGATCATCAGGCCGTGCTCGAAAGGGTGCGAGCCGATGATGGCTGGACCCCGTCCTACGCCTTCATGATCCTGATGTCGGCGGGCATCGCGGTGCTGGGCCTGCTGCTCTCCTCGCCGGCCGTGGTGATCGGCGCGATGCTGATCTCGCCGCTGATGGGGCCGATCGTCGGGCTGGGCTTTGGCCTCGCCATGACCGATGCGCGTGAAATCCGACGGACGATCGTCGCGCTGGCGGGCGGGGCGCTGGTGGCGATTGCGTTCACCGCCTTCATCGTCCTGCTGTCGCCGTTGCAGACGGTGACCAGTGAAATCGCCGCGCGCACCCGGCCCAATCTGTTCGACCTGATGGTCGCGCTCTTTTCCGCGCTGGCGGGCGCCTATGCGATGATTCGCGGCAAGGCCGGCACGATCGTCGGCGTCGCAATCGCCACTGCGCTGATGCCGCCGCTGGCAACGGTGGGCTTTGGTCTGGCGACGCTCAATGCGACGGTCGCGGGCGGTGCCTTCCTCCTCTTCTTCACCAATTTCGTGACGATCGCGCTGGCTGCGGCGATCATGGCGCGCCTCTATGGCTTTGGCCGGCGGCTGTCGCCCAGCCAGAGCTGGCTGCAGATGGTTTTCATCGGTGCCATATTCCTGGCGCTGGCAGTGCCGCTCGGCCTGTCGCTCGGCCAGATCGCCTGGGAGGCGCGGGCCGCCCGCGATGCCCGCGACGTCATCCGCCGCGAATTTCCAGATGGCGCCCGGATCGCCCAGCTCGACCTGGATTTCGCCGCCAGGCCGCTTGCCGTGACCGCCAGCGTCCTCACCAGCCATTATGAGCGCGACGCGTCCGCGCGGGCCGGCCATATTCTGGGCGACATGCTGGGCAAGCCGGTGTCGTTGGATATCGAACAGATCCGGGTGGGTGAGGGGACAGATGCCGACAATGCCCAGCTGCTCGCCGCCCAGACCGCCCGGCGTGAGGTGCAGGGCCAGGTCGATCGCCTGACCGACCGGCTGGCGCTGGTCGCTGGTGTCAATCCCGATGCGGTGACGGTGGATACCGCGCGCAAACGGGCGGTGGTGCGGGCGCGGGCTTTGCCGGATGCGGGCCTTGGCGCCTATTGGGCGCTGGAGCGGCGGGCGGCGGCGGCAACGCCCGGCTGGGCGATAGAGATTACGCCGCCGACCCTGCCGCTGCCGTCGCTCGCGCTGGATGATGAAGGGGCCGTGACGGACAAGGATCGGCTGGCGCTTGTGCTGTGGGCGGCGCAGCGCACCGGCCTGCCGATCGACATGTCGATCAAGGGGGAGGGGCATGAGGGGTTGCTCAAGCCCTTTGCCGATCGTGGCATCGACGCGCGGCTGGTCAAAGGCGCCAGCGCGGACCTTGCGGTGCCGCACTGGCGCGTCGAGGAATGACGGCTTAGCGTTCGAGCGCGTACTGGACCGTCAGGCTGATCGATGCGCTGACCTGACCGGGTTCGACCGGGGTCGGCGCGGCGTCGGCCTTGAACCGGGCCGCCATCAGCGGCATCGGCGCATTGCCGCCGCTGCTGCTTTCCGAGATCGAGACCAGCCGGGCCGAGCGATAGCCCGCCGCCTGGGCATAGAAATCGGCCTGGGCCTTGGCCGTCTTGAGCGCGGTGGCGCGGGCCTGGGCCTGAAGCGGGCTCGGATCCTCGACCGAGAAGCTGGGGCCGTTGATGTTGGTCGCGCCGGCCTGCACCAGCGTATCGAGCAGCGCGCCGACCTTCTTCACGTCGCGTACCTTGACGCTGAGCTGGTTCGACGCCTCATAGCCCAGGAAACGCGGACCGGACGGCTGGCCGTCGCGGTTGCTGTAGTCATATTGGGCGTTGAGGTTGATGCCGCTGGTCTGGATGTCGGCCTTGGCGATGCCGGCCTTGGCCAGCGCCGCGATCAGCCCGTCCATCTTGGCGGCATTGTCCTTCATCGCCTGGGCCGCGGTCGGGGCCTTGGTCTGGACGCCGGTGCCGATGGCCGCGACATCGGGCGCGGCCTCGACGCTTTCGGTGACGTTCAACGTCACTACCGGCGCGGTCTCGGCGATGGTGACGCTGGTCTGGGCAACAGCCGCGACAGGCAGTGCGGCGGCGCCGAGCGCCATCAGGGCGAGAGCGGATTTCATGGACATGGTCTCCTCTGTAAGTCCTGCACCCGTTTTTGGCCGGGGTGCGATGAATGGACGCTGTCCTGCGTTGAAAGCCGTCCGACAGCTTTCCGGTTCCACTCTTGCCCCGACGCCCGATAGGCCCTAGCTGCACCGCCATGGCAGCACCCATTCTCTCCTTCGAAAATCTCGGCCTCTCGCAGGGCAGCCACTGGCTATTCCGGCATATCGACATCCATGTCGGTCAGCGCGACCGGCTGGCGCTGATCGGGCGCAACGGCGCGGGCAAGACCACCTTGCTCAAGCTGATCGGCGGTCAGATCGAAGCGGATGAGGGCATTCGTTCGGTACAGCCGGGCGCGCGGGTGGTGACGCTGGAGCAGGATCCGGACGTCAGTGCCTTCAAGACGCTGCATGATTTCGCGCTGGCCGGCGCATTCGCGCCGCCCGCCCATGAGGTCGAGGCGATCGCCGACCAGCTGGGCATCGACCTGTCGCGCGAGGCCGCGACCGCGAGCGGCGGTGAGCGCCGCCGCGCCGCGATCGCCCGCGCGCTGGCGAGCGAGCCCGATCTGCTGCTGCTGGACGAGCCGACCAACCATCTGGATATCGCGGCGATCGACTGGCTGGAAAGCTGGCTTGCCCGCTATACCGGTGCCTTCATCGTCATCAGCCATGACCGTGCCTTCTTGACTCGCCTGACCCGCCAGACCTTGTGGCTCGATCGCGGCCAGATGCGCCGCAACGAGATCGGCTTCGGCGGTTTCGAGGACTGGATGGAAGCGGTCTATGCCGAAGAGGCGCGCGCTGCCGAGAAGCTGGACGCCAAGCTCAAGATCGAGGCACACTGGCTGGAGCGTGGCGTCACTGCGCGGCGCAAGCGCAACCAGGGACGCCTTGCCAAGCTGTGGGAGATGCGCGCCCAGCGTGCCGCGATGCAGGGGCCGCAAGGCACCGCCAAGATCGCGGTGGCGAGCGACGACAGCAAGACCAAGAGCGTCATCAAGGCCGAGCATGTCACCAAGACATTTGGTGATCGGACCATCATCAACGACTTCAGCCTGCGGGTGCAGCGCGGCGACCGGATCGGCATCGTCGGCGGCAATGGCGCGGGCAAGTCGACTTTGCTGAAGCTGCTGACCGGCGAACTGGCGCCCGACAGCGGCGCGGTGACGCTGGCCAAGACGCTGGACATGATCTTCATCGACCAGCAGCGTAGCCTGATGCAGGGCGACAAGAGCGTGCGCGACGTGCTGGCCGAGGGCGGCGACTGGATCGATGTGCGCGGCGTGCGCAAGCATGTCCATGGCTATCTCAAGGACTTCCTGTTCGACCCCTCGCTGGCGGAGGCGAAGGTCGGCACCCTGTCGGGTGGCGAGCGTTCGCGTCTGCTGTTCGCGCGCGAATTTGCCCGCGAATCCAACCTGCTGGTGCTGGACGAACCGACCAACGACCTTGACCTCGAAACGCTCGACCTGCTGCAGGAAGTGATCGCGGACTATGATGGCACGGTGCTGATCGTCAGCCATGACCGCGACTTCCTCGACCGCACCGTCACCGTGACGCTCGGCCTCGACGGATCGGGCAAGGTCGATGTGATCGTCGGCGGCTATGCCGACTGGATCGCCAAGCGCGATCCGCGCCGTGCGCCCAAGGCGGAGAAGAAGGAGGCTGCGGCCCCGCCGCCGCCCAAGCCGGCCTCGACCAAGCTGACCTACAAGGACCAGCGCGACCTCGACCTGCTGCCCAAGAAGATCGAGGAACTGGAAGCGGCGATCGCCCGCGACGAGGAGGCGCTGGCCGACCCGGCGCTTTATACCCGCGACCCGAAGAAATTCGCGGCGCTGACGGCTGCGATCGAGAGGGCGCGGGCGGAGAAGGACGCGGCCGAGGAACGCTGGCTGGAACTGGCGGAGAAGGCCGAGGGCTTGGGCTGAGCCCCTTGCGCTGTCCCCTGCATCTGATAGCCAACGGGCTGGATGATCTGACAGGGGGCTCCATCATATGACCACGCCGCGCGTCGAGCCGCCACGGCCACATCATGCCGTTCATTATGTCAACCGGGTCGGCTGGCTGCGCGCGGCTGTGCTGGGCGCCAATGACGGCATTGTATCGACCGCCAGCCTGATGACCGGGATCGCCGCATCGGGCGCGACAGGCGAGTCCATATTATTGTCGGGCATTGCCGCCTTGGTGGCCGGCGCCATGTCGATGGCGGCGGGCGAATATGTGTCGGTGAGCGCCCAGTCGGATACCGAGCGTGCCGATCTCGCCAAGGAAAAGAAGGCGCTGGCGACACAGCCTCATGCCGAATGGGAGGAGTTGCGCGACATTTATGTCGAGCGCGGGCTGGACCGGGACTTGGCTGGGCAGGTGGCTACCCAGTTGATGGCGACCGATCCGCTGGGCGCCCATGCCCGCGATGAGCTGGGCATTTCCGACCTCAGCACGCCGCGCCCGGTGCAGGCAGGGCTGGCCTCGGCGGCGAGCTTCGCCTGTGGCGCGGCGCCACCGGTAGTCGCCGCGGCCATCGCGCCGTCGCTGGCCGGGATCAGCGTCGTGCCGGTGTCGCTGCTCTGCCTGTTGCTGCTGGGCTATGTCGGGGCGCGGCTGGGCGGGGCGCGGCCGGGGCGGTCGATGCTGCGTACATTCTTCTGGGGCGCGCTGGCGATGGCTGTGACGGCGGCGGCGGGGCATCTTTTCGGCGCCGCCATATGATGGCAAGGTCCGCCGCCTGATATCCAAGGGAGATGATGCATGACCGCAATCCAGCAGATACCGCTCAAGACCATCAAGGGCGCCGACGCGACCCTGGCCGATTATGCCGGCAAGGTGGTGCTTGCGGTCAATGTCGCCTCCAAATGCGGGCTGACGCCGCAATATGAGGGGCTGGAAAAGCTCTATGCCGATTATCGGGACAAGGGGCTGGTGGTCGCGGGCTTCCCGGCCAATGATTTCGGCGCTCAGGAACCGGGCAGCAATGACGAGATCGCGACCTTCTGCACCACCAATTTCGGCGTCGATTTCCCGATGTTCGAGAAGATCGTGGTCAGCGGGCTGGACAAGCATCCGCTTTATGCCGCACTGACGAGCGCGCAGCCCGAGGCGCAGGGCGATGGCGACAGTTTTCGCGAGCGGCTCAAGGGCTATGGCATGACGCCCAATCCGGTGCCGGAAATCCTGTGGAATTTCGAGAAATTCGTGATCGCCAAGGATGGCAGTGTTGCGGCCCGTTTCGCGCCGACGACGGCGCCCGACGATCCGGCGCTGGTTGCTGCGATCGAAGCCGAACTGGCGAAATAAGCATCCGACGGGTGGCGTGTCTGCACGCGCCACCCGTTCTATTTTACGGCTGCCCCGGAGCGGCCCATTCTTCCTTTGTTTCGGTGAAGTTACGAACCCATGCGACAGACTATTGTGAAGGCGGCCCTGTGCGGCGCGATGCTGCTGGCGACCACGGCGCAGGCGGCGCTGAGCCCGGCCGAACAGAAGATCGGCGCCAGCGTCGATGCCGGTCATGAACCAGCGATCGCCCTCCTCGAAAAGATCGTGAACCAGAATAGCGGGTCGATGAATGTCGCCGGCGTCAAGGCGGTGGCCGACATGCTGCGTCCCGAGTTCGAGGCGCTGGGCTTCGCCGTTAGCTGGAAACCGATGGATCAGGTCAAGCGTGCCGGCCATTTCATCGCGGTCCACAAGGGCAAGGCGGGCACGACGAAGATGCTGCTGATCGGCCATCTCGACACGGTGTTCGAGCCGGACTCGCCGTTCCAGACCTTCAAGCGGGATGGTGACTGGGCCGCCGGGCCGGGTGTCGGCGACGACAAGGGTGGGGTGGTGACGATGCTGCTGGCCCTGAAGGCGATGCAGGCGGCGGGCACGCTGAAGAACGCCAATATCGAGGTGGTGCTGACCGGTGACGAGGAGGATTCGGGCGATCCGGTCTCGATCTCGCGCGCTGACCTGATCGCGGCCGGCAAGCGCGCCGACGTCGCGCTCGATTTCGAGGGGCTGAGCCGCGAGGACGGCAAGGATATGGGCTCGATCGCGCGCCGCTCCTCCAACAGCTGGACGCTGACCACCAGCGGCAAGTCGGCGCACAGTTCGGGCATCTTCTCTGCGGCCGCCGGTGATGGCGCCGTCTATGAAATGGCGCGGATCATCACCGCTTTCCGCAAGGAATTGCCGGAACCCAACCTGACCTTCAATGTCGGCCTGATCGGTGGCGGCCAGAGCGCCGATGTTGACAAGGACGGCGTACGCATCGCCGTGACCGGCAAGACCAATATCATCCCGCCGATCGCGGTCGCCAAGGGCGATTTCCGCACCCTTAGCCAGGACCAGACCGAGCGGGTGCGGGCCAAGATGCAGGCGATCGTAGATAGCGGCCATCTGCCCGGCACCGGCGCCAGCATCGCCTTTGACCTGGGCTATCCCTCCATGGCGCCAACGGCGGGCAATCGCGCGCTGCTGGGCAAATTGAATGGCATCAACAAGGATTTGGGCCTGCCCGAAATGCCCGAGCTTGATCCGCTCAAGCGCGGCGCGGGCGATATCAGCTTCGTCGCGCAGGATGTCGACGGGCTGGTGGGTCTGGGCCTCGCCTCGACGGGTGATCATAGCCCGGCGGAAAAGGCGGACCTGTCCACCATGCCGCGCCAGGCCAAGCGGGCGGCCATATTGATGACCCGTCTGTCGGCCGAGAAGGGCCGGAAATGATCGACCCTCGGGCGCCGGCTTCCGCTGGCGCCCGATAGCGGCTACGGAAAGCCATGCTGCCGCCGACCCCGACGATTGCCACCCATATCGGACCCGTGTTGGAGGCGTTGAGCCTGATCGGCACCTTCGTCTTCGGGGCTTCCGGGGCATTGGCTGCCGCGCGCCTGCGCCAGACATTGGTGACCTTTGCCTTCTTCGCCCTGCTGACGGGGGTGGGCGGCGGCACGGTGCGCGACCTGCTGATCGATGCGCCGGTCTTCTGGATCCATGATCCGGCGCCGTCGATCGTGTGCATGGCCGCCGCTATCACCGTCTGGATCACGCCGCGCCGCTGGTGGAGCGATCATGCGCTCGACTGGCTCGATGCGATCGGGCTGGCCGCCTTCGCGGTCTTCGGGGCGGCCAAGGCAATGAGCTTTGGCGTGCCGCCCTTTGTCGCGGGGATGATGGGCGTGGTCACCGGCTGCGTCGGCGGCATCATGCGCGACACGCTGGCGGGCGAGCCGTCGATCCTGCTGCGCCCCGAACTATACGTCACGGCCGCAGCGTTCGCCTCCGGCCTGTTCGTGCTGTTGCGGCTGGCCGGGCTGGATGTGCCGGTCGCCGGCGTGATCGCGGCGCTGCTGGGGTTTGGCCTGCGGGCGCTCGCGATCCGCCGGGGGCTGGGTCTGCCCGCCTATAAGGAGGCGGGCGAGTAATCGTCCTGCTTCGGGACCGTCACTTCCCGTTTCGATATTCCAGCGCCGGTCCCTTGTCGCCCAGCAGCGAGCGATAGACGAAATCTTTGCCGCGACGGCGATCCAGTTCGGCCTTGGCCTCTGCCAGCGTGTCCGGGCTCTGGAACAGTTGCGCGGCGGTCAGCGCCATCGCCTTGGCGGCGACGACCGCGCCCTTGGTGCCGACGCTGGTTCCGCTCGCGGCGACGGCCTGCCAGCTGTGCGGCGGGGTGCCCGGCGCCCAGGTGGCTGCGACCATGCCGACCGTCGGCGTCGTGTAGCTGACATCGCCGACATCGGTGGAGGCCGGCGTCAGGCCGCCGCTGCTATAGGCTTCGACGCTGCCGTCGCCCATGCGCGTGCCCTTGGGGAAGCTCGACTGGATCTGGGTGATGAAGGCCTGTTCCTGCGCATTGTAGGCGGGCAGGGTCACCTGTTTCAGATTGTCATACATGACATGGCCCAGCGTGTCGTTGGGCAGGAGGTCGAAGGTGCCGCCGACCTGGTTGAACTCGACCGTGGTGCCGGTGCCCATGGCCGCGCCCTCGGCCGCCTTCTTCACCCGGTCCATGATGTCGGCGACCACCTGCTGATTGGGGTGGCGGACATAATAATAGACCTCGGCGGTGTCGGGCACGACGTTCGGCGCCTTGCCGCCATCGGTGATGACATAATGGATGCGGGTTTCCTGCGGCACATGTTCGCGCATCATGTTGACCATCGCGTCCATCGCCTCGACCCCGTCGAGCGCGGAGCGGCCACGTTCGGGCGCGGCGGCGGCATGGGCGGCGGTGCCGTGGAAGCGGAACTTGCCGCTGATATTGGCGAGCGCGGTATTTTGCGACGCACTGTTGCTGTCGGCGGCATGCCAGTGGATCATCGCCGACACATCCTTGGTGAGGCCGGCGCGGACGATGAACACCTTGCCCGATCCGCCTTCCTCCGCCGGCGTGCCATAGAGGCGCAGCTCGCCCTTGATCTTGTGCGCGACCATCCAGTCCTTGGTGGCAATCGCGGCCGCGACCGAGGCGGCGCCGAACAGATTATGACCGCAGCCATGGCCGGCAATGCCCTCGATCGGCTTGCGCACCGGCTCGGCCGCCTGGGGCAGGCCGGGCAGGGCGTCATATTCGGCGAGCAGGCCGATGACCGGGCCGTCGCCGGTCCTGAAGCGCGCGACGAAGGCGGTGGGCATGCCGGCGATCCCCGCCTCCACCGTGAAGCCGGCGGCCTTCAGCTGCTGCTGCAACAGCGCCGAACTTTTCGTCTCCTGAAAGCCGATTTCGGCATAGTTCCAGATTTGCAGCGCGTTCTTCGCCAGCGTGTCCGCGCCGCGATCGACATCCGCCATGATCGCCATCTTGTCGCCATCGGCCAGCGGCCCGGCGAGGGCGGGCGCCGATGCGCCGAGCGCGAGGAGGGCGAGGAAGGAGCGGGCGAAGCGTGACATGGATGGATCCCCTGGCTGCATGAAGCGGGGCGGTCCGCACCATCCCCACTGGTGAAACGGCTTATCGATCAGGGCGATGGATACCACCATCACAAAAGTGAAATTTTTGATGGGGGAAATTTTCGGGCCTGCGTCTCCGACAATGAGAGGGTTTCCGGCCACGCAGCCGGACGAGGGGACAACCTCAAAAGATCAGAGCCCATCCGAAGGGATCGGATGGCGGGAGCCAGGGGAAGACATATGGGTGTGTATCGGAACAAGGGAGCCTGCGCGGCGAGCCTGATCGCCATGGGATGGGCCATGACCGCAGGCAGCGCATTGGCGCAGGACGGCGCCCCGGCGGCGGATGCGGCGGACGGCATCGTCGTGGTCGGCTCGCAGATCAAGGGCGCCAAGATCAACGAGGCGCTGCCGGTCACGGTGGTATCGACCGACGAGATCAAGAGCGCAGCCGCCGTATCGGGCGACGAACTGTTCCGTTCGATCCCGCAATTTGGCGACGTCCAGTTCAACAGCCAATATCTGCCCGGCAGCTCCAACGGCGCGCGCGGCGACGTCGGTTCGCTCGACCTGCGCAGCCTGGGCATCGGCAACACGCTGGTGCTGCTGAACGGCCGCCGTGTCGTTGCCCACCCGACCAGCCAGGCCAACGACCAGCTGGTGCCGGTGCTGAGCTACAACACCAATGCCATCCCGGTGAACGGGCTGGAGCGGCTGGAAGTGCTGCGCGACGGCGCGGCCGCCATTTACGGCGCGGACGCGGTGGCGGGCGTGGTCAACACCGTGCTCAAGACCGATTATCAGGGCGCGGAACTGTCGCTGCAATATGGCGGCGCGGAAGGCACCGGCCTGCGCGAGTTCAACGGCAATGGCGTGATCGGCACCAACTTCGCCGAAAATCGCGGCAATATCACGCTGTTCGGCAGCTATGACCATGGCACCGGCCTGGATTCGACCGAGCAATATTATACCGAATCCTCCGACCGCCGTGGCCTGTTCGAAGGCGCCGCGTTCGAAGGCTCGACCTCGCTTGACGGCCGGTCGACCACCACGCCCTTCGCCAACCTGCGCACATATGGCAATGTGCCGGTGACCATCAACGGCACGTCCCTGACCAATGCATCGGGCCAGTTCCACCTGCAGCCGACCAGCAGCACCGGCTGCGTCGCGGCAATCGGCAATGATCGCTGCATCCAGAATGGTGCGATGGCAACGGCGGGCGCAGACCGCGACCTGCGTTATGACTCGCTGGCGCAGGGCACGTCGATCATGCCGCGCCTCAACCGCCTGAACCTGTTCATGACCGGCCATTATGACATCAGCGACGATGTCACCTTCTTCGCCGAAGCCGGCTTCTATCGCAGCAAGACCAAGGCGCAGCAGAGCCCGGTCGCGACGCTCAGCTCGATCCCGATCTATGTGCCGGCAAGTAACTACTGGAACCCGCTGGGCCAGGCCGTGTTCGCCAACGGCACCGTCAATCCCAACCGCCTGGCCGGCACCAACGCGCCGGCCGAAGGCCTGCCGCTCACCATCAACAATTATCTGTTCGATGACTTCGGTCCGATGAACATCACCGTGACCAACCAGCAATATCGCCTGCTGGCCGGCCTGCGCGGCGAGTTCAACGGCTTCAACTGGGAAAGCGCGGTCAGCTATTCCGAAGCCTGGGCCCGCGACGTCAGCGACAATATCAGCCGCACAAAGCTGCAGGAATATCTGTCGCTCTCGACCCCGGACGCCTACAACATCTTCGGCACGTCGGTGAACAGCCAGTCGACCATCGATGCGATGCGCGAGGAGCTGGTCCGCTATACCAAGTCGACCCTGGCGACCTATGACTTCCGCATTTCCAAGAGCGACCTGTTCACCCTGCCGGGTGGCAATGTCGGCTTTGCCGCCGGTATCGAGGCACGGCGCGAGACTCAGCTCGACGATCGCGATCCGCGCATCGACGGCACCATCACCTATACCGATCCGCTGACCGGCGCGGTCTCGGGCGACTTCGTCAACTCGGCGCTCAACAACGACACCAGCGGCCATCGCGAAGTGTTCGGCGCCTATGCGGAATTTGCCGTGCCGCTGGTTTCGCCGGAAATGGACATTCCGCTGGTGCGCAGCCTGGATCTCCAGCTGGCCGGCCGCTACGAACATTATAGCGATTTCGGCGATGTCGCCGTGCCCAAGATCGCCGGCGCCTGGGAAGTGGTGCGCGGCATCCGCTTCCGTGGTTCCTGGGCCAAGTCGTTCCGTGCCCCGAACCTGGAGCAGACCAACGCGACGGTCGTGACGCGCGCGAACAGTCGCACCGACTATATCATGTGCGAGGCGGATGTCCGCGCCGGCCGTATCACCGACTTCTCGCAATGTTCGCGGGCGCAGACCACCTCGGCCCGGCGTTCGGGTAACCCGGATCTCGATCCTGAACGGGCAAAGACCCTGTCCTTCGGCGTCGTGCTGGAGCCGCCGCTGCCCGACGGCATGGGCCATCTGACCTTCACCACCGACTGGTGGCGGGTGCGCCAGACCGGCCTGGTCGGCATCTTCGGCGAAGGCAATGCGCTGATCCTCGACTATCTGCTGCGCAAGCAGGGATCGAGCAATCCGAACGTGATCCGCGCCGCGGCGACCGCTTCGGATATCGAAGCCTTTGCCGGCACCGGCCTGACCCCGGCGGGCGAGGTGCTCTACGTCCTCGACCAATATACCAATTTGCAGCCGCAGACGGTGAAGGGCCTGGACTTCAACCTGACCTATCGCACGCCTGAAACCAGCGTCGGCAGCTTCAACTTCGCGGTCAATGCGTCGCACTTCCTGAAATATTATCAGGAACCCTCGCCGGGCATCGCCGAACTGCTGGCGGCGCAGGACGCGGGCGACATCGACGCCGCCGTCAACATCTCGGGCGGCCGCAGCCTGCTGCAGCTCGATCGCAAGCCCAAGTGGCGCGGTTCGGCCTCGCTCACCTGGTCGCTCAATAATGTGACGGTCGGCGCCTTCGCCCAATATACCGGCAAGGTCTATGACACCGGCCTGATCGATGCGGACGGCGATTACTGGACGGTCAAGGCGACCACCACGGCGAACCTCTATGGCCAGTATCGCTTCACCGAGGGATCGCTGAGCGGCACCAGCATGCGCATCGGCGTGCGCAACCTGTTCGACAAGGCACCGCCGCTGTCGTCCAGTGGCTATCAGGGCCAGCTTTATTCGCCGCTGCGTCGCTATTGGTACTTGAACGTCAGCCACAAATTCTGATGCCTCCTGGGGCACCGGCCATCGCGCCGGTGCCCATTTTTTGCTTTCGGGACATGTTATTGATGAAATCGCTGCGCGCGCTGCCGCTTGTCGCCCTGATGATCCTGAGCGTGCCGGCCGGCACCGCGCTGGCCCAGCCCGCGCCGGCGGCAAGTCCGGCCCCGGCCAGCCTGTTCACGCTGGCGGGCGGGCAGAAGATCGTCCTGCCCAGGGCGGGCGCCAATGGCGTCATCGCCCGCTATCTCTACACCCCCTCGATCGCCGGCGGCCTGGGCGCTGCCGAGATCGGCCTGGATCGCGCGCGGCTCGGCGAGACGCAGGTGCTGCTGTTCCGCAAGGTCGGCAACAAGGTGCTGGCCGAGTTCGAGAATTACCGTTTCCGCGCGCTCAATGGCGACGCCGGCGAGGAACAGGCGGTCGCGCGCTCCTTCTCCAATTCGCCGATCTGGTCGGGCGATATTGTCAGCGAAGATGACAAGGGCATCACGCTCGACCTGTCCGGCCTGCTGATGCGCGATGCCTTTGACGTCGCCGGGCGGCTGAAGGCGACCAAGGCCGGCACTTTCAAGATTGCGCCGGCACTGTCCTATGTCGATCCGGCACAGAGCCTGGCCTTCCCGGACAATGTCGAGTTCGAGGCGGCGCTGACCTTCACCAGCGACGAGCCGGGGCGCAGCATCGAGCGGGTGTTGCCCGATGCGCGCGGGCTGACGGTGCGGGTGCATCACAGCTTCATCCGCCTGCCCGACGCCAATTTCCACACCCGCGCCCATGACCCGCGCACCGGCACGTCGGTCCAGGTCATCCGCAATAACTATGCCGCCGCGCTGGACGAGCCGATCGTCACCCGGCTGGTCCGCCGGTTCCGGCTGGAAAAGACCGATCCCAATGCCGCGCGTTCGGCGGTCAAGAAGCCGATCATCTTCTATGTCGACCGCGCCGCGCCGCAGGCGATCCGCGATGCGCTGAAGGAAGGCGCCCAATGGTGGGCGCAGGCGTTCGACGCCGCCGGCTTCGTCGACGCCTTCCGGGTCGAGGAACTGCCGGTCGGCGCCAATCCGATGGACGCGCGCTACAATGTCATCGCCTGGGTCCATCGCGAGACGCGCGGCTGGTCGACCGGCACCACCATCGTCGATCCGCGCAGCGGCGAAATCGTGCGCGGCGTGGTGCAGCTGGGATCGCTGCGCGCCTGGCAGGACAAGCTGATCTTCGAGGGGCTGGCCGGCGCGGCGAAGGAGGGCACCGGCGCCAGCGACGACCCGATCATGCTGGTCAAGGCGCGGCTGCGCCAGCTCGCCGTGCATGAGGTCGGCCATGCGCTGGGCCTGTCCCATAATTTCGCCGGTTCGACCTTCGAGAACCGGGCGTCGGTGATGGACTATCCCGCGCCGCGCATCGCCGTGCGGGACGGTGCGCTCGACTTTTCCGACGCCTATGCCACCGGCGTCGGCGCCTGGGACAGGTTCGCGATCGACTGGCTCTATCGCCAGTTCCCGGCCGGCACCGACGAGAAGGGGGCGCTCGACGCCATGACCCGCGCGGTCCAGGCCAAGGGCTATCGCTTTGTCGCCGATGGTGACACACGCGGCGATGGCGATGCCCAGCCCTGGGGCAATATGTGGGATGACGGCACGGATGCCGCCGCGCAGCTCACCCATATCATGGATGTGCGCCGGATCGCGCTCGACCGCTTCGGCCTCGACAATCTGCCGGCCGGGGCGGCCGCCGCCGACCTGCGCCGGATGATCGTGCCGATCTACCTGTTCCACCGCTATCAGGTAACGGCCGCGTCGAAGCTGATCGGCGGGGTGGATTACAGCTATGCGGTGAAGGGCGATGGCCATGAGCAGGCGCTGCCGGTCGACGCCGCGCAGCAGCGGGCGGCGCTGCGCGCCCTGCTCGCGACGCTCGACCCCGCCGCGCTCGATCTGCCCGATCGCCTGTCACCTTTGCTGTCATCGATCCAGTCGGGCATGAGCGACCGCCAGACCGACATCGAACTGCTGCCCGGCCGCACCGCCGCCGCCTTCGACTGGGGGCGCGCGGCCGAAGTGGCGGCCGACGGCAGCTTCATCGCGATGCTGGCGCCCGAGCGGCTCAACCGGTTGGTGGCGCAGCATGCCGCCGATGCCGGCCAGCTGTCGCTCGACGAATATCTGGGCGCGATCGACGATCGGGTGATGGCCGCCGGGGCAACGGGCCGGCAGGCGGAAATCGCGCGGCAGGTCCGTGCCCGCTATGTCCTGCGCCTCATCAGCCTGGCCGATGACAAGCAATTGTCGTCGACCGCGATCGCGATCGTGCGGGCGCATATGGAAAGCCTGGCCGGGCGCCTCGGCAAGCGCGGCGCTCCCGCCGACGCCGCGCATAATCGCTATCTCGCCACCATGCTGACGGCCTCGCCCGAGGAGCGCGCCAAGCTGGCCGAGCCGATCGCGCCGCCGCCGCCGATCCCGCCGGGTGCGCCGATCGGCAGCGATGCCGAATGCTGGTTCTGCATGCCGGCGGTGCCGGCGACCGAAGAATAATCATTGCCTTTGAGGGGGAAGTACCATGCGTAAATCTGTTGTCACTGCTCTGCTGGCCTCGGCCATCGCCCTGCCGATCGCGCTGCATTCCGCCGCCTCCGTCTCGGCCCCGGCCGATGGCGGCACGGTCGCCATCGTCGGCGCGACCATTTTCGACGGCACCGGCGCGGCGCCCGCGCCCGGCACCGTGCTGATCCAGGATGGCCGCATCACCGCCGTCGGCGCCGATGTGAAGGTGCCGCGCGGCGCCAGGGTCATCAACGCCAAGGGCAAGGCGCTGCTGCCCGGCTTCTTCGACGTCCATACCCACTGGACCGCCGGCGGCAGCCCCAGCACCTTCCCGCAGATCGCCAATGCCTATGTCGCGGCTGGCGTGACCACGGTGAATGATTTCAACGAAGCGCCCGAGGCGTTCGCGCCGCTGCGCGCCTGGCTGGGCCAGATGAACGCGCCCCATGTCCGCTTCGCCGCGCGGATCAGCACGCCCGGCGGCCATGGCGCCGACTGGGCCGATCAGGCGACCACCATCTGGGTCAACACGCCCGGCGCCGGCAAGGCCGCGATCGAGAGCCTGGTGCCCTATCAGCCCGATCTGGTGAAGATATTCTCCGACGGCTGGCGCTATGGCGTGTCGCCCGACAATACCAGCATGGACGAATGGACGCTGAAGGCCACGGTCGAGGCGGCGCATGTCCAGAACTGGCCGGTGCTGACCCACACCGTCACCGTCGATCGCGGCCTGGTCGCGGCGCGGGCGGGCGTGGATTCGCTGGCCCATGGCCTGCAGGACCGGCCGATCACCGCCGAGGAAGTCGCCGCGATCAAGCAGAGCGGCATGGCGATGGCGCCGACGCTGGCGGTCTATGATCCCTATAAGCGCGGCGACGTGAAGGCGGACGATCCGCGCCTGAAGCAGACCTTCCGCAAGTTTGGCTTTGCGCTGGGCAATGTGAAGGCGCTGTTCGATGCCGGCGTGCCGATCGCGCTGGGCACCGATGCGGGCATGCCGGGCACGCCGCATGGTCCGTCGACCCTGCACGAGATGGAATTGCTGGTGCAGGCCGGCCTGACGCCGAGCCAGGCGCTGGTCGCCGGCACCCAGACCAGCGCGAAGATCATGCGCATCGATGCCGATCGCGGCACCATCGCGGTCGGCAAGCGCGCCGACATCGTGCTGATCGACGGCACCCCCTGGACCAACATCAAGGATGTCTACAAGGTCTCGCAGGTGCTGATCGACGGCAAGCTGGCCTATGGCGCCGGCGCCCCGGCGCTGCCCGCCGCCAACAAGACCGACCGTCTGCCCTCGATCAGCGTGCCGGCGCTGATCGACGATTTCGAGCGCGACGATCGCCGCTCGTCGATCGACACGTTGCGCGTCGACACGCCCGATGGCGGCATCGACCGGTCGGTCGAGATCACCCAGACGGTGCCGCGTGACGAGGGCGGCAAGGCGCTGTCGCTGTCGGCGCGCATGGCGGTCAAGGAAGCGGCCTATGCGGGCTTTGCCATTCCGCTCAGCCGCGGGTCGATCACCCCGGCGAAGATCAGCGGCTACAAGGGCCTGCGCTTCGAGCTGAAGGGCGACGGCACCTATACCGTTCGCCTGAACGGCCTGGACGGCGTCTGGGAAGCACAGGTGCAGGGCGGCGCGGGCTGGGCGGCGGTCGAGGTGCCGTTCAGCCAGTTCAAGCCGGTCGAGCGGCGCGGCAAGGTCGGCCCGGCCTTCACCGGCGACGGCATCACCCAGGTCGAGTTCGGCGGATCGCGCGGTCCCGGCAAGCGCATGTGGTTGCAGATCGACAATGTCCGCTTCTACTAAGGGCTGACGGCCTGCTTGAAGGGGCGCGATGAAGCATCGCGCCCCTTCTGTTTATGCCCCACGACGACCAGATATCTGGAGAGATTGCATGAAACCCCATTGGCTTTTCCTGTCGGGCGCGCTGCTGTTGCAGGCGGTTCCTGCCGCGGCCCAGACTGGCGCCCAATCCAGCACGCCGACCCCGCCCGAGCGCTTCTTCAAGCAGCCGCCGGGGACCGACTATTATCTCGCCAACTACAGCGAATATGAGGCCTATCTCCAGAAGCTGGCGACCCAGAGCGACCGGATGAAGCTGGTCGACATCGGCAAGAGCGCGGAAGGGCGCAGCCAGTGGATGGCGATCGTCTCCTCGCCCGCGAACCTCGCCAAGCTGGACGCGTATCGCGCCATTGCCGAAAAGCTGGCCCGCGCCCATGGCGTGGACGAGACGGAAGCGCGCAAGCTGGCGGCGCAGGGCAAGGCGGTGGTCTGGATCGACGCAGGCATGCACGCGACCGAGACGGTGACGTCGCAGGGGCAGATCCAGGTGCTTTACCGGATGCTGACCCAGTCGGACCCGGAAACGATGCGCATGCTGGACGACTGCATCATCCTGTTCGCGCATGACAATCCCGACGGCATGGAACTGGTCGCCAACTGGTATATGCGCTCGGCCGATCCCAAGAAGCGCGAGATGGCGACGCTGCCGCGCCTCTACCAGAAATATATCGGCCACGATAATAACCGCGACAGCTTCATGGCGGCGATGCCCGAGACCGAGAATGTCAATCGGGTGCTGTTCCGCCAATGGTATCCGCAGATCGTCTATAACCAGCATCAGACCGGGCCGGAGGGCATGGTGGTGTTCGTGCCGCCGTTCCGCGATCCGTTCAATTTCAACTATGACCCGATCGTCATGGCGCAACTCAACGAAGTCGGCTTCGCCATGCATTCGCGCCTGATTTCCGAAGGCAAGGCGGGGTCGGGCACGCGCAGCGCGGCGCCCTATTCGACCTGGCACAATGGCATGGAACGATCGGTCGCCTATTTCCACAACAGCATCGGCCTGCTGACCGAGATCATCGGCGGGCCGACCCCGGCGAAGATCCCGCTGGTGCCATCGACCCAGTTGCCGCGCGGCGACGAGATGATGCCGATCGGCCCGCGCGACTGGCATTTGCAGGATTCGCTCGACTATCAGTGGACGCTCGACCGCGCCGTCATCGACTATGCCTCGCGCAATCGCGAGCGGTTGCTGTTCAACATCTGGAAGATGGGCGCCAACAGCATCGAGAAGGGCAGCAAGGACAGCTGGACCATCACCCCGTCCAAGGTCGACCGGCTGGCCAACGCCAAGGCGCTGGACGAAGGGCGCGGCCCCAAGAAGGTCGATCCCGGCCTCTACAAGACGATGCTGCAGGCCCCGGCCGAGCGCGATCCGCGCGCTTACATCATTCCCGCCGACCAGCGCGACATGCCGACCGCGATCGCGTTCCTCAACGCGCTCATCAAGAATGGCGTCGAGGTGGAGCGCGCCGACGCGCCGTTCCAGGCGGGCGGGAAAAGCTATGCCGCCGGCTCCTATATCGTGCGCACCGATCAGGCCTATCGCCCGCATGTGATCGACATGTTCGAGCCGCAGGACCATCCGCACGACACGGATTTCCCCGGCGGCCCGCCCAAGGCGCCCTATGACATTACCGGCTATACTTTGGCCTATCAGATGGGGATCGGCTTCGACCGGCTGCTCGACGGGCTGGACCAGCATTTCACTCCGGTCCCCGATCTGCTGGCGCCGCCGCCCGGCCGGATCGTGGGGCAGGGCAAGGCCGGCTGGATCGTCGGCCATGAAAGCAACAACAGCTTCATCCTGACCAACCGCCTGTTGAAGGCGGGCGTGCGTCCGGCCTGGCTGAAGCAGGCGGTGAGCGCCGATGGCGAGGCGATGCAGGCCGGCGCGATCTGGATCCCGGCATCGGCCGGCGCGCAGAAGATCCTCGGCGACGCGGTGACGCAGCTGGGCCTGACCGCCCATGCGCTCGACGCCGCGCCGCAGGGTGATCGCATTGCGCTCAAACCCCTGCGCATCGGCCTGGTCGATCGCTATGGCGGCAATATCCCGACCGGCTGGACCCGCTTCCTGCTGGAGAAGTTCGAATTCCCGTTCGCGCCGGTCTATGCCAAGCGTCTGGATGCGGGCAATCTGGCGAAGGATTATGATGTGCTGTTGTTCGCCGACGGCGCGCTGCCGCCGAGCGGCGCCTGGGGAACGGCCCGCGCCGGCAAGCAGCCGGACGTCAAGGACACGCCGGCCGAGTTCGTGCCGATGCTGGGCGATCTGACCGACGCCAAGACGGTGCCGGCGGTCGCGGACTTCGCCCGCAACGGCGGCGCAGTGGTGGCGATCGGCAATTCGGCCCGCTTCATCGACCTGCTCGGCACGCCGCTCAAGCCTGCATTGTCCCGCGAGGTGGAGGGGGCGATGAAGCCGCTCGACACCAAGAGCTTCTTCATCCCCGGATCGATCCTGCGTGCGCGCGTCGATAACCGCCAGCCGCTGGCCTATGGCCTGCCCGATCAGGTGGACATGTTCTTCAACCGCTCGCAGACCTTCGTGACGGCGAATGCCACTCCTTATGGCCAGGTGTCCTGGTTCGAGGGGCGCGACCTGCTGCGCAGCGGCTGGGCCGTGGGACAGGAAAAGCTGGCCGGCACGATCGCCGTCGCCGATGTCGATGTCGGCAAGGGCAAGCTGCTGGTGATGGGGCCGGAAGTGGCTCAGCGCGCCCAATCCTATGGCACGTTCAAATTCCTGTTCAACGCGCTGCTCTATGGCGCGGCCGATCGGAAATAAGGAAAGGAGCGGGGCGTCATCGGACGCCCCGCTCTTCCGGATCAGCCCCGGACGGCGCAGTCGCCGGGGATGATCTGATCGCCGCGGGTCAGGACGATCCGGTCGGCGCTGCGCGCTACATGCACCAGCCCCTGCTGCTCCAGCGCTTCGGCCAGGCCATCGGCATTGTCGATGTCGAATACGCCGCTGATGGCGATATGCGCGGCATCCTCCTTCACCTCCAGCCGGCCCGAGCCATAGCGGTTCATTTCCGCCGCGACCTCGGACAGGCAGCGGCCGGTGAAGACGATGCGGCCGTCGCGCCAGGCGCTTTCGCGGGTCACGTCGACCGGGTCGACCGAAATGCTCTGATCCTTCTGGGTCAGGCGCATGCCGGCAGGCAGCAGGGTCGCGCGGCTGCCATCGCGCGTCCGGGCAGCGGTGACGACGCGCACCAGCCCTTCGGTCGTTGTCACCTGTTCCCGGCCCGAAAGGCGCGACACGTCGAAGGCGGTGCCGACCGCCGTGGCCGTGAGCTTGCCGGCCGATACGCTGAAGGGGCGGCTCTTGTCCTTTTGGACGGCGAAATAGGCGCGGCCCGATTCCAGCGCGACCGCCCGCTTGTCGGTGGAGAAGGCAAAGCGGATCGCACTGTCGGCGTCCAGGATCACGCGCGATCCATCGGGCAGCTGGATATTGCGGCGGCGGCCGGCCGGGCTGAACAGGCGCGTGCCCGTCGCCCGTGCCACCTGTTCGCCGGACAGGGCAGGCGGCACGGGATGGTCGGCAGGCCGGCTGGTGAACCAGAGCGTCGCCGGCACCGCCAGCAGCGCGGTCAGCGAGGCCGCCAACAAGGCCGCGCGCCACAGGCGGCGGCTGGTGGATGGCGCAGCGGCTTCGCTCTGGCGCGTCTGCATCTGGGCGAGCATCGCCACGATCGCATCATCCTGCTCCGCGGCGCCGGCGACATCCCAGCCGCGCTCGACAGCGTCCATGGCCGCGCGATGCGCCGGGGCCGCGTCGCACCAGGCGGCGATCGCCGCCCGCTCGGCGAATGTCGCCGTGCCGGACTGCAACCGCGCCCAATGGGCGGCGGCGATGTCGAAGGGGTCGTCCCCGTCCTGGGTCATGAAGTGACCGCTATCCTATCGTGCCATGCGCCGGGCGATACGCGCGACGGCCTTGGCGACATGTTTCTCGATCGCGCTCACCGAAATGCCCAGCCTTTCCGCAATATCGCCATAGGCCAGCCCTTCGTAGCGCCGCATCAGGAAGATGTCGCGGGTCCGTTCCGGCAGCTCTTCCAGCGCGCGGACGACCTGGGCGATCTCTTCCCTTGCCTGTAAGACGCGGTCGGCGGTCCGTTCCTCAGCAGGATGATCCTTTTCCGTCAGTTCATCATGCCCCTTGGCATGACGGACCTGATCGCGCCGCGCCTGATCGCGCAATACGCTGGATGCGGTGCGGAAGATATAGCCTTCCAGATTGTCGATGCCGTCGGGCGACTGGCGCACATGCATGCGCAGCATCACGTCCTGCACCAGATCGTCGACGATATGGGCGCTGGTGACGCGGCGGGCGAAATAGCGGCGCAGCGCCGGGATATAGGCGGAATAGTCGGTCGCCCTGTTTTCCACCCCGCCCGGTTGCGGCAACGACGATCCTGATAGACGGTTCAACCCCGAAACCCCTTGTCCGCGCTTTCAAACCCCTTGCGGGCCGCCCCGGCGACCCGCATCACCAATGCCGGTCCCAGCTCAGCAGGATCGATCGCGGTCCTGAACTGAACGTTTGACCGACCCCATATCCGTTAGTCACCGCGCGCAAATTCGCGACGCGATTGAAAATATTGCGCGCCCGCAGCGACAGGCTGGTCCGTTCCCGGCGCCAGCTGACCCCCGCACCGAACAGCGAGAAGCCCGACGTCTCGACGAAATCGGGATCGTCGCGGGTGAAGGTGGACCAGGAGCCGGACTGATATTGCCAGTCGCCCTCGACCGTCAGTTGGCCATGGCCGCCAACCGACCAGTTGCGCGCCAGGCTGGCCTGCAACCGGCGATGCGGCACGAAGGGGATGCTGTCGCCCTTGTCGGCGCCGCCGACCAGCGGCGCGGCGTCGGACACGCGGGTCAGGTCGGCGCGGATCAGGCTGGCTTCCAGCCGGGCGGTCAGGCCCGGCAGCGGGCGGGCGACCAGTTCGAACTCGGTGCCCAGGATCATCGCATTGCCGACATTGACCAGATAGGCGTGCGAGCGATTTTCCGACAGCGCCCGATACTGCATGTCGCGCCAGTCGTTCATATAGGCGGTCAGCGTCATCTCGCTGTCGCGTCCCAGATGCAGGTTGAAGCCCAGTTCGGCGCCCCACAGGCTGTCGCCATCATAGGTGCGGCGATCGGGCAGCAGCACCGAGGCGGTGTTGACCCCGCCCGGCCGGATGCTGCGCGTCAGCTGGGTATGCCAGCTGGCGCCCGGCGCGATCGGCAGGTCGATATGGACGCGGGTGCTGAGCCCGCCCGAGCGGCTGACGGTGCGCGGCCAGGAGTC
>NZ_CP173717.1:1080000-1735000 GCF_051058005.1 Sphingobium sp. DN12
CTGTCTGAACATGGGGGGACCACCCTCCAAGCCTAAATACTCGTACATGACCGATAGTGAACCAGTACCGTGAGGGAAAGGTGAAAAGCACCCCGATGAGGGGAGTGAAACAGTACCTGAAACCGGATGCCTACAAGCAGTGGGAGGGTCCTTGAGACCTGACCGCGTACCTCTTGCATAATGGGTCTGTGACTTAGTGTATCAAGCAAGCTTAAGCCGTTAGGTGTAGGCGCAGCGAAAGCGAGTCTGAATAGGGCGCCATAGTTTGATGCATTAGACCCGAAACCCGGCGATCTATGCATGACCAGGTTGAAGGTGCGGTAACACGCACTGGAGGACCGAACCGTTCAATGTTGAAAAATTGTCGGATGAGTTGTGCTTAGGGGTGAAAGGCCAATCAAGCCGGGAAATAGCTGGTTCTCCGCGAAATCTATTGAGGTAGAGCGTCGAATATTTGCCGTTGGGGGTAGAGCACTGGATGGATGCGGGGGTCGCGAGATCTACCAATTCTAACCAAACTCCGAATACCAACGAGTCTAGTTCGGCAGACAGACGGCGGGTGCTAAGGTCCGTCGTCAAAAGGGAAACAGCCCTAACCTACAGCTAAGGTCCCCAAGTCATCACTAAGTGGGAAAGCATGTGGGATTTCCAAAACAACCAGGAGGTTGGCTTAGAAGCAGCCATCCTTTAAAGAAAGCGTAACAGCTCACTGGTCTAAATAAGAGATCCTGCGGCGAAGATGTAACGGGGCTAAAGTGATGCACCGAAGCTTAGGGTTCAGTCTTATGACTGAGCGGTAGCGGAGCGTTCCGTAGGCCGTTGAAGCGGAAGGGTAACCGACCGTGGAGGTATCGGAAGTGCGAATGCAGACATGAGTAGCGATTAAGAGGGTGAGATGCCCTCTCGCCGAAATTCCAAGGGTTCCTGCTTAAAGCTAATCTGAGCAGGGTAAGCCGGCCCCTAAGACGAGCCCGAAGGGGGTAGTCGATGGGAACCACGTTAATATTCGTGGGCCTGGTGGTGTGTGACGGATGCCGTAAATTGTTCGGGCTTATTGGATTGCTCCGGGCAGTGAAGGGGTCCCAGGAAATAGCCCCACCGTATAGACCGTACCCTAAACCGACACAGGTGGAATGGTAGAGTATACCAAGGCGTTTGAGAGAAGTATCCTGAAGGAACTCGGCAAATTGCCTCCGTACCTTCGGAAGAAGGAGGCCCCATCTTAAGGCAACTTTTGATGGGGGGCACAGGCCAGGGGGTAGCGACTGTTTAGCAAAAACACAGGGCTCTGCTAAGTCGGCTTCAAGACGACGTATAGGGCCTGACGCCTGCCCGGTGCCTGAAGGTTAAGAGGAGGAGTGCAAGCTCTGAATTGAAGCCCAGGTAAACGGCGGCCGTAACTATAACGGTCCTAAGGTAGCGAAATTCCTTGTCGGGTAAGTTCCGACCTGCACGAATGGCGTAACGACTTCCCCACTGTCTCCAGGATATGCTCAGCGAAATTGAATTCTCCGTGAAGATGCGGAGTACCCGCGGTTAGACGGAAAGACCCCGTGCACCTTTACTGCAGCTTCAGAGTGGCATTAGGAAAGAACTGTGTAGCATAGGTGGGAGGCTTTGAAGCATTGACGCCAGTTGATGTGGAGCCATAGGTGAAATACCACCCTGTTGTTTTCTGATGTCTAACCTCGCACCGTTATCCGGTGCAGGGACCCTCTGTGGCGGGTAGTTTGACTGGGGCGGTCGCCTCCTAAAGAGTAACGGAGGCGCGCGATGGTGGGCTCAGGACGGTTGGAAACCGTCTGTTAGAGTGCAATGGCATAAGCCCGCCTGACTGCGAGACTGACAAGTCGAGCAGAGACGAAAGTCGGTCATAGTGATCCGGTGGTCCCTCGTGGAAGGGCCATCGCTCAACGGATAAAAGGTACGCCGGGGATAACAGGCTGATGATTCCCAAGAGCTCATATCGACGGAATCGTTTGGCACCTCGATGTCGGCTCATCACATCCTGGGGCTGGAGCAGGTCCCAAGGGTTTGGCTGTTCGCCAATTAAAGTGGTACGTGAGCTGGGTTCAGAACGTCGCGAGACAGTTTGGTCCCTATCTGCCGTGGGCGTCGAAATTTGAGAGGAGTTGACCCTAGTACGAGAGGACCGGGTTGAACATACCTCTGGTGTACCTGTCGTCACGCCAGTGGCGCAGCAGGGTAGCTATGTATGGACGGGATAACCGCTGAAAGCATCTAAGCGGGAAGCCTCCCTCAAGATAAGATTTCATCGAGCCGTCGTAGACCACGACGTTGATAGGCTGGATGTGGAAGTGCGGTAACGCATGGAGCTAACCAGTCCTAATTGCTCTGTTCGCGCTTAAGAGTCCCACCATCAACGACAATGCTGGAAACAGCTAGGACGCTGATGGCGTGGTTTTAAGCCAGCCCAGATATACGAACATACAAACACACAAAATTGTGCACGGTATCGATTAAAAACCCGCAGTTATGCGCCTGCTTCATTGCTTGGTGACCATAGCGTCTGTGACCCACCCGATCCCATCCCGAACTCGGCCGTGAAACCAGTCTGCGCCGATGGTACTATTGCTCAAGCACTGGAAGAGTAGGGCGTCGCCAGGCATTGAAGCACGCGCATAGCAACGGATCAAAAACCCATCACAATGTTACAAAACAGGGCGGCCCGCAAAGCCGCCCTTTTTGCATGTCAGGGCCACAAAAGCCCAGTGTCGCGGGATGGAGCAGCCCGGTAGCTCGTCAGGCTCATAACCTGAAGGTCGTAGGTTCAAATCCTACTCCCGCAACCAACACACACAACACAGCACACGCCGCCTCGGAGCATTCCGCGGCGGCTTTTCTGTGGCCGCGTCTTAGCGGCCTCTCTCACTCAACCCCTGTTGCGCGCGCCGGCTTCGCCTTGCCGGGCGTGGTGCCCGTGCCGGCGAAGGGGCTCAGGCGGAAGCTGAAGCGCGTCGGCGCGCTGTTGGTGCGATAGGCGGCCATGGGCTTGCCGAACTCGCTCCACTGGGTGTCGCCGCCCACGCCCCATTGCGCCGCGTCGATCAGCAGCGTGCCCTGGTCGTGCGGCCGGATGTCCGACGATTTCCATGTGCCCGGCTTGTGCCGGTCGAGATCGGCATAGGGGAAGGCGAGGGCGTTCATCATCATCGGCTGGTCGCCCTGCACGCGCAGGCCCGCGCTGCCACCGGACAGTTCCATCCAGCGGACATCGACCTTGTTGCCGGTCTCCTGCGGCCGGATATAGTCGTGATTCTGATCCGCCAGCGCGCCGCGCCACAGGCCGATCGGCGCCGATGTCCTGCGATCGACATAGCTTTCATGCGGGCCGCGGCCATACCATTCTACCGTATCGAGATCGGAGGGAAGGCTGAAGGCCAGGCCGATGCGGAAGGGGGGCGGCAGGTCGGGTTTGACGGGGGTGAAGCTGCCGGAGACGGTCACCGAGCCGTCGCCGACCATGCGGTATATGCTGGTGAAGCTGGCCGCGCCATCGCCCAGTTGATAGTCGACCTCGACGGTGCGGCTACCATCGGTCTGGGGCGTCAGGCGGATCGCGCTGACCTTGCGCTGCTCGCTCATGCCCTTCCAGATCGCGAATTGCCTGTCGGTGCCGATGCCGATGTCATTGTCGGTCACCGCGCGCCAGAAATGCGGCGCGCCACCCTGTGCCAGCATCCGGCCGTGCTTGCTGTAGGAACGGACCAGGCCGCTCGTCCGGTCGATCACCAGCGCAGCGTCAGCGGCACTCAGGCTGATCGCGCCGCCCTTGTCGCTGATCGCGACGGTGCCGCTGGCGGCGGCGGGCAGGGCCGGCGTGTCCCGTTGCAGGGCGAACTGTTCCCACCCGACCAGCGCATCGGTCTCCATGGCGGGGATCGAGCCAGCTTTGGCTCGGGCGCTGATCGTCACGAAATATTCCGACCCAGCCCGGCGCGGCATGGTTGCGATCGGCACCGTCATCGCGGCTGCGCCATGGGCCGGAACATTGGGCGCGGCGAGCGATCCACGCGCAATCTCCACGCCATCCTCCAGCAGTGCCCAGTCAAAGCTGAAGCCTGACAGGTCGATGAAGTCATGCCGGTTGCGTACGGTCAGGCGGCCGCTCGCCGGATCGAATCCGTCGAACTGGACCGGCGCATAGACCTTGCGCAGTTCATAGAGGGCGGGATTGGGGGTGCGATCGGACTGGAGCAGGCCGTCGCCAAATTCGATGTCGCCGCCCGGATTGGGGCCATATTCGCCGCCATCACCCCAATAGCGCTGTCCGTCCTTGGTGTAGCGATACATGGACTGGTCGACCCAGTCCCAGATGAAGCCGCCCTGCAGCTTTTCGGGATGGGCGTAGATCGCGTCCCAATAATCCTTCAGATTGCCACCCGAATTGCCCATCATATGGGCATATTCGCACTGGATCATCGGCTGCCGGAAATTCCAGTTGGTGGCATAGTCGACCAGCTTGGCGACCGGATCATACATGGGCGCATAGATGTCGGCATAGTCATTGGGGCGGTGATCGCCGATCCCGTCCCATGTGCCCCAGCCCAGATAGCTGATCAGCCGGTCGGGATCGCGCGCCTTGGCGGCGGCTGCGGCGGCGGCGAAATTGGGGCCGATCCCTGCTTCATTGCCTAGCGACCAAAAGAGGATCGACGGATGGTTCTTGTCGCGCTCCATCATGTTGGTGACGCGGCTGACATGGGCATCCTTCCAGGCCGGGTCGAAGCCGATCTGGAATTCGGCGCGCCGTTCGCCATGCTTGTTGGCATAGTCCATATAGGCGTGGCTCTCGATATTCGCCTCGTCCATGACATAGAGGCCATAGCGATCGGCAAGCTCGTAGAGGCGCGGGTCATTGGGATAGTGCGACGTGCGGATCGCATTGATATTGTTGCGCTTCATCAACTTGATGTCGCGCTCCATCGACTCCAGTGAAATGACGTGGAAGGTTTCGGGATCATGCTCGTGGCGGTTGACGCCGCGAATGGTGATCGGCTTGCCGTTCACCGTGACGACGCCATTCTGCATCGCCACGGTACGGAAGCCGATCCGCGCATAGCTGGACTGGATGATCCGCCCCTGCGCATCATAGAGTTCGACCAGCAGCATGTAGAGATTGGGCGTCTCGGCCGTCCATGGCTTCACCGTGTCGACCAGGCCGGTCAGCGTCACGGCGCGTTCGGCCTGGCCCGCCGCAACGGGCTGGCGGCCTTCGATCACGGTGCGATCGCCGTCCATCAGGACATAGCGCGCGCTGGTCGCGGCCCCCGGCGTCACTGCGACATCGACCGCCAGCTTGCCGGCGCCCGTCGCATTGTCGAAGCCGGCATGGGCGAAGAAGTCACGGATGCGCGTTCTGGGCGTAGCCATCAGGAACACCTCGCGCTCGATGCCCGACACGCGCCAGAAATCCTGATCCTCCAGATAGGAGCCGTCCGACCAGCGGAATATCTGAATGGCGATGCTGTTGCGGCCGGGACGGACGAAGCGGGTGACGTCGAATTCCGACGGCAGCTTGCTGTCCTCCGAGTAGCCGACTTTCTGGCCGTTGACCCAGACATAATAGGCCGAGCCCGCCGCCCCGATATGCAGCACGACATCCTGCTCGGTCCAGCCCGCCGGCAGGTCGATGTCGCGACGATAGGAACCGACCGGATTGGTCGCATGGGGGATCAGCGGCCGGTTGGCGGGGAAGGGGTAGGTGATATTATTGTAGCGGGCCTGGTCATAGCCCTCCGCCTGCCAGTCGGCCGGCACCTTGATCGATTTCCAGCTCGACACGTCGTAATCGGGCCGCTCGAACCCGGTCGGCAATGTGTCGGCATCGGGTGAGAAGGCGAACTTCCATTCCCCGTTCAGCGACAGGAAACGGCCCGATTGGGTGCGATGGCCGGCCAGCGCGCGGTCCCGGCTCTCGAACGGAAAGGCTGTGGCGCGGGCGGGCAGCTTGCCGATTGCGAAGATGGCGGGATTTTCCCAGTCGGGCCGGGCGGGATCGACCTGTACGGGCTGCACCTGCGGCGGGCCACCCTGCGCCAACGCGCCGCCCGCCAGCGCCAGTGTGCTGACCGCCGCCAGGGTCCAGATCCGTCCGTGCATTCCCATCCCCTTATTTCAACTGGCAGATATCGAGGACGTCCATGTCCTCATAATCGAGATTTTCGCCGGCCATCGCCCAGATAAAGCTGTAGTTGCGGGTGCCCGCGCCCATATGCACCGACCAGGGCGGCGAGATCACAACGTCCTCATTCTCCATTACAATGTGCCGCAATGCGTCCGGCTGGCCCATATAGTGGAAGATTCTATCTTCCTCTTCCAGATCGAAATAGAGATAGATTTCCGATCGCCGCTCATGGACATGGGGCGGCATCGTATTCCAGACGCTACCGGGCTCCAGCCGGGTGAGGCCCAGGCACAGCGACGCGCTCTGGCACAGATGGGGCAGGATCAACTGATAGATGGTTCGCTCGTTGGACGTTTCCAGGCTGCCCCGCTGCATCGGATTGCTGTCCGCCTGCGACAATTTGCGTAGCGGAAAGGCAGCATGAGCCGGGACGCTGAGCAGATAGAAACGCGCGCCTTCACCGCTGAAGCTGACCGCCTGCGAGCCCATGGGAATATAGAGGGCCTCATAGCGGGCGAGCCTGTGGTCGGTGCCATCGACGCGAACCGTGCCGTCGCCCTTGCCGATATTGACGACGCTCATCTCGCGCCGTTCCAGCAGCGGATGGCCGGCCGCACTCTCCGGTTCGCTCTGGCATGGCAGGTCCAGCGTCCCGGCGCCCGGCACCGCGCCGCCGATGATGAAGCGTTCGCCATGGGAGTAGGTGAGGGTGATTTCGCCCGCGCGGAACAGGCCGGATACCAGATGCCGGTCGCGCAAATCCTCGTTGCTGGCGCCGTCCATCATTGCGGGATGGGTGGCGTAATAGGTTTTTTCGAACATGCCCCTGGTCCTCCCGCGCGTCAGCGTTGCGCGTCGAGCGCGGCCACCGCAGTCGCCGCCATCAGGAAGGCGCCGACGCCATAATATTGGGTGTCGCTGGCGGCCACCTTGTCAGGCCGGTCGCCAACCTGCTGGACCCAGCCCAGTCGGCCGTCGGGCTGGATCGCCTTTTGCAGCGCGGCCCAGCCCTTGCGCACCACCGGTTCATATTCGGCGCGGGGCAGCAGCCCGGCCTTGATCCCCCAGGCGAGGCCATAGGTGTAGAAGGCTGTGCCACTGGTTTCGGGTGGCGCATTCTCCGGCGCCAGTAGCGAGGGTGCCCAATAGCCGTCGGGCTTCTGCAGCGTCTTGATCTTCGCCGCCATCTCCTTGAAAAGCGCTTCCATCCGGCTGCGGTCGGGGCTGTCCTGTGCCAGCAGCGGGAGGACGCGTGCGATGCCGCCGAATACCCAGCCATTGCCCCGGCTCCAGAACTGCTTGCGGCCCCTTTCGTCGCGCCGCTCGAAGAAGCGGCTGTCGCGATAATAGAGATGCTCGGCAGGGTCGAAGAGGAAGTCGGTGGTTGCCCAGAATTCCTTCATCGCAAAGCGCATATAGCGATCATCGCCGGTCTGGCGCGACAGTTCGACAAATGCGGGCGGCGCCATGAACAGGGCATCGCACCAGCACCAGCGCTTGAGGCACTCGGTCGCGCCATAGCCCTGTGGCGGGATGGCGAAGGCAAGGGTGGTGACCGCCGGTTTGTCGACCACCGTGTCGAACGCGGCGCGGGTCGGGGCTAGCGCATCCTTGCCGGCGTCATGGGCTGCGGCCCAGAGATAGGCCTGGGCGATCGCCTGATCGTCGGCGAAATAGAGATTATCGCCGGGTTTCCAGCCATTGCGCTGGCCCATCGCCAGGATCGCCTCCTTGATCCGGGGCGGGGCGCCGGCGTCGGCGAGGGCGGTCATACCGACCCAGAACACAGCCTGTTCCCAGCCGCGCGTCTTGCGCGTCTCGTCGGTGGCGCTGGGAATGTGCGATAGATCGTCGAGCCGCGCCAATTGCCAGTCGGCCAGCTTCACCGCCGCCTCGATCGGTGTGCGGGCGGGCTGGGCGGCATGGGCCGGCGCGGCGACAGCGCAGGCCAGCATGATCGGCGCGAAGGAGCGGAAGGTCATGATGCAAGCTCTCCAGTAGGCAAGAGACGGGGACTGATGATGTGGAGCAGCGCCAGCGCCACCAGATAGGCGCTGCCGGCGACGGCGAAGATCAGGGCATAGCTGCCGGTCATGTCCAGCACATAACCGACGAACTGGGCGATCAGCATGCCGCCGATCGCGCCGGCCGTGCCGCCGATGCCAACCACCGATCCCACGGCAGCGCGCGGGAACAGGTCGGACGGCAAAGTCAGGATATTGGCGGAAAAGGCCTGGTGTCCGGCGGTCGCAAGACCGATCAGCAGCACCGCCGCCCAGAGATTGTCGATCGACTGGACGGTCACCACCGGCAGCACCGCCAGCGCGCACGCCAGCAACGTCGCCTTGCGCGCGGCATTCACGCTCCAGCCGCGCGCGATCAGCCGCGACGATGCCCAACCGCCCAGCACGCTGCCGGCGTCCGACATCAGATAGATGACGACCAGCGGCGGGCCGAAGCTCTTGAGGTCGAGGCCATAGCGCTTGCCGAGGAAATCGGGCAGCCAGAATAGGAACATCCACCAGATCGGGTCGATGCAGAATTTGGGTAGCGCATAGGCCCAGGTCTGGCGGATGGTGAACAGTCGCGACCAGGATATGGGCGCGCTGGCACGCACCGGATCGCTGCGGATATAGGCGAGTTCGCCGGGGGATACGCGCGCATGATCCTCCGGCCGGCGATAGATGAGCAGCCAGGTAGCCACCCAGATCAAGCTGGCGAGACCGGTGACGATGAAGGCGGCGCGCCAGCCATAGGCGATGGTGATGGCGGGCACGATCAGCGGCGTGGCGATCGCGCCGACATTGGCGCCGGCGTTGAACAGGCCGATCGCCAGCGCGCGCTCCTTCTGGGGAAACCATTCGGCCACGACCTTCAGGCCGGCCGGGAAATTGCCCGCCTCGCCAATGCCCAGGGCAAAGCGGACGGCGATGAACTGGGCAATGCCGCTGACCAGGCCATGGGCGGCATGGGCGAGCGTCCAGAAGGTGAAGGCGGCGGCATAGCCGATCCGCGCGCCGACCCGGTCCATGAAGCGGCCCATGGCCAGGAAACCCAGCGCATAGGCGCACTGGAACCAGAAGACGATATTGGCATAGTCGCTCTCGCGCCAGCCCAGTTCGGCTTGCAGCACGGGCTTGAGCACGCCGATCATCTGCCGGTCGACATAGTTGATCGCGGTCGCCGCGAACAGCAACCCGCAGATCAGCCAGCGATAGCGGCTGGCCCGATCGCTGGCGCCGGCAACGGCATCATCGACGATATCCGGGGCGGGATGCGGCATGGTCATGATCGTCTCGCGAAAAGATGGGCACCGGGGCGTGCAGTCCCCGGTGCCCAAGGGGGGAGGGGTCAGAATTTGCCGCGGATGCCGAGCGAAATGGTGGTGCCGTTGAAGAAGCTGTTGTCGCGCCGCGACTGGCCATTGCCCTTCGGTCCGTCCGGATCCTGGTAATAGATGTAGACATTCTCGTTGGTGATGTTCAGCGCATCGACACGGACCTCCAGCGCATCGCTGAACCGGTAGCTGATCGTCCCGTCGAGGAAGCCCTGCGGCGCGGTATAGGGTATCTGGTCGTTGCCGGTATTTTGCGAGGTGATGCCGGTCTTGGCACGGTAATTATAGGAACCGCGGATCGCGAATGGGCCCTTTTCGTAGAAGAGCGTCGCGCTGTAGCTATATTCCGGCACGAAGGAGATCGGCACGCGCGTCCCTTCGGTGGTGACGAAATCATCGCCCTTCTGGTCGATCAGCGTCAGGCTGCCGGTAAAGCCAAGCCCGTCGAACGGCTTGGGCAGGAAGGTGAAATTCTGCTGATAGGCAAATTCCAGCCCCTTCAGCTTCAACTGGCCCTGATTGACATATTGGGTCCGGCGGATCAGGAAATCGTCCGGTATGGTGCCGCCGGGGAAGCCCAGCGAGGTCGTGTTGAACGCGCTCGACGGCAGGCCGAGCGAGCCGAAGGTGACGAAGTCCTGCACCGCAGTTGCACGATCGGTAATGTCCTTCTTGAAGGCACCGACGCTCAGCAGCGCGCCGGGGGCGAAATACCATTCGACGCCGGCGTCATATTGGGTCGCGACCTGGGGCCGCAAATTGGGATTGCCGACCGTGACGTCGGGATTGAAGACGTTGGGCACGATGGTGCCGCCGGCAATGGCGGTCAGCGCCGCACGGGTGATCGTCTTGCCGGCTGACGCACGCAGCAGCAGATTGGACGTCAGGTCATAGGCCAGGCTGGCCGATGGCAGCCAGTTTTCATAGCCGCCCTCGCGCCGCTGCGGCAGGAAGACGCCGGCGCCCGCGCTCTGATAATTATTGATGATGGTGCGGGTGTCGGAATAGCGCAGGCCGGCATAGCCGCGCAGTTCCTTGCCGAACAGCGGCAGGGCGAAATTGCTCTCGAAGAAGGCCGTCTTGACAATTTCCTTGGCGTTGAAGGCCGCGTTGAGATTGACCTTGGCCGCTTCGTTCGCGCCGTTGGCGTCGAGATAGTCCATCACGAAGGAGCGCGGGAAGCTCGCAAATTGGGACGGATAGCCCGAATTGCCGCCGTCGCGGATCGCCCCATATTGGATATAGGGATCCATGTAGGAAAAGACGTCGAGGCCGACCAGCTTGCCGGCCGCGATGCTGCTGCCGTCCTGGGTCGAGATGCGCTTGCCCGTGTTCACATAGCTGCCGCCGATCTTGAGCGCGAACTTGCGTTCGCCATCGTCCAGCAGCGACCAGTCTAGGACGGCGCGCGCCGTCTTCTGCTTGTCGATCTCGCGGTTGAGCGAGAAGCCCAGCGTCGGCGTGGTGTAGTTTGACGGATCGGTGAAATCGACCGGCGAACTGATGGTCGGATAGGTGACATTGCCGGTCGGGTCGAAGGTGCTGGTCACGCCATAGATGTTGCTGACGATCCGGTTGGCGGTGTAGCGGGCGTTGCTCTCGCTCAGATTGGCCTGGGCCGACAATTTCAGATTGTCGGTGAAGTCATAGACGCCCCGGATGATGCCATATTTGAAGCGGGTGCGGGCGTTGCGGAAGAAATTCTCGTTGATGAAGCTGCTGTTCCCGAACGTGCCGTAGAGATTATTATATTCGTCGATCTTCACGTCGAGCGGGATCAGGCCGGAATTGGTGCCGGTGCCCGGCGCGCTGGTCGACCCCGGCACAGTGCGGGAGTTGCGCACCGCGACGCCAAAGGTGAACTCGTCCGCCTGATCCTTGAGCTGCGAGAAGATGCCGTCGGCGCTCAGTTCCAGCCGATCCGACTTATATTGCAGCGACCCGACCAGGCCCAGCCGCTCGCGCTCATTGTTCGAGGTGAAGACGCGGTAGAAACGCGGCATATAGGCGTTGGCCACCTGGTCGCGGGTCAGCGACCCATAATTGGCCAGAGGATTGTCGAGGTCGAGCTGGAACTGGAACGGGCCGCCGGTCGTGGTCGGGCCGGCATAGGCACGCGAACCGATAACCGAGCTGTTATAGCCGCCGGTCGACTGGAAGCCGGACCGTTCATTGACATTCTTGGCATAGGCCGCGCCCAGCAACACACCGAAGTCGCCCCATGTGTCGCTCAGCAGCAGCGATCCGCGCGGCTGCCACTTCTTCGACTGGGTATTGTAATTGGCCTGGGCGGTATAGCGGATGACCCGGTCCTTGCTGTCGAAGGGGCGGGGCGTCTGCAGGTCGACATTGCCGCCGATGCCGCCCTCTTCCAGATTGGCAAGCGGGGTCTTGTAGACATCGACACGACCGAACAGTTCGGATGGGAAGACGTCATAATTGAAGTCGCGGGTCGAACTGCCGACATTCTGTGACGATGTCGTGCGCACCGGTGCGCCGTTGATGGTGGTGACGGTGAATTCCGATCCCAGGCCGCGAATGCTGATGCGCTGGCCTTCGTTCGATGCGCCGTCGCGGCTGAGGAAGACGCCCGGAATACGCTGCAGCGAATCCGCGACATTGGCCTCCGGGAATTTGCCGATGTCCTCGGCAACGATGGAGTCGCGCACGCCGACGGCTTCGCGCTTCAGTTCGATCCCCTTTTGCAGGCTGCCGCGAAAGCCGGTGACGACGATGTCGGCAGTCGTGGCTTCGCCCTGTGCTGCATCGGTCTGGGGTGTTGGCTGGGGTTCTGCCTGGGCCAGTGCGGGGGCCGAGGCCGCAATCATGGCCAGCATGCTCACCGACATGGCGACGCACGGAAACGCCTTGTTCATATCCATCCTCCCTCATCACGACTCTGATCGTGTTGATCAGGTTATCATACAACTTTGAGGGGGATGTCAATTGTCAGACTTTAGTTATGCAATCATTCGTCCCGGCTGATCAGGTCGTTGAGTTCGGAATGGCGCAAAAGGCTTTCCTGCATGTGATGGCGGGCGGCATGGCGCGCCTTTTCGATGTCCATGCGGACGATGGCGTCAAGCACCGCGTCATGCTCGTCGCTGACCTTGTGGGTATAGGCGTCGTGCGATCTTTCTGGCTGATATTTGAGATAGAGGCTGCTTGGTGGCACCAGGCGGACGCCCAGAAATTCGACGAAGCGGGCGTAATAATCATTCCGGGTCGCGCGGGCGATCGCCATGTGGAACTGGCTGTCGGCTGTGGCGGCGACGGCCGGATCCTCAGCCTCGCGGATGCGGCGTAGCGCGTCGCGCATCGCCGAAATATCTTCGTTCGTGCGGCGGGCAGCCGCAAGGCCGGCCATTTCGGTCTCGATCGCCAGGCGCATTTCCAGCAATTTGATCACGTCCGATAGCTCGGACAATTCATCCTTGGTGACCTGAAAGGCGCGGTAGCGCGCGGCATCCGACACGAACACGCCCGATCCCTGGCGGGCGACGGCAAAGCCCTGTGCCTCCAGCCGGGCGACCGCTTCGCGGACCACGGTGCGGCTGACATTTTCCTGCTCGGCAATGTCCTTTTGCGCGGGCAGGCGCGATCCGGGCGGGATGCGGCCGGACAATATGTCCTCTTCCAGTTTGGTGTAGAGCATGTCGGCGAGTGAGGCGGCTTTGGCCATGATGTCGTTCCAGTGAATATTCTTTTTCGAGCCTGCCAGCCTGCGGCAATGTGAGCAAGGGCTTGGCAAGTCTGATTCGATGATTTATCAGCTTATCATACAAATAATCGAGAGGAGCCTGTGGTGAACCGCCCCCAGCCAACAGCATCGTCACGCCGCATTCGGACGCCCTATCTGTCGATCGGATTGGTGGCGATCGGTCTTTGCGTCGGCGCGGCCCTGGCGCAGGGCGATGGGGCGGGCGATCGTCTGCCGGTCGAGAAGCGCCTGCCACCACCGCCCAGCCAGGCGGCCGCCGCCGTCGCACTGGTTGCATCCTATCGCTACGACGACCTGCTGTGGGAAAATGACAAGACCGCCCATCGCATCTACGGCCATGCGCTGGAGGCGGCCGAGCCGCCATCGGGATCGGGGATCGACAGCTGGGGCAAGAATGTCGCCTGGCCCTTCGCCGATCGCCAGCTACGCAGCGGCGACCAGCACGGCTATCATGGCGAGGGGCTGGACTTCTACAATGTCGGCACCACGCGCGGCGCGGGCGGCCTTGGCATCTGGCATGACAACAAGCTGTGGACCTCGCGCAATTATGTCCGTGCCCATATTTTGAAATCGGGCGGACAGGTCGCCGACTTCAGCGTCGATTATGCGCCCTGGCCGGTCGATGTCGATCGCAAGGTCTGGGAAACGCGCCGCTTCACATTGCCGCTCGGCACCCATTTCACCCGGCTGGTCTCGACCATAGGATCGGACAAGGCGGCGCTGCTGGCGGTGGGCATCGGCATCGGCAAGCGCACCACGGGGCAGGGGGCGGGCGACCTGACCGTAGATCGGGCCCGCGGCCTGGTGAGTTGGTGGGGCCCGGAAGATGGCGCGCATGGCCGTATGGCGCTGGCGTTGCGTGTCGATCCGGCGCAGATCGCCGATATCCGCGCGGATGCCGACAATCAGCTCATATTGCTGACGGTCAGGCCGGGTCAGCCCTTCGTCTATTATTCCGGCAGTGCCTGGAACAAGGGGGAGGGCGGTTTCACCACCCGTGCCGCCTGGGATGCCTATGCTGCCGGCCAGACCCTCGACTTCACCCCGCCCAAGGATTGACCATGACCAGCCATATCGACCGTCGCGCGATCCTGACCGGCATGGCGACCGGCACTGCCGCTTTCGCCGCCATGCCCTCGCTTGCCAACGCCGGGGAGGCCGCGCCCGTCGCCGCCGATGCGGACGACCGCAGCTATGCCCTGGCGCTGCTCGAACGCATGGCCAGCCCCGTGCTGTCGCGCATGGCCAGGGGGCAGTTGCAGGCGCAGTGGAAGCCCGAGCTCAGTCCCACCTGGGATGGCCGCAATCCCAAGGTCGCCTTTCTGGAATCCTTTGGCCGGCTGATCGACGGCATCGCGCCCTGGCTTGCGCTGCCCGATACCGATGGCGCGGAAGGGCGACTGCGCGACCGACTGCGTGAGCAGGCGCTGGCGAGCTATGTCCACAGCGTAGATCCCAAGAGCCCCGACTATCTGCTCTGGCAGGCGGAGGGGCAGCCATTGGTCGATTCCGCCTATTTCACCAGCGCCCTGCTGCGCGCGCCGCAGGCATTGTGGGATCCGCTCGACCGGGCGACCAAGGACCGGATCATCAAGGAGATACAGGGGCTGCGCCGGGTCGCGCCACCCTATACCAACTGGCTGCTGTTCGCGGCGATGAACGAGGTGTTCCTGCTGTCGGTCGGGGCGCAATGGGATCCGATCCGGGTCGACCTGGCGCTGCGCAAGTTCAGCGAATGGTATGTCGGCGACGGCTGGTATGCCGATGGCGAGCATTTCCATTTCGACATGTATAACAGCTATGTCATCCACCCGATGCTAACCCAGATTTGGGATGTCCTGGTCCGCTGCGATGCGCGCTTCAACGCGCTAGATCCCAAGGAGCGGCTCGCCATCCAGATCCAGCGGATACAGCGGTTCGGTGAGGCGCTGGAGCGGATGATCGGGCCGGACGGCGCCTTCCCGCCGGTCGGCCGTTCACTCACCTATCGCACCGCCGTTCACCAGCCGCTCGCCTATCTTGCTTGGCGCAAGCTGCTCCATGCCAAGCTGCCCGAGGGCCAGGTGCGCGCCGCGACCATGGCAACCCAGCGCCGCATTTTTGCGGATCCCAGCAATTTCGATGCCGATGGCTTCCTGACCATCGGCTTCGCCCGGCGCCAGCCGAGCCTGGGCGACGTCTATTCCAACGCCGGCAGCATGTATATCACCTCGGAAAGCCTGCTGGCGCTCGGCCTGCCTGCATCCGACAGCTACTGGACCGCGCCGGCCCAGCCCTGGACCATGCGCAAGGCTTATGCGGGCCAGGATTTCCCGAAGGACTATTATATCGCCAATTGAGGCGGCCGCCGCCGCCCGATGAAGGTCAAGCGTTTCTAATAAGCGGCCCAGCAAAGCTTGACAGACATATCTCTACTTAATTGGCAGATAAAGTCCTCTCATATCAGACGAGGACTTGGATATCATGGCGTGGACGCAGCGGTGGACGGATAGGCTGGCCCGGTTCAGGGCGGCGGCCCGGCGCGAATTGCTACGCGATCCGACGGTAATCCTGTTCGAACGTGATCCCAGCGCAGCAAGTGTGCGAGAAACGAGCGGCGGTCGCTGACATGTTCTCCAGACGCAATCTGCTGGGTGCGGCGGCGGGCAGCCTGCTGCTCACCGCCTGCAGCACCGCTGGCAAGGGCCGACCGAAGCTGCGCGTGTCGATCACCGGCAAGGGTGACGGGGACACGCGGCTGCTGTTCAAGGCGGCGGGCATCCAGCCCAAGGGTTTCGACCTTGTCTATAGCGAGTTCCAGTCCGGCCATCTGGTGGTCGAGGCGCTCAATGGCGGATCGCTCGACTATGGCGGGATGAGCGAAATTCCGCCCATCTTTGCGGCGGCTTCCACCATCCAGAGCTTCCGCCAGATTGCGGTCGCCCATGGCGACGTCAATAACCAGGTGGTGCTGGTTCCGAAGGGATCGAAGGCGCGCTCCATCGCCGACCTCAAGGGCAAGCGCGTCGGCTATGTCCGCGCCACCACCGCCCAATATTTCCTGATCCGCATGCTGGAGGAAGTCGGCCTGAGCTGGGACGACATCATCCCGGTCGCGATGGGCGTGTCCGATGGCGCCGCAGCCTTCTCGCAAGGGGCGCTCGATGCCTGGGCGATCTATGGCTTTCCGATCCAGCGCGCGATCGCGACCGAGGGCGCGCGGATATTGCGCACCGCTTATGGTATCCTGTCAGGCAATTATCTCGTCTCCGCTCATGTCGAGGCGCTGGCCGATCCCGACAAGGCGGCGATCCTCCGCGAATATCTGGCGCTGGTGCAGCAGGGCTTCGGCTGGGCGGCGGCGCATCAGGACGAGTGGGCCGGCATCGTCGCCCAGGATATCGGCGTACCGCGGGACTATGTGCTCGACCAGTTCCGTCGCAAGAGCGCGACCTATGAACTGCGCCCGGTCACGCCCGAGGCGATCGGATCGCAGCAGCAGGTCGCCGACGTCTTCTTCAAGGCCGGGCTGGTTCCCAAGCGGGTGAATGTCCGCCCGCTGTGGGATGCCCGCTTCAACGACGCCATTCCCAAGAGAGGCTGATATCATGGCGACCCAGGCAATTTCCGTGCAGCCATTGCCGCCCGAAGGGCCGGTGCCCGCCGACCAGCTCGATCGGCTGACCCGGTTGCTCGCCGCCAATGCGGAACAATATGACCGCAGCGCCGAATTTCCCCGCGCCAATTTCGATATATTGGCGCAGCAGGGGCTGATCGCGCTGACCGTGCCACGCGCGCATGGCGGGCGGGGCGCGTCGGTTTCCGAAGCGCTGCGGGTGCTGGCGGCAGTAGCGAAGGGCGATCCCTCGACCGCGCTGATCCTGTTCATGACCTATCATTATCATGCTACGCCCAACCGGGCGCGCGGCTGGCCAGCCGACATCTACGAGACGCTGGCGCGCGATGCGGTGGCGGGCCGGGGGCTGATCGGTGGGCTGCGCGTCGAACCGGAACTGGGCACGCCCGTGCGCGGTGGCCTGCCCGCCACGATCGCGCGGCGCACGGCCCATGGCTGGGCGATCAGCGGCACGAAGATCTATTCGACCGGATCGACTGGCCTCGACTGGTATTCGGTCTGGGCGAAGACCGACGAGGATGCTCCACGCGTTGGCAATTTCCTGGTCCGGGCGGGCAGTCCGGGGGTGGATATCGAGCCGGCCTGGGATCATCTGGGGATGCGCGCGACGGTCAGCCATGCCGTCCATTTCACTGATACGCCGACGCCGGCCGACCATGCGGTCGACATTCGCCGGTCGGAGGAATGGGGCGCGCCCGATCCGGTCCAGACGCTGTGGAATGCGCTGTCCATCTCGGTCATCTATGACGGGGTGGCGCGCGCCGCGCGCGACTGGCTGCGCGCCTATCTCAATGATCGGGTGCCGAGCAACCTCGGCGCGTCGCTCGCCACCCTGCCGCGCGTGCAGGAAAGGTTCGGCGAGATCGAGGCGTTGCTGCAGGTAAACCGCACGCTGGTGCGCGACGCCGCCGCGCGGATCGACGCGGACGATCCGCCGTCGGCAGTCGAGGCCAATGCGATCAAATATGTTGCTACCGCCAACGCCATTCGCGCGGTCGAGATCGGGTTGGAGCTGACCGGCAATCCCGGCATCAGCCGCCATAATCCGCTGGAGCGCCATTATCGCGACGTGCTGTGCAGCCGTATCCATTCGCCGCAGACCGACACCATCCTGATTGCCGCCGGTCGCGCGGCGCTGGGGAATTGAGCCCATGTCCCTGATCATCGCCAGCCAGATGGAGCCGGATTTCAACCGGATCCTTGCCCGCCACCCGTCCGCCCCCGTGCTGATCGACGTTGCCGAGGACGCGCCCTGGAGCGCCGCCGACGAGGCCGACATATTGCTGATACGCCCGTCGCCGGCCTGGCGCGCGCCGGAGGTGCGTCGTCCCGCACCCTGGCCGGGGCGCCTGAAATGGGTCTACAGCGCCTCGGTCGGGGTCGATTTCTATCCCGACTGGCTGCTCGACGCGCCGCTCGTCACCTGTGGTCGGGGCGTCGCGTCGGAGGAGATCGCCGATTATGCGATCGCCGCCATCTACGCCCATGCCAAGAATCTGGATGCCGTCACCGTCCGTTCGCGGGCGCAATGGGGGCCGGCGCAACTGGGCCGGGTATCGGGCACGACCATAGGTATCATCGGCATGGGCGCGATCGGCGCGGCGGTGGCACGGCGCGGCCTGGCGCTCGGCGCGCAGGTGATCGGCGTGCGGCGATCCGGCGCGCAGCCCAGCGTGCCGGGCGTGCAACTGGTCGGCGATGTCGGGACTTTGGTGGAGGAGGCGGATCATATCCTGCTCGCCGTCCCCGCCACTGCCCAGACCCGCCATCTGGTCGACGATGCGCTGCTGGCGCGGGTGCGGCCGGGTGCGCATCTCATCAATGTCGCGCGCGGATCGGTGGTGGATCAGGCAGCCCTGGTGCGGGCGCTGGATGATGGCCGGCTGGGCTTTGCGACGCTCGACGTTACCGATCCCGAACCGCTGCCGGAGGGGCATGTCCTCTACACCCATCCCAGGGTGCGGCTGACCCCGCATATTTCCAGCAATTACCAGCTGGTACGCCATCGCCTGCTGGAAAAGATCCAGGACGACCTGACCCGCTTCGTCCGGGGCGAGGCGCCGTCCGACATCGTCGATCCGGCGCGCGGATACTAGGGTCTGGAAGACGGGCGTAGAAGAGCGATGACTTGCCCTTGAATCGTCATTGCGAACGAAGTGAAGCAATCCATCCGAGCGATGTTGGATTGCTTCGCTGCGCTCGCAATGACGCAGTGGATCAGTCTAAATCATTCCAATCTAAAGCCCGGTCACCGTCTCGCGCGCCAGTTCCGCCAGTCGATGTGAGGCGCGGTCCAGCTTGTCGCTGGTGCGCAGGATCGCGGCGACGCGGGGCAGGGTGGGCAGCCGCTCATGCTCCAGCACCGTCATGTCATCCTGGAACAAATGGGTACGCGCGGTGATGCCCAGCCCTGCGGCCACCGCTGCGCGCAGCGTGGCGAGGTTGGGTGTCTCGACCGCGATCCGCCATTGCAGCCCCATATCCTCCAGCGCGCGGATCGCCGCCTCGCGGAAACGGCACGGTTCCTCCAGCACCGCCAGCGGGATCGTGTTGCGATCAACCAGTTCGGCCGTGCCATACCAGCTCATCGGCGCCACCGTGACCGCGCTGCCGTCATTGGGCGCGGCAAAGCCCAGCAAGATATCCAGTTCGCGCCGGTCGAGCAGCGCCTGCAATTCGGCCGTGCCCGCGACCCGCGCATAGATTTGCGCGTCCGGGTGCAGCTCGGCAAAGCGGGAGAGCAGGCCCGAGAGCAGGCTGTCGGCGAAGTCCTGGACCATGCCGATCCGCGCCGGGCCGGCAAAGCGGCCGGCGCTGACCGCCGCCACCGCCTCGTCATGCAGGCTCAGCACCCGGCGTGCATAGTCGAGCAGCACCTCGCCCGCCGCGGTCAGGTGTAGCCGGCGGCCTTCGCGCAGGAACAGCGACTGCTGCACCAGTTCCTCCAGCCGCTTGATCTGCAGGCTGAGGGCGGATTGGGTGACGAACACCTGTTCCGACGCATTGAGCATCGACCCGGTGTCGACGATCGCGACAAAGCTGCGCAGGAGATTGGTCGGCAAATTGACCGGCACGGCATATCCTTTTGATGGTGAAAGGGGCCGATCCGATGCCGGGCACGGGCCTGTGCTTATGATCCATGCCAATATATCAATCAAAATAGTAGAGTTTGTCCGGGGGCAGGAAAAGCTATCCCGCTCGTCGCGCGCCGAAATGCCCGGAATTAGGGGCAAATGGCGACTTATGATTTTCCCTAATAGACCGGCACGATAAAACTCAATTGAATGAGTAGAGAATTGATGTTGGATGAAGGCGACTTCACCAGCATGACGGATGGACATGACCGCATTGGCAATAAGGGGCGACACGCCGTCGCAGCGCGCCAGACGCCGCTTCTCCCTCGCTCGCTTCGGCGGCCGATGGCTGTCACCTTTGCTGTTACTTTTGCTGTGGGAACTGGGCTCGCGCACGGGCCTTATCCCCGAACGCACGCTGGCCGCGCCCTCCGCCGTGATCGGCACGCTGATCCAGATGGTGCTGAGCGGCGAACTGCCCTCCAACCTGCTCGTCTCCTTCGCCCGCGTCGCGGTCGGCCTGCTGATCGGCGTCGGCCTGGGGCTGGCGCTGGGGCTGGCAGCGGGCCTGTCGCGCGGCGCGGAACTGGCGATCGACCCGCTGCTGCAGATCAAGCGGACCATTCCCGCGCTGGCGCTGACGCCGCTGTTCATCGTCTGGTTCGGCATTGGCGAGACGCCCAAGATCGCGCTGATTGCCTTCGGCACCATCTTCCCGGTCTATCTCAACCTCTATGCCGGCATTCGCGGCGTCGATCCGCGCCTGCTCGATGCCGCCAAGAGCTTCGGCCTCAGCCGCTGGGAACAGGTCTGGCATGTCGTGCTGCCCGCGGCCTTGCCCTCGCTGCTGGTCGGGCTGCGCTATGCGCTCTCCATCTCCATCCTGGTGCTGGTGGTGGCGGAACAGATCAACGCCTCGGCCGGGCTTGGCTATCTCATCAACAATGCCCGCGACTTCATGCGCACCGACATCATCGTCGTCTGCCTCATGGTCTACGCCATTCTCGGCCTCGGTGCCGACTGGCTGGTCCGGGCCCTCGAAGCCCGCGCCCTCGTCTGGCGCCCCAGCATAGTGGAGAATTGATCATGGACGCGCGCCTCGGTTTTTCCGCCATCGACAGCGCGGCGCACCAGCCGCATCCCGAACCGGTCGTCCGCCTGCAGCACTTCACCCGCAGCTTTGGCGCCAATCGCATCATCGACGGGCTGGACCTGGAAATCGCGCTGGGCGAGTTCATCGCCCTGCTGGGCCGGTCGGGATCGGGCAAGACCACCTTGCTGCGCACCCTTGCCGGGCTGGATGATGCCGGCGCACAGGATGTCGAAGTACCCGACAGCCGCGCCGTCGTGTTCCAGGATGCCCGGCTGCTGCCATGGAAGCCGGTCTGGAAGAATGTCGCACTGGGTCTGAAAGGTGGTGCCATCCGTGATCGGGCTGAAGCCGCGCTGAAGGAAGTCGGCCTTGGCCATCGGCTCGATGCCTGGCCGCTCACCCTGTCCGGTGGCGAGGCGCAGCGCGCCGCGCTCGCCCGCGCACTGGTGCGCGAGCCCCAATTGCTGCTGCTCGACGAGCCCTTTGCCGCGCTTGATGCGTTGACCCGCTATCGCATGCATGACCTGGTGCTCTCGCTCTGGCGGACGCACAGGCCCGCGGTGCTGATCGTCACCCATGATGTCGAGGAAGCGATTGCGCTGGCCGACCGGGTGCTGGTGCTCGACAAGGGCCGGATCGTCGCGGAGGAGCGCATTCACGCCCCGCGCGGCGAGCGCGCGGGTCTCGCCGGCCGACTGCGCGAACAGCTTCTGTCCCATCTGGGCGGTGACCATCACGGTGAAGGCGTATTGCCCTTCGCCCGCCAGGCGGAGGCGGCGGAATGAACGCCGTTACCACCATTGACCGGCCGGTCGATACCAGTCGGCTGCGCGGTTTCGTCACGGCATTGGCTGACCTGATCGCCTGCACCCGCGACGAACAGGCGCTGCTGGAAAGTGGCCGCACGTTGCTCGCCCGGCTGATCGCCCGCGACGACTGGCTGCCGCCCGAATATGCCCGGCCCGATCCCGATCGCTATCAGCAATATCTACTTCATTGCGACAGTCGCGAGCGGTTCAGCATCGTCAGCTTCGTCTGGGGACCGGGCCAGTCGACCCCGATCCATGACCATGGCGTCTGGGGGCTAGTCGGCGTGCTGCGCGGCAGCGAGCAGGTCGAGCGCTTCCATCGCCTGCCCGGCGGCGGGCTGGTCGCCCAGGGCACCGATATATTGCGTGAAGGCGAGGTGGATGCCGTCTCGCCTCGGATCGGCGACATCCACCGCGTCTCCAACGGCCGGGCCGATGCGCCGTCGGTCAGCATCCATGTCTATGGCGGCAATATCGGCGCGGTCGAGCGCGCGACCTTCGCCCCCGACGGCACGCCCAAAAGCTTCATCTCCGGATACGCCAACCGCGTCATCCCCAACCTCTGGGACAGATCGAGAAACGCATGACCACCGACATATTGGACCGCATAGAGGTCGCCACCCCGGCCGATATCCGCACCGTGCTGATCGCCCGCGACGAGATCGCGCTGATCGACGTGCGCGAGGAACATGAGTTTGCGCAGGGCCATCCGCTGTTCGCCGCCCAGATCCCGCTGCGCCGCATCGATGAGGAAGCGCGCTGGCGCATCCCCCGGCTCGACACCCCGATTATCGTCTATGATGCGGGCGAGGGGCTGGCGCGCCGCGCGGCCGTGCGGCTGCAGGGGCTTGGCTATACCGACGTCCGCGAACTGGAGGGCGGTCTCAGCGCCTGGCGCGAGGCCGGCTATGAATTGTTCGAGGATGTGAACAGCTACTCCAAGGCGTTCGGCGAACTGGTCGAGCATCGCCGCCATACGCCTAGCCTTGCGGCCGAAGATGTGCAGGCGCTGATCGACGAAAAGGCCGACATCGCGATCCTGGATGCGCGCCGTTACGACGAATATCATACGATGAGCATCCCGACCGGGACCAGCGTGCCGGGCGCCGAACTGGTCCTGCGCGCCGGCACGATCGCGCCCGATCCCGACACCACCATCATCGTCAACTGTGCCGGCCGTACCCGGTCGATCATCGGCACCCAGTCGCTTGTCAATGCCGGCCTGCCCAACAAGGTCTATGCGCTGCGCAACGGCACGATCGGCTGGACGCTGGCCGGGCAGGGGCTGGAAACCGGCCAGGTGCGTGCCGCGCCGGAGGTCGATGGCAAGGCGATCGAGGCTGCCCGTGCCCATGCCCGCGATGTCGCCTACCGCGCCGGGGTCAAGTGGATCGGCTGGGACGATCTGGAGCATCTGAAGGCCGACACCGCTCGCACCCTCTATCTCTATGATGTGCGCCAGCCGCGTGAATATGAGGCGGGGCATCTGCCCGGTTTCCGCAATGCGCAGGGCGGCCAGCTGGTGCAGGAAACCGACCATAATGCCCCGGTGCGCGGCGCCCGCATCGTCGTCACCGACGATCTTGGCCCGCGTGCCGACATGAGCGCCTCCTGGCTCGCCCAGCTTGGCTGGGAAGTCTATGTCCTGTCCGTCGACTGGTCGGCGGTGGTGCTGGAACGCGGCAGTGACGGCGCGCCGGCCCCGCGTGGACCCGAGGGCCGCTACAAGCGCCCCTATGAGGGCACCGACAACAAGGCCGAGAAGATGCAGGCCTATCTCGATTGGGAATATGGCCTTGTCGCCCAGCTCGAAAAGGACGGCACCCACGGCTTCTACGTCATCTGATCAGCGGGAAGGAATGACCCCATGAGCGTCAAGTTCATCGGCTATATCGGCTTCAACAATGGCTCGGAAACCCAGGCGGCGGTGCGCAGCCGCGTGCTCGACAAGGATTATGTCGAGGCCGCAGCCAGGGCGCAGGAGGAGGGCGGCTTCGACCGCGTCCTCATCCCCTTCGGCTCCAACAGTCCGGAAAGCCAGATCGTCGCGGCCCATGCCGCTGCGCTGACCAGCAAGCTTGGTTTCCTTGTCGCCCATCGCCCCGGTTTCACCCAGCCGACCGTGGCCGCGCGCCAGCTGGCGACGCTCGACCAGCTGTCTGGCGGGCGGGTCGCGGTCCACATCATCACCGGCGGCGCGGACGATGAAATGGCACGCGATGGTGACACCGGCACGGTCAAGGCCCAGCGCTATCAGCGCACCGACGAATATCTGACCATCCTGCGCCAGGAATGGACGGCGGCCCAGCCGTTCGACCATCGCGGCGACTTCTACGACATTCGCCAGGCCTTCAGCGCGATCAAGCCGGACAATCTGCCGGTCTTCTTCGGCGGTTCCTCGGCTGAGGCGATCGAGGTCGCCGGGCGCCATGCCGACGTCTATGCGCTCTGGGGTGAAACGCTCGAAGCGGTGCAGGATACGGTACGCCAGGTGCGCCGTGCCGCCGCCCGTCATGGCCGCAATCCCGGCTTCTCGCTGTCGCTGCGCCCGGTGATCGCCGATACCGAGGAAGCGGCCTGGAAGCGCGCGGCGGAGATTGAGGAGCAGGTGCGCGCCAATCGGGTCGCCGCCGGACTTCCGCTGACCGGCCATCGCCCGCCCAATGTCGGATCGCTGCGCCTGCTGGAGGCGGCCAGGGCCAACCGGCAGGACAAGCGGCTGTGGACCGGCGTCGCTGCGCTCACCGGCGCGGCCGGCAATTCCACCGGCCTGGTCGGCACGCCCGAACAGGTGGCCGATGCGATGCTCGATTATTATGACATCGGCATCGATCATTTCCTGATCCGCGGTTTCGATCCGCTGGGCGATTCCATCCTCTATGGCCGCGAACTGCTGCCGGTCGTCCGCCGCAAGGTGGCCGAGCGGGAGAAGGTCGACGTCGCGCTCGCGGGCTGACATGGCGAGCAAGAAATCGATCCTGATCGTCGGCGCGCTGATCGCCTCCGCCGGTGTCGCCTTCGCTGTCACCCAATATCGCACTGAACAGGTGCCGGTGCTGCGCGTCGCCAACCAGAAGGGGCAGGTCAAGGCGATGATGCTTGCCTCTGGCGCGCTAGACGGCGCCTCCTACAAGGTCGAATGGTCGGAATTTCCCGCCGCCCAGCCGCTGCTGGAAGCGGTCGGTGGTGGCGCCGCGGACCTTGGCCTTGCCGCCGACGCGCCCTTCATCTTCGCCTATCAGAGCGGCAGCCCGGTCAAGGCGATCGCGGTGCAGGCACCCGCCAACCAGGCGGCCGAGGCGCTGGCGATCCTGGTGAAAAATGGCTCGCCCATCCGATCTGCCCAGGATCTGGTCGGCAGGACGATCGCCACCACGCGCGGATCGATCGGCCATCACCTGCTGCTCCAGGCGCTGGAGCGGGCGCATATCCCCGCCGACAAGGTCAAGGTCACCTTCCTGCCGCCGGGCGATGCCAAGGCTGCCTTCGACAGTGGATCGATCGACGCCTGGTCGACCTGGACCCCCTATACCAATGTCGCGGTCAAGGAAGGGGCGCGGGCGGTTGCTGACGCCAAGGATTACGGCCTGCCGCTTTATATCGACATCGCCCATGATGCCTCGATCGCGCCCAAGCGTGCGCTGCTGGCCGATTTCCTCCAGCGTGAGGCGACGGCGGTCGCCTGGGCCCGCGCCCATCCCGACCAGTTCGCCGCCGTGCTGGCCAAGGAAACCGGCCTGCCGATCGACATCGCCCGCGCCAGTTTCGAACGCAGCAACCGCATTTCGCAGCCCGTCGATGCCAAGGTGATCGCCCATGAGCAGGCGATCGTCGACCGCTATCGCCGCGCCGGCCTGATCGATCCCAAACGGGACGTGGCGCAGGCCTTCGACACCAGTTTCGGATCCTGACGCAAGGAGCTTTCCCCATGGCCACCATCCTCAAGGATGATCGTTTTTCGCGCACCGGCATCAGCGAAGCCGAATGGAAGGTGCGGGTCGATCTCGCCGCCTTCTATCGCCTTTCGGCGCTCTATGGCTGGGACGATTTCATCTACACCCATATTTCCGCCCGCGTGCCCGGACCGGACCATCATTTCCTGATCAACCCGTTCGGCCTGATGTTCGACGAGATCACGGCGTCCAGCCTGGTCAAGGTCGATCTCGACGGCAATGTCATCGGGGAGAGCGACTATGGCATCAACTATGCGGGCTATGTGATCCATTCGGCGATCCACGGCGCGCGCGACGATGCCCATTATATCGCCCATTTCCACAGCGCCGACGGCATGGCGGTTTCGGCCCATGCCGAAGGGCTGCTACCCTTGAACCAGCGCGCGCTGGCCCTGATCCCGCGCCTGTCCTATCATAACTATGAAGGCGTGGCGCTGAACCTGGACGAGCGCGAACGGCTGGTGGCGGACCTGGGCGACACCAAGGTCATGCTGCTGCGCAACCATGGCACGCTGGCGTTGGGATCGTCTCCGGGCGAGGCGTGGAGCGGCATCTATCAGCTCGAATCCGCCTGCATCGCACAGGTTCGTTCGCTCAGCGTCGGGCGCGACAATGTGCTGATCGCGCCGGAGGAGGCGCAGGCGGAAGTGAAGCGCCAGATGTCGCGCGAGCGCCAGCCGGTCGAAGGGCGGCGCACCCATTATGATCTGGTCTGGGAAGCGGCGCTGCGCAAGGCATCGCGCCAGGCAGCTGGCTATGACGCCTGATCTATAAGGATTAATCGGCGGCTTTCCGCCAAGTCTCATTGGCGTCGCGTGCCCCGCGGCGCCATTTTCCTATCTCCAGCAAAGGAGACAGGCAGATGGCGACGATCGTCGGCGACAATTTGAGGGCGCGCTACGCCGCGCTTCAGGCAGAACGGGAACGGGACTGGCCGCCGGCCCAACTGGCGCGCAACGCGGCGCAGCGGCAGCAGCTGGTGGCGCGCTTCGATCCGGCGACGGTGGCGCAGCCCGGCGATGTCCTGCCCGATCTGGGGTTCGATGATGTCGATGGCGGCACCCTGACGCTCGACGCGCTGACGGCGCAGGGATCGGCCTTGCTGATCTTCTTCCGCTTCGCCGGTTGCCCGGCCTGCAACATCGCCTTGCCCTATTATGCCGAAACGCTCTGGCCGGTGCTACGGGCGCGCGGCATCTCGCTGGTCGCGCTCAGCCCACAGCAGCCCGATCGGCTGGCGGAAATCAAGCGCCGCCACGATCTGCCCTTCGCCGTCGCGACCGATCGCGACAATCAGCTCGCCCGCCTGCTCGGCATCAGCTTCCTCCCCGATGATCGCCCGTCGCCGCCGCCCGCCGGCTGGATTGGCGAGGTGACCGGCACGGGCAACTGGGAATTGCCGCAGCCCGCCGTGCTGCTGCTGGGGCCGGGCCGGGTGGTGCAGCGCTTGCAGGTCAGCCCCGACTGGCTCGACCGACCGGAGGCGGACGATATCCTCGCCTGGCTGCGCTGAACGCAACAAAGAAGGGCCCGGCAATTTGATTGCCGGGTCCTTTTTTGTTCGATGGGATCAGGCGGCCGACTTGGCCTCGCGCGCAACGCTGTAGCGATTGTCCGGCACCGACAGGCCCAGATGCTCGCGGAAAGTCGTTCCTTCATAGTCGGTGCGGAACAGGCCGCGCTGCTGCAGGATCGGGATCACCTTGTCGACGAACAGGGCCAGCTGTCCCGGCAATGGTTCGAACAGGACGAAGCCGTCGGCCGCGCCACTTTCGAACCAGTGCTGCAACTGATCCGCCACCGTCTCGGCCGAACCCACGAAGGCGCCGCGCGGCGTCGCCAGCCGTTCGGCCACCTGGCGCAGCGTCAGCCCCTCCGCCTCGACTTCGGCCAGGATGCGCAGCGTCCCGCTCTGCTGGCTGTTGAGGCCCAGATGCGCGACATCGGGGAAGGGGGCGTCCAGATCATATTGGCGGAAATCATGGTCGTTGAAGGTGCGCGACAGGAAGCCGAGGCCGGTGTCGATCGACTCCAGCGCGGCGAGTTCGCGGTAGCGCGCCTCGGCCTCCTCATCGCTGTCACCGACGATCGCGGCGATGCCCGGCAGGATGAACAGCTGGTCGGCATCCCGGCCAAAGCCCTTCGCCCGCGCCTTCACGTCGGCATAATAGGCCTGGCCCGCCTCGATCGTCTCGGCATGGGTGAAGATCACCTCGGCCCGTCGCGCGGCGAAGTTGCGGCCATCGTCCGACGCGCCGGCCTGGAAGATTACCGGCTGGCCCTGCGGCGTGCGCTTGATGTTGAGCGGCCCGCGCACCTGGAAGAACTCGCCCTTGTGATCGAGCGCATGCAGCCGATCGGGATCGACGAACTGGCCGCTTTCCTTGTCGGCGACATGGGCGCCATCTTCCCAACTGTCCCACAGGCCCTGAACCACATCGAGATATTCGGCGGCGATGCGATAGCGCACGGCATGGGCCGGATGTTCGCTCTTGCTGAAATTGGCGGCGGTATCGCCCAGCCAGGAGGTGACGACATTCCAGCCGGCCCGCCCGCCGCTGAGGTGATCGAGCGAGGCGAATTGGCGGGCGACGTTGAAGGGTTCGGAGTAGCTGACCGTCAGCGTGCCGACCAGGCCGATATGGCTGGTGGTTGCCGCCAGCGCGGACAGGATGGTGATCGGCTCGAACCGGTTGAGATAATGCGGGCTGGATCGTTCGGTGATCGACAGGCTGTCGGCGACGAACAGGAAGTCGAACTTGCCGCGTTCGGCAATCGCTGCCTGTTCCTGATAGCGGGCAAGGCTGGTGCTGGCATTCACGTCGCGATCGGGATGGCGCCAGTCATGCCAGGTGCGGCCGACGCCATGCAGGATGAAGCCGAGCTTGATATGCGGAGAACGGGCCATGGCCTTGTCCTTCTGCTGGAGGGGAGGGTGAGCCCATTCCATCTACGCCCGGACGGTTCGCGCGACCAACGCGGACTCTTCAAGCGCATATGAAATGGGCCAATAGGGCGGGCGTCAGTAGGAGAAGCGGGCGCTCAGCAGCACCGTCGCGGGATCGGCATAATTTTTATAATAGACCCCGGTCGAGGGGATGTAGGTCGAACTGACCGGTTTGTTCGCGCCCAGGATATTCTTGCCCTGGATGGCGAACTGGAAACGGTCGTCCGGCAATATCCAGGTGATCGAGCCGTTGACGAAGGTCTGGCCCGGCACTTCGTCCTGCGGCCGGGCGAGGGCGTTTTGATAGAAGCTGCTCTGATATTGGGCATTGGCCGACAGCCGCAATGTGCTGCCCGACGCACCCAGCGGCAGCGCATAATTGGCGCCGCCCGACAGGGACCATTTGGGCGCGTTCAGCAGCGGATTGCCATCGGCATCCACGCCATTGCCGCCCGCGCCCTTATAATCGTCATAAATGGCCTTGAGATAACCGGCCGATGCCTGAAGCGAGAAACGCTCCGACAGGCGCAGGTCATTCTCCAGCTCGACGCCCCAGCTATGCGCCTTGCCGGCATTGCCGCGGCGTGATCCGACATAGGCAGGGTCGTAGAAGGAGACCTGGAGATCCTTGTAGTCATTGTAGAAGATGGCGAGATTGCTGCGCAGCGCGCCGCCGAACAGGGTGGCCTTGAGGCCCCCTTCATAGGTCGAGACCTTTTCCGGATCGAAGGGCAGGGTGGCGAGATCCAGCCGGGTCGCGCGATTGTCGAACCCGCCCGATTTGAACCCGCGCGAATAGGTGAGGTAATTGAGCAGATTGGGCGTCCATTGCGCCTGCACCGACAATTTCGGTGTCAGCGCCTTCCAGGTCTTTTCCGCCTCGCCGGCGATCGACTGGGCCACAACATTGCGATCATCGTCGATCACCTTGTTGTCGAAGACGAAGCGCTTCTTCTCGATGGTGCCGCGCAGGCAGGCGGTCAGGCTGAATATGTCGTTCGCCTTCCAGGTGCCCTCGCCGAACACGGCATAGGCATCGGTATAGGTGATGTTGTGGGCGCGCAGCCGGTTGATGGGTGCGGTCGCCGCGGTGCCGGTCCGGCTGAAGCCGTCGCGCTCCACGAAGAAACGTTCGTGCAGGTAGAAGAGGCCGCTGGTGAAGCTGAGGTCGCCAAAGTCGCCGTTCAGCTGCACCTCCTGGCTGAAGGCCCGGTCATTATAATGGATCAGGTTCTTCTGGATCAGTGCGGCCTCGCCGTCATTCTCGTAATTGACGGGGTTGAGGTTGAAGCCGGTATAGGCGCTGATCGACTTGATCGACAGGCTGGGCGACAGGTCATAGACCAGCCGCAGCGAGGCGCTGCGCGAATTGAGATGCTGGTCCGGCTCAACCTCCGAATAGGATCGGCGGCGGCTGAATCTGCCGGGCTGGTTGACCGGAATATAGGACCGCGTATCGCTGCGGTCGCGCAGGATATTGACGGTCAGCAGCGCGTCGAGATTGGCGATGCCGGTATAGCGCAGCTTGCCGCGCCAGGCGTCGAGGTCGATCCGGTTGACGTCATGGCCCAGCGTCGGGTCATAGGTGACGCCGTCACGGGTGCGATGAATCCAGGCGATGCTGCCCGACAGGTCGCCCGCGATCTTGCCGCTGACCAGCGCTCGGCCCTGTACGTCATTATAGCTGCCATAGCCCAGTTCGGCGGTGACATGGGTGGTTTCGTCGGGGGCGCGGGTAATGATCCGCAGCGCACCGGCCGACGAATTGCGGCCATAGAGCGTCCCCTGCGGCCCGCGCAGCAGCTCGATCCGTTCCAGATCGACAAATTCGCTCATCGAGGCGATCTGGCGGGGGATGTAGACGTCGTCGACATAGATGGCGAGCACCGGTTCCTGGATCGGGTCGGATTCGCCCACGCCGCGCAGCGAGAAGGTCTGGGTGGTATGGCTGATCGACGTCCGCGCCACGAACAGGTTGGGCACCTGGCCGGCCAGGTCGCGCACATTGGTGATGTTGCGCTGCTCCAGCGTCTCGGGCGTGAAGGCGGAGATCGCGATCGCGGTCTTCTGAAGATCCGTAGCGCGTCGCTCGGCGGTGACGATGATGCCGCCACCAGCGTCGCCATCCTCTGCGGGCGCCTGGGCCCAGGCCGATCCGGCCATTGTCGCGGCCATGATCGCGCTGCCACCAGCGGCCAGGAAAATCCCTTTTTTCATTGTTCCCCACTCAATCTTGATCCGCCGCAGCCGGGGCTCAGCGTTAACTGTCAACTAAAGTTGTAGACAATTTGCGCAAATGAGTTCGGGCAATCTGGCGGGAGAATGGCTCATAGATTTGCGCGGCAGAGATGGGCGCGCCGATCATCGGCTGTGGTCAGCTTCGACGTGCTCCACGTCCGCTATAAAGGGTCAGGGGCGATAGCCGCAGATTATTCCGGATCAGCAGTTCCGCGCATGCGCGGGTATCGGCGGTCAGTCGTTCGTCGAGGGGTATTGTGGGGGCAGAGTTGAGACGTTGCGCATCCGCCAGCGAGGCGAGCAGGACCAGTTCGTCGTCACTGACATAGCGGGTGCCGGGCGGCTGGATACGCAGGCCGCATTCGGTGGCGATCCTGCGCAGGCGGGCGAAGCTGTCGATGGCCGCGAGACCGATCCGCTGCTCCTCGCCTCGCAGCATTGCGAGCACCCGGCGCTCGGTCCGCGTGCGGCGGTGGAGGGGAAGGGTAGAGCGGTTCACAGCGCACGTGCCAGTGTCAGCGAGACGACTGCACCCTCCCACTGGTTGCGCTGTTCCTGCCCGCTATAGCTGCCTGCCCGGCTCGGGCTGTAGAAACGGCGCAGCCGATGATAATCCTGACCGTTGAGAGCGCTGGCCCGCAGCGTGGCCTTGAAACCGGCGAGCGCCGTGGTTTCGATATAGGCATCGAATGCGGCATCGTCGCGCCAGGTCAGTCGCTCGCCGGTGTAGAAGACATCGCCCTGTTCGGCGGCGGTATAGCTGATCCCCCAGGATGAACGCAGTTTCGGCACGTCGTGGCGAAACTCGGCGCTCAGGCTGCGTGGCGCGATATCATCCATCTTCCTGTTGTCTCCGGTTACAGGGTCGCGCATGCGCGATCCCCGTAGCGTACCGTCGAGCGTCAGCCGCGCGCCACGCAGGGCGGCATCGAGCGGGAGGGTCGCCTGGGTGCTGATACCCCATTGGCGGGCATTGCCGATCGTCCCCAGCGCTTCGTCGCCGGTGGGGAGGAGGAGATAGCCGAGCATCCCCTGGTGCCATTGATGATAAGCCTCGACCGCCAGCGCGCCGCCCCTGCCCCAGCGATGATCGGCACGGACGAGCGCGCGAGTGACGCGGGCCGGGCGCAACTGGGCATTGCCGCCAAGTGGCCGGCCGTCGGCCTGATTTACCGATGCGGCAAAATCGCCGAAGTCGAGCTGATCGACGGTGCGGCGGATGCCCAGTCGCAACTGGCTGGTATCGCGCGGCGACCAGACCAGAGCGGCAGACGGTTTCCAGTAGGACAGGCTTTGCTCGTTCGCGGCATCCCCCGTAACGCGAATACGCGACAGTTCGAACGCCATGCCGCTTTCCAGCGTCCATCGCGTGCCCAGGCGCAGCGTGACATTGGCGAAGGCCTCGCCCCGCAGTTCGGATACACGGCTATTGGCATTTGCCAGGGTGATCGGGGTCAGGCCGCTGCCATTATCCTCCGCATAGTCGAGGGCACTGTTGAGCCGGTTATAGGCGATCTCCATCCCCAGTTCGGGGCGGAGCACATGGTCGCCCCCCCGCGTCAGCGTCGTACGACCGACCAGTTCCAACGGCTTCTGCGCCAGCGCGGAAACGCCGCGATAGCCAGCTTCGACATAGTCTTCGTTGGTGGTCTGGCGTTCGACCCGGCCGAGCCCCACCAGCTTTGCCGACCAGTCCTTGCCAAGGCTGCGGGTCCAGTCGAGCCCCAATTCGCCACTGCGCCCCTTTTCGTCATAGCCGATGGTCCGCTCGATCATCGCTGCACCGTCGGTCGGCATGATCATGATCGCCCGGTCGGATTCATAGCCATCCCGATTGAGCCGCAGATTGAGCGTCAGCGTACCGCCGGCCAGCGCGCCCGATGTCGATGCCGCAAGCCCTATCTCCGGCGCCTTGCCGATGATGCGCTCATGCCGGGTCTCGGTCGGCATGCCATTGCCGTCGCTGATATGGTAGATGCCGTCGATCGGATAGCGGACCTGCTCGACCGACAGTTCCACATTGCTCTGCCAGCCGGCAATCTTGCGTGCATGGCTGATCTGGGCAGAGGGCGCGATGCGGCCGTCGCGGGTATGGCTGAGCTTCAGCGAGGCATTGCCCGATCCGCCTCCATCGGTGCGCAGGATGACATTGGCCACCAATGTCTGTCCCTGTGCCTCGGCCGCGTCGGTCCCGCGCAGCAGCACGACCCGCTCGACGCGTGCGGCACCGATCCGGCGCAGCACCTCGGTAATGCCGCCGGCCTTCACCGTCGGTCGCTGGCCATCGATCAGCACATTGCCGGCCGCGCCGCCAAAACCGCGCAGGCTGTTGCCCTCGCTCAGCAGGAAGCCGGGGGTGCGCTCCAGCATGTCGAGCGCGGTCTGGGGCTGGAAGGGCGCGTAGAAATCGGCCGGATAAACCGGATCAGGGCCGGTCGGGACGATTGGCGGATGAGCCGGCGGACTATTGTTCTGCGCCCCTTCTTGTTCGCTCGCCATCGCGCCCGCCGTCATGGCAAGGCCGGCCATCAGCGCATGAAACAACATCATCGCAGGAAAAACTCTACCGGCACGACCAGTTCGATGCTGTCGCCCTTCACATCCTCGGGCGGTTTGGGCAGCGGCTGCGCGCGCTTGGGCAAGGCAAGCGCTTCCTGATCGAGCGACCGCACGCCGGACGAACGCTCGATCCGTGCCGACAACAGCTTGCCGGTCCGGTCCATGACGAAACGGATATAGGGAACACCCTGTTGCCGCGCGAAATGGGCATCGCGGGGATAACGTTTCACCTTGTTGAGCGCGCCCAGCACCAGCCCTTCCCAGGCTGGCTTGCCGGTCGATATCTGTGGTGTCGGTGGCGCTGGCCTGCTTTCCGGCGCGGTGCTTTCCTTGGTCGGGGGGCCGGGATCGGGAACAGACCTGACCGCCACGGCTGGCAGTATATTGGTGCTCGGAATGATGATCTTGGGCGGTTCCAGCATTGGTCGCTGGGGCGTGGGCTGCAATTTTTCCTTCTGCACCTGTTCGGGACCGGGCGACACTTCGCGTGCCGGTTCCGGCGGCGCAGCCGGCGGAGCAACGGCAAAGACACTCAGCGTCGGCGTCGATTTCGGCGCGACATAGGTGCGCCAGGTGACAAGGCTCACCGCCAGGACGGCCAGTCCGATCGCCCCGACGCCGCCCATGCCCGCCAGGCGCGTGCGAAGCGGCATCGCCTGGTCGCTGTAGCGGCTATAGCTCCAACCCGGTTCGATGCGTGAAGGCGTGCGATCGGTCAGTGGCGCACGGGCGAGAGGCAGCGAAGCCATGTCTATTCCGAAAGCGCGAGCAGCAGGGTGGGCGGCAAGGCGAGGAGGATCATGATGACCCAAGCCCGCGCAGGACTGCGCGCATGGAAGGCGCTCATCGCAATCACCGCGAACAGGGCGAAGCTGGCAAGGGTGACGCCGGTGACCGCCTCCACAGCGTCCATGCCAAGGCGCACGAGCAGACGGGAAAGGGCCGCAGTGACGAGCGCGGTCAGGCCATAGGCGCCCAGCGTGCAGGCCGTGACCCGCCCGGCATTGGCCAGTCGGGCACGGGCGACGGAACTGAACCCGATCATGGCCGCACCCGAGCGAGGATGCGCTCGCGATTGCAGTTGAGCGTCACGATCGTGACGGCGCCGGCGCTCAGCCAGCCGAACCAGGCGACGCTGCCATAACCCCAGCCAAGGCCAAGGCCTGCGATCAGGAAGGCAATGCTCAGCAGCGCAAAGCCGCCCCGGCGCAACCGGCGCGATTGCGCGTCGGGCAGCTTGTGGCGAAGCCAGTCCTGTTGGTGACGCGCCATCGCCAGAAACAGCAGCGCAAAGCCGCCGAGCGACAGCAGGGCTGTTGCGACATGGGTCATGCCGGCACCTCCTGAAAATCTTGCTTGGGCTGGCGCGTCCGGCGCGTCTTGGCCTTGGACTGGTGGGTCGCCACTTTGTGGGCGGCAAAGGCGAAGCCGGCGGCGGTCAGGATCATCATCAGGTCGAACAGGATGAAGATAGCGTCACCCGCCATCATACTGGCAGGCAGGCCGCGGGGCGTAGTGGCGGCGTTGACCAGCGGAATGGCGGCATAGAGCAGGGCGCAGGCGGCCAGCGTCTCGACCCAGGCCCGCCGTGCCGGCCGGCCCAGGCTCCACACAAAGATCGCGCCCCAGGCGATGAACAGGGCGTTGACTTCCCAGTCGGCGCGTCCGGCCATGGCTGGATCAAGCAACCGGTTGGCGAGGAAATAGACCGCGATCCCTGCCGATGCGCCGGCGATGACGCCGATGTTCAGCCGTTCGACCAGACGGAAACCGAAATGCGGTCGGGCCGGATCGGGCAGCTTGGCGCGGCGCTTGACCGTCCACAGCACCAGCCCGCTGCCGACCATGATCGTGCCGCCCACGCCGGAGAGGAAATAGAGCCAGCGCAAGGCCGGGTTGGCATAGCGGCCGGCATGAAGGTCGACCATCACCCCTTTGGTCGCTGTCGCCGCGCCGCCTTCGCGCGGGCCAGCCAGCGGTTCGCCGGTGGCGCCGTCGAGGTAGAGCATCGGCTGGTGACCACCCAGCGTTTCGGTACGGGGCCAGATGCGGACGATCGCGGCTGCATTGCCGGGATGGCTGATGCTGACATAGCTGGGCTCGAAACCGGGCCGCAGCGTACGCGCACGCTGCAGCAGTTCGGGGATCGGGCGCAGGTCGGCCTTCGTCTCGCTCGGTTCGCTCTTTGGCCCGGACGGGAAGGCCGCCTCATAATAGGCGTCGGTCGACGGAAAATTGGCGCTGATTGCCCAGGGCATCAGGGTGAAGAGCAGGGTGACAAGGCCCGTATAGGTGATCATCAGATAGAAGGGCAGGGCAAGGACGGCGGTGACATTATGCGCGTCGAGCCAGGAGCGCTGGCCCTTGCCGAAACGTAGCAGGAAGAAGTCGGTGAAGATCTTCTTGTGGGTGACGACGCCGCTCAGGATCGCGACCAGCATGGCGAGCGCGGCCAGGCTGACGAGCAGGCGCGCCCACATGACCGGCATATAATGAAGGTCGAAATGCATGCGATAGAGGAAGAAGCCGCCGCGCGTATCGCGCACGCTGGTCAGGGTGCCGCTGGTCGCATCAAGCGTCCGTTCCTGCTGGCTTGAGCGGCCGCCGCCGGCCGGCGTCCAACTGATCGAGAAGCCTTCGCCGCCGCGCGCACCGGGAAGGGAAAGGGTCCAGTTGTCGGCGCCGGCACCGTCCTTGCGCAGGATTGCGTCTGCTGCGTCGATCGACTTGGCGCTCACCGGCGCGGGCGTCAGTTCGGGGCGCATCCATTGCGATATTTCCTGCTGGAAGAAGGCGACCGTGCCGAACAGGAAGATGACGAACAGCAGCCAGCCGGGCAGCAGCCCGGTCCAGGTGTGCAGCGTCGACATGGTCTGGCGCAACGATGCCTTCATGATGCCTTGCCTCCGGCGACCTCTGATGACCTGTGTTCGTGCATGTCCCGCTGTTCGCTAATGCCCATCATTGCCCTGTTTGGTTGACGTTTGGCGGGGCCGGTTCTCCAAAAAACCGTCAAGAAATATTGGAAACCGTCCCGTTGCCCACAAAATGCCCACCCCTTTCGCTGGCGTATGGCCGGATGCATCACCGCGTCGGGAGGGTGCTGTTAACGCAAATGAGATTTATTTGCAAAACAAGACATTTGATTTTTGGACGCCATGAAAAGTCCGCCAGATCAGCCCGAATAGATGTTATCCAAAATGTGACATCCCTCTGGCCGGACAGCGTAAATTGCAATTCTCGGCTTGTGCAGGGCGCTGCCAAGACATGCTAATGAAGCGCCGGAAAATTGTTGATAATGGCGGTATGAAATCAGCAATTGGCAGGGTCGGCTTTGGAGCATCCAGCTCATGGCAGCCCGCGCGGATGCTATCACTTATGACCGCTTCATAACTTCATCGGAGCCGGTCGGTGAGACGCCGCTGGGCGCAACCTTGTGGCGCCTGGCTGTGAACTGGGTGGTGGCGATGGAGCCTGACCGATCATCGACCGAGGCTACGGCGTTGGGTAAGAATCCCAATTGCCAGACGCTGGCATCGGTGACACCGGCCTCAAGCGAACTTCCCCTGATGCTAAGCTTGCTGCTATTCCTGCCACAAAGCTGGGCGAGCAATAGCGCGTGCATGTCCAAGGCGGGCATGCAACTGACCTTCCCAGTGACAGGCCACGGTCGTCCACAGGTGCCTCATGCGCCGGACTTCATCGCCATGCCTTGATGTCGATAATGGCCTGCGCCTTCTTGCAGTCCAGAAGGCTCGTTCAGGCAGGACAGGAAAAAAGTCCTTGACCCACCTCCTCAACTCACCTTGCCGGCAGCGCGTCAGGCCATAATTGAGCGCCTGGGTCGTTCAGCTGGGCGCCTATGGCTCGCCGCCGATCGCCAAGGAAAAGTGGATGTCGATGGCCCGGGTGAATGACCGCCCGGCTGCCTTCCCGGTGCTGACTAGCCAGGCGACCGTCAATGGCCGGACCTTCCACCGGATCGCGATCAGCGGCTTTGGCAGCCGTGCGGACGCACAGACTTTGTGCCAGTCGATCAAGGCACAGCGCGGCCAGTGCTTCGTGCGGGAAGGCGCACCGAACGCGACGCCGCAGCGCTGGGCCGTGGCATCGACGCGCGGTCGCCAGTTCGCATCGCGCTGATCGCACGGCGCCTTCGGGCGTGACCGTGACTTCATGCGGGCCGGGCCGAAAGGTTCCGGCCCGCAATGCATCTGCGCGTTGCGAGTGTCGCAATCGTGCGATGCGCTGAATTTCGGATTGTCTGGAGCTAGCCCGGCCTTGCCAAGGGCTGAAATAGTGGCTCCCCGAGTAGGATTCGAACCTACGGCCATTCGATTAACAGTCGAATGCTCTACCGCTGAGCTATCGGGGAGCAGCCCCGCTTGCGCCGGGCAGGCCGCGCATATGCAGCGGCTTGTCCCAAATGGCAAGCGTGAAATTGCAGAAAATTACGCGATAAATTGTTCGGCCGCGATCCGGTCGTCGAGCGTATGTTCGGGGTCGAACAACAAAGTCAGCGGGGTGGCGCGGTCGATCTTGACCTCGACCTGGGCGACGTCGCGGACTTCGCGCTGGTCGGCGACGGCACTGACCGGACGCTTGACCGGATCGAGCACGGTAAAGCGAATCGCGGTATTTTCCGGCAGGATGGCGCCACGCCAGCGGCGCGGCCGGAACGGGCTGATCGGGGTCAGGGCGACCAGGGCGGACCCCAGCGGCAGGATTGGGCCATGGGCGGAAAGATTATAGGCGGTGGACCCGGCGGGGGTGGCTACCAGCACGCCGTCGCACACCAGTTCGGGCAGCACGGGGCGATCGTTGACCTGCACTTCCAGCTTGGCGGTCTGGCGGGTTTCGCGCAGCAGCGAGACTTCGTTGATCGCGGGGATGGAGAAACGCTCGCCATCGACTGTGTCGACCACCATGCGCAGCGGGTTGACCTTGAAGCTCTTGGCCTTTTCCAGTCGCTGTTCCAGCCGTTCCAGACGCCATTCGTTCATCAGGAAGCCGACCGTGCCGAGGTTCATGCCGAAGACCGGCAATATGCGGCGGGATTCCAGCATGGCGTGCAGTGTCTGCAGCATGAAACCGTCGCCGCCCAGCGCGACGACCGTGTCCGCCTGGTCCAGTGGCACGAAATCATAGGCGGCGCGCAACCGCTCTTCCGCTGCCCGTGCAGCCTGGGTCGGGGACGCGACGAGGGCGCGCCGGGGTTCGCTGTTCATCCGCCGGTGACGCTCATATGTCGCTGGACCGCGGCAGTCGGAGCGCCGGCGCCGATCCGGAAATCATGGGCGGCAGGCTTGCGCCGCAGTGCGCGATCGACCAGCGGCTCGACCGCGGCGAGACCGCCGCTGCGCAGCGCGGCCTTGAAATCGACATGGTCGTCATGGCCCAGGCACATGTAGATCTTGCCCTCGCAGGTCATGCGCATGCGATTGCAGTCGGCGCAGAAATTGCGGGTGAGCGGGGTGATGAGGCCGAGCCGAATACCCAGCCCCTCGACATCATGATAGCGCGCCGGGCCACCCGTGCGCGCCGCGATCGGGGTGAGGGCATGATGGGCGTCAATCTCCTGCGCGACATGCGACAGCCGCAGATAATGGTCGGTGCGATCCTCGCCGGTTTCGCCCAGCGGCATGGTCTCGATCAGGGTCAGGTCGAAGCCCTGGCTGTCGCACCAGCGCAGCATCGGCAGGATCTCGTCGGCATTGATATCCTTGAGCGCGACCATGTTGATCTTGACCGCGAGCCCCGCCGCGCGCGCGGCATCCAGGCCGCGCAGCACGGCCGTCAGGTCGCCGCCGCGGGTGATATGGGCGAAGCGATCGGCCTGCAGGCTGTCGAGGCTGACATTGATGCGGCGGACGCCAGCGTCGTGCAGCGCCTCTGCATGATCGGCCAGGCGTGTGCCGTTGGTGGTCAGCGTCAGTTCCTGAAGGCCGGCATCCAGATGGCGACCGATTCGACGGATCAGGTCGATGATGTCGCGGCGTACCAGCGGTTCGCCGCCGGTCAGGCGGATGCGGCGGACGCCGCGCGCAATGAAGAGATCGGCGAGAAGTGCGATTTCCTCCAGTGTCAGAACCTGGTTTTTCGGCAGGAACTGCATCCGTTCGGCCATGCAGTAGCGGCAGCGCAGGTCGCATCGATCCGTAACGGAAATCCGCAGATAATCGATCCGGCGGCCAAGGCCGTCGGTCATGGAAGTTGAGGCAGGATCGACCATGGCCATGTCCCTAGCTAGGCCATGGGCATGGCGGGCGCAAGCTGGCCGGTTGCGGGGCGGTGAAGAGGTCGGTAACCGGTTGCTGTTACAAGAGCGGCATGCGCCTTGTCAGGGAGTCGATAAAAGAGTGAGCGGGCAGGCCGCCCCGGACGGGCAGCGCAGCATCTTCATCCTGTCGCCCGGCGACCGCGACCCCCTGTGCCGTGCCGCGCAGGAGGCGGGCTGGCGCGCGATTGGTGCGCGGCGTGCGACCGATGCGCCGCAACGTTTCCTGCGCAGCGATGCCCAGATAGCGCTGGTCGACATGCGCGGCGGGACGGCAGCCAAGCTGATCGCGCCTTTGGTGCCAGCTGTGGATGCGGGCGGCTGCGCGCTGGTGGTGCTGGTCGATGCGGCGGCGGTCGCGACCCTGCCGCAATTGTTCGACGCCGGCGCGACCCATTTTCTGGTGGCACCGGTAACGCAACCCGTGTTGCAGGCAACGCTGGCATCGGCGCAGCGACTGGTCGAGCGGCTGGGCGGCGGCGCGATGCAGAGCCAGCGGGCGCAGCGCATCCGCCGCGGCGACGCGCTCTACTGGGAGATGGACCGCGACGGCGCAGGGCTGCGGCTGAGCGAGAGTCTGGCCCGCAATCTGGGGATAGAGGCGTGGCAGCCGACGCCATCGACCTTGATCCACCGGCTGGCGCGTAATGAGCGCAAGGCGGTGTTGAACGCGCTGGAGGGGATGATGCAGTCGGGGCGTCCGGCGGCATTCGCCCATGCCGTGCCGGGGCGGCCGGGCAATCGGCTGGTGCATCATCTGCGCTTCGTCGATGGCACGGTGGCGGCGGATGTGGAGTGGCTGTCCGACGCGCAGGACCAGGATGTGGCGAGCCGCGACAATCTGACCGGGCTGCGTTCACGCCAGGCGGCACTGGACTGGCTGGATCGCCGGTCGGGGCTGCCGACGACGGTGGTGCTGCTGTCGATCAGCCAGTTCGATCGCATGAATGCGGCCTATGGCCAGGTGGTGGGTGACGCACTGCTGGGGCGGATCGCGCGGCGGATCGAACAGATTGTCGATAGCGTGGCGGGCCATGCGATGGTCGCGCGGATCGCCGGCACGGAATTTCTGGTCGGCCTGACCGGCGAGCCGGCGGCGGCGGAGCGAGCGACCTATCTGGCGCGGCAGTTGATCGAGGCGATCAGCCGGCCGTTCAGCGCGGGCGACCATCTGATCCGTTTGATTGCGCGATGCGGTATCGCGCAGGCGCGGGCGGAGGATGATGCGACCCAGTTGCTGCGGCGGGCAGGGGCTGCACTGGCCGATGCGCGGCAGGGCGGGGGCGAGGGCATTCGCATCTTTTCCGCCGAGAAGCGCAGCCGCCAGCTCGACGCCGACCAGCTGGAAACCGACCTGCGGCTGGCGCTGCACCGGGGCGAGATCGGCATCGTGTTCCAGCCGCAATATCCGGTCTATGACCATCGCATCAGCGGGGTCGAGGCTTTGGCGCGGTGGAACCACCCGATCTATGGCCCGCTGGGGGCCGGCATCTTGTTCGGCACGGCGGAGCGGTCCGACTATATGCTGCCGCTGTCGGCGCATATCCAGGCGGAGGCGCTGCGGCAGGCGGCGGCCTGGCCGAGCGCGCTGTCCAATCTGCGCCTGTCGATCAACGTCACGGCGGCGGATATTTCGCAGCCGGGGTTCATGGCCGATTTCCTGGGGCAGGTGGACCGCAGTGGCTTTCCCCGGTCGCGGCTGACGGTGGAGATTACCGAAAGTGGGCTGATCCACGATGTCGACGCGGCGGCGGCGCTGCTGACGGCGTTGCGGTCCGAAGGGCTGGCGGTGGCGATCGACGATTTCGGCACCGGCTATTCGAGCCTGGCTTACCTCAAGGGCTTGCCGCTCGATTATCTGAAGATCGATTCCAGCCTGGCCCAGGATATCGCCGGGTCGGCGCGTGACCGGATCATCGTGCGCGGGGTGATCCATATGGCGAAGTCGCTGGGCCTCAACGTCATCGCCGAAGGAGTGGAGACGGAGCAGCAGCTCGACCTGCTGGCACGGGAAGGCTGTGATTATTATCAGGGCTTCCTGCGCTCGGCGGGCGTCTCCTCGCCCGAACTCATATCGCTGGTGCTACAGGGTTAGGCCGACCTTTCCGATGAGGGCCGAGCCGGCGTGGCGTGCGTCGCGGTTGGCGATGTCGGTGTCGCTGTAGCGCAGTTCCGCCGACCAGCGGCCGCGATACCAGGCGATGCCCGCGCCATAATCCCAATAATCCCCGCCCGGTCGCAGCCGTCGCGAAGCGAGCGGATCGCGATCCGACCCGGAACTATGGCCGACCCGTGCCGAGGCGGTGAGTGGCGTGCCCGGAATGGCGAAGGCGGCGGCGGAGGACAGATAGAGATTGTCGCCCCCGATCGCCGACTGGCGCGGGGCATATTGGGCGCCGAGGTCGACGCTGGCCGGGCCGATCATGAAGCCGGCGCCGGCGCCAAATTCGCCATAGCCCTGATGATCGGCGCCGGGGAAGAGATGGTAGCGCGCGTCGAGCGACAGCCGCCAGCCGCCCAGTTGGTGGACATAGGAAGGGCCAAGGTCGATCACGGCGTCGGCGCCGCCATGGCGACCGCTGCCCCAGAGGCTGGTGGCGGCGCCATCCAGCGACAGGCCCTGTGCAACCGGCACGGAGACGCTACCGCGCAGCACCGGATCGCCGTCGCTCCAGCTCAGGCCGCGGCGACGCTCGTCACTGGCGACCTCGACCGTGGCGCTGGGGCCGCTGGCATATTGGGCGGCGGCCGGTACGGCATGGAGGGCGAGGCCGAGCCCGCCCAGCCATGCCAGGCCGATGGTCCGATCAGTTCGACGCAAGAGCGCGCACCGAGTCCAGTTCGGCCAGCAGCGGCGCGCGATCGGCTTCCGCCACGGCGATCAGGTGCGCTTCGATCTTGTCCTGATACTGGGCCATGTTGCGTTCGCCCGACTGACGGCCGGTCGTGCAGGCGCCAGCCTCGCTACCCGAAAAGCGCTTGTCGCTCGACACGGTGCGGGCGAGCGCCGGGCCATGGTCCAGCTTGCGGTCGACGACGATCGTCGCGGTCCACTGGCAGCGCTGATTGTCCATGCGGTTGGGCGTCTTGGCGCCGATGGTCTTTGTGCGGATGTCGGCACGGGCGGTGTAGGTGGCGCCGATCTGGTTGCCATGATGCTCGACCGACACATTGTGGGTCGCGGCGGCGGCAAGCGCCATAAGGATCAAACTCATTTCATTCTCCTGCTGTGACGCCGCGCTTTGTTGCCCGGTCGTCACGAAGGCATGTAGGTTTCTACTGTTGCTGCTTCTTTTCCGGTTGATGATGAATGGCGACATGAGGGTCGGATGAGGAGGGCGCCGACGCGACAGTTGAAAGTACATAGTGTCGATGCCGTGCGCATTTGGGCGTTTTTGCCCGAGAAGGCGACAGTCACGCGCCGACGAAGCGACAGTGGCGCGCCTGTAACGCAGCTGCGACGCGACAGTGAAGCGACAATGAGGCGACAGCAAAGCGACGATCATGGGCGATGATCTGGCGTGTTGCGGGGGTGGCGGGACCGGGTCGGTAATGCGGGCAAGGCGATGGGCGTGTGCTGTTTCATCCGACAGGATAGAGCAGGGAAAATCCAAATAGGAAAGCCGCGGCGCTCCATAGGGAACTGGCATGGGGATTGGCAGGCCCATGATGATTCGACACTATGATGCGGGGATAACGGGAGGAAAATCATCATGCTTGCCCTTCTGCTGCTGTTGCAGGCCGGATCGCCCGAGATCATCGTCACCGGCCAGAAGCTGGTCGAGGAGCAGGCGAAATGTTTGCATGGCGATTGCACGCCACTGCGCGATGCGCAGGCGACGATCGCGCTGGCCGAGCAGCGCTTTCGCGATGGCGACTATCTGAAGGCCAAGTATCTGCTGGCGGCGGCGATCCGCCGCAACAAGGACAAGGGGAGCGAAGCGCCCCGGCCGGTCGCGGCCATCTATGAAGCGATGGCGACGGTGGCGCTGCATGAGGGCGACCAGAATGCCTATCGCCGGGCCGTGGCGGGGCAGGTGAAGACGCTGCGCGACAATCTGCCGGCGGACGATGTGGCGGTGCTGGCGGCCTCCACCGCATTGGGCGACATGTGGATCAAGCTGGGCAATTATCGACAGGCGGCAGCGACCTATCGCGGGATCGAGGATCAGGCGCTGGCGCAGGGGCGAGCCCATCCCGCGATCATGGCGGGGATGAAGCGGGCCTGGCTGGCGGCGGCGCAGGGTGAGCGGCGCGAGGCGGCAAGGATGCTGGACGAACTGGAGCAGCGGCCGATCGCGCAGCAGCCGGGATATCGTACCGCCCTGCGCGTGCTCCGGCTGCGTCTCGCGGTGCGCGACGGGGATGACGCGGCCATCACCCGCCTGGCCGAGGCGATCGGCGCGGAGCAGGGTGCGGTGCCGATCCTGATCTGGCAGCCGCCCTATCCGGCCAGCACAGACGCCGTCGATATCGGGCGGGCGCAGGATCTCAATGGCATAGCGGTGCGGCCGGGCGGCAGCACGGATATCGCAGCGATCCAGTGGATCGATGTCGGTTTCTGGATCCGGCCCGACGGACGGACCGAGGATGCGGAAATATTGCGCGGTTCGCGCACGTCCGGCTGGGCGCCTGCGATCCTGCGCCAAGTCACGGGGCGGCGTTATGCCGCACGCGGGGAGGCGAGGGAGACGGATGTGCCGGGCAGCTACCGGATCGAACGGGTAACACCCAGATATCAATATACCAACGGGGTGGGATCGCTCATCCGGCGCCGGGTGCCGGCGCCCGGTTTCGAAGTGCTGGACCTGACCGCATCGGAAGCCGCGATGCCGCCTGCGGGCGGGTGAGGCGGGCGCTCAGGGCTGCGTGTCGGACCGAGCAAAAGCGCAAGGCTCTTCCGCCGCAAGGGATCAGGCCCTAGGGGCACAGGCTCATTCCAAATTCGAGGCGGGAAACCAGCGATGATTCAACCGGGTGCGACGTTCAAGGACAATCTCCAACTGCTGCCGCCGATCGACGGCATTGCCCGCATCGACCTGAAGGATCCGACCGGCACGGTCGTCGCCAGCATCGAGAACCAGCCGGGCAAGCAGGGATCGCTGGCGGTCTATGCCTATTTGCAGAAGGTGTTTGGTACGCTCGACGCGGCGGCGGCCGAGCATGGGCTGGCGGTGTTTGCCGAACATACGGCGGACGCCCGCAACCGGCCGGGCGCGCACCCCAATGTCGATCGGCTGATCGCGATCGTGGAAGATGGTGAGGCTCTGGCGATCGGCGTGATTGAGGGCTGAGGGGCGGCTTTGCGCCCAAATTGGTCGGCAGAACCGAACTTGCCATACTGAAAACCAGACATTGGCTTCCCTGCTCACGGTACTCGCATGCCCTTCTTGCGAGCCGTTATCAAAATCCTTATGGGCAGCGTTATGCCGACCAATGCCGTCGCCCTATCCCGAGTTCTGATCGCTGAGCGTTCTTCGCTCATCCGGTTGGCGCGCCGGATTGTCGGCAGCGGCACCGTGGCGGAAGATATTGCGCAGACAGCATGGCTGCGGATCCAGCGGGTCGAGGACGAGCCGCCGATCACGGACAAGCGCGGTTTCCTCTATCGCATGGTTCTCAATCTGGCTTCGGACCAGCGGCGTTCGGCACTGAGGGCGAGCCGGCTGTTCGATAGCGGCGACTTGCCAGAAGATGTCGCATCCTCGGAGCCAGATGCCGAGGCTGTAGCCATCAACCGCGACCTGCTGGGCCGAATGGCACAGGCGGTCGAAGAATTGCCACCGCGTTGCCGTGAGGTGTTCGTGATGCGCAAGATCGACGGGCTTACGCCTGCCGAAATCGCCGACCGGCTGGGCATTTCCACCAACATGGTCGCCAAGCATGTTCGGATCGCTCTCCAGCATTGCCTGGAAAGACTGGAGCAGAAAACGGACAAATAAGTTCCTGCTCGCATCCCGGTTCCGGTTGGGCCATCGTCTAACTCTATGTGCGCGGCTGCGCTGATACAGCCGAAGGAAAGAAGCAGTTGATCGACAGGCGTGCCATATCCCGAGACATCAGCGATGAAGCTGCCCGCTGGGTGGCTGACGCCGATGCCGGATTGCTGACGCCCAAGATGCAAGCGGAACTATCGCTCTGGCTGGCAGTCGATCCGCTGCATCAGGAGGCATATGACCGTGCCAACCACCTTTGGGCTGCGCTTGACGATATAGAAGAAACGCCTGGTATGCGGCCCGCACCGCGGAGCGCGGCAGAGGTGCAAGCCCTGCCGGCACGGCGCCGCCCACGTCGCAGGCCTTGGTTGGCCGAGCCTGCCCATCGCCGCAAGATAACCAGTGCTGCCGCAGCCTGCGCCGCAGTGGCGGCCGTGCTGGTGGCCACGGATCTGTCCATGCGCTTTCGGGCAGATGCCATGACAAGCGTGGGGGAGCAGAAGCTTGTCTCGCTTCCTGACGGATCGTCGGTGCACCTCAACACCGACAGCGCGATCGCTTACGACTATTCCTCATCGGGCCGTCATATCGAACTTCTCAAGGGCGAGGCTTCTTTCCAAGTGAAGGCCGACCCGCAACGCCCCTTCACGGTCGAGGCCCATGGCGGCACTGCCCGCGCGCTGGGCACGCGGTTCATCGTGCGCAACGACAGCGATGGCGCGACTGTCACCGTTACCGAACACCGGGTATTGGTATCCTTTGGCAAACACCAAGGCGTGGTCGGCGAAGGCGAAAGCGTCGCGTTCGACAGCAGGCATGGTCTTTCGAAGCCCGGTAATATCGAGATCGCGGATGCAGAAGCATGGACCCGTGGCCGTCTGATCGCCGTCAACCGCCCGCTGGCCGAGGTTGCGGCGGAACTGAGCCGCTATCATGCGGGATACATCCATGTGAGCGATAGCGTTGCTACCATTCCTGTCAGCGGCAATTTCAGGACCACCGATCCCGTCGCGGCGCTCGGACAGCTTGAAACCGCGCTGGGCGTGCACTCTACACGCCTCACCAACAGGATGATTTTCCTACATAAATAAAAATCGGAAAAATTCCGTCTTTCCGCATCCCGGTTCGGCGAAGTGCGGCGTCTCTCTTATTGAGGGCGCGTCGCATTTGCATGGCGCCTGCTGATTTTTCGATTGGGGGAATATCCAGGTGAAGGACGTGAATTTCGCAGCATCTGCCTTGCGGCAGGGGCGCAGGGTTCTGGCGATGACGATGCTGGGGGCCAGCGGGTTGGCTCTGTGCGCAGCGGTGGCCCCAATGGCGGCGCATGCGCAGGCCAACAAGACTTATTCCATCCCCGCTGGTTCGCTGGCGGGCGTGCTCAATCGCTTCGCGGACCAGAGCGGCGCGGACATCGTCTATAACGGCAGCCTGACTGACGGGCTTTCCAGCCCCGGCCTGTCGGGCAGCTTCGGCACGGCAGAGGCACTGTCCCGCATTCTGGCGGGCTCGGGCCTGACGTTCCGGCACAGCGGCGGCAATCGCTACACGCTGGAGCGCGCACCCAAGTCAGCCGATGGCGCCATCTCGCTGGGTCCGGTGCGCGTCGAAGGCGCGACGAGCGGCGGCAATGGCACTATCACCTCATCCGGCGGCAGCAGCGATGTCATGGCAACCGAAGGCGTCGATACTTACGCCGCGCTGGGTGTTACCCTCGGCAAGTCGGCGCAGACCCTGCGAGAAATCCCGCAATCCGTATCAGTGGTCGGCCGCCAGCAGATGGACGATCAGCAGATGACCTCGCTCGCAGAAGCACTGCAGTTCGCACCGGGTGTCATCCTTGCCGAGAGGGACGAGAACCGCCCGTGGATGCGCGGTGACGAGGCCAATATCCAGGTGGAAGGCATCTCCCAGCAGCGACTGACCGATAACTTCGCGGTGAACGACCTTGAGCTGTTCGACCGGGTCGAGGTTCTGCGCGGCCCCTCCGGTCTGTTAACGGGCATCGGGACACCGGGCGGCACCGTCAATTATGTGCGCAAGCGGCCGCTCGATCATGCCGCCATCGCTCTTAGCGCTCGGGCCGGTTCATGGAACAATTATCGTGGTACGATGGACGTCACCGGCCCTGTCAACGAGGGCGGATCCCTGCGCGCACGGGCGGTCGTGGCGGTTCAGGGTGGTGACAGTTTCGTCGATGTCGTCACCGATCAGCATCAGTCGCTTTATGGCATAGTCGAATATGACTTCGCGCCTTCGACAACGCTGGGGACCTATGCGAAGCGCGAATATCGCAAATACATCCAGAGGTTCTGGGGCAGTGCGCAATATGCCGATGGCACCCCCATAGGCGGCCGTTCGTCTTTCATCGGCACGAATGCTCCGTCCAGCGATGAGGAAGTCGAATATGGGGTCGACCTGACCCATCACTTTGACAACGGGTGGGAAGCGAAAGCCGTTGCCCATCGGATCGAGCAGACTTCTGATCAGAAATATCTTTTCGTATCCGGCACGATCGCTGAGGAAACGAACCTTGCACGCGTGGGCGTTCTCCACCGTCTTTTCGATCAGACGATGAAGGGGTTGGATTTGCGTGTTAACGGCCCTGTCCATCTTCTTGGTCAGGAGCATAAGCTGACGCTTGGCTGGCAGCTAAACACCGCAAAAATGGGCATTGATTATGGTGCGGGCACCACATTCTACAGCGATGTGGACGTGCTGAACGATCACGATTTCACCGTCACGCCGTTGTCGGGAAACCTCACCTACGCTCGCTCCCGCCAGTCGCTTCTGTACGGGGCCGCGCATATCAAACTGGCCGACAGCCTGACCACGATCGTCGGCGGCAATATGGCGGACTATAGCTATGACGACCTGAAGGAGAAGAACCGGTTCACCTCCTATGGTGGCCTCGTCTGGGATATTCGCAAGTCGCTCTCGCTTTATGCGAGCTATGCGGAAATTTACAATGTCAACTTCACGCAGGATTATGCGGGAAATTATCTGAAGCCGCGTCAAGGCTGGCAGATGGAAGCAGGCGTGAAATCCTCGTTGCTCAATGATCGGCTTAATCTCGCGCTGGCAGCATTCCAGATCCGTGACACCGGCCGTGCGATGATCGATACCGACAACGTCAACTGCCCGACCTCGACCACCTGCTACAAGAATGCCGGGCTGGTGCGCACGCGCGGTATCGATGCGGAGATCAGCGGCAGTCCAGTCGAAGGTCTGAACATTAGCGCCAGCTATGCCTTTAACGATTCGAAGAACCTGAACGGCGCTGATGCAGGCGAGCGCTTTCAGCCTTCAATTACCCCGCGCCACTCCTACAAGCTGTGGGGCCTCTATCGCTTCGAAAAGGGCGCATTGGACGGCCTGAGCCTGGGCGGCGGGCTGCGCGGTGAAAGCAGCGTCTACGTCGCCGACAGCGTGTTTCGGCAGGGTAGCTGGGCAGTGGCTTCCGCGACGATCGGCTACAGGCTGACTGAGCACTTGGAACTGACTGCCTTGCTGGATAACATCTTCGACACGACATATTATGCTACCCTGACCGGAGCCGGACAGAACCTTTACGGCGACCCTCGCAAGTTCGCCGTCACCCTCCGCGCGAAATACTAATAGCGCTGCCGCCCTGCACTTTCGCGGTGCGGGGCGGTGGTCTGCGGATGGCTGCCCGATGAAAGATACGTTCCGCCAGTCCATGGCCTGGCTGCACACCTGGGCGGGTCTTGTCCTGGGCTGGGTTCTGTTCTTCGTCTTCGTGACGGGAACCCTCTCCTATGTCCGGTTCGAGATCGACCGCTGGATGATGCCTGAGCGGCCGATGGCTGCGTCAGTGCCTCCAGTGGCGGAAAGCCTGCCGCGCGCGGTGGCCTATCTGGAGCGCCATTTTGCCGATGCGCAAAGCTGGACGATCTTCCTGCCGATGCGCCGATTGGGGCATGACCTTTATCTCGTCGCGCGCCCATGGCCCGGCAGCGAGGACACTGAGGCACTGTTTCTTGACCCGGCGACGGGCCAGCCCGATGCCGTAAAGGTCCGCGATACGGGCGGCGGGGGCCATCTCTACGAGATGCACTACCAGCTTCACTATATCCCTTATGAGATCGGCATCAGGCTGGTGGCGATCTGCGCCATTTTCATGCTGATTGCGACGCTCACCGGGGTCGTGGTCCACAAGAAGATCTTCAAGGATTTCTTCACCTTCAGGCCCGGCAAAGGGCAGCGCAGCTGGCTCGATGCGCACAATCTGCTGGGCGTCACCGCACTGCCATTCCACATCATGATCAGCTGGAGCGGGCTGGTCTTCTTCCTGTTCACTTACATGCCAGCAGGTCCGGCCATCCTTCACGGCGATACGGGGCAGCGCGTGGCGCAGGAAACGGCAGCGTCGCCCGCACCTGTCGCGCCGCAGCGGGCACCCCGCGCCGATATGGTGCCGATCGCCACCATTGTTTCCCAGGTCGAGAAGCGCTGGGGCACAAGCGCGTCCATCGGGCGGGTCGTGGTTACTGCCCCCGGCGAGATGAATGGAAAAGTCACTGTCTATCCCAGCGGGCGCGGCAATGTTGAAAAGGACTATGGCTCGCTGACGTTCCGCGCCGCGACCGGCACTCTCCTGCGTGACGAGCGGGCGACGCCATCGCCAATAGCCATGACACAGGAAGTTCTTGTCAGCCTGCACGCGGCGGACTTTGCCGGGCCTGCATTGCGGGCAATCTTCGTGCTGGTCGGACTGGCCAGCGCCGGGATGATCGCCACCGGCCTTGTCCTGTGGACGGCCAAGCGCCGGGCGAAGCAGGGCTCGACTTTCGGATTTCGGCTTGTCGAAACACTCAACATCGGTGCAATCGCGGGCCTGCCTGTCGCCATTGCCGCCTATTTCTGGGCCAACCGGTTGCTGTCGTTGAGCTTGCCAGAGCGCCATGACTGGGAAGTGCACGTCCTGTTCCTGACATGGGCGGCGCTGCTCATCTGGCCGATCTGGCGTCCTGCGCGCCGGGCATGGGTGGAATTGCTGTCCCTTGGCGCCTGTGCGTTCGGCTTCCTGCCGGTGCTGAACGCGCTGACCACGGATCGCCATCTGGGCGTTTCCATCCCGGCGGGCGACTGGGTGATGGCCGGATTCGACCTGATCGCCTTGCTGGTCGGCGCGGCGTTCGTACTGGCAGCCCGCAAGGCTGCGATGCCGCCGGTCCCTTCGGCCAGATCCCGAACCAAGCCCCGGATAGTGGCGGAGGCATTGTGACCACACGCTCACACCGCATCGCCATCGCATCGCGCATATTGGCTGCCTCGCTTGGCGGCTATGCGGTCACTTCGCTGGTGATCGTCGCTTTGGGGGCGTTGTTGCCGATATTCGGCGTCGCCAGGTCATCCGTAATTCTCGGCGCCACCATTGCCAGCTTCCCGATCTGGGCGGGCATCGTCATGGCTGTGTTCCACGCGCGCACAGCGCGCAGGGCCTGGACCGGGCTGGCGATAGTTGCCGCGACGCTGGGCATCCTGATCTGGTTGTCGGTGGGGGGCGTATCATGAACCTGCTGGCTTCTTTCATCTTGCTGTTTGCCGGGTTCACGGCGCTGGCCCTGTCGCTTGCCAAACATCACCGCGATCTGTTCGGAACGCCCCTTGGCCCGCGCAAGATGTGGGGGTTGCGCGTTGCAGGCGGACTGCTGCTGTGTACCGGGATCGTTCCTGCCGTCCGTTATTCGGGCCACTCTGCCGGTCTGGTGCTTTGGACGGGCCTGCTGGCCGTGGCCGCAACGACCGTTGCGCTCCTGCTTACCTACAAGGACAATTGGTGGCGAAAATGACCGTGCATGCCTCTGCTCTGACAGATGGGCATCTGTTTGATGTCCAGGTTCCGATGGTCAACGCCTCTTGCCTGTCCGCTCAACCCTGCGCGGCGCCTTCCGGTCGCTACTGCGATCAGCCTGTGAGTTTAGGGACACGCCTGTTCGGCATGGGAGGCGTGCTTCTGGTCGTGCTGCTCGTCATTGGCGGAGCGCTATTCACCTGGACGACGCTCAGCCCCGCCCAGTCGCCCGCGCACCTGGCTGTCTTCGATGTCGCACCGCCCGCCGCTCCGCCAGAACCACAGAGCGAAGTTCCGCCCGGCCCTGAGCAGATCCAAAAGGAAAAGGCCGAAGTCCAGCCAGATCGCCCCAAGGTCGATCTGCCGGAAATCCAGCTGCCTAGCGAGAATCCGGTGACGATAGAGGTCCAGAAGCCAGTTATCGACCCTGGCCCGCCTATCGAGAAGACGACTGCCCCCGAGAGCAGGCCGCTCCCGCCAGCGCCGCAGCAAAGCAATGCCAAGCCGACCTGGGAGGGGCTGGTGCTCGGCGCGCTGAACAAGGTGAAGCGTTATCCGCGTGAAGCGGCCTTCCGAAGGCAGCAGGGTGTCCCCTATATTCGCTTCGTCATGAATCGCGACGGCAAGGTGCTGTCGGTGCGACTGGAGCGCTCGTCCGGCCATAGCCCCCTTGATGACGAAGCCGTCTCTCTGCCCAAGCGAGCGCAGCCGCTCCCCAAACCACCCGAAGAAGTAAAGGGCGAGACGATCGAACTGGTCGTGCCCGTCGAATTCTTCATGCGCTGAACACTTCCCGATCCGGGAGACAATATCCTTGGCACAAGCTATCCGCACCTTGCCCCGCCGAACCGCCATGGCGCTGAAACGACGGTCATTTGCCGAACAGCGTGTCATCCGCATGCTGCGCGGCGATCCCACGGATGACCGTGCGCAGTTCGTATATAACGAACAGTTTCGTCGACTGCGTGATTTGGCCGAACATGCTGGAATGCGGTTGAACGAGCCGGGGACGGTCTGGCTTGCCGACCACGAATTGCTCCTGTTGTCGTGGTTGGCACAAGCGCAGCGGGTGTTGGGATACAAGAGGCAATTTCATACTGACGCCACATTGACACTCGCTGCCGTTAATTGCGCCGGCACCCTGAACGCCCTTGGTATCCAATTCCCCCCGATCACGCTTCAGCACGTGTCGGAGCAATCGAGCACGGAGGACGGATAGGCCTTCGTAAGGGAAGTTAGGGCTCCACCGGCAATGTCAGCTTTCTCACATCCGGTAATGCAAAGCCGCCATTCTCCTTACGGCCAAAATCAGTCGCTCATCCTCCGCTGCACGCCGCGGTTCCCCTCCCCGCAAGGCGAGGAGAAATGAGCCCCCCCCTTACCCCGCAGCCTTGGCCAGCCCCTTCGACAGTTGCAGCGCGCCGTTGAGGCGGGCGGCGGGGTCGGGCCAGGCGCGGGTGACGACGACCTTGCTGTCCGGGCGCAGGCGGGCGACGCCGTCGAGGCGCTGGACATAGGCGACCAGGCCTGCGGGGTTGGGGAAGCGATCCTCGAAGAAGCTGACCAGCGCGCCCTTTGGCCCGACATCGATCTTGGCGATATTGGCCTTGAGGCAATTCTGCTTGATCTCGATGATCTTGAGCAGGTTCTGGGTCGGCGCGGGCAGCTTGCCGAAGCGGTCGATCAGTTCGGCGGCGAAGGCCTCCAGACCTTGGCGGTCCTCCAGTTCGTTGATGCGGCGATAGAGACCCATGCGCAGGTCGAGATCCGGCACGAATTCTTCCGGGATCATGATCGGCGCGTCGACGCTGATCTGCGGCGAGAAGCTGTCGCGGCGCGCCTCCAGGCCGGCGCCGCCGGCCTTGGCGTCCATGATCGCGTCCTCCAGCATCGACTGGTAGAGTTCGAAGCCGACTTCCTTGATATGGCCCGACTGTTCGTCGCCGACGAGGTTGCCGGCGCCGCGAATGTCGAGATCATGGCTGGCGAGCTGGAAGCCGGCGCCCAGCGTATCGAGATCGGACAGCACCTTCAGCCGCTTTTCCGCGGTTTCGGTGATGATGCGGTTGGCGGGCGTGGTGAAATAGGCATAGGCGCGCGTCTTCGACCGGCCGACGCGGCCGCGCAGCTGATAGAGCTGGGCGAGGCCGAAGCGGTCGGCGCGGTGGATGATGAGGGTGTTGGCGCTGGGGATGTCGAGGCCGGATTCGACGATGGTGGTGGAGAGCAGCACGTCATAGCGCTTGTCGTAGAAGGCGGACATGCGCTCCTCGACATCGGTGGCGCTCATCTGGCCATGGGCGACGATCGGCTTCACCTCGGGCACTTCGGTGCGCAGAAATTCCTCGACCTCGGTCAGGTCGGAGATGCGCGGCACGACGAAGAAGCTCTGGCCGCCGCGATAATGTTCGCGCAGCAGCGCCTCGCGGATGACGACGCCGTCCCAGGGCATGATGTAGGTGCGCACCGCCAGGCGATCGACCGGCGGGGTCTGGATGACCGACAATTCGCGTAGGCCCGACATCGCCATCTGGAGCGTGCGCGGGATGGGCGTGGCGGTGAGGGTGAGGACATGGACGTCGGTCTTCAGGGACTTCAAGCGTTCCTTGTGGGTGACGCCGAAGCGCTGTTCCTCGTCGACGATGACGAGGCCGAGGCGCTTGAACTCCAGCCCCTTGGCGAGCAGGGCGTGGGTGCCCACGACGATGTCGATCGTGCCGTCGGCCAGGCCCGCCTTGGTCGCCTTCACCTCCTTGTCGGGGACGAGACGGGAGAGGCGGGCGATTTCCAGCGGGAAGCCGCGGAAGCGCTCGACGAAATTCATGTGGTGCTGGCGCGCGAGCAAGGTGGTGGGGCAGATCACCACCACCTGCATCCCGGCCATGGCGGCGACGAAGGCGGCGCGGAGAGCCACTTCGGTCTTGCCGAAGCCGACATCGCCGCAGACGAGCCGGTCCATCGGGCGGCCGGCGCCCAGATCCTCGATGACATCGCCGATCGCGCGATCCTGATCGTCGGTTTCCTGATAGGGGAAGCGGTCGACGAAGGCGGGATAGCCGGCGGCGTCGGGTTCGGCGATCTCGGCCGGGCGCAGGGCGCGTTCGGCGGCGGTCTTGAGCAGTTCGCCCGCAATCTCGCGGATCCGCTCCTTCATCCGCGCCTTGCGCCGCTGCCAGGCCTCGCCGCCCAGCTTGTCGAGGCTCACGCCTTCGCTGTCGGAGCCGTAGCGGGAGAGGACTTCGAGATTTTCGACCGGCACATAGAGCTTGTCGCCGCCGGCATAGGAGAGGGCGACGCAGTCATGCGCGGTCTTGCTGACCGGGATCTGGGTCAGCCCTTCATAGCGGCCGATGCCATGGTCCATATGGACGACGAGATCGCCGGGCGAGAGGGTGGCGAGTTCGGCGAGGAAGGCGTCGGCGCTCTTCTTGCGCTTGGCGCGGCGGACCAAGCGGTCGCCCAGCATATCCTGTTCGGTGAGGACGGCGACGTCGGGCGCGGTGAAGCCATGGTCGAGGCCGAGCACGGTGAGGACGGCGCTGCCGCCCGCGGCTGTGCCGAGCGCCTCCTGCCAGCTGTCGGCAGCGGCGAGGCGGGCGACGCCATGATCGGCGAGCAGGCCCGACAGGCGCTCGCGCGCGCCGGCCGAATAGCTGGCGATCACCACCTTCTTTTTCGTGCGGCGCAGGGCGTCGATATGCTTGCCGACCGCCTCATAGACATTGACGTTCTGCGCGCGTTCCGGCGCGAAGTCGCGCGGGCCGTCGACGGCGAAGTCTAGGACGGTGGCGCTCTCGGGCTCATGGAAGGGGGTGGTGGCGTGCATCGGCCAGCTGGCGGCGGCGGCGTCCCACTCGGAGGCGTCGAGATAGAGCGCGTGCGGCGCGAGCGGGCGGTAGGCGCCGGGATCGGCCGATTTCGCGGCGATGCGGTTGGCATGATAGTCGCGGATCGCCTCGAACCGGGCGTCAGCTGCGCCGACCACGCCATGGTCGCGGACGATGATCGCGTCGTCGCCCAGATGCTCGGTCAGCGGAACCAGCTTTTCCTCGAACAGGGGCAGCCAATGTTCCATGCCGGCGAGGCGCCGGCCCTCGCTCACCGCCTGATAGAGCGGGTCGCCGGTCGCGGTCGCGCCGAAGGTTTCGCGATAGCGGCCACGGAAGCGCTTGATCGTGTCTTCGTCCAGCAGCGCCTCGGACGCGGGGAGCAGGGTGAAGCCGTCGACGCTGCCGGTGGTGCGCTGGTCGGTCGGGTCGAAGCGGCGCACCGTCTCGATCTCGTCGCCGAAGAAGTCGAGCCGCAACGGCTGGTCCTCGCCGCCGGGGAACAGGTCGACGATGCCGCCGCGAATGGCGAACTCGCCGCGATCATGGACGGTGTCGGTGCGGACATAGCCGTTGGATTGCAGCATGTCGGCAAGGCGCGTGATCGCGATCCGCTCCTTGGGCGCGAGGCGCGCGACCAGCTGGCGGACGCGGAACGGGGTGAGGGTGCGCTGGGTCAGGGCGTTGAGGGTGGTGAGGACCAGTTGCGGCCCTTTAGGCTTTGCCTGAAGCGCATGAAGGCCGGCGAGGCGCGCCGACGCGGTGCGCAGCGAGGGGCTGGCCCGGTCATAGGGCAGGCAGTCCCAGGCAGGGATTTCGATGAGCTCGATCTCTGGCGCGAAATAATGGGCGGTGTCGGCGACCGCGCGCATCAACTGCTCGTCCGAAGCGACGAAGACGGCGCGGGTCGCATCCGAACCATGGGCCGCGCGGGCAATGTCCGCCAGCAGCCAGGGCTGGAAGCCGGCCGGCACGCCGGACAGAGTGAGCGGCGCCTTCGCCTTCAGGATTTTCTGGAGATCGGTCATATCTGCTACTCGCGCCTCTCCTTGCTCTCTCCCCTCCCGCTTGCGGGAGGGGTCGGGGGAGGGTTTGCAAAGGAGGGGGAGAAACAGGCCCTCCCCTAACCCCTCCCGCAAGCGGGAGGGGGACTTGTCAGTTCTCGATCTTGACGAAATCGAGCTTCAGGAACTGGTCCATCATCGGGCCCTTCCATTCGTCCGGCACCGGGATGGTGCCGAGCGCCCAGCCGATGATGTCGGCATCCTGTTCGTCCATGAAACGCTCGAACCAGGCGATCTGCTCCTCGTTCCAGCTCGCATGGTAGCGCTCGAAGAAGCCACCGACCGTATAATCCGCCTCGCGCGTGCCCCGGTGCCAGGCGCGGAATTTCAGGCGACGCATCAGCGGGTTGTCGTTCACAATTTGTTCCTTTAACGGACGTGCCGAAACAGCCGATCGGATATTTGAATGACCGTCCCGGCTGCGTTAGAGAAGCCTCAGATAGCCATGCGACCCGATATTCTCAATCCGCTCTTTGCCGAAATCTCCGCGCTCAAGGGCATCGGCCCGGCGCTGGCCCGTCCGCTCGAACGGCTGGGGCTGGCGCGGGCGGTCGATGTCGCCTTTCACCTGCCGGTCAATTATGTCGACCGGAAGCTGATCGACGAACTGGACATGGCGGACGCCGGCAAGGTCATCGGCATCATGCTGACCCCGGTCGATTATCGCGCCAGTGGCAATGCGCGTGCGCCGTTCCGGGTGCAGGCGGTGGACGCTCATGGCAACGCCGTCTCCCTCGTCTATTTCGGCCGCAACAGCGCCTGGCCGCGCAAGCTGTTGCCCTTGAATGAACCCAAGTTCGTGTCGGGCAAGCTGGAGGCCTATGGCGACAACCTCCAGATGGTTCATCCCGACTATGTCCTGCCGCCCGAGGAGGCCGACATCGTGCCGGCGCGCGAGAGCGTCTATGGCCTGTCGGAAGGGCTGACCAACAACCGGATGCGCGACCTGGTGGGGCAGGCGCTGGCCCGCGCGCCCGAACTGCCCGAATGGATCGAGCCGAGCCTGCTGGCGAGCAAGGGCTGGCCGGCCTGGCGCGCGGCGCTGGAGCGTTTCCATGCCGACCCGACCGACGCACAGGCGCGCGAGCGGCTGGCCTATGACGAGATTTTCGCCGGGCAACTGGCGCTGATGCTGGTGCGGCAATCGTCGCGGCGGCGGCGCGGCGTGCCGATCAGCGGCGACGGGCGGCTGCGCGCGATGCTGAAGCTGCCTTTCGCCCCGACCGGTGCCCAGCGCCGCGCGATCGGGGAAATCGAGGGCGACATGGCGCAGGCGACGCCGATGCTGCGGCTGCTGCAGGGCGATGTGGGATCGGGCAAGACGCTGGTGGCGCTGATGGCGCTGCTGAACGCGGTCGAGGCCGGGATGCAGGGGGCGATGCTGGCGCCGACCGAAATCCTGGCGCGGCAACATTATGAGACGCTGCGCAAGATGGCGTCGGGCCTGCCGATCGAGATCGCGATCCTGACAGGCCGTGAAAAGGGCAAGGTGCGCGAGGCGACGCTGATGGGGCTGGCCGATGGCAGCATCCACATCCTGGTCGGCACGCACGCGATCTTTCAGGAGAAGGTGCAGTATAAGGCGCTGGGCCTGGCCGTGATCGACGAGCAGCATCGGTTCGGCGTGGCGCAGCGGATGATGCTGGCGAGCAAGGCCGAGCGATCGCCGCACCTGCTGGTGATGACGGCGACGCCGATCCCGCGGACGCTGACCCTGACCTATTATGGCGAGATGGACGTGTCGCGGCTGGACGAGATGCCGCCGGGCCGCCAGCCGATCCAGACTTTGGTGATGTCCGCCAACCGGCTGGACGAGGTGGTCGAGGGGCTGGCCCGCCATGTCGAGGGCGGTGGGCAGGCCTATTGGGTGTGCCCGCTGGTCGAAGAAAGCGAGACAAGTGACCAGGCGGCGGCCGAGATGCGCGCCGAGACGCTGCGCCAGCGCTTCGGCGACCGGGTGGGGCTGGTCCATGGCAAGATGAAGGGGCCGGACAAGGATGCGGCGATGGAGGCCTTTGCCGCCAACCGCACCCAGATATTGGTAGCGACCACGGTGATCGAGGTCGGCGTCGACGTGCCCAATTCCAGCCTGATCGTGATCGAGGGGGCGGAGCGCTTTGGCCTGGCGCAATTGCACCAGTTGCGCGGCCGGGTGGGGCGCGGCGACAAGCCGTCGGTCTGCCTGCTGCTGCGCGGCAATGCGCTGGGCGAGACGTCGCGGGCGCGGCTGGCGCTGATGCGCGAGACCAACGACGGCTTCCGCATCGCCGAGGAGGATCTGAAGCTGCGCGGCGCGGGCGAGGTGCTGGGCACGCGCCAGTCGGGTGAGGCGGAACTGAAGATCGCGACGCCCGAACATGTGTCGGCATTGGTGGACGCCGCGCGCGACGACGCCCATCTGCTGATCGACCGCGACGGTGGGCTGGACAGCGAACGCGGACAGGCGGCGCGGACCTGCCTCTATCTGTTCGAGAAGGATGCTGCGGTGGGGTTGCTGCGGGGGGGGTGAGCGGCGCGGCCGTTCCCTTGGCAGTATTGCTCGCATAGTACACCCCGTGGCGATGACGCCAGAACCGATCCAAAAGCTGAGCCGACGCGGCATTGCGGTCGAGATCGTGGCCTTTGTCGGCTTCGCGCTGCTGGCCAAATATGGGTTGAGCCTGCTCTTCTGGCGCTATGCCGGCCCGGTGTCGCTGCTGCTGACGCTGGCCTTGCTGACGCTGTATATGCGTTTTTGCGGCCTGAGCTGGTCGGCGATGGGATTGATCCCGCTGCCGGGATGGAGGGCCAAACTGATGGTCCTGCCCAAGGCGGGGTTGACGCTGCTGGCCTTTGCCATCGTCGTTGCACTGGTGACAATCGTCGGGCCGGCGATTGGACTGGCGTTCCTGGCGAAGGAATCCGCTGGCGTGGCCGATCGCTGGGGCGCGGTGGCGGGGAGCCTGCCGCATTTTCTGTTGTGGATCGGCATCGTGTGGAGCGCGGCGGCCTTTGGTGAGGAGATGTTCTTTCGCGGCTATCTGATCACTCGGTTGCAGGCGCTGTTCCCGGCCGGCCGCGTGGGTGCAGCGATGGCCGTACTCCTGTCCGCGCTGATCTTTGGCTATGGCCATTTCTATTATCAGGGGTGGCGCGGGGCGATCATGACTGGTGGGATCGGTCTGGCGTTCGGAGCGATGTTCCTGTTGTTCCGGCGCAATCTGTGGCCGTTGATCCTGTTGCACGGCGTCATCGACACGCTGACCTTCACCGCCATATTCATGCGATGGAAGTAGCGATCGGCCAAGGCTTCATCCTGTAAGGCGTGATCACAATCTCTGCTGCATCTGCGAAACAAAATGCGGGGCCGTCGCGTTGCCCCTGGCATGACCGACATCAGCCTGACCCATATCACGCCGATGGCCGCGCTTTCGATCGCGCTGTCGGTGGTCGTCGCCTTCGCCGTTCACGGCGCGCTTTACTGGATTGCGGTGCGGCTGGTGAAGCGCGCGCGGATCGAGCCGCTGCTGTTGCCGGCCATCTTCCAGCCGACGCGCTGGCTGGTGGTGCTGCTGGCTCTGGGCGCGGGGCTCAAGTCGATCGAGATGGGGCCGCGGATCGAGGATATCTGGTCGATCGGGGCACGGATGATATTCGCGCTGCTGGTCGGCTGGCTGGTGTTTCGCGCCATGCGGGCGGGCAAGGCGATGCTGGAGGCACGCGCCGACATCAGCGTCGAGGATAATCTGAAGGCGCGGCGGCAGCGCACCAAGATCAGCATCCTCTATCGCATCTGCCAGTGCATCGTCGGCTTCTTCGTGATCGCGATGATGCTGATCGCCATTCCGGGCGTGCGCACGATCGGCGTGTCGCTGATGGCGTCGGCGGGCCTTGCTGCGCTGGCGGTGGGCGCAGCGGCGCAACCGGCGCTCAAGAATTTGATCGCGGGCATCCAGATGGCCTTTTCCGAGCCGATCCGGCTGGACGATGTCGTCATCATCGAAGGGGAATGGGGGCGGATCGAGGAGATCAGGCTGACCTATGTGATCGTGCGCATCTGGGACGACCGGCGCATGGTGGTGCCAGTATCCTATTTCCTGGAGAAGCCGTTCCAGAACTGGACCACCAGCACGTCGGACCTGCTGGGCACGGTTTTCCTCTATGTCGATCCGACCGCGGATATCGAGCGGATCCGCGCGCGCTTCGTCGAGGCGGTGAAGGCGAACGGGCGCTGGGACGGGCGGGTGGCGATCTTGCAGGTGACCGACCATCGCGCCGATGCGCTGGAACTGCGTGGGCTGCTGTCGGCGCGCAATGCTGGGATCGCCTTTGACCTGCGCTGCGAGGTGCGCGAGGCGATGCTGACCTTCCTGCGGACAGACATGCCCGAGGCGCTGGTGCGCGGGCGTCAGACTCTGGAGAGGGATGAAGCCTTTACCAGGCGGTCCGGCGTGGCGGGATGAGCGCCATCATGGCGTCATAGCCTGCGGTCGGGATCGGCTCGACAAATTCGAGGCCGATCCGGCCTTCCTCGCTCCAGCGGACGAGAGCGCGACGATCCTTGAGCACCGGTAGCCAGATCAGCACCCGGCCGCTCAGCGCGAGCAACTCTTCCGTGCGGCACATCAGGCCGAGTGGCGAGATGTTGATGATCCGTACGCCATGGGTGCGGCCGTCCGCTGTGATATGGCTGACCATGTCGACCAGGTCGCGCGCCACCCGCCGCTGATCGACGGAAGGGTCGCGCGACCGCATGACATGGCCAAGATTGGCGAAAACCGAGGAGGACATGGGTTTCAGCCTAGCGGGCGGAAAGTGGAGGCTTTCCTACCTGGTAGCGTTAACTAGGCTGAAACCCTGTTTGTCCTCAGGCGGTGACCAGGCCGTGCTTCTTCGCGCCGAAGCTGAGCTTGTCGCCGACCTTGAGCGTGATTGCGGGGTCGGTAACGACCTCGCCATTCACCTTGATCGCGCCCTCAGCCAGCTTGCGGCGGACTTCCTTGTTGGAGGTCGCAAAGCCAAGGCCGGTGGTCGCCTGGATGACGGTCAGCCCTTCGGCGCCCAGCGCGACGGTCGGCAGATTGGCATCCGACGCGCCTTCCTCGAAGGTCTTGCGCGCGGTTTCGGCGGCCAGAGCAGCAGCTTCGATGCCACGGCAGAGCGCGGTTGCCTCGTTCGCCAGGATCTTCTTGGCCTCGTTGATCTCCGCGCCCTGCAGCGCGGCGAGGCGGTTGACCTCGTCCATCGGCAGGTCGGTGAACAGGCGCAGCCGGTTGAACACGTCGGCGTCAGCGGTGTTGCGCCAGAACTGCCAATAATCATAGTCGGACAGTTGGTCCTGGTTCAGCCAGACGGCGCCGCCCACGGTCTTGCCCATCTTGGTGCCGTCGGCATTGGTGAGCAGTGGCGTGGTGAGGCCGAACACCTGCGTGCCATCGACGCGGCGGGCCAGTTCGACGCCGTTGACGATATTGCCCCACTGGTCCGATCCGCCCATCTGCAGGCGGCAATCGCTGCGGCGCGACAGCTCCAGGAAGTCATAGGCCTGGAGGATCATGTAGTTGAATTCGAGGAAGCTCAGCGACTGTTCCCGATCGAGGCGCAGCTTGACGCTGTCGAAGCTCAGCATCCGGTTGACCGAGAAATGCTGGCCGATGTCGCGCAGGAAGGGGATATATTCGAGCTTGTCGAGCCAGTCGGCATTGTCGACCATGATCGCGTCGGTCGGGCCGTCGCCAAAGGTCAGGAAGCGTTCGAACACGCGCTTGATGCTGGCGACATTTTCCTGGATCAGGTCGACGGTCAGCAGCTTGCGCGCCTCATCCTTGAAGCTGGGATCGCCGATCTTGCCGGTACCGCCGCCCATCAGGACGATCGGCTTGTGACCCGCCTTCTGCAGCTGGCGCAGCATCATGATCGACACGAGATGGCCGACATGGAGCGACGGCGCAGTCGGGTCGAAGCCGATATAGCCCGGCACCACCTGTTTGGCGGCCATGGCATCAAGCCCTTCCGCGTCGGTCAGCTGGTGGATGTAGCCGCGTGCTTCGAGCAGGCGGAGGAGATCGGACTGATAGTTGCTCATGACGCGCGCCTGTAGCATTGGGGCAGCAAGTGGAAAAGAGGCGGAGTTTTCGATCATGTTGGCAATCGGTCTGATGTCCGGCACCTCGCGCGACGGGATCGACGCTGCGCTGATCGAGACGGACGGCGAGGGGCAGGCCGAGGCAATCATTTTCCACGCCCAGCCCTACAGCGATGATTTTCGCGAACGGCTGGCCGCCGCCTGCGCGCGGGCAATGGCGATGGACGCGCCGGGCGAGGATCCGCTGGTCAGCGCGGTGGAGATGGACCTCACCAATTTCCATATCGATGCGATCGCCGACATGCTGGGCCGCAGCGGCCATGTGGCGGAGGATATCGGCGTGATCGGCTTTCATGGTCATACCGTTGCCCACCGGCCCGAGCGGCGCTGGACCTGGCAGATTGGTGACGGCGCGGTGCTGGCTGGCGCGTTCGGCATTCCCGTGGTCGCCGACCTGCGTAGTGCCGATGTGCGCGCGGGCGGGCAGGGGGCGCCGCTGATGCCGGTCTATCATCGTGCGCTGTCCGACGGGCTGGCAAAGCCGGTCGGCATCCTCAATCTGGGCGGGGTGGCGAACATCACCGCGATCGGATCGGACGGTAGCCTGGTCGCCTTCGACACCGGCATGGCGAGCGGCCTGATCGACAACTGGATGCAGGCGCATGGCGACGCCGCCTATGATGCGGGCGGCGCGACCGCCGCGCGGGGCCAGGTGGACGAGGCGCGGCTGGCGGCGATGATGGCCGATCCCTGGTTCGCGGCGCCGCCGCCTAAGAGCATCGACCGTGAAGCCTTCACCATTGCGCCGGTCGAGGGATTGTCGCTGGCGGACGGGGCGGCGACGCTGACCGCCTTTTCCGCGCAGGCGGTGGCACGGGGAATGGATCATTTGCCCGAACGGCCGGCGCGCATCTATGTGGCGGGCGGCGGCCGCCATAATGCGACGCTGATGGCGATGCTGGCGACGCGCACCGGCGCCGATGTCCGCTCGGTGGACGAACTGGGCTGGGATGGTGACGCGCTGGAGGCGCAGGGCTTTGCCTATATGGCGGTGCGGCACCTCAATGGCCTGCCGATCAGCTTTCCCGGCACCACCGGCGCGCCTGAACCGATGACCGGTGGCGTGCTGTTCCAGCCCTGAAAAAGGGGGATGGGGCGGCCGGGCGCCGCCCCTGATCCTTATTGGCGCAGGCGCTCGATCGCCTGGGCAAGGGCGACATAGAGCTTGCCCATGTCGGACGAGAGGATGGCGACGCCCAAGGCATTGCCGTCACGCGCCGACAGGATGATCCGCAGCATCGCCTCGAAATCGTGGATGTAGCGGTTCACATGCTCGCGGAAATCGGCGTCATTATCATAATGGAGCGCGATTTCGCGGGACTCGCCGGCGTCGAGCAGCTTGACTGCCCGGCGGGTGAAGACGCCGCGATCGCCCTTGAGATAGGCCGACCAGTTGGTGTCGGTCACATCGTTGGACAGGATCTTGGCGACGTCGATCGCGGTGCTGTTGAGCGATTCGATCAGCAGGGCGGAGCGGCGGGAGAAATGGTCGCGATCGCGTTCCTCGGCGGCACGGCCGGCTTCCTCGATCCGGTGTTCCAGCCCGGCGCTGGTATCGGCGATCGTCATCAACTGGCGGGTCAGCCGGTCCGAGGCATTGTGCGCGGCGCGCACGGCCTCTTCCGCGACATCGGCCAGCTTCTCGATCTGGGCCGAAACCTGATCGCCGACCGCCTGCTGCATTGCCTGCTCGCTGGCTTCGGCCAGGTTTTGCACGGCGTCGGGGATGGCGCGGCCGAGCGCCTGACGGGCGCGCTCGGCGGCCTGTTCGGCGGTGTCCTTGACGCGGAGCAGCGCGGTGATGAGCAGCGGGCCTGCACCTTCGGTGATGCGGGTCGTGTCCTCATGCGCGGCGTCGAGCGCGGTGCGCAGCTTCTCCACCAGTTCGCGGTTGGATTCGATGCCGCTCTGGGTGCTTTCCAGCCATTCGGAGAGGCGACGACCCTGGCCGCGCAGCATCTCCTCGGCTTCCTGGGTGCGGCCGACCAGCGCTTCCGAAATGGCTTCCAGCCGTTCCAGTTCCGGCGTTGCGGCGCCCAGCATGGCGCGGCTGGTTTCCAGTCGGGCGTCGAAGCGGGCGAGCGCACCGGGATAGGTTTCGTCCAGTTCGCGGACGCTGGAGTCGAGCGCCACCATCAGCGTTTCGGCATTGCCGATCAGCTTTTCGGCGGTAGTGCCGCCGTCATGCAGCGCCGTGTCGATCCGGCGGGTTTCCTCGGTCAGGCGGGTCAGCGCGTCGGTCAGCTTCTGGCTGCGGGCGAGGGCATTATCCTCCAGCGCGGCAAAGCGGGCCTCGGCCTGGTCGATCGTCTGGTTGAGCGTGCCGTGCAGCCCGGCCATCAGGCTGCGCTGTCCTTCGACCAGATCGTTGATCTGGTGCAGGCGGCTTTCGACCTCGCCAATATCGTCGGCAAGGCCGGCGACGGTGTCGGTGCCGATCGCGGCGATGCTGTCACGCGAACGGGTGATGAGGCTGTCGAGCGCGCCGGCCTGATCGCGCAGCCCGGCATCGGTCAGGGCGAGCGTTTCACGGGCCTGAAGCAGGGTGGCGTCGAGCCGCTGGCGCAGATCGTCCTCGATCGAGCCGAGATCCTGGCCCAGCGCTGCGAGCGCATTCTGGCTGGTGGCGGTGATGCTGGCCTGGGCACGGGCGACCAGCGCCTCCAGCGTGGCGCGCTGGGTCGAAAGCCCTTCCTGCGCGCGCTCCATCGTGTCGCGCACCTGATCCATCGAGGTTTCGAGGCGACCGCGCAGCGATGCCTCGACCAGATCGAGATCCTGGGTGAGGGCGCGAACGGCACCATCGCTGGTTTCGCCGAGCGATACAGCGACGCGATTGACCAGCGCCTCGAGCGCGGCGGATTGCGCATCGATATCCCGTTGGGTCAGGGCCATGGCGGCGCGCGCGCTCTGCGTCGATGTCTCGATCCGACCGGCGGCGATGTCGGCGAGGCCGTTGACCTCGTCGGTGGCGCTGCGGGTCGTCTCCTGCAACTGGCCTAGCTGGCTCGACAGGCTCTTGGTCGCGGACAGGGTGCGGGTCCGGGTGTCGTCGGACAGTTCTCCCAGCGCGTGGAGGCGCGCTTCGAGCGTGTCGATCCGTTCGGCGAGCGCATGGCCATTGTCCATGATCTGCGCAGCCATGCGCACGGACCGTTCTTCGAGCTGCGGCATGGCGGCGATCAGCGCGTCCATCCGTGCGACCAGGGCGGTGCCGGCACGCTCGGCGCTTTCGGCGCGGTCGGCGGTGGTCTGGGCGCGGCCGGCGATCAGTTCGGCCGATGCCTCCATATTGCTGCTGGCGGCGGCGCCATAGCTGTCGAGCAGTTCGGCCTGATCCTGCATCGTCTGGCGTGCGGATTCGAGCCGGTCGGCGATCCGGCCGAGGCGCAGTTCGAGCAGTTCGGCCTCGGTCCGCAGCGCATGGGCGGTATCGAGATAGCGGCGGGATTCGGCGCGGCTGTTGCGCACGATCAGCAGATAGGCGATGCCGAGCAGACTGATCGGCACCAGCAGCGTGGCGACGAGCGCGGGCCAGGCGGCCGGGCCGGCGCGCCACTGATCCGACACGATCGTCGCCCAGAGCGCGAAGCCGAGCCAGAGCGCCGCCAGCAGGCCGAGCCCGATCCGGGCGTTGCGCACCAGCTTTTCGCCTTCCCCCTGCGCGTCGTCAGGGGCGTCCTCAATGTCCAGTACGGCCTGCTTCAATAGCAGGATGTCATCCGCGGCCGGCGCGTTGCCGGTCGCGTTTCCCTCGTCTCGCCAGAATTCGACGATTGTGCTGCCCCCATTCATGGGTGTGATCCTATCATCTTTTCCGTCTGCGCAAATGCCTTGTTACCAAAACTTAACGCAATTTCGATAGCTTCCGTCCCCATGTCCTATGATCCTGGCGCTCTTAATGCGGCATTGGCCGCCGCCGTTGGCGAAGACGCGGTGCTGATCGCCGATCTGCGCGTGGCTTTCCTTGAAAGCGCGGAGCGCCATCTCGACCTGATGAGCCGGGCGCGCTGCGACGCCAATTGGGAATTGGCGGCCTGGCGGTTGAAAGGCCTGGCGGCGAGTTTCGGCCTGACCAGCCTGATGGCGCTGGCGGACGAGGCGGTCGAGGCCGCGCCGGGCGATCCGCGCGCCTTGCAGCGCTTGCGCAGCACGATCGCACTGCTTCAGCAGGGCTGACCGGCGACCTTAAACCGGTGATTTGAAAGCGCCTGCTTGCGCTGCGTCGTTCGGCTTGCAAGAAGATCGTCGCAATCAAAATGGGTCGGTTTCCAGACAATATGACATTCGCGGCCATTCTCAGTGCCAGCCGGGCTTCAAGTGATTCGCCTGCAGCGCTTCGCGCCACCCTGCATTTCGCCGGCCAGACGCTGGTCGAATATCAGGCGCGACAGGCAGTTCGGGCCGGTGCGGACCGGATCATGATCCTGGTCAGCGTCATCACGCCGGCCATTTCGCAGGCCGTCGACCGGCTGAGCGCGGATGGCATTGCCGTCGCCCTGATCCGCGACATGGTGTCGATGGTGCGCGATGCGCCGCGCGACGCCGATGTGCTGCTGGTGGCCGATGGCGCGGTGGTGGCGCAGGGCCATTATGACGCACTGGCGGCGCAGACGGGCAATGCTTTGCTGGTCACCGACGACAGCCGCGCCAGTGCGCCGTTCGAGCGGATCGATGCGGGGCAGCGCTGGGCCGGGCTGGCGCGGATCAATCCGGCGCTGCTGTTCGGCACGCTGGACATGATCGGTGACTGGGATCTGGCGCTGACGCTGGTGCGATCAGCGGTGCAGGGCGGTGCGGTGCGAATCACCGTGCCGCAGGATGATCTGCTGGAAGGCCGAGTCGCGCTGGTCGACGGGCAGGAACAGGCGGACCTCGCCGCGCAGGCGGTGATGTCGACCGGGGCGCGGTCGGGATCGTCCAGCCGCGGCGGGATAGAACATTATCTGTTCGGGCCGCTCGCCCGGCTGCTCGGCCCCGCATTGATGCGCAGCCAGGTGCCCGCGATGCAGGTGCGGATCGGTTCGATCGCGCTGGCCGGCATTGCGCTGATGCCGCTGGAACTGGGCTGGCCGGGCACCGGGCTCAGCCTGTTGCTGCTCGCCCTGCTGCTGGCAGAATTGGCCGATCGGCTCGATGAAATGGCGCTGCGCCGGCCGCCGAGCGGCTGGATCGCCTTTCTGGCGCCGGGACTGGCGCTGATCGGGGTGATGCTGTCGGGCAGCGGGATGGTGCCCAACTATCTGGCGCTGCTGCTGGGCATCATCACGGTTGCCGATCGCTGGCGCCGGACCGGGGCGGCGCGCCCCTGGATGATCTTCACGCCGGGCACCGCGTTGCTGGTGCTGCTCGCAGCCCTGCTGACGGGGGCGGAGGCATTTGGTTTCGATGTGGCGATGCTGGCGGCGATCGGATCGATCGGGGCGATCATCCTGTCGCGTCGGGGCGGATGATTTTTGTCGCATCGAGAGCGTTGATTTTGCTTTCAGGGTTTAGTGCATTTTAACGACGTGGGGTTATGCTGCCTTGCATGAGCGCCCACACGTCCCTTGCCGGATCCATCATGGCGGACAGCTGGCCCATGGCACATGTCATGGCCGGCATGTCGGCCGTGCCCGTCGGCCATGCGATTGATCTCGCCTTTTTCTTTCCCGTCGAGGACCGGGCGCGCCATGATGCGCTGATCGCCGAGACCCGCCGTCATCTGGGCGGATGCCTGACTGCGATCGAGACTGCGCTGCGGCTGAGCCTGGCGGGTGATCCCGCAATTGCCGCGGCGCTGGGGCGCTGGCCCGATGGGCTGTGCTGGCCGACCATCTGTGCGCAGCCGACCCTGCTGGGGCCGGCCCTGCTGGCGCATATGCAGATGCGTGCGGGGGTGAGCCTGTTGCTGCGGCAGATCGGGCGCCCCGATGGCGAGCCGCCGGAACAGCCCGAGGCCGAATCGATCCTGTCGTCGGACGATCCCGAAATTGGCGATGCGATCGTCGCGCTGGCACTGGCCGAGGGGCAGTGGCAGGCGATGGGCGGCGAGGATCAGCCGATGCGGCCCGATCTGCCGGCCGAACATTTTGCTGAACTGGTGTGGACGGCGGCTGCCTGTCTGGCGGCCGTGGTGCAGCGCACCGCGCTGGAGCCGGACAATCAATTGCTGGGGGCATTCGAGCGGGCGGGCTGGGCGCTGCTTGCCAGTCATGACGAAAGCAATGGCCCGATCGCGGCGGCCGATCAGTTGGTCCGCCGGTTGGGGCCGCAGGCCGATGCGCCCGACCTTCTGGGCGCGGCGCTGGGGCAGCGACGCTTCCTGCTGTTTGCGGCGCTGGCCGGGCGACGGCTGCGCCTAGGCACCGCGCAGGTGACGGACATATTGATCATGGGGCCGGTGATGCAGGTGGCAACACTGTGCCGGGCATTGGGCGGAACCGGGGCGGATTATCGCCATCTGCTGCTGGCGCTGCGGCCGGTGCGGCCGGGTCTGTCGGACGCGGTGATCGTGGCCGAGGCCGACCAATATCAATTGCTGAGCGACGTGAAGGCGGAAGCCGTGGTGGGCGCCCTGCGCGCGCCCGCCGCCTTCCGCGCGAAGCTGGATCATTTGCGGCGCGTCACCGGATGAACATGACGCTCCACCCCTCCATCGTCCGGGCAACGGCATCGGCGGACGGCACGCTTCTGAGTGCTGATGCGCCGCTGCTTGCCTTGCAGCGGGAGGCGGGGAGCGATCTGCTGGGGCCGCTCGCCATTCCGCAACTGGCCGCCGTGGTGCGGCTGGCGGCGCGGCTGGGTGTCACGGTGTCGCGGCCGGTGGTCGCGGCGGCGGAGCGGGGCGACATCGACATGTGGGTGCGGGCGCGCAGCGATGAAGGGCCGGACGGACGCATCGTGTCGCTGGCGGTGGTCGACTGGAGCGAGCGGCCGCCGCTCGCCAATGCCGGCGACCATAGCCGGCGCGAGGCCGACCTGGCGGCGCTGGCCGATGGCTGGACCTGGCAGATCGACACCCAGTTGCAGTTCCAGATGGCGATTGCCGGGACCGACCGGCAGGGCGCATTGCCGACGCAGCCGCCCCTGCCGGGCAGCCGTTTCTCCAGCTATTTCGAGCTGCAGAGCGATGGCGAGGGTGACATGGCGATCCTGCGCGGCTTCACCCAGCGCCGCGCCTTCCGCGATCAGGTCGCGACATTGGTGCATGATCCCGAACAGCATGTGCGGCTGGCGGGCTTCCCGCTGTTCGACCTAGCCGGCCATTTGGTCGGCTATCGCGGCAAGGCCTGCCCGATCGAGCGACCGCCGGCGCTGGCGCGGGCGGATACGACGCAATTGTCGCTCTATCCCGGCGAGTTCGGCAAGCGGCTCGACCGGTCTCTGCGCCAGCCGCTGGGACGGATCATCGCCAATGCGGACACGATCGGCGCGCAGCTGGAAGGGCCGCTGCGGCCCGATTATGCCGATTATGCCAATGATATCGCGACCGCCGGTCGTCACCTGATGGCGCTGGTCGACGATCTGGCGGATCTGCAGGCGATCGACCGGCCCGATTTCGGCGTGATCATCGAGGATGTCGACCTGGCCGATCTGGGACGGCGGGCCGGCGGCTTGCTGACGGTCAAGGCGCTGGATCGGCACATCAAGATCCATTGTCCGGATGTCGACCAGATATTGATGGCGAGGGGCGAGTTCCGCCGCGTGCTGCAGATACTGGTCAATCTGGTCGGCAATGCGGTGCGCTATTCGCCCGAGGGATCGCAGGTGCGCATCGTCGTGGAGCGCGAGCATCGGCAGGCACGGGTGCTGGTGATCGACCAGGGTGCGGGCGTGGCGCTGGAGGATCGCGAGAAGATTTTCGACAAGTTCGAGCGGCTGGGACGCGACGATCCGGGCGGTAGCGGGCTTGGCCTCTATATCTCGCGCAAGCTGGCGCGGGCGATGGGCGGCGACATCAGCGTCGGCGGCACGCCGGGCGAGGGCGCGCGCTTCATCCTGACCTTGCCGGTGCTCGACTGACGGGCGCGCGATCGCGCTTATATGAGATAAAGAGCGCTTGTTTGTCCGGCCGAAGCTGCCCCGATAGGGTGGCGACATGGACAGATCGCATTGCCTGGCCACCTATGGCACGCTGGCGCCCGGCCGGGCCAATCATCATCAACTGGCGCAGCTGCAGGGCCATTGGCAGGCGGGGCATGTGACCGGCCATCTGGTCGCGCATGGCTGGGCCGCGTCGATGGGCTTTCCTGCCTTCATTCCCGACGAGGGCGGCGCCGCGGTGCCGGTCCAGCTGTTCCGCTCGCCTGACCTGCCGGCCCACTGGGCGCGGCTCGATGCGTTCGAGGGGGCGGATTATCGCCGTGCCGGAATCGATGTCGTTACCGATCAGGGGCGGGTTCCGGCCTGGATCTATGTCCATGCCGGGGTGGGCGGCTGAGCTCCAACGAAAAACGGCGCCCGATCGGGCGCCGTTCCTCTTGTCTCTTATGACCGCGTCTTAGCGCTTGTCGACGGCGACATAGTCGCGCTGCGTCGGGCCGGTGTAGAGCTGACGCGGACGGCCGATCTTCTGCGCTGGGTCCGAAATCATTTCGTTCCACTGCGCGACCCAGCCGACGGTGCGGGCAAGGGCGAAGAGCACGGTGAACATTTCGGTCGGGAAGCCGATCGCCGAGAGGATCACGCCCGAATAGAAGTCGACATTCGGGTAGAGCTTCTTCTCGATGAAGTAGGGATCGTTGAGCGCGATCTGCTCCAGTTCCTTGGCAACGTCGAAGATCGGGTCGTTGACGCCCAGCTTCTCCAGCACGTCCTTCGCGGTCTTCTGCATCACGGTCGCGCGCGGATCGTAATTCTTGTAGACGCGATGGCCAAAGCCCATCAGGCGGAACGGATCGTCCTTGTTCTTGGCGCGGGCGATATATTCCGGAATGCGATCAACGGTGCCGATTTCACGCAGCATGTTGAGCGCGGCTTCGTTCGCGCCGCCATGCGCCGGGCCCCACAGGCAAGCGATGCCGGCCGCGATGCAGGCGAACGGGTTGGCGCCCGACGAACCGGCAAGACGCACGGTCGAGGTCGACGCGTTCTGCTCATGGTCGGCATGCAGGGTGAAGATCTTGTCCATCGCGTCGACGACGATCGGATCGATCTTATACTCTTCCGCCGGGACCGAGAAGGTCATGTTCAGGAAGTTGGCGGTGTAGCTGAGGTCGTTGCGCGGATAGACGAAGGGCTGGCCCACCGAATATTTGTACGCCATCGCAGCGATCGTCGGCATCTTGGCGATCAGGCGGTGGCTCGCAATGCGGCGCTGTTCCGGATCGTTGATGTCGGTCGAGTCATGATAGAAGGCCGACAGGGCGCCGACGACGCCGACCATGATCGCCATCGGGTGGGCGTCACGACGGAAGCCGCGGAAGAAGGCGGTCAGCTGTTCATGCACCATGGTGTGGCGCGTGATGGTGTTGGTGAAATCGGCCAGTTCCTTGGCCGAAGGCAGTTCGCCGTTCAGCAGCAGGTAGCAGACTTCCATGAAGCTGGACTGTTCGGCGAGCTGGCCGATCGGATAGCCACGATGCAGCAGCACGCCGGCGTCGCCATCGATATAGGTCAGGCCCGACTCGCAGCTGGCGGTCGAGGTGAAGCCCGGATCGTAGGTGAACATGCCGGTGTTGGCGTAGAGCTTGCGAACGTCGATGACCTGGGGACCGACGGTACCATCCATGATGGCATAGTCCTTGGCCTCTCCGCCAACGGTCAAACTGGCATTATTATCCGACATGTTTTTCTCCTTAACTGCCGTCAACCGGCCACCACGTGCCCCGCAGCGGTCAGTCGCTTCAAGCTTTCCTCTTTCCCCAGAAGGAAGAGGACATCAAAAATACCCGGCGAGACCGTGCGCCCGGTGAGCGCCGCACGAAGCGGCTGTGCCACCTTGCCCAGGCCAAGCCCCGCATCCTCTGCCACGCGGCGTATCACTTCATCGATCGCTTCAACCGTCCAGGACTGGACGGGCTGGAGAGCGTCGGCTGTCTTTTCCAGCAGCTCACGCGCGGGTTCATCTAGCAGAGCAGACGCCTTCTCGTCAAAATCGAGCGGGCAAGATTTGAACAGAAACTCCGCGCCTTCTGCAATTTCGTTAAGCGTCTTGGCCCGCGGCTTGAGCGAAACCATCGCCTGGGTCAAAATATCGCGCTGGGCGTCATTCAGTTGCGTATCAAGACGCGACTCAACGCGCGGGGCGACCAGAGCGGCCAGGCGCGTCTCGTCGGCTTCGCGCAGATAATGGCCGTTCAGATTTTCCAGCTTCTTGATGTCGAAGCGCGAGGGTGAACGGCCGACGCCGTCGATGTCGAACAGTTCGATGGCGCGTTCGATCGAGATGATCTCTTCATCGCCATGGCCCCAGCCCAGGCGCAGCAGATAGTTCAGCACCGCTTCGGGCAGCATCCCCATCTCGTCGCGATAGGCGTCGACGCCGAGCGCCCCGTGGCGCTTCGACAGCTTTGCGCCGTCCGACCCGTGGATCAGCGGGATATGGCCATAGACCGGCTCTTCCCAGCCCATCGCCTTGATGATCGCCAGCTGGCGGAAGGCGTTGTTGAGATGATCGTCGCCGCGGATGACATGGGTGACGCCCATGTCATGGTCGTCGACTACCACGGCCAGCATGTAAGTGGGGGTGCCGTCCGACCGGAGCAGGATCATGTCGTCCAGCTCGGCATTCTGCACCACGACGCGGCCCTGCACCGCATCCTCGATGACCGTTTCGCCGGTCCGAGGGGCCTTGATACGGATGACGAAGGGGGCGCCTTCGGGCGCTTCCTCCGGCGAACGGTCGCGCCAGCGGCCGTCATAGCGCATCGGCTGCTTGGCGGCGCGCTGCTGTTCGCGCAGCTCGGCCAGCTCTTCCTGCGTCGCATAGCAGCGATAGGCATGGCCATTGGCGAGCAGTTGGTTGGCGACCTCGGCATGGCGCGGGGTGCGCTCGAACTGGAACACCGCCGGCTCATCGCCGCCCAGGTTCAGCCATTCCAGACCGTCGAAAATGGCGGCCACGGCTTCCTCGGTGGAGCGGGCGCGATCCGTATCCTCGATGCGGAGCAGGAACTTGCCGCCATGATGGCGCGCAAACAGCCAGTTGAACAGCGCGGTGCGGGCGCCGCCAATATGCAGGAAGCCCGTTGGCGACGGGGCGAAACGGGTCACCACCTGCTTGTTCAATCCCGTTGCACTTGCCGTCATATTCGCTGACATTCTTCCTGCCTGATCCATGGATGCGACGCCCCCTAGCATGGCTTTTGAGCCACGACAAACGTCCGTTGGGCGCAGGACGGTGCGTATTGCGCACAATGGATTTGCGCGGATCGAACAATGGCTGGAGGTGGAGCGCGAACAGCTTGCCTTGTGGGTGCCGGTGGCGCTGGGCGCGGGCATTGCCGGCTGGTTCGTGCTGCCGGGACCGGCACACTGGCTGGCCTGTTGCTGCGGGGCGCTGGGGCTGGCCTGTCTGGCGCTGTTGCTGCCGGTTGGCGCGCGATTGCGGCACATGCTGGTGGCCGGCGGCTTGCTGGCTTGTGTTGGTTGCCTGCTGGTCTGGGGCAAGGCGACATGGCTGGGGCAGCCGCCGCTGGCTCGTCCCATATTCGCACAGGTGACGGGCACGGTGACGGCGGTGGCCAAGCTGCCGGCGCAACAGATGGTTCGGGTGGGCCTGCGGCCGATCGCGGCGCCGGCGCTGCCCGCGGCGATCCGGGTAAATATCGCGGAGGCGGACATGCCCGAAGGGCTGGGCAAGGGGGCGGTGCTGCGCTTTCGTGTGCGGCTGATGCCGCCCGCGCCGCCGAGCGTGCCGGGCGCGTTCGATTTTGCGCGACGCGCCTATTTCCAGGGGATCGGGGCGACCGGGCGCGCGCTGGCGCCGGTCGAGGTGGTGGAGAAGGCGCGTGAGGGGCCGACGCTGCGGGCGCGGCTGTTCGATCATATCAGCGGACAGGTGACGGGCGCACCGGCGGGGATTGCGGTGGCGCTGGCGACCGGCGACCAGGGCGCGATTGCCGAAACGGATGCGGAGGCGATGCGGCGCAGTGGGCTTGCCCATCTTCTCTCGATCAGCGGGCTGCATGTGACGGCGCTGATCGGGGCGGTGATCTTCCTGCTGTTGCGCCTGCTGGCGTTGATTCCGCGCGCGGCTTTGGACTGGCCGCTGATGCTGATCGCGGCGGCCGGGGGCGCGTTGGCGGGAATCGGCTACACGCTGCTGACTGGGGCGGAGGTGCCGACGGTGCGATCCTGCATCGCGGCGCTGCTGGTGCTGGGCGGGCTGGCGCTGGGGCGCGAGGCGATCACATTGCGGCTGGTGGCGACCGGTGCGCTGGTGGTGCTGGCCTTCTGGCCCGAGGCGCTGATCGGCCCGAGCTTCCAGATGAGCTTCGCCGCCGTAGTCGCGCTGGTGGCGCTGGGCGAGCATCGGCGGTTCAAGGCGTTCGCGATGGCGCGGGACGAGCCTTGGTTGCGCAAGGCCGGGCGGACGGTGGCGGCGATGCTGGTGACCGGCCTTGCCATCGAACTGGTGCTGGCGCCGATCGCGCTTTTCCATTTTCACAAGGCAGGTTTGCTCGGCGCGGTGGCCAATCTGGTCGCGATCCCGCTCACCACCTTCGTCATCATGCCGCTGGAGGCGCTGGCGCTGTGCTTCGATCTGGCCGGGCTGGGCGCGCCCTTCTGGTGGCTCACGGCCAAGGCGATCGCGCTGTTGCTGGCGGTGGCGCATGGCGTGGCGGCGAGCCCGATGGCGGTGATGCTGGCGCCGGCGGTGCCGGGCTGGATTTTCGGGATCATCGTGGTGGGAGGCCTCTGGTGCCTGCTCTGGCGCAGTCGCTGGCGCTGGCTGGGGCTTGGGCCGGTGGCGGTTGGTCTGATCGGCATCGCGCTGCTGGCGCCGCCCGATATCGTGGTGACGGGCGACGGGCGGCATGTCGCGGTGCGGACGCCGGCGGGGACGATGGCGCTGCTGCGCGAGGGGGCGGGCGACTATGTCCGCGACGTGCTGAGCGAGAGTGCGGGCTATGACGGGACGCTGGAGGCGATCGCGAAGATGAAGCAGGCACGCTGTTCGACCGATCTGTGCGCGGTGACGTTGCCGCGGGGCGGGCACGACTGGCGCTTGCTGGTGACCCGCAATGCGATGCTGGTCGATCGCCCGATATTGGAGCGGGACTGCGCGGCGGCCGATATCGTCATCAGCGACCGGGGCCTGCCCTGGTGGTGCCGACCGCGCTGGATGAAAATCGACCGCCGGCTGCTATCCCGCACCGGCGGCCTGTCGATTGGCCTTGAAAGCGGCAAAGTTCACACCGTCCATCGGCCCGGCGACGCGCATCCGTGGATCGTGCGACCGGCGGTGCGGCGACGGGTGTCAGGGCAGTTTGGCGGAGGTTGATATCTGGCCGCTGGTGAGGTGGCCGATCAGGCCGGTCACTGTGCCGGTGGGCGAGCGGGTGAAGACCAGCAGGTCCGCGCCGCCGGGGATGGCGAAGGCGCCCGGACCGACATGGATCAGGGCAGTCGGCGCATCCTGTGGCGTCGATTGGCCGTAGAGCGTGCCGTCGTGCACGGTGATGATGTCCGTCAGGCCGGCTGCCGAGCGATATTGGCCGACATAATCATCGAGCGGGTCGGCATCGGTCGGCACGGGCGCGGGGGGATAGAGGATCGAACTGTCCTGCCGGTGCAGATAGAGCCAGCGACTGCCCTGGCGCACAAAGATATCGCTTTCGTGCCAGCCGCCGACGGCATCGGCCATGTCTTCCCGGATCTCGGCATCGACCAGGGCGATGTCGTCGATGATGCGGGCATGGATCGACTGGATGGCATAGCTGCGCGACGGGTTGGAGATGGTCGGCAGATAGGCGGGCAGGTCGGCGCGGGTGCGCCGCTCGCCCAGATCGGAAATGACGACATAATCCTTGTCGAGCATCGCCATATATTTCGCGATATCGCCGCTCTTGAGCGCGGCTAGGCGCGTTTCGATCAGGCTGCGGAAAGGGGCGAGGGTCTGTTCGTCATCCTGCGCGATCGCAGGAGAAGCGCATGACAGGACGATGATCGGACAGATGGAGCGCAAATAGGACATGAGCCAGACCCCCTGTAACGCAGCGCCATGCTATCATGGCTGCAGGGGGCTGCCCATCCCGGATCGGACGGGACGGGGCGACGGAACGCTGCTCCGCCGCTCACCGGGTCAGTTGTAGCGGCGCAGCAGGCCGGCGAGCTTGCCTTGGATGCGGACCTGGCGCGTATCGTAGATCTGCGGTTCATAGGCGGCATTGGCGGGATCGAGCCGGACCCGGCTGCCTTCGCGGCGGAAATATTTGAGCGTCGCTTCGGCGTCGTCGATCAGGGCGACGACGATCTGGCCCTCGCGCGCGACATCGGTGCGCTGGATCAGCGCGAAGTCGCCGTCGAGAATGCCGGCCTCCATCATCGAGTCCCCCGACACTTCGAGCGCATAATGGTCGCCCGAGCCGAGCAAGGCGGCGGGGACGGAGAGCATGGTATGGCTTTCCATCGCCTCGATCGGCACGCCGGCGGCGATGCGGCCGTGCAGCGGGATTTCGATCACGTCATTGGCGGCGGTCGGCAGCAGCACGGCCGGAGCCGACACCTTGGGCGTCGGAATGGCCGGCGCGGGGGCGCGGTGCATCGCATCGGGCAGCTTCAACACTTCGAGCGCGCGGGCGCGGTTAGGCAGGCGACGGATGAAGCCCCGTTCCTCCAGCGCATTGATCAGCCGGTGGATGCCGGACTTGGAGCGCAGGTCGAGCGCGTCCTTCATCTCCTCGAACGAAGGGGACACGCCGCCTTCTTCCAGCCGGGTCTGAATGAAGCTCAGCAATTCCTGCTGCTTAGGCGTCAACATCGGCGGTCCTCCATGGAACGAATGAAGAACGCATAGGAAACGGAAAGGGGCAAGTCAAGCGCGTTAAGCCATGCGCCGCTTTTGCCGGTCAGGCAGTCAGATAGTCAGGCGGTCAGGGGGATGATGTCGACCATGTCGCCGGCAATGGCGGGGGCTGAGCCGGCCGGCCGGCGGATCAGACAGTCGGCCAGCGCCATGGCGGCGGTGGCGGCGCTGTCCTGCGATGTGACCGAGACGATGCCGTCGGCCCCGCGATAGGCGCGCAGATAATCGTCGCGCTCCGCCGTTGGGCCGAGTGGGGCCGCAAGGCGGGCCTGCACGACCGGCGGCAGCGGCGCGCGCGATCCGGCGAGATGGCGGACCAGCGGGCAGAGGAAGAGGGTGCCGGTGACGAAGGCGGAAACCGGATTGCCCGGCAGGCCGAGAAAGGTGGCGTTCCCCAGGCGCCCGGCCATCAGCGGCTTCCCCGGCCGCATCGCGATCTTGTAGAAATCGAGCGTGCCGCCGGCGGCCGCGAAGGCGGGGCGGACATAGTCATGGTCGCCGACCGAGGCGCCGCCGGTCGAGACGATGATGTCGGCCTGTGACGCCTGTTCCAGCGCCTGCGTCATGGCGGAGAGATCGTCGGGCACGATGCCGAGGTCGATCACCTCGCAGGGCAGGGCGGCGAGCAGCGCGGCCAGCATCGGCGCGTTGGAGGAGGGGAGATAGCCCGGCGGCGTCGGCGCGCCGGGGGGCACAAGTTCATTGCCGGTCGAGAGCAGGGCGATGCGGGGCCGGGCGCTGACGGGCAGGCTGCCATGGCCGCCAAGGACGGCAAGCGCGATCTGGCCCGGCGTGAGGCGGCTGCCTGCGCTGACCAGCAGCGTGCCGGCGCGGAAATCGGAACCGAGCGGGCGGACATGCCTGCCGGGCGTCAATATGCCGTCATGCGCGGTCAGTTTGTCGCCGGCGCGCGTGGCATTTTCCTGGATCAGGATCGCATCGGCGCCGGCCGGCAAGGGCGCGCCAGTGAAGATGCGGCAAGCCTGGCCCGGTTGCAGGGGCGGGATATCGGCGTCGCCCGCGCTGCTGGTGGCGACCAGCTGCCACGGTCCGGCGCCTTCGGATGCGCGCACGGCATAGCCGTCCATCGCGGAAAGATCGGCCCAGGGCTGGTCGCGGAGCGCGGTGATGTCGGTGGCGAGCCAGCGACCGGCGCAGGCGGAGACGGGCACATGTTCGGCCGGCAACGGATCGGCAAGGGCAAGGAGCCGCGCCTGCGCGTCCGCGATCGGCATCAGGCTCATCGGCCAGCTTGCTCCGGCGCGGTCCAGTCGCCCGACTTGCCGCCGCGCTTGGCGAGCAGGCGAACATCGCCGATTATCATGCCCTTATCGAGCGCCTTGGCCATGTCATAGACGGTCAGGAGCGCGGCGGTCGCGGCGGTCAGCGCCTCCATCTCCACCCCGGTCTGGCCGGCGGTGCGCGCGGTCGCGGTGACGGTGACGCCGTCGTCGTGCAGGGCAAAGTCGATGGTGACGGCGCTCAGCGGGATCGGATGGCAGAGCGGGATCAGTTCGGCGGTGCGCTTGGCCGCCATGATGCCGGCGACACGGGCAACGGCCAGCACATCCCCCTTCTTGACGAGGCCGGCGGCGATCGCCTGCGCAGCGTCGGCGGCCATGGTGATGCGCCCGGCGGCCACCGCCTCGCGCGCGGTCACAGCCTTGGCCGAGACATCGACCATGCGAGCGGCGCCATCCTCGTCCAGATGGGTGAGGCCGGTCATGCGCCCGTCAGCAGGTTGCGGGTCGCCGCCTCGACATCGGCCTGGCGCATCAGCGTTTCGCCGACCAGGAAGCAGCGCACGCCATGATCGGCCATGGCGGTGAGGTCGGCATGCGAACCAAGGCCGCTTTCGGCGACAAAAGTGCAGCCGTCGGGCGCCTTGCCCACCAGTTCATAGGTGCGAGCGAAATCGACGCTGAAGTCGCGCAGATCGCGGTTGTTGACGCCGATCAGGCGCGAGCGGAGCTTGAGCGCGCGTTCCAGTTCGGCCTCGTCATGCACCTCGACCAGGGCATCCATGCCAAGGCCGAGCGCCGCGTCCTCTATCTCCTGCATCTGGCCGTCGTCCAGCGCGGCGACGATGATCAGGATCGCGTCGGCGCCGAGCGCGCGGCTTTCGAGGATCTGCCAGGGATCGACGATGAAATCCTTGCGCAGCGCCGGCAGCGCGCAGGCCGAGCGGGCGGCCATCAGATAATCGTCATGGCCCTGGAAATAGGGCTCGTCGGTCAGCACCGAAAGGCAGGCGGCGCCGCCGGCGGCATAGGCCACCGCATGGGCCGGCGGATCGAAATCGGCGCGGATCAGCCCCTTGGACGGGCTGGCCTTCTTCACTTCGGCGATCAGGCCGAAGCCCGAGCGGGCGGCATCGTCCAGTGCCCTGCGGAAGCCGCGCGGCGGGGTCTGCTCGCTGGCGCGGGCGTGGAGCGAGGCGATCGTCGTCGCGGCCTTGCGGCGGGCGACATCCTCGCGCTTGAAATCGCAGATTTCGATGAGCTTGTTGGTCATTGATAGGCAATCCAGCAATTGAGGAGTGCGTTGGCAAGGCCGTTGTCGATCGCTTCGGCGGCCTGTTCGACGCCTTCCTGGAAATCATGGGCGGCATCGGCCACCACCAAAGCGGCGGCGGCGTTGAGCAGCACGGCGTCGCGATAGGCACCGGCCTCGCCCTGGAGCAGGGCGCGGAGCGCCGCAGCATTATGGGCCGGGTCGCCGCCGCGAATGGCGGTGACGGGATGGGTCGAGAGGCCGAGGTCCGCGGCGGTCAGGCGGCGCATCGCGACCACGCCGTCGGCCGTCACCTCGGCAATGTCGTTGCCGCCGGCGAGCGAGAGTTCGTCGAGCCCTTCGTCGCCCGACACGATCATCGCATGGGTGGCGCCAAGCTGGCCGAGCGCATCGGCATAGATGGGGACGTAAGCGGGGCGGGCGATGCCGACCAGTTGGCGGCGGACATTGGCGGGATTGGCGAGCGGCCCCATCAGGTTGAAGATGGTGCGTTCGCCAATCGACCGGCGGATCGGGCCGAGGCGCTTGAGCGCAGGGTGATAATTTTGCGCGAACAGGAAGCAGATGCCCAGATCCTTGAGCGTCGCTTCCGCCGTGGCGGCGGCGCGATCGAGGTCGAGGCCCAGCGCTTCGAGCGTGTCGGCGGCCCCCGCCTTGGACGAGGCAGCGCGATTGCCATGCTTGGCGACCGGTACGCCGGCGGCCGCAACCACCAGGCTGACGGCGGTCGAGACGTTGAGCGTATGATGGCCGTCGCCGCCGGTGCCGCAAACGTCGATCGTGCCGTCGGGCGCGTCGACCGGGATCATCCGGGCGCGCATCGCGCGGGCGGCGGCGGCGATCTCCGTCGCGGTCTCGCCGCGCCGCGCCATGGTGACGAGGAAGCCGGCGATCGCCTCGTCCGACAGGTCGGCGTCGAACAGCAGGTCGAAGGCGCGGGCGGCTTCGTCGGCGGCCAGGGGCGCGCTGGGATCGGGCAACAGGGTCATAGGCCAAGCCTTTAGTCCCGGCCGCGCGCGAAAGTCGAGGGCGACATGCTATTTGCCCGCCAATTGGAATTTTGTTGCGTGGCCCGGCAATTGGCTTGACGCGGGCACCAAAGGGGCGTTGTCGGGAAAACTATGCGCCGTCCCTGGTCGACCCTGTTCTGGAGCCTTGCCATCCGCCAGCGCCGCCGGTTGCGCGAGAGCGAGGCGGCCTTCATCCTGCTCGCCATACTGGCGGGCGTGGCGGCGGGGCTGATCACCAACCTGTTGCAACTGATGGCGCACGGCATTCAGGAACTTCTCTATGGCGTCAGCATCAACCGGCTGAGCGCGTTGGGCGAGATCCGTCATCCCTGGCGGCTGCTGGGCCTGCCGTTGGGCGGCCTGGCGCTGGTGCTGCTGGCGCGGCTGCTGCGCCGGCGGCAACGGCCGCTGATCGACGTGGTGGAGGCCAATGCCCTGCATGGCGGGCGCATCCCGATGGCCGACAATCTGGTGATCGCCGGGCAGACGGTCTTGTCGAACGGAGCGGGCGCATCGGTCGGGCTGGAGGCGGCCTATGCGCAGATGGGCGGCGGCGTCGCGTCGCTGCTGGGCCAATGGCTGAAGCTGCGGCGCAATGATCTGCGCACCCTGGTCGGCGCGGGCGCGGGGGCAGGCGTGGGCGCGGCCTTCGGCGCGCCGCTGGCCGGCGCCTTCTACGCGTTCGAGATCGTGATCGGCCATTATACGCCGGCCGCGATTGCACCGGTGGTGGCGGCGGCCTTGAGCGCGGCGTTCGTGACGCGGGCGCTGGGCGTCGAGCCGTGGCTGATCGCGACCACGGCGGACCGGATATTGGGGACGGCGGACTATCTTCTCTATGCGCTGCTCGGCCTGGTCTGCGCGGGGCTGGGCATCCTCATCATGCGGATGGTGACCTTTGCCGAGCTGCGGGTGCAGGGCTGGACCTGGCCGGGGCGGTGGCGGCCGGTGATCGGCGGCGTGCTGCTGATGCCGCTCGCCTGGTTGACGCCGCAGACCTTGTCGGCCGGGCATGGCGCGCTGCACCTCAACCTCATCCTGCTGCCCGACTGGACCGTGCTGCTGATGATCCTGTGCCTCAAGATCTCGGCATCGGTGATTTCGCTGAGCTTCGGCTTTCGCGGCGGGCTGTTCTTCGCGTCCTTGTTCCTGGGATCGCTGGCGGGGCAGATTTTCGCGCAGCTGGTCGACCTTGTCGGGATCGGCTGGTCGCTCGACCCCAATGATGCGGCGCTGGTGGGGATGGCAGCGCTCAGCGTCGCGATCGTCGGCGGGCCGATGACGCTGGGGCTGCTGATGCTGGAGACGACCCATGATTTCCAGCTGATGGGCGTGGTGCTGACCGCGTCGCTGCTGTCGAGCGCGGTGACGCGGGAAATGTTCGGCTATTCCTTCTCCACCTGGCGGCTGCATCTGCGCGGATCGACCATCCGCAGCCCGCGCGACATTGGCTGGGTGATGAACCTGACCGCCGGGCGGATGATGCGGCGCGACTGGGTGTCGGTGCCCGATACGATGAGCGTCGGCCAGTTTCGCGCGCTGGTGCCGCTGGGGTCGGCGAGCAAGGCGATCATGATCGACGGCGCGGGCGGCTATCGCGGCATCGTGCCGACGGCGGCGGCCTATCGCCCCGAACTGGCGGAGGATGCGCCGATCGCGCCGCTGGCAACGATGGCCGATATCTCGCTGCGCGCCGACGCGGATATCCGCGCGATCCTGCCCCTGTTCGACAAGGCGGCGGCGGACGAGCTGGCGGTGGTGGACGAAAGCGGGCTGGTGCTGGGTGTGCTGACCGAGAAACATGCGCGGCGGCGCTATTTCGAGGAGATTGAGAGTTCGCAGCGGGCGTTGTTCGGGGAAGGGTAGAGGCTTTTTGGAAAATGCGCGGAAGAGCGCATTTTCGATGCCGCACCGGCCCGCGCCCCCACCCGGCCTCCCACAGTATATCGCCGCGGGGCGTCCGGGCGGGCGCGCGGGCCGGGCCGGGGTTGCATTGGCGGGGCAGGGCTGTAGAAGGCCGGCATTCGCATGGACCCGGTGAAATTCCGGGTGGCTATTCCGGCCGCCGATCCGCCGGACAACATCACACATGATTATCGAACGCGCCCCGGATGGCGCCATGTGCATTGATGTGGATTTTCGACATGACCCAATTTTTCAGCCGCTATCGCCGCCAATGGTTCAGCGACGCCCGGACGGCGCGCCATGACATCATGGCCGGCATCGTCGTCGCGCTCGCCCTGATCCCCGAAGCGATCGGCTTTTCCATCATCGCCGGGGTCGACCCGCGCGTCGGTCTCTATGCCTCGGTCGCGATCGCCATCACCATCGCGCTGATCGGCGGGCGGCCGGGGATGATCTCCGCCGCGACCGCCGCCGTCGCCGTGCTGGTCGGGCCGCTGGTGCGCGACCATGGCGTCGAATATCTGTTCGCCGCGACGATCCTGATGGGGGTGGTGCAGATCATCGCCGGGCTGCTGCGGCTCGACCTGCTGATGCAGTTCGTGTCGCGATCGGTCATCACCGGCTTCGTCAATGCGCTGGCGATCCTGATCTTCATGGCGCAACTGCCGCAGCTGACGAATGTCGGCTGGCAGACCTATGCGATGGTGCTGGCCGGCCTCGCCATCATCTATCTCTTCCCCCGGATCACCAAGGCGGTGCCGGCGCCGCTGGTGGCGATTTTGCTGCTGAGCGTGCTGTCGATCGGCCTGGGCCTGCCGGTGCATACGGTCGGCGACATGGGGCGGCTGCCCGAAGGACTGCCGAGCCTTGCCCTGCCGCAGGTGCCGCTGACCTGGGAGACGCTGCGCATCATCCTGCCCTATTCGGTGACGATGGCGGCGGTCGGCCTGCTCGAATCGCTGCTGACCGCGCAGATCGTCGACGACATGACCGATAGCGACAGCGACAAGCAGCGCGAATGCATGGGGCAGGGCGGGGCGAATATCGTCGCGTCCCTGTTTGGAGGCATGGGCGGCTGCGCAATGATCGGCCAGTCGGTGATCAACGTCACGTCCGGCGGGCGCGGGCGGCTGTCGACCTTCGTCGCCGGTGCCTTCCTGCTGTTCCTGCTGGCGGTGCTGGGGCCGTGGGTCGGGCGCATCCCGATGCCCGCGCTGGTCGCGGTGATGGTGATGGTGTCGATCGGCACCTTCAGCTGGGCCTCGATCGCCAATCTGCGGCGCCATCCGCCCACCTCCTCGGCCGTCATGCTGGCGACGGTGGTGGTCGTGGTGGCGACCCGCGACCTGTCGCTGGGCGTGCTGACCGGCGTATTGCTGTCGGGCATCTTCTTCGCCGCCAAGGTGCAGCGCATGTTCGCGGTGGAGCGCAGCGAGGTCGATGGTCGGGCGACCTATCGCGTCACCGGCCAGATCTTCTTCGCCTCGGTCGATCGCTTCACCCGCGCCTTCACCGGCGAGGAAAGCGCGGCCCATGTACTGATCGACGTGTCGGGCGCGCATTTCTGGGATATTTCGGGCGTCGGCGCGCTCGACAAGATCATCGCCCGGCTGCGGCGCGAAGGGCGCATGGTCGAGGTAGTCGGCTATAACCGGGCGAGCGCGGACATCGTCGACCGCTTCGCCCTGCACGACAAGACCGGGGTGGAGACGGGGGCGGTGCCGCACTGACATGCGGCCTGCCCCGCCGTCATCCTGACGGAGAAGAGTGAAGAGGCGGAGCGGCCTTACGCCGCTTCGCGCTCGCGGACCGGGATGCCGGCGATCTTCATGAAATTGGCCAGCATGTCATGGCCATGTTCGGTCGCGATGCTTTCCGGGTGGAACTGGACCGAATGGATCGGCAGGGTCGCGTGGCGGAAGCCCATGACCGATCCGTCCTCGCTGGTCGCGTTGACCACCAGGTCGGCCGGAATATCCTCGACGATCAGCGAGTGATAGCGGGTCGCGGTGAAGGGCGAGGGGAGGCCGGCGAACAGGCCGGTGCCGTCATGGCGCACCGGCGAGGTCTTGCCGTGCATCAGCCCGCCGCGCACCACCTTGCCGCCGAAATGCTGGCCGATCGCCTGATGGCCCAGGCACACGCCCAGCAGCGGCGCGCCGGCATCGGCGCAGGCCGCGACCAGATCCAGGCTGACACCCGCCTCATTGGGGGTGCAGGGACCGGGCGACAGCAGGAAGGCCTTGGCCCCGCTCGACAGGGCCTGGCCCGCCGAGATGGCGTCGTTGCGCACGACCTCTACCTTGGCCCCCAGCTCCATCAGATAATGGACAAGGTTCCAGGTGAAGCTGTCATAATTGTCGATGACGAGGATCATGGGACACAGCCTATAGGCGCGGATGACGATGGGGGGAAGGGGATGTGGGGCAGGAGGCGAATTTAGAACGCGGATGAACTGGAATTGCCGTTTGCGCTTTTGCGAGGCATCTCTGGATGCTTACACCTCCGAGGGGGCATGTGATGGTGCGGACAGTGTGGGAGCGGGTGCGGGCGCTAGGCGTTATTGTGAGTTGTGTCGCCACGACTTCATGCGGCGATGGCGCGGTGCCTACGCTGGATCAAATCGAGATTTTCGCGCCGGGTATGGAAATATCTGTGCAGCAGAATGGTGCTGGCCAATATCGTCAAATCTCGGAACGCAAGACGGGGCACTTTGACATCGGTCGCGAGGGCTTCGTGAAGTTGCAAACGCAAACAGAGCCTTTTCGGATTTCCGATGACTCCATGTCGGCGAAGGAGGTTTCCAATTACATTGCCAGTGGGCAGCGCTGCGAGGGCCATTATGCCACTGACCAAGGTGGCATAAGCCTTCATTGGAAGGGCGAGTCCGTAGATCAATTTTACGCGGTGGATTATGGCTGCGACGGTCAGCGCCATGCGGCTAGAAACAAAGTTCTCCAAGGAATTTTGGCATCAATGCCGGTTCCTCATCCGGAGTTTCTCCCCTAAAAAATGGTCAAGCGGCGCTGAGCCGCCGCCCATCCCTTAGCGTTTCTTGTGCTTGCCCCGGCTGCTGCCGATGTGGCGGATGTTGGTGGGGCGGCCGCGGTGGATTTTCGGGCGGGTGCGGTCGCGTTTCAGCGGACCGCCGCGCGGGGACGGATTGTCGGGCAGCTCGAAGCGCAGCGCGCCGTTGATCGGGTCGGCTTCGGCCAGGCGCAGTTCCAGCCGCTGGCCGACCGTATAGCGGTCGCCGCTTTCGATGCCCTGCAGCGCCTTGCCCGCTTCGTCGAAGAAGAAATGCTCGGCGCCCAGCGTCGATACGGGCACGAGGCCGTCGCCGCCCAGCCCCTCGACCGTGGCGAAGAAGCCGAAATTCTGGACCCCGGTGATCCGCGCCTTCACCACCTCGCCGACATGGGCCGACAGGAAGGCGGCGACATAGCGGTCGATCGTCTCGCGCTCCGCCTCCATCGCGCGGCGTTCATGGCCCGAGATCATCTCGCCGACCCGGCCCATATTCTCATAATCCTCCTGGCTGAGGGAGGAGCGATCGGGGATCGCCTTGTCCTTGGGCGCAGGCAGTTCGAGATCATAGGCGCCGACCAGCGCGCGATGGACCAGCAGGTCGGCATAGCGGCGGATGGGCGAGGTGAAATGGGCGTAGCTGCCCAGCGCCAGGCCGAAATGACCCATATTCTGCGGCGCATAATAGGCCTGGGTCTGGGAGCGCAGGATCTGGGTCATGATCTGCTCCTTCTCCTCCGACTCGCCGACCTTCTTGATCAGCTGGTTGAAGGTGGACGGGCGGATCACCTGGCCGAGCGCGAAGTCGATGTCGAAGGTGGCGAGATATTCCTTGAGCGCGACCAGCTTGTCGCGGCCCGGCGTTTCATGGACGCGGTACATGACCGGCGCCTTCTTCGCCTCCAGCGCCTTGGCGGCGGCGACGTTGGCGGCGATCATATAATCCTCGATCAGCATATGGGCGTCGAGCCGTTCGCGCACGGCGACGCTGACGATCTTGCCCCATTCGTCGAGGACGACGCGCCGTTCGGGCAGGTCGAGCGCGAGCGGATCGCGCTTTTCGCGGGCCTTGCGCAGCAGCGCCCAGCAGGCCCAGAGCGGCTTCAGGGCCGGTTCGAGCAATTCATTATCCTGCTCGCCATCGATCGCGGCCTGCGCATTTTCATAGGCAAGGACGGCGGCGACGCGGATGATGGCGCGGGAGAAGCGGAAGCGCGTCACCTTGCCCTGCGCATCGATCACCAGATGGCAGGCCATGGCGGCGCGGTCCTGCCCGGCGCGCAGCGAACACATGTCGGACGAGAGCTGGTGCGGCAGCATCGGCACGACCAGGTCGGGGAAATAGACGCTGTTGCCGCGCTTGCGGGCTTCGCGGTCGAGCGCGCTGCCGGGGCGGACATAATAGCTGACATCGGCGATCGCGACGATCGCCTTGTAGCCGCCTTCATTGGCCGGGTCTTCGTCCGGCGCGGCCCAGACCGCATCGTCATGGTCGCGGGCGTCGACCGGGTCGATCGCGACGATCGGGAGGTGGCGCAGATCCTCGCGCTTGTCCTCATGCAGCACCAGCTTCGACGCGGTGACCGCTTCCTCCTCCACCGCTTCGGGGAAGACATGGGGGATGCCATGCTTGTGAATGGCGATCAGGCTGAAGCTGCGCGGGGCGAAGGGATCGCCAAGAATGTCGGTGACGCGCGCGCTGATCCGCGGCGGGCGGCCGGTCGGCTCGGCCAGGACCAGATCGCCCTTCTTCGCGGTGCCGATGTCGCTGATCGGCGTATCCTTGCGGATGCGCTTGTCGACCGGGCGCAGCCACAGCTTGCCGTCGGCCATTTCCTCGACCACGCCGAGCAGCATCTCGGTTGCCTTGGCGAGCTTCTTCATCGGATGGGCGAGCCAGCCCTTGCCCGCTTCCTCGGTGCGGGCGAGGATGCGGTCGCCGATCGTCAGCGCGCCGCGTTTGCCCCGTTCGACCACGCGGATGCGGGGCGCGGGCTGGCCTTCGGCCTCCCAGCGTTCGGGGGTGGCGATCAGGGTGGTGTCGTCGACATCGACGATGCGCAGCACCGTCACCTTGGGCACGCCGCCCATCTTGTGGAAGGCGCGGGCCGGGCCGATGTCGAGCAGGCCCTCGTCCGCCATGTCCTTGAGCAGCGCCTTCAAGGCGATCTTTTCCTGCCCCTTGAGGCCGAATGCCTTGGCGATCTCGCGCTTGCCGGCGGGGGTGTCTGACTCGGTGATGAAGTCCATCACCTGCTGCCGGGTCGGGAACCCTGCGGGACGGACTTTCGCGCGGGCCGGGGCCGCCTTCTTCTGCTTCTGGGTCGATGCCATGGCACCGCTATAGGGGGCAGGCCGCATGGGCGCCAGTGGCATGGCGGGATGGCGGGGACGGATCGTTGGAACGGGCATGACGATATTGCTTCTCCCCCTGTTGCTCGCTGCCGCGCCTGATGCCCCGATCGCGCCGATCGATAAGACCAGTGCCGAACATTATGTCTGGGGCGGCAGCAATGACGGCTGGCATCTGGTGAAGCGCGACGAGATGTCGGTGATCCAGGAACGGATCGTGCCGGGCGGGGCGGAAGTGCGCCATTATCATCAGCGGGCGCGGCAGTTCTTCTATGTCCTGTCGGGTGAGTTGACGCTGGAGGCGGGCGGGGTGACCCATGTGCTCAAAGCGGGGCAGGGGCTGGACGTGCCGCCGGGCGTGCCGCACCGGGCGCAGAACAGGAGCGGCGCGCCGGTCGATTTCCTGGTCAATTCGACGCCCAAAAGCCATGGCGACCGGGTCGATGCGCCGGCGGAAAAATAGGAAATCCCTCGCTTAACTTCGCATATTTCCCGCACATTCTGATATTTTGGAACAGATGTTGGAAATCTTGTTGCGCGCAAGCCCGCTCGCTTTTGTGCGCCGTGCAGCGAGGACTATGCGGGCCATCAATCGGGCTGATACCAGTAGATATCATGGCCGATCTTGGAGAAGTGTGGACCTGACGGCGGACCTTTCCGGCTATCATGCGTGATGAAATAGCCCCAGCCGCCGTCAAAATAGGGCTTTGTCAGAATGTCGACGCCATCGGGGGAAATCGTGACGCTCATGGGATCGAGCTGCGCAATGTGATGTGGCCAACGGCTTTTGGGCACGAATTGTTGGCTGGCGGGCGTTCGCGCAGCCAAGGCTTTGGCTTCCCGTTCGATCGCCTGCAGGGTTGCGGTGTCCTGAACTGGCTGTTGGCACCCGGTGAGCGAGGCAAGGATGGCCATGATGGCGAGGCCGCCAATGCAATTTGCGTGCATATACTCCCCCGATGCGGAACGCTGGCACTTATGAAGTGGGTCTAGCGGATCGCACCGCTGTAGGACAGGCTTGCAGCATGGCATGGCTGCGGTAGAGGGGCGGGATGCAGCTTCTTATCGATGGTGAGCTGGTCGATGGCGCGCGCGCGATCGACCTTGTCAATCCGGCGGACGGGCAGGTCTTTGCCGCCGCGCCCTGTGCCGATGCGGCGCAGGTGGAGCGGGCGGTGGCGGCCGGGCAGCGGGCCTTTGCCGGCTGGCGCGCGCTGGACTTTGCCGAGCGTGGCGCGCGGATTGTGGCGCTGGCCGATGCGCTGGAGCGCCGGGCCGAGGATTTTGCTACGCTCCTGACGCAGGAACAGGGCAAGCCGCTGGCCGAAGCGCGGGGCGAGATAGAGGGGGCGGTGGCGGCGCTGCGCTATCATGCCGGGCTGCGGCTGGAGCCGATAGTGCTGAAGGACAGCGCGACCGAGCGTGTGGTCGAGCAGCGCCATCCGCTGGGCGTGGTGGCGGCGATCGTGCCGTGGAATTATCCGCTGCTGCTGCTGGCGCTCAAGCTCGCGCCGGCGCTGATCGCGGGCAATGTGGTGATCGCCAAGCCCGCGCCGACGACGCCGCTGACGACATTGATGCTGGGCGCGCTGGCGGCCGACATCTTCCCCGCCGGGGTGGTGCAGATGCTGGGCGATGCCGGCAATGTCGGGCCGATGCTGACGGCGCATCGGGGAATCGCCCATGTCAGCTTCACCGGATCGACCGCGACCGGGCGGCGAGTGATGGCGGCGGCGGCCGACACGGTGAAGCGCTTCACGCTGGAACTGGGGGGCAATGATCCGGCGATCCTGCTGGACGATGCCGATGTCGCGGCGGTGGCGCCGATCCTGTTCGACGGGGCGATGGGCAATGCCGGGCAGGTCTGCCTGGGCGTCAAGCGCATCTATGCGCCGCGCGCGCTGATGCCGGCGCTGGGCGCGGCGCTGGTTGCCTGCGCGGAGCGGGCGGTGGTCGGCGACGGGCGGGCGGCCGGCACGACCATAGGTCCGGTGCAGAATGCGGCGCAATATGCGCGGCTGGTCGATCTGCTGGCGGAGACGGGCGCGCAGGGGCGGGTGCTGCATGGCGGCGCCCCCATGGAGGGAGCCGGCTATTATATTGCGCCGACGATCGTCACCGACCTGCCCGACGCGGCGCGGCTGGTGCAGGAAGAACAGTTCGGGCCGATCATCCCGCTGCTCGCCTATGATGACGAGGCGGAACTGGTGCGCCGGGTGAATGACGGCCCCTATGGGCTGGGCGCGTCGGTATGGACCGCCGATGCGGCGCGCGGGCAGGCGATGGCGGCGCGGATCGACAGCGGGCTGGTCTGGGTCAACCGATTGTTCGACCTGCCCTTCGACGTGCCGATCGGCGGCGCCAAGCAATCGGGCATCGGCCGGCACCAGGGGCTGGCCGGGGTGGAGGAATTCACCCAGATCCGCATCGTCAATGCGGCGCTGGGCTGAGCGGAGGAGCGTGGTGATGACCGAGATATTGCTCTTTTCCTATAGCACGCTGCGGCTGGCGGAGGTGCAGATGGCGCTGTTCGGCCGGCTGGTGCAGGGCGAGCCGGATGCGATGCCGGGCTATTGCCAGCGCATGATCGAGATCAGCGATCCGGATGTGATCGCCAAGAGTGGCACGCGATGGCACCCGATGGTCGAGCCGAGCGACGATCCAGAGGATGCGGTGGAGGGGACGCTGTTCCGCCTGACCGAGGCGGATGTCGCGAGCGCCGACGCCTATGAGGTCGACTATGTCCGGCGGGAAGTGGTGCTGCGGTCGGGACGGCGGGCCTTTGTCTATGGGGACAAGGGCGCCTGATCAGGCGGCGCTGACGATGTCGGTGCGCGCGAAATCTTCGCCGATGAAGAGCAGGGGGCAATCGCGCTCCCGCGCTAGCGCATAGCCGAAACAGTCGCCGAAATTGAGCGCGGCGGGATGAAGGCCCTTGCCCCATTGCGTGTAGGCAGCGGCAACCCGGCGGGCGTCTTCGGGGGTGACCGGGACGACCTCTACGCCGAGGCCGTCAATCAAAGTGGCGGCTTCCGTCCCGACGGAGCGGCGATCGGCGACGATCAGCGTTTCCGCCAGCGTGCCCGCTGACATCAGCAAAATGTCGCTTCCCGCGATCGCGGCGATACAGCGGTCCGCTTCGGGCTCGTCGAGCAGGATTGCCATGATCGCCGACGTATCGATCACGATCATTCGGGCAGGCCCGTCTCACCATAGAGAAAGTCCTGGCTGCGGGCGGCGTCCGGCCCAGCGGCTGGGCGCGCGGCCGCGCGCAATTTTTCCATCAGCCCGCGTCGACTGGCACCGTCAACAGGTTGGCGGATCGGGACAAGGCGGACGGCGGCCTGGCCATGGCGGGTCAGGATAACCTCGTCTCCGGCTTCTGCGCGGCGGACGAGATCGGTCAACTGGCCCTTTGCTTCTGAGACCGAAATGCGCATCGAAAAGCTCCTGATAAATGGGTCTTAATATGGACCATTGCATGGTCCAAATCAAGGTTCCGGCCAACGGAAGGGGATGCGGCTGTCGCCGGTGATCTGACCCTGCGCGTCGAAGCGGCGTTCCAGCGCCAGACCGGTGCCATCCGGGGCGATGGCGAGGATGCTGCTGCAGCGGGTGCCATAGATGGGATTGCGGATGAAGATGGGGGAGAGGGGCGGCTCCAGCGGGGCGTCGGACGGCGTGGCCGGGGCGATGCCGGTGGCGGGCAGGGTCTCGCGGCGCAGGGCGTCGAACAGATTTTCCGGATCGGTCGCGCCGGCGATCAGCCATTGCAGCATCGCCTCCTTGAGCGCGAGCGTCTTGGGCCAGGGCTGGCCGAGCGGGCCATTGGAGAGGCCATAAAGGCCGGGCGCGAGCAGGCTGCGCTGGGGTTCGGGGCGATTGGTGAGGAAGACGAGCCGGTCGCGGTCGGCGAGCAGCAGGTTGAACGGGTTGAAATCGTCGAGCGCGGCCGCATGGGGATCGGCATAGGTGCCGGCGCCGGTCAGCAGGTCGGTGACCAGTGCGCCGCGTGAGGCGCGGTCGGGCAGGGGGTCGCCGAAGCCGCGCAAATTGGTGATGACGGCGACGCGGCCATCCTCGTCTGCGCCGAGCCAGGTGCCGCCCGATTGCAGGTCGCGCCCGGCGATCAGCCCCGGCCGGTCGTCCCAGCGCGCCATCGCGGCGGCGGGGCGGGCATGATATTCGTCGCGATTGCCGATCAGGACAAGCTGCCAGCGCGGGTGCGCCCGCCACGCCAGTGCCACGATACACATAATGCCGCCTCCATCCTTCAACACCGGCTTGATAAATGGCGCGGCCGCCGCCATATAGGGGGTGCCGGGTTCGCCCGGCTATGGTGATAAATCGTGTCGTATAATAGACGCAGCGGACCCGGGGGCAGTACCCGGCGGTTCCACCACATGTCCCGGAAGGCCTTTGGTCTGGCGGGGTGTCTGATGGGGCCGAACTAGGATCGACGTGTGTTCAAAGGCGATGCTTTTACCCGGCCCGTGTAAGCCGTTAAACTGTGCAAAACTCACAAGTGCCAACGATAACGAAGCACTCGCCATTGCAGCGTAATTGAGGGCCTCGCGGCCTGACATTACTCTAAAATAGCGCGGTTGAACCCACCGGGCAACAGAAGGGAATTCAGCGGCCCCCGGAGGCGCCGGGCAACAGAAGCCTCCGGACCCAATCCATCAGACGATGTTTTTTCAGGCCACGCCGCTTGCGGCGCATGGCCTTTTTGCGCGTCCATGATGCGATTCGAATCGGGCGAAATTTGCATGCCGCATTCGATTTCACTTTTATGACATTGATGTGAAAAACGCATAAGCCAATGAAATTGCGCCGATATAAAATGGAATCGACGCCCGTGCCTGATCTTGTGCCGATGTCATCAAGATGAAATAATTCCGGCTATGTTGGAAAGTTTTTTTCGGAGAAAATCGATGTTCAAGGCGGCGGCAGTTGCGGGCTTTCTTCTGGCTTCGGCAGTGCCGGCCATGGCGTCGGCGGCGGATGACGTGATCGTCAGCGTCGTGCCGGATGCGGGTCTGGCCGCGTCGGCGCTGCTCGCCCATGATTTCGACAAGGCCGCCCGCAAGCTGCAGGCGGTCTGGCCCGACACCATCAACGATCCGGCGCGCCTGATCAACCTGGGCAATGCCTATGCGGGGATGGGGCGCACCAGCGATGCGCGTGAGGCCTATGCCGCGGTTGCGCGCGTGCCCGACATGACGCTGGTGCTGGCCGATGGCAGCGAGGAATCCTCGCGCTCGATCGCGCAGCGCGCTTCGGCCCGCCTGAATACGAGCTATGCGATGCGCTGAACGCCCTGTTTCAGTGTCACGCGCAGGGGCGTCGTCCGGTGGGCGGCGCCCCTTTCTGTTGGCTGTGGCGGTTGGGTCACTGTCTTTGAACTGTAATTTTACCGACCCCGATATGTCATAAAAGGAAAATGAGGCTGTCATTTACCGCGCCTACCTGCCGCTTCCGAGGGCGACAGGGGGCGTTGTCCGATTCGCTTTTCCCCCTTGCGCTCCGCATCGCAACAAACCCGGCAGAAGCCGGAGCGGAGACGACATGGCCAAGATCAACCGTATCCATAATATCCTGATGGCGGGCTGCGCCTGCGCGGCGCTGGCTGCCTGCGGCGCGGACGACATCGCTTCGCCCGGCACCGGTGGCGACGTGATCATCAACCCGACGCCGACCCCCACGCCGACGCCGACCCCCACGCCGACCCCGGCCGCCGTCACCCCGGCTGGCGGCTGCCCGACGATCGCCGACCCCCAGGGCCTGACGGATGATGGCACGATTTCCAATGCTGCCGGTGACAGCTGGCGCGTCTGCACGCTGCCGTCGATCATCGCCAAGAGCATCACTCTGCCGAAGATCGCCGGGCTGGTCTATCAGATGAAGGGGCGCGTCGACGTTGGTTGTGATAGCGGTTTTGCAGCGCCGACGACCTCTGCTCCGGTCGCCAGCACGACCGTGAATTGCACTAAGGAAAAAGGCTTTACGCTGAATGGCACGGTAACGTTGCCGTCGGGACAAACCGCGCCCGCGCTGACCGCAGACACCAACGTCACCCTGACGATTGAGCCAGGCGTCGTGGTGTATGGCGGCACCGGCACGAGCTGGCTGGCCGTCAATCGCGGCAACAAGATCAACGCCGTTGGCACCGCGACCTCGCCGATCGTCTTCACCAGCAGCGACAATATCAAGGGCATCGCCAGCGAAAGCTCGATGGGTCAGTGGGGCGGCGTCGTGCTGATGGGCCGTGCGCGCGTCACCGACTGCAACAGCGGCGGTTCCGTTGGTGCCGATACCTGCGAGCGCCAGACCGAAGGTTCGGCCGATCCGGCCGTCTATGGTGGTCGTGACGACACCTATAATGCGGGCACGTTGAAATATGTCCAGATCCGCTATTCGGGCTATGTGCTGGGTTCGAACTCCGAACTGCAGGCGCTGACGACTGAAGGCACCGGCAGCGGCACCACGCTGGACTATATCCAGAGCTTCAACAGCTCGGACGACGGCGCGGAATTCTTCGGCGGCACGGTCCACATGAAGCATTATGTCGCCACCGGCGCGGACGATGACAGCGTGGACGCCGACACCGGCATCCAGGGGCGCTTCCAATATGTGCTGATCGTGCAGCGTCCGGGCCAGGGCGACGCGCTGATGGAAATCGACAGCAATGGTCTGGAAAGCGATACCCCGCGCCAGAACACCATCGTCGCCAACTTCACCGCGATCCAGTCGCAGGGCAGCAGCAACAACGAAGCCAATGACCAGGCCTCGATCCTGAACCGCGGCAACAGCGACCTGACGCTGGTGAACGGCATCGTCGTGTCGCCGAACAACGAGTGCGTCCGCCTGCATGGCACCGGCACTGCCGCGACCCGCGCCACGCTGACCGCCCGTTCGGTGCTGATGCAGTGCAACGCGACGAAGTATATCGGTTCGGGTAGCGGCGCGACCGCCTACACCGCCGCCGATGTTGCCGCCATCTTCAGCGGCAACAACAACAATGATGCCTACACGGCCTCGCTGAGCGCGGTGTTCATCAACGGTGCGGCCGAAACCGCCGCCACCGCGATCGACGCCAAGACGCTGGACAGCTTCTTCGACACGACGACCTATGTCGGCGCGGTCAAGGACGCCAACGACACCTGGTACGCCGGCTGGACCTGCAACTCGGCCTACGCGCCGTTTGACAGCACCAGCAACGGCCGCCGCGCCTGCACCTCGATCCCGCTCTAAGACGGGACGGACCTGATGCGGGGCGGGACGCGGCCATGATCGGCCGCATCCCGCCCCGAAACGTGCAATGACCTTATCTAGGGGATATTCGATGGCGACGCCGCTCAAGTTCGCGGGCCTGCTGCTGCTTTCCACTGCGCTGGTCGCGCCGGCCGCGCTGGCCCAGGAAGTGCCCGCGCCCGCCGATGCCACCACGTCCGACCCGCAGGCGGCCGATCCTGCTGCCGCTGCCGGTCGTTCGACCGCCGAGGATCCGGAGGCGGCGCCCGACATTTCGGTCCCCGGTTCCGACATCATCGTCACCGGCCGCCGCAGTGCCAACGTCCAGAAGAATATTCCGGCGGTGGTTTCGGTCCTGTCTTCGGCCGATATCGCCCGGACGGGCGACGGCAATATTGCCGGCGCGCTGGGCCGCGTCACCGGCCTGTCGGTGGTCGGCAACGGCTATGTCTATGTCCGAGGCCTGGGCGATCGCTATTCGCTCGCACTGCTGAACGGTTCGCCGCTGCCCAGCCCCGAGCCGCTCAAGCGCGTCGTGCCGCTGGACCTGTTCCCGACCAACATCGTTTCTTCGTCGATGGTGCAGAAGAGCTATTCGGCCAATTATCCCGGCGAGTTCGGCGGCGGCGTCATCAACCTGACGACCAATGCGGTGCCGGCGGAAAGCTTCCTGACGATCAGCGGCGGTATCGGTGCCAACACCGAAACCACCTATCAGATGGGCTATAGCTATTATGGCAGCAAGAGCGACTGGACCGGCTTCGACAATGGCAGCCGCGACATTCCGCCGGCGCTCGCCGCCTTCTTCGCCAGCGGCGAACGGATCAGTTCGGGCAATGTCGACAGCACCGCGATCGCGGCGGAAATGGTGCGCTTCAGCAAGGGCACCGTCCAGCGCATCAAGGATATCGACCCCAATTATTCGGCGACCATCTCGGGCGGCACCTCGTTCGATCTGGGTGGTTCGACCCTGGGCCTGATCGCCACCGCCGGCTACAGCAACAAGTGGACGACGCGCGACCAGCGCCAGCAAAATTCGATCACGCCCGACCTGTCGGCGCTCAATTCGGATTTCCAGCGCGTCACCACCGACAATCGCATCGTCGTCAACGGCCTGCTGGGCCTGGGCCTGGAGTTTGGCGACAACAAGATCCGATGGACCAACCTCTATATCCGCGACACGCTCAAGCACACCCGCATGGGCCTGGGCAACACCCAGACCCAGCCGACGTCGGACATCATGGAGCAGGATACCGCCTGGTATGAGCGCCAGCTGATCGACACGCAGGTGGTGGGCGAGTTCAAGCTGAGCCCGGCGTTCAGCCTGGACGTGCGCGGCGGCTTCGCCAATTCGCAGCGCGAAGCCCCCTATGAACTGTCGTTCGAATATATCCGCACCAATGCGGCGGCCGACCCCTATGGCAATCTGTTCGTCAACCGTCTGAACGGCAATACCGGCCAGACCGCGACGGTCAGCTTCTCCGACCTCAACGAGGATCTGTGGTCGGGCGGCGCGGACCTGACCTGGAAGCCGTCGGCCGACATGGCGCTGACCGCCGGCTATGCCTATGTCGACACCAACCGCACCAGCTCGCGCCGCGACTTCCAGTTCCGCGCGTCGAGCGACATGCCCGAGGGCGTGGGCGTGCTGCGCCCCGACCTGCTGCTGGCACCGGGCATCGTCAACGCGTATGATATTGCCCTGATCGAGACCAACGAAGGCAATCCTGCCTTCCGCGCGACGCTCAAGAACCATGCCGGCTATGGCAAGTTGAACTGGCAGATACTGGACGACCTGTCACTTGATGCAGGCGTGCGTTATGAAACGGCCAAGCTCAACGTGTCGCCGCTGCAGGTGTTCAGCACGCCGGGCGCCAGCACGGCCTCGACCCAGCTCGACAATGATTACTGGCTGCCCAGCGGCACGCTGACCTGGCAGATGCGCGACGACATGCAGGTGCGCCTGAACGCGTCGAAGACCATTGCCCGGCCGCAGTTCCGCGAACTGATCTATCAATTCTATTTCGATCCGGACACCAACCGTCGCTATCAGGGCAACCCCTATCTGCAGGACAGCAAGCTGTTCAACGCGGAAGCGCGCTATGAATGGTATTTCGCGCGGGATCAGCGCTTTACGCTGTCGGGCTTCTACAAGACCATCGACAATCCGATCGAAACCTTCATCTCGCTCAACAGCGATGCGTTCATCACCAGCTTCGCCAACGCGCCCAAGGCCGACCTTTATGGTGGCGAAGTCGAGCTGCAGAAATATTTCGACCTGTCGTCCATGTCGGACAGCGCGTTCTTTTCGACCCGCCGTCTGGTGACGATCGCCAACTATACCTACACCAAGTCGAAGCTGAAGGTGAAGGAAGGTGATACGACCGCCGTGTTCGGCGCGTCGTCGACGCTGGCGACCGACTATTTCCGCAACGGTTCGCCGCTGACGGGCCAGTCGGACCATCTGGTTAACTTCCAGTTCGGCCTGGAGGACCAGGACAGGCTGTCGCAGCAGACGCTGATCCTGTCCTATGCCAGCAAGCGCGTAACCAGCCGTGGCCTGGCCAACCAGGATCAGCCGGACGTCTATGAACATCCCGGCATCAACCTGGACTTCGTGGCGCGCCAGGGTGTCTATGTCGCGGGACGCCAGTTCGACGCCAAGTTCGAGGTGCGCAACATCCTCGGCAACGACTATGAGGAAAGCCAGTCGAACGGCACCAACAAGGTCATCTACAACGCCTATAATTATGGCACGACCTTCAACTTCTCGCTGTCGACGACCTTCTGACGTCAGGCACAGCCGGAACGGAAAGGGCGCCCGATCGGGCGCCCTTTTGCGTTGAGGGATCGACGGCGCAGGCTCATTTCTCCATCAGCAGCTTCACGATCCGGCGCTTGCCGAAGCGCAGCGGGTCGGCGAACCAGGTTATCTCCACTTTCTGCCCTTCGCGCAGATAGGGCGGACCGCCGGCAAAGCCGCAGAAGGTCGCCACCGGACAGCGGCTACCCTCGTGCCAGGAAAAACTCTTCCCGCCGATGTCGAAGCCATGGGTGACATTGGTCTGATGTTTCTGGAAGGAGAGGGGGTCGGTATTCCGGCTGCGCGTGCGGATGTCCCATAATTTGCTGATCCGCCCCTTGGTCACGCTCATCTGGTTCATGTCCATGGCGCCGACCCGCAACTGGTCGAACAATGGCAGGCCGCCGAACCACAGGCCAGCCAGCAGGATTGCGGCCGGCATATGGCGCGGCATCCGTCGCCCGGATCGCTTCCACCAGCGGGCGCCCAGGAACAATAGGGCAAAGAAGATCAGATAGAGGGTCGCCGCCCAGTCGAACGGCGCCATGCTCCTGTCATAGGCTGTAATCACGCGATCCTCCCCCCGTGCATTGTTCCCGTCATGCCATGACGGGTGCGAAAGGAAAGAGGCTGGCAGTGCGTGCGACCGGGCAGGCGTGCAGCCCGTGCATCATCACGGGCGCTTCGCAGGGTTTTCCCCGATACCCCGTTGCCAGGCGAGCATGCAGACACAGGCGACCCAATTCCTGTTCATGCGAAGGGAAAGCACCATGGCCGACAAGAAACCCAATATCCTCGTCATCTGGGGCGACGATATCGGGATATCGAACCTCAGTTGCTACACCGACGGGGTGATGGGCTATCGCACGCCCAATATCGACCGGATCGCCAGGGAGGGGATGAAGTTCACCGACAGCTATGGCGAGCAGAGCTGCACCGCCGGCCGTTCCTCCTTCATCACCGGACAGAGCGTGCTGCGCACCGGCCTGTCCAAGGTCGGCATTCCCGGCGCGCCGGTGGGCATGAGCGATAAGATCATCACCATCGCCGCGCTGCTGAAGGAGCAGGGCTATGCCACCGGCCAGTTCGGCAAGAACCATCTGGGCGATCTCAACCATATGCTGCCGACCAACCATGGCTTCGACGAATTTTTCGGCAATCTCTATCACCTGAACGCCGAAGAAGAGCCGGAGATGGAAAATTATCCGCTCAACGAACCGGACATGCCGCATTTCAAGGAACGCTTCGGCCCGCGCGGGGTGATCCATTCCTTCGCGACCGATGTCGACGATGTCACCGAAATGCCGCGCTGGGGCAAGGTCGGCAAGCAGAAGATCGAGGATACCGGCCCGCTGACGGCCAAGCGTATGGAAACCTGCGACGATGAATTCGTCGAACGCGCGTCGAAATTCATCAAGCAGGCGGAGGCCGATGGAAAGCCGTGGTTCGTATGGGTGAACACGACCCATATGCACATGTTCACGCACCCCAAGCCGGGCAGCAAGGGCCAGGCCGGCCGCTGGCAGTCCGACTATCACGACACCATGATCGATCATGACAAGAATGTCGGCCAGCTGCTCGACCTGCTGGACGAACTGGGCATCGCCGAGGACACGCTGGTCCAATATTCGACCGACAATGGCCCGCATCGCAACAGCTGGCCCGATTGCGGCACGACGCCGTTCCGCAGCGAAAAGAACACCAATTGGGAAGGCGCCTTCCGCATTCCGATGATGGTGCGCTGGCCGGGCAAGGTGCCGGCCGGATCAGTTTCCAACGGCATCGTCCAGCATCATGACTGGCTGCCGACCTTCCTGGAAATGGCGGGCGAGCCCGACATCGTCGAGAAGGTGAAGAAGGGCTACAAGGCGATCGGCCGGACCTACAAGAACCATATCGACGGCGTCAGCCTGGTCGGACACATCACCGGCAAGGAGGAGAAGAGCCCGCGCAACGCCTTCTTCTACATCAGCGACGATGGCGACATCCTGGCCATGCGCTACGACAATTGGAAATGCGTGTTCCTGGAGCAGCGCTGCGCCGGCACGATGAAGGTCTGGGGCGAGCCGTTCACCCGGCTGCGCATTCCCAAGCTCTTCAACCTGCGGATCGATCCCTATGAGTTCGCCGATATCACATCCAACACCTATTATGACTGGGTGTTGAAGAACACCTTCCTTCTCTATGGCGCGCAGGCGGGGGCGGCCCAATTTGCCGACACCTTCAAGGAATTCCCGCCGATCCAGAAGCCCAACACCTTCACCATCGACGACGCGATCAACGCGATGGGCGATGCGGCGGGTGGCGCGAGCTGAACCATGAAAAAAGCGGCGCGGGATACTGTCCCGCGCCGCTCCTGATAATCGCTGTCCTGATGCCGCCGCCCGATCCTGCGATCAGGCGGCGGTCTTGATCAGGCCGCCTTGGGCGGCGCGAACTTGGTCAGGTCGATGCCGACCACGGCCTTCTTATATTCGTCCATGTTGGGCGTGCGGCCGAGGATCGTAGAGAGCACCACCAGCGGGGTCGAGGCGAGGAGGGATTCGCCCTTCTTGTTCGCCGTGTCTTCCACCACGCGGCCCTGGAACAGGCGGGTCGAGGTGGCGAGGACGGTGTCGCCCTTCGCGGCCTTTTCCTGGTTGCCCATGCACAGGTTGCAGCCCGGACGCTCCAGATAGAGGGTGTTCTCATATTCGGTGCGGGCGGTGTTCTTGGGGTGGCTGTCGTCGAATTCGAAGCCGGCATACTTCTTGAGCACGTCCCAGTCGCCTTCGGCCTTCAGCTCGTCGACGATGTTGTAGGTCGGCGGGGCGACGACCAGCGGCGCCTTGAACTCGACCTTGCCTTCGGCGGCTTCGATGTTCTTGAGCATCTGGGCCAGGATCTTCATGTCGCCCTTGTGGACCATGCACGATCCGATGAAGCCCAGGTCCACCTTCTTGGTGCCGCCATAATAGGAAACCGGGCGGATGGTGTCATGGGTGTAGCGCTTGGACACGTCGGCATTGTTGACGTCCGGGTCGGCGATCATCGGTTCGTCGATCTGGTCGAGGTCGACGACGACTTCGGCATAATATTTGGCGTTGGCGTCGGGCGACAGCGCGGGCTTCTCGCCCGAGCGGATCTCGGCGATACGCTTGTCGGCGAGCGCGATCAGGCCCTTGAGCGTGCCGGCGGCATTTTCCATGCCCTTGTCGATCATGATCTGGATGCGCGACTTGGCGATTTCCAGCGACTCGATCAGCGTTTCGTCCTGCGAGATGCAGATCGACGCCTTCGCCTTCATTTCGGCGGTCCAGTCGGTGAAGGTGAAGGCCTGGTCGGCCAGCAGCGTGCCGATATGGACTTCGATGATGCGGCCCTGGAAGACATTCTCGCCAGCGAACTGGTGGAGCATCTGCGCCTGGGTGGCGTGAACGACGTCGCGGAAGTCCATATAGGGCGCCATCTGGCCCTTGAAGGTGACCTTGACCGACTGCGGGATCGGCATGGTGGCTTCACCGGTGGCCAGCGCCAGCGCAACCGTGCCCGAGTCCGCGCCGAAGGCGACGCCCTTCGACATGCGGGTGTGGCTGTCGCCGCCGATGATGATCGCCCAGTCGTCCACGGTGATGTCGTTCAGCACCTTGTGAATGACGTCGGTCATCGCGTGATAGACGCCCTTGGGGTCGCGCGCGGTGATCAGGCCGAAATTGTTCATGAAGCTCATGAGCTTGGGAATGTTGGCCTGGGCCTTCTTGTCCCACACCGACGCGGTGTGGCAGCCCGACTGATAGGCGCCATCGACCAGCGGCGAGATGACGGTGGCGGCCATCGCCTCCAGTTCCTGCGCGGTCATCAGGCCGGTGGTGTCCTGCGAGCCGACGATGTTGACCTTCACGCGCACGTCCGAACCGGCATGCAGCACCTTGCCCGGCGTCACGCCCACGGCATTGCGGTTGAAGATCTTCTCCACGGCGGTCAGGCCCTGGTCGTCGACCGTGATTTCCTTGTTCGGGGCGAACACCTTGGGCGCTTCGATGCCCAGCGTCTCGGCGGCGAAGGTCTGCAGCTTCTTGCCGAAGACGATGGCGTAGCTGCTGCCCGCCTTCATGAATTCCATCTTCTGCGGCGTGAAGGCGGCGGCGACGTCGACCAGTTCCTTGCCGGCCTCATCGGTCAGCTTCTTGTTCTTGACGTCGATCTTCAGCACCGTGCCGGTCGCGACCGAGAAGGCCTCTTCCAGCACCGGGTTGCCGTCATTGTTGAGGATCGCCTTGCCATCCGGGTCGGTCATCTTGACCCAGTTCTTGAGGTTGAGGCCGATGCCGCCGGTCACGTCCACGGTGGTCGCGAAGATCGGCGAGATGCCGTTGGTGCCGGCGACGACGGGCGCATAGTTGACGAAGGGGACATAGGGGCTCTGCTGCTTGCCGGCCCACAGCGCCACATTGTTGACGCCCGACATGCGCGACGAGCCGACGCCCATCGTGCCCTTCTCGGCGATCAGCATCACGCGCGCGTCGGGATGCTGGGCCTTCAGGGCCACGATTTCCTGCTGCGCCTCGGGCGAGATCATGCACAGGCCGTGCAGTTCGCGGTCCGAACGCGAGTGGGCCTGATTGCCCGGCGAGAGCAGGTCAGTCGAGATATCGCCTTCGCCGGCGATGAAGGTCACGACCTTGATCTCGTCCTCGACCTCGGGAAGCTTGGTGAAGAATTCGGCCTTGGCATAGCTTTCCAGCACATCCTTGGCGACGGCATTGCCCGCGGCGAAGGCGTCGCGCAGGCGGAACATGTCGGCGTCGTAGAGGAAGACCTGGGTTTTCAGGACTTCGCCCGCCTGAACGGCCAGCGCCGCGTCATCGCCGAGCGCGATGTCGAGCAGCACGGCGATCGAGGGGCCGCCCTTCATATGGCTGAGCAGTTCCAGCGCGAAGGCAGGGGTGATTTCCGCGACGGTGACGTCGCCCAGCACGATCTTCTTGAGGAAGTCGGCCTTCACGCCCGCAGCGCTGGTGGTGCCGGGCAGGGTGTTGTAGATGAAGAATTTGAGCGCGTCGGCGCGATGTTCGCTGCCCGCGTCCTGGATCAGGGTGATGAGTTCGGCGACGAGGGCGCCGTCGTCGATCGGCTTGGGTGCGAGCCCCTGGACTTTCCTGCTGTCGATTTCGGCCAGATAATCCAGGTAGATGCTCATTATAAATCCAATGCCATAAAGTGTATGAATCCGGGCGTGGCACCACCGGACGGCTTTATGGACCGACCTGGGGCGGTGACGGGTCGCGCGTAGGCCAAGATCGCCCGGCTTGCAAGCTGCCCGATAGGCCCGGATGCACCGATCCGGATCGCCCCGGCGCTCGCTGCGCGGGGAGCGGAGGCGATCCGTAGCGGCGGACGAGTGTCGAAGCGGATATTGGGTGCCACCATGATGTCTGCAACCCTTCTTATGTTGCCCAGGCGGCTCCAACATGTCCCGCAAAGAAGAGGCCTGCGCTCCGCCGATGTCGCGATTGTGAGAAATTGTTGCGCAGGCGGCCGGGCATATCATCATTGATTGACCGCTACCTTCTTCCTCCACATCAGCCCGTGAAATTCTAATGCGACTAAGTCGCACTATTATTTCAATGGGGGTCTGAAATGCCATTTCCTGCAATCTTCTCGACGCGTGCCCATCTGCTGGGGGGTGCTGCCCTGATCGGTGCGCTCGCACTGCCCGTCGCCGCCCAGGCGCAGGCGCCCGATGCCGACGCCGATGCGCAGTCCAGCGCGATCGTCGTCACCGCGGCCGGCTATGAACAGAATATCATCGAGGCACCGGCCAGCATCACCGTGCTGGGCCGCGAGGAATTGCAGGAAAAGCGCTTCGGCAGCCTGGCCGAAGCGCTGCAGGATGTGCAGGGCGTCGATGTCGGCGGCGAAGCGGGCAAGACCGGCGGCCTCAACATCTCGATCCGCGGCATGCCCAGCGACTATACGCTGGTGCTGATCGACGGCCGGCGCCAGAATGCGCCCGGCGGCGTCACGCCCAACGGCTTTGGCGAAACCTCCACCAGCTTCCTGCCGCCCTTCTCCGCGATCGACCGGATCGAGGTGGTGCGCGGCCCGATGTCCACCCTCTACGGCTCGGACGCGATGGGCGGTGTCGTCAACATCATCACCCGCAAGGTCGGCGATCGCTGGGTCGGCACCGCCAGCGCCGAAAGCACGATCCAGGGCGATGACCGCTTCGGCAATATCCAGTCGGTCAACGGCTTTGCCCAGGGGCCGATCATCAAGGGGCTGGCCGGCCTGACCCTGCGCGGCAGCGTGTTCCACCGCGCCGGCTCCGACATCGAGATCCCCGGCGATCCGGCGCTGACCTTGGGCCGCAATCCGGTGGAATCGGACATCTATAATTATGGCGGCCGGCTGACGCTGACGCCCCATGCCGATCATGACCTGTGGTTCGAATATGATCGCAACGAACAAAGCTATGACAATAGCCGGGGCCAGCTCGGCACGCTGGGATCGGGCGGCTATGCCCCCGAACAGCGGTTCAACCGCAGCAATTATGTGATCGCGCACAGCTGGCGCATGGGTTTCGGCCAGCTCGACACCACCCTGACCCGCAACGAGACCGAGACGATCGGCCGCCTGATCCCCAATGGCACGCCGGGCGCGGTGCCGGGCAGCCCGCGCACGCTGGAGGCGCGCAACGACATCATCGATTCCCGCTTTGCCGGCAAGGCGGGCGCGCTGGCCTTCACCGTCGGCGGCCAATATTGGAAGGCGCGCATGGTCGAGGGCGTGGCCCCCGATCCGTTCAAGTTCACCCAATGGGCGGGCTTTGCCGAAGCGACGCTGACCGTCGTCGACGGCTTCAACATCACCGGCGGCGCGCGCTACGACAATCACTCAACCTTTGGCGACAAATGGTCGCCGCGTGCCTATGCGGTGTGGAACATCAATGATGTGCTGACCCTGAAGGGCGGCGTCAGCCGCGGTTTCAAGACGCCACGCGTCGAACAGATTGCCGAGGGCATCATCGGCTTCGGCAGCCAGGGGCGGGTGCCGCTGCTGGGATCGCCGGGCCTGACGCCGGAAACCAGCACCAGCTATGAAGCGGGCCTCTATTATGACGGCGACGGCTTCTTCAGCGGCAATGTCACCCTGTTCAACAATGACTTCACCGACAAGATCGCCAGCGGTCCGGGGGTGCCCAATTGCCAGTTCTCGGCCGCGCCCAACCTGCCGGGCTGCGTCGATGTCGGCAATTTCCCCAATGTCGAGATGTTCAGCCAGTCGATCAACATCGACAAGGCCCGCACCCGCGGCGTCGAGGTGGCAACCCGTTTCGCGCTGACCTCCACCCTGTCGCTGTTGGCCAACTATACCTATACCGAGACCGAGCAGCTCAGCGGATCGGAAGAGGGGCTGCCGCTGATCGGCATGCCCAAGCATATGCTGAACGGTAATCTGCGCTGGAAGCTGGGCGACAAGGCCAGCGTCTGGGCACGGGCGGAAGTGCGGTCGAGCCGTTATCGCGGTGCCAATGTCCAGCAGAGCGCCGTGGGCGACTTCCGCAGCTATGAAGTCTTCCACCTGGGTGGTTCCTACCAGGTCGCGCCGGCCTTCCGCCTGTCGGCGACGCTCTACAACATCCTCGACACCGACTATGCGGTCTATGTGCCCTATCAGACTGCGGCCAATGTGACCGCCTGGACCCCGGCCTATTCGATCAACCAGGAAGGGCGCCGCCTCTGGCTCTCGGCTACGGTCGACTTCTGACGGGAGAAGGGCCCCGCCCTGCGCGCGAAGCGTGGGGCGGTGTCATAGTTGCCTTGCAGGGCGGACGTTGCGAACGCACACCCCGCTGGCGGAAAACCACCCAGCGCGGCTGAAACATGTGCGCCGCCTGGGGCATCGCCTTCAGCCCCAGGGGCGTTCGCGATACCATTTGGTGATGACATGCTTGACGCCGCTGCGGACCTTCATGCCGTGGTGGATGCTGGCGGGGTTGAAGCGATCCGGGGTGATGCGGTTGTTCCAGGCGAGCAGCTTGCCGGTTTCGGGTTGCACCGTCTTGCCGATCTTCGTGAAGCGGGTGGCGCCGCCGGCGGCAGGTTCATTGAGATAGACCATCAAGGTCCAGGTGCGGTTGCCCGCGACCGCGCAGAATCTGTCATAGTCCGCGCCCTTGGGCTCGAAATAATCGGTGTGCGCCTTGAATTCCTGGCCGACGCCATAGCGCTGGCCCTGGATCGGTTCGCCATATTGGGTGGCGATGCCGGCGAAGCTGTCGAGCCGGGCGTTGATCGCGGCGACGAACGGGTCGCCATGGTCGAGGTCACAGGTCTCGCTGGTGCGGAAATAGCCATCGCCATTGGCGTCCGCGATGGTCGAGGGGCGACGGTCCGCATCGATCCGCGCGATCACCTGCGCGCATTCGTCAAGACTCAGGAAATCACGCTGGATGAACAGGGTGAGATCCTTGCTGGGCACCCGCTGGACGCGCGGATGGCTGGCGATCCAGGCCGGATCGGCGTCGGGTGCGGCGGGCGGTGACAGGATCGGGTCGGACAAGGTCATGGGCATTTCCGCGAATGACGGCGCTGCAGGCCGGTTTCCGTGGCCCTAGCTATCGTTGACCCTGCGAAATGCAAGCATCGTCGCGGCCCCATTGCTACCTGTCATATTATGGTAACATAAACGTCATCTGGCAGTAAGAAGAGTTGCCTAGCAGGCGGGCGAACCAAGGGGGACATTTCGGCTCATGCGTGTGCCGTTCGGCGACAAGTTGCAAGGGTGGCGGCGCTATGCGCGGCCGGTCGACTGGCTGGGGCTGGTCGAGAAGCTGTTGCTGGCAGTGCTGGCATTGCAGCTTGCCCGGCTGGTGTGGGTATTGCTGACGCCGGTCGGCGCCTTTGGCCCCTGGGAAGGGCGCCAGGCGCAGCTGCTTTCGGCCAGTGCGCGGCAGGCGCTGTTCGCCAGTTTCGATCCCTTTTTCCGCACCGGCGCGCCGCAGGCGGGCAATGGCGTCGTCACCTCGCTGGCGCTGACGCTCTATGGCGTGCGGCTGAACGAGGGGACGGGGCAGGGATCGGCGATCCTGGCGACGCCCGACGGCATCCAGAACAGCTATGCCGTGGGCGACGAGATCATGCCGGGCGTGGTGCTGAAGGCGGTATTGTTCGACCATGTGACGATCGATCGCGGTGGAGCGGAGGAGCAGGTGTTCCTCGACCAGTCCCAGCCGGCGTCGGCGGCCGGCGGGCCGGCTGGTGGGCCGGGCGGCGCGCCCGAGGGGGATATGGCGCCGGGTGAGGGCGCGCCCTCGCCGGTGCCGGGCCGCGATGCGCCGAGCGCCGATGCGGTGAAGCGCGACATCGGCTTTTCCCCGCGCACCCAGAATGGCCGGGTGACCGGGCTGGTGCTGAGCCCCAAGGGGCCGGGCTTTCAGAATGCCGGTTTCCAGGCCGGTGACATCGTGACCCAGATCAACGGCCAGCCGATCGGATCGGCCGGTGACCTGGCATCATTGCAGAACCAGATCGTGCCCGGCGCACGCCTGTCCCTGACCGTGGAGCGCGGCGCCGTCACCGTGCCGATCAACCTGATATTGCAAGGCCAATGACCAGACATATCCTCAAATATTCCGCCGCCCTCGCGCTGGTCCTGGCTGCCCCGGTCCCCGGCCATGCGCAGCAGACGCTGAATGTGCGCGATGCCGATATCCGCGCCTTCATCCAGGATGCCGCGCGCGTCACCGGCCGCACCTTCATCATCGACAACCGGGTGCAGGGCAAGGTGTCGGTGGTGACCGACCGGCCGCTGTCCAAGTCGGAATATTTCGAGATCGTGCTGTCGACGCTGCGCGCCAATGGGCTGGTCGCGGTGCCAGCGCCCGGTGGCGCCTATCGCATCCAGCCGGCGGACGGCGCGGCCGGCCAGCCGAGCGCGGTGGGACGGGCGGCGACCCGCAACAGCTTCGTCACCGAAGTCTTCCGCCTGCGCTCGGTCGATGCGGCAAGCGTGCTGGAAACGCTGCGCCCGCTGATCAGCAAGGAAGGCACGGTCACCGCCAATCGCGCTGGCAACAGCATCGTCGTCGCCGACTATGCCGATAATGTCGCGCGCATCCGCCAGGTGATTGCGCGGGTCGATCGCGACACCAGCTCGACCCAGATGGTGATGCTGAAAAATGCCGGCGCGCGCGAGATCGCGACCTCGCTGCAGGCGCTGGTGCAGAGTGGCGGGGGCGAGAATGGCGCGCCGGCGGCCGCTAGCGTGGTGCCGATCGACAGCAGCAATGCGATCGCTATTCGCGGCGATGTGAACACCGTCACCCGGCTGGCCAATATGGCGCGCGAGCTGGACCGTCAGGCGGCGAGCGGCACGGAAATCCGCGTTTACTGGCTGGAACATGCCGATGCGGAGAAGCTGTTGCCGGTGTTGCAGCAGCTGATCGGCCAGTCGAGCAGTTCGCCCGTCACCTCGTCGGTGCCGGCGGCGGGCGCCAGCGGCGGCGCTGGCGGCGGCGCGGCTCCGGCCAGCGCGGCGGCGGCACCGGTCGCGGCGGCCTCCAGCGGATCGAGCGGCAGCGGCATTTCGACCCGCGGCCCGGCGATCGTCACCCGCTATGAAGGCGCCAATGCGATCATCGTTGCCGCCAACAGCGACGTGCAGCGCATGCTGGGCGAGACCATCCGCCAGATCGATACCCGCCGCGAGCAGGTGCTGGTGGAGGCGATCATCGTCGAGATCAGCGATGCGGCGGCCAAGAAGCTGGGCGTGCAGTTCCTGCTGGGCAGCACATCGACCGGCTTTGCCGCGACCAATTACAGCAATGCCTCGCCCAGCCTGATTACCATTGCCGGTGCCTATGGCGCGACCAAGCTGGGCACCACCAAGACGACGGTGGTGGCGGCCGACGGCACGACCACGACGACCGAGACGCAGACCAACAGCGACCTGGCCAGCAGCCTGACCCAGGCAGCGGTCGACAGCCTGGCCAGCGCGACCGGCATCGTCGGGGGCCTGGGCACCCAGATCGGCAAGAACGGCATTTTCGGCGCAATCATCAATGCGGTGAAATCGGATACCGAGAGCAACCTGCTGTCGACGCCGTCGGTGATGACGCTGGACAATCAGAAGGCGTCGATCCTGGTCGGCCAGCAGGTGCCGGTGACCACCGGCGAGGCGCTGAGCCAGAATTTCGACAACCAGTTCCGCACCGTCCAGCGCCAGGATGTCGGCATCAAGCTGGAGGTGAAGCCGCAGATCAACACCGGCGGCGCGATCAAGCTGTTCCTGAAGCAGGAAGTGTCGAGCGTGGCGGGGCCGGTCAGCAATTCGAGCAGCGACCTGATCATCAACAAGCGCGAGATCGAGACCACGGTCACGGTCGATGACGGCGAAATTCTGGCGCTGGGCGGTCTGCTGGACGATAATGAGCGCAAGACGATCGAGCGCATCCCGCTGCTGTCCGACATTCCGGGCATTGGCGAGCTGTTCAAGTCGCGCAGCAAGAGCCGGACCAAGACCAATTTGATGGTCTTCATCCGCCCGACCATCCTGCGCACCAAGGAAGATGCGCAGCGCCTGACCCAGCAGCGCTATGGCTATGTGCGCGGCATGCAGTTGCAGCGCAGCCCCGACAGCGAGCCGACCATCGACGAACTGGTGCGCGACTATATGGGCGCGCAGCCGCCGATCGCGCCGCAGCCCGGCGACATGCTGGTCGAGCCGCAGGCCGGTGCCGCCGCGCCCGCGACATCGCCGGCACCGGGACAGGTCCAGGTCATCGAACCCACGGTGCGGCAGTCGAGCGGCGTCGTCCGCCCGGTCGACCTGCCGCCAAGCGGAGAGCAGAAGTGAGCGAACAGGAGCATGTGACGGTAATGCCGTCGGTTCTTCCGCCACGGCCCGTCGACATCCCCTATGGCTTTGCCCGCAAGCATGGCGTGGTGATGTTGCCGCAGGATGGCGAGCGACTGTCGATCGCGGTGCGCGAGGGCAGCGATCCGCGCGTGCTGCTGGAGGTGCGCCGGCATCTCGCCCGCAGCTTCGACGTGCGCTTTGTCGAGGCGCCGCAGTTCGACCGGCATCTGTCCGATCATTATGCGATGGAGGGCAGTGCCGCCGCCATGGCCGGGTCGATCGACGTCGGCGCGGACGAGCTGGACATATTGGCCGCCGACATTCCCACTGCCGACGATCTGCTCGACAGCGCGGACGATGCGCCGGCGATCCGCCTGATCAACGGCATCATTGCCGAGGCCGCGCGCCAGGGCGTGTCGGACATTCATATCGAACCCTATGAGACCGGCCTGATCGTGCGGATGCGCGTCGATGGCGTGCTGCGCGAGACGCTGCGCATGCCGCCGCATGTCGCGCCGGTGGTGGTCAGCCGCATCAAGGTGATGGCGCGGCTCGACATTGCCGAACGGCGCGTGCCGCAGGATGGGCGCATCGGCCTGACGCTGGGCGGCAAGCTGCTCGACGTGCGCGTCTCGACCCTGCCGAGCCGGGCGGGCGAACGGGTGGTGCTGCGTATCCTGGACAAGGAAAATGCCGGCATCACGCTCGACCTGCTGGGCATGACCGGTGCGCCCGACCGCATCTTCCGCGAGGGGCTGAGCGAGCCCAACGGCATCATCCTGGTCACCGGGCCGACCGGTTCCGGCAAGACCACCACGCTCTATGCCGGCCTGCGCAACCTGAATGATGGCAGCCGCAACATCCTGACGGTCGAAGACCCGGTCGAATATGCGATGGAGGGTGTCGGCCAGACCCAGGTCAATGCCAAGGTCGGCCTGACCTTTGCCGCCGGGCTGCGCGCGATCCTGCGCCAGGATCCCGATGTCGTCATGGTCGGCGAAATCCGCGACCGCGAGACCGCCGAGATCGCGGTGCAGGCATCGCTGACCGGCCATCTCGTGCTGTCGACCGTCCATACCAATGACGCGGTCGGCGCGATCACCCGTATGCGCGACATGCGGGTCGAACCCTTCCTGCTCGCCTCCACGCTGCGCGCCGTCGTCGCCCAGCGGCTGGTGCGGCGCCTGTGCCAGCATTGCCGCGAGCCGGTGCAGGCCGACAAGTCGGCAAGCGCATTGCTGGGTTTCGATCCGGGCACGATCATCTACCGGGCGCGTGGCTGCGACGAATGCAACGGCACCGGCTACAAGGGCCGGATCGGCGTGTTCGAGGCGATCCGCGTCGACGACACGATCCGCCGCCTGATCAACGATGGCGGCGACGAGTCGCTGATCGCCCGCCATGCCTTCCTCAATGCGCCGAACCTGGGGTCGGCTGCGCGTGCGCTGGTGCGCGACGGCCAGACCACGGCCGAGGAAGCGATCCGCGTGTCGCGTCGCGATGCGACCGAGGTGGAAACCATTGCCGATGGCTGATTTCGACTATGTCGCGATCGACCCGGCGGGCAAGGAACGCAAGGGCAGCGTCAAGGCGGACAGCCTGGACGAGGCGCGGGGCAAGCTGGATGCGCGCAAGTTGTTCGTCGTCCGGCTGGAGCCGGGCGCGGTGTCGGTCGCGCGCAAGCGGGCCGGCCTGTCGCTGCGCGCGCCCAAGCTGTCGGCCAAGGAACTGACGCTCTTCACTCGGCAGCTCTCCACCCTGATCCAGGTAAGCCCACTGGAGGAATCGCTGCGCACGATCAGCCGGCAGAGCGAGCAGGATCATGTCCGGGCGATCGTGGGCAAGGTCCATTCCGGCGTGCTGGAGGGGCGGCGGCTGGCCGATGCGCTGGGCGCGGAGCCGAAAAGCTTTCCCGCCCTCTATCGCGCGATGATCTCGGCCGGCGAAAGCTCGGGCAGCCTGCCCACCATCATGGAGCGATTGTCCGAACTGATGGAGCGGCAGGCGATCATGCGCTCCAAGGTGCTGACCGCGATTGCCTATCCTTCGGTGCTGGCGACCTTCGCCGTGTTCGTGGTCGCGGCGCTGATGATCTTCGTCGTGCCCAAGGTGGTTGAGCAGTTCGATACGGTGGGCCAGCAATTGCCGCTGCTGACCCGGATGGTGATGGGCATTTCCGCCTTCCTGGCGGGCTATTGGTGGTTGTTGTTGATCCTGATCGGGCTTGGCGCCTTCGGCTTCTGGCGCGCGCTCAAGATCGACAGCTTCCGCTATCGCTTCGACGCGATGCTGCTGGGCCTGCCGGTGCTGGGCCGGCTGATCCGCGACCTGCACGCCGCGCGGATGGCGCGCACGCTCTCGACCATGGTGGCGAGCCGGCTGCCGCTGATGGAGGGCCTGTCGCTGACCGCCAACACGGTGCATAATCGGGTGCTGCGCAAGGCGTCGGACGAGATTGTCGAGGCGATCCGGGGCGGTGGCAGCCTGTCGGCGGCGTTGAAGCGGGCAGGGGTGTTTCCCCCGCTGCTGGTCTATCTGGCGGCGAGCGGCGAGAGTGCCGGGCGGCTCGACACGATGCTGGAACGCGCAGCCGATTATCTGGAGCGCGAGTTCGATGCCTTCACCTCGGCCGCGCTCGCCATGCTGGAGCCGATCATCATCATATTGATGGGCGGCATCGTCGCCGTCATCATCCTGTCCATCCTGCTGCCGATCCTGCAGCTGCAAAGCCTGACCGGGGCTTGAAGGAGTAGAATATGCTGAAGTTGAACAAGATCCGGGCCGCGCTGATCGAACGGGAGGCGCAGCTTGCCGCCCGCCGTTCCGCCGAACACGGCTTCACGCCCTTTCGGCGCTCCGCCGAAAACGGCTTCACGCTGGTCGAACTGATGGTCGTGATCGTCATTATCGGCCTGCTGGCGACGATCGTGGCGATCAACGTCATTCCCGCGACCGACACCGCCCGCGTCGAAAAGGCCAAGGCCGATATTTCGACCATCGAGCAGGCGCTGGAGCAATATCGCCTCGACAACCTGACCTATCCCGCCGCGTCGGACGGGCTGCAGGCACTGCTCAACCCGCCCGCGTCGCTGGCGCAGCCGCAGCGCTACCGCCGGGGCGGCTATATCAAGAAGCTGCCGCAGGACCCGTGGGGCCGCGCCTATATCTACACCGTGCCGGGCAAGAAGGGCGCGTTCGACATCAGCTCGCTGGGCGCCGATGGCCAGCCGGGCGGCGAGAATGAGAATGCGGACATCTATTCCAGCGAAATGTGATGCCGCACGTCGAGCGGAGCGAGGTGCCTCGCTCTGCTCGGCAGGGGGCTTCGACAGGCTCAGCCCGAACGGTGGTGGGGCATCGCCTCCGCCACGCAACGGCTTTACGCCTTTGTCGCGTTCCGCCCAACAGGGCTTTACCCTCATAGAGCTGATGGTCGTGCTGACGATCATCGGCTTCATTTCGGCTGCCGTGGTGATCGCCATTCCCGATCCGCGCGGCCGGATCGTCGACGATGCCGACCGCTTTGCCGCGCGCGTTGCCGCCGCGCGCGACGAAGCGGTCGTCACCGCGCGCCCGATGGGCGTGTGGGTCTCCGCCTCGGGCTATGGCTTCCAGCGCCGCGAGGGCGGCCAATGGGTGCCGATGGAGGAAAAGCCCTTCGTCAGCGCTAACTGGAAGACCGGCACGCGGGCGCTGGTGGGCCAGGACGGCCGCCAGCAGATCGCCTTCGACGGCACCGGCCTGCCCACCGATCCGCTGACCATCACCCTGGCGCGCGAGGCGGAGCGGGTGCAGGTCAGCGTCGACATGGCCGGAAAGGTCGCGGTCGGTGGCTGATCGGCGCAATGAAAACGGCGCCGCGCCTTCGTTGCGTTCCGCCGAAATCGGCTTCACGTCTTCTATGCGTTCCGCCGAACACGGCTTCACGCTGCTCGAAATGCTGGTTGCGCTGGCGGTGTTCAGCCTGGCGGCTTTGGCGCTGGTGCGTTTGCAGGGGGTGACGCTGCGCACCGCCGCCGATCTCGACAGCAAGGCGCTGGGCCAGATCGTCGCGCGCAACCTGATGGTCGAGGTGCAGAGCGATGTGGCGCCGCCCTCGGTGGGCGAGGAGGATGGCGAGGTCGAGAATGGCGGTCGCCGCTGGCACTGGACCCGCACCGTCAAGGCGACCGAGGACAAGCGCCTGTTGCAGGTCGATCTGGTGGTCGACGGCCAGCCGGGCGCATCGCCGGTGGTGCTCAGCTTCCTGCGGGAGGTGGAGTGATGAGGCCGGAGGAGCCACAGGGCGAACAAGGCTTCACGTCTTTGAGGCGTTCCGCCGAACACGGCTTCACGCTGATCGAGCTGCTCGTCGCGCTGATGATCTTTGCGATGCTGGCCGCGGCGGGCGTGCTGCTGCTGGGCAACAGCGTGTCGGCGCAGGCGCAGGTCAAGGCGCGGCTGGACGACATGGCGGCGATCCAGCGGGCCGCAGGCGCGCTGTCGGCCGATCTTGGCCAGGCGGTGCCGCGCATCAGCCGCACCGAGGCGGGGACGCTGGCGCCGGCCTTCTGGGCGCATCGCGATGGCGAGGAACAGCCGGTGATGCAGTTCGTGCGCGGCGGATGGGACAATCTGGGCGACCTGCCCCGGCCGTCCTTGCAGAAGGTCGAATATTGGGTGCGGCAAGGCCGGCTGGAACGGCGCGGCTATGCCCAGATCGACGGGGCGGCGGGCGACGAGCCGGCGGCGCTGCTCGACCATGTCGAGGAGGTGACGCTGCGCTTCCGCGATGGGAAGGGCGAATGGCGCGAGGAGTGGACGCCGGGCCAGCCCGATCTGATGCCGCGCGCGGTGGAAATGGTGGTCAAACGCACCGGCGAGCCGCCGGTCACGCTGCGCTTCCTGGTGGCGCCCGGTCCCAAAGAAGCGCCGCTTGACGATCAGGAGGCGTCCAATGCAGCGACCTGATCCCAGCCGTCCCGAGGAGCGCGGCGCGGCGCTGCTGACCGTGTTGCTGCTGGTCGCGGTGATGGCGGTGGTGGCGGCCACTGCGCTGGAGCGGGTGGCGCTGGCGACGCGGATGACCGGCAATGGCGGCGCGGTCGATCAGGGGCGGGCCTTTGCCGATGCGGGCATGGTGATCGCGCGCCTCAAGATCGGCGATCTGGTCGCGGCCAGCCCCGGCAAGACGACCTTGGCGGGCAACTGGATGGGCACGCCGCAGGCGATCCCGGTGCCCGGCGGCATGGCGACGGCGCGGGTGACTGACGGCAGCAACTGCTTCAACCTCAACAGCGTGGTCGCCGGCAATAATGAGAACAGCCTGAAGGTGCGCCCGGTGGCGGTTTCGCAGTTCCAGGCGCTGTTGCAGGCGCTGGGCGTCGATGTGCGCCAGGCGCAGGTCGCCGCTGCCTCGCTCGCCGACTGGATCGATACCGACAGCGTGCCCCAACCGGCTGGGGCTGAGGACGAGACCTATGCCCGCGCGGCGCGGCCCTATCGCACCGCCAACCGCTTCATGGTCGACGCCAGCGAATTGCGGGCGGTGAACGGCATCACGCCGGCGGTCTATGATCTGGTCCGGCCCTGGGTCTGCGCGCTGCCGGTATCGGACATGTCGCCGATCAATATCAATACGTTGCTGCCCGATCAGGCGCCCTTGTTCGCGATGCTGCTGCCGGGGCAGCTGAGCGTGGCGCAGGCACGGCAATTGCTGGCGCAACGGCCGGCGGAAGGCTACGGCAGCATACCGCAATTCTGGCAGGCACCCTCTCTGGTCGGGCTCAGCCCGCTCACCGAGGTGGCCGAGCAGGTCAAGTTGACGACGGGATTTTTCAGAGTGGACGTGTCGGTGAATGTAGGGGGAACGCAAGTGGTGGAGCGCGGGCTGATCGATGCCCGGCAACCGCCGATCCGGCTGGTGCGGCGCGATTGGGGGACGGGCGCATGAGTTCGGCCGATGCCCTGATCATTGCCCTGCCCGAAGGGGCGGAGGACGCGCCGACATGGATGCGGGTGGTGGATGGCGCGATCGTCCAGACCGGCGCCGGGGCCGACTGGCTGGCCGCCTGTGGCCTTGCCGCGCTGTCCGACAAGGCGCGGGTTATGCTGGTGCCGCCGGCCGCACTGGTGGCGCTGCACTGGGTGTCGCACCCCGACCTGCCGGCGCGGCAGGGGCGGGCGGCGGCGCGGCTGGGCGCGCTGGCCGGCGCCATCCTGCCGTCCGACCAGTTGTTCGCCGCCGCCGACGAGAATGACGATCCCGCCCGCCCGCATATCGTGGCGGTCGCGGCGCGCAGTGACATGCAGCATTGGCTGCTCTGGGCGCAGCATCATGGGCTCGACCCGGACATCATCGTGCCGGCGGCGCTGCTGTTGCCGGAAAGTGATGATGGTTTCGTGTCCGGAATGATTGGCGGGGCGCAGGTGCTGCGCGGCGCGGACATGGCGCTGACCGGCGACATGGCGCTGCCCGAATTGATCGGCGACGCGCCGGTGCGGGAGGTTGCGGCGGACGAGGTCGAAGCGCGACTGGTGGCGGCGCTCGATACGCCGCCGATCGACCTGCGCCAGGGTGATTTCGCCAAGCGGGTGCGGCGACAGATCGACACGCGGGCGCTGGGCCGGATCGCGATCTGGTGCGGCCTGATCCTGCTGGCCAGCCTGCTTATCAGTCTGGTGACGCTGGTGCGGCAGAATGTCGCCGCCAGCCAGGTCGATGGCGAGAGCCTGGCGCTGGCGCGGCAGGTGTTGCCCGAGGCGAACGACGTGATGCAGGTCGAGGCGGAGATGGACCGGCAACTCGCCGCGCGCGGGGCCGGAGCCTATGCCTTCACCGCACCGGTCGCCGGCCTGATGAGCGCGATGCAGGATGCGCCGGGCGTGTCGCTGACGGCACTGTCGCGCGATCCCGACGGGATGCTGCGTGCGACCCTGGCTGCCGCGAAAGCGGACGACATCAACATCGTGCTGCTGGCGCTGCAGGCGGCCGGTTACACGATCACGGCGACCCCGTCCCAGGATCCGGGCGGGCGCACGCTGGCAGATATTACGGTGCGGTCATGATGGACAGGATGAAAGCCTATTGGATCGAGCGGTCGCCGCGCGAGCAATGGATGCTGGGCGTGATGTTCGCGCTGCTGGCAGTGGTCATATTGTGGCTGGGCGTGGCCCGGCCGCTGACCCATGCGCAGGTTTCCGCCCGCGATGCTTCGCGCGAGGCGACCGATCGCAATGCGGCGATCCGCGCCAAGGTGAAGCTGCTGAAGCATCTGCCGCGCAGGCCCGCGCCGACCGGCCCGACCATCCCGATCGAACAATTTGTCGGCCAGAGCGCGGGCGAGGCCGGGCTGACGCTGGAACGGGCGCAGCCGCAGGGCAATGACCGGATGGAAATCGCCATCGCCTCGGTCCGTCCGGTGGCGATGATGAGCTGGATTGCGGGGCTGGAGGCGCAGGGGCTGCGCGTCGAGACGATGAGCGCGCGGCCCTCGCCGACGGCGGGCAGCGTGTCGGTGCAGGCGGTGCTGGTGCGCGGAGGTGGCCAATGAAGGGGCTGATCCTGTCGCGCCGGATGCGCATCATCCTGATCGCGCTGTTCATATTCGGCCTGATCCTCTTCATTCCGATGCGCGTGGCGCTGGGGCTGGCGCAGCTTGACCGGCTGGGCCTGGCCGCGCGCGAGATACGCGGCAGCGTGTGGAGCGGACGGATCGACCAGTTGATGCTGGGCGAAATGCCGATGGGGTCGGTGCGTGCCGGCCTGTCGCCTGTCTCGCTGCTGGTCGGCCGGGCGCGGTTCGACATCGCCCGGCATCGCGGTCAGCCGGACGACATCCAGGGGGCGCTGACCGTCGGGCTCGACCGGATCGGCATCGATGATGTGACCGGTTCGGTGCCGCTGGGTCGCACCTTCGCGCCGCTGCCGGTCAGCGGGCTGATGATGGAGGATGTCAGCGGCTATTATCGCGGTGATGTCTGCGGCCATGCCGAAGGCCGGGTGCGGGCGCGGATGGCGACGCAGATTGCCGGGCTGAACCTGTCGCAGGGGCTGTCGGGCACGGTCGCCTGCGATGGTGATGCGCTGCTGCTGCCGCTGGTCAGCCAGTCGGGGATGGAGAAGATCAACCTGCGCATCTGGCGGTCAGGCCGCTATACTGCGGAAATGCGGGTGGAAACCGCCGACCCGGCGCTGGCCGGGACACTGGGCCAGGCGGGCTTCGCCACGGTCGGCAACGCCTATGTGCTGAAGGTCGAAGGGACGTTGTGATCGATCCCTGGGCGGCCCTGGTCGGCGCGGTCGCGGGTGCGATCGCGGGCAGCTTCCTTGCCACCCTGATCCTGCGCTGGCCGCAGGGACGGGGCGTGATGCGCGGCCGGTCGGCCTGCGACGGCTGTGGCCGGCTACTGGGGCCGATCGATCTGGTGCCGATGCTGAGCGCGCTGGTGCAGCGCGGCCGATGCCGGACCTGCGGCGCGGCGATCGATCCGCTCCATGGCCGGGTGGAGGCGGGCTGCGCCATCATCGGCGCGCTGGCGCTGGGCTTCGTGCCGGATCTGGGCGGGGTCGGCTGGGCGCTGCTCGGCTGGCTGCTGCTGACCCTGGCGCTACTGGACTGGCGCCATTTCTGGCTGCCCGATGCGCTGACCCTGCCGCTGGCCTTTCTGGGCTTCACCCTGGGGCTGTGGACCACCGACGTCGCGCTGGTCGACCGGGTGATCGGCGCGGCGGCGGGGTATCTGGGGCTGCTGGCGATCGCGCTCGGCTATCGCGCGCTGCGCGGTCGTGAAGGGCTGGGGCTGGGCGACGCCAAGCTGCTCGGCGCGATCGGCGCCTGGCTGGGCTGGCAGGCGCTGCCCTTCATCCTGCTGATCGCCGCCTCGCTGGGGCTGGCGGGGGCGCTGGTCGCGCTGGCGCTCGGCCGGGTAGTGCAGGGGCAGAACCGGGTGCCATTGGGGACTTTGCTGGCGATCGCGACGCTGCCGGGCTGGATCGTGCGAGGGTTGTTCTAGCGGCTGACGAGCGTGTCTGGGCCGTGAGGGCAAATTTGGGCGGGCAGGAAGCGACTAGAAGTGGACGTTCCTCCCCGTGCCGGGGAGGAACGTCTTGTTCCCACCCATTTTAGCCATTTTGACGGACACCCGATTTTCGCCCGCGGTCTACTCCCCCAACTGCCTGGCCACCAACGGCGCGACCTTGGCGGTGATGCGCTGGACGCCTTGGGGATTGGGGTGGATGCCGTCGGGCAGCAGCAGGCTGCGCTGGCCGATCACGCCGTCGAGGAAGAAGGGGTAGAGTAGCACGCCGTGCTTCTTTGCCAGATCGGGATAGATCGGGTTGAAGGCGGAGGCATAGTCTGGCCCCATATTGGGCGAGGCCATCATGCCGGTCAGCATCGCCGGGATGCCGCGCTTGTCTAGTTCGGTCAGGATGGCGTCGATATTGGTCCGGGTCGCCTGCGGGCTGAGGCCGCGCAGCATGTCGTTGCCGCCCAGGCCCACGAGGACCAGATCGGGCTTGCGCGGCAGGCCGTCGAGACCGAAGGCGAGGCGGGCGAGGCCGTCGGCGCTGGTGTCGCCCGACACGCCGGCATTGACGACATGGGCCTCGATCCCCTGTTTTGACAGGGCTTGTTCAAGTATGGGTGCAAAGCCCTGATCCTGCTGAAGATTATAGCCGGCATAGAGGCTGTCGCCGAATACGACGACCAGCTTGCCATCGGCGATTGGCTGTGTCGCCTTCGCTGTCATGTTCGCGGCGCCATTGTCGGCGGCGGGAAGCGCCTCTTGCTTCGTTGGGGAACAGGCGGCGAGCAGTTGGACAAGCAGCAGCGAGAACCCATATAGCCGGAAACCGTTCGCCAAGGAGCCTTCCTTCTTCATGCATGCGACCATCGATGCCCCCCATATCGCGATCCAGGCGCGCAATGTCACCCTCTCGCTCGGCAACACGCAGATATTGAAGGGGATCGACCTGGATATTCGTCGCGGCGAGAGCCTGGCGATATTGGGGGCGTCGGGATCGGGCAAGTCATCGCTGATGGCGATCCTGTCCGGGCTGGAGCAGGCGAGCGGCGGCACGGTCAGCGTGGCGGGCGTCAATTATCGCGCGCTCGACGAGGATGGGCTGGCGCGGGCGCGGCGCGGGCGGATCGGCATCATCCTGCAATCCTTCCATCTGTTGCCGACGATGACAGCACTGGAAAATGTCGCCGTGCCGCTGGAACTGGCGGGTCTGGCCGATCCGTTCGAGCGGGCGGCGCGGGAATTGACGGCGGTGGGCCTGAGCCATCGCCTGTCCCATTATCCCGCCCAGCTATCGGGCGGCGAGCAGCAGCGCGTGGCGATCGCGCGGGCCATGGCGCCCGATCCGGCGATATTGTTCGCGGACGAACCCACGGGAAATCTGGACCAGGCGACCGGCACGGCGATCATCGACCTGCTGTTCGCCCGGCAACAGGCGAGTGGCGCGACCCTGCTGATCATCACCCATGATCCGGCGCTGGCGGCGCGGTGCGACCGGACCGTCGAGATGCGCGATGGCCAGTTGAACGGCGAGGTTGCCGCGTGACGACATTGGGGTGGGGGGCAAGCTGGCGGATCGCGCGGCGCGACCTGCATGCCGGATTCCGCGGCTTGCGGCTGCTGTTCGTCTGCCTGTTCCTGGGCGTGATGACGCTGGCGGCGATCGGCAGCCTGACCAGCGCGATCACCGGCGAGATTTCGGCGCGAGGGCAGATGATCCTGGGCGGTGATGTCGAGATCGCCATGACCCAGCGGGTGATGGACGCGCGCGACCAGCAGGCGATCGCGCGGCTGGGCCGGATGAGCGAGACGGTGCGGCTGCGCGCCATGGTCCACAAGGGCGGCGGGCGCGAGGCGCCGCCGCTGCTGACCGAGTTGAAAGGCGTGGACGATGCCTATCCGCTCTATGGCACGCTGGCGTTGCAGCATGGACGCTATGCGCCGCTGGCGGCCGACCGCATCCTGATCAGCCCGGCCCTGGCGGAGCGGATGGCGATCGGCGTCGGTGACGCGCTGCGCTATGGCACGGCCGATTTCACGGTGGCGGCGATCATCGCCGACGAGCCGGACCGGGTGGGCGAGGGCTTTACCCTGGGGCCGGTGGCGATCGTGTCGATGGACGGGCTGGACCGCACCGGGCTGATCCAGCCGGGCAGCCTCTACCGTGCCAAATATCGGCTGCGCCTGCCCGCCGGGGCGGATGCGCAGGCGCTGCGCGAGCGGCTGGAGAAGCGCTATGTCGAGCAGGGTTGGGAATATAAGGACCGCGAGCGGGCAGCGCCGGGCACTAATCGCTTCATCGAGAATATGGGCCAGTTCCTGTCGCTGATCGGCCTGGCTGCACTGGTGATTGCCGGGATCGGCGTCAGCAATGGCGTTGCGTCCTATCTGGCGATCAAGCGCGGCGCGCTGGCGACCTTCAAGGTGCTGGGTGCGACATCGGCCGATATCCAGCGCATCTATCTGCTGCAGATCGGGGTGGTTGCGGGGCTGGCCATATTGGCCGGGCTGGTGGCGGGCGCGCTGTCGCCGCCATTGCTGGTCTGGGCGGCGGGCGACATGCTGCCGGTGGCGCCGGGCTTCCACCTCTATCCGCTGCCGCTGGCGACGAGCGCCGCCTATGGCCTGCTGATCGCGCTGATCTTCACCCTGCCGCCGCTGGCCCGTGCGCGGACCGAGCCGGTGGCGGCGATCCTGCGCACATTGGTCGACGGGCGGCGGCGGATCGACCGGCACACGCTGGTGCTGGTCGGCGGGGCGATCGCGCTGCTGGTTGCGGTCGTGCTGCTGACGGCGCGTACGCCGATGTTCGCCGCGGCGATGCTGGGCGCCATTACGGCGACCCTGTTGCTGCTGCTGGCGATGGGGCAGGGGATACGATGGCTGGCGCGGCGCATGCCCCATGCGCGGCGGCCGCTGCTGCGGCTGGCGCTTGCCAACCTCCATCGGCCCGGCGCGCAGACCGCGGCGCTGACCGTGGCATTGGGGCTGGCGCTGACCCTGTTCGTCACGCTGGCGGCGATCCAGACCAGCATCCAGGCGGAGATTGGCCGGACCGTGCCGAAACAGGCGCCCAACCTGTTCATACTCGACATGCCGGCCGGGGCGGAGGCGCAGTTTCGCGCCTTGATGGCCAGGCGCGTGCCGGCGGCGAAGCTGAATGTCGTGCCGATCCTGCGTGGCACGGTGACCGGCTATTCGGGCAAGCGCGTCGCCGACCTCAAGGAAAAACCGGAAGGGGCGTGGATCCTGCGCGGCGAGCGCGGCGTCACCTATAGCGCGACCCTGCCCGAGGGCAGCGAGATCGTGGAGGGACGCTGGTGGTCGCGCGATTATGTCGGGCCGCCGCTGGTGTCGCTCGACGCCGACCAGGCCAAGGCGCTGGACATCTGGGTCGGCGACCGCATCACCGTGTCGATCCTGGGCCGCGAGATCGAGGCGCGGGTCGCGTCGCTGCGCAAGATCAACTGGGACACGATGGGTTTCAACTATGTGATGGTCTTTTCGCCGAGCACGCTGGCGTCGGCGCCGCACAGCCTGACCGCGACGATCAGCCTGCCCGACAAGCGCCAGGAGCAGGCGGTGACCAGCGCGCTGCTGGCGAGCTTCCCCGGCGCGTCGGTGATCGAGGTGGGACAGGTGATCGGCCAGGTGTCCGGCCTGCTCGACCAGATGTCGGGGGCGATCCTGGCGGCGGCGTCGGTGACGGTGCTGGCGGGGGTCGCCGTGCTGATCGGCGCGATCGCGGCCGGGCGGCAGAGCCGCAGCTATGACAGTGTCGTGCTGAAGCTGCTGGGCGCCACGCGTGGCCAGATATTGGGGGCGCAGGCGCTGGAATATGGCGTGCTGGCCGGGCTTCTGGCGCTGGTGGCGCTGCTGCTGGGCGGGGCGGCCGCCTGGTATGTGGTGGTGCAGCTCTTCAGCTTTGGCTGGGCGCCCGACTGGGGCGTGGTGCTGGCGACGCTGGCGGGCGGGGCGGTGCTGACGCTGGGGATCGGCCTTGCCGGATCGATCCCGCTGATGTCGGTGCGGCCCGCAAGGGCGCTGCGGCAGCTATAGAGGGGATGCCCCGGCGCTATTGCGGGGGCATCTTCATGTAGAGCGGCAGGGTGAGGCTGAGGAAGAAGGCCTCGCCCTTCAGCCGGTTGGTGGCGTCGAGTTCTTTGAAGGCGCGCAGGCGGAAGGTCGCGGGCGAGCGGCCCATGGTGACATTGAGCGCGGCCGTGCCGCCGACGCCGACCACCTCACCCCGGAAGGCACCGAGCAGGGCGCCGCTGCTCTTGTCATCGCTGATCTGCTTGAGCCAATAGCCCTGGGCGCCGATGGAGAATTTCTTCGACAGCGCCTTTTCCACCGATCCTTCGAGGTGGAACTCGTTGCCGCTGTCATATTCCGTATAGTCATTCTTGCCGTTGAAGGTGACGCCTGCCTTGCCGGTCAGATCCCAGCCGCTTTCATCGTCATGCAGGCTGAGCGCGAGCGAGGTGTCGACCGCCCAGCGATGCAGCGCCAGATTGGCCAGCTGGTCCTCGCGATAATGGCCGACCGGGATGTTGACCATGCTACTGGCCTGGATGTGGAGCTTGCCCGCCTTCCAGCCGAGCATGGTGTTGAACACCGGATCGCCGACGACGAGCGCGGAATCATGGACGTTGAGGCTGCGCAGATTGCCGAACGGGCCGGTGACGACGGCATTGGCATCGATCATCGGCGCCCCGACCGGCACGGTCACGCCCATCGACAATGTGCCGCCCAGGAAATTGGTGGAGGGGACGACCAGCGTCGTCAGGAAATCGGCGACGATCGTTGCATCGAGGCCGGCGACGACATTGCCACCGACGACGAATTCCTTGCTGGCGCTCGCGCTGCCATTGTAGATGTAGATGGTGTCGTCGAAATAGACACCCTCCAGCGGCGGCATCACGGCGGTCGCTGGGCCGCCGGTGCCGGGAACATAGAGGCTGGCTGCGCCCTCGACGGCCTGGGCCGGGGTGCTGATCGCACCCGCCAGCGGCAGGAGAACGCCCAGCAGGCAGGTCTTCACGTTGCGCATCATCTGTCCCCAATTTCCCTGAAGGCCATGAAGCCCGGTGCCATCATCCATCGGCGCGGCGGGTGGGGCCATCGGGATAATCCCCGATCCGGTTGGGGGACGCTCGCATCGCAGAAAACCCTGTGATCGATGCTAAGATCAGGAAAATGCACGATAACCATGCTTTCCTCTCGCCAAGCAAAGCGGGACATGGCAGATTTTCCGCTGCCAGGCCCCGCGTGGGCCATGACGGAAAGGCCGATATTGGCGGCTTTGTGCGCTGTCGGGGCAATATCGGCCGATGCGGGGGAAAACCCCCATTGTTTCAGGCGGGCGGGCCGCAAAGATAGGCGGGCTCATCATGGGCGCCATCGGGAGTGGACAGGGGTAAGGGATGAGCAAGCCATTGACGCGGATATTGATTGCCGACGATCATCAGGCCTTGCGCCAGGGGGTTCGGACTTTCCTCGAAACCCAGGATCGCTGGCAGATCGTTGCCGAGGCATCGGACGGGCATGACGCGCTGAAGGCGGCGCGCGATACCCAGCCGGACATCGCGATCCTGGATTATTCGCTGCCGCTGATGAACGGGCTGGAACTGACCCGCGCGCTCAAGCAGGAATTCCCGCGGATCGAGATTTTGATCTATACCATGCATGATCGGGAGGATCTGCTGGTCGAGGTGCTGCGTGCGGGCGCGCGTGGCTATGTGCTCAAGTCCGACAGCGGCCAGCATCTGCAGTCGGCGGTTGAGGCGCTGTCGCTGCGCAAGCCCTATTTCTCGGCGGCGATTTCCGAAACATTGCTCGACCATTATGTGAAGAGCAGCGTGGCCGGCAGCAATGTCGCCACGCTGACCCCGCGCGAGCGCGAGATCGTTCAGTTGATCGCGGAGGGGAAGATCAACAAGCAGATCGCCCATCTGCTGGATATCAGCGTGAAGACGGTCGAGACCCATCGCGCGGCGGCGATGCACAAGCTGAAGCTGGGAACGACGGCGGAGCTGGTGCGCTATGCGGTGCGCAACAATATCGTCGAACCCTGATCGGCGGGCGGGCCTGATCCTGCGCCGCCGATCAGGCGAGGTCAGTCGGTCTGGCGGCGGCGCGGTATGGTCGCGGTGACGAGCGTTCCGGCGCCGGTGCGGCGGACTTCCAACTGGCCAGCGAGGGCCACGACCCGCTCCCGCATGCCCGACAGGCCGACGCCGACGATGTCGCGGCCCTGACCGTTGAGGATATGTTCGGGCACGCCCCGGCCATCATCCTCTATTTCCAGGGTGAAGCTGGTCTGGGTCCGTCGCAGGCGGACGACGGCGTGGCGGGCATCGGCATGTTTGTAGACATTGGCCAGTGCTTCCTGCGCGACGCGATAGAAGGCGATCTCCATGTCCGGGTCGCGCTTGATCGGTCCCGAAAGGCAGCGAAATTCGACCTGGAGCCCGGACCGGCGGGCGAAGCCGCGGGTGAAATGGGCGAGGGCCGCCTCGATACCATCCTCCGCCAGTTCGGGCGGATGGAGCAGATAGCTGAGCGTCCGCACCTGGTCCTGGATCGCCTTGAGCGAGATTTCCATGGCCTGATAGGCGTCGTTGGCCTGGGGGCTCATGTCGCTGTTGCGCAGCGTCATGAGGTTGAACTGCATCAGGGCCAGTTGCTGGGCCGTTTCGTCATGCAGTTCGCGGGCGATCCGCTTGCGCTCCTCTTCCTCCGCCTGCAGCATCGAGAGGTGGTAGCGACGGGGATTGGTGGTTTCGCTTTCCGGATCTTCATCGTCGAGATGGCTGAGGATGAACAGATCCTCGGCGCCCGGCAGGCGTTCGCCATGGACGACCATGCGGATGTCCTGCCCGGCGAGCGGGAAGCTGAGGGTCTGGCTGAAGGGCGTGTTGTGCTGACAGAGGGCGGCGACATGTTCGCTTACGCTGCGGGCATCCTGCGGCGGCGCGGCGAAACGCGCCTTGACGGCATAGTAGCTCTGGCCTGCCACGAGATTCAGGTCGAGGCCAACGGCGCGGAGATAGGGTTGGCAGGCGCCATTGATGGCCACGATGCAGGCATCGCGATCCACCACCACGATCTTGACCGGAATGCTGTTGATCAGGCGCTGCAGCTCTGCACGGGATGTTGTATGGGACGGACTCGGCGGAACCAGATAGATCGGCACGGGAACTGTGGCACTGCCACGTTCGTCACCGAAAAACTCCGGATAATAGGGTGCCCCCGCTTGATGTAGTTCGAGCATGACGTCTCCCTCACCAGCTAAAATGCCCTGTATCATTCGACCGGGGCGAAAGTCCCGGCGCGTAAAGATCATCTGCGCGGCAAATGCCGCGTGAAAATGGACTAACTAACGAGCGACCCTGTTATCAGGAAGTATACCGGGGGTATTTATATGTAGCAATGGTCGAGGCGATGCAAAAGTCGGAGTTTTTCGTGAACTTGAGATGCTTTCTGCATTGGTAGATATTTGGCATCTGTGGACGCCCCTTCGGATGCAAGCAGTAAATCGGGGTTTGTTGGCACGTAGTCGGATGCTGTCATCTGTCCGGCCTCGATGAGCAGCGCCATATGCTGCGGGCCAGTATGGGAGTTCGCGGACCGGATCCATTACAGGTTTACGCGCTTGGTTAGCGCTCTGCCATTCCCTGGTTCTTCCAGCCCCGTCTCGCCGACTGTTGTGCCATACCCTCCTTCGACCGCCTACGTCCCCGACGCCTCTGGCCGCTGCCTTGGCTTACGCCGCAACTGCTGCCGGAGCTCTGTAATCTTCATTTCTGGTGAGCAGTGCCCAGACCATGCGCGCCATCTTGTTGGCGAGCGCCACCGAGACGAGCATGCGCGGTTTGCGCGCGAGCATCCGCTCCAGCCACGAGCCGGCCGGCGCGCCGAACCGGCAGGCCTGACGCACCATCGAGCTACCTCCGATAATCAGTAGTCGCCTGATCGTCCGCTCGCCCATCTTCGATATGCTGCCGAGCCGCTGTTTGCCGCCGGTCGAGTGCTGACGGGGGGCGAGGCCAAGCCAAGCCGCGAAGTCGCGCCCCTTACGGAACGTCTCGACCGGCGGGGCCAGCGCGATGATGGCGGTCGCAGCGATAGGACCGATCCCTGGAATGGTCATTAGCCGCCTGGCCGCTTCATCCTCCTTAGCACGCCGTGCGATCTCACGGTCCAGCACGGCAATCTGCTTGTCGAGATCGGCCAGCATGTCGACCATGAGCTTGAACATGGGCCGTGCCGCTGCAGGCAGACTTGAAGTCATTTCCTCATCCTCGAGCAGGTCGGCGAGCATTGTCATATGCGCTGTGCCGCGCGGTGCTACCCAACCATACTCCGCTAGGTGCCCGCGAATGGCGTTGATCAGCTGAGTGCGCTGCCGCACCGCTAGGTCACGTGTGCGGAACACGAGCCCTGCGGCCTGTTGCTCTTCGCTTTTCACCGCCACGAAGCGCATGCCTGGGCGCTGCGCAGCCTCGGCAATCGCTTCAGCATCAATCGCATCGTTCTTGTTCCGCTTCACGAATGGCTTCACGTAAGATGGTGGGATCAGCCGCACATCGTGCCCCATCGTCTGTAACTGACGCGCCCAATGATGGGCGCCGCCGCACGCCTCGAGCGCTACTATGCATACCGGCTGACCTGCAAAGAACTCGAGCAGCTTTGCTCTCGTCAGCTTGCGGCTGAACACCATCGCACCCCGCTCGTCAGCGCCATGCGCATGGAAAACGTTCTTGGCGATATCCAGACCGATTGTGGTAACCTGTGACACGGACGCCTCCTCAGTGGTGCTTCAACACCTCCACTTTGCCATAAAGGCTGTCGGGGGGCGTCCACCCCATCAGGTTTCTGCCACGAAACCTATGGGAAATGGGCATTTAACAGCGTTAATGGACTAAAGTATGACATTGTATACTTTGAAGAAATGTGAGTTTTATGTATAATTTTAGGTCTAAGGAAATATACCTACTGTAACGCGCGGATGTGGTCGGCGGCCTGCTCGACGCTCCTGAGTCGCGCATGTCGGATGGATGGTTGAGCGGCCTGATTTGACGACCGGGTATTTACCCCGAGATGGGGGGATCGGCCCGCACGGCATTTTCCGGCCGCTTTACAGGCCAATGGTGATGACGGCATCGGGTTTACCCCGGCAACATTCTCCGCTCTCCTAGGCAATGACCCCGATGCCCAAGCTCTACGCAAGGGCGCACAAGGGGGGGCAGGCGTCATGGCCGCCACATCAAATGAGCGGCCGCTGGCCACAAGGAGGACGAAATGGCGCGTCACAGCATCAGGCTTGGCGGCATTTGTGTCGTGATGACGTGGGTAGCCGCAGCACCCGTGCATGCGCAATCGCTCGACGACAAATATTGGATCGAGGTGGGGGCCTATTGGCCATCGGTCAGTTCCCATGTTCGGGTCGCGCCAGCCTCCAATCCGGATGGCGGCACGAATATCGACCTGGAATCGGACCTTGATCTCGACAAGCACAAGGCGTTGCCGCAGGTCGCGGCGGGGATCAGATTGGGCGGCAACTGGTCGGTGATGGGCGAATATTATTCGCTGAGCCGTAACGGGTCAAAGACGGTGGCGCGCGATATAGTCTTTGACGATGTCACCTATCCGGCCGGGGTGCGCGTGGAAAGCGGCTTCGATAGCGACGTGTATCGGCTGACCTTCGGCTATGCGTTCGTGAGCACCCCTGACACCCGCGTCGGCGCGGCGCTGGGGCTGCATGCGACCGATTTCACCCTGACGCTCAAGGGGGATGCCCGATTGGGCGAAACCCAGGTGAGCGGGACGCAACGTCGTCGCAAGGCGCTGGCGCCGCTGCCGACGGTGGGGCTGTTCGCGACGCAGCGGATCGCCACCGACCTGACGCTGAGCGCAAGGGCGGATTATCTGTCGCTCAAGGTCGACGATTATAAGGGCCGGCTGCTCAACGCCGAAGCGGCGATGACCTGGCGTTTTGCCCGGAATGTCGGGATCGGCGCGATGTGGCGCTACGTCAATTATCGGGTCGATGTCGACAAGGATAACTGGGCCGGGCGGATGAAATATCGGTTCAGCGGCCCGGCGGTCTTCATGCAGGTCGGGTTCTGACAGGAAAGGGCGTCGTGCGGGTCGGCGCGACGCCCCTTCTGCCTGTCAGACGGCGCGGATCACGCAGCGAAAGCCGATATGGCTGGTCGAGGAGTCGATCGCCTGGGCATGGCGCGCAGCGGGGCGATAGCGCCGGCAATAGCTGGGCGCACAGAGGTGCGAGCCACCCTTCAGGACACGGCGGGGGATGAGGATGTGCGGCTGGTGCGGGTCATAGCTGGCTTCGCGCGCCTGGTTGAGCGGGTTGCGCGGCGCGCAGCAGGGGCGCGAGGGATCGGCCTGGTGCCGGGCGGCATAGAAATCCTCGGTCCATTCCCAGACATTGCCGATCATGTCGGACAGGCCATAGCCATTGGCGGGGAAGCTGCCGACCGGCGAGGTGCGCTCATAGCCGTCGATCAGCAGATTTTCGGACGGGAAATTGCCCTGCCAGAAATTCGCCATCGCCTTGCCATCAGGCAACAGTTCGTCGCCCCAGGCAAATTCCTGGCCATCGACGCCGCCACGCGCGGCAAATTCCCATTCCGCTTCCGTGGGCAGCGCCTTGCCCGCCCAGGCGGCATAGGCAGCGGCATCGTCATAGGTGACATGGACCACCGGATGATCGTCGAGATCATCGATCGAGGAGTCCGGGCCGAGCGGATGGCGCCAGTCGGCGTCGAAGACATAGCGCCACCACTGGCTCCAGTCATGCAGCGGCACGGGGCGTTCGGTCGGCGTGAAAACCAAGGAGGCGGGGCGCAGCATGTCCGGTTGGGCGCCGGGATAATCGTCCGGATTGGGGGCGATCTCCGCCGTGGTGCGATGGCCGGTCGCCTCGACGAAGCGACGGAAGTCGCGATTGGTGACGGGGGTGGCATCGATCCAGAAGGCGTCGACCTCGACCGGATGGGCCGGCGCTTCCTCGGGATAATGATGGTCCGACCCCATGATGAAGCGGCCGCCGGGAATATGGATCATGTTGTCCGGCGCAGTGGCCGCAGGGGCGAGGGGGGATGGCACGGTCAACCGATACTCCTTGTCTGTCGATCCTGTTGATGCGCCTATACGGCGCGCGTCGCAATGGCCGCGAACAGGGCGATGCCGGCCACGCACATGATCAGCGCCATGACCAGCACCGGCCGGCCCAGATGAAACTGGTTGGTCTGCTTGAGGTCGGAGAGCGTCATCCAGTAACCCCATGTGCCAAGCAGGATGGCCAGCGTGCCCATGCCGGCGAGGAACAGGCCGATATGCTGCGGGCTCTGGGAATCGCCATGGCCCGTCTTCTCCGTTGCGGCGTCGAGAAATTTGTAGATGGTGAAGCCGAAGCTGAGCATCGAGAGCGAGGTGCGAATCCAGGCCATCAAGGTGCGATCGGCGGCCATGACGGTGCGTTTTGCACCCAGATCGGCTGGCAGATTGGGAATGTCTTCCGTCATGATCGCCGCTCCATCAGCGAGAAATCTTGCGGTGATCCTAAGCGTGCCGTCGGGGATTGGCGATCATGATAAACCCTGGGACGGCACAGTAACGATCTGTTCCCGGTGCGCGGGCGCAAAGCGGCGCGGAGCGTTGGATAGCAGCATGTTAGGCGCGCGCCGGATGACGGGCATCGGCGCAAAAGGCCGATCAGGGCAAATCCCGACTTGGCCGGCCCCGGCGGCGCTCTAGCTTGATAGCGACAGGACAAGGCCGGGATGGTGCGCAAATGACCACCCGGCAGCAGGGATCGGCCGGGACTACCGGCCCATGAAATGACTGCCACCCATCCCCCCGGGTGTGGTCATGCATCAGGCGGGAAGAAGGACTGCACTTTCCGCCTGATGCTCCGTCAGGCTCAGGCCCTGCTCGGAAAGAAATGCTCCCAAATCGGCAATTATCCCGATGGGCCGTATCGGCGGAACAGCGATAGTCGGCCGCAGCAAGGGAGATGGCGTCCGATGGCTGCATCGCGCATCTCGCCGCGCGTCCGATCCGGGCAGAAGGAGCTTGTGATGAGGTCTAGGATAAAATGTCTCTGTGTGCCGCTGGCGCTGCTGGCCGCATCCACTGCCCATGCGCAGACTGCCGCGCCGGCGGCGGGCGTGGTCGAGCCGGCGGCGATGGACGCCATGGACAAGATGAGCGCCAAGCTGATCTCGCTGCCCGGCTTCGCGCTGAAGGCCGATGTCACGACCGAAGTGGTGCTGGATACCGGGCAGAAGCTGCAGTTCACCGGTGCGCTGGACATTCAGGTCCACAAGCCCGACGCGTTCAAGATCGTCGCCACATCCGACATCCAGAACCGCGAATATTATTTCGGTGGCGGCAAGTTCACGGTGCTGGCGCCGCGGCTGAACTATTATGCCAGCGTGCCGGTGACTGGTTCGATCGGCCAGTCGCTCGACAGCCTGCGCACCACCTATGGCATCGAACTGCCGCTGGCCGACCTGTTCACCTGGGGCACGGACCAGACGCTGCGCAGCCGCATAAAGTCGGGCTATGTCATCCGCCCCGAGACGATCGATGGCCGTACCTGCACCCATTATGCCTTCCGCCAGGAAAAGGTCGACTGGCAGATATGGATCGAGGACAGCAGCCAGTTGCCCTGCAAGATGGTGATCACCGACACGAACGATCCGTCGATGCCGCAATATAGCGCGCTGATGCGCTGGGACGGCAGCGCGCGACCGTCGGCGGCTGACCTCGCCTTCACCGCGCCGGCCGGCGCCAATCCGATCCGCATGGTGGACCTGAGCAAGGGAGAGGCGAAATGAGCATGGAGGCAAAACGCGGCCTGGCCATCATCGCATCGCTTGCCCTGATGGCTGAACCGGTCGTCATCGGTCGGGCCATGTTGTCATCGGCGGCGCTGGTGCTGGGCATGACCGCTTCGACGGCAGAGGCGGCGCCGCCCCGGAACCGCGGTAATCGCGGTGGCGGCGGGCGCGCACGACCGGCGCGGCCCTCGGGTGGCGGCCATGCGGCGCGGCCGGGCAATTCCAATCCCGGCGGGCGGCCGGGCGTGCGCGGCGGATCGGTCAACAATGTCAATCACAACCGGCATCACAACACGGTCAATAATGTCCATGTAAATGTCGATCATGGCGGTGGGCATCATGGGGGCGGTCCGGACCGCTACGACCATTATGATCATCATCGCCATGACCGGTGGGATGATGATTGGGACGATCACTGGCATCCGGTGGCGACCGCGGCTGCGGTGACGCTGACGGCGGCGGCGATCGGGTCGATCGTGCGCAGCATTCCGCCGGATTGCTCGACCGTGGTGGTCAACGGCATCAGCTATTCGCAGTGCGGCAACAGCTGGTATCAGCCGCAATATGTCGGATCGTCGGTGCAATATGTGGTGGTCAATCCGCCGCGCTGATGCGCCGGTCGATCAAAGGAAAAAGCGGCCGTCCGAAAGGGCGGCCGCTTTTTTGTGGGGCAGGTGCCGGACGGGCGAGGGGTGCCCGTCCGGCAGAGCGATCAGAACTTGACCGAGGCGTTCACGAAGAAGGCGCGGCCATATACGTCGTAGGTCGACGGATAGGTGTTCGACTGCTGCTGGTTGTCGCCCATGATCGGCGGCTTCTTGTTGAACATGTTGTTCATGCCCAGCGACCAGCCGAAGGTTTCCGTCGCCTGCACCTGAAGGCCGAGGTCGAACAGGTTGTAGGCCTTGATCTTCTCGACGGTATAGGTGGTCGTATCGTCGTCGTCGCGGACGCTCGACAGATAGCGATGGGTCAGGCCCAGGGTGATCGGGCCGCTGCTCCAGGTGATGCGGTTGTTGAGCCGCAGCTTGGAATAGGGATCGCCGCAATAGACGCCGAAGCGACCGGCACAGCTCTGGTTCAGTTCCGGGATCGCCGCGACCGGGTTCAGGTCGTAACGGATCAGACGGGTGCCCGCGACGCGGAAGCTGAGCTTGCCGGTCTTGGCGCCGAACACGCCGAAGTTGAGCGGCAGGCTGTAGTTCATCTCGAAATCCACGCCCTCGGTCTTGAGACCGCCGGTGTTGGACAGGAGATTTTCCGCGCCTTCGATCGCATAGCTGTTCTCGTTGCGCGGCAGCAGCGAGCAATAGCTGCTGTCATAGGGCGTCCAGCCATTGGACTGATCGCCATAGCAGGCCTTGATGATGTTCGCGGTGCCCGGCGTCGAAATGTAATTGTCGATCTTGATATGGTAATAATCGACCGTCAGGCTGAAGCGCGGCAGGAAGCTGGGCTGGAGCACGACGCCCGCGGTCCAGGTGTCCGACTTTTCCTCACGCAGGTTCGGGTTGCCGCCGGTGATCGAGTCGATCTGCGAGCTGCCACCGTTGATGTCGGTGCCGAGCGCGCTCGACGGAACGCCGGTCGCGACGCAGCTGGCCGCCAGGCTGGCATTGGTGGTCGCGTCCTCGGTCGAGCAGGGATCGTTCGCGGTCGGGAAGTCCTGCGACTGGCCCGAATAGAGATCCGCGACGGTGGGCGCACGCACCGCCCGGCTATACTGGCCGTGGAAGGTGACGTCCTTGATCGGCGCATAGATGAGGCCGGCTGAGAAGGTGCCGACATTCTTGGCTGCGGTCGAGTAATGCGAGAAGCGATAGGCGCCGTTGAAGTCGAGCTTGTGGACCAGCGGCAGATCGGCGAGCAGCGGCACGTCGATTTCGGCGAACAGTTCCTTCACATTATAGCCGCCCGACAGGCCCTCACCGGCGTTGAAGCCTACGACGTCGCCCGAGGACAGGGCATAGTCCGGATCATAGCTGCCATGTTCGGAGCGATATTCGGCGCCGAAGGCGATGCCGGCCGGGCCGGCGCCCAGATCGAACAGATTGCCGTTGGTGACGGCGAAGCTGGCGACCTGTTCGGTCACGGTGCTGACATTCTCGACCGGGATCGAGATGAAGGCGGCGGCTTCGCTGCTGATATTGCCTTCGCCGAAGATGTTCAGCGGGACGCAGCCATTGCTGGTGTCCAAACAGACCAGATTGCCGTCGCTGTCATAAGTGGTCTTGAGCGCCTGCTCCACGCGGCTGCGCGATACGTTGCCGGTCTGGGTTTCGACCTGCTTGGTGCGCGAATAGCTGTAATAGCCGTCATAGTTCCAGTCGCCGGCAATCTGGCCCTTGGCACCGATCAGGGTGCGATAGGCGGTATTGTCGACATTGGAGATGCGGGCGCCGACCTCGTTGAGGCGGCGATAGATGGCGGCGGTGGCATATCCATCGCCATCGGTGTCCGCGGCCGACAGCAGCGCCTGCGATTCCGGCGAGAGGAAAGAGGAGTCGATGTCGAGCGAGACCGAACCGGTGAACGGCGTGGACGCCAGGCGGTTCTTCACCCGGTTGTTGATGAACTGACCCTCGGCATAGACGGTCAGGTGATCGTTGACGTCATAATGGGTCTGGGCGCTCAGCAGGATGCGCTTCTGGGGCACCTGTAGATAATTGTCCGGCGCATAGTTGTAGGCGTCGGTCGTCGCGTCATAGGCCGAATAGCTGCCGTCCTGGTTGAACTTATACTGGGTGCCGGCCAGGGCGAAGCGGGTGCCGGGGATCGAGCCCGAGCCGCCGGCGGCCAGGCCGCCATCGCCGTCATCGGTATAGGCCTGCTTGGTGTAGCTGCGGGCCGACTGCTGGACGGCGTCGCGCTTGGTGTAATCGATGTAGAAGGTGGCGTTGCCGCGACCGTCGGCGAAATTGCCGCCCATCAGCAGGTTGGTGTTGAAGGTGCCGCCGTCGCCTGCCTGGTTGATGCGATAATTGGCGTTTGCTTCGACGCCGGAAAAGTCGCGCTTGGTCACGAAGTTGATGACGCCGGCGATCGCGTCCGAACCATAGACGGCGGAACGGCCGCCCGACACGACTTCGACATGGTCGATCAGGCCCGCCGGAACGGTGTTGAGATCGACGATCTGGTTGGAGTCATAGGAGACGTAGCGACGGCCATCGACCAGCACCAGGGTGCGGTTGGCGCCCAGGCCGCGCAGGTCGGCCGTGGACACGCCGCCGCCCGGATTGTTGGATGCCGCCGTCGTGCTGGGGATCAACTGGGGCAGGTCATTGATGATCGATTCGACGTTGACCTTGCCGCTGAGCTTCAATTCCTGCGCGCTGACGATCGCGATCGGCGATGCCTGCTGCAGGTCGGGCCGGGCGATACGCGAACCGGTGACGACGATGGTGTCGCTGGTCGCGCCGTCATCCGCCGCGCTGGTCTGCGCGAAGGCCGGGGTCGCCAGGCCGAGCAGGATGGTCGACGCCGAAAGGCGCCGCAGGATGTGAGACGGCATGAAAATAATCTCCCTTGGGATTTTTATCCCGGCCCGCGCCCTGTTGGTTTGTCCTTGGGATGACGCGAGCCGATGAAGAGATTTGTATGCGTGCGACGAAGTGCGTCAACGCGATTTGCCGTGTTTCACAAAGGTTTAACAAATCTGTTGCCAATAAAAAACAGATATGGCGATAGATTTGATCATGTTGTGAAATGTTACGTATGTTTCAGGGGATTTCATGATTTGAGAAATTGGAAAATTATATTGTATTCATAACGAAAAATGCCCCGCATATCTCCATATGCGGGGTGATAAATTCGACTTGTATTTTGATCAGTTGGCGGCGTTGCCAGCCGTGACGGGGTGGACGAAGATATAGCCTTCGTTGCGCACGGTGCGGATCGTCTGTCCCTTGAGGCCGCCAGCCGACAATTTGCGACGCAGACGGCACAGCTGGACATCGATGGCGCGGTCATAATGGTCGCTCGACGCGCCATAGACCTGGTCGAGCAACTGGTTGCGGTTCAGCACCTGGCGCGCATTGGCGACGAAGACGCGCAGCAACTGATATTCGCCCTCGGACAGCGAGATGGTGCCGCCGGTCGGATCGAACAACTGACGGGTGGTGAGGTCGAAGCGCCAGCCCTGGAAGGCGACCCAGCTATTGTCGCGCGGGACCGTAGCCATGGTGCCGGCATCAGCCTGGCGGCGACGGGCGCGCAGCGCCGCATTGGCGCGGGCGAGCAGTTCGCGGGCGTTGCAGGGCTTGGTCAGATAATCTTCCGCGCCCATTTCCAGGCCCAGGATGCGATCAATGTCGCTGCTGGCGCGGCTGTGGATGATGACCGGAATGCGCCGCTCGAACGCAAATTCGCGCAGCAGGCCGGCAGTATGCTGGCCCGGCATCATCGGTTCGGCGATCAACAGGTCATAATGACCCTCTTCCGAAAGGCGGCGCATGTCGGCGAGATTGGCGGCGGTGTCGACGTCGAAGCCATAGCGGCCGAAATAGTCCGACAGCGACGTCAGCAGTGCTGCGTCATCGTCGGCAAGGAGGATGTGGCTGTTCTGCATGATCGAGCATAGGACGGCGCCGGTCCGGCCATCCCGTCGCGTGATTTTGCGTCGCGGCATGTCTGTTGTTCCAGTCGGTCGGCAATGGCTGCCTCGCCATGCCGATAATAGTCGTTGAAATGGGCGATGGCGCCCTCGTCCAATATGTCGCGCATGCGCAGCGGACGGCCGAAGCGGCCCGAGGCATTGGCGCGGCGGAGCAGCTTGCGGCTGAGCCCATACCAGCCGGGCAGATGGAGCAGGCAGTCCTTGTCCGCGACGGCGCGCCGGGTGAAGAGATTGGCGGCGCGAAAGGCCCAGAGCAGCAGCCGGCCGGGGGAGGGGTTGCGTGTGCCCCAGTCCAGCCGGTCGAGCGCGACATCCAGCCCGAAACGGGCGGCATAGGCGGCGGCGAAACCGCGCGGATCGACGCGAAAATCCTCATAGCGGAAGACATGGACATTGTCCGCGCCGAACAGCCGGTCATAATGAGCGATCAGCCGGGCATAGTCGAAATGCTCACGGCGGAAGCCGGGCGCCTCGTCCCGCTCGGGCGCCACCGGGCCGAGCCGGTCGCGACCGAACAGATAACGATGGATGCCGAAGGTGCCGCCGCCCTTCACATATTGAAGATAGGCGGACGCGATGGCGGAGCAGGGATCGCGCACGAAGATGACGATCTGCGCGCCGGGCAGCGTATCGCGGATGCGGCCGGCGACATCCTTGGAAAGATTGCCGGCCAGCCCGCCATTATGCAGCCCGCCGCTCAGATTTTCCTCGCACAGGATGATGTCGTCGCGGTCCTGGCCCAGTCTGTGGCGGGCCTGGTCCGGCTCGAAATGCAGCGCGCCGGCCTCCAGAAAGGCGGCCCGCGCGACGGCGCGGGGCAGGTAGCGACGATTGCGGACGGCGGGATAGAAAATATCCTGGAACCAGGTGGTTCCGGTCTTGTGATAGCCGATATGGATGATGGGGCCCCTGTAGATGCGCATCCTATCCTCCTTCGGTGAGTGCGGGCGTGCTGCGAGACGGGGCGGGGCGGCGGGTCGGCAGTTCGTGCAGCACGAGGCGACAATGCCGTTCCCACGACAGGTTGTTCGCGGCCCAGACTCGCGCCTGATCGCCCAGCCGGCGGCAGAGTGCGGGATCGCGCGCCAGCAGCGCGAGCGCTGCGCGCAATGCGCTGGGGGAATTGCCGTCGACGACCAGGCCGGTGACGCCGTCGCGAACCAGTTCGGCCGGGCCGCCATCCGCGCCGACGATGCAGGCCAGCCCCTGTGCCATGGCATCGGCGACGCTGAGGCCGAACCCTTCCACCTCGGCGCCGTCCTCCAGCGCGATCTGGGGGTGGAGGAAGATGTCGGCGTCGCGATATTGCTCGGCCAGTTCCGCGTCGGAGACATAGCCGGCCAGGCGGACATGATCCTCCAACTGGTGGCGGCGCACGGTCTGCTGGATGCGGATGCCGTCCACGCCGCGGCCGACGATGGTGTAGTGGAGTGAGGCTTCCTCGCGCAGGCAGGCGGCGGCGGCGTCGATCGCGGCCGGAATATTCTTGCGCGCGACGAGGCGGCAGACGGTCAGTATCTGGGCCGGTGCGTCGCCATATTGGAACGCGGTGGCGGGACGGTCGGCCGGCATGCGCACCCCGTTCCAGGCGACGATGGTGCGCGCTGCGAGATCGGGCAGGCGCTGCACCAGCAGGTCGCGGGTGACGGCGCTGACCGCGACGATGCGCCGGGCGCGGCGCAGCACCAGCCGCAGCAGGGCGAAGGCACCGCCGGCCGGGCGACCGACTTCCCGGCCATGGATCGTCACGATGAGGGGGCGAGGAAAGAGGAGGGCAGGCAGGGCCGCACGCCAGGTGCAGGCATGGATCGCCTGTGGGCGCTCGCCGCGCAGCCAGGCGCCGGCCATGGCGCGGAACAGCCGGCCATAGACCCGCAGGCGCGAGGCCGGGCCGACATCGATCAGTTCGACGCCGTCGCTGCTGACCCGGCGCGGGCCGGCCGAGGATTTGGCGAACAGGGTGACGCGCCAGCCCAGCGCGGCATAGGCGCGGGCGGTTTCTGCCACATAGGTCTGGACACCGCCTTCATCGGGCGCATGGACGCGGGCGACGAGCCAGAGGCGGCGATCGGCATCAGCCATGGCGCAGCGCCTCCCGCAGCTTATAGGGTGTCGGAACTGGGCTCGCTGCCGGTGCGCCGCGCGTCAGATAATCCGCGACCGCCCTGGCCGCGCGCGCCGAGGCGGGCGCGCCGCCGCTGGTGAAGGTATCGGACAGGCCGCGTCGCTGGGCGGCGTCATACATGCCATGGGCGGCCATGGCGGCGGCGACCTTATCGGGGATGCGATCGGCGGATTCATGGACCGGGCCATAATGCCAATGGGCATAGTTGGGATCGTCGCGCCACTGCGCGCCATGGCCGTTGAGGAAGAGGCAGGGGCGCGGCGTGGCGATGAATTCGTAGATCTGGCTCGACACGTCGCCGATATAGGCGGCGGCAAGCTGGACATAGCTCATGTCGACGCTTGCCCGGCTGCCCAGGTCGACATGGATGTGCGGCAGGCCGGCAAACTCGGCCAGCATGCGCTCGGCTACGGCGCGCTTGCGGCGATTGTCGAACAGGCGGACATGGGGCGCGACGATCAGGTTGAACCGGTCATCGGCCGCGAACTGGCGCAGCACATCCATGCCCATCGCCTGCCAGGAGGAGAGGCGCGGCGAGAAATGCGGGTTGTAGAGGATGATCGGGCGATTGTCGGTGAAGGGGCTGGCCGGGCGCTGGCCCCGGGTCAGGTCGAACTTGCCATAGCCGGCAATGGCGTAATGATCCTCGCGGATCAGGCCCTGTGCCAGCATCCGGCGGCGCTGCTTCTCGCCCGCCAGCAGGACGAAGTCGAACAGGGCGATGCGCGGATCATAGCCGACCGCCCGGTCGCCCGCGCCATGACAGGTATGGATGAAGCGGCTGTCCGCCAGACCCAGACGGCGCAGCAGCAGCGAGGTGCGTTCGGGCACGACGATTGCGTCATAGCGGGCGAGGCGGCGGCGCGCGGCGAGCAGGGTGGCGAGCTTGGGTGGGCTGGCATGGCCCGACAGATGGGACAGGGTGCGCAGCCAGATATTGTCGAGATGGATGAAGTTCAGCCGGCCGCCGCCATGACGGGCCGCCAGGTCGCGGGCCAGCGCAATATGATCGGCCCCGGCGGCGATGATATCGACGCGAAAGCGTGGATCATGCGACAATTCCAGTGCCAGCGGCATGGCGTGCAGAAGATGATGGATCTGCGCGTTGAAGAAGAAGCAGATCGACTGCGTCTTCCTGTCTGTCTTTTCGGTCCGGGCCGGGAAATTGATCGGCTGTTGTATCACGCTGCACTCCGCGTCTGACGCTGGTCAGGCGGAGTGTCTGCGAGTGATTTTGCCCGGCGATTTCAGATTGCGGCGATGTCTGTAACATTGTGCGCCGGGTTCGGCATTTCCATGTCAGCCTTGCCGGGCGGCGAACTGCCCTATTTCCGGACGACGGCGGCGTTGAGGAACGGATCATTGCCAATGAACATCGGCGTGCTATCGAACAGCGAGATGCGCCATTCGCCGTCCGCATCCCGGCGGAATTCCATGCGGCAATCGGCGACGATGGTCGGGCCGACCAGGTTCAGGATCGGCGCCTTTCCCTCACCCGAATAATTGACCAGCATGAACTGCGCGCTGCCATGGTCGGCGGCCGGGAATTGAATGCGCATGTTGGTGATGGTGTGCCGCTGGGTGCGGACGCCGTCCTTCTGCTGGGTGGCGACGCGCACGTTGCGGGCGGTGTAGAAGGCGGTGATGGGGCCATGGCCCTGATGCAGCGTGCCGCCGACCAGATAATGGCAATCGTCGGTACAGAGCGGCGCGACATTCATGCCGCCGTTGAGGTCCAGATCATAGCCCCAGTCGATTACCAGTTGCTCGATCTCCAGCGCGGCAATGGCGGTTTCGGCGGTGAAGCGGGGCATTATCCTCATCCTTTCCTATGGCATGCTGCTCTTTCCGACAGCTTGTGCGCATGGGGATGGACGCCCGCAAGCATAGAGGGCTCCGCCGTGGCGATGCTTGATGGATGGTCAGGGCTGGGGCGCGACCGCGTCCATGATCGTGAGCTTCTCGCCGGTCGAGGCGCCGACGCTGGAGTCGGTGACGAGGATGGTGGTGCCCGGCTTCAACTGGCTGCGGATCTTGTCATAGAAGCCGCGCGGCAGGCGCACCCGGTTCAGCACCGCTTCGTCCACGACATTCTCGACATCATTTTCATGGCCAGGCAGGCCGACATAGAGCCAGTGGGTCTTGCCATCCTTCCCCGTGGTGAGGGTGATGACATGCGAGCCGGGATCGCCATCCTTGATCTCGGCGACGCTGCGGCCGATTTCCGTGCCGTTGCGCAGCACGACGATCCGCTGCTCCTTCTTAGAGACGATGATGGTCAGCGGGCCGCTGGTCGCCAGTTCGGGTTGCCAGCGATATTCCTCGCCCTTGAGCGGGCGATATTCGACCTGCTCGCCCTTGTCGTTGATCGGTGACAACAGGCTCGCCTGGCTGGTGCGCATATGGGTGGCGGCATTGCCCTGAACCACCACGGTCGCGCCCAGGCTGGTGATGGCGAACAGTTCCTGCGAGAATTTATAGGGCAGGTGGATGCAGCCATGGCTTTCGGGATAGCCCGGCAGGCCGCCGGCATGGAGTGCGACGCCGTCCCAGGTCAGGCGCTGCTGATAGGGCATGGGCGCGTTATTATAGGTGCTGGACCGATGGTCCTTGTCCTTTTGCAGGATGGTGAAGACGCCGGTCGGCGTTGCATGGCCTTCCTTGCCCGAGGAGATGGTGGACACGGCGATGCGCACGCCGTTGCGATAGACGGTTGCGATCTGGCGCGAGAGATCGACATAGACGAGCAGCGGCCCGGTCGGCGATACCTGTGGCGCCCAGACCCATTGGCCGGGCTTCAGATTGTCGGCGCGGCGGGCAAATTCAGGCGGCGATGTGGCGCGATCGCCCTGGGCGAGAGCGGGATAGGGGAGCATCAGCGTCAATGGCAGAATGGTGGCAAAGCGAACAGCGTAATCGCGCAAGGCACCCATGGTCTGATTCCCCAGATTGTCCGGGATTAAGCCTATCTAGGATCAAGATGGCACGCCATAGGGGAAGCACCCGATGAGCGGCGTTGTAAATAGGGATGTCGAGAGATTTTCTGGTGACCCCGTGGACGCTGAAAGTTCAAGATGGTTGAAATTTAACAACAGTATAATTGATTTCTTGATGGGCGATTTTGGATGGTCATGGACCATCAGATTTTCGACCGATGTGCAATCCGGTCCCGGACCGCAGTTTGTTTTTCGGCTAGCGCGGATCGACATTCAGCGTAACCAGACCATGGCGGCGGCGAGGTTTGTGAAGCTGGCGAAGTGGATGGTGCGGCGATCGTAGCGTGTTGCGAAGTGGCGGAAGTGTTTGAGCCTGCCGAGACATCGTTCGATACGATTGCGGTGTTTGTAGATCAGCGCGTCATGCGGGATGGCGACCTTACGGCAGCGGTTTGAAGGTATGAGCGCTTCGGCGCCCATTTTCGCGATGATTGTCCGTAAAGCATTACTGTCATAAGCTTTGTCGGCGAGCACGACGACGGCTTCCTGTCCGTGCAGCAGGGCCGGCGCCTGGGTAACGTCGCCAGTCTGGCCGGGCGTGATGATGAAGCGCAGCGGCCGGCCGAGCGCGTCCGCAAGCATGTGTATCTTGGTGGTCAGTCCGCCTCGGGAACGCCCCAGCGCCTGATCGCACGCCCCCCTTTCCGGTCGCCGCCTGCTGGTGCGAACGATGGTGCTGTCGATCATCAAATACTGGTTGTCCCGGTCGGCCGTCAGTGCGTCGAACACCCGTTACCAGGCACCCGCATGGCACCAACGGCTGAAGCGGCGATGCACCGTCTTCCACTTGCCATAGCGCTCCGGCAGATCGCACCAGTGCGCTCCTGACCGCAGCACCCACAAACATCCGTTCACGAACAGGCGGTTATCCGTTCCCGACCGTCCCGAATCGGTCGCTTTGCCCAGTAGCAACGGCGCAATCCTCTCCCATTACACCTCGTTCAACTCGTACCGCTTCGCCGCCATCATCCACTCCGCGCATCAACACGGCGTCCTATGAATCAGCGATCATCCGCTTTGGGAATCCCGAATGTCGATCCGCCCTAGTGCGGTCACGATCGAGATCCGCTCGACGGATCGCCGAATCCGGTTGTTGAAAGGCGAGGCGCTGTTCACGGTTGCGCCCGATCGTTCCCGCCCCTTCACCGTCCAGGCAGCAATCGGTGAAACGATGGCGCTGGGCACGCAATTCTCGGTCCGCCGGACGGGCGCCGACACTGAGGTTACCGTGACAGAGCACAGCGTGATGCTCGTCAGCGGAGAGGGCAAGGGGGCCAGCCTCATTCTGCGGGAAGGCCAGTCTGTTGATTTCCGCTGAGAAGTGACCCGGGTTTTCCATCGAGAAGTGACCCGTCTGCGGATTATGTTTCGGGTGTCATGGGTGGGTCAACTCGTGGTTTTCTCCTTTGGGTTCTGGCCTGCTTGGCAGAGCTGTTTTTGAAGCGGAAGCTATCGTTGCCGGTCTCCAGGATATGGCAGTGATGGGTAAGCCGATCGAGAAGCGCCGTGGTCATTTTGGCGTCGCCGAACACGGTGGCCCATTCGCTGAAGCTCAGGTTTGTGGTGATGATGACGCTGGTGCGCTCGTAGAGTTTGCTCAGCAGATGGAAGAGCAGCGCGCCACCTGAAGCACTGAACGGCAGATATCCAAGCTCATCCAGGATAACGAGATCGGAGTGCAGGAGGCGATTGGCGATCTGACCGGCCTTGCCCTGTGCTTTTTCCTGCTCGAGCGCATTGACCAGTTCGACCGTCGAGAAGAAGCGGACGCGCTTTCGATGATGTTCGATGGCCTGGATGCCCAGCGCCGTTGCCACATGGCTCTTGCCGGTGCCAGGACCGTCGACCAGCACGATATTGTCGGCGATGTCGATGAAGTCGCAGCGATGCAACTGACGCACCAGAGCTTCATTGACCTCGCTACTGGTAAAGTCGAAGCCGGCCAGATCGCGATAGACAGGGAAGCGCGCGATCTTGAGCTGATAGGCCACAGATCGAACCTCCCGTTCTGCTGTCTCGGCTTTGAGCAACTGGGAGAGGATCGGGATGGCGGCTTCGAACGCTGGAGATCCCTGTTCCATAAGATCGGTGACGGCCTGTGCCATGCCATGCATCTTGAGGCTGCGGAGCATGACGACGATGGCGCCGCTGGCAGGGTCATGACGCATGACGCTTCTCCTTGCGCAGATCATCATAGCGTTCGACATTGGCCATCGGCTCGCTGACCAGCTTGAGCGCCTGGGGCGCCGTCACCGGCGGCGTGGAGATCGGTTTTCCGTCGACCAGCCTATAGAGCAGATTGAGGATATGGGTCTTGGTCGGAACGCCAGCCTCCAGCGCCATGGTGACCGCCGTCAGCACCAGTTGCTCATCATGATGAAGAACCAGCGCCAGTATTTCGACCATTTCCCTGTCGCCGCCGGGATTGCGCAACAGATGTCGCTGCAGACGCTGGAACGCATCGGGTAGCTCAAGGAAGGGCGCTCCGTTGCGCAGGGCGACGGGTTTGCGCTGCACGACCGCCAGATAATGGCGCCAGTCATAAACCGTATGACCTGGACCGTCGTGAGAGCGGTTGATGATGCGCTGATGTGCGCAGATTGGCTGCCCCTCGGCGACGACCTGAAAGCGATCAGGATAGACGCGCAGGCTGACAGTGCGATTGGCGAAAGAGGCCGGTACGCTGTAGCGATTGCGCTCAAAGTGGATGAGGCAGGTCGGCGATACCCGTTTGCGATATTCCACAAAACCATCGAAGGGCCTGCCCGCAACCATCAGACACTCAGATTCATCGGCCCGGGCATTGGCAACCGATCCGGGTTCGATCCCGTGAGGGATGTCCTCCCATAACGCCTTGCAGCGCTCCTCCAGCCACAGGTTCAGCGCATCAAGGCTCTCAGCCTGCGGCGTGGGTTGCCACAGACGGTGCCGCGCATCCTGGACATTCTTCTCGACCTGCCCCTTTTCCCATCCCGCAGCCGGGTTACAGAACTCAGCTTCGAACAGATAGTGGCTGACCATCGTCAGGAAGCGTGCGTTGACGGTGCGTTCCTTGCCACGCCCGACCTTGTCGACGGCCGTGCGCATATTGTCATAGATACCCCGGCGCGGCACGCCGCCCAGCACGCGGAAGGCGTGATTATGGGCGTCGAACAGCATCTCATGGGTTTGCAGAAGGTAGGCGCGCACGATGAATGCCCGGCTGTAACTGAGCTTGAAATGCGCAACCTGCAGCTTGGTCCGAACCCCGGCAATGATTGCCCAGTCCTCACTCCAATCAAACTGGAAAGCTTCCCCGGCGCGAACGACAGGGGCACGAATGTCCCACGCCCGCCAATCTGTTGCTGGCGCCGATAATCTTCGCGCCAGTCGCGAGCAAAAGCGGCAACCCGATTGTAGGATCCTTCATAACCCAGGCTCACCAGATCGGCGTGAAACTGCTTGATCGTGCGCTTCTGCTTGCGCGATCGGCCCATCTCGCGCCGCAGCCAGGCCGCCAGATGCTCAGCAAATGGGTCCAGTTTGCTTGGTCGATCCGGCACCTTGAACCGCGGATCGATCGTCTCGGACCGCAAATATTTGCGGATCGTGTTGCGTGATAGTCCGGTGCGCCGCGCTATCTCCCGGATCGGTAGATGATCGCGAAAATGCCAGCGCCGGATAACGCTCAATAACGCCATGTCCAACACTCCATATACCCTCGCTTGTCAAAGCCAGGGACGAGTTCAACATGGGTCAATTCTCAGTGGAAATTTACGCCCTACCCGGGTCACTTCTCAGCAGAAATCAACAGATGAACCAGACGCCGTTCTCGGCACGGATGTTCCCGGGGCGCAATTGGGCCAGTTCCTCGCCCCGTGCGCCTGTGGGAGGTGCGAGCACGAAAAACCAGAAGATCACATCATCGTCTACGTCTGGGTCAATCAGCGTCGGTTGGCTATATATCCGGCGTAGTTGCGTTTCATCGAAAGGCAGCCGTTCGTCGTCGAAGCCGACATCGGCATCGATTGAAACCTTGGCGCTGGGATCGGCTTCGATATAATCTTCTTCGACAGCATAGGCCAAAACGCTTTTTAGGCCCTGAAGGGCCTTCTTGGCCGATTTCGGGGAGACTGTCGGAAGGCTTTGCGCCGTCGCGATAGCAATCTGCTCCCTCAAAGGCAGCGCACGAATTTCAGGAGAAGGGCGGGTTGGGCGCTGAAGCAGCGCTTTCCGGAACTGTTTGACGATCGATCGCGTGATCAGTTCGACCGCGATGTCGCCAAACAGATCGATAAATTGCCTGATCGCTGCCCCAAATTCGTCCTTCGATTTTTCCCTGGCTTTTGATGCCTGCCGCCATTCAGCGAAAACCTCCGAAATCGGGTGGCCGGCAGCAATAAGTGCCGCTGGAGGCCGCTGGGCCTGCAATATGAGCGGGTTGGTGGCGGGCGATCCAAGCGCTGGTTGACGGGCCGCTAATGGGGCGAGTGCTTCCGCCAGCTTTTCGGGCCAGTGGCTGAACCGATGATCTGCCAGGCGCTGCAACGGGCGTTTGGCGATCGCATTGTAGCGCGGCGTACCGACGTTGTAGAGTTGGCCCGAGTGGTCAGGCACAGCCATCAGGATTGTCTCTGCTGAAGCCCCGCTCTCCTGCGCCAGCAGTCATTTCGCAACCTGCTGGTGCGAAAAAAAGTTCGTCTGCCGCCGCAGCTCACAAATCTCCGATTGCACGACAAGCTGGTCCCGCTCCGCATTCGTTATGAATACGGGCATGGCTGGCGGCAATTCATCTTCGTCGACCGTTGTCGGCAGGCCAATAAGCCGTTGTTCAAGCTTGCGGGCGTAATCGATGCCTCAGGACCTTCGGAGATTCATGGCAAGCAGGATCAGCAGGGCGACCATGACATTATCGAGAGAGCCATTCCGTGCGCTTGATGGCCGCGACCTGCGGATCGGTCGTTTCAAGAGGATGCTGCCAGGATGTTTTTCGACAGGCGCACGATGGCGTGCAGGCACGTCCATCCGAAAATATTAAAACCGGGATTTTGCTTTGCGATAGCAATGCGTCATACGCCGTCTCATCTTGTACCATCAGGCAACGAATGAAACATTGATTTTAGGCGTTTGTCGCAAAATTCCGCCATTTTTGGCGAGAATGGTGACCCCTACGGGAATCGAACCCGTGTTTCAGCCGTGAGAGAGAGCCGCCAAGACGTCTGGGGACACTCTGGGATGCATTTAATTTCATATACTTAGCATTGTGGCATCCTTGCGAATCCAAGGCAGTCCTGCTATAGCAAAAGGACAAGAAATCGGATGGTCCCTTTCGCTTATGGCTCGCATAGTTGCCGACATTCGTATCCAGGATCGGGCCGTGCGCCTGCGCCTGCCGGTCAAGACCAAGGCCTATTGGCGGCTCGTCTCCGAGGGCTTCCATATCGGCTATTACAAGGGCGCGCGGAAGGTCAGCTGGGTGGTCCGTTTCCGGCGCACCGATGTGCCCAATGCCTATTTGAACGCCACGTTGGGCGAGCCAGACGACGTCCGTGACGCTGACGATGATACGATCCTCAGCTGGAAGCAGGCGCTGGCAAAAGCGCTCGAATGGGTCGAGCGGCAGACGAGCGGTGCGCCGGCAGCGCTTGACCCCAACATCACCGTCGGGACGGCGATCTCGGCCTATGTCGTGCGACGCGACGCGCGGCGCGCGGCACAGGCGGGAAGGGATGTCCGGTCGGATGCCCATTACAAGCTCAACAAGCATGTCCTCGGCGACAAGCGGATGGCAGGGTTGGCACTCAAGGATTTGTCGGAGGCGGATCTGCGCGCCTGGCAGAAGCGACTGGCCCGACAGAAGTTCACCAGCACGCAGCGGCTGCTCAACGATTTCAAGGCGGCCCTCAATGCGGCCTGGGCAGAGCATCGCAAGGTTCTTCCGGTCGATCTGCCGCTGACCATCAAATATGGCTTGTCCCTCGAAGCCCCGGCGGTGACCGAGTCGAAGGCCCGTGAGAACCAGATTTTGGCCGATGCCGAGGTGCGCCGGATCGTCGCGGCCGCCTGCGCCATGGACGAGGATCTGGGGCGTCTGGTCGCGGTCATGGCGGCGACCGGTGCCCGATTCGCCCAGTTGCGGCGGATGCAGGTCGCGGATGCGTTGCTGGAGCGGAACCGGCTCATGATCCCGCAATCCTACAAGGGGAATAAGAAGAACAACGAGCATATCCGCGTGGCGATCGGCGACGATATCGTCGAACTGCTGAAGCCGATCGTGGAGGATCGGTCGTCGAGTGCGCCGTTGTTGGAACGTTGGCGTGTCCGGCAGGTCTCGGCGGTCAAGTGGGAGCGTTACGAACGAGGGCCATGGAAATCGCCCTCGGAAATGACCCGAAGCTGGAATCAGGTTGTGAAAGAGGCAGGGCTCCCAGCCGCAACCATCCCTTATGCATTACGGCACAGCTCGATCGTTCGGGGCCTCCGCATGGGACTGCCGATTCGCCTCGTGGCCGCGCTGCACGACACCTCCGTCGTGATGATCGAGCGGCATTATTCCCGGTGGATCGTCGATGGTCTGGATGATTTGGTGGCTCGAGCGGTCGTGCCCCTTGTGGATCTTGCTGCCTGAGATGGATGAAGGGCGCCAGCCGATCGTACTGCTGTAGCTGGTGGGATAAATGGAAGTCGAGACTTATCCTGAGGTTCTTTCGTTTCGTGGCCTGTTCATCGCCGGCCCTAACTCATGCAGCAGGCAATCGACGACCTGCTGCACCTTTGGGAGCAAATGGCGCCGCTGGGGATAGACCGCCCAGATCGGTTCATCGTCGGGTTGCATGTCTTCCAGCAGCAGTTCGACCATGCCATGCTTCAGGTACGGCAGGATGTAGAAATCGGGTAGCTGGCAGATGCCCAGGCCGGCAACGCACGCTTCCATCACTGCCTGGCCGCTATTGCAGCGGAACCGCCCCTGGGGCCTGTGAATGACTTCCTGGCCGTCCACCTTGAAATGCCACGTGGCCGCAGAGCCCGCGATACATTCATGCTGATCCAGCGCCTCCACCATTGTCGGTCGTCCAGTCGTGGCAAGGTAACTGGGCGCAGCACAGGTATAAAGTGTGCGTGAGGCAACTCTCGTCGCGATCAGGCGCGAGTCAGTGATTGTGCCTGTTCGCACAGCCAAATCGAAGCCCTCGGCAATCAGATCGGTCACCCGATTGGTGAGTTCGATGGACACATTAAGTCTGGAATGTCGCATGGCAAAGCGACGAATGATTGGCGAGATAAAACGCTCCCCCATGGCTGTGGAGCAGGTGACCCGTAACTCGCCTTGGGGCTCGCTTCGGTCTCCGATCAGCGCAATGGCTTCGTCTCGTTCCTGGGCTATCCGTTCACAGCGCTCGAAAAAAACGCGCCCGGTGTCGGTTAGGCGGACGGTGCGTGTGGTGCGGTGGAACAGTTGCGCCTGTACTCGTTGCTCCAGCGCCATGATCGATCGGCTGACATGGGTCGTCGAGACGCCTAACGATTGCGCCCCGCGCGTGAAAGAGCCTGTCGTCGCAACGCTAACAAATTCGTCGATCCCGTCCCAACTCGACATTTATTATCCCTAATAGGAAATAATTATTTGCTGAATGACTATATTATCACAGCGCGAGCGAATTGCTAGAACCTGAGCACGAAAAGAATATCGGAGGGGCCTGTGGTTTGGCTAACGAGCATCTTCGCATGGTGGTGCGAGAATTTTGCCGGTTGCGCCGAGCCACATCAGCTCATTTCCGACCTTGATCACGAGCAGGAGTGAGACATGAAGACCCGCGCCGCCGTCGCCTTTGAAGCGAAGAAGCCCCTGGAAATCGTCGAGGTAGACCTGGAAGGGCCCCGAGCTGGTGAAGTGCTGGTCGAGATCATGGCGACCGGCATCTGCCATACCGATGCCTATACGCTCGACGGCTTCGACAGCGAGGGTATCTTCCCCTCGATCCTGGGTCATGAAGGCGCGGGCATCGTGCGTGAGGTCGGCGCGGGCGTCACTTCGGTCAAGCCGGGTGATCACGTGATTCCGCTCTACACGCCGGAATGCCGCCAGTGCAAAAGCTGCCTCAGCGGCAAGACCAACCTGTGCACCGCGATCCGCGCGACGCAAGGCAAGGGTCTGATGCCCGACGGCACGACGCGCTTTTCCTACAAGGGCCAGCCGATCTTCCACTATATGGGCTGCTCGACTTTTTCGAACTTCACCGTGTTGCCGGAGATCGCGGTGGCGAAGATCCGCGAGGACGCGCCCTTCCAGTCGAGCTGCTATATCGGTTGCGGCGTGACGACCGGCGTGGGCGCGGTCATCAACACGGCCAAGGTGCAGGTGGGCGACAATGTCGTTATCTTCGGCCTGGGCGGCATCGGTCTCAACGTGATCCAGGGCGCGCGCCTTGTCGGTGCGAACAAGATCATCGGCGTCGACATCAATCCCGACCGTGAGGAATGGGGCCGCAAGTTCGGCATGACCGACTTCCTCAATTCAAAGGGGCTGAGCCGGGAAGAGACGGTGGCGAAGGTCGTGGAACTGACCGACGGCGGCGCCGACTATACGTTCGATGCGACCGGCAATACCGAAGTTATGCGTACCGCGCTGGAAGCCTGCCATCGCGGCTGGGGCACATCGATCATCATCGGCGTAGCCGAAGCGGGTAAAGAAATCGGGACGCGTCCCTTCCAGCTCGTCACAGGCCGCAACTGGCGCGGCACGGCCTTCGGCGGCGCCAAGGGCCGAACCGACGTGCCCAAGATTGTCGACATGTACATGGCCGGCAAGATCGAGATCGACCCGATGATCACCCATGTCATGGGTCTGGAGGAGATCAACACCGCCTTCGACCTGATGCACGCCGGCAAGAGCATTCGCAGCGTGGTTGTGTTCTGACATTCATTTTTGATAGAGTCGGAGAATAAATATGGCAGTGATTTCGGGTGATGGCGTGTTTTCGCACGCCTGCGTCGGCGCAAGCGATCTGGCAGTTTCCACGGCGTTTTACGACGCCGCACTGGCGCCTTTGGGCGTGAAGAATTTGGGGCCCTTTGGTGACAGCGCCATTCTGTATGGCAAGGACAAGCCGGCCTTTCCGGTCCTGCGTCCGGGCAACGGTGAAGCGCCATCCGGCAACGGTGTGACCATCGGCTTTGCGACCTCCAGTCAAGCTGACGTCGATGCATTCCACGCCGCTGGCGTTTCGGCGGGTGGTGCGTGTGAAGGCGCAGCTGGCCCTCGCGGTCACTTGCCCGGCGCCTATGCCGCCTATCTGCGCGATCCGGCCGGGAACAAGGTCTGCGCCTATTTCTTCAGCGAGTGAATGATGGCCCTGGAAACCGTTTCAACCAACAAAAGCCATGGCGGGGTCCAGGGCGTCCATAAACATGCTTCCAGCGTGACGGGGACGGAGATGACCTTCTCCGTCTTCGTGCCGCCCCATGCGGAAGGCGTGAAGCTGCCAGTGGTCTGGTATCTGTCCGGACTTACCTGCACCCATGCCAATGTGACGGAAAAGGGCGAGTTCCGTTCAGCCTGCGCGGAGCTGGGGCTGATCCTCGTCGCGCCGGACACCAGCCCGCGCGGAGAGGGCGTCGCCTACGATCCGGCCGGAGCCTATGATTTCGGCCTTGGCGCGGGCTTCTATGTCGACGCAACCGAGGCGCCCTTTGCGCTCCATTATCGCATGTGGTCCTATGTGACGGAGGAGTTGCCCGCATTGATCGCGGCGAACTTCCCCGCCGATATGGAACGCCAGTCGATCATGGGCCACAGCATGGGTGGCCACGGCGCTCTGACCATCGGCCTCAACCATCCCGATCGGTACAAGGCGGTGTCGGCTTTCTCTCCGATCGTTGCCCCTTCGCAGGTGCCCTGGGGAAAGAAGGCGCTGATGGGCTATCTGGGAGAGGACAGCGCCGTTTGGCGCAGACATGATGCCGTCGCGCTGATCGAGGATGGCGCCCGGTTGCCTGATCTGCTGGTCGATCAAGGCGATGCCGACCAGTTTCTGGCCGAACAGCTTCGTCCCGAATTGCTGGAGGCGGCCTGCAAAAGCGCGGGCCAGCCGCTGACGCTGCGGATGCAGTCCGGCTACGATCACAGCTATTATTTCATTTCCTCCTTCATGGCCGATCATTTGCGCTGGCATGCGGAACGGCTAATGAAAGGGACGAACTAATGGTCCAGATCATCATTGCCGACCGGAATGGATCGGAACGGCCGATCGAAGCAGAAGCCGGCCTGTCGCTCATGGAAGCGATCCGCGACAGCGGCCTGGATGAATTGCTGGCGCTGTGCGGCGGATGTTGTTCCTGCGCGACCTGCCATGTCTTTATCGAGCCGGACGCGGCGATGCCCGCGATGAGCGAGGATGAAAACGACCTGCTCGACAGTAGCGATCATCGCAGTGACCGGTCGCGTCTCTCCTGCCAGATTCCCCTGACGGCCGAGATGGACGGTCTTCGGGTCACCATAGCGCCGGAAAATTGAAGACGATGAACGATGATCTGCTTGTCCGTTATTATGCGGCCTTCAATCGCGGCGACAGTGCGGCGATGCTCGATTTATTGACGCATGATGTCGTGCATGAACCCTCGCAGGGTGCGGTGCGGAGGGGGAAGACAGCCTTTGCCGAGTTTCTCGACCATATGAACCGCTGCTACAGGGAACAGGTCATTGATCCGGTGTTCCTGACCTCGGCTGACGGGCAACGGGCGGCGGGGGAATTCATGCTGAAAGGGGAATATCTGGAAACCGATACCGATCTGCCCCCGGCATCGGGCCAGCGTTACCTTCTGCGCGTCGGCGCCTTTTTCGAACTGCGCGATGGCCTGATCGCGCGGGTCAGCAATCATTATAATCTGGCCGGTTGGCTGGATCAGGTGAAGGCGGGTTGATGCAGGCGGACCTCGTCGAGCAGATCCGGGTCGAGTGCATTTGCAAGGACGACATGTCGCTGCACGCGCTCGCAACCTTGCGCATGACTGTGTTTCGCAGCTGGCCCTATCTTTATGATGGTAGCGTCGATTATGAAGCCGGCTATCTGGCCGAGTTTCTGAGCGACGAGGCGGCCGTGTTGGTGGTCGCACGGCTGGGGGAAATTCCCGTGGGCATGGCTACCGCATCGCCCATGGCGACTCAGTCTGATGCCGTCAAATCTCCCTTTCTGGCCGCCGGCGTCGATGTCGATAGCTTCTTCTATTTCGGCGAGTCCGTGCTGCTGCCCCAGTTTCGCGGGCTCGGCCTGGGTCATCGCTTCTTCGACGAGCGCGAGGCGGCGGCGCGCAAGGCCGGTGCGAGTAGCGCTGTCTTTTGCGCGGTGTCGAGGGATGCGGACCATCCCTTGCGACCGGAAAGCGCACGCGACCTCACCCCCTTCTGGCACAGGCGCGGCTATCGCCTTGCGCCGCGCTTCACCATGAACATGCGCTGGAAGGAAGCCGGGCAAGCTAAAGAGAGCGAACATCTGATGCGCTTCTGGTTGAAGCAGCTATAGGCGTCCAAATGACAGATTTCCGTATTGCCGCCGCGCAATATCCGATCGAGCTTCTACTCACCTACGGCGCTTGGGAAATTAAGATCAGCCGCTGGGTGTGGGAAGCGGCGGAACAGGGTGCGCAACTCCTGCTTTTCCCAGAATATGCTGCGATGGAATTGGCGGGCGGCGATCCTGACGCTGCGGCGGATTTGCAGGCCTGGCTGCATCATGTCATGGCGGTCGGGGAGCGGATCGACGAACTACATCGCCATTTTGCCATTCACTATGAGGTGACGATCCTGGGCGGCAGCCGCCCATGCCGGGATAATCGGGGATTGATCGTCAACCGTGCCCGCCTTTTTTGCCCGGACGGCAGTTCCGGTCATCAGGACAAGATCGTCATGACCCGATTCGAGTGGGAAACCTGGGGCATAGGGGGTGGCGAGGCCATCCATGTGATCGATACACCGGTCGGACGGGTGGGGATAACCATCTGCTATGATGCCGAATTTCCGCTGATCGCGCGTGCGCAGGCAGAGGCGGGTGCGCAAATCATCCTTGTTCCTTCCGCGACCGACAGCATGCAGGGCTTTTGGCGCGTGCGTATCGGTGCGCAGGCCCGGGCGTTGGAAAATCAATGCTATGTGGTTCAGGCGCCGACGGTCGGTGAGGCGCCTTGGTTGCCCTCGCTGGACGAGAATCACGGCTCGGCGGGCATTTACGGGCCGCCTGACGGCATCACGCCGGACAATGGCGTGTTCGCATTTGGCGACCTGAACCGGCCGCAATGGCTGATAGCCGATGTCCGGCTCGATCAGGTCGAGTTGTGGCGCCGGGATGGCACGGTTCTTCCCTTCCGTCACTGGCCCGAACAGCAGGTGCCGCTGCTGATCGCCGATCGAACGGCTGAGTGGGCCATGGCAATGTCGGCAGTCCGCCAGCAATGCGCGGACAGCAGCTATCCAGAACCGATTTTTGATGGGATTTTCGAATGAGTAGTTATGACGTCCTGATCGTGGGTGCGGGCCATGCCGGTGCGCAAGCGGCCATATCGCTGCGGCAACTGGGTTTCGAAGGCTCGGTCGCCATGATCGGCGACGAAAAGGATCCCCCCTATGAACGTCCTCCGCTGTCCAAGGAATATTTCGCGGGCGACAAGAGCTTTGATCGCATCCTGATCCGCCCGGCGAGCTTCTGGGAAGAGCGCGGGATCGACATGCTGCTCGGCCGCCGCGTGAAGGCCGTTGATCCTGTCGGTAAATTTGTGACCGCAGGCGACACGGAAATAGGCTATGGCAAGCTGATCTGGGCCACGGGCGGCTCTCCCCGCATGTTGACCTGCAATGGCGCCGAAGCGCCCAATGTCCATGCCGTGCGCCGCCGCGACAATGTCGACGCGATGATGGCGAAGATCGACCAGATCAACCATGTGACTGTGATCGGCGGCGGCTATATCGGGCTTGAAGCGGCGGCCGTGCTGTCCAAATTCGGAAAGAAGGTCGTGCTGCTCGAAGCGCTTGATCGCGTGCTGGCGCGCGTGGCGGGTGAAGATCTATCGCGCTTTTATGAGGCGGAACATCGCGCCCATGGCGTCGACCTGCGCACCGGCGCACGGATGGACTGCATCGAGGTGACGGATGGCGAGGCGACCGCCGTGCAGATGGCCGATGGCGAGCGGATCGAAACCGACATGGTGATCGTCGGCATCGGCATCATCCCCGAAACCGGCCCGCTGATCGCGGCGGGGGCCATCGGCGGCAATGGCGTGGATGTCGACGAATATTGCCGCACCAGCCTGCCCGACATCTATGCGGTGGGCGATTGCGCGGCGCATGCCAACAGCTTCGCCCGTGGTGCGCAGATCCGGCTGGAATCGGTCCAGAACGCCAACGATCAGGCGAAGACCGCGGTAGGCCATATTATGGGCATGGAAGAGGCCTATAACGCTGTGCCCTGGTTCTGGTCGAACCAATATGATCTGAAGCTCCAGACCGTCGGACTGTCGACCGGGCATGACCAGACGATTTTGCGCGGCGATCCGGCGACCCGCAGCTTCTCTGTACTTTACCTCAAGGACGGCAAGCTGATCGCGCTCGATTGCGTCAATGCGGTCAAGGATTATGTTCAGGGCCGCGCGCATGTGCTGTCCGGAGCGGTGCTGAATCCGACGCAACTGGCTGACGCGTCCACGATGCTTAAGGATGTCACCTGAAAGCAGATGGCGGTGCCTCGATCGTGGAGTTTGCGATTTGCTCAGGCTAATCCAATCAGGAAAGCGAGATACTATTGGGCTAAGCACCGGCTCTGGTGAGGAAGAGGAAATTAGTGGGCAGCCGCGAAGAGAAGAAAATCGCACGACGGCGGGCGATCTTGCAAAATGCGAGGAAGATTTTTCTGGAAAATGGCTATGCTGCAACCACCATGTCCCAGGTTGCGGTCCAGATCGGCGGATCTAGGGTCAGGACCCATTGATATAACCGGCTCGATCTGATTCATGCTCCGCGAGGAGATTGGATTTGAGGGACCTGTATTGGCTGACGGACGAGCAGATGGCGCGGCTTGAGCCGTATTTTCCCAAGAGCGTTCAATCGCTCAGATCCAGTCTCCTCACGGAGCCTGAATCAACTAAATCTAATTACAGCAATGGGTTCTGACCCTAGCACTACTTTGGCAGAAGTTTGATTTTCGGGATTCCCATGGCACTGAATGCGTGATTCATGGGGAGCCAGCTTTGATGGAGGCTGGCGATGGAAGAGGCGTGGCAGGCGGATCTTGAACGGTGGCTTGCGCCATATCTGGAAGCCTTGGGGAATAAGACTCGACGTAGAATGTGCCCGGCCTATATCGCCGGTCTGATCGGGCCCGGCGATCGCAAGAGCATCCAACCCATGGCAGCCCGTTCGGATGCGATACCCTACGACCGGCTTCATCATTTCATCGGGGCTGGCTTATGGGACAGCGCCCCACTGGAAGCGACCTTGTGGAACCAGGCGGATGAATTGGTTGGCGGTGAGGGAGCCTGGTTGATCATCGACGACACCGCCCTGCCCAAGAAGGGCAAGGCTTCGGTTGGCGTCGCGCCCCAATACGCCACGGCGCTGGGCAAGAATGCCAACTGCCAGACGATGGTATCGGTGACATTGGCTTCGGGCGAAGTTCCCCTCATGTTAAGCTTGCGGCTGTTCCTGCCGGAAAGCTGGACGAGCGATGCTGCGCGCATGGACAAGGTTGGCGTGCCTGCGCCCTTGCAGGAATACCGCACCAAGCCAGAGATCGCGATTGAGGAGATTGATCGTGTCATCGCGGCCGGGGTGCGCTTTGGCTGCGTGCTGGCCGATGCGGGTTACGGGCTGTCGGCTCCGTTCCGGCAGGCACTGAGTGCACGTAGCCTTTGCTGGGCGGTTGGCATCCCCCGGCATCAGAAGGTCTATCCGGCCGATGTGCAACTGATCTTCCCAGTCGCAGGACGCGGTCGCCCACGGGTGCGACATGTGCCCGACGTCAAATCCATGGCCGCGCACGCAATGCTCGAAAGCGCGAAATGGCGACAGGTCAGTTGGCGCAAAGGAACAAAGGGACGGCTGACGGCCCGCTTTGCCGCCATGCGCGTGCGCATTGCCGATGGTGCGCCTCAACGGATCGGCTCTGCCGGGGCCCAGCACATGCCGGGCGAGGAAGCCTGGCTGGTTGGTGAGCATCGCTCGAATGGCGAGCGCAAATACTATCTCTCCAATCTGCCCGGCGACACCCCGATCAAGGCTCTCGCCGGTGCGATCAAGGCGCGCTGGGTTTGCGAACAAGCGCATCAGCAACTCAAGGAGGAACTCGGCCTCGATCACTTCGAAGGACGATCCTGGACCGGGCTTCACCGCCACGCCTTGATGTCGATGATGGCCTACGCCTTCCTGCAATCTCAAAGGCTCGCTCAGGCGGGGCGAAAAAAAAAGAATCCTCGGTCCGCCTCCCCAACCCACCTTGCCAGCAGTGCGCCAGGCCATCCTTGACCGCCTGTCTCGCTCACCGCCGGGGCATTGCCCTCACTGCGGATGTTGCCTCATCAGACGTCCCAGTAAACTTCTGCCAAAGTAGTGCTAGATTACAGGGACACCTTGCTGGTCCATTATCTGTGCCAGATGCTGAATCAGCAGGGAAGCAGGAACTGATAGCGTCCGTCCCGACGCGCTGACGATAGAAAGCGTGGACAGGTCGATCCGTTCGTCGGACAACGGGACGAAGATCAGGCTGCCCGCCTGAATCTCGCTGATCGCGTCGAAGGCGGTCAGCAACCCCACCCCCGCGCCGCGGATTGCCAGCGACTTGATCAGCCCGATGCTGCTGACTTCCGCCACGGCGCGGGGCGGGCCGCCGACATGGCGCCCCCAGGCGATGTCGAACACGCGGCGCAGCGACAATGTCTCGCTGGGCACGATCAGCGGATGGCTGGCGCATTCGGCCAGCGATATTTCCTTGCGCCCGGCCAGCGGATGGTCGGGATGCACCACCAGCCCCAGTCGATAGATCATCGTCCGGTCAAGCCGGATCACCGGATTATTGGGCGGGTTGAAGGTCACGCCGACATCGATGTCGCCTGCCATCACCTGATCGATCACCCCCTGCGCGCCAAACACCTCCATGCGGAACTGGATGGCGGGATAGCGTTGCTGGAAGGACGCGACCGCCCCGGCGATGAATTCCGTCGCGCCCTCGACCAGCCCGATGACGACGCTGCCCCTGCGCAGCCCGACCAGATTGTCGATTTCCGACCGGATGCGTTGCAGATCGCGGCGCCAGCGGCGCACCCCGTCGATCAGCAATTCCCCCGCCGCCGTCATGCGCATGCCGGTGGGGGTGCGTTCGAACAGCTGGGTGCCCATTTCCTCCTCCAACTGGATGATCTGGCGGTCGACCGCCGACGGGGCGATGTGCAGCACGTCGGCCGCGCGGCGCAGCCCGCCCCGCCGGGCGACTTCGTCGAAATACAGGGCGGCCCGGCTGAGAAGCATGAGGAAGTCTCCGTCTGAACTGTTCTCATTATGCGAACAGTGCTTGCGATATTCTGCGATGGATCAGCACAGGTTTCAATGGCAGATTTTGTGCAACAGCAAAATCGAGAGGGCGAATCAAAGAGCGATCAGCCGGTCGTCCTGTCGAAAAGGGGGTATGTGAATGTTGAATCTGCGGTCGAAATCGACGTTTCTGGCCAGCACCATGATATCCGCCCTGTTGGGCGCAGGGGTCTCCGCCCATGCAGCAGAGGCACCCGCCGCCGGGGGCGCGGCCGAGGATAGCGCCTATGCCGAGGGTGAGATCATCGTCACCGGCGAAAAGCAGCAGACCACGCTTCAGCGCGCGCCGCTGGCGATCACGGCGATTTCGGCCGATACGCTGGCCCAGTCCAACATCACCCAGTTGATCGACATGAACGGCTTTGTGCCGGGACTGACCATCGCCAACAGCGGCAGCTTCGTGCGGGTCGTGTCGATCCGTGGCGTGGGCTATGAAGCGTCCGACAATCTGAGCGCGCAGCCCGGCACCTCCTTCCACATCGATGGCGTCTATGTCGTCAGCCCCTATGCGCTGCAACAGGATTTCCTGGACCTTCAGCGGGTAGAGGTGTTGCGCGGCCCGCAGGGCACCGTCTTCGGCCAGAGCGCGACCGGCGGCATCATCAACGCCATCACCGCCAGGCCGGACACCCAGGCGCTCAGCGGATCGACCCAGCTGGAACTGGGCAATTACGATCTGGTGCGCGGCACCGCGACGCTGAACGTCCCGATCAGCGACACGCTGGCCGTGCGCGGCACCGTGCAGCGCTATTATCACAAGGGCTTCGCGCGCCAGACCGGGCTCAGCCCGGCCTATGGCCGCTACGGGCTGGACGATGCCGACCGTATTTCCGCCAAGATATCGCTGCTGTGGACGCCGACCGACACATTTTCCGCCCAGTTGACGGCGCAATATTTCAATGCCGACGAACATGGCGCCGCGCAGAAGAATGTCGACGATATCGACACCGATCCGCGCCGCATTTCCCAGGATTATGCGAACAAATACAAGCTCGACTTCTTCCTGACCTATGCCGACCTGCAATATGACATGGGCTTTGCGACGCTCAAGTCGCTCAGTTCCTACCAGACGACGCGCAACCACAACCAGATCGACGTCGACCGGTCCACCTATGCCCAGACCGGCACCTATGACGCCCAGCCCTATTGGAACAACAGCGTCGACGCCTTCAGCCAGGAATTCAACCTGACCTCGAACGGGGAAGGGCCGCTCAGCTACATTGTCGGCGCCTATTTCCTCTATCAGAAACTGGGCCAGGACATATTGGAATATCGCGGCACGGACGCGAACCCGGTCTATGATCTGACCCTGCCGCTGACCTTCGCCAACTATCCCTATAATCTCGATTATGCGCTCAACAGCCGGCAGAAACGTTATAGCTATGCCGGTTTCGCCCAGGCCAAGTACAAGCTGGCCGACACGGTCAGCGCGACGCTGGGCCTGCGCTACGCCCATGACGATTTCAACAGCAGCAACAGCACGCTGTTCGATATTTTCGCGCCGACCGTGCATGCGAAAACCAGTGAAAATGCGCTGACCGGCAAGGGCGAGGTCGATTTCGAACTGACTCCGCGCAACATGGTCTATGCCAGCATTTCGCGCGGGTATAAGCCCGGCGGCGTCAGCAACAACAGCACGCCGTTGCTGGTGCCGCTGACCTATCAGCCGGAATATGTCTGGTCCTATGAGATCGGCGCGAAGAACCGCTTTGCCGACGGCCGGGTGACGCTGAACACCGCAGCCTTCTTCTATGACTATAAAAATCTGCAATATCAGATGGAGGATCCGATCCCCTATCAGGGCGGCGTGTCGAACGTGCCCAAGACGCGGATCTGGGGTGCAGAGGCGGAGGCCACGGTCGAACTGACCGGGAAGCTCAAGCTGGACGGCAATGTCACCTATCTCGATGGCGAACTGGTGGGCGATTATATCACGCTGGACCCGTCCCGCGCCCATGCCGCCACGCTGGCCGCCGCCGCGCTGGGTTATGGCCCCTTCGATGCCTATACCATCGCGCTGCGGGCCCAGCAGACCCGCAACACCAACGGCAATGTGCCGCCCAAACTGCCCAAATGGCAGGGCGCGGTCGGCGCGACCCACACGCTGGACATCGGTTCGCTGGGCACGCTCAAATCGCATGCGGAACTCATCTATCGCGGCAAGTTCCAGTATCGCATCTTCAATGACGGCGCCCGCGACGTGGTGCCCGGCTATACGCAGGTGAACGCCAATTTCGCCTTCACCCCGCAGGACAGCGGCTGGACGCTGGGCGTCACCGTGTCGAACATCTTCGACAAGAACGGGATCGCCTCGCGCTATTCCAACCCCTTTGGCAGCTTCACGACCAGCGACATGTACATCCCGCCGCGTCAGGTCATCGCATCGGTGAAATATGACTTCTGATCGCGTCATGCCCCATCCGGTGGACCATGTCCCGCCGGCGGGGGCGCTGGGGGCCCTGGCCTTCCAGCATGTGCTGACCATGTATGCAGGGGCGATCACCGTGCCCCTGCTGGTCGCTTCCGCGCTGCACCTGTCGGCGCAGGACACCGCCTATCTGGTCAGCGCCGACCTGTTCGCCTGCGGGCTGGTCACGCTGCTGCAATGTCTTGGACTGGGCCGGGGCGGCGTGGGCATTCGCCTGCCCATCATCATGGGCGTGACCTTTGTCGGCGTGATGCCCGCCATCGCCATTGCCAGCCAGCCGGGACTGGGCCTGCCGGGCGTCTATGGCGCGGCCATCGCCGCCGGGCTGATCGTCCTGCCGCTGGTGCCGCTGGTCGGACGGCTGCGGCGGGTGCTGACCCCCACCGTCACCGGCACCGCCATGCTGCTGATCGGCCTGTCGCTGATGGGCGTGGCGGTGGACTGGGCCGCCGGCGGACAGGGCGCCGCCGACTATGGCGCGCCTGTCCATCTGCTGCTGGCGGGCGGCACCATTGCGGTGATCCTGCTGGTGACGCGGCTGGGCACCGGCTTTCTGGCCAATTGCGCGATCCTGATGGGCATGGCGGCGGGCTATGCCGTCGCGGCAGCCATGGGGCTGGTGGATTTTTCCGGCGCCGTCGCCGCACCCCCGCTGCAACTGGTCACGCCCTTCCATTTCGGCCTGCCCCTGTTCGACCCGGCGGCCATCGCATCGATGGTGGTGGTGCTGCTGATCACGCTGGTGGAATCCAGCGGCATGCTGACGATGATGGGCGACATGGTCGACCGTCCGGTGACGACGCGCGACCTGTCGCGCGGGCTGCGCGCCGATTGCCTGGGCGCGGTCATCGGCGGCGTTTTCAACAGCTTTCCCTATACATCCTATGCCCAGAATATCGCGCTGGTGAACATGACAGGGGTGCGCAGCCGCTTCGTCTGCATCGGCGCGGGCGCGATGATGCTGGTGCTGGCGCTGTTCCCCCGGCTGTCCGCGCTGGTCGCCGCCGTACCGCCCAGCGTGCTGGGCGGGGCCGCGCTGGTGCTGTTCGGCATGGTCGCGGCGTCGGGCATCCGTTCGCTCGCGGCGGCGGGGCTGGACCGATCGCGGGAGGATCTGCTGGTCGTCGCGATCAGCCTGGGCATGGGCCTGATCCCCACTTTTTCCGACCGTTTCTTTGCCGCGGCCCCGGCTGCGCTGGCGCCCTTCACCCATAGCGGCGTGCTGCTGGGCATTGTCACGGCGATCCTGCTCAACATCTTCCTTGGCACCGGGCGCGCAACGAACAGCGCCATCGCCGGGGAATCCGACATCCACAACAATCGCATGCCGGCGCCCCATGCCGGCCACGCAGGAGGCTGAAATGAAGTTTGACGGTAGCGTGGTTCCCATCATCGACCTGACCCCCGCGCGCACGGGCAGCGAAGCGGACCGACAGGCCGTGGCCGAACAGGTTGGCGCCGCTGCGCGCAGCATCGGTTTTCTGGTGGTGTCGGGCCATGGTGTCCCGGCCGAAGCGATCGAGGCCGCCGCCACCGCCAGCCGGGCGCTGTTCGACCTGTCGGGCCCGGAAAAGGGCAAATATCGCTCGCCCGACCCGGCCGTCTATCGCGGCTATTTCGGGATAGAGACCGGCAACCTTGCCAGCACCATCGGCGAGGAAGATGCCAAGCCCGACCATCGCGAATATTATAATATCGGCCGTTTCGACCTGGACGAAAGCGACCCCTATTTCACCACGCCGACCGCGCGCCGGATCTTCCATCCCAATATCTGGCCCGATGCCGACGTGCCCGCCTTCCAGCCTGCCATCGTCACTTATTATCATGAGATGGAAAAGCTGGCCGCGCTGCTGATGGAACTGTGCGCCCGCGCGCTGAACCTGTCGCCCGACTGGTTCGCGGACAAGATCGACCGGCACATCACCAACATGGTCATCAGCAACTATCCCGACCAGCCCGAAGCGCTGGAGGATGGCCAGCTGCGCGCCGGTGCGCACACCGATTATGGCGGCCTGACCATCCTGAAGACGGAGGACAAGCCCGGCGGACTGGAAGTGCTGACCGCCGACGGCCGCTGGGAAGCGGTGCCCATCGTGCCGGGCGCGTTCATCATCAACCTGGGCGACCTGATGGCGCAATGGACCAATGACGAATGGGTGTCGACCATGCACCGCGTCGTCAATCCGCCGCGCGACAAGGGGGTGGGCAGCCGCCGCCAGTCGCTCGTCTTCTTCCACCAGCCCAATTACGACGCGGTCATCGAATGCATCCCGACCTGCGCCATCGACAAGGCGCCGAAATATGCGCGCACCACGTCGCTGGAGCATCTGGAAATGAAGATGGACCAGATGAACAACACGCCCAAGTTCAAGGAAGCGGAGGCCGCCTGACATGATCGTCTACACGCCCCCCAAGCCTGCAGAGGCGATCCCCCTGATCGACCTGGGGCCCAGCCTGTCCGGCGACCTGGAGGCCAAGAAGGCGGTTGCGTGGGAAATCCACAAGACCGCGCGGGACACCGGCTTCTTCTACATCGCCAACCATGGCGTGCCGCAGGCGATGATGGACGGCCAGCTCGACCTGGCGCGCCGCTTCTTTGCCCTGCCGCTGGAGGAAAAGGCAAAGGTCGACACCAGATATTCGACCTGCACCCGCGGTTACGAGGCGCCGGGCCTTCAGACGCTGGACGACGGATCACCGCCGGACCTCAAGGAAGGCTTTCTGATCGGCGTCGATCTGGACGACGACCATCCCTATGTGCGTGATGGCGTGCCCAATTGCGGCGCCAATCTGTGGCCGGAAAAGCCCGATGGCTTTCGCGCCCGCTATGAAGCCTATGTGGCAGAGATGTTCCGCGTCGGCCGCCATCTGATGAGCCTGATCGCCCTGTCCATCGACCTGCCGGAGGATTATTTCGTCGACGGGCTGCAGGAGCCGCTGTTCAACAGCCGGCTGCTGAAATACGGCCCGCAGCCGACCGACGCCGCCTATAACCAGATCGGCGCGGGCGCGCATATCGACTGGGGCATGATTACCATTTTGCTGCAGGACGATGTCGGCGGGCTGGAGGTGGAAAATGCGGCGGGCGAATGGATCGCTGCGCCGCCGATCCCGGGCACCTTCGTCATCAACCTGGGCGAAATGGTCCGCGTGCTGACCAACGGCCTGTACCATGCCAACATGCACCGGGTGCTCAACAACCATAGCGGCCGGGATCGCTTTTCGGTGCCGACCTTTTTCGACCCCAATTATTTCTACAAGGTCAGCTGCGCGCCGACCTGCCTGCCCGAAGACGGGCCGCCCACCTATCCCGACACCACGGTGGGGGATCATATCGCCGAAATGTACCGCAAGACCTATGGCCTCGCGGCGTGAAGGATCGAACAATGGCTGTTCTTGCTTATACCAACATCTTCACCGCCGACATCGACCGGCTGGCCGATTTCTACAGCAGCCTGTTCGGGTTGGAGGAATATCGCGAAAGCCGCTCGCCGATCTTCCGGGGCTTTGCCGCCGGCGGCACGTCGCTGGGCTTCAGCGGCACGGGCGCTTATGAACTGCTGGGCATGGCGCCCCAGACGGAACCGGGCGACCGCGTGTTCCAGACCTTCAACGTGGATTCGCCCGAAGAGGTGCAGCGGCTGACCCGGCAGGCCGCCGTGCTGGGCGCACAGGTGGTGAAGGAACCGTTCGAAACCTATTATGGCTGGTATCAGTCGGTGCTGCGCGATCCTGACGGGAATGCCTTCCGCATCAACTATCTGGGAGTTCCCGCATGACGCAGGCGCCATCGCTGCTGCAGGAACGGGACGATGTGCCGCCGCCGGCCGCGACCCGGCCCCCCCGCGTCACCCGGCCGCGCAACTGCACCTATGCCGACGGGGACTGGGAAATATTGTCCCGCTACTGGTTTCCCGTCGCCCGCGTCGACGATGTCGGCACCGCGCCGGTCCAGTCAAAGCTGCTGGACGTGAAGCTGGTCGTCTATCGCACCACGTCGGGCATCAGCGTCGCGCGCGACCTGTGCCCCCATCGCGGCGTGCCGCTCAGCATGGGCTGGGTGGAGGACGACAATCTGGTCTGCCCATATCACGGCCTGCGCTTTGCTGCGGACGGGCGCTGCGTCAAGATCCCGGCCCAGCCCAATGTCGTGCCGTCGGACCGGTTCCGCGCCACCACCTTGCCCATGGTCGAACGCTATGGGCTGGTGTGGACCTGTCTGGATCCGGACAATGCGCTGGCCGACATTCCCGACTTCCCCGAATTCGGCGCGTCCGATTTTCAGGCCATCGTCTGCCCGCCAGTGTCGATACAGGCCGCCCCCGGACGGCAGGTGGAAGGGTTTATCGACGTCGCCCATTTCGCCTGGATCCATCATGAGGCCTTTGCCGACCGCGAGAACAGCGTGGTGCCGCTCTACCAGACCCGGCAGACCGACTATGGGTTCCGCAGCATCTATATCAGCGATGTCAGCAACTTCCCCAAACCGTTGCAGCATCTGGAACCCGAAGGCTTCATCTGGCGCCGGACCTTCGACGTCTATCCGCCCTATATCGCCTTCCTGACGGTCGATTTCCCCCATGACGGCGTGCTGCGCATCATGAACATCGCCACCCCGGTGTCAGCGCGGGAAACCACGCTTTATGTGCCGCTGGTCCGCAATTTCGACCGCACCGGATCGGTCGAGGATGTCTACGCCTTCAACGCGCAGATCTTTGCGGAGGATCAGGCCATTGTGGAGGCGCAATGCCCGGAGGACCTGCCGCTGGAACTGGAGGAGGAAGCCCATTTCGCGGCCGACCGATCTTCCGTTTCCTATCGCAAGGCGTTGCGGGCGCTGGGCCTGACCTGCTGAAACAGACGTTCCATGGCACCTGCGGGGGCGGACGGCGAGGCATCGCCGCCCGCCCTTTTTTTGCGCCCTCTTTCCCTGTGGGGCCGGATTATCTGCTGTCCCCATTTTGGCATCGCCATGACCTAAAATAAGTTCTTTTTTAGATCGGCCGCCGCCGTCACACTTTTTCCCATCAGCCTGACAGGGACGCCCATGACATGATGCACGCACCATCCAGCTATAATGGCCTTGCCACTGCGCCGCATCATCTGGCGAGTCAGGCGGGCCTGAGCGTGCTCAAGGATGGCGGCACCGCGGTCGAGGCATGCGTGGCGATGGCCGCGACGCTGGCGGTGGTCTATCCCCATATGACCGGTATCGGCGGCGACGGTTTCTGGCTGATCCACGATCCCGACGGCCATGTCCATGCCATCGACGCCTGCGGCGCCGCCGCCGCGCGCGCCGACCTGTCGCTCTATGCCGGGCTGAAGGACATTCCGTGGCGCGGCCCGCTGGCGGCGAACACAGTTGCGGGCACGGTGTCGGGCTGGAAACAGGCGCTGGCGGGCGATGCCGGCACGCTCAGTCTGGACCGGCTGCTGCGCGACGCCATCGATCTGGCGCGGCAGGGCGTCGCCGTGACAGAGGGCGGGGCGCAGATCGCGGCCGCCAAACATGCCGAACTGATTGCGCAGCGCGGCGCCTATGGCGATATTTTCGCGCCGGGCGGCCGCCCGCTGAAGCAGGGCGAACGGCTGTGCCAGCCCGCGCTGGCCGCCACGCTGCAGATGCTGGCCGACAATGGCCTGCAGGATTTCTATACCGGCAAGCTGGCCCGGTCGATCGCGGCGGATCTGGTCGCGCTGGGCAGCCCGGTCACGGCTGCCGATCTGGAGGCGCACCGCGCCATCGAACCCCGGCCGCTGACCCTGACGGTCAAGGGCGCGCACCTGTACAACACGGCGCCGCCGACGCAGGGGCTGGCGTCGCTGCTGATTCTGGCCCTGTTCGACCGGCTGGGCGTGACGGAGGGGGAGGGGTTCGCCCATCTCCACGGCCTGATAGAGGCGACGAAACAGGCCTTTCTGGTGCGCGACAGCCATGTCGGCGACCCGGCCCATATGCCCGTTCCCGCCCAGTCGATCCTGGACGACCGGGATGCGCTGGCGGCGATGGCCGGGCGCATCGACCCGGCGCGCGCGCTACCCTGGCCGCAGGACAGCGCGCTGGGCGACACCTGCTGGTTCGGCGCGGCCGATGCGCGTGGGCAGGTGGTCAGCTGCATCCAGTCCACCTATTTCGAATTCGGGTCCGGGCTGGTCCTGCCGCAGACCGGCATCACCTGGCAGAACCGGGGCGCCAGTTTCCGTCTGGCGCAGCAAGGCTGGAACGCGCTGGCGCCGGGACGCAAGCCCTTCCATACGCTGAACCCGGCGCTGGCGCGTTTCCATGACGGGCGGGTCATGGCCTATGGCACCATGGGCGGGGAGGGGCAGCCGCAGACGCAGGCCGCGATCTTCAGCCGCTATGCCTGGTTCGACGTGCCCTTGCAGCAGGCGGTGACGATGCCGCGCTGGCTGCTGGGCCGGACCTGGGGCGAAAGCAGCACCACGCTGAAGCTGGAAAGCCGCTTCGACCCTGCCACCGTCGCAGCGCTGGCGGCGGCGGGCCATGATGTGGAGATGCTGGCCCCCTTTACCGCCACCATGGGCCATGCCGGCGCGGTCGTGCGCCATGCCGACGGCCTGATCGAGGGCGCGACCGACCCCCGGTCCGACGGCGCGGTGGCGACATGGTAAGCGGCGCGCGCGCGGTCGAACGGTGCGACCGGCTGGGCCTGCCGCCCTATAGCGACAGCGCTGACGGGCTGTATCGCGCCTATCTGACGCCCGCCTATGCCGCGTCGCAGCAACTGGTCGCGCGCTGGATGGCGCAGGCAGGCATGGCGGTGCGGATCGACGCGGCGGGCAATCTGATCGGCCGCTATGAGGGGACAGGCGACGGCCCGCCGCTGATCGTGGGCAGCCATCTGGACAGCGTGCGCGACGCGGGCCGCTATGACGGGCCGCTGGGCATCATGCTGGGCATCGAATGCGTGGCGGCGCTGCACGATGCGGGCGAAAGGCTGCGCTTCCCCATCGAGATCTACGCCTTCGGGGATGAGGAAGGGTCGCGCTTTCCGCTGGCGATGCTGACCAGCCGGGCGGTGGCGGGCACGCTGGACGCGCAGCTGACCGAACCTGCAGATGCCGATGGCGTCACCCTGTTTCAGGCGATGGCCGCCTATGGCGAGGCAGTGGGCGCCGCGGTGCCCCGCGATTTCGACGCCTATCGGCAGGCGCGCCACCCCGGCGCCTTCGCCTATCTGGAGGCGCATATCGAACAGGGCCCGGTGCTGGAGGCCGACGGGCTGGCGCTGGGCACCGTCACCGGCATCGCCGCGCAACGGCGCTTTGGCATAAAGGTCGGCGGCCGGGCGGGCCATGCCGGGACCACCGCCATGACGCTGCGCCGCGACGCGCTGGCGGCGGCGGCGGCGATGATCCTGACGGCGGAGCAGGAGGCGCTGGCCGCCGGGGGCGACCGGGTGGCGACGGTGGGCACCGTCACCGCCGGGCCGGGCGCGGCCAATGTGGTGCCGGGCAGTGCCATGTTCACGCTGGACGTGCGCGCCGCGCGGGATGCCGATTGCGCCGCGCTGGCCGATGTCATTGTCGCGCGTTTCGGGCACATCGCGGCGGTGCGCGGCGTCACCCTGTCGGTCGACGCGCTGCACAGCCTGCCCGCCAGCCCCTGCGACCCGCAACTGATGACGCTGATGGACGGCGCGCTGGCGGCGGAGGGGCTGCCGGTGCGACGGCTGGTGTCGGGGGCGGGGCATGACGCGATGATCCTGTCCGCGCTTTGCCCCACGGCGATGCTGTTCATCCGCTGCCGCGAGGGGATCAGCCACAATCCGGCCGAAAGCGTCCTGCCCGAAGACGCCGATCTGGCCGCCCGCACGATGCTGCGCTTCATCAAATCCCTGGAGGATATCCACCGTGCCTAATGTCTTTGCAGAGATCGACCCGCCCCAGCGCCTGCTGATGGGCCCCGGCCCGATCAACGCCCATCCCCGCGTGCTGCGCGCCATGTCGGCCGACCTGCTGGGCCAGTTCGACCCGGAAATGACCGCCTATATGAATGAGGTGATGGCGCTGTACCGCCCGATCTTCGGCACGCAGAACCGCCAGACCTTTCTGGTCAACGGCACGGCTCGCGCGGGCATAGAGGCGGCGCTGGTCAGCATGGTCAGCCCCGGCGACACGGTGCTGGTGGTCAACTTCGGCCGTTTCGGCCTGCTGCTGACGGAGATATTGAAGCGGGTCGGCGCCCGGGTGGAGCGGGTGGACGCGCCCTGGGGCGAAGTCGTGCCGCTGGACGCGATCGGCGACGCCATCGCCCGGACCGGGCCCAAAGTCGTCGCGACCATCCATGGCGACACATCCACCACCATGGCGCAGCCGCTGGACGGGCTGGGCGCGCTGTGCCGCGATGCGGGCGCGCTGCTCTATGTTGACGCCACCGCGACCATCGGCGGCATGGAACTGGCGGCGGACCGCTGGGGCGCGGATATCGTCACCGGCGGGTTGCAGAAATGCCTGGGCGGATCGTCCGGTTCGGCCCCCATCACCATTTCCGATCGCGCGGCGACGCATATTTACGGCCGCCGCCGCGTCGAACTGGGCCTGCGCAGCGGGGACATGGAAGAGGGCGAGGATGAGGGCGGGGGCATCGTCATCGGGTCCAACTATTTCGATCTGGGCATGGTGATGGACTATTGGTCCGAAAAGCGCCTGAACCACCATACAGAGGCGACCACCATGCTTTATGGCGCGCGCGAATGCGCCCGTATCATGCTGGAAGAGGGGCTGGAGCAGCGCTATGCCCGCCATGCGGCGGCAGGCCGCGCCATGGCGACCGGGCTGCGCGCGCTGGGGCTGACGCTGTTCGGCGACGACCGCTATCGCATGACCAATGTGACCGCGGCCTATATTCCCGAAGGCGTGGATGGAGAGCGGGTGCGCCGCCGCATGCGCGAGGATTTCGAAATAGAGATCGGCACCGCCTTCGGCCCGCTGGCGGGCAAGGTGTGGCGGTTCGGCGCGATGGGATATAATGCGCGCAAGCACAAGATACTGATAACATTGGGCGCGCTGGAGGCGGTGCTGCGGGCGGAGGGGCATGGCTGTCCCCCGGGCGAGGCGGTCGACGCCGCGCTCAGCGCATGGAACGCACGATGAGCGCGCGCGACCTGATCGGCTATGGCCAGACCCCGCCCGCCGCGCACTGGCCCGGCGGCGCGCGGATCGCGGTGCAGTTCGTCATCAATTATGAGGAAGGCGCGGAAAACAGCGTCCTGAACGGCGACCGGGGATCCGAAGCCTTTCTGTCCGACATGGTCGGCGCGGTCAGCCATGCCGACCGGGCGATGGCGATGGAAAGCCTGTATGAATATGGCAGCCGCGCCGGTTTCTGGCGCCTGCACCGGCTGTTCACGGATCGCGGCCTGCCCGTCACCGTTTTTGGCGTGGCCGCCGCGATGGCCGCCAACCCCGCCGCCGTCGACGCGATGCTGAAGGCGGACTGGGAAGTGGCCAGCCACGGCTATCGCTGGATCGATTATCAGCATATGCTGGCGGATCGGGAGGCGGAACATATCGCCCGCGCCATAGAGGTCCACACCCGCCTGACCGGGCAAAGGCCGCTCGGCTGGTATCAGGGCCGCACCTCGCCCAACACCGCCCGGCTGGTCGCGCAGGAGGGAGGGTTTCTTTACGACGCGGATTCCTACGCCGACGACCTGCCCTATTATGACCGGCGTTTCGGCCGGGCGCAGCTGATCGTGCCCTATGCGCTGGACGCCAACGATATGAAGATGGTGGCGCTGAACGGCTTTACGGAGGGGGACCAGTTCTTCCGCTATCTGCGCGACACGTTCGACCAGCTGCGGGCGGAAGGCGGGCGGATGATGTCGGTTGGTCTGCATGGCCGCATCGCCGGACGGCCCGCCCGCGCCCATGCGCTTGCCCGTTTCCTGGATCATGTCCTGGCCCATGACGATGCCTGGGTCGCCCGCCGCATCGACATTGCCCGCCACTGGCTGGAGCTGCACCCCCATGACTGAAGAAAAAGCCGATTTCATCGCCCGCTATGGCGCATTGTTCGAACATTCCCCTTGGGTGGTGGAGCGCGCCGCCGAACGCCTGCCCTTCGACGATCTGCATGCCGGGCTGATGCAGACGGTGCACGACGCCACCCGGGACGAACAACTGGCGCTGATTCGCGCCCATCCCGAACTGGCGGGGAAGGCCGCCATCGACGGGTCGCTGACCGATGCATCTGCCGCCGAACAGGCATCGGCCGGGCTGGACCGGCTGTCGCCCGAGGAATATCGCGCCTTTCACGACCTGAACGCCCGCTATGGCGCGCGTTTCGGTTTTCCCTTCATCATCTGCGTCCGGCTGACGAACAAGGCGGGCATATTGGCGGCCATGGGACAGCGGCTGGCCCATGACGAACAAAGCGAAATCGCCACCGCCCTTGCCGAAATCGGCAGGATCGTGGCCCTGCGTCTGGAGGATCTGGCATGACATTGGCACAGCATGAGGCCCGGCTGGCGCATGATCTGGACTGTCTCGGCTTTGGCGGGGCGGACTGGACCCGCACCGATGCGCCAGATGACCAGCACATCCACGACGTGGTGATCGTCGGCGGCGGGCAGAGCGGGCTGGGCGCGGCCTTCGGCCTGCTGCGCGAACGGATTTCCAACATCCTTGTGCTCGACGAAAATCCGGCGGGGCAGGAAGGGCCGTGGGACAGCTATGCGCGGATGATGACGCTGCGCACGCCCAAGCATCTGACCGCCATCGACTATGGCATCCCCGCGCTCACCTTCCGCGCTTATTGGGAGGCGATGCACGGGCCGCAGGGCTGGGCCGCCATTGACAAGATCCCCCGGCGCGACTGGATGGACTATCTGCGCTGGTATCGCCGCGTGCTGCGCCTGCCGGTGCGCAACGACAGCCGGGTCACGCTGGTGGAACCGGTGCGGCGCGGCCTGTTCCGCCTGTCGCTGGCCGATGGCGAAACGCTGCTGGCGCGCAAGGTCGTCATGGCCACCGGCATACAGGGCGGCGGCCAGTGGCAGATGCCCGCCATGGTGACGAAGCTGCCCGGCCATCTTTATGCCCACACCTCTCAGGCCATCGATTTCGATGCGCTGGCGGGCAGGCGGATCGCGATATTGGGCGGCGGCGCGTCGGCCTTCGACAATGCGCAACATGCGCTGTCGCTGGGCGCGGGGGAGGTGCATGTCTTTGTCCGCCGCCAGCAATTGCCCACCGTTAACCCGATCCGTTTTCTGGAGGCGAACGGCGTCATCCCGCGCTTCCCCGCTTTGGCGGATGAGGCCAAATATCGGATGATGAAGAATTTTTTCGAACGCAACCAGCCGCCCACCAACGACACATTCGCGCGTGCGGCCAGCCATCCGGGCTTCCATCTGCATCTGGGATCGCCCTGGCTGGATGTGGCGGAAGCAGGCGACGGGGTGGATGTCATCACGCCGCAGGGGCGGCAGCGCTTCGATTTCCTGATCCTGTCCACCGGCCTTGCCACCGATCCCGCGCTGCGCCCCGAACTGCGCCCGGTCGCGGCGGGCATCGCCCGCTGGTCGGACCGCTTCGCACCGCAGGATCGCGACGCGGTGCTGGATGCGCACCCCTATCTGGGCACGGGGTTCCAGCTGCTGCCGCGCACGCCGCAGGATGAAGACGCGCTGCACGGGCTGTTCGCCTTCAACTATTCGGGCCTCATCAATTTCGGTCTGTCGGCATCGGCGATTTCGGGACTGAAACATGCGCTGCCCCGGCTGGTGCAGGGGGTCGCGGACCAGCTGTTTCTGGACGATCAGGGGGCGATACTGGCCGATTATTTCGCCTATGCCGAACCTGAATTTTCCGCGCAGCTGCCCACGCCCCGCGCCACGCCGACGGAGGCCGCGGCATGAGCCTGTCCACCCATGTCCTCGACACCATGCACGGCCGCCCCGCCGCTGGCATGGCGATCCGCCTGCTGTCGGGCGACCGGCTGCTGTTCGCAGGGCTGACCGATGCGGACGGCCGCTGCCCGGCGCTGCGCGATCTGGAACTGGCGGCCGGAAACTACCGGCTGACCTTTGCGGTGGCGGATTATTTCCGCTGGCTGGGCGTCGACCTGCCGCAGCCGCCCTTCCTTGACATCGTGCCCATCGATTTCGGCATGGGCGAAGGGGGCCATTATCATGTCCCGCTGCTCGCCTCGCCCTTTTCCTATTCCACCTATCGCGGAAGCTGAAGGCCCATGGAAGCTGACACCCCCCTCTTCGTCCCCCTCTTCACGCAAACGGCCGACGCGGATCTGGCCGCCGAAATCGCAGCGCGGATCGGCATGGACCTGCCTGATGCCTGCGTGGCGGGCGTGGCGGCCAATGCCCGCCTGTTGCAACGCCATGCCGACCTGCTGCGCGGGGGACAGGCATGACCGACCTGTCGACATGGGGCGTCGTCGCTTGCGCCGATGCGGTCCGGTCCGGGCGGCTGTCGGCGGTGGCGCTGGCGACGGCGGCGCTGGACCGCATCGCCGCCCGCAACCCGGCGATCGTCGCGGTGACGCGCACCCTGCGCGACCGGGCGCTGGCGCAGGCGGCAGCGGTCGATGCGCAACTGGCCGCCGGGCAGGATCCCGGCCCGCTCGCCGGCGTGCCCTATGGCGTCAAGGACCTGTTCGACGTCGCCGGCCTGCCGACCACGGCGGGCGCCGCACGGCTGAAGGATGCGCCGCCCGCGACCGCCGACGCCGAAGCGATCGCGCGACTGCGCGCGGCGGGCGCGGTGCTGGTGGCGACGCTCAACATGGACGAGTTCGCCTATGGCTTCGTCACCGACAATGCGCATTGGGGCATCACCCGCAACCCGCACGATCCGGCGCGGTTCGCGGGTGGATCGTCGGGAGGGTCGGCGGCGGCGGTGGCGGCGGGCATGCTGCCCTTTGCCCTTGGGTCCGACACCAATGGATCGATCCGCATTCCGGCCAGCCTTTGCGGCATTTACGGGACGAAGCCGACCCATGGCTCGCTGCCGCTGGCGGGGACCTATCCCTTTGTCCACACGCTGGACGATATCGGCGCCTTCACGCGCAGCGCCGGCGATCTGGCGCTGGTCGACGCGGTGCTGCGCGGCGGCGCGGGCGAAGCCGCGCCGCTCGGCCGGCCCGCTTTGCTGGGCGGCTGGTTCGCGGCCAATCTGGCGCCGGACATGGCGGCGGCGCTGGACCGCCTTTCCGCCGGGCTGGGCGGGCTGCCGGTGGTCGACCTGCCCGATGTGGCGAGGGCGCGATCGGCCGCCTTTCTGCTCACCGCCTATGAGGGCGGGCGGCTGCATCGCGACGCGCTGGCGGCCGATCCGCTGTCCTACGATCCGGCGACCCGCGACCGGCTGATCGCGGGAGCGGCGCTGCCGGATGCCATATATGCGCAGGCCATGGCCTTTCGCAGCGTCTTTGCCGCCCATGTGGAGCGCGCGCTGGCCGACCATGACGTGCTGATCGCGCCGGCCACCTTCGGCCCGGCGCCGCGCATCGACGATCCCACCATCCCCATCGATGGCGCGCCGCAACCGGCCCGCGCCAATCTGGGCCTCTACACCCAGCCGATCAGCTTTCTGGGCCTGCCCGTGGTGGCCGCACCCCTGCCGGTGGCGGGGCTGCCCATGGGGGTGCAGCTGATCGCGGCGAAGGGTCGCGACAGCGCCCTGATCGATTATGCGACCATGCTGGAGGGCAGGGGCCTGATAGCGGCAAAAGGGGAAGGACGATGACCGTGAACGATGCAGGGGTTGTGGCCGAAGTGACGGCGCAGCTGGAACGCTATGAACGCGCGCTGATGGCGGACGATCTGGCAGAGATGGACGCGCTGTTCCACGACGCGCCGACCACCGTGCGCTATGGCGTGGGCGAGGTGCTGTACGGCATGGAAGAAATTCGCGACTTTCGCAAAGGGCGCGGCGGTTCCCCCCAGCGCCGCGTCGGCCGGATCGCGGTCGCTGCCTTCGGCCCCGACGCCGCCACCGCCAATATCGAATTTTTCCGCGAAGGGTCCGACCGGCGCGGCCGCCAGAGCCAGACCTGGATCCGCTTCCCCGACGGGTGGAAGATCGTGTCCGCCCATGTCTCCATCGAAGGCAGCGCCTCGTGAAGGCGCTGCTGGCACGGCTGAACATCGACAGCTATATCCTGCTGCTGGTCGGCATGGTGCTGCTGGCGTCCTTCCTGCCGGTGCGCGGGATGGCGGCGACGGTCGCGGGGGGCTGCGCCGACATCGGCATCGTCATCCTCTTCTTCATGCATGGCGCGCGCCTGTCGCGGCAGGCGGTGATCGACGGCGCGCGCCACTGGCGGCTGCACCTGACGGTGGCGCTGATGACCTTTGCGGTGTTCCCGCTGCTGGGCCTGGCCGTCCGGGCGATCCCCGGCATCGATCCCGCGCTGGGCACGGGTATGCTGTTCCTCACCCTGCTGCCCTCCACCGTGCAATCGTCCATCGCCTTCACCGCCATGGCGCGGGGCAATGTCGCGGCGGCGGTGTGCAGCGCCTCCTTTTCCAACCTGGCGGGCATTTTCATCACCCCGCTGCTGGTCGCCTTCCTCATCACCGGGCGGCAGGGCGGCTTTTCCGGCGACGCGGTCGTGACCATCGCGGTCCAGTTGCTGCTGCCCTTTCTGGCGGGCCATTTCCTGCGGCCGTGGATCGGCGCCTGGATCGCCCGGCAAAAGAAGCTGCTGACCATGGTGGATCGCGGATCGATCCTGCTGGTGGTCTATACCGCCTTCAGCGCGGCGGTGGTGGAGGGGCTGTGGAACCGCGTCACGCCGGACGATCTTGCCCGGATTGCGGGGCTTTCCGTGCTGTTGCTGTCGGTCGTGCTGCTGCTCAGCCATGCGCTGGGCAAATGGCTGGGCTTCAATCGGGAAGACAGTATCGTGCTGCAGTTTTGCGGCTCGAAAAAGAGCCTGGCGTCGGGCGTGCCGATGGCTGGCGTGCTGTTTTCCGCGTCGCAGGTGGGCGCGATCATCCTGCCGCTGATGTTCTTCCACCAGATCCAGCTGATGGTCTGCGCCGTGCTGGCCCGCCGCTATGCCGCATCCGACACCGCGCAGGGGACACTGGCCGGCGCATAGCCGCCCAATCGCGCACGGCCCGCCCTACAGGCTCAGCCGCTCTGGATCCTCGCGCGCATCCTGTTCCTGCATGGCGCGGGTCGCCACCGACCCCCAGGGGAAGATGAACCATCGCTTGTCGACCTGCCGGTCGATATTGCGCGACGCATGGTCCACCGTCTCGCGCGAACTGACATTGTTGATCAGCACGGCAAAACGCACATTGGCGGCCAACCCGCCATTGTCGATCAGCAGCGACCGGAATCTGGCAATGGTCTTGCCGCTGTCGTTGATATCGTCGACGAACAGATATTTTTCGCCCAGCTGGGTGCAGGCGGCCAGATGCACCAGCAGCGAATCCGAAAAGGCATGCACCTTCGAACTATGGTCGATGGACAGCATGGCAATGCCCATGCGGTGCGACAGGAATGTCGCGGGGACCAGCCCGCCCCGGCCGATGCCGACGATATAGTCGGGCACCCACGGATCCTGTTCGACCGCGCTGGCGATGGTTTCGACATCGGCCAGAAACTGGTCATAGGACATTTCGGAAAACTGGATATCTTGCGTCTGCGTCATGATGGGCCTTCAGGTGGATGATGGGGGTGCGGCCGGTTCGGCCTCGCTCGCGGCGTTCGCGCAACGGGCGAGCGCTGCGTTCAGCAACTCTACCAGCGCATGGACCGCAATGGCGGGATTGCGCGCGGACCGGACATAGATGCCCAGGTCGGCCTGAAGATAGGTGGGCCCGGCGATGGGAATATGGACCAGTTCGCCCCGCTCGATCTCATCCTCTATGCCGATCCGCGTCTGAAAGGAAATGCCCAGCCCGCGCATCGTCAGCTGCTTGGCCAGTTCGACCGAGCTGGTCTCTACCGCGCCCTGGGGCAGCTTGCCAAGCGCGCGCTGCAATTGCTGGCGGATGGACAGATCCGCCTTGGGCAGGATCAGCGAATGGGACAGGCAGGTCGCCAGCGTCAGGCTGCTGCTGCGCGCCAGCGGATGGTCGGGCCGCATCGTCGCGCCCAGCGGATGGCGGCTGTGGGACAGCTGGCGCAGGTCGGACGTCCGCTCGACACCGAAGGCGATGCCCATGTCCGCGTCGCCGCCGATGACCGCGGCGGAAATGGCGGCCGATCCCAGCACGCTGACGCCCACGGTGATGCGGGGGTGGCGTTCGCGCAGTTGCGCCAGCACATCGGGCAGCAGGCCCGACGTCAGCGCCTCCACCGCCGCGATCTCGACATGGCCCGACCGCAGGCCCTGCATCGCCTCCAGCTCCGACCGCACCCGTTCGGCGTCCTGCAACACCTCTATCGCATGGCGGGCGAATGTCGCCCCGGCATGGGTCAGCTTCAGCCCGCCGGGCAACCGGTCGAACAGCGGCGTGCCCAGTTCCTCCTCCAGCTTCAGCAATTGCCGGTTCACGGCGGAGGATGCGACGTTCAGCCGCCGTGCCGCCTCCCGCACCGAACCCGCCCGGCGGATGGCGTCGAAATAGACGATCATGGGGGCATGGAAACGGTGGGCGCGGTTGGACATAGCCGCTCCTGGGCCATAATCCCGATTCGGTCAACGTCCTCTTTTCGGCATCGGGGTGGGCTATAATCGATGCTTTTTTTCGAGCGGGCAGACAGGAAGAATGGGCGCCGATATAGAGGCCGAGCGAGGATATGAAATGACGCTGACAGCAACAGGGGATACGATTGAACGGGGCGATGCGCTGACCCTGCCGACGGTCGATATTTCCAGCCTGCCCGGTTCGGACGAAGGCGCCCGCGCCGCCGTGGTACAGGCGATCCGCACCGCCTGTTTGGACAAGGGCTTCTTCTATTGCGTCGGCCATGGCATCGACCCGGCGCTGCTGGCGCGGGTCTTCGCGCAGAGCGCGGCCTTCTTTGCCCAGCCGATGGACCGCAAGATGGAACGGGCGATGGCGCTTTCGAAGGCCAATCGCGGCTATGAGCCGCTGCGCGGCCAGACGCTGGAACCGGATTCGCCGCCCGACCTCAAGGAAGGCTATTATATCGGCGCGGAAGTGGCGGCGGACGATGAACGGGCGCAGAAATTCTTCAACACCGGCCCCAATGTCTGGCCCGAAGACCTGCCCGACTTCCGCGCCACGATGGAGGAATATTATGCGGCGATGCGCAGCCTGATAGCGGTGCTGCTGGAAGGGCTGGCGCTGTCGCTGGGGCTGGATGCGGACTATTTCGCGGATTTCCAGACCTCACCCATCGCGACGCTGCGGCTGCTCCATTATCCCGCGCAGGAAGCCAATCCGCATCCCGATGAAAAGGGCTGCGGCGCGCATACCGATTTCGGCGCCATCACGGTGCTGATGCAGGACGGGGTCGGCGGGCTGGAAGTGTGGGACCATGACGGCGCGCGCTGGCTGGCGGCCCGGCCGCTGGACGGATCCTTCATCATCAACCTGGGCGACATGATGGCGCGCTGGACCAACGGCCGCTATCGCTCCACCATCCACCGCGTCATCAACCGGTCCGGCCGGGAACGCTATTCGGTGCCCTTCTTCTTTTCCGGCAACCCCGAACATCGGATCGCGTGCATCCCATCCTGCCTGCCCGCCGGCGGAGCGCCCCAATATGCCCCGATCACGGTGGAAGGGCATATGCGCGAACGCTATTCGGCGACCTACAAGAAGGATTTCGGATAGTTTAGTAGGTCTTGGTTAATTTGACCCTGCCGTCGAACGTTGAACTGTTGTGGTAGATGCCTCACTTCGCTTGGCATTTAATGATGCGGAGTGGCACCACCGTGGTGCGCGAAGGAGGAGCATATGGCGAATGCGCGCATGCTGTCGATCAACTTGATAAAGTGATGTTTCTAAGTTTGGGGGAGTGATTGAGCAGGCGGGAGCGTCGATGCCTTTCGGGTGGCGAGGTGATACTTTGACTTTCCTCTGTGCCTTGACGTCGAAGCTGCCTCCCCCCTGTCGGAAGGCAGTGCAACGATTGAAGGTGCTATGAAGAGAAGGTTGTCGCGGGGGGGGGGCGTTGCCGGGATTTCGGCTCTAGCGGTGACCCATTGGGTAACGCTGTATGTAAGACGTTACGCGGGGTTCGTTTCAGAGCCGATATTTAACCAGCGAGGAACTAAAGTCTTGAACGAGGAAGGGGGGATATCTGAAAGGCGAGAAAGTGAGAGTGGACTGCGTTTATATGTTTTTCCGTGTCTGCAGAAGATGGTACTATTGCCAATGAAATTGAATAGCATCGAAATCGAGATGAACAAGCGTGATGGCCCGCCAACTGAAAATTCGTGAATGGCTGTGGCGCCCGATGTATGCGCGCTTTTGGTGGAGTGCGGTCCCGCTGTACTGGGGCGGTTTATTTGCGTCCTCGCGCGTAGAATTCCTTGCTGATTTTTACGGTTCGGCTCTCGCGGGATTCATTAATGTTTTTTTCTTCCCGCCGATCGTAGCTATAGTTCTGTCGTACGGCTTTTTTAAAGCATGGCTGGCGGCAGGACATTTTGAAATGGATGATGAAACAGAAGAGTATTGGGAACGTAGTCCAATGCGCAATAGCCCTTCTGGCATGCTGCGTGAGTTCGATCCGCTAGACCCCGCCTCAGGCTCTAACTGGATTGGGAGTCCGTTGAATCCGTCGCACCCATTTTATGTTATTCGGCCCCGTCATTCTTCTTGAATGACGGATTTCCGTCGAAGGGGCCATTCATCAGATCGGTCGAGAACCTGCCGCTGTTGAGAAGTGAGCTTTGCTCATTAGACGTTACAGGAGCCATTAAATCGGCTGTTCCCCGAGCGCTGTCCGCGTCGCCGAGATACCTGTTCCGCAGCCCATTCGGCCCAAGGATTTCTGTCGCCAGGCGGTGGGAGAATGCTTCAGCTGGATTAGCTGATCTGGCGGCTGATCGCTCGGCATTCGCCAGAGCTTGTCGTACGTCAAAGTTCACAACGTTGAGCTGGGCACTTGCGATTTCGCTAGTCGATCCTGCCTCCTGACTCGAAATACCCAGCGACCCGCCAGCTTGACCGAACGCTGCTCCACCTTGTCTCGACCTGTTGGTCCGGCCTGCTTTTGCACTTGTCCCTCCTGACACTTCTCCGTTCACAGATATTTGAAATGCGTTCTGATCCTGCGCTGTCCTTGCGATTGCACGTTCCCACCCAGTCTGAGCCATAACAGCTTGCACATCTCGCTGAAGTGTGTCCGCCACCTGGGGTTTCAGGCGCCAGTTGCCCTTGCGGTCCATCTCGAACCCGCCGCGCAGCCAGTTGGCCATCGCCGCCTTGCCCTCGTCGCCGCCGCCCATGAAATGTTCGATCGTGTCGGGGCCGGCCTGTTTGCCGGCCTCGAACCTCGTGCTGCTGTCGTTCCGTGCCGATTTCTCGAACCCTGCGCTGCTGGAGACGAGAAGATCATTATGCGCGAGACTGAAGCGTGCATGGCCGCCATTGGCGACAGCGCCAAGCTGACTCTCGTTGAGAAGTCCAGCCTTCCACATCTGGGCCGCCGTCGCCGGTGTCAGGTTGAGGCTGAAATCACCATTTTGATCCATCGCTATCTGCCGCTTGGTCATCTCAATGCCGTTGTCCTTGAGCATCGATTGCACGCGTGACAGGCGTTCCTTGTCGACAATGCTGGTCATTCTGGCATTGCGCGCGCGATCAGCCACGCCTTCGGCGCCGCCCTCAGCCATGTCGACCTGGTTTCCGGCACCGTCTGACAGAGCTCGGATGAAGCTGTCGAGGCGGGCTGCCTCACGCGTCGACATGCCGGCGGCGCCAGCACCTTCCGCAAAGCCGAAATTCTCAGATTGGCGTCGTTGCTCGCCGATCCGGGCTGCGCCACGTGTGCCATCATGGCCGACCTCGCGTTGCGCATCGAGCTTGCCTGAGCGTTCGGCAAAATCATAACCGGCGGCCTCGCGCGTGCGCCCGTAGACGCTCGTGCCTTCGCGGGCCGCTTCAGCCGTCGCCCCGTCGGCGGTGCCGACCTCGCTCGCCGCCCGGTAGGTTTCAAGGGCATGCATGACCTGCGCTTCGCTGCGTCTAGTTGCGCGGGAGAGTTGGGAAATGGCGGTTGAGCGCGCCTCGCCGGAGAGGGCGTTGATGAAGGAGATGCGGCGGTTCATTTCATCCACCGGCACGCCAAGCATCCTTGCTGCGAACCGCTGTCCCTCGTTCCCGCCAGTCCGCCGAGCCTGTTCGGTCGCGACATTGCCCCGCTCGACGGCGGAAACCTGATCGCCCGCATAGTCGCGGCGGCCTTCCATCGCGCCGACCTGCGTTTGCGCGCCGGTAAGCTCATTCCGGAGCATCTCCTCTTGGGAGAAACTGTTGGCGATGAGCTTGGCAAAGGTCGGATCGGCATGGGCCTGTGAGATCAGTCCGCTGGCCTTGAGCGCCGCATCTTCAGGGGAATAGCCTGCGCGCTCGAAATGCCGGCTCGCGCCCTGCATCATCATGTCGTAGGCGCGGGTGTCGCCGAAGGCGCGCCACTGGACGAGGTTCTGGGTGAAGGCGGCAAAGGCCTTCTCGCCGCCCTGACCCGATCCGAAATAGCCTGTGCCCAGCTTCCTCAGCGCGTCCTTTTCCGCGAAATTGTGGATGGCGCCCGTGGCGGCTGCCGCCTGGACCGCGCCTTTGACCGATGGATCGGCGAGGTCGCGGCCGGCGAGCGCTGGTGCGAGCCCGCCAAGTTCTCGGCCGGCGTCGATCCCGCCGAGCCCTAGCGCGGCCTGACCTGGAACGCCCCCATGCGCGCCTTCGACGGCGCCGGCGGCGCCGAAGCTGCGCGTGGCGCCAAAGCTGGACCGCGCGCCGAAATCCCCGAATGAGGATGAGGCGCTGCGGCGGGTGCCCGTGCCGGCGGCAGACGCCTGGGCCTCGAGTGCCGATGCGTAGCCTTCCGATGTGGAGACCGTCGCCGCTGCGGTGGATGCCTGCGCCGTTACGCCCAGCGATCCGCTCGTGAAGGACGAGAAAACATTGCCCGAGAAGCGGAACACCGTGAACACGAAGGCGCCTGCGAGCCCGGCGCCAGCGGTGCGGAAGCTGCCGAATATGGCGAGCGCTTTCATGGCGGAGAAAGGGGCTAGCATCCAGGCATTGGCGGCCAGATGATTGGCCCGCATCTCCGCCAGCGTCGCGGTGGCCCGCCCAAGGGTCAGCTGGTAGATGCCGGCGTCGATCACGCCCCACAGCGCTACGAAGACGAAAAGTCCCAGCGCAAAGCTCGCGACCCGCAGATTGATTGGCGTGAGGATGAAGAGAAGCGCGACCGGCACCATGAAGAGCATGATCCCGAAGACAACGGCGCGGATCGTCGGGAACCATTCATTCGCGGTCGACATGGTCGCAAGCCCGCTCGATACGACAGCCCGGTTGGCCATCACGCGCGAGGCCGTCGCCGGGCTGTCCTCGAAGAGAACATCGCCCACGCTATGCCCAAGCAGGATGTTAGTGAGGAAGGCCTGGGCGGTGAGCGGGGCGCCCATCATCATGTCGCCCATTTCGCCCAGATTGCCGCGGCAGCGCGCGAGTTGATCCGCTTTTGCAATATCGTAGCCGGTGCGGGCGCAGACTTGGGCCGAATAGCTTTCAAAGATGGCGGGATCGGACAGGCGATCGGCGATGTGCTCCCAGGCCTCCTGACAGCTGACCGTCGTGCCGCCCTTGTCCGAGGCTGTGAAGACAGTGCTGAACGTCGATAGCCCGGCCATGGCAGCAAAGGCGGTAGGGAGGGCGGTGCTGGCGCGGAAGAGCTGGTCATCGTCAACGCCATAGGCCGGCGACACGCGCGCAACTGGGTAGCATTGGCGGACATAGTCCTTGACCGTTGCATCGAGGAAGCTGTCGGTCATGGGGCCGCGCGGCGAGACGGCGTTCAGGAACAGATCGAAGGCATGGCCGCCCGCGCCGAACTCGAGCTTGGCATGAGGATCGAGCGTATTGTCGTCGATCGTCTCGGCCAGCGCCCGTTCCATCATGTTGGTGACGCCGGCAACCAACACGATGAGGTTGGGAACGTCTCCCACCGGCTGGTAGGCGTTGCGGACGCGGTCATAGACATGGACCGTGCCGGTGGTTGCGACCAGGCCGACGAAGAGGCCGATCCCCACCAGCATCTGGAAGCCGAAGGCGACAAGACCCATGCCCGTGCCGCGGACCATGGCGAGCACCGCGCCCAGTGCCATGCCGACCACCGCCACGATCAGTACCAGCGTCTCGTAGCGCGGGTCGGCAAAGATCATCGAGACGAGGCGAAAGGCATCGACCGTCTCGGCAAAGCCGTCATAGCTGTGGAAACTGGCTTCCAGAGCAAGGGCCGGCTCAGCGAGGGCAAGGCTGGTCAGGATCGCAAAGAGGCGAACGACAAGGCGCATGGGAAAGGCTCCCCTTTAGCGATTGCGGTTTGTGGCGGTGCCGGCGGCGTCGCGGGCGTCCCGGTCGCGCTGGCGGACGAGACCGGCATAGTTGGTTGAGAGATTGGCTTGGTTGAGGGCGGCTATATAGGATTGGCGCATCTGCGAGCGCTGCCGCAGCACTTCTTCGCGCAGATCGCGAAGCTGCTCTATCCCTTTGGTGAGGATCCGCGTCTGGCAGATATTGGCGTTGCTGCTGTCCGCCGCGCCCGCCGCATTGGTGCCGCGCTCGGCGTTGGTCAGCGCGAAATCGATGCTTCGCGTGAGGTCATTCAGCATCTGATAGGCAAGAGTCAGCGCTACCAGTTCGTCGGTGTCCGCGATGACCGAGTCCACCACATCCTGGCGGACGCCCCACTCCAACATGCGATAGACAGGGAGGGTCCGGACGTTGGCGACAAACTGGCGTTCTTCGGCCGTCAGCGCGGCGCGTGTCCGGATTTTCTCGGCGATCGCTGTCATGCGTTCCCGCGTAAGGGTAAGCGCGCCCTTGGCTCCGTCGCGCGTGCAGTCGGCGCTGGTGGCAGGGATGCCAAGCGCACGCCGCATGACGCGGCCGCTCAGGAAGTCGTCGGAGGATTCGCTATCTTGGCCGGCGCAGGCCGGAATGGCAGAGAAAAGCGGCACCTTGTCGGTCGCGTCCCAGCGCATATAGACGTCGCCCACCCGCGCGCGCATGACGGCGGCCCAGTCCGCCGCGCCGACCCGGTTTGCGGCGTGAGAGATGAGCGATCCGGTCCTGAATATCTCCGTCACCTCAGCCGGGCAGTTGGCGAGCGCATCGCGCAGATCCTCGGTCGGATTATTGCCATTCGACTGGATTTTCTCGCGACTTTGCTGATAGCTTTTGGCATAGCCTTCCTTGACCGATTTGTAGCCGGTCATCTCCTCGATGATGCCGGACATATTGTCGTCGCCCTTGGCGATCTGGACCATGCGGTTGGCGAGGCGGCAATCATTCACTTGAATTGAGTTCAGGTAATTGGTGGCCGCCTCCATCTTTGAAATGATGTTTCCCATCTTCTCATCGAGCGTTTCGAGAAGATATTGGAAGGCGACGGCAGGCGCTGCCTGAAGAATAGTCTCGAGCTTCTCGACGAGATAGTCGGGATCGAGAAAGGACATGCCGCCAAGAAACATGTCGATGCCGCCGCAGCCTGCCTTCACCTTGGGGAGCGTCAGGCTCATCAGATAGTCGTTATGGACGTCGATCCGGCCCGACATGCCGCCGGCGGTGACATAGCCGCGCGTTTGATCCTCAAAGCTGCCCGGGCTGGTATAGGTGACATTGTCGAACCAATGCTCCGCCCAGCTCTGGGCTTGCGCGGGGGCGGGCGTCATGCCGCAGCTGGCAGCGCAGAGCGTGAGAAAGGCGGCGAACCGGCGAAAGAGCGCCTTGGTCTTCAGGCGCGAACGACAGGGGGTGGGGGCGTGGTGCATGGCGGGCTCCAATAGGGTGACGGATCAGGATCGACTGCGCCCGCCATTGCTCAGCCTTTCCGACGATGGGTGGATGGGGAGGACGCCGGCACACCGACGATCCCGGTGAACTTGGACATGGCGCGGACCCCTACGGCCACTCGCACGCCCGTCTGCATCTTTGCCGCTAGGTAGAGATTGCGGCTGATGTTGACCGCATGATCGGTGCCGATCGCGACCGGGATGATGCGATTGGGGTCTGCCAGTGGTCGGACCCATGCAACCGGGTGCCCGATCCAGGGGAGACCGAGGCGGCCCGAGCGGATCATTGCCTCGTCTGTCGAAATCGTCCGGATGGTCCAGCCATGGCGGACCTTCATCGAGCCAAGCTTGGTCCAGAGATCGCTGCAGGGGAGGCAGCCGGGTGCCGTGCTCATTTCGACCACATAGGCGGCGGCCTGGCCTCGCAGAGTCGCTTCGAAGTCCGGAGGATAGACGCTGGTGCGCGGAACGCGATCGAGCCAGCCTTTCATGGCCTGCTCGGTGTTGACCGGATGGACTGCAGCGCGCGCGGCTTCGGCTCGGCTCGGCGGCCCCGCGGCACTCACTGGGTTAGCGACCGCAGGCATCGCAGCTGCCAATGTCATGATGGCTGATCTCATGGCTTGGCGCCCTGGCTGACGGCCGGGTCACTGGCCGCGACCGGACCGTTGGCGAGCGCATCGAAGAAGCCATTCTCTTCGCCTGCCCCGGTCAGAAATTGCTCGGGACGAATGTCGCCGGAGAGCAGTTTCACGGCCTGATAGGCAGTCTGGATGAGATTGGGATAGGCCTCGACGCCATTGGCGATCACCATGCGCTGGGACGAACCGCGGCGGATCACCATGGTGGTTGGCGTGACCTCGACCCCAAAGCGGCTGGAAAGCTCAGGTTTGCGATCGAGATCCTGACTACTGACCTGCCAGCCCATCTCCTCCTGGAAGCGCTGGAGGATCGGCCATTGTACGCGGCAATAGCCACAGCTGGCTCGTGAGAACATGATGAGCGCGAACTCGCCCCCCTTGGACCGGAGATAGGCACGGCGGGTGGCGTCTTTCTGCGCTCCCATGGCGTCGCGCGCGTCGCCCACCACCGGATAGGCGGAGCGGGCGCTCAGTTCTGGATGGGTGAGCATGGCGAGCTGGGTAACCCCGGCAAAAGCGCGGGCCTTGCGCCTGGCGAAATCCTGGAGCCGCCAGAAATCGGCGACAGCATCGACCGTCAGCACAGTCGCGGCATAGTCGCGCTGCTCGGTGATGAGCTTGGCGATCCGGGGCGGGCTCCATCTGGCGAGCTCTGTCATCGGCGGGATGACGGGCGCGGGCGGCAATTGATCCTCGCCCGCTTCGCCGGGGTCCGCGGGCTTGGGGGCATACCACCAATAGCCGAGCTTGGAGCCGCTGTCGGGTTGCGCGTCTGCCGATGCGGTGGCGGCCGCAAGCGCGATCGCGGCAGCGGCGATGCCCCGCCTCACAGCACCCGCTCCATGCGGGTCAGGCGTTCGATCCGCACTGGGCCAAAGTACCGGCTGTCAAAGCCTTCGGGATGGTCGGAGCCCACATAAACAAAGCCGGCTGGAATGTTCCGATTTCCCCAGCGCAGATGATCGAGGCGCTGGCCATTGCGGCCCATAGGGCGGCTGATTCCCAGCAGGCGGTCACCGCAATAATAGCTGCTGTTCGTCACCTTGCCATCGAAGACCGAATGGCGCTCGACCTCGCGCAGGCGCTCGCCCGGCATGCACATCGCCCGCTTGGTGACGCTGACGGGCTGGGGGCCGGCTATCGGATGGGACAGCGCGAACATGACAAGGTCGCCCTTGTGGATTGCCCCCGGCGCCGCGCGCACGGCCCAGGCGTCGATCGACGGGCTCATCACGATGGTCAAGGCTGGGATCGCCTGCCAGGTGATCGTCGCCAGCGGCACGGTGATACCCAGCGCGAGCCAGAAGCGTCTGGGACGTGCCTTGTGATCGCCGACCGCGCCGCCCAGCGCCAGAGCGGCTTCGCGCGGGAGCGTCTTCAATCCGTGGGAAAGCCGGTTAGCGGCCAGCCAGACGAGCCGAAGCATCGCGCACCTCCTCCTTGCCGCCGAGGCGGGCATATTCATCCAGCAAGCCAGAAAGCGCGGCGTCGCCGAGCACGAGATGGGCGGCACGAGGCGCGGTTTCGTCCTCCCGTTCGCAATAGGGCTGGGTCGGATCGCCCGGCACCATGGCGAGGGCGGGCACACGGGCTATGCCATGCTGACGGAAGAGGATCGGATCGATCACCACCTGGACGTTGCGCATCGTGCAGGCCGGCCCCTCGCATCCGGGATCGACGCGCAGCATCCTTGCCGTAAGCTCTGCCATCGGACCAATCTTCGTGAGACCTCCGGGTACGCCGCGAAAGGCGATGACCCCGCCGACCCGTTCGAGCTGTCCTGCGTAGGTTCGCAACGTCTCGATTGGCATGGACGAGGAAGCGAACAGCAGCGGCACCCAGGCCTTGGCCGATGCGTTCGAAGCGGGGGGTGCTGGCGTCGGAGCGCCATCAGGCGGTGCCAGGCCCAGCGCCTGATGAAGCCGGGCACTCATGGCCTGTTGCTCCGTCGCGAGCGCATTGGCTGCCTGGATTTGCGCTGCGCGTGCCTGCGCCTCCATCCGCGGATCGACCCGCCGTTTGCCCATGGCCTCGAAGGCACGTCGTTTGAGATCCGAAGAGGGGGCAGGGAGCGTGTCAGGCCCGGCGTGTATCGCTGGATTAGCGCTGGCCTTGGCTTGCCGAAGCTGTTCCATGGCGGACGTCCCTTGGTCTGCCGGTTGAGCCTCCCGTGCCTGCCCTGGCGCTGCGCCCATAAGCGCGAACGCAAGCATGAGCGGGGCCATATGGCTGTCAGGGATTGACGGTGCGCAGATAGGCATCGACCTTCTCCTCCATATCTTGTCGGATGTCGGACTGGGCGCGCGCCTCGATCTCCGCATAATATTGCGAGAGATCCATTCGGCTGAAATCGAGCGCCTGGAATTCTTCAGCGGTAAAGCCCCGGCAATAGGGCTGCTTGGGTGTTCCCCATCCCATGGCGTTGAAGGCGCTGAGCTGCGGTCGGCCCTGCTCCTGGATGATGCGGCCAAGCTTGGTGTTGAAGCAGCAATGGCCGCGGGCCTTCTGGATGCAGATGCCAAGGATCGAGGAGGAGCAATAAGTGCCGACCTCGTGGCACATCCCCGAACCACGCAGCATGCCGGTTTCCATATCCTGTTGGTCACAGCCCTGGAGCAGCACCTCCATCATGAAGTTGATGGCAAGGCTGATTGCGATCGAGGTGGGATCGAGCCCGACGATGATCGCGTTGGCGCCGGCACTGGCCGCCTGGCCCGCCGTCGCGCCCGCCTTGAAGGCGAGATAGGCGGCCTTGGCGCCGGTGAACACGCCCTTAGCGATCGCGATCTTGGTCGTGATCGAGCTGATCGAACCGCCCATGCCGTCCTTGACGATCTTGTCCCGATCCTTGCAGCAATTCTGGAAGGTGACGCTGGCGCCAGGCGGACGGCAGCGCAGCGCCCGGCCGCCAAATATCTCGATCGTGCCGAGGCAGTTGCCATCGGCGTCGACCGGGCCGTCATTGTCCGGTCCCGCGTCATCGACCAGAAGCTCATCCTCGACCGGATTGAGCGCGGTGTCGATGCAGGCGACGGGCGAGCAGGTCGGTGTTCCGCCTGCTGCTGGCACCAGGCATTGATGATCGGCCCCCAGCGGGCAGCTATAGGCGCCTGCGGCGTCGACCACGCAGGGTATTTGCTGGATCGGGCACTGCGTCGCGCCGCCAGCCATGGTGACGCAGCTCGCCATCTCGCCTTCGTCAGCCGCATCGCCATTGCCGTTCAAATCAGCGGCGCAGAGCTGGGCCGCCGATGCCGGCCCAGGAATGGTGACTGCAACGAGCGCGGCGCTCAGCAGTCCGAATATGATCCGTTGTCTCATGGCGTCCCCGCAGTGCAGGCAAGGTCGGAGCCGGCGAGGCGCACGGTCTGCATCATGACGGCGGCTTCAGGGAAATCGTCGAGGCAGCCGCAGGCGGTGACCAGTTCCTCCCCTTCGCCCAAGGGGCAGACATTGTCCGCGGTGCAGCTATGATAGAAACTGTTCCAGCCGGCCGGATCATTTTGGCTAGCCCCGACCACACCGGAGATAGCGACGTCGCTGTTCGCCCTGGGCGCACGGGTCTTGCAGATCGGCTCGCAGGCCGGAACCGTCCCGCGATCGGGCAGGGAAAATGCCCGCGTCGAGGTCGAGATCGTTCCGTCGCTCGACAGGGTGCGATCAGCGAGCAGGGTTTCGGTCGAATGGTCAATGATATAGGCGCTGCGCGACAGATCGGGCGCGCTGAGCTCACCGCTATCAATCAGGCATTTATAGCGGCGGTCCCGCTCGAAAAAGTCGCGGCTATACTGGAACGTGCAATGGCCCGTACCGATTAGACGGGTCTGGGCGAGGGGTTTGAGACCTGTATTCACGCCATTGGCGAAGGTCGTGACGCCGTCGACGCTCTCGCTGTCCAGCCTGCACGCCGCGTCCTGGGCATAGCCTGCGCAGAGATCCACCAGCCGTTCGGAAACCTCGCAGGCCGTATCGACCTGAACCTCGACAGTGACATAGCCCCAATTGCCATCGCCCCCGGCTCGCACCCGCGCGCCGACCGTCATGGCGCCGGCGCGCAGCTGGGGCGTGATGTCGATGGCGGTGCGATTATAATAGGGATCGCCGCTGATCCGGCAGTCACCAGATGGCAGGGCCTCACCGGTCCAGGGGCGCTTCCCGGCATAGCCGACGATCTGGCCGTTGACCCGTGCCTGGACCCAGTCGTCCGCGCCCATTTCCACGATCCGGGCGGAGACGATGCGTGCCGGCGCGATTGGGTCGAAGGTGGCTGTATGAATGGGCGGAACGCTGCCGCAGGTGCCGGAACCGCGGATCTGATAGCGACGGCAGCCGGTGCCGCAGGCGGTGGAGGTCACCGTTCCGGCAACGCCCAATATGTCGTCATAGTCCCAGGATTTGACGCTGATCTCCCGATCGATCGAGCAGCTCCGCGTGACCTCGGCCTTGCCGGTCGCCGACGCCGAACCGGCCAGCGCCTGAAAGACGCTGCTTGCCTGCGCGCTCGCACTGGCGTCCCCGCTGATCGCGGTTGGATCGGCGCGATAGCTGGTCGAAGATAGAGAAGGCGACGCGGTACAGGCCGTCGTCTGGGCGCCGACATAACGGATGACAGGCCCTTCGATGCTTGCCTGCGCCACCCCGATCCGGGGATCGGCCGTGGTGAGCGCGCCGATGATGCCCCCGCCCAAATCCTTGAGGACAGAATTGAGGTTGCCGAGCACCAGGTTGCTGCCGCAACTCGCATTGACGCAATAGCAGGCGGAGAGGTCGGTCAGCGGCACCTGGGTAAGCTTGAGGTTGCCGGACGACGCGACATCCCATTGGAAGGGGGTGCAGTTGTTCCAGCTGCCAGGGTCGCAGGAGACGATGCCGTTCGCGCAGATACCCGAGACCGGGACGGGAAGGGTCAAATTTTGATCGAAGCTGCCGTCGAGATCGCTGTCGCGCGCTATGCTCAAATGGGTGATGTCGCCGGTCGTGCCGGGCTGGACCAGCAGCTCCAGCATCGTCGCGCTCTTCTGGCAGGCCAGGCTGGTAGTGAAGGTGCGGCTGTTGTCGACGGTGCTGATCGCCTCACCTGACAGACCTGGATTGACGTAATTGCTGGTGATCGCGTCGCTGTCGCTCGACTTCGTCCGCGATGCAGCCGTCGCGGCGCGCGCGCGGGCCTCCATATCCTGCGCTTGGGTACCTTGCGGCGCGAGCGCCACGCTGCCCATGAAGATGAGGATCATGTTCTTCATCGGAAGCCTCCGGGCGAACTCGAAATTTCCGCAGGGGGCAGACGAAAGGCCTGTCCGCTGGCTTTCACGCGGGCGCAGGCACGGCCTTTTAAAGGTGGTCAGCACGGCCGATGTCGGATCAGGCGCTAGAGAGGGGGGGCACCCGATCCGAGCAGGGGGCTCACCGACCGTGCTGACCTTTCCCACGCTTGGGCCCGATCTGGCGGTTATCGGGCGCGCGAGGGAAATGGGGGTTGGAGCGACGCTGTGGAAGAACGGCGTCGCCCCGCCCTCGCCGCGATCGAACGTGCCGGCATGGCCTAGGCGGGCAGACCATCCGGAATGCTCGTTGATCGCTACGGGGGATGGGGGAGGTATCTGGCTCACGGGGTGGATACTCCCGCGCAGCAGATCACTTTTTCAAAAGACATGAACTGGGCATTGTCCTTGCCGGGCGCATGTTTGCCGCTCGACCAGAGGGCGCCGGGACGCCCGATATTGACGCATTTGCCGCCTTTGACCGGCTCCATGATCTGGAGCTTGTAACGGCTCTTGGTCCAGATGGGCTGCGCCTTGAAGGAGCAGCCGTCAGCCGAACTGATAGTGAGCGCGCCAAGACGGCCCATCAGATAAGTCCCGCGCGCGGCAAGCCCTGCCCAGGCCTCGACGCTGTCACCAAAATGGATGTCGCCCGCGACCGGATAGGTGGCGCCCCAGCTGCCCATGCACCAGAAAAGCGGATCGAGCACTTTGCCGGCCGCCGCCGCGGCGCTGTCGGCCATGCAGGCAAGGCCGGCTGCGGGGTTGCCGAAGAGAATGCCCTCGGGCTGGATGATCGCGCCCAGCGTCCCCGACTGCCAGGTCGGCAGCACCTCGGTGATCATCGCCACATCGAACCCGTCGTCCTCGATGCAGGGCAGGTCGGTGAACATGTCGAGCATCTTCCAGACCGGCGAGATATAATAATGCATCTGCGCGAACATTTTCTGGCTGTTTGTGCCATCGGCGATCGACGACTGACTGCCCTGGAGCTTGCCGCCGGTTGGCAGGAGATCTGCGCCGAGCGCCATCATGCAGCCGGGCTCGGTCACCACATCGATCATGCGATTGGGCGACCAGAAGCTGACCTTCACGCCGAACCAGAAGGTGGCGCCCTTGCGGCAGGCGCATAGCGGCTTGGAGGCTGACTGGGCGTCCAGTTCCTTGTCGAGCTTGTCGAAACTTCCGACCCGAACGCCGCCGATGGTGATCGGGAAGATGCAGGTCCAGCGCACTTTGGTCAGCGGATTGAAGATGGTGCCGGCCTCGCATTTGGAGGCCCGCGCGGGCGCACTGGCAGAGCCGAGCGCAAGCGCGAGAGAGAGGGCGGCGGCACGTAGGAGGGGCTGGCACTTCATGGCCGGGCGCTCCGAGCTGCGGGACGCTCCGGCGCATATTCGTAAAGGACGAGCTTCTTCCCTTCCTGCGCGACGATGACCGGCGCGACGGTAAGCCCGAGCCTTTCCTTTACGCGCTCCTCCAGGATGAAAAGCGGGCGGCCGGTGCGTTCGGAGAGTTCAAGCGCATCGCCAGCGGTCAGCAGGATGAAATCGGTGAAGCGCGCGGCCTTCAGCGCCCAGGCAAGATCGCGCGGATGGACAATGATGAGGCGCTGGAGCAGCGAGACATATTCGAGGGGATTGAAGGTGAAGCCCTTGGGATAAAGGACACGGCCGTCAGGCAGACGGATATCCTCATCGACCGTGTAGAAGGGAATGATGGTCCGGGTCCGATCGGCCGGAGCTGGTCCCAGCGACGCAGCCTTGAGCGCCGACCATTTGGCGCGAGGGCCGAACTTCGCCGCCATGTGAGGCGCATTGGCGACCCGTGCCTCGATCTCGCTCATCGCGTCAGGCTCAGCGATCGGCCAGGTGCGGCCAATCGTCGAGGTCGCGCCCTGTGCCTGCTGGCAGGCGAGGCCCAGCATGAGGGCACCGAGAAGCGCGTGGCGCGCGCGAGCGGGGAAGCGGGTTTCAGTGGACATGACGCTTCGCCCACCATGGCTTGCCCTCGTCATCACGCTCCCCGCGCACAGCGACGATCAGCGCGGCGAGACCGAGCACACCTGTCACACCGAGGAACAGGCGGAGGGATGTGGGCAGTGGATCCGATGCCTGCAGCACCAGCACCGTCTGGATCAGCAACAGGAGATGGGTGCCGAGCAGCAGGCGGACCGGACCATGGGCGGGGGAAGAGGTGAGGATCCCGCTCATTGGCCGCGCCGCCAGCGGGTGAAATGATCGAGGCCGCGATCGAAGGCACCGGTGAGGCCGATGAGCAGCATGCCGCTCGCAAAGCAGCCGGCCGACACCATGATGGCGGCGCGCAGGACCATGGCGGCAGGTTGGTGGAGGGCGAGGCCGGCGCAGAGGATGAGCGCGCCCATCATCAAGGTTTCGATCGTCACGAGCCGGAAGCGCCAGAACAGGGCCTGGTGCTGGGCGAGGCTCGCGGCGCGCGCTTCGATCAAAGCTTCGATCGTCGGATCGAGATCGAGGTCCAGCTGTGGGCCTGTAGGCTTAGTGTGCGGTTGCTGGGCGGGAGGATTTCGCATCATGAGAGCTCCTGCGACGGGTAGGATCTTGGCGCGCCGAGCAGCTCCGCGGGGTCGACGCCGGCGAGATCGCAGACCGCTTCGAGCGGCGAGAGGCCGGCGCGCAGGCGCGCTTCGAACGCGGCTACCTCCTGGGGTGCTGAGGTGTTGATCCAGTAAGAAAAGGGATCGACGACCAGACGGGCGATGCCGAGGCCGAGCGGCGAGTCGATGAAAACCTCGGAATAATGCGGCTTGTTGTTCCGGACCGACTTCAGGAGATCGAGGACGAAGCCTGAGTAATCCAGGATCTTGTTCTCGACCGCGCGTTCATAGGTGGAGCCCTGAAGCAGGAAGCGGGTAGCGGCATTTTCCAGGATCACCTGCCCTGTGCCGCCGAACAGCAGCAGATCGTTCATCGACTGGAGGACGACCCCGAAGCTCCCCTGATATTTGCGCGCGCGCCTGTAGCCCTGGCCGAACACTTCGGCGAGGCGGGAGAGATCCTGGCCATCGGTTCGGGTCATGAACTGGGCGGCTTCATCGCACAGGACAAATCTCGGTCGGTCCCGGGCGGAGAGGTAAAGCTCCTGGCTCACCGCATTCACGACCACCATGACGATGACGTTGAAGAGGTCCGGCATGGCTTTCAGGCGTTCGAGTTCAAGCACGACAAATTCGTCGGCCGAGATGTCGAAGGTGGAGGGCCCGTTGAAGAAATGGCCATAGGCGCCCGAACTGCCGAAATCGCGCAGGTTGAAGGCGAGCTCACGCGCAACGGGGACGAGATGGTCGACCTTGTCGAGATCGCTTATGGCATCGGCTGGATAGGCACCGAGCCAATCCCGCACCGCATCGATCCCCGCTTCCGCGCGCCCGCTGTCGATCGTCCACTGGACGGCGGATTTGAGCAAATTCCATTCGGACGTCGTGACGCCCTTGCGGGTCGCGGCATTGGCCATTTCAGCGACGATCGCAACGGCCATGGAGATGGCTGACTGGCGATCATCGCCATCGAGCGCAAAGCCCATGTCGAAGGGATTGAGGACCAGCGCTTCCTCGCCAATGTCGATATAGCGGCCCGAGCAAAGGGTGCAGAGCTTCCGGTAGCTGCCGCCGATATCGATGATGCGGATGAGCGCGCCCTGCGCATAATATTGCAGGCAGAGATTGTTGAGGAGGAAGCTCTTGCCCGCGCCGCTCTCGGCCGAGACGATGAAGTTATAATTGTTGATACGCGGGTCGAAGAGATCGAGCGTGATGAGCTGGCCCTTGCGCCCGACATAGAGAAGGGCAGGCCGCCCGCCGCCACGAAAGTCGGTCTGGACAGGCGCCAGCAATGCGGCCGCCTTGGCCGGCATGGGAAGATCGCGCTCCAGCATCCGCAGCGTCCGGCGCTCAGGGTAGAAGCCGAAGGGCAGGCTCATAGGCAGCAGGATGGGATTGAGATAGCTCTCCTCCTGCATCATCCATGGCAGCGGCTCGCTTTCCCAAAGGCGCTTGGCGCGGGCGGCCATTTCACGGGCCTGTGCGCTGTCGCGGCCGAAGACCCAGACGGTTGGGATGACCGAGACGAAGCGGCTGTTGCCCGCTTCATCGAGCACCCAGCCAATCTCCTCGATCTGCTTTCCGACCTCGACGGCAAAGCTTCCGGCCGCCTTTTGCGCGGAAAGGATCTGCGCGCGCTTGTGGATCTCGAAAGCCGAGTGATCGAAGAGGATGTTGAGCGTATAGAGGAAGGGGCCGCCAATCTGGTCGCTATCCTCGGCCGCGCCGCGCATGCCTCCGAGCAGCCGGTTGCAGCGCTCGGCCGTAACCCGGCGAGCTGGTGATTTGGGCGTCAGGCAGCGAGCCACCTGATTGCCAAAATAAAGCTCCGGGCCATCGAACAGCAGGTCCGGGCCTGCATCGATGATCTGTTTGCGCACCGGGCGCGCGGGATGGTCAGGGGCGCCCGTGGCAAAGACGCCCGGAGCCGGATCGAAGGCGCCGTTGAAGATGCGGCGATAGAAACTCACTAGCGCTTCAGGCGCCATGCGCACGATCCCGAGCTTGGAGAGCTGCTCCTCGATCTGGCGGCGCAGGTCCGCGCCCAGCGGGGTGCGCGATTTGATTGCGAGCAGCACGCGGAAGTTACGGACGGGAATGCCATGAAGGGCTGGGAGTCCTTCGGTTCCATGGCGCAGATATTGTGCCGTGCGCCGGGCCGATGCCTGGACGAGTGGATCGGGCCGGGATTTAAGATCGAGATAGGCATCGAGCGCCTGGTCGATCAGCGGATCGGCAAAGCAGTGGAGCTGGACCACGGTGCCGGTGCCGAACTGGATGTTGAGAAGGCCGAGCAGCGCCTGATGCACATGGGCGAAGAGATAGGCCGACGGCACCAGCTCCCAGGCCTGACCCCAGCCATCGTCGATGGTGAGGAAGGCTTCCTCTTCCTCGACCCAGCTCACCATGGGCAAAAAGTCTGAATAAGCGTCGCGCGACACGCTTTGTTGCAGCCGCTTGATGGTCATGCCGCCGCCATGGCGTGTGCCGAGCCCCCTCATTGATCCTGCTCCTGTGGCGGCGCCGGGATATCGCTATCGGGCAGCGTGGGCCTGGCCTTGGTCTGTTCAAGGATCGGCGCGCGCGCGGCCGGTTCGGTCGGATTGACGAGATAGTCGCCGACCACCCACTGCGGCTTGTCGAGGATCGAATAGACGTAGCGCGGCATGTAGAGCCGGTCGGGCCGCTCGCGATCGGCATAAGGCAGGATCAGCGTGCGGACCGTGCGGCCGGGCCGGAGCATAGGCGTGACCGGCGCCTCGACGAGGCCCTGAAGTTCGCGATAGACGCTGCTGCGGTAGCCGACATAGCCATCCGCGGCGGCATTTCGGCTGCTCCGTTGCGCACCGGTGCGCCCGAGAGTTTCGTCGGCCCGGCTGCCATTCGTGACCTTGGGATCGGATTTCGATGCCCGTCCGGCCACGGCGTCGGCATAGGCCTTCTCAGGATGGATGCACTGGCCATGATCGCTGTTCTTGCAGCTGAACTTCTCAGGATAGGGCGACATGGCCGAGCCGATCGCCGCGCAGCCTGGCAAGATGCCAAGCAGGAGGAGCAGAGCGGCGCTGGACAGTCGTGCCGCGTTGCGAGGGTGCTGGGTGGGCATGGGATACTCTCCCTGGGGGCGACAAGTGGGCATCAGAATTTGGTGGCCGTGGTGGGTTTGATTTCCAGAGCCAGCCCCTCCTGGATCACGACCACCACATCCTTGGCGGCGCCGACCTCCACGATCGGGCCGGCCTGGCGCGCGAGATCGAGGTAGAAGTCGGTGAGCTTGTCGGAAGATTTGGACAGGCCGCCTGCAATGCCGGTCTTGAGCGCATCGCCCGCGTCCAGGGATCGGACGGTGCCGAGCGCCGAGGTCGAGGTGTTGCCAAACGTATTCTCGACGCTCTGGCTGACCCCGGCGATGGTGCCGGCGATGAAGGTGCGGGCGAGCGCAGCGCCGGCGCGGGTAACGACCTTGCCCGACAGTCCCTTCTTGCCGTCGGTATCGACGAAGAAGCCCTTGATCGGCTGATCGATGACCGAGCGTTCGTCAAAGTCCACGCAGGAGAGCGAGATGAGCTGGACCTCGACCCGTTCCTTGGCAAGGCTGCCCGTGGCATTGCCGATGACAAAGCATCCAGCAAGGTTGGCCTTCACATCATTGGGCAGCACGACGGGCGCCTGGACGCGGGCGATGAGGGGCTCGGGATTGCTCGTCGCGTCCCGGCTGGCGAGCGCGTCGATCCCGGTCAATAGGCGCGCCTTCATGAAACCAGGCGGCAAATAGATCGTCCTGGTCTTTTTTTTAGCGCCATTTGGAGCAGCGGATCCTTCCGCGACGATTGCGCTGGTCGCGGCACCTATCGCGCCGACCTGGCGCTCGACCGGCGGGGCAGGTGGCGCTGCCGGCGCGCTAGGCATGGGCGGTGCAGGCAGGCTCCCGTCAGCGCGTTCAAGTTCGCTTTGGGAAGGGCTGGGCGGAAAGGCCGGGATGTCGCTTGGCATGGCGTTTGGGAGGTCGTCGTCTGGTGCGTCGCTCGATGCTGGACCGGCGGTGCCTATCCGGCCCTCCTCGATCGCCGTGACTCTGTCGCCAAGCAGGTTCTGCCCATCGAGGATTTTCTTGAGGTCGCCGCGCACCTTCGTTTCAAGACTGTCGCCACGAAGGCCCGCGCCCATGTCGAGCTTCGAAGCCGCCGGCGCCTGGGGCGTGACCTTCTCCGCGCTGTTCGAGGCCGAGTAGAGGCCATAGCCAAAGAGGGCGACCAGCACACCGATGGCGGCCTGGCGTGCGCGCAATTGCTGGTGGGGGCTGAGCGTCGCCCAGCGTTCCTTCAGATCGAGAAGGGCCGGGCCGCGCAGGTGAAGGACGCTGTTGCCCATGTCACTCGTTGCCGACGACGGGCGGTTCGGCCGCGAATGGCCCCTGGCGCCGCTGCCCTGCGCGGGCGAACCGGGTTCGTCTGGGCTTTGGGGCATATCCTGTCGCTCATCGCTCATAGCCCGTCTCCCCGGCGCAGGATTATGAGGCGAGCGGTCTCCCCGGTGCGGAGAGAGAGCCTATCAAGCGTCGCGCTGAAGATGCGGGCGCCAAGCGCTGTATCGAGGAAGAGGCGCTCGTCGACCTCCATGTCGCTTATGGCGTCGACCCGATATTCCGATGCGTTGAGGCCTGCGCCCTCGACGGTGACGCGGCGGTGTTCGGTGATGTGCAGCGCGGGTGCGGCGGGGAGGGTGATTTGCCGGCTGGCGGTCGCCACCTCGGTGAAGCTGGCCGGCACCCGATCCTGTAAAAGGGACAGGGTGATCGAGACCGCACGATCTTCCTGCGCAAGCGGGGCGAGCAGATCCTCATTGGCACGGGCGCGCTGCCGGGCGCCGGGCACCAGTATGATCGTCTGCGCCGGGATTTCGGAGGGCTCGGCGTAGAGCGGGTAGATTGCCCCGTTACAGGTGACGAAGAACTCGGACGGCGTCGTCACATAGCTACGGGTGATCTGGCCGCTGTCGTCGCTTTCGCGGACAAGGAATTTGACCCAGGCGTCACCGCCGCCTTTCTCGACCGCGAGGCCCTTCTCGGCGGAGAATTTGACATCCTCTATCTCCCCGCCCTGACAGATGAGATGATTGACGTCCCGGTTCGAGAGCCGGATCATACTGGTCTGATCGGGCAATGCCTGGATCGATTGCGCCTGTCCCGGCGACGCTAAGGCGATGAGAGGCAAAAGTGGCAGGGCGGCGCGAGGCGCGCGCGCTCGGTTACCCAAGCTCGGCATCGAATTTCTCCTCGGTGAGAGACAGGATCCAGAAGCGACCGGCATCGATCGTGTATCGGATGCGCAAGTTTCCCCGGAATTTGCGGATGACGCCGCCGATGACGCGGACCTTCTCGACCGGCACGATGATCTGGCGATCGGTCCAGGTGACGGGCTGATCGGGCCGAATATAGGTGGCGATCGAGAGCGTGGGATTGTTGGCGAGCTCATCGAGCACGCCATTCAGGCTGTCCCGCAGGCCATTATAGGCGGTCGGGTGGACGATGCTGAGCAGCTCCTGAAACTGCCGGTCGGCAGACAGAGCAGAATAGGTACCCGAGAGCGCGACGATATTGCGCGTCATGGCGCGCAGATAGGCAGAAGATGGCTTGCCGCCGGTCACGTAGAGATCGCCGCCGGCGCCGAAGGGAATGACGATCGTGCGTTGGTTCTGGGACGTCGAGTAGAGCGTAATGCCCAGCACTGCGGTCACGCCGAACAAGCCGACAATCGAGAATTTGAGCAGCCTGTTCTCCTCGAACAGATTGGACGATCCCTGGAGGTAGCGGTGAATGCCGAAGCTTGCCGGTTTGCCGAGCAGCGGGTCGGGCGCCTCCTGGGGTGATTTCTGACGAAACATGATATGCCTCACTCGCAAAAGCGGGTCTGGGTTGGCCCGGGATAATGGGGGAGGCGGAGCAACCCCCAGCGCCAGGCCAGATGGGGCACGAAACCGCGGGGCTTCGTCCGCTTCCAGGGAATGAAAAGGAGAAGGACGCCGAGGAGCGACCAGCCCACCAGCCCGCCGACGATGACGGCGACGAAGATGGTGGAGACCACGAGGATGAACTCCTGCGCGTCGAACCAGAGGATCTGGACCGGCTTGTGCAGAAATTGTGGAAGTCTCTCGTCCACGTCCTTCTCCCTTGCTTCACCCACATCTGAACAGATGTGAGGGTTACGAAGAGCGCGGTTCGCTCTCCGCCCGGCGCGGGGCCGATGAAGCCCCGCGCTGGTCTTTTGGCCGGTTCTTCAGACGATCATGCCGAAGGTCTGGAGGATGGAGTCCGCGCGGATGAGGCAGACGGCGGCCACGATCGTGGGAATGCCGATCATGATATTCGAGAAGAGACGCGAGACGCCGAACAGGAAGGCGGCGACACCGCCCACAAAGCCCAGCGGTCCCTTCACGCCCTGGTTCACCACGATATCGTAAATGTCGTAGCCAAGGTCGCCCGCGGTCGGTGCCTGGAAAGCGTGGGCGGCCGATGCGAGGGCGAGGGCAGCGACGAATGTTCCCACGGCATCGGCCGACGAAAAAGACGGGCGGCGCAGGCGCGGCAGATGTGCAAGCTTGATCATTTGTTTAGGTCTCCAGAAACGAGAGGAGCCGCCCCAAGACATGCCTGCCGGCACCGACTGGGTGTTCGCTGTCGGCCGACGACAGGCTGGGTGGCTCCTCGAAGATCGGGCGCCGTCGTCGGCATCTCGAGGCCTTGGGCTGCCATGCAGCCTTGAGGCCCGCCAGAATTAGGGTCAGGTCGGCGGCTTAGCTGACGGCCGCTGCTTGGCGAGCCAGGCTTCAATCTCGGCCTGTTGGAAGCCGGATATGAGTTGCCCATCGAGAATAAGCGTCGGCGTGCCCGATATGCCCATGGATTTGACCGCTTGGCGATGGGCCTGAACCTGGGCGGCGCCATCTGTGCACCGGTTGAGGGGCTTTGGTGGCTCACCGGCATAGGTCGCGCGGAACGCTGCCTCGCGGTCCTTCGCGCAGAGAATATGCTCGGCCTTCGAGGCTGCCTCTGGATGGATGCCGGACACGAAGTAGATCTGGCGGCGCACCGGTTTGCCTTCGGCCGCCTTGGTAGCCCAGAAGCGATCGAGCGCGCGGCAATAGGGGCAGTCGGGGTCGGTAAACTCGATCACCATTGGGGCGCCGGGCGGTCCGATCAGGAGCGCCTGGCTTTGATCAAGGGTCTTGAGTTTGGCTCGAGCCGCGGCATCCTGGGACAGGGCCGTGAGGTTGACGCCATTCTTGTCGTAGATGGTCGCGAACAGGAGATGATCGCTTTCCGGCGCGTAATAGAGGATGCGGCCGCCGGCGCTGGCCTGGAAAAGCGGGCCATGGATGGGAGATGGCGCAAAATCCTCGAACTGAAGATTGGCGAAGCTTTGGCGCAGCTGGGCCTCTGCAGATTTTGCGACTTGGGAAAGGTCCGGGTCGACTGGCCCCTGACTGAGCGCTGGTGCTGCGATGCCGAGCATCAGAACCGCTGCAATCAGGCTCGGTCTGTCGAGATGCCGGGTCATTGATCGCTTCCTGCGTCCGGACGTGTTTTCCTCAAGAGGAGGCGCTGATCGATCCTCACCGTGCTTCCCAGATCCATGGTTTCCTCTGCAGGCAACGCAGTGCGAGGCTCGCCGATGAAGAAATCGGCGCCGATTTGGGCAATCGCCAGTTTTTGTGGAGCCAGCGGCGGCCCAATGGGGCGTATCTTCCGGGCTGCGGACGCAGAACCCGGAGCGAGGACGAGTGTGAGCAATCCGGCCATGATAGCCAGGCGTGACGCTGACATTGGATAGGTCTCCCTATTGCCGGGCGCATTCGCGCTCTGGCCTTGCGGTCCGGTCTGGGCTGAGTCGTTGCGTTCTCTTCGAGCGGCGTCTCGACCTCTGATCGGGTGGGACAAGCGATGCATCCAATGCTGCACACTCGGCAATGGGGAGGGCACTGAGATGCCGTAAGCGGCACTGAGGTGCCGAAATCGGCATTTCAGTGCCGCTTTTATGCGCATGGACAGCTTCAAAATCGAATTCGGTCGTCAGGAGACAAGCGGATTTTGCGAATCAGAAAGGCTATCGATGGTGACACCCAAGTCTCGGACCTACCGGCTGCATCTATCGGAGGAGGGGACCGACACGTTTCTCGAATGCCATTCCCGGTTGGCACGCATTGCCAGGCGGTTCATTCCTTATGGAACCACGCTGACCGTCGCCACGCTGCTCCTCGAGGCGCTAGAAGGTCCGGAACTGTCCGATGAGCTTTGCGCCCCGGTAGTGAACCGCCTGGCCGGACGGATCGAACATTTTGTCGGTGCTTCGCCCTGTCTCGCCCAAGCAGCGGCAAAGATGCTCGACCACATCGAGATTGCACCGGGTGGCGGGCCCTCCGTCACGGCCGCCCGGCTTTTCATGACCGCCATCGCGCTCATGTCCGCAAGTGAAGACAGCGAAATTGAGCGAGCCTATCGCCGCATCGGGACGGCGTTCGCGCCACCGAGCCCTGAGACGCCCGGTTGAGCCGGGATGTTGTTCATCGACAGTCGGTGGCATCACCGATCGTTCCGGCGCATAGCGCAGCGCGGACCTTTTGGGGGAACTGGCAATGGCACAGATCACCGACCGCGATCTTCACCTGGTAAAGAAAGCACTGTGCCTGAGCATCGCTGTGATTGAACAGCAGCCTGACGGTCCGTTCCGCCCTGATTCCGATGCCGCCGACATGAAGGATCTCGCCGATCGGCTCATGGCGAACGATGCCGAACTTGCCCATTATCTCCGTTCTGCGCGGATAATCCTGGCGGGTAAGCCCGAATAAAGCGCGATTTTCTAAAGGCCGAGCATATCCAGGCAGGCGCTGGCCTGTTGATGATAGGCCCCACCAAAGAGGCGAACATGGACCAGGAGCGGCCAGAGCCGATAGACGGGCTGTCGCTCTTGCCATCCCTGTTCAAGGCCGCAGGCATCGTAAAAAGCTGCCGGGGGTTGATCGAACAGGCTGAGCATCGCGAGGTCGACCTCGCGGTCACCAAAATAGCAAGCCGGATCGATCAGCCCCGAGACCCGATCTTTCTCTATAAGGATATTCCCGCCCCAGAGATCTCCATGGAGCAGCGCAACCTGAGGCCCAGTTGGGATATGGTCGGCCAGGCGGTCGGCGAGCCGACTGACCCTATCCGCCAGATGTGGCTCGATATGGGGAAGATGGCAGCACAGGCGCCTCTCCGCCCAGAATTCGACCCAATTATCAGTTCTGCCGTTGGGGATGGCGACCGGCCCGAAACCATGATCCCTGTCCCAGCCCGATTGCTGCCGAGTGGGTCGGTGAAGATGATCGAGGACTTCGGCCAGCTGCGCCCAGGAGCGCGCGATCTGGCCCGAGCCAGGCAAATCCTCAAGGAGCATCAGTCCCTTCTCGACTGCCAATACCGACGGGACCGGGGCCTGCGTTGCATGAATAGCGGCAAGCATGATGGCTTCCTCTTCCACCAGCGGTCCGCGCTTGGCGATTATCGATCGTCCGTCCGCAAGGCTGAGACGCAACACGTTGCTGAGGTCGCCGCCTGAAACGCGCGCCGCACTCACCACGCGTACGCCCATTAAACTTCCTGCACGCGTGAATATTGACCTCATTTTGGTTGGGTCTCCTGGCGTCGTTCCGTCATAATATCTGTTGCACCTGAAGTTGAGGCCGCGCGCCTGATTTTCCTGCTGAATCACGCAGGATAGGTAAATCTCGCTCACTCTCAAAATGGGAGTCAAAAAATTTGACCCACGGCACATTTCACACGACCCTGATCGAGTCGGAATGTGCATGGGAGCTTTGAGACGCGATCAGGGAGGCCCTGATGATCTCATCTCAAGGCGGCGCCTTTGAAGAGGGGGCGTCGATACTGGCCGAGGTCAAGACGATCTCAGGTCGCCGCATAGAAGAACGGCGCAAACGCCATCGCATTACGCAAAAGCAACTTGCTGCCGATGTCGGGATCGGCGTGCGGTGGCTTCGTGAAATCGAGGCGGGCAACCCGAAGTCCCGTGTCGATGATCATATCGCTTGCGCTCATGCCCTTGGGCTCTCCTCAGCGCACCTTATCATTCCAATGCTGTTTCTGGAGCATAACATGCACTTTCCTCGCCATTTCTTTCTCGACGACATGCAGAAGCTGGAAACGCTGCTGGTCGAATTCATCTCAAATCTCAGCCTCAAGACATTCCTTCAGGCCGGTAATGGACACAAGGGGCCGGGCGGCGCCGGCTCGGCAAGGTAGAGCGGACTTATGTCGCCCGACGCCTTCACCGCCGATCGCATTCACCGCGAGATAAAGAAGCTGATCATGGCCGGCAAATTCACGCCCGGCTTGCCGCTGACCGTCCAGTCGCTCGCCGACGAATTTGGGACGAGTACGTCTCCTGTGCGAGATGCACTCAATCGGCTGGTGGGCGAGCGTCTCGTTGAAACGCAGGGCGGCGGTGGGTTTGCTTTGCCGGAAATCACCAAGCGTAACGTTTACCATCTCTACAGCTACCATGCCGACCTTGTCCGGACGATCGTGAAGGTGATGGTTCGACTGGAGGAAATGGGTTCGCCACCTGCTTTCGTCGTCAACAGATCAGCGCACGGCCTGGCTTTGGCTTATGCGACCGCGGAGTTTTTTTCGCTGCTGGCATCCTGCTCCCCTAACCCCGAACATTTAGATGCGATCGTACAGGCGGGCGAGCGGCTCGCTATTCTCCGACTGCACGAAGGCCCTATCGGTAGGCAAGGCGAGGAACTCGCGACGCTATGGAATGTAACCCGTTCGGGAAACAGAAACGCAACACGGATCGCTATGTGGCAATATCACCGTCGACGTTTGTTACGAGCTGATCAAATTTCTTCAGCGGCGACACGAATGAGGTAAATCCTGAAAAGCCTTGAAAGCCTCGCTTCGCTGCCTGCCAAGGCGTTGCCATATTTCATTCGATTATGACGGCGATCATATATGCTCTCAAAATGAGAGCATATATGATCGGATATATGGCTTTTCTTTCATACCATCAGCGTTGCCGCAAATTCCTGCGGCGCAATGATGGAGATGAACATGTCCAATATCGAACATGACGAAGATATCGTCGATCTGGGTGCCGCTTCCGTCGAAACCCAGGGCGCCATCCGTGGCGTCCTCGACCTCACCGGTGGTCAGCTGAACCAGATGGGCATCGCTGACGACTGATCGATGAGGCGCGCGTCCTTTTGAAGGGCGCGCGCCGTAATCGCGTCTTCGAAAGAGGGGCGGACCCATGCGGTACAAGCTGAGGAATGGCCTGGCCTTCTGCGTCACTGGCGGAAGAACGATCTTCCTGGACGTCGCGGCTGATCGCTATTTCGGCCTGCGGCCGGAATGGGATGCAGCTTTCAGGAGATATCTTGAAGACAAGGAGGACGGTCCCGGGATCGAGCCCTTGCTGCGTGGTCAGATTCTCGTCATGGCAGATGAATGTGAACCATTTAGTCAGCAGGCTGTGATCCCGCCGGCTCGCCGGGAGGTCTTGGCTGAGTTCGGCCATCGCCTGAGCGGCAGGAGCTTGTTGTTCATTCTTGCCCAGTTCAGGGCGATGCTGGACCTGCGGTTACGCCGCTTTGACAGGATCGTATCTGGGATTGCCGATCGGTCGCGAGGACTCGGTGTCGTCGGTTGGAATTGTCCTGATTTGCGCGAGTGGGGACCAATTGTGGGCGCCTTTGCGGCCTCCGCGCCGCTGCGTCCCCGCAATACCCACTGTCTGACCAATTCGATCGCCTTCATGGACATGGCTTTGTCGGCGCGGTTGCCAGCCAAACTGATCCTGGGCGTCAGCGCATCGCCCTTTTCCGCCCATTGCTGGGTTCAGGCAGGTGATACGGTCTTAAACGACCGCCTCGAGAATATTTCGGCGTTTGAGCCGATCCTGGCGATCTGAGATGCTGGAACGCTACCTCGCAATCATTGATTATAGCGGTGCGCCGCTTGAGAGGCTCTCCTCCGAATTCCTAGCGGCCTCCGGGTTCCAAAGCGTTCTACCCGGAAAAAGCTGCGCGCTTTTGACCGGCTGTGCCGCGCAATTGCTCACGCTCCCGGCCGACCGAGGCGCGGTGATCGGCCCGGTGTTTCCGCGCCATGGTCCTGCCGCGCGCATATTGCCGAGCGACAGGATCTTTCCCGATGATATGCTCCATGGTGATCCAGTCGCGACTTTAGCTGAGCGCTATTGGGGCGGCTATGTTGCCTTGCTCACGCCTGAGAATAGGATGCTGGTCGCGCGTTCCCCCGGCGGCGCGCTGCCAAGTTATTTCACGATGCTTCCAAGAGGATGGGCAATCTCGTCAGACATCATGCTTCTCGTCGAAGCAGGTCTGGTTCGACCGTCGGTGAGTTGGGCGGAAATTCCACGCTATCTGGGCGCCAAGGACCTGCCACAGGCCAGGACGGCACTCGATGGCGTTACGGAATTGCTTCCTGGTACTGCGGTGGAACTGGTCGAGCGAGAAGCTCGGGCGTGGCAGTTCTGGAACCCTTGGGATTTTGTTTCCGAGCCGCTTTTCTGGGATAGCGAGGAGGTTGCCGAGCGCCTGCGCCGCACAGTTGATCATTGCGTTGCGTCCTGGGCATCTACCTCGCTGGCTCCCATCCTCACATTATCAGGAGGGCTCGATTCCTCGATCGTCGCGGCGGCGCTTTCCAGAGTAGGCAGGCGTGCGAGCAGCGTGACGATTTCGACCCTGAGCCGTGATGGCGATGAGCGGGACTATGCCCGCGTAATGGCGCAGGCATCGGGTATGAACCTTATAGAGGCCACTTATGATCTGGCGGATGTGGATATGTCCAGATCAGTGGCAGAACAATTCCCAAAGCCGATCGGATTCGTTCACGAACTCGCCTATCATTCGGCCTTGTTACGCGCGGTTGGCGAGGCTGGCGCAGACGCCGTCTTTACCGGAAATGGCGGCGATAACGTCTTTTACAATAGTAGTTCTGTTCGGCCATTTTTCGACGCGTGGAAAGCCAGAGGTTTCCACCGTGAAACCGCTCAGTCGATAGCCGATATCGGGAGGGTGACCCAGGTCCCTCGATGGGAGGTATGTCGCCAGATCGTCAAAGCCGCTCGCACTATGCGTCGGCCCTATCGATGGCATCTCGACATTGATTTGATGGAGGCGGACGCCGCTGAGGCGTTGCAAGCAGACCCGCCGCAGCACGATTGGCTAGAGAAGGCACCACTCACACGGCCCGGAAAACTGGGCCATATCGCGCTCCTCCTGCGCGTTCAAAACCATGTCGAAGGCTATCTGCGTGGCTTCGGTTTGCCCATGATCGATCCGCTCATGTCGCAACCGATTGTCGAGTTGGCTTTGGCCATCCCGACCTGGAAGATGATAGAGGGCGGGAGAAATCGGGCCATAGCGCGTCGGGCCTACGCCGACCTTCTCCCGCCACTCATCCGCGACCGTCGGCGCAAAGGAAGTCCGAGCAGCTTCGCGGTAGACCTGGTCAACCAGCGCCTCGACGAGATACGCGAGCGGCTGATGGATGGTGAACTTGTTCGTCACCGGCTTGTCAGTCGGTCAGCCTTGGACGAGGCGCTTGTCCATGGGCCGGCCATTGATCGTCACTATGTCCGCCTCATGGCGCTTCTCGACATGGAGGCGTGGATTACGCGCTGGCAAGCAATCCCGAATGGTCAGGGTCATCCACCCGGTTTTGCCTCTCTCTGATTCCAGCTTCTTCGCATCTGTTGCCACCGCTCAGCCTCTTGGGCTGCTTGGCTTCCCCCAACAGGCAACTTGTCGAGCAACCAGAAATTGAACCAGTCGATAGCCCGTCGATAGATCGCAACCCTATGAGCAGGTTGTCGTTTCACATGATGCTCATCCGGGAAGACATAAAGATCCACGGGCTTGCCGGCGCGGCGAAGGGCTGTGAGGGCTTCGAGGCCTGAAAGATATTCATCGTCCGACATCTGGGCCAGGACCGGGAAGGGAATGCGATTTGCATTTCGCGCCCAGGATAGGCCCTCCCAAAGGGACGGATTGTCGGAAGGGGAGGCGGGCCAGCCCAGCTTTTCATATTCCGCCTGAATAGCAGGCCCAAGGAGCCAGGTTTGCGACCCTTCCCAGCAGCAACTGCTGATCGCAGCCGCTTTGAAAAGCGTGCTGTGAAGAGCAGCGAATTGCACGGTCGATACGCCATCACTCAGGCCTGTGATGCCGATGCGTGCTGGATCGACGAGGCCGGCGCTAATGAGCTGCTGAACCTTCGTCTCGATGGCTGACAGGATGCTGCGCCGTTCCATGAAGCCGTCGAGCTGGCGCCGCTCTCGTTCATGTGGGTCGATCTTTTGATCGCGCAGTGGCGCGGGTGGCCGCTGGATCGAGAGAACCAGATATCCGGCCTTCGCAAGCAACTGGATAGGATATTCGTCTCCCGTACCGCCGCGCAGAAACCCTCGGCTTTGATATTGGACGACTATCAAAGGATAGCGCTGCCCGACCCGGTAATCTGGTGGATAAACGAGGTCGCCATAGCATTCGAGATCGCGATCATTTTTCCATTGCAGCCGCTCCGCATGCCCGAGAGCGAGAGAGCCGAATTCGGGATTGGGATTGAAAATCACCTGCGACCGACCGCTTTCGGGATCAATCCGATCGAGATATCTCGGTGCTACCGATTGCTCCCGGGCACAGATAATGTCCGTGCCAAGAGCGCCACAATTCATAAGCAGGTTCGATGTCTGCATGATTTTGCGAACGGATTTGCGAGCCGGTTGCCATTCATAAATTCCCGTCAGGCTTCGGCCCCAGCCTTCACGCCGGACATAACGGATAGCGTCGCCGGCCATCCATGGTTGTCCCTCGACATCCGTGCAGCGACTGTCGGCGCAGATTATTTGCGCTGTCCCATCTGTAAGGGCGAGGCGGCTGACGCCATCGACGTCGACTGCCAGCGTCGCCGCTTTTCGATGTGCTCGGGATGGAGCGTCGGACGCTGAGAAGATCAGCGCCTGTGTGGGCGCGGCCAGGCGATGTTCACCAGTTAAGATGTTGATTGATACAAAACTGTAATGGGCCGGCCCCCGCGGAAACGGCCGGTTTCTTCCGTAAGGAAACCAGCGTTCATCAAAATGATATCCTGACAAGCTCTCTTGATCGAGCGCATCGCTGGCGCTTGCGTCGTCCCGTACTTTCGCGATGACCGATAACCCACCGCCGTCGAACCGGAAATCGACGATATCATCGTCGAATGTCGCCGTCATTTTGCTCCTACTTCCGTCCCAACTCCAGAGTTGGAGGCGGCCATCGACATATTTGAGATAGGCAAGATGTTTACCATCGGGCGACCAGCGGGGTGTGATGACCTTGGGAAAGCCGCTCGGGAACCCCGTCATCCCGTAATAATCGTCAAAACGCCAGAAGGCTGCGCCAGCGCCGCTGTCGATAAGGCGCGGACTGCTCCCCAGCGCGATGACATAAATGCCCGAACAAAAATCATTGCTGGCGATGTTGGCTCTCGCAACGCTGACGGCAATGGCCTGTCCATCGGGAGAGACTGAAAACATGGGATCTACATCAAGATCGGGGATGGATCCCATGTTCAGGGTTTCAATGAGATCGCCGGCCGAAAGTGAATGGCTTGGACCTGGGCTTTTGATTTGTAGCGCGGCCTTGCAATCCGACGCAGGGGTCGGACTGCTCGCCGCTGCTGCCAGCGCTAGGGCAAGGAGCGGGAGCATTACCAGGCCTTGGAAATCGTTAGGCTGACGAAGCGGCCGACGCTTGAATAGTTGGTCGCGTCATATGGCGGGCTGTTCGCCCCAGAGGTTCGGATGAGCGAAGGCATTTCATTGAACAAATTCTGCGCTGACAGAAGGAACGACCAGCCCCCGAGAAGCCCGGGTCCGTCGAACTTGATATTGGCGCTGAGGTCGACCGATTGGAAACTGTCGACCTTGTAGACCTGCGTTGTTCTTCCGTCGGTCGTGCCGCCGATATAGTTATAGCTCGCTGTCAGCCCGATATTGCCCCGTTGCCAGCCCGCGCTTGTTCGCGCGCGCCAATGCGGTGGGTTGAAAATTGTGCCAGCCCTCTCGATGCTGGGCTGGCTCGCTGACAAGCGTTGGTCGCTCTTGAGATAGCTGGCGTTCGTCTCGACACTGAACGCATTGGCGCCGTTGCGGAAGGCGTAGGAAGCCGTGACGTCAACGCCCTGGATTTTCTGCCGAGCAGCATTTTGTAGCTGGTTGTGGACGATTGCGACAATGCCGGCCGGGTCATACGGGCCATCGGTCTGATTGCTGACGCCAAGCGGCAGGTCGGTGGTGGCGGCCAAAACCTCGGTGAGGCTCGGATTGAGCAGGACGAGGTCTGCATATTCACTGCGGAAAGATTGATAGTCGTCGGCGATCGGGCTGACGACCCGCCCCTTGTAGCGGACATGGAAATAGCTTGCCTGCAGGCTGAGCCCCTCGACTGCTCTCGGCGCAAATTCGGCAGTAAGGGTCAACGTCGTCGCCCGCTCGGGGGCGAGGTTTCGGCTGCCGCCGGCGAGAACAAGGACGGCTCCGGCTGTCGCGGGACTAGGCGTGAATTCGCTCGAAGCGAGGGTATAGCCCTGTTGCACGGTGTTGCGCTGGCTGAGCGTGGGCGCCTTGAAGGACTTGCCCCAGCTGCCCTTGAACATGAGCGCATCGACTGGCTGGTACAGGATACCGATTTTTGGTGTGGCTAGCCCGCCAAGATGGTCATAGCGCTCATAGCGTAGGGCCCCGGACAGCTGGAGTTTCTGGATGAGCAGTAAAGCATTCCGATCTGACACCAGCGGCACGACGACTTCCCCAAAACCATAGATCGCCGTTTGGGAATCGAGATAGTTTACCAGATTGAAGGTGCCAGCGGCGCGGACGCTGCGGACCGAAGCCGCGAGGCCATTGGATCGAAGACCAGCACCAAGCGCGAGGCGGACATCGCCGCCCGGAAAGGCGAAGAGCGGACCGTCGCCGCTGATTTCAGCCGACCATAGATCATTTTTATAGCGAATGAGGTTCTCGGCAAAACGCACTCCTCCTGAAAAGATGGAACCATCAATCTGTGTATCGCTGACGGCTCGTGTAGCTCTCGCTGTCACATCCCAGTCGGCTGGTAGATGAAAGGTGACCGAGGGGCTGACGGAATAGCTCTCGACAGCCGAGCGTGTCAGATTTCCACCGGTCGTGACTGGCGCGGTGGCGCTGAAGGGCAGCGCAGCGCGTGACCGGTGATTATTATAATGAGCGTCTATTTCAAACTCTGCCCCGTCCCCCAGGCGTTGATGCCCGGCCAGGATCGCACTGATCTGGCGCTGCGATGGCAACAGCGTCGTTCCGGGTTCCATATTGGCTGTCAGATCACGCTGCGCGGCTGTGATATCGGAAGCCTGGCTGAAATCGCCGGCCAACATCATCCCGCCGCCCGACCAATGGGCGCCCGACACTGCACTATATTGCTGCTGGAAGTTGCCGCCCTCTGTCGCGGCCCCGAGGCGAACGCTGGTGAGCAGTCCGTCATATTCCCGCCGCAGGATGATGTTGGCGACACCCCCTACGGCATCTGAGCCGTAAAGTGCCGAGGAGCCATCAGCGACAACTTCGATCCTATCGATGGCTGCAAGTGGGATTGCGGAGATATCCACGCCCTGGCTGGCAGCGTCATAGGCGAGCCGGTGACCGTTCAAGAGCGTCAGGGTCGTGTCAGGGCCAAGGCCGCGCAGATTGAGCGCGGAAGACGAGTTCACATTTTCCGAACCGGTCTGGACACTGGAGATGACACCCGGGTTCTGACCGCCGGAAAAATTCTGCGGGATGCTGCGCGCGAAAGAACCCAGATCGCTATATCCAAGCTCAGCGATCTTCTCGCGCGAGGATGAAAGGACAGGGGCTGTCGGCTTCGCTCCCCTGATGCGTGTGCCTGTAACTGAAAACAGCACATCCGTCGCGCCGGTTACCTCCTCGCGCGACGGTGCCTCTCGCCCCCGCAGGGTTATCGTACGATCCCTGATCTCGGCAGTGAGGCCCGACGGCGCGAGGAGGGCGGCCACGGCTTCTTCGACCGTGTAGGCGCCGGCTAGCGATGGGGCGCGCGCGCCCTTGAGGCTCTTGGGGTCGGCGACGAGCTGGTAATCGCTGCCGCGCGCGACGCTTCGCAAGGCTGTGGCAAGATCCTGTTCAGGCAGGTTGTAAGTCTTTTGCGCGTCCTGCGCATGTGCCTGACTGCAAATAGCGCCCATGCAAAGTGCAGCGCTGGTCATCAGCGCAATCTTTACGATTCCCATTATGTGCCCCTATTTCATGCTGCCTCTTTTTTGAGGTTCAATAGGGAAGACGGGAATCTGTTTTTCTAAAGCCGATTGGCCGAATTATTTCTTCTCGGTCAAAATCAGCTTATTGGGTTTCGATCGGTCGATGGTGGCATCAAGAAAGCTGGCCAGCCCCTGCGCGACACGCTCGATGTCGCGAATGTCGATATCGGCGAATATCTCGCGATTGCCGAGCGCCGGCGTCGCCAGTTCAATCTTGGTCTCGCTATAGCTGTTGGCTTCGGCGATGATCTCGCTGATGGGAACATTGTCGAAGCTCTTCACACCGCTCACCCATTGTTGTTCGGATAGAGGCACAGGGATGACAGAAATCTCGGTGGCGAGTCTAGTCTTCAGCTTGAGCAGCTGCCCGGGCTGGAGCTGAAGCGGCGTCGCCTGATCGGCCGGGATCGAATGCGTAAAGGCTACCATGACGGGGGTGTCGATGGGATTGACGCGGACACCATTTCTCAAAGTTATATCGAAACTGCCGCCCTGGCTCGCCACGGTCGTGCCTGCGGCACTGACGACGAATGGTCTTTGAGCGTCCCGCGTGACGCTGAACCGCGCCCGTCCGCGCTTGATTGCCACATTGCGATTTGTGGCGGTAATCTCCACGAGAAGAAGCGTGTCGGTGTCGAGAAGCACCGATGTGCCGTCGCTTAGCCGCTCGGTACGCTTTTCTCCCACCCGGGTCTCGATCGGCGTGCGGGCTTCGCTTTGCGCGATCAACCTTGGCGCGTCATCTTGCGATCGCCACCAGATACTTCCCACGACGAGCACGAGCGCGAGCGATGCGGCAAGGGGCACAAACGGTCGGAAGCTTCGCTTGTTCTTGGGCGCATGCAGCCGGCGTGAACGCATGCGGAGCTCTGCAGCGGCGCCGCCTGCCTCAAGCATTTCGCGAACGGCGTCGAGATAGCGGGCCTCGCGGGACGGATCTGCCGCCACCCAGGCTGAAAAGTCAGCCTGATGCTCCCCCAGCCTGTCGAGGGCGGTGGGATCGGGAACGGCATGGTGATCAGCGAGGATGAGCATTGCCCACTCCATCGCCTCCTGATTGTCGCGCGCCGCTCGGGCAGCGCCAGTGTCAGTCATCATTGGCCTCGCGGTGGGCAACCACATGCTTGATGGCCCTTAGCATATGCTTTTGAACCACCCAGAGCGGCACATCCAGCTCCTTGGCGATCTCGACATAGGTCTGCCCTTCGACGCGGTTCCGCAGGAAGATGTCGAGCGTGTCGGGCTTGAGCTGGTCGAGGATCAGCTTCCAGCGGGTGAGGTCCTGACGTGCCTGCGTCTCGCGATGCGTATCGCTGGCGGCAATGAGGTCGAGATCGTCATCGAGCAATGTCGAGCGGCGCGATAGAAGCGTCGAGCCGCGCGCGATGAAATCGCGTAGCAAATTGGTTGCGATGCGCGTCAGATAGGCTTGAGGGCTTTCCAGCGCCTGGGCGGGCGCTGCGCGCACGAAGCGTGTAAAAGCCTCCTGGGCCAGTTCATCTGCGTCGGCCTGGTTACCGAGCTGGCGCGTGAAGAAGCGCATGAGGCGAGGCTTCTCCCTGTTGTAGAATTCCGGAAAGCGAAAGGGTTCGGCTTCGGAATCCGTGTGTCTGACGGGACCGCGTACGCGATCCTCGCTTCTGCCATGGCTCATCTGTCGCACCTATGTCCATCTCGGGGCGACGGCCGTGAGCCGGATGTTCGAAACCTGTGGAAACCGCAGGCGCATGCGCCTTTACCGTTGCCGGCTGGACATGCGCGCATGCCACCCGGCCCCAGTGAAACTGTGACCGAGCTGGTTTCCAAGGAGTTTCGACGCCCCGCTTCCCGGCTTTCACGGGAAGCGCGACCAATTTGCCGGAATGAAGGGTGAACGCAACCCCAAAGAGCGCGCTTTGTGACGTTTTTGCGCAGGCAGGCTGGAAGAGAAGAAAGGGGGGAGGGCGGCTGCTCGCTGCGCGAACACCGCGCTCTTGCCGGAGCGGCGTGCCGCCGCACCGGCCGGCCTCGGCTGCGCCGATCCCGGCCCTTCGAGCTGCGATCGCTGCCGCAAGAACGGATGCTTTAATAAGAACAAATGGGGCGCGGGAAGGGGCATCATGTGGAACATGGCGACCCTGAACAGCCGTGGTCGCCATCCCTCAGGTCCTCAGAAGGGAAGGGGGGAGGTGGTGGGTGGAGGTCGCCAGATTGGCTGGCTGCCATCCTGAAAGGAGTCTTCCCCCATGGCCCAACATCATAATGTAAGCAGCTGTCTCGCGAGGTTCGTGACGCGGATGCGTGACCGCGTCGCTGATGACATCTGCGCCGCGCGTATCGAACGCTACTTGGCAACGGCGGCGCTCGAAGAGGGCCAGCCGCCCCGTAAAGCGGCGGGCGAGAGGGATCCGGGTATCAACGAGGCGGTGGCGCGGATGGATGCCCTCACACGCGGCATTCTCGCCCTGGTGGTCAGTCAGAAAATGAGCGTCTCGCAGATCGCCCGGCGTTTCGGGATGAGCGAGGAGCGGGTCTGCCGGCATTTCAGGCGCGCCGTCGAGATGGTCGTAATGAGGCGAGACGATGGAAGCTGCGGCGAATAGCATTCATATCATGGGTTTGCCCGGCATTCGATATGCACGGCGGTGGACGACAGCGCCTGGGAATTGCATGGCAGGGGCCAATTATGGAAGGGGGCGCTTCTGGAACCTAAACGACACTCTGAGAGGCAAGGTTGAGGTCGAGAAAATCGATCAGCGCGCGCCAGGACAGCCCATGTGCGGTAGCGTCATAGGCCATGCGCGCGTCGCCCAGCCGATCGACATCCTCGTTGGTGAAGCTATGCCAGGCGTCGCCATAGGTCGTGATCTGCCAATGCGCCTGTGCCTGCATCATCTCCCTCTGGAACGCCGCAACATCTTCGTGAGGTACGAGCGGATCTCGCGCGCCGGTAAACACCGCTATGCGCGCCTTCACCTCACCAGCTTGCGCCGGTCGAGCCGTGGTCAGCAGGCCGTGGAAGCTGGCGACCGCTGCTATCTCGGCACCAGACCGCGCCAATTCCAGAGCGGCAAATCCGCCGAAGCAAAAGCCGATCGCGGCACTGGCGGCAGGATTGACCCCGGTCGCGGACAGAAGCGCGTCAAAACCCGCCCTCACTCGTCCGCGCACAAGATCAGGATTGCTGCGAAACGCATCCAGCGCATCGCGCATCGCCTCGCCTTCTAACGGCTCGCCATTTCCGTGCATGTCGGCTGCGAGAGCAGTATATCCGAGATTGGCCAGTTTGCGGCAATGGCGCCGGACATTGCCACCAATTCCGTCCGCTTCGTGGATGACCAGTACGGCGCGGCCATTGGGCTGGAGCCTTGGCCGAAAAAGCTCGCCGAGCAGAGCCTTGCTCCCATGGAAATAGGCATAGGGCTCGCCGCCAATGTCGTTCATCAAGCGTTCCTGCATTCCGGTTTTGGGAAGAAGGGCTTCCTAATCAGCTCCTGCCTCTACCAGAATCTGTTTGATCAGCTCCAGCTGCGCTTCGTCGTTCACGTCAATCGAAACGAGGACGGGCGAATGCAAAGCAGCATCGTCTCGTTCCTCTTCCAGCGGTGCGGCTGCGTCTCCGCCACTAATCTCCTCCCCGACACTGTTTTCGGGTCCATCAGCGGCGACAAAAATGTCGCTGCGCTCGATTCCGTGAGTCTGCACCAGCAGTTCAACCGCGTTTTCAGCTTCGGCGCGGGTGGCGAAGCGCGCTTCGATTGTCTGGCTCATCGTTACTCCTCTTTTGTAAATGAACAGGCATCAGGCTGGGATGCGGCGCAGCGGCTGAGTGAGGCAGTGTATGCCTCCCCCGCACGCAGCGAACTGAGAAATGTCGATCTCGTCCACAGCGTAGCCCGCCTTGCGCAGCGCGGTCGTGACAACCGTATCGGTGGCGCTTGTGAGGATTCGGCGCCCGCCTAGCGAAAGGATGTTACAGCCGAGCGAGGACGAGAGCGCCGTGGGCATGGGGATGATTTTGATACCGCGCTCATATAGAGCCTCGACGAACGTCGGGTCCAGCAGCTCCAGGCAGCCGATCGCCTCGTCCTTTTCTACCATGCAGAAAATAGTGTCGAGGTGCAGATGGTCGGCATGAAAGGGGCATAGCAGCACATCCCAACCCGCAGCCCGAAACGGCGCCGCGAACTCTTCCGCCCCCGCGGCGCAACTGCGTTCGCCCGACATACCCACTATGAGGAGACCCTCTCGCACAACGCAGACGTCCCCGCCTTCGATCGTGCCACGCGTGATCTGCCGCACAGGTATATTCCACTCAGCACAGGTTTCCAGCAGCGCATCGACTTCGCCTCGGCGGTGCGGCATGGCTGGATTGAGGGCGGTCATGCCCCATGGCGTCGCGACACCGATGTCGCGGGTGAAGCACATGTCCGGCAGATCGCGAAGTGGGGCGAGGCTATGACAGCGCACGCGATGCCGCTCTAGCGCCTCTACAAGCATGTTATGCTGCCGCAGAGCCTCAGCGGCATCGGTCTTAAAGCCGGCAGCCAGGGCCTCACGGGTGACGGCGCAGCAGGGCACGGGCGTCAAATGAAGCGGCGGGCAGAGGATGACGTCGGTCAGCCGGTCAGTCTCGCTTACAACATGACTCTCAAGAAATGCCGGCGGCACCTTGCCCGCCATGACGCCATCAAATGCACCGAAATCGACTTTCATGGTCATCTCCTGACCACGACAACCGAAACCCGTTATCGGCAGTTCCCCAGCTTATCATCGGTTAGGACGTTTTGAGGCGATCGGGTTGGCATATCGGGAGCGCCTGAGGCCAATCGGCGCGCGGCTTTTTGACCGGCGTTGGGACTTTCGCGACTGTCGCCTTCGGAGAAGCTGACCCAGGAAATCGGTCATTCACGGACCTGCAGAATCCTTCTCCCGGAAGACAGCAACGCGCCCATTGTTGCCATTCAACTCAGATTTTCCCGCGCTCAAAATCGGACACTCAAATTATGGCCGGGGCCGGAAGCGGAATGGCAAGCTCCGGACAACTGTTTTGGGATACCCTCAAGCACTGTGGGATTACAAAATGAATGAGGTTTGGGATTTCGTGCTGAGGCGGTATGCGTGACACATGGCGACAGATCGCGATAACGATTGGCGGGATAAAGACGAGGCAGGCAAGGTGCGCGCGCGGTTCGATTTCGAGATCGAGCCAATTCGATCAGATGAGACAACCCAGATAATTACCGTTCGCGTTCAGCCCAACAGGAGGCGTTATTCGATTGTCGAAGTGAACGGCGAACGTCACTACCTCGACAAATTTCTTCGCACGATAATTCCAGAAGAAGCCGTTAAGGAAATGGCTGTCGCGCAGTTCGGTGGCTTGCCCGTGATTTACAATCCACCGTCCATTGAATCCGCCTGCGAATATGCTTCTGTAAGACAGGGAGCGATCGCCGCCGAGCTTCGCGGTGAAAGTTACGTCGCGCCGACAGAAAAGGCGCGCCCGCAATCCCAACTATCATTCGCAGGAGGCACGCGCTTTCTTACCTTTTTGTCAGTGGATATTTGCGGAAGCAGCGGCCTGCGTCGACGCGACCCCGAAGCCTTCGAGCGCGCATACGACATTTTTTTGAGGGAGCTTGCCACCTCCGTCGGTCACTTTCACGGCGCGATCCTGAAGACGACAGGGGACGGCTTCATCGCCACCATCGACAGCGAGGGCTACACGACCCAATGTGACAATACCGTCGATCTTGGGCTTACATTCCTTGCGGTCCTGCGGGGGTCCGTAAACCCTGCCTTGGAGGCAGTTGGATTACCCTCGCTTAGTATACGAGTGGGAGCCGATTGTGGCGCGGCGCGTCTGCGGAAAATCACTGTGCCCGCAACGGGCTTTGAAGCGCCGGAAGTGGCAAGCGATGCGCTCAATCGCGCCGTAAAAATCGAACAAACCGCCGCTGCGAACGAATTGCGGATCGGACGCGGTCTCTACGAGCTGGTGCATGTGCAATGGCTGGAGCGGTGTGAAGAAGTGGAATTCGACGGCAACGACGTCGGCATAGAAGGCTATCAGGTCTACAAGGTGGAATAATTGTGTCCGATCCGAACAAACTCACACGGGCCTACTTTATGAAACAGGTGGCGCGGAATCTGGCGGCGGTGGACAAAATCCGCGAGCGCAGTAAGGTTGCGGCAGGGCGGGTTATTCCATCCAGCGGCGACCTTCCGCTTCACGCTGGCCGCCGCATTGATGCCACGGTGATGTTCTTGGACATCAGCAAATTTTCGAGCCGCCCGTCTTGGACCGATATGGAGCAAGAGAACAATCTTCGTGTGTTATCGCTGTTTTTCAGCGAGATGATCCGCATCGTTCTCGACTATGGCGGCACTGTAGAGAAGAACACGGGCGACGGCCTAATGGCCTATTTTACCCGCAACGCGGCAAGCGGCGTTTCCTCACAGCAGACCGCCGTCGCCGCCGCCCTCACGATGTTCTGCGCGGCAAAGACCATTGTGAATCCGCTTATCCAGAATGCGGATCTTATGCCGCTCGATTTCAGAATTTGCCTCGATCACGGGCCGATAACCATCGCGCAGGTGGGTGTCGCCCGCGATTTCAACGGCATAGTTGCTATAGGGACGACGGCAAATATCGCGAGCAAGATGCTGGCCTTCGCTGATCCGAATACAATTTTGATCGGGACAAAAGTGTATGAGGGTTTGCCCGCCCTCTGGCAATCTGAGTATGTTACTTTCAAGACGGCAGAGACGGGCTGGTTCTACACCGACAACAATGTGCCTTACGCCTTCTGGCTTTATCACGGACGATGGAACATTCCGACAGCATGACCGACCCAAATCAATCTGCCAGCGCCGACCACACGCCGATGCTGATCGTGGAAGAGGTCCGAAGCGCACCATCACTGGCTGTACCGGAAACAGGCCGCGGGGAAGTCGTGCCATCTCGCGTATCCTTTCTAGAAGAGCACCACGCGGACTTTGCGGATTTTCAAGAAGAGTACGTTAGGAATTACATATCGCTGGCCGATACAAAGGCCGCGTGGACGTTCACAATTGCCTCGGGTGTTCTGGTGTATCTGATCGGAACTGAGAAAACCAAAGGCGCGCTTTTGGCACCTGTGTTGTCATGGCAATACGCTTCGCTTGTCGTCTCTGTCCTTCTCCTCGTGGTCTCGGCATTCTTTTCTTTTCGCGTGGTCGCGCCAAGGCTGGCTTCGAAATCGGATGAGGGAATTGTGTTCTTTGGATCGGTCGCCGCGAAAGACGATGCCGCAAGTTATGTCAGCGAAGTGGCTGCACATGACCCGGCCGAAATCACGGAAGCGCGTCTGAAACACTGCTTCGACGTATCCAAGGTCTGCCACGGTAAATATGCTTCTCTCAAGAAGGCAATATGGTTCGGGCTTCCCGCGTTGGCGGTTACTTTGCTCGCCGTCCTTCTAAATACTTAAAGGCTCAGGCCGTAGATTCATGAGCGCGAATTCCTGATCGCGCTCGTCGCCACACCCGCATTCGACACAATCCGACATTCCCACACGAAAATAATCTATCGGAAACGCTGCAGGGGGATATTCTCGTAATGAAGCATACTCAGGCCTATATCGTCTGGAGATCCCATTCTCAAAAGATGCTTGACTTTGCGGTTCTCGTGACAACGGCCGCGCCGCAACTCAATCACGCGCTTCAAGGTCACGTTCAAAATTCATCGACGTTTTTGGCAACCAATCCTGCGTTTAGACCGTCAAATGAGCCCTACGCAACCGAACGTCGAGCTCTACCTGAACATCAAAAAGTTTTAGGCGCTACATTGGTTTTGTCTATATTTTCCTATTTCGAGACCTATTTTTTTAGCGTAATTGACGAGATTATTTCCTTCCATGGAGGTTGCGAAGAATACGTGCCGATTATTGCGAGCCAATTGAGGGCGGCGGACGCAAAGCCAGCGCCAGCTGGACTCAGGTTTCTGCAGAAGCTCTTCAAATCTTCGCGTGCAGATCGATATCGGAAGTATAGTTCTGCCGTATCGAAAGAGGCGTTTATGTGGCCATCCCACCGGTTCATGCTCTTCGGGTTCAAGCAGGCGGTGAAGCAGCGCAAGCGGTGGCGCTCCGCTGACATCCCGGATCTAATGTCCGACTTGCTGGGTATGGAAATTTCGGCAAACGATCGCGATAAGTTTCACAGTGTCAGAGATAGCAGAAATAAAATAGCCCATGGGAAGTCGCTTGCCTTCGACCTTCAGAAAGCGATCGGAATAAGCAATTTCTTCCTCGATCTCTCTCGAAGAGTCGAGGGGCATGTAACTAGCCGCTTTATGATTATTGAAAAATATGCCCACTGAGAATTTCTGGCTTGTTCTCAGATGAGGGCGGCTATCCCCTCTTACCCGCCGGTAAGCCGACATTCCGCAGCCGGCCAGTCTTGGGTATCCAGAAGAGGGAAAGCTGACGGACCGCACCTGGGGACGTGAAATTGGCCGCCGAACGACCGGGAAGGGTCGACTGCCGACCAAGCGTCTGATTTTACCGCATGGCCCTCCCGAATCACATTATTCGCTAAGACGCTGCTCCATCGCCTAGCGGAGCAAAGAACCGTCACCATAGCCTTTATATCGATCGCCTCATTCGCACAGCGGCCGGCATTCCAGAGCAAGTGCAGCATCGTTGATCAGGAAATGATTGACCCTTTGAAACGCTCGGCGAGCGTGTTCTGGATGGCAGACCTTGCCACGGCGCCTCTTGCTTGATAGCTGTGTTGCATAACCAACACAGATGGCATGGCTAGTACATGTACGCACTGCGATGGTGGGTTTCCTCGCAGGCGCATCGCCTGCGGCGGCAAAGGCGGGGCCCATTCTCCCGAACATGACTGCCATCCTGAAAGAACAGCATGTTGAAAGCGCGTCAGTCGCGGTGATCCGCCGCGGGCGCGTCGTTTCGGCGAAGGCTTGGGGTATGTCCAGGCCCAGGCTGCGCAGCGACCGCCTCCACGTCGTACAATTTAGCATCGGCACCCGCCGAATGAACCAGGAAGGATTAAAGCTTGCCTGAGCGAGCCATGCTACCCCTGATGATCGCATGAGGGTCTATGGATGATCGGACAATGACTGAACATATTGCGCGCCGGATCCGCGTGCTCAGGGCAAGCCGGCCAATGCTCGGTATTGGGCGTACTTTTGTAACTCGTGTCGTCAAGAAGCTTCGTGACGAAGGCACGATCGCAACGCCCCGCTGCGTTTTCACGGTGAAGGATGAAGATTTGCTGTGGCGGACGGCCTGCGCATGCACTACCCCGATCGAATTTGATTTCGATACCGTTCTGCATGGCATCTATCCGTCTGGCTGACCTGCGCTCGAGACATAGTCGCAAGGAACTCCACGTCCCTCCGCCCGGGCCCTTTGGGACGTCCCGGCGGCGTGGCGGCCCTTCCAAGACTAGCGACATTGGGCGTTCAGCAGCTTCCGGTCGGCAACTGGCCTGCCTGTAGGGAATTTGGCATGCGGCCAATCTCAACGTCTGTTTGATTGCGTGTATCGGAGGGAGAGTCACATAGTCTGCGCTGCGCACCTCGCCTTTCCACTCAAGGGCATGGTCTGACAGTGCCGCGTTCCCCTTTGACAGCAGATTTGCACGCTCCATGGTGCCCAGCGGAACACTCATGCGCCCGCTCCGTTAGGTCTCAGCCACACTGATGGCCAGACTTTAGAAGAGGATCGAGGAAATGGTTCAAGCATCAGCGCTTTTTGATACCCATGCTGAAGCCGAACGCGCGGTTTCCGACCTGCGCGCGCTAGGCGTGACCGACACCGACCTATCGGTCATTGCCCACCATGGTGGCACCACGACGACGCGCTCGGGGGATGGCGAGATCACCGATGAGCACCATCGAAACATCCTTCGCGGCATCCTGGGAGGCGGTGCACTCGGAGCTGGTCTGGGGGTCGCGGCACTCGCAATTCCTGGTGTGGGTCCGCTGGCCGCCGCCGGCGCCATCGCCGCTTCGGCTGTTCCCGAAGCGATCGGCCTCGGCGCTGTTCTTGGAGCTGTCGGGGGCAGCCTGAACGAAGTGCTGACCAAGCATGGCATAGAGGAAGAAGACGCAGCCTATTATAACAGCGGCCTCAAGGATGGCAGAGTATTGGTCACTGTGAACGATGCAGGGATTGACCAGGACCTCGTCCGGGACGTTCTTTATCGCAACGGCGGGCATAATGCTGCGCGGGCACGGGCTGCCATTCTGTGATACTGTGCGGCCGGGAGCGAGCGTTCCCGGTCGCATCCTGATCACCAGTCTCGTAAGCAGCGGGCAGGGACTTCCAGCCTCACTGCGATCTGGAATTTCCATCAGCGATCCGTCGCCCTGCATGCCAGTTGAGCGCCATGGTCCGACGGCTCGAGATTGACCTTTCGACCTGCAAAGGACTCATGGCCATGACCAAGGACGACAGCAAGCCATTCTTGCCTCCGGGATATGACGGGGACGAGAAGACGACCGGGGAACAGTTGAAGATCACTCCTCTTATTGACGTTGATGGACCTGACAGAGGGCGCAGAGCCCGGGAAGGATCCGGCGCTGTTGCCGGTAGCGGCGCGGGTGCTGGCGGCACTGCGATCGGCACCGAAGACTATGACGCGGATAGTGCAGGGGGGGGGCGGTCCGCCACTCGATGCCGGCAAAGGGCATAGGGCGCTGCCTGACATTAAAAATAAGAAAGGCGGCGCGGGAGAAGACGTCGACCTTCCTCCAGGGTCTTCGTCGACGTAACGCCGCGGTCTCGCGGGGCATTCCCGCACACGCGTTGGCCACGCTTGGAATCGCTGACCCTGTGCTCGTCGGTGCTCTGCGGCTTGAGCTTGCGCATCGCGCGTCCGCCGGGCCGGGAGTCCCCATCAGGTGCCTCGTCCGACGCCAGCGCAGGTGCCGTTGGCTGAGCTCAAACAGAATCAAGCTTGTCCAGGCGTCTGCGAGGGGGGGCCTGAGCGCGCATCAAAATGGATCGGTGTGCTGGAGCTCGGTGCCGATAGTATCGCAGACGAAAATTCTGGGCACGTCCGTCAATGTCGGCTGTTGGGTGAATTGAGGAGAGCGCAAAATGTCCGAAAGGATTGTGCCGATAGGGTCCTGACTGAGCGGGACTTGGTAAAGTTGGGGGACTGGTTTCGACGCCACTTTCCCATCGCGAGGAACGACATGTTCGCCGACCTTATGGCGAGGCTGGACAAGATTCCGTTCGATGCCAAGCTAGACCCAAGACCGGGCGGTAAGCATTGTCCAGGAGTGAAGCGGGTGATGCCTGTGCACGTTGGGGTGGCGACAGGTTAACAGCATGCGCTGCGCGGCCTCGACACGACCATCGGCTGGCGCGGGTCGGCGCGGACCGGGCATGGAGTGGAGCGTCGCGAGTGCCCGATGCAGAGAGGTCGCGTGGAAGATACGGAATGAGCAGCGGCTGGGACGGCGTCAGCACCTTGGTAACGCGCACCATTTCGAGAGCGTCGCGGTTGGAGTGAGCGCCACTTGCTGCGATCCGATCGCACTTCCAACGCCCAGGGCGAGTGGGGCACCCTATCGCTTGCAGCTCCGGCGGATGCACGCGCAACCGCCCCAGCAGTGGGCCAGCCGTAAGGCAATGCCTCCGCTGTCGGGACCGCTGCTACGCCGGATTATCGGCCAGAGGAAATCATGACCGGCTCTGACATCAACGGATTGATCGCCAAGGCTCAGCATCGCAATCGGCCGCAAGCCCTTTCTCGGTTCGACTTGCAGGGCAACGGTACCGCGCTGGCGGCACCGGACCCGTGGCCTTTCATGACGGGTTCTTACTGCGCTGACGGAGGACCGCCACGTCGATCATCTTATGCGTGACGCGCTGCTTACACATTGGTGGTCGCCTCACTTCACGCGAGTACGGGGCGCCTGGCCTTAAGCCGCGCGACCATCAATTCGTTGCTTTGTGTCTCCGCCATCGAGATCGCGCTGTTGCCTGCGGCATCCTGAACATGAGGATCGCCGCCACGATCGATTAACAGGTCGACAATCGCGCTATGGCCGAAGAGTGCCGCCATCATCAATGCCGTCTGACGTGCCGAATTGGCGACGTGGGGGTTGGCACCGGCGTCGAGCAGCAGTTTGGCAATCTGCGTATATCCCTTAAATGCAACGCCCATGAGCGCCGTGTTACCGCGAACGCGATCCTGTTGATCGACCGGCGCGCCGCTCTAGAAGCGCCGCGGTCGCGGCTTCACGCCCGTGATAGCTTGCCAGAATCAAGGGCGTGTAACCCTTCGGGTCCAGCGCCGTGATGTCTGCGCCTGCTTGAAGTAGCGCAGCAATCACGTCGTCGCGACCTAGCCGCGCCGCATCGAACAGCAACTCCTGGATGCGCTCTGGCGAGGGCAGTGACGGAGGCGCCTGATCGTCGTTGGCTGGGCCGCCTATTGCCTCACTTGGCATCGAGATCGACCCTCAGCTCCCGCGGCCAGTAGCGCAAACCAGCGATCGCCTCCACGAAGGCAGCCGCGTCCTTGGCGGTCGCAAGCGCGAGGCAGGCTTCGTCAAGATCGTCAGCGATGCCACCCTTGTCGAAGATCGGCTGGGCTTCTTTGGTCAGGCCGATATATTTGCAGTGACCAAAGGCATCGCGCACGAAGTCCTGCGTGGCAGCGTCGGTCGCGAGCAATGCAGCGCCTTCGCCCGAAACGACAACCGCCACCGCGTCGAACAGAGTGGAGGGCCCGCCGTCGATTTTCTGCTTGGCGGCCACCTTCGTGCCGTCCGAAAGGGTAACCCCGCCGATCTTTGGAGCAATCACTTCATAGATCGCGCCGACCTTATCGATTGCTTTCACCAGGCCGTTGAACACGCCCGCATCGGCCCCGTCGCTCAGCAGAATGCCCAGCTTACGGCCTTTGAAACTGGGCGGCCCGTTCTTGACGATGGAGAGGGCGTCGGAGGGCGGCAGATCGGTAAGGGTTGGCCGGGCCGCCTGAGCCGGCACAGGAAGTTGCGACAGGCCAAGGCCATCTGCCACCGTGGCGGCAAGGCCATCGTCGATGTTGAGCAGGTGGGAGACCATCCGGGCGCGGATGTCGGGTCGTTCGACCTTGCTCAGCTCGAAGACGAGCGCATCGGCGATATGCTTCTGCTCGATCGGCAGCTGGCTGATATAGAAGAGGCGCGCCTGGCTGTAATGGTCAGCGAAGCTTTCCGGCCGGATCCGCAGTTTGGCGCCATCCTCAGTCGCCGCGAAGCTTGTGAATCCGCGGACCGGATCCTCGCGTGGGCCACCGATCGTGGCACCCCAGCTGTTGGGCTCGTAGTTCACCCGCCCACGTGGATTGGTCATCGCCATGTGCCCGTCCTGCTGGAAGTGGGCGACCGGGCATTTAGGCGCGTTGATCGGGATGTGCGTAAAATTAGGTCCACCTAGCCGCTTGAGCTGGGTGTCAAGATACGAGAAGTTGCGGCCCTGCAGCAGCGGGTCGTTTGTGAAGTCGATCCCGGGCACGACGTTCTGGGTGCAGAAGGCGACCTGCTCGGTCTCCGCGAAGAAATTATCGACGACGCGGTCGAGAACGAGTCGGCCGACCACGCGCACCGGCAGGATGTCTTCTGGGATGATCTTCGTCGCATCAAGAACATCGAACGGAAAGCTGTCCGCGAACGCCTGATCGAACAATTGTACGCCAAGCTCCCACTCAGGGAAATCGCCGCCGTTGATGGCATCCCAGAGGTCGCGACGATGGAAGTCCGGATCCGCCCCATTGATCTTGACGGCCTCGTTCCAGAGCACCGACTGCAGTCCCTGTTTGGGCTTCCAGTGAAACTTGACGAAGGTTGAGTTGCCCTCGACGTCGACGAGGCGGAAGGTGTGCACGCCGAACCCCTCCATCGTGCGAAAGGAACGGGGGATCGTACGGTCCGACATAATCCACATGACCATGTGCATGCTTTCCGGGGTCAGGGTGATAAAGTCCCAGAAATTGTCATGCGCCGTCTGCGCCTGCGGAAAGGCGCGATCGGGCTCGGGCTTGGCTGCGTGAATGAGGTCCGGGAATTTGATCGCGTCCTGAATGAAGAAGACGGGAATGTTGTTGCCAACTAGATCCCAATTGCCCTCATTGGTGTATAGCTTGACGGCGAAACCTCGAACATCACGGGCGAGATCGAATGATCCCTTCGATCCGGCGACCGTCGAGAAGCGCACGAAGGCGGGGGTGCGTTCACCGACACGCTGGAAGACGTCTGCGCGGGTGACGTCGGCTAGGCTGTCGGTGAGCTCGAAAAAGCCGTGCGCGCCATAGCCGCGGGCATGGACCACGCGCTCAGGGATGCGCTCATGATCGAAGTGGAAGATTTTCTCGCGGAAGTGCGGATCCTCCAGCAGCACTGGCCCGCGTGCCCCTTGCTTGAGGCTGTTCTGGTCGTCCGCGACCGGGACGCCCTGCTGCGTGGTGAGTACCGCAATGTCGCCTTCCGCTGCCTGGTGCGTTTCGCCACCATCACTCTGTGGCTCGGCAAAGCTTTCGGAAACGGTCGCGTCAGCGGGAATGAGAGAGGCCTTCTGGGGAGATTCGCCTGACAGCGGTGCACCGGGAGCGATGTCGGCTGGAATAACGCCTTTCCGAGGTGCAGCTGGTTTCTTGACCATGAGAAGCTCCCTTTTGTGAAACGGTGGTGGCGCGCGCTCTATTAAACAAGCCGTGCCTCCGACCACTTCAAACCTGCGACTTAGGATACGGTTGCGGCTGGTGAGCAAAATAGATGATGTTTGATGCTCATCGCGTAAAATTGATCTGCCCCCGCCGAGTGGACCGATAGGTTTGTTAGTGCATTAAGCTGATCGCCGCCATATCCGGCCGGAGGTGGAGCGAAGCGGAACCGGAGGCCGGATATGGCGGTGTCGCCGTTTCTGGTGCCGGTCGTCGGTATCCCAGGCTGCTATGAGGGCGGACGGTGTTGTAATGCCGCCGCCAGGCTTCGATCAGCAAGCTGGCTTCGGCGAGGCTGTAGAAGATCCACCATTGAGCAGTTCGTCGCAAAGCGCCCCGTTGAAGCTTTCGTTATATCCATTCTCCCATGGTGATCCCGGGGTGATGTAGAGCGTCTTCACGCCGATCTGACGCAGCCATTTCTGGACGGCGGTCGCGATAAATTCGCTTCCGTAGCACATTGGGAAGCGGCCCCTCGAAGGGGCGCACCGCCTTGATGAAGGCAAGGGCGCGTAGCGCCCGCAGGCTTCATCAAGGCGGTCATGATCGGCCCGCAGGTCTCTAAAGTGAAGTTGTCGACTCAACCCTTTGGAGACAGACCGACCATGACCAAGCGTAGCTCTAATCCCACCGACGCCGTGCTGGTAGCCATCGATATGTCCAAACACCGCCAGGAGGTCCTGATCGAACGTCCAGAAGGCGGACCCCGACGTCGCATGACGGTGATGGCGACAAAGGCAGATTATGATCGCCTGGCCACGGATCTTAGCGACATCGGGCGTCCGATCATCGTCGGCTTCGAGGCTACTGGTAACTACCATCGCACGCTGGCGCATCGCCTGCTGTCCGCCGGCTTCGAGTTGCGCTTGATCTCGTCCGTTGCCTTGGCTCGAACGCGCGAGGCTCTGCACAATGGCTGGGACAAGAACGATTCCAAGGATGCGCAAGTGATCCTGCACATGCTGCGGATTGGCGCCACCCAGCGATACGTCGATCCGCTCGCCGCCGGGATCAACGACCTGCAGGAGATGTCGAAAACGCACGAGGCGATCTCCAAGGCTAAGACGCAGACATGGCATCGCATCCTGACCCACTACCTGCCGCTCTATTTCCCGGAGATTGAACGCTTCGCTGGCAACAGCCGATCCGACTGGTTCCTTGCTCTGCTCGAACGATTCCCGACTCCAGCCAGCATGACTGTGCTCGGCCAGGAGACTTTCTCCCGCGAAGCATGGGACTTGGTCGGCCGCAAAGTGTCCAAAGCCCGGCTGATCAACGATATCTACGAGACCGCCTGCGCCTCCGTGGCGCTACCTGTCGACGAGGATTCCGTCTCGATCGCTATGTTCCGCATGGTGATCGCCCAAGCACGCAACCTGATCCGGCAGCGCGACGAGATCGAGCGAACGGCGCATGCCATGCTGGCCGAAAACCGCGATTATCAGCTTCTGCGCATGATCCCCGGCATTGGGCCCATCAATGCGTTGACCATTCTCGCCGAGGCAGGCGATCTACGCCGCTTCAGCCATCACCGTCAGTTCCTGAAGTTCTGCGGTCTTGATCTTGCGACCCGGCAGTCCGGTACATTCCGAGGCCGCACGATGCTGTCCAAGTACGGTAATGCGCGATTGCGGCGGACCTTTTGGATGGCTGCCCAGGTCGCCGCACGTCAGCGCAACAACAGTTTCCGCGACAAGCTCGGACGATACACTGCCGGGCACGCGGATGATGCCGATCGTCGCCGCAAGGCGATGACGGCGCTCACCGCCAAGATGGCGCGCGTTGCCCATGCCGTCATCAAGACGGGGACAGAGTACCGACCGTTCCTTGAACGGTCGGATGCCAGGTGGAAGGACCCCTCTCTGCAAGTGCCGTGAGGGCGCGAAAGCGACCCTGTAGATAATGTTCGGGCCTTCCACCTGGGTGCGTATCTCGTTCTAAGGACGGTGAGGACCACGGCCGCTTCGGCGCCGCTGGATCCTGTGTTTGCTATGGCAGGGAGCGATCCCGTTGACGGTGGAAGCCATCTGGCTCAGAATGCATGCCTCGCCGCTCAATGTCGGCGCATAGAGATCTGTTGACCAAATCTCGCTTTCCTTCGTGACCCAGGACGTTATCAGACCGTATATGTGCCGGAGGACCGCGCGAGATGAACAGATCGGCCAAGCCGCCAGAACATCCTCGTGTTTCAGCTGACTCGCCACGATGAGCGCCAGGCACTCCCTGCTGGCCTCATCGGCGATGGTCAGGATTCGGAACTTGCGCCCATCATGTGTGCGCCCCTCGACGAAATCGTTGGCCCATACATGCCCCGGATATTCAGGCCGCAAGCGGATGCATGAACCGTCATTGAGCCACAGGCGTCCCCGCTTTGGCTGGCGCAGCGGAACCTTCAGCCCCTCACGCCGCCAGATCCGCTCAACCCGTTGATGGTTCACCGTCCATCCCGCCTGGCACAGCAATGCCGTCACCCGGCGATAGCCATAACGACCATATTGCTTCGCCAAAGCGATGATATCCTCTGTCAGCGCTTGTTCGTCATCCGCCCCCGCGTGGCGCCTTGCGCTGCGTCGATCGATGCTGGCCCAGAACCCGGCATATCCGTCGCTCGGATATCGGAAACTCTCGTCGCACGTGATCAATGCAGCGTCGCCGTCGCGCGGGGCTCAGAAGTTTCCCTTGACTGCCTCCTGCAGGATCAGCTTGTCCAGCGTCAGGTCCGAGATCGCCCGGCGCAACCGCTGGTTCTCCTTCTCCAGATCCTTCACCCGCCGTGCCTGGTCGGTTTTTAGGCCGCCATATTCCTTCCGCCAGCTAATGGGATGGACGGCTCTCCCACCCCGGAGCATCGTTGTGCAACCGGCAGTCGAAGGAGAGGAATGATGACCATCGATGTACTTGGTATTGATCTGGCGAAGAATGTCTTCCAGCTGCATGGCGTTGATCGCAAGGGCAATGCGATTTTCAAACGGCGGGTCATGCGCGACCAACTACTTTCGGTGCTGGCCGGGATTGAGCCCTGCACCGTCGCGATCGAAGCCTGCACAGGAGCATTTTGCTGGGCCCGCCAATTTGAAGAGTTGGGCCACAACGTGAAGATCGTGAGTCCTCAATATGTGAAGCCATTTGTCCGCAGGCAGAAGAACGACGGCAACGATGCCGAGGCGATCTGTACGGCTGTGCGTCAACCCCACATTCCGCTGGTGCCTAAGAAAAGCGTTGAGCAACAGGATATCCAGGCTCTACACCGCGCCCGCCAGCGTCTTGTGAACCACCGAACGGCCCTGGTCAGCCAGATGCGCGGGCTGCTGCTTGATCGTGGCATTGCCTTTGCCAAGTCGATTACCCGGGTGAGACGCATGATTCCGGAGATACTCGCACGCGCCGACTCCGGCCTCTCGACTATGGCCCGTGAGACCATTGCCGAGCTCTGGGATTTCTTCTGCGATCTCGAACGCCGCATCGAGCATTTCGACAAGAAAATCGAAGCCGTCTTCAAATCGAGCGAGCCCTGTCAGCGTGTCGCCAGGATCAAAGGCGTTGGGCCCAAAACGGCAACAGCGATTGTCGCGGCGGTCGGCGATGGTTCGGACTTCAGGAATGGGCGCCACATGGCGGCCTGGCTTGGATTAGTACCGCGCCAGTTCTCGAGCGGTGATAAGGCGGTGCTTATGGGCATCTCTAAACGAGGAAGCCAGCATTTGCGCAGCCTATTGGTTCACGGCGCGCGTGCCGTCGTGAGAACGGCACCCAATAAAAATGATCCCATCAGCCAATGGGCCAACCAGCTTCGGGAGCGACGCGGGTTCAACCGCGCAACGGTTGCCATCGCCAACAAGAATGCACGGATAATCTGGGCCGTGCTTCGAACGGGCGATCAATACCGCGCCGCCGCCTGAAGAACCGAACCAGTTTGCGAGTAGACGGAGAAATGGACTGCACTGATCGAGCCGACGCGCGACGAGCCTGACTATTATCGAGGCCCTTGAGGCCTACCAGCTGTAGAGGTGCGCGTGTGCGGATTTCCCATTTGGGCGCTCTGGACAACCAGCTGACGCCGGATAGATGTTTGCAACTGATCCACGCAGAACGTTTCAATGCCGCTTGCAAAGGGAGAGCCGTCCATAGAGATAATAGGTCTGCTCGCTGACCGCGATCCGTCGACATGCCTCGGCCGTCGAGGGCTCCTGCGCCAGCACGATCTCAACTTCTCGCAGCCTGCCGATAATCTCTTCCGACTTGTGCTTCTGGCTTGGCATTCAATGTCCCTTCGTGGTCCAGACTATGATAGTATCTGGGCCACTCAGCGGGGGGCAGATCACGCCGTCCTGGCCGGGACTGGCGGGTTCCATCCCAACACCCGCCATTCCCTAAGCCTCGAAGATCGCTCTAGAAACGCACCAGACTGGCCGACTTCGGAATGTCGGCTTACCGGCGGGTAACCGGCGATAGCCGCCGGACCTCTTTCGGGCAGTCGACACGACCGCAGGCGGAGATAGCTGTCTGTCGCCCATCGACGGTGGGTTCAACGGGTGGCGACAACACTTTAATCTTTTGAGGAAGATGGAGTGTCGCGATGAAGCAGCGTCGTCGGATATATTACACGGCCAGCCAGCGAGCGGAGATATGGGATCGTTGGCAGCGCGGGGAGTCGATGAGTTCGATTGGGCGCAGGTTTGATCGAGCGTCATCGTCGGTATTTTCGGTGATCGCGCCGACCGGGGGCATCCGGCCTGCCGATCGCAAGCGCGGCAGCCGTGCGCTGAGCCTTGCGGAGCGGGAGGAGATATCGCGGGGTCTGAGCGTCAGCGAACCGTTGCGTGCGATAGCCCGTCGGCTGGGCCGCGCGCCCTCGACGATCAGTCGGGAAGTTAGGCGTAACGGCGGTATTGCACGGTATCGGGCGACCGCGTCCGATCAGGCGGCATGGGATCGTGCCTTGCGGCCCAAGCCCTGCAAGCTGGCTTGCTCGCAGCCACTGGCCCGGGCAGTATCGGCCAAGCTGCGTCGCAAATGGTCACCGGAACAGATTGCGGGGTGGCTCAGGCGCAGCTTTCCCAAGGAGCCGCACAGGCAGGTGTCGCACGAGACCATCTACAGAAGTTTGTACATACAGGCGCGCGGGGTTCTGAAGAAGGAACTGCTGGAGCATCTGCGCGCCCGACGCACCATTCGCAGGTCGCGGCACGCCAGCCTCAAGCGCAATGGCCTCGGACAGATCAAGGATGCCGTGTCGATCAGCGAGCGTCCCGCGTCGGTCGAGGATCGCGCCATTCCCGGCCACTGGGAAGGCGATCTGATCGGCGGCACGAAGAACAGCTACATCGCCACGCTGGTCGAACGGCATTCGCGTTATGTGATGCTGATCAAGGTCGCCAACAAGGATACAAGAAGCGTCGTGTCGGCGCTGATCAGGCAGACGCAGCGCCTGCCGCGCGAACTCTACAAGTCGCTTACGTGGGACCGCGGCAAGGAACTGGCCGATCATCCGCGCCTATCGCTGGCTACCGATGTCGAAATCTATTTCTGTGATCCGCAATCGCCCTGGCAGCGAGGCTCCAACGAAAACACCAATCGCCTGCTGCGACAATATTTCCCCAGAGGAACCGATCTGTCGCTATACAGCCAGGCCAAGCTGAGTGCCGTCGCTCGCCAACTCAACGAACGGCCAAGGAAAACGCTCGAATATCAAACGCCCGCTGAGCGTTTTCAAGCTTGTGTTGCCGCCACCCGTTGAACCCACCGTCGTTTTAACCGGAGCGACAAAAACTAACCGCGCTGACATGCTACAGGTCCGTTGAACGGGTCCGACGGTTGGGGACCCGTTCGGTCCTAATACGCAGTGCTTGTACTCCCATGGATGCTCTTGGCTGGGTCGAAGCCGGTTCAGCGTCACTGTTTCGCACCGAATATGTCATCTAGCGCCAAACGCAACGTCACTTTCAGTCCCTCGGGCCTGAAATCGAAGTCAGCGCCGCTACTTTCACCGCGCAACGCTCGGTCGATCATTCGGGAACCGAATCCTTTTCGGGCTGGTGCTGAGGTAGGCGGTCCCCCCACTTCCGACCAAACTAATATGATCGCCTTATCTGAACTTTCGGCCGTGCGCGACCAAGCAACATCAATCTTGCCAGCCTCGTTGGAAAGGGCGCCATATTTGACTGCGTTGGTCCCTAGTTCGTGAAGAACCATCGCCAGTTGCAGAGCCTTGTCAGACGATACCGCGACCTCGGGCCCGGCGATTGTGATGCGGGGACGATCGCCCTCGATGAACGGACTTAGCGCACGGTGCACGACATGCCCTACATCGACCAACTCCCAGTTCTGCTGGGTGAGCAGATCGTGTGCGCCCGATAGCGCCAGCAAACGCGAAACAAATGCCCGCACTTCAGCCGGCGGGGCCTCTCGGAAGGTTTGCACAGCGATGGCCTGGATCGTGGCGAGCGTGTTCTTTACGCGATGCTTGAGCTCATGAAGCAACAGCTCTTTGGCGTCTTCGGCACGTCGGCGCTGTTCGATTTCCAGTTGCGCGGCCTTGTGTAGGCGGGCATTGTCCATGGCGACGGCCGTCTGGGCCGCTATAGCCGAGACGAGAGTCTCAGCGTCGCCCGAAAACTTGCCCGGCTGATCGTGAGCGAAGAAGAGCCCGCCCAGCACCTCGCCAGAAACGGAGGTGACCGGCACTGCCAGATAGCTCACTACAGGCAAATGCCCAGCAGGCATGCCGTGATGCGGGGCACTGTGGCCGTATCGTGGATCTTGGCGGATGTCATCGGAGCGCACGACGCCCTCGCCGGCGAAGGTCGGCGCAAAGACCGCCGTATTACGCGGCATGCCGAACGTTTCGAAAGCTTCGCGGGGCGCCCCGGATAGGGTGTAGAGATAGTAGGCTTCTCCAGCAGCGTTAATAACGTTGTAGAAGAAGGCTCCGAATTTCGCACCGGTCAGTTCAGTGGCGATATCGGTGACCTCTTCGACAATGCGATCGAGATCAAGGTCCCGGGCAATGACATTTGCTACGCGGTTAAGCGTCTCGAGGCGTTCCGCTTGGCGAGCGATTAGCGCTTCCGCCGCCTTGCGATCGGTGATGTCCCGGGCGATTTTCGAAGCGCCTACCACGGTCCCGTCGGCGTCCTTGATCGGCGAGACGGTGAGTGAGATATGGAAAAGAGTCCCATCCTTGCGCCGCCGCACCGTTTCGAAATGCTCGAGCCGCTCGCCTCTTTTAAGGCGGCTGATGATCTCGTCCTCTTCCGCGCGGCGATCGTCCGGAATGAGGGTGAGAATGGATTTGCCAATAATCTCCTCCGCCGAATAGCCGAAGATGCGCTCAGCAGCGGCATTCCAGTTTGTGATCACGCCCTCGAGGGTCTTGCCGATGATCGCGTCAGAGGATGATTCTACGATGGCAACGAGTCTGCTGGCCGCGGCCGATGGAACCTCGTCTTCTGAGATTTTGGCGTTCAGCGTCATAAAGCGGCGTCCCTATAGTGCGACCAGCCTAACAGCTGCCGAGTTGTTCCACCGCTTCTAGCAGTCGCTCAATATCATAGGGCTTGTCGAGCACGAGGTCGAACAGGTCGGTCCGATCACGCGCGATAGCGCCTTGCGCGCCGCTCACCAGCAATATGGGAATGCGACGTAGCGCTTCGTCGGCGCGTACGACCTCGGCGAGCTCAAGGCCGGTCATCAACGGCATCATGAAGTCGGTGATGATAAGATCGGGACGTTGCTGTCGCACGAGCTCCAGAGCGGCTGCTCCATGAGCCGCGTCACGCACCTCATGACCCGCGTCCTCGAGGCATACGACCAGCATGTCGGCGATCAGGAATTCGTCTTCGGCTACCACAATTTTCATGAATTGCGCCCCAATCGGCTCAGATTGAGGAAATGGGTCAAACCTCGAGTGGCCGTGCGAGGCCGGTCGAGATGCCGGTAGCAAGCTCGAACGGGCCTTTAATGGCCAGGCCATGCCCGTCGATGATCACCTCCTGCGGCGCCGCCTCATAGGACTGGTCGCGAATCTTCAGAACGGAAAGGACCCGCTTATACTCGGACCGGATTTCGACTTGTCGCATCATGATCAGATTATCGAGCAGACTGGATATCTCGGGTCCGGGGGCTGCTACCTCGGAGGCGAAAAGGTCACGCAATTCCCACGTACCGATCGTTGTAACGCCCAAAGCCCTAAGTTCGTTCGTCAGGGCCGCAAAAAATTCCACCAAGCGCGCGCGTTGGATCGCGGCACGCTCGAACCCGCCTAGTGAGTCGAGGAAAAGGCGTTTCACGCCCCGTGCGGTGACGGCGTCGAGGAGGCGGTAAGCAAGCTTGTCGAGCAGATTTTCGGTGAGCGGTTGCCACAAGATTTCGACTTGCCCGGCCTCGGTTTTGGCCTTGAGATCAAGCCCTAGTGCTTTGGCCTTGAGCAAGAGACGATCGGGCGTCTCATAGAAACCAAAATGAAGGCCTGGCTCTGCCTCAGTCGATTGTGCAAGGAAGTTGATGCCAAAAGACGTCTTCCCTGACCCGGAAGGGCCTATCAACAAGGTGGTCGAACCGCGAGGTAAGCCACCCCCGGTCAGCGGATCGAGCCCTTCGACGCCGGATGACAGCGGCTGTGGGTTTGGGCTATCTATGACCGACGGTGTGCGGAACGCCGCCTCGAGCCGCGGGAATACCGAGAGCCCGATGTCGGTTATCTCATATTGGTGATAGCCACCTAGCGCGGCACTACCACGGCTTTTGCGCAAGCGGGCACGTCGGACCGTGCGAACACCGACCAGCTCCTCATGCAGCTCAAGAACGCCATCGACCATCGTATGCTCGGGGCTGTCGTCCTCAACTCGCGCGCTCGTAAGAAAAAGGACCGTGCAACCGACAAAGGCCGCCTGGCTCTGCACCTCCGCGACGAAAGTCTTGACGTCGAGCTGAGACTCGGCGCGATCTCGCGCATTGAGGAGGCCGTCGAAAACAATGAGCGAGGCGCCGTGACGCTTGGTCTCCTTGCGCAACAGGTCGACCACCGCGTCCAGCCCTTCATTCTTCAAAGTCTGGAAGACACTCAGATAGACGACATTGCCGCCCAGCTGTTCCTTCTCAAAAAAGGTCAGCGTGGATAGCGATTGGAACAATCGGTCATGCGTTTCGGCAAGCAGCGTGATGTAAAGCACCTTCTTGCCTTCCTTCGCGCACGCAAAGGCGATTTGGTTGCCCAGGATTGTCTTACCAGCGCCCGGCTGCCCTTGGACAATATAAGATGAGCCCTCGACAAACCCGCCTCCGAAGATGGTATCCAAACCCGAGATCCCGGTCGAAAGGCGGGGAAGATGTTGCGTCACGGGAAACCCTCATAAGCCTTTGGCAGACCTTTTTGCGGCCTCCCTTTGGGGGTGAGTAGCAGCATGCGGGCTGAAGGTCTTGTAGCTTCGATACATTCTCGCAGATTTCTGCTAGAACGAAGAACGTCGCCAATCTGCGGGAGTCGAGGCCGATCTCTCGGTGGCGCGCCCGCCGATCAGCGAGGTCGTCACCTTCATCCAGCAGGGGTAGGTCTACCAGCAGGCGCAATCTGTCGATCGCAATAAATGGCAGCTTCCGGGAAAATCCGCAGCTGCAGCCGGAAACTCATGGGATGATGCCTCGTCGCGCCGCTACGAGATCAATCATGCAGTATCATGTCGTCGAGCATGCCTGCCAAGATCGTAAAGAGCGAAGGCCCGAGAGGCTACGCCTCAGCCGTTCGGCGGCCCGATCAGGTACTGAGCGTCCGTCACCTTCTCCATCCAGGTCACATTTTTCCCGTCGAGCGCTTCCTGAACAGCGACATGGGTCATCCCTTGCGTCGGCGTTGCACCATGCCAGTGCTTCTTATCGGCCGGGCAAAGCAGGATGTCTCCCGCCTGAAATTCGACGATTGGCTCACCTTCAACCTGCGTCCAGCCCACACCCTCGGTAACTATCAGGGTTTGGCCAAGCGGGTGGGAGTGCCACGCGGTTCGGGCACCCGGCTTGAACTCGACGACCGCGCCGGTGATGCGAGAGGGTTGATCCCGCTTGAACTGTCCCGTGATGGTCACCGTCCCGGTGAAGTTCTGAGCAGGCGCGCTCGTCGCCTGCATCTCTAACTTTCGATTGATCTGCATTTCCGAACGCCCTTTTGCTGCGGCATTACCAGCCGTCAGAAGTCCCAACGAAATGAGCACCGCGCCTATTGCTTTTGGCATGAGATGATCTCCGGCTTTCAAATTGATGTTCAGCGAGCCTGTTGCGCGCGACCTGCGATGAGTTTCCGATAGGCTTCCACGTCGAACGTGTCGGGATTGGGACCACTGCGCTCGTTAACGTTGATCCGATCGATGGACGCCAACTCGCTCTCGCTGAGCGTGAAATCGAGAACGTCGAAATTCTCAGCGATATGAGAAGGATTCGTGGAACGTGGGATGACGATCAGGCCACGTTCGATATGCCAGCGGATGATGACCTGAACGGGAGACTTTCCGTGCTTCGTTGCGATCTCACGGATGGTCGAGTTCGCAATATGCCGACCGACATTCTTTTCGCCGCCCAGTGGCGACCAGCTTTCGGTCGCGATGCCGCGCCGGGCATTAGCGGCTCGCATAGGCTGTTGGCTGAGCGACGGATTGATTTCGATCTGATTGACTGCCGGGACCACAGAGGTCGCCGCCTTCAGGTTGTCGAGGTGGTTTTCGTTGAAATTGCTCACGCCGATTGCCCGGATGCAACCGTCCGCATTCAGCTTCTCGAGCGCCTTATAGGCGGCAATCGTCTTGCCGAAATCCATCGGCACGGGCCAATGCAGTAGATAAAGATCGAGGTAGTCGAGCTTCAGCTTGCTTATGCTGAGGTCGAATGCCCGCATCGCCTGATCGTAGCCAAAGTCCTCGATCCAGAGCTTGGTGGTGATGAAGAGTTCGTTGCGGGCGACGCCGCTGCGAGCGATGCCGTCGCCAACCTCAGCCTCGTTGCCGTAGTTTTTTGCCGTGTCGATCAGCCGAAAGCCCGCACCCATGGCGGTTTGAACCATCTGCGCCGCCTCTACCGGCTTTACGTGGAAGGTGCCGAAACCCAGGATCGGCATCTTCACGCCGTTGTTGAGCGTGACCAGCGGAACTGTGCCATTCGCACCCTGAGACTGGCCATGCCGGGCCTGTGCCGACAAGATAGCGGGAGTGAGGGAGGCCGCGGTTGCGGCGGCCAAAAAGCTGCGTCTCGTGGTCATGGGAACTCCGCTTCTTGATTACGTTTGGAGAGGCGACCGGTTGGTCGAACTTCAGCGCTTACGATCGGCTTGCGAGGATCTTCTGGTAGGCTGCCACGTCGAACGTCTCGGGGTCAGGGCCGCCACGCTCGTTGATGTTCATGCCGTCGATCGCGCGCATCTCGCTGTCAGTGAGTGCGAACCCAAAGACGTCGAAGTTGCTGGCGATATGGTCGGGATTGATCGAGCGGGGGATGACGACGTTGCCCTGCTGAATGTGCCAGCGGAGCACGACCTGAATGGGTGTCTTGCCATGCTTCTCGGCGATCGACGCTATCGATGAGTTTCTCAGCACATCACCGACGCGCTTCTGACCGCCGATAGGCGACCAGGCCTCCGTGATGATGCCGCGCGAAGCATTTGCAGCCTTGACCACGCGCTGGCTCAGCAGAGGGCTTAGCTCGACCTGGTTTACCGCCGGCACCACGTCCGTGTGATGCGATAGCTCGTCGAGATGCTCAGGGTTGAAATTGCTCACCCCGAGCGCGCGGATGCGCCCACTGATGAGCGCAGGCTCAAGCGCGTTGAAAGCGGCAATCGTCCGCTCAAAATCCATCGGAAGCGGCCAGTGCAGAAGATACAGGTCGATGTATTCGAGGCTCAGCGCCTCCATGCTCGCCTCGAACCCGCGCAGCGCATGTTCGTGACCATAATCCTCAATCCAGAGCTTCGTGGTCACAAAAAGCTCGCCACGATCAAGGCCGCTGTCGGCGATGGCTTGGCCGACCTCGGCCTCGTTCTTGTAGTTGGCAGCGGTGTCGATCAGCCGGTAGCCGGTCTCGATAGCGGTCCGCACGGCAGCGCGTGTATCTTCTGGTTTGATCGCGAACGTGCCGAAGCCAAGCGCTGGCATGTTGGCGCCTGTGTTCAGGCGAAGATGAGGCTGATCATTCATGGCGAGTTCCTTCTGAGATGAGATTGTGGGAAGCGATCAGCGCGCGGTGTAACCACCGTCGGGCGCGACGATCTGGCCGATCATGAAACCGGCGCCGGGGCTGCACAGCCAAAGGACGGCGGAGGAAATCTCGGCCTGGCTGCCCATGCGGCCAACGGGAATGTCCGCGATCACTGCATCAAGCCGACCCGGCTCGCGCTCCATCAAGCCCTGCACCAGAGGTGTCTCCGTGGTGCCGGGGCAGATCGCATTGATGCGGATGCCCTTAGGGGCATATTCCAGCGCAGCCGCGCGCGTCAGCCCGATCACACCATGCTTTGACGCCGTATATGCGCTCAGGCCAGGAATGCCGACCGTGCCGCTCTGCGAAGAGCAATTCACGATCGCGCCGCTTCCCTGTTCGCGCATCTGACGAAGCTCATGCTTCATGCAGTTGAACACGCCGCGCAGGTTCACGCCGATGATGCGGTCGAAATCCACGGCCTCCAAATCGGCCGTCTCAGCAATCCCGACGTGGATGCCGGCATTATTGAAGGCGAAGTCCAAGCGACCAAACGCCTGTTGGTTAGCCTGCACCATCGTCTCGACGGAGGCCTCGTCCGAAACGTCGCAAGCTATGCCGATCGCGTTGTGGCCGTTTTGCCGAAGTTCAGCAGCGGCGCGTTCAGCCGCCTGACCGTCCAGATCGGCGATAGTGACGCTGGCTCCAGCCTCCGCGAAAGCGCGTGCAGTTTGTAGGCCGATGCCAGACGCTGCACCGGTGACGATTGCAACCTGATCCTTGAACGAGAACACTTACAAGATTCCTTTGGCGGTTGCCGGACGTGGCGTCCGGTAGAGGCCCAGTCCGACGATCAATGCGGTAAGGGCGAAAAGCGTGGCGGAGACGATGAGCGGGGCCAGCGGGCCACTGCGATCGAGCAGCATCCCTCCCGCGACAGCGCCGCCCGTGTTTGCGAGTTGGATCACCGCGACCTGAAGGCCACCTGCGGCCTCCGAGGCGTCGGGGAGATTGCGCGCAATCCAGGTCGACCAAGCGACTGGGACCATGCCGAATGCGAAGCCCCAAATCGCCGTGAGTATGCTGGCTTCCACGGCTGCGGCACCCAGGAGGATCAAGCCCGCCGCGGATAGCGACAGCGCTATTGGCGCAAACAGCAGCGTTCCCCTGAGGCTACGGGAAAGTGCCGGCCCAGACGCGGCTGTCCCGGCCAGATTGCCCAGTCCGAAAAGCAATAGGATCGCGGACAACGACGTGTGGCTGAGATGGGTCACGCCCTCAAAAAACGGTCGCATGTAGGTGAAGAAGGCGAACTGCGCGGCGAACACTGTCGTGATAGCGAGGAGCGCCGTGCCGACCTGTGGGCGCTTTGCCACGGCGACGATGCTGCTGTTCTGAGCCTGCTCACCTGGCAGCATCTGTGGAAGTGCCGCCCACTGCCAGAGCCAGCACAAGCTGCCAAGAACTGCGGCAGCAGCGAATATAGCCCTCCAGCCAAGCATACCGCCAAGAAAGCTACCAAGCGGCGCTGATGCGACGAGGGCGACAGAGACCCCGCCGAAGATGATCGACAGCGCTTTCGGCAACGCCTGTGGTGGGACTAGCCGTGCTGCGACGGCTGCGGCCATCGACCAGAATCCACCCAGCGCGACACCTAATATTACGCGAGCGATCATCAGCACAGCAAAGCTGGTGGCTATCGCCGTCAGCGCGCTCGACAGGGCCATAAGGACAGAGAAGGATAACAACACGACCCGGCGATCGACCTTCGCTATCACCCTTGAGGTGAACAGGCTGGCAAACAACGCGGCCACAGCGGTTGCACTGATCGACTGACCTGCCATACCCGCGCTAATTGCGAGGTCTGACGCAATCGGGGTGAGCAGGCTGGCTGGCAGAAGCTCAGCCGTGATGATGCCGGCGACACTCAAAGCGACCGCGTAAACAGCGCCCCATCTAGTGTTTTGCTCGCTGGCGTTGGCGGCAAACACGCCTCCGGCGCCGAGCACTTGATGTTCTTGATACATTTGCCTCAGCCGTCTTGAACGGCGCGATGACGGACACGCAGTGTGAATGCAGCCGTGACCACAGAAAGAGCGGAGGTGGCGACGCTACAAAGGGCAAGCGCGTTCGATTTCGCGGCAATAGGGGCGATGACCGTGAAGGCCGCCGCCGCAATTATCAGCGGGAGGAACATACCAATCAGTGAGTTTAACGCCGACGCTTCCAGCGCGCGAAGTGCGCCGGAGAGGAATGCCAATCCTGAGAGCAAAACAAGCAGAAACAGGCCAGCAAGACCCCACTGCGGGTTGCCGTTGACGATGACGACTGCGATGACGCTCAACACCGCGCTGGTAATCGCGATCATCGGGGTGCCGACCGAGTTCCTTAGTGCGATTGCGACGCCTGCGCCGATCAGGAGCGCCAGCGAGATGCTGCCAAACAGGACCGGGGCGGACGCGTTCAGCGCATAGGGATAGGGCGCTAGTGCGGACAGGCTTGAGGCGAGCGCCAGGAGCAAGCTCGTCAAAAGCAAAGCTGAAGTTGCCGACACAATCGTAAGCTTTGGGGTGCTGAGCGCCGACGCTGTCGCGCCGTCGATACCTGCGTTCTGCGTGTCGTCCATTGACCGTCTCCCGACGCGCGCAGACGACCGCCCGCGCCCACGAAGCACGGCGCGCTACCTGTCTCTGCGATGTTGCCAGCGATGGGACTTGGCCTCTCACGGCCGTCGCATCGTCATGGTGGATTTAACGCACGAACCGAAAAAGGATTAGGGGTGGATCTCGCGATGCCAACGTGAGAAATTCTCATCGTCAAAGCGGCTGCACGTGGCGTAAGGTTTGCCGTGCCCTGCAGCTCCGCTCACACCGACGTTTCGATGCTCGTCGGTCCGGCGAGACAACAGCAGGGCTTTTCGACGGTAAATTGGAGGTCGGCAGCCCACTGTGCAAATCAATCGATCCGATCTGGCGGACTGCGCGTATTTCATCGCTATTGCTCGCCACCGCAGTTTCCGGCGGGCGGGTTTGGAACTTGGCGTAAGTTCCTCGGCGCTGAGCCATGCGCTAAAAGCCTTCGAGACTCGTTTGGGCCTGCGCCTTCTCAACCGGACGAACCGATCGGTGACGCTCACAGCCGCGGGCGAACAACTGCTGCAAGCCATCTCGGATCCGGTCAACGTGATCGGCGATGCCTTCGAGACTCTCAACCGGTTCCGTGACGCCCCGGCAGGTCGCATCAGGATCAATATGATGGCGGATGCGGCCGCCCTTCTCGTCAGCCCGATCCTGCCGGTATTCATGGAGCGCTACCCGGACGTCGAACTCGAAATCTCGGTCGACAATCACATCGTCGATGTCATCGACAGCGGCTTTGATGCGGGTATCAGGTATGGCGGGACTGTTCCTGAGGACATGATAGCGCAACGACTATCAGGCGAAATAGACTGGGTGATCGTTGGTGCTCCGTCCTATTTTGAACGGTTCGGAAGACCCCAGCATCCCAACGACCTCGCCGAACATCGCTGCCTGCGCATCAGGCTGGGGGACGACAGCATCTACAAGTGGGAACTGGACAAGGCCGACGAGAGCGTGGCGATCGACGTGCCTGGCATGATCACCGTGAACAATGCCGACGCTGCGCTGCCCGCCGTCCTGGCCGGCGCGGGCCTTACCTATCTTTCCGAACCACTGGTCAGCCTTTGGTCGCGGCGGGGCAACTTGAGATCGCGCTGCCGGATTGGGCATCGACCGGGCCAGCGTTCCACCTGTATTATTCATCGCGCAGGAACGTGCCGACGGGTCTGCGGCTGCTGGTCGATTTGATCCGCGAGCTTAGGCCGCTTGGCTACTAGGGGACGGAAGATGAGCCCGCGATTGCGGCCGTGATAGCCATGATGGCCTTTGACGCTAGAATCCCGAACGTAAGCGTGGCCTGAGTACCGCTATGCGGCTTGAGCGAAGTCCTGGTGGGTTGGCTGCCAGTTCCACGGCATGAGCTCATCCCAGCGAGTAGCGGGCCAGTCGCCAGCTATCTTCTCGATGACATCGGCGATGTAGGCCTGCGGTTCGATGCCATTGAGTTTGGCAGTCTCGATGACGGAATAGATGGCGGCAGCCCGTTCGCCGCCAGCCTTCGATCCGGCAAAGATCCAGTTTTTGCGGCCGATCGCCATGGGGCGGATCGCGCGCTCGGCGATGTTGTTGTCGATCTCGGCAATGCCCTCGTCGATGTAGCGGGTGAGCGCATCCCAGCGCTTGCGGCCATAGCTGAGCGCCTTGGCCATGTTGGACTTGGGCGACAGGCGGCGCAGCGCATCGTCGATGATCGAGCGTAACTCGTTCACCTGCTGCCTGCTTCTGTCCTGTCTATGCCGACGGCGCTGGTCAGGCGGCTGCCCGCGTATCTCTTCCTCGATCCGGTAGAGCGCGGCGATCCGATCCAGCAGGTTGCTCGTCAACGGCGTCGGGCTGGTGGCGTGGTTCTCGAATATCTTGCGCCGGAAATGCGCCCAGCAGGCGACTTCCCGAATGCGGTTGCCCCTGTAGAGCTTGTCGAAGCCCGCATAGGCATCAGCCTGTAGCAGCCCGGTAAAGTCCTTGAGCTCGCTTTGCGGGTGGACGCCGCTGCGATCGGGAGTGAAGCGATACCAAGCCAGCGCCGGCGTCGATGCGCCAGCGGCACGATTATCGACGACATAGGCCCAGAGCCTCGCCTGCACCGTCTTGCCCTTGCCGGGCATCAGCATAGGAACGGGCGTGTCATCGACATGGATCTTGCCGGCCTTGATCCCTTCTTCCCGGATGCGACTGACGATCGGGTCAAGCAGATGTGCGGCCTGTGCTGCCCAGCCTGCCAGCGTCGATCGGTCGATATCGAGGCCCTGTGCCGCCATCATCTCGGCCTGGCGATAGAGGGGGAGATGATGATCGAACTTGGCGACGACGACATGGGCGAGTGTGGCGAAGCTGGCCTTGCCCCGGGCAATCGCCTTTACGGGCGCCGGGGCTTGCACGATCTGCTCGCAGGATCGGCAGCTATATTTAGGACGGACGGTGCGGATGACGCGCCATTGCACCGGCGCGACATCGAGCATCTCGTCGCTGTCCTGCCCGAGCGGACGCAGGGCGCCTCCGCAGGAAGGACAGGTGCAGGTGCCTGCTTCCGGCTCGATCCGGCGTTCGGCTCGCGGCAGATGCGCCGGCAAGGCGCGGACCGGCGCCGGTCGTTCCCTCTGATCCGCCTGGACTTTGCGGATATCGGCAAGCTCCGCTTCGCCTTCCAACTCCTCAAGGGTGAGTTCGAGCTGTTCGATCTGGAGGGTCAGCTTCTCCGAAGACTGGCCAAAGGTGAGCCGCCGGAGATGGGCCAGTTGGAAACGCAAGGTATCGATCAGCGTGTCGCGGGCCGCCAGAGCTGCCTCCAGCTCGGCGATGCGGGCGTCCTTATCGACGGGGGAAGAGCTTCGATCCGACACCTCGGAATAGTATCAAAGCGGCACCATCGATGCCAGATAAACCCACAGGAATCCGCACTTTTTAGCCCGCCAGCAGCGGCGCGGCTGTCCGTTCCGGGCGTCGCCAGTCTATGCCTTCAAGCAGCATGGAAAGCTGCGCCGAGGTCAGGCCGACCTTGCCCGTCTTCGTCACTGGCCAGACGAACCGGCCACGGTCCATCCGCTTGGAAAACAGGCATAGGCCCTGGCCATCATACCAGAGCAGCTTCACCAGATCGCCACGCTTGCCCCGGAAGGCAAATAGCGCCCCAGAATGCGGGCTCTGCTCCAGCACCTGCTGGGCCAGCACTGCCAGACCGTCAAAGCCCTTGCGCATGTCGGTGGCGCCACAGGCCAGATAGATCCGGGTGGAAGGTGGCAGTGGGATCATCGCGTGAGAACGGCAATGACCCGTGCCAGGGCCTCGGCATCAACACCGGCGTCTACGGTCAGCTTCACGCCCGAGGGCAGCTCGATCCCGATATGACCGCCGGGCGCCGGCAACGCTGGAACAGGGACAGAAAGCTCGACCTCCGCGAACGTGGGCAATGCTGCAGGTCTGGCACCGCCAAGCTCACCCGACATCGCTTGCCGCCGCCAGGTGTAGATCGACCCGCTGCCGATCGCGTGCCGCTTGCAGGCATCGCCAACCGAACCCTCGGGGCCAAAGGCATCGCGCAGGATCGCCAGCTTCTGCTCCACTGTCCACCGGCGCCGACCCGCAACGACCTCAATCCGAGTGCTCATACGACCGCTCGTATGAGCACTCATATGACTGCTCGCTGGTCCACCTTCGATCTCGTTATCCATCGCCGCTCCCTATCCGAGCGGCAATCAGCCCTTCATCCCCCAACCGCGCAAGGCGGCCTCGGCGCCACGGTTACTCCCGAACCGCAGTTGAAGGTGTAGACAATCAAAAACGCAGCGATTGAAATGCTCTCGCCTAACTGGACCGTTCCGATACACGTTCGGAACGACGTGATCTGGTCGGTGCGCCATGCCGGATGAGATTCAGCTATAGCCGCAACGCGGCACCGAAGCGGACATTCCACTAACGGCCGGTCTCGAGCGTCCTGATCGGCAAAGCGGACGGGCCGCACCTGGGAACGGGAAATTTGCAGCTGAGAGTCCGAGAAGGGGCGATGCTTACTTGAGGTCGGCGATATCCACAGAAGAATTCTGGAAGCCAGTGCCGATACCAAGGGCCTGGCTTAATCTTGATCAATGGGATTTTCTGGAACGGATGTCAGGTTCTCGGCTTTCTATGGGATATCCTATCGGAAGGCATCCTCGTGGCTACCCAGCTTAAACATCATGTCCCGCAATTTCTCGATCAAGACTTTCAGGAAGAACTGAGCCGCTGGAATAGACGGCGGCTGGCGCCGGCATTTCCACAGGATGTGTCTGTAGCGTCGTTTGGCGACGATATGACCATGCAACGGCTGCAGCAAGCCTTTCTGGAAAAACTGCGGGCTGAGGTGATCGATGAAGCCGCGGATGCGCCAACCGATCCCGACGGCTTTATCGGGTGGTTCGAGCAACTCAAGGCGATCGGGCCCGGGCAGCAGGATCGCCTTTTCCCTTGGCTTGCGGATAAGGCAGATCGGAATCAGTTGCGTTGGTTCCTGTCACAGGAAGCCGCTGGAGAGGCTGGTTTCGACGACCTCGTAGCGATGACGCAGGTGAAATTGCCCGCGCGCGCGAAGCTGGAATTGGCCCGTAATTATTGGGATGAGATGGGCCGGGGTAATGCCAAGGGCATGCATGGACCCATGCTTGACCAACTGGTCGAAATTCTCGACCTTGATACGCGCATCGAGAGCACGGTTTGGGAAAGCCTAGCGTTGGCGAACGCCATGACTGCCATGGCGTCTTTACGTGCCTATACATGGCATAGCGTAGGAGCCTTGGGCGTTATCGAACTGACCGCGCCCGACCGCTCGGCCCTTACCGCCCGCGGCCTGCGGAGGATTGGGCTTTCAGGAAGTGAGCGGCGCTATTTCGACCTTCATGCCGTACTCGACATTAAGCATAGCCGAGATTGGAATGATGAAGCGATCGCGCCTCTGGTCGCAGAAGAACCCCGGCGCGCCACGGCCATGGCCGAGGGCGCGCTGATCCGATTGCGATGCGGAGCACGCTGCTTCGAGCGCTACCGCGCCTATTTTGGAATAGAGTAAGGCGACATGCCCGAGAAATATCCCGAGGACCGCAAAATCTTACTGGTCGAGGACGACCCGGCCGTCGCGGCGATGATCGCTGAACTCCTGGAAGACGCGCATTATGTCGTCGACGGCCCCCACACCACTCTGGCCGATGGCATTAGCGCAGTAGCGGATGAGATGCCCGACGGCGCGGTGCTCGATGTGCGGCTTGGTGAAGGCGACTCCGGTTTACTGGCGGATGACCTGGATCTGTATGACATCCCCTATGTTTTCTGCGCGGGCGCATTCGATCATCAAGCCGTCCACGCGCATCCTGCCGCGCCCCTGATTTCAAAGTCCGACCTCGTTCGGCGGCTAGTGCCCACCTTGCGCCGAATGCTGCACTGACATTTCGGCAAGGGATGTTAAAAGCGACGAGAAGCCCGCCAAAGGGCCGGAGTGATGCCAGACAGTGTAAGGCCGAGCAGGCCGCTTAGACGAGGGCGGAAGGCGAGCGAGGTATAGGAACTCCTGCAATGTCAGTCAGTCCCAGTCCGCAAGACTTTCATCGACCAAAACTCGACGTTGACGGCGGTAAACGAAGTCGCCCTCGAGCGTGGGAACGCTCTCCATCGGAGAAAGTTATCGGAAGAACGAGTTGGAGACGATCATGGCTGCACGACCTTATTGGAAAGGCCAGATAAGACTGGCCTTGGTTTCGATCCCTGTCGAAATCTATTCGGCGACCAAGAGCGGCGCGACCATTGCATTCAATCAAATTCATGAGCCGTCGGGAAAGCGCATCAAATATGAGAAAGTCGTGCCCGGCATCGGCCCGGTAGATCTGGATGAGATCGTCAAAGGCTTTGAATATGCCAAGGGCGAATATGTCCTGCTCGATGAGAAGGAGATCGAGGGCGTCAAGCTCGAGAGCAAGAAAACTCTCGAACTGACGCAGTTTGTCGATAGCCACGAGATCGACGCGATCTATTTCGAAAAGCCCTATTATGTCGTGCCGGCCGACGACCTGGCCGAGGAAGCCTTCATCGTGCTGCGGGAGGCGCTCCGCCGCAGCCGAAAGATCGGACTTGGCCAGCTAGCGATGCGCGGGCGGGAATATGTCGTCAGCATCAAGGCCTGCGGTCGCGGAATGGTCATGGAAACCCTGCGTTATGCCGATGAGGTCAACAAGGCAGCGAGCTATTTCCGCGAAATCGGCGATGGCGATCCTGATGATGAACTCCTCGATCTTGCCACGACCCTGATCGACAAGAAAACCGGCAAGTTCGATGCCAGCGATTTTCATGACCGCTATGTCGATGCGCTCAAGGATCTGATCGAACGCAAGAAGAAAGGAAAGACCCTCAATATCGATGCGGACGATAGCGAAGGCGACCCGCGCGGCAGCAACGTCGTCGATTTGATGGCCGCACTTAAAAAATCGCTGGGCAGTGGCGATTCCAAGCCTGCTGGGAAGAAGGCGCCAGCCAAAACGGCAGCGAAGAGCGCCGATAAGAAGCCAGCAGTGAAGGCTCCAGCGAAGACGACGCGCAAGCGGGCGTGACCTCATGCCCGGTAAAGACCCAAACGCATCCGGCAGCGACGATGACGGTGATGATGCTTTCGCGGAGGGTGCCATCACACTCTGGAGCAATTTGCTGGCGCTGATCGGCACGCATTTGCTCGAAACTGGTATGCCGCGCCAGGAGGTTCTCGACATGCTGACGATGCTCCACGAAACCAATGAGGAAACTGTGCGATCGCCTCGCGCGCGCGCCATTGCAGGACAGCATCTGATGTCGGTCTACCGGGTGCTCGGAGAGGCTTGAGCGCCCTTAATCTGTCGGCCCGAAACGTCGGCGCTCGGGGTCGCGACGGCACGCGAAGTGACCCTTGATCCTTTCGTTGAAAAAGGCTCCCGCCGAGCCGGCCTTGCACAGCTCGTCGAAGATGATGGCAGGCACGTGATAGTAGAGATATTTGCCGGTCTGACGGAACGAGATGTAAAGCGTGTGCTCCTCATCATCGAACGTGACCCGCTCGATCATCGAAGAGTTTTTGAAACGGCAGGCGCGCATCAGCAATCAGCGAAATTACCGATGTCGCGTTCCCTGCCGGCCGACGAGCCGAATCAGAAACAAGGCCGGATGATGGTCTCGCCCAGACGGGGGCGGGGCCCCGTGAACCGGGCGCCGGCTCAAGGGTTATCTCAAGATGGCAGAAGAGGCGATCGACCAAAAACTGCGCGACATGGCCGAGCATCGTGGCCTCAAGCTCGTGAAATCACGCAGGCGCAAACCGGGTGTCGGCGACTATGGCAAGTTCGGGCTTACCGATGCAGCCGGCAATCCGTTGTTCGGCATTGGCGCACAAGGGCTGGAAGCGACGGCGCAAGATATCGAGGCCTATCTGCGGGCCGGTGCCGCCAGCACCTGGAAGGCATCGGCGGAAAGCACCCCGGCCAGACCAGTATCGACAGCCCGACCCGCAGGCAGCAATAACGACGACGGCCAGGATATGGAATCGGCCATTCGGCCGCGCTCGACACGCAGGTCTAAGAAACAGCCAAAAAATCCCGACAGAGGATATTCGCAAGGTCGCAAAAAAGCCGAAGGACCGCCAATAGATCGGTGCAAACACGAGGCCAAAGCGGCTGCGACTGTCAGGTCAGCATCGCGTCCAAACGACCGCAGCTCCGACCCTGCGCCGGTGCCCCAACCGAAACTGCTCATCCGCCCCGCAAAGGCAGCCGACGCGGAAGCGCTTGTCCCGTTGGTGCGACAGCTGTCCAGAGTAAAGCTGGACGAACTCGGTGTCGCCCGGAATCTGAAAGCAGCGCTCAAGGCGGAGGCCGACATGGCTGTCGCTGAATTCGGAGAAGTCGTCGGTTGCTGCGCCTGGGCCGTCATACCCACGATCCAGCACGGGCTGGTCGGCAGACTGACGTTGCTCCTCGTTGCGCAAGCATACCGAAGAAAGGGCATTGCCACCGCTCTGGTCGATGAGGCCGTGAAGTCGCTCCGCAAGGCAGGTTGCACGCGGCTTGAAGCGATGAGCGACATCGAGGTGAGGAATGCCCACAATTTCTTTCGCACGTTGAAGTTCGAGCAGACCAGCTACCGGTTCGCGCGGTCAATCGACCGCTAATGATCGCTGTCCGGTTTCGCCGCGCTTGTCAGACCTGAGCCGCGCAGGAACGAGTCATGGCATCCGGGGATTAAGGGAGCGAAGGGATCCGGAATCGACATGCCGAACGTACAGACCAGGAAGGAGGACAGGCTCGCCACCTATCGCGCCAAGCGTGATTTCGCGCGCACCGCCGAACCCTCCGGGGCGACACAGCCCGCCGCCGGTAATGGCTTTGTCGTCCAGAAACATGCCGCGTCCCGTCTACACTATGATTTCAGACTGGAGCTGGACGGTGTTCTTCTCAGCTGGGCCGTCACGCGCGGGCCCAGTACCAACCCGGATGACAAGAGGCTGGCTGTGCGGACCGAGGACCATCCGCTCGACTATGCCCGGTTCGAGGGCACCATCCCCAAGGGTGAATATGGTGGCGGAACCGTCATGCTGTGGGACAACGGAACGTGGGAACCGATCGCGGGCAAGGATCCGCGCGCGACCCTGACCGAAGGCCATCTCCATTTCATCCTTCATGGGCGCCGGATGCAGGGCGAATGGATCCTTTTTCGCATGAAACCGCGCGGCAGGGGAAAGGGGGAGAATTGGATATTGCGCAAGGTAAAGGATGCCTTTGCCGGCGGCTCGGACGATCTGGTCGGGCTCCACCTGACCAGCATAGATAGCGGGCGCACGATGGAGGAGATCGCTGCGGGCAAACCGATTGCAAGATTGAAGTCCAAGGCATCGCCGTCGGCCTCAGCCTCAGTAGAGGCGCAAGCCAGGAAGCCTGCCAGGGCAACGAAGCGTAGGAAAGCAGCCCGTATCCTGCCGCCGTTCCAGCCCGTGCAGCTGGCGACTCTTGTCGACCATGTGCCGCCGGGTGATCGCTGGCTGCACGAGCTCAAATATGACGGATACCGCACGCTGCTGGCGATCGGAAATGGCGAAGGCCGCGCCTATACGCGCTCGGGGTTGGACTGGTCGGACCGGTTCGCCGGACTGATCGGCGACGCCGTCACGCTTGATGCTGAAAGCGCCCTGATCGACGGTGAAGCGGTCGTGGTGTTGCCCGACGGCAGGACCAGTTTCCAGGCTTTGCAGGCAGCGCTCAAGGACGACCCAAACGCGATCGATTATTTCGCATTTGATTTGCTCGAACTTGACGGGGAAGATCTGACGCAACGGCCCTTGCTGGAGCGCAAGGCGCTTCTCTCCGCGTTGATTGGCGAGGGTCGGGGGCATTTGCGCTATTCCGACCATATCGTCGGGCGCGGCGAGCAGCTCTTCGACAGATTCTGCGACGCGGGGCTGGAGGGGGTCATCTCAAAGCGCATCGACGCACGCTATTCAGGCTCGCGCTCAGGGGGCTGGGTGAAGACCAAGTGCATCCGTCGGCAGGAGTTTGTCGTCGTCGGATGGACCCCCTCCGACAAGCAGCGGGGCTTTCGCGCCTTGCTGCTGGGGGTGAACGAGAAGGGCGTGCTGCGATACGCAGGCAAGGTTGGGACCGGGTTCACCGGTGACGAGATCGAGCGCCTGATGGCGTTGATGGCGCCGCTAGAACAGAAGACTGCGACGGTGGAGGCACCGCGAGCAGCCGTGCGCGGCGCTCACTGGATCAAGCCCAAACTCGTCGCCGAGGTCGCCTTCATCGAATTCACCGACGAAGGCGTGCTGCGCCATTCGAGTTATTTGGGGCTTCGAGAGGACAAAAAGCCCGAAGCGGTGGTGGTCGAAACCGAAGCGCTGGTCGGCGAACTCACCGCTCCGGGCGCTACCAGTGCCGTCAAGATCAGCAATCGCGACCGCGTCATCTTTCCCGAGGGCAAGCTCACCAAGGGGCAGCTCGCCGAATATTATGAAGCTGTTGCGGAGATCATGCTGCCCTGGAGCGGCAGCCGGCCGCTCAGCCTGGTGCGCTGCCCGCAAGGCCGAGACAAGAAATGCTTTTTCCAGAAACATGATGCAGGCAGCTTCGGCGATGCAGTCAGGCATGTCGCGATCCGCGAGAAGGATGGGCATGACGAGCCCTATCTGTTCGTGGACACGCCTGCCGGACTTCTGACCTGCGTCCAGATGGGCACGATCGAGTTCCATGGCTGGGGCGCTCGGATCGAGGACGTCGAGATGGCCGACCGACTGGTGTTCGATCTCGACCCCGACGAGGGGGTGGAGTTCAAGGATGTGGTCTCGGCGGCTGCCCATCTTCAGGACGTGCTGGGTCAGATGGGTCTCGCAACTTTCCCGATGGTGACCGGCGGCAAGGGAGTTCATGTCATCGCGCCGCTCACGCCGACCGCCCAATGGCCAGTGGTCAAGGATTTTGCGCACCGCTTTGCCATGGCCCTTGCGCAGGCCGATCCCGACCGGTTCACTGCGGCCCTGGCCAAGGCCAAGCGTACCGGACGCATCTTCATCGACTATCTTCGCAACCAGCGCGGCGCCACGGCCGTCATGCCGTACAGCGCGCGTTCGCGCCCCTTTGCGCCGATCGCCGTGCCGCTCAGCTGGGAGGAGTTGCGCGATCTGGACAGTCCGGCCCACTGGCATATCGGCGATGCCATGGAGATGGTGAAGCGAGCACGGTCCAAGGCACTCGCGCAATGGGGCCGTGCCGACCAGGTCCTGCCAGATTTGTGAAGATCGCCACCTGCAATGTAAAAGGCGTGAACGGCCGTTTGCCGGTCCCGCTTCGCTGACTAGCAGAAGCCGGGCCAGCCATCGTCATGCTCCAGGAACTCAAGGCGCCGGAGGAGAGGTTCCTGCAGAGCGCGCTTTGCGATCTTGGCTATCCTTCCATCTGGCATGGCCAGAAGAGCTTCGCGATCCTCAGCGCATTGATGCGCCGGTTGATGCTCATATGCGGGGTTGGGAGATATCGAGCGACCATGCGCCGGTGTGGGTCGAGCTTGGCGACAAGAAGGTTCGATGCCGAACCGCAAAGTCATGATGTGCCAGGGCGTGCCCCCTGTGTTCCGACTCATCTGCACTTGAACCACTGTCTGGCTGACAAAGTCTGCGGTGAATTATTTCAGCTGACTGTCCTTGCTGCCACGGCGATTGATCCCGACAGAACGGGCAGCCCTATCACGTTTGGACTGGCACGCAACACAGGTCCGGGTGCCAGGTAAGGCCTGCCGGCGTCGCTCGGGAATCTCCTCGCCGCAATCATCGCAATATACCGCGCTCTCGCCGGCAGGCATCATCGTCCGCGCACGCTGCACCGCGTCCTTGATCGTATCGTCAATCTGGCCTTGCACTGCGCCATCGGGCGCCCAACCATTTGCCATCGCCTTGACCTCCATATCCTAAATGGAGCTCCGGCGCGCTAAGTTCCAGTTGTGTGCCCATTGACGCAGTCATGGGGTTCCTGACCAAGCTGACGGGCAATAAGCGACCGCCGATCTATACAGTGGTGAACGACAATTTTGCCTATGTTCGACCGTATGCGCTTAACTATGAAATCAGCGTGCCAGCGTTTCTTCCAAAAAGGGCCACTCCACCGCAACCCATCTCGATAGAGGAAAAGCCAAAGGCGCTGCCTGCAGGGATTACGAGCGCCTCAATCTGTCACGCCCTCAAGCTTTCCAATGCCATGGAGATGGAACCGCACTCTACTTCCCTCGCTTCTGGCAAAAACGAAAAGCGTAGGCGGGATCGACATAAGAATGAGCGAGACAGTGACGAATGGACACGGCACCGCCGACGCGCAAAGGATTGAAGCTGAAGTTCTGGGCCTCGACAAAGGGACGGATCCCTTCGTAGCTGCGGTGCGGGCCACGCGCATGCCGATGATCATAACCAATCCGCGTCTGCACGATAATCCGGTGGTGTTCGCCAATGACTCCTTCTGTCGGCTGACGGGTTACGAGCGCGAAGAAATTCTGGGTCGCAACTGCCGATTTTTACAGGGACCAGAGACGGATCGGGCGGATGTCCAGGCCATTCACGATGCGGTGGAGGCGATACGCCCTATCGAGATCGACATTCGCAATCATCGTAAGTCCGGGGAGCCATTTTGGAACCGGCTCCTTCTTGCCCCCGTATTCGACGAAGCAGGAACGCTCGCATATTTCTTCGCCAGCCAGGTCGACGTGACGCTGGAGCGCGAACGCCTTGAGGGGCTCGAAAATTCGAACGCTGCCCTCATGGCTGAAATCACCAGCCGGCTCCAACGCCAGAACGAGCAGGAACGCGAGCTCGATTTTGCCCTTCGCGCCGGAAAGTTCGGGACTTGGAGTATCAATTTCGAAACCGGAGAGCTCACAACCTCTCCTGCGTGCCGGGCGCTGTTTGGCGTAGACACGGAAAAGCCGTTTACATTTGATGACCGCCTCGCGGCCATTCATTCCGCCGATCGCGCGGCTAACATCGATGCGATCGACCTGACACGGCGTACGGGAGGGGATTTCGACGTCACCTACCGGATCGTTACCCCGGAGGGTGAAATTCGCTGGCTGACGTCTCGCGGTCAGCCGTTTCTCAACGCCGACGGCAAACCCTTGCGGCTTGCAGGCATATCTTCCGATGTTACAGAGCAGAGGCGCGCTGAGCGAATGCGCATCGCGCTGGTCGCACTGAGCGATGTCGTGCGCGACGTGCAGGACCCTGCAGACATCTCCTTTGCGGCAGCCCGGATATTGGGCGAGGCACTGGAAGTCAGCAGGGCAGGCTATGGCGTCATTGATCCGGCTCTTGAGACGATCACGATCAAGCGCGATTGGAATGCCGAGGGCATATCGTCCCTGGCCGGGGTGCTGCAGTTCCGGGACTATGGATCCTACATCGAGGATCTCAAGCGCGGAAAAGACGTCATCATCGCCGACGCTGACCTTGATCCGCGGTCGGTGGAGGGGGCTGATGCACTCAAGGCCATAAGCGCGCAGGCAGTGGTCAATATGCCGCTCACCGAGCAGGGCGGCCTCGTCGCGTTGCTCTACCTTAACCATGCCACCGCGCGCGAATGGCTCGACGACGAGATCGCTTTCGTCCGGGAAGTCGCGGAACGAACCCGAATCGCTACCGAACGGCGACGGGCTGAAATCGAACTTCGCGAGCTGGCGGCCTCACTCGAGCAACAGGTCGAGCAGAGAACGCGAGACCTGATAGCCGCCGGAGAAGCGTTGCGCCCATCGCAAAAAATGGAGGCGGTCGGGCAGTTGACGGGTGGACTGGCGCATGACTTCAACAACCTGCTCACCGGGATCACGGGCGGGCTCGAGATGATCCAGATGCGTCGGGCGCAGGGTCGGCATGAGGATGTGGACCGCTATGTATACGCAGCGCAAGGTGCCGCGCGTCGCGCGGCCGCGCTGACACACAGGCTGTTGGCCTTTTCCCGCCGCCAGACTCTCGCGCCAAAACCAACCTGCGTTGTCGACCTCGTGAATGGCATGGCCGACCTCGTCATGCGCACCGTGGGGCCCTCCATTGAGGTGGAGGCGGTCAACGGCGTAGGGCTTTGGCCGGTCCTTGTGGATCCGAGCCAGCTGGAGAATGCTCTTCTCAATCTGTGCATCAATGCGCGTGACGCCATGCCCGATGGCGGGAAGATCACGATCGAAACAGGAAACCGATGGCTGGATCGCCGGACTGCTGTCGAGCGGGACATGGAGCCAGGGCAAAATGTATCCCTCTGCGTATCGGAAACCGGCACAGGGATGAGCAAGGAGACAATCTCCAAGGCTTTCGATCCATTTTTCACGACGAAACCCATAGGGATGGGAACGGGGCTCGGCCTCTCGATGATCTATGGATTCACGCGCCAGTCCGGTGGGCAAACCCGGATCTATTCCGAGCTCGGTCGCGGCTCGACGGTATGCCTCTACCTTCCACGCCATCTGGGGGAAGCGGGCAGCCCTGTAACACCGGAAGCCGAGCCGGCGCTGGCGCTTCAAGCACGGGAAGGCGAAACCGTTCTGGTGATTGACGACGAACCCACCGTGCGGATGCTGGTCGTCGAGATTCTGGAAGGTCTTGGCTATGGTGCGATTGAAGCCGTAGACGGCGCGGCAGGACTAAAAATTCTGGAGAGCGATGCACGAGTGGACCTGCTCATCACGGATGTCGGCTTGCCTGGTGGAATGAACGGCAGGCAGGTGGCAGACGCAGCCCGCGTGAAAAGGCCGGACCTTAAAATCCTCTTCATCACCGGTTATGCGGAGAATGCGGTATTAAGCCATGGGCATCTTGATCCCGGTATGCACATCCTCACCAAGCCCTTTTCGATGGAAGCCATGAAGCAGCGCATCACTGATCTGCTTCACTAAGAAATTGGATGGGGAGACAATAGCTGATCGCGCGTTTGCCGCGCCTATCCACGCGATCGCCATTATCGGCCTTAAGCTTCTTTCGGCCAGATGCATCGCCGCCAAGCTCGACCCTGCTACGCAGCCGCTGAATTGCATGACGCATGAAGCGCCGATTACTCCGCGCTGTTGGCCTTGTCTCGTGCGTCGCGGGGGTCCCGAGCTTTGCCGCGCGAAACAGTGCCACGACGGTTGGGCATCTGAATGTCATCGTCAGCGTGATCTGGCACCGGGTCGCGATGGGGAAACAGGCGTTCAACCAGGGTTGCTGCTACGAGCAACAAAAGGGCCAGAACCGTCCCAGCCAGCACGAGGAGATACTGACCTGCACCTGCAGTGATTCCTATGGCTGCTGCCATCCACAAACTCGCGGCTGTCGTCATGTTCCGGACATCGCCGCCGCGCACGAATATGAGGCCGCCGGCGATAAAGCCGATCGCCTGAGCAAGCCCCTGTATCACCCTTACGGGGTCACCTTCACCGTGATTTTCCACTAGTTCGAGCGCCGACAAGGTCAGCATGCTGGAGCTGAGCGAAACCAGCCCGTGCGTGCGAAGACCGGCATCATGGCCGCGGCGCTCACGCTCGAAACCGAGTGCCAGACCCAGTGCAGTGGCCAGGCCGAGCCTTGCGAGCGTCGTCATGAGATCGTCTTCAAGCATTGTCGGTTCGAGCCTGGAAAGTGAAGACGCGGTAGAGATAGTAGAGGAGGATACCCCCCATGATTACCATGCCGGCGGTCCCCAGATACTGATCTACGGCTCCCGATTTGCCTTCAAGCCAATATCCCATCCCAGCAAGCACGCTGTTCCACGCGGTTGCGCCAATGATCGTCAGCATCAGGAAACGCGGCAATTTTGTGCCGAACAGGCCAGCAGGTATGGATATGAGGGTGCGAAAACCCGGAATGACATGGGCAATCGGGATCGCCCAGATACGATGTCGCTCGAACCACCCGTCAATATGATCGATTTCTGCCGGTGAGAGCGTGAGCCAACGACCATGACTGCCGGCCCAGCCTTTCAATCTCCGCTCGCCCAATTTGCTGGCTATCCACCACCAAAAGAAAGCGCCGGCGCTTGTGCCGACCGTGCCAGAGAGGATGACGAAAATGATATTGAGTTTGCCGTCTGCCGCCGAATATCCCGCAAGCGGCATGATCACCTCGGATGGTATCGGTGGAAAGATATTTTCCAACATCATCAATAGAGCGATAGCCAAATAACCAAGCCGGCCAACAAGCTCGGTAATCCACTGTGTCATCGCCACGTCCTCGAGTTTCGCCTTTTGCTGTGCAGAAATAGCAGTTGAAGAACCGACCTGGCGCCAGCGAGAGAATCTCCGCCTGGGTCAGGCCAGCTTGAGCCTTTCCCGATACATCTGGCGCATAGGATCATCGCCATCTGCCTTTTTTTAGGGCCAACTCGAGACGAGGAAAGAGATCATGCTCCTCGCCCCGCATATGGGTTTCGATGTTTTGGCGAGTGGTGACAAATAGCTGTGCGTTGCCATCATACTCTCCTGATATCTTTCCTTCTCAACCATGCTGGCACAAAGGCGTTCCCGGGCGGAGAAATGGCGCTTGCTTCTGCCGGTGATCGATTGCCCCTGGTTAGCCTGCATGGGTGCGCGCCCCGATTGAGATGCCCCCAATTCAGGATGATCGAAAAGCAAAATAGGGCGAATCCATCCAACACAAGTTAAGCGGGAGGCACCTGAACCGATTTTATCGGAACAGTCGCGTCGTTAGCAGGTTGGTACCCGAAGGTTTAAGCGCACGCGCAGCCGCGGTTGCCCCCGGCAAAACCGCTTTGCACATCTGAAATGCAGGAGACGATCATGGTGAACCGCCCCGGGTTTGCCGGAGGCTCCAACTCCTGAGAAGGTGGAGCCTGTATGAGCAAGACAACGAACAAGTTTGCGCCGGAAGTCCGCGAGCGCGCGGTGCGTATGGTGATCGATCACGAACGTGATTACCCCTCTCGCTGGGCAGCGGTGGTTTCGATTGCGGAGAAGATCGGCTGCGTTCCGCAGACGCTGCATGAGTGGGTGAAGAAGGCTGAGGTCGACAGCGGCAAGCGCGCGGGCGTCCCGACCGAGGTAGCCGACAAGATGAAGGCACTGGAGCGCGAGGTCCGCGAGCTGCGACAGGCCAATGAGATCCTGCGCAAGGCATCGGCATATTTTGCCCAGGCGGAGCTCGACCGCCCGTTCCGGCGATGATCGCCTTCATCGACGATCACCGCGATGCCTATGGGGTCGAGCCGATCTGCCGTGTCCTGCCGATCGCCCCATCCACTTACCACGAGCGCGTCGCAAAGCGGCAGGATCCGACACGCCTGTCGGCGCGGGCGCAGCGGGACGTCGCCCTGAAGCCCGAGGTCGCGCGCGTATTCGCCGAGAACTTCGCGGTCTACGGCGTGCGCAAGGTCTGGCGGCAGATGATGCGGGAAGGCTTTCCGGTCGCCCGCTGCACAGTCGCGCGGTTGATGCGGGAGATGGGCTTGGCAGGGGTGATCCGGGGCAAGCCGGTGCGCACAACTATCAGTGACAAGGCGGCGCCATGCCCTCTCGATCACGTCAACCGCAAGTTCTACGCGCCAGCGCCGAACATGCTGTGGGTGTCGGACTTCACCTACGTCGCGACCTGGGCGGGGTTCGTCTACGTTGCCTTCGTCATCGATACCTATGCTCGGCGGATTGTAGGTTGGCGGGCCAGCAGAACGGCCCATGCCAGCTTCGTGCTCGATGCTCTGGAACAGGCGCTTCACGATCGTCGGCCGGCCCATCGGGGCGGCCTCATCCATCATAGCGATCGCGGGTCGCAATACGTCTCCATCAAGTACACCGAGCGTCTCGCCGAAGCCGGGATAGAACCCTCAGTCGGCAGCGTCGGCGATAGCTATGACAACGCTTTGGCCGAGACGATCAATGGCCTTTACAAGGCTGAGGTGATCCACAGGCGTGGACCATGGCGCAGCTTCGAAGCAGTCGAATATGCCACGCTCGAATGGGTCGACTGGTTCAACCATCGTCGGCTGCTGGAGTCCATCGGCAACATCCCTCCTGCCGAAGCCGAAGAACAATATTATGCTGCCGCGGCCAACATCGATATGGCAGCGTGACTCACAACCCAATGCCTCCGGCAGACCCGGTGCGGTTCATGGCAGATCTGACCGCCATAGTTGAGCGTATGAACATAATCGGCGCTGATGGCGTCCACATCGGGACCGTGCACCGGCTTGAAGGTCACAGGATCAAAATGGTGAAGGCCGATAGCGGTTCTCATGGTGACCATCATCACTTCATCTCGACCGGCCTGGTGGCTGCGGTGGAAAACGATCAGGTGCGCCTGTCGGCTAATGCCGATTCCGCCATCCTGCTCGAAGAGGAACAGGATGGCGGGGCCATCATGGACGACGGCTGACAGCCAGGCGAAGCTAAGGATTGGAACATGACGGACACGGTACGAAAGACGCACGAGGACGATGTCGGGCTCATGACTGACAAGGAACTGATCGACACTTGGGAGGCGGCCTCCGGGAAGGAGATCGAAAATGCTTCCCCCTTCATGCGGGCCGTCATCGAGGCAATGGCCAAGCGGGACATCTCATCATCATCGCATCCACGGGTGGCGTGGTGAAAAAGCCCCTGAAGGCTGGAGATGCGGTTTCATGGAAAAGCCCTGGCGGTGATGCGCATGGCACTGTGGCGAAGAAAGTTACGGTCCCAACCCATATCAAGGGTCACAAGGTAGCAGCCTCCCGCGATAACCCGCAATTCATTGTCAAGACGAACACAAGCAAGCGTGCTGCGCACAAAGCTCAGGCTGTTACCAAGGGACGGGCTTGAGCAGAAAGGCCATTTCCGAAGGATTTGATATGGATGGCCGCCCCCTCGTCGCCGCGCAAGAAGGGAAGGGCCGTCTTGCTGATAGCGGGAATCGTGATTTCTCTCTTACTATCGATCTTCATGTGCCACAATTTCTGGCAAGCAGAGGAGATGAATGAAGATCAGGCAGCGGGCAACAATGCCGCCACCGCGCATACCGGCCCATCCTACAGTCAAAAGCCATGATATAATCGAACGTCCCGAATGCGACGTCGACATGGACCTCCATGGCCCCATATTACCGTAGGAACTGTCGTCGAGTTAACCCCGCAGCGATCGGCGGATCTTTCCTACTCATTTTGCGATAGCGGTCCCTGAGCGCGGGGCATGTCCTCGGACAAACGCGCCCGCATCGCATATTGCTGCGCCATTTCACAATGGAGCCGCTTGGCGAGAGGGCCTGCGATTTTCTCGGCCGTGGCAAGCTCCTGAATCTCACGCCTGCGAAAATAGGCGGCATCGTCTTGACGGTGCATCGTCATTTCTCCTCATATATCTGCAATTCGAACAGCCAGCCGGGCGCAGCAACGAGCGGAACCTCTCCGTTCATTAGACAGGATCAAGGCGAAATCAGCGGGACCGATCACGAATGACAGCCAGTGACTGCATTGGATCAGGAAATCGGCGCGCGCCATGGGGATGAACGCTGCCCACCGCGGGGGTGTTCGCCACGTTCGGACCGGTGGCCTGTCGCAAATAGCTGCGCCACTGTAATCGGCAACCAGCGATCCTATATCGCAATCAGCAAAATGAGCCCAACCGCCTCATGCACCACCACGCGATGGCCTGGATGACGATGATGTCAGATTTATTCGACATGCCGGTGGTTCCTGGCCTTGCGGCGCGGGACGATCTGCTGACCAAAATGGAGGAAGCTGAGCTCATCGCTAATATCAATGGCAGTAATCTCACCCCCTTTCGGTTCCAGCAATGGACTGGGAAGCGCCTGACCCATAGCTATGGCTGGAACTATGACTTCGAGCATCTCCGCTTCGCGCCAGCCGAACCAATGCCGGACTGGCTCCTCGAAGTGCGAAGCCGCGCTGCTGCTTTTTCCGGGCTTGCAGCAGACGAACTCGCTCAGGCTCTGCTGATCCGCTACGATCCAGGTGCCGGCATCGGCTGGCACAAGGACAGGCCGGTGTTCGAGCATGTCGTGGGCATTTCGCTTGGCAATGACGCTGTTCTGCGCCTGCGCCGTCGAACGACCGCCGGGTTCGATCGCGCCAAAGTCTCGCTGCCACCGCGCTCCATCTATCATTTGTCTGGTGAAGTACGTCACGCTTGGGAACATAGCATTGCCCCTATCGAGGTGCCGCGCTGGTCGATCACCTTCCGCAGCATTTCTGACAAGGTCCGAACGCTGTGAGCAGCCGCTCCTATCCCATCACGCCGGACGGACGGTATTTCGCGGTGCGCGGGCGGCTCTGGCGCATGAGCAACCCTGCTCTCGAGCCTGACGAGCGTGAACGCCTGGTGAAGGAACTGATGGACGCTCGCCGTGCCGTCGGCGCGGCGCGGCGCGCAGCCGATGCTGCCGCCGAGGCAATCGCGCATGATGCGGTCCATCGCGCCAAGGTGGCGCTTGGCGAACGTGGCTCGGCCTGGTGGTGCGATGGCGCACCCGACCTTAATCGCCATCTCGCGCGCACAGGCCCCTATGCACAATGGTATGCCGGCCTTCCTGAAGGGGAGGGCTAGGGCATTCGCTTGCGCTTGAGCTTGTCGACCAATTCCACGACAACCGGGGCATGGTCGCTGGTCCTGTCCCAGCCGCGCGGACGGCGATCGACCTCGGCCGAAATCAGCCGCGCTACGGCCCTGTCGTTCAAAAGGATATGGTCGATCCGCAGGCCCGCGTTGCGCTCGAACGAATTGCGCCAATATTTCCAAAAGGTGTAGACGCGCTCGTCAGGGTGAAGATGCCGCAGGGCATCGGTCCAGCCCAGCTCGAGCAGCCGCGCATAAGCCTCGCGAACTTCCGGCGCGAACAGCGCATCGTCGCGCCAGCGGTCAGGGACATAGACGTCGAGATCGGTCGGCATGACGTTGAAGTCGCCAGCGATCACCACCGGCGCATCGAGAGCCAGAAGCGTCGAAAGATGATCATGCAGCCTGTCGAACCATCGCAGCTTGTAATCGAACTTGGGGCCGGTTCTCGGGTTGCCGTTGGGAAGATAGAGGCCGGCGATCAGCACACCGTTTACTGCAGCCTCGATGTAGCGGCTCTGCACATCCGCCGGCTCCCCCGGAAGCCCCCGGCGCGTCTCGTGGATCTCGCCGACGCGGCTCAAAATCGCCACCCCATTCCAGCTCTTCTGCCCTAGCCAGATCGCCTCATAGCCAAGGTCGCGGAGGGCGGCTTCGGGGAAGCGCTCATCAGGTGCCTTGAGCTCCTGCAAACATACCAGGTCCGGCTCGGCAAGCGCGAGCCAGCGCAACAGCACCGCAAGCCGCCCGTTGATACCATTGACGTTGTAGGTTGCGATCTTCATGGCGTGGACAGGCGGATCAGATAAGCCTCGGCCGGGCTACCCTTGAAGACCCGTCCGACCTCGATCAGGCAGCTGCGCTTGTCCCGCAACAAGGGCATCATTCCATAACAGCTATGCGCGACTTTTCTTTGCGCACGTCCCTCTCCGTGAGCGAACGGCTTCATGCAATGCAGCGCTTCTGCCGGGGGAACCGGGAAAACGACCATGCTCGAACATCTCCCGTCCTGGCTGGGAAAGCGCTTGTCAAATGTCCGCGCCCGGCGTGTTGCGCCCTCTCTCGGCAGCGAGATCCAGGGCTCACAAACTGTCTGACCTTACCCAGAGGCTAAGGGATCCGGCGGGTGAAGCAACCTCAACATTACCCTCTTCGTCAGCAAAGATTTCACCTTCGACATGTCCCAGGAAGTCGCGAAAACATGCGCCTGAATGTTCCTTTCCCAGAGCCACCTTCTTTTCTGTGGCTGTTGCGTTTGAAAGCACAAGGATTGCGCCGGGATGATCTTCCGTTCCGTGACGCACCACTGCAATGCAATGAGGATCGTCAAACAGATCTGATTGGGCGCCGTGAGCAAAGCGCTGACGCGCTTCGATCAATCGAGGCAGGCATTTTACCGGGGAAATGTCGATCTGATGTTCGTCACCATCACCACCAGTGTCGGTGTATGAAGCCCCGTAAAGGTCCGGATGGAATATGCATGGAACGCCCTGCTCGCGGATGAGGATCAGCGCGTAGGCCAGCGGTTTGAACCAGTCTTCTACAGGAGCTTCCAGCGCCTGTAGAGGCTGAGTGTCATGGTTGCCGACAAGGGTCACGGCATGATCGGGGGAATGCGCGACCAGCGTCTCGTCGAACAGCGTGCGCAAGTCGAAACTCTCACCGGCTAGGGAAGCCTCATGGAAGCGGTGGCACAGTGCAACATCAAAGAGCATCAGCTGCTTGTCGACCTGGTCGAGATAGCGATGCAGGTTATCCATATCGGGGTGCCAATATTCAGCGACTACGAACAGATCCTGCCTGACCGTATCGCGCATATGACCAACCCAGTCTCGGAAGAACCAGGCGGGTATATGTTTGGCAGCGTCGAGGCGGAATCCATCGCAGGCGACCTGATCTGCCAGCCATCTTCCCCAATATTTCAGTTCCTCATACACTGCATGATTTCGAAACTCGACATCGGCACCCATGAGATAGTCGTAGTTACCAAGTTCATCATCGACCTCATCGTGCCATTCGCCTTCGCCATATTCATTTGCGATGCGAAACACGCCATCTTCCACTGGATCCTCAATATGGTCGATGCCGGTGAAGCAGCGGGCATCCCAGATGAAACGGGAATGTTTCCCCCGTCGTCCGGGGAATGTGAATTTCGTCCAGGCCCTGGCCTTGATGATCTGGTCATCCAATTGGGTGCGATCGTCTGGATTTGCCCGGCGCACGGATACCGACTCTGTCTCGTCAGCTCCAATCTTGTGATTGAAGACGACATCATGGATTATTCGCAGCCCCTCATTTCGTAACATGGTGGTGGCGCGTTCGAGCGCAGCCCGATCTCCATATTTGGTCGCGACGCCTCCTTTTTGATCGAACTCGCCCAGATCAAAAAGATCATAGCTGTCATAGCCTACAGACAATCCTCCCGACGCCCCTTTATATGCAGGAGGCAACCAGACATCGGTAATGCCGAGCTCGGCAAGATGCCGAGCCTGCTCGGCCACATCATTCCATAATCCGCCCCCTGCCGGATAATACCAGTGGAAGAATTGAAGCAGGGTGCGTTGCGACATGGCGGTTCCTCAAGAGATTGAAGCAGCCGCTAAACGGTCAGCACGGGCCGCGGTTGCCCGAACAGCACCAGCTTTTCGCGTTGCCGTCGCCAACACGCGCCTGACGGCCGGGGCTTCACCGCATCGATCCCACATTCAAGACGTGATGGTTGGTTCAGGCTGACAATTGCGGCTCGATCGAGCCAGGTCCAAAGTCGAGCACCTCGCCGCGATTTTCCTCCGCCGTCACATTCCGGACGAAGTCCGGAGCTTTCTTATTGAGCCAGGTTAATCTATGGATTTTTTCCGGAACATTGATGACTTCAGCGCGTCTCCCAGCAGCAACTGGCGTAAAAAAGTTGCATTTCGTGGAGACTGGGATGTCAGATTGCCGGATACTGGAATGGCTGTCGTCGAACACCGAAAATTTCCGGCTCTGGCATAATGCGCACCGGGAAAGCGCCATAAGCGTGGAGCGATACCTGCTGCATCGCGAACATATCCAGGAACCGATTTCATTTGTTGATGCCGACATGCGCCGATGCGCGGTACGGTCGAACAGCTTGTGGGAACTAAGCGTCCGACATCTCGATGGCTCGCAAACACATATTGGTGCCCCCACATTCGAACTTTGCCTCAAGGCGGCGCGCGAAATGCTTCTCCAAACCTTTCCGGGTGCAGTCGCAGCCTGAATGTAGCGGGCTGCCCAGTCCGGCTAATTTTTTGCGCGCAGCGGCAACCATGCGCCTCTGCGTCGCATTAAATCACCTTCTCGTGGCACTGCGATGCACGCATCACCTTTTCACCTGGATGATAACGCGGCTTTTGGAATTTCATCCGGGCTAAGGCCAAAGCTTCCCTCCTGGATGCTGTATCCAAAATCGGTAGCCTTCCCTGATCTCGCAACATTGTTCATGGACCAGCGTTGACCTTCATCTCCATGGAGGGTCATGCATGCCTGAGAACGACAACCGTGCTTATCCAGTGGATCGAGATCATGTTGCTTTGGGCAACGAAGACCAGATCCAATATTGGACCAGCCATTTCGGCGTTGATCAAGTGCAGTTGGAAGAGGCTGTCGATGCAGTAGGCGATGATGTCGCGGCTGTCGCGGCCTACCTTAATCAATAGGCAGCGCGGCAAAATGCAGTGAGAAAAACAAGAGGAAGATGCGGCCGGGCCGTATGGGCGGGCCGCCCGCGCGAAGCCTATCGTCCGCATGAACCGAGAGCCTTGTTCGACACGACCATGTCCGCCGCACTGACCTGTCATCGCCTCCCCACCTCATCGACATGCCAGCATCCCCATGGCTCCAGCGTTCCCCACCGCTTGAGCCTATTTCGGTACAGCCTCGCAAACTGCCTGATCTACATCAGTAGGCGCATCCAAACTTCCTCTGATGCATTTGGGTTTTGTTCCAGATCCCGAACCAGGAAGCCATCATGACAGAGGAAAATGAAGCGAGAGTTCGCCAGCGCGCGCATGCCATCTGGGAAGCGCAGGGTCACCCTGAAGGCCTGGCAACCGAACATTGGCGCCAGGCGGAAGCCGAAATTGCCCAGGCACAAGCGGCAGTTCAACTGCCAAACCCCCTGGCAAGCGGCGCTGCAGCCCAAGCGCTTACCGGAAAGAGATCAACCAAAGCCCCGGGCTGAAACCCTTTGCCTGACTTAGCTACAGGACAACACCGCCCTTGAGCCTTTATGCTGATCGTCTCGAGGGCGGGTCGCCCTATCCCCTCGGCGCCAGCTTCGATGGCCTTGGCGTCAATTTCGCCATTTTCTCCGCCAATGCCGACCGGATAGAATTATGCCTGTTTGATCCTGGCGGGCGAAAGGAAATGGCGCGCCTTACCCTTCCTGAATGCACGGATGAAGTATGGCATGGCTACCTGCCAGATGCGCGCCCGGGTCTGCTTTACGGCTATCGTGTGCACGGTCGCTACGCGCCAAAGGAGGGCCATCGTTTCAATCCCAACAAGTTGCTGCTCGATCCCTATGCCCGCCGCCTGTCGGGCAATATTCGATGGAATGACGTGCTGCATGGTTATCGGGTCCGCGGCAGGCAAGAGGATCTGGGTTTTGATCGCCGGGACAGCGCACGCGCCATGCCCAAGGCCGTAGTGACACATGACAGCTTTGACTGGTCCCGCGATATACGCCCCAATATTCCCTGGTCGCAGACCATCATCTACGAGGCCCATAGCAAGGGCCTGACCAAGCTCCTGGAGGCTGCGCCAGCACAGGAACGTGGTACATTCGCCGCGCTCGCGCATCCCAAAGTGATCGACCATATGAAGCGCCTCGGCGTCACCGCGCTCGAACTGATGCCCATCCACGCTTTCACCCAAGATCGCTTTCTGTTGGAAAAGGGCCTGCGTAACTATTGGGGCTATAACAGCCTGAGCTTCTTCGCGCCCGAGCCAAGCTATTTTGCGAGCGATACGCATGACGAGTTGCGCGTGGCCGTGCGGCGGCTTCACGCGGCCGGTATCGAGGTCATCCTGGATGTCGTCTACAATCATAGTTGCGAGGGAAGCGAGCTGGGGCCAACCCTCTCCTGGCGCGGTATCGACAATGCAACCTATTACAGGCTCCTGCCCGAAGATCGGCGTTATTGTCTCAACGATACCGGCACAGGCAACAGTTTCAACCTGACCCATGCCAGGGTGATACAGATGGTAGCTGACTCGCTGCGCTATTGGGCGAACAGTTTTGGTGTGGATGGCTTTCGGTTCGACCTCGGTTTGACGCTTGGGCGTACAGAATATGGGTTCGATCCCAATGCAGGCCTTTTTGACGTCCCGCGACAGGATCCGGTACTTGGAAGGCTCAAGCTCATCACCGAACCATGGGACGTGGGCATGGGCGGCTATCAGCTCGGTAATTTTCCGCCCGGCTTTGCCGAATGGAACGACAAATATCGTGATACCGCGCGTCGGTTCTGGCGAGGGGATCCTCTGCAGAGAGCCGATCTGGCGGCGCGGCTGTCAGGCTCTGGCGACATTTTCGATCGCCGCGCGCGGCGCCCCTGGGCCAGCGTGAATTTTCTGGCCAGCCATGACGGCTACACGCTTGCCGACGTCGTTTCCTATGAGGAGCGACATAATGAGGTCAATGGCGAGGATAATCGCGACGGCCACGATAATAATCTCTCGCGCAACTGGGGCGCGGAGGGATCGACGGATGACCCGAGGATCATTGCCCGACGACACAATGTTCGTCGCGCCATGCTCACGACCCTTCTTGCGTCTCTTGGCACTCCGATGCTGGTAGCAGGCGATGAATTTGGTCGTACGCAGGGCGGTAATAACAACGCCTATTGCCAGGATAATGCAATCAGCTGGCTCGACTGGTCGATGATGGAAAGCGAGGAAGGGAAGGCGCTTTTCGATTTCACCGCCAGATTGATCGCGTTGCGCAAGGCCCATCCGGTGCTGCGTGCCCCAACCTTCCTCTATGGTCAGGACTCGCCAGGCTTCGGCATCAACGACATCGAATGGTGGGATGAGCGCGGAGAAAAGTTGACGCACGACGACTGGCACAATCCCGAAGGGCGCGCCCTTGTCATGCGACGGGCAAGCCTGCTGGAGGATGGGCGCGTCGAGGCTCTGACGCTGCTGCTCAACGCAAGCGAGGATGCAATCGACTTCACGCTTCCTTCACCCTCCGCTCCGCGACAGGTGCTCATCGACAGTGCGCAGCCCGAGCGAGCGCCCTTTGCTATCGGCGACGTCTACAAGGTGGAGGCACATGCGGCAGTGTTGATATGCTGGCTTGGCGAAAGGCCAGCCATATGACGCAATGGGGCCCGAGCGATCTTGGCGAGGGGCGATGGCGCTTTGCGCTTTGGGCGCCGAACCGGGACAATGTCACTCTGGAAATTGATGGAGCCCAGGCGCTGCCGATGGCACCGTCTGATGGAGGCTGGTTCTATCTCGAGACTGAAGCGACAGCGGGAGACCGCTATCGTTTTCGCCTTACCGCCGACCTCGCCGTCCCGGACCCTGCATCGCGCCGACAATGTGGCGGCGTTCATGGCTGGAGCGTCGTCACTCCGATCGCCGCGCCCGCTAGCGGCTGGCAGGGGCGCCCCTGGGAGGAGGCTGTCATCTATGAGCTGCATGTCGGACTGTGTGGAGGATTTGCAGGCGTAGCGGCAAGACTGCCTGCTCTGTCAGAAATTGGCGTGACAGCGATCGAGCTCATGCCGATCAATGCTTTCAGCGGCTCTCGCAACTGGGGCTATGATGGCGTGCTCCCCTTCGCGCCGGCCGAAGCCTATGGTGGCCCGGCGGACCTGCGCGCGCTGATCGACGCTGCTCATCGCCTGGAGATGATGATCTTCCTTGACGTCGTCTACAATCATTTCGGGCCCGATGGAAACTATCTCGGCAACTATGCCACGCCCTTTTTTCACGCCCAGCGCCATACACCATGGGGCGGAGCGGTGGCGGTCGACCGACCGCAGGTCGCGGCCTATTTTCGCGAAAATGCGTTGATGTGGTTGAACGATTATGGCTTTGACGGACTTCGCTTCGACGCGGTCCATGCGATCGGCAACGATGATTTTCTTGACGGTCTGGCGCGCGATATCCGCGCAGCCACGCCGGGCCGCCGCATATATCTGATGCTCGAAAATGAGCGAAACGATGCTGCCAGACTAACCCCCCACACCTATGATGCGCAGTGGAATGACGATTTCCACAATGTCATGCATGTTCTTCTGACGGGGGAACATGATGCCTATTACGAGGATTTTGCCGACCAACCCGCACAGAAGTTGGCACGCTGCCTCAGCGAAGGGTTCATCTACCAGGGGGATCCCTCACTGCATCACAAAGGTGCGCCGCGTGGGAGCCCCAGTACGCACCTGCCCCCTCACGCCTTCATCGCATTTCTGCAGAACCACGACCAGACCGGCAACCGCGCGCTGGGCGAGCGGCTGATCCATCTTGTATCTGTAGAACGGCTCAGGGCCGCGACGAGCCTGCTGCTCCTCATGCCGCACATCCCCCTGCTGTTCATGGGCGAGGAGGTGGGCGCCAAAAGTCCCTTCCTGTTTTTTACGGATTTTCGCGATGATCTTGCCGATGCCGTCCGTGAGGGCCGGCGTCTTGAGTTCAAGGGCTTTGCCAGCTTCTCGAGCAGCGATGCCAGGGAACGCATTCCCGATCCCAACGCGCTCGAAACCTTCAACATGGCAAGGGTTATGCAAGGCCAGGACGCCGCGGACTGGCGATCCTTCTATGCCACGCTTTTAACCCTCCGCCGCCAGGCGGTCATGCCGGGGATTGCTGGCGCACGGGCGCTTGGCGCAACTGCGCTCTCCAGCGGCGCTGTCAAGGCGAGATGGATGCTTGGCAATGGTCGCCTGCTTACCATCCTCATCAACCTTGGCGGCGTGGCGGTCGACCTTTCTGAAAGCACGCAGCCCTGCTTCTCGACAGGGGATCCGGGCGCGCCGGCCAGTTGCACCATCTGGATCGGGCAACCGCAATGATACTGCTTCACCAGCTCGCGCAGGAGGCCGGCATCGCGCGCCTGTGGACCGATGCGGACGGTATGGAGCAGGTTGTAAGCGATGATAGCCTGCGCGCGATCCTGGCCTCGCTCGGCCTTCCGGCCGACAATGACGCTGCTGTTACAGTGTCACGCGCCGCGCTCCACCAGCGACGCTCTGCCCGCCCCGGATTGGTGACCGTTGATTGCGGCGAGCCTCTCCCGCTGCCTGGCGGAAAATTCACCCTCCGGGACGAGACGGATGCCGTCCTGAAAATCGATTCCGAATGCGGCTTGTCCGTTCCTGGCTATTATCGCGCTGATCTGGATGACGGCAGCGTCATGCTGGCGGTCGCGCCTCTCACCTGTCCTGCTATCAGGACTCGAGGGTGGGGCGTCACTGTTCAGATTCCCTCGCTTCGCGAAGAAGAGAAGGATTTTGGTGATTTTGACACTCTTATCGAGGCCGTCACACGGCTGGGCGCCTGCGGCGCGGATGCAGTAGCCCTCAGCCCGGTCCATGCCCAATCGCTTCTCGCACCCGGCCGCTTCGCGCCTTACTCACCCTCGAGCCGCGTTGAACTCAACGCGCTGCTGCTACCAGTGCACAGGCGGGGCGTGGCGCCGTCAGCCACGCTGATTGAATGGGACGTCGCTGGTCCGGCCAAGCTCAAGGCGCTTGAAGAAGCGTTCAGGCGTTCTGCGGCAAAGGGCAACGCTGACGCTCAAGTCGACAGTTTCGAGGCTTTCACACAGGCGCAGGCCCGTGCCAAGCTTGATGATGTCCAGCGTGAGGCAAAGAATGCGGGCATGGCGATCGGCGTCATCACAGACCTTGCTGTCGGCGTCGATCCGCAGGGAGAGGAAGCACGCAAAGATCCGGGTGCCTTTCTCCAAGGCCTGCACATAGGCGCGCCGCCCGACCCGCTGGGACCTCAGGGTCAGGACTGGGGCCTTACAAGCTACAGCCCTCAGGGCCTGGCAGATCGCGGATTTGCCCCCTTCATCGCTTTGCTGCGGACCAATATGCCCCGCGGCGGAGGCATCCGGATCGACCATGGCTTTGGACTGCAGCGTCTTTGGATCATTCCCCAAGGTCGTCCGGCAACCGAGGGCGCCTATCTCTCCTATCCCTTTAACGACATGCTGCGCCTTGTCAGGCTTGAGGCCTGGCGCGCAGCCTCCGTCGTCATTGCCGAGGATCTTGGAACCCGACCTCCTGGATTTGGCGAGGCGCTGGAAAAGGCAAATATCTATGGCATGACCGTTCTGCCTTTCACCCGTGGCGAAGAAGGATTTCGGCCAGCATCAGCCTATCCCGAACGTTCCGTGGCCATGAGCGGAACACACGACATCGCTACAATCACGGGCTGGTGGACTGGTCGCGATCTGGACTGGAACCGCAGGCTTGATCGCGGAGGGGAGACGCCTGCCGAACGGGCCGAGGCCCGATCAGCGCTATGGACCGCTATCGGTGGGGGCGCGCCGCAGCCCGCTGATGATGACGCGGCGCCTGTCATTGAGCGCGCGCTTGCCTTTCTGGCGGGATCAACTGCTCCTCTGTTGCTGGTGCCGATGGAAGATCTCCTTGGCCTTGCCGAGCAGCCCAACCTCCCGGGCACCACGAACGAACATCCCAATTGGCGCCGCCGCCTTCCCGCGCCGATCGAAAGGCTGCTTTCCGACCCCGATGTCCAGCAACGTATCGCCTGCCTCTCCACGATCCGTCCGAAGACCGCTTTGCAAAAAAGGGTTCAGCCATGACACCGCGCGCGACCTACAGGGTCCAGCTGACGAAGCAGTTCCCTTTTGCAGCTGCCCGGGCAGTCATACCCTATCTCGCGGATCTGGGCGTGAGCCATCTTTATGCTTCTCCCATCACCACGGCGCGCCAGGGCTCAACCCATGGCTATGATGTCATCGACCCAACCCGGATCAATCCCGAGCTTGGCGGCGAGGACGGGTTCCGCCAACTGGTTGCAGCCCTGCGAGCCCATGGCATGGGCATCATCATCGACATCGTCCCTAATCATATGGGGGTAGCTGGCGGCGAAAATCCCTGGTGGAACGATGTATTGCGATTGGGCCCGACCAGTCCGTTCGCCTGCTATTTCGATATAGACTGGAACGGTCCCCTGAAGCTTCCCATATTGGGCGGGCCACTGGCTGCCGTCATCGCGCAGGGCGATCTCGTCGTTGGATCAGCGGGAGCACCCCATCTACTGCTCTATGGTGAGCAGAAGCTTCCCCTGCGTCCAGACGGACCCCAGCAGGGCGATATCGCGACTATCGCGGAAGCACAGCATTATGCCCTCATTCATTGGCGTACTGCTGGCGATCAGCTGAACTGGCGCCGATTTTTCTCAATCAACGATCTGGCTGGCGTGAGGGTTGAAGACCCGGCCGTCTTCGAGGCGACGCATGGCCTCTATTTCCACCTCTATCAGGAGGGATTGATTGACGGGCTGCGCATCGACCATGTCGATGGCCTGTCGGACCCTGCGCGTTATTGCCGCCGTCTGCGATCGCGAATGGACCAGATCCGTCCCGGCGCCATCATCCTCGTTGAAAAGATAGTTGGGCCCGGGGAAATGCTTCCTCCCGACTGGGGCGTCGAGGGGACCAGCGGTTATGATTTCATGCGCGATGTCACGGCCCTGCTGCACGACCCCATTGGCGAAACACCTCTCGCAAGCCTGTGGGAGGCCCTCGATCCTGATCAGTCCGACCCGCAAGATGTCGTCCGGCGCGCGAAACGCGACATGCTCGAATGGCAGTTCGAGGCGCAGCTGGCTGCCTGCGTTCACGCTTTCAGCGCCGTCGCCCAAAGCAGCGGACAAGCCGCGATCATGGCGTGGACGGAGCCGATGTTGCGCCGATCGATCAGCTGCCTACTGCAGGCCTTTCCTGTCTATCGCACTTATGGCGACGGACAATCGGCTCCTGCAAGCGACGAGGAAGTGAGGCTCGAGGCGTGGGAAGCGGCAAAGCCCTCTCTGCCCCCCGGCGAGAGACCGGTAGGACAGCAGATTCTGGCATGGCTTGCCGGTGATGGCCCTGGCCAGTCCGAGCTTGCGGCCGAGGCTGTACGCCGATTTCAGCAGCTTTCGGCGCCGATAGCCGCCAAGGGGGTGGAAGACACCGCCTTTTATCGCCGGGCACCACTATTGTCAGCCAATGAGGTTGGATCGGCGCCGGCGGAATTTTCCATTTCGCCGGCGGAATTTCATCGCCGGGTCCTTCAGCGGGCCAGCGAGTTCCCGGCGGCCATGCTCGCGACCGCGACCCATGATCATAAGCGCGGTGAGGATAGCCGCGCCCGCATTGCGGTACTCAGCGGCGTGCCAGATCTCTGGGAGCATCATGTCCAAGGATGGATTAAACGCGCCAGGACGCATCATGGCGACATTCATCCTGCCGATTGCTATCAGCTTTTCCAGACCTTGTTTGGCACTTGGGACGGCTCAAGCGATACTCTTGCCTATATGGATCGCATCCTTGCCTGGCAACAAAAGGCGCTCCGGGAGGCCCGGCTTCGCTCCAGCTGGGAGGAACCATGCATCGACTATGAAGAAAAGGCTGCCCATCTTGTACGTGATCTTGTTGGAGCCTCCGACTTCAGAGACGATATGGAGCGCCTGATCGGACGTATCGGGCCCGCTGCCCAGGCTCACAGCCTGGTGCAGACCGTTCTGAAATTCTGCCTGCCCGGCATTCCTGACATTTACCAGGGCTGCGAATTGGAGGATCTGAGCCTGGTTGACCCCGATAATCGCCGCGCCGTCGATTATGCGCGACGTCAGGCTTTGCTTGCCCCCGGTGAAATGACAGAAAATGCCAAGATCAAGCTTGTTCAGAGGCTTCTGGCACTGCGCCGGGACAATTATTCGCTTTTTGCGTCTTCCCGCTACGAGCCTGTACTGGCCAGGGGGCCGAGAGCCGGAAACATCCTTGCCTTCACCCGGCGAAACGAAACAACGCAGCTGACCTGCGCAGTCCTCATCCGCGCGACCTCCGCTATCACGGAGTCTGGTTGCCTGCCGTCATCGCAATGGTGGCAGAACACATATCTGGAAGCGGGCGCCTCAATACCAGCGCATCAACTCTTCGCTCAGCAACCCTATTATATGTCCCTCGACCGAACCGCTCCCTAGATCTGAGCGCAAGCGCAAACCCTGTTGGGCAGATTTTCCTGCGGGCGCTTTTCATGCTCTGCTGCGCGGCTGACAAAGCTTTGTTCTGGTGCTGCAGGAGGGGGGGCTTTTCCAAGGACCCGCGCCGATCGAAAGGTCGAACAACGAGTTTTTCGCCACGTTTCAGGAGAATGACCGCACCTCCGCTCGGATGCACTATAGCAGATTCCGGTCCAACTTCGTCAGCTCGACTGCTCTAGACCGCTGATTCGACGCGTTTTCCGAGTCATCAGGTGATTCCATCTGATTAGAAAACGCTTTAGCGACCGCGATGCCGGCAGTCCGGTCAGCCGGGTCGAACCCGACGCCGTCACTCCAGGCAGGGCTCCACCGCGACATATTGATCGATCAACCTGGCGCCGCCAAACGTCGTGAGAAACGCGACGTCGGCTGCATCGCGGCCTACGCCGATCTTTGCCATGCCAGCTTCCCGCGCCATGCCCGTAGCATCGACAAGATGCCATTCTCCCTCAAGGAAAATCTCGGCGACCGCATGGAAATCGGGAGGCTCAACGCCAACGGCATAGACGCTCGCGATCCTGGCAGGAATACCGGCAGACCGGGCCAATGTAATCAAAAGATGCGCATAATCGCGACAAATCCCACGGCGCGAGATGAAGGTGTCGGCCGCAGTGGTCATGACGTCGCTTGAGCCGGGAACATAGCGCACATGGTGATGAACCCAGTCACGCATGGCTATGACAAGCTCGCCCCCCTGAAGCGTCCCGAACTCCTCTTCGACAAAGCTTTGGAAACGATCGGATTCGCAGTACCGAGACGAAAGCAGATAGGGAATGGTTTCACCGGGCAATTGATGCGGCGGCACCCTTTGCAACTGTCGGCAGTCAGCCAAATTACGGTTGACGACTATCCTGGCTCGATAGTCGACGACCATCTTACCGGACATCCGCAACCATATCCGCTCGCCGATACCGTCCTGCGCGGGAACATGGGCGATATGATCCGCCCGGGGAAGGATGAGGTCCTTCCATTCGATCGCCTGCTCAGGAATATCAGCGGCCTCGATCTGCAAGAGCAGGTCCGTTGGACCAGCCAGCTCGTAATCGAGATGAACATGGACGCTAAGTTTCATGCAAACTCCAAGCCTTGGGCGACTGAGCCGAACCGAAGACAAACTCCGATACATATCTAGAAATATCAAGTCTTTGTTCTGTGTGCTTCGCTACGCACCAGATATAAAAACAGCTCACTAAAAAAGTTGATCCAGCGCAGGCATAAAATGGACACGGCAAATCGCGGTTGCATTCGCCTTGGAAAATAAACCTAGGTTATAGATTGATCTGGATTATGAAGATTTCTGGTATTTAGATTCGGAATCTGAGGAAATTAATCGCGGCATTTGTGTTGAACGCTTGCCGATCGCAATCCTCGCGCATCGTCGCTGGGAGAGCGTGGAGTGCGTATCGCCATCATAGCCCATCTGAAATATGCTATCGGCGAGCCATTCGCTGGCGGTCTGGAAATGCACACGCATATCCTTGCCCGGTCGCTTCGGGAACGGGGCCATGACGTCACCCTTTTCGCTTCGACGCGATCCGACCCAAGTCTGGGGCTAGAAGCGATCTGCGAGGAAACGTCGCTTCTCGAGACCGGTATTGACGAGGCGAACGATGTCGCCTTCTTTCGTGAACACCATGCTTATCTGGACCTGATGACTGCGTTGCGGTCACGCTCATTTGACCTCATTCACAACAATTCCCTGCATTATCTGCCGGTCAGCATGTCCGAAACATTGTCGGTCCCCGTCGTCACCACCCTCCATACGCCGCCCTTCTGCTGGCTCGAGAGCGGGATCAGGCTCAATCGCGGACCAATGACCTATGTGGCGGTCTCCGAAGCGACGGCCGCGATGTGGCGCCATGTTGCGCATGCCCACCACGTCATTCCCAATGGTATCGACCTCAGGCATTTTCCCTACCAGCCCATTGCCAACCAGAAGCCCTATCTCATTTGGTATGGCCGGATTGTTCCCGAGAAGGGACTGGATTATGCGATCGACGCCTCGCGTCTGGCGGGGTTGCCCTTGCGGATCGCGGGACCGATCTCGAACCAGGGCTATTTCGATAAGCTCATCGCGCCCCGATTGGGAGGGGATGTCGAATATGTCGGGCATCTTTCTCACATCGCGTTGTCCAAGCTTGTAGGCGGTGCCGTCGCCGCCCTTTGCACGCCGCGCTGGGAAGAACCTTACGGTCTGGTCGTGGCTGAAGCGCTTGCCTGCGGTACCCCTGTCGCCGCATTCGCGCGTGGCGGCTTGCCTGCGCTCCTGACGCCCGATTGCGGCGTTCTCGCTGAACCGGACAATATTTCCTCTCTCGCATCGGCCGTACTTGCCGCCTCGCTACTCGAGCGCAGCGCCTGCAGGGCATATGCCGAGCATTATTGCTGCTCGCGGCGCATGGTCGACGAATATGAGGCTTTGTATCGGCATCTTGCGATGGCGCCGATCGCGATCCCGAATGCGCCGGATATTGGGCTCCCACCTGTCGCGGATGTCGCATGACGCAGGTCTGTATCTGTGTACCGGCCCGCAACGAGGCAGAGCATATCGGCCGCCTGATCAAAGCCTTGGCCCGGCAGGGAACAGGGGCGCCCTTCGCTGTCGCAATCTGCGTCAATAACAGCAAAGATGCGACATACGCCGTCGCACTCGACGCCGCGCAGCGCTTCAACGCCCGCTTCCCGCTCAAAATGATCCAGCGAGAGTTCGACCCCGTCCTTGCGCACGCCGGGTCTGCTCGCCGTGCCGCGATGGATCTTGGCGCCGAATTAGTGGGCCCGCGTGGTATGCTGATTTCTACAGACGCTGACTGCCGGCCTCCGGCAGACTGGGTCGATGCCAACCTTGCGCATTTCGCCCTGGATCGGATCATTGGCGGCCGGATCGAACTGGATGAGTTGGAGGCCGCTCAAGCACCGGAAATATTTTCGCTGCGTCGTCGCTTCGAGGCCTATTGGCGGACGGTGCGCGCAATCGAGGATGCGATCGATCCGGTTGATTGGGACATGCCGCCCCGGCATGGCGATCATACGGGCGCGAGCCTTGCGCTATCGGCAGATCTTTACATCCGCGCAGGCCGCGTGCCACTCCTTCGCACAGGAGAGGACCGTGCCTTGGTCGAAGCAGCGATCGAAGTGGGCGGCAAACTGGTTCACCCCAATGCCGTATGGACGCGGGCATCATCCCGCACCGTGGGGCGCGCCGATGGCGGCATGTCGGCTGATATGCGGCAATGGCTGGGCTGCGCACAGAGGGGAGACACACCTTTCGTCCCCGCTTTATCGCATTGGGAGGCGCGCGCACGATGGCGGTTTCAGGCCAGGCGCGAAATGAGCGCAGCGGCATTTGTAGAGGCGGAACGCACCCTGCCTGCATTGCCCTGTGACATGCCGCTTCCGAGGCCGGCCGCTATCTCATGAGCCGCCCGATCGGCTATTACGTCCATCATCATGGCGACGGTCACCGTCAACGCGCGATCGCACTTTGTCGGTCGCTGGGGAGCGTCACGCTGCTGGGGACCGGGCTGATGGCCCGGACTGAAGGCCTTCCCTGTCTTGAACTGCCTGATGACCGCCTCGATGATGGGTTCTGGGGTATCGACGGCTCCCAGCGGCCTTTGTCGCTCCATTATGCTCCGCTGGACCATGAGGGAATCCGGCAGCGCACCGCACTGATAGCAGCCTGGATCGCGCAGGCGCGGCCGCGCCTGATAGTGGTAGACGTATCGGCCGAGGTGGCAATGCTAGCCCGTCTCGCATCCGTGCCCACTGTTTATGTCCGTTTGAACGGCAGAAGACTTGATGCTGCACATCTTGAAGCCTTCCGCGGGGCAACTGCTCTGCTTGCCCCCTTCCATGAAGCTTTGGACGATGATGAAATCCCCGGCTGGATCCGCAAAAAGACCATCTACGCTCCTGGCATTGTCCGATCAGCGCGCAGCGAGGCAATTGAACGTGATGGCGACGTATTGATTGTCCTTGGGCGAGGGGGCGGCATTTCTGACGGGAATAGATGGGCCGAAATTGCCCGTGCGACACCCGAGCGTAAGTTTCGCATCATTGGCCCCTGCACGGCGCCTGCATCCTTTCCGGACAATCTGGAATTACGGGGATGGGTCGAAGATGCCGATGCACAGATCGCAGCCTCAGCGGTCGTTATCGGGGGTGGGGGAGACGGCGTTGTCAGCGCGGTATTGAGCGCGCGTCGTCCCTTCATCTGCGTGCCCGAACCACGTCCCTTTGACGAACAGGTATCGAAGGCGGAAAAGCTTTCGGCTGTAGGTGGCGCGATCGCATGCTTTGAATGGCCGCCAGCAGGCGACTGGCCGGGAATGATCAATCAGGCGATCGAGCGCGCCAGATGTTGGCCCGACTGCCTGATGGACACAGGTGGAGCCGAACCCATCGCCCGCTGGTTGAATGACCTTGCCGGCACATCGCCGGCAGACAGGAGTCGTGCTACGTGATCCCCGATATCCAAAGTCAGGACCCCGGAACGATCGATATTGTCGATCGGCTGGCAATATTGGGCGCGCGCTATGATGCGGCACCCAACTTCCCCTGCGAGAGCATGTCGGCCCTGATCGAAAGCGGGCACCATCGCTGGTTTGCCCCCCAAATATGCGGGGGCCTTCCCTTCGAAGACGAGGCAGCGCGCTGCCGTGCGATGGCGCAGGCCTTGCGCGAAGTGGGACGCGGCGATCTCAGCATTGCTCGGCTCTACGAAGGCCATGTCAACGCTTTGTCCCTGTTCGAATGGTATGGGGTGCCCGATCAGTTCCGCTGGCTGGCAAATGCCCTCGATCGCGGAGCATGGTTCGGAGTTTGGGCGACCGAGCCATCTCCCGGCGTCCGATTGACGCGAGAGACTGTTCCCTCGCTACTTGGCGAGAAGATATTTGCCAGCGGGGCTGGGGGGCTTGATTATGCGCTTGTAACGGCCGCGAGTGAAGGCGAGCACCGTCGGCTCGTCATTGTTCGCGCTGATGAGAAAGTCCGCGCGGACCTGTCAGGATGGCGTGTACGAGGCATGCGCGCGAGCGTGAGCGGACGCTATGTGCTGGACGACGTAACGGTCGAACCTGACATGCTGCTGGGCAAGCCAGGTGACTATGACCAGGATCCCCGTTTTACCGCCGGGGCATGGCGCTTTTGCGCCGCGCAGCTTGGTGGAATTGAAGCGCTCGTCACAGAAATTCGTCGCTCCATGCGCGACGCGGCGCGCGAGGATCCTGTCCAGCGCGCGCGGTTCGCCGATGCCACCGTTGCTGTCCGAACCGCTGGCTTCTGGGTGGCGGAAGCTGCACAGCGTTTCGCATCTGGTCATGACGATGCCGTCGCCGTGGCTCGGATGACACGCGGTGTCGTCGAGGACGCCGGGTTCATTGTAATGGAGGCCGCCGCGCGGATCCTCGGGACACAAAGTGCCCTAGACGGGCAACGTGCTGACAAGATCGTCCGCGACCTATCTCTCTATCTGCGGCAGGCAGGTCCAGATCATGCCCGCGATGAGGCCGCCAAGGCACTTCTCGACCACGATATCTGGGTTGAGGGCGAACGCTTGTGGTGAACACCGAGCTTCTTTCGCGCAGCCGCTGGTCGCAGGCGCGCTGGCTCATATTGGCACCCCATCCTGACGATGAGACGCTGGGGGCCGGCGCGCTGATAGCGCATTGCGCCGCCAGAGATCGATTAGGCGCTATCGTCTACCTGACCGACGGGGCGGGATCGCACCCCGAAGGTACGCCGCGCGTTGCGATCACCCGGCGCAAGGAAGCCCGGCACGCCATTGGGAGATTAAATGCTGCCGCCGCCCCGGCGATCTGGATGGGGTGGCGCGATGCCCAACCCCATCCTGTCGATAGCCAGATTTTCAGCCGAGATGCCGATAGACTGGCAGCGTTCATCCGCTGGCGCCGGATCGATGCGATTGCAGTGTCCGACTACAGCGAAACGCATTGCGACCATGTCGCCGCCTATCGACTTGCGAAGGCGGCGACGCGCCGGGCAAAGCGGCCAGTCACATTGTTCGCCTATCATGTGTGGAGCGATCCGCCGCCCTTTGCCCGACGGATTGCGACGCCTTCCATGGCTGTTGGACGCAGGCGACAGGCGCTTTTGGCGCATCGCAGCCAGATGTCGCCGATGATGGGCGATGGCTTCAGGCTCCCGCGCGAGAAGCTGCGCATGCCCGCACGGGACATACTGACATTGAGAAGGGATCGACAATGACCGTCACCAGCCTCAAGGCGGAATATTTCGATGACATATTCGCCTCAAATGATGATCCGTGGGATCTTGCATCCAGCAAATATGAAGCCGCCAAATTCGCCCATACCCATGATGTCCTGGCGGACCGCCGATATGCCCGTGCGCTTGAGATCGGCTGTGCCCATGGTGTTCTGACCAGCCATTTGGCGCCAATGTGCGATAGCCTGCTGGCAATCGATATCAGCACCAAGGCGCTCACAAAGGCGCGAGAGCGGGTGGGCGACCGTCCTGGCGTCACGCTCGCGCAGATGGCCTTTCCGCACGATACACCGGATGGCGAAGGCTACGACCTCGTCATTTTGTCCGAGGTCGCTTATTATTGGGACCTTGTAGATCTTGATCGGGCAGGTGAATGGTTGCGCGATCAGGTTGCTGCCGGCGGCCGTATAATCCTTGTCCATTATACCGGAGAGACTGATTACCCTCATAGTGGCGACGAGGCGGTCGAGGCTCTTTGGACCGAACTCGGTTCGAATTTCGAAGTGGAGCTGGCCGAACGGCACGACACATATCGACTAGACCTGTGGAAACGCTGCTAATGGGCGTTTCCGTCCTCACCATCGTTCGCAACCGTAGCCTGCATCTGGCGCAGCTTGTAGCCGGCTTGCAGCGGAGTGATCGTCAACCCAATGAACTGATCGTCGTCGATATGAGCGATGAACCGGTCACATTGCCACCGGCTCAGTTTCGCGTGCATATTGATCAATTCGAGGCCAACGGCCTCCCGCTGGCAGCGGCGCGAAATCGAGCAGCTTCGCTGGCCAGTCATGACAGGCTCGTGTTTCTGGATGTCGATTGCATCCCCATGCGACAGTGCATTGGGATCCTGGCTGATACCCTAAGCGAATATGATGCCCTTCTATGTGCGGATATCCGTTATCTTGGCCCAGATGATGCCCGCGACTGCTGGAACGAGACAGACTTGCTAAAGCGCGGTCGCGCGCATCCGGTGCGCTTATTTCCGGACAAAGGCTTAAGAGAAGAGGCTAATGCCGGACTGTTCTGGTCGCTTGCCTTCGCGCTGCGGCGCTCGACGTTCCAGGCGCTGGGCGGGTTCGATGAAGGGTTCATCGGCTACGGCGCTGAAGACACGGATTTCGGGTTCAGAGCAGTGGCAGCTGGCCTGAAGCTGCTATTTGTCGGTGAGGCCATAGCCTGTCACCAATATCATGACAGTCATGATCCACCGCTGCAGCATCTCGATGATATTGTACGAAATGCACGGCGCTTCCATGCGCGCTGGAAGCATTGGCCGATGGAGGGCTGGCTTGAAGCGTTTGAGCGTCTGGGCATCGTGCAGCGCCAAGGAGATAAGCTTGTCCAGCTTCGCGCACCGACACGAGCCGAGATGATGGGCTCAAAGGTTGAACCGGCAGACTGGACATCAGAACAAAGCCGTAACTATCACCATGCCGAACAGAGGGCTGACATTTCGCCCAAGTGACTGGCGGTTGCCCTACGTTGGGGTGGAATGGCGCCGAAGCCATCTTCCTGCCTAGCAAGACTGATTGCGTATCGTCATGGCCTGGCGCGCGGAGTCGCGGACCGCGCCGGGCAACCGCTCGCTCCTATCTCATGTTCGTAACTTAGCTCGCACGACGCGCCTCCATGAATATGCCGACAAATATATTGCTCTCGATATTATGAAGATCAGGGCGCCACGCCTTGCGTGCTGGCCGAACTCCCCCATATTGTGCGGTGCAGCATAAACAAATTGTCGCGAGTGAACGGCTGCTGTTGCAGGATAGGAGATTTTCGTATGTCTAGATTATCCGCTACAATCGCCCGATTGGCAGCCATGCGAGCCAGCCACTCGCTCCAGGCTCTATCCGCTGGTCCCAGTCGCCTGGTGGACCTCGATGCTTTTGGGACCAACCCAGGCGCGTTGAACGCCAAAATCTATGTGCCCGAGAAGATTGCTGAGAAACCGGCGCTGGTCGTCATATTGCATGGCTGCACGCAAACCGCCGAAGGCTATGATCGCGGCGCGGGCTGGTCACAATTAGCAAATGAGCACGGTTTCCTGCTGCTATTTCCAGAGCAGCGACGCGCAAACAACCCCAATCTCTGTTTCAACTGGTTCTCTCCCACAGACAATGGCCGCGATCTGGGCGAGGCGCTATCCATCCGACAGATGATCATGGCGATGGTGAATAGCCATGGGGTCGACCCGTCGCGCATATTCGTGACAGGTCTTTCAGCAGGGGGCGCAATGACCTCTGTCATGCTTGCCAGCTACCCGGAATTGTTTGCGGGCGGCGCGATCATCGCCGGCCTGCCGTACGGATTGGCGTCGAATATCTCGCAGGCGCTTGAAACCATGCGCGGATGTGGAGCTTTCGACGCGGAGGATCTGGGTGATCGGGTCCGTCGCGCGTCGGCCCATTCCGGCCCCTGGCCACGCATTTCGATATGGCACGGCAGCGCCGATGCGACAGTCAGCAGTTCCAATGCAGAGGCAATTCTTGCTCAGTGGTTGTCGGTCCACGGTCTTGAGCCGGCACCGGACGTTTCAGAGCAGATAGCGGGCCACCGCAGGCGCTCCTGGAACGATGCAGTCGGACGCCCGCTTATCGAGGATTATCGCATTGCCAAGATGGGCCACGGCACACCACTCTCCACGAGCGGGCCGGATGCTTGCGGCATGGCAATGCCGCATATGCTCGAAGCGGGTATCTCATCCACTCGCAGGATCGCATCGTCCTGGAACCTGTTAATAGCTGGCACGGAGCGCACTGTCGCGCAATCGGTCGGCAAAGCTCGGGAGGGCACACCGAGTCTGCCGGTATCAAAGGTAAATCGATTGGAAGCGTTGCCCTCCGAACCTTCATGCCCGACCATGTCAGGGAAGGCAGGCGTAGAAAAAGTCATCCACGATGCGCTCCGGGCTGCGGGCCTCATGCGCTGAGCAGATTTCACCTCATGGGTTGCATACGGCCGATCCGATAGGGACCATCGCGCGACGCCATGACTTTTCCCTTCCAACTCAGTTCGACCAACCCTTCGGCTACTAGCTGATCGATTGCGGCGTGGACGACCGGCATTTCTTCACGCCACGAGGGCCCTTTGGGATCAGCGTTCGCTTTACCGGCAACCATCCGTGCGACCTCGCTTGGACAGATTGTCGCCTGGCCCGTGCGGCGGCGAGCAAATGTAAAACCTTGTTTCGCGCATTCTCTATCCGCTCAAGGGCAATGTCAGAGGTCATCGGGTCAGGTAAGGATGGTGCCCGGCCTGAGGCGGTGCCAGGCGGGCAGCAACGCTCGGAACAGAATCTACCCGCGCCCAATACCGCGTCCATCTCGTGCGCCAGATGAACGAGGGTCCGCAGCCAGTGCAGATTTTCCAGGAAAGCTTCAGCTTGTGGTGGGTCATGACAGGATCAGGATTAGAGCCCGATCTCCTCGAGTGCCCGAGCGACCTCGGGGTCCAGGGCCTGGTCGGATTTGGGCGTCAGGCGGTTTAGCGCAGTACGCAGCCGCTGTTGTGCAACCTGCAATGTCTTGTGCCGAACCTCACGCGTGACGTTGGTTCGCCATGATCGGCTCTCGCCCAGCAGAGCTGCCCATTTCGCCTCTTCTGCCGCCAGGATCGACAGGGCCAGCCTCAGACCATCCCGGCGGCCACGCGCATAATCCTCTTCCATGACCACCACCTCGAAGATTTGACACTCCGTACATCGGCAGCGCGTGCCTCCGGCGAATGGCTCAGCGCAGCACTGTTGCCAAGCTATCAGCAGTTTGCATCATTTTCTGACTCGAAACCCTGAACAGCTTTCACAACGCCGTACCCAATGGCGGTCAGCAGACCGACCTTTACCACAGTACCGACAATGCGCGGCATGAAGTAACCGATAACGGCTCCCTTCGCGCCGCTGTCGCCGTCCCGCTGGTCCAGCTTGGACCCTATGACCGCACCGATGATTTCCGTGATCATAACCTGCTTCCTTGTTGAGATCAGAGGAGCGCGCGACATCGCGTGAGGTTCCACTGTTATCGACTGATGCGTACGAGGCAGATCGCCAATTGCGCAGCATCGACTGAAGCGGACTAGCGCCATCTCCTGCTTTATGACCCTCAGTTACCTTTGCGCAGGAACGCCGATCGACACTGGCACCGGAATTACGCGAGTCATACACGGAGCGCTCAGGCGTTGGGCGCCGTGTTATGAATTGTTCGGAGCGTTTTTGATCGCGACCATCGCCAAATGCCCCTTCCACCAGCGGAGCTTATTCTCGCGGGCCTGGTACGGCCCCTGCTCGGCAAAACCGCTGCCGCCGTATATGCAAAGAGAAATCTCAGAAATCTGCCTTCGATCCGGCACCAGCTAGACCGCCTCGCGTTGGTCGCTTCTCACCTATTGATCATGGAGCTACCAGAGTTGGAAGATCTCGCCGGTTGGATTGCCCCTGCCGCCACCATGATTGCGGCCATGATGACCGCAGCCAATCTGGGCGCACGCGTCACGGGCTGGGGTTTCGGGGTCTTCACCTTGGGATCGATCGCCTGGTCGATAGTCGGTTTCTCTTCGGGACAGACGAATCTGCTTGCCACCAACGGATTTCTAACTCTGGTCAATCTCATTGGCGTCTGGCGCTGGCTTGGCAAGCAGCGCGCCTATGAAGATGGCGGTAAGTCCGCCACCCTGGCAAGCCAGCGGTCCCTCTATCCAACGCTTTTCACCGCGACGAGCGTCGCTGGCATGCCGGTCGTTGATGCTGAAGGCGAGACAATCGGACATGCAGTCGAAGCCCTCGTGTCCTGCGAGAGCGGCAGGGTAAGTTACGTCGTGGTTGCGTCTGGCGGTTGGGCGGGCGTGGATGAAGAGCTTCGCGCTGTGGATTGGACGGATATGAACTTTGCCAGTGCTCGGCTGACCCTGCTGCGCTCACGCGCGTGGTTCGATCGTTTGGCACCGCTTCCCGAGGGAGAATGGCCCGCGGCACCGGCGGAGTTTGACGAGAGGCGGAGCAAATGAGGTTTCTTCACGACCTTTACGATACCGCCCATATCTGTGCCGGAATGTGAGCGCAGATCGCGGCCTCGACATGGCGGAAAGGGGCATTGCTGCTGTAACATATCCTTCCCCCAATTTCCGGGGACGGCCTGGAACTCGCCAGCGCCATCTGCAAGTATATCGGGGGAGATGTCGCCAGCGCTCTTCAGGCGGAGTCTTGCTACACGGAGAGGCTGACCGCTCCTGTGAAGGATCGCGTCGGATGGCGGTTGCAAGACATGAGCCGTCGCCATTTTCAGACGCCGGCCCATTGCGTTTTACCGGCTGATTAGGCTGCGAGCAGGTTCACAGCTGTCGGCTTTGCAGCGGGCAGCCCGTCTGCCTTTGCTTGCGCAAGCAATTCCTTCTTGCGTGCAGCCATCGCGTCGCGGAGTGCCACAAGATCGACATCCGTCTTCCGACACTGAGCGAACATGCCCTCCGACGGCATTTCCTCCTCATGGACATGATGCTTGATTTCTTCCGAAAGCACCTTGACCTTTGCATCGTAGAAAGCGTCGTCTGGCGACCCGGCCTCCAAATCGTTGATCAGCACCTTGGCGCCATCATGTTCGACATAGGCTTCGTCGAGCGTGTCGTCCTCGATCAACCCGCGGAAGGCGGGATAGAAGATTTCTTCCTCGATGAGCGTGTGGATTTTGAGCTCGACGCAAATCTCGTGCGCCAGCGCCTGCTTGCGGTCTGCGGATTTGGCACTCTCGAACTTCTCGAACAGATCCTCGACCTTGCGATGGTCGGCCTTTAACAGGGCGATCGCATCGGTGAATTGCGGCTCGGCCATCCTAATTCTCCTATGGGGTGATGGCCAATGAAGCAGTCGGCACCAATTATGGTTCCTCGCTAACGACTCGCAAAAAGGAAGGAGGCCGGGAGTATGGAGCCATCCACATCTGCTTACTCGCCCGTCTGACTATGAGGGGCTGCTACAGCCTTGGATTCCGGCGATTCCCGTTGGCGCAGAAAAATGGATAGAAGCACCAGAACGGCAGTCGAGAGAAATTCGCTTTGCCAGTTTTGGGAGGATTCAAACCAAAGCTGAGGATCGCCGAGATAGGCTATCGTTGTCAGCGGCTGTTCTCCATGTGCTATTGCATCCTGCGCTGCCACCCTGGCGCTTTGGCTCCAGTGGATGACAAAAGAGATGACGAAAAGGGCGGCCAGAGCCAGGCCGAGCGATTGCGCATAGAGAGCGCGCCAGATTGGCCCCCATCGCAGGATTTTCGGTGCACCGGGCTTGCTCGCCTGGAGATCGAGGTCTGCGTCTCGCGGCGGGCCGTCCGGGTCCTTGGATTCGGCCGAACCGCGCTGGACGAGGAAAGCGGTCAGCACCACATAGGCTGACATTTGCAGGAACTCGCTCTCCCAATTCTCAAAGACGCTGGAGAGAAATTCGGGGCTGAAGCTGTAGGCGCTGAGCGAAAGCGCCTGTTCGCCATGACGGTGCGCATCTTCGACCTGAACATGCCAGCCCGCGATCCATTGTCCGATAATGCTCGCCCCAAACAACAACAGCAGGACGAGCGTCAGTCCGTTGTTCCGCACCATGACCATCTTCCAATCCTCATGATCCTTTGGGTGACGGCTTGCTGGCTCGCGGACCGTCGGTAAAGATTGCCACGTAACACCCCGGGTGCAGCGGTCCGGGGTCGAATGGACAAGTCTGCGCCGGTTCGCACGGCGCTCGCCTTCGGGCCGGCGGGGGCTATCAGATGATCGCGCCGGCGCTGGTTGCGGCGCTGTTGGGCTCGATAAACTGGTAGGCGGCTTCCGCGACATCCTGCCAGCCCGGTTCATTGCAGATATAGTGGCTGCGGCCGGCGAAGGGCAGAAACTCCGTCAGGCTCGCTACGTCCGTGTAGGCCCTGAAATTTTTCTCGCTAAGATGTGCGGGAATGATCTGATCCTCTTCACCGCCGATCAGCAGCAGGGGCGCGTGCGGCGCATCGAGATCGATCCGGCCATCTTCGCCCATGCAATCGCGCAGAATGTTGCGGCTGTCATGCGTCGCCGTCGCCTCGAATTCGGCTGCTGCGTCCGGTGGGCTCAAACTATTGGCGAACGCATCACGGAAGGTCTTCTCGTCCATGAGCACAGGCGCATTGCCCTTCAGAGGGTTTGCGATGATCGCGCTGTTTTTGATGAAGCCCCAATCGAGATCGATAATTGCGTTGGGGGCGACCGAATTGATGGCAACGCCGCTCGACAGCAATCCGCGACTGAGCAGGATCTGGGTGATGAGCCCGCCGACCGAATGACCGATCATGATCGGCAGGTCGTAACGACGCACCTGGGCCTCGACCGCTTCGATCACCTCGCGAAGGCGAAGGTCGCCCAGACCTTCAGGCGGGTTCTCACGCAGATCGAGTGGGTTTCCTGCGTGAAGCGGCCAGGCCGGTGCCACGCACTCATAGCCCTTCTCGCTGAAATAGTGGGTCCATTTGCGCCAGCTGACAGGATTTTGAAACATGCCATGGACGAATATCACGGTTTTCATGGATCACTCCTCGACTGGTGGGGGACGCCCAGGCGAACGGTCCAGGCTACCGTCCGTTCCAGTGCCAGAGAGCAGGGCATTCACGCCTGAAGACCCTCGTGCGGCCGTTTATCGCGCAACCCGGCGCCCGCTGTGGCTCCAACACTGATCTCCATCAATAAGATTTATCCCCGTGTTTATGGGACTATTGCTGCGGCAGTCGCGTTGAGTAGCGGCGAGACCAAGGCTCGCTTTTGCTGCGCCCATCCATGTTGGCGCAGCCTATTTCCCATGCCCAAGGAGCTATGCCCATGAGTCATGCGACAGACGATGCCCCTGCGGCCACTGCAAAGTCGAACGAGCAGAAGAAAGAGGCTTCAACCGCAATCGAGGGGGCGGATCATGGAAGCCTCATTGGCAAGTCCGTGACCATCAATCGCACTCGCACCGAACTTTTTGCCTATTGGCGCGACTTCACCCGGCTGCCCAGCTTCATGGAGAATGTGGAGCGCGTGGACGTCCTCGCCGCTGGACGCTCCCACTGGGTGGTGAAGGCGCCGGCGGGAAAGACCGTAGAATGGGACGCGGTCATCACCGAAGAGATAGACGGTGAGCTGATCGCCTGGGCTTCTGTCGAAGGCGCTGACGTCCCCAATAGCGGTCGAATCGAATTTCGCGACGCGGGCGAGCGCGGCACGATCGTCACGGCTACCATCACCTATGATCCGCCCGCCGGCTTCATCGGCAAGATCGTCGCCAAGATGTTCCAGCGCGAACCGGCCATTCAGGCGCGGCGCGATCTGCGGCGGTTCAAGCAGCTCATGGAAACCGGCGAGGTCGCCACTGCCGCCCGCACAGCACAGCAATTTGCCGAGGAGAAGAACTGATGCGCGCGCTAACCTGGCACGGCAAGCATGATGTCCGCGTCGATACCGTCGACGACCCTGAAATCCTCAATCCGCGCGACGCCATCATCAAGATCACCTCGACCGCCATATGCGGTTCGGACCTGCATCTTTATGATGGCTACATCCCGACCATGAAAGCCGGCGACATCCTTGGCCATGAGTTCATGGGCGAAGTGGTCGAGACCGGTGCAAAATCGACGTTGAAGAAGGGGCAGCGGGTCGTGGTGCCTTTCACCATCGCCTGCGGGAACTGCTACCATTGCGGCAAGCATCAATATTCCGCCTGCGATAACGGCAATCCCGCCGACAATCAGGATATCGGCCGGGAAATGTATGGCCAACCAATGTCCGGACTGTTCGGCTACAGCCATCTGACCGGCGGCTATGCAGGTGGGCAAGCCGAATATGTCCGTGTGCCATTTTCCGACGTCGGGCCGATCGTCGTTCCCGATGGGTTGGATGATGACCAGGTCCTTTTCCTCTCCGATATTCTCCCAACCGGCTGGCAGGCGGCCGAATATGCCGATATCGAGCCGGGCGACACCGTCGCGGTCTGGGGCTGCGGACCGGTCGGCCTGTTCGCGGTCCAGTCCGCCTTCCTGATGGGCGCGCATCGGGTGATCGCGATCGACCATTTCCCGCATCGCCTTGAGCTAGCGAAGCGCTTCGGCGCGGAAACCATCAACTATGAAGAAACGAAGACATATGAGGCGCTGATGGAGATGACTGGCGGCATCGGTCCCGACGCAGTCATCGACGCCGTTGGCCTCGAAGCGCACGGCTTCTTCCTCGACAATGTGGTCGATCAGATCAAGGCGTCGATGTTTCTTGGTACCGACAGAACCCATTCGATCCGACAGGCGATCCATGCCTGCCGCAAGGGCGGCCGCGTTTCCATGCCGGCCGTCTATGGCGGCTTTGTCGATAAATTCCCGCTGGGCGCCTTCATGGAGAAAGGGCTGACGCTCAAGACCGGCCAGACCAGCGTCCAGCATTATATGCCCGCACTTTTGAATGCGATCGTCGAAGGGAAGATCGACACGACCTTCCTCATTTCGCATCGGATGGGGCTGGAGGATGCTCCCATGGGCTACAAGATGTTCCACGACCAGCAGAATGAAGTGACCAAGATCGTGCTGAAGCCCGCCTTTGATCGCGTTGCGGCGTGAGGAGAAAAGACATGGCTAGTAAATTCGCAATCATCTCCGGCGCGTCCAGCGGGATTGGCGCTGAATTGGCAAAACTGGCGGCCGCAGATGGCTATGATCTCCTCGTGGTTGCCGACACGCCCTTTGCCGATGCCTCGGCTGGACTCGCAAGTTTTGGTGTCGCGGTCGATACGCTCGAGGTCGATCTTTCTACCGTACAGGGCGTCGATCAATTGCTCGATCGTGCCGGCGGGCGACAGGTGGACTTGCTCTGCGCCAATGCCGGGCATGGCCTGGGACATGCGTTTCTCGACCAGCAGCTATCCGATTGGCGCCATGTCATAGACACCAACATCACCGGGACCATCTACCTCCTTCACAAGGTGCTCAGTCCGATGGTGGCGCGCGATGCGGGAAAGATCCTCGTCACTGGCTCGATCGCTGGATTCATCCCCGGCAGCTTCAACGCGGTCTACAACGGCACCAAGGCTTTCATCGACAATTTCACCGAAGCGCTGCGCAATGAACTCAAGGATCATGAGGGCGTCACGCTGACGACGCTGATGCCCGGCGTGACCGATACGGAATTTTTCGACCGCGCCGGCCTGGGAACCGACACTTCAGTGGGTGCCGACGACAACAAGGCCGATCCGGCCAAGGTTGCAAAGGATGGCTGGGACGCGCTCTTGGCGGGAAAGGGCCATATCGTTTCGGGCTTTTCGAACAAGCTGCAGGTCGCAGCAGCGGGTATAGTGCGACAATCGTTTTTGGCTGAGCAGCATCGCAAGATGGCTGAGCCCGGCAGTGCGCAATAGGAGGCCAGAATGTCCAAGGATACCAGTAGAGTAGCGCGAGGACCGCTCGGCGATGCCCGTCCGGACCATGAGGCTGAGGATGATCGGCCCAAGGGGAAACCCTCCGAAAAGGTGGAGGACCGGCCCAATGTCGGCACGGTAAAACCCGAGGATTATCCGGCCGAGGATCGCGACAACGCGCGCCCGGATTGAGATGTTTCAAACTATCGCCGGAGGCCCGATGAGCAGCCCGATCCCCTATACGACCGACATCGAGCGGATTGACCAGGATGAGGCGGAGGTAAATGCCGAACTGGCGGACACTTTCCGCCAGATCATCGAGACCACATATCGTGATCTGGGCCACGGGTTTCGCGGTGTCCATGCCAAGAGCCATGCCCTCCTTCAGGCGCGCGTTCGCGTGCTTGAAGGATTGCCGCCTCACTACGCGCAAGGCGTTTTTGCCGAGCCGAAGAGCTTTGATGCTTTGGTAAGAATATCCACTGGTGCTGGCGATATATTGCCTGACAGCGTCTCATTGATCCGTGGCTTTGCCATCAAGCTCGTCGGCGTCGAAGGCGAGCGGCTGGCAGGGAGCGAAGGCGACAGTACACAGGACTTCCTGTTCGCCAATGGTGTTGCCTTTCCGACCCCGGGTCCAAAGAAGTTCCTCGCGAACCTGAAGCTGCTCGCCAAGACCACCGACAAGGTCGAAGGACTCAAGAAGGCAGTATCTGCCGTCTTTCGAACGGCCGAGAAGGGCGTCGAAGCACTGGGCGGGGAGAGTGCCTTGCTCGAACAGCTTGGCGGCCATCGCCACACCCACCCCCTTGGCGAGAGCTTCTTCACCCAGGCGCCGATCCGTTATGGCGACTATATCGCCAAACTTGGCGTCGTCCCGCTCTCAGAGAATTTCAAGGCGCTCGAAGATCAGGAAATCGACATCGCCGGTCGTGACGATGCGCTGCGCGAAGAGATTGCCAGCCTGCTGGCGGCGCAAGGCGGTGAATGGGAAATACGCGTTCAGCTTGCCCGTGATCTTGCTGCCAATCCGATCGAGGATGCGTCGGTTGCCTGGCCTGACGAGGACAATCCCTATGTTGCGGTCGCGGTCATCAGCATTGCGCCACAGCCGAGCTGGACTTGGGGCAGAGCGCGGGTGCTCGACGATCAGACAGCGTTCAATCCTTGGCATGGGATCAAGGCGCATCGTCCGCTCGGTGCGGTGATGCGAGCGCGCAAAGTGGCCTATGCTGCGTCGTCCGAGCTGCGCGGGCGGTTGAACGGCTGCCCTTTCCATGAGCCGTCAAATGCGCAGCTACCCGATGCCGAATAAGGAGAGATGCGATGCCGAAAGGTGACAAGTCGAGCTATAGCGACAAGCAGAAACGCAAGGCCGCCCATATCGAAGAGGGCTATGAGGATCGCGGCGTTTCCCACAAGGAGGCCGAGCGCCGCGCCTGGGCAACGGTCAATAAGGAATCGGGCGGCGGAAACAAATCGGGTTCCGGACGCGGCAAGGCTGAAAATCATGACAGTTCGCGCAAGGGCGGACGCAAAGGCGGTTCCAGCCAGAGCGCTTCCGACCGGTCGGCTGCCGCGAAAAAGGGTTGGGAAACGCGGAGACGTAAAGGCGCCGCGTGAATTCCTGCTCCATGGGCAATCATAACCAGACACCACCAGATCGGCCGATTTGCGTCTCAACTGCTTGGCGATCCGGGGTTTGTAACCCAACGGACAGCCGATGCGCTCGAGGTGATCGCCATTTTGGAAATCGCTCACGACGATGTCGATATCATATTCTCGGATGTCGTCATGCCGGGCATGAATGGCGTGGAACTGGGCAAGAAAATCCGTGCGCGCTGGCCCGACAAGACAATAGTGCTCACCAGCGGCTATGGCCATGCCCTGGCCGAATATAGCGGGCACGGATTTCCGCTTCTCCATAAACCGTATTCGGTATTATCTCGCATCCTCCGCGATGCGGCCGCCTGAGATTGGCCCGCGCTCTTGATGTAAGAATATGAAGGCGTCGCCGCGTTGCGTGTCGGGTGCCTTCATGAGGATGAACGCGCGATTTCCTCGACGCGGCATTTGCTGGCAGGGCCAAAAGCCCCTTCGATCTGCCTCATGCAAGATCGAAGGGGCAGGGAGCCGGGTCATGGGCGATCACCGCCATGGCCCGTCCGTACACGCAGAAATTCTGAAAAAGGAACCTTCGCTCAGGACTTGAGACCCTTCGCCATGTTGAGATGTGCGGTGACGATGGGAACAAGCTTGGTCGCGAACTCCTTCAACGAGGGGACGTCACCATTGGCCGAATAGGCTTTGAGCGTGTCGAGCGTCTCCTGATGTCCCCTGGTCTGCGCTTCGATATAGGCGGCATCAAAGTCGGCACCTTTCTTGCCCTTGAGCGCATCGAGTGACTGTTGCTGCTCGGAAGTCAGGATTGGTTTGGGCACGATAGCCGGGGACGCGGCGCTCGCAGCCTGGCCAAGCTTAGCCGTTGAATCGGTATGCGCCTTGATCATCGACTCCGCGAATTTCTTGACGGACGTCGACTGGCTGTTGGCTTGCGCCAATCTCGAGCTTTCGATTTCGAATGTATCGTTCGATGCTGCCGCATTGGCGAACATCTGGCCTGTGCTCTCCGCAACCGGCGCCGGTTCGAAGGCGTTGACGCTGTTCATCGGCACTGCCGCGGCGTTGTTGGGCGTCGTATCGACCTTCTTGCCGCATCCGCCAAGTAACAGCGCTGCCAATGATATCGCCACCGTCGCGAACTGCATTTTCATCGATCGTCTCCCGGATCATCCTCTGTCGGAACGTCAACCCTCCGCGTCCAAGCTCGTTCCCATGGGAGCCTTCTTTGCCACCCGCCGTTTGGTGATGATTGAACCATCACATGGAGGACAGGAACATGGGCATCTTCAGTAAGATCAGAGACAAGATTTTTGGTCATGATGACCAGAAGGCAAGCAATGGCGCTCCTGCACCGGCCACGAATGTTCAGACCGCCAGCCCGACCCCGCCAGCCATTACGCCCCCTGCGTCGCCCGCCACGGCCACCGCCTCACCTGAGGCAGCCTCGCTGCCGCAGGTCGATGTCGGCGTGGTCCTTTCGGCCATGGCCGACGCTAGGGGCGGCGGTGGAAATTACCAAAGTTCGATCGTCGATCTGCTGAAGCTCCTCGATCTCGATTCCAGCCTTACAGCGCGCAAGCAACTGGCCGACGAGCTGGCTGTTCATGAGGGCGCTGACGGCAGCGCAGAGCAGAATATCGCGCTGCACAGGGCAGTGATGGCGAAACTCGCTGAAAATGGCGGCGTGGTTCCCGATAGCCTGCGCGACTAAGGCCTCTGGCCGTGCCGCTCCTTCTTGAGGTGGCGGCCCGGCGTTAACCTCTCAGAACCATATCTGTCGGGACGTTGGCCCCGCGGTGACGCGGGGCCATACTCGCTTCAAGCGATCCCTGCGCCGCCGGTCACGCCATAGACTTCACCGGTGATATAGCTGCCCTCCTGCGAGGCCAGCAGCACATAGACGGGCGCGATCTCGACCGGCTGACCAGGGCGGCCGAACTGGCTCTGCTCACCGAACTTGGTGACCTTGTCCTGCGGCTGACCGCCACTGGATTGCAAGACCGTCCAGAATGGACCGGGGGCAACCACATTTGCCCGGATGCCCTTTTCGATCAGCTGCTTGGCCAGAGCCTTGGTGTAAGCGACGATGCCCGCCTTTGTCGTGGCATAATCGAGCAATATGGCAGAGGGCTCATAGGCCTGGACGGAGGCGGTGGTGATCACCGACGCACCTGCGGGAAGATGCGGCACAGCGGCCTGTGTGATCCAGTGCATGGCGTAGAGATTGGTCTTGAGCGTGCGGTCGAAATCTTCCGAGCTCACGGCCTCCACGTCATCGCGAAATTGCTGGCGGCCAGCGTTGATGACAAGAATGTCAAGCCCGCCAAGGCCATTCACCGCCTCATCGACGAGCTTGCGGCACCAATTCTCGTCCGTAATGTCGCCAGGCAGCGCGACCGCCTTGCGGCCTTCTGCTTCGATCAGGGCGATGACCGTCTTTGCGTCTTCCTCTTCGCTTGGAAGATAGGAGATGGCGACATCGGCGCCCTCGCGCGCATAGGCTATCGCTGCGGCTCTGCCGATGCCGCTGTCGCCGCCAGTGACCAGTGCCTTGCGGCCCTTGAGTTTACCCGAGCCGGCATAGCTTTCCTCACCATGATCAGGCTTGGGATCCATGTTCGCGGCGATGCCGGGAACCGGTTGCGGCTGCTCGGGAAATGGGGGCTTGGGATATTGTGCGCGCGGGTCCTGCATGGTGAGACGCTCTGCCATGTTCGCTCCTTGCTGATGGGGATGATGGACGACAGTCCAGTTTGCCGTTCTAGGCGACACGGCAAACTACGAGCCGCAGAGCCATCCAGTTCCACACCGGCTCAGCAGGATGGCAATCTTATTCATAGTTCTGATCTGGATCAGGAAAACAGGCCGCCTCTCGTGCGTTCTCCCCTGCAATCAGTTAAAGGGAATCGTCGCTATCAACATAATCCGGCTCGACAACGCTCGCCCCCGGCGCGACGCGGAAAACTACCTCCATCTCGAACATTATGGGGCCCTGGGCGATGGCCGGACGGTGGCCCTGAGCGGTAGCGATGGGTCGCTCGACTGGTGGTGTGTCCCCAATCTCGATTCTCCGCCCCTGTTCGACAAGTTGGTTGACCCGCAGGAGGGCGGTTATTTCGCCATCACGCCTCGTGAAGCGTTCGAGGTCGAGCGGGCATATCGTCCAGAGAGTAATGTCCTCGAGACTATATTCACGACCGCTGGCGGTAAGGCGCGAATGGTCGAAACGCTCAACAGCGGTTCTGCGGGGCGCTTGCCCTGGTGCGAATTGGCGCGACGTATCGAGGGGCTGGAAGGCTCGGTACATTTCGACATCGCGTTGAGGCTTGGCCATCGGGCGGGAACCGCTTCGCCCTATATGCAGAAAGTCGGTGGCCATGATGTTTTCCATGTCGGCGGCGTGCTGGGTCTCTTTCTGCGGGGATCGGGCGTGATCATCGAGCATCTGGGCGATAGTGGGGCGACCGCAAGTTTGACGATCGAGGCGGGCCGGAGGGAGCTGCTCGCGATCGTGGCGGGCGAAGACGAGCCGCTGGTTGCGCCTTCGCTTGACGAAATAGATGCCCGGATCGATGGCTCGGATGACGAATGGCGCACATGGGCGAAGACGGTCCAATGTGACGGACCATGTCGGGAGGCATTGGTCAGAAGTGCCCTGGCCCTCAAACTCCTGCTCTTTTCGCCCAGTGGAGCGATCGCAGCAGCGGCGACCACCTCTCTTCCTGAACGGATTGGCGGACCGAAAAATTACGACTATCGCTTCGCCTGGGTCCGCGACGCAGGCTATACCATCAACGCCTTCCTGCGCGTTGGTGCCCAGGCGGAGGCTAAGGCTGCTCTGACCTGGTTGCTCAAGCAAATCGAGGAAGTGGGGCCGCGCGTCTGCTATTCGATCTGGGGCGGCGCAGCTTCAGACGTCCGGACAGTCGACCTGCCCGGCTATCGCCGTTCACAGCCGGTTGTTGCTGGAAACCGCGCCACGGATCAGCGGCAGCATGGAATTTATGGCGATATCTTCGAGACCGCGGCATGCTTCGTAGACCATGGCAATATTCTGGACGCGCGCAGCGCAGAGATATTGGCCCATCTTGCCGATCAATGTGCGGACATCTGGCGCCAGAAGGATAGCGGCATCTGGGAGCTTGCCCAGGAGCAGCATTATACCATGTCGAAAATCAGTTGCTGGCAGGCTCTGGCCCGCGCCGTCGAGCTGGCTGACGCAGGACAATTGCCGACGACTTGCCGCGATCGCTGGTCACGCGAACGAGACAGGATCGAGGCCTGGATAACGGAACATTGCTGGTCCGAGAGCCTGGGCGCCTATAGTTTCTATCCAGGCTCGGATCGCCTCGATGCATCCCTCGCCCTTGCTGTGCGCTTTGGATTCGATGGACGGGATCGCCTGCGTCGAACGGTCGAGGCGATCGATCGGGAGCTCGGCTTTGGACCCTATCATTATCGCTATTCGGGAGCAGAGAAAGAAGAAGGCTGCTTCCTCGCCTGCACCTTCTGGATGGTCGAGGCCAAAATTCTACTCGACCAGCCTGAAGCGGCGTCCAGGGCATTTGCCGAAGCGATTGAGGGACTGGCGCCCACAGCTGGCGTATATCCTGAAATGATCGACCCTGTGTCAGGCCAATATCTGGGCAACATGCCGCAAGGACTGACCCATCTGGCTATTATTCAGGCTCTCATGTCGCTGGAGGCTAGCAGAGGCTAGGCTCCAGCGAACAGGGCCAGCTTCCAGGCTCCTTTGAAAGCTGTCCGGTTCAAGGCTGCTGGTTATAGGATGGGCCGGTATGCTCGGTCGCGACGTTGTTGCCAGTGGCCTGATCCCGCTCAAGTTCCTCGCCATGCCAGACATTCCTCGCGACGAATATGATGATGAACAGGGCAATGATCACGCCGCAAAAGACTGCACCGGCCTTCGCGAGCCGGCGCGGCGAGGGCTTCTCATCCGATACCATCAGTGAGCGCCCTCCAGCGATAGCTCGCCTTCCTCTTCGCCATCCCAATAATGCGCGCGCTCGCCAATCACCTGGATCAGGACGAGGCCAGGCGTCTGCGGACCCTGCGGCCACCACCGTTCCAGGCCTTTCGTCCAATGCGCTTCAAACTGGTCCTTGTCGCGGATGAGCATGGCTGTCCCTTCCACCGCCAGACAGAAGGGGCGTTGTCCCAACAAGCCTGATTTGCCCTGATAGCTTAGATTTACTGCCGGATCGGCCTTGATATCCGACACCATGAGCGTGGTCTCTTCCGTGAAAAACCAGGCGCTACCGTCATAATCGACCTCACGATTATTGCTCATCGGACGCGATCCGATCGCGCCACCGCCCGTATGCATGGCCAGCATCGCGAAATCGATCTCCTTCATCTTGCGCGACAGATCTTCGAGCGACATGGACATGGCCGTCTCCTTCTATTGTTGCGGCATCAACGCACGAACAGGAATAACGGCCACCCCACAGTGAAGCGCCGCTGTAAGAACGCATCCGCTGGGACAGGATCAGCTTTGTGCGAGCTTCCTCGCCTGCGATGGAAGTTGAGCCTCTGCCTGGGCGTCCGACGACGGGCGGCGGCCGCCCCGGACCATCTCCTCTATCCAGGTGAGCAGCAATTGATTGTAGGCCCGTCGGCCAGCTTCATCCCGCAGCGAATGATCAGCGCCTTTTAGAATACGATAGCTCAGCGAATTGCTGTTGTGGAACGCCGACATATAGGAGCTGATGGTCGCGTGCGGCACATAATCGTCATGTTCCGATTCAACGATCAGAACGTCGCCGGCAAAGTGCTCGCAAGCGGCCAGAGCCTTGTCTTCCCGGCCCGTTCGAAAGCGCGCCCGATAGGCATTGATGAGATTGCGGTCGAGCTTCGCTTTGGGCACATTCCAATGTTCGTCAGGATAGAGCGCAGGAACACGAAGCGCCAACCAGTTGACCGGGCGAGCCGCAGTCAGCAATGCCGCAAGATAGCCACCATAGCTGGTGCCAACGACCGCAATCGCCGACGGATCGACCTGGTCCTGCTTGACGAGATAATCATAAGCCGCCGTCACATCTGCAAGACCGTGCGACCGGGTCACGACATTGCGCTCTTCGGCATGTTTGGCATGGCCTCGCAGGTCGAAGGTGAAGCAGATACAGCCCAATTGCGCGATCTCTTCGGCTCGCACCATGTCTTGTTCGCGCGAACCGCCCCATCCGTGGATGAAAAGAATGCCAGGGACCAGCTTGTCGGGCGACAATAAGGTTGCTTCCAGGCTCTCGCCCTCGACGTCAAAGGATAGCTGACTACCTGTCATTCCAGCTCCATCGCATATTTTGTCATCGGTCCTGCCACGGGATCTACCCCGCTATAATAGATAATGCTGCCGTCCGGAGCAGCGTCTACCTCGCCATAAATCTCCATCGTCATGCACGTCACAGCCGATCGGCCGGGATCACGCGCCAGGGCTTCGAACGCTGCGATCTCCGCGCCGCTCGCGCCGCCGGCACGCCAACTCTGCTCGAGCACGCCGATGCGGCGTTCGCCGTAGGAATTGACGCCTGCGGCGACATCGTAATTGCGGCGAGACGCCAGCAAATCCGGATAGAATCGTGAGACGATAGCGTCATAGGCGATCGCCTTATCGACCCCCTGCTGCAGTTCGTCAGCCAGACCCAGGCTCACAAGCCGTTCCAGACCGCCCCTCACGACATGAAGAGTGGAGCCGCCATAGACAGTCGCGCCACTGTTGTTGGTGGTGAGCCGCTGCGTGCCCCAATAGGAAATCGCCTCGCCAAAAAGGCGCGTCGTGCCGACGCTGTAGGTGACAACGTCATCAAGATTCTCCTCGATCACCACGCCATGCTTCGAAATGGCAGCCTCGTCGAGCTGGGCCATCGCTTCGTCCAAATCCTTGACCGACGTCGCGACGAACTGGCCTAGTCCGGCAGTGGCCTCGACCTCCTTCAGACGGGTCGCCGTACGCCCGAGCATATCAAGAGCGGCATCGCGAACCGCATCGAAAGTAAAGGCCGACCAGCCCGAAAGAACGTGAGGAGCAAGAGCTAAGCCCAGTTCAGCGCGCCATCCGGCGGGAATTGCAGGGTCGTCCCCGAAGGCCGGATGCGTGATGACCTTGCTCCCGACAAAGGGAAACGGCACGACGCCACCGTAGATCTGGCTCTCAGCCTGGATGCCCAGTTTTCTTGCCGTTGAGAGATCGACCGTGCCGGTCGGAATGAAGAGTGTGTCCGGCTTGCCGCTTGATAGCTGTTGGTCACCCGGCATGTCATGATCGACAAATCTTGTCTCGCCGAGCCGGGCAATCCTGCGGGCAAGTTCGCTCCGTGAGGCCTTGTCATGTTCATTGTTCAAGGCAATGGATTGGGTGGGATGGATCTTCACAAAATGGGTCTGATGCGAGCGAGCCATTGGGCCTCACGGACTTGGAGGGGCCGCCAAGCGGCAGTCCTGCAACAACCCCAGGCTCGGACATTATATCCCTGACCTTGCAAACCAGGCTTCCCTGATCTGCGGCTCTGGGTCAGGGCAGTGTCAGGGCCTTTTCCGAAATAGGCGCCACCAAGGCATCTCGCCACTTAAATGCCCCTGGTCGCCCGCAAAATGATCCAAAATCTCACACATATGGTCTGCGCAGGCTCGTACCAGGATCCAGCTTGGATCGCTTTTATCCTGCGTGGAAAGGTCGCGGAGCAGCGAAATTTCCTCCGCCATGAGTGTCAGCGCTTCGACATCATCACGCATGCGTGATTCCCGGCTAATATGGTCCTCTCATATTGGTGAACTCAACGGAGAAGCGAAATATCCTTGATCGCGCTTCATCTCCCGCACGCGAAAATGGGATCATTTGTCCAGCCCATCCATTTCTTTCAAAAAGGAGAAAAGCGGTGAAGCAGATGCATTGGCCGAGGAAACTGACGATCGTTCGGCATGGCCAGAGCGCTGGCAATGTCGCGCGGGATGCCGCCATGCAGGCCAATGTCGACCGCATAGATTTGTCCGAGCGAGATGCTGACGTGCCCCTGAGCGAGTTGGGCCGCGACCAGGCTGGAGCGCTGGGACGCTGGTATGCCGGCGAGGCACCGCATGAGCGTCCGGATGTTCTCCTTGCATCTCCCTATCGGCGCGCCTGCGAGACCGCAGATCTATTTCGTCAGGCCGGAGGTTGCGCAGGCAATGTGCCCATCTGCTTTGACGAGAGGCTGCGGGAAAAGGAATTCGGCATCCTCGATGGGCTGACATCTATGGGGGTAAGCAGCATCGAGCCGCAGCAAGCAGAATTTCGCAGGCTGCTAGGCAAATTCTATCATCGCCCTCCAGGGGGCGAGAGCTGGTGCGATGTCATTCTGCGACTGCGCTCCGTCATGGATACGATCGCGCTTCATCATGCGGACCGGCATGTGATGATCTTCACCCATCAGGTAGTGGTGCTGTGCTTGCGATACATCATCGAAGGCATGACCGAGGCCGAGATATTGGAGGTCGACCGTGAAGGCGATGTCGCCAACTGCGCCATCACCGAATATGCATTCAACGCGGAGAAGGGCAAGGATGGAGGGCTATTGCTTGGTCGATACAATGTGACAGCCCCGGTCGAGCAGGACGACACGCCCGTGACCCGCGCGCCCGATGCCATAGCGGGTGTACGCGGATGAGTTGCCGACAGCTCGACGAGGCGTGGCTGAAGCGACATCCGCTGCCGGCGATCGCGCAAGGCGCCGACAAGAATAGTCGCGGCCGCGTCCTGGTGGTTGGAGGGGCCGAGTTCGTGCCCGGTGCGCTTCGCCTTACCGGCGAAGCCGCGCTACGCGCAGGTGCGGGAAAGCTGCAGATGGCGACCGTGCTATCTTCGGCAATGTCGCTGGGCGTGCTCGTCCCGGAGGCAGCCATGATCGCGCTGCCCGCCGACGAAGACGGAGAAATCGCCCCCGCAGCAGCGGAAATATTGAAGGATCGAATCACGGCGTGCGACACGATCATCCTGGGACCAGGCATGAGCACGGGGAAGGCGGCGCGGGCATTTGTCGCCAGTCTTTTCGATAGCCTCGATTTCCCTGGCAGTCTCATTCTCGACGCTGCAGCCTTGGTTTCATTGCGTCATTTCGGCCCATCACGGTGGCGAGTAAGCAAGGATGCGATTTTCACGCCTCACCATGGAGAGATGGCGGCGCTGAGCGGCCTGCCGATCGAAGAGATCAAGGCGAGGCCAGCAGCGATAGCGGTTGAAATGGCAGCGCGATGGAGCGCCGTCATACTCCTCAAGGGAGATATTAGTTATCTGGCCCAACCTGACGGCCGATGTCTCATTTATGAGGGGGGCTGCGTCGGGCTTGGTACGGGAGGCTCCGGCGATGTGCTGGCTGGACTCATAGGGGGTCTTGCTTCTCGAGGTGCGACTGCATTTCAGGCTGCCGCCTGGGGTGCTTGGATCCATGGGAAAGCCGGCAACATCCTTGCAGAGACAATCGGTGAGGTCGGCTTTCTGGCACGCGAGCTTTTACCGCTCATTCCTGCTCTCATTGAGAAGACCATGCGAACTCAGGGTTCTGGTGAGGATGTCCTACCCTAGCTGCCGTCCATTTTTGCCTGCGTGAGCAATCGATCCGCAGATGCATGAAACATGGATTTCCGTGATTCTCCCGACCGTGGGCGTCGCGTCCCCTATTGCCCCGGATCGAGTACTGGTGCTGCTGGCAAGCGACTTCCTGACTTTGCGAGGGCCCCGATCCGCTGCTGATTGAAAGTAAGCGGGGCGGCGGCCCCACCTTGCAGACGTAAAGTGTAGCCTTGAGTCTGCGCCTCCTGATCAGGATGGAGGACACTGGTGCTATGACGATGCCATGTGACGATGCTGGCACCAGCAAGGTTCAGCGGTTCGAGGTTTTTACCGGTGCAGGCCAGCGGCGGGACTGGCCGCCTGAAGTGAAGGCCGCGATCATCGCGGAGAGCTATTCCAAGCAGGAGACTGTCTGCGCCGTTGCCCGTCGGCACGGCCTTAGCCCATCGCAGTTGTTCACCTGGCGGCGGCAGTTGCGCAAGCAGATGGAGGCCCGCGGCGTTGCGCTGCCAGTTGCCCCCACGATGGCGCCAGCGTTCGTCCCCGCGGTTATCGAGGAGCCGCCGTCGATCGAACCGGGTCCGGCGAAGCGCCCGCGGAAGCAGGCGCGTGCAAAGGACAGCGCGGTCGAGCTGGAGATCGACGGCGTGGCAGTGAAGATCGGCCGTGGCGCCGATGCCGGCGTCATCGCCGCAGTAATCGAAGCCCTTAGGGCGACCCGATGATCGGACCAGGAGTTGGCGCCCGCGTGATGGTGGCGACGCGCCCGGTGGATTTTCGCAAAGGACCGGACGCCTTGGCCGCGTTAGTGAGCGCCGTTTATGGCGGCGATGCATTTTCCGGCGTGATCTATGTCTTCCGGGCCAAGCGTGCCGACCGGATCAAGCTGATCTGGTGGGACGGGACCGGCCTGTGCCTGATGGCGAAGCGTCTGGAGCAAGGCGGCTTCAAGTGGCCCGGCATCCAGGACGGCGTGATGCGTCTTTCCGCCGCCCAACTCGGTGCGCTTCTGGAGGGATTGGACTGGCGCCGGGTCCATGGCGGCCGTCGACCGCAGGCCCCGCAGATTGCCGGTTGACGCGGCTTTGCTCCACTGATTCACTCTTTCCATGCTCACGCAAGCGGACCTGCCGGAAGACATCGACGCGCTTCGCGCGCTCGTGCTGGAGCAGTCCCGGATTTTGGCGGAAGAGCGGGCCGCAGCTGAGGTCCGACTGGCGGAGCTGAACGTCGCCAAGGGCGAAGCGGACGTCGAGATCGAACGCCTCCAGTCGATCATAAAGGCCTTCATGCGGCATCGTTTCGGCAGCCGATCCGAACAGCTCGATGCCGATCAGCTCCAGTTGGGACTGGAAGATGTCGAGATCGCCCTTGGGCACGCCCGTGCTGCCAGAGAGGCTGTTGCGCCGCGGCCCCGCGGCGATCAGCCCCGCAAGACCAACCGCGGCTCATTGCCCGCGCATCTCGAGCGGATCGAACAGATTGTCGATCTCGACGACAAGGCCTGCCCTTGCTGCAAGGGGCCGCTCCATCAGATCGGCGAAGATGTTGCCGAGCGCCTGGACGTCGTGCCCACCACCTTCCGCGTGCTGGTGACGCGCCGCCCGCGCTATGGCTGTCGCTCCTGTGAAGGCGCGATCGTCCAGGCACCCGCTCCGGCGCGGATAATTGAAGGCGGGATTCCGACCGAAGCGCTGATCGCCCAGGTGCTGGTGTCGAAGTATGCCGATCATGTTCCGCTATACCGGCAGGCTCAGATCTACGCCCGGCAGGATATCAGGCTCGATCGCTCCACCCTGGCGGACTGGGTGGGCCGGGCAGCATGGTATCTGCGGCCGCTGCGCGACCGGACCCTTGAGGAACTGCGGCGATCCGAACGCCTGTTTGCCGATGAGACCACCGCGCCGGTGCTCGATCCCGGGCGAGGCAGAACGAAGACCGGCCAGCTATGGGCCTATGCCCGCGATGATCGACCATGCGGTGGCGCAGGTCCGCCGATGGTCGCCTATATCTATGCGGCAGATCGGAAGGCTGAGCGGCCCGACATCCACCTCGGAGATTTTGCAGGCATCCTGCAGGTCGATGGCTATGGCGGCTATACAGCTCTTGCAAAGCGGCGCGGTCAGCAGCTCAGCCTCGCTTTCTGCTGGTCCCATGTTCGGCGTAAATTCTATGATCTCGCCGCCAGTTCTCCGGTCGCGACCGAGATCTTGCGCCGGATCGCCATGCTCTATGCCATTGAAGACGAGGTGCGCGGCTCGGCCGCTGAACAGCGCCGCCTTCAGCGCGCCGAACGCAGCCGCATCATCGTCGAGGACCTTAAGCTCTATCTTGATGGCCGGCTTCGCCAGATCAGTGCCAAGAGCAAGTTGGCTGAAGCCATTCGCTATGCGACAAGCCGCTGGGCTGGCCTCGTCCGCTTCATCGACGACGGCCGCATCGAACTCGACACCAACACCGTCGAGCGATCAATCCGCCCCTTGGCTTTGAACCGAAAGAACGCGCTCTTCGCCGGCTCCGACGAAGGCGGCGACAACTGGGCGGTCATCGCCACGCTCATCGAAAACTGCAAGCTGGGCGCGATTAACCCCAACGACTGGCTGACCCAGACCCTCACTGCGCTCGCCAACGGCCATCCCGCCAATCGCGTTCATGAACTCATGCCCTGGATCGCCGTGGGCTGAGGCCACCGCTTACGATTGAAATCTGTGGCAGACACAAACGTCTGCACCGCTACAAAAAGCTCCCGTCCATCTTGATAGAGGGGAATGGAGTGAGTTGATCGACACCTGCCGCGATAGCGGACCTTCTGCACCTAGGGATCAGCATTTGATCTCTGAGTGTCTCAGAAGGGTCGCGACTTGCCCTTTCGCGGACCGACCGCACCTAGGACCGAAAAATTGGGCGCTAAATCACGACAAAGGGTCGCAAGCGGCGCGCGCCACGCCGCTAGCAACATTCTATCAGGCTTTTGGACTAATTCCCGGCCTTTCGTGCGAAAGCCAATAGCATCTCCGCGACCGCCGTTCGTGCATCGCGCTCGATCGCAAAACTTGCCGGGTCTAGGCTCTGATCGACCTCGCAGTTCAGGTGGGCCTGAGCGGCCCCTTCCAGGTCAAGCGACAAGCCCTGCAATCTTGCCATGTTGATGACGAACTCCAGCGTTGTCTGCGCCAGCTTGGTCGTGACGAGAGCCTGAAATCTTAGCGCATGAAGTTCTTCTTCCGTCATATCATTCCCTAGTAGTGATAGTAGGAAAAATATCCGTCATCGCCGTTTGTCGGTTCAGGACAGCCGCTTGCCAACTTCCGGCCCAGTGAATAACTATCCTTTCAACTCACGGCCGCGAGATCTGTTCGCCTTTCAGATAAATTTCGTGGAGACACTCTTGTTGGCTGTTTCGTCGGTGCGAGATTGCCGGCGGCCGGTAAGAAGCCCATTTTCGGCATTTGAATATGAAATCCAAGGCTCAACGGCCTGGGCCAGACGTTTCTGAGCTTATGCTGGCCGCTTCAATCTCTTCAAACCTGTAGCGAGCGGCCGCCTCCCGCTTCCAAGCGCATCGCCAAGCGTAGGCAAGTTCATAGATCAGGGTCGCAGACATCATGGCAATTGCAAACTGTAAGACTGCATTATCGATTATGATCGCGTTCAAGAGCAGGCCAATAGCCGTTGCGATGAGTGTCATGCGGAGCAATGGAGAACGCTTTGCGTTCAGCTGTGACGAGGCGGCGCTTCGATCCTCGACTTTGCTGAAGGAGCGCCTGGCTGCCGATTACGGGGGAGCGCAAGAGTTCGACGATGGAACACGGGGGGTGGCGAGGCGCTACCTAGGCTCAGGACTCATTGATTGAGCCAGAAGATGACGGCGGCGGCGATACAGATGGCGGACATGAAGGTGTGGGCGCAACGGTCGTATCGGGTGTGGATGCGCCGCCAGTCCTTGAGCTTGCAGAACATGTTTTCGATCTTGTGGCGCTGACGATAGAGCGCAGCGTCGTGCGGGATTGGCACCTTCCGGTTCTTCTTTGAGGGAATACAGGCGGTGATGTTGCGCTCCGCAAGCGCCTTGCGGAACCAGTCGGCGTCATAGCCTCGATCGCCGAGCAAGGCTTTGGCGGGAGGCAAGGCGTCGAGCATCAGGGCAGCGCCCTTGTAGTCGCTCATCTGGCCCTCGCTCAGCAGCATGACCAGCGGCCGGCCCTTGCCGTCGCAGACGGTGTGGAGCTTCGAGTTCAGGCCGCCCTTGGTGCGTCCGATACGTCTGGGAACATCCCCTTTTTGAGCAGGCTTGCCGCCGTCCGGTGTGCTTTCAGGTGGGTTGCATCTATCATCAACTGGTCGGGCTTGCCGCCCTTCGCCGCGAGGGCCGCGAAGATCTTGTTGAACACGCCGAGCCGGCTCCACCGGATGAAGCGGTTGTAGATCGTCTTCGGCGGGCCATAATCGGCAGGCGCATCGCGCCACCGCAGGCCGTTCCTGATCACGAAGATGATCCCGCTGATGATCCGACGGTCGTCCACCCGTGGCACCCCGTGCGATAGCGGAAAATATGGCTCGATCCGGCGCATCTGCGCTTCCGACAACCAGAGCAGGTCACTCATCACGACGTCTCCTCACGCCGTCATTGAATCAACCCTTCGCTATCACCGCAAGCGATTTAATAGGTCCTGAGCCTAGATTGGTGAAGCTTCGCGCCGCAAAAGCTTCTCTCTATATATATCTTGATGGCGCCCTACGCGCGCGTCCATCTCCACGGATGGACAGCGATACACTCCAGGTCGATTGGGCTGCCGGTGAAGTGGCCGATGGCGAGATGCGGATCCCGGCGACGTTCGAGGGCCTCTCAGGGATGCTCATTTTGTCTGAAGGCGAAATGCTAGCGGCAACCAAAGCTGCGGATGATGAAGTGCTGATAGCTTTCGGCGGGATGATCGGATGGATCGCCGATGCGGCCCAGAAGGCCTTCGCGCGGGGCGCCCTGGTCCAAGTCGATGGAAGTTTTCTGATGCTGATCGCCGCTGAAGACTTCAGTCTCACGCGACCAACGATCAACTAAAATGGCCCCGCCATTTCGGACGGGGCCAGTGAACGATCGATCGTGAAGACAAACCGTCGGGTCGCGCGAATCGGATAGCACATTTTGCAGCGCAGCGAATAACCCCAACGGGGTATGTCTCAGATCAGGATTGTGTCGCTGATCGCTTCCATCCCCATGCGGAAAATCGTTCGCGTTCCGGAGTATTTCTGGACGATGGAAATCGGGGAAGAAGCGCGCGCCATCTTCCCAACTGATCGTCTGCTCGACGGCGCAGGTACATGCTCTTCAACATGCGTCTAGCGACATGGTGAAGGACCGCACAAGGCGAAGGATCATGTTGGGATAGAGGGGGAGGGGACGCTCCACGCCAATGTCAGCGCTATCGTCTGCTGGGGGGGGCGATTAGCAGCGGGATGCCAACGTAATCGACGACATAGGACAAATGATCCAACGGTTCGGGCGGACTGTCGAAGCGGTCCATGATTTCATGTCGGAGGGCAGGCGAAGGTGGTTCGTCGTTATCGCATATGAGGTATTTCGCGGACGACTTGACCCCAAATACGCCCGCTGATTTTGACCGCGCACGGGACGCGCTTGGTAATAGTGGGGTGCGGCGCGCTATCTCCCGGATCGGCACATGATCGCCAAAATGTCGGCGCCGGATAACGCTCACTAGCCATGTCCATCACTCCATATATCTTCGCTTGTCAAAGCCAGGGACGAGTTGAGCATGGGTCAATTCTCAATGGAAATTTACGCCCTACCCGGGTCAATTCTCAGTGGAAACGAACACAGCTGCGGATTTCGTCAGCATCGAGGATGTGGGAAGGGCCGCGCCACCTGGCGCACCTCGCGCGGGGATCGTTGCCCGAATGGGACAGGACACTGAAGGTGGCTTGGTCGAAGCGTAGTGGAGATGGAGCCGTGTCCGTCAGGACCGCGCCAATTCGATGCTTCAGGAGAAGTTCTGTGCGGAAATTGGAGGTCCATCCTCGGCTTTTGAACCCGATTGGATGGCTTGCGCCAGGCTATGTTGAGGAAAGTCCCGTATTGAAGTTCATGATAAAATCCGTCTAGCCGCCAACCATCCCAACCGGCACTCGGCACGTGTCGCTCGAACGCGCCCTGCACGGGTCAGCCGATCTTCCCATGTCAGCACCACGGATTGGTAGATACTGGTCGTCGGCGTGCTACATCCGAAGCTCTGTTCTGTCTCGCAGGCGAAATAAAACGCCGCCGGAGCAAACTAAAACACGGGGCCAAGGTTCAGGGAGTTGCCAGCCAAAGGGGGGAAGGGTGGCACACTCAACCGAGAGGCCGAGCGTGGATATTCAAGCTGACGGTGGTGACTGATCAGGTTCCTCTCAGAAATCAGGTCGTCGGTTTTTCGCCGGCCCCTTCGTTCAGTGCGTTGGCGATCATAGCCGCAAGCGTCTCTTCAGCGCTGCGGCGGGCATTCGCATCCTTGCCGCCAAGATCATTGCGCAGCCATTGGGGCGCGCGCTCGACCGTCCGTTCGATGATCGCTTTCATATGGTCGTCCATGGTCATCGCCTATGAGCGTCAATGCGTATTGGCGCAATAGCGGGCGGTCACACGGCATCTCTCCAATTATCTGTGGATAACTCGCAGCGCCTCTTGCACGTTGCGTTCTTGATATGTTCTAGGCGTCGATCATGGAATCAGATGAGCCAGATCGCCCTTTAGCCGATGACCTTCACGTGCCCGAGGGCCGTGAGCGGCTGGGGCGCGCGCATCAGCTTCGCGTCGATATTTCCATCGCACTTTCGATGGCACCACTTTGGCTGCGCCGGGCTCTGTCCGATCGCAATTTTGCCCGTTCCCGCGGCGCGCGCCTCGATATCGTCGAGCGAATTGCCGCAGCCATCGAGCGGAGATTTACCGTTCAGTGGCGCGGCTCAGATGATGAAGGCCAAAATGCCCGTCCAGTTGAGGACGGCGGGCCGCTTTTTGGCGGACCAGATTTTTGTGACGCGCATCAGGCACATGCGCCACTGAAATCTCGATCAATTGACTCCGTGACAGTATCAGAGGAACATATAGAGAACACGTGAGTCTCATCCATCATGCCGACTGTCCCGCGCCCGGAAAGGCTGCAAGCCCTTATTGCCGAAATCCAGGCTATAGCGCCGGTTTCGCGGGCCGATGTGCCGTGCCTGCCCTTCGGTATTGCCGCCGTCGATGACCGCCTGGCAGCAGGCGGGCTGGTGCGCGCCGCGCTGCACGAGATTGCCGGCGACACCGGCGCGCTGGGCGATGACGCCGCCGCCACCCTCTTCACTGCGGGCATCGCGGCCAGAGCGTCGGAAGGCGATATTCTCTGGATCATGTCCCAGCCCGACCTGTTCGCGCCCGGCCTTGCCTGCGCCGGTGTACCGGCGACCCGGCTGATCCAGGTCGAAGCCGGCAAGGACGACCACGCTCTTGCCGTAATGGAAGAGGCGCTGCGCCATGGCGCACTGGCAGCCGTGGTATGCGAGGTTACCCGCATCGGCATGACCGCCACGCGTCGCCTGCAACTGGCGGCTGAGGAGGGAAACACCACGGCCCTGCTGCTGCGGCGCTGGCGACGGTCCGCGCAAGATCCGCTGGGCCAACCTTCCTCTGCGCTGACGCGCTGGCGCATCGGCTGTGCGCCGTCCGATCCCTTGCCGGTATCTGGCGTCGGTCGCTCGCGCTGGCAGGTGTCACTGGTGCGCCAGCGCGGCGGGGATCCTGATAACTGGCTACTGGAGGGCTGCGATGCGACGGGTCGCCTCGCTGTTCCTGCCGAGCCTCGCCGTCGATCGGCTGCGCCGAAACGAGGCGAGGACCGGCAGGCCGCCTGAACGGATATCTGCGCTCCAACTGCCCGTCCTTCCGCTCGAAGAGGAAGACGGCTCGTCCTGCTCCTGCCCACGTGGCGGCGGGTGGCGTCCTGGCGCGCGCTGGGCGCAGACTGCCGGGGCGGGCGCCGCGATGGGCACGCGCGAGGAACAAATCGATAGCCTGCCTGCGCATCAACGTCCCTCGCCGCGTGAACTCGGTCGCCGCTCGGAGGCGGCCGACAATCCGTTCAAATCGGGCAAGCAAGCGGCAGCGCCAAATCTGAAGCCCCTTGGACATGCGCAGCCAGACGCATCGCCGCTGGTCACCAGCATCCTTCACAAGCAGCGCATGGTGATCGCCGCACTCGACGCGCAAGCTGCAAGCCTTGGTCTCTTTTCCGGCATGCCGCTCACCCAGGCTAAAGCCATGGTGCCCGGCCTCGATACGCGCGACGCTGACCCGGTGGGAGATGTGCGGGAGCTGGAACGGCTCGCGCTGTTCGCCGTGCGGCGCTGGACGCCGACCGCACAGGTCAACGCGCCTGACGGGCTGCTCATGGACCTGACCGGCGTTGCCCATCTCTTCGGAGGCGAGCAGGCGATGGCGCGGCGGATCATCGGCTTTTGCCGTCGGATCGGGTTGGACGCGCGCATCGCTATAGCGGGCACGGCGGGCGCTGCCCATGCGCTCGCCCGCTATGGCAAAGAGCGCATTGCGATCTGCGACGTGCATGGGGAACTGGAAGCGATCAGCAGCTTGCCGGTAGCGGCACTGCGGCTCGATGACCGCCAGCGCAGCGCCGCCCAGCGCCTCGGGATCGAGCGCATCGCCGATCTCATCGCCATGCCGCGCGCGCCGCTCGGCCGCCGTTTTGGGGCCAGTCTGCTTCACCGGCTCGACCAGGCAATCGGGCGGGTTGGCGAGCCGCTCGTCGGCATTGTCCCATTCGAACTGCCGCAGGTGCTGCGGATCTTTGCCGAACCCATTGGCTCGGCTGAGACGATCGCGCGGGTCATGGCCGACCTTGCCGATGATCTGGCGCGGACATTGCGCGAACTGGGGCTTGGCGTGCGGCTTCTGCGTCTTGTTTGCGAGCGGGTGGACAAGGAAGAACAGATCGTCACGGTCGGGACCGCGCGCGGCACGCGCGACATCGGCCATATGCTGCGGCTGCTCGCGATGAAGATCGAGACCATCGATCCAGGCTTCGGCATCGAACGCATGCGGCTGCTCGCGTTGCGCAGCGAATCCCTGGCGCCCACGGCGATCGACGCCGATCTGGGGACGGGCGAAGCGGCGGATATCGCACTCCTCGTCGATCAGATCGTTGCTCGGCTGGGGCAGGGGGCCATTTACCGTCCGACCATGCGCGAGAGTGATGTACCCGAGCGCGGCGTTGGGCGCATCGCGCCACTGGCTGACGCTATGCCCTGGCCGACCTTATGGCCACGGCCCGCCCGCATTCTGCGGCGGCCAGAGCGGATCGACCATGTCATGGCCGAGCTTCCCGACCAGCCGCCACGCCGCTTCGTCTGGCGCGGGGTCGCCCATGTCGTGGTGCGGGCAGATGGACCGGAGCGTATTCGTGGAGAATGGTGGCGTCGGCGCGGCGAGAGCTATGCCGTGCGCGATTATTTCCGGGTGGAGAATGAGCGGGGCGAGCGTTTCTGGGTGTTCCGGCGCGGCGATGGCGAAAATCTGCGGTCGGGCGATCTCTCCTGGCACATCCATGGTGTGTTCGGATGATGAGCGAGGATTATGTCGAACTTCAGGTCACCACGCATTTCTCCTTCCTGCGTGGCGTGTCCTCCCCTGACGAACTGTTCGCTCAGGCCGCCTGGCTCAAGATACCGGCACTGGGCGTCGTCGATCGCAATTCGGTAGCCGGGATCGTGCGCGCCTGGCAAGCGGCCAAGGAAACCGGCGTCCGTCTGATCCCCGGCTGTCGGCTGGATCTTGCCTGTGGCACCAGCCTGCTGGTCTATCCAACCGACAAGGCCGCCTGGTCGCGGCTGACCCGCCTGCTGTCCGTTGGCAAGGCGCGAGCAGGGAAGGGGGCCTGCGAGCTGCATTGGGAGGATGTCGAACAATGGCACGAGGGGTTGATCGCCATCCTTGTTCCCGATCTGCCCGACGACGCCAATGCACGAGCGCTCTGCCGTTTAAACCTTACATTTGGCGATCGCGCCTATCTTGGGCTGTCGCTGCGCCGAAGGCCGGACGATGCGATCCGGATTCATGGTCTCAATGCGCAGGCGCGATCGCATCATGTGCGATCGGTGGTGCTGGGTGACATCCTCTATCACAGCAATGATCGCGAGCTGTTGCAGGATGTTGTGACCGCGATCCGTCACCATTGCACCGTCGATGCGCTGGGGTTCAAGCGCGAGCGCTATGCCGATCGGCAGCTCAAGTCCGGCGCGGAAATGGCCCGGCGCTTTGCCGCCTATCCCGATGCGCTGGCAGCAACGGCCGACATCGCGCATGCCTGCACCTTCGACCTCGATCAGCTTCGCTATCAATATCCGCAGGAAGCAAGTCCGGGCGAAACGCCGCAGCAATTGCTGGAGCGGCTGACGGGGGCGGCATCGGCCCGCATGTTTCCCGATGGCGTGCCCAAAGCCTATGCCGATCAGCTTGCCCATGAGCTCGGGCTGATCGAAAAGTTGAGCTATGCCCCCTATTTTCTGACCGTGAACAGCATCGTCGCTGAAGCGCGAAGGCGGGGCATTCTCTGCCAGGGGCGGGGATCGGCGGCGAACAGCTGCGTCTGCTTCGTGCTGGGCATCACCTCGATCGATCCCATCAAGCATGAATTGCTTTTCGAACGGTTCGTGTCGGGCGAGCGCAAGGAACCGCCCGACATCGACGTCGATTTCGAACATGAGCGGCGGGAGGAGATCATCCAGTGGATCTATGAGACCTATGGCCGCACCCGCGCCGCTCTGACGGCGGTGGTAACGCGCTATCGCGCCCGCGGCGCGGTGCGCGAGGTCGGCAAGGCGCTGGGTTTGCCCGAGGACATGACCGGGGCGCTCGCGGGGCTCGTGTGGGGATGGTCGCTCGAAGGCGTGCGCGACGATCAGGCAAGCGAACTCAATCTCGACACCAGCGATCCGCGTCTTGCCCTGACGCTGGAGCTGTCGCGTGAACTGATCGGCACACCGCGCCACCTCTCGCAGCATCCTGGCGGCTTTGTCCTGACCTCGGACCGGCTGGATGAGCTAGTGCCGATCGAACCTGCAGCCATGGAGGACCGGCAGGTCATCGAGTGGGATAAAGATGACATCGATGCGCTGAAGTTCATGAAGGTCGATATTTTGGGTCTGGGCATGCTGGGCTGTATGCGCCGGGCCTTTGCGCTGCTGGCGGAGCATCGCGGCGTCGCCATGACCATGGCGTCGCCAACACTCCAGCGAGATGATCCGGCCGTTTATGCCATGATCCAGCGCGCGGACACGCTCGGAGTCTTCCAGATCGAGAGCCGTGCGCAGATGTCAATGCTGCCGCGGATCAAGCCGGAGAAATTCTACGATCTTGTGATCGAGGTGGCGATCGTTCGGCCCGGGCCGATCCAGGGCGACATGGTGCACCCCTATCTGCGGCGGCGCGAGGGCAAGGAGAAGCCGGAATATCCGCGCGAGGAGTTGCGCGCCGTGCTGCAGAAGACGCTGGGTGTGCCGCTGTTCCAGGAGCAGGCGATGAAGGTGGCCATTGTCGGTGCCGGGTTCACGGCCGCTGAGGCCGACCAGCTGCGCCGCGCTATGGCGACGTTCAAGTTTACCGGCGGCGTCAGCCATTTTTACGACAAGCTGGTCGAGGGCATGGTGGGGCGCGGCTATCCGCGCGACTTTGCCGAGCGCACCTTCAAGCAGATTGAGGGCTTCGGGTCCTATGGCTTTCCCGAAAGCCATGCGGCGAGCTTTGCCAAGATCGCCTATGCGTCGAGCTGGATGAAGTGCCACCATCCCGATATCTTCTGCGCGGCTCTGTTGAACGCGCAGCCCATGGGCTTTTACGCGCCTGCGCAGATCGTGCGGGACGCCCGTGCCCATGGCGTGGAGGTGCGGCCGCCCTGCATCAACCGCAGCCGTTGGGATTGCACGCTGGAGCCAACACGCGGGCGATACCTCGCCGTCCGGCTGGGGCTGCGTATGGCACGTGGGCTTTCCAACCTGCACGGCGCCATGATCGTGTCGGCGCGAGGGGACGCGCCCTTCGATAGCGTCGAAGGCGTTTGGCGACGGGCAGGGGTGCCGCCGGCCGCCATCGAGCGGCTGGCGGATGCGGATGCATTCCACGCCCTTGCCCATGATCGAAGGCAGGCGCTTTGGCGCGTGAAGGGGCTGGGCGACAAACCCCTGCCACTCTTTGCGGCTGCCGACGCGCGGGAAGGGCGGTTCGGTCCGGAAGGGGACGAGCCCATGGTGACGCTGGAGCCGCTCAGCGAGGGAAGGGAGGTGGTCGAAGATTATCGGACCATTCAGCTTTCGCTTCGGGCGCATCCGCTTGCGTTTCTGCGCGAGGATTTGCGACGGCGCGGGGTCAAGTCTGCAGCCGAACTCGATCAGGTGAAGGACGGGCAGCATGTCGAGGTGGCGGGGGTCATCCTTGTGCGGCAGAAGCCGGGGTCGGCTAAAGGTGTTCTGTTCATCACGATCGAAGATGAAACCGGGATCGCGAATGGCATATTGTGGCCGGACCGGTTTGAGGCGCAGCGGCGGACGGTCTTGGCATCAGCAATGGTCGGGTTGCGTGGGCGGTTGCAGCGCGAGGGGATTGTCACGCACATCATCATAGATCGCGTGATCGACTATACCCCTCTTCTCAGATCGATCGGTGAAGCCAAGCTGTCTGCCGCCACTTGCGCCGCCAGCGATGGTGAAGCAGACTTGTCGAAGCGGGCAGCGAGAGATGATGCACCTTGTTTGCGGCTTCAATCGCGCAATTTTCACTGAACAGATCATTGCGTGGAGGGCTTGCGGCTGCCTCTTGGAATTCGGTGGATCTGGCCGAAGTGGACTCTCAAGCCAGATGCCAACGGGCGGGCGCGACCGTCACCTGCACATAATCAGTTGGCGTTTCTGGTGCGCTTGTCCGCGCTGACAAGCGCGGGAATGTCGGCGCGCATTCCCGTGTTGGTTTGGTAAATCTCGGCGAGCCGGTCCAGAAGCGACTCGACGACCCCTTGCCCCTTCTCGGTCAGGCTAACCTTAATTCCGCGTCGGTCCCGATCGGTCGCGTTGCAAAGGACCAGACCGATCTTCTCCATTTCGTACACCTTGCGACATGCTGTGGGGAACGGGACATTTGCGAAACTGCAGAGCGACCAGAGATAGACGACCCTCTCCTCCCTCTCGGCAATATAGAGTTCCAGAAGCATGTCCCAGACGGGACTGGCGCAATAGCGATAGCCCAGCGTGTCACCAAGAGCTTTACGCATCGTCACCAGCTTGCGACAGGCATCCATGCGAGCAACGACTTGATACGGCATTGTCTTTCTCCCTTTGCTAAGGGCGCTGCGCGTGCTCGGCCGGGCCGATCGCTGCGGCGCCTGCCTACAAAAATCCTTTTCTACGAAAGCTCAGGCTGCCCTCCCGGGCGATAAGAATATGATCGTGCACCGCGACACCCAGCGCTGTGGCGGCCTCGACGAGCTTGCGGGTCATGATCCTGTCACTCCGGGAGGCTACAAGACGACCAGATGGATGATTATGCGCAACGATGATGGCGGTCGCGCCGAGCTCAAGACAGCGCTTGAGCACTTCGCGCGGGTAAATATGGACAGCGGAAACGGAGCCGATGCTGGCTACCTCGTCGCATAGAAGCTCATTGCCTGCGTTGAGATAGAGTACCCGAAGCTGCTCTTGCGGGGCAAACGCCATCGCGCCTCTCAGATAATCAAGGACGGCGGGCTCATCGGCCAGCACGGCTCCACGTGGAAGGCGATCTCGCAGGACGTGGTGGATAGCCGTTCGAACCGATGAAAACAGCCCCTCCAGATCATCGCCACCAACAGCTTTGACGCGCTCCCCCTCCGTAGCGTTGAGGGCCTCGGGAAAGGACCCAAATCGTTCGAGAAGCCGGTCAGACAATTCTCTCGCGCGATCGGGCGCTCCCAGACCGATCAGGTCTTCCAGGATTTGTCGACACCCAGCCGGGCCAGCCGTTGCTGGTGTCGCCAGGTCGCGGCAATCAGAATGATCTGGGCAATCCAGCTCCAGAGCGCCACGGCATCCATATAGGCTTTTGGCACCACAGCCGGCACAGCCACGCGCATGATGTGGATCGAAAGTTCGGCTACCAGCATTCCCGAAACCCAAAGCGGCCAAAATCGCGTGCTTTTGAAAGAAAGCCATAAGAAAATACCCAGCATGGCCGTGTCGACAAAGAGCATGCCGTGCTCGACACCCTGGAACCGGAAGGCAATGGGATGGGCGAGCGCAATGCTGGCGATGACGCCGCTCACAAAGGTTGCCGCCCCGATCTGCTCGGGCCGGCCACCCTTTGCGAACCCATAAATCGAGCTCACGACCAAAAGTCCGACGAACATCATTTGTCTGGTCATATCGACTTCGAAACGGAAGTGTCGTTCCCAGTCAAGCGCTTGACGATCGTCGCTCAGGCGGCGCGGAGATGGTTCGGTACCGCCGGCTGCTGGCTTTGGCCAGTTGCGACCTTGAAGACATCGCCATAGGCCTGCTCGCCAAGACCGATGTCGTCACTCACGCGCTTGAGCTGGTCATGGGTCGCGACGAGCTCTGCCCGCGTCTTGGCAACCAGCATGATGGCCGAGGCGGAGGACTGGAATGCGTCCTGCCCGATCGCTGCGTCCAGGCGCCCTTCGAGACGGGCGAGGGGAAGGGCGGCATTGAGTTCGGCGATGCGAGCCGCCGCAAGGTCGATAGCTTCCTCCGCAGCGTGCATCCGCTGCGCGATCGAATGGGCGATAATCTGACGTTGTCTGGGCATGATGTCTCCTCCCGCATTCCACAGGAATGCATGGTTCATGAAATTGATTGTCGGATGGTGCCTTACGGGTGGGCGAAACTGTCCATGACCGTAAGAAGCGATATGGCCGAGCCGGCAAGCAGGAGCCCCAAGGCGCCCAATGCCGCTACGGTAACGATGGCTTTTGATTGGTTCAGGTCATTACTCGGTCTCCTGCCTGAGCGGAGCGGGACCCAGTCGACGAGGGAGGTTGTGAGGCGTTCGAGCGAATAGCTTCCCTGTTCCTCAACAAGCTGCCCATCATCATCCGGATGCCCATCCGCTTCGTGATCAGCAGGGATAGTTGCCGCTCTCTCGACCTTGGAGGAAATTACCAGCGATTCGGGGGGTGGTAAAAAATAGGTATCGACAAATTGAATTTCGCGGCCGGTTTCGAAGGCCAGCACGATCTGCGCTGCATCAGCGCGACTCATCCCATTCAGCGCAACCCGAGCTTTATCAACATGTTTGTCGACCGTGCCGGGCATGATGCCTAGCTTGGGTCCGATTCGCTTGGAAATCATCCCTCGCGCAACAAGCGCTAGACATTCACGCTGACGATCGCTCAGCGACTCGACGGCGGCGCGATATTTCTCCAGCTCGGGAGGCAAAATGTTGCTTGTCACGGTGCGACCCGACCCTTGCATGCGTCGGCGACCATAGCCGGGAGAGCCAGGCGAGGTGGCCGATCCGTTTCGATAAGCTATGAGTGTCATCAAACTGACACGCAAAAGCAACGCTCTTATATCGAATGGCATAGAGCCATTGGCGTACCGTCTGGGAACGAACAGGAGAAAAGGAAGAGGGGAGAGGTCGGCTTCTTTTAACCTCAGGATTTCCCCCATGTGCAGCCCTTTGGCCGCTGGTCTGTCGAGTTGTCTCGAAACCATCCTCTCGCAGGAGCACTGGCTCGGGCGAAAGCATGTTGTAAGTTTAAAGCGATCACGCCCCTGCGGTTGGCGCATTCCTCGGCATCGCAATCCCGCTGATGCGAGCATTATGGCATCTGACTCGCGGAGTTTGCCATGAGCGCTGACATGGCTGCAGCCGGAGAGCACATTGTCCGGCGACTCGGGGGCGTCTGGTCCAACGGGTGGGGCATGTGCCAATGCCCGGCTCACGAGGATCGCACGCCGAGCCTGTCCGTACGGTGCGGTCGGACCGGCCTCCTGTTCAAATGTTTTGCCGGCTGCACAATTACCGAAATTCTGGCCGCACTCAGGCGCGAAAAGCTCGATGTGCCAGGTGGGGAGAGCCGAAAGTTCGAGCGCCTCCAGCCTGCCACCGACATGCGGCGATATGCCGCTCGTCTCTGGCGCGAAGGACGACCTGTCAGCGGCACTCCGGCGGAGCGCTATCTGCGCAAGCGGTCAATTCCGGCGATCCATGATCTCATGCGCTACCACCCGGCCACACCCTTAGGTCGAGGTCGAGCGGTTCGACGGTTGCCCGCATTGCTTGTCGCTGTCGGGCAACCGCGCCGACTGGCAGCTGTCCAACGGATATTTCTGCAGCCCAATGGTCGGCCGGCTTTGCTCAGCCGGACAAAGCGCGCGCTCGGTCCGCTATATCGAGATGCCGTGCAGTTGTTCGAACCGATGGATACGCTGGGTCTGGCAGAAGGCGTGGAAAATGCCCTATCCGCGTCCTTGCTTCTCTCCATCCCGGTTTGGGCGAGCCTTGGCGCCGAGCGATTCGATCGGATCGAGATACCGTGCCGCATCAAGCGCCTGATCCTCCTCGCCGATAACGACGATGCGGGCAGGCGGGCCGTAACCAAAGCTTTGCAGAGCTACGCACTTCCGGAACGCGAGATCATTGTCCTTTGGCCGGCAGCGCCATTCAACGACTGGAACGACATGCTGCGGGCAGGAGGGAAAGTGAGGTTGGGATGGGAGCGGAATGCGGCCTGATGGTCAGGGCGCCCGCGAACAGGAGAAAGCTCATGTCCCAGGCACTGCCCGACATTCAGGTTCCCGCTTCCAAGCTCTCGATCGCTCCTTCCAATGTCCGCAAGCGGACTGACCCCGTGGCCGATAGCGAACTCAAGGCCAGCATCCTCGCACGCGGCATCATCCAGAACCTCATTGGCCTGCCGGTGGCGCGCAAGAAGGGCGAATATCAGATCACCGCCGGCGGTCGCCGTCTCACGCAGCTCAAGGCACTGATCGATGAGGGCAAGCTGCCGGCCGATTACCCGGTGACGGTGAAGCTGCTGAGCAATCGGAACGATGCGGCAGAAATCAGCCTTGTTGAAAATTTCAATCGGCTCAACATGTCGCCGGCAGAGGAATGCCGCGCGTTCCAGACGATCATGGAGACCGAGAAGAAGAGCCCGGCCGACGTTGCCATACGTTTTGGGCTCACCGAGCGTTTCGTGCTGGGGCGTCTGCGACTTGCTGGCCTTGCGGATCCCGTCTTTGACGCCCTCGCTGATGGGACCATTACGCTCGATGTGGCGAAGGCCTATGGCAGCATCACCGACACAGCCCGCCAGGCAGCCGTCTTCGAAGAACTTGCCGACGGCTACTACGCCACGAACTGCGCGGAAATCCGGCGCCGCCTGATCTCCGGCTTCTATCGCGGCAATGATCCCAAGGCCCTGCTCGTCGGGCGCGACGCCTACCTCGCCGCCGGTGGCAGGATCGACGGTGATCTCTTCTCCGACAATGCGAGCGAAAACTGGATCGACAGCGACATAGTCGAAACGCTGGCGCAGGAACGCCTGGAGGCAGCGGCCGCGGCGCTGAGATCAACCGAGGGCTTTGGCGAACTGCGCGTCGTCTGCCACAGCCGTGTCCCGTACATGGAAACCATCGGCCTGGATCCAATCGAGGGTGAACCGGCGGAGCTAACTCCCGAGGAGGAAGAGCGGCAGCGCGCGATCGAGGTCGAGCTGGAGACAATTGCCGAGAATGCCGATGAAGATGGCTATTCCGACGAAGAGATCGAACGGATCGAGGGGCTGGAATCGGAATATCAGGGCCTGACTGAGCGCCCGCCGGTCCTCGGTGCCGACCAGAAGGCTACGTCGCTGGCCTATCTCGTGATCGGCGATGACGGCACCCCCCGGCTTCACGAACAAATCTACGCGATCCCGCAGCCTGAACCGGAGGTCGACGAGGATGCCGATACCCAATCCCAGGAGGAGGATGAGAGCGCCGATGAGCCGGTCGATGAGGCTTCCGGACGGTCGCCGATAAGCCAGAAGCTGGCAGAAGAATTGGCTCTCATGAAGACGGAAATCCTCCGGGTCCATGTCGCGAGCGATCCCCATTTTGCTCTCGACCTCGGCGCTTTCATCATGGCCGACGCGGCGGTTGCCTATCGCTACGACATGCCGAGCGATCTGCGCGCCACCGTGCCCAGTACCCGCGTCGGCAATTTCGAGAGCGACACGCCCGCCGCGGAAAGTTGGGATGAATTGCAGGCGGGCCTCGACCGCAGCTGGATCGATGCAGGCGGGATATGCGAACGGTACGACGCTTTCTGTGCGCTCGCCGATACGGCGCGGGCGGCCTGGCTTGGCTGGGCGGTTGCCAGAACCCTCCATGCGGTGCCCGCAGGTGACCGTTCGGCCATGCTCATCGACCACCTCGGGACCAAGCTCGACATCGATGTTGCGCAATGGTGGCGTCCGACCGCGCGACGCTATTTCGATCGGGTAGCCAAGCCAACGATCCTGGACCATTTCCACGAGGTTGGCGGGGCCGAACTGCGCAGCCGGTACAGCGGCTTGAAGAAGCATGATCTCGCGCTTTCTGCCGAAAAGCTCTTTGGCGGCCAAATCATCGTCGAGGCCGATATCAAGGATCGGGCGATGCAATGGCTACCGGACGCGATGCGCTTTGGTCCGCTTGAGGATCTCGCTCCCCCGGAAAGCGAGCCGCAGTCCCCCAACGGCGAGCCTGCGTCCGCTGATCAGCAGAGCGACTTGCCCGAAGCGGCCTGAACGATCGTGGGCGGGGCCGCATGCGAGCCTCGCCCAAATTTTCCGAACATCGAAGTCGGGCAGGCCCTGCCGTCCGACAATCTCGCCTGGAGCCGTTCGGCTACGGGCATCAGGAGCTTGCCATGACCTCAGATCATTTCGCCGCCGTTACCGCTGGCACCGGGCCGCACGATCAAAAAATCTGGACTCTCACTTCGGTCGCGAAGGACCTCTGCGAACTCATAGCGAGCGGTCAGCCGATCAGCCGGCACCGTCTCACCCGTCTGATGACCGCCTATTTCGGTGCTGGCGACGCGACGGGCGTCTGGTCGCTGCGCGAGGCGTTCGACGCGCTGGAGACAGCTCAGGCCTTGGCGCTCATGCGAGATCCGCTGAACGAGGCGTCGCCCGAAGCTGTCCTTGCTGACCTGCTGGCGCGATCCGAGCGGCTGCCAACCCAGTCGGTCCGATCGGAGCGCCAGGTCGACATGCAGCAATTTTCAACGCCGTTGCCACTGGCCTATCTCGTAGCACGCGCTGCCGTCATCGGGGCCGACGATCTGATCCTTGAACCCTCTGCTGGTACCGGGCTGCTGGCCATTTTTGCGCGACTGGCGGGCGCGGGCCTTTTCTTGAACGAACGCGATCCCGTGCGAGCCGGCCTTCTTGGGCAGGCCCTAGGTGCCGAAGTCAGCTGCTACGATGCCGAGTTCATCGACGACTTTTTACCTACAGCCGTGCGGCCCAATGTCGTGCTTATCAACCCACCTTTCGCCCGCAGCGAACAGCGGGGACGCGACGCGCATGCCGGTGCCCGGCATCTTCGCTCCGCCCTCGCGCGTCTGACGCCCGGCGGCCGATGCGTTGCGATCATGTCGCCGGCATTTGCCCATGATGGAAGCGGGGAGAAAGGCTACCGGGCTGTCGCTGACCTTGTCCCGCCGCGCGTGGAAATCACGATCCAGGGCAGGCCGTTTGCAAAGCATGGCACCAGCGTGTCGGTCCGTCTGATGATCTACGACAAGGGCTGGACCGGCGCGCAAGAACGGATTTGCGTGCCAGACATAAGAGCGGCCCTGCCGCATATTCTTTCGATGCCGCCAAGGCTGGGATCGCTCGATAGCGCGCAGCGTGAGCCGGCAGGAACGACTAAAGCACGGATCCCGGTGCGAATGCCTGTCAGAACCCATGCGCCGCTGATAGCGCTGCCTTCAACCACAATTGGACGCAAGCTCAGGCCGCGCGCTACCGCCGCGTTGGATACGACGGTAGAACCGCTCGCTTACGCTGTTCGCGAAACGCCGCGGTCCGCCGACGAGCAGATCGGCATCTATGTGCCCTGGCGTCTCTCGCGGATGGATATTCCGGGCGGAAAGCCGCATCCCGACCAGCTCGTCGAGTCGATCGCAATGTCCTCGATCCTTCCTCCCGCGCCGACCTATGTCCCGATGCTGCCCCGCTGCGCCGTCACCGCGATGTCGGACGCGCAGCTCGAAACCCTTGTCTACGCGGGACAGGCGTTCGAGCGCGATCTGCCCGGTCTCCACGCGCCCAATGAAGCTGGCACGATGCTTATGCCTGACAGTGCGGGGCGCGCCTATCGCATGGGCTTTTTCATCGGCGACGGCACTGGCGTCGGCAAAGGTCAGCAGGTCGCAGCCTGTATCCTGGACCAGTGGAGCCGCGGTCGCCGCAAGGCGATATGGATATCCAAGAGCTCGGCACTGATCGAGGATGCGCGCCGTGACTGGGCGGCGCTGGGCGGCCTGCCGATCGACATCCAGCCGCTGGACGCCATTCCATTCGGGGCGCCGATCTCGATGGAAAGCGGCATCATCTTTCTGACCTATGCGACGCTGCGGTCCCAGCGCCATGACACGGCCTCGCGCCTTTCGCAGCTGCTGGCTTGGCTCGAAGATGATTTCGAAGGCGTCATCTGCTTTGATGAAGCGCACGAAATGGCCAACGCCGCAGGCACCGAAACCAAGTTCGGCACCCAGAAGGGGTCGGAGCAGGGTCTGGCCGGCGTTCGCCTTCAGAACCTGCGCCCACGCGCCCGCGTCCTCTACATTTCGGCGACCGGCGCCACCGACCCCGCCAATCTTTGCTACGCGATCCGCCTGGGCCTTTGGGGGGCGGGCACGTCGTTCGATGATCGAGCCGCTTTCATGGGCGGCATCGAGAAGGGCGGGATCGCCGCGATGGAAATCGTCGCGCGCGATTTGAAAGCCCTTGGGCTCTACACGGCGCGCGCGCTGACATTCCGCGGCGTTGAATATGATCCCCTCGTTCATCCGCTGACCCCGGCCCAGATCGAGACTTACAACGCTTATGCCGATGGTTGGGCCGTCATCCACCGCAATCTCGATGAAGTGCTCGCGCTCACCAACATCGTCGACCGGATGGAGGACAAGGCGCTCAATGCCCAGGCCAAGGGCTCTGCGCTCTCGCGGTTTGAGAGCGCCAAGCAACGCTTCTTCGCGCAATTGCTGATCGCAATGAAAGTGCCCAGCCTGATCGATGCCGTGACCCGAGAGCTTGATGCAGGCAATCATGCGATTATCCAGCTTGTGACGACGGCCGAAGCCATGCTGGGGCGACGGCTCGCAAGTCTGTCTGCCGAGGAGCGCGCCAACCTCGATATCGAACTATCGCCTCGGGAGTACGTGTAATGTGGATCTCAACATTAGACGGCTTCTTTGCAGTCGCAGTTTATGTCGAGCGTGGCGGCGGGAGGCGCAGGTTTCCTTCGGTTTTCCATGATTTCACTCCAGATAATTACAGTTCCTTCGACCTCAACAAGTCGAAGGAAGCTACATGCGAACAAGATCATCATTGCCGTTTCGAGCGGCCTCGCTCCGGGTCGAAGACCCGCCCAGTCACGGCACCCTACTCACCGCATTCCTCTCCTCTCTGTCGCTCGACGAGAGGTCAGCCTGTGCGGTTCTGTTTGGCGCTGCTGTCCGCCATTTCCTGCATTGGCTGGAACTGCATGGGATCGCGATCCGCACGATCGACGATCAGGCTGTTCGGCGGTTCGAGAAGCACCGGTGCCGGTGCCACCGGTATTCGGCGCAGCAGCCAGTATATAAGGCGGACATTGCAGCGCGGGTCAGACGCTTCGTCCGCTTCCTGGAAGATCAAGGCTACGTCGAAGTCGACGACGGGATCGACGATCTGCCACGGCACCTCGCCGACTATTTCGACGCGATCGATCGCCTGCAACTCGCCGAGGGACCGGCGCAGTCCTATCGATCCGAGGCCGAGCATGTCGTGGCCTGGCTCCGCATTGCGCGACGACGGTGGGCCGATGTCGACGACACGATCATCGACCAGTACGCCGTGCATGATTGCCGTTGCCCGGTCTGGCGCAAGCGGGGCAAGCTGGTTGCCACGGGCACCAAGCGGCGGCGGCGCTGCGCTCGGCACTTCGTCGAGTTTCTGCGGGGTCGGGGCGTCGTCCCATCGGTCGAACCGATGGTGGACGATAACCCGCACATGGCGGCATATCTTACATGGCTCAAGCAACATCGTGGCGCGACCGACGAGACGATCCGGCGTTACCGGACCGATATCACGCGGCTCATGCCCATGCTCGGCGAGCCTTCACAATGGGATGCAGCCGCTCTCAGGCGCGCGTTCCAGCGACGAAGCAAGGAGACGCCGGGTTCGGCATCGCTGCTCGTCACGATAATGAGGAGCTACATTCGGTTTTTGATCGTGCAAGGCGAGTGCCGACCGGCATTGTTGCACGCGATACCATCAGTGCAACGCTACCGCCTTTCGGCGTTACCCCGTCACGTCGACCCGGCCACGATCGAGAAGATCATTGCAGCCTGTCCGACTGATCGGCCGGTGGAAGTCCGCGACAAAGCCATAATTCTCCTGCTCGCCAGGCTCGGACTGCGAGCGGGCGATGTCCGGGACATGCGGCTCGACGATATCGATTGGCGGGGCGGGTACATCCGGGTCAAGGGCAAGACCCGAAGGCCGGACCGGTTGCCACTGCCGCAGGATGTCGGCGACGCGATTCTGACATATCTTGCGGCAGCCCGCCCGAAGGCCGTCGAAGAGCATCTGTTCCTGCGCGTGCAAGCTCCGTTCCGGCCATTCAGCTCGTCTGCGGAGATCGCAGGCATCGTCGCACGCACACATGAGCGCGGTGGGATCGAAGGGGTGCCGACCGGGTCGCACATATTCCGGCATTCGCTTGCCACCAACTTGCTGCGCGCGGGCGCGGGCTTGGAGTCCGTAGGGACCATCCTGCGTCACAGCACGCCCGAGACCACTGCCATCTACGCCAAGGTCGATCTGCCGATGCTCATGAAGATCGCGCAGCCCTGGCCCGGAGACCTGCCATGTTGAACACACACATCTCAAGATACGTCGCTCTGCATCGCAGCCTGGGTCGGAAGTATTCCGAACAGGACCGGATGCTCCGCCAGTACGCTGCTTACGCCGAGGGTTTCGGCGATCGGCACACTCAGGTCCGGCGCATCTACGACTGGTGCCACACGTCGAGCTCACAATATGTGGCCCGCCGGAGGTTCGACACCGCACGTAACTTCAGCCTTTTCGCTCACGCCGAAGATTCAAGCCATGAAGTTCCGCCTGCCGGCGTCTTCGGCCGGGGCAAGCGGCCACGCCCGACGCCGACCATCATTGAACCGGACCAAGTGCGGGCGATCATGACTGCTGCATTGGACGTTCCACCCCAAGGCACGATCAGCCCATACACGTACCATTACCTGTTCGGGCTGCTGGCGGCGACAGGTCTCCGGATTTCCGAGGCCCTCGCGTTACAATGCAACGATCTGGTCGAGGATGGCCTGATCGTCCGCAACGGCAAGTTCGGCAAGCAGCGGCTGATTGCCTTGCAGCCATCGACGCGCCAAGCACTCGAAGCCTATCTCGCCCTCCGCGAGAAGCACGCGGCCAGGGGCAACGACCTGTTCGTCACTATCCGGGGACGGGCACCGCACAAGGTGCGCACCCACGTCGTGTTCGTCAGATTGGCCCGGCTCCTCGGATATCGTGGACCAACCGGTACGGCGGGCATGCGACTCCACGATCTGCGGCACACCTTCGCTGTCCGCTCGCTTGAGTCATGTCCGCCCGACAGGGAGGCCATCGCTCACCACATGGCCGGTCTCAGCGTCTATCTGGGGCACGTGTCGGTCGCCAACACGTACTGGTATCTCGAGGCCACTCCAGTGCTGCTGCGCGACATCGCTGCCGCCAGCGAGCAGCTTTACCGGGGAGAAGCGGCATGACGGCGCTAGCTCCCCATCTCTCGGCATACCTGCGTGAGCATCTGCCGCGCGAACGTGCCGTCAGCCCGCACACGGTGAAGACCTATGCCAACTGCTTCGTCCTCCTCGTTCAGTTCGCTGCCGATCGGCTGAAGCGTCGGCCGACCGATCTTGAGATCGAGGATCTCGGCACCGACATGATCATGGCCTTCCTGGACCATATAGAGACCGGCCGCGGCAGCTGCGTGCGGACCCGTAATGGCAGGCTCGCTGCGATCCGATCCTTCTTCCGGTACATCGAGTATCGGATTCCAGCCTGCCTCGATCAGGCTCTCCGCGTCAGATCGATCCCGACCAAGAGGACCGACAAGGCGCTGATCGACTATCTCGACCGGGCCGAGATCAAGGCGTTGCTCGACGCCCCCGATCCCCGCACTCGGCTTGGCACCCGCGATCGCGCCATGCTGCATCTGGCCTATGCTGGCGGGCTGAGGGTGTCGGAACTCGTAACGCTGCAGCTGCGCGATTTCCCGGACCGCTCCCTGTCCACCGTGCACATCATGGGCAAGGGTCGGCGTGAACGGGTCCTGCCGCTCTGGAAAGAGACCCAGTTCGTATTGCGCGCGTGGCTTGCGATACGGCCCGACGCGCAAGCTGCCGAGATATTCCTCAATGCCAACGGGCAGCCCATGACCCGCGACGGATTTGCGTTCCGTTTGGCCGAGCACGTCAAGACCGCGGCAATGAAGCAGCCGTCGATCCTTGGCAAACGGGTTACGCCGCACGTGCTGCGGCATTCCTGTGCGATGCACACGCTCGCGGCGACCGGGGACATTCGCAAGGTCGCATTGTGGCTCGGCCACGCCAGCATCCAGAGCACCGAGACCTACCTGCGGGCCGATCCCGAGGAGAAGCTGCAAATCCTCGCGGCCCATGGCGCGCCTGCAATCAAGCCCGGGCGCTTCAAGCCACCATCCGATGCCCTGATTACCATGCTTACCGACGTTCGAAGGCGGGCTTAGCCCGTCCCAGAACATTCCCCCTGACCCTCATATTATCTGGAGTGAAATCATGGAAAACCGAAGGAAACCTGCGCCTCCCGCCGCCACGCTCGACATAAACTGCGACTGCAAAGAAGCGATGATCGATTACCTCAAGACGGCCTTCCCAGTCCGCATGATGAAGATCATCACGGGGAGCGACGATGCAGAGCGCTCCGAACTGATGGTCGATGAGGCTGGCAACCCTGTCTTCTGCCAGGCGGCCCTCGCCATGCGTGACGAGATGATCGAGGCGCTTTGCGCCTTGCCGCCAATTGGCTCGGCGCTCGATGAAATCATCCGACATTTCGGCACCGAAGCCGTGGCGGAAGTGACCGGACGGACCCGACGGCTCATTGTTGACGCAAATGGCCGCCAGCGTGTCGAAAGCCGGAGCGGTCGAAGCAACATCGTTGAAGCCGAAGCCTTCATGTCTGGGGCCAAGCAGATACTGGTCTTCTCCGACGCCGGCGGCACGGGGCGGAGCTACCATGCCGATCGCAACTGCAAATCCGCGGACCGCCGGCGGATCCATTTCTTGCTGGAGCCTGGATGGCGCGCGGCAAACGCCATTCAGGGTCTTGGTCGCTCCAACCGCACCAATCAGGAGAGTGCGCCCGTCTTCAGGCCAGTGACCACGGATTGCCGGGGCGAGCGCCGCTTCATCAGCACCATTGCGCGGCGGCTCGACAGCCTTGGCGCCCTCACTCGCGGCCAGCGACAGACGGGCGGACAGAATATGTTCGACCCCTCGGACAATCTCGAAAGCGATTATGCCCGCGATGCGCTCATCCAGTGGTACCATCTTCTTTACCGCGGCAAGCTCACCAGCACGACCCTTGCCGCCTTCATCGACATGACGGGCCTGCGCCTCCTGGACAAGGAAAGCGGCGGTCTGCTCGATGATCTCCCGCCTATCCAGCGATGGCTCAATCGCCTGCTGGCTCTGCGGATCGCGATCCAGAATGCGATCTTCGAGGAATATATGGCGCTGATCCGGGCGCGCATCGATGCGGCGCGTGAGGCCGGGACGCTCGATGTCGGCGTCGAAACCATGCAGGCAGAGCGGATGGCCCTCCTCGACGAGCAGGTACTGCGGCGTGATCCTGTGACGGGCGCCGAAACACGGCTTAGTCGGATCGAACTGCATTTTCGCAAGCGTGCCCTCAGCCTCTTGCGGCTGGAGCGTGATTATGGCGGTGTCGAAGCTATTCGGCTGCGCAACGGTCGGTCGGGTCGCGTTGCACTCCGGGTGCCAAGCTGGAGCAGTATGGACAATGATGGCAATGCGATCGCCATGTGGCAGCTTGTTCGTCCAACCGGCCGCGACCGCATCCGCGATACCGCCCTACAGGAGAGCCTCTGGTCTCCTGTCGATAAGGAGGAATTCGAACGCCTCTGGGACACAGAGGTCGAAGAGACCCGATCAAAGCTCGACGTTGAAACGATCAGCATGGCAACCGGCCTCCTGCTTCCGGTCTGGGATCGCCTTCCTGATGACGATATGCGGGTCTGGCGGGTTACTGACGCGGAAGGCAACTCGCTGCTCGGACGCATCATTTCGCCCTATGGACTGGAGAAACTCGCCCGTTCCTTCGGTGTCGACATGTCCACTGTGCTGAGCCCGGCGGAGATGATCGCTGGCGCCAGAGGGAGGCAAGGGGTTCCGATCGTCGGCATGGATACTGCACGACTGGTGCAGGTCCATATGAACGATGCGCGACGGCTCGAAATTCGTGATTTTCCCGCCGCACGGCGGGATTGGCTGAAGTCGATCGGCTGCTTCACCGAGATCATCAATTACAAGACGAGGCTGTTCGTGCCCACTGACCGTGCCGAGGCCATCCTCGACCAGATCGTCCGCACCGGCGAGCAATGGAGCCGGCTTGCTGGCGTGAAGGCGGCCTGAGGCAGCGCCGACCAGTCAGGCGAGCAGAAGGGAAGGGGGGTGGGGAAGGGCGGCGGCGAAGCGCGGTTGGAAGCTGCGCGGGATCGCCAACTTTCCCACCTTCGGAGGCATTCATGAACGCCCTATCTTCTGCCCCGCGCCAGCAGGCGCAGCCTTATCGCGTCGATATATCCCGCGGGACCGTTGTTTCTCGCGTTTCGTCCGAATGGTTCAATCGCCCCCAGGATGAGCGCTATCTCTCGCTGAACGATCTCTACGCCAGCGTGCGCTCGCGCGCGGAACGGGCGACGACGCGGATCATCGAGAGCCGGACGGTGCGGGTCGAGGCCCGTAGCGACCAGCCCGAACGGCTTTCGCTCCTTCTTCCCGGTGACAGCGCACCGGTTGCACCCACCAACTGGTCGTTCGGGCAGCTGTGCAGCCTGGTTGGCGCCCCGGCCTCCTATCTGCGGCAACTTCCCGCCGCGCTTGCCGGCATCAACCTCCAGCATGGCCTCATCCGCCATCCGGCCGAGCATGTGAAGCTGCTCCAGACGCACGATGGCCGGGCCGAACTGCGGGCGGTCACCGGACCGGATTATGGTCGCATCTGGGATCATGAACTGGTCGCCGCGGTGATGAAGATCGCGGGCAATGGCACGGGCGACACAAGATGGAAGGTGCCGGGCGTGCTCGATTGGGGATCGATGACCTACAACCCCTGTGTCGATGTGACGAGCGACACGACAACGCTTTATGCTTCGGACAGGGATGTGTTCCTATTCCTGGTTGACGATCTCAACCCGATCGAGGCCGGCCGACTGCCCAATGGGGAGCCGGATCTCTATTTTCGCGGATTTTATTGCTGGAACTCAGAGGTTGGCAGCAAGTCACTGGGAATAGCCACTTTCTACCTCCGTGCCGTATGTCAGAACCGCAATTTATGGGGCGTCGAAAACTTCCAGGAAGTGAATATCCGGCACTCCAAGTTCGCGGCGAACCGCTTCGCGCATGAGGCAGCACCAGCGCTCGCGCACTTCGCCGATAGTTCGCCGCGCTCGTTCATCGACGGGATATCGGCGGCGCGATCAGCCATCGTCGCGCGCAAGGACGAGGATCGGGAAAGCTTCCTGCGCAAGGAAGGCTTTTCCAAGGCAGAGACCGCCAAGGTCATCGCGACGGTTCTGGCTGAAGAGGGGCATCCTCCGGCTTCGGTTTATGATTTCGTCCAGGGGATCACCGCGCTTGCACGCAGCCGCCCGCATCAGGACGGACGCCTGGAGCTCGAAGGCAAGGCCCGCAAGCTGCTCGAACGCGCTCGCTGAGCGAGCCGGCACCACCCGACCAAAATTCAAGGAGATTTGTCATGGCTCACATGACCACGACGCTGCGCGCCTATCGGATCGATGTCGAATTCTTTAGTGGAGGCGACCTGTTCGCTTCCGATGTCATTTCATTCGAGATCGAGGACGGGGCTGACGTCTGGACCGCGGCCTATCTCGCCGCGGAGGGTTCGACCTATTTCGACCTGCGGATTCCTGATCTTTCGTACAGCTTCAGCTTCGTTCCGAGTTTTCCCGACGATCCCGATCCAACATCGCCTGCCGGTGGCCTCAAACCTGTCTGCAGGGACTGCGGTTGCGACATGCTCGTTCGCGACGCCAGCGCAAGATGGGACATTCAGCGGCAGGCCTGGGCGATCTCCGGCGTCTATGACTGCACCTTCTGCGACCTCTGCAATGCGGAAAGCGATGATCTGGCTCGATGGGTGCCGGCGGGTGATCTCACACCCTTAGATCGCTTCAGCGCCGCCCTAGCAGACGCGCTGTCCTCTCCGGAACTCGCTTTCGACACCTTATTCCAGCTGTTCTGCGTCGATCACGCGCTCACCCACACGGTCGAAGACGCTCGCGCCGAATGGGTCGAAGCCGTTGGGCCGCGATTATCGGCGGACAGCGTAGACCGCCGTCCCGGTACAGGAGGTGATCATGCCTAGTCCGATGCCCGATGCGGCATATGTGCATCGCTTCAACGCGCGCCTTGTGAACTCGGCGCGCGTCGCATTGATACGCCTCGACGCCCATTCTGGGATGCTAGAGCTGAGGGGCGAAGAGGGGAACTTCCTCGACCTCATATCGCGCGACGCATCACGGGACATGGCCAGGACCGCATTCGGCCTCTACGCGCGTGGCTTCAGCCTCGGTGTCCAAGGGCGCGCGCGGCCATGGTAGACAGCATCGGATGGCCCTCAACCTCCTGGACATATGACGGAACAAGGCGGGCTAACATGTATTAATGTGCTGCCTGAGCCTGACTTCGTTGGGTAAAAGATGGCGAGCGATTACTGTTTAGAGACCGTCATGCAGAACATCTCCGCCCCAGATATTTTAATGCGAAAGCTTACCACTCACTCGCATTTATCGAATGCAGAATCGGTAGCAATTTCAGCGCTGTCCTTGCGGGTCATGAACTATGAACGCGGCTCATTTATCTCCCGGCAAACAGATTTCGCTAAGAACGCCTTCGTGATGCTGACAGGCATCGCGTGCCAGCAGCAGACGACGAGGGCTGGCACCCGCCAGATTTTGAGTGTGTATCTGTCGGGCGACGTCGCTAACGTAGATCCCGGCTTTGCTGAGGAAATGCGGGATGTCATCGCTATAACGCCAGTCATGGTAGCGCTGATTCCTCTCGATGCGCTGGACCAGATATTTATTGAATTTCCTAATGTTGGAGCCGCCTTTCGCCGAGAGGCAGCAGCTGAGCTAGCTCTGCTGCAATCGCGCCTGGTAAGTCTTGGACGATGTAATGCGAGGCAGCGTATAGCTAGATTTGCCTGCGAAATGGCTTCGCGACAAAGGGCGTCGGGTGCGAGCCAATCTCAATCCATTGAATGGCCTTGGACACAGGAGCAACTGGGAGATCTGACAGGGCTGACGGCGGTTCATGTCAACCGGATGCTGAAGAGTTTGCGGGAGGACGGCGTTCTCGCACTTTCCCGCGGTCGCCTTCAGATAACGGACTGGAACGCGATAGAGCTCGCAGCCGGACTGATTAGACATTCCCAGGATCAAAAAACGACCCGCACTTCACAAATGCCTGGCCGTTCTATTTCTTCGGCTGCCGCGGCCTGCTAAGAATCGATCCATATGAATAGGACGAATTGGTTTCGATGGGGTCGGCTGTCACCCTTCGATCATTGCCCTGATCCGCGTTGCGAGCGCTTCCATCGCGAATGGCTTGGTTATCATTTCCATTCCTGGTTCAAGGAAACCAGAGGCAAGAGCCGCATTTTCCGCGTAGCCAGTCATGAAGAGAATTTTGAGCTCAGGGCGCAGATCGCGCGCGGCATCAGCAACCTGTCGCCCATTCAGGCCTGGCAGCCCGATATCGGTCACCAGCAAGTCAATCCTACGTCTGGACTGAAGGATTTCGAGGCCCTTTGGCCCATCCGCAGCCTCCAGCGCCTGGTAGCCCAGTTCCTTAAGCTCTTCGACGATCAGCCCGCGGACGATCGGTTCGTCTTCGACGACAAGGACGACCTCGCCGGCGTCAGCCATGTGCGCGTCGGTTAGCTGAGGCGCGCGCTCATCCGTTTCCTCGGTGCCGCGGAAGCGGGGCAGGTAGAGCTTGAACGTCGTGCCCTTTGCGACCTCGCTGTAGATTTTTGCGTAGCCTTCAGACTGTTGCGCAAAACCGTAGATCATCGATAGACCAAGACCGGTGCCCTGACCGATCGGCTTGGTCGTGAAGAAGGGCTCGAATGCTTTGGCAATGGTGTCAGCATCCATGCCCACGCCGGTGTCGGTCACGCAGATGCAGACATACTGGCCCGGATTCACCCCCCGCTGGCGCGCAGCGTAGGCGCTATCGAGATGGGCGTTGCAGGTCTCGACCGTCAATTTGCCCCCATCTGGCATCGCGTCGCGAGCGTTGATCGCAAGATTGAGGATCGCGCTTTCAAGCTGATTGGGGTCGCATTTGGTAATCCACAATCCGCCGGCGAGAGCAAGCTCGAGCTCAATGCGCTCGCCCAGGGTCCGGCGCAGGAGATCCTCCATAGACGCTACGAGCCTATTGGCACGCACGGGCTTGGGATCGAGCGGCTGGCGCCTGGAGAAAGCTAACAGACGGTGGGTGAGGCCCGCTGCCCTGTTAGCGGCGTTAGACGCGCCGGCGATGTATCGATCGAGTTCGGTGACGCGCCCCTGCATCACGCGACGCTGTATAATTTCCAGATTCCCGGTGATGCCTTGCAGGATATTATTGAAGTCGTGGGCGATGCCACCAGTCAGTTGTCCGACCGCCTCCATCTTTTGCGACTGACGGAGCGCGGCTTCGGCGTCGGCCAGCGCGGCCGCGGCCTCTGCTGCCGCGGTTATGTCTCTGCCAAAGCCGTAGAAGGTGCCGCCCTCGGGCACAGTTGTCCATTTGATCAAGCGCTCATGACCGTCCTTGGCGCGCAACCGTGTCTGGTATTCGAGCATAGGCTGCCCGGCGGACAGCGTCCGCACCCGCTCGCCCCAAAAGGCTTCATCGTCGATCATGAAGTCTGTGCTGCGCTTGCCGAGCGTCTCTTCACGGGTCCAGCCGAGCGCCTTGGTCCAGGACGGGTTGACGTCGGTGATGTAACCCTGGCTGTCGGTGACCACCTTTAGGATAGGAGACAAGCTCCAGGTCCGATCCCGATCGCGCAGAAGTTGGCGCTCCTGCGTGATATCCCGCCCGACGGCGTGAATGCGGTCGGCATCTGGAACTGCAGTCCATGCGAGCAACCGATAATCGCCACCATTCGTGCGATAGCGGTTTTCAAAAGCGAGCGTGGTCACACCGCGAGAAAGCTTTTCCACCTCTTCCTGCGTGCTCCTGATGTCATCGGGATGGAGGAAATCTCCCAAATTCTTTCCGACCATTTCCTCTTCGGCCCATCCAAGGAGGCGCCGCGCTGAAGGATTGACCGCTGTGATGACTCCATCGAAAGTGCATACCAACATAAGGTCGCGAGATATCGACCAGAGGCGATCGCGATCTGCTGTACTCTCGGCCTGGCTGAGCTTTTGTTCGTGAATATCTGTGTTCGTACCAATCCACCGGATGATACCGCCGGCATCATCACAAATCGGTACCGCCCGCACCAAATGCCATCGATAGCTGTCGTCAGCCCCGCGGATGCGAAATTCCGTTTCATAAGGCTTCGCCGAGCTTAGTGAGGATCGCCATTGCTCGGCCGCCGCGGATACATCATCGGCATGGACGATTGCCGTCCAGCCATTCCCTATCAGGTCTCGCTCGGAAGCACCGCTATATTCCAACACCCGGTCATTAAACCAATCGAGATTCCCATCGGGGGTTGCCGTCCAGATATGGCTGGGAAGCGCCTGCGCGAAGGTCCGGAACTGCGCTTCGCTGGCACTGATCGCCGCCTCGGCCCGCATGCGATCGGTGACGTCGATGCCCGACACGAAGATGCCAGTAGTCTCGCCTTTTTCGTTTGCGACCGGTTGATAGACGAAATCGAGACGGCGTTCGAGCGAGGGATCGTCAGGTGACCCCTCAAGCCGAAATGGCGCTCCTGTGGCCTGGAACACTTCCCCGCTGGCATACACCTCGTCGAGAATGGCCACGAAATTTTGCTGCAAGGCTTCCGGCAGCACCTCGACGATCGGTCGGCCGATCACCTCTCTGCCGCCAACCAAGGCTTGATAGGCCGGGTTGGTCATCAGGAACCGATGCTCCGGGCCTTCCAGCAGGGCCATGAAGCTTGGACTATGCTCAGCCATTTGAAGCAGCTTGCGGCGCTCGTCAGCGATACGTTCATTCGCAAGCACGGCCTGCGTGGTCTCCAGGACGATGGCGATAACGCCCAGAACGGAACCATCATCGTCAAAAGCCGGGGAATACTCGATATCAGTCCAGAGGCGGCGGGGCGTGCCGTCGCGGATAAGGGTCAGCTCCTGATCCTTGTAGGAGAGTGTTCCCCCACCCTGATAGACCTCCCGCATCACGTTGGCGTTGAATTCGGCAACCTCGTGCCAACCTTGAAGGACATCACTTCCCAGCAGGCTAGGGTGCCGGTCGCCCGCAAACGCGCGATAAGCGTCATTATAGATCATGATGCCTTTAGGACCCCAGAGCGTGACGATCGGGGCTTGCGAGCGCAGCACGAACGCCAGATTCGCGCGCATCGCCGCAGGCCATGTTGCGATAGGGCCGATGCTGGTTTTGGCCCAATCGAAATCCGCGATGATGGCACCCATTTCACCGCCGCAAGCGAGAAATTCCAAAGCCTTATGATCGCCGCCTGAGTTCATAGATCTGACTTCTGCCCCCCAAATTCATCCATCAGGCTTTCGCGCCGTTTGACTTTCGCGCCACTCGCAGCGCGCGCGCGAGACCATCAGCGGTGTAGGGCTTGTGAAGCAAGTCGAAACCGTGCGTCCCTTCCGCCGCCAGGACATGACTATAACCGCTGGTAAGAACCACCGGCAGGTCGGAAAAGCGCGCGCGCAATATTTCGGCAAGCTCGATCCCCGACATGCCGGGCATGACAACATCGGTAAAGACGATATCGAAACGCTCGGGATCGGCTTCGATGAGAGCCAGAGCATCCTTGGCGCTCGACACCCAGATATTGCCATATCCCAGGTCGCCGACCAACTGGGCTGCAAATTCACCGACTAGCTGATTGTCCTCAACCAAAAGGACACAGCGCTCCTGGCCCGGTTGCGGCTCGGTCGGCGGAGATACGTCAACCGGCCGGCTCTGCGGCTTTTCCTGCGCATGGGGAAGATAGAGGATGAAGGTCGCGCCTTTGTCGATCTCGCTTTCGATACTGATTTCGCCTCCGGACTGCTTGGCAAATCCGAACACCTGGCTGAGCCCGAGGCCGGTGCCGTGTCCGACATCCTTGGTGGTGAAAAACGGTTCGAAGATCCGTGATATATCGGCCTTTGATATGCCACCGCCAGTATCCCTGACGAGGACCGCTATAAACTTGCCCTGGACCGCGGCATGGCCCCGTGTTGCGGGTATGCCGTCACGCTCCTCGACAACGATTTGCAACCGTCCTTCACCGCCCATTGCATCACGGGCATTCACGGCCATGTTTAGCATCGCGGTGTCGAACTGAACCGGATCTGCCTCTACCACACATGGCTGGCACCGGATGTCCAGTTCGAGCGTCACGCGTGAACCAGATACACTGCGAAGCATTTCCTCGTCCTTGCGAAGGCGCTCGGCGATATCGAAGGCTTCGGCCTGCAACGGTTGACGCCGGGCAAATGCTAGTAGCTGATTAGTAAGCTTTGCCGCCCGCTGCGCCGTTTCGGCGATCGCATTTACATATCGCTCGCGCTTGTCCTCCGGAAGGTTGGGTCGCTTCAGCAGGTCGATGCTGCCGAGAATAACTGTGAGGAGATTATTGAAGTCATGAGCCACGCCGCCCGTCAGCTGGCCGATAGCTTCCATCTTCTGGCTTTGGCGCAATGTCTCTTCGATGCGCTCACGCTCTGCAACTTCGGCCTGCAGGCTCCGCAGAGACTCTGCCAGCGCCTCACCCTGGTCCGTCACCGCATGTTCGAGTGAGAGGTTAAGTTTTTCGAGCGTAGCGCGCGCCTGAGCCTCATTCTCGACGTCGATGCATGTTGCAATCCAGCGAAGAATACGGCCGTCATCGTCGGTCTGTGGCAGCGCGCGACAGGAAAAGCATCGGTAGGTGCCATCCTGCGCCGCCACAGGGAAGGTTTGGTTGAACGCCGCCCCTGAACCAACCGCTTCCGACCAAGCCGCCTGGGTCTTGTCGCGATGATCCGGGTGAATCGCGTCCAGCCAACGATTGCCGAGCAAATCCTCGTCTCCGCGGCCGGTATATTCGCGATAGCGCTCGTTGATCTGAACGATATGCCCGTCCGTATCCGCCTGGAACACAAAGCCCGGTAGCGCATCGGTAAGAGTGGCAAGGCTGCGTTCAGCCTCGCGCTCGCGGGTGCGATCACGGACGATCTTCACAAACCCCGGTTCGCCTTGAAGCGGCATCATGAGACCCGAGCCCCAGAATCTCGACCCATCGGCGCGCATGTGGAAACGCTCGTCGAGCGCGCGACCCTCTTGCGCCGCACGGCTCATTTCATCTTCCGGCGATCCTGCGGCCTGATCTTCAGGGGTGAAGAAAATCCGCCCATGTTTACCTAACGCCTCTTCCGGCGACCACCCCAGTAGATTGGCCGCGCCGGGGTTCCAACTGGTTATGCGCCCATCGGCAGCGAGGGTAATAATGGCAAAATCTGTCGAGCTTTCGACAATACATTGGGCAAGAGACGGGTCGATCATCGTTCTGGTTGTTTCACTCGGCTTGAAGTAGATGCTGGCTGCGCCGCGAGCGTTCTAAGGCCCGCACGAACAACTTCGCTTGCGTTGGAATATAGTCCGGATGCGACCTGATCCGATATGAATCGGTCCAGCTCGCGGCTGAGCGAGATCGTGCGTATTTGGCGACCTGACATGCATACCCCCGGCATTGTATGACAATGCAATACACATAAAATGGCTGCGGGTTCCTCCTAAGCCGTCAATTACAACGGCGATCTGGGTATCGGTCGGATGCTCGATGCCGACGAATTTGGGGCGCGCCTCAGCCGGGGCGCAAACAGGTGGACTGTCAGGTGACGGAATACTGAAGTGGCGGACCGCTCTGGCGAGACAATGATAAGCAACGTGGAGATGGTGAACCATCGGGTGACCCATAATCTGGGTCAACGGTCGCGATGGCGGTGAACACACGGTCAATTATCCTCAACTTGGCCATGATCGCTGAAGTGAGCGAATATCCGGGTAAGTGGCACCGCGATAAATCGGATCAACTGCCCGTCTCGCTATGGGGCGCTGCGACGGCCTTCGATTCTGGAGATTCGCGCTGACGCAGGAAAATCGAAAGCACGACCAGGACGGCGGTCGAGAGAAACTCGCTTTGCCAGTTCTGGAAAGACTCAAACCAGAGTTGCGGGTCGCCCAGGTAAGCAAGCGTGCTCAACGGCACCTCACGATGTTCGATTGCGTTCTGCGCAGCGACCTGGGCACTTTGGGTCCAGTGAATAACGAAAGAAATCAGAAACAGTGCGAACAGCGCCAAGCCGAGCGATCGCGCATATAGTGCGCGCCACATCGCACCCCCACGTAGCACAGTCGGGGCGCCGGGCTTTAGTGCCTGCTTATCCAGATCTTTGTCGCGTGGCTGCGCATCAGGATCCTTGGATTCAGCCGATCCACGCTGAATCAGAAAGGCTGTCAGGACGACATAGGCGGACATTTGAAGGAACTCGCTTTCCCAATTCTCGAAAACCGAGGATAGGAATTCTGGGCTCGACGTATAAGCACTAAGGCTCATCGCGGCCTGATGGTGACGCTGTGCATCCTCGGCCGCAACATGCCAGCCCGCGAGCCATTGACCCGCTATGCTGCCGACAAAAAGCAGCAAAAGGACAATTGTCAGCCCATTATCGCGCAGCACCCTCATCCGACGTCTCCCTCAGCCTGTTCTTGTGTGCTGGAACGCAGGTGGAACGATTATGGTTCTTTTCCTGTAACGCAGCCAGTTCGCCATCCAGTTGCAAGAGGACATCGCTTGTGAACGCTGCCGAAATGGTGCGTGGGACACCATTTTCGTCCGGTGGGTTGCCGTGTTCAGCAACCTTTTCCCCTCAGGCCCCAATTCAAGCCTATTGCGCACTGACCGGGCCTCGTGACCCGGTCAGATCCAAAATTTACGCCGGCATCAGATTGACGGCCGTTGGCTTGGCCGGCGGCAGCGCGCCGGATCCGGCTTGCGCCTGCAACTCGGATTTTCGCGCCAGCATGAGGTCGCGAAGGGATACGAGATCGACGTCGGTCTTGCGGCACTGCGCGAACATGCCCTCCGACTGCATCTCCTCTTCATGGACATGGTGCTTGATCTCTTCGGATAGGACCTTGACCTTAGCATCGTAGAAATCGTCGTCGGGGCTTCCGGCTTCAATGTCGTTGATCAACACCTTTGCACCGTCATGCTCGACATAGGCTTCGTCCAGGGTGTCGTCCTCGATCTTCCCCCGGAACGCGGGGTAGAACAGCTCTTCCTCGATCAGTGTGTGAATTTTGAGCTCTGTGCAGATTTGTCGCGCGATCGCCTGCTTCTTCGAGGCGGATTTTGTCTTTTCGAATTGCTCAAAAAGGTCTTCTACCTCCCGGTGATCGGCTTTGAGCAGTGCGATCGCGTCAGTGAAGCTGTCAGCCATGGTGAAACTCCTCTTGTTCGCCCCCGCTGCTAAGTTCTCCAAACCTACTCTCGTTCCAAGCGAACGACTCGCAAGAGCCGGCCCCCTGGGGACGGCGCACCACAATCGTCGCCAGATTGGCGGCAATTTTCTGTCCCGTTAATAAGAATGGCGAGGGGGATCCCGGATTTGTCCGGCTCTTTGGGTCGACGGCCGGGCGGAAGCCCGGTGCGAGGCGGGCTCCTTCGGGGCCGACGGTCGCGCCGGACGGACGCGCCGCGTGTGAGAGGGGAGAAGGATCTTGGAGAGTGTCGCTTTCGGATGGTCGAGAGCGGAACTTCCAAGGAGTTGAGGTTATGAATATCGGTGAAATCAAGCCCGTGAACGGTCGTCTTATCGGTCATATCGCGACCCGTTCGATCGACTTGCCGCGGCTTGGGCTCAGGCCTGTCGAAAGCACCAATGAGCGCGCGCCGGTCTTCGAGATCGTCGCGCTTAACGTGGGGCAGCGCTGGGTACAGATCGGTGCGCTCTGGGAAGCGACCGCCAACAAGACTGGCGAATGCTTCCTCCAAGGATCGCTCGATGATCCGAGCCTGGCCGAACCGCTGCCGATCGCTTTGTTCGGTAGCGATGCTGAAGGCTATCGGGTCGCATGGCGGCGCCGTGATGCGCTGAGCGGCTTTGGCGGCGGCCAGCGTTCGGAACGTCCGGGGGTGGGCGGCGAGGCAGTGGGCGGGTTCGGCGCGAGCACAGCCGGCATGGATGGCAGCTACATGGGCGGTAGCGATTTCGACGATGAAGTGCCTCACTGAGGTCTTTGTGCGTCATGGGCCGGGGGAGCAATGGCTTCCCCGGCCTTTCTTTTTGTCTGCCAATTTTGGAAAGGATGCGCATCATGGCTACCGCCCTGCGCCACAGCATCGATCGATTTGCTGACTTGCCCGCCCTCTACGCACAAATGATCGCAACGCCGGAATATCAGGCGGCTTTTGGCGACCCAATGCCGCTTACAATCGCCGAGCCTGGAGACGCGCCTGCGGAGCATGAGATGCCCGAGCCGATCGCGGCCCAGGCTGAATGCGGCGGGATTATCGCTGCGATCTTCGACCTCTTTACCGGTACCCGTTTGGAGCCTCTGGCACCTGATATCGCCTGGGGTTTCGTCAACAGCTTCCACTTTCTCGCGGGGGAACTCGAAAAGCGCGAGGATGGCTATGCCAGGGAACTGGGGGAGCTGGCGCGAGACCCTGAAGGGAGCGAGATCTATGCCCGTTCGCTCGAAGAAAAGCAGCTTCAGTGTCAGTCGGTCGCCGAGCAGCGGCAGGCCATTGAATGCATGCGCGACTATGCCGCGGAAATGTACCGGGCGCAGTCAGGCTGGCCCTGGTCGCCGGCCAAGGGCACGCGAGCCTCTTCTGCATCGAGCGCCAGCCAGATCGCTGCGGTCGACTTCCTGCGTGCCCGTCAGCTGGAGCAGCGCGAACGTCACCTGCCGCAGGGGCCGGTGGTCGTCGTCACCGGTCCGGCCGACTGGCATGATTGGCAGGCGATTTGGGCACGGCTTGACGCCATCCATGCACGGGTCTCCCATATGACTTTGGTCACCACCGGGCAACGCCGCGGTGTGGATCAGATCGCCGCGGCCTGGGCGGCTCGCACCGGCGTTGAAGTGCCCGTCGTGCGCTATGGCCTATACGGAACCGGGCGAAAGACCGCTTTTACCCGCAATCGCAAGATTCTCGATCTGAAGCCCGTCGAGGCAGTGCTCTGCGAGGGCTCGGGTGTGCAAGCCAATCTCTACCAGTTGCTTCGCCAAGCCAATGTTCCCATCCATGCGTTGCGCAAGGCGGACCAGGCGGCTGACGCCGTCAAAATCCCCACGCGCGCTTCCCGCGGCAGCCATTGAAGGAGGGTGGCATGGCAATACCTGACTATCTTAGCGCCAATTTCCAGTCGCTCCTTCGGGCAGCGGAAGATGGAAACCTCGCTTTTATAGAATGCCAGGACTCAGCGTCAGGGGACCCGCGTTACGTGATCTGCGCGGTCGGGCGGGAGGAGGGGGCCTATCTCATGACCCCTTTCGGCCACCTCGCGGAAGGTAACCCTTACGACGCCTACCGGGCGCTGACCTGACAGCGGACGACGAAATCCAAATTTACCTTGGGACCGCAGCCATTCGGGCGCGCGGTCCTTTTTTTATCGACGCGGGTGTCCGGGGCGATGTCAGAAGGGCGCTTGGGCACATGTCGCGCGAGGATCATAGCGCTCCAGGGGGCATCGAGCCCCCTGGAGCGCTGCCACACTTCTTCTCTCAAGTCTTTTAATCTTGGCACGGGGACAGCGCCGGCCTCAAGGATGACGGGGCCCCACCATTTTTTTCGGCAGGCAGGCGGCAGTCCGTCCATGCTGGCGGGGGCGCGTGCCGAAAAAAATCGTGACCCCCATCGCCGCTTCGCGGTCGGGGCTGCGCCCCGATCCTTGACCCCGTCACTCGGAGCCCGTGCAGGGGGAAGACCTCTTTCAATCACAGGAGGTTCTCATGACCAAGGCATTCCGTTCCGTCCGCAGCTTCACCGAGATTGCAGCGCTCATTGCGGACGAAAGCGCGGTTACGTCCGACAGCTTTCTAGCCGCATTCGAAACGGACCTCGATGGCGTCCGGGTCAGCAGGGACGACGAAGAGCGCACTGCGCAGATGCCTGACGCGACCGAGGTTCAGCTCGCGGTCGAGTTGATCGTCACGACGCTCTTCGATGTTCTGCGGGACAGCAGGATGGAGAAAGTGGCGGGACGCATCGCGTGGGGCATCGTCCACAGTTTCCACCGAGTGAGCGATCGGGCAGCGGGACAAGCCGACGGTGCTGCAAGACAGATGCGCGACCTTCTCCGGCAGGCGGACGGCAGCGAAATCCACGCCGTCGAGCTGGAGCGCGCGCAGGAGGAACTGGCGTTTCTCGATGAGGCATCGGATGCACTAGCCTGCATGCGGGACCATGCCGCGGCGGTGTATCATAACGAAACCGGTAAGCCCTGGTCTGCGCCAAGGGCGACGCTGGTGTCCTCTAAACGGACAGCGAGCGTCATCAACGGGACGGACTATCTGGCCGCGCGACGCCAGCGCCGGATCGGGCAGTATCATCCTGAAGGCCCGCTGGTCGTCTTCTCGGGCGGCAGCCAGTGGGCAGATCCCGAGCCGATCTGGAAGGCGCTCTCGCGGGCCAAGGCGACCCGGCCGCAGATGGTGCTGCTCACCACCGCGCAGAATAGCGGCGGCGATGCGATTGCCGAGGCATGGGCGGCAAAGACCAAGACGCCGGTGGTGAAACTGGGCATCGACAAGGGGAGGTGGGGGAACCGAGCCGGGTTCGTACGCAATGACCAGATTGCGCGGCTGCGGCCTGTCGAAGCGATCGTCGCTGAAGGAAGCGGGGTTCAGGCTCAACTGGTAAGGGTTATGCGCTCCATCGGTGTCGCGCCGGTGCTCCTCTCACTCTATGGCGGCCCGGCGCACTGGGCTTCCTGAAGTCATGCGGATATGCGGGAGCGGTCGGGTTCAGGCCCGATAGCTCCCGCTTTTTTGTCTGTCGCTCTATGTCGTTGCCCTCGAGGACAGGCGCTGCGCGCCCGTCCCGTCGGACAACGATGCCGCGCTCTTAAGGAACGCGGGCCTCCCGCGCGCGGCTACGCCGTGCTCGTCACAGGGACGCCCTACGGGCGCTTTTCCGGTTGAGATTTCGACGTCGTTGGAATGCCTTTCAGTGCAGTGATTGAGGCTGGCCCACCCGCCCGTATCGCGTTTTGGAGAAGGTCGCGAAAGTCTTTTTCGCTGAGCCTCTCCACCTCCATGTCGCTCAGGATAGAGGCATATTTGCTGCGCAGAGCGCGGCGGGCGTCCAGGATCTCTTGCGCGATTTTCGTTTGGCGCGCTTCGAGGTCGGCAAGGCGGTCACGGTCATTCAACTTTGGCATTGATCATCCTTTCACGTCGGATGGTCTGCCCGCCAATTTCATTATCAAGGATCATGCCCATGAACGCAACTCGTTGTGCCAATCAGAGTCTCGGCTGGCTGCCGCCGGGAAGAGAAATCCCCTCCGGGGTGCCCCGCGCCTTCCGGCACGAGGCAGCGCAGCGGGGCGAGCCCGCTGCGAAAGGGGTACTCACGCCCAGGGCGTTTTGTAATGCACCGTACGCACGGGTGCTGCGGGCGCGAATCGCGAGGTTTTCCGCGGGTTTCGGCAAGGTGCCAGCCGGTGCCGATGTCGCTTTCTTCATCGGTAGCTGGTACCAAATGGTCACCATATGAAGGCAATTCAGGGCTAAGTGCCTGATAAGCTTTGGCACCATGTCGGTGCCGCACTTCCTCATCGTAAGGCGTTGAGATCCCCTGTAAATAGGCGTATAACGACCGGGCTTCACCCCATCTGGACAGGCATCGAGCAGGAGTTCGGCGTTTGCCCAGGATCAATATCAGATTGAAGGATGCTCTTTACGAGCGCCTTGTCGCTGGCGCCCGATCGGCGCGGCTCAGCCTCCCCGAATATGTCCGCGACATCCTCGATCGCTTCGAAGGCATCGATGCCGGCGGCTATCATGGTCGCTTCGATGAGGTGCAGGCGACGCTCATTCAGGTCTTCGCTATATTGGCCGCCTCGGTCGGAACGCGGCGCCCCGACATTCTCCAGAAGGGCATGGACGATGCCCGCGCCCTGCTCCTCGAAAGGGGGCTGCTCGCGCCCGAGGATGGTGCACTATGAGCATCTTCCGCAACGACACGCTGGGCTCCTGGACCCGGGGTGGTCAGGCCATTGTCCACAATGTCAGGATGACCACCCAGGTCTTTTTCCAGACCTCGCTTGCGGGTCTCGCGATCTGGGTTGGCGGCATCATCTGGTATGTCCTCGAAAAATCCAGCGACTATCAGCGCTTCGTCGCGATGAAGATCGCCGAAGCTACGCTGAAAAGCGACGTGCCGGGTGGGGCGCCGATCCTGTTCAGGACCCCGGCTGGGCGCCAATATTGGACGAACTCGGACGCGCTGCTGGCCTCCCCCATCGCGAAGAAGACCATGCAGGCGATGGAGCAGCATCTGATCTATGGCGCGGGGCTGTCAGGTGCCTTTGCCGCGCTTATGCTTCTGTGGGCCTGGTTCTATTTCACGCGAACGGGGAAAGGGCTTGGGTCCAATCAGTTCATTCGCGGCGCCCGGTTCGGGACGGCACGGCAATTGCGCCGGCTGTTGTGGCGGTCGAAGCGGGGAAGCTTCGCTATCGGCGGTGTGCCGGTTCCTGAAGAGTTTGAGCCTGAGCATATATTAATCTGCGGTGCGCCGGGGACGGGCAAGACCAACATCATCGTCAAGATGCTGGCGGGAATGCGTGGGAAGGGCCGCCGGGCGATAGTGTTCGATACGGCCGGCACCTTCGTCGAAAAATTCTACCGGCCCGGGCATGACATATTGCTCAACCCGCTCGACGCTCGAGCCGACAGCTGGTCCCCTTGGGTCGATGTGCCGCGCGACTATCATTATGATCAGATCGCGGAGTCCACGATACCAGATAAGGGCGGCGATCCCTTTTGGGCGAAGGCGGCGAGGGGAACGCTGGTCGCCGTCTTCCGCAAGCTTGCGAAGAACAAGCAGATGCTCGTTTCGGTCTTGCTCGACACGCTACTGCGGAGCCCTCTGAAGACGCTGGCGGCCTTTGCGGAAGGGACGGACGCCGCCGCCTTTATTTCGCTGGAGGGAGACCGTACGTCCGCGGGCATTCGCGCCGAACTGGCCTCTGTCATGCGCAGCTTCTCCTATCTTGACGACACACTGGACGGCTTCTCGGTGCGCGACTGGGTGGCGAATGAAGAGGATGACAGCTGGCTTTTCATCACGGTGAAAGCCGACCAGCTTCCTTCTCTGCGGCCGCTCGTCACCGTCTGGCTCGACATCGCGATCAGCGCGATCATGAGCCTTCCGCCCGACCAGAAGCGCCGCCTCTATTGCGTCATCGATGAGCTGCCTACGCTTCAGCGCCTGCCCTCGCTGAGCGACTTCCTGGCGCGCGCCCGCAAATATGGCGGATGCGGCATATTGGGGTTCCAGTCTTATCCGCAGCTGGAGGCAACCTATGGCATCCAGGATGCGGCCGCGATCACCGGATACTGTTCCACCTGGGTGGCGCTACGAGCGAACGATACCCCCACGGCCAAGCATGTGTCCGAGAATTTGGGGCAGGTCGAACAGGTCGAGGCCAATGAGGGCATGTCCTATGGGGTCAACGACATGCGGGACGGCGTCAATCTCTCCCGTATGCAAGTCACCCGCCCGCTGGTCATGCATACCGAGGTCACGAACCTCCCCAACCTGTCGGGATTTCTCCGGTTCGGAAGAAATCTGCCCGTCGTCCATTTCCGGGATCGGTACAATGGGCTGCCAACGATTGAGCCGGCGTTCGTCGAGCGAACGGAACCTGCGAGGAGGTTCGAGGAGGGCAACGCTCTACCCCACCCCGAAAAGGTGTCGCAGAAAAAGCGCCGTCGCGCCGGGAAGGAAGCGCCGCCCGCGCCGCAGCTGCCCTTGGACGGCAGCTCACCCGAAGAAGCAACTGCGGGTGAACCGCCTGCGCATAAGGGCAACCAAATTCCGAAGCAGGATGGGGACAGCTCGAACGCCGAACCGCCCAAGCTCCTTGGGCCAAGGAGTGGTTTCAACCTCCACAAGCATAGCCGTTCCAACGGTGAGCGTGACGATGCGAGGCCGGCATGATGCATCCGCGCCGCCTCAAGGGCTCCCCGGGCAACATCGCCCGCTATTACACCGTCGGGGACTATTACACGAAGGGAGATGCGGAGACATCTTCCTGGGGCGGAGCGCTCGCTGGCGAGCTTGGTTTGCACGGAGAGGTGGATTCCGCGCAGCTTAATGCGCTGCTCAGCGGCGCTGTCGAGGACCAGCAGTTAGGGCGTCGGCGTGCAGACGGGATCGACCACCATCCCGGATGGGATTTTGCGATCAGCGCCCCCAAATCCGTATCGATCATGGCGCTTGCCCTTCGCGATGAGAGGATGGTCGCGGCGCATGAGAAGGCTGTCGACGCAGCGCTTTCCTATCTTGAAGAACATGCCCAGCTGCGCCGCCGGGAAGAAGGGAAAATCGTTCATGAGACGACGGGGCGGCTCCTGTGGGCACGCTTTACTGAGCATGCCAGCCGCGAACTCGACCCCCATCTGCATACCCATATCGTGATCCTCAACATGACGAACCGCGATCCGGGCAATCCGATGGCCAGTCTCGAAACGCGGGCCATGTATGCCGAGCAGATGGCCAGCGGCCAAATCTACCGTAACGCCCTTGCCCACCATTTGCGGGAATATGGATTTGAGATCGACTTCGATCCGCGCCAAGGATTGTTCGAAATCAGGGGCGTCCCAAAGGCATTGATCAAAGAGATGTCGCAGCGTGCCGAGCAGATCAACGCTCATGCCGCTGAGCATGGCCTTTCCGGGCAGGCGGCGCGTAGGCAGAGCTTCTATCAGACGCGTGGCGCAAAGGTGAAAGTCGGGCTGAACGAGCTGCATGATCGCTGGGATGCGCGGCTCATCCCTTATGAGCCCAAACTTGCAGCTGTCCTCGCCCAGGCCATGGAGGCTGGTGAGCGCCCCGTCCCGGTTGAGCCCGCCGACGCAGCGCGGGCGGCCCTGTTTGGGATCAGGCAATCGGAAGGGCGCGAGGCGGTCAATCCACTTGGTCGCGTCATTGCCGTAGGCCTTGCCTCCCATGTGGGAGAGGTTCGGTTCGAAGACCTGAGACCGCTCCTGATTGACCATGAGAGCCGCCGCAAACTGCTCGCTACTCGGGGGCAGACCGGCGACGCAATCCTCACGCGTGGGCGAACCAGCCGCAGGACGGTAAGGCTGGAACAGGCGCTGACCCAGCATCTCGCGCTCTCGCTGGGAGACGGCAGACAGGTAGCCAGCGCAGACCGGCTGCTGCCCGTTCTGGAAAGCGCTGGTCTATCCCCGGCGCAGGAGCAGGCTCTCGTGCACATGGCATTGTCAGGAGACCGGATAACGGCCGTGCATGGCGTGGCCGGGGCCGGGAAATCCATGCTGGTTCGCTCACTCAAGAACGCCGCGCATCCGGGGATGGTACTGACGGCGCTTGCGCCGACATCATCTGCCGCCGCTGAACTGGGTGATCGCGCGGGGATTGCATCTCGCACCGTCGCCAGCCTGTTGGCGAGTGGCGGGCATGGCCTGAGCAGCAACGATGTCCTGGTCCTCGATGAGGCGGGCCAGCTCGGAAACCGCCAGGCGCTGCGGGTGCTGGAGATCAGCCGTGCGACCGGTGCGAGACTTATCCTGCTTGGTGACAACCGGCAGACCGGCGCGATCGAACAGGGAAAGGCATTCTGGCTGATGCAGAAGCTTGGGCTCGCGACCGCCGAGCTGGTTGAATCACGGCGGCAGGAAACCAGGGCGATGAAGCTTGCTGTCACCCAGGCTCGCGCCGGTGATTATGCCGGTTCGCTGGACCATCTCGATAAGGTGGTCAGCGGCGGAGACGCGGAGGAACTGGCCAAGGGGCTGGTGAGGGAATGGACGCGCCTCAAGCCTGAAAGCCGAGCAACCACGAATATCCTCGTTCTGGAGAATGCGACGCGCCTCATCGTCAACAGTCAGATCCGCGAGACATTGCAGCGGGAAGGCGTCGTTGCGGCCGAGGACACCCGGCTCGCGGTCCTAACCCCCGCCGGGCTCAGCGACCAAGAGAAGCAGATGGCCCGCTTCTATTCCGGCGGCCAGGTTCTGAAATTCAACCGCGATCAGGTCGGCGCTGGCCTGGCGCGCGATGGCGAGTATCGGGTGGTTTCCGTGGTGCGCGATGCGAAGGGCCGGCAGCTTGTGCGACTGGCGGATGAGCAGGGGCGCATCCACAATTGGAATCCGCGAACCAGCAAGGCGGCGCACGTGAATATATTCCTCTCCGAGCATCGCAACCTCGCCGCTGGTGATCGCATCCAGTGGCGGCTCGCGACCAAGGAGCTTGGTCTCAAAAACGCCGAACGCGGAACGGTGGAGCGGCTCGATGGCATGGTGGCGACGGTTCGCTGGGACCGCGGGGATCGGGTCCAGCAGATTGACCTTGGACGCCACTCCACTTGGGACCATGGCTATGCCGAGACCGTCTATTCCGCTCAGTCAAAGACCTATGACCGCGTCTATGTGCTGGCCCCTGTGGCGTCCCCGCTTGTCAATGGACAAAACTTCTACACCGCCATCACGCGAGCCCGTTACGGCGTCAAACTCTGGACAGAAGACCCTAAGAAGCTCATCGCGAAACTCGAAGAGAGGTCGGGCGAGAAGACATCGGCGCTCGAAGGTTTGGGCCGTCTGGAGCGCGATCACAACAGGCGCTTTGCCGCACGGAACGAGGCGCGGTTGAAGGGAATGAAGCTCGAACAGGTTGAGGAGCGGCGGAAGGCAGAGGGAAGGGCGCTCGCGCGCAAACTTGATCAGCGAGAGCCGGACCGCGGAATTGTCGGACGTCTTGCAGGCGATGCCCGCTCACTGTTCGAGACGCTCGACCGTCATTTGCAGACGCTGGCCGAGAATCGGCAAGCCCATGCGCCCAAGGCGGAGGACCTTGCCACAGAGCGGAACATTGGGGAGCGATCGCATGATCACGATCGGTAAGCGGACAGCCGCCCTGATGATACTGATCATCTGGCAATCGGATTGTCTTGCAGCACCGTCGGGTCATAATGCAGCCGATGAACGGAGGGTCGCCCATTGCATCAGGCAAGCAGCGGGCGGACAGAAATGGCTCGAAGTGACCCTGTGGGGGCTGCGCGATCAGGAAGGCGGTTGGATCGGCGCAGCGGTTCCGAACCGCAATGGGAGCCACGACCTCGGACCTCTCCAGATCAATAGCTGGTGGGTGCCAAAAATCGCAGCAACGCTTGATCGTTCACCGGAGGAAGTTCGCCATTGGCTGCGTTACGATCCATGCTTCAATGCCCACGCAGCCCGTTGGATTTTCGTCGCTGCTCTGGCATCGACGGGCAGCTATTGGAAGGCGGTGGGCGTCTATCACAGTCCGAGGTCTGATCGGCAGAGGCGATATGCCCGCAGCGTAGCGGAACATTTGAAGCGCCGGTTTGGTGTAACGATTTTCTCATCTTTCGGCGCGGGGGGCATTGGAGGAAGAGTTCGTTGAGCGAACAAAATGATCGGCGCCCCCGGTCATCTGAGCCTGCCGCAACGGTATTCAGGAAAAGCGAATGTGACGCTGTGCAGTGCACATTTTCGATTCGGAGTTCATTCAACCAGCCCTTTTCCGGGCACCTTGCCGGCGTGCCGCGCTGGCGACACCGTGAGGCGTCAGGGTCAGGACCTGCGGCTCTTTCAGTAGGTTTATGTTCCTCGTAAACGGTGAGGCCTCGCCGCGCGCGCATTTCGCCGCCCCATACCTGTCAGCTTTGGACTTCCAATTCCGCATAGTTCCGATAGATTGAGAAGGCTTCATCCCATTTGGCAGACTCCAACAAGGAGACCTTCTGCCGTGCGTAAGAGCCTGCCAAGAATTAACGCGCCACTTCCTGTCGAGAAGTCAAAGCCACCTACACTCATTGATCCCATCAGCGTAAGGATCGCGGTAGCGGTGACAATGACGGGGTTAAGCCGGTCCCGCCTCTATGAGCTGATCAAATCCGGTGAGTTGGAGATCGTGAAAGATCGAAGTTCGACTTTGATCATGGTTGCAAGTTTGCGTGAGGCGATCGAGCGACGGCGATCACGCTAAAGCCCAGACAAGAATGCGGAGTGGGGCTCAGGCAGGTGTAGCCTCGCGCTGCACAACGCTGGTCAACTGAGCCAGCGGCGAGGCACTACGCCGCAGTTCATCAAGAAAAATTTTTCCAAGCGCGTCCTACACAATCCCAGACGGTCAAAAGGACAAGAAATAGGCAAAATGGTATTTTGGGGCCAACCTCAAGAGCTAAGTCATTGAAAAGATTGGTGACCCCTACGGGAATCGAACCCGTGTTTCAGCCGTGAGAGGGCCGCGTCCTAACCGCTAGACGAAGGGGCCGTATGTCGCATGGGCGACAGGCAGGGGCGTGCCTTTAGGCAGGGTAGGCGATGGCGTCAAGCGAAAGCGGTGAAAAGTTTTGGCGCCCCCCGCGCCCCTTACGTCGACTGCAGCCCATAAAAAACCACCCCATGCGATGCACGGGGTGGCCAGGTTCAGGGAGGAGACGCCTCCAAGGGGGAGGCGCCCTATACGACGCGCCCGAAAGGGGGGCAGGCGCATCGCATGCAACAGAAATAGGACAGGGCGCGGCTGCTTTCAAGAGCAAGCCCCGCCCTGTCCCGATATATTTGCGATTAACGGAGTTAATCGGACTTTAGGCGTCTGCTGGCACCGGTGCGGCCGGTACAGCGATCGGGCCCTTGCCCTGGCTGACCTGGCCTTCAAAGATCTCGCGCATCAGCTGCAGCGAGAAGAGATGGGCGTGAATCAGCGGCAGCAGGCCGTTCTGGTTGATCTTGCGCAGCTGGTCACCGCGCAGGTCGCGCAGCTTTTCCTCGTTCACCATGCGGAAGCCGCGATAGACGAAGGGCTGCTCGTTGTTCGGGGTCTGGATCGCGACTTCGCCGTCCATCAGCAGGTCCATCTCGGCCAGATCCTTCATGAACTGGCCGGTGCGGGCGGCGGCCTGCTCGAAATCCTCGCAGAACTTCAGGATGCCCTTGGTCACGTCGGTCGGCTGGCCATTTTCGAACAGGACCGGGCCGTCGCCTTCGGTGCCGATCGCCTTGCTGGTCGGATCAAAGCAGAGCGAGAGTTCGTCGCTGTCGGGACGCAGCTTGGCCAGCATCCAGGGATAGCGGCGGACATAGGCCGGGACATAGGCCGGGCCGCGCAGCTTGCCTTCGTCATCGACGAAGACGTTCACGCCTTCATTGAGGCCCATCAGCGCGAGCGGCACCGAATCCTGGCCGGCCGAGAAGATGATGGGCACGAAGCGCTGGGCCGAGACGAATTCGTCGATGGTCAGCGGCACGGCATGCTGGGTCACCAGGAACGGAGCGGCATCGACCGGCTGGGTGCGATAATCGGCATGATCGACGGTGCTGAGCGGGATCAGGTCGTTGTAGAAGATGGGAAGGCTGTTCGCGGGCGCGCTGGCCATGATGTTGTTCCGTCCTGTTAGAGAGCGCGCAAGGCTTGCGTCGCTGATCCGAATATGGGTGTGACGGGATAATCGGAGCCATCCCGCTAGGCAATCGCTTTGTGGATATGCTGCGCTCAACCCTCGTCGGGGCGAGGGATGAGCTTGTCGGGGTTCATGATGCCGCCCGGATCGAAGGCTGTCTTTATCGCGCGCAGGGCATGGATGCGGGCCGGGCTGGCGAGGCGTCCGAGTTCGGCGCGCTTCATCTGGCCAATGCCATGCTCGGCCGAGATGGAACCGCCCGCGGCGACCACCGCGTCATGGACGAAGGCGTTGATCGCCTGGCCCTGCGCCGCGATCCAGGCCGGACCGTCGCTGATGCCCCTGGGCGCGCGGACATGGAAATGGACATTGCCATCGCCCAGATGACCGAAGGAAGAGGCGGTCGTGCCGGGGAAGGCTGCTTCGGCGGCGGCGGCAGCCTCCAGCATGAAGGCCGGCATGCGCGGCACCGGCACGCTGATGTCATATTGCAGCGCGGGCCCCTGCGCCTTTTCGGATTCCGACAGGGATTCGCGGATGCGCCAGAAGGCCTCTGCCTGGGCTTCGCTGGCGGCAATGGCGGCGTCGATCGCGATGCCGCGTTCCAGCGCCAGGCCGAGCGCGCCTTCCAGCCGCTCGGTCGGGCCGGGCTCGCGCATGTCGCCATGGTCGACCTCGATCAGCACATGCCAGGGCGTCCGGGTCTCGATCGGGCAGCGCGTGCCGGGAATATGGGACAGGACATGGCCGAGGCCATCGTCGGCAATCACCTCGAACCCCTCGACGCTGTCGCCCAGTTCGCCTTCGACCAGACGCAGCAGGGCGAGGGCATCGGCGGGCGTCTGCACACCGACCCAGCCGACTGCGCGGGCGGCGATGGCGGGCACCAGCCGCAGGGCGGCCGCGGTGATGACGCCCAGCGTGCCTTCCGCACCGATCAGCAACTGCTTGATGTCATAGCCGCGATTGTCCTTCTTGAGTGCGTCCAGCCCGTCGAAGATGCTGCCGTCGGGCAGCACCGCCTCGATCCCCTCGACCAGCGCGCGCATCGTGCCGTGGCGCAGCACCTGGGTACCGCCGGCATTGGTCGAAGTGAGGCCGCCGATCGTGGCCGATCCCTTGGCGCCCAGGCTGAGTGGAAAGCGACGGCCGGCCGCTTCGGCGGCGTCGTGCAGATTGGAAAGGATGACCCCGGCCTCACACACTGCCAGGTTGTCGTCGGCCGACAGGCTGCGGATCTGGTTCATGCGGCGCAGCGAGAGGATCAGCGCCGATCCGTCGGCTGGCGGTGTCGCGCCGCCGACCATTGATGTGTTGCCGCCCTGGGGGACGAGGGCAATGCCCAGTTCCGCTGCCAGCGCCACGCAGCCGGCCACTTCGCGTGTCGTGGCCGGGGACAAGATCGCGCGGGCCGTTCCATGATAGCGGCCGCGCCAGTCGCTGACCCAGGGGGCGATATCGTCGGCATCGGTAATGACGCCCTTGGGGCCGAGCAGGGCGACGAAGCGATCGATGGCATCCTGTGCGATTATGGCTTGTTCTGTCATGGGACATGCTATGCCCCGGAATTCATCGACGGTTCAACCGTTGGCCGATAGCTTGCCACTCCCAAAAGGGGTTCCGCTTGGTTCATACCATCCTGATGCTGCTTGCAGCGCCTGCTGCCGACCCGGTGCAATGGGCGCAACTGACGATCGAGCAGCGCGTGATCATTCGTGTTCCGATGGCCAAGGGGCGGGCGCCGACGCGAGTCGTGCCCAAGAGCGACGAGCGCTGGGAAGAGAAGAAGGGGCCGCGCTGTGTGGCGTTGCGATCGATTCGCGGGGCCAGCATCGTGGTGTCCAACGGGGTCGACCTGATCCTGGCGGACAAGCATCGCTATCGCGCGCGACTGGAGCGGGGATGCGATTCCGCCAGCTTCTATTCGGGCTTCTATGTCGAGCCGGACGACGATGGATCGCTCTGTTCGGGGCGGGACGAGTTGCAGGCGCGCAGTGGCGCGAGTTGCGGGATCGACAGCTTCAGGCGGCTGGTGGAAGCGGACGCCGAGGATTGATCGGCAGAAAAACGGCTGGTTTGCTCAGCATGTTGCGCGATTTCCTTGACAAGATGGCGATATTTTCGCAAGTCGCGCGCGATTTCCGTCGTGCGGACGCGCAGGACGGCCAACCTCCTGTCCCGGACATTTGAATGACTTTTGCCGATCTCGGCCTCTCCGACGAATTGCTCAAGGCCGTAACCGAGGCGGGTTACGACACGCCCACGCCGATCCAGGCGCAGGCGATCCCGCCGGTGCTGATGATGAAGGACATCATCGGCATCGCGCAGACGGGCACGGGCAAGACCGCCAGCTTCGTGCTGCCGATGATCGACATCCTGGCGCATGGCCGTGCCCGTGCGCTGATGCCGCGCAGTCTGATCCTGGAGCCGACCCGCGAACTCGCTGCCCAGGTGGCCGAGAATTTCGAGAAATACGGCAAATATCACAAGCTCTCCATGGCGCTGCTGATCGGCGGCGTGCAGATGGGCGACCAGATCAAGGCGCTGGAAAAGGGCGTCGACGTGCTGATCGCGACGCCGGGGCGCCTGATGGACTTGTTCCAGCGCGGCAAGATCCTGCTCAATGGCTGCAACATGCTGGTGATCGACGAAGCCGACCGCATGCTCGATATGGGCTTCATCCCGGATATCGAGGAAATCTGCACCAAGCTGCCGGCGCAGCGCCAGACACTTCTCTTCTCTGCCACCATGCCGCCGGTCATCAAGAAGCTGGCCGATCGTTTCCTGGACAATCCCAAGTCGATCGAGGTGGCGCGCCCGGCAACGGCGTCGACCAACATCACCCAGCGACTGGTGAAGGTCGATTCGCGCAAGAAGCGTGAAGCGCTGCGCGCGATGCTGGAAGCAGAAGACGTGCAGAGCGCGGTGATCTTCTGCAACCGCAAGACCACGGTGCGCGAACTGAACAAGAGCCTGCAGCGTCACGGCTTCAAGTCGGGCGAGATCCATGGCGATATCGACCAGGCATCGCGCATCGCCGAACTGGAGCGGTTCCGCGATGGCAGCGTGAACATCCTGGTGGCGTCGGACGTCGCGGCCCGCGGCCTCGATATCAAGGGCGTCAGCCATGTCTTCAATTTCGACGCGCCCTGGCATCCCGATGACTATGTCCACCGCATCGGCCGTACCGGTCGCGCGGGGGCCAAGGGTGTCGCCTATACCTTCGTCGCGGCCGAGGATGCCGAGGCGATCGACAATATCCAGAAGCTGATCGGCACCAAGATCGATTATGTCGAAACGCCGGTCGCGGCTGCGCCTGCGCCGCGCACCAAGGAAGAGCCGCGCAAGGCCGATCGCGAGGAGCGCGACAATGAGCGTTCCGGTGGCCGCGACGCGCGCCGCAAGCCCGAGCGCAAGGATGACCGGCGCAGCGACAAGCGGGATGATCGTCGTGACGACCGCCGCGATGCGCCGGCTGCACGCCCAGCGCCGCATAGCCGCCGTCAGGAACCCGATGATGGTCCGGACGATGGCTGGAACGGTCCGGTGCCCGAATTCCTGAACTTCGGTTTTGGTGGCTGAACGGCACAACCCTGATTGAAAAGGCCCCCGTCACGCGCAAGCATGGCGGGGGCCTTTTTGTTATGTGATCGGGACGGGGCAAGGGGAGGTTGGCCATGACGGCAATTCCAGGTGTTGGCGCTTTCGCGATCGTGCCCAGCAATGACGTCGCGGTCGCGCTGGTCTTCTGGGAAAGGCTGGGCTTCGCGCGGGTCGGCGGTGATCACCATTATCATATCATGGAGGGATGGGGGTGCGAGGTGCATCTGACCCAGGCCGGCGCGCCGCCCTGGGATGTGCCGGCGCATAATCCCTTTGGCGTCTATCTGCGCACGCCCGATGTGGCGGCGATCGCGGCGCGGGTCGATGATCTGATCATCCGGCCGGGCGGCATGTTGCGCCATCGCGAATGGGGGCTGTATGAAGTTGGAATCAACGGTCCGGATGGGCTGCTGGTGCGCATCGGCTGGCCGTCCGAACTGATCGAGGGCGCCTGACGCTATAATAGTCCCTGCGCGCGCAGGCTGCTATGCCCCTGTGCGCCAATGATGATATGGTCATGCACGCCGATGCCTAGCCGTTTGCCGGCCTCGACAATCTGGCGGGTGATCTCGATATCCTGCTTGCTGGGCGACGGATCGCCCGACGGGTGGTTGTGGACCAGGATCAGGGCTGCCGATCCCAGTTCCATGGCCCGCTTGATGACCTCGCGCGTATATATGGCCGCCTGGTCGATCGATCCGTCGCCCATATTCTCGTCGCGGATCAGCATGTTGCGGCTGTTGAGATGCAGCACCCGCACGCGTTCGACATGGAGATAGGCCATGTCGGCGCGCAGATAGTCGAGCAGCGCCTGCCAACTGCCCAGCACCGGTCGTTCCGCCACATCGTTGCGCAGCATCCGCAGCGCGGCGGCCTGAACGATCTTGATCGCGGCGACGCTGGTGTCGCCCATGCCGGGCACCCGTGCGATCGCCTGCCAGTCGGCCGCCATCAATCCGCCGATCCCGCCAAATTCGCGCAGCAGCAGCCGGGCCAGCGGCTTGGTGTCGCGGCGGGGGATGGCGAGGGCGAGCAGATATTCGATCAGTTCATGGTCGAGCAGCCCGTCGCCGCCTTCGGCCAGTCGCTGGCGCAGGCGGGCGCGATGACCAGCGCCATCCTGGCTCGCGCGTTCGTCTTTTTCGGTCATGCTGGCGATCCCCCATTCCCCGGCAAATGAAGGCTAGGCTTTGCGGATTTCGCGGGCAAGGCTATTTCAGGGGTGGATATTTCCAATGGGTCGGACGTTATGGATGCGTTACGGACCTGAAGTGCGAGCGAAAGTCGGGGTTGGCCAGGCAGATGGAAGACGAGAACGGCGAAGCCGAAATTCGCCGGGGCTGGCTGCGCTGGCTGGGTGTCGGGACGGGTTCGCTCGGCCTGGTGCTGGTCGCGCTGTGGACGCAGCGCGCGCCGATTGCCGAGAATTTCGTCAATCGCGAACTGAACCGGCGCGGGGTGCAGGCCAATTATGACCTGACGCAGGTGGGCCTGCGCACCCAGCGGATCGAGAATGTCGTGCTGGGCGATCCGGCGCGGCCGGACCTGACCGCCCGCTGGGTGGAAGTCGACATCGCCTTTTCCGGCGTGACGCCACAGGTGGCGGCGGTTCGCGCCGGTGGCGTGCGGATGCGCGGCGCCTATCGCGACGGCGTGCTGACGCTGGGCGAACTGGACAAGTTTCGCGATCCCGATTCGACGGCCCCCTTCGCCATGCCCGACCTGCTGCTTCATCTGCGCGATGCGCAGTTGCGGCTGGATACCGATGCGGGGGCAGTCGGCATGCAAATTGATGGTAACGGCAATCTGAAATCGGGTTTCCGCGGCAAGTTGGCCGCTGCCATGCCCAGGGCACGGATGGCCGGCTGTGGCGTGGCCAGGGCGAGCGCCTGGCTGGACGTGGCGATGGTGGACGGCCGGCCGCATCTGCGCGGGCCGATCAAGGGCGATGCGCTCGCCTGCGCGGATATGGCGATGGCTGCGCCGACGGCCGAGATCGACCTGTGGCTGGGGCAGGGTCTGGACCGCTGGAACGGATCGGCCAAACTGGCGGGCGATGCGCTCAAGGCGCAGGGGATGTTGCTGGCGGCACCCGTCGGTCGGATCGAGTTCGACGGTTCGGCCAAGGCCATGGCCGGACGAGCGCGGATCGGCGCGCGCGCCTTCTCCGGTGCCGGGGTGCTGGCGGGGCCAACCGAACTGGCCGGTGACTGGACGCTGCGCGGCGGTGATGCGACCTTCAACGGCGATCTGACCGCGCGGAACGGGCGGATGGCCGGGCGCGATCCGCTGGCGGCTTTGCGCACGTCGACGGCCGGCACGCCGGTGGCGCCGCTGGCCCTGCGGTTGGCGGATGCGGCACGGCGGGCTGGGGCGGATAATCTGCTGCGGGCGCGGGTGGCGCTGGCACAGAAGGGCGATGCCGGCAGTCTGGTGCTGGCCGATACCGAATTTGCGGCGCGCAGCGGCGCGCAGGTGGCCGTGGCGCGGGACGGCCGGGTGACGCTGGCCTGGCCGGGCAAGGGCGGCGCGGCGATCGACTGGGCGCTGGATGGCGCGATCACGTCGCAGGGCGGGGGCTTGCCCAAGGCGGCGCTCCGACTGGCCCGCCGCGCCGGCGGCGGTTTTGGCGGGCAGTTGTTCATTGATCCCTATACGGCCGACGGCGCCCGGCTGGCGTTCGAGCCTGTCCGATTCGTTGCCGGGCCGAAGGGCGATACGCGCTTCACGACCGCATTGCGGCTGGATGGGCCGCTGCCCGATGGGGCTGTTCGCGGTCTTGGTCTGCCGATCGATGGCCGGCTGGCGCCCAATGGCGCGATCGCGATCAACGAACATTGCGCGCCACTGACAGTGCTGGAAGCGCGCTATGGCAGCTTCGCGCTGGGGCAGACCCGGCAGACGCTCTGCCCACTGCCCAATTCGGCGCTTTTCGCCATGGGGCCGGGCGGCATGAAGGGCGGTGCGGAGCTTCACAATGTCGCGCTGAACGGGCGAAGTGGCGATAGCCCGATGCGGCTCAAGGCGGACAATGCCCGGCTGATATTGGGCCAGACCGGCTTCACCCTGGGCAATGCAGACTTCGCCATTGGCCCGGAGGATGCGCCGGTTCGCCTGTCTGCGACGAGCGTCACCGGTGCGGCGACGAAGAATGGCTTTGCCGGCGACATCAAGGGCGCGGGCGGACGGATCGGCACCGTGCCGCTGATCGTCGAGCAGGGGGCGGGCGACTGGGCCTTTGCCAAGGGTGCGCTGTCGCTCAAGGCCGCGATGCAGGTGCGCGATGCGCAGCCTTCGGTGCGCTTCAACCCGTTGTCTGTGCCTGACTTTACCCTGGCGATGAAGGATGGCCGGATCACCGCGACCGGTACGCTGCAGGTGCCGGGCAAGGGGGCCACGGTGGCACGCGCCGATATTGCGCACGACCTGGGCAGCGGGAAGGGGCATGCCGACCTGACCGTGCCGGACCTTGGCTTCGGGGCGGGATTGCAGCCGGAGGAACTGACGCCGTTGACGCTCGGCGTGATCGCCAATGTCGCTGGCCGCGTAACCGGCGAGGGGCATATCCGCTGGACCGGTTCCGATGTCAGCAGCGATGGCGTCTTCCGGACCGATCGGCTGGATCTGGCGGCGGCATTCGGCCCGGTCGAGGGACTGTCTGGCGAAATCCGCTTCTCCGACCTGCTCAATATGGTGACGCCGACCGGACAGGAGGCGCGAATCGCGCTGGTCAATCCGGGGGTCGAGGCACGCAATGGTACGGTGCGCTATCGCCTGGGTGCCGGCCAGAAGGTGCATATCGAGGGCGGCGGCTTTCCCTTTTCGGGCGGCGAACTGGTGCTTCTGCCGACGACCATGGACTTTGGTGCCGACGTCGACCGCTATCTGACCTTCCGGGTCATCGGCCTCGACGCCGGCGCCTTCATCCAGGCGATGGACCTCAAAAATGTGTCGGCGACCGGCACGTTCGACGGCATCATGCCGCTGATCTTCAATGCGCAGGGCGGGCGGGTTGCCGGCGGCGTACTGGTCGCGCGGCAGCAGGGCATGGCGCCGCTAATCATGCCCGAGGGCGTGCTGCCTAGCATCCCCTGCGACCCCACGCGCCAGTCCGGCGTGCTGTCCTATGTGGGGCCGGTGTCGAACGAACAAGTCGGAGTTATGGGCAAGGTCGCCTTCGACGCGCTGAAGGATCTGCAATATAAATGCCTCACCATCCTGATGGATGGCGCACTGGATGGCGAGATGGTGACCAATGTGGTGTTCAACGGCGTCAACCGGGGCCAATTGGGCGGTGCGCCGCAGGGGATAGCGAAAAGCTTCGTCGGCCTGCCCTTCATCTTCAACGTGCGGATTTCCGCGCCTTTCCGCGGCCTGATGAAATCCGCCCAATCCTATGTCGATCCGTCGCAGGTGATCCGCGACCAGATTGGCGAGGATGCCCAGCAGAAGATGCGCGCACAAAGCGCGGCCGATCTGCAATCTGGTCTTGCGGTTCAGCCTGCGGCAAGCGAGACTGTGTCAAATACGGAGCCGAAATGAAGATAGCAGCAATCATGATGGCCGGTCTGGCCGCTTCGGCCCTGGGGGGATGCATCCAGGTCAAGGCCCCGGACAAGCCGATCGAGATCAATCTGAACGTGAAGGTCCAGCAGGAGGTCGTCGTCCGTCTGGAGAAGGACGCCAAGGATCTGATCAACAATAACCCGGAGTTGTTCCCGCAATGACACGCAAGTTCATGCTGGCCGCCGCTGTGCTGGGCGGCCTGGTTCTGGCCGGTGCCGCGCAGGCCCAGGGTGGTGCGGCCGCCGCGATCGCCGCCGGCACGGTGGGCGAACAGGCCGATGGTTATCTGGGCATCGCCGGCACGGTGGGCGCGGATGTGCGGGCCGAGGTCGAATCGATCAACATCAAGCGCCGCGCCGTCTATACCGATCTGGCCGGCAAGCGCGGCGTGACGGTGCAGGATGTGGCGGCCGCAACCGGCTGCCAGACGCTCAGCAGCCGGGTGAAGCCGGGACAGGTCTATCGCGTTGGCGGTGGTGCCTGGCAGACCAAGGGCGCCGGGGCGATCTCTTTGCCGGCCTATTGCGCCACCGCAGGCCAGTAAAACGCGCGTGGCTGGCGGACTTTGACCGCCAGTTCGTCTGGGCAGGATAATCTCCTGCCCAAGTATAGTTGACTATCCGTCATCCCCTTTCTAAACGGGCCGCGCCTTGACGGGTGCAGCCGCAAGCGCCATGCCGCCTGCCATTGGGTTTCAGCCTGATGGAAGGATTGGCAATGGTTGCGGGTGAACCCGGGCAGGACCCGGCGGGGGAAGATGCGCGGATCGCTTCACTGGAAGCGAGAATTGCGCAGGCGGAACATGCCGAGCAGGTCAGACAGGGGACGAAGGTGCAGCAGGCGGACGATGGTTCGCGTCTGGGCAACAGGGTTCTCGCAGAGCTGATCGGTGGTCTTGTCGGTGGTGCGTTGATCGGCTGGGTTCTCGACCGGCTGCTCGGCACATCCCCATGGCTCCTGCTTGTCTTCCTCGGTTTCGGGATCGTGGCGGCGTTCAGGAACATCATCAGATTGACGACGACGAAGCGTTCCGATCAATAGGGGCGCTTTTGTCTTAGTCCGAATATTAGACGGTACAGGGGTCCAAGTGGCAGAATCCGGCAAAATCGATCCGATGCATCAGTTTGCGATCGAACCGCTGTTCGGTACCGATCACCTGTCCATCGGCGGCTTCAACATCGCCTTCACCAACAGCGCGCTCTATATGGTCGCCGCTGCGGTGGTGCTGTGGATCTTCGTGATCGGCGGCATGAAGCGCGAACTGGTGCCTGGTCGTTGGCAGATGGCGGTCGAATATTTCACCGGCTTCATCAAGAACCTGCTGATCTCGAACGTGGGCGAGGGCGGCAAGAAGTACATTCCCTATGTCTTCTCGCTCTTCATGTTCATCCTGATGGCCAACCTTCTGGGTCTGCTGCCGCTGGGTCTGGTCGGGGTCCACCCCTTCACCTTCACCAGCCATTTCACCGCCACCGGCGTGCTGGCGATCATGAGCTTCTCGATCGTGCTGATCGTTGGCTTCTGGAAGCATGGGCTGCACTTCTTCTCCCTGTTCGTGCCGCACGGCACGCCCCTGCCGATGATCCCGGTCATTTTCCCGATCGAGCTGATCTCGTTCATGGTGCGTCCGTTCAGCCTGGGCCTGCGACTGTTCGTGGCGATGACCGCCGGACACGTGCTGCTCAAGGTGCTGGCCGGCTTCGTCATCAACAGCTCGAATGCTGGCCCCGGTTTCGGTCTGACCGTCGGTGCCGCCAGCTTCGTGCTGATGGTCGGTATCAGCGCACTCGAAGTGCTGGTCGCCGTGATCCAGGCCTATGTGTTTGCGCTGCTGACCTCGGTCTACATCAACGACGCCGAAAACCTGCACTGAGTTTTCATACATTCTTCAACGTTTAATTGGTTTAGAAAAAGGAGTTTAGAACATGGACGCAGAAGCCGCAAAGCTGCTCGGTGCTGGCCTGGCCGCGATCGGTGCGGGCATTGCCGCCCTCGGTGTGGGCAACGTCTTCAGCTCGTTCCTCGAAGGCGCGCTGCGCAATCCGGGTGCCGCTGACGGCCAGCAGGGCCGCCTGTTCATCGGCTTCGCCGCCGCCGAACTTCTGGGTCTGCTGGCGTTCGTTATCGCCATGATCCTGGTCTTCGTGGCCTAAAGATCGACGGGGCGGGCAGCCTGGCTGCCTGCCCCTTGACGACCGCCCCCTTTTCGGACGGATAAAAATGCCTCAAATCGCGCAAATCGCCGATACCTATGCTTCCCAGATCTTCTGGCTGCTGCTGACGTTCGGCTTCGTCTTCTTCGTCATCGGCCGCGGCATGGTGCCCAAGGTGCAGGCGACGGCCGACGCGCGCGACGCGAAGATTTCGGGTGATCTCGATGCTGCCAAGGCAGCCTTCGCCCGCGCCGACGAAGCGGAAGCGGACTATCGCGTCCGTGATGCCGAAAGCCGCACCGCCGCCCAGGCGACGCTGGCCAAGGCGAAGGCGGATGCCGCCAAGGCTTCGGAAGCGAAGCTGGCCGCCGCCGATGCGGAGATCCAGGACAAGATCGGCGCTGCCGAAGCCCGGATCAAGACCGCCACGGATGCCGCCATGGCACAGATTGAAACCGTCGCCGCCGATGCGGCGCGCGACATGGTCGTCCGGATTTCCGGCGTGGAAGCGTCGGACGAAGCGGCCCGCAACGCAGTAAAGGCGGCACTGGCTCATGGCTGAGGCAGCAGTAGAGCATAGCGAGGCGCAGGCCCCGCACCTCAATCAGGCAATCCACGCCGAAGGCATGGAGCCGGTTGGCACCGTGGCGCATGAAGGCGTCGCGCCGCATACCGATCCCAAGGCGGTCGGCATGGACGCGACGGCCTGGGTCAGCCTGGCGATGGCGGTGTTCATCGTCATCCTGCTGATCAAGAAGGTGCCCAGCCTGATCGGTGGCGTTCTGGATGGCCGGATTGCCCAGATCAAGGAACAACTGGCCGAAGCATCGAAGCTTCGTGCCGAAGCCGAAGCGCTCAAGGGCGAATATGAAGCCAAGCTGGCCGCTGCGGCCGGCGAAGCCGACGCCATGCGCAAGTCGGCCGAGCATGAAGCCGAAACGCTTCTGTCCGATGCCAAGGTGCAGGCTGCCGATCTGGTCGCCCGTCGCCAGAAGATGGCGGAAGACAAGATCGGTGCGGCTGAGCGCAGCGCACTCGCCGACATTCGTGCCAAGGCGGTGAAGGCCGCTACCGGCGCTGCCGCCGCCCTGATTGCCGAAGGCCATGATGCCAAGGCGGACAAGGCGCTGGTCGATGATGCGATCAAGGGTCTTGGCCCGGTCGCCTGATCGAAACAGGCAGAATTAGCAAAAGGGTCGGCACCGAAAGGCGCCGGCCCTTTTTGTTTGGGTTCAGGCTGGCGTGTTGCCCGTCCATTCGGATCGCAGCATCCGCATGATCGCGGTATCCCATCGCGCATCGCCGACCCGGACGGAGGACAGGCGGACGCCTTCGGTCACGAAGCCCAGCCGTTCATAGCTGCGGATGGCGGGCCGGTTCCAGGCATAGACATTGAGTTCCAGCCGCTCGACGGCGTCGAAGGCAAAGGCGCTGGCGAGCGCAAGGCGCAGCATCGGCGCCGCCAGACCCCGGCCTCGCGCATCGGGCGCGATCGCGACCCGGCCCAGCGTGGCATTGCCGTTGCGCCAGTCGAAGGCGATCTGGACATGGCCGACAAGCTGACCGTCGTCCTGCGCCATCCAGCACAGGCGCGCGGGCGGATCACTGCGTCCTTCGTCCAGCATCGCCATCATCTGCTCGTCGGACAGCGGGAAATGGACATAGGGCCCGCCCCACTGAACGACATCCGCGTCGCTGCCAAACCAGCCCGACAGGGTGGGGAAATGATCGGGGGTGAAGGGAAGGAGATGGACCATAAGGCGGTCATAGGCGGGCCAGCCTGCGGAGCGCCACGGCCGGTTGTCTGACGGTGGCGCGGTCCGCGCATCAGACGAAGATGCTGTTCCAGTCCTGCTTCATGCTGACCAAGGTCAGGCCATAATCCGCGGCCTTGTCCAGAGCCTCGGCCAAGGGGCTCAGGAAGAAATCCCGATCATAGGCAAATTCCCGAGCGGCATCGTCATGATGCAGCAGCAGCGCCAGCCGTGGCCCTGATCCGGTCTTCACATAGCGGAGCATGGCGAGGTCGCCGTCCGAATTGCCGAAGGCCAGGATCGGGCGACGGCCGATATGAAGGGCGATATTCTGCGCCTTTGCCTCGCGGTCGTCGAAACAGTGGAGTTCGGGCAGCTTGACAAGTTGCGCGACGCCATCACCGTCGATTTCGAACCGGGTGCGAAGGCTGGAGCCGATCACCTGTTCGGGCGGAATGCCATAGACGTCTTCGGCGAAGGCGCGCATCAGGTCGAGCCCGCCGCCCGAGACGATATAGGTCTTGAAATCATGGGCGCGCAGGAAATCCAGCAATTCGATCTGCGGGCGATAGACGCACCGGGTGAAGGGCCGGTCGAGCAGGGGGTGATGTGCGGTGGCGAGCCAGTCGCGTGCGATTCTGTCAAATTCCTCTTCGGTCGCACCAGCATGCTCACGGGCGGCAACCTCCAGCAGCCCTAGCTTCCCCAGCGCTTTTATGGCCGGCATGTCCTGCTCGACATAGGCCTTGAAAGGCTGTTGCTGTGCGAGTTCCGGTTCCTGTTCGATCAGCTTTGCGCGCAGCATGCGGCCGAACAGGAACTGGGTCTGAAGTGGCTGTTCCGCCCAGAGCGTGCCGTCATTGTCGAAGGTGGCGATGCGCTGCGGGGCGGGGACATGCTCCGGTCCCGCGCCGGTCACGCGCGCGACGAAATCCAGGATCGCGGCCTTGGCAGGTCCGTCATTCCAGGACGGCAGCAGATCGGACATGGCTGGCTCCTTCGCGCTTGGACGTCCGGTGATTGGACCGGCACGGGAAGCTGGGAGCAATCGGGGTTTCCCCCGGAAAGGGGCGGGCATGGCCCGCAGTCGGGGCGAATGGCGACTGACCATTCGCCCCTTTGCCTGGCGATCAGGCCGCCAGCGTGGCGTTGTCGATCACGAAGCGATATTTGACGTCGCTCTTCTGCATGCGGGCATAGGCGTCTTCGATGTCCTGGATGCGGATCATCTCAATGTCCGCAACAATGCCCTTTTCGGCGCAGAAATCGAGCATCTCCTGTGTTTCGGCGATGCCACCGATCAGCGAGCCGGCGATGCTGCGGCGCTTGAAGATCAGCGCGCCGACATTGGGCGAGGGGTGAGCATGCTCGGGCACCCCGACCAGCGTCATCGTCCCGTCGCGCTTCAGCAGGGTGGTGAAGGCGTCGAGATTATGGCTGGCCGCGACCGTGTTCAGGATGAAGTCGAAGCTGTTGGCATGGGCCTGCATCTCTTCGGCATTGCGCGAGACGACGACTTCGTCGGCGCCCAAGTCCAGTGCGTCCTGGCGCTTGGACTCCGAAGTGGTGAAGGCGACGACCTTGGCGCCCATGGCATGGGCCAGTTTGATGCCCATATGGCCCAGGCCGCCAATGCCGACGATGCCGACCTTCTGGCCGGGGCCGACCTTCCAGTGGCGCAGCGGCGACCAGGTGGTGATGCCCGCGCACAGCAGCGGCGCTACGGCGGCGAGCTGGTCGGCGGGGTGGCTTATCTTCAGGACGAACTTGTCCTTCACCACGATATTCTGCGAATAGCCGCCCAGCGTGTGGCCCGGCGCGTCGTCGGTCTTGCCATTATAGGTGCCGACAAAGCCGCTCTCGCAATATTGCTCCAGCCCTTCGTCGCAGGAGGGGCAGCTCTGGCAGCTGTCGACCATGCAGCCGACGCCGACCGTGTCGCCGACCTTGAAGGCGCTGACATGATCGCCAACGGCGGACACATGGCCGACGATCTCGTGGCCGGGAACGCAGGGATAGAGGGTGCCGTCCCATTCGGAACGGACCTGGTGCAGGTCCGAATGGCAGACGCCGCAATAGGCGATATCGATCGCGACATCATGCGGACCGACGGCGCGGCGTTCGATGTCGAGGGCTTCGAGCGGCTTGTCGGCGGCGTTGGCGCCATAGGCTTTGGTGGCCATGGGGATGTCCCTTTGCTTGAGGTTCGCGGTGTGCAGGGCCGGTATGCCCCTCCGCTGCTATTCTTGGATGGGCGCGGGCCGTGGGACGGCCTGTGCCTACCCAATGTAGGAAGTCGACAGGTTGTTGATTAGGCCGGCTTTCGGTAAAACAGCCATGAATAGCAATCATGAATGGGGGTGTTGGCCGCCCTTTGTTCCACACCGCCATTGCGATCCGCGCCGGTGCCGCTATCTCTGCGGCCATGTCGCAGCCGCAATCCCCCGACCGTTTCAACGAAGACAAGGCGACCTATACCGTCACCGGCAGCCAGCCCGATATCGATGCGGGCGTGGAGGCGATCCGCACGACGCTCAAAACGCTGCCGACCCGGCCCGGCGTTTATCGGATGCAGGATGCGCGTGGCGATGTGCTTTATGTCGGCAAGGCGCGGGCGCTGAAGAACCGGGTTGCCAATTATACCCAGGTCGACCGGCTGCCCAACCGGCTGCGGCGCATGGTGGCGCAGACGCGCAGCATGACGATCGTCACCACCAACAGCGAAGCCGAAGCGCTGCTGCTGGAGGCGCAACTCATCAAGCGCTATCGCCCGCCCTATAATGTCCTGCTGCGCGACGACAAAAGCTTTCCCTTCATCCTGTTGCGCGAGGATCATGCCTTTCCCCGCGTGCAGAAGCATCGCGGCGCGCGTAAATATAAGGGGCGCTATTATGGGCCCTTCGCCAGCGCCGGATCGGTGACGCGGACGATCAACGCATTGCAGAAGCTGTTCCTGCTGCGGTCCTGCACCGACAGCTTCTTCGCCAATCGTTCGCGGCCCTGCCTGTTGTATCAGATCAAGCGCTGCTCGGCGCCCTGCGTCGATCGCATCGACACGGCCGGCTATGCCGAACTGGTGCAGGACGCGCAGGATTTCCTGGGCGGCAAGTCGACCGCCGTGCAGCAGAAGCTGGGCGCGGCGATGGAGGCAGCGGCCGAGGCGCTGGATTTCGAACAGGCGGCGATGATCCGCGACCGGCTGAAGGCGTTGACCTTCATCCAGGGATCGCAGGCGATCAATGCCGAGGGGCTGGGCGACGCCGACATCTTCGCATTGGCGGAGAAGGGCGGATCGATGTGCATCCAGGCCTTCTTCATCCGCGGCGGCCAGAATTGGGGACATCGCAGCTTCTTCCCGGTCCACACCAATGATGTGGCGACCGAAGAGGTGCTGGAAAGCTTCATGGCGCAATTTTACGAGGAAGTGCCGCCGCCCAAGCTGATCCTGACCGACCGTGAGCCGGCCGAGTGCGAGCTGATGGCGCTGGCGCTGAGCGAAAGGCTGGGCAGCAAGGTACGGATCGAGGTGCCCCAGCGCGGCGAGCGCACGCGGCTTATCAAGCAGGCGCAGCGGAACGCGGTGGAGGCGCTCGACCGGCGCCTGGCCGAGACCACGACCCAGGCCAAGATATTGGACGAGATGGTCGAGGCCTTCGGGCTGGACGGCGTGCCCGACCGGATCGAAATTTACGACAACAGCCATATCCAGGGCGCCCATGCGCTGGGGGCAATGGTGGTCGCCGGGCCGGAGGGCTTCCGCAAGAACGCCTATCGCAAGTTCAACATGAAGAACCCGGACATCTCGAACGACGATTTCGCGATGATGCGCGAGATGTTCGAGCGGCGCTTCGGGCGGGCGGCGCGTGAAGACCCCGATCGCGACGGCGGCGAATGGCCGGACCTTGTGCTGATCGACGGCGGCAAGGGGCAATTGTCGGCGGCGCGGGCGATGCTGGAGGATATGGGCATCGAGGATGTCTGCATGATCGGCATCGCCAAGGGGCCGCATCATGGCCGCGACGGGCGCGAGGTATTCCACCTGATGGATGGCCGGGAGGTGAGTTTCCCGATCAATCATCCGCTGCTCTTCTACATGCAGCGCCTGCGCGATGAAGCGCATCGCTTTGCCATCGGCGCGCATCGGGCGAAGCGCAGCAAGGCGATCACCGTGTCGTCGCTGGACGAGGTGCCGGGCATCGGCCCGGCCCGGAAAAAGGCGCTTCTGATGCATTTCGGGACGGCGCGGGCGGTGCGGGATGCGGCGCTGGAGGATCTGCAACGGGCACCCGGCGTGTCGAAGGCGGTGGCGCAGCAAGTCTATGATTATTTCCACGGCTGAAAAATGTGACGATAACGCAATGATTTTTGCTGGCTCATAAGTGTCGCGTTAACAATTGTTGGTGATGTTTCCGCAGCCGATCGGCAGGGGAGACAAGGGTGGGGAACAGGTGGGGGCTTGCGGCTGCGCAATTGGCGACAGTCGCTTTTCTGAAGATGGCGGGTGTTCTGGCGCCGCCGGCGCGTGGCGACATGCTCGCCATTCCCCTGACAACGGCCAGCGGCCATGGATTGGCGGCGGGGTTGATTGCAGTCGGCGCGATCCCGGTCGGCAAGGGGCAGATCGAGGGGGCATTGGTGGTGCGGGGCGATCGCGATCGGCTGGCCTGGCCGATGCTGGCGCGCGGCGTGTTGCTGCTGGCGGCGCCCGATTTCCTCTGCGCCGGCAGGGGAGGGCGGGCATGAACGTCGAACGCCCGATGGAAAGCATCCGCCTTGCCGGTGCGCGCATGCTGATGTGGCTGTTCTGGCTGAATGTGCCGGCATTGATGCTGATCGGTTGGCTGCTCAACTCTCCTGACGCGGAAGTCGGCGCGCTGGCGGCTGCGCTGCTGGCGCTGCTTCCGACCATCATGGTGCGGCGGCGCGACATTTCGGCGCCAGCGCGCATGACGCTGGCGGTGACATCGGTGGCGATCCCGGCGCTCTATGTCTTCCTGCTGCGCGGCCATGGCTGGCAGATGGACATGCATATGGGCTTCTTTGCGGCGCTGGCGGCGCAGACCGTGCTGCTCGATCGGCGGGCGCTACTGGTGGCGGCCGGCGTGACGGCGCTCCATCATCTGATCCTCAATTATAGCTACCCCGCCTGGGTGTTCGCCAGCGAGGGCGATCTGCCTCGCGTGCTGGTGCATGCGCTGATCGTGGTGATCCAGACCCTGATGCTGTGGTGGATCGTGTCGCTGCTCACCCAGACGATCCGCCTGCAAACTGAGGAGCGGCAGCGGAGCGAAGGTCTGCGCAAGGAAGCCGATGCGGCAAAGGAGCGGGCCGAGGTCGCGCTGGCCGAACTGGAGCGGGCGCAGACGATTGCGACGCGGCAGCGCGCGATCGAGGAAGCGGCGCGGCGGGCCGAAGAGGCAAGCGAGCGGCGCCGGCTGGTGGCCGATGCGCTGGAGGCGCGATTGGGCGCGGTGGTCGGCGATCTGGGCCAACTGGCCGGGCAATTGTCTGCCAGCAAGCAATGGCTGTTCGATCTGCTCGATCGCACGACCCAGCGCTCGGCCGAATTGCGCAAGGCCCATGCCCGCGCCGATGGCGATGTCCGCGCGGTGGCGCAGGATACGGAAAAGCTGGCCATTTCGATCAATGGCGTGGGCGGCAGCGCCAGCCACACCCGCGACAATGCGCTGCGCGGCGCGATGGCGACCCGTGCGCTGACGCCGGAGGTCGACATGCTGTCGGCGACGGTCGATTCCGCCAGTTCGATTGTCGCGCTGATTGCCCAGATCGCGGCGCAGAGCCGGACCCTGTCGCTCAATGCCGGGATCGAAGCGGCGCGCAGCGGCAGCGAAGTGCGTGGCTTTGCCGTCGTGGCATCGGAGATGAAGAGCCTGGCCGCGCAGACGGCCGAGGCGACCCGCCAGATCGACATCTATCTGCAGGATATTCGCCGTGCGGCCGACGGCGTGTCGGGCGCGATCGATGTCGCGACCCAATCGGCGGATACCATCGACCGGTCGACTGCCGGCATCGTCGATGATGTAGCGGAACAGATACGCGCCACCGGCGAGATCGCGGCCGCGACCGAGGAGATGGCGCGCCATATCGCCGAAGCGGCGTCCCAGGCCGAAGCGCTGAGCCTGGCGCTGGCGGAGGCGCAATCGGCCATGGGCGAAACCGATGCGGCGGCCACCGCCTTGTCAAGCCGTTCGCAGGAATTGCAGGAAACGGTGCGTAACGTGCTGGAGGAACTGCGCGCCGCTTAGCGCTGGGGCGGGTCGCCGGGGAAATTCGCCTTCAGGAAATCGAGCACCAGCCTGGCGCGGGCGGGCAGGCGCTTCAGCGCGGGATGCACCGCCAATATGTCGATCGGGTCGATCTGGCTGGCGGGGAGGACGCGCATGAGGCGCCCCGCCTCCAGATCGTCCGCCACCCGCACGGCGGGCAGCATCGCGATGCCGAGGCCGGCGAGCGCGGCGCGATGCACCGCCTCGCTATTGTCGCTGCGGAACGGGCCGCTGATCAACTGGTCGCGGCCGTCAACCGTCCATTTGGCCGGCAGGTCGCCATAGCCATAGGCGATGCAGCGATGGCTCGGCAGATCGTCCGCGCTGGCGGGCAGGCCATGGCGCGCGACATAGTCGGGATGGGCGACCAACATGCGGGGCAGGGCGCCCAGCCGATGCACGACCAGCATATCGTCCCCGACCGGGCCGACGCGCAGCGCCAGGTCGAGCCGGTCCTGGACCAGATCGCGCTGCCAGTCGGTCATCGCCATGTCGATCCGCAGGCCGGGATGCTGATCGCTGAGCAGACTCAGCAGGCCCAGATAATAGAGGCCCAGCGCGGTCGTGACGCCGATCCGCACCGTGCCGCTGACATCGCCCTGGACCGGGCGCAATTCCTGTTCGGCCACTTCCAGCGCGTCGACCAGCGTGCGGGCATGGACCAGCAATTGGTCGGCTTCCGGCGTCGGGACCAGCCGGCGCGTGGTGCGGTGAAACAGCACGGTGCCAAAATGGGCTTCCACCTGATCGAGCCGTCGCGCTATGGTGGTGTGGCTCGCATGCATTTCGGCGGCGACGCGCGTGAAACTGGGCTTTTCGCATAGCCGTATGAAGGTGCGGATCGAAAGAAGCAGGTCGCTCATTTGAACATGTCCTGCACAGATATTGTGCCGGGAATCCCTATTGTGCGGAGAACGGAAAAGCCAGACCTAAGCGCCGGCGCAGGGACGCCAGTCAGACATTTAATGGAGACGAGAGGATGGCATCGGATCGTATCGGTCATGCAGGGTTTGCGGCAAAGAGGCGCAGCGCGCAGGACGCAGCTGCCCTGATTGCCGACGGCATGACCGTGGGCATGAGCGGCTTCACCGGTTCGGGCTATCCCAAGGCCGTCCCTCTGGCGCTCGCCGACCGAATCACCGCCGCCCATTCGGCCGGCGATCCGTTCCGGGTGAAGGTGTGGACCGGCGCATCGACCGGGCCGGAACTGGACGGTGCGCTCGCCAAGGCCGACGGCATCGAATTTCGTCTTCCCTATAATAGCGATCCGATCGCCCGCGAGCGGATCAACCGCGGCGAGATGCAATATTTCGACATGCATCTGAGCCAGGTCGCGCCGATGGCGTGGCAGGGCTTCCTGGGCGAACTGGATGTCGCCGTGGTCGAAGTGACCGGCATCACGCCCGACGGCCTGCTGATCCCGTCCGCTTCGGTCGGCAACAACAAGACCTGGCTCGATCGTGCCAAGGGCATCATCCTGGAGGTCAATAGCTGGCAGAATGCCGCGCTCGAAGGGATGCACGACATCTACTACGGCACCGCGTTGCCGCCCAGCCGCGTGCCGATCCCGCTGACCCGCGCGGACGATCGCATCGGCGAACCCTATTTCCGGGTCGATCCCGCCAAGGTGCTGGCGGTGGTCGAAACCGACTCGCCCGATCGCAACGCGCCCTTCACCCCGCCCGATGACAGTGCGCGGGCGATTGCCGGCCATCTGCTCGAATTCCTCGGTCATGAAGTGAAGATGGGCCGCATCCCGGCGTCGCTGCTGCCGCTCCAGTCGGGCGTCGGCAATATCGCCAATGCCGTGCTGACGGGCCTGATCGACGCGCCGTTCGACAATATGGTCTCCTATACGGAGGTCATTCAGGACGGCATGCTCGACCTGCTGGAATCCGGCAAGCTGCGCATGGCGAGCGCCACCGCCTTCTCGCTCAGCCCCGAGGCGGCGGCGCGGCTCAATGCCGACATGGCGCGCTTCCGCAACAAGATGATCCTGCGCCCGCAGGAAATCAGCAACCATCCCGAACTGGTCCGCCGCCTGGGCTGCATCGCCATGAACGGCCTCATCGAGGCAGACATCTATGGCAATGTGAACTCCACCCACGTCATGGGATCGCGCATCCAGAACGGCATCGGCGGATCGGGCGACTTTGCCCGCAACGCCTATCTGTCGATCTTCATGACGCCTTCGACCGCCAAGCAGGGCAAGATTTCGGCGATCGTGCCGCATGCCAGCCATGTCGACCATATCAACCAGGATGTGCAGGTGATCGTCACTGAGCAGGGGCTGGCCGACCTGCGCGGGCTGGCGCCGCGCCAGCGGGCCGAACTGATCATCAACAATTGCGCCCATCCCGATTATCGCCCGATGCTGAAGGATTATTTCAGGCGGGCGATGCAGGGCAGCTATGGCCTGCAGTCGCCGATGCTGCCGGCCGAGGCCTTCGCCTGGCACCAGCGCTTCATCGATACCGGCACGATGATGCCGGGCTGATCATCAATGGCCCGGCGCAGCCTGACCTGCGCCGGGGCACTGATCATTGCTGTTCGATTGCCGCTTTCCGACATATTCCCGCTGAGGGAACCGGGAGCCATGCCGTCCGCTTGACCTGCATCTTTGCAGCACGGACCCATCATGGATTTCCTGACGACCGACTTTCTCGACAAGCCCATCTGGATGTGGGCGCTCTTCCTGACGATCATCATCGCGCTGCTGGCGCTGGATCTGGGCGTGCTGCATCGCAAGCAGCGCGAGATCGGCGTGCGCGAGAGCGTGAAGCTGGCCGGCTTCTACATCGCCATTGGCCTCGCCTTTGGCGGCTGGATCGCCTGGCAGATGGGGCAGGAGGCGGCGGTCGCCTATCTGACCGGTTTCGTCGTCGAAAAATCGCTGGCGCTCGACAATGTCTTCGTCATCGCGATGATCTTCTCCTTCTTCCAAGTGCCGCGCCGCTATCAGCATGAGGTGCTGTTCTGGGGCATCATCGGCGTCATCGTCCTGCGCGCGATCATGATCGGGCTGGGCGCGGCGCTGGTCCAGAATGTCTCCTGGGCGCTCTATTTCTTCGCGGCGATCCTGATCTTCACCGGCATCCGCATGCTGTGGACGGTGGGCAAGGAACAGACGATGGAGGGGAACCGGCTGCTCGGCTTCCTGCGCCGTCACATGCGCGTGACCGACCGGGTGGAGGGCGATCATTTCTTCGTGCGCCAGCCGGCCGAACCGGGTGGCAAGCCGCTGCTCCATGCGACGCCGCTGTTCCTGGCGCTGGTGATGATCGAGATTGCCGACGTCATCTTCGCGGTGGATTCGGTGCCGGCGATCTTCGCCATCACCACTGATCCCTATCTGGTCTATACCTCCAACATCTTCGCGATCCTGGGCCTGCGCGCGCTCTATTTTGCGCTGGCGGCGGCGGTCCACCGCTTCCATTATCTCAAATATGCGCTGTCGGTGGTGCTGATCTTCATCGGCGCCAAGATCTTCCTGGCCGATGCGCTGGGGCTGGAGAAGATCCCGCCGGCCTTTTCCCTGCTGGTGACGGCCGGGGTATTGGGCGCGGGCATCGGCCTGTCGCTGTGGCGCACCCGTGGCGAGGCGCAGCCGCAACATTAGATTTGGCACGAATGCCGGATCGTCGATAGGAAGGCGTCATGCCCGTCCTCATCACATCCGGCATCGTTTGCGCGCTGCGCGCCCATGGCGAACATGGCGCGGTCGCGCGGCTGCTGACGCCCGATCATGGGCTGGTCGCGGGCTATGTGCGCGGCGGACGGTCGCGGGCGTTGCGTCCGGTGCTGCTGCCGGGCAATGCCGTGATGGCCGAGTTTCGCGCCCGTACCGAGGATCAACTGGCCAGCCTGACGGTCGAGCTGGAGCATAGCCGCGCGCCCCTGCTGGGCGAGCCATTGCCGGCGGCGGCGATCGACTGGGCCTGCGCGTTGACGGCGGCGGCTTTGCCGGAGGGAACGCCCTATCCGACGCTTTACGAAGCGCTCGATGGCGTGCTTGGCGCGGTCGAGGCGGCGCCGGCGGCGCGCGGCTGGGCGGCGGCTTTGGTCCGCTACGAATTGCTGTTGCTGGCGGAACTGGGTTTCGGCCTTGATCTGAGCCGCTGCGCCGCCACCGGCACCGCCGACGAGCTGGCCTTTGTCAGCCCGCGCAGCGCGGCGGCGGTCAGCCGGGCCGGGGCGGAAGGCTATGAGGCGCGCCTGCTGCCGCTGCCGCCTTTCCTGTTGCAGGGCGGGGCCGGGGAGTGGCCGCAGATCATGGATGGATTGCGCCTGACCGGCTTCTTCCTGGAGCGGTCGGTGCTGACCGAAAGGCGGGCCGATGTGCTGGCCGCGCGCGAAAGACTGGTGGATCGGCTGAAAAGAGCGGTTGCGTAACGCGCGCAGTTTTTGCAAGGGCGGGCGCGCCGTTTCCGCATTCTCCGTTCGCCCGTCGGGCAGCGGCGGCCATTTTCTTTCGCGGAACCGTGCCGGCAGAGATTTAGAAAGAGGTTTCCCATGTTGATCGCCCTGTTCCCTGGAGATGGTATCGGCCCCGAGATCGTCGCGCAGGCGAAGCGCGTGCTTGATGCGCTGGCGATCGACGGCCTCACCTATGAAGAGGGTCTGGTCGGCGGTTCGGCTTACAAGGCGGTCGGCCACCCGCTGCCGCCCGAGACGCTGGACATTGCCAAGCGCGCCGATGCCATCCTGTTCGGCGCGGTCGGTGATCCCGACTGCGACTCGCTGGAGCGTCATCTGCGCCCGGAACAGGCGATCCTGGGCCTGCGCAAGGAACTGGGCCTCTTCTCCAACCTGCGCCCGGCCAAGGTCTTCCCCGAACTGGCGCATGAGAGCGCGCTGAAGCCCGAAGTGGCCGGCTCGATCGACCTGCTGATCGTGCGCGAAACCAATGGCGACGTATATTTCGGCGAGAAGGGCATGCGCACCACCACCGATGGCCTGCGCGAAGGTTATGACATCATGTCCTATAACGAAGCCGAAGTGCGCCGCATCGCCCATGCCGGCTTCCAGGCGGCGCGTGCCCGTCGTGGCAAGCTCTGTTCGGTCGACAAGGCCAATGTGCTGGAGACCAGCCAGCTGTGGCGCGACGTGGTGATCGAGGTGTCGGCCGAATATCCCGACGTCGCCCTGACCCATATGTATGTCGACAATGCCGCGATGCAGCTGGTCCGCAATCCCGGCCAGTTCGATGTCATCGTCACCGGCAACATGTTCGGCGACATCCTGTCCGACCAGGCGAGCATGTGTGTCGGCTCGATCGGCATGCTGGCATCGGCAACGCTGAACGGCGGCGGCCAGGGCCTCTATGAGCCGATCCACGGGTCCGCGCCCGACATTGCCGGCCAGGGTAAGGCCAATCCGCTGGCGACCATCCTGTCGGCGGCGATGATGCTGCGTTACTCGCTGAACCTGCCCGAGCCGGCCGACCGGATCGAGGCGGCGGTGGCCAAGGCGCTCGCCGACGGTGCCCGTTCGCCGGATCTGGGCGGCACGATGAACACGGTGGAGATGGGCGACGCGGTCCTCGCGGCGCTTTAATTCCGCTTCGGTTCGTCGCATTTGCATGACGCGAACGTAAAGTTTCTTCGTTTCCGGTCGATATGAGCGGTGAATGGGGACGCAAATGCCGACTGAACTGATTGAAGACCATCATGTCCTGCGGGGCATGATGCGGGATTTTGCCAGCATGATGGACGATGACGTCCGCGACATGGCACTTCTGACCCGCTGGCGCATCCGCTTCGCCCAGCTGTTCCGCGACCATATGGGGCGTGAGGACATGCTGGCGCGGGGCTTGCGCCAGGGGCCGCTGGCGATGGAAGCCGAGCCGGTCGTGCATCAGCATGGCCGCACCATGGTGGCGCTGTTCCTGCGCTATAGCGACCATATCAAGCAATGGACGCCTGCCCAGATCATGGCTGACTGGGATGGCTATCGCCGGGGCACCTTGGGGCTGCAGGACATGCTCTATGACCATATGGAGTGGGAAGAGACGCATCTGCATCCGCTGATCGAGGGCAGGGTGCGCAGGGCCGCCTAGACCTTGATCGCTTCAGGCTGAATCTGCCTGAAGCGTGAATCAAGGTCTAGCATCCAAGAATGGAGCCTGATTCACGCTATCGGTGGAAGCGCAAGGCGCTTCCGCCTCAAACGATCAGGCTCTAGGGGGCCAATTCGCGCATATCGGTCCTGTCGGCTGTTCCACGCGCCAGCTAGGCAGCGGCATGGACGACTTTTCCCTGCCCAGCCTTCGTGCCGCCGCCGCCATGGTTCATGACCAGGTGCCGCCGACCCCGCAATATGCCTGGCCGCTGCTGGCCGGGCGGATCGGCGTCGAAACCTGGGTCAAGCATGAGAACCATACGCCGACCGGCGCCTTCAAGGTGCGTGGGGCCATCACCTATATCGACTGGTTGCGCCGCACCCACCCCGAGGTGACGGGCATCATCACCGCGACCCGCGGCAATCATGGCCAGGCGCAGGTGCGCGCGGCCCGTGCCGCCGGTCTGCAGGCGACGATCGTCGTGCCCCATGGCAATGCGCTGGAAAAGAATGCGGCGATGCGGGCATTCGGCGCGACCCTGATCGAGCATGGCCATGATTTCGACAGCGCCAAGGCGGAGGCGGTGCGCCTGGCCGCCGAGCAGGGGCTGTTCATGGTCCCGGCCTATCATGAACAACTGGTACGGGGCGTCGCCAGCTATGGGCTGGAACTGTTCGATGCTGTGCCGGACCTCGACACCGTCTATGTCCCCGTCGGTTGCGGATCGGGCCTGTGCGCCACGATCGCGGCGCGCGATGCGCTGGGCCTCAAGACCAAGGTCGTCGGCGTCGTATCCGCCCATGTCGATGCCGCCAAACGCTCGTTCGAGGCAGGGCAATTGCTGACCAGTCCGACCGCCTATACCTTTGCCGATGGCGTTGCTGTCTGCACCCCGGTCCAGGCCGCGCTCGACTATTTCGGGCCGCGCGCCGACCGTTTCGTCGGCGTCACCGATGACGAGGTGGCCGACGCCATCCGCATCTATTGGCAGGACACCCATAATCTGGCCGAGGGCGCCGGTGCGGTGGCGCTGGCCGCGCTGATCCAGGAAAAGGAGCAGATGCGCGGCAAGAAGGTTGCGGTTATCCTGTCGGGCGGTAATGGCGACATGAGCCAGATGGCACAGATATTGGGCGGCGAAACGCCGCGCGTCACGACGGATATGCGGAAGGCGATATGAAGCGGAAGAGCGGTCAGAACCCTGAGATCACCAAGAACTGGAAGCCGGCGACGCTGGCCATCCGGGGCGGCACCGCGCGCACCGAATATGGCGAGACGTCCGAGGCCCTGTTCCTGTCCAGCGGCTATTGCTACGACCGGGCCGAAGACGCTGCCGCGCGCTTCGCCGGTGAACAGCAGGGCATGACCTATAGCCGGCTGCAGAACCCGACTGTCGAGATGCTGGAGCAGCGCATCGCCCTGCTGGAAGGCGCCGAAGCCTGTCGCGCCACCGCGACCGGCATGGCGGCGATGACTGCTGCCCTGCTGTGCCAGCTGTCGGCCGGCGACCATGTCGTCGCGGCCAAGGCGGCCTTTGGCTCCTGCCGCTGGCTGGTCGACACGCTGCTGCCCAAGTTCGGAATCGCCACGACGACGATCGACGGCAGCGACGTTGCCGCCTGGGAAGCGGCGGCACAGCCCAATACCAAGGTCTTCTTCTTCGAGACGCCGGCCAACCCGACCATGGACGTGGTCGACATCGCCGCCGTCTGCGCGATCGCCAAGGCACGCGGCATCACCACCGTTGTCGACAACGCCTTCGCCTCGCCGGCATTGCAGCGGCCGATGGAGTTCGGCGCCGACGTGGTTGCCTATAGCGCGACCAAGATGATGGACGGGCAGGGCCGCGTGCTGGCCGGCGCCATCTGTGGCAGCCGCGACTGGATCGACAATGTGCTGCTGCCCTTCCACCGCAACACCGGCCCGACGCTCAGCGCGTTCAACGCCTGGGTGGTGCTGAAGGGGCTGGAGACGCTGGACCTGCGCATCCGCCGCCAGAGCGAGAATGCGCTCAAGGTTGCCCAGTTCCTGGAAACCCGCCTGCCCAAGGTCAATTATCCGGGGCTGGAGAGCCATCCGCAGCATGCGCTGGCGATGCAGCAGATGGACGCGGCCGGGCCGATCTTCTCGCTCTATGTCGGCGGCGGCCGGGCCGAGGCGCATGGCCTGCTCAATGCGCTGGAACTGGTCGACATCAGCAACAATATCGGCGATTCGCGTTCGCTGATGACCCATCCGGCATCGACCACCCATTTCGGCATGGCCGAGGAAGCCCGGCTGGAAGTCGGCATCACCGAGGATATGCTGCGCCTGAACGTCGGCCTGGAAGATCCCGACGATGTGATCGCGGACTTCGACCAGGCGCTCAAGACGATAGGGCGTTGACGGAACCGGGCAGGGAGGCGCATGCGGGAGATATGAACGCATTGTTCCCCCTGCACGCGACGACGCGGGACATCATCGTGCATGTCGCCGTGACTTTCCTGCCCGAACAGTCGGAGCCGGACCGGGGGCGCTGGTTCTGGGCCTATCATATCCGGATCGAAAATCAGGGCGAACAGCCGGTGCAACTGCTGAGCCGTCACTGGATCATCACCGATGGGCGGGGCATTCAGCAGGAATTGGAGGGTGAAGGCGTGATCGGGGAACAGCCGGTGGTGCAACCGGGCAAAAGCTATGACTATGTGTCGGGCTGCCCGCTCAACACGGCGACGGGGTCGATGCGCGGCGCCTATACGATGATCGGTTCCGATGGCGAGACGTTCGAGGTGACCATTCCCCATTTCGCGCTGATCGCGCCGGCGGTGGCCGAATGAAGCGGACCCATTTGCCGCTCAACGGCCTGCGCGTGCTGGATGCCGCGGCGCGACACCTGTCCTTCACCCGCGCCGCCGACGAACTGGCGGTGACGCCGGCGGCGGTCGGTCAGCAGATCCGCGCGCTGGAGGATATGCTGGGCGTGGTGCTGTTTCGCCGCACGCCCAAGGGGCTGGAACTGACGCCCGAGACCGAAGCGGGGCTGGAAGCGCTGCGTGCCGGTTTCCTGGAGTTCGAGGAAGCGGTGCGGGCGATGCAGGCGGGCCAGTCCAGTTCGTCGCTGACGATCGCGGCGCCGCGCGACATCACCGCCAAATGGCTGCAGCCGCGCCTGGCCGCCTATGCCGCGAGCCAGCCCGGCCTGACCTTCTCATTGGTCGCTGCCGACGAGGCGCTGGACTTTACCGAGGCCAATCTGGACCTGGCGCTGCGCCTGACCGATGGTGCGGGCGAGCATGAGGGCATCAAGATCGGCGAAACCGCCTTCGTCACCGTGGAAGCGGCGGCGGGCGGGCCGGAGCAGCGGATCGAATGGCCCGGCTGCCCCTCGGGCGACCTGCCTGCCGCGATCCGGGTGGCGGATGCGGGGCTGGCGATCGAGGCGGCGGCGAACGGCTTTGGCCGGGCGAGTGTGCCGCTGTTGCTGGCGCAGGCGGATATCGAGAATGGACGGGTGCGCAAGGTGGGCGATGCCCTGCCGACGATGCTCAGCTACTGGCTGATCGCCCCGCTGCCGCAATGGCGCCAGAAGAAGGTCAAGGCGCTGGTCGAGGCGCTCACGGCCTGACCCGGCGGGGCCAGGAAAATAGGATTTGGTCCGCTTAACTTCGCATATTTCCCGCGCATTTTGACATTAAATGTCCAACTGGTGATGGATTGTTGCGAGCGTCGTCCATGTCCCATCGGGCATGTATAGAGGATCGGCGGCGTGTAGGACAGGCGCCGGACCGGGCGATCAGTCGGCGAGCAGGTTGAGCGCGCGCGTCATCAGCATGACGAAGCGGCCTTCGTCGACGCGGGCGACCGGATCATTCCAGGCGCCGCTGACTGCGTAATATTGGCCGTCCTGCGCCTGCACCAGGAAGTTCATCGCAATGACGCCGGGTTCGCTGCCGCCCTTATAGCCGAAATAGCGCCAGCGTTTCGCGTTGGCGGGGGCGATGCCCGGATTGACCGCCATGATCGAGAGGGCGTCGCCGCCGTTGCGGCGCAGCCAGTCGAGTTGGGCGATTTCCTCCTGCGGGCTGGCGAACCATTCGAGCGTGTCGATCGCCACCGGATTTTCCGACACGGTGCCGACATCGACATGGGCGGCGGTCAGCCGGGTGGCGGCATCCCGCAACAGGGCGCGGCGATCGGCGATGGTCCCGGCCTCATAGCGGCGGCGCAATTCGGCATTGGCCGGCATCTTGAGGGCAAAGGCCTCGGCCGTGGTCAGCATCGGCAGGCTGCGGGGATCGGCTATGCCGAAGCGCTGGCGCATGGCATCGACCTTGTCGCGGCCCAGGCCCAGCAGCAACGTGTCCGACGCGCTATTGTCGCTTTCGGCGATCATCGCGGTCGCCAGGCTGTGCAGCGTCATCGGCGCGTGATCGGGCCATGCCATCAGCCGGCCGGAAAAGCTTTTCGGGCCGAGCGGCATGACATCGCTCCAGCGCCGCTCGCCGGCCTGTACCGCACGCGCCAGTTCGGCCAGCACGGTCAGCTTGAAGGAGGAGCCGGTCGCCATCGGCTGGTCGGGATGGTGCGACTGGAGCAGGACGGGGCCGGCATCGGTCAGCCGGGCGATGGCGAAGCTGCTGCGACCCGGCAGGGCGGCGATGTCGCGCAGCACCGCGGCCATGCTGTCATCGGCCTGGCGGCTGCCGATGATGCGCAGGCCGACGACGCGGTTGGGCGGATCGGGCGCGATCACCAGCGTAATGGCGACGATCGCCCGTTCGTAGCGGACCTCCATCTGCCCGGCGGTTGCGCTCTGCTGGGTGAGCGCGCCAAGCGCGACCGGGCGGCCATGCTGGCGGCGCAGGTCGGCGGCGAGCGCGCGCCAGCGGTCGACCGGGATGGCGTCGATGAAGACGGGGGAGAAGAAGTCCGATTCGTTGCCGGGGCCGGCGAGGATGGTCACCAGTTGCGCGGCGCGCGCGCGAAAGGCGGGGGCAGGATCAGCCATGGCGCGACCCGGCAGCAGCGCCATCCCGATGAGGACAAGCGCGGCCGCCAGCAGCCTCATGCGTCAATCGCTTCCTCATCGACCGCTGCCGCATTTTCCTGAATGAAGGCGAAGCGATGGGCCGGGTTGGTGCCCATCAGCCGCTCGACCAGATCGCGCACCTGCTGCCGATCCTCGATATCGTCGGGCAGGGTGATGCGGATCAGGCTGCGGGTCTTGGGGTCCATGGTGGTCTCGCGCAACTGCATCGGGTTCATTTCGCCCAGCCCCTTGAAGCGGCTGATCTCGACCTTCTTGCCCTTGAACTCCTTGGCCATCATCGCCTCGCGCTGGGCATCGTCCATCGCATAGAGGCTCTTGCCGCCGGCAGTCAGGCGATAGAGCGGCGGCTGCGCCAGATAGAGATGGCCGCGCCGCACCAGCTCGGGCATTTCCTGGAAGAAGAAGGTCATCAGCAAAGTGGCGATATGGGCGCCGTCGACATCGGCGTCGGTCATGATGACGATGCGTTCGTAGCGCAGATTATCGGGGTTGCAATCCTTGCGCGTGCCGCAGCCCAGCGCCAGGATCATGTCGGCAATTTCCTGGTTTGCCAATATCTTGGCGGTGTTTGCTGAGGCGACGTTGAGGATCTTGCCGCGCAGGGGCAGGATCGCCTGCGTCTTGCGATCGCGAGCCTGCTTGGCCGATCCGCCGGCCGAGTCGCCTTCGACGAGAAAGATTTCAGCACCTTCCGGGTCGTCGTTCGAACAATCTGTGAGCTTGCCGGGCAGGCGCAGCTTGCGCGCGCTGGTGGCGGTCTTGCGCTTGACCTCCTTTTCCTGCTTGCGCTTGAGGCGCTCGTCCATGCGGTCGATGACATAGGCGAGCAGCGCCTTGCCCCGGTCCATATGGTCGGTCAGGAAATGGTCGAAATGGTCGCGCACGGCATTTTCGACCAGGCGCGCGGCGTCGGGGCTGGTCAGGCGATCCTTGGTCTGGCTCTGGAACTGGGGATCGCGGATGAAGACCGACAGCATGATTTCCGATGACGTCATGATGTCATCGGCGGTGATGTCCTTCGCCTTCTTCTGCCCCACCAGTTCGCCAAATGCGCGGATGCCCTTCACCAGTGCGGCGCGCAGGCCGTTTTCATGGGTGCCGCCATCGGGCGTCGGGATGGTGTTGCAATACCAGCTATAGCTGCCGTCGGACCAGAGCGGCCAGGCGACCGCCCATTCGACCCGGCCGGCTTCGCCCGGAAAATCCTGATTGCCCGAGAAGAATTGGGTGGTGGCGCATTCGCGGTCGCCCAGTTGCTCCTTCAGATGGTCGGCCAGGCCGCCGGGGAACTGGAACACCGCTTCGGGCGGGGTGTCGTCACCGATCAGTTCGGGCGCGCATTTCCAGCGTATCTCGACCCCGGCGAACAGATAGGCCTTGGACCGGGCGAGACGATAGAGCTTGGCCGGCTTGAATTTCTGCTCGCCGAAAATCTCGCTGTCGGGAATGAAGCTGACCGCGGTGCCGCGCCGGTTGGGGGCGGCGCCGACCTTTTCCAGGCCGCTGGTGGGCAGGCCCTGGCTGAAGCTCTGGCGGAACAGTTCCTTGTTGCGCGCGACCTCGACCACCGTCTTGATCGACAGGGCGTTGACGACGCTGATGCCCACGCCATGCAGGCCGCCCGAGGTGGCATAGGCCTTCCCCTCGAACTTGCCGCCCGAATGGAGCGTGGTGAGGATGACCTCCAGCGCCGACTTGCCGGGGAATTTCGGGTGGTCGTCCACCGGAATGCCGCGACCATTGTCGGTGATGGTCAACTTGTTGCCCGGTTCCAGGCTGATCTCGATCCGGGTGGCATGACCGGCCACCGCTTCGTCCATGCTGTTGTCGAGCACTTCGGAGGCGAGATGGTGAAAGGCGCGCTCGTCGATGCCGCCAATATACATGCCCGGACGGCGCCGGACCGGCTCCAGCCCTTCGAGCACTTCGATAGTAGAGGCGTCATAGCCCGGCGAGGTGGTGGACTGGGCGGAGGCGAACAGGTCTTCGGACATTCCGCCAAGCTATAGGCAGCCGGGCGTCGGGCGCAAGCGCTGCGCGCAAGCGATCGTCAGCAATCAATTGTTACAAGCCGTGGTGCAACAAATCGGCCGTCCGGTCGGTTGCCTCCATCAGGGTATATTCCCAAGGTCAGGCTGGAGAAATTCATGACATTCAAGCATTTTGCGCCGATCGGCGCCACGCTGGCGCTCGCCCTGGCGACGCCGGCAATGGCGCAGCAGGACAGCGGCAAGGTCGACTGGACCGGCCCCTATGTCGGCGGTTCCTTCGGCTATAACTGGTCGAAGGGCGATGGCGGCGAACATCTGCGCTTCGACACGGACGGGGACGGCAATTATGACAATGTCGTCACCACGGCGGCCGGGGCCAATGCCTTTTCGCCCGGCACCTGCGGCGGTTCGGCACGGGGCGCGACGCCGGCCAGCGGCTGCAATGGCGACAAGGATGCGATCGGCTGGATGGGCCATGTCGGCTATGACCGGCAGTTCGGCAATATCGTCGCGGGCATCGTCGGCGAAGCGGGCAAGGCCTATGTCAGCGACAGCGTGACCGAATATTCGAGCACGCCGGCCAGCTATACCATGACCCGGCGGATCGGCTGGAACGCCAATCTGCGCGCGCGGCTGGGCTATACCACCGATGGCGGCGTCATGCCCTACATCACCGGCGGCCTGGCCTATGCCAAGGTGAAGAATCATTTCGACACCAGCAACACCGCCAACAGCTTCACCGAATATGATCGCAAGGAAGATGCCTGGGGCTACACCATGGGCGGCGGTGTCGAAGCCAAGGTTGCGCAGAATTTCTCGATCGGCGCCCGCTATCTTTGGACCCGTTATAACACGGGCGACTATCGCGTCGATGTGGGGCAGGGCAGCGCGCCCGCGACCAACCCCTTCATCATCACGCCATCCGGCGGCACCAGCATCAACCGTGGCGACAAGTTCGACAATCAGAGCCTGATGGCGACCGCCAGCTTCCGCTTCTGATCCGCCGCAATGAAGGGGCCGGGGCGATGCTCCGGCCCTTTCCTCTTGTGATCTTTACCTGATCCCGCGCCCGACATAGCTTCCCGCCGACAGGATATGGCGGGAGGTCGAGAATATGGCGGCAGGTTTCAACCCCGATGCAGCGACCGCCGCCTATCTGGCGACACTGTCGCCGGCCCAGCATGAACGGGCGATCGCCTATACCCAGGGCGGGCATTGGCTGCTGCTTTGGGGCATGCTGGTGACACTGGTCGCCATGGCGCTGATCTGGCGCAGCGGCCTGCTGGTGCGGCTGGGGCGGCGGGTGCATGTGCGGCGCCCCAATCTGGCGGTGTTCCTGTCCGCCTTGCTCTTCTTCCTGCTCGACTGGCTGATCGAACTGCCCTGGTCCATCTATGCCAATTGGGGACGCGAGCGCAGCTATGGGCTGACCAACCAGGGTTTCGGCGGCTGGCTGGGCGAGGATATATTGTCGACTGCAATCAGCATTCCGCTGCTGGCGTTGCTGGCGGTTGCCATCTATGCGCTGATGCGCCGCACGCCGCGCTGGTGGTGGGCCTGGTCGGGGCTGGTGGTCGTGCTGGGCATCATCCTGATGGTGGTGATCGCGCCGGTGGCGATCGAGCCGCTGTTCAACAAATATACCCCCGCGCCAGCCGGGCCGACCCGCGATGCGGTGGTCGAACTGGCCCATCGTGCCGGCGTGCCGGGCGACAAAATCTATATCTATGACGGGTCGAAGCAGTCGGAACGCTATACTGCCAATGTCTCCGGCCTGTTCGGCACGGCGCGGGTGGCGATGAGCGACACCATGTTCAAGCGCGGCGCCGACCTGGCCGAGGTCCGCGGCGTGGTGGGCCATGAAATGGGCCATTATGCCGAACATCATGTGCTGTGGCTGGCCGGCGGCATGAGCCTGCTGGCGATGCTGCTCTTCTTCCTGGTCGACCGGCTCTATCCGGTCGCGGCGCGCTGGTTCGGCGCGGGCAGCGCGATCAGCGATCCGGCGCATATGCCAGTCGCCTGGGCGGTGGCGGCGGTGGTCGGGATATTCCTGGTGCCGCTGATGAACAGCATCAGCCGTTATGATGAAAATGCCGCCGACCGTTTCTCGCTCAAGGTCGCGCATGAGCCCGATGGCCTTGCCAAGGCGCTGGTCAAGACGATCGAATATCGCGCCTCATCGCCCTCGCGGCTGGAGGAAATCCTGTTCTACGACCATCCCAGCGTCGAACGGCGCATCCATGCCGCGATGGTCTGGAAGGCGGAAAATCCGCAACTGGTCGGCAAATAGGGGGCAAAAGAAAAGGCCGCCCGGTGGGGCGGCCTTCCTTGTCTCGTTTCGCTCAGCGGACCCGCGGGCCGCCGAAGGGCAGCGGCGGGGGCGGGCGGCGCGTGCCGCGCGGCAGCTGTGCCTGATAGGCGCGGCCGCAATGTTCGACGCAATAGGGGAAGCCGGGGTTCACCGCTTCGCCGCAGAAATGGAAGTCCGGCTCGCCCGGATGGCCCATCGGCCACTTGCAGATCCGCTCGGTCAGGTCGAGCAGGCTCGTCTTGCCGGCAATTTCGGCGCTCGGCTTGGCGGGTACCAGACGGCGCGGCGGTGCCGGCGGGATCGGGGCCTGCTGGTCACCGGGGCCCTGGCGCAGGAAGCCGCCGGGGCCGACCGACACGATGCGCGGCTGCGGCGCGGCAGGCGCGTCGCTGGGGGCAGCGGCGGCAGCCGGTGCGGCAGGCGCAGCCGGTGCAGCGACCGGGGCCGGACGCGGCGGCGGCGGCGGGGCAGCCACGGGCGCGGCGGCGCGGGGCGCTTCGGCTTCCGGGGCAGGGGCTGCCGGCTTGCGGGCGGGCGCGGCCTTCTTGGGCGCCTCGTTGGCCTTCACCGGGGACGGGCGCGACTGCAGGCCAAGGCGATGCGCCTTGCCGATCACCGCGTTACGGCTGACGCCGCCCAGTTCGTCCGCGATCTGGCTCGCGGTCAGGCCCTTTTCCCACATCGCCTTGAGCTGGTCGATACGTTCGTCGGTCCAGGACAATGAAAACTCCTCACAATCTGTGCTATGCGCCCTATATGGGGCATGCAGGCGCGACTTCCAACCGCGCAGAACGCCCTTGCGGCATAACGGACCAGCCGATAGTCGATCCCATCATGAACGACCAGCCCAAAATTGCAGCCGCCCATCCCGCACCCGTTCCCTTCCATGAACCGGGGGAGTTGGTGATCCGCAACGTCAATTGGGCCGGCATGCGCGCGCTCTACCGCAAGGAGGTGCGCCGTTTCATGAAGGTGCAGCTCCAGACGATCTGGGCGCCGGCTGTCACCACGCTGATGTTCCTGGTGATTTTCACCATCGCGCTGGGCGGGGCGAACCGTCAGGTGCTGGGCGTGCCCTTTGCCGATTTCATCGCGCCGGGCCTGATGATGATGGGCATGATGAACAATGCCTTTGCCAACAGTAGCTTCTCGCTGCTGGCGGGCAAGATGCAGGGGACGCTTATCGACTATCTGATGCCGCCGCTGTCGGTGGGCGAATTGCTGCTGGCGCTGGTCGGCGCGGCGGTGACGCGCGCGGTGGCGGTCGGTCTGGCGCTGTGGGGGGCGATGGCGCTGTGGCCCGGCGTGCATGTGACGCCGACGCATCTGTGGGCGGTGATCTGGTTCGGCCTGATGGGCGCCAGCCTGACCGCCTTCATCGGCGTGATGACGTCGATCTGGGCGGAAAAATTCGATCATGCCGCCGCCATCACCAATTTCGTGATCGGGCCGATGACCCTGTTGTCGGGCACCTTCTATTCGATCGACCGCCTGTCGCCGCTCTTCCGGGCGATCAGCCACGCCAACCCCTTCTTCTACGCCATTTCCGGCTTCCGCTATGGCTTCGTTGCGGCGGCGGATGGCAATGTGCTGGTCGGCAGCGTGGTGCTGCTGGCGCTCAATGCCGGGCTGGCGCTGCTCTGCTATGTGCTGCTGCGCAAGGGCTGGAAGCTCAAGGCCTGACGGCGTCAGGTAAGGGCCGCAAAGATCGGCACGGCCAGCATCGCGCCAAGGATCAGCATGGCTGCCAGCAGCCAGTGGCGCAGTCGGGGGAGGGCGCTGACGCCCTCCTCTTCCCATGGCCACATCAGGCGGCGCTGCCCTTTCCACCCACGCGGGTGACGGTGAAGCCCGCGGCTTCCGCTTCCGCGACAGGATAGATGTTGCGCAGGTCGACCAGCACCGGTGCGCTCATCGAGCTGGCCAGGCGCTTGAGATCCAGCGCGCGGAAGGCGTCCCATTCGGTCACCAGCACCAGCGCGTCGGCGCCGGAAGCGGCCTCATAGGCCGAACCGGCCATGGTGACGCCGGGCATCATCGGCGCGGCGACGTCCATGCCCTCGGGATCATAGGCGACGACCTTCGCGCCGGCATCCTCCAGCGCCTGCACGATCGCCAGGCTGGGCGCGTCGCGCATGTCGTCGGTATTGGGCTTGAAGGTGACGCCCAGCAGGGCGACGGTCTTGCCGCGCGCTTCACCGCCCAGCGCCTTCACGATCTTGCGGCCCATGGCGCGCTTGCGCAGGTCGTTCACCTGCACCACCGTTTCGACGATGCGGATCGGTGCATCATAATCCTGCCCGGTCTTGACCAGGGCCAGCGTATCCTTGGGGAAGCAGGAGCCGCCATAGCCCGGACCGGCATGCAGGAACTTGCTGCCGATCCGCTTGTCGAGGCCGATGCCGCGCGACACCTCCTGCACTTCGGCGCCGACCGCCTCGCACAGGTCCGCCATCTCGTTGATGAAGGTGATCTTGGTCGCCAGGAAGGCGTTGGCGGCATATTTGATCAGTTCGGCCGTGCGACGGCCGGTGAACATCAGCGGCGCCTGGTTGAGGTTCAGCGGGCGATAGACCTGGCTCATCACCGAAATGGCGCGTTCCGATCCGGTGGTGCCCACGACGACGCGGTCGGGACGCTTGAAGTCGCCGATCGCGGCGCCTTCGCGCAGGAATTCGGGGTTCGACACGACCTGGATGTCGAGGTCCGGGCGCAGTTCGCGCGCGATCCGCTCGACCTCGTCGCCGGTGCCGACCGGCACGGTCGACTTGGTGACGATGACCGCCGGGCCATCGAGGGATTCGACGATCTCCTTAGCGGCGGCATAGACATAGCTGAGGTCGGCATGGCCATCGCCCCGCCGCGAGGGGGTGCCGACGGCGATGAAGATGGCGTCGGCACCCTTCACGCCTTCGGGCAGGTCGGTGGTGAAGGTCAGGCGACCGGCGGCGGCGTTGGTGCCGACCAGCTGGTCGAGGCCGGGTTCGTAGATCGGCATCGTGCCGGCCTCGATCGCGGCGATCTTGCCCGCATCCTTGTCGACGCAGACGACATCATGGCCGAAATCCGCAAAGCAGGCCCCGGAGACGAGGCCGACATAGCCGGTGCCGATCATGGTGATTTTCATGAGTTGGTGGAACTCCAAACGGGAAGTGATTGGTTTGAGGCTCTAGCATAGTCATAACGCAATACAATTCGCGCCTTTGCGTAATTACCATGCTACCGTTTAGCGGCTGGTTACCCTTTTTTGCCAGGGAAGGCGCATCCGAACGAAAGGGCACAGAGTGAAAGTAGCGCTGGTATTTGGGACACGGCCGGAAGCGATCAAGCTGTTTCCGGTGATCCACGCGCTCAAGGCGCGTGCCGATATCGACACCCGCGTGATCGTGACGGCGCAGCATCGCGGCCTGCTGGACCAGGTGCTGGAGATTGCCGGCATCGTGCCCGACATCGATCTGGACGTCATGACGCCCAACCAGACGCTGGACGGACTGACCGCCAAGCTGATCGTCGCGCTGGGCGAGGCGTTCGACGCGGAAAAGCCCGACCGGGTGGTGGTCCATGGCGATACGCTGACGACGATGGTGGCGAGCCTGGCGGCCTATTATCGCAAGATCCCGGTCGCCCATGTCGAGGCCGGCCTGCGCAGTGGCGACATCCATCATCCCTGGCCCGAGGAGGTCAATCGCCGCGTCGTGGCGTGCATTGCCGACATGAATTTCGCGCCGACCCAGGCGGCGGCCGACGCACTGCTGCGGGAAAATCGCGACGCGGCCGGCATTCATGTCACGGGGAATACCGTGATCGACGCGCTGCTGGCGACGGTCGATCGGGTCCATGGCGAACCGGCGCTGGCCAGCGGCCTTGATGATCTGGCGGCGCGTTTCGCGGGCAAGCGGATCGTGGCCGTCACCAGCCACCGGCGCGAGAATTTCGGCGGCGGGATGGAGGCGATCGCCCGTTCCATCGCGGACATTGCCGCGCGGCCGGATGTCGCGGTGATCTTCCCTGTCCATCCCAATCCCAATGTCCGTCCGGTCATGGATGCGGTGCTGGGCGACCTGCCCAATGTCGCGATGATCGAACCGCTCGACTACCCCCATTTCGTCCGCCTGCTCGACCTGTGCCATCTGGTTCTGACCGACAGCGGTGGCGTGCAAGAAGAGGCGCCCTCGCTCGGCAAGCCGGTGCTGGTGATGCGCGAGACCACCGAACGGCCCGAAGGGGTGCAGGCGGGCACGGCGAAGCTGGTCGGCGCGGACCGGGAACGGATCGTGCGCGAGGTGCTGGCGCTGCTCGACGATGATGCCGCCTATCAGGCGATGGCCCGTGCCCATAACCCGTTCGGCGACGGCAAGGCGGCCGAGCGGATTGCCGATATCATTGCAGGAACGGCCGGCGCGGCGCATCTTGCCGCCTGACATTACCGGAATCTTCAACATTTCCGGGCAATGTCGCTCCGAATTTTGGTGAATGAAGGATTATCTCCCCCATGCCCGTCGACAGCAAGCAGAAGGTTTCCGTCATTGGCCTGGGCTATATCGGCCTGCCGACTGCGGCGCTGATCGCGCGCGGCGGGGCGCAGGTCGTCGGTGTCGATGTCAGCGCCCATGTGGTCGAGACGGTCAATTCGGGCCGGGTCCATATTGAGGAAGTCGATCTGGACGGCCTGGTGCAGGGCGTCGTGGCACGCGGTAATCTGCGCGCATCGCTTAGCGTCGAGGCCAGCGACGTCTTCATCATCGCCGTGCCGACCCCGGTGGCCGAGGACCGCGCGCCCGACATCTCCTATGTGCTGCAGGCGGCGCGGACCGTCGCACCGGTGCTGAAGAACGGCGATACGGTGATCCTAGAATCCACCTCGCCGGTCGGCACGACCGAGGCGATGCGCGACCTGATCGCCGAACTGCGCCCCGACCTCAGGATGCCGGCGCCCGGCGTCGCGGGCGACATCGCCATCGCCTATTGCCCCGAGCGGGTGCTGCCCGGCCGCATCCTGGTCGAGCTGATCGACAATGATCGCTGCATCGGCGGCATCACGCCGCGTTGCGCGCGCAAGGCGCTGGGCTTCTATCGCCAGTTCGTGCGCGGCGCCTGCATCACCACCACGGCGCGCGCGGCCGAGATGGTGAAGCTGGTGGAAAACAGCTTCCGCGACGTCAACATCGCCTTCGCCAATGAATTGTCGGTGATTGCCGACCGCATGGACATCGACGTGTGGGAGGTGATCCGCCTGGCCAACCGCCATCCGCGCGTCAACATCCTCCAGCCGGGGCCGGGCGTTGGCGGGCATTGCATCGCCGTCGATCCCTGGTTCATCGTCCACGGCGACCCGGAAAATGCCCGCATCATCCGCACCGCGCGCGAAGTGAATGACGGCAAGACCGATTATGTCGTGGCCAAGTCTTCGGACATGATCGACGCCTTTGCCGGCGAGGATGTCGCCTGCCTCGGCCTCGCCTTCAAGCCGAACATCGACGATTTCCGCGAAAGCCCGGCGGTCAAGGTCGCCAGCCGGCTCGCCCGCCGCTACGGCAAGCGGGTCAAGCTGGTCGAACCCTATGCCCAGGATCTGCCGATGGAGTTCGCCGGCACCGGCGCCGAACTGATCGATCTCGATACGGCTCTGGAACAATGCGGCGTGTTCATCATTCTTGTCGATCATGACATGTTCAAATCCGTTCCCGTCGACGAACGTGCCGGCAAGGCCGTCTATGACACGCGCGGCATCTGGCCCGACCAGCCGCGTCGTCAGCCCGAGCCAGCCGCGCAGCGCATCGCGGTCTGATCGTCGGCCGGGCGGTTCGTCCTGCCCCCCGCGCGGTTGCCATGACGGTGCCGCGTCGCTAACCCCCGAGCCGAGCGGCCCTTTTGCGGGCCGCACCCGGTTCGCAATGGGGTGTTGATGCGCATGAAGCGCCAGATTTTGGGGCACTATGGCAAGGGGATGAGGGGCGGCGCCGTCGCGGCAGCGGCGATGTTGCTCGCCGGCTGCTCGACCGTGGAGGATGCCCCGCGCGGCGAGGCCGCCTATGCGTTGATGCCTGCGCCCGCCGCGGTGGGCCGCGACTATGTCATCAGCCCCGACGATGTGCTGCGCGTCCAGGTCTATCATGAGCCCGACCTGTCGCTGGAGGATGCGCGGGTCAGCGCGGCGGGCATGGTCCGCATGCCGCTGGTCGGCGATGTGTCGATTGGCGGGCTGACCGCCGGCGAGGCGTCGGACGTGATCGCCGGTAGGCTGGGCGAGCGCTATCTGGTGTCGCCGCAGGTGACGGTGTTCGTGAAGCAGGCGGTCGGTCGCCGCATCACCGTCGATGGCGAGGTGCGCGAGCCCGGCCTGTTCCCGATCGAAGGACGGATCGGCCTCATCCAGGCGGTAGCGCTGGCCCATGGCCCGACCCGGCTGGCGAGCCTGGGGCAGGTGGTGGTGGTCCGCACCGTCGAGGGGCAGCGCCAGGCCGCGACATTCGACCTGGGCGCCATCCGCAAGGGCGAAGCGCCCGATCCTGAAATATTGCCCGGCGATCTGGTGATCGTCGGCCTGTCGCGCGCCAAGGCTATCCTTGGCGGCGCGCTGATCGCCATTCCCGCCGTCGCGACCGGCTTCATCGCCATAGACGGAGGCAATTGATGGTGTCCCGGATCATCGAACTGGAACAGCGTCAGGCTGGCGAGGAGGATCGCACCACCCGCTTTGTCGAGAGCGCGCGCGGCACATGGACCGTGGTGCGGCGGCACCGCGTCATCCTGTTCGTCACCATGGCGCTCTGCGTGCTGGCGGGCGTCATCTATATCCTGCTGTCGACGCCCGACTATCGCGCGACCGCCTCGGTCGAGGTGGAGGATGTGCCGGCGGGGGCCGCCGGCGCCGGCGCGATGCAGAAGCCGGTCAGCGCGGCCGACACCGAAAGCATGATGCAGACCGAGCTGGAAGTGCTGCGCAGCCGGGCACTGGCCGAGGATGTCGCGCGCGATCTGGCGCTGGTCGGCAGCCCGGTCTTCTTCCAGGGCATGGATGCGCGCCGGCCGGCACAGGGGCAGGGCAGCCTGACCCAGCGCCAGGTCGAGCATGAGCAGGTCATCAAGCTGCTGCGCGACAATCTGCAGGTCGAATTGCCGGGCAAGTCGCGGGTATTGCGCATCAGCTTCGTCAGCGCCGATCCGGCCTTGTCGGCGCGGGTGGCGAACAGCTATGCCGACAGCCTGATCCGGGCGGACCTGAAGCGCGGCTTTGAATCCGGCGTGCAGGCGCGTCGTTTCCTGCTGGGCGAGCTGGATGGCGCGCGCAAGGATCTGGAACGGGCCGAGCGCGATCTGGCGGTCTATGCCTCGCGCACCGGCGCGGTGCCGGCCGAGGCGGCTACGGACGAGGACAAGAAGAGCGACGGCAAGGAGGCAAAGCCGGAGGCCGCGCCGGTGCCGGAAGGGTCGACCGCAGCGCGTCTGGCGCAGCTCAACGCCTTCCGGGCGCAGGCGGTCGCCGACCGCATCGCCGCGCAGAAGCGCTGGGAAAGCGCGAAGGCGGCGAGCGCCGAGACGCTGCCCGAGGTGCTGGGCAATGGCGCCATGCAGCAATTGATGGCGGAGCGGGCGCAGGCGCGCGCGGCACTGGTCGAGGAACGGCAGTTCCGCAAGGATGCCCACCCCGAAATGCGCGAGGCGCGGGCGCGGCTCGCGGCGCTCGACGATCAGGCCGAGACCATGGCCAACACGATCCGCGCGTCGCTGCGCCAGGAATATGAGGTCGCGGCGCATGGCGAGAAGCAGATCGCTTCGGAAATCGCCGCGCTGGAAGGCGATGCACGGGTCGAGCGCGGCCGCGACATGCAGATGAGCATGATGAGCCGGTCGGTCGAAACCTATCGCCTGCTGCATGACAGTCTGTTGCAGCGTTATCGCGACATGGCGTCGCAGGCGGGTTTCCAGGCCGGCCGCATCCAGCCGCTCGACCGGGCGGCGGTGCCGACCACGCCCTTTGCCCCCCATGCCGGACAGATCATGCTGGTCGCGCTGCTCGGCGGCATGCTGCTGGGCCTGCTGCTGATCGCGGCGCGGCACATGTTCGACGATGCGGTGACGTCGGCCGATACGCTGGCGGAGCGGGTCGACCTGCCGCTGCTCGGCGCAGTGCCGACCACGGGCGACCAGCCGAGCGCGCCCGACATCTTCGCGCCGATCGCGGCGTCGTTGCAATTGGCATCGGTCGCCGGCCTGCCGCGCTCCATCCTGGTTACCAGTGCGCAGGAGGAGGAAGGCAAGTCGCTGACCGTCAACGCGCTGGCTCGCGCGCTGGCGCGGCTGGACAAGAAGGTGCTGGTGATCGACGCCGACATGCGCCGGCCGGTGCAGCACAGCCTGTTCCGGGTGACCGCGACGCGCGGCATCAGCGAGGTGCTGACCGGGCAGGGCAAGGTCGAGGATCTGATCCTCGACAGCGGTGTCGCGGGCGTATCACTGCTGCCCTGTGGCGCGGTGCCGCCCAATCCGGCGGAATTGCTCTCCACCCCGGCGCTCGACGCGCTGCTGGGCGCGGTGCGCGACCGCTATGACACGGTGCTGATCGATGCGCCGCCGATCCTGGGCATGTCCGACGCGCAACTGCTCGCCGCCAAGGTGCAGGTGACGCTGCTGGTGGTCGAATGGGGCCGCAACCATCATGGCGGCCTGCGGGTGGCAGTGGAACGACTGCGCCGGGCCGGCGGCTCGATCGTTGGCGCCGTGCTGACCAAGGCGCATGGCCGGGCCTATGACTATGACTATCACCGGGGCGGCTAGAGCCTGATCGTTTAGGGCGCCTTGGCGGGCGCGCACGCAACCTTGTGGAGGCTGTAGCTGGCGAAGGGCTTTTCGGCATTTGCCTCATCCCGCGCGACGATGCTCCATGTCAGTTGCGTGCCTTTGATGCGCCAACGGTTGACGAAGGTCGCGTCGGGATAGGCATAGCCGATGTCGAAGCCATCGGGCTGGCTTTCGCCTTCGCCAAGGGCGGTGAAGGCGCCGCCGAAACTGTCGGCCCAGAAACCGATGATCGGATGGGATTTTTTGGTGCCGCCGAAGATCAGATGCGCGGCGTAGCGATCCTTGGGATCGGCCAGGGCGCTGCTTTCCACATCGAGTGCGAGCATGGCGTCAAGCGTGATGGGCTGACTGCGGATGGACACGCTGACCGGCTTGCCCATCACGCTGCCTTCGCCTTCCCGGCAGCCATTTAGCGCAAGGACCGCTTCGGGAACCGCGATCGTGCCGGGTTCGGCGGCTTGAGCGACCGTCGGCAATAGCGGCAAGGCCATCAGCTGCGCGCGCGATTTGCCGATCATTGATCCCCCTTGGTCAGTGTCCATCTGGTGTAGAACAAAGGGGGGGTGATGCAAGTCAGGACCGATGCCGGCATAGCCGCAGCCGGACAAAAAAGCCCGCCGCGCTTGTGCGTGACGGGCCTTTCATCTCGTCTTCGATCCGATCAGGCGCGGGCGAGAAGGCCCTCGACCAGGCCGGCGAACAGGTGCTGGCCGTCGGTGTTGCCATGGGCCGGTTCGATCACGCGCTCGGGGTGGGGCATCATGCCCAGCACATTGCCGGCTTCGTTGAGGACGCCGGCGATGTTGCGGGCCGAGCCGTTGATGTTCTGGGCGTAGCGGAGCGCGACGCGGCCTTCGCCTTCCAGCCGATCGAGCGTGGCGTCGTCGGCGAAATAATTGCCGTCATGATGGGCGACCGGGAAGCTGATCGCTTCGCCGGCGGCATAGCGGCTGGTGAAGGCGCTCTGGGCGTTCTCGACGGTCAGGGCGACGTCGCGGCAGACGAAATGACCGCCGGCGTTGCGCAGCAGCGCGCCGGGCAGCAGACCGCTTTCGGTCAGCACCTGGAAGCCGTTGCAGATGCCCAGGACGAAGGCGCCACGGTCAGCGGCGCGGGCGACGGCCTGCATCACCGGCGAGCGGGCGGCCATCGCGCCGGAGCGCAGATAGTCGCCATAGGAAAAGCCGCCGGGTACGCCGATCAGGTCGATGTCGTCGGGCAGTTCGGTATCGCGATGCCACACCATGGTGGGCTTGGAACCGGTCGCAGCCTCGAACGCCACCGCCAGGTCGCGGTCGCAATTGCTGCCCGGAAAGACGATGACGGCGCTCTTCATGGCTCAGGCGACCTTTTCGATGCGGTAGTTTTCGATGACCGTGTTGGCCAGCAGCTTGCGGCACATGGCGTCGATATCCTCGTCGCTGGTGCCATCGGCCAGGTCCAGCTCGATGAGCTTGCCGGCGCGCACATCATTGACGCCGCCAAAGCCCAGGCCTTCGAGCGCGTGATGGATCGCACGGCCCTGCGGATCGAGGACGCCGCCCTTGAGAGTGACGAAGATGCGGGCTTTCATGAGGTGCAAACTCCTTGGCATGCCGCCCGCCGATGCGGGGGGATGAACTTTGCCGCTCCCCCTAGGCGCGGCGCGGCGCGCAGGCAAGAGATTATGACTTTCTTAGGAAGCTGAGGATAATCTGACGGCAGCGTTTTTACAGGGATATGGTGCATGTCCGGTCTGGCACTGGCAATGTTTGTGGGGCTTTTTGCCTGGGGGCAGCAAATTGTGGGCTATGATGACCCGCATGGGCGGGTCCAGCTCGCTTTGTTTGCAACCTTCTGCTTCGGCCTGCTGGTGGGCTATCGCGCCAAGTCCGCCTGAGGATCATGGGCGATAGCGGCTGGGCGAGACGCCCAGTGTTCGCTTGAACATGGTCGAGAAATTGGCCGGCCCGTCATAGCCCAGATCCAGCGCGATCGTCGTGATCGGTTCGCCCGCCGCCAGTCTGGGCAGGGCCGCCGACAGGCAGGCCTGCTGCCGCCATTGCGCGAAGCTCATCCCCGTTTCCTGCCGGAACAGCCGGGTAAAGCGGCGCCGGTTCATCGCCAGCGCGTCGGCCCATTGGTCGATCGTCACATGCGCATCGGGGCGTTCGACAAAGGCGTGGCAGCGCGCGGCAAGCGCGGCATGGCGCGGGAAGGGCACGGCGAGCGGGATCAGCGGCGCCCGCTCGATCTCCGCCACCAGCAGCCGCATGACCAGGCCATCGCGCGCCGCTTCCGCATATTCGACCGGAACATGGGCGGCCTCCACCAGCAACTGGCGCAGCAGCGGCGACACGCCGAGCACCCGGCAGGACCGGGCCAGGCCGGGATAGACGGCCTGGTCGACCAGCACGCTGCGCGTCTGCACCGCGCCGACCATCCGCACCGCATGGGGCGTGCCGCCCGGAATCCAGACGGCCCGCTCGGGTGGGGCGACCCAGGCGCCCTGCGGCGTGCTGACCGCGACCACGCCGGACGCGGCATAGAGCAATTGCCCGCGCCGATGCTGATGTTCGGCCAGTTCGAAGGAGGGCGGATAATCATTGCCGATGCCGACCACCGGCCGGGGCACATGCTCATGATCGTCCGGGTGCCGCTGGTCCATGATTGTCCCGATCGCAAAAGAGATTGGCCCATATGCGGAAGCGGGACGAGAAGGGAAGCGCTAATCGGTCCGGCCTCAGAAAGGAACCGACAATGAAAGAGATAAGGATAGAAAAGGCAGGCGCACAATTGGCAGCGGGCGGCACGGCATTTGGCGTGATCGTGGCGATCAGCTTCTGCCATCTGCTCAACGACATGATGCAGTCGCTGCTTCCCGCCATCTATCCGGGCCTCAAGAGCGAGCTACATCTGAGCTTCGGCCAGATCGGCATGGTGACCCTAGTCTATCAGATCACGGCATCGATCCTGCAGCCGATGATCGGCCTCTATGCCGACAAGCGGCCGACGCCGATGGCGCTGCCGGGCGGCACGCTCTTCTCGCTGGCGGGGCTGACCGTGCTGTCGATCGCGCACAGCTATGGGCTGGTGCTGGTCGGCGCGGCGCTGCTGGGCGTCGGTTCCTCGGTCTTCCATCCCGAATCCTCCCGAGTGGCGCGGATGGCGGCCGGCGGTCGCCATGGTCTGGCCCAGTCGCTGTTCCAGGTCGGCGGCAATGCGGGGCAGGCGCTGGGGCCGCTGGCGGCGGCGCTGGTTGTGGTGCGCTGGGGGCAGTCGAGCCTGGCCTTCTTCGCGCTGCTGGCGCTGCTGTCGGGCGCGGTGCTGTGGAATGTCGCCAACTGGTATCGCCATCATGGCCTCAGCCGGTTGCAGGTCGGCGGCGCCGGCGCGCTGCATGTCGAACTGCCGCGCGGCCATGCGGCGCGGGGCATTGCGATCCTGCTGGCGCTGATCTTCTCCAAATATGTCTATCTCGCCAGCCTGACCAGCTATTACACCTTCTACCTGATCCAGCGTTTCGACCTGTCGGTGCAGAATGCGCAGCTCCATCTGTTCGCCTTCCTGGCCGCGGTGGCGGTCGGCACGGTCGCTGGCGGCCCGCTGGGCGACCGGTTCGGGCGCAAATATGTGATCTGGTTCTCGATCCTGGGGGCGCTGCCCTTCACTCTGGCGCTGCCCTATGCGGGGCTGTTCTGGAGCGGGCCGCTGACCGTCATCACCGGCCTGATCCTTGCCTCCGCCTTCCCCGCGATCGTCGTCTTCGCGCAGGAACTGGTGCCGGGCAAGGTCGGCATGATCTCGGGCCTGTTCTTCGGCTTCTCCTTCGGCATGGGCGGACTGGGCGCGGCCGGACTGGGCTGGCTGGCGGACCATAGCAGCATAGAGATGGTGTTCAGGGTCTGCGTCTTCCTGCCGGCGATGGGCCTGCTCACCGCCTTCCTGCCCAATCTGGGACGCGAGCGGAACTGAATGTCACGGGCGGGGCGGCCCAGGTCGCCCCGCTTATTCTCTTTGCCGGCAACTGCTTATAAGGCTGGGGCATGAGTCCCGACCTTCTCTATCTCGCCTGCGCCATCATCGCCGTCATCATATCGGGGCTCGCCAAGGGCGGCTTTGCCGGTGTCGGGGCGCTGGCCATGCCGATCATGGCGCTGGGCGTCGATCCGGTGCGCGGCGCGGCGATCCTGCTGCCGATCCTGATCCTGCAGGATGCGGTCAGCGTCTGGGCCTTCCGCCGCAGCTGGGACGGGCATATCCTGGCGGTGATGCTGCCCGGCATGGCGATCGGCGTCGGGCTGGGCTACTGGTTCGCGGCGCAGGTTTCCGAAACAGCGGTGCTGGGCGCGCTTGGCGCCATTTCCACCCTGTTCGGGCTGCAGCGGCTCTGGGTGGAGCGGGGCGGGGCGATCGTCCTGCCCTCAACCTCGCCCGGCTGGGTCGGCACCTTGTTCGGCGTCGCGAGCGGCTTCACCAGCCAGATCGCCCATGCCGGATCGCCGCCCTTCCAGATGTGGGTGCTGCCCAAGAAGCTGCCGCGCGACATGCTGGTCGGCACCACGGCTGTCGCCTTCGCTGTCATGAACTGGATGAAGGTGCCGGCCTATGCCGCGCTGGGCCAGTTCACCCATGCCAATCTGATGGCGACGGCGCTGCTGGTGCCGGTGGCGGTGGTCTCGACCTTCGCCGGCGTCTGGCTGGTCCGGCGGGTCGATGCTGCGCGCTTCTACACGCTCATCTATGTGCTGATGGTGCTGCTGGGGCTCAAGCTGATGGCGGATGCGCTGATCGGTTGAGAGGCTGTCTCGAAATGCGCGAAAGAGCGCATTTCGGAAGCGGCACCAGCCCACCCCCCCCACCCGACCGCCCACAGAGTGTATCCTGAATGGGAGGTCGGGTGGGGGCGTGGGCCGGTGCAGGCGCGCCAAAGGCGCATAACAAAAAGGCCGGCGCTGCGGCCGGCCTTTTCGTAGATCAGTCCTTCTCGCGCTTCTTGCGATGCGTGTCGAGGTCGAGGACGGTGGTGTCCAGCCCTTCGGGCAGCAGGCCCAGGCGGCGCGCCACTTCCTGATATGCTTCGACTTCACCGCCGAGGTCGCGACGGAAGCGATCCTTGTCCAGCTTCTCGTTGGTCGCCATGTCCCACAGGCGGCAGCCATCGGGGCTGATCTCGTCGGCCAGGATGATGCGGCTGTAATCGCCGTCATAGAGGCGGCCGAATTCCAGCTTGAAGTCGATCAGGCGGATGCCGATGCCGGCGAACAGGCCGCACATGAAGTCGTTGATGCGGATCGCCATGTCGGCAATGTCGTGCATCTCTTCCTGCGTGGCCCAGCCGAAGCAGGCGATATGCTCTTCGGAGATCAGCGGGTCGCCCAGCGCATCATCCTTGTAGCAATATTCGATCAGCGTGCGGGGCAGCTGGGTGCCTTCCTCGATGCCGAGCTTCTTCGACAGCGAACCGGCGGCGACATTGCGTACCACGACTTCGATCGGCACGATCTCGACCTGGCGGACCAGCTGTTCGCGCATGTTGAGGCGGCGGATGAAGTGGGTCGGCACGCCGATCTGGCCGAGCAGGGTGAAGATATGCTCGGAAATCCGGTTGTTGAGCACGCCCTTGCCGGAAATCGTGCCCTTCTTCTGGGCATTGAAGGCGGTCGCATCATCCTTGAAATATTGGATGATCGTGCCGGGCTCGGGGCCTTCGTAAAGGATCTTTGCCTTGCCTTCGTAGATCTGGCGGCGACGGGCCATGCGCGTTCCTGTCTTTTTCTTACAAAAGATTTTGCCCCGGCAAACGCGAATCGGAAAGGATCAGCGGGTGCCGGGGCTGCTTGGGCAGGCCCATAGAGCAATATAGGCGGGGGTGCAATTGTTCCTCCCCGCAAGCGGCGAGGGGGACCGCCGCGTAGCGGTGGTGGAGGGGGTGCGCCACGACGCACCGTCCCTCCGTCATCGCTGCGCGATGCCACCTCCCCGCAAGCGGGGAGGATTACGCCCCCTTCATCTTCCGATATTCGTCGAACAGGCCAAGGAAGCGGTCAATGTCCGTCTTGCTGAGGAAATAGGGGGTAGCGAGGCGCAGCTTGCTGGGGTTGCCGCCGCGAATGCGCACCTTGTGATTTTTCCAGAGCCAGTCCTGCAATTCCATCCGCTGCACCGGCGGCACGTTGACGGTCGCGATCGCGCAGCGCAGCGCCGGATCGGGCGAGGTCCAGTCCTGCGCGCCGCGCTTCACCATTTCGGCATGGATATAGTCGGCGAGCATGCGGTTGCGCGCCTCGATCCGCTCCATGCCGATACTGTTGGCGAAGCCGATCGCGGCGTTGAGGCCCATCAAGGTCGGGATGCAGGAGGAACCGATCTGCATATAACGGTCCGCCATGCGGGTCGGGTCGTCATAGCCGCCGGTCGCGATCGTGTTCCAGACCCGGTCCATCACGCTTCTGTCGCGCAGATAGAGGAAGCCGGTGCCTTTGGTCGCGAACAGCCATTTGTGCATCGACCCGGTATAGAGGTCGCAGCCGATATCGTTGAGGTCGACCTTCATCATGCCCGGCGCATGGGCACCGTCGAAGGCGGAGATGATCCCCTTCGACCGGGCGAGCGCGGCGATCTCCTTGGCCGGCAGCACCACGCCGGTCGATGTGCTGATATGGCTGACGAAGATGATCCGGGTTTTCGGCGTGATTGCGTCACTGATGCGGTTGAGGATCTCGGCCGCGTTCTTCGCCGGCTTGGGCATGGCGAATTTCTTGACCACCACGCCATAGCGGCGCGACCGCAGCATCCAGGGCATTTCGCCCGATCCATGTTCCTCGTCGGATATCAGCACCTCGTCGCCCGGCTTCATGTCGAAGCCATTGGCGATATAGCTGTTGGCCTCGGTGCAGTTGCGCAGGATCGCCATCTGCTCGACCTTCGCGCCCATGAAGTCGGCAAAGGGCTTGCGATACTGATCCCAGGCGCCATAGCCCCAGATCGGATAATCCTCCGACCCCTCCTGGGTCATCTGCTCGGTCGTCTCGAACCCGTCGAAGATCGCCTTCAATACCGGGCGCGGCGAGGAGCCGACGGTGCCGACATTGAGGTTCACGACATCGGCCGGGATCAGGAACTGTTTGCGCAGCGCCGCCCAATAGGCATCTTCATTCTTCGCATGGAGATCGGCGGGCGGCAGCGGCACGCTGGTCAGCGCTTGCGCCCCGATCGGCGCGGCGAGCGAGGCGGCAGCGGCGCTGCCCAGGAAGGAACGGCGATCGAGCATGGACATCCCCCATTTGGCGCTCCCGAAGCCGGAGCGGCATCATGTCTGCCGCTGGTTCAACGAGGCGCAAGGGGAAATCCGCAGGGGATGCGCTACAGCACGTCGCCGAACATGAACCAGATCAGCGCCAGCCAGGCGATCAGGCCGATGCTGCCAATGATCACGCCGGATTTGGCACTGATGGCGGCCCACAGGCCGCGCGGTTCGTCATCATCTTCGCTATGCATGGCACCGGCCTAGCGGGACCGGTGCCTGATCTCAATCATTCGGTCGCCGGTTCCGGTTCGGCCTCCGGCTCTTCCTGGCGGGTGGCCGCCAACCGATCGGTGAAGGCGCTGCGCCACCAGCTGATATCCTGCTGCTCGACGCTGTCCATCATCGCCCGCCAGCGCCGCTTGCGCTCGTCGAGCGGCATGGCCAGCGCCCGGTCGATCGCGTCGGACATCTCTTCGGGGCTATAGGGGTTGATGAGCAGCGCGTCCTTCAGCTGCATCGCTGCGCCGGCAAAGCGGGACAGGATCAGGACGCCGGGATCGTCCGGGTTCTGGGCCGCGACATATTCCTTGGCGACCAGGTTCATGCCGTCGCGCAGCGGCGTCACCAGGCCGATCCGGGCGGAGCGATAGATGCCGGCCAGCTTGTCGCGCGGATAGCCCTGGTTGACGTATCGGATCGGTGTCCAGTCGACATCGCTATATTCGCCGTTGATCCGCCCGGCGAGCGAGTCCAGCGTGGCGCGGATCTGCTGATAGCTTTCTACCTCGCCGCGTGAGGGCGGGGCGATCTGCGCCAGCACGACGCGGCGATGATGTTCGGCATGATCCTTCAGGAAGCGGGCGTAACCGTTGAACCGTTCTTCCAGACCCTTGCTATAGTCGAGCCGGTCGACGCCGACGATCAGCGAGCGATCCTGCAGCGAGGCGCGGACCTGGCGGTGCATCTCCACCGCCGCGTCGCTGGCGGCGGCCTGCTTGAACTCCTCGGCATTGATGCCGATCGGGCAGGCGACGGCCTGGATGGTGCGACCGCCGACGGTGACGAAATCGCCATCGACGGTGCCGCCCATCTCGCGCTCGACATAATGGCGGAAGGATTCCAGCCATTCCTCGGTATGGAAGCCGATCACGTCATAGGCGAAGAGGGTGCTGACCAGCTTGGTATGGTGGGGCAGGGATACCAGCAGGCGGGTCGGCGGCCAGGGAATGTGCAGGAAGAAGCCCATCCGGTTCTGATGGCCCCGATCACGCAGCATCTGGCCCAGCGGGATCATGTGATAATCCTGCACCCAGATAATGTCTTCCGGTTCGATCAGCGGGCTGGCGGTGTCGGCGAAGCGCTGGTTGACGCGGTTGTATCCGCCCTCGAAATCGCGGGCATATTCGGCCAGGTCGATGCGGTAATGGAAGAGCGGCCACAGCGTCTTGTTGGCATAACCATTATAATATTCGTCGACATCCTGTTCTTCCAGGTCGATCGTCGCGGTCTTTACCCCGTCATCATCGGCAAAGCCGATATGGCCGGTGAAATTGTCGGTCGTGCCACCCGACCAGCCGACCCAGATGCCGCGGCTTTCGCGCAGCGCCTGCGCCAGCGCCACGGCAAGGCCACCCTGATTGGCGGCGCCATTGGGGCGACTGACCCGGTTGGAAATGACTATCAGACGGCTCATCGCATCACGCTCCACGGTTTGCTCAGCAAGACGGCGCAGTTGATGATGCCGACCAACGAATAGGTTTGCGGGTAATTTCCCCAGAGTTCCCCATTATGGGGATCGATATCTTCGGACAGCAGGCCGGCGGCGGTGCGGCGGGACAGCATCTCCTCGAACAGTTCGCGTGCCTCCTCAGTCCGGCCGGTGCGGTGCAGCGCCTCGATCAGCCAGAAGGTGCAGACATTGAAGGCGGTCACTGGCTCGCCGAAATCGTCCGGCGCGCTGTAGCGCAGCATGTCGTTGCCGCGGCGCAGGTCCTTTTCCAGTGCTTCGAGCGTGCCGGTGAACATCGGATCGTCGGCGGTCAGGAAGCGCAGGTCGAGCAGTTGCAGCAAAGACGCGTCGCGCGCGTCATCCTCGAAATTGGCGGAGATCGCCTTGCTGTCGGCGCGCCAGGCGGATTCGAGGATGCGGGCGCGCATGGTTTCGGCGCGATTTTCCCAATGGGCGGCGCGCAGCGGCAGGTCGAGTGCGGTGGCGGCATGCGCCAGCCGGTCGCACGCGGCCCAGCACATGACGGCGCTATAGCTGTGGACATGGGCGCGGGTGCGCAATTCCCAAAGGCCGGCGTCGGGCTGATCGTAGACCTGCCAAGCGCGCTCGCCCACCGCCTCCAGCGCCTCGAAATCGGCATGGCCGGCCATGCGCAGCAGGCGCCGGTCGATGAAGCCCTGGACCGAGGACAGGACGATCTGGCCATAGGCGTCATGCTGGATCTGTTCATAGGCGGCATTGCCGACCCGTACCGGCCCCATGCCGCGATAGCCGGGCAGATGCGCGGCCTCCCATTCATGCAGCGTCGCATTGCCGCGCACGTCGTAGAGCGGCTGGATATGGCCGCCCTTGGCGCCGTCGACGATGTTGCGCAGATAGACGAGATAGGTTTCCAGCACGTCGAGGGCGCCGAGCCGGTTCAGCGCCTCGACCGTATAATAGGCGTCGCGCACCCAGCAGTAGCGATAGTCCCAGTTGCGGCCGCTGTCGGCATGTTCGGGGATGGAGGTGGTGAGCGCGGCGACGATCGCGCCGGTTTCCTCATGCTGGCAGAGCTTGAGCGTGATGGCGGAACGGATCACCGCCTCCTGCCATTCGGGCGGGATGGCGAGGCCCCGCACCCAGAGCTGCCATTCGAGGATGGTGTCGTCCAGCATGCGCTCGATCGCCGGGCGCAGCGCGTCGGAAAATCCCTCGTCCGGCCCCATGAAGAAATGCATGTCCGATTCCAGCCGGAACCAGCTTTCCTGGGCAATGAGGCCGATCGGCGCGTTGGTCGATATCCGCATCGCCATGTAGGACAGGACCATGCGGATATGGTTGGAGCCGTAGGTGACCGGGACATTTTCCTTGCCCCAGCTTGTCGTGGGGCGCAGGCGGACGCGGATGCGCGGGCTGCCGGCGGCGGGCCGCACGATGCGCGCGAAGGCGACCGGGCGATACATGCGGCCCTTATGCTTGTGGCGCGGGCAGAAATCGAAAATCTCGATCGCATTGCCCTGGCCGTCGCTCTGGCGGGTGACCAGGATCGGCGTGTTGCGGATATAATGCTGTTCGACCGCGACGCAATTTTCCAGCTCGATCGCCCAGAAGCCACGCGCTTCCTTGCTGTCCCAATGCTTGTTGTCGAGCAGGGCGGAAAAGACGGGGTCGCCGTCGACCCGCGGCACGCAGGCCCAGACCATGCGCCCGGCGCGGTCGATCAGGGCGGATGCCTGGCAGTTTCCGATCGGCCAGAGGTCGAGATCGCGCTCGTTTCCGGCCAGGATATGGTCGCTGGTATCGATGATGTTCGGCCCCCTTCGTTCATGCGAATGGTGGCCGCCGGTCAGATGATCGCGGCGACCCCCTGCGCCAGATAATGCCTGACGGCGGCAACCTGTTCCAAGCCGAAGGCCGCGTGCGTGTGCCGCGCGGGCCCGACCAATATGCCATGGCCGCCCAATTGCGCGGCGGCGGCGAAACCTTCCTCGTCCGTGACATCGTCGCCGATGAAGATCGGCGTGCCGCCGGCCATCGGCGCCTGCTGCATCAGGCGGGTGACGGCACTGCCCTTGTCGGCGCCGCCGGGGCGCAGTTCGAACAGCATCTTGCCCGCCTGCACGGCCAGGCCATGCTGCTCTGCAAGCTGATGGGCAAGCAGGCCGGCGGCCTCACCACAATCGGGCGCGCCACGGAAATGGAGGCCGACGCTGATTGACTTGCGTTCGACCAGAACGCCCGGACGGGTGTCGGCAAAGATGTGGAAGGCCCGTTCGACCGCATCGATGGCGGGCAGGCGGGGCGGCGCATCCGGCACTTCGCCGGGCGCGGCAAATTCAAGGCCATGGGTGCCGGCGAGCAGGAAATCCTGAAAGCCGAAATCGCGCAGGGTGGCGATCGACCGGCCGCTGACGATGGCGAGCCTCCCGTCCAGCTTGCGCCGCAGCGCCGCCAGCAGGGCAAGCAGATCGTCATCGACATGCACCCCGTCGGGCGTGTCCGCAATCGGCGCCAATGTCCCGTCGAAATCGAGGAACAGGGCGGCGCCGGTCAGCAGCGCGGGCGGGGGAGCGGGAAGATCGGGCAGAGGGGGAAGAGCGGTTTCGGGCACGGCCTAAAGGTGGCGCCTGTACCGGAAACCGCAACCCCTGTTTTGCCCCTTGCCGGGATTTTCACGATTGGCAGGGGCGCTTGCATTGGCGTTCATCGGCCCAGGGCGCGCTCCATTCGATGCGGTGAAGCACGCGAAATGCCTGCATCACGCGATGCAGGAAATGGTCGGCACTCTTGCTGATTTCTTCATGGCTGTCGTTCCACAGCCGGGCGTCATATTGATCGCGCATCACTGTTCCTTCCGTCCATGATCATCGCCGGGCGCGGAGGGGCGCCGGCACCGCTGTCTCTGCCCGAACGGCACCCTTGGCGCCAACAAAAGCATGGACAGCATAGATAAGCCTGGCTTATCGAATGGCACATGTCGCCGCTGCCGCCCCTGTCCGCCATCCGCGTGTTCGAGGCCGCTGCGCGGCTGGAGAATTTCACGGCCGCCGCGCAGGAGCTGGGAATGACCCAGGCGGCGGTCAGCTATCAGGTGAAATTGCTGGAGGAGCGGCTGGGCATCAGCCTGTTCCAGCGAACCGGGCGCAAGGTGGCGCTGACCGAGAAGGGGCGCGAGATCGCACCGATCCTGACCCGCGCCTTCGACCAGATGCGGCAGGGCTTTGCCGCGCTGACCCAGGATCATTCGGCGGTGCTGAGCATAAGCTGCACCAACAGTTTCGCGCATCTCTGGCTGGCGCCGCGCATCGGTGCCTTCCAGATGCGCCACCCGAACCTCGCCGTGCGGATCATGGCGGATGACGCGGTGATCGATCTGGCGCGCGACGGCATCGATCTGGCGGTGCGCGGCGGCAAGGGCGAATGGCCGGGGCTGGAGGCGAAGCTGCTGACCCATAACCGGCTGGTGCCGATGTGCAGCCCGGCCTGGCGCGACCGGCACGGGCCGATCGCCGATGCGCAGGCGCTGCACGCCCTGCCGCGCCTGTCGCCCGACGACATGTGGTGGCATGAATGGTTCGCGGCGATGGGCGTGGAGGCCGACCCGGCGGATGGCCCGCCCGGCATCGCGCTTGACAGCCAGGTGATGGAGGGGCGCGCCGCGATCGCCGGGCAGGGGGTCGCCATCCTCAACCATTTCCTCTGGAAGGCGGAGGTGGAGGCCGGGCAACTGGTGGAGGCGGTGCCCTCCTATGTCCGCGAAATCGCCAGCTACTGGCTGGTCTATCCGCCCCACGCCCGCAACACGCCCAAGATCAAGGCTTTTCGCGACTGGATCAGCGCCGAGTTTGCTGCCGCCATCGCCGCCGATCCGGACGCGCGTTTCTTGCCGCGTTAATCCATGGCATGATATCGTCCTGCAAAAGGTGATCGGCCAATGGATGACGATGAGTTCGCGGCAAGCCGGGCGCGGGTCGAAGCCGCGCGAGAGCGAAACCTGATTGCTGCTGCCGAAGAACTGGGGATGGATCTCAGTCTACGGTCCGAGCCCGGTTTCGTGGAGGAAGTTCGCCAGCGCTGGATGGAAGCCAATAGGGACGCGATGGAAAGTTGGAATGCGTATGTCGAGAAGCATGGCCTCCCGCTCGATAAATATCGAAATTTTTGATCGCGGCGCCCAGCCTCTGGGCTGAATAATTCTCGTTTCCGTTCACGTTCCGTCCTGCTAAGTCACTCCCGATGACCGATTTTCGCGACCCGTTCGACGCTATCAAGGACCATCCTTTCGACGCGGCGCTCTCGCAGCGCTATCTGGTCTATGCGCTCTCCACCATCACCGCGCGTTCGCTGCCGGACCTGCGCGACGGGCTGAAGCCGGTGCATCGGCGCCTGCTCTGGGCCATGCGGCTGCTGCGGATGGAGCCGGGCGGCGCGAACCCGGACATTCTGGTCGCCAATCCGGCGCGCAACACCACCAGCTACAAGAAATGCGCCCGCGTCGTCGGCGATGTCATCGGTAAATATCACCCACATGGCGACGCATCGGTCTATGACGCGATGGTGCGCCTGGCGCAGGATTTCTCGCTGCGCACCCCGCTGGTCGATGGCCAGGGCAATTTCGGCAATATCGACGGCGATAATGCGGCGGCCATGCGCTATACCGAGGCGCGGCTGACCCAGGCGGCTGCCGACCTGATGGCGGGCCTTGACGAAGGCACGGTCGATTTTCGTCCGACCTATAATGGCGAGGATGAGGAGCCGGAGGTTTTTCCCGGCCTCTTCCCCAATTTGCTGGCCAACGGCGCCAGCGGCATCGCCGTCGGCATGGCGACCAGCATCCCGCCGCACAATGTCGGCGAACTGCTGGATGCCGCCACCCTGCTGATCGACAGCCCGGAGGCGGACGACGCCGCGCTGATGGAGATCGTCAAGGGGCCGGACTTCCCGACCGGCGGCGTGTTGGTCGATAATCAGGCGATCATCTCCGAAGCCTATCGCACCGGGCGCGGTTCCTTCCGCACCCGTGCCCGCTTCTCCACCGGCCGCAACGAGGATGGCAGCTGGGAAGCGGAGGGGATCGAGAAGCTGGCCGGTGGTACCTGGCAGCTGGTGATTTCCGAAATCCCCTATCAGGTGCAGAAGTCCAAGCTGATCGAGCAGATTGCGGCGCTGATCAACGACAAGAAGCTGCCGATCCTGGAGGATGTGCGCGACGAGAGCGACGAGGCGATCCGCATCGTCATCGTCCCCAAAAGCCGCAACGTCCCGGTCGATGTGCTCAAGGATAGCCTGTTCCGGCTGACCGACCTTGAAAATCGTTTTCCGCTCAACCTCAACGTGCTCGACGCCAGCCACACGCCTCGGGTGCTGGGGCTGCGCGCGGTGCTGGTCGAATGGCTCAAGCACCAGATCGAGGTGCTGGTCCGCCGGGCGCAGCACCGGCTGGAGAAGATTGCCGCGCGGCTGGAACTGCTCGACGGCTATATCATCGCCTATCTCAACCTCGACCGGGTGATCGAGATCATCCGCACCGAGGATGAGCCCAAGGATGTGATGATGGCCGAATTCAGCCTGACCGACCGTCAGGCCGAGGCGATCCTCAACATGCGGCTGCGCAGCTTGCGCAAGCTGGAGGAAATGGAGCTGCGGCGCGAACATGCCGAGCTGGTCAAGGAACAGGCGGAGCTGGAAAAGCTGGTCGAAAGCCCGGCCAAGCAGCGTACCCGCCTGAAGCGCGACATTGCCGACCTGCGCAAGCGCTATGGCCCCGATACGGTGATCGGTCGGCGCCGCACGCTGGTCGAGGAAGCCGGGCCGGCGCGTGAGATCCCGCTTGAGGCGATGATCGAGCGCGAGCCGGTGACGGTGATCCTGTCCGAACGCGGCTGGATCCGCGCAATGAGCGGGCATCGCGACCTGGCCGCGGCCGATACGCTGAAGTTCAAGGAAGGGGATGGCCCGCAATTCGCCTTCCACGCCTATACCACCGACAAGCTGCTGATGGCGACGTCGAGCGGGCGCATTTACACGCTGGGCGCCGACAAGCTGCCGGGCGGGCGCGGCTTTGGCGATCCGGTGCGGATGATGGTCGACATGGACGATCAGGGTGCGATCGTGGCCCTGATGCCGGCAAAGGCCGGCGGGCAGTTGCTGCTGGCTTCGTCCGACGGACGCGGCTTCCTGGCGGATGTGGCCGATATCCTGGCCGAAACGCGCAAGGGCAAGCAGGTGGTCAATGTCCGCACGGGCGCCAAGCTTGCCGTGGTGCATGCGGTCGATCCGGAGGCGGACAGCATTGCCGTCATCGGCGAGAACCGGAAGCTGCTGGTCTATTCGATCATCGAAATGCCCAAGATGGCGCGCGGGCAGGGTGTGCAGATGCAGCGCTATCGCGACGGCGGCCTGTCCGACGCGATCGCCTTCCGCTTGAGCGACGGGATCAGCTGGGCGATGGGCGGCGAGACGGGCCGGACCAGGACCGAGGCGGACATGACGCCATGGCGGGTAGCCCGCGGTGCCGCCGGTCGCATGCCACCGACAGGCTTCCCGCGCGACAACAAGTTTTGACGCAAATTCAGCACCATCGGCAGATGTTCGTTTCCCGAATATTTACCCTTGGCGGATAAGGCAGAGGCATGAAAGCCATGTCGGTGCGTAGCTGGCCCCCTGAACAGACCAGTGGCCTCCCCTTGCCCGGGGGTGATGACACGCATCTGCCGCACATGATCGGAGCGAGCGAATGGCTCACCGCCCTGTCGCAGGCTGCAGCGATTTTATCGTGTGAAAACAATGCTATAAACATTGTCGAGGCGAATGAGCCGTTCCTCAAGGCGTTCCGGGAACATCGCGAACGGACGGCCGCAACGGCCCAGGCATCGGCCGAATGGCGCGCGCGCGTCACCGGTTTCGCCCAGTCGGATCGCGATTCGGAAAGTTTCGAAATCCGCCGCGACGGCAAGCTTGGCCCGGAATATTTTCTCTGCACGCTCGGACGGCTGCGGGCGACCGAGGCGCGCACCGAACAATTTCTCTTCACCGCGATCGATCGCACGAGCGAGCGGACGATGGAGAAGAATTTGCGGCGCGAGCTGCTTTCCGACGGCCTGACCGCACTGCCCAACCGCACCGGCTTCGGCGAGGAGATTGACGATCGGCTGGCCAATGGCAGCTGGCCGGACAATGCCCAGTTCGGCATCATCGCGATCGATCTCAGCCGGTTCAGCCGGGTGAATGAATCGCTGGGTCCGATGGCCGGTGACGAACTGCTGATCACGGTCGCTAAGCGGCTCAAATCCTGCTTGCGTCAGGGCGATGTGCTGGCCCGCATCGGCGGCAATGACTTTGCCATTTTTGCTCGCTTGAACAATGGCTTATCTGACTCTCTTCAGATCGTTCAGAGGATCAGGGAGGCGCTGAGTTCGCCGATCCGGCTGTCCGACCTGCAGATCCGCGTCGATTGCGCCATCGGCTGCGCCCTGTCGACGCATCTGGAGGATGATCCGGATGATGTCGTCCGCAAGGCGCAGGCGGCGGTCAAGATCGCCAAGCGCACCGGCAAGGTCGAGATTTATCGCAATGGCGTGCTCAAGGAAGCGCAGCGCCGCTTCTCGATCGAGAGCCGGTTGCGTGATGCGTTGGCCCATGGCGGGCTGACCCTGGCCTATCAGCCGCTGATCCATCTCCAGACCGGCGAAATTACGGGTTTCGAGGCGCTGGCGCGTTGGGATGACCCGGAACTGGGCCATGTCTCGCCGGTCGAGTTCGTGCCGGTCGCGGAAGAGAGCGGTCTCATCACCCCGCTCGGCCGCTGGGCCGCCTATGAAGCGGCACAGGCGCTGAGCCGCTGGGACGCGAAATTCGGCCAGGCCCTGCCGGTCGGCGTCAACGTCAACCTGTCGCCGATCCAGATGGCGCGCGACGATGTCGCATCGATGTTCGAGGAAGCGCTGCGCTATTCGGGCATTGGCGGGCATCGCCTGACTGCCGAACTGACCGAAAGCGCGATCATTGCCGATCCGGACAAGGCGCGCAAATTGCTGTTCGCGCTCAAGGATCTGCAGATGCCGATCGCGATGGACGATTTCGGCACCGGCTTCTCCAACCTGGCGAGCCTGCACAGCCTGCCGATCGACATCCTCAAAATCGATCGAAGTTTCGTTTCTAACATGCTGGAAGATCACGATAAAGCTGTGATCGTCCGCACTATATTGTCGCTAGCCGAATCGCTCAACCTGCGGGTCACGGCCGAGGGTATCGAAACCCAGGAACTGGCCGACATGCTGCAGAAGATGGGTTGCTGGCAGGGGCAGGGCTATTATTTTGCCCGCCCGATGAGCGAAGCCGATGCCTTTGACTATTGGCGCGTGCGCTGGAATTTCGAGACGATCTGATCGGCGATTTCGCCGACCCTGTCGGCGTCGGGGAAATCCTCCGCCGCCCATGATTTCTGCACTTCCTGCAAGGCGCGGGCGACGTCCGGGCCGGGCTGAAGGCCGCGCGCGATCAGCGCGCCGCCGCCGATCGGCAGGCTGGGCGGGGTCCAGCCTTCGAGCGGGGCCAATGCCGACAAGGGGGCGGCGGGATCGAGCAGGATGCGGTCGATCGCGCCCTCCACGCCGACCCGGTGCGCGAGCGCGCGCGGCCCTTCGGGTGCGGAGCCTGTTTCGAGCGCGGTGATCAGCCGCTTGCGCGCCTTGTTGGAGAGTTTGAGCCGTGCGCCGATCTGGTCCGCCAGCGCCGCGTCGGCCGGCACCAGCGCGGCCAGCCGGCGCAGCGCCGATGGCGCCATGCTCGCCTCATTCTCCCGCGCGATCAGTTTCGCCAGTCGGTCGATGCCTTCGTGCGTGATTTCGGGCAGCACCGGCAGCCAGATGCCGCCGTCCACCATCAACCGCAGCGCCGGCACGGGATCGCGCACCACCAGCAATTTGAGCAGTTCGTCGGCGATCCGCTCGCGCGACAGTGCCATCAGGCTGTTGGCTGCGGCGACGCAGGCATCATAGGCCGATGCGTCAACTTCGTTGTCGCCATAACGGGCCAGGAAGCGGAAATAGCGCAGGATGCGCAGATGATCCTCGGCGATCCGCGCGCTGGCATCGCCGATGAAGCGCAGGTGCCGTGCATCGAGATCGGCCACGCCGCCGAAATAGTCGCTGATCGCGCCGGTCAGGGGATCGGCATAGAGGGCGTTGAAGGTGAAGTCGCGCCGGGCGGCATCCTGCTGCCAGTCATCGGTATAGGCGATGGTGGCGCGGCGGCCGTCGGTGCTGACGTCGCGGCGCAGCGTGGTGATCTCGACCGGTCCGTCGGGCAGCACGGCGGTGATCGTGCCATGCTCGATCCCTGTCGGCACCGCCTTGATCCCGGCCGCCTTCAGCCGATCGACCACATCCTGCGGCATCAGGCTGGTGGCGATGTCGAGATCATTGACCGGCAGGCCAAGCAGCCCGTCGCGCACCGCGCCACCGACATAGCGGGCGCGGCCCTGGTCGGCGTCGAGTGCGGCGAGAAGGCCGGAAAGGCCGGAGCGGTGGCGCCACGGGGCGTCAGGAAGAATGCGGGTCATGGCCGAGCCTGCGGGAAAGATTGGCGAGGATGGCAGCGGTCACGCCCCAGATGCGGCGGCCCTGCCAGTCGATTTCATAATATTGCCGCTCGATGCCTTCGAACATCAGGCTGCGGCGCACCCGATTGGCCGGATCGAGCGCATAGTCAAGCGGCAGTTCGAACCAGTCGGCCACTTCGCCCGGTTGGGGGCGCAGCGGCAGGTCGGGCGGGATGACACCCAGGACCGGCACGATGTCGAAGCCGGTGAAGGTATGATAGCGGTCCGACGTGCCGATGATGTCGACCCGGTCGGAGGGGAGGGCGATTTCCTCGCGGGCCTCGCGCAGCGCGCCGGCAATCTCGTCGGCATCGTCGGGGTCGACCCGGCCGCCGGGAAAGGCGACTTGCCCCGCATGCTTGCGCAGCTTTTCGGAGCGCTGGGTCAGGATCAGGCCGGGATTGGCCCGATCGGTGATCGCGACCAGCACGGCGGCCGGCGCCAGTGCCATGTCGCCGACGATGCGCGGATCGCGGGTTTCGGACGGAAGCAACTGGATGTCGCGGCTATGCCCGTCAATCAGGGCGGCGCGCAGCCGCTCGGCCAGCGTCATGCCGCGCCGTCCAGCGGAAAGAAGCGGCCTTCGCTCCACAGGCCGACCCGCTCGCCTTCTTCATCCAGGGCCAGGTTCATCAGTTCATAATAGACGCTGCGCACGATCAGCGCGTCGAGCCCGGCACGGACATGGAGATAGGGATGGGGGCCATCATCCTTCTCGCGCAGGGTCAGCGCATGGTCGGGACCGGCCGGCACCAGTTCGCCGGTGTTGAGCCGGAAGGCGAGGTTCCGGCTGGCGCTTTCGCCCTCGCTCTTGAGTTCGACCGCAACGAAGGGAGCATCCTCGACCGCGATGCTCAGCTTCTCGACCGGGGTGACGAGCACATAGGCGCCGTCGCCCTCACGCCGCAATATGGTGGAAAAGAGCCGCACCATCGCTTCGCGCCCGATCGGCGATCCCTGATGGAACCAGGTGCCGTCGCGCGCGATCCGCATCTCGCTGTCGCCGCAATGGTCGGGATTCCATTTCTCGACCGGCGGCAGCCGCTTTTCGGCGGCAAGGCGGGCAATGTCGGCGAGCGACAGGTCGGCGAGGTCGGGCAGGGGCTCCATCGGCATGGAAAGCAGATAGGAGCGGCCGGCCCGCTTGGCAAAGGTCTTTCGGTGGGGTCAGGCGGTAACGGTGATTCGCGGCGACAGCATGCCGGCTCCGCCGACCGGGCGGCCATCGACCGACAAGGCGAGCAGGCGCCGGGGCTCGAACGGGCCGGGGCAACCCCAGCCGGCGGTGCCGTCGGCGGTGAAGCCCCAGAAGCGGCCATAATATTCCGGATCGCCGATCATCATCAGCGGTTCGCAGGCCTGGGCGCGGGCACCGGCGACCACTGCGTCCATCATCGCGCGGCCGTGGCCGCCCTTCTGATGCGCTGGCGCAACCGCGACCGGGCCGACCATGATCAGCGGCAATTGGCTGCCATCCTCGTGAGTTAGCGCCACCGGCCAGCTTTGCAGCGATCCGATCAACTCGCCCTTTTCGTCCAGCACCGCGAAGGAGAGGGCAGGCAGCCAGGGCATGCCATCGCGGATCAGATAGGCGGTGCGGCCGTGCCGGTCGGGACCGAAGGCGGCGTCCAGCAGGCCCTCGATCGCGTCGGCGGGCTGGCTGTCGAGGGGAAGAATTGCTGACATGTCTTGCCGATCCGCCATCAATGGCGCATGGACCGCGCCGGAAGCGGCGGGCCTATAGCGTCCATGCCGCAAAAGGAAAGATCAAACTGGACCCGCGCCCTTCGCGCGACCGGACATGGCGAGCTATGGACAGCATTTTTGACGATTATCTGACGCTGGAGGTCAACAACCTGCACGTCGACGTATTGACCGGTATCTATTCGGAAGAGACGCATCTGCCTCAGCCGCTGCGCATCTCGATCCGGGCCAAGCTGCGGATTGCGGACCATTATGATCCCGATACGCCGCTCAGCGAATCGAAAAATTACATGGACCTCAAGCATGCCGCGTCGACCGCGCTGCCCGAGGGGCTGCATTTCACCCTGATCGAGGGCGTGGCCGACCATATCATCGAGACCATCTTCCTGCAGGACGACAAGGTCCGCCATGTCGAGGTGAAGATCGTCAAGCTGGCGCTGAGCGAGCGGGGCGAGGAAATCGGCATCACTCTCGGCCGCGGCCGGAAATAAGTGCCGCTGACGACGAAAATATAAAGGCCCGCCGCTGCCGGATGCAGCGGCGGGCCTTTTCTTATGCCTTCTTGATCAGGCCGATCTCGATCAGCCGTTCGGTCAGATAGTCATGCGCGCTGATCGGTTCCTCGCGGCGCGGATTGTCCGGCGTCACGCATTGCGGCAGCGCGTCGATCATGAAGTCCGGGCGCAGATGCAGGAAGAAGGGCATGGAATAGCGCGAATGGCCGCGCCGTTCCGGCGGTGGATTGACGACGCGGTGGCTGGTCGAGGGCAGCACATGGTTGGTCAGCCGCTGCAGCATGTCGCCGACATTGATCGCGAGTGCGCCCGGCGGGGGCACCACCGGCAGCCAGTTGCCGTCGCGATCCTTCAGTTCCAGCCCGCCTTCTTCGGCGCCCAGCAGCAGGGTGATGAGGTTGATATCCTCATGCGCGCCGGCGCGGATGCCCGGCGCCTCGGGTGACACCGGCGGATAATGGAGCAGGCGCAGGATCGAGTTGCCATCCTTGATCGGACCGTCGAACCAGCGTTCGGGCAGGCCCAGATAGAGGGCGATCGCCGACAGCAGTTCCGCGCCGACCCGGTCGAACTCGGCATAGAGCGGCGCGAACACGTCGCGGAACGCCGGCATCTCGGTCGGCCAGACATTGGGCGGCATGGTTTCGGCAAGCGGATCGCCGGGCGCAAGGTCGCGGCCGACATGCCAGAATTCCTTGAGGTCATTCTCGCTCGCGCCCTTGGCGATCTCCACGCCGAAAGCGGTGTAGCCACGCTGGCCGCCATTGAACTTGGCATCATAGGTGCGCTTCATTTCGACCGGCTGGGCGAAGAATTCGCGGGCCAGCGCCCATCCCTTGTCGACCAGCGCCTGGTCCATGCCATGGTCCTTGACCATGGCGAAGCCGAAGCGTTGGAAGGAACCGCCGAAGGCGGCGGCGAAATCGCCCTTGCTCATCTCTGCCATGGACAGGACGGGCACCTGGTCCAGCACGGATTGCGACACGTATATTCTCCAGATCGATTGGCTTGCGGATGATATAGCGATCAGCCGCCATGGTTCCCATCCTTGATCGTCCTTGGCGCCTGATGCAAGGATGCGTCATGAACTACTGGCTGATGAAATCGGAACCCGACGTCTTTTCCTATGCCGACCTGGTCAAGAAGGGGAAGGCGGAATGGGACGGGGTGCGCAACCATGCTGCCCAGTTGCACATGAAGGCGATGCGCAAGGGCGACCTGGCTTTCTTCTATCACAGCAATATCGGCGTCGAGGCGGTCGGCATCATGGAGATTGTCGAGGAAGCGGCGCCCGACAGCACCGACGAGACCGGCAAGTGGATCGCGGTCCATGTTGCGCCGCACAAGAAACTGGATCGCCCGGTGACGCTGAAGACGATGAAGGCGGACCCGGCATTGGCCGACATGGTGATGTTGCGGCAATCGCGCCTCTCCGTCGCGCCGCTGACGCCGCAGCAGTTCGAGCATATCGTCGCCTTGTCAAAGGCTTAGAAAAACGAGATGATCTCGATTGCGTTCCGCGCAACTGGAACGCCGTTTTTTGCGATTGTATGAGTTTTTGCGCTGCAACATATGGGTGGCAACAGAACAGAATGTCCAAGAGGTGTTTGAGGGCATTCACAAGGAGCACACCCATGCGAATGCTGTCCAAGTTTGTTGTCGCCGGCGCCCTGAGCGCCATCGTTGCCGTCGCTGCCCCCGCCAATGCGCAGGACGCCGCCAAGCAGCGCTTCACCCACGAAGGCTACACCTACGTCTATGACGTCAAGGATACCAAGACCGGCAAGGTGATCTCGGGCCGTCGTTACCCCGACGCCGTCGCCTTCAACCTGCAGGTCAAGGGTGACAAGGTTTCGGGCGTCTCGGGCGGCCAGACCGTGTCGTTCAAGGTCGATGACGCGCGCGGCGCGGCTTCGGGCGCGACCAACTAAGCCTTTTGGCCTCGGCCATCAAAAAGGGCGGCTTCCCATTGGGAAGCCGCCCTTTTTCGTTGTCCTTGACGACGGGATCAGCGGCAGCGGCGCTTGCTGTCGATTTCCTTGCCGAGCAGTGCGCCGCCAGCAGCGCCCAGGATGGTGCCGGTCGCACGGTCGCCGCGGGTGTCGATCGCGCGACCGACCAGCGCGCCGCCGACGCCGCCGATGATCAGGCCGGTCGTGCCGTCGGACTTGCGGCAATAGGTGCGCCCGTCGCGACCGCGCCATTCCTTATAGCGATAATGTTTGCGCGCCTGTGCGCCGTCCGTGGGAACGGCCATCGACACGGGAATGGCCAGCGACAGGGCGGCCATGGCCATCAGGGCGTTACGCATAATATCTCCTCCGAATTGCGTTGTCAGCCGATTGAACCCCTGCCTATTGACCTAGGTTGCATGAACCTCTGACAACGGCATAAGTTTTTGTTTCAGCAGAAATTAAATTTTAGGTGAAGCGATGAACGCAGGCGACGGGCAGGATGCTGCCGGACTGATCCGGGCGCTCGACCTGGCCCCGCATCCCGAAGGCGGCTGGTATCGCGAAACCTGGCGCGCACAGGCGGCTGTGGGCCAGAGGGCGGCCGGCACGGCGATCCTGTTCCTGTTGGAGGCGCATCAGCGATCACACTGGCATAGGGTCGATGCTGACGAGATGTGGTTCTGGCATGCGGGGGCGCCGATCGTCCTGGGCATCGCTCCGCCGCAGGGGCTTGGCGTCGATCATCACCTCGGCCCGGATATCGCCGCGGGACAGATGCCGCAGCGCCTGGTCCCGGCGCATCATTGGCAGGCGGCACGGCCGGTTGGCGGATGGGCGCTCGTCAGCTGCACGGTCACGCCAGGCTTCGACTTTGCCGGCTTCACGCTGGCACCGCCCGATTGGGCGCCCGCCTGAAGCGCGCGGATTTCCGCCGATTTTCAGACTTATCCAAAGTTATCCACAGATTTGTGGTGCGGCCTGTCTTCAAACTGTCGGAATCCGCTTTGCCCGACTCGCGGATCGTGACAGCATCCTCTTATCGGGACAGTCGGCAAGGAGCGATCCAAAGCCGGAAAATCCAAGAGAAATCAAGGATTTTTTGCCCTGATGGTCCGTTGGGAGCTGCCATGCGCGAGGATGGCAGGGACGATCGGATCCAAGCCTTTCAGGATGATGCCGGGTACGCGCGAAAGTGAACGTCGGGCTTCGGATGAAAGGTCAGCATGGGTGAACAGACCTTCGGGCTCGTTCTCCCGCGCGAAGATGCGGAAACGCATCACATCGCCGGACCGGAAGGCGCAGCCCGCAAGGACATGTGGCCGAAAGGACCGACGTTAGTGGGGGCCGGCAGCAATGTCGGCCCTCATTTTGTTTCCGGGATACCCCGTGGCATCCATTGCGCATAAACGCGATTTTCAAGAGTCCGTCGGTGCCGGCTGAGGGGATCGAACCCCCGACCTTCGGTTTACAAAACCGCTGCACTACCGCTGTGCTAAGCCGGCGCACCCGACGGGTCGGACGCCCTTACTATCAGATCACGCCGAACGTCCAGCCCTCTGTGCGCGCAATTTCGTCGGACATCGCTGCGGGTGCCCAAAGTGCCGGATTTTCAGCCCTTTCGCGCATCCAGGCAGCGGTCAGCAAGGCATCGGCCTGATGGTCGGCGGCGAGCGGACCGAAGTAGGGGGCGGTTGCGAACATGGTCAGCGCGTCATTGAGGGCGGCGAGATCGCGCATCTTGGTCCGGCCCTTGGGCCGCCCGGCGGCGCGCGCTGCGATGCTGGTATAGATTTCGACGACCAGCGATCCGGTGGCAGGCAGCGGATCGAAGGGCCAGACCGGCACATGCGGGCGGATCTGGTGGAGCAGGCGCATGCCGGCAAAGCTGGCCTTGGCCACCTGCGCCGCGCCGATCGCGTCATAGATGGTCGACGGCTTGCCGCCGCCCCCGGCATTATAATGGTCTTCGCAGGCGCGGTTGTGCAGAAACTCGGCCTTCATCCCGTCGGCCTTGCCGAAATAGAAATGACGACGATGGGTGGTTTCCAGCAGGCTGGCGGCACCCAGATCGGGATCGGCGCAGACCGCATCGACATAGGCCCAGAAAGCCGGTGCGTCGGTTGGCGTCGGATCGCCAGGCAGATAGGCGCCGCGTGCGACGAATGGTGGGGCGAAGCTGAAGTCGAAGCCGAACAGGGTCGGTGCCTCGCACGCCGTTGCGATCAGCCAGTCGGCGACCGCCTGGCGCGACCAGATGCCGCCCGGCGCCTCGACCAGTTCCGGCGCATCCTGACCGATGCCGCAGATGGCGACCGCTATTCCCTTGTGCCGCGTGCCCTTGGCGCCCGACCAGTCGATCGCGGCGAAGCGCGCGAACCGGGGCGTCACGCCGCGCCGCGTTCGGCGCGCAGTTTGTTCCAATAGGCAATGCGCTCGGCAATCCGCGCCTCGAACCCGCGTTCGGTCGGCGTATAGAAGGTTTGCGGGCTCATCTCCGCCGGCCAGTAATTGGCGCCGGAAAAGCCGCCCTCGGCATCATGGTCATATTGGTAATTCTTGCCATAGCCGACCTGCTTCATCAGCTTGGTGGGTGCATTGACGATGTTCATCGGCGGCATCAGGGACCCGGTTTCGCGCGCGGTGCGGAAGGCCGTCTTCATCGCCATATAGCCGGCGTTCGATTTGGGCGCGGTGGCGCAATAGATGCAGGCCTGAACGATCGCCAGTTCGCCTTCGGGCGAACCGAGAAATTCATAGGCGTCCTTGGCGGCGAGGCACTGCACCACTGCTTGCGGGTCGGCCAGGCCGATATCTTCGGTGGCGAAGCGGACGAGCCGGCGCAGCACATAGAGCGGTTCCTCGCCCGCGGTCAGCATGCGGGCGAGATAATAGAGCGCCGCCTGCGGATCGGAGCCGCGCAGCGATTTATGGAGGGCGGAAATGAGGTTGTAATGGCCTTCGCGATCCTTGTCATAGACCGCGACGCGGCGGTGGAGCAGGGCGGAGAGGCCCGCCGGATCGAGCGGCACAGGAATGTCGATCGAATAGAGGGTTTCGACCTGATTAAGCAGGAAGCGGCCGTCGCCATCCGCGCTGGCCAGCAGCGCTTCGCGCGCGGCCATGTCCAGCGGCAACGGGCGGCCGATCAGCGCTTCGGCCCGGTCCAGCAATTGTTCGAGCGCGGCGGCATCGAGCCGGCGCAGGATCAGCACCTGCGCGCGGGACAGGAGCGCGGCGTTCAGTTCGAAGCTGGGATTTTCCGTTGTCGCGCCAACCAGCGTGACCGTGCCATCCTCGACGAAGGGCAGGAAGCTGTCCTGCTGGGCGCGGTTGAAACGATGGATCTCGTCCACGAAGAGCAAGGTTTTTTCACCACGACGGCCATGGTCCTTTGCGGTGGCGAACACCTTCTTGAGGTCGGCGACACCGGAAAAGACGGCCGAGATAGGCTCGAACCGCATGCCGACGGCATCGGCGAGCAGCCGCGATATGGTGGTCTTGCCGGTGCCGGGCGGCCCCCAGAAGAGGATCGAGGACAGGCGGCCAGCCGCCACCATCCGGCCGATCGCGCCGTCCGGGCCGGTCAGATGCTCCTGGCCGACCACATCGGCCAGCACGGCCGGACGCAACCGATCGGCCAGCGGGGCGTGGTCGATGCCGGCGGGAAGGACATCGTCGGAAGAGAAAAGATCAGCCATCGTCCCCGATATAGGTCGGCCGGGCCGATCAGGGAACAGGGCTGGAACGGATCTTGGCACCCTGGGCGCGCTGGCGGATGATCCGCAGATAGGTATCGACCAGCGCCTGGTTCACCTGATCCCAACCGAAATGTTCAGCCTGCGCCTCGGCGGCGGCGCCTGCGCTGGCGCGGGCGGCGGCGTCGGTGCAGTAGATTTGCAATGCGTCGGCGAACTTGCCGATCGCGCCGGGGCGGATCAGCCGGCCGGTAACGCCTTCCTGCACCAGATTTTCGCTGCCGGTGGCGCGGGCGGCGACGGTCGGCAGGCGGCACGCCATCGCCTCCAGCGTGACATTGCCGAACGTCTCGGTGACCGACGGGTTGAACAGCATGTCCATGCTGGCGACGGCGCGGCCCAGGTCGGCCCCGCCCTGGAAGCCGGTGAAGACGGCATCGGGCAAGCGGTTCTGGAACCATTCGCGGGCCGGCCCTTCGCCAACCACCAGCACCTTGTGCGGCACCTTGCGTGCGGTCAGCTGGTCGATCGTGTCGGAAAAGACGTCCAGCCCCTTTTCCATCACCTGACGGCCAATGAAGCCGATCACCGGCACATCGTCGGCAAAGCCGAGCGAGCGGCGCCAGTCGAGATCGCGGCGCTGAGGGGTGAAGATCTCGCGGTCGATGCCACGGGTCCAGATGCCAACATCATAGCTCATTCGCTGCTCGCGCAGCAACTGGGCCATCGATTCCGACGGGGCGACGATGGCGTCGCAGCGGCGGTAGAATCGGCGCAAAATGCCCTCGATCGCGGGTTCCAGGAAGGCGAGGCCATAATAGCGCGGATAGGTTTCGAACCGGGTGTGGACCGAAGCGACGGCGGGCAGGTCATGATCGCGCGCCCAGGTCAGCGCCCGATGGCCGAGCGGATCGGGGCTCGACAGATGGATCATGTTCGGCGCGAACGCCTTCAGGTCACGGCGCAGCGCGCGCGACAGGCGAGTAGGGATGCGATATTCCGGGCGGCCGGGCACGGGAATGGACGGCGCGCTGACCAGGTCGCCGGTCGGCGGAAAGGCGGGCGTATCGGTGGTCGGGGCATAGACGCGCACCTGCGCACCCTGACGCAGCAGATAGCCGACGAAGCGATTGAGCGCCTGGTTCGCGCCATCGCGCACATAGTTATAATTGCCGCTGAACAGCGCGACACGAAGTCCGGTAACATCCATCGCGGCCCCTTAGACCAGACCGGCGAAAAACCCAAGGAACCAGAGCGGGTCTCGGGAATTTTGCTGAGGCTGACCGGGAAAGCCGGCCGGCATGATTGCCCCCGAAGGAGAGGATGTCTGCTGATGGCCGAGAGATTCCGCAAGGGAACACGGGTCAGGTGGAATTGGGGGCAGGGTGTCGGCCGGGGACGCATAGCCGAACGGTTCGAGCGGCATGTGGAGCGGATGATCGCTGGCTCGCTCATCCGTCGCAACGGGTCTACCCGCGATCCCGCCTATCTGGTCCAGACCGACAAGGGCGACCTGGTGCTCAAGCTGGGATCGGAACTGAGCGCCGCGTGATCTTGCGGCGGACGGGGCAAGCTGGCCGCAACTGGCCATCGTCATCGCGCTGCAACCATGGCATGGAGCGGCATGACCCAGCCTTTCATGACCATCGATGCGCTGCTGATCGGCATGCCCCGGCCCTTTCGTGATGACGAGCATAGCGCCATTGGCAAGCAGCCGGTTGCCGGCCCGATCCGCATCAACTGGCTGGGGTTCGCGGGCGACGGGGTGGCCGATATAGTTCATCATGGCGGCTGGGACAAGGCGATCCATCTCTATCCGCAGGACCATTATGGCTGGTGGCGGGATCGCAAGCCGGATCATCCTCTGCTCGATGCGCCCGGCGCCTTTGGCGAGAATATCGCCAGCCGCGGCATGACCGAAAGCGACATCTGCCTGGGCGACCGGTTCTGCCTGGGCAGTGCGGTGGTGGAGGTGAGCCATGGCCGCCAGCCCTGCTGGAAGCTCGACCATCGTTTCGGTGCCCGCGACGTGATGGCGACGATCGTCAAGACCGCGCGCTGCGGCATCTATTTCCGAGTGATCCGCGAAGGCGAGGCGGAAGCGGGCACGCGGATGGGGTTGCTGGAGCGGCCCTTGCCCGACTGGAGCATCGAGCGGGTCTTTCGCCTGCTGATCGGCGGCGGGCACAAGGCCGATCCTGATGCGGTGCGCGCGCTGGCGGAGATGCCGCAACTGGCCGAAGCCTGGCGCGAACGGGCGCGCAAGCTGGCGGCGTGACGGCTGAGGTCGCCTAGCGCTCCACCGCCATCCGCACGGCGAGGCCGCCCAGCATCGTGCCCATGAACCAGCGCTGGATCGTCAGCCAGCGCGGCCGGGTGCCGAGGAAGCCGGCGATCGATCCGGCGAGGCAGGCGATGATCGCGTTGACCGACAGGCTGATGACGATCTGGGTCGCGCCCAGGATGAGCGATTGGCCAAGCACATGGCCGCGCGCTGGATCGACGAACTGGGGCAGCAGCGAGAGATAGATCATCGCTACCTTGGGATTGAGCAGATTGGTCAGCAGCCCCATGGCGAACAGCTTGCGCGGGCCATCGAGCGGCAATTGCTTCACCTGGAAAGGCGAACGGCCGCCGGGCCGCACCGCATTCCAGGCGAGCCACAGCAGATAGAGCGCGCCGCCCAGGCGCAGCACGTCATAGGCGAAGGGCACCGCCATCAGCAGCGCGGTGATGCCGAAGGCGGCAGCGACCATGTAGAAGAGGAAGCCGCAGGCGACGCCGAGTAGCGAGACCATGCCGGCGGCGCGCCCCTGGCTGATCGAGCGCGAGATCAGATAGATCATGTTCGGACCCGGCGTCAGCACCATGCCGAGCGAGATGAGGGCGAAGGCGACAAGATGCGCGGCGCTGGGCATGGCTGGGCTCCCCGGATGAGCGTTTGGCCTCGCCTAGGGGGGAATGATCCGCGCCGACAGGTCCGGGAGACTGCAATTGGCCACCCCGGATGGGGTGGCCTTATGCCGGGCGGGTGCGCCACATGGCGATCGGGCACATGGTCAGGACGGGTTCGTCCTTCTGGTTGTAGAGCGTCACCTTGTTGCGGACGATGCCCATTTCCGGGCGGCTTTGGGAAATCTTCTTGTCGATCACCTCGTTGGTGCCGCGCAGCGTGTCGCCGGGGCGGACCGGGCGCAGCCAGCGCAGTTCATCGACGCCCATCGCGCCCAGGCTGGCGGCCTGACGGCCCGGCTGTTTCTGCATTTCGGCGACGAACATCTTCATGAACAGGGCGGTGGTGTGCCAGCCGCTGGCCGAGATGGTGCGAAAATGGGTGGTGGCGGCGGCCTCGTCGGACAGATGGAAGGGCTGGGGGTCGAACTCCGCGGCAAAGGCGATCGTTTCCTCGCGCGACAGGGTCAGCGGCCCGACCGCCACGCTGTCGCCCACCACGATATCCTCGAAATAGAGAATGTCGTCCATCTATCCGTCTCCCATTGCAACGGACATGGTGTATGGCGACTTTCCGTTTACGTCAACTGTCAGCTGATGCTCAGCCCCGGCGTGCCGCGCGGCACGGTCATGGTCGCGCGGGTGCGGATCTGGCCCCCCGGCGCCGATACCTGATCCATCACCATCGCCCGCGTCGTCCACGCGTCGGCCGTCACTTCGCAGGTCAGATAGCCGCGCTGGTCGTTGATGAATTTGAGCTGCGGGTTGTTCTTCAGGATGATGTCGCTGCCGGGCCGCAGGTCCGATCCGTCGCCGCCGGAGGAAATGGAGGTCGACACGAACTCCACCGCCACCGGCTTTGTGCCGTCATCCAGCAGGCCGGCGAAATTCTGATGCTCGTCGCCGGTCAGGACCACGACATTGTTCAACCCCTTCATCCGGCCGAGCAGCCGCTGGCGCTGCACCTTGTAGCCGGCCCAGGTGTCCATATTGTAGATGGGATCGGTCGCATCTTCGCTGTTGCGGCGGTCGAGCGCCATCATCATCACCTGCTGGGCCAGGCAGTTCCACTTGGCGTCGCGGCGGGCAAGGTTGCGGGTCAGCCAGCCTTCCTCCTCGGCCGAAATGACCTGTGCCTGGGTGGCAGCCATTTCGGCGCAGGCCGGCTTGAAATTGTCGCCACAAGGCTGGTCGGTGCGGAACGTGCGGGTGTCGAGAAAGTCGATCGACAGCAGGTCGCCGAAGCGCGCCTGGCGATACATGGTGCCGATCATCTCGCCGCGCGGCGCCATCGCCGCGCGGACCGGCATATATTCATACCAGGCCTGCATGCCGGCGGCGCGACGCATGCGGAAGGCATCGGCCGGCGCCCCCTTGGCATCGATGTCGCCGACCCAGTTGTTGGCGACCTCATGATCGTCGAAGGTCGGGAACCATGTGTGGCGGCAGCGCGCCGCCTGCAGGTCATAATCGCTCAGATATTGGGCGTAGCGCAGCCGATAGTCGGCAAGGTCATAACAATCCTGGCCGATATGGTCGCGCACCTGCGGTCCGGGCAGGCCGTCCTTGTCATAGTCCGGGCCGCGCTGGCTATATTCATAGATGAAGTCGCCATAATGATAGACGAAGGCGAGATCGTCCTCGCGCGCCAGATGGCGGAAGGCGGTGAACAGGCCGTCCTGATAATTCTGACAGCCGGCGACGCCGAATTTCAGCAGTTTGGGACTGGCCGACGCCAGCGGCAGGGTGCGGGCGCGGCCACGCGTCGACTGGTCGTTGCCGAGCGCAAAGCGATACCAATAGGGCCGGTCGGGCTGAAGGCCGGTCACTTCGACATGGACGCTATGACCCAGTTCGGGCCGGGCGATCGCTTCGCCGCCGGCCACGATGGTCCTGAAGCGATCATCGGCCGCGACCTCCCATTTCACCGGGATCGGCGTCATCGGCATGCCGCCATGCGGCTCGAACGGGCGCGGCGCCAGCTTGGTCCAGATGACGAAGCCGTCGGGCGCCGGATCGCCCGATGTCACGCCCAGCGCGAAGGGATAGCCGGCGAACCAGCTCTGGGCGTGGAGAATGGCGGGGGCGCCGGCGATCGGGGCGATGGCGGCGGCGGAGAGGAGCGAGCGGCGCGTGAACATGACGCGCCGCCTAGAACCGCTTTATGACAAATACATGTCGCCCGATCAGGGCTTGACCAGCCCCTGCAGCACCGCCGGATTGCCATCGCTCGCCACCGGCGTCACGCCCAGCAGGCGGGCGAGCAGCGGATAGACATCGACATTGGTGAAATCGGCCGAGGGACGGAAGCCGCTGACGAAGGCCGGGCCGTTGGCGATGAACAAAGCCTGCATTTCGGGGGCGCGGTCGTCCCAGCCATGGTCGCCGCCGGTGACCGGCTTGGTCGGGGTCGTATTCTGGAACACCCAGCCGGTTTCGGCCAGGCAGAAATAGGGCGGGATGCGGCGATGGGTGCCATAGTGGAAGCGCGCCGGGATGTCGCTCTTGCGCCAGCACTGCATATGGTCGCGCGGCTTGAACAATGCGGCCTCCAGCGCCTTTTCGTGGCCGGGATTGGCGACCAGGCTGGCATAGGGGCCGGCCTCCACCACGCGATAGTCGGCCGGGTCGGCGATCTTGTCGATCGGCAGCACGCGATCATTCGCCTTGGCCGCCATGCCATGGTCGGACACGATGACGATATTGGCTGGCTGGCCCAGCGCCTTCAGGCCGGCGATCAGGTCGCCGATATGGGCGTCGACGTCTGCGACTGCCTGGGTGGTTTCCGGCGCGGCCGGACCGTTCACATGGCCAGCGGTGTCGACTTCATCGAAATAGAGGGTGACGAAGCGGGGGCGGATGTCGGCCGGGCGGCGCAGCACGTCCAGCACGCCGTTGACGCGCTGGGTCGGGCTGATCGCCTCGTTGAACTGGGCCCAGTCGCTCGGGCGCGACCCGCCGCTGATCCTGTAGGGCCATTCGGTCGCCTTGTTGCCGCCCCAGGCGACGTTGGAGCCGGGCCAGAACATGGTCGCGGTACGCACGCCCTGCTTTTCGGCGGTGATCCAGATCGGCTCGGCCTCGTTCCACCAGTATGGATCGTCGCTGGCCATGGTGAACTTGTCCTTGGGCCGGCTGTCATCTTCCATATTATTGGCGACGATGCCGCTGCGATCCGGCCGGTCGCCGGTCACGATCGCCCAATGATTGGGAAAGGTCTTGGTGGGGAAGGAGGGGCGCATCGACGCCTCGGTCCCGCCGGCCGCCAGCCCATTGAGATTGGGCGATACGCCGCGGGTCAGATAATCGGGGCGGAAGCCGTCGATCGACACCAGGATCGTCACCGGCGCGCGCTGTTCGGCCGGGGCGGCGACGACGCTGGCGGGATGCTGCTGCACCGGGGCGCAGGCGCCGAGCAGGGTGGAAACAGACAGGGCAAATGCGAGCGACAGGCGACGGGCGGACATCATGGCCTCATGGCAAAAGGGAGATTTGGCCGCTGCTTAGCAGCCCAACCAAGTCGGTAAAGTGACGAATGGTTCATGTCGGATCGACATAGGGCGCCAATATGCTCCAGGCTTGGCGCTTGGAATCACGCGACAGGCTGGCATAGGCGCCGCTGGAGGAGGGCAGATCGATCATCACCAGATCGGACCTTTCCCCCAATTGTCGGCGGCCATGTAGGGCGGCGGTCTTGCCGTTGAAGGCGATCGCGCGGAGATTGGGCAGGCGGGACAGGAAGGCGCTGAGGTCGCGCAGTTCCGCACCCCGGATGCTGCTGTCCAGGCTGCCGTCGCGATCGGCGCTCTCGATCACGTCCCACAGGCCGACGCCCCGTGCGCGCAGTCGCTTGAGCTTCATCGCATAGGGCGCGCTGCGGACTTCCTCGTTCAGAACGTCACTCATCAATGCCCAGAAGGCATTGCCGCGATGGGCATAATATTCGCCCTGCTTGATCGACGCGTCGCCGGGCAGGCTGCCCAGGATCAGCAGCCGCGTTCCCGCATCCACGCTGGGCGGAAAGGCGATCTTGCGGCGGACGGGCATGATGCGGGGCGGTTGGGTCATTGCCTTCCAAGCTTTTGTTTCTAAAAGATTGCGCGTCACAAGGGGGGGCTGATGAAGAAGATGTGGAGCGCCATTGGCGCCATGTTGCTGCTCGGCGCCATGCCGGTAGCGGTTTTTGCCCAGTCGGACCAGCCTGCCGGTCCGGCGGCGAGCGCGGAACAGCGCGCCTATGAGGCCAAGGTGAAGGCGGTGCTGGCGAAGCAGCGCCCGCAAAATGGCGACATTGCCCTGCCCGAAGCCAAGGCCGTGCTGCATCTGGGCCAGGATTATTATTATCTCGACGCGGCGCAGGCGCGCGAGGTGATCGTCGACATGTGGGGCAATCCGTCGGCCCAGGCCGATGGTGTGCTGGGCCTGGTCTTTCCGGCCGGCAAGACCTTCGTCGATGACGATGCCTGGGGCGCGGTCATCACCTATGAGCAGAGCGGCTATGTGAAGGACGATGACGCCGCCTCGACCGATTATGACGCGCTGATGGCCGACATGAAGTCGGGCGAGGAGGAGCGCAACAAGGAGCGTGCCGACGCCGGATATCCCGCGATCCAACTGGTCGGCTGGGCCGAGCGCCCCGCCTATGACAAGGCGCATCACAGCGTCATCTGGGCCCGCGACATGCGTTTTGGCAATGCGCAGGAGGATACGCTGAACTATGACGTCCGCCTGCTCGGCCGTTATGGCGTGCTCAGCCTCAACATGGTGTCGACCATGTCGCAACTGCCATCGGTGAAGGCGGCGGCAGCCAGGTTCGGTGCTTCGGTCAGCTATGACGCAGGCGCGCGCTATGCCGATTATGTGCCCAATGTCGACAAGGTCGCCGAATATGGCATTGGCGGGATGATTGCGGCGGGTGCGGGCCTGCTGGCGGCCAAGAAGCTGGGCCTGATCGCGCTGATCCTGGCCTTCGGCAAGAAACTGCTGATCCCGATCATCCTGATCTTTGGTGGCGGCTGGCGCTGGATCAAGCGCCGCCTGGGCAAGGGCGAGGAGGAGGAGGTTGCTCCGCTAGAGCCGGAGCCAGTAGCCGCTGACGCCCCGGAAGAGGAAAGCGCGCCGCGCTGAACGAACAAGGGCCGGGGGATCGCTCCTCCGGCCCTTTCCATGTCAGCGTATCTTTTGCTGTCAGACGTTGAAGCGGAACAGCATGATGTCGCCGTCCTGCGTCACATAATCCTTGCCTTCCGAACGCCACTTGCCCGCTTCCTTGGCGCCGGCTTCGCCATTGAACTGGACATAGTCGGCATAGGCCATGGTTTCGGCGCGGATGAAGCCCTTTTCGAAGTCCGAATGGATCGCGCCGGCGGCCTGCGGGGCCTTGCTGCCCTTGGCCACGGTCCAGGCGCGGGCTTCCTTGGGGCCGACGGTGAAGAAGGTGATGAGGCCCAGCAGTTCGTAGCCGGCGCGGATGATGCGGGCGAGGCCGGCTTCGGTCAGGCCCAGCGCTTCGAGATATTCGCCGCGTTCCTCGACCGGCATGGTGATGAGTTCAGCCTCGATCGCGGCCGACACGATGACCGCGCTGGCATTCTCGGCGGCTGCCTTCTCGAACACGCGGGCGGAAAATGCATTGCCCTCGGCCGCAGCGCCTTCCTCGACATTGCAGACATAGAGGACCGGCTTGGCGGTCAGCAGCTGCGCCTGGGCGAACAGGCGGGCTTCTTCCTCGTCGCGCGGCTGGGTCAGGCGGGCGGGCTTGCCGTCGCGCAACAGTTCCAGCGTCTGGCCCAGCACCGATGCGGCGGCCTTGGCTTCCTTGTCGCCCTGCGCGCCCTTCTTGAGCAGGTTGGGAACGCGCTTCTCCAGGCTTTCGAGGTCGGCGAGCATCAGTTCGGTTTCCACCGTCTCGGCGTCGGCGATCGGATCGACCTTGCCCTCGACATGGGTGATGTCGTCATCCTCGAAACAGCGCAGGACGTGGACGATGGCGTCGGTCTCGCGGATGTTCGCCAGGAACTGGTTGCCCAGCCCTTCGCCCTTCGACGCGCCGCGCACCAGGCCGGCAATATCGACGAAGGCGAGCTGCGTCTCGATGATCTTGGCGCTGCCGCCGATCTTGGCGATGGTTTGCAACCGATCGTCAGGCACGGCGACGCGGCCCTCATTGGGCTCGATCGTGCAGAAGGGATAATTCGCCGCCTGCGCCGCCTGCGTCTCGGTCAGCGCATTGAACAGGGTGGACTTGCCCACATTGGGAAGCCCGACGATACCGCAACGAAAACCCATTTGACTGCCTTCATGTCTCAGATGATGCCGCGCCGATAGCGGTTTCGGCGCGGATTGGCCAGCCTTGCGTCAATGGCGGAAGAACAGCGTGACTGATGCGACATGGTTGACGCGCTGGCGGCTGCCGCCTTGGTCGATCAGCTGGTTGAGATAGCCGACTTCCATGGTGGATGCGCCCGGCAGGCCGATCTCGACGCCGGCGAAGCTGCGCAACTGGTCAAAGCCTTTGCGGGCGCCCCAGTCGGTATCGTTGAGGGCAAAGAAGACCTCGCCATAGGCTAGCGCATTGACCGCGTCGCTGCCGGGTTTCAGCGCATGTTCCACCCGTAGCATCTCGCGCAGGCGCCAGCCCATGTCGCTGCCGTTCGAGCGCCAGCGCTGCTCCAGCCGGGTGCGCGAGGAAATCTCGGCATCCTTGGGCCGCGCCAGCGTCCAGCTCAGTTGCTGGAAGCTGCGTTCCTCATTGACGTCCTTGCCGCCCTCGATCGGCACGACGACATGGGCATAGCCCTGATAAAGGGTGACGTCGCGCGACAATTTGACGCCCAGCGCGCCACGGAACAGCGCCTGGTCGATGCGCGACACGCCGTCGCCGACGCGCGGCTGGATTTCCGCAAAATAGACCAGCTCGTTCTTGATCGACCCCATCGCCGTCAGATTGACCCAAAGCTGCTCGTCCTCGCTCGACGCGGCCTGGGCGGGCACGGCGAGGGTGGCAAGGGACAGGGCGACAGCAAGCGACGGGAAACGCATGAAACCTCTGGCGATGGAAAGCGACATTCCCACCGCCTTTAGGTTGCTGTCATTGCTGTCCCGTTGCTGCGGGGTAAGCGATGGTGAACCGGTTCAGGTGATGACGCTGGGCTGGTCCATGCCGGTGTAGCCGGCGATATCGGCCAGTTCCTGCGCCGCCGCCACCAGCGGCGCCAGCGCATCGCCGGTGGCCAGCGCCAGATCGCCGTCCGGCCCGACATAGCGTTCGATATAGACGCGCAGGGTGGCTCCCTCGGTGCCGGTGCCCGACAGGCGGAAGACGACGCGCGATCCATCCTCGAACAATATGCGCACGCCCTGGTTCCGGCTCACCGACTGGTCGGTCGGGTCGGTATAGGCGAAATCGTCCGCCGCCTTCACCGTGCCGCCGCTGTTGCCGGTGCCGGGCAGGCTGGCGAGCGTGTCGCGCAGGGCGGCCATCAGCGCATCGGCCTTGTCCTTGGCGATCGCTTCATAGTCGTGGCGGGCATAATAGTTGCGGCCATAGGTCGCCCAATGATCGGCCATGATGTCGGCCACGCTCTGCTGGCGCGCGGCCAGGATGTTGAGCCATAGCAGCACCGCCCAGATGCCGTCCTTCTCGCGCACATGGTCGGACCCGGTACCGGCGCTTTCCTCGCCGCAGATCGTCGCCATGCCGGCGTCGAGCAGATTGCCGAAGAATTTCCAGCCGGTCGGCGTTTCATAGAGCGGAATGCCCAGCTTCTGCGCCACTCGGTCGGCCGCGCCGCTGGTCGGCATGGAGCGGGCGATGCCTTTGAGGCCACCGGCATAGCCGGGCGCCAGATGGGCATTGGCGGCCAGCACCGCGAGCGAGTCCGAGGGCGTCACATAGCAATGGCGGCCGATGATCAGGTTGCGGTCGCCGTCACCATCCGATGCAGCGCCGAAATCGGGCGCATTCGCGGCCATCATCCGGTCATAGAGGGCCTTGGCATGAACCAGATTGGGGTCGGGATGGTGATGGCCGAAATCGGGCAGGGGGGTGCCGTTCATCACCGTTCCGGCCGGCGCGCCCAGGCGCTTCTCGAAAATCTCGGTCGCATAGGGGCCGGTCACCGCGCTCATCGAGTCGAAGGCGAGGGTAAAGCCACCGGCGATCATCGCCCTGATCGCGGGGAAATCGAACAGGCTTTCCATCAGCGCGGCATAGCCGGCGACCGGATTGACCACTTCGACGGTCATGGCGCCCAACTGGCTGGTCCCCAGCGTGTCGATATCGACGTCGGCGGCATCGAGGATGCGATAGCTGTCGATCGTCAGGGTCCGCGCGTGGATCGCGTCGGTCACCTTTTCGGGGGCTGGCCCGCCGTTCGACACATTATATTTGATGCCGAAATCCTCGTCCGGGCCACCCGGATTATGGCTGGCCGACAGCACCAGCCCGCCAAAGGCGCTGGACGAGCGGATCAGGTGCGACGCGGCCGGGGTGGACAAGATACCGCCCTGACCAACCAGTACCCGGCCAAAGCCATTGGCCGCCGCCATCCTGAGTGCGATCTGGATGACTTCGCGATTGAGATAGCGGCCATCGCCGCCGATCACCAAGGTCTGGCCGGCATAGCCGTCCAGGCTGTCGAACACCGACTGGATGAAATTTTCCGCATAATGGGGCTGCTGGAAGACCCGAACCTTCTTGCGCAGGCCCGATGTGCCGGGCTTCTGGTCGTCGAAAGGCGTGGTCGCGACGGTCTGGATCACCTCTGTCCCCTGCTTTGCCTAATAAGTCGTTACGCCTCTATGGCTTGTTCATGCTGCACTGCGCAATGCGCTTTGTCGCGCCGAAGGTGCGGGCGGCCGTGATCGGATGCGATTACTGCGCAAGAGCCGGGTTGGCCAAAGCCGTCATGCGGGTTATCACCCATGGCAACTATTCAGAAAATCGGCATTTTCAGTGACAGTATCGTGACCTTTGTAGGAGGTTCCATGTCTCGTCTGCCTGCTTTCCTGTCCGGTCTTGCGCTGCTCTCGGCGCAACTGGCTTCGGTATCGGCCGATGCCTGCACGCGCCTGGTCTATCATGGCGCCAATGATGATGTGATCACCGCCCGGTCGATGGACTGGAAGGTCGATGTCGGCACCAACCTCTGGATCTTTCCGCGCGGCATCGCGCGCAGTGGGGAGGCCGGCCCCAATTCGGTCAAATGGACGTCCCGCTATGGCAGCGTGATCGCCACCGGTTACGACATTTCCACCACCGACGGCATGAACGAGGCGGGGCTGACCGCCAATCTCCTGTGGCTGGTCGAATCCGAATATCCGCATTTCGACGGCAAGCAGCCGGGCATGAGCATCGCCATCTGGACCCAATATGTGCTCGACAATTTTGCCACGGTGAAGGAGGCAGTCGACGCGCTGTCCAAGGAAAGCTTTGTCGTCGTCACCGACAATATTCCCGGCGAGGAACGGCTCGGCACGCTCCACCTCGCGATTTCCGATGCGTCGGGCGACAGCGCCATCTTCGAATATATCAAGGGCAAGCTGGTGATCCATCACGGCCCGCAATATCCGGTGATGACCAATTCGCCGATCTTCGACGAGCAACTGGCGCTCAACGCCTATTGGAAGGATATTGGCGGCACCACCATGCTGCCGGGCACCAACCGCTCGGCCGATCGCTTCGCCCGCGCCTCCTTCTATGTGAAGGCCATTCCCAAGAGCGAAGACCCGGTGACGGCGCTGGCCAGCGTGTTCAGCGTGATCCGCAATGTCTCGGTGCCATTCGGCATCTCGACCCCGGACCAGCCCAATATCTCCTCGACCCGCTGGCGCACGGTCGCGGACCATAAGCGCAAGCTCTATTTCTTCGAGTCCGCGTTGACGCCGAACAGCTTCTGGGTCGACCTCAAGACGATCGACTTTGCGCCGTCGGCCAAGGTGAAGAAGCTCGATCTTGGTCCGAACCAGACGAAAACCTTTTCGGGCGAGGTCAGCGGCCAGTTCAAGGATGCGCCGGCCTTCAAATTCCTGGGACTGTCCTGATCGGCTGGGGGCGCCGCCATGCGATATCTTCCTCTATGCTGCCTGCTCACCAATGCCCTTGTCTATGCCGGACCGGCCTTGGCGCAGGAGGCGCTGGCGCACCTGTCCGATGACACGCCCGATCAGGGCTGGCATCTCACCGTCTCGCCCTATGTCTGGGCGGCGTCGCTGCACGGTAATGCGGAACTGGCGGGGTTCCGCACCAGGGTCGACATGCCTTTCTCGGAGATATTCGACCATCTCGACTTCGTCACCATGGGCGAAGTCGTCCTGAGCAATGGCAAGGTCGGCGCCTATGTCGACGGCCAATATGTGAAGACCAGTCAGGACGCATCCGTCTATCATCAGCAGGTGGGGCTGGGCATCAGGAAGACCCATGTGTCGGGCGGCCTCTTCTACAATATCATCGACCATCGCATGGCGGAGCGAACCGTCCATGGGGATCGGCGCGGCTTCACCTTCGCGCCGGTCGTCGGTCTGCGCTGGTCGAAATTGTCGGCCGATGTCGCGGCGCTGGGCCTGACGGCCAATCGCAAGGCCGACTGGACGGAGGTGTTGGCCGGCGTCCGCACGGCCGGCGATATAGACCGTCACTGGGTGATCGATGCGCGCCTGAATGCCGGCGGCTTCACCGACCGCAAATCCAGCATGGATGGCGAGGGAACGATTGGCTACCGGCTGCGCCTCGCCGGCCTGCCGCTGACCGTGCGCGCTGGCTATCGCTTCGTTCACCAGCAATATCGGATGCGCGACTTTACCGGCCAGCAATTTCGCTGGAACGTCTCGCAGGAAGGGCCGCTACTGGGCCTCTCGGCGCGCTTCTGATCGGCCTCAGTCGGCCAGTCGCAGCGCTACTTCGTTCATGAAGCGGGCGTCGTCATTCTTCGCCAGCCATTCCGCCTCGGCACCGATCGCGCCCAGCATGTTGGCGAGCGCGTCCATCTCGCTCTTGTGGTAATTGCCCAGCACATAGCCATGGACCTTGTCCTTGTGGCCGGGATGGCCGATGCCCAGCCGCACGCGGCGGAAATCATTGCCGATATGGGCGTCGGTCGAACGCAGGCCATTATGGCCGGCATTGCCGCCGCCGCGCTTCACCTTGACCTTCATCGGCGCGAGATCGAGCTCATCATGAAAGACGGTCACGTCCTGCGTCGTCAGCTTGTAGAAGCGCATCGCCTCGCCGATCGCGCGGCCGCTTTCGTTCATGAAGGTGGCGGGTTTGAGCAGGATGATCTTCTCCGGGCCGATCCGCCCTTCCTGCACCCAGCCCTGGAACTGCTTTTTGGGCGGCGAGAAGCGATACATGTCGGCGATCAGGTCCGCGGCCATGAAGCCGACATTGTGCCGGTGCATCGCATATTGCTGCCCCGGATTGCCGAGGCCGGCCCAGATCTGCATCGTCTATCCCGCGTAAAAGAAAATCCCGCCCGCCGAGTAGGCGGACGGGATCGGAATTTCCAGCCTGCAAGCAAGCTGTAAGACGATTACTCGCCTTCGCCCTCGGCGGCTTCGCCTTCGGCGCTCTTGAGAGCCGAGGGAGCGACGATGGTGGCGATGGTGAAGTCGCGGTCTTCGATCGCAGCCTTCGCGCCCTTGGGCAGGGTCACGGCGCTGATGTGGATCGAATCGCCGACTTCGAAGCCCTTGAGGTCGACGACGACGTCATCGGGGATCTCGGCGGCATCGACGACCAGTTCGACGTCGTGACGGACGACGTTCAGCACGCCACCCTTCTTGAGGCCGGGCGAGGCGTCTTCATTCTCGAAGCGCACCGGGACAGCGACGGTCACGGTGGCATGTTCCGAAACGCGCAGGAAGTCGGCGTGCAGCGGACGATCGGTCACGGGGTGGAAGGCCACATCCTTGGCGAGGGTGCGGACGGTCTTGCCGCCGACTTCGACCATGATGACCGAATTGAAGAAGTGACCGGTGCCGAGCTGCTTGTTGAGGAGCTTTTCCTCGACGTGGATCGACAGGGGTTCTTCGTTCATACCATAGATGACGGCGGGTACGCGGCCCTCACGGCGGAGGGCGCGGGAGGCTCCCTTGCCTGCCCGATCGCGTGCCTCGGCCGACAGCGTAAGCTGCTCGCTCATTGCGTGTCTCCAAAAGCAAATTTGATACAATTTTCCCGCCACGCCTCCAGGGATGACCATCGCGGGAAGGCGGCCCTGTAGCAGAAAGCGGCGACAAAGCAAGTTTAGCGTTGGCTTATTGCACGCGCGTGACCTTGTAGCCCTTGGCCTTGAGGAGATCGACGAGATTGTCCTTGCCGGTCAGGTGGCCGGCGCCCACCGCGATGAAGGGGCGGCCCTTCAACTTGTCGACCGCGCCGACCCAATCGCGGTTGCGCGCGGTCAGGATCGCGTCCTCGACCACCGGGTCGGGCTGCTCGCCATTCTGGTCCTCTTTCGCGATCGCCTCCATGTCGCCCTTGGCCCATGCGGTCAGGATGCGATTGTAGAGGGCCTTCATGTCCTTGGCTTCATGGATGGTCTGGATCAGCAGCTTGCGCTGCGCCGCTTCGGGCAGGCCGTCAAAGGCGCCGAACTGGCGCTCGACGGTTTCGAGGCCACCGATCGGCCGGCCCTTGAAGGCGGCGATCAGTACCGGTTCGACGCCATTTTCCTGGCTGACGTTCAGGCTTTCCTGCGACGCGGCGGACAGCAGCATGGCGGCCGCCCAGCTTTCATAGCCCGACAGCGCCTGCGCGCTGGTGCCGCCTTCCTTCACGATCCGGTCGAGTTCGGGGCGCTCGCCCGCCGGCACGCGCGCGTCGAGCGCGGGCAGGTTGGGGCTGCGGCCCATGCTTTCGAACAGGCCCAGCGTCTTCTGCTGGTCCTGCAGGTCGGCGGCCTCCAGCACCAGCTGGTCGGCATCCTTCCAGGCCTGCTTGATCGTCGGCGTCTGCCACTCGACCCCTTCGGGCAGGACATGGATGGTGCCGAAGATCCAGCCGTCGAGGCCCGCGCGTTCCACCCGCCACAGCGCTGGCCCTTGGCCGGCCTCGACCTTGGGGGCAGGGGCCTTCTGCTCGCTGCCGCAGGCGGCGATGAGGGCAAGGCCGCAGAGGGCCAGAAAACGGATCATCCAGCTTTTCATGGCCTTATTCCCCCTGCTTCACACGCGCGCTGGCGATGCCCAGCGCCTTCAACTGATCCTGCACGCTGCCCTTGCCGGCCAGATGGCCCGCGCCAACGGCGACGAAGACGGTGCCGGGCTGGTCCAGTCGCGCCTTGATCCACTTGGCCCAATTGGCGTTGCGGTTGATCAGCAGCACCTGCGCCAGTTCCGGCGTGGCCTTGAGCGAATCATTCATTTCGTCCGCCAGCTTTTCCGGCTGGCCGGTCTGCCAATGGTTGAGCAGGGCGGCGAACTCGCCTTCCATCCCGTCCATGCCCTCGACCGTGGCGTTGAGGAACTGAACCTGCTGCGCCATCGGCAGGTCGGCGAAGAAATTGAGCTGCTGCTCCACCGTTTCCAGCGCGCCGACCTTCTTGCCGGCCTTCTCGGCCGCGGCGCGCAAGATCTTTTCCGCGCCGATGTCGGACTGATAGCCCAGCTTCTGCAGCGGCGCGACCGACAGGATCATGCCCGCCATCCACGGATTGAACGCCTCGAACGACTGCCAGGGCACCCCGGCCGCCACCATCGCCGCGCGATATTTCTGCGCGGCGTCGGGTGCGAGCCGGGTGGACAGGGCGACCCGGTCGGTCGCCATCGCCTTGCCCGCCATCATCTGCGCCATCTCGCCGGGATTTTCCGGCTCGATGATTTCCAGCACCAGTTCATCCGATGCGTCGAACGCCTGCTTCACCCCGCCCTTGAACCAGTCGATCCCCGGTTTCAGCACATGGACGGTGCCGAACAGATAGATGGTCGTGTCGTCATCCTTCACCTGCCACAGGGCAGGGGCGACGTTGGCAGCGATGTTGGCGGGTTCGCGGGCGGTGACGGGCTGGGCCTGGCCCCAGGCGCCGAGCAGCAAAAGTCCCGCGGAAAGCCAGCGGGACGGGAAAGCGGTCAGTCTCATATCCCTTCCATGCGGGCGCCGGGCGCGCAGGGCAAGCGTCTTAACCCTGTTCGACGCGGCTTTTCCTTGACCCTTGGCCCGCGCTGCGCCAAGGCGCGGCCGACCATAATCTGTCATTATTGCAAGGACCACCGGTGGCCGAGGGCAAAGCGCTTTCCTTCCAGGACCTCATTCTCACCCTGCACGCCTATTGGGGCAAGCAGGGTTGTGTCATTCTTCAGCCCTACGACATGGAAGTGGGGGCGGGTACATTCCACCCGGCGACCACGTTGCGCAGCCTGGGCCCCAAGCCCTGGAACGCGGCCTATGTCCAGCCCAGCCGCCGTCCGACCGACGGCCGCTATGGCGAGAACCCGAACCGGCTGCAGCATTATTACCAATATCAGGTGATCATGAAGCCCAGCCCTGCCAACCTGCAGGAGCTATATCTGGGCAGCCTCAGGGAAATCGGCATCGATCCGCTGGTCCACGACATCCGCTTTGTCGAGGATGACTGGGAAAGCCCGACGCTGGGCGCCTGGGGCCTGGGCTGGGAAGTCTGGTGCGATGGCATGGAAGTCACCCAGTTCACCTATTTCCAGCAGATGGGCGGCTATGACTGCAAGCCGGTCGCGGGCGAGCTGACCTACGGCCTGGAACGCCTCGCCATGTATATTCAGGGCGTCGACAGCGTCTATGACCTGAAGTTCAACGACCAGGGCGTCACCTATGGCGATGTGTTCCTGGAAAATGAGCGGCAGATGTCGAAATGGAATTTCGAGGTCGCCGACACCGAAAAACTGTTCCGCTGGTTCAAGGACTGCAAGGCCGAGTACGACCAGTGCATCGCCAATGATGTGCCGCTCGCGGCCTTCGAACAGGCGATCAAGGCCAGCCACACCTTCAATCTGCTGCAGGCGCGCGGCGTGATCTCCGTGCAGGAGCGCGCCAGCTATATGGGCCAGGTCCGCGACATGGCGAAGGGTAGCTGCGAAGCGTGGATGAAGACCAACGGATGGACCGCCTGATGACCATGAATAATATCGTCATCCCAGCGAAGGCTGGGATCTCGGGCCATGTGGCACTGCATTCGCTTGCGGCCCCAGCCTGCGCTGGGGCTTCGGAGGAAATCGCATGACCGATTTCCTCCTCGAACTGCGCTGCGAGGAAATTCCCGCGCGCATGCAATTGAAGGCGTCCGACGATCTGGCCCGCCTCTTCACCGAGGAGCTGGCCAAGGCCGGGCTCAAGCCCGCGTCGATCGACAGCTTCGTCACGCCGCGCCGTCTGGCGCTGATCGCCCGCGATCTGCCGCTGGAAACCGCGGCGGTCAGCGAGGAGTTCAAGGGCCCCCGCACCAGCGCCCCGGCGCAGGCGCTCGAAGGCTTCCTGCGCAAGACCGGCCTGACCCAGGATCAGCTGGAGGATCGCGACGGCGTCTGGTTCGCCGTGGTGAACAAGCCCGGCCGCGCCACCACCGACGTGCTGGCCGAGGCCGTACCGGCCGTCATCCGCGCCTTCCCCTGGCCCAAGTCGATGCGCTGGGGCGCGGCCAGTGCCACCACCGAAAGCCTGCGCTGGGTCCGTCCGCTGCAGGGTATCATCGCACTGCTTGGCGGCGAGATCGTCCCGCTGTCGATCGAAGGGATCGAGGCTGGTCGCGAGACGGTGGGGCATCGCTTCCATTCGACCGGCACCATCAGCATCGACGGCGCCGACGATTATGCCGACCAGCTGCGCGCCGCCTATGTCATCGTCTCGCATCAGGAGCGTCAGGCGATCATCGAGGCGAAGGCCGGCGAGGCCGCTGCGGCCAAGGGCTATAGCGTGATCGAGGACAAGGGCCTGGTCGCGGAAAATGCCGGCCTCACCGAATGGCCGGTGCCCTTGCTGGGCGATTTCGATCCGGAATTTCTTGAGGTTCCGCCTGAAGTCATTCAGCTAACCCTGCGTATCAACCAGAAATATTTCGTTCTGCGCGATGCGGCAGGCAAACTGGCCCCCGCCTTCATCTGCACCGCCAATATCGAGGCGAAGGATGGCGGCGTGGCGATCGTCGCCGGCAACCGCAAGGTGCTGGCCGCGCGCCTCAGCGACGCCCGCTTCTTCTGGCAACAGGACCGCAAGACCCCGCTCGCCGAGCAGGCGAAGAAGCTCGGCCGCATTACCTTCCATGAAAAGCTGGGAACCGTGGCCGACAAGGTCGAGCGCGTCGCCAAGCTGGCCGAATGGCTGGCGAGCGAAGGCATCGTGCCGAACTGCGACCCGGCGCTGGCGCGTCAGGCGGCGGAACTGTGCAAGGCGGATCTCGTCACCGAAATGGTCGGCGAATTCCCTGAATTACAGGGTGTGATGGGCGGCTACTATGCCCGCGCCGAAGGCCTGCCCGACGCCGTCGCCGACGCGATCCGCGACCATTATAAGCCGGTCGGCCAAGGCGATGACGTCCCCACCGCGCCGGTCACGGTGGCGGTCAGCCTGGCGGACAAGCTGGATACCATTGCGGGCTTCTTCTTCATTGGAGAAAAGCCGACAGGTTCGAAAGATCCCTTCGCTTTGCGCCGGGCCGCAATCGCTGTGTTAAGCCAGGTGACGCAGGCCAATCTTTCGGTGCCGTTGCTTCCGATTGTCAAACTGGCTGCCGCCAATGTGGCATTCCAGCGCCAAACGCCCCCGATTGCTAAAGTGATGCCGGTTCTAGATGCGATTGGCGCGCTGAAGACGGACCTCAGATGGTCGGAGATTTTTGATCGTCTGATAGTTGGCGCAACAAATGTGACTAACGAGGATGCGCAGAGGTACGTGCAAGCGTCGGAAATGACGGCTGTTGATGTCCTCGACTTCTTCGCTGACCGTCTCAAGGTGCAGCAGAAGGAAGCGGGCGTTCGTCATGACCTGATCGACGCGGTGTTCGCGCTGGGTGGCGAGGATGATCTTGTCCGCCTGCTCGCCCGCGTGAAGGCGCTTCAGTCCTTCGTCGCGACCGATGATGGTGCCAATCTGCTCGCGGGTTACAAGCGCGCCGCCAATATCCTCAAGAAGGAAGGCGGCGAGCAGGCGGAGGCGATTTCGCTTTCCTATGAACCCGAAAAGGCGGAAGCTGATCTGATCGCTGCGCTCGACGTGGCGGAACCGCAGGCGGCACAGGCTGTCGCGGCCGAGGAGTTCGAGGGCGCCATGGCAGCGCTCGCGACGCTCCGTGCGCCGATCGACGCTTTCTTTGAGACCGTGACGGTGAATGATGCTGATCCGGCGAAGCGCACGACTCGCCTCGCGCTGCTGGCGCGGGTCCGTGATGCAGTGCACAATGTCGCCGACTTTTCGAAGATTACAGGATAAGGAAACGAAATTCCAAAATCTGCGGGAAATATGCGAAGTTAAGCGGGATAAGTCCTATCCCCTAATGGCTTGAGCCGCTAATTGCGGCATTATTATTGCAACGCACAACTCGGCAATCAGTGCAGGGAGAGCCGGTATATGGTTATGACGGAAGAGGCCCAGATGAGCACCACTTCGACGCGCTATGTTTATCGTTTCGGCGGTGGCGTGAACGACGGGGGCAAGGGCGACAAGAATCTGCTAGGCGGCAAGGGTGCGAACCTTGACGGCATGGCCGCGATCGGCCTGCCGGTGCCGCCGGGCTTCACCATCACCACCGAAATGTGTACCCGCTATTATACCGATGGCGGCGTCTATCCCGAAAGCCTGAAGGCGGAAGTCGCCAATGGCATCGCCCATATCGAGGCGGTCACCGGCAAGAAGTTCGGCGACGCCGCCGATCCGCTGCTGGTCTCGGTCCGCTCGGGCGCGCGCATCTCGATGCCGGGCATGATGGACACGGTCCTCAACCTCGGCCTCAATGACGAGACCGTGCTGGGCCTGGCCGCCGCATCGGGCGACGAGCGTTTTGCCTGGGACAGCTATCGCCGTTTCATCCAGATGTATTCGGACGTGGTGCTCGAACTCGATCATGGCGCTTTCGAGGAAGCCCTTGAAATCGCCAAGGAAGATCAGGGCTACACGCTCGACACCGAAATGACCGCCGACGACTGGAAGGCGCTGGTTTCGGAATATAAGGCGCTGGTCGCCAAGCTCTGGAACAAGCCTTTCCCGCAGGATGTCGCCGACCAGCTCTGGGGCGCGATCTCGGCCGTGTTCGGCAGCTGGCAGGCGGACCGCGCCAAGGTCTATCGCCGCCTGAATTCGATCCCCGGCGACTGGGGCACTGCCGTCAATGTGCAGGCGATGGTGTTCGGCAATATGGGCGACACCTCGGCCACCGGCGTCGCCTTCACCCGCGACCCGGCGACCGGCGAGAACGCCTATTATGGCGAATATCTGATCAACGCCCAGGGCGAGGACGTCGTTGCCGGCATCCGCACCCCGCAGTACCTGACCAAGCAGGCGCGCGAGCGAGCAGGGGCCAAGCCGCTGTCGATGGAAGAGGCGATGCCGGAAACCTATGCCGAACTGGCACGGGTGTTCGACATCCTCGAAACCCATTATCGCGACATGCAGGACATCGAGTTCACGGTGCAGCAGGGCAAGCTCTGGATGCTCCAGACCCGTTCGGGCAAGCGCACCGCCAAGGCCGCGCTCAAGATCGCGGTCGAAATGGCCAGTGAAGGCCTGATCACCGAGGAAGAAGCCGTCGCCCGCGTCGATCCCGCCGCGCTCGACCAGCTGCTCCACCCGACCCTCGATCCCAAGGCGCCGCGCGACGTGCTGACCAAGGGCCTGCCCGCCTCGCCGGGCGCAGCCAGTGGCGCGATCGTGTTCGATGCCGACACCGCCGAGCGTCGCAACGAACTGGGCGATGCCGTCATCCTGGTCCGCGTCGAAACCAGCCCGGAAGATATTCACGGCATGCACGCGGCCAAGGGCATCCTGACTGCGCGCGGCGGCATGACCAGCCACGCCGCCGTGGTGGCGCGCGGCATGGGCCGTCCCTGCGTCTCGGGTGCGGGCAGCCTGTCGATCGACAATGCCAACAAGATCCTGCGCATCGGCAGCCGCGAGCTGAAGGAAGGCGATATCCTGACCATCGACGGCGCCACCGGCGAAGTCATGGCGGGCGAAGTGCCGACCGTGCAGCCCGAACTGGCCGGCGACTTCGGCATCCTGATGGCCTGGGCCGACAAGGTTCGTCGCCTCAAGGTCCGCGCCAATGCGGAAACCCCGCTCGACTGCCAGACCGCACGCGACTTCGGGGCCGAAGGCGTGGGCCTGTGCCGTACCGAGCATATGTTCTTCGACGCGGCCCGCATCACCGCCGTGCGCGAGATGATCCTGGCCGACAGCGAGAAGGGCCGCCGCGTCGCGCTCGACAAGCTGCTGCCCGAACAGCGGGACGATTTCGCGCAGATCTTCATGGTGATGGCCGGCCTGCCCGTGACCATCCGCCTGCTCGATCCGCCGCTCCATGAATTCCTGCCGCATGGCGAAGCGGAGTTCGAGGAAGTGGCCAAGGCTGCGGGCGTCGGCGTCGATGCGCTCAAGCGTCGTGCGGCCGAACTGCACGAATTCAACCCGATGCTGGGCCATCGCGGTTGCCGCCTGGGCGTGACCTATCCCGAAATCTACGAGATGCAGGCCCGGGCCATCTTCGAAGCCGCGCTGATCGTGAAGGAACGGAGCGGTGAAGCGCCGATCCCGGAAGTCATGATCCCGCTCGTCGCGACGAAGAAGGAACTGGAGCTGATGAAGGCGATCGTCGATCAGGTCGCCAAGGACGTGTTCGCCGAGCAGAGCGCGTCGGTCGACTATCTGGTCGGCACGATGATCGAACTGCCGCGCGCGGCGCTCAAGGCCGGTGAAATCGCCGAAGTCGGCGAATTCTTCTCCTTCGGCACCAACGACCTGACCCAGACCACGATCGGCATCAGCCGTGACGACGCCGGCCGTTTCCTGACGCAATATGTCGACAAGGGCATCTTCGCCCGCGATCCGTTCGTCAGCATCGATGTGGAGGGCGTGGGCCAGCTCATCGAACTGGCGGCCGAACGCGGCCGGGCGACCCGCCCCGGCATCAAGCTCGGCATCTGCGGCGAGCATGGCGGTGATCCGGCCTCGATCGCCTTCTGCGAGGCGACCGGCCTCGATTATGTCTCGGCATCGCCCTATCGCGTGCCGATCGCCCGCCTCGCTGCGGCGCAGGCCGCTCTGGCGAAGAAGTAAGAGGAAAGGGCGGGAGGCAACTCCCGCCCTTCTTCGTTTCAGGGGGTCAGGCCTGGCCGGTGAGGCGGCTTAGCAGGCCCGGCTTCTCGCCTCGTTCCAGATCATGGGCCTGGCCGCGCCAGTCCTCATGCGCGATCGTGCCGGGCTTGAGGACCAGGCGGGCTTCCAGCGTCGCCTCCTGCTCGCCATTCAGCGCCGCGATCTGGCCATAGCGATGGTAGCCCGCCTCGTTGAGCGCGACCTCCTGCGTCTGGCTGATGCCGTTGATCCGGCTGAGGTCATCGCGGCCATGCACGCCGCCGGCCACGGCGGCGGCGGTGCCGGGGCCGATCGGCGCGGACTGTCGCTCCAGTTCGGCAATCCGTTCATTGGCGGCATTCAGCCGCGCATCGCGATCCCGGACGGCATGGTGGTGGGCGCTTTGCTCCTCGCGCCACAGGCGCTTATATTTGCCTCGGCCGCTCATCATCAGGCCAAGCACCAGGCCGGCCAGCAGCGCCACCAGCAGCAGCGCAATCTCATTGGGTGTGAAGCTCATGTCGGCATCCTTTCCAGCGTCGAAACGATCAGCCCGCCGGGAAGTTGCCGAAAACGCCCATGGTTCGGGCATTGTCGAAAAAAGTGAAAGAAAGTGCTTGCCAGCACCGCCGGACGCTTCTAACAGCGCCACTCCAACGCACCCGTAGCTCAGCTGGATAGAGCATCAGACTACGAATCTGAGGGTCGGACGTTCGAATCGTTCCGGGTGCACCATTTTCCTTCATCGCTGAAAGATCGAACGCAATTCACTGTAGTTGCTTTAGATTTTGCTGCGTCAATCGGCATTGACGCCGGGCGCGATCTGGCGAAGCATTCCATCATGCGCACGACATTGGGCATCTGCACCCGCAAGGCACGCTATGCCACGGAGGAGGAGGCCTGGGCCGTCGTCCGTCGCGCATCCATCGTCCTGCGGCCTTATCGCTGTGCGCTGTGTCGCCAATATCATCTGACCAGCCGGACCAAGGGCATGCGGCTGCGGCCACCCTATCGGGAATGACCGATCGGAGACCGAAGCGGTTGCCAGACCATTTTCCCTGCCGAAGTCAGCATGCTAGGATCGGTGCATCGTTCGACATGCGGGGAATATCCATGGTCTGGATCGCACGCCTCCTTCTGTTCATTCCGTCACTCGTTGCTGGCTGGTTCGTGTCGCAGGAAGACCCGCGCTACTGGGTGATTGCGCTGGCGATCGGCCTCACTTTCCTGGCGCTGGGCATCATTGCCGCCATCTACATCCCGATTCTCCATCCCTGGCCGCGGCGCAAGCAATAGGCGGCGAGGGGCAAGTCCCGGAAATACGGGCTTTTGTCGGCGATTTTCGCATAAATTTCACATTGATGATTTTTGGGGGTTGCCAGATCAGCCGGGCCCTTATATCTGCGCCTCCACAACGCACCCGTAGCTCAGCTGGATAGAGCATCAGACTACGAATCTGAGGGTCGGACGTTCGAATCGTTCCGGGTGCACCATTCCTTCACAGGAATATAATGGGCCGGAAACCGCAAGGTTTCCGGCCCATTTGGCTTTCTGGAGCTAGGCGCTCAGCCGAGTGCCAAGGCGACGATTGCCTCGATGTCGAGATGATCCTCCAATTGCGCGGCGATGGCATCCAGTGCCCTGTCGACCGACTGGTCATAATCCGCCACGCCACCATCGGCGCCCAGCCGGGCAAGCAGGGCCGCGCGCAGCGGGCTGCTGGCGAGCAGGCCATGGACATATGTGCCCATCACCCGGCCGTCGGCGCTGATCGCGCCGTCTGCATTGCTGCCCAGGCGTGCGAAGGGGCGGTCGCTGTCGGGGCCGGTCGTTTCGCCGATATGCATTTCATAGCCGCCAAAGATGGCGCCCAGCGCCACGCCTTCGACCCGTTCCAGCCGTTTGCCCGTCGACAGTCGCGTCTCGACGTCGAGCAGGCCAAGGCCCTCGACCGTGCCGGCCGGTCCCTCAATGCCGTCGGGATCGGCGATATGGCGCCCCAGCATCTGATATCCGCCGCAAATGCCCAGGATCGCGCCGCCTCGGCGATGATGCGCCAAGATGTCGATGTCCCAGCCCTGCGCGCGCATGGCCGCCATGTCGGCGATCGTCGCCTTGGAGCCGGGCAGGACGATCAGCGCGGTCTCGGCCGGTATTGGCTGGCCGGGTGGCACCATGCGCAACTCCACGCCGGGATCGAGCTTGAACGGGTCGAGATCGTCGAAATTGGAAATACGCGGCAGGATGGGGCAGGCGATGACGGTGCGCGCGGTTCCGGGCTGTGCTGTCCGCTCCAGCACCACCGCATCCTCGCTGGGCAGGCGGGCGGTTGCCTCCAGCCAGGGTATAACACCAAAGCCGCGCCAGCCCGACAGCGCTTCGATCTGGCGATAGCCATCTTCGAACAGCGCGGGGTCTCCCCGGAACTTATTGATCAGGAAGCCGCGGATCATCGCGGCATCGTCCGGGTCGATCACGGCCCTGGTGCCGACGATCGCCGCGATCACGCCGCCCCGGTCGATATCGCCGACCAGCAGCACCGGTACATCGGCGGCGCGGGCAAAGCCCATGTTCGCGATGTCGCCGGCGCGCAGGTTGATCTCGGCCGGTGATCCGGCGCCTTCGACCACGACGATGTCGCATTGATCCTTCAGCCGCTCATAGCTTTCCAGCACGGCACCCAATAACTGTCCGCGCGCACTGCGGAAATTGCCGCTGCCCAATGTGCCGCGCACCTGGCCATGGACGATCAACTGGGATGTCCGGTCGGCCTGGGGCTTCATCAGCACCGGGTTCATGTCCGTATGCGCCTCGACCCCGCAGGCGATCGCCTGCAGCGCTTGTGCGCGGCCAATCTCGCCGCCGTCCACGGTGACGGCGGCATTGTTCGACATATTCTGTGGCTTGAATGGCCGGACGCGGTAACCCCGGCGGAGCAGGGCGCGGCATAGCCCCGCCACCAGCACCGATTTGCCGACGTCCGATCCGGTTCCCTGCAGCATGATTGCGCCCATGGCCTGTTCCTGCAAGCCGGACGCAATGATGGCAAGGGTTTAGAGTCTGTTTGGAAATGCGCCTCTGGCGCATCCGCACCGGCCCGCACCCCCACCCGGCCGCCCAGGCATGGTATCCTGATGGGTGGCCGGGTGGGGGTGCGGGCCGGTGCCGCATCGAAAATGCGCTTTCCCGCGCATTTTTCAGACAGGTTCTTAGCGCATCAGGCGACCAGGGTCGGCATCCCGCAGCGCATCTGGTGGACCTTGACCGTCGCGGTGCCCAGCTTCACGCCAAGGATGGCGGTGAGGTTGCTCAGCAGGTCGTCCAGGATGGGGGCAGTCGTACCCAGCAAGCCGGCAACAGGTGAAATCAGGGGGCTGAGCGGCAGTTGCAGCCCGGCGAGCGTCACCGTGACCTTGGTCTGGTTGGCCAGGCTGGAGGCGACCCCCTGGGTCAGATCCTGGGTGCTGACGGTCTTGCTCTGCTTCCCGGAAATATCGCTGGGCGTGAACAGGACATTTTGCTGAGTCACGCCGCCCAGTGCGATATTGGCATAGGCATGGACCTGGGTCAGCGATCCGAGGACCGACGCCAGAGTCGCGGTACGCGGATTGGCGGGCGTCGAGAAATTGGTGAGCGCGGCTTCATCGACGTCACCGATCACCGCCGTCCCGATCGACGGCTTGACCGCCAGCGTCACGCCATTGTTGATGGCACCCTGATCGCAGACGATATTCGACAATTGCGCTTCGGCCGATGCCAGTTCGACATAGAGCGGGATGCGGATCGTCGCGATCCCGGTCAGCAGGGTGGCGACCCGGCTTTCCAGGAAGATGCGGGTCTGCGCCGTGCGCAGGATGAAATTCTTGTCGTTGGTGATGCTGATCAGGGGCGTGCTGGCCTGGCCGGTGCCGGTGATGAGCTTCAGCCGCGTGCTGGTCAGTCCCGGAACGTTCAGGGTCAGGTCCAGTGGCACGGCGGTCGAGGATGGCGGGCTCAACACCATGCGCAGCATCGAGAAGGAGTCGAGCAGCAGGCTGGGCTGGCCGGTCGAACTGCCGGTCCCCTTCATCGGCCCCAGATCGATGACATCGCTGAGGCGGACGCTCTTGCCCGGCAGCTTGCCGCCGATATTGCGGAGCAGGGCGGCCGTGCCGCTATTGTCCGCGGTGTCGGCAATGGCGCCGATGACGTCGGACAATGGAATATTGGCGCCGAACAATTCGCCATAAGCGGCATCATTGCGTCCGGTGCGGACCTTGAGCGCGTCGGCGAAATGGAGCAGGTCGACGTTCAGGTTGGCCAGCCCCTGATAGTCCATGACCGACAGATTGAGTTCCGTCCCGGCAAGGGCCGACAGCAGCATGTTGGGAAGGCCGCCGCTGAGCGAGGCAAGGCCGGTGCCGATGGAGAAGGCTGCCGCGTCGGAGCGCGCGGCAGTGGCATGGGCGCGCACATCGACGCCATCCTTGCCGACCAGCAGGCGGCCGAAGAACAGCGGCGTGCGTCGCTGGACCTGGACCTGGATCGCACTGGCGCGCGGGTCGCCCGACACGAAGCGATTGCCGACCGCGACTGCACTGTTCTGGTCATAATAACCGGTCTGGACCGCCACCAGGGACACGCCAGGCACGCCGCTCTTGGTCAGCAAGGCTTCGGCGGCCGATCGCCCGCCACTGCTGGCCGCCAGCGCGGCGGCATCGGCCACGCCCTGCAACTGGCGCTTGGCGAGATAGACCGATCCCAGGTCGACGGCCACCGTGGCGGCGCCGGCGAGCATGAATAGCGATCCCGCCAGCAGAACGCTGATGCCGCCGCGCTTGTCGACGAGCAGGTTGCGCATGCGCTTGTGCGGCTGGCTCATGATGCGATCCGCACGACGGCGCTCCGCTGGATCTGGGCAGCGGGCATCGGAAAGATGGCGGCGGAAAAGAAGGGCGCGTTGCTGAGATTATAGGTCAGGGTGACCGTATAATAGCCGCTATTGGAATTGGCCGCGACGCCGATCGTCTGTGCCCCCGGCAGCGGAAAGGACGGGCGGCTGGCATTGACGCTTTCGTCGACCAGCGCCCGGCGCTCGTTCGCGGTCATGCCGGCCACGGCCGCGCGTGCCGCGTCATTGGCCGCCTGCTGCAGGCTATGGGCGGTCATCAACCAGCCACCATAGAGCAGGATGCCGAGCAACAGGATGATCATCAGGGGGAGGGCGAAGGCGGCTTCGACAAGCACGCTGCCACGCTCATGACGGGACATGGCCTGGCCCAGTCGGGCGAGGCGAAGCACCGCATGGAGAGGAGGGTTCCGCATGTCACTCCAATAAAGGCGCAACATTCAAAAAGCGGTATGCGAAATTCGCGCACATTTTGTGCGAATTATGTAAATCCGAAGCCGCGTTTTCGGGGCTTTTCGGACATTTCGGGGAGATGCTGAACGGTCTACACGGACAAATCCGCTATGACCGTTGGATTTTACATCATTGGGCTCCGGCTTGGTCGTTTTCGCTCAAGCAGGGCGGGGTCATTACCAGCACGACGCCCTCCGTTCCGTAGGTGCCGCGCAGTTGAACGAGGGCGCCCTCCATGGGAAGCAAGGCGCCGCCATTGGTGAGCAGATGGGCCTGGACCCGGCGGTCGCCCTCGCCGCGCAGCACGGCTTCCAGCTCCTGACGGAAATGCGGCCGCTGTGGCAGGGCGATGAGGTCGGTCATATAGGCGTTGATCAGGCGGGCTTCGGGCAGCCCGACCAGGGTGCAGATGGTGGCATCGACATATTCGATGAAACCCCGGTTGGAGAGGCGGGCATAACCTACGCCGCCATGGATGCCCATCGCCTTGAGAATGGCCGATTTGACGTCGGCCAGGCGATGGCGCTGCACGTCCGACGTGATGTCACGCAAAAGCAGACCTATGCCGTCGGCGAAGGGAAAGGTTTCGACGTGGAGCCAGCTATCGTCGCGGAAGGGGGAGGGAATATCTGCAGCGCTGATTTCGCCGGACACCTGGCTATGCCGGGCATGCGCCTCGGTCAGCGTGCCGACCAGTTCTGGCAGCGCATCCCACAGCATCTGCCCTTCCAGCCGACGGTCCCAGCGCCGTGCCATGGCCAGTGCGACCGGATTGATCAGGTCGATGCGAAAATCGGCGCGGCACAGGATCAGGCCCTGTGCCATGCGCACCGCCAGTTCGCGCAATCGATCCGGATTCTGGTCGAACTCGTCCTGGCTGGCGAGCGCCTTAAACCGGTCCAGCCCCATGAAGACATGGGTTTCGCGGCCATGGTGGGTGATCAGCAGGGGATGTCGCGCGCCGATCTCGCGCCAATGGGCGAAGTTGCGGACCAGCTCCGCGGCGGTGACACTCCTGTCGTTTATGTCGTCCGGCATAATTGACCCTCTCCCAAATCTGGGTGCAGGCACAAAGACCCCCACCAACGGATGACGGCTAAGTAATATCCCTTATGTGCGGCGAACTGGTGTTGCTTTGCGAGCAATGGTGTTCAAACAGTATCAAGAGCCGTAACTGCGCTGGAGTTCCAGGGCATCGAGCATTTTTCCGCCCGCCATGAAGACGGCACCGGAGCAGGCGAGGGCAAGCAACTGGCCGCCGACGCCGGGATATTGATGCATATAGACGACGCCGCGCTCGCTGGCGCCCAGCGCGAGCGCATAGATGACGAGGAAAGCCTCGAACTTGGTCTTGATCGTGAAGAGGCGTTTGATCCGTTCCATCAGACTCATCCGAGGCTTTCGTCCATCTTCTAAGGCATTAAGTCGCCCGAAAGTTGCAAATGGTCAACAAGGCTTAACCATGATTGTTCGATCCGGGCAATAAGGCGCGTGTCGGACAGGTCGTCGGGCGCAATGGTTTCGGGCCAATAGTCCGAAACGATGCGGGCGATTTCATCCAGGCGCGCCTCATCGACCAGGAAACGCGGGTCGATATCCTTTGGATCCGCGACCACGCGCAGGCGCAGGCAGGCGGGGCCGCCGCCATTGGCCATCGACTGACGCACATCGACCGGGATCAGGCGACGGATCGGGCCATTTCCGGCGATCATCTGTTCCAGCCAGGTCCATACGGCCGAGACCGCCTGCGCCTCGCTCGGCAGGATCAACGCCATGGTGCCATCGGGCAGGGTGACGAGCTGCGCGTTGAACAAATAGCTCTTGATCGCGTCGGCCAGGCTGACGGCACTGGCGGGCACTTCGACGATCTCGACCGACGGCAACAGCGTGCGCAGCGAGGCGTAGAAGGCCTGCTTGTCGGCAAAGGCCTGTTCATGGGTAAAGAGAACGCGCTCATTGGCGACGGCGACGACGTCATTGTGGAAGGCGCCGGCGGCAATCGCCTCCTGCGACTGCTGCACGAACAGGGTGCGGGTCGGATCGAGGCCGTGGATGCGGGCGACGGCCTTGCTGGCCTCGACATGCTGGCGGGCGGGGAAGGGGCCGCCCGACTGGCCATAGACGAAAACCTCGACGCCCGGTGCGCCATGGCTGTCGCTCAGGCGCATATGATTGGCCGCGCCTTCGTCGCCAAAGGGGGCGGGGATCGGGCCATGCACGGCAAAGGCGCGGGTGTCAGAAAAAGCGAGGCGCAGTTGCGCCAGCGTCTGGGGCCATTCATGGCTGCGATGCGCCATGGTGACGAGATTGGCGACGGTCAGGTGGATGCGGCCATCGGCCGTGTCGGCGGCCGGCGAAACGGTCGCGGCATTGGCTGCCCACATGGACGAGGCCGACATGGCGGCGGCGCGGATATGCGGATCGGCATTGCTGATGTCGGTGCCCAGGGTCGCGAGCCAGGCGCCGTCAGGACGCCATTGCGGCAGGAGAATGCCCTGGGCAAGGCCGAGGCGCAGATTGCCGCGCATCTTCTCGATCCCCTGCAGGGCTGCGGCACGGGGGTGCGACACCGCGCCGGCATTGCGGGACGAGGCCAGATTGCCAAGGCTGAGGCCGGCATAATTATGGCTCGGGCCGACCAGCCCGTCGAAGTTGATCTCGCGCACGCTCATGCCCGCCCCGCCATGGTGAATGCCTGTCCGATGTCCAGTTGCAGCAGCGCGGCACTGGCCGCGTCGAGCGAGATGCTGCCATCCTCGCCCTCCTGCACATAGCCATAGGTGCAGCGATAATCGGCCAGCAGGCCGGTCGACACCAGCATCTTGTCGCCGCCCTTGTCATGGGTGGCCGCCAGCGTCACGTCGCGTGCCTGGGCCACGGTGCGGAGCTGGTCGATCTGGCCCACCATGGTCGGGCCGCCGTCGAAGATGTCGACATAGCCGGCATTGGTGAAACCCTCGGTCTCCAGCATCCGCATCGCCGCGCGGCCATTGGGATGGGGCAGGCCGATCACCGCGCGGGCGCTGTCGGTCAGCATTGCGGTGTAGATCGGCGTCTTGGGCATCAGGTCGGCGATGAACTGGTTGCCGTTGACGGCGTTGAACTCGTCGGCTTCCTGGAAATTCATGCCGAAGAAACGACCGGCAAGGCCATCCCAGAAGGGCGAGCCGCCCGCTTCGTCGATCACGCCGCGCAATTCGGCAATCACCCGGTCGCCGAAGCGATCGCGATGGTTGCGGATATAGAGATAGCGGCTGCGCGCGAGCAGCAGGCCAAGCCCCTCGGCCCGTTCGCGCGGATGGAGGAAGAGGCCGCCGACCTCGGTCGATCCTTCCAGATCGGTCGTGAGCGAGAGCATCTGCGCGCGGAAGGTGCGGGCCAGTTCCCGGCTATGCTGGGTAAGGACGCCCAGCCGATAGGAATAGAAGGGCCAGCTCTGCCCCACCGTGCTGAAGATCTGGCAGGTGCCGCGCACCTGGCCGGTCTGCGCATTGACCAGCACCAGGACGATCAGATCATCCTTGATCCCGCCATCCTGCCGGCTGAGCGCCTGTTCGGTGCGTTCCAGCTTGGCGGTCAGGGCGGCGCGATCGGGTGGCAGGTTGGTGAAGCCACCGCCGGTCAGCTTCGCCATTTCATACAGGGTCTGCAGGTCGTCCGCTCGCGCGGTGCGCATGTAGAAACTCAAAAGGCGGTCCTCTCTCTCAATATTGTCCTTGGGCGATCCGCAGCAGCGCCAGCGCGGACAGTTGCGCACGCTCGGCGAGGCTGTCGCTGATCAGAAATTCGGCGTCGCTATGGATGCTGCCGCCGCGCACGCCCATGGTGTCGACCACAGGGACGCCGCAGGCCGCGATATTGTTGCCGTCGCACACCCCGCCGGTGTCGCGCCAGCCGATGTCGAGGCCGAGGTCCGCGCCGCAGCGCCTGACCAGGCCGAACAGGCGCTCGGCCTTGGCGTCCATGGGCTTGGGCGGGCGACCAAAGCCACCATGGAGATGCAGGCTGACGCCATGGTCGCGGGCGACATCGGCCATGGCCTGATCCAGCAGGGCACGGGCCGCGATTTCATCGTCCGGCGTGCGCGGGCGGAAATTGACCCGCAGCACGGCATGGTCGGGCACGACATTATTGGGACTGCCGCCGTCGATCTTGGCAGGGTTGCAGGAAAAACCGCTGCCGCTGCCAGCCTTTAGCCGCAGCGCGAGATCTGCGGCCGCGAGCAGGGCATTGCGGCCATCGTCGGGATTGCGACCGGCATGGGCACTGAGGCCGGTGACGATGATCGAGAAATTGCCGCTGCCCGCCCGCGCGCCGGCCAGCGTGCCATCGGGCAGGGCGGGTTCATAGGTGAAGGCGGCGCGCTTGCCGGCTGCGGCCTGGCGGAGCAGGGCGGCGGAGGAGGGGCTGCCGACTTCCTCGTCGCTGTTGATCACGACTTGATAGCCAAGCGTCCGGGTCGCCTCGCTATGCTCGATTGCCGCGAGGGCGGCGAGCATGACGGCGATGCCGCCCTTCATGTCGGCGACGCCGGGGCCGTTGAGGACGCCGGGTTCCAGCCAGCGAAGCGTCTGGAACGCATGATCGGCCGGGAAGACCGTATCCATGTGGCCCGTCAGCAGCAACTGGACCGGCGCATCGGGGCGGACGGTCAGGCGAAGATGCTGACCATGGCGGATCACCGATATCCGGCCATCGGGCGCCACGGTCTCGACCGGATCGGGGTCGATCAGTTCGATCGCGCCCGGCAGCACCGAAAAGGCATCGGCGAGCGTGGTGGCCATGGCGGCGAGCCCGGTCAGGTTGCGCGATCCGCTGTTGATGCTGGCCCATGCCTCGACCTGTGCCAGCATCGGCGCGGCGGCGGCCTGTTCCAGCAGGGCGGTTTCAGGGACTGTTACGGGCGGGTGGATGCCGTTCATCCCGGAGGTCTATCAGAGCGTGGGCGCCTGCTCCACCCCGATCAGAAATCGTAGCTGAGGGTCAGGCGGCTGAGCGTGTCGAAGTCGCGCGCGGACAGCAGGGTCTCCGATTCATACTGCACCGTATAGGAGAGGCCAGCGGACAGGCGCGTGCTCACCTTGGTCTGCAACTGCGTCAGGGAATTGACTGAAAATACGTCAGTTTCCGCGTAACCTGCAGCGGTCTGCTTGAAGGTGACATTGGGCGCCAGGCGCCAGGCCAGGTCCATCGATGCACGCGCGCCGAGCTTGGTTTCGCGCGGCCCGATCACATATTTGGCATGGCGGACGGACGGGCCAACATCGAGCGACAGGTCGATCGGCTTGCTGACGATCACCTTGTAACCGATACCGGCCGAGGCTGTGTAGCGCTCGTCATAGCCGATCGAGGGATCGCGTTCGAACTGGGTCAGGCCATAGGCGAATCCGCGCGGGTCGAACTGATAGCGCGGTTCATAGCTGGCGGTGTAGCGTTCGCGCGAGGTGACGCCATTGGCACGGCGATAATCGACCGTGGCGCTGAGCTTATGGCTCCACTCCAGCCCTTCGCGCTTGACCTGCGCCGCGGCGCTGATGCCGATTTCGCTGGTCGAACCGGTCGAGCGGAAGCCGCCAGCCTCCAGCTTGCCGGTCCATAATTCGGTGAATCGCGCCTCGCGAATCACCGTGTCATGGGTCGCCTTGGTCCGTTCCTTCCAGCTGTTGACCATCTGCTGGATCTGGTCGGCCGATTGCGGATTGGTCTGCTTGGCGATCTTGGCGACGGTCGCGATTTCCGTCTCATTGCCATTGGCAATCGCCGCCTCCAGCATCTCGCGGACGGATGGCGGCAGCAGCGCAGGCGCATTGGCCCACGCCTGGGTGGCAAAGAGGAAGGGCAGGATAGCCAGACAGTGACGCATGCCGCTGTCATAGCGAACCGACCGGGGATTTTAAGCCCCCATCAGATCAAGTCGTGGAATTCCTGCAATATGTCGCGGTAGAGCTTGCGCTTGAAGGGCACGATCAGCTCCGGCAGCGTTTCGGGCGCAGCCCATTTCCATTCCCGGAATTCGGGATGCTTGGTCTGGATGTCGATATGGCTGTCCTTGCCCAGGAAGCGGGCGAGGAACCAGATCTGGCGCTGGCCGCGATATTTGCCGCCCCACAGCTTGCCGATCAGTTCGGGCGGCAGGTCGTAGAAATGCTCGTCGCGGCTCTTGGCGATGATCTCGACATGTTCGGGCGTGATGCCGGTCTCTTCGCCCAGCTCACGCAGCGCCGCCGTCTTGGCGTCTTCGCCCTCGTCGATCCCGCCCTGCGGCATCTGCCAGGCCTCCACGACATTATCGAGGCGCTGGCCGACGAAGACCTTGCCCGCCATGTTGACCAGCATGATCCCGACGCACGGCCGGTAATTCAGTTCTGCATTATCTGGCATCGACGCCATGTCTTCCCCTGCATCGCTGCAGCCATGGCCGGTTGGCGACCCATGGCTAGTGTATTGGGCTCCAGAATAGGCGGCGGCGATGCGCGCGTCCATTGGCCGAATCGACATTCATCGGATTTGCAGGTCATCTCCCGGAAGGGCGCGGAAAATTCATTTGGAACCGGGGGACTAGGCAGGCATTGGGCGATCATGCCATCCCCCACCATAATCTGGTTCCGCCAGGATCTGCGCCTCTCGGATCAGGCGGCGCTCGTCGCCGCCGCGCAGGCCGGCCCGGTCATTCCGCTCTATATCCTTGATGATGAAAGCCCGCGCCAATGGGCGATGGGTGGTGCGTCGCGCTGGTGGCTGCATCACAGCCTTGCCAGCCTGGACGAGCGACTGGGGACCAAGGGCTCGCGATTGATCCTGCGGCGCGGACGCTGCGCCGATGTTCTGGCGCAGGTGGCCGAGGAAAGTGGCGCGCAGGTCGTGCATGCCATCCGCCATCATGAGCCCTGGTGGCGCAACGCTGAAAAGGCGGTCGCAAGGCAGACCGACTTGCGGCTTCATGACGGCGGACTGCTATTGCCGGTGGAGGCGGTGCGGACGGGCGGCGGGACGCCCTATCGCATCTACACGCCCTTTTCTCGCGCGGTGATGCTGCACATGCCACCCGCGCCACCACAGCCAGCGCCGCAGCGGATCGAGGCGCCATCGCACTGGCCGGTCAGCGACAGGCTGGAGGATTGGATGCTGCTGCCGCGCGATCCGGACTGGGCGAGCGGCTTCCCTGCCGACTGGTCGCCGGGCGAAGAGGGAGCAAAGCGCTATCTCGACAGTTTTCTGGGCGAAGTCGGCGACTATGCGGTCGCGCGAGATTTGCCGTCGCAGGAAGGAACGTCCCGCCTGTCCCCGCATCTTCACTTCGGGGAGATTTCGCCGGCCAAGGTCTGGCATCGGGTGGCGAAGGCGCCGGGCGACGCGACCGTCTATCTCAAGGAACTGATCTGGCGTGATTACGCGCATAATCAGGTCTGGGCCTTGCCGGCCTATGGATCGGGAAACGCCCAGCCGGCCTTCGATGCCATGCGCTGGCGCGATCTGCGCGAGGCGCGAGGTGACTGGACGGCGTGGAAACGGGGGCGAACCGGCTATCCGATCGTCGATGCCGGCATGCGCCAGCTCTGGCAGACGGGCTGGATGCACAATCGGGTGCGGATGATCGCGGCCAGTTTCCTCATCAAGCATCTGCTGATCGACTGGCGCCATGGCGCGCGCTGGTTCTGGGACACGCTGGTCGACGCGGATTACGCCAATAACAGCGTCAACTGGCAGTGGGTGGCGGGCAGCGGCGTCGATGCCAATCTCTTCACCCGGATCATGGCGCCGCTGACCCAGTCGGACAAGTTCGATGCCCCCGACTATATCCGCCAATGGGTGCCGGAACTGGCGCATCTGGACGATCGCGTCATCCATGACCCGGATTTTCATGGGGTTAGGCCATCATCCTATCCCGAAAAGCGGATTGGCCATCGCGAGGGTCGCGAGCGCGCGCTGGCGGCCTATCGCCAGATGAAGGGGTGATTGCAGCGACGCGCGGCATGGGGCAGAAAGAGGCCCGATGAATGCAGTCGACCCCCGTCGCGGCAAGGCCGCATTGTCGATCCGGCGACCGCCGGCAGACCGGACGCCGGGATGGCGCGCGCGCCTGTTCGCGCCGCTTTTCCATCGCATGCTCGATCGGATCGACCAGGGACTGGAGCAGGGCTCGCTGGACGCCACTTTGCCGGACGGCACGCGCCGGCTGCTGGGCGGGCGGGCGCCAGGGTTCGACTGTGTTGTGGACTTGGTCGACTGGCGCGCCTTGGTGCGACTGGCGATGGGTGGCTCGGCGGGCTGGTATCGCGCCTGGGCGGCGGGCGAGTGGCGCAGTGCCGATCCGGTGCCGCTGTTCGCGCTGTTCATGGCCAATGCGGTATCGCTGGGCCGCGTTGCCCGGCCTCATGGACCGGCACGCTGGGCAGGACGGTTGCTGCACTGGGCGCGGCGGAATAATCGTAACGGCTCGCGCAGGAACATCGCCTTCCATTATGATCTGGGCAATGACTTCTACGGCTTGTGGCTGGACCAGAATATGCATTATTCCAGTGCCTTGTTCCTCAATCCTGAGGACCGGATCGAAAGCCTGGAACGGGCGCAGCAGCGCAAGGTGGACGCCCTGCTGGAACGGCTGGACCTGCGCGACGGACAGGCGCTGCTGGAAATCGGATGCGGCTGGGGCGGGCTCGCGGAACAGGCGATGGAGCGCTGTGCCATCCAATATGATGGGCTGACCCTGTCGGTCGAGCAGGCTGATTATGCGCGCGATCGGCTGGGGTCCGGCGCGCAGATCCACCTGACCGACTATCGCGACGCACAGGGCCAATATGACGCCATTGCCAGCGTGGAAATGGTGGAGGCGGTCGGCCAGCATTATTGGCCCGACTATCTGGATGCGGTCGCACGCCTACTGAAGCCCGGTGGGCGCGCCGCGATCCAATATATTTTGATCGACGATGCGATCTTCGATCATTATGCGCGCGGCGCCGATTTCATCCAGACCTACATCTTCCCTGGCGGCATGCTGATATCCGAAAGTCGTTTTCGGACGTTGGCGCAGGAACGCGGGCTGGAATGGCGCGACGCGCGCCATTTCGGCGGCCATTATGCCGAAACGCTGCGCCGCTGGCGCGAGCGGTTCGATCGGGCGATCGACGAAGGACGATTGCCGGCCAGTTTCGACCAGCATTTCGTTGGCTTGTGGCGCTATTATCTGATGTATTGCGAAGGCGGTTTCCGGGGCGGCACCATTGATGTCGCCCAGGTCACGCTGGTGAAGCCGGCCGCTTAACCCTCGACGCGCAGGCGGTGGCCGTTCGGGGCATCGCTCAGCACCAGATCATGGATCGCCTTGGCGACCGTCTCCGGCCCCTTGAGCGTTGCGGGGTCTTCGCCGGGGAAGGCGCGGGCGCGCATCGCGGTGCGGGTGGCGCCGGGATCGACGATATGGGTGCGGATGGCGGAGATGTTCTTCATCTCTTCGCCATAGGCGCCGACCAGCGTTTCGAGTGCGGCCTTGGACGCGCCATAGGCGCCCCAATAGGCGCGCGGGGTGGCGCCGACCGAGGATGTCAGGGCAATTACCCGCGCGTCGGCGCTGGCCCGCAGCATCGGATCGAAAGCGGCGATCAGCGCCTGGGGCGCAGCGATGTTGAGCATCAGCAGCCGGGCAAATTCCTTGGCATCGATCGCCGGAACCGATGCCAGCGACCCGAGCGTCGCCGCGTTGAGGACGAGGATGTCGAGTGCCTTCCAGCGGCCAGAAATGGCCTGGGCCAGGCGGCCGATGCTTTCGCCGTCGATAAGATCGAGCGGCGCGATGGTGGCGCTGCCGCCGGCCTGGTGAATGCGATCTTCCACCTCTTCCAGCCCGCCGCTGGTGCGCGCGGTCAGGATCACATGGGCGCCGGCTGCCGCCAGAGCCTCTGCCGTCGCGGCGCCGATCCCGCGGCTGGCGCCGGTGACGAGCGCAAGTTTTCCGAACAGCGGCAAGGTATCAGACATCGGCTCTCCGTTCGCCCCGACCGATGCCGGGTGTCGTCGTGGGAAAAGGAAAGGGCGGGGTCGTGCGACCCCGCCCGGTCGGGCCTTGCCCGTGGATCAGGAGACCCGTTCTGCCAGCAGTTCGAACTGGTTTTCGACCACCGCTTCATCCTGGTCGGTGAGCTTGGTCGGATAGTCGCCGGTGAAACAGGCATCGCAATATTGCGGACGGATGTCGGCGCGCTTCGCCTCGCCCAGCGCCTTGTACAGGCCGTCGATCGAGATGAAGGCCAGGCTGTCGGCGTGGATGAAGTCCTGCATGCCGCCAATGTCCAGCTTATGCGCCAGCAGCTTGGTGCGCTCGGGCGTATCGACGCCATAGAAGCAGCTATGCTTGGTCGGCGGCGAGGCAATGCGCATATGCACTTCGGCGGCGCCCGCTTCGCGCATCATCTGGACGATCTTCAGCGAGGTGGTGCCGCGCACGATCGAGTCGTCGATCAGCACGATGCGCTTGCCCTGGATCAGGGCGCGGTTGGCATTATGCTTCAGCTTGACGCCCAGGTGGCGGACCTTGTCGCCCGGCTGGATGAAGGTGCGACCGATATAGTGCGAACGGATGATGCCCAATTCGAACGGGATGCCCGATTCCTGGGCATAGCCGATGGCGGCCGGCACACCGCTGTCGGGTACCGGGATGACATAGTCGGCCTCGACCGGATTTTCGATCGCCAGCTGCGCGCCGATCGCCTTGCGGACGGAATAGACGCTGGAATTGTCGATGATCGAATCGGGGCGGCTGAAATAGACATGCTCGAAGATGCACGGACGCGGATGCACTTCGCCGAACGGGCGGATCGAGCGCATTTCGCCATCCTTGGTGACGATCACCAGTTCGCCCGGATCGATCGAGCGGACATAGTCGGCGCCGACCACGTCGAGTGCGACGGTTTCCGAAGCGAAGATGGTCGAATCGCCTAGCTTGCCCATGACCAGCGGGCGGATGCCCAGCGGATCGCGGCAGGCGATCATGCCCTCGGGGGTCATCACGATCAGCGAATAGGCGCCTTCGATCTGCTTGAGCGCGTCGATGAACTTGTCGAGCAGGGTGCGATAATTGGACGTCGCGACCAGATGGATGATGACTTCCGTGTCCGAGGTGGACTGGAAGATGGAGCCGCGCCGGATCAGTTCGCGGCGGACCTTCATCGCGTTGGAGATATTGCCGTTATGGGCAACCGCGAAACCGCCGGAATTGAGTTCGGCATAGAGCGGCTGGACATTGCGCAGCGAGGTTTCGCCGGTGGTCGAGTAACGGACATGGCCGCAGGCCGTGTCGCCGGGGAGGCCCCGAATCACCTCGTCGCGGTCGAAATTGCCGGCGACATGGCCCATGGCGCGATGGGTATGGAAATCATGCCCGTCCCAGCTGGTGATGCCTGCCGCTTCCTGGCCGCGATGCTGCAGGGCGTGAAGGCCGAGCGCTACCATCGCGGACGCGGTTTCTGCGCCAGATACGCCAAAAATGCCGCATTCTTCGCGCAACTTGTCGTCGTCGAAAGGATTCGTCGTAATCATGGGTGTGAGCGGGTCCATTGCCGTTCCTGACCACCCCTCTGGGGCGACCTTTCGCGCGCATATAGTCCTTCCCGGTCGATTTGTCGCCTGCCTGTAACAAAAAAGCGTGGCCAATCGTGGCAACGCTGCGTTTTGCCGGCCTTTCCATGGGCTAAACGGCCACTGGCGTTGGCGTTCGGGTGTCGCTAAGAAACCTGTACTCATGCACCGTTTTGCCAATCCCGCCCGCTTCCTGAAGATCGCTCGTCCGATGACGGGTTGGCTGTTCTGGCCCGGCCTCGTGCTGCTGCTAGCCGGCTGCGCTTCGGGCCTGTTCCTGACGCCGGCGGATTATCTGCAGGGCGATACGGTGCGCATACTCTATATACATGTGCCGGCCGCGTGGCTGGGCATGGCTGGCTGGACCGGCATCGCTGTGTCCGGGCTGATGCAACTGGTGTGGCGCCATCCGCTGGCTTCCGTGGCCGGACGCGCGATCGCGGCGCCGGGCGCGTTGTTCACCGCCATCTGCCTGATGACCGGTTCGATCTGGGGCCGGCCGACCTGGGGCACCTGGTGGGAATGGGACGGGCGCATGACGTCCATGCTGGTGCTGCTCTTCCTCTATCTCGGCTATATTGCCCTGGCCAACGCATCGGCGCGGCAGGGGCAAGGCGGGGTCAGCCCGGTAACCGCGATCTTCGGTCTGGTCGGCGCGATCAACATCCCGATCATCAACCGTTCCGTGGTCTGGTGGAACAGCCTGCACCAGGGGCCGAGCATCACGATGCGCGGATCGAGCATCGATGGATCGATGCTCTGGCCGCTGGGCCTGACATTATTGGGTTTCACCTTGTTGTTCGCGGCGATCGTACTGATGCGGATGCGGGCAATATTGGCACAAAATAAGGTCGAGGCGCGGATGCAGCGCCTGACGAGAGGGTAGAGATGAACCAATGGGCTTTCGTGATCGCCGCCTATGCCGTGACGGCGGTGGGTACGGCGATCGTCACCATCGCCAGCTGGCGCGCGATGCGGGCTGCGGAACGTCAGGCCGAACGACTGTCTGACCGGACATGAAGGCCAAGCATCAACGGCTGAGCCTGGCGCTCGCAGCGCTGGTGGCGATCATCGGCGCCGGGCTGCTCGCCGTATCGGCGCTGAAGGACGAAGCGGCCTATTTCTACGCGCCCAACGACGTGAAGACCAAGGGTGTGGAGCCCGGCAAGGCGATCCGTCTGGGCGGCATGGTGGTGAAGGACAGCCTCAAGCGCGCGGCCGATGGCGTGACGATCAATTTCGACGTGACCGACGGCAAGGCGACCGTGCCGGCAACTTTCAGCGGCATCGCGCCCGACCTGTTCAAGGAAGGCAGTGGCGTCGTGGCGGAAGGCGCTTTCGACCGGCAGGGGCGGTTCGTCGCGACCAATTTGCTGGCCAAGCATGACGAACGCTACATGCCGCGCGAACTGGACGGCATGACCTATAATGGGACCACGCATGAGATGAAGGCCGCGCCATGATCGCCGAAGCCGGTCTCGCCGCCCTGTGGTTTGCCGCGGTCCTCGCGCTGCTCCAGCTGTTTCTGGTCGGCATGGGGCTGGCGGGCGGCAAGGGCGACGTGCTGGGCGCCGTTCGACCCGTCGCTATTTTGCAGGGCGTGCTGACGGCAGCTGCCTTTTTCGCGCTGATCAGCCTGTTCCTGCGGTCCGACATGTCGGTGCTGCTGGTGGCGACCAACAGCCATTCGGCCAAGCCCTGGCTCTACAAATTCGCCGGAACCTGGGGCAATCATGAAGGGTCGATGCTGCTGTGGGTCACGGTGATGGGCGTCGCCGGCGCGGCCGTGGCGCTGTTCGAGCGGGCGTTGAAGCGTGACGCGCATATGGCAACATTGGGTGCGCAGGCGGCGATCAGCCTCGGTTTCTATGCCTTCCTGCTCTTCTCCTCCAATCCCTTCGCCCGCATTTCCCCGGCACCGGCGGACGGGCAGGGGCTCAACCCGCTGCTGCAGGATCCCGGCCTCGCCTTCCATCCGCCGACGCTCTATCTCGGCTATGTCGGTCTGTCGGTCGCCTTTTCCTTCGCGGTCGGGGCCTTGTTGACGCGGCAGGTGGATGCGGCGTTCGCACGCGCCATGCGCCCCTGGGTGCTGGCCGCCTGGGTGATGCTGACGCTTGGCATCACGGCGGGCAGCTATTGGGCCTATTATGAGCTGGGCTGGGGCGGCTGGTGGTTCTGGGATCCGGTCGAAAATGCGTCGCTGATGCCCTGGCTGGCGGCGACCGCGCTGCTGCACAGCGTGACCGTGCTGGCGACCCGCGACGCGCTGCGCGCCTGGACGGTGATGCTGGCCGTCGTCGCCTTCTCCATGTCGATGGTCGGCACTTTCCTGGTCCGCTCCGGCATATTGACCAGCGTCCATGCCTTCGCCGTCGATCCGGAGCGGGGCAGCTTCATCCTGGCCTTGCTGGCACTCTATATCGGCGGCGCTTTAGCCCTGTTCGGCTGGCGGATCGGCACGGTGCGCGAGGGCGCGCCGTTCGAACTGGTAAGCCGCGAAACCTTCCTGGTGGTCAACAACCTGTTGCTTTCGGTGATCCTCGGGCTTGTGCTGATCGGCACGCTTTACCCGCTGATGACCGAAGCATTCGGGCACAAGGTGTCGGTCGGCGCGCCCTATTTCGATCGCATTGCCGGGCCGATCGCGCTCATCCTGCTGATCGTCATGGCGGCAGGGCCGCTCACCCGCTGGCGCCGGGATCGGGCACGCGCCGTGGCCGGACGCATGCTCGTTCCGGCGGCGGTCGCACTGGCGGCCGTGGTGCTGGTCGGTGCGCTCGCCTGGGGCTGGATCGGGCTGTTGCCTTATTGCGGGCTGGTGGTGGCGCTGGCCGTCGGCGTGGGATCGCTGGCGCCGCTCTGGAAGCGCAACCTGCGCCGCACGCCGCTCTTCACCTACGGTATGGTGATCGCGCATCTGGGCTGTGCCGTCAGCCTGGCCGGCATGGCCTGCGATTCGGCGTTCACGGTCGAGAAGCTGGTGGCAGTCCGGCCGGGCGACAGCATCGAGACGGCCGGCTGGACGCTGCGCTTCCGGCGCATCCTGCCGCTTGCTGGCGACAATTGGACGGCGTTGCAGGCGGACGTCATTGCGGAGCGCAGCGGCCGCGCGGTCGTGATTCATCCGCAGTCACGCTTCTTCGCCTCGCCGCCGACGACCACGACTGAGGCGGCCCTGCTGACCCGGTGGAATGGCCAGCTCTATGTCGTGCTGGGGCAGGAAGCCGATGCCGGCCGCTGGCAGATGCGGATCTGGTGGAAGCCGTTCGTGACGCTGATCTGGCTGGGCGGCATCATGATCGCGCTGGGCGGCCTGCTGGCGCTGGTCGGGCGAGAGCGGCGCGGCTGGCTGATGAAATGGCGGGCGCGGAGGGCAATGGCATGAGGAAGCTGCTGATCTGGCTACCGCTGGTGCTGTTCCTCGGCTTCTTCGCCCTGTTCGCCAGCGGCCTGTTCAAGCCGGATGACCGTGTCATCACCTCCAAGCTGATTGGCCAGGCTTTGCCGGCCTTCACCCTGCCGGCTGCCGCCAGCGATCGTCCCGCGCTCGCCAGCACGCAGTTGGCCGATGGCAAGCCACGCCTGCTCAACATCTTTGCCAGCTGGTGTATTCCCTGCGCGGCGGAGGCGCCGCAACTGATGGCGCTCAAGCAGGCTGGGGTCGAGATTGACGCGATTGCGATTCGTGATGCCCGGCCCGATGTCGACGCCTTCCTGGCGCGCAACGGCAATCCCTATAGCCGGATTGGCCTGGATGCGCGCAGTGGCGTGCAGATCGCGCTGGGCTCGTCAGGCGTGCCGGAAACCTTCGTGATCGATGGCAAGGGCAGGATTGCCTATCAGCATATTGGTGACATCCGCGCCGATGACGTGCCGATGCTGCTGCAACGGCTGAAGGATGCACAATGATGAGGGGGCTGCTTTCTCTTCTCCTGCTGATGCTGGCGGCGCCGGTTCAGGCGCAGACCGCCCTGCCGCCCGCGCCCTATGCCGACCGGCAGCTTGATGACCCGGCGCTGGAGCGCAAGGCGAAGGCGCTGATGGAAACCATCCGCTGCCTTACCTGCCAGAGCCAGTCGATTGCCGATTCGAACGCCAGCATGGCGGGCGACATGCGCTCCGAGATACGCGAGCGGATCAGGGCGGGGGAAGAGCCGGAACATATCAGGCGCTGGCTGATCGAGCGCTATGGCGACTGGGTCAGCTATGAGCCGACGGCCGCGCCTATCCTCTGGCCGCTCTGGGCCGCGCCGATCGTGTTGCTGTCATTGGGGCTGTTGTTGATGCGCGGACGGATCAAGCGGAGGCCGCGGGCATGACGGGCTGGATCATCGCTTTCGGCATCGCCATCCTCGCCATGGCGGCGCTCTGCTTCATCGGGCGTATCCCGCGCGTGACGCGGGAGATCGTTGCGGCGACTTTGTTGGTCGGCCTCGCGGGCTATGCCTGGCAGGGGCATCCCGGCCTTGCCGGCGCACCGCGACAGGTCGCGGCCGAGAAGGAAGCGCAGTTCGACGAGAAGCTCGCGGAGCGACGCCGCAGCCTGGCGGAGCGCTATGGCCCGGCCGGCCAATGGCTGATCATGTCGGATTCCTACGGGCGGCGCGGCCTGACCAAGGAGGCGGCCAATATCCTGCTCTCCGGCCTCAAGCAGGCGCCGGACGACGCCAATTTGTGGCTCGGCATGGGGAATGCGCTGGTTGCGCATGCCGATGGCGTGGTCGCGCCGGCGGCCGACTATGCCTATCGCCAGGCGCTGCGGCTGGACCCGGAAGGGCCGGCGCCGCGCTATTTCTATGGCCTCGCCCTCGCCCAGGCCGGGCAGTTGGACGCGGCGCGCAAACAATGGTTGCCGCTGGCGCAATCGGCGCCCGAAGGCAGCAAGATCAAGGCGGAACTGCAGGCCAATATCGCGCGTATCGATGCCATGCTGGCGATGGATGCGGCTTCGCGATGATCCGCATCGGGGCGATCATTGCGTGAACCCTGTGCCCATGGTAGGGGCCGGCGGTTTGCTGGGCTCCGTCCTTGGAATGAGAATTGCCCTGGCAAGGGTTGCGACATGATATTGATGATCGAGCATTTCCTTCATGGCTGATGACAGCGCGGTCGCCGTCCCCGAAGGCGGCGAGCAGGATGGGCATGGCCATGCCCGCCAGAAAGCCACGGCCAAGCTGGTCGTCGGCGCGATCGGTATCGTCTTCGGCGATATCGGCACCAGCCCGCTCTACGCCTTCCGCGAGACCTTCGCGGGGCACCATCATCTCGACCTCGATCCCGACCATATATTGGGCGTCATCAGCCTGATGTTCTGGTCGATGATGCTGGTTGTGACGCTTAAATATGTCAGCATCATCATGCGCGCCGACAACAAGGGCGAGGGTGGCAGCCTGGCGCTGCTGGCGTTGATCAACGGCCAGACCAAGACGCAGCGCTGGTCGCGCGGCATCGTGCTGCTGGGCGTGTTCGCGACGGCTCTCTTCTACGGCGATTCGATGATCACGCCGGCGGTTTCCGTGCTGTCGGCGGTGGAAGGCCTGGCGGTCTATAATGCCAATCTGGCACCAGCGATCCTGCCGGTCGCGGTGCTGATCCTGCTCGGCCTGTTCTGGATCCAGGGTCTGGGGACCAACAAGGTCGCGACCCTTTTCGGGCCGATCATGCTGATCTATTTCGTGACGATCGCGTCGCTCGGCGTGCTCAGCATCGTCAAGACGCCGGGCATTCTCTACGCCTTCAATCCTTATTGGGCGGTGATGTTCTTTGCCACCGATCCGCTGCCCGCCTTCCTGGCACTGGGCTCGGTGGTGCTGGCGGTGACGGGCGCCGAAGCGCTCTATGCCGATATGGGCCATTTCGGCCGCAGCCCGATCCGCGTGTCCTGGCTGATCTTCGTGCTGCCGGCATTGATGCTCAACTATATGGGGCAGGGCGCGCTGCTCTTCCGGGAGGGCGCCGCGGCGCTGCACAGCCCCTTCTACAATCTCGCGCCGCAATGGATGCAGTTGCCGCTGATCGGCCTTGCCACGCTGGCGGCGATCATTGCGTCACAGGCGGTGATATCCGGCGCTTTCTCGGTCACACAGCAGGCGATCCAACTCGGCTTCATGCCGCGTCTGCGGATCGAGCATACCAGCGCCTCGACGGCCGGCCAGATCTACATTCCCCTGATCAACTGGGGGTTGATGGTCATGGTCATCCTGCTGGTGCTGGTGTTCAAGACATCGTCCAACCTGACTGCGGCCTATGGCATTGCCGTCACCGGTGCGATGTTCATCGACAATGTGCTGCTGACCGTGGTGCTCTATCGGCTGTGGCACTGGAAATGGTATTATGCCGCGCCGCTGCTTGCCGTTTTCTACCTGGTCGATGGCGCCTATCTGGCCGCCAATCTGACCAAGGTGCCCGACGGCGGCTGGTTCCCGTTGCTGATCGGCTTCGTCGTCTTCACCTTGCTGACCACCTGGTCGCGTGGGCGCCGGCTGGTGCAGGAACGGCTGCGCGAGGCAGCGATGCCGATCCCGGTGTTCGTGGCTTCGGCCGCCAACAGCGCCGTGCGCGTGCCGGGTACCGCTGTCTTCATGACCTCGACACCTGATGGCGTGCCGCATGCGCTGCTGCATAATCTCAAGCACAACAAGGTGCTGCATGAGCGGGTGATCCTGCTGACCGTCAAGATCAAGGATGTGCCGGTGGTCGAGGATGACGGCAGGTGCAAGCTGGAGGATCTGGGCCGTGGCTTCTTCCGCCTGGTGCTGCAATATGGCTTCATGCAGGAGCCGGATGTTCCGGCCGCACTCAAGAATGTGACCGGCTGCGGCCAGGCGTTCAAGATGATGGACACCAGCTTCTTCCTGGCACGCCAGACGCTGCTGCCTTCGGCCAATCCCGGGATGCCGCTGTGGCGCGAGAAGATCTTCGCCTGGATGCTCCGCAACGCGGAAAGTGCGATGGAGTTCTTCCGCCTGCCGACCAATCGCGTGGTCGAACTCGGTAGCCAGGTCGAGATTTGACCGGCCTCTAGAAGAGCCGCATCTGCGCGCCCTCGGGCGGCCGGAACAGGTCGGTGCGGACGCTGATCCGCGCCTGCCCTAGATTGGCCTTGCGGCGGGCCTTGATGAAGCGGGTGCGGGTCAGGTCGGCCCAGACGCCCTGACCGCGCATCCGGCTACCGAAATCGGGATCATTGTCCCGCCCGCCGCGAATGTCCCGGATCATCGCCATCACCTTGGCGGCGCGATCGGGATAATGGGTTTCCAGCCAGGCGCGGAACAACGGTGCGACCTCATGCGGCAGGCGGACCAGGATGTAGTTGACGTCCTGTGCGCCGGCCATGGCGAGCCGCGCGACGACCTGTTCGATCTCATGATCATTGATCGCCGGGATGATCGGGGACATGTTGGCCGATACCGGCACGCCGGCTTCGGCCAGGCGAGCAATCGCGGCGATCCGTCGTTCGGGATGGGGCGCGCGCGGCTCCAGCGTGCGCGCGACCTTGGGATCGAGCGAGGTTACCGAAATCATCACCGCGACCAGATTGTCGCGCGCCAGATCGGCCAGCAGGTCGATGTCGCGCAGGATGCGGTCGGACTTGGTGGTGATGAACACCGGATGGCGGCATTCCACCATCACCTCCAGCAATTGGCGCGTGATCTCCCAATCCTTCTCGATCGGCTGATAGGGGTCGGTATTCGTGCCCATGGCGATCGGTGAGACGCTGTAGTTCCGGTGCGACAATTCCTTGCGCAGCAATGTCGCTGCATCCGGTTTGGCGAACAGGCGCGTCTCGAAATCCAGTCCCGGCGACAGGTCATGATAGGCGTGGGTCGGCCGGGCAAAGCAATAGATGCAGCCATGCTCGCAGCCGGCATAGGCGTTGATCGACTGGGAAAAGGCGATGTCGGGCGACGCGTTGCGCGAGATGATCGTGCGCGGCGTGATCAGCGACACGCTGGTGCGCAGTTTCTGGGCCGGTCCGTCGATCGCTTCCACGGCGTCGAGCCAGTCGCCGTCCGCCTCGCGCGCGGCCAGGTTGAACCGGCTGCTTGCCTGGTTGTGCGTTGCGCCGCGTCCGGGGATGTTTGCCATCTTGAAATAAGAACATATCATGAACTTGTTGACAAGATCGCTTCCGACGCGTCATGGCTGCGCCCTTGAAAGCAGGGGGAAATATCATGCGTGCCTGGTGGCTTGTTCCGGCTCTGATGATGATGGCAGGCGCGGCCGATGCCGCGACACCGACGACGGATTGTGCCGCAAATATGGTCTGCGCCAGCCGACCCCAGTCGGTGGCCGATGCGTTGCAGGCAGCAGGTTACAAGGCGGCGCTGACCAAGAGCAAGTCGACCGGCAATCCGATGATCGAGAGCGCTGCCAGCGGCTATAATTTCACCATCTATTTCTACGGCTGCGAAGAAATGAAGGACTGCAACTCGTTGCAGTTCGGTATCAATTTCGCGGATGATGGCGGCAACACGGTCGAACTGGCGAACAAGTGGAACCAGTCCAAGCGCTTCATCCAGATGTCGTTGGCCGACGACAAGACGCTGGACGTGTCCTATGACGTCAGCACGATCGGCGGTCTCAATCAGGAGAATTTTGCCGACGTGGTCGACTGGTGGTCAGTGATGCTCGGCGAACTCAGCAAATTCTTCAAGGAGAACCCGGCGCCCACGCTCAAGAAGTGAAGGGGAGCGGGCTGGAGCCGTAACGAAAAATCGCCCTTTTGCGATTTTTCAAACAGGCGTTTAGCGCTCGGTGAGGCGCGGCATCAGCTCGACGAAATTGCAGGGGCGGAACCGGCTGTCGAGTTGGCTGGCGAGAATGCCGTCCCATGCATCCCGCACCGCGCCGGTCGAGCCGGGCAGGGCGAAGATATAGGTGCCGCGCGCGACGCAGGCGGTGGCGCGCGACTGGATGGTCGATGTGCCGATCGACTGATAGCTGAGCCACCGGAACAGCTCGCCGAAACCAGGAATTTCCTTGTCCTGCACCTGGGTCAGTGCCTCGGGCGTGACGTCCCGGCCGGTGACGCCGGTGCCGCCGGTGGTCAGGATCACATCGACCTGCGGATCGTCGATCCAGGCGTGAAGGCGTGCGACGATGGCACTGCGATCATCAGTGACGATCAGCCGGTCGGCCAGGACATGGCCCGCGCCGGTCAGGCGATCGACCAGCGTATCGCCGGACCGGTCATCGGCCAGGGTGCGGGTGTCGGAAACGGTTAGTACGGCGATGCGGACGGGCAGGAAGGTCCGGCCCTCATCGATCGGCATCAGTCCGATCCGCCGGCGATCATCGCCCGGCCATCGGCCTTGCTGAGACGCACCAGCTTGACGCCCTTGGCATTGGGGAAGGTTGGCCACATGCCCTGCGCCATGCCGGTCAGGCAATCCGCCTCGCCCTTCGCCTGGATCTGGTACATCCAGTAGTTGCGCATGACGATGTTCACATAGGCGCGGGTTTCATAATAGGGCAGGGATTCGATGAAGAGCAGCGGATCGCCCTTGTCCTTCACCTCGCTGTTCCAGCGTTCGACCGGCAGCGGGCCGGCATTATAGGCGGCCATCACCTTGGGCAGCAGGCCGCCGGTCGCGCTCATGTCGCGGAGCGATTCCAGATAGCGCTGGCCATATTCCATGTTGGTGGACGGCACGAACAGTTGCGATGCGTTGGACAGGCCGACATCGCCGGCGGTTCCGGGGCGCACCTGCATCAGGCCGCGGGCGCCGGCGCTGGAGACGACGTCCGAACGGAAGCCGGATTCCTGCAGCGTATGGGCGTAGATCAGCGACGGATCGACACGCCAGCCGCCGTCCGGCCGCCAGGCCGGCGCCGGGAAGCGGGCGAAACTGTCGGGCTGTTTGCCGGCCGGGCCATTATGGGCGAGCCAGAGCTGGGTTGCGGGCAGGTTGAGCGCGCTGGCCAGGCGCAGCAGCGCATCATATTGGGCGGTGCCGCCCAGCTTCGCCTGATAGCGCAAAATCTCGTCGGCGCGGCCATTCTCGCCAATATCGGCCAGCGCGATCGCGCTGCGGACATTGGGGCTGTCCTTGAGCTGGCGCCAGTCATTGTCGCTGAAACGCGCGTTCATGGTCGCGCCGCCCAGCGGCATGCCCAGGCTCTCGCGGGCGAGCAGGCCATAGAAGGTCTCGTCGGATCGCGCCGCGAGCTTCAGCATATTCTCGACCTTCTCGGCCTCGCCGCAGACCATATAGGCGCGCGATGCCCAATAGGCGCCGGCCGCGCGCATGTCGGCGTCGCCCGCCAGCGCCGCGACATTGGCGAAGGCCGGGGCCGCAGCGCGGCAATCATTCTGGCGCCAGGCGGCAAGGCCCGTCGTCCAGTGGGCCTGCACGGTCCAGTCCCCGCCGGTACGGGTTTCAAGCGCGCGCGCAGCCATGCGGCGGGCGTTGAGATCATCGCTTTCGATATAATAAGCCCAGGCAACACGCTGGCGCACTTCGGTCAGACCTTCGGACGTCAGCCCCGCTTCGCCAGCGGCAAGCAGCCCTTCCGCGCCGGCCGGATCGTCATTCTTGATGAAGGTCAGGATCTGGGCCGACAGGCTCTGGGCCAGCACGTCCGTCTTGCTGCCGCTGACATATTGGCGGCGCGGGGCGGAGCCCAGCCATACCAGCTTCTGCACCTGCGGCAGATCGGGCAGGATGGTCGCGCCGCGCTTCTGCGCTAGGCGGGAAAGCTGGTCGGCCTTGGGCAGCCAGGCTGCCTTGTTGACGAGGTCGAGCAGGTCGAACAGCTCGACGCGCGGCGACCCCTTGGCAAGATAGAGTTCCGACAGGGCTAGCGGACGAACCGCATCCTGCGGGTCGAGTGCCAGGATCATCGCTTTGGCATCCGACCACTTCTGGTCGCGCAGGGCGGCGAAGATCGCATTGTAGCGCGCCTTGTCGCCATCGGACAGCTGGAGCGGGGTGCCGGCGTTGGAATTGGTCGGCAAGAGAGGGAGGGTTTCGGCCGCCTTGGCACTGGCCGGGATCGCCAGCGCCGCGCTCATGCTGAGCAGGGCAAGGCTGGAAATGCGGGTTGCAACGCGAATCACGGGCGATCTTCCTCAATCAGGCTTTGCAGGGCGCGCCAGCATTCCGCCTTGGCCGCGGGCTGGCTGAGCAGCAGGCGCGGATGGAATGTGGCAATGGCGGGCACAGTGCCGCCATCATGGTTAAAGGCGCGTAAACCGGTGGACCGGTCGGCGCCATCGGTCGGAAGCAGCGCACGGACCGTCCGATCGCCGAGCAGGAGCAGGCGGCGCGGCGCGGCGAGATGGACATGCAGCCTGATACGATCGGCGACATGGGCCAGATCGCTTGCCTCCACCATGCCGCCGGCGGGGCGGACGGTGAACAGCGAAGCCAGGCAGATATCGTCACGGCGCAGGCCGATGGCCCGCATCATGGCATCGAACAAAGCGCCAGCGCGATCGGCGAATAAATGGCCCGCGCCGGCATCTGCCAGGTCGGGCATGTCGGTGATGACCATCAGCGGCGCTGCGGTTGGGCCGGTCGGCAGGATCGGGGTGCCGGGCCATTTGCGTTCGGGCTGGGCCGAATCACTGGCAAGCCATTCGAGATAGGCGTCCAGCGTCTTGGGTTTTTCGGGGGGCGGTGGAGCAAAGGCCTTCGCAGCCTGCTCGGCCAGTTGCGCTCGTGTCGGCTGGGGCCGCAACCAGTTGACTGGTGCTTCCGCTACGGCGCCGTCCACCCCCGCCAGCGACCACCACGCCAGATAGGCGTCAGGCGCTGCGGCTCCAAAGTCCCGCTCTAATCCCCGCATCACGATGCCCTTGGGCCAGAGGTTGACGCGAGGGTCAAGAATCTTCATCGCGTGGAATGTCAAAACGTTGGAGTAATAAGGCGACCGGATGGCCGGACATGTGCTGGCGGGCGCCTTTATGGAGGGATTATGAGCGAACGGGATTCGATGCCCTATGACATCGTCATCGTCGGTGGGGGACCGGCTGGCCTGTCTGCAGCGATCCGGCTGAAGCAACTGGCCAATGCCGCCGGGCAGGAACTGGCCGTCTGCGTGCTGGAAAAGGGGTCGGAAATCGGCGCCCATATCCTGTCAGGCGCGGTGGTCGATCCCAGGGCGCTGGATGAGCTGATCCCCGACTGGAAGGAACAGGGCTGCCCGATGGCCGATGTTCCGGTCACCGACAACCAGCATTGGGTCTTGTCCAAGGCGGGCAAGATGGCGATGCCGCACATCATGACGCCGGGCTGGATGCACAATAAGGGCACCTATACCGGATCGCTGGGCAATCTGTGCCGCTGGCTGGCCGAGCAGGCCGAAGGTCTTGGCGTCGAAATCTTCCCCGGCTTCGCCGCTGCCGAAATCCTCTACAATGAGGATGGCAGCGTGAAGGGCGTCGCGACCGGCGACATGGGCATTGCCCGTGATGGCGAGCGCAAGGCGGACTATCAGCCGGGCCTGGAACTGCACGCCAAATATACTTTCTTTGCGGAGGGCGCGCGCGGCCACCTGACCAAGATCCTCAAGCGCCAGTTCGACCTGGAGGCCGATTGCGAGCCGCAGGTCTATGGTCTGGGGATGAAGGAATTGTGGGACATCGATCCCGCCAAGCATCAGCCGGGCCTTGTCATCCATACGCAGGGATGGCCGCTAACTGACGCATATGGCGGCGGTTTTCTATACCATCAGGCCAATGGCCAGGTTGCGCTCGGCTTCGTCGTGGGCCTGGGCTATCGCAACCCGCATCTCTATCCGTTCGAGGAATTCCAGCGCTGGAAGCAGCATCCGGAAATCCGCAAGTTCCTGGAGGGCGGTCGCCGCGTTTCCTATGGCGCGCGCGCGATCAACGAGGGCGGCTGGCAGTCGATCCCCAAGCTGGTCTTCCCCGGCGGTGCTCTGATCGGTTGCTCGGCCGGATTCGTCAATGTGCCGCGCATCAAGGGCAGCCATACCGCGATGAAGTCGGGCATGCTGGCCGCCGAGGCCGCGTTCGAGGCGATCCAGGACGAGCGCGCGCGCGACGTGCTGCACGATTATGAGGATCGCCTGCGTTCCAGCTGGATCGCGGACGAACTGAAGCTGGTGAAGAATGCCGAGCCGCTGCTGGCCAAGTTCGGCAACACCATCGGCACGCTGCTGGCGGGTATCGACATGTGGATGCGCACGCTCAAGATCGGCCTGCCCTTCACCATGAAGCACAAGCCCGATTGCGAGAAATTGTGGCGCAAGGACCAGTGCGAGAAAATCGCCTATCCCAAGCCCGATGGCGTGATCAGTTTCGATCGTCTGTCCTCTGTATTCCTGTCGAACACCAATCATGAGGAGGACCAGCCGGTCCATCTGCAGTTGAAGGATCCGTCGGTCCCCATTTCCTACAATCTGCCCCTTTATGACGAGCCGGCTCAGCGTTATTGTCCTGCCGGTGTCTATGAAGTGGTCGGTCTGGATGAAGGGGAGCCTCGCTTCCAGATCAACGCGCAGAATTGCGTCCACTGCAAGACATGCGACATCAAGGACCCGACCCAGAATATCAACTGGGTCGTGCCCGAGGGCGGTGGAGGACCGAATTATCCGAACATGTAGGGGCCTGATTCCAGGACTGTTGCTGATGCTGCCGGCTGCGGCCGGCGCATCGGTTGATCCCGATATGGCCTTGCATGCCTATGCCCGTGCGCGCCTTGCTGATGGCGAAGGTGCGCTGGGCGTTGCGGTCGACAGCTATCGTGTGGCCCTCGCCGGCGATCCGACCAGCCTTGCCATTGCCCGCCGTTCCTATGTCCAGGCATTGGAAAGCGGCGACATGCCGCTGGCGCTGCAATCGGCCGCGTTGCTGGATGAGGGGGGCATGCTGCCGCGCGACGGCACCTTGCTGCGGATTTGCGACGCGTTGGGGCGCAAGGATTGGGCGGCGGCGCAGACCTTCACCGATCGCTTGGTGGAAGAAGGCAATTTCTCCTTCCTCGCCCCGATCGTGCAAAGCTGGATATCGCTGGGCCAGCGCCGCTATGTGGCGCCCGTCATCGACAGCAAGGACAAGTTCGGGGCGCTGGGCGCCCGCTATCTTGACGAACATCTGGCGTTGCAGGCCATGGCGCGGGGCGACAAGGAAGAGGCGATTGGCGCGATGCGCCGTGCCTTGGGCTTGCGCGTGACGGACGACGAAGCGCTGCGCCTGACCTTCGCCGCGCAACTGGCCGGGCGCCGGGCGAAGGCGGATGCCCTGGCCCTGCTGCCCGCCGATGAAGCGAGTTTCGCCAAGGCCCGCGCGGACGTTGCCCGTGGCAAGGTGCCGGGAGCGATTGCCGCGCCCTTCACGCCCAGGCAGGGCTTTGCCCAATTGCTGGCCCGTCTGGCGGTCGACATCGCGTCCGACGAAACGGGCACGGCGCTGGGCATTCGTCTGGCGCGGATCGCGACCTTTGCCGATCCGGCCGCGGCCGAGCCGCATCTGGTGGCGGCGAAACTGCTGGTGGCGGGCGATCTCGCCAATTATGCGGCGGCGGAAGCGCGCAAGGTGCCGGTGACTGGCTGGTATGGCACGCTCGCCCAGGCGGAACTGGTCGAGGCACTGGCGGCCTCGGGGGATCGCGACGGCGCGATCGCACTGGCGCAAAGCCTGGCATCGGCTCCTAATGCCGAGCCGGAACGCCTTGTAAGACTTGGACGATTGCTGGCGGACTCCGGCGATTTCGACGGCGCTGCGTTGGCTTTCCATCGTGCGCAGGCGGGCTATTCGGCTGACAGTCTGCCTTGGGCATTGCTGCTGTTCGAAGGCAGCGCGCTGGAGCAGGGCAAGCGGTGGGACGAGGCCCGTGCGGTGCTCGAAAAGGCCGCTGTCATGGCCCCGAATGAACCGGTCATCCTCAATTATCTCGGCTATGCCCAGATCGAACGGCGGCAGAATGTCGATGTGGCGCTCGACCTGCTGAAGAAGGCAAGCGCGCTCAAGCCGCAGGATGCGTCGATCACGGACTCGCTCGGCTGGGCGAAGTTCGTGACCGGGGACGTCAAGGGCGCAGTCCCGGTGCTGGAACGCGCCGCGGCCGGGGCGCCCGGCGATGCCACGATCAACGAACATCTGGGCGATGCATTGTGGACCGCTGGTCGTCGCTACGAGGCGCGCTATGCCTGGCGCGCAGCGGCGGTCTTCGCGGAGGGGTATGTCGCCAATCGGCTTGACGCCAAGGCCCGCGAAGGTTTGAAACCCGAATATGCAGCGCCCTGATATTGTATCGAAATCCTGTGAATATATCCGGACAACTAACTGAAATTGCTTACGCAAAAGTCAATCTGGCCTTGCATGTGCGCGAGCGCCGCGCGGATGGCTATCATGCGCTGGAAAGCCTGTTCGTCTTTGCCGATGATGGGGATATTCTTCATGCCCGGCAGCGCGACGATGGTGTTATTACGCTCGCCGTGGAGGGCCCTTGCGCCGCGGGCCTGAGCGGTGACGATGACAATCTGGTGATGCGGGCGGCGAGAAGTCTTCAGGCGGCCACTGATATAACGGCCGGTGCCGATGTCCGGCTCGACAAGCGGCTGCCGGTTGCGTCGGGCATCGGTGGTGGCTCGGCGGATGCGGCCGCGACGCTGCGCCTGTTGATGCGTATCTGGAATATCACCGTGGAAGACGCTGTATTGCAGCAATTATCCCTGTCGCTTGGCTCGGACGTGCCGGCCTGCTTGGCCAGCACGACGCAACTGGTGCGCGGTCGTGGCGAACTGCTGGAGGCGCAGGCGCTGGACGATCTGTCGGGCCGGCCGATGCTGCTGGTCAATCCGCGGGTCGGCGTCTCGACGGCGTCGGTCTTTGCCGGCTGGGACAGGATCGATCGCGGCGCGCTCGATGCGCTGGATATTGTCGGGCTTGCGCGTTCCGGCCGGAATGATTTGGAGGCGCCGGCCCGGCTGTCGGCGCCGGTGATCGGTGAAGTGCTGGAGGCGTTGCAGGCGCAAAGTCCCCGGCTGGCGCGGATGTCCGGGTCGGGCGCGACCTGTTTCGCGCTGTTCGATGACGAGCAGGGAAGGGGGCAGGCGGCGGACGCACTGCGCCGCGATCATCCGGATTGGTGGGTGATGGAAACGAGGATCAGGACATCATGAGCGAAGCCTTCACCACCGTGCACGAGGGCGATCTCGACCTGCTGATCATCGTCGATCATGCCTCGGCCCATGTCCCCGACGATATCGACCTGGGCATCGATCCGGCGCTGCTTCGCGAACATATCGCGATCGACATCGGCGTGGCGGAGGTCAGCCAGTTGCTCGCGGCGCAACTGAACTGCTCCGCGATCCTGGCCGGCATCTCCCGCCTGGTCATCGATCTCAACCGCGAAGAGGATGCGCCCGGCCTGCTGCCGGTGATGAGTGACGGCCATGCCATTCCGGGTAATCGGGGCGCTGATCTGGCCGAACGGATGCGCCGCTTCCATCACCCCTATCATCAGCAGGTGGCGGCCATGCTCGACGGCATGACGTCACCCTTCATCCTGTCCGTACATAGCTTCACGCCGCGCCTGACGAGCGATCCCGAGCAGCAGCGGCCTTGGGATATCGGCATTCTCTATAATCAGGATGATCGGGCGGCGCGGATCGCCATTCCGATGCTGGAGGCGGCGGGGCTGAATGTCGGCGACCAACTGCCCTATTCGGGGCAATTGCTCAACGCGACCATGAACCGCCATGCCGAAGCCAATGGCATCCCCTATCTGGGGATCGAGATGCGGCAGGATCTGGTTGACGATGCTGCGGGGCAGCGCCGCTTTGCCGATCTGCTCGGACCGATCGTTCTGGAATGCCGTAACCGGCTGAGTTGATGGTCGGGCCTGGCGCGCCGGGCCATAGAGGATGTCGAAAGGGGATGTTCTGATGGGGCTGCGATTGTCTGGCGCACTGATGCTGGCGGGGCTGGCCCTGGCGGGATGTGACGGCAAGGGCGGCGGGAGTGGGGCGATCGCCGATGACGAAAGCTTGATCGACTGCGCGATCGGCAAGGGCGATTGGTCGCGGGCGTGCGGCGTCGAACGCGACGGCGACATGCTGACCCTGCGCCATCCCGACGGCGGGTTCCGGCGGCTAAGGATCGTGCAGGACGGGCGTGGTCTGGTTTCGGCCGATGGCGCCGAGGAGGCAAAGCTCACCATTATCGGCAAGGGACTGGTCGAAGTGGCGATCGGTGCCGACCGGTATCGGCTGCCCGCTACCGTGGCGGCCAAGCCGAATTGATGGTGCCCGACCCGATATTGACGGCAGCAGCCATGCGCGCGGCCGAGCAGGCGGCGTTTGATGCTGGCGTCGATCCATATGCATTGATGGAACGGGCGGGGGCTGCGGCGGCACAGATCATCTGGCGTGCGGGGCATCGACGGGATGCACTGATCCTCTGTGGTCATGGCAATAATGGCGGTGATGGCTTTGTTATTGCGCGTATATTGCGCGAACTGGGCGTACCGGTGCGGGTCTCCTCCCTGGGGGGCAGCCGAACCGCATCGGCCCAGCGAGCCAGGGCATTATGGGACGGCCCGGTAGAGTTGCTGGCCGATGCCGCGCCGGCGGCACAACTGGTCGACGCGCTGTTCGGCACGGGGCTGACGCGGGGCCTGGATGTGGCGGTGGCGGACCGATTGGGCGAATTGGTGGCGCATGCCAATCACAGCTATGCGATTGATCTGCCCAGCGGGGTGGGGACGGATGATGGCCGGCTATTGTCGGCGGTGCCGAAGTTCGACGTGACGATCGCATTGGGCGCATTCAAGCCCGCGCATCTGTTGCAGCCGGCGGCTAGTCTTATGGGAAAGCTGGTGCGGGCGGACATCGGCCTCGCCATGCCGCAGGACATGCATGTGCTTGCAGCGCCGCAGCTTCGCGCGCCTGTCGCCGCTGCGCATAAATATAGCCGAGGTCTGGTCGGCGTTGTCGGCGGTCTTATGCCGGGCGCGGCGGCGCTGGCGGCAGCCGCGGCGGCCCATTCCGGTGCCGGCATGGTGAGGCGCTATGACGCTTCGCCATGCGAGTCTGGGCCGCACGCCATCGTTCATCAGCAGATTGAGGATGTCACTGTCCTGAGCGATGCTCTTTCCGACCCTCGGCTGGCGGCCGTGCTGGTCGGTCCGGGATTGGGTCGGGAGGATGGGGCACGGGCGCGGCTTGATGCTGCGCTGGCATGCGGGCGGCCGCTGGTGCTGGATGCCGACGCGCTCACCTTGCTGGCAGGAAGGGCGGCTACCCATGTCCCGGCCGGATCGATCCTGACCCCGCATGAAGGCGAATTCGTCCGGCTTTTCGGCGATCAGCCGGGCAGCAAGATCGACCGGGCGCTGGCTGGCGCCCATATGACGAGGTCGGTTGTGGTCTACAAGGGCGCGGACAGCGTGATCGCCGCGCCGGATGGCCGGGTAGCCGTGGCGCGGAGTGCTTCGACCTGGTTGTCGACCGCTGGCACGGGCGATGTGCTGGCGGGGCTAGCCGCCGGGCGACTGGCCGTGACTGGCGATCCGTTTCGCGCAGCGTGCGAGGCGGTCTGGCTGCATGGGGAGGCTGCGCGCCGGGCTGGCCCGGCTTTTGTCGCGGATGATTTGCTTGCCGCGCTTTCAGCCGCTATCGGCTCGCGGCTGTGACCCAAGATAATGATCTCATCCTCCGCATCGCCGCCAAGGGCGATGGCGTCACCGCCGATGGGCGGCATTTCGCACTGGTAGCACCGGGCGACCGGATCGCTGCCGACGGCAGCATCATCGCTGGCCCGCATCATGTCGACGCGCCCTGCATCCATTTTCCCGGCTGCGGTGGCTGCGAGCTGCAGCAGATCGACGAGCCGAGCCTGGCTGATTTCGTCAGCGCCCGCGTGACCGGCGCGCTGGCCGGGCAGGGCGTAGTGCCGCAGATGGTGCTGCCGGCCCATGTCTCGCCGCCGCGCACGCGTCGCCGAGCCTCGCTGCGCGCCGCGCGGCAGGGCAAGCGGATCACCATCGGCTTCGCCGAGCAGGGCAGCCATGTTCTGGTCGACCTGACGATGTGCGAGATCCTCGATCCGCGCCTGTTCGCGCTGATCGCGCCGCTGCGGACGATGCTGCTGACCTGCCTGCCCGACAAGCGCGCCGCGCATGTACGCATGTCGCTGACCGATCAGGGCGTCGACCTGTTGCTGGAAGGCGTGAAGGTCGAGGGGCTGGCGGCGGACGAGGCGCTGGGTGATTTCGCCCGCGGACACGCCTTGGCGCGGCTGACCATCGATCAGGGTGACGGTCCGGAGACGCGCTGGGAGCCGGAGCCGGTGACCGTCAGCTTTGGTGGCGTTGCAGTCGGCTTTCCGCCCTATTCCTTCTTGCAGGCGACACCCGATGGCGAGGCTGCCCTGGTGAAGGCAGTGCAGGACGCGCTGCCCGCGACCGGCGCGGTCGCCGACCTGTTCTGCGGCCTTGGCACCTTTGCACTGGCGATCGGCGCCAATCGGCCGGTCTATGCGGCGGAGGGTGCGCGCGATCTGGTGCTGTCGCTCAAGCTCGCCGGCCATCGCGCGCAGCGGCGCATGGTGGCCGATCATCGCGACCTGTTCCGCCGGCCGCTGACACCTGAGGAACTGAACCGCTTTGCCGCCGTGGTGATCGATCCGCCCCGTGCGGGTGCGCGCGAACAGGCGATGCAACTGGCGCAGTCGACGGTGCCGCTGATCGCCTATGTCTCATGCAATCCGGGCAGCTTCGCCCGCGACGCCGCGCATCTGGTGACGGGCGGCTATGTGCTCGACAGCGTCATGCCGGTCGGCCAGTTTCGCTGGTCCACCCATGTCGAGCTGGTCGGGATTTTCCGGCGCCCCTGAGCGTTTTCCTACGAAGTTCACACCGTCGTGGAGGGGGCAAATGCCCCAAAGAAAATCCCTCGCTGCGAGGGGGCGGCAGCGAGGGATATAGTCTTTCGTTCGATCCTCGGCCTATGCGGGCCGTTGGACGGGCATCCTCTCCTAAAGGGGAGCGGCGCCCGTCTTAACCGAGCTTGATGACAGTTGCGCGACGACGGGCCGGCAGTGTTTCGGCATAGAGGCTGGCCATCGGCTCGTCCGACACTTCGATCGTCGATTCCGAGGTGAAGCCGTTGAAGCCGGTACGCATCGCCGCGCCATAGGCGCCGAGCATGCCGATCTCGATATAGTCGCCGACCTTCACGTCCGCCGGGAGCATGAACGGGCCGACCATATGGTCCATGTCGTCGCAGGTCGGGCCATAGAAGGAGAAGCCTTCCAGCTCTTCCTCGCTCTCATCCTCGCGCAGCAGGGCGACGGGGAAGCGCCAGCCGATATGCGCGGCATCGAACAGCGCGCCATAGGCGCCGTCGTTGATGTAGAGTTCCTGGCCACGGCGGCGTTCGACGCGCACGATGATCGAGCTATATTCCGCCGACAGCGCGCGGCCGGGCTCGCACCACAGTTCCGACGAGTAGCTGACCGGCAGGCTTTCAAAGCCGCGATGGATGGCTTCGAAATAATTTTCGAGCGCGACCGGCTCCATGCCCGGATAGATGGACGGGAAGCCGCCGCCGACATCGATGATGTCGACCGTAACGGCTGCGTCCACGATCGCGGCGCGCACGCGCTCGATCGCATCGCTATAGGCCTGCGGGCTCATCGCCTGGCTGCCGACATGGAAGCAAATGCCCAGCGCATCGGCGGCCTGACGGGTTGCCATCAGCAGCTCGCGGGTCTCGCCCAGCTCCGCGCCGAACTTCGACGCCAGGCTGAGTTCCGAATGTTCGGACGAGACGCGCAGGCGCACGCATAGCTCCAGATCGGTCGCATCACCGGTGGCGCGCATGATCTTTTCCAGCTCGTCGATCGTGTCGAGCGAGAAGGTGCGCACGCCATGAACATGGTACGCTTCCGCGATCGCTTCCTCGGCCTTGACCGGGTGCATGAAGCAGAGCTTGGCCTTGCCTTCGAGCGTTTCGGCAACGAGACGCACTTCGGCGATCGATGCCACGTCGAAATGCGTGATGCCCGAATCGAAAAGCGTGCGGATCAGATCAGGAGACGGATTCGCCTTGACTGCATAGAGCGAGCGACCCGGAAACTTCTCAGTGAAGAAACGGGCGGCCCGAGCTGCGGCTTCGGGACGGATCAGCGTTACCGGTGCTGCCGGTGTGAGGGCGGTCGCTACCCCCAGCGCGCTATGATGCTTGTGCAACTCAAGGGACCTCCAGTGTAGTTCAGGGCGAAAAAGCTGCCTTGCGGTGGAAGTCCCATGGGGCAGCGAGCGGCCGATATATGCGGTGGGGTCCCCCCTGTAAAGCGCATATGAAAATTTTGTTGCGCAGCCCGCTATGAAACGTGCGTCATGCTGGATGGGTTGTTGAAAAGACAGGATATTTCGGCCGGGCGAAAGATAGTTTCCGCGAAATTAACGCGGAATTTCACACGCCCGGCCGGGCAGAAACAGGAATGGAATCAGGACAGGCGGCCCTTGAAATCCGCGTAGGAAAAGCTGCGGATTTCCTGGAGTTCATCGCTCTGGGAATTCCATAGCCAGATGGCCGGCAGGGGCACGCCGTTGAAGGTGTTGGTCTTCACCATCGAATAATGGGCCTGGTCCAGGAAGGCGATGCGCGCGCCTGGTTCGGCGCCGCCAGGCACCCGATAATCGCCGATGATATCGCCCGCCAGGCAGGATGGGCCGCCCAGGCGCGTGACCGGGCCTTCGTCCTGCTCATGCAGCATGGCGGGGCGATAGGGTGCCTCGATCACGTCGGGCATGTGGCAGGTGGCGCTGATGTCGGTGATCGCGACGGGCATGCCATTGTCGATCACGTCGAGGATTTCGCCGATCAGGATGCCCGCATCGAGCGCCATCGCCTCGCCCGGCTCGATATAGAGTTCAAGCCCGGTCTGCGCCTTGATCGCCTGAAGGAAGGCGATCAGCTCGTCGATCTGGTAGTCGGCGCGGGTGACATGGTGGCCACCGCCGAAGTTCAGCCATTTGAGGCCGGCGACATGGGGCATGACGAACGGCTCGATCGCCGCCCAGGTGCGCTGGAGCGGCAGGAAATCCTGTTCGCACAGATTATGGACGTGGAGGCCGTCGACGCCGTCCAGATGCTCGGCGCGCAACTGGTCGATGGGGAAGCCAAGGCGGCTGTGCGGCTGCGACGGGTCATATTTGGGCACCTCGCCCTCCGGGTGGAGGGGGTTGATGCGCAGGCCGATGTCGAAGATGCGACCTTCCGCGCGGGCGGCGTCGATCACCGGCTTCATCCGGGCGATCTGGCCGGGGCTGTTGAAGATCACATGGTCGGAAATCTTGAGGATTTCGGCGAGATCATCGGGCTTGTAGGCAGCGCAATAGGTCGCGACCTCGCCCTTATATTCCTCGCGGCCGAGGCGTGCCTCGTAGATGCCCGAGGCGCAGACGCCGTCGAGATATTCGCCCAGCACGCCGCCCAGCGACCACATGGAAAAGGCCTTGAGCGCGCCCAGCACCTTGATGCCGGCGCGATCGCCGATGTCGCGCAGCACCGACAGGTTGCGCCGCACGGCGGCTTCATCGACGACGAAGGCGGGCGAGGGGACACGATACAGGTCGAAATGGGCGAAAGCGGCGGGATCGCCAGCCTTGGTTTCCATGAAATTATTACTCCTGATCCGCCAGCGGGCGGACATCGTTGATCAGGGCCTTGAGGACGAGGCCGGGTTCCTCGACCATCGGCATATGGGCCGAATGCTCGAACCAGATGGTCTTCTTGGCGGGGGCTTTCAACCGGTCCATCCACTGCGCGGCGAGCGGCGAGGGTACGGTATAGTCGGTGCGGCCGAGCAGCATGATCACCGGCAGCTTCATCTCGTGAACCTTGGCGAAGCTGACGTCCGCAACGCGGGGCCACAGGGTCGTGGTCGAAAATTCGCTGCCCGCGCCCCAGGCCTTGCGGTCTTCGGGCGTATAGTCGGGCGACAGGCGCGGCGTCTGGAAATAGAGCGTCGGGTCGGGCCGGTCGGCCATCAGCGAGCCGTAAGGAATGGCATAGCGGCGCCAGCCATCGGCCTTGTCGATCGTGAAGGGGCCGCTGTCAGGATAGGGGGCAAGCGCTTCGATCGCCTTGACGGTTTCGGCGTTGCCGGCTTTCCTCGCCTGCGCGATGGTCCAGTCCATGCCCATGCGTTCGCCGGCGCGGAAGTCGATCGCCTGGCCCATGCCGACATAGGCATAGAGCAGGTCGGGCCGCTTGATCGCCACCGACAGGCCGACGGCGGAGCCCCAGCTATGGCCGAGCAGGAAAACCTTGCGCTTGCCATAGCGGGCCTTGAGATAGTCGATCAGTTCGATCGCGTCGTCGCGATAGCGATCCAGCGTCATGGTCGGCGCGATCGCCTTGGGATCATTCAGGGCATAGCTTTTGCCAGCACCGCGCTGGTCCCACTGGATGACGGTGAAGAAATCCTCCCATGGCCGTTGGAACGACCAGGCGAAGGGCATTTCCACCGCGCCGGGGCCGCCATGGACATAGATAAGAATTGGGTTGGCGCGATCGGCGCCGCGCACATTGATCGCCTGCCGCGCGCCACCCAAGGTCACGACCAGATTTTCCTGGACGCCGTTTGGCGTCACGATACGGTTGACGTCGGCGACGATGGCCTTGGCCGGGGCATAGGGATCGGCGGGCTGCTGTGCCGATGCCGCAGGAACCAATAGAGAAAGGGCCAGAACGGCCCACATGGGGTTTCGCATTCCAGCCCACTCCGTTATCCCCGCGCAGGCGGGGATCCATCTCCCACCCCATCCCCAGACGCCAAGTCCGGAGATGGGTTCCCGCTTTCGCGGGAATGACGATGTTCTTCGATCCTTGCGGGACCGTCAGAAGGCCAGCGGCGCGTCCAGTTCCTTCACCTGCCAGGGCAGGCCATGCTTGTTGAGCATGTCCATGAAGGGATCGGGATCGAACTGCTCGATGTTGAACACGCCTTCGCCTTTCCACGCGCCGGTCAGCATCATGCCGGCGCCGATCATCGCGGGCACGCCGGTGGTGTAGCTGACCGCCTGGTTGCCGGTTTCGGCATAGGCGTCCTCATGGTCGCAGACCTGATAGATATAGACGGTCTTTTCCTGGCCATCCTTCTGGCCGGTCGCGACGTCGCCGATATTGGTCTTGCCCTTGGTGGTCGAACCCAGGCTCGACGGTTCGGGCAGAACGGCCTTCAGGAACTGCAGCGGAATGATTTCCTGGCCATTATAGATGACCGGATCGATCCGGGTCATGCCGACATTCTGCAGCACTTCGAGATGCTTGAGATAGGCGTCGCCGAAGGTCATCCAGAAGCGGATGCGCTTGATTTCGGGATAGTGGGTGGCGAGGCTTTCCAGTTCCTCATGATACATGAGGTACATGTTCTTTTCGCCGACCTGATCGAAGTCGAACACCTGCTTGTGGCTCAATGCCGGGCCTTCGACCCATTCGCCGTTCAGCCAGTGGCGCGACGGAGCGGTCACTTCGCGGATGTTGATTTCCGGATTGAAGTTGGTGGCGAAATGCTGGCCATGATCGCCGCCATTGCAGTCGAGAATGTCGAGCGTGTCGATCGTGTCGAGCAGATGCTTCTTGATGTAGCTGGCGAACACGCTGGTGACGCCCGGATCGAAGCCCGAACCCAGCAGCGCCATGATGCCGGCTTCCTTGAAGCGCTCCTGATAGGCCCACTGCCAGCTATATTCGAACTTGGCGGTGTCGCGCGGTTCGTAATTGGCGGTGTCGAGATAGTCGGTCTTGGTCGCGAGGCACGCGTCCATGATCGCCAGATCCTGATAGGGCAGCGCCAGGTTCACGACCAGCTTGGGCTGGACCTTCTGGATCAGGGCGATAGTCTCTTCGACATTGTCGGCGTCGACCTGGGCCACGTCGATATCCACGCCGACCAGCTTCTTGACCGATTCGGCGACCTTCTCGCAGCTGACGATGCGGCGGCTGGCCAGCGTGATGTGGCTGAAAATATCAGGGTTCATCGCCATCTTGTGGACCGCGACAGACCCGACGCCGCCTGCGCCGATGACCAGAACCTTGCTCAATTCAACTGCTCCATAACTGTGGTCGCGCCGGACGCGCGAAAGCGCCCATATAGGGGCGTCGCGTGACAGAGCAAAGTCAGAGTTAGAAGCGCGCTCCGTCAACCTTCTGGATGGTCAGTGCTTCAATATCGATCGCAGGCACGCAGCGCAGGTTGATCGCGCGCATTTCACCCTGGGGCGACTTGCCGAGTGCGAAGGCTTCCGTCCCGCAGGTCTTGCAGAATTGATGCGTGATGGCGTGCTTGTAGAAGAGATAGTCGGTCAATTGCTCGGCGCCGCTGTCGAGGCGGAACTGATCGACGGGAACGAAGGTCAGGACGAAGCCCTTGCGGCCGCAATGGGAGCAGTTGCAGCTCATCGCCTCGCTGGGCGGATCGGCATCGACCGTGAAGGTGACGGCGCCGCAATGACAGCTTCCACTATAGGTCATCCTCGTTCTCCTTTTGATCCTTATGCTTCAACTGACCAGACGCTTCAATCCCTCGACCGTATCGGCTTCCGCTGCCGGCTTGTCCTTGCGGATGCGGGCGATGCGGGGGAAGCGCATGGCGAGGCCGGACTTGTGGCGCTTGCTGTCATGAATGGAGTCGAAGGCGACTTCGAGCACCAGCGTCTTTTCGACCTCTCGGACCGGGCCGAAGCGGTTCACTGTATTCCCCCGGACAAAGCGGTCGAGCCATTTGAGTTCCTCGTCGGTGAACCCGCTATAGGCCTTGCCGACCGGCAGAAGCTCGCCATCCTCCGTCCAGCAGCCGAATGTGTAATCCGAATAGAAGGAGGAGCGTTTGCCATGGCCGCGCTGGGCATACATCATGACGCAGTCGGCGGTCAGCGGATCGCGTTTCCATTTGTACCAGAGCGCGGCCTTGCGTCCGGCGACATAGGGGCTGTCGCGGCGCTTGAGCATCACCCCCTCGATCGCGACGTCGCGGGCGCCGGCGCGGATGTCGGCCAGCGCCGCGAAATCGGGCGCGTCGATGACGGCGGACAGGTCGAAGCGGTCGGGCGATAGCTGCGCCATATAGGCTTCGAGGCGCGCGCGGCGGTCGGTCCAGGGCAGGGCGCGCAGATCGTCGTCGCCTTCGATCAGCAGATCATAGAGGCGGACGAAGGCGGGGTAATCGGCCATCATCCTGGCGCTCACCGCCTTGCGGCCGAGCCGTTGTTGCAGGGCGTTGAAGCTCGCTGCAGCGCCTCCATGTTCTTTGGCGCCCTGAAACTCCCCCTTCACCAGCAATTCGCCGTCCAGCACGGCATGGCCGGTGAAGGCCTGCGCGATTTCGGGGAAGCTGCCCGTGATGTCGTCGCCCGCGCGGCTGTAGAGCCTGGTTTCGCGGCCAGTGCCGACGATCTGGATACGGATGCCGTCCCATTTCCATTCGGCGGCATAGTCGGCGAGGTCGACGCTGTCGGCTTCCAGCGGATGGGCGAGCATGAAGGGGCGGAAATAGGGCGTGCCCTCCGGGTCGGGACGGGCGCTGCGGCCCTCCGCCCAGTCGAACAGGGCCGTGTAGGGCGGGGCGAGGGCGTGCCAGACCTGTTCGACATCATCGACGTCGAGCCCGAAAGCCTGGGCGAAGCCGGTCTTGGCGAGGCGGGCGGAAATACCCACCCGCAGGCCGCCGGTGGCGAGTTTCAGCAGGGCGAAGCGGCCCGATGCGTCGAGATGGTCCATCATCTGCGCCAGCGCGTCCGGCGCGGCGGCGCGGCTGACATTGTGGAGGCGGTCGATGATCGCGGACAGGCTGAGCGAGCCGTCGTCCAGTTCGGCCGGCTCGTTGCCGGGACGGGGCCAGAGCAGGGCAACGGTCTCGGCCAGGTCGCCGACATAGTCGCGGCTCATCTCGAACAGGCCCGGATCGGTCCGGGCGCGGATCATCTCGCCGATGGCCGATGCCTTCACCGCCTTGAGGTCGAGATTGCCGGTCAGCGCCGCCAACGCCCAGCCCCGGTCGGGATCGGGGGCTTCGCGCATGTAGGCGGCGATCAGCGCCAGTTTGCCGTTGCGCGAGCGGGTGTAGACGAGGCCATCGAGCAGTTGGGAAAATTGCCTCATGGATCAATCCCAATGACCGTTCGGGCTGAGCGAAGTCGAAGCCCAGCACAGAGCGAAGCGAAGTGGCTTCGACTTCGCTCAGCCAGGCCCTTCGACAGGCTCAGGGCGAACGGGTTAGATAGCATCACCCTTCCTCCTCATCCTCGCGGCCCACCAGCGCCAGCGCGCGGGCGCGATATTGGTGGGTCATGCACCAGTGGAGCAGGGCTTCCTCGCGGCCATGGGTGATCCAGGTCTCGCTCGGCGCGACCTCGCGGATCGTGTCGGTCAGTTCGTCCCAGTCGGCATGGTCGGAAATGACCAAAGGCAGTTCGACGTTACGCTGCCGGGCGCGCTGGCGCACCCGCATCCAGCCTGACGCCATGGCGGCAATCGGGTCGGGCAGGCGGCGGCTCCAGCGATCGTTGAGCGCGGAGGGCGGCGCCAGCACGATGGCACCGCGCATATCCTTGGCCGGCACGCCAGTCGCGCCGCGCAACTTCCCCATGTCGACGCCGAAATCCTGGTAGAGCGCACACATGCGTTCGAGCGCGCCATGGATATAGATGGGGTCATGATGGCCGCGCGCCCGCAACTCGCAGATCACCCGCTGCGCCTTGCCGAGCGCATAGGCGCCGACCAGTACGCAGCGATCGGGATTGGCATGGAGGGCATGGAGCAGCCGGTCCATTTCGCTGCCGGTGTCGGGGTGGCGGAAGACGGGCAGGCCGAAGGTCGCCTCGGTCACGAAGATGTCGCAAGGCACCGGCTCGAACGGCAGGCAGGTGGGGTCGGGGCGGCGCTTGTAGTCGCCGGTCACCACCACCCGCTCGCCGGCATGATCGAGGATGATCTGCGCCGATCCCAGCACATGGCCGGCGGGGACATAGCGGATGGTGACGCCGCCCAGCCTGATCTCCTCGCCATAACCGACCGCCGTGCCGTTGGCCGTGCCATAGCGCAGCGCCATGATAGCCAGCGTTTCGCGCGTGGCCCAGACATGGCCGTGGCCGCCGCGCGCATGATCGGCATGGCCGTGGGTGACAAGCGCGCGTTCCTGCGGCTGCGACGGGTCGATCCACGCATCGGCGGGGCGGACATAGATGCCGGTGGGGTGGGGTTCGATCCAGTGCGCCATCAGATGCAGAAGATGGGAAAGGCGGTCCCGGTTCCGCAAGGGGCGTCATCATGGCGTAACCCAGCGGTCATGCGCACGACACGCGCCTGCCCTATCGGCCGACCGAACGACCCGGCAGCGAGGAGTGCGCCCATGGCCGCATCGGCCCACAAGAAAGTCACCAACGCGGTGCATCGTCACCGCCATCTGTCGAAGCAGGGGCTGCTGGAACGCGCCTTTACCTTCGCCTTCCGTGGCCTGGTCTATGCCCAGATCTGGGAAGACCCGGCGGTCGACATGGAAGCGCTGGCGATCACGCCCGACAGCCATGTGGTGACGATCGCGTCGGGCGGCTGCAATGTCCTGTCCTACCTGACCGCCGATCCCGCGAAGATCACAGCGGTCGACCTCAACACCGCCCATATCGCGCTCAACCGGCTGAAGCTGATGGCGGCGCAGACGCTGCCCGATCATGCCGCCTTCCATCGCTTCTTCGCGCGGGCGGACGACAAGGCGAATATCGCGGCCTATCGCGAGATCGTAGCGCCGCGCCTGGATGAGGCGACGCGCCGCTATTGGGAGGGGCGCGACATGACCGGCCGGCGGCGCATCGGTGGCTTTGCGCGGGGCATCTACAGGCATGGTCTGCTCGGCCGCTTCATCGGCGCGGCGCATCTGCTCGCCCGGCTGCATGGCGTGAACCCCAAGCGGATGCTGGATGCGCAGAGCCGCGAGGAGCAACTGGCGATCTTCGAGCGCGAACTGGCGCCGATCTTCGACAAGGGCTTTGTCCGCTGGCTGACCAGCCAGCCCGCCTCACTGTTCGGCCTGGGCATCCCGCCCGCGCAGTTCGAGGCGCTGGCCGGCGACGACCGGATGGACAATGTGCTGAAAGCGCGGCTGAAGAAACTGGCCTGCGACTTCGACCTCAAGGACAATTATTTCGCCGTGCAGGCGTTCGGTCGCGGCTATGCAGGCGGCGAAGGGCCGTTGCCGCCCTATCTGCAGGCAGCCAATCATCGCGCAGTGCGCGACAGGGCAGAGCGGGTCGCTGTCCGGCATATCAACTTCACCGACTTCCTCGCCAGCCAGCCGGCCGCATCGTGCGACCGCTATATCCTGCTCGATGCGCAGGACTGGATGGATGACGAACAGTTGAACGCGCTCTGGGCGCAGATCACGCGGACGGCCAGGCCCGGCGCCCGTGTGCTGTTCCGCACCGCCGGCGAACCGAGCATCCTGCCCGGCCGGGTCGCCGACGATGTGCTGGCCCATTGGGACTATCGCGCCGAAGCCTCGCGCGACTATACCGCGCGCGACCGGTCGGCCATCTATGGCGGCGTGCATCTCTATGTGCTGAAGGGCACCGACGCATGAGTGGTCATGGGCAGCTGATGGACGGGGTCTATCGCTACCAGCGGCACATTTATGACCTGACCCGCAAATATTATCTGCTGGGCCGCGACGGACTGATCGCCGATCTTGATCCGCCGGCCGGCGGCGCGGTCCTGGAGATTGGCTGCGGCACTGGCCGCAACCTGATCGCGGTGGGCAAGGCCTGGCCCAGGGCGCGGCTCTATGGCGTCGATATCAGCGATGCGATGCTGGACACGGCGCGCGCCTCGGTCGCCAGGGCGGGCATGGCGGATCGGGTGACATTGGCGCAGGGCGATGCCTGCGGCTTCGATCCGCAGGCGCTGTTCGGTCGGGCAAGCTTCGAGCGGGTGTTCATCAGCTATGCGCTATCGATGATCCCCGAATGGGAAATGGCGCTGGTCCAGGCGGCGCGCTGCGTGGCGCCCGGCGGCAAGCTGGAGATCGTGGATTTCGGCCAGCAGGACGAACTGCCTGCGCTCTGGAAACGGGCGCTGTTCGGCTGGCTGGAGCAATTCCACGTCTCGCCTCGGCACGAACTCAACGTCGCGATCAACCGATTAGCACAGGATATGGGCGGCTTTCCCCATGTCCGGACGCTCTATCGCGGCTATGCGGTCAGGGGCGGGCTGATCCGGGTCTGATGTTGGATTTGTAGGAAAGGGCGCGCTTAACTTCGCACATTTCCCGCACATTGTGACATTTGATATCCAATGTAGGAAATCTTGTTGCGGACGGGGGCGGGGCGGATGGTCCCGACTTGGCGCGTCATAGCGGCTTTTGCGCGGATAGGACAGGGCGGCGCTGCGATCGGCCGCCCTGTGCCTGTTCGGTCAGGCTGCCTGGCGTTCCAGCAGTTCGAGTTCCAGCCGGTCCCAGATTTCGACCAGTGCCGACACCAGGTCGCGCATCATCTCTTCATTATGGGCCGGGCCGGGGGTGAAGCGCAGACGTTCGGTGCCGCGCGGCACGGTGGGATAGTTGATCGGCTGCACATAGGCGCCATATTCGGCGAGAAGGATGTCGCTGATCCGCTTGGCCTTGACCGGATCGCCCACCATCAGCGGCACGATATGGGTGACCGAGTTCATCACCGGCAGGCCCGCGTCGCGCATCAGCTGCTTGAGCTTGGCGGCGGAGGCCTGCTGGCCTTCGCGCTCGGCGCTGGAGCCCTTCAGGTGCCGCACGCTCGCCAGCACGCCGGCGACCAGCACGGGCGAGAGCGAGGTGGTGAAGATGAAGCCGGGCGCATAGCTGCGGATCACGTCGACGATCATCTGATCTGCGGCGATATAGCCGCCCATCACGCCGAACGCCTTGCCCAGCGTGCCTTCGATGATGGTCAGGCGATGGGCGACATCGTCGCGCTCCGAAATGCCGCCACCACGTGCGCCATACATGCCTACGGCATGGACTTCGTCGAGATAGGTGAGCGCGTTGAACTCGTCTGCCAGGTCGCAGATTTCCGCGATCGGCGCGACGTCGCCGTCCATCGAGTAGACGCTTTCAAAGGCGATGAGCTTGGGCGCCTCGGGATCTTCGGCGGCGAGCAGTTCGCGCAGATGATCGAGATCATTATGACGGAAGACGCGCTTTTCGCAGCCCGAATTGCGGATGCCCGCGATCATCGAGGCGTGGTTCAGCTCGTCCGAAAAGATGATGCAGCCCGGCAGGATCTTGGCGAGGGTCGAGAGCGTCGCTTCGTTCGAGACATAGCCCGAGGTGAAGAGCAGGGCCGCTTCCTTGCCATGCAGGTCGGCGAGTTCCGCCTCCAGATCGACATGATAATGGGTGTTGCCGCCGATATTGCGGGTGCCGCCCGATCCGGCGCCGACATCATGGAGCGCTTCCTCCATGGCGGCGACCACCTTGGGATGCTGGCCCATGGCGAGATAATCGTTCGAGCACCAGACGGTGATCGGCTTCGGGCCGTTATGGCCGTGGAAGCAGCGGGCGTTGGGGAACGCGCCCTTGTTACGCAGGATGTCGATGAACACGCGATAGCGGCCCTCGCTGTGGAGCCGGTCGATCGCCTGCGAAAAGATATGCTTGTAATTCACTACGCCGTTCTTCCCGTTGCTCGCGCGCCGGTTCTTCTATGGTCGCGCCATCCTCTGCCTGAGGAGTGCATTTACCTGCGCGCGCCTGCCATTGCCAGCGATAACCGCTCGCAACGATACGCAGATTCCCTATCAGTGTGATCGAAATGCTTTGCCATTGGACAAATGGCCTACCCCATCTCCTGGCATGCCCCAGGCAAGTTCATCCGTCCAAGGGGGCGGTACGCAATAGGTGGCAAAATGATTTCCCTATCGTTGCTGATCGTTGGAAGCGTTGTTTTCAGGTGAGGACTTGATTGTGACAATCATATGACAATAATCGCTCCCCTGTCTGGAAGAGGGGGGGGCGACATGAAGTCATTCGCGCCAAGATCAGTTCTCATGTGGCATTTTTCGGCTATATCTGTTCTAATTTTTGCGCAATTGATTGTTATCGTTTCTGAATCCGTTGGCCATGAAAGGCTACTGGGATTGTCTGCCTTGTTCAAGATGAACAATGAACAGAGCATTCCGGCCTATTTTTCATCTCTGGCGTTGCTGGCGGTCGGCGCCTGCGGATTTGCCGTGGCGCAAAAGCCCGCTATCGATGAATATGAACGACGCAGATGGATGATCGCCGCAGTGATCTTCCTCTTCCTGGGTGTCGATGAAGCGGCCTCTATTCACGAGAAGATCAACATGATCGTCAGGGAAATGAGTCCTGACAGCCGCTTCCGTGTCTATGGGATCGTCATCTACATCCTTGCTGCCGTGGCGGCCGTGCCATTCTTCTTAACATGGTGGTTGGGGCAGAGTGTGCCGGTCCGCGCGCTCATCGCTGGGGCGGCAGCTGTGTTCGTCGGATCAGCGGGGGGCATCGACCTTGTCGAGGTGGAATGGCTGTTTCGTGGCGCGGGCAGGGATAGCGGCCTGTCACGCGGACTGTTGAGCTTGCTGGAGGAAGCCGGGGAAATGGCCGGCGTGGCACTGTTCCTCAATGCCTTCCTGCGGCGCTTCGTTGAACTTGGCGGCGGCGCTATCGGCGTCGAGATTGTTGCAGAAACTCGATCCGAGTCAGCCCGAAGGATGCAAGTGCTGGTGTAAGCGCTTCTATATGGGCGTCCATGCTCGTAAACAGCGCGATGCCGGGCGAGGGCGTGTCCGGCCAGGGTTGGCCATCGGTCAGGAAGGCGATGCGCCGGGCGATCCCTTCGCCGCCATGGACGAAGCCCATCGGGTGCGGCGCGGCGGCGGCAAGCTCTTGTTCCACCAGCGGAAAATGGGTGCAGGCGAGGGCGACCATGTCCATCCGATCGCCACCCGGCTGGTCGAGAAGCCCCGCCAGCGCGTCGCGGGCGATGGCGGGATCGAGCGTTTCGCCGCGCAGCTTCGCTTCCGCCAGTTGCACCAGCGCGGCGCTGCCATGGCGCAGCACGGTGCAGTCGGCGCCATGTTCGGCGGCAAGCCGGTCGACATAGGGCTGGCGCACGGTGGCATTGGTGCCCAGCACGCCGAACACCCGGCTTTTGGACAATAGCGCCGCCGGCTTGATCGCCGGGACGGTGCCGACCACTGGAATGTCGAGCGCGGCGCGCACATGCGGCAGGGCGATGGTCGAGGCGGTGTTGCAGGCGATGACCGCGAGCCGCGGGCGATAGCGCTCCACCAGTCGACCGAGCAGGGCAGGCACGCGCGCGGCGATCTCCGCCTCGCTCTTGGTGCCATAGGGGAAGCCGGCGCTGTCGGCGGCATAGACGACCGGCGCGTTCGGCAAGGCGGCGCGGGCCGGGGCGAGGATGGACAGGCCCCCCACGCCGGAATCGAAGAAAAGGATGGGAGCGTCTGGTGCGACCGTCATGCGCGCCTGTGTCGCGGCATGGGGCGGGAGTGTCAACGCCCGGTGCTTGCAAAGCGGGCCGGTCGCTGCCACCTCGCGGGCCGATCGAAGGAGAACAGGATGACGCCGCCCAGCATGAAGCAGAAGATGATCGCGGGTGAGCCCTATCATGCGAGCGACCCGGAAATCATCGCGGACCAGCTGGCCGCAGCAGCATGGATGCAGCGTTTCAACGCGACCCTGCCGCCCGAGCGCGAGGCGCTGCTGCGCGAGCGGCTGGGCGCGCTGGGGGTGGGATCGACGATCCGGCCGCCCTTCCACTGCGACTATGGCTTCAACATCTTTCTGGGCGCGGGGGTGTTCCTGAACTTCAACTGCGTCATCCTGGACGTCGTGCCGGTGACCATCGGCGACGGCACGCAGATCGGCACCGGGGTGCAGATATTGACCGCCGACCATCCGCGCGATCCGGCCGAGCGCGCCACCGGCGTCGAATGGGGCGTGCCGATCACCATCGGCCGCAATGTGTGGATCGGCGGCGGCGCGATCATCCTGCCCGGCGTGACGATCGGCGACGATGCCCTGATTGGTGCGGGCAGCGTGGTAACGCGCGACGTGCCGGCCGGCGCAACCGTGGTCGGCAATCCCGCGCGGGTGCGGTAAACCGATACTGCCCATTGCTCCCCGCGCCTGTCACGCTATGGTCGCGCGCAAATCATACTGGCGAATTTCATGACACCTCCCTGGCTGCTTCCCGCTTTTGTCCTGGTGCTGGGCTATCTGCTCGGCTCGATCCCTTTTGGCCTGCTGCTGACGCGCTTCACCGGCGCGGGCGACCTGCGCCAGATCGGGTCGGGCAATATCGGTGCGACCAATGTGCTGCGCACCGGGCGCAAGGGGCTGGCGGCGGCGACATTGCTGCTCGACCTGCTCAAGGGTGCGGCGGCGGTGCTGATCGGCGCGGCGCTGGTGGATGGTGGCGGGCCGATGGCGGGCGCCATGGCATTCATCGGCCATTGCTACCCGGTCTGGCTGCGCTTTGCCGGTGGCAAGGGCGTGGCGACGATGATGGGCGTGGTGACGGCCATGTACTGGCCGGCCGGCATCGTCTTTGCGGTCGTGTGGCTGGGGGCGCTGTTCGGCACCAAATGGTCGTCGGTCGGCGGCATGTCCGCCGCGGTCAGTGCGCCGATCGCCATGTTTGCCTTTGGCCGGATCGATCTGGTGCCGGTCAGCCTGGCACTGGCGCTGATCGTGCTGTGGCGGCACCGCGCCAATATCGCCCGGCTGCTGAAGGGCGAGGAGCCCAAGGTCGGCAGTTCCAAGCAGAAAGCCGCCACCGAGTGAGCGGGCAGGAGCGGTTCGACCGTCTCCGCCTGATCCGATCCCCGCGGATCGGCCCCGTCAGCTACCGCCAGTTGCTCGCGCGCTTCGGCAGCGCGGCTGAAGCGCTGCGCGCCATTCCCATGCTCGCCGCGCGCGGCGGGGGTGAGGCACGGGTGGCCGATGCTGCCGCGATCGAGCGGGAGATTGCCGAAACCCGCGCGATCGGCGCCCGCTATCTGCTGATGGGCGATGTCGACTATCCGCCCTTGCTGGCAGAGATGGAGGGCGCGCCGCCGGCACTGATCGTGCGCGGCGATGCCGTCATCGCCGCGCGGCCCTGCATCGCTATGGTCGGCGCGCGCAACGCCTCGGCCGCCGCCTGCCGCTTTGCCCGGATATTGGCGCAGCAACTGGGCGATCGCGGTGCTGTGGTCGTGTCCGGCCTGGCGCGTGGCATCGATACCGAAGCGCATCGCGGGTCGATCGACAGCGGCACGATCGGCGTGATCGCCAGCGGCATCGACATCGGCTTCCCGCCCGAAAATGCCGCCTTGCAGGAAGATGTGGCGCAGCGTGGCCTGCTGGTGACCGAGCATCCGCCCGGCACCCAGCCGCTCGCCCGGCATTTCCCGGCGCGCAACCGGATCATCGCCGGCCTCGCGCTCGGCACGGTGGTGGTGGAGGCGGCGCCCAAGTCCGGGTCGCTGATTACCGCAAGGCTGGCGACCGAGGCGGGGCGCGAGGTGATGGCGGTGCCGGGATCGCCGCTCGACCCCCGCGCCCAGGGCTGCAACCTGCTGATCCGCGAGGGCGCGACATTAGTGCAGAATGCCGACGACATTTTGGAGGCGGTCGGCGGGCTTGATCCCCGCATGGTGCGGCAGGGCAGTTTCGACTTCATCGGCCAGCCGGTGTCGAGCGATGTCGACGATGCCGATCGCGCGGCGGTGATCGCCTTGCTGGGGCCGGTCGCGGTGGCGGTGGACGAGATCATCCGCCTGTCCGGCCTGTCGCCCGCGATCGTGCAGACGGTGCTGCTGGAACTGGAACTGGCGGGCGGGCTGGAGCGACAGGCGGGTGGCCGGGTCAGCTTGCGGTAAACGATTACTCCCCGGATGTGATCAATCCCACCAGAAGAACCACCAATCGGAATCCATTAGACCAGCGGCCAATGGTGCCAGCGTTTCGGTGCCCTGATAGACGATATCTGCGCAATAGTAGAACTGATCGCGAGCAAGGCTGAGAGCCTCTGCCTTCGTGCTGGGTCGGCGGGATGCCCGCATATTGATGGTGTCGCCGTTTAGCCCGATCAACTCCGCGTCATAGCGGTGATGCCAGTATCGCAGGGCTGCGACATGGATTTCCGGAGACGGGCAGGCATTCCAGTTGCCCCATCGCAGATAGGCGGGGACTTCATAGGAATGGGGGGTGGGAATGAGGAGGATGTGAACGCGCGGGAAAGCCTTGCCAGTCAGCACATCGCTGGCGATGGTGAAGCCAGGCTGCGCATTGGATGTCGAACTCGGCCATGAACCTTCTGCAGGCATGGCATCCGCTTCCTCATCGTCCCCATATTCATCTTGCCAGAACTGCCTGAGCGCGCCCGGGACATTGACGCCGTCCGCCGCAGCGATGATTTCGGCCGCTGTTTTGGGCAATGACGCAGAGGGGTGTGCTGATTGCGGGAGCATGGCTGGATCATCCAGGCTATATTGCTCCGCGATGCGATCCAGCGCTTCGTCATCGCCGATAATGACTGGCCAGCCTTGGCCCAGGTCATGGAGGCGTTTCCATTCGGAGAGCGCGTCAACCCCCGCAACGGTGAAGCATTCATAGGGAAGGGCGGCACGTAGTTTCTGCCGCATCTCTGCCAGTTTCGTTGACGAACGATCCTGTGTCCCGCCGTCAGCCTGGCCCGTTGTCGCGTGCCCTTCCTGTGCCTTTCCGCCCAGGATCGCAGCCGCTCCGGCAATGAGCGCTGCCAAAAAATTCCGCCTCATCATTTGTGGCTCCGCTAGGAACGAAAATGTCATGGGGGTGATTCGTTGACGGAGCCAGTCGTTAGATTGGCTTGACGCGCTACGTGTTTGCTCCCCACCTTACACACACACGCGTAAGCAGCTACTGGACCCACATGCAACTTGTCATTGTCGAATCGCCGGCCAAGGCGAAGACCATCGAGAAATATCTGGGCGGGGATTTCCATGTCCTGGCCAGCTACGGCCATATCCGCGACCTGCCGCCCAAGGACGGATCGGTCGACCCCGACAATGGTTTTGCCATGTCGTGGGAAAATTATGGCGACAAGGGCAAGCAGCTCAAGGCCATCGCCGACGAGGCGAAGAAGGCCACGCGATTGATCCTCGCGACTGACCCTGATCGCGAAGGAGAAGCGATCAGCTGGCATGTGCAGGAAGTGCTGCGCGCCAAGAAGGCGCTGCCGCAGACGGTCGACCGGGTCACGTTCAACGCCATCACCAAGGCGGCGGTGCTGGACGCGATGGCGAAGCCCCGCGCGCTGGATGAGGATCTGATCGACGCCTACCGGGCGCGCCGCGCGCTCGACTATCTGGTGGGCTTCACCTTGTCGCCGGTGCTGTGGCGCAAGCTGCCCGGTGCCAAGTCGGCGGGCCGCGTGCAGTCGGTCGCGCTGCGCCTGGTGGTGGAGCGCGAGCGCGAGATCGAAAGCTTCAGCCCCCAAGAATATTGGTCGATCTCGGCCGAGATGGAGCAGGGCGGGCAGGGCTTCACCGCGCGCCTCGTCCGCTGGAAGGGCGAGAAGATCGACCGCCTGACCATCGGCAAGGAAGGCGATGCCATGACCGCGAAGGCGGACGTGGAGGCCGGGCGCTTCACCGTCGACAAGGTCGAGACCAAGCCGCTCACCCGCAATCCTCCGCCGCCCTTCACCACCTCGACCCTGCAGCAGGAAGCCGCGCGCAAGCTCGGCTTTTCGGCCAGTCACACGATGCGGATCGCGCAGCAGCTCTACGAGGATGGCGCGATCACCTATATGCGTACCGACGGCGTGCAGATGGACGGCAGTGCCATCTCGGCCGCGCGCAAGGCGATCGCCGAGCGCTATGACGGCGGTTACCTGCCCGAAAAGCCGCGCCAATATCAGACCAAGGCCAAGAATGCGCAGGAAGCGCACGAAGCCATTCGTCCGACCGAATTCCATCGCGACAAGGTGGGCGGCGGCGATCATGCGCGCCTCTACGACCTGATCTTCAAGCGCGCGCTGGCGAGCCAGATGGCCTCGGCCCGGCTGGAGCGCACCACCATCGACATGGTCGACGGCAGCGGCAGCCATACGCTGCGCGCCACCGGCCAGGTGGTGATCTTCCCCGGCTTCCTGGCGCTTTACGAAGAAGGTCGCGACGATGCCGAGGATGACGACAGCAAGCTGCTGCCGCGCCTGAGCGAAGGCGACGCGCCGGCCAAGAAGAAGGTGAGCGCCGAGCAGCATTTCACCCAGCCGCCGCCGCGCTATTCCGAAGCCTCGCTGGTCAAGAAGCTGGAAGAACTGGGCATCGGTCGCCCGTCGACCTATGCTTCGACCCTGCAGGTCCTGAAGGATCGCGACTATGTGCGCGTCGAGAAGAACCGCTTCTTCGCCGAGGAGAGCGGGCGGCTGGTGACGGCCTTCCTGGAGCGCTTCTTTGAACGCTATGTCTCCTATGATTTCACCGCGGGTCTCGAGGACGAGCTGGACGAGATTTCCGGCGGCCGTGCCCAGTGGCAGGAAGTGCTCGAAGCCTTCTGGAAGGACTTCAAGCCCAAGACCGCCGAAATCATGGAGCAGAAGCCGTCCGACATCACGGCCGAGCTGGACAAGTTCCTGGAGCCGATGCTGTTCCCGCCCAAGGCGGACGGCAGCAATCCGCGCGCCTGCCCGCTCTGCGCCGATGGCCAATTGTCGCTGCGTGGCGGCCGCTTTGGCGCGTTCATCGCCTGCTCCAACTATCCCGAGTGCAAATATACCCGCAAGTTCGGCCAGCCCGGCGGTAGCGATGGCGCTGATACCGGCCCTGAGATACTGGGCCAGCATCCCGAAACCGGGCAGGACATCGTCAAGAAGTCCGGCCGTTTCGGCCCCTATATCGAGATGGGCGAGGGCAAGGAGGCCAAGCGCGGGTCGATCCCCAAGGATCTGCCCGATGGTGAGATGACGCTCGACTGGGCGATCAAGCTGCTGAGCCTGCCGCGCGAGGTCGGCCTGCACCCGGAAACCGGATTGCCGATCGTCGCCAATATCGGCCGCTTCGGTCCCTATCTGCTGCATGACGGCAAATATGGCCGCCTGTCCTCGACCGCCGAGATTTTCGAGGTGGGCATGAACATGGCGGTCGCCAAGCTCGCCGATGCGGCGAACAAGGGCGGCCGTGGCGGTTCGTCGCGCGAGCCCTTGAAGGTGCTGGGCAAGCATCCGCGCACCGAGGCGGAGATCAAGCTGATGGCGGGCCGCTATGGCCCCTATGTCACCGACGGCACCACCAACGCGACCCTGCCCAAGACGATCGAGCAGGACGCGCTGACGCTGGAGGAAGCGGCCCAGCTGATCGACGCGCGCGCAGCGGCGGCCCCGGCCAAGAAGGGCAAGAAGGCGCCGGCGAAGAAGGCGGCGGCCAAGAAGCCGGCGGCAAAGAAGGAAGCGGGCGAAAAGAAGCCCGCCGCCAAGAAGGCCCCGGCCAAGAAGAAGGCGGAGACCGCCAAGGCATGATCGGCGCCATGGCGGCGCGTGCCTGCGCCATCGTCGCCCTGCTGCTGTCGGCGGCCAGCTCCGCGCTGGCCGCCGAGCCGGAGGTCGTGCGCTTTCAGGTCGGCGACAAGGAACTGCACTGGACCGTGCCGGAGGGCTATTGCCCGCCCAAGGGGCATCTGGCGTCGCTGGCGCAGATGATGGCGACCATGGACACGCAGAATGTCACGGTCCTGACCCTCTATGCCTGTGACGCGACGCTGACGAAGCTGGATCGCTATATCCTTGTCAAGGCGCCGGTCGCGGCGCTGATGGCGACGCTGAAGCGGGACCAGTTCCTGAAGCTCATGGAAGCGGAGTTCGACACGCCCGCGTTCAAGGCGTTCCTGGACAAGGACGATACCAATGTGGCGATCGACAAGGGGATGGAGACTCTGTTCGGCGCCAAGACCCAGACCAGCGGCAAGGTGGTGCCGATGGGAATGGACGATAGCTGCGCGATCATCGGCGGATCGATGACGATGCAGACCCAGCAGGCGCAGGTGGCGATCGGCGTCGGCGGCTGTCTGACGACGGCGGCGGGCAAGGCGATCCTGGTCGCGGCCTATGAAGGCTATGACGGGCCGGACACCGTCCGCACGCTGGTGCAACGGTCGCGGGACTTTGCCTTGTCGATCATCGCCGAGAATGAAGCGCCGACGAACTGATCGGCTGACCAGTTTATCGCCTGCTTCGTTGCTGCGCGGACCGGAACAGGTGACAGCCTAGCCGAAATATTGCGCGGCGGCGATCAGGGCGCTGGCGGCCAGGATGGCGGCGGCGATCCATTTCGCGCCGTTGTCGGGCGACGGTGGCGTGGCAGGTGTTGCATCTGCCTCCAGCCGGCGGGTCAGCGCGCGCAGCAGGCGCGGGGCGTCGTCCGCGATGCGCGAGAGTTCGAGCAGCAGGGCGACGGTCTTTTCCGGGGCATGGGCCGCCGCGACCTGGTTCATCACCAGCCGGCTGCGCGCCTTCTGCAGCGCCTGCGACAGGTCGAAGCCGGGCTGGATCGCGCCCAGCACCCCGTCCATCGTGATCAGCGCCTTTAAGATGAGGGCAAGGTCGGGCGGTAGCACCAGCCCCTCCTTGCGCAGCAGCGGGAAGAAGTCGGCGACCATGCGGGTGAGTACCAGCGGGCCGCTGCCGTGGCGGGCGACCAGTTGCTCGGCGGCGTCCAGCACCCGGCCGGGATCGGGCGCGCTGGCCTTTGACCAGACCAGCAGCGTGTCGGCCAGGGTGCGGGCGTCGCCGGAGCGCAGCGAGAGGATGAAGGAGAGAAATTCCTGCCGCCGCCGCGCACTGACATGGCCGATCAGGCCGAGGTCAAGCAAGGCGAGCCGGTCACCGGGCAGGCAGAGAAGGTTGCCGGGATGGGGATCGCCATGGAAACGGCCATGGACCAGCACCATGTCGAGCACCAGCGCCGCGCCAAGGTCGGCGATCGCGGCCGGATCGATGCCGGCGGCGCGCAAGGCGTCGCCGTCGCGTGGTGGCACCCCGTCGATATAATCCATCACCAGCACGGTTTCCGCGCAATAGGTCCAGTGGATCGCCGGGATGAGCACGGCCGGATTGTCGGCCAGATCGTCGCGCAGCCGGTCGGCATTGCGACCTTCCTGGGTGAAATCCAGTTCCTCCAGCACGGTGTCGAGCAATTGCTGCACCAGCGCCTGCGGCTGGAAACGCCGCGCCTCGCGGCTGCTCGCTTCGACGATGCCCGCCAGATGGGTGATGAGGCGCAGGTCCGCCTCCATCGCCTTGCGGATGCCGGGGCGACGGATCTTGACCACCACCTCCTGCCCGTCGGTCAGGGTCGCGCGATGGACCTGCGCCATGGAGGCGGCGGCGAGCGGGGCCGTGTCGAAGCGGGCGAAGGCGGTCTCGACCGGTTCGCCAAGCACCGCTTCGAGGCGTGGGCGAAGCTGGTCGAAGGGCAGGGTGGGCGCGTCGCTGTGCAGCTTGCCGAATTCGGTGATCCACGTCTCGGGCAGCAGATCCTGCCGGGTGGCGAGGATCTGGCCCAGCTTCACATAGGTCGGGCCGAGCGCTTCCATTGCCTGCCGGGTGCGGCGGGGCAGGTCGGGCGGATCGGCGGTGGCGCTGTCATCGCCTTTCGCCAGCCCCAGCCGGGCGAGCAGCATGTCCAGGCCGAAGCGGGTCGCGACGCTGGTAATCTCGGCCAGTCGTGCGCGATCCCGCGTGGCCACCATGATGGTCTTGAGCATGATGGCTCAACGACCGGGGCGGCGATTATGTTTCGCTTGTGCAGCGAAGTGGATCAGTCGACCCAGTCGAGGCCGATGTCGCGATAGATGAAGCGGTCTTCTTCCCAGTCTTCCTTCACCTTGACGTGGAGGTAGAGATGGACCTTGACGCCCAGGAGGTTGGCCAGTTCGGCGCGCGCCTTGGACCCGATTTCCTTGAGGCGCTGGCCACCCTTGCCCAGTACGATCGCGCGCTGGCTGGAGCGGCCGACCAGGATCTGCTGGTGGATTTCGACCGAACCGTCGTCGCGTTCCTTATACTGCTCGGTATCGACCGCGGCGGCATAGGGGAGTTCGGCGTGGAGCTGGTGATAAAGCTGTTCGCGGGTGATTTCGGCGGCGAGCATGCGGTCGGTCGCGTCCGACACCTGATCCTCGGGGAAGTGCCACGGCCCTTCGGGCATGGCGTTCGCAAAGGCGGCCTTGAGTTCGGGCAGGCCGTCGCCGGTCGCGGCGGAAACGAAGAAGGTCTCCTCGAATTCCAGCTCTTCATAGAGGCGCTGGGTATGGACCAGCAGCTTTTCCTTGACCGCGATGTCGACCTTGTTGAGCACCAGCCATTTGCGTTCCGGCCGGGCTTTCAGCGCAGCGATGATCGGCTCCATCTTGGCGCCAAGGCCAACCTTGCCATCGACCAGCAGGACGATCAGGTCGGCGCCCTGCGCGCCGCCCCAGGCGGCCTGCACCATCGCGCGGTCGAGCCGGCGTCGCGGCGCGAAAATGCCGGGCGTATCGACCAGCACCATCTGTGCGTCACCCTCGATCGCGACGCCCATCACACGGGTGCGCGTGGTCTGCGCCTTGGGGCTGGTGATCGCCACCTTCTGCCCGACAAGCGCATTCACCAGCGTCGACTTGCCGGCATTGGGGGCGCCGACGATGGCGATGACGCCACAGCGCTGATTTTCAAACTCGATGGTCAATCACATGCTCCGTTCGCTCCACGCCAATGCGCGGAGACGTCTTCCTAAACCAAAATGAATGTTGGGGACAGGCTCAGCCCGCCAATTGCTCCAGCAGGGCTTTGGCGGCGGCGGTTTCGGCTTCCTGCTTGGAGCCGCCGGTGGCGCTCGCCTCGCCCGCGCCCTTGATCGAGACGGTGACGGTGAAGCGCAGCGCATGGTGCGGCCCCGATCGGTCCGTCATCACATATTCGGGCGGCTTGCGCTTGTTCGACGCGGCCCATTCCTGCAGCGCCGACTTGGGGTGACGCGGCGCGGCGGTCTGGGTGTCGACCCGGTCGCCCCACAGGCGACGGACCAATGTGCGTGCCTCGTCCAGCCCGGCCTCCAGATAGAGGGCGCCGATCAGCGCCTCCATCACGTCGCCCAGCACATTGTCGCTGTCGGCGGCGCCATCGTCGCGGGCCTGCTTGCCCAGCACCAGATGGGTGGGCACGCCGGCGGCGCGCGCGACCTGCGCGCAGGTTTCGCCCGAGACCAGCGCGTTGAAACGGCGCGACAGCTTGCCTTCCGGTTCGGTCGGGAAGCGGGCATAGAGCCATTCGGCGATCAGCAGCCCCAGGATGCGGTCGCCTAGAAATTCCAGCCGCTCGTAATTTTCCGCCTTGGCGCTGCCATGGGTCAGCGCCTGTTCGAAGGCGGCGGGGTTGATCGGCGCGCGGCCGATCAGCGCGATCAGCCAGGCTGCGGTATCAGGCCTGTGCGAAGCCGCCATCAAAAGCCTTCCCCGATCCGGCTCCAGCGTGCGGCGGTGAACCAGGTCCAGGGCAGCAGCCAGTTGGCACTGCCGTCGGTCGAGAAGACCGAAACGAGCGCCTTGCCGACCAGATTTTCCTCGGGGACGAGGCCGATGCCGCCGCCTTCGACCGCCGGGAAGCGGCTGTCGGCGCTGCGATCGCGGTTGTCGCCCATCATGAAGAGATGGCCTTGCGGCACCAGCACGGTGTCACGGTCGTCGGCCGCGCCATCGGGCACCAGGTCGAGGACATTATAGCTCTTGCCGCCCGGCAGCGTCTCACGGAACTGGGGATAGCGGCACTGCTTGCCACCGCCCGGCGCGGCCTGCTCGAATTCGGGGCGATAGCAGGGGGAAGGACTGCCTTCCTTCTGCGCGGCATCTTCCATGTTGGGCGTCACCGGAATGACGAGGTCGGCGACCTTCTGCTTCGGGATCGCCTGGCCGTTCAGATAAACGGTGCCGCCGCGGACCGAGATCATGTCGCCCGGCAAGCCGATCACCCGCTTGATATAGTCGTTCTTCTGGCTCGGCGGCGCCTTGAACACCACCACGTCGCCGCGCTGCGGCGTCGAGGCGAAGATGCGGCCGGGGATCAGCGGCACCGAAAAGGGCAGCGAATAGCGCGAATAGCCATAGGGCCATTTGGCGACCAGCAGATAGTCGCCGATCAGCAGACGCGGCTGCATCGATTCCGAGGGGATGTTGAAGGGGGAGACGATGAAGCTGCGCAGGACGAAGACGAACACCGCCAGCTTGGCGAGGAACCAGATGAAGTCCCGCGTTTCCGATTTTGCGCTCATGTCTGCCTAATGTTCCTTCAAGATCGTGCCGCGCTGCGACGTGTCACTGCGGCCTGTCGCGGCTTTTGCGGGGTCGCCCGCGCCGCGTCAAGCGCGTGGACGATGCAATGCGTGCCGCTTTTGGATAAGGAGAGGAAGAATCGACCGGTGCAGCGTCGATATCGACCAACGACCAAGAGGATCTCCCGCATGTCCAGTCCCGCACTGGCGGCCCTTGCCGCCCTGCCTCAAGCTGAACTCAAGACCATCTTCGAGAGTGATCCCGACCGCCTGTCCAAGCTGGTGCTGAGCCACGGAACGCTGCGCTTCGACTGGTCCAAGACGCATCTGACCGACGATCTGGTCGACGGCTTCCTGAAGCTGGCGCAGGAACAGGATTTCGCCGGCCGTCGCGAGGCGCTGTTCGCTGGCGAGGCGGTCAACAATACCGAAGGCCGCGCCGCCGAGCACACCGCGCAGCGCGGCGTCGGCAATGCCGACAGCGTGGCGCTGGCCAAGGCGCTGCACAATCGCACCCGCGCGCTGATCGACGCGATCGAGGCAGAGGCGCTCGGCCCGATCCGGCATATCCTGCATATCGGCATCGGCGGGTCGGCGCTTGGGCCCGACCTGATCGTCGACGCGCTGGGCGGCGACGGGATGCGCTATGATGTCGCGATCGTCTCCAATGTCGACGGCACCGCGCTTGAAAAGGCGATGGATGCCTTCGATCCCGATGCCACGCTGATCGCGATCGCGTCCAAGACCTTCACCACCAGCGAAACCATGCTGAACGCGGCGAGCGCGATCAACTGGATGGTCGAGGCCGGTGTTGAAGACCCTTATGGCAAGATCATCGCGCTGACCGCCGCGCCGGAAAAGGCGATGGAATGGGGCGTCGACGAGACCCGCATCCTGCCCTTCCCCGAAAGCGTGGGCGGCCGCTATTCGCTCTGGTCGTCGATCGGCTTCCCGGCCGCACTGGCGCTGGGCTGGGATGCGTTCGAAAGCCTGCTGGAGGGCGCGGCGGCGATGGACCGCCATTTCCAGCTGACCGATCCGCGCGAGAATATCCCGCTGATCGCCGCCTTCGTCGATCAATATTATGCCCGCGTGCTGGGTTGCGAGACCCGCGCTTTGTTCGCCTATGACGAACGACTGGCGCTGCTGCCCTCCTATCTCCAGCAGCTGGAGATGGAGAGCAACGGCAAGTCGGTGAAGCTGGACGGATCGCCAGTCGATGGGCCGACCGCGCCGATCACCTGGGGTGGCGTCGGCACCGACGCGCAGCATGCGGTGTTCCAGCTGCTGCACCAGGGCACGATCCTGACTCCGGTCGAGTTCATCGCCTCGATCGAGCCGGGCAATGCGCTCGACCCGGCGCATCATCGCGCGCTGCTGGTCAACTGCTTCGCCCAGGGGGCGGCATTGATGCGCGGCAAGGACAATGAAGACCCGGCGCGCGCCTATGCCGGCAACCGCCCGTCGACCACCATCCTGATGGACGATGTGAACCCGGAGGCGCTGGGCGCGCTGATCGCCTTCTACGAGCATCGCACCTTCGCCAATGCCGTGCTGATGGGGATCAACCCCTATGATCAGTTTGGCGTCGAACTGGGCAAGGAGATCGCCAAGTCGATCGAGGCCAATGGTCCGACCGGCTTCGACCCCTCGACCATGGCGCTGATCGAGATCGCACTGGGCGAATAATCCTCCCCGGCACGGGGAGGGGGACCGGCCGCAGGCCGGTGGAGGGGGCTATCCTTCTCCGCCGGGCTGGCGGCGCACCCCCTCCACCATGTTGCGCATGGTCCCCCTCCCCGCATGCGGGGAGGAAATTCCCATTTGTAACTGCGCCGTCCAGCCGCCATATCCGCCGCCAAGATAGTGCGCCGAGCGGAGACTGGCATGAGCGATTATGATTTCGACCTTTTCGTCATCGGCGCAGGATCGGGCGGGGTGCGCGCGTCGCGCGTCGCCGCCGCGCATGGCGCAAAGGTCGCGGTGGCCGAGGAATTTCGCGTCGGCGGCACCTGCGTCATCCGCGGCTGCGTGCCCAAGAAGCTGCTCATCTATGGCGCCCATTTCGCCGAGGATCTGAAGGATGCCCGCCGCTTCGGCTGGAATGTGCCGGACTGCGGCTTTGAATGGGCGACGCTGCGCGACAATGTGCTGGCCGATGTCGACCGGCTCGAAGGGCTCTACACCAACACCCTCAACAGCCATAAGGTCGAGCTGATCGCCGAACGGGTGACGGTGACCGGGCCGCATAGCGTGAAGCTCGCCAGCGGACGCGAGGTAACGGCCAAGGTCATCCTAGTCGCGACCGGCGCCTGGCCGCTGATCCCCGAGGTGGAGGGCGCCGAACATGGCATCACCTCCAACGAGGTGTTCCATCTGGACGAATGCCCCAAGCGCATCGTGATCGTTGGGGGCGGCTATATCGCCAATGAATTTGCCGGCATCTTTCACCAGTTCGGCAGCCATGTGACGATGGTCAACCGCGGTGGCACGCTGCTGCGCGGCTATGACGAGCAGATCCGCGACCGCCTGCTCCAGATTTCGACGATGAAGGGGATTAATTTCCGCTTCAACGCGCAGATGGAGAAGATCGAGAAGAAGGAGGATGGCACCTTATGCGTCCACTTCAAGAATGGCGATCCGGTCGCGGCCGATATCGTGCTGTTCGCCACCGGCCGCCGTCCGCACACTGACGGGCTGGGGCTGGAGAATGCCGGCGTCGAGATCGACGACAAGGGCGCGATCAAGGTCGACGAATATAGCCGCACCAGCTGCGAGAGCATCTACGCCGTGGGCGACGTCACCGACCGGCTGCAACTGACCCCGGTGGCGATCCGCGAGGGCCATGCCTTTGCCGACACCGTGTTCGGCAATAATCCGCGCACCGTCGACTATAGCTGCGTGCCGTCGGCCGTGTTCAGCCATCCGCCGCTGGCGGGCGTCGGCCTGACCGAAGCGCAGGCCAAGAACAAATATGGCACGGTGAAGGTCTATACCTCCGACTTCCGGCCGATGAAGAATGTGCTGGCCGGACGCGACGAGCGGGCGCTCTACAAGATGGTCGTGGATGCGACCACCAACAAGGTGGTGGGCCTGCACATGATCGGCCCGGATGCGCCGGAAATCCTGCAGGCAGCCGCCGTCGCGGTGAAGGCAGGCCTCACCAAGCAGGATTTCGATGATACGGTCGCGCTGCACCCCAGCATGGCCGAAGAGCTGGTGCTGCTGAAATAATCCTCCCCGCTTGCGGGGAGGGGGACCGCTGGCGAAGCCAGGGGTGGAGGGGGCGTGCCGTCGGCCAGCCCCCTCCGTCATCGCTACGCGATGCCACCTCCCCGTGCCGGGGAGGATTGAAAGGTAACCACCAGCGCGTCGCGCCAGGCGGGCTGGGCGGGATCGACGGCGTGGATTTCGGTCACGCCGTGGAAGATGCGATGATCGTCGATCAGCATCGCGTCGCCCGGCTGGGCCAGGGTGAATTCGCCCATCGGCGTGCCGTCGGCGGCGCCGATGCGGGTGACGCCCTCGCGCACATTGCGGCGCTCGACCAGCATTACGAAGACCCGATCGACGCCGTCGCGGTGCATGCCCTCGGGCGTGGGGCGGCCGAGCTCCCCCGGCTTCGCCTCGATGCGGAACTGGTGCATCTCGACATGCCAGTCGCCCGATGACGCCGGATCGAAATGGCCGGCACAGAAGGCCAGCAGCGCCTGTGTTACCGGCAGCGCGATCGTGGCATCCTCGACCGGATCGAACCAGCGCTGCACGTCGCCGTTCAGCGGGTTATAGTCGCGGCTCTGATAATGGGGTTGGTGCGGCTGGCGGCTGAACTGTCCGGCGGCGCAGCGAAAGGTGGCGTGGCGGCGGCGGCGATATCGGCCGCCATCGGCCATGAAGAGATCGGGGCCAAGATCGTCCCAGCTGCGGGCAAAGGGTGCCCAGTCGGCCGCGCCGATATCCAGCTGGCGCAGCAGGTCGGCGCCGGCCAGGCGGGCATAGCCATCCTGTTCCAGCGCCTGGTCGATGGTGGGCAGGCAGTCCGTATCGCTCATTTCGATCCTCATAGGCAGAGGAGGAAACGAGCGACAGGGCCAGTTGCCACAAGCAGGATGCTAACTCCCGTTCGCTTCGAGCGAAGTCGAGAAGCGGCAAGCGCCGTGCTTCCGTTTCTCGACAAGCTCGAAACGAACGGACATGGAGTTTTTAGTAGATCGTCGGCACCATGCCGCCTTCGACCTTGACCGCGGCGCCATTGGTGGCGGCCGCCAGCGGGCTGGCGAGATAGGCGGTCATCGCGCCGACTTCATCGGCTTCGATCAGCCGCTTGATCAGCGAGAGCGGGCGCAGCTTGGTGAAGAATTCGGCCTCGCGCTCGGCTTCGGACGCGTCCTTATTCTCGACCACGGAGCGGATGAATTCGACAATGCCTTCCGAGCGGGTCGGGCCGGGCAGCACCGAATTGACGGTGACGCCGGTGCCGCGCGTATGTTCGGCAAGGCCCCGCGAAATGGCGAGCTGGGCCGACTTGGTCATGCCATAATGGATCATCTCGGCCGGCGGCAGCAGGCCGCTTTCGCTGGCGATGAACAGGATGCGGCCCCAGTTCTTGGCCAGCATCTTCGGGAAATAATGGCGGGCAAGGCGGGCGCCGCTCACGACATTGACCTCGAACAGATGATGCCAGTCCGCGTCCGTGATGTCGGTGAAGTCCTTGGCCTCGTAGATGCCGAGATTATTGACCAGGATGTCGATGTCCGGGACGGCGGCGATCAGCGCGTCGGCACCCGCGGCGGTCGCGGGATCGGCCAGCACCGGGCGGATGGTGCCGGCCTGCGACAATTCGGCGGCGGCAGCGTCCAGCTTGGCCTGGTTGCGGCCGGTGATGACGACCTCTACCCCTTCCTCAGCCAGGCGCTTGGCGATGGCGAAGCCGATGCCGGCAGTCGATCCGGTGACGAGGGCGGTCTTGCCCGAAAGCTGAAGATCCATGGTGCATTCCTCTGAAAAGTGACAGCGAAGTTGACAGCAAGATAGAGCATTTTGCATTGATGATTAGATTGCACTTTCGCATTTCAGAAGTGATTTGAAATCATGGATAATAGGTTCGGCGACATCGAAACCTTCCTCATGGTGGCGGGTGAAGGCAGTCTGGCGGCGGCGGCGAAGGCGCTGCGGCTGACGCCATCGGCGGTCAGCCGGTCGATCGCGCGGCTGGAACAGCGGCTGGGCGTCACCCTGCTGCGGCGGACGACGCGGGCGCTGGCGCTCACGCCGGAAGGCGTCACCTATCGCGACCGGATGGCGGTGCTGCTGGGCGACATGATGGCGCTGGAGGCGGGGCTGGGCGAGGATCGCACGACGCCGCGCGGGCTGCTACGGATCAACGCCTCGCCCTCCTTCGGCATCGAATGCCTGATCCCGATCCTGCCCGGCTTCCGAGAACTTTATCCGGCGGTGACGGTGGACCTGACCCTGTCCGACACGATCGTCGATCTGGTCGAGGAGCGGGCCGATATCGCCATCCGCATCGGCCCGCTGCGCGACACAAGCCTGCGGGCGAAGAAGCTGGGCCATAGCGCGATGGTGCTGGTGGCAAGCCCGGCCTATCTTGCCCGGCGCGGCACGCCGCAAACGCCGGACGATCTGGACGATCATGACTGCCTGCGTTTCAGCTTCCGCCGCTCGATCGACGGCTGGCCGTTCCGCATCGGCGGAAAGCTGGTCCAGCGGCCGGTGCAGGGCAGCTTCTACGGCAATTCGGGCGAAGTGGTACGCCAGATGGCGATCGCCGGCGGCGGCATCGCCCGGCACGGCCATTTCCATGTCGCCAGCGACATCAGGGCGGGGCGACTGGTCGAAGTGCTGGCCGACTATAACCCCGGCGACGGCGAGGATATTCACGCCCTCTACGCCGCAGAAGACCGCACCGCTGCGCGGGTGCGCGCGTTTCTCGACTATCTGGACGGGGCGATGCCCGTGGTGGGTTGAAGAGGCGCCCGCCGATGCCGGCGCCCCTTCGTCCGGTCAGAAGGCCACGACCATCGACCCGCTGATCGCGCGGGGCGATCCGAGATAGGCGGTGGTGGCGGTGCTGGTCAGGCCGGTGCCCGAATAGCCGATATAGACCTTGTCGAACAGGTTGGTGACGTTGAGCTGGAAGAAGGTTTTCTTGAGGCCCCATTGCTCCAGCGAGAAGCGGGCGTCGAGATCGACCAGCGTATAGCCGGGCAGCTTCACCGTGTTGATGTCGTTGACATAGCGTTCGCCGGTCCGCTTGATCTGGAGGCCGAGGTCGACCGGGCCGAGCGTGCCCTGGATGCGGCTGCCCAGCGTGTAGACCGGCGCGCCGGCCTCGCGCTTGCCGGCGGTTGCGGCATAGGTGCTGGCGCCGGTCTGGACGTCGTCCTTGATCTCCGACTTGAGGTAGGAGCCGAAGACGTAGAGCATCAGATCCTTGACCGGCCGCACCGCGACGCTGCCATCCACGCCATATTTGTCGACGCGGCCGAGGTTGCGGGTCACGCTGCAATCGCAATCGGCGTCATAGGCGGTCGCCAGGCGGTTGTTGTAGCGGGTGTACCAGCCCGACAGCTGCGCCTGGACGATGCCGGACTGATAGCGCACGCCAAGGTCGAAGGCGTCTGACGTTTCCGGCTTGGGATTGCCCGAGCTGGAGCCTTCGTCGAAATAGAGCGCGCCATAGAGGGCGTCGGTGCCGGGCACGGACAGGTTCTTGGCATAGCTGGTGAAGACGCTGGCCTTGCTGGTGAACTTGTAGGTGACGCCAAGGTTGGGCAGCAGCTTGTTATAGTCGAACTTGCGCGACTGCGGCGCGGCATAGGCGCTGTTGGCGGCCAGTTGGGCATCGATGCCGGCCTGGGTCGTCGGGCAGTTGACGTTGCCCGACGCGTCGGTGGTGACGCAATATTGATTGAGATCGCGGCTGAAGAAGGGCATGCGCGCGCCCAGCAGCAGGATGACCTGATCGTCGAGATAGGAACCGCGATATTCGCCCGAAATCTGGTTCAGCGTGGCATAGGATAGCCGGTTGCGCTTCTGTACGACATTGCCGTCGGCATCGAGGATCGGATTGTTGACCGGGAAGACGTCGACCGGATCGCCATTGGCCTCCAGATAGCCGGCCTCGCCGGTCTGGCGATGGCGGGCGCGGTCATAGGTGTAGGACAGACGCAGACGGTTGTCGGGGTCGATATCGTAGGACAGGTTGGCAATCACGCCATAGCGCTTGGTCACGGTCTGGCTGGGTGAGAGGACGCGGACGAAATCCTGCGTGTCGCCATCGCCATTCAGGTCCACGCCGCCGACATAATAATATTGGGTCGAGCTGCTGGTGGCGGTGTTGCGGCTGTCCTTGAGATAATAGCCGCCCGTATTGCCGTCGGCGCTGGCCCCTTCATAAGCATAGGATGTGCCGCCGCCATTGGCCTTGGTATATTGGAAGCTGGGATCGACCGTCAGCGTGAGGCCACTCGCAAGGGTGAAGCGCGAGTTGAGGCGGACATTGCCGGTGTTGGACGGATTGTAGCGCCGCTCGAACGCCGAGCCGCAGCTATTGGCATAGTCGGTGACGCCGGTCTGCGGCGTGTCGACGGTGCAGGTCGCGGTGTCGTAGAAGCGGCCGTCGGTCGTGCCGGGGAAGGTCGCGGTGGTATAGGTTGAACCGTTGAAGGTGTTGCGGTTCTGATTGTAATGGCCCGCCAGCGCGATGAAGTCGCCATTGCTGCCGATCGGCTGGTAGATCTTTGCATTATATTGCTGTTTATCGACGCCGCCATAATTGGTGTAGGTCGACTTGTTGGTCGCGCGCGAGGCGGAGAACCAGGCCTTGGTGCCAAAGGGCGTGAAGACGCCGGTCTGGAACATGCCGAAGATGCGGTGATAGGCGCGATCATCGTCATTGCCGCGGGCGACGATATTGCCATAGCTGGCGCTGATCATCGCGCCCATCTCGTCCGATGGCATCAGCGAGCGGATGTTGATCGTGCCGCCGGCGGCCGAGGCGGTCGGGCTGTCGACATCGGTCGAGCCCAGGCTGACGGTCGCCGCTTCGATAATTTCCGGATCGAGCTGCTGGTTGGTGTAGAGCGCGTAATTGCCCGAGTCATTGAGCGGAATGCCGTCGATCGTCTGCGAAACGCGATCGGAACTGAAGCCGCGCACGGTGAAGCTGCCGCCCAGCGATCCCCAGGGGTCCTGGTTGGAGAAGCTGACGCCGGGCACCAGGTTCAGCGTTTCGTTGATCGCCTGGCCGGGGCGCTGGCGGGCGATGATCTCCTGGTCGAGCGTGACCTTGGCCTTGGGCGTTTCGGGGATTTTGACGCCGCCGACGCTCTGGTCGCCCTGCGCGCCGGTGACGATGATGCTGTCCTCGAAATCCTGCGAGCCGGTCGATTGCGCAAGCGCGATCGTCGGCGCAGCGGCCACGACCAGCGCGGCGCTGCACATCAATAGCTGTTTCATTGACCCGAAATCCCTTTTTACCATGTGCGACAAGGGTGCCGATTATCTGTTCTGGCACCGAGCTGTCCGTGACAGTCCCGCCCTGCAACTGGGATTTCGCTATGACAATTTTGTTAAAAGTGACACGACATATAAGTGAATTATATTTCAATATGCTGCACGACCTTCATGGTTGAAGATGAGTATTGAAATGTAAAAGTAACGTAGAATTTTATTTCGGATTTTCTTGCCATTATTACTTCGTGTCAGCCGATCCAGTAGGGCACGATCTGGCGATTGTCGGGGTCGACATGGATCGGGCGGTCGGCGGGTGGGAAGGCGCGCTGGTCGCAGCTCTGGCGCGAGCAGAGGCGGCAGGTGATGCCGATCGGCGTCGCGGCGCCTTCCTCCTGCAGATGCAGGCCGTCGGCGTAGACGAAATTGGCCGCATGGGCGACTTCGCAGCCCAGCACCACGGCAAAGCGGCGCGGGGTGCGCTTGTAGCTGCCGGACGGCTTCACCAGCCCCTTGGCCATCGAGACATAGCGCACGCCGTCGGGAGTCTCGCCAAGCTGCACATTGATGCGGTCGGGCACGGCCACCGCCTCATGCACGTTCCACAGCGGGCAGGCGCCGCCGAAGCGGGCGAATTGCAGGCGAGTGGCGCTGTGGCGCTTGGTGATGTTGCCGGCCATATCGACCCGGCAGAAGAAGAAGGGGATGCCGCGCAGGCCCGGCCGCTGCAGCGTGGACAGGCGGTGGCAGGCCTGTTCGAAGCTGACGCCGAAGGTGCGGGCCAGTCGGTCGATATCATGGCGCATCGTCCGCGCCGCCTCGCGGAAGGGGGCGTAGGGCATCAGCAGCGCGCCGGCGGCATAATTGCCAAGGCCGATGGCGAGCAGCCGGTCGGCGCCGGTCACGGGCAGGCCGGCCTTGCGCACCACATCGGCGATCACCGCCTGTCCCTCCAGCATCATCAACTGGTGCGCCAGCATGAACTTGCGGCTTTCGGTCGGCAGGGCGGCATTGATGAACAATTGCCGGTCGGCGGCGCGATAGGCGCGCAGTGCGCTGTCTGGCGTCTCGGCGATCAGCGTCTCGATGCCGTGGCGGCGGGCGAGCGCCTCGACCAGCATCCCTTCGTCCAGCACCTGGCCCTGGGCAAAGCTCTCGGCCATCTCCTCGGCCAGGCAGTCGAGGCTATGGACATAATTGCCCGCCTCATGAAACCAGTCGCGCGCCGCTTCCCAGGGCAGGCGGGCCTGCACCTCATGATCGTTGGCGATCGCCTCCTCGATCATGTTGATCCGCTCATTGGCGCGCATATGGGCGTTGTAGAGATCGACATAGCGGGCCGCGAACTCGGGAAATTGCAGGTGCAGCTTCTCGATCCGTTCCGGCTCCAGCGCCGGGCCGGGCAGTTCGGGATGGGACAGGGCAAAGGCGAAGGCGCCGAGCAACTGCTCATCCTCGCGGCTGTCGAAACTGGCCCAGTCGGTGGGAAAGGCATTGGCGAGCGCGGCCTTGACCTTGGCGGTCAGCGGGCGATCGTCATTTTCCATCTGGCTCAGATAGGATACGGATATGCCCAGTGCCTGCGCCATCGTCGCCTGGTCCATCCGATGGTCCAGGCGCAGCTGGCGCAGGCGTGGACCTGCGAATATACGATTGCCGCGTGCCATAATCCTTACCCTAATTTGCGAAGTCGCGATTTGCAAATTGGCAAATTTACATTTGCGAACTTTGCGTGCGGCTGGGTAGGGGAAGGGTAAGGCGGCGTCGGCCAAGCTATGGACGCCACGAATTTGGAGAGAAGCCTTTCATGTCGAAGCTCGCCATCATCGAACAGCTGGAAGCCAAGCGCGAGGGCGCCCGCATGGGCGGCGGCCAGCGCCGCATCGACGCGCAGCATGGCAAGGGCAAGCTGACCGCGCGGGAGCGGATCGAAGTGCTGCTGGACGAGGACAGCTTTGAAGAGCTGGACATGTATGTCGAGCATAACTGCATCGATTTCGGCATGGACGAACAGCATATTCCGGGCGACGGCGTGGTCACCGGATCGGGCACGATCAACGGCCGCCTCGTCTATGTCTTCAGCCAGGATTTCACCGTCTATGGCGGCGCGGTGTCGGAACGGCACGCGATGAAGATCTGCAAGATCATGGACATCGCGATGAAGGTCGGCGCGCCGGTGATCGGCCTCAACGACAGCGGCGGCGCGCGCATCCAGGAGGGCGTCGCCTCGCTCGCCGGCTATGCGGAGATTTTCCAGCGCAACGTGCTGGCGTCGGGCGTGGTGCCGCAGATCAGCGTCATCATGGGGCCGTGCGCAGGCGGCGCGGTCTATTCGCCGGCGATGACCGACTTCATCTTCATGGTGAAGGACAGCAGCTTCATGTTCGTGACGGGGCCTGACGTGGTCAAGACCGTCACCAACGAGGTAGTGACGCAGGAGGAACTGGGCGGCGCGATCACCCACACGACCAAGTCGGGCGTGGCGGACGTGGCGTTCGAGAACGACATCGAGGCGCTGCTGGCGGTGCGCGATTTCGTCGACTTCCTGCCCGCGTCCAACAAGGAACCGGTGCCCGAGCGGCCGAGCGCCGACCCGTGGGACCGGCTGGAGGGCAGCCTCGACACGCTGATCCCGGCCAATGCGAACCAGCCCTATGACATGCACGAGCTGATCCGCAAGGTGGTGGACGAAGGCGACTTCTTTGAAGTGCAGCCGGCCCATGCGGGCAATATCCTGTGCGGTTTTGGCCGGATCGAGGGCAAGACGGTGGGCATCATCGCCAATCAGCCGATGGTGCTGGCCGGCGTGCTCGACATCAACTCGTCCAAGAAGGCCGGCCGCTTCGTGCGCTTCTGCGATGCGTTCGAAATCCCGATTGTCACCTTCGTCGACGTGCCGGGCTTCCTGCCGGGGACCGCGCAGGAACATAGCGGCATCATCAAGCATGGTGCCAAGCTGCTGTTCGCCTATGCCGAGGCGACCGTGCCGAAGATCACCGTCATCACGCGCAAGGCCTATGGCGGCGCCTATGACGTGATGAGTTCCAAGCATCTGCGCGGCGACCTCAACTATGCCTGGCCGACCGCCGAGATCGCGGTGATGGGCGCCAAGGGCGCGGTCGAGATCATCTTCCGCGGCAAGACGCCCGAAGAGATTGCCGAGAAGACCAAGGAATATGAAGACCGCTTCGCCAACCCCTTCGTGGCGGCGAGCAAGGGCTTCATCGATGAGGTGATCCAGCCCCACTCGACCCGCAAGCGGATCGCGCTGGGCCTGCGCAAACTGCGCAACAAGGCGCTGGAGAACCCCTGGAAGAAGCACGACAATATTCCGCTGTGACGGCCCGCAGGGTCGTCATCCCAGCGCAGGCTGGGATCTCGTGCCGCTATCGGACCTTGAAGGCCCAAGACCCCAGCCTTCGCTGGGGTGACGATATGAGGATGTGATGAAACTCGGCCGCTTGAACCATATCGGCATCGCGACGCCTTCGCTGGAGGCTTCGCTCGCTTATTATCGCGACATCATGGGCGCGACGCTGACGCATGAACCGTTCGACCTGCCCGCGCAGGGGGTGAAGGTGTGCTTTGTCGACACGCCGGGCGAGGGCGGCACAGCGGGCACGCAGATCGAGCTGATCGAGCCGCTGGGCGAGAACAGCCCGATCCATGGCTTCATCGCCAAGAACCCGGCCGGCGGGCAGCATCATATGTGCTATGAAGTGCCCGACATCATGGAAGCCAAGGCCTGGTTCGAGGGGCTGGGCAAGAAGGTGCTGGGTGAGCCGCGCATCGGCGCCCATGGCACGCCCATCTTCTTCGTCCACCCCAAGGATATGAACGGGGTGCTGACCGAGATCATGGAGACGCCGAAGGACGGTGCGCATTGAATTACGTCATGCCGGACTTGATCCGGCATCCCGCTTCTTTTCAGCAAGCGGGATGAAGATAGCGGGACCCCGGCTCAAGGCCGGGGTGACGAATGGGTAGGATAGGACACGCATGACCGAGAAGCCGACATTGGACCAGTGGGCCGCCGCTGCCGCCAAGGAAGTGAAGGGCAAGGATCTGAACTGGGATACCCCGGAGGGTATCGTGGTGAAGCCGCTCTATACGGCCGAGGATGTGACCGTCGATCCGGGCCTGCCGGGCTTCGCCCCCTTCACCCGCGGCGTGCGGGCGTCCATGTATGCGGGCCGCCCCTGGACCATCCGCCAATATGCGGGCTTCTCGACCGCCGAGGAATCCAACGCCTTCTATCGCCGCAACCTCGCCGCCGGGCAGAAGGGCCTCTCCGTCGCCTTCGACCTGGCCACCCATCGCGGCTATGACAGCGACCATCCGCGCGTCGTCGGCGACGTGGGCAAGGCCGGCGTGGCGATCGACACGATCGAGGACATGAAGATCCTGTTCGACGGCATTCCGCTCGACAAGATGAGCGTGTCGATGACCATGAACGGCGCGGTCATCCCGATCCTGGCCTTCTTCATCGTCGCGGGCGAGGAACAGGGGGTCGAGCGCAAGCTGCTCGACGGGACCATCCAGAACGACATCCTCAAGGAGTTCATGGTCCGCAACACCTATATCTACCCGCCCGAACCCTCGATGCGGATCATCAGCGACATTTTCGGCTATACGTCGCGCGAGATGCCCAAGTTCAACAGCATCTCCATTTCCGGCTATCATATGCAGGAGGCCGGCGCGACGCAGGTGCAGGAACTGGCCTTCACCATCGCCGATGGCGCGGAATATGTGCGCTATGGCGTAGCGTCGGGCCTCGACATCGACAAGTTCGCCGGGCGGCTGAGCTTCTTCTTCGCGATCGGCATGAACTTCTTCATGGAGATCGCCAAGCTGCGCGCCGCCCGCGTGCTGTGGCATCGCGTCATGACCAAGCTGGGCGCGCAGGATGAGCGCAGCAAGATGCTGCGCACCCATTGCCAGACGTCGGGCGTCTCGCTGACCGAGCAGGACCCCTACAACAACGTCATGCGCACCACGATCGAGGCGATGGCGGCGATGCTGGGCGGCACCCAGTCGCTCCACACCAACGCGCTGGACGAGGCGATTGCGCTGCCGACGGACTTTTCCGCGCGCATCGCGCGCAACACGCAGATCGTCATCCAGGAAGAGACGGGCATGTGCAATGTCGTCGATCCGCTGGGCGGCAGCTATTATATCGAGGCGCTGACCCAGCAGCTGGTCGACGCCGCGCAGGAAATCATCGACCGCGTGGAAGCCGAAGGCGGCATGGCCAAGGCCGTGGGCGCGGGTTGGCCCAAGGCGATGATCGAAACCGCGGCGGCCGCCCGTCAGGCCCGCGTCGACCGGGGCGAGGACGTCATCGTCGGCGTCAACAAATATCGCCTCGCCAACGAGGATCTGCTCGAAACGCTGGAGGTCGACAATACGAAGGTCCGCGAGGCGCAGATCGCCCGCATCAACCGGGTGAAGGCGGAGCGTGACGAGGATGCATGCCAGGCCGCGCTGCAATCGCTCCGCGATGCCGCCGCCGCGCCGCAGTCGATCGAGACCAATCTCCTCGCCCATGCCGTCGAGTGCGCCCGTGCCCGCGCCACGCTGGGCGAAATCTCCGCCGCCATGGAAGACAGCTTCAACCGTTACGGCACCCAGCCGACGCCGGTGAAGGGCGTCTATGGCGCGCCCTACAAGGATGACAGTCGCTGGAAACAGGTTCTCGACGGGGTGCAGGCCGTCGAACGGCGCCTCGGCCGCAAGCCCAAACTCCTCGTCGCCAAGATGGGGCAGGACGGGCACGACCGGGGCGCCAACATCATTGCGTCGGCCTTTGGCGACATGGGTTTCGATGTCGTGTCCGGCCCGCTGTTCCAGACGCCGGAGGAAACGGTGGTGCTGGCGCTCGACAGCGGCGTCGATGTGGTCGGCGCATCGTCGCTGGCTGCCGGGCACAAGACGCTGATCCCGGAACTCATCAACCGGCTGCGCGACCACGGCCGTAGCGACATCAAGGTGATCGCCGGCGGGGTCATCCCGCCGCAGGATTATGACTATCTTCGTGACGCAGGGGTTCAGGGCATTTATGGGCCGGGTTCCAATGTCGTGGAGTGCGCCGCCGATGTGCTGCGCCTGCTCGGCCACAACATGCCCCCGGCGGGGCTAGAGGAAGCTGCGTAAATGAATACCCCCTGCACCCTGACCGCCCGCAACGACTGGACGCGCGAGGAAATCGCCGCGCTGTTCGACCTGCCGTTCAACGACCTGATGTTCGAGGCCCAGTCGATCCACCGCGCGAACTTCCCGCGCAACGAGGTGCAGTTGTCGACCCTGTTGTCGATCAAGACCGGCGGCTGCCCGGAGGATTGCGGTTACTGCAACCAGTCGGCCTCGGCGGAAAGCGGGCTGAAGGCCGAGAAGCTGATGAGCGTGCAGGCGGTGATGCAGGCGGCGGCGCAGGCGAAGGATGCCGGCTCCTCGCGCTTCTGCATGGGCGCGGCCTGGCGCAACCCCAAGGATCGCGACATGCCCGCCATCGTCGAGATGGTGAAGGGCGTGCGCCAGATGGGCATGGAAACCTGCATGACGCTGGGCATGCTGAGCGAAAGCCAGGCCGATATGCTCGCGGAAGCCGGTCTCGATTATTACAACCATAATATCGACACCTCGCCCGAACATTATGAGAAGGTCATCACGACGCGGACCTTTGACGATCGTCTGGTGACGCTGGAAAATGTCCGCAATTCGGGCATCAACGTCTGCTCGGGCGGCATCGTCGGCATGGGCGAGGCGCGCGAGGATCGCGTCGGCTTCCTCCATGCGCTGGCTGTCCTGCCGGTCCATCCGCAGAGCGTGCCGATCAACGCGCTGGTTCCGGTCAAGGGCACGGTGCTGGGCAATATGCTGGCCGACACCCCGCTCGCCAAGATTGACGAGATCGAGTTCGTCCGCACGGTCGCGGTCGCGCGGATCGTGATGCCGGAAAGCATGGTGCGCCTGTCTGCGGGCCGAGAGAGCATGTCGGACAGCTGCCAGGCGCTCTGCTTCATGGCCGGCGCGAACAGCATTTTCACCGGCGACAAGCTGCTGACCACCGCCAATGCGGGAGACAATGCCGACGCGGCGCTGTTCGCGAAGCTGGGCGTCGTGCCGATGCAGGCCGAAGTGAAGGTCGAACTGGAGGCGGCGGAGTGACGAAACCCGGCGGCCGCAAGATCATGCTCTTCGTGGCGCTCAGTATCGCTTACTGGGCCATCGCGTCGATCGTGATCGTGATGGCCGCCATTCGAGTGTGCGGAATGTCGCCGGACACAGCCGAAGTCTGCGATCCGACGCCGATCGGCATTGTGATGGCAATTGCCTTTATCCTGTTCGCTGGCTTGTCGGTGGTTTTCTTCAAGGCGCGGTTGTCGGGAGTGGATGAGTGACCGTGCATCAGTTCAGTTTCGTCACCCCGGCCTTGAGCCGGGGTCCCGCTTCTTCTTTGCCGTCGTGCGGAAAGAAAGCGGGATGCCGGATCAAGTCCGGCATGACGATAGAGTGGGGGGCGCTGAGTGAAACAGGTTCTGACGCTTGCGTGGATTGCCCTTGGTATTGCCGCTTTTGCGCGCCTTGGATTGTTCGCGTGGCGTCTGACCTTCGGTTTCGGCGATGTCATTCATATCAATATCTTTGTCGCATTGCTGATCTTTCTTCTGGCTCTTGCATGGGTCGCCAGTTGGGCAGTCAAACGGCGGCAGTAGCGACAAATCTCAACTCCCGTTCGCCCTGAGCTTGTCGAAGGGCCTTACTTCTCTTCGAGAAGAGAGGTGAGAAGGAACGGGGCTTCGACAGGCTCAGCCCGAACGGGGTGAGAGGAACTGAATAAGGACTGGGGCAAGGACTCATAATGGCAATCACCAAGATCCTGATCGCGAACCGTGGCGAAATTGCGTGTCGTGTCATGCGCACGGCCAAGAAGATGGGCATCAAGACCGTCGCGGTCTATTCCGATGCCGACGCCCGCGCGCCGCATGTGCTGATGGCCGATGAAGCCGTCCATATCGGCCCGCCGCCCGCCGCCCAATCCTATCTGCTCGCCGACAAGATCATCGAGGCCTGCAAGGCGACCGGCGCCGATGCGGTCCATCCGGGCTATGGCTTCCTGTCCGAGCGTGAAAGCTTCCGCAAGGCGCTGGACGCGGAGGGCATCATCTTCGTCGGCCCTCCGGCCAATGCCATCGCCGCGATGGGCGACAAGATCGAGTCCAAGAAGCTGGCGATGGAAGCGGGCGTCAATGTCGTCCCCGGTTTCGTCGGCGTGATCGACGACACCGAACATGCCGTCCGCATCTCCAACGAGATCGGCTATCCGGTGATGATGAAGGCCTCGGCCGGCGGCGGCGGCAAGGGTATGCGCCTTGCTTATTCCGAACAGGACGTCCGCGAAGGCTTTGAGGCGACCAAGCGCGAAGGCCTCAACAGCTTTGGCGACGACCGCGTCTTCATCGAGAAGTTCATCGAAAGCCCGCGCCATATCGAAATTCAGGTGCTGGGCGACCAGCATGGCAATATCGTTTACCTAAACGAACGCGAATGTTCGATCCAGCGCCGCCACCAGAAGGTGGTCGAGGAAGCGCCTTCGCCCTTCGTCAGCCCCGAAATGCGCAAGAAGATGGGCGAGCAGTGCGTCGCGCTCGCCCGCGCGGTCGGCTATTTCAGCGCCGGCACGGTCGAACTGATCGTCAGCGGTGAAGACAAGACCGGCGACGGCTTCTACTTCCTGGAAATGAACACCCGCTTGCAGGTGGAACATCCCGTCACCGAGGAAATCACCGGCGTCGATCTGGTCGAACAGATGATCCGCGTCGCCAATGGCGAGAAGCTGAGCTTCGGTCAGGCGGACGTGAAGATCAACGGCTGGTCGATCGAGAACCGCGTCTATGCCGAAGACCCTTATCGCGGCTTCCTGCCGTCGACCGGTCGCCTGATCCGCTACAACCCGCCCGAAACCGGCACGGATGAGAGCGGCGCGCTGATCCGCGTGGATGACGGCGTGCAGGAAGGCGGCGAAGTGTCGATCTTCTACGATCCGATGATCGCGAAGCTCATCACCTGGGCGCCGACCCGTCTGGAGGCGATCGACAAGCAGATCGAGGCGCTCGACAAGTTCGAGATTGAGGGGCCGGGCCACAATATCGACTTCGTGTCCGCGCTGATGCAGCATGAGCGCTTCCGCTCCGGCAACATTACCACCGGCTTCATCGCGGAGGAATATCCGGAGGGCTTCACTGGTGCGCCGGCCTCGCCGGAACTGCTCCAGCGCCTGTCCGCGATCGGCGCCTTCGCCGCCATGGCGCAGGCCGACCGCGCCCGCCGCATCGATGGGCAGCTTGGCAAGCGCCTCAGCCCGCCGACCGGCTGGCAGGTGAAGATCGGCGACGCCGTTCATGATGTCGTGATCGACGGCGACGAAGTGACGGTCGATGGCGAGAGCATCGACATGGCGCTGGAATATACGCCCGGCGATCGGCTGATCGAGGCGGAATTTGGCGAGGAGCAACTGGCGGTGCGGATCGCGCCGGTCCGCGCGGGCTTCGTGCTGACGGCGCATGGGGCGAGCCACAAGCTACGCATCCTGCCCGCCCACGCCGCGCCCTATGCCGCGCACATGATCGAAAAGATCCCGCCGGATCTGTCGCGTTTCCTGATCTGCCCGATGCCCGGCCTGCTGGTCGCGCTGAACGTCAAGCAGGGTGACAAGGTCGAAATCGGCCAGCCGCTCGCCGTGATCGAGGCGATGAAGATGGAAAATATCCTGCGCGCCGGCAAGGCGGGCACGGTCAAGAGCGTGTCCGCCGCCCAAGGCGAAAGCCTGCCGGTCGACGCGGTGATCCTGGAACTGGAGTAAGATATCAGCCTTTGTCATCCCGGACTTGATCCGGGATCCCGCTTCTTTGCGATCGTTGCAAAAGAAAAGCGGGATCCCGGCTTTCGCCGGGATGACGGTTATGGTGTGAATATCCCATGCACCTGACCCACGACCCCAGCGCCCCCGCCGCCGACCCGATCGGCTTCGACGATTTTCTGAAAGTGGATATCCGCGTCGGTACGATCGTCTCGGCCGAGCCCTATCCCGAGGCGCGCAAGCCCGCCTACAAGCTGCTGATCGATTTCGGCCCGGCGATCGGCCAGAAGAAATCGAGCGCCCAGATCACCGAAAATCACCCACTGGAAGAGCTGCCCGGCCGCCAGGTCGCCGCCGTGGTCAATTTCCCGCCGCGCCAGATCGGCAAGTTCATGTCGGAAGTGCTGACACTGGGCTTCGCCGACGAAGCTGGCGCCGTCATGCTGTTCGCGCCCGACCGGCCGGTGCCCAACGGATCGCGGCTGTTCTGAACCTGTCCTACAAGGGGGGGGGCATGCTATGCCGTCCGCATGACGGCCATGCGCGTGCTGTTGGAAATTTCCTTTCCCGTTGGCGCACGAAGATGTCAAAATATACGGGAAATATGCGAAATTAAGGGGGCGGGATGACGCAGGCGGTCGGGGGCGACTATGTGATGGATGCGAAGCGGGACCGGTTGGTCATCACCGCTTCGGCACTCGGCACGGTGTTCGAATGGTATGATTTCTACATCTACGGTGTGCTGGCGCCGATCATCGGCCGCACCTTCTTCCCGACCGACAATCCGACCGTCGAACTTCTCTATTCGCTGGCCGGCTTCGCGATCGGATTTGGCTTCCGGCCGCTGGGCGCGATGCTGTTCGGCTATCTGGGCGACCGGCTGGGGCGCAAATATACGTTCCTTGCCACCATCGTCCTGATGGGGCTGGCGACGGCGGGCGTGGGGCTCACCCCGTCGGCCGCCAGCATCGGCGTCGCCGCGCCGGTCATCCTGATCCTGCTCCGCATCGCGCAGGGGCTGGCGCTGGGCGGCGAATATGGCGGCGCGGCCATCTATGTCGCTGAACATGCCCCGGCCGGAAAGCGCGGCTTCTATACCAGTTTCATCCAGGCCGGGGTGATTGGCGGCTTCATCCTGTCGCTGATCGTCGTGGTCGGCACCCAGTGGATCGTCGGCATGGATGTCTGGGACGCCTGGGGCTGGCGCATTCCCTTCATCTTCTCGCTGGCGCTGCTCGCCATTTCGCTGTGGATGCGCCTGATGCTGCGCGAAAGCCCGGTCTTCACTGCGATGAAGAAGGCGGGGCAACAGGCGAAGAACCCGCTGAAGGAAGCCTTCACGGCGCCGGGCAATAGGAAGCGGATGCTGGTGGCGATGATCGGCATCGCGGCAGGCTTCACCGTGATCGCCTATACGGTGATGTTCCAGGCGCTCTATTTCCTGCAGAGCGGCCTGCATGTCGCACCGGGCATCGCCCAGTTGCTGGTCGGCGGGAGCGCCTTTGCCGGCATGGCGAGCTTCATCTTCTTTGGCTGGCTGTCCGACCGGGTCGGGCGCAAGAAGCCGATCGTCATCGGCTATGCGCTGGTGCTGCTGCTGGTCATGCCGCTCTACCAGTTCATGGGCGCGACCGCGAACCCGGCCCTGACGCAGGCGGCGGCACGGGCGCCGGTGGTGGTGAGCGGCCCGGATTGCCGTTTCGATCCCTTTGCCAAGATTCAGCCGACCGCCTGCGGCAAGCTGCTCGATCATTTTTCCAAGCGCGGCATCCCCTATGACAAGCGCAGCGGCGCGGCGCCGGCGGTCAGCATCGGCGGCGTGGCCGTGGTGGACCTCAGCAGTGACGGGATCGATGCCGCGCTGACGGCGCATGGCTATGATTTCGGTGTTGTCCGCCCCGACTGGCCGCGTGCGCTGATGCTGTTCGCTGCGTTGCTATTGCTCTGGACCCTGTCGGGTGCGACCTATGGCCCGGTCGCGGCGCTTCTGTCGGAATATTTCCCGGCGCGCATCCGCTACAGTTCGCTCTCCATTCCCTATCATATCGGCACCGGCTATTTCGGCGGTTTCCTGCCGCTGGTCAGCCAATATATCGTCGCGCGGACCGGCGATCCCTATGCCGGGCTGTGGTACACGATCGTCGTGGTGGCGCTGGCGCTGGTCACCTGCCTCGTCGCCTTGCCGGAAACGAAAGGACGCCCCCTCGACGCCTGAGCCCCGGCGCGCTATCGGCTGCGGGCAATGACTGGCTATATTGCTCCGCTCCGCCTGCGCCTCGATGGCGATGCGCTGCTTTCCAACTGGCGCTGGCTGGCGCGGCAGGGCGGCGCCCCGGCCTGTGGCGCGGCGATCAAGGCCGATGGCTATGGGCTAGGCGCGGCCGGCGTCGTGCAGCGGCTGAAGGGCGTGGGTTGCCGCGATTTCTTCGTCTCCAACTGGGGCGAGGCGGCAGCGCTCGAAGCGCAGATGGACGGTGTGAACTTCGCCGTCCTGCACGGCGTGCGCGATGAGGATATGGCGCAGGCGCTGGCCTCGCAGGCGCGGCCGGTGCTCTGTACGCCGGGTCAGGTGGCGCGCTGGAAGGCGGCAGGCGGTGGAGCCTGCGACCTGATGATCGATACCGGCATGAACCGGCTGGGCCTCGACTGGCGCGCCGACCTAAGCGAACTGGTTTCGGGGCTGGAGATTGTCACGCTGCTCAGCCATCTCGCGTCAGCCGACGAGGATAGCGATCTAAACCCGACCCAACTGGCCCGCTTCCGGGATGTCCGGGCCGCAGTGCCCGCGCAACGCTACAGCCTCGCCAACAGTGCCGGTATCTGCATGGGCGCGGACTATGGTTTCGACCTGACGCGGCCGGGTATCGCCCTTTATGGCGGCGTGCCGCATCCCGACGCAGCGCCGCATCTCCGCTCGGTCGTGCAGCCGCAGGCCCAGATATTGCAGCGTCGCGCGGTGCTCGCCGGCGACACGATCGGCTATAACGCCACCCACCGCGCCGAGCGCGATCTGGAGATCGCGATCCTCAATATCGGCTATGCCGACGGCTATCTGCGCGGCTTTTCGGGGCGCGGTGCGGCGCTGGTCGATGGCGTGCGCCTGCCGGTGCTGGGCCGGGTGTCGATGGACCTGCTGGCCGTCGATGTTGGCGCCCGCCCGGACGTTGCGGAGGGCGACTGGCTGACGATCGACTATGATCTGCCGCAGGCAGCGCAGGCATCTGGCCTGTCGCAATATGAGCTGCTGACGGGCCTGGGCAAACGGTTCGACCGCATCTGGGCCTGAGAGTCTATTTTAGAAAAACCGGTTCCGGCCCGCTCCCCCGCCAACCACCCGACAGGATGACACTGGATCGGGCGGTTGGGCGGGGGAGCGGGCTGGTACGGGCTCTAACAGCAAAAAGGGCGCCGATCGCAAGACCGGCGGCCCTTCACTATCTAATGGATGACGCTCAGCGCTCGATGCACATCGACACGCCCATGCCGCCGCCGACGCACAGGGTGGCAAGGCCCTTCTTCGCGTCGCGCTTCGCCATTTCATAGAGCAAAGTGGTCAGCACGCGCGCGCCCGATGCGCCGACCGGGTGGCCGATCGCGATCGCGCCGCCATTGACGTTGACCTTGGCCGGATCCCAGCCCAGTTCCTGGCCCACGGCCAGCGCCTGCGCGGCAAAGGCTTCGTTCGCTTCGATGAGGTCGAGGTCGGCGACAGACCAGCCGGCCTTTTCCAGTGCCTTGCGGCTGGCCGGGGCGGGGCCGATGCCCATGATCGAGGGATCGACGCCGCAGGTGGCGAAGCTGGCGATGCGGCCGAGGATGGTGGCGCCGCGCTTGGCGGCTTCGTCGGCGCTCATCACCACCAGCGCGGCGGCGCCGTCATTGATGCCGCTGGCATTGCCCGCGGTCACGGTGCCGTCCTTCTTGAAGGCGGGGCGCAGGCCCTGCAGCGCTTCGATCGTGGCACCGGCGCGGATATATTCGTCCTGGTCGACGATGGTGTCGCCCTTGCGGCCCTTGATGGTCACGGGCAGGATTTCATCGGCGAAGCGGCCCGATGCGCGCGCGGCTTCCGCCTTGTTCTGGCTGGCCACGGCGAATTCGTCCTGCGCCTCGCGGCTGATCTGATATTTCTCGGCCAGGTTCTCGGCGGTGATGCCCATATGATAGCCCTGGAACGCGTCGGTCAGGCCGTCATGGATCATCGTGTCGACAAAGCTGACCGGGCCCATCTTGGTGCCGGCGCGCAGCATCTGGGCATGGGGGGCGAGCGACATGCTTTCCTGGCCACCGGCGACCATGATGCGGGCATCACCGGCCTTGATCGCCTGCGCCGCGAGCGCAACGGCGCGCAGGCCCGACCCGCACAACTGGTTGAGGCCGATGGCGGTGCGCTCGACCGGGATGCCGGCGTTGACGGCGGCCTGGCGGGCGGGGTTCTGGCCCTGGCCGGCGGTGAGGATCTGGCCCAGGATCACTTCGTCCACTTCTTCGGGCGCGACGGCGGCCTGTGCCAGCGCGGCGAGGATGGCCTGGCGGCCCAGTTCATGTGCCGGAGTCGTGCCGAAGGCGCCCATGAAACTGCCCACGGCGGTACGCTTGGCGGCGGTAATGACGATGTCTGACAAAGGCTCGATCCTCACTAGTGGTAATGTTGTTTTCGCAGGCGCACATAACATCATCCGCCATGGCGGGAAAGCCAAAGGGACAGCGGATGCCACAGCATGTCGGGTGCCCGCTGGCTCAATATCATGCCGACATGGCCAAGGTTCAATATCCGGCTTTCCGTAAGGGACGGGGCGGCCGTGGCGGGCACGATTCGATCCGTTGCCGAAGCGATCGACAAGCTGGGGCAGGGGAGCGAGACCGGGTCTATGACGGTCCCGTCGATGTGCCATTCGTTTTGCCCGCTCGCATTCGCCGCATAGAGCATCTCGAACAATTGCTGCCCGGCGGCATAGGTGAGCGGTGCGCCTTCATTGGCCCAGTCCTCGACCGCGAGGAAGGCGCGCTCCTCGTCGGAGCCGGCTGTCATGTCGGCGAAGGCTGCATATTTCTGTACGGTGCGCTGCGGATCGAGCGCCCAGAAGCCCGATTGCAGCGCCTCCATCGGCACATAGCCGAGCCGGTCGCATACCGGCTTTGCGCCGCGCCACAGGGCGGCGATCTCGGCAAGGTCGGCGGGCGGGAAGCCGGCAAAGTCCCAGGGCGAGGCGATGGTCGCCAGCGCCGCGACCCGGTGCAATGCTGCGGCTGCAATGGCGATCGTGCCGCCCAGGCAATAGCCGACCAGGATCGGTGGACGCCGCAATGCAGCGAGCATCGGGATGAGCCGTTCGGTGACATGGCCGTCGAGACCGAGGCTGCGGTCGGCGGCCGTCGGTGCGCCCCAATCGACCAGATAGGCGTCATGGCCCGCTGCGGCCATGTGGCGCAGCATGGAGCGGCTTTCCGACAGGTCCAGCACCTGTGGCGGGTTGATCAGGGAGGGGATGAAGACGACCGGCGCCCGATCGCTTTCCGGTGTCAAAACAGCCTGATACCGCAGCAGCCGGGCACTGCCCGCCGTTGCGGCAATGGGGCATGATGGTGGTGGGGACGGACGCTGCGCCTCCTGATAGCGACGCAGGCCGACGAAGGCGCGGCGACGCAAATCAGGATCATGCTCTGTTTCGCGCCATAAAATGTTGAGAAAAAGGGGTAAAGGACGCGGGCCATGTTGCGGCGCGGCATCGCCCTGTGCTAATGCGGGATGAGCAGGTGAGGGAGAGACAGGCATGGCCAAATCGAAGGCTGCTAATGAATCCGAACCGGTGGTTATCAAGAAGTACGCTAACAGGCGGCTCTATAACACCGAAACTTCAAGTTATATCACGCTGGACCTTTTGTCGCAGATGACCCGCGAGGGGCGCGAGTTCGTCGTCGTCGACGCGAAGACCGGCGAGGACATCACCCATAATGTCCTGACCCAGATCATCATGGAAGAAGAACAGCGCGGCAAGAACATGCTGCCGGTCAACTTCCTGCGCCAGCTGATCGCCATGTATGGCGATTCCATGCAGTCGATGGTGCCGCAATATCTCGAAGCGTCGATGGACGCCTTCCGCAAGAACCAGCAGCAATTCCAGGAAGCCATGAAGGGCGCATTTGGTGGCGGTCCGCTGGCCGAGATCGCCAAGCGCAACATGCAGATGTTCGAGGCTGCGGCGAGCGCGTTCGGCAATGGCGTTCCGGGCATGCCCGGCGCCACGCCCAGCCCGACGCCGGCGGCGACCGAAGAAAGCAAGGATGACGAGATCGCCGTCCTGAAGGCGCAGCTGGCTGCGCTCAATGCGAAGATCGATAAGCTGAGCTGATCCACCATGGCCAAGGCGGATAGACTGGAGCGCCTGGATATCCGCCGGGCGGAACTGGAAGAGGAATATCGCGCGGCGCTGATTGCGGCGCTGCGCGTGACCGCTGCCGGACGCTGGGGCCTGTTCGACCATCAGCAGGATCGCAGCGCCCGCGCGAAGACCGCGCCGGTGTTGGCGCAGCTCGACGAGCTGGCGCACGAGATCGACGCGATGCGCGACACGCTGGGGCTGGAACCGTTCGATCTCCATCCCGCCTTCCTGGCCGCGCGGGGCAAGCCGGCGGCTGATGCGATGGGCGAACCCAAGCAGGCCAAGGCCTGGCTTAAGCGACTGGGCGCCGACGCCGGCTGAACCCGCCCGGCGCGATGCTTGGGGGTCGACAGGGATGGCGGGTCTGGCCTATGGCGCCCCATCCACTTTTAGACAGGCGACAGACCCCGTGAAACACGCCCTTAACGTTACCCGCGAACAGGATTTCGCTGCCTGGTATCAGGCCGTCATCACCGAAGCCGACATGGCCGAGGAAAGCGGCGTGCGCGGCTGCATGGTGATCCGTCCCTGGGGCTATGGCATCTGGGAACGGATCCAGACCCTGCTTGATGCGCGGATCAAGCAGACCGGCCACGAAAATTGCTATTTCCCGCTGTTCATCCCGCTCTCCTATTTCGAGAAGGAAGCCGAGCATGTCGACGGCTTCGCCAAGGAAATGGCGGTCGTCACCCATCATCGGCTGATCCAGAAGGACGGCAAGATGGTGCCCGATCCCGAAGCGAAGCTGGAAGAGCCGCTGGTTGTGCGCCCGACGTCGGAAACCGTGATCGGCGCCGCCTTCAGCCGCTGGGTGCAGAGCTGGCGCGACCTGCCGGTGCTGATCAACCAGTGGGCGAACGTCGTCCGCTGGGAAATGCGCACCCGCATGTTCCTGCGCACCAGCGAATTCCTGTGGCAGGAAGGCCATACCGCGCACTCGACCGTCGATGAGGCGATGGAAGAGACGATGAAGATGCTCGAAGTCTATCGCAGCTTCGCCGAGGAATGTGTCGGCTTGCCGGTGGTCGCGGGCGAGAAGCCGGAGAATGAGCGTTTCCCCGGCGCCGTCGCGACCTATTCGATCGAGGCGATGATGCAGGACGGCAAGGCGCTGCAGGCCGGCACCTCGCACTTCCTGGGCACGACCTTCAGCCAGGCGCAGAATATCAAGTTCCAGAATGCCGAAGGGCAGCAGGAACTGGCCCAGACCACCAGCTGGGGCATGTCGACCCGGATGATCGGCGGCCTGATCATGGTGCATGGCGACGATGATGGCCTGCGCGTGCCGCCGCGCGTCGCGCCCTATCAGGTCGTGGTCGTGCCGATGCTGCGCGACACCGAGGAAGATGCCGCGATCGTCGATTATTGCACCGATCTGGTGAATCAGTTGAACGGGCTGGACGTGTTCCGCGAACCCGTCCGCGCGCTGCTCGACAAGCGCCCGTCCAAGGCCGCGACCAAGCGCTGGGGCTGGGTCAAGAAGGGCGCGCCGATCGTGATCGAAGTGGGCGGCCGCGACGTGGCCGGTGGCAATGTCTCGGTCATCCGCCGCGATCGCCTCTATCGCGCGGATGGCAAGCTCGACAGCCAGATCGTCGCCAAGGGCGATTTCGTCGCCGGTGCGACCGCGATGCTGGAGGATATCCAGGCATCGCTGTTCGCCGATGCCAAGGCGCGTCTGGACGGCAATATCGACAAGTCGATCACCGACCTTGACGCGCTCAAGGCCTATTTCAAGGCCAGCAAGAACCCCGGCTGGGCGCTGGTCCAGTGGGCCAAGCCGACCGGCGCGGAACTGGAGAAGGTTGTGCAGTGGCTGAAGGGCGAGAAGCTCACCCTGCGTAACGTGCCGACCGACGCGGAAGCGGCGGATGGCGCCTGCATCTTCACCGGCGGCACTGCGATTGAGCGGGTGCTGGTGGGCCGCAGTTACTGAACATTATTTCCCCTCCCTTCCAGGGAGGGGATTAAGGGGTGGGTAGCGAGCGAAGCGAGCCTTCTACTGCCGCTACTCGGCAGACCCACCCCAGGCCCCTCCCTGGAAGGGAGGGGAGCAAGCGTTACTCCACCCTCAATTGCTCCAATGCGAAGGCGCTATATTCGGCCTGATCACGATAGCGCCGGAAGCGGCCGGATTTGCCGCCATGGCCGGCCTCCATGTTGATGCGGAAGACCAGCGGGTTGCTGTCGGTCTTGGTCGCGCGCAGCTTGGCGACCCATTTGGTCGGCTCATAATATTGGACCTGACTGTCCCATAGGCCGGTGCCGACGAACAGGCTGGGATAGGCCTTCGCCTCGACATGATCGTAGGGCGAATAGGCGAGCATCACATCATACCATGGCTGCTGTTCGGGATTGCCCCATTCGTCATATTCACCGGTGGTCAGTGGAATGGTCGGGTCGAGCATGGTCGTGACGACATCGACGAACGGCACCTGTGCGATGATGGCCTTGTAATCCTGCGGCGCCATGTTCGCGACCGCGCCCATCAGCAGGCCGCCGGCACTGCCGCCCATCGCGGCGACCCGGCCCTTCTTTGCATAACCCTGATCCACCAGCGCGCGCGTCACGTCGATGAAGTCGGTGAAGCTGTTCATCTTGTTCTTGAGATGGCCGTCATCATACCATTGGCGGCCCATCTCCTGGCCGCCGCGAATATGCGCGATGGCATAGACGCCGCCGCGATCGAGCAGGCTGGGGAGCAGGGGCGAAAAGGCCGGGTCGGTCGAATAGCCATAGCTGCCATAGGCATATTGGTAGAGCGGAGCCGAGCCATTTTTCTGGAAGCCCTTGGCGTAGATGAGCGACACCGGGACCTTCGTGCCGTCGCGGGCGGTCGCCCAGACCCGTTCGGTCACATATTTGGAGGGGGCATAGCCCTTAACCTCCTGGACCTTCAGTATCTTGCGTTCGCCGGTATCGACATTCACCTCATAGGTGGTTTCGGGCGTGCGCAGGCTGTCATAGGTGTAGCGGACCCAGGGCGTGCTGCTTTCGGCATTGACGTCGAGCGCCATGGCATAGGCTGGCTCGTCGGCATTGACGAAGCTGCTCTTGCCGCTCCTGGTCAGCAGGCGCAGGCGCTTATTGCCTTCGGAGCGTTCCTCGATCGCGAGGAAGCTGTCGAAGGGCTGAAAATTCTCGATGAAGACGCTGGTGCTGGTCGGCACGATATCCGTCCAGGCGGCGCGGCCCTTGGCAGCATCGGCGTCCGATACCGTCATGAGCCGATAATTGGGCGCCTGCCAGTTGGTGCGGATCGTCCACTGCCCACCGACATTGTCGCTGCTGTAGAGGAAATCGCGTTCGCGTGGGGCGAGCGGCGTGAATGTCGCCGGATTGGTGGACGGGGCGCAGCGTTCCTCATTGCTGACGGTCGATTGCAGGACGATGCAGATGAACTTGTCCGACGTCGTCTTCTTGAGGCCCATGTAGAAGCTATCGTCCTTCTCCTCATAGACCAGCCGATCGGCGCTGAGGGGCGTGCCCAGAATATGCGCCTTCACCCGCTTGCCGAGCAGGGTTGTGGGATCCTTCTCGACATAGAAGATCGTTTTGCTGTCATCGGCCCAGGCGAAATCGGGTTCGGCATTGGGGATTTCGTCGCTCAGCAGCTTGCCGTCGGCGAGTCCCTTGACCCGGATCACATATTGGCGGCGGCCGACCAGATCCTCGGCATAGGCGAGCAATTTGTCGTCGGGGCTGACTTCCTTGCCACCGATCGCGAAATAGCCCTTGCCCGCGCCCATCCTCGGCTCGTCGAGCAATATCTGCTCGGGTGCGTCCATGCTGCCCTTGCGCCGGGCGACGATCGGATAGTCGCCGCCGGTCTCGAAGCGGCTGTAATACCAGTATCCCTTCTTGCGATAGGGGACGCTGCTGTCGTCCTGTTTGATGCGGCCGGTGATTTCGGCGTAGAGCTTGTCCTGCAACGGCTTGGTCGGCGCCAGCAGCGCGTCGGCATAGGCATTTTCGGCCGCCAGATAGGCCAGCATCTCGGGATTCTTGCGGCTGTCGTCGCGCAGCCAATAATAGGGATCCTGCCGCGTCGCGCCGAAGGGCGCCTTCACCTCATGCGGCTTCTTTGCCGCGACGGGTGGTTTGGGGGCGGTCTGCGCCTCGACGGTGGTGGACAGTGCGGCAATGCTGAGGCTCGCCATGAGCCAGGCCGAAGTGCGGATCATATCCCTCCCTGCGAATCGCATGGCGGAGGCTGACATGATGGCGGGCAGGGGGAAAGATGATCCGGGCCGGCCAAAAGCAATGGCCGGCCCGAATTTAAGCTATGCGTTCAGTTACAGCACATATTTGCTGAGGTCGGTGTCATGGGCGACGGCTGACAATTGCTTGTCGACATAGGCCTGATCGATCACCAGCGTCTCGCCGCGGCGATCCTCCGCCTCGAAGCTCACATCCTCCAGCAGCTTTTCCATGACGGTCTGCAGGCGACGGGCGCCGATATTCTCGACCTCGCTATTCACCTCGGCGGCGATCTTGGCGACCGCGCGGATGCCCTCCGGCGTCAGGTCGATCGTCACTTCCTCGGTCGCCAGCAGCGCGCGATATTGCGCAACAAGGCTGGCCTTGGTGTCGGACAGGATCGCGACGAAATCCTCCTCGGTCAGCGCCTTCAGCTCCACCCGGATCGGCAGGCGGCCCTGAAGCTCGGGCAACAGGTCGCTGGGCTTGGCCACATGGAAGGCGCCCGACGCGATGAAGAGGATATGGTCGGTCTTCAAGGGGCCATATTTGGTCGAGACGGTCGTGCCCTCGATCAGCGGCAGAAGATCGCGCTGCACGCCTTCACGGCTGACCGACCCGCCGCGCACATCGCTGACGGCGATCTTGTCGATCTCGTCGAGGAAGACGATGCCATTCTGCTCGGCGCTGGTGATGGCGACGCGAGCGACGTCATCCTGGTCGAGGCGCTTGTCCTGCTCTTCCTCGACCAGCTTGTCCCAGGCGTCGGCGACGCGCATCTTGCGGCGCTTCTTCTGCTGCTGGCCAAAGGCCTTGGACATCATGTCGCTGAGGTTGATCATGCCGACCTGGCCGCCCATGCCGGGGATTTCCATCGGCATCGACGGGGTGTCGGCGACTTCCACCTCGACCTCCACCTCGTTCATCTGGTTGCCCTCGATCTTCTGACGGAAGGAGAGGCGGGTGGCTTCGCTGGCATCCTTGCCGGTCAGCGCATCGAGCAGGCGGGCCATGGCGGCTTCCGACGCGGCTTCGCGCACGGCTTCGCGGCGACGATCCTTCTCCAGGCGCACCGCTTCCTCGACCAGGTCGCGAACGATCTGCTCGACATCGCGGCCGACATAGCCGACCTCGGTGAACTTGGTGGCCTCGACCTTGACGAAGGGGGCGTCGGCCAGCTTCGCCAGGCGGCGGCTGATCTCGGTCTTGCCGCAGCCCGTCGGCCCGATCATCAGGATATTCTTGGGCGTCACCTCGTCGCGCAGGTCGGCGGGCAGGTGCTGGCGGCGCCAGCGGTTGCGCAGCGCGACGGCGACGGCGCGCTTGGCATCATGCTGGCCGATGATATGCGCGTCGAGCGCGGCGACGATGGCTTTGGGGGTCAGATTGTCGTTCATGGTCTTTTCTTGAAATCTCAGGCTGCGCTGTCGAGCGTTTCGATGGTGAGCTGGTCGTTGGTGTAGACGCAGATATCCGCCGCCACACCCATCGCCTTGCGGGCGAGGGTTTCGGCATCTTCCTCATATTCCACCAGCGCGCGGGCGGCGGCGAGGGCATAATTGCCGCCCGAGCCGATCGCGGCCACGCCGCCCAGCGGCTCCAGCACGTCGCCATTGCCGGTCAGGATCAGCGTGACGTCCTTGTCCGCGACGATCATCATCGCTTCCAGGTTGCGGAGATATTTGTCGGTGCGCCAGTCCTTGGCGAGCTCGACGGCGGCGCGCATCAATTGGCCATTATGGCGTTCCAGCTTGGCTTCGAGCCGCTCGAACAGGGTGAAGGCGTCGGCGGTGGCGCCGGCAAAGCCGCCGATGACGCTGCCGTCATGCAGGCGGCGCACCTTGCGGGCATTGGGCTTCATCACCGTCTGGCCCATCGAAACCTGGCCATCGCCGGCGACGACGACCTTTCCATTCTTGCGGACCGACATGATGGTGGTGCCATGCCAGACCGGCATGGACGAGCGGTTATGGTCATTCATGACCGCGCATATGGGAGCGGCAATCAAGCGCTGCAAGCGTCTATGTAGAAACACGAGGCCGCCGCCGAAGCGTGCGATTTGCGGGACGATTTCTGACTGTCGGTTAAGGAGCCAATGTCGATGAATTGACATTGTGCAACGCAGCAATCATTGTCGGTCGTCCCAAATGGAGGGAAGCTACTCATGACTCTCAAGGCCAGAGCACAAGAAAAGGTCGAGCGCGCGGGTATTGCCAACTATTCGTTCGACCAGGATGTTCTGGTAATGTGTGGCGTGCGCTATGCGATCGAGGCGTGCGAATGCGGCGAGCCGGATTGCGACGGTGTGCGTTTGCGCAAGAAGTCGGCCTTTCCGCGCATCCTGCAGTGATGCAGGGCGGCGGGATGCCGCCCCGTCCCCGTTATCAGTGAATGACTTCCTTGCCGGCAGTGCCGACCGATTCGATGTCACGGCCGACGCCCTGCACCGTGTTGCAGGCGGCGAGCGCGGACAGGAGCATGGAGGCAAGGACGAGAGCGACGGTCTGACGCATGGATGATGCACTTTCTGATCTATGTTGGTCGGGCCTGTATAATGCGGCCGAACGCGCTGGACAGAGATAATTTCCAAAAAGCTGCAAGGCGGCGCTTGACAGGTCAGGCATCGGATGCGAAAGGCCGCCTCCTCCTTACAGGGGGCGCGTAGCTCAGCGGTAGAGCACACCCTTCACACGGGTGGGGTCACAGGTTCAATCCCTGTCGCGCCCACCATGATTTCAACGATTTGCGTTGAAGCATGGCTGGAGATATCCAACATCAGTAGTTGACCGTTGCAGGCACAGACCAGCACCGGCGCTTCTATGTGCCCTCGGCAAGTCGATGGTTGCCGCCGAGGATGAAGCGAAGCGAGCAATTTCGCCCTCATCCCCGGCCATCACAGTCTCTCACATATCGTCGAAGCGCGGAGCGTCTTCGAAATCGGCCTGCCCGAACGGCTTGTCGGTGAAGAGATAGGCATAATAATAATTGCGCAGCCGGGCGTGGAAGGCGCGGATGCGGTCCTGATAGGCCAGTTGCGCCCGCATGTCGGTGTCGGCGAGGCGGGCGAGCAGCGCCTGTACGCCGACCGAGGGCAGCAGCCAGCCGACCGAACGGGCGGCGGCGTCGCGCGCCTCGATCCCGTGGCGATAGGCAGTCGCCTTGGGCGCGACGCTTTCATCGCCGACCTGGTGGAAGGCGAAATACCATTTCCAGTGGAATGCGTGGCCTAGCGGCGGGCTGTCCTTCCATTCGGGATGGCCGGCATAGAAGGCCCGCATCGTCTGTTCGCGCGGAATGTCCCAGGCGCGGTTGACCGCCTCGCGCTGGGCGAGCGTCAGTTCCACGCCCTGGCCGACCGGGATGGCGCGATTGATCGCGACATGGGCGATGGTCGGCAGCAGCAGGGTGAGCAGCAGCCACAGGCCGGCGAGCGTCGCGGCATTGGTGACAGAACTCCAGCGCAGCCGTCCTACCAGCAGCGTGACGCCGATCCAGAAGGCGAGATAGAGGGCGACCAGGCCCAGCACCGCCAGCAGCGGGAGAAGCTGCACATGCGACAGGATTGCGCCGATGGTGACAGGCAGGGCGAGCGCGAGGAACAGCAGGCCACCGCGCAGCAGCACGCGCCGCGCCCAGAGATGCCGTCCCGATCCTGCGAGCGCATCGAGCATGCGCAGCCGCCCGGCTTCCCGCTCGCCCGAGACGAGGTCGTGGAACAGGGCAATCACGAACAGGGGCGTCAGATAGACCAGCACGAAGGCGAAATCGAAGCGACCGGGCAGCGCCAGTTCGGGATTGAACGCCTCGCCATCGTAAAGCTGTGCTTCCAGCCCCAGTGCGCGGACACGCAGGATGTAAGGTGCGACGTCCCGCAAGCCGAGCGCCACGAAGGCGAGCGGTGCGGGCGCATCCCAGGTGGCATGGAAGCTGTAATAGGCCGCGTTGCCGGGATCCTGTGTCTTGCCGGCCCATTGCGCGACGGCGGCGATATCCTGTGCCTGTTTCGGCTGGATGCGGGCGATGACGGCGCGCTGCCGGGCGACTTCGGCCATGCCGGCAGCGACCGAGGCGATGGCGAGCAGGGCGACGAGCAGCAGCGCCAACAGCGCCATGCGCGAGCGCAGCAGCAGGCGCAGTTCATGGGTGAGGAGGATCATGGACGGGCTTTCTGAAGATGGCGGGCGACGGGCAGCAGCGCCAGCAGCGCGAGTACCAGCCAGGCGAGCAGCAGGCCCAGGCCGGGCAGGCTGGCCGTCACCAGGTCGCCGGCGGTCGGCGCGATGAAGCGGAATTGCGGGATCGCCTGCCAATGGTCGGCGGAGATGCGCTTGCGCTGATCGGCGCCGGCATCCTTGGCCTTGTCATCGGCATAGCTGACGGCATCGGCCTGCAATTGATTGAGATGCTGGACCATGGCGTAGCGATAGGCTTCGGCCTGGGCGAGGAAGCGGCGATGGCCGGCCAGATCGGTGCCCGCCGCCGCCATCGACAAGCGACGCAGCGCGATGGCCGGACTGATGATGCCGAAGCCATCGGTCAGCCGGCTCTGCGCCTGCTGGGTCGCGAAGCTGCGATCGGCATAGGTGTCGAACAGGCGCGATGTCAGCTTTTCGCCCTCTACCGCGAGCAGGCCGTTATAATTGGCCGGCAGATCCTCGACCTTGTCGACGCCATAGCGGCGCAGCACCTTCTGCTTGAAGGCGTTGAAGAAGGGATCGTCAGGATTATGTGCGTCGCCAAGGCGATGCAGATCCTGCTGGATGGCGATGTCGGTTTCCAGGCGGGTGGGCAGGCCATGGGCCTGCGCCGCGATATCGGGTGCCACGCGCGGCAGCAGGATCACCAGCACCGCCCAGAGCGCGAGCAGCGCGAGCAGCGCGTCGCGGCCGCGCCTTACCAGCGCGGAGACAAGGATCACGATGATCGACCACAGTGCCAGATAGGCGCCATAGCCAAGTGCGATCACCGCCATCGGCCCGGCCAGCGCGCCCGGCTGACCCGCGATCAGCAGGAAGGCGATGAGCGCGGGCAGACCGACCAGCGCGGCGACCACGGCCAGCGCCAGCAGCTTGCCCATGACCAGTGCGCGGGCGGACACGCCCTGCACCAGCATCTGGCGCAGCGTGCCGCGTTCGCGTTCGCGCGCGACCGCGCCATAGCCAAGGAAGATCAGCAGCAGTGGCGCAATCACCTGCAGCACGAAGGCCGGGGTCAGCTGGCCGAAGCGGACCAGCAGCGAGGATTGGCGGACATCGCCAAAATTGGCGCTGTTCTGGCGATGCCCTTCCAGGAAGATGCTGTTGCCGGTGAAGGCATCGACGCCGGGATCGAAGGCGGCGAGCGGAGGCAGCGGGCGGAAGATGAAATTGCCGAAATGGACCATGCGATGAGGGTGGCGGTCGGGCTGCGCCTCGAACGCCTCGGCGGCCTGGGCCTGGAACCGGGCGCGGGTTTCGGCAATGCCGCTCTGGTGCGACCAACTGATGAGCGCGGCGGCGAGCGTCAGCAGGACGAGCAGCGCGAAGGCGATGACGGCGACGCGGTTGCGCCGCATCAGCCGCAATTCGTCGCACGCGATCAGGGTGATGGCGCTCATGCGGCAACGGCCTCCCGCGCGAACTTGCGATGCAGGTCGCGCACGTCGAAGCGGTCCGTGCCCTGCGCCGATGCTTCGTCGACGATCCGGCCGGATTCGAGGAAGCCGATCCGGTCGGCAATGTCGGCGGCCGACAGCAGGTCATGGGTGACCATCAGCACGGCCGCGCCCTTGCGTGCGACATCATGGACCAGCCGGTTGAAGTCGGCGGTCGCGCGCGGATCAAGGCCGGAAGAGGGCTCGTCGAGCAGCAGCACCGGCACTTCGCGCAGCAAGGCGATGGCGATCGCCACCTTCTGCCGCATCCCCTTGGAAAAGCCGCCGAGCCGCTTGTCCCAGGCCGATGCCTGCAGGCCGGTCGCCTCGAACGCACCGTCAATCTCCTGCAAGGCCGGGTGGCGGCCGGCTAGTGCCAGCAGATAGGCGGCATTTTCGCGCGCTGTCAGATGCTCGTAAAGGGCGACATTCTCGGGGACATAGGCAATCTGCTCACGCGCCTTGTCGGGCTGTGCCGCCGGGTCATGGCCGGCCACCAGCACCGTGCCGCTGTCGGGCCGGGCAAAGCCCAGCAGGGTCGACATGGTGGTCGACTTGCCGGCGCCATTGCCGCCGAGCAGCGCATAGATTTCGCCGGCATCGACATGCAGGGTCAGGCCGCGCAGCACATGATGGCTGCCATAGGACAGGTTGACGTCGGACAATATTATGGGCTGGCCGGTGGCGGTCAGGGACATGGGGGCAAGGCTCCTTGGCTGTTGCGCCGGACCATTTCGGCGATGCAGCAATCTGTCAATGAAATAATATAACATTTCCATTGACGGGTGCGACGGGCCTATCCTAGGGGCGACGGCGAATGAGATTTCGTCTCATTTCATTCAGGGGAAAATATGTCGATCCAGTTCCTGCCGCGCGCCTGCGCTGCGCCCGTCCGTTCCCGTCGCTTCCATCACATCGCCCGCGCGCTGCCGCTGGCCGCTGTCCTGGCCTGGCTTCCAGCCCAGGCGCAGACTGGCGACGCGGTTCATCATGTGCCGGAGGGCGAGGGGGCCATCATGGTCGACGGCGTGCGCCAGGCCTATCGCGGGGATTTCTCCGTGAAGGAAATTCCCCAGGCGATCACGGAGATCGACGCGGAGACGCTGCAGCAGAATAATATCCTGCGCCTGACCGACGCGCTGGACATGAATGCCTCGGTCGCGCGCCAGAATACGCTGGGCGGGCTGTGGGACAGTTTCGCCATTCGCGGCTTTGCAGGAGATGAAAATCTGCCGAGCGGCTACCTGGTCAATGGCTTCAATGCAGGGCGCGGCTTTGGCGGCCAGCGCGACGTGGCCGGGATCGAGCGGGTCGAGGTGCTCAAGGGGCCGGCGGCGGCGCTGATCGGGCGCGGTGAGCCGGGCGGCACGATCAACCTCGTCACCAAGCAAGCGGAAATCGGCCGGACCTTCGGCACGGGCACGCTGCAATATGGCAGCTATGACCGGTTCCGCGCTGACGCCGACGCCAATCTGGCGCTGACCGACGGCATCACCGCACGGCTGATCGGCTATTATGAGAAGGGCGACACGTTCCGCGACTATGTGTCGCAGAAGCGCTGGGGTTTCCTGCCCTCGATCGGCGTTGCGCTGGGCGATCGGACGCGGCTTACCTATGATTTCGAATGGACCCGCGTGGAAGTGCCGTTCGATCGCGGCATCGTCGTCCTGAACAATGATTTCGACACTGTGCCGCGGTCGCGCTTCCTGGGCGAGCCGGGCGATGGCGACACGATCGCCCGTGCCACCGGCCACCAGTTGCGGCTCGACCATCAGTTCAATGACGACTGGAGCCTGCTGGTTGGGGCCAGCCATCGCGACACGCTGCTGACCGGTTTTTCGTCCGACGCGGAGCAGACCGCGTCGCGTCAGAAACTCTATGTCGACGGCCATTCCCTGTCGCGCCAGCGCCGCTCGCGTCGCTATGATGCGGAACATAGCGTGGTCCGCGCCGAGATCGCCGGCAAGTTCGAGACCGGATCGCTGCGCCATCGCGTGCTGATCGGCGGCGATTTCGACCAGTTCGAATATGATAATTATTTCACGCGCTATCGCCCGCCGGCGCTCAGCACCAACCCGAGCGACCAGGCCGGCTATGTCATCGACATCGACAATCCGGTCTATGGCCAATATCCGCTGCCCGCGACGTCGGTGCTGACCAACCGTCTGGATACCCAGCGCAGCTTTGGCTTCTATGTGCAGGACCAGATCGAACTGACCGAACGGCTCCAGATCCGCATCGGCGGCCGTCATGACAATCTGACGCTGAAGGTCGATAATCGCACCCTTCCGGAGGCCAACCGTTACAACAGCCGCAAATATGAGCGGTTCAGCCCGCAGGCCGGCATCGTCTATGACCTCAGCGATCCGATCACCCTCTATGCCGCTTATGGCCAGGGCTATCGCGCCAATGTCGGCGCGGATTTCTTCAACAATATCTTCGACCCGGAAACGAGTGAGTCGATCGAGGCTGGCGTCAAGCTGACCGCGCTCGGCGGCGCGCTGACCGGCACCCTGTCCGTCTATCAGCTGACCAAGGATAATGTGCTGGCCAGCGACAATAATAATCCCGGCTTTTCCGTCGCGATCGGCAAGGCGCGGAGCCGCGGCATAGAACTGGACGTGAACGGCCATCTGCCCGGCGATATCGATATCCTGCTGAGCTACGCCTATACCGATGCCGAAGCGCGGGAGGCGGTGAACGATCCCAATTTCGCCACCCAGATCCTGCCGGGCGACAGGCTGATCAACATTCCCGATCACAATCTCAACATCCAGGTTGCCAAGCATTTCGAACTGGCCGGGCGCGGGGCGCAACTGGGCGCGGGCATGCAATATGTCGGCGAACGGCTGGGCGAGACGGGCACGGACTTCACCCTGCCGTCGCACACCCTGTTCCGCCTGTTCGGCAGCGTCGATGTGATCGAGGGTGTCGAGCTGTTCGGGACGATCAGCAACCTGTTCGACGAGACATGGTATGCCAGCAGCTACAGCTCGGTCTGGGTGCAGCCGGGCACGCCGCGCACCGCCACCGTCGGCGTGCGCGCCCGCTTCTGAGCCGGAAGGATAGAGAGATGAGCAAGACGATGACGCGCCTTCTGGGCGCCGCCGCTTTGTGTGTCGCGGGCACCGCCATCGCGCAGCCGCCGACTGAGGCGCCGCTGCCGGGGCTGCCCGCTTCGGTGCTACCGCCAACGCTGCCCTGGTCCGGCGCCAGCGAGAAGCTGGTCGTCGGCAAGGATGATCCCTGGATCACGCCGGCCGAACAGGCAGGCTTCGCCACTACGCCGCGCTATGACGAGGTTACGGCGTGGTTGAAGCGACTGGATGCAGCATCTCCCCTCATCAGCCTCGAAACCTTCGGCCGCACCGGCGAAGGGCGCGACATGCTGCTGGTCCGCGCCAGTAAGGGCGGCACGGGCAAGCCGGTCGTGCTGGTGCAGGCAGGCATCCATGCGGGCGAGATCGATGGCAAGGATGCCGGCTTGATGCTGCTGCGCGACATCGCGCTGCGCGGCAAGGACGGGCTGCTCGACAAGGTCGATCTGCTGTTCGTGCCGGTCTATAATATCGACGGGCATGAAAAGAGGAGTCGCTGGAACTTCCCGGCACTGCGCGGTCCGGCGGAGAAGGGCTATGTCGGCAACAGCCGCAACATCAACCTGAACCGCGACTATGCAAAAGCGGACGCGCCCGAAAGCCGAGCGATGATCGGCCTGCTGCGCCGGCTGGACCCGATCCTCTATGTCGATTGCCATGTCAGCGACGGCTTCGACATGCAATATGACATCACATTCACCTATGCCGGCTGGGGCCGCTATGCCTATCACCACGCCACCGCCGACTGGCTGCAGGGCCGTTTCGGACCGAGCGTGACGGCGGCGCTGGAAAAGGCCGGGCATGTCCCCACCATCTATCCCAGCCCGATTGATACCCGCGAACCGACCAAGGGCATTCGCCAGGCACCCGAAGGGCCGCGCTATTCGACCGGCTATGGCGACTTCATCGGTGTCCCGACCGTGCTGGTCGAAAACCATATGATGAAGCCCTATCGCCAGCGGGTGCTGGGCACCTATGTGCTGCTGGAGGCAGCGCTGAAGCTGGCCGGACAGGATGTTGGAGCGATTGCGCAGGCGAAGGCCAGCGACCGGGCATCGCGCCCCGCCGAAATGCTGACCCGGTGGAAGCCGGCCGTGCAGCCGATCGGCTGGGTCGAGCGGTTCAAGGGCGTTGCCTTCGACACCTATGTCTCGCCCGCGAGCGGGCGCAGGGAACAGAAATGGCTGGGCCGTCCGGTCGATTGGCGGATGCCGATCATCGGCCAGGAACCGGTCGAGACGGTGCGTCTGCCCAAGGCGTGGTGGATACCGGCCGGGCAGGCCGAGGTGATCGACCGGCTGACATTGCATGGCATCCGTTTTGAGGTGCTGGACGCGCCGCGCACGCTGACGCTCGATCGGGCGCGGCTGGTGGAACCGCAAACGATGCCGGTGCGCGACGCGCGCATCCCGCTCGACACGAAGTTGCGGCACGAGAATGTCACCGAAACCTTGCCCGCCGGCACGGTGCGCGTGCCTGCCGATCAGCCGCTGGGCCTTTTGGCGGCAGCGCTGCTGGAGCCGGAAAGCCAGGACAGTTTCCTTGCCTGGGGCTTCTTCCCGGAGATATTGGCGGCGCCTTCTGGGGCGGAGGATTTCGTCCGGGCACCAATCGCGGAAGCGCTGCTGGCCGCCGATCCGCAGCTTCGCGCAGAGTTCGAGGCGAAACTGGCCGCTGATGCTACATTTGCGGCCGATGGCGACGCGCGGCTCGACTGGCTTTCGGCCCGGCTGCCCGATCGCAGCCCCTATCATCATCTCTATCCGGTGCTCAGGGAGAACTGAGCCCGATGAACCGGGGCGGTCGACCCGCCCCGGTTCTTCCACATCAGAAGCTGACCCGCGCGGTCACGCGGATGTCGCGGCCGGTGAGCGGGGCATAGTCCTTGAGGAAGGACGAGGCCCGGCGGGCGACCACATCGAAGATGTTGTTGGCCGACAGGGCGAAGCTGAGCGGACGTTCCTTGCCCCACGGGCGAACATTCAGCTCGGCATTGACCATGGTATAGCCGGGCGTCGTGGTCTCGAACTCGGCGACCCGGTCCTGCTTGCTGACGCGCTCGACTTCCCCGCGCAGGTCGAACTTGGTCGCCTGATAGGCCAGGCCACCGAGCAGACGGAGCGGGGGAATGCGCGGCGCCGGCCCGACGCTCTTCACATTGGCATGGACATAGTCGGCTAGGCCATCAGCGACGATCTTGCCATCGCCCAGCTTGGCCAGGGTCAGCGATCCCTGCACCTCGAAGCCATAATAGCGGGCGTCCGCCTGGTTGAACGCATAGACGGGCAGGCCATCTTCTTCCTCGCCGGTCAGATCCTCATAGATGAAGTTCGAGAACCAGGTGTGATAGGCCGACGCCTCGAAGCTGTAATTGTCGCCGCTGCCGCGCAGGATCGCCTCGACGCTGTTGGCCTTTTCCAGATTGAAGTCGGGATTGCCGACCTCATAGGCCTGGGTGCCGGCATGGGGGCCGTTGGCGAACAATTCTTCAGCCGCCGGCGCGCGTTCGGTGTGCGACAGGTTGAGGCCGATGCGCCAGCTGTCGGTCAGGCCATAGGAGGCGCCGACCGAGCCGGAGAAGGCGTCGAAGCTGCGCTTGCCGGCGAAGAACTGCTCCTGATCCTCCAGCGGATTGGCGGTCAGGCTGGTATGTTCGTAGCGGCCGCCCAGCTCGAACTTGAGCGCGCCATAATCGAGCTGCTGCAAGGTGAAGACGCCGACCTGCGTGGTCGAGTTTTTCGGCAGGAAAGCTTCCTCACCGATCACGTTGAAGTCGCGGTTGAACAGTTGCACGCCGGTCGCGCCGCGCCAGGCGCCATGCTTCGCCTGGGTCAGTTCCAGCCTGGCTTCCATGCCCTTGCTGAAGAAGGCGGTGCCCACCGAGCCGTCTTCTTCCAGTTCGGCATGGGTATAGTCGGCATAGCCCAGGCGCAGCGAAACCTTGTCCAGTACATTGCCGTCGCCATTCACTTCGGCGCGCAGGTTGACGCTGTCCTGCTTCATGCTGAGGCGCGGGGCTTCCTGCTCGTCGCCCGGCTGGGTCGCGAAGCGGATTGGCACGCCATAGAGGCTGTCATAATGGTCGTAGGAAATACCGATATTGCCGGTGTCGCCGATATAGGCGATGCCACCGCCGGCGGTCCAGGTCTTGGCCGCCGAATTGGGCAGCTTGCCCTTGACCGCGGCATTGCCGGCAAAGTCGATCGCTTCCTCGCTGTCGTCGGCGGGGAGCAGGCTCGATGCCAGCGCCTGATCGCGCAGGGCAGGGGTGAGGGCATGGCCGCCGATGCGGACATCGTCGCTCTTGAGATAGCTGCCATCGGCATGGGCGACCCAGCCGCCCGATAGCGGCACGTCGACCGAGGCCGCGCCCGAACGCTCGTCCGCGGCCGAGCCATAGGTGCCGATCGCATCGACATGGACCGGCTCATCCGGGATGGCCGTGGGGATACGCTTGTCGATGACGTTGACGACGCCGCCGATCGCCGACGATCCGTAGAGCAGCGACTGCGGCCCACGCAGCACCTCGATCCGTTCGGCAAGCAGCGGATTGACGACGACCGCATGATCGACCGAGGTGTTGGACACGTCGACGGTCGACAGGCTGTTGGTCAGCATCTTGACGCGTTCGCCCTGCAGGCCGCGCAGCACCGGGCGCGAGGCGCTGGGGCCGAAGGAGGTGGCGGATACGCCCGGCTGATGTTCCAGCGTCTCGCCGATCGACGGGCGGATCGCCTGGGTCAGATCCTTGCCTTCGACCACGGCGACACTGGACAGCATGTCCTGGCGACGGGTCGGCAATATGCCGGTGACGATGATGTCGGAACGGGCTGCTTGGTGATAGCCGTCGGCGGCGTCATCCGATGCGGTTTGCGCATGGGCGGCTGTCGAAACGCCGAGAACGGCAAGCGCGCAGCCGGCGAGAAACTGGAATTGCATGGACTTGGATCCCCCGAGGTGGATGGAGCGACATTATTCTGACCTCCACGCCCTGCTCGGTCGCGCTGGAGGCTGCCTCGCCTCTCTAAAAACATGTCCATGATGTTACAACATATCAAACATTACATTTCTGTCATGTGGCTGGCGCCCTATCCATCCAGCCCGCGCAGCTTCCGCAAGTCGATCCCCAGCCGCCGGACCCGATAATAGAAGGTCTTGCGCGGCAGGCCGAGGCGCTCGATCGCCTGGCCCATGTCGCCGCCGGTCGCCTGGATCGCTTCGATGATCGCCATGCGCTCGAACGCGTCCATGCGCGCGTCGAGCGGTAGCGTCGCGCCATCGGAGACCGGTTCCTGTTCCAGTCCCAGCGCGAGCCGTTCGGCCAGCCGCCCCAGTTCATGGACATTGCCGGGCCAGTCATGGTCCAGCAGATGGGCCAGCACCGCGCGGCTGACCGGCGGCACCGCGCGGCGGAAGCGACGGGCGGCGCCATCAAGCAGATGGGCGAAGATCAGCGGAATATCCTCGCGCCGTTCGCGCAGCGGCGGAATGTGCAGCCGCACCGCCGCCAGCCGATAGAGCAGCGCCGGCTGGATCGCCGCCGTCTGCCCCTGCTGCGTCATGCAGCCGATCACGCGCAGGTCCACTGGTTGGGGTTCGCGCGCGCCGACCGGGCGGACCAGCCGGTCCTCCAGAAACTGGATCAGATGCGCCTGCAGCGCCGGCCCGGACTGGTCGACATCGTCCAGGAACAAGGTGCCCTGATGCGCGCGGGCCAGCCGCCCTTCGAGCGGCGCGCGCCCGGCCAGGCTCTCGCCATGCAGGCTGGTCTCGGCGATCGCATCGGGCACGGCGGCGCAGGCGATGCTGACGAACTGGGCGCTGGCGCGGCGGCTGCGCTGATGGATCATGCGCGCGACCAGTTCCTTGCCGGTGCCGGTCTCGCCCTCGACCAATATGTCTATATTGGTGTCGGCCAGCGTCGCCACCATGTCGCGCAGCCGCTCGATCGCCGGGGAATGGCCGATCAGCGGGGAGGGGACGGCGCTATCGACCATCGCGCGCAGGCGGCGGTTCTCGATCACTAGCAGCCTCTTCTCGCTCGCCCGCGCGACTGATGCCAGCAGCGCGTCGGGATTGAACGGCTTGGTCAGGAAGTCCCAGGCGCCGGCCTTGAGCGCATCCACCGCCATCGGCACATCGCCATGGCCGGTGACCAGGATCACCGGCAGTTCCGCGTCGCGGGCATGGAGCGCCCGGAACAGGTCGATGCCCGACATGTGCGGCATCCGCACGTCGCTGACCACCACGCCGGGAAAGTCCGCATCGATCGCCGCCAGCGCATCGGCGGCACGGGCGAAGGCGCGCACCTCATGGCCCGCCAGCGTCAGCGTCTGCGCCATGGCGGCGCGCAAATCATCATCATCGTCGACCAGGGCGATCGGACGCGGGGGCATGTCGGTCATGCGCGTTGCAGCCTCAGCTGAAAATGGGCACCGGCTTCACTGGGCAGCAGGCGCAGCGATCCTCCCATGTCGGCCATGATGTCGCTGGCGATGACGAGCCCGAGCCCCAGGCCCGACGGGCGGCTGGTCACGAAGGGGGTGAAAAGCTGGCCCTGCACCGACGGATCGATGCCCGGCCCATTGTCGATCACCGACAGCAATACCGTCTCCGCATCGAGCGCGACGGACAGGCGGATCGTCGGCGCGACCACGCCGTCCAGCGCTTCCAGCGCATTTTGCAGCAGGTTGACCAGAACCTGTTCCAGCCGGATCGTGTCGGCCATGACGCGTAGATCGTCCGGTAGGTCGGGCAGGTGCAGGTCGACCCGAGCCAGCCGCGATTTGAGGATCAGCACGCTGCCCTCGATCGGCCCGGCCAGCGGAATGGCATCGATCGCGCCGGTCGCCTTGCGCGAGAAACCGCGCAGTTCGGCCGTGACCTTGCCGATCCGGTCGGTCAGCCGTTCGATCGCCGCCATATTCTCGGCCGCCGCCTCGGCATCGCCGCGCTCGATCAAAAGCCGGCCATTGGCAGCATAGCTGCGGATCGCGGCGACCGGCTGGGCGGTTTCATGGGCGATGCCGGCGGTGATCTGGCCCAGCGATGCCAGGCGATTGGCCTGGCGCAGCCCTTCGCGCAGCGTGTCGGCGCGTGTCTCGCTGGCGGCACGCTCCTCCATCTCGCGGCGCAACTCATGGGTGCGGGCGGTGACCATCGCCTCCAGTTCGCTGGTGCGGGCGGCGGCCATGGCGGCGCGTTCGGCGCGGCGATGGCCGCGCTCGCGCAATATCCAGATGCCGCCGGCGAGCAGCAGCAGCAGCAGCAGGGTCGCCAGCCTTACCGTGCGCACGAAGCTTTCCACGCCATGCAGCGGGGTCAGCATGTTGAGCTGCCAGCCCGGTTCGCCGGCCGCGACCGATTGCCACAGCAGGCGGCGGCGCGGTTCGTCGGCGGGGCTGACGATCTGCCGGCCATCGGCATCGCTCATTCCCCTGAGCGGCACCGGCAGCAGCGAGCCGCGGCCGGACTGCAATTCGGCGCGAAAGCGCTGCTTGGCTTGCGCGGACAGCGAATGGATGGTGGTGAAGCGCCAGTCGGGGCGGCTGGTGATGAGGATGATGCCCTCGCGACTGGTGATGAAGGTGATTTCGCCGAGCCGCGCCCATTGCTGCTCGATCCCATCAAATTCCAGCTTCACCACGACATAGCCGCCGCCGCGCGATCGCCGCGACAGATACATGCCGGGCCGCTCACTGATCGTGCCGAGGGCAAATTGCGCGCCCGATCCATGGGCGGCGGCCAGCTTGAAATAGTTACGGAAGGAATAGTCCTGGCCGACGAAGCTGCGTTCGCTGCCCCAATTGCTCGATGCGACGGTGCGCCCGGATGCGTCGAGCACATAGATTTGCGCCGCGCCAGTAGTACGGGCGAGCGCCTCCAGCTTGCGGTCAAGCGCCCGCAGGGCGGTCTGCGATCCAGTGAGGCCCGCGACCAGATCGCTGTCGTCGGAGAGGGCAATGGGCAACAGTCGGAACCGCTCGATCTCGCTCTTGAGATAGGCCTGCCGCAGTATCGCGGCGCCACGCGTCTCCGCACTCAAGCGGGCGATGGCATTGCGCTCGGCGACCTCGCCCGACAGCCAGAGCAGGCCGCCGGCCACGCCCAGGAATAGGGCGATCCACAGGATCCGAGTCGGGAAGCGGGCGCCGTCCATGCCCCTGCATATCGCGCCGGCGCGTCATGTGCAAATTTCTGCACATTATGCGAAATTGATGGGCAGATATCTGCACTGACAACATCCTCTTGCCCCCGCCGTTACATCATCAAAATATTGAATTATAATAATTTAATTTCATTCCTCCTGCAATTTGTCGTGCATGGCTGACGGCTCGATACTGGCCCCTTCAATTCCCGACCCGCCCATTCAAGAAGGCGGGAAGGCTTTTGGCGAGGGCCAGAAAGATAACTGTCATGCAGATTTTCGATTTCCCCGACACGCCGGTCGCCCGGCGTCCCTGGTATCTTCATCTCTATGCGCAGGTGCTGCTGGCGATCATCGCCGGCGTGGCGCTCGGCCATTTTGCGCCGCATCTGGGCGAGGCGATGAAGCCGGTTGGCGACGCCTTCATCAAGGCGGTGAAGATGGTCATCGCCCCGGTCATTTTCCTGACGATCGTCACCGGCATTGCCGGCATGCGCGACATTGCCAGCGTCGGCCGGGTCGCGGGCAAGGCCTTCGCCTATTTCCTGTTCTTCTCCACCCTGGCGCTGGTCGTCGGTATGATCGTCGCCAATGTGGTGCGGCCGGGCGCTGGCCTCGACATCGATCCCGCCACGCTCGACGCCAGCAAGGTCAGCGAATATGCGGAGAAGGCGCATGACAGCACGCTGACCGGCTTCCTGACCGGAATCATCCCCGACAGTTTCCTGTCCGCCTTCGTCAGCGGCAATATCCTGCAGGTGCTGTTCGTCGCGATCCTGTTCGGGGTCGCACTGGCACTGATCGGCGATCGCGGCGCGCGCGTGCTCGACCTGCTCGAAGATGTCTCGACCGCGGTGTTCAAGCTGGTCGCGATCGTCATGAAGGCAGCGCCCGTCGGTGCGTTCGGTGCAATGGCCTTCACCATCGGCAAATATGGCGTCGGCACGCTCGCCAATCTCGCCTTCCTCGTCGGCACCTTCTACCTCACTTCGGCACTGTTCGTGGTCGTGATCCTGGGTCTGGTTGCCCGTGCCGCCGGTTTCTCGATCTTCGGCCTGATCCGTTACCTGAAGACCGAATTGCTGCTGGTGCTCGGCACATCATCATCGGAAAGCGCGCTGCCGGCCCTGATCGATAAGATGGAGCGGGCGGGCTGCCCCAAGTCGATCGTCGGGCTGGTCGTGCCGACCGGCTACAGCTTCAACCTCGACGGCACCAATATCTACATGACGCTGGCCGCTTTGTTCATCGCGCAGGCCACCGGTGTGGACCTGTCGATCGGCGACCAGATCCTGTTGTTGGGCGTCGCTATGCTCTCGTCCAAGGGCGCGGCGGGCGTGACCGGTGCCGGCTTCATCACGCTGGCGGCGACCCTCTCCATCGTCCCCTCCGTGCCTGTCGCCGGCATGGCCCTGATCCTGGGCGTCGACCGCTTCATGAGCGAATGCCGCAGCCTCACCAACTTCATCGGCAATGCGGTGGCGACGATCGTGGTCTCGCGCTGGGAAGGGAAGCTGGACCAGGCGCAGTTGCAGGCCGCGATGCGGGGCGAGGGCGGGGCGCCATCCCCGGCCGAGCCGGCGCTCGCCAGCGCCGTACCGGCAGAATGAGGCGCAGCCACCATGGTTCGTTTCTCCTGCGCCGCCACGCGCCGCCCCATCGCCGTCTCCGCTCTCACCCTGGCAACCCTGTTCGCCCGTCCCGCATGGGCCGACGACATGCCCGCTGAGCCCGCCAGCCTCTATCCTGCCGATGCCGTCGGCGAAGGATCGGTATCGGGCGGCTATGCCCTGTCGCGCTGGGCGGAGGACTGGCGCGGCAAGGCCGATCCGGCGCAGCGCGACGACCTGTTCGATCGCCTAAAATATCTGCCGCTCGACGATGACGGCGACATCTATCTGACGCTCAGCGGCGAGGCGCGGGTGCGGGTCAATTACACGACCAACCTCAACCTGCGGAACGCCGGCAGCCAGCGGCAGGACATCAACCGGCTGGTCGGTGGCGCCGACCTGCATGTCGGGCCGCATCTGCGCTTCTATGGCGAAATCGCCCATGGCGGCATGTCCGGTGACAATATCGGCACGCCGTCGGGATCGCTGCGCAATGATCTGGTGCTGCTCCAGTCCTTCGCCGAACTGAAGGGCCGGGTTGCGGGCATGGACCTGGGCCTGCGCTATGGGCGGCAGGAATTTACCGACGGTCCCAATCTGCTGACGTCGCAGCGCGACAACAACACGATCCGCTATGCGCTGAACGGCGTGCGGGCCTGGGCAAGGACGGGATCGCTGCGCATCGATGCCTTCGATTTCAAGCCGACCGCGCTGGGCAATGGCGGCACTGGCGACGACAAGGTCGAGCATGGGCGGCGTTTTTCCGGCTTCACCGCCGGCATCCGTATCCCGGAAAAGGCGCTGGGCGGATCGGAACTCTATCTCGATCCCTTCTTCTGGCGGTTGCGCACCAGCGAGGCGCTGTGGGGCGGCGTGACCGGCCGGGTCGAACGCTTCTATGCCGGCGCGCGCCTGTGGGGGGAGGTTGGCCCGGTCAATCTCGACTGGACCATCAACCACCAGTTCGGCGATTTCGACGGTCGCGACATCAGCGCCTGGCAGCTTTTCTTCAACCAGAGCTACAAGCTGCCCGGCGACCTGCCGATGGGGCCGCGCATCGGCTTCCACGCCGATTATGCGAGCGGCGGCGGCACGTTCGAGGGCGGCACGCTGAAGGCTGCCTATGCCCCCTTCGGCAATAATATCTATTACAGCTACCAGCTGTGCATGACGCCGACCAACCTCAAGACGCTGGCGCCCAGCCTGACCCTGTCGCCGCTCAAGGGCGTGAAGGCGACGATGGAATATCAGTTCGCCTGGCGCGCCGATGAAAATGATGCGGTCTATCGCGCCAACAAGTCGATCTTCGCCGGCACCCAATCGGTTCCCGGTCACAAGATCGGCGAATCCATCCGTGCGCAGATCACATGGTCGATCACGCCGCGCCTGTCCTTTGTCGGGCGCTACGAGCATCTGGATGCAGGACCGGTGCTCAGTCGTGCCGGCTATGGCAACAGCGATTATCTGGCCGGTTGGCTGAGCTTCCGTTTCTGAAGGATGATGGGGTGGTGCGCATGACCTGACGGACAAGATTGGCGAACGCGCATCCGGCCGCCCGGCCCCTTTCCACGCAGATTTGGAACCCACGATCATGACATCCTCCTCCAGTCCGGCGGCACAGCGCCGCCGGCCCCTGTTCAAGAAGATCCTCCTTACCCTTGCCATCCTCCTCTTGGTGCTGGCGATCGCCGCCACCGCCTTCCTGTTCCGTCCGATGGCCTCGCCGGCCGGGAAGGCGGCCGCCAATGACCAGCCGATCGATGTGCTGGTGATCGGCGGCGGCATCATGGGCGTGACGCTGGCCACCTATCTCCAGGAAATGGAGCCGGACTGGCGGATCGACATCTATGAGCGGATGGACAAGGTCGCGCAGGAAAGCTCCAATGGCTGGAACAATGCCGGCACCGGCCATTCGGGCTTTGCCGAGCTGAACTATACGCCGGAGAAGGACGACGGATCGATCGCGACCGAAAAGGCCGTGGACATCGCCGAGCAGTTCGAGATTTCGCGCCAGTTCTGGTCGCATGAGGTCAAGCAGGGCCGCCTGCCCAAGCCGACCGACTTCATCAACGCGACGCCGCATATGAGCTTCGTCTGGGGTGACGACAATATCGCCTATCTGCACAAGCGCCGCGACGCGCTGGTCAAGAACCCGCTCTTCTACGGCATGCAATATTCGCAGGATCCGGCACAGATCCGCCGCTGGGCGCCGCTGGTGATGGAGGGGCGCGACCCGAAGCAGAAGGTGGCGGCGACGTTCATGCCGCTCGGCACCGATGTCAATTTCGGTGTCATCACCACCCAGTTGACCAATGCGCTGACCCGCAATCCCAATTTCAACCTGCAGCTTGGCCATGAGGTGCGCGGCCTGCATCAGAATGCGGACAAGACGTGGAACGTCACCGTCCATGACCTCAAGAAGAACAGCGATGCCGTGGTGAAGGCGAAGTTCGTCTTCATCGGCGCGGGCGGTGCCTCGCTCAAGCTGCTGCAGATGTCGGGCATTCCGGAATCGAAAAACTATGCCGGCTTCCCGGTCGGCGGCCAGTTCCTGGCGTTCGAGGGGCCGGCCGCGACCAGCCGTCACAATGTGAAGGTCTATGGCAAGGCGGAGGCCGGATCGCCGCCCATGTCGGTGCCGCATCTTGACGCGCGCAAGCTCGACGGCAAGTCGGTCACCCTGTTCGGTCCCTTCGCACTCCAGAGCACGAAATTCCTGAAAAATGGCTCGCCGCTCGATCTGTTCGCCTCCATCTACAAGAATAATGTCAGCGGCATGATGAAGGTCGGCGCGGAAAATCTCGATCTGGTGCGCTATCTGGCGCAGCAGGCGACGCTGACCGATGCCCAGCGCCAGGCCGAACTGGTCAAATATTATCCCAATGCCAAGCGCGGCGACTGGAAGCTGATCACCGCCGGCCAGCGCGTGCAGGTGATCAAATATGATCCCAAGAAGGGCACGGTGCTGCAGTTCGGGACCGAAATCGTCACCGACAAGGATGCCAGCATCGCCGCGCTGCTCGGCGCTTCGCCTGGCGCCTCGACCTCGCCGGCGATCATGCTCGAAGTCATGCGTCGTGCCTTCCCGCAGCAGATGGCGACCAGCTGGAAGCCCAAGGTGGCGGCGATGGTGCCCTCCTATGGGCAGAAACTCAACGTCAGCCCGGATCTCACCAACCGCATCCGCCGCATGACCAGCCAGACGCTGGGCCTGCCTTATGTCGAGGTGCCGGCGAGCCTCAATGGTGCGATGCCCGATGCCGGCGCCAAATTGCCGGCGAAGCGCAACCTCAATTCGGAACAGCAGGCGCTGTAACGACCGGACAGGGGATGGGTTGGCGCGCGATCGCCAGCCTGCTCCCTGTCCCCCAGCCTATCGCCGGGTGATGCCGGCGCCGCCGTCCACCGGGAATACGCCACCGGTGATCCAGGCGGCTTCATCGGACGCGAGGAACAGCACCAGGTTCGCCACATCCTCGACGGTGCCGAGCCGGCCGAGCGGGTGGCGCAGGATATTGGCCGCCAGCGCGGCGGCCGGATCGGGCTGTCGGTCGAAGGAGGCGCGCAGCATCGCCGTGTCGATCGAGGCCGGGGCGACGCAATTGGCGCGCAGACCGTCGGTCGCGACGTCCAGCGCAAAGCCCTTCATGAAGGTTTCGAGGCCGCCCTTCGATGCGGCATAGGCCGCCAGACTGGGCGCGCCCATGCGGGCATTGATCGAGGAAATGAAGACGAAATTGCCCCGGCCTGCGCCCTGCATGGCGGGAGCGAAGGCCTGGACCAGGCGGACCGCGCCGCCGACATTGACGTCATAGACTGCATTGAAGGCTTGCGGCGAGGAGGCGAAGATATCCGCCTGTTCGGTCGCGGCGCCGGCATGGACGATGATGTCTGGAGGCCCGAGCCTTGCCAGCAGATCGGCCGCGCCCTGCGCGATGCCAGCGTCGTCCGCCAGGTCGCAGATCCATGCCTCGTCCCCCGCATCGGGGGCGATCCGGTCCATCGCGACGACATGGGCGCCCTCCACCTTGAAGCGGGCGCAAATGGCCGCGCCGATGCCGCCGGCGGCGCCGGTGACGAGAGCGATCTTGCCGGACAGGCGGGGCATATCTTCTCCATTCGTATTTATAAAAGCAACATATCATATAGAGATGCGCTCACAATGGCATAATTCTGATAATATCAGATTGACGTGTTGCTAAATGAGCGATAACTGAAATGGAAACAGGAGAGGAAGGGGTTCCATGAAGGTCAGTGGCGTATATCCGGTTCTGCCCACGCCGTTCGACGCGTCGGGCGCGATCGACGATAGCGGCATGGATGCGATTGTCGATTTCGTCGTCGATTGCGGTGTCGACGGTGCAGTCTTTCCGGGCCTCGCCAGCGAATATGACATGCTCTCGCTCGACGAGCGGATCGGCCTGATCGGACGGATCGCCACGCGCATCGATGGCCGCATCGGCTTCATCATCGGCGGGTCCAGTCCGGACGTTGAAGAAAGCCTGGCGCTGATCCGCGCGGGCAAGGCGGCGGGTGCCGCCGGCGCAATGGTGATGACGCCGGGCGCGCTGGCCGGCGACAATGACGCGCTGGCCGCCCATTATCGCACGCTCGGCGAGGTCGGCCTGCCGCTGATGCTGCAGAATGCCCCCCGGCCGATGGGTGCGGGCCTGAGCGCCGAGGATGTCATCGCCGTGGTCGGCGCCGTCCCCGCCATCCACTGGGTCAAGGAAGAAAATATGCCGTGCGGCCAGCGGATCAGTGCGATCCGCGCCGCCGCGCCCGATCATCTGCTGGGCGTGTTCGGCGGAGCCGGTGGCCGCTACATCACCGACGAACTGGCGCGCGGCGCGATCGGCACCATGCCGGCGGCCGAACTGCCCGAGGCGCATGTCGCGCTGATGGCCGCCCATCTGGCCGGCGATGGCGACGCGGTGCGCACCCATTATGAACGGATGCTGCCGCTGCTGATGATGCAGGCGGTGTTCCGCTGGCGCCTGACCAAGGAAGTGTTGCGCCGGCGCGGCCTGATCGCCGATGCCTTCACCCGCGCGCCCGGCCCGGAACTGGACGAGGGCGACCAGCGCGAGCTTGACCGCATCCTCGCGCGGATCGACGATTGGACCGGAATCGGCGTGGTGCAGGGCTGAAGGATATGGGCGCGATGGACGATGTGATCGAGCGGCTGGACGTCTTCACCGTCACTATTCCCCGCGACGTGCCCTATCTGGGCGCGCTGGGGCCGGGCGAGGAAGTGAACGCGGCCGGCTATATCGTCCGGCGCCGCAACGGCACCATCTATCCGACGGTCGACCGATCGGTGGTGGTGCGCACCACCACCCGATCAGGGCTGGTCGGCTGGGGCGAAACCTATGGACTTGTCGCGCCGGGGGCGATCCACGAACTGGTCGACGATGTCATCGCGCCGATCCTGGTCGGCCGATCGGCCCATGATGTCGAGGTGATCTGGGAAGATCTTTACGACCTGATGCGGGTGCGCGGCTATCAGGGCGGTTTCTGGCTGGATGCGATGGCGGCGGTCGACATCGCGCTGTGGGATATCCATGCCCGCGCCGTCGGCCTGCCGCTCTGCCGCGTGCTGGGCGGGCAGCGCCGCGAGACCATTCCGGCCTATGTCTCCGGCCTGCCCGAACCGACATTGGAGGCGCGCTGCGCGCTGGCGAAGCGCTTCGTCGACCAGGGGTTCGACGCGATCAAGTTCGCCGGCGTGGTCAGCTTCGACGGGATCGAGGCGGAGGCGCGGGCCTTGCGCGCGGCGATCGGCCCGGACGTCAAGCTGATGGTGGATCTTCACTGGATGTATTCGGCGGCCGAGGCAGTGGCGCTCATCCGTCGGCTGGAACCGCATGACCTTTATTTCGCCGAGGCGCCGGTCAAGCCCGAGGATGTGGCGGGGCTGGCCGATGTCGCCGCCCGCGTCGCGACGCCGATCGCGGCGGGCGAGGAATGGCGCAGCGTGTTCGATGCCCGGCCAAGACTGGAAGCGCGCGCAGTGTCGATCGTGCAGCCCGAAATGGGCCATACCGGCATCACCCAGTTCATGCGCATCGCCCGGCTGGCGGAGGCGCATCATGTCCGGGTGATGCCGCATGCGACCATCGGCGTCGGCATCTTCGCGGCGGCCAGCCTGCATGCCGCCGCAGCGGTGCGCGACCTGCCCTATCATGAATATCAGCATTCGATCCTGCCGCGTTCGGCGCAACTGCTTGACGGGCGTCTGTCCTGCACGGCCGGCGCCTTTGCCCTGCCCGAAGGACCGGGGCTGGGAGTGGTGCCGAACGCGGCCTTCTGGAACCATGTAACGCGGGGGCGGCAATGAAAGATCTGGGCTGGCTAAACGCCATGGTCGGACGCTAGAAACGGCCATGCGCACGAAAATCAACGCCCAGCCCAACCAGAGCCTGATCGACGGGATCACCACGCTTCAGGCGCTCGCTTCCTCGCCCGAGCCGATCGGCTGTCGCGAACTGGCGCGGCAACTGGATTCCGATCCGACCAAGATCAACCGCCTGCTCAAGACGCTGGCCTATCTGGGCATCGCGCGACAGACCGCGAACCGCAAATATACCGCCGGGCCGGGCATGCATGTGCTGGCGGCGCAGAGCCTGTTTGCGTCGGGCCTGATCCGTCGCGCCCTGCCGGAGCTGGAGCAACTCCGCCGATACGGTCATACGGTGGCGATGGGCGTGCTGTGGAATGACAGCGTCTCCTATCTCTTCCACGCCCCGCCGGGGATCGAGGCGTCGCGCGGCCTAGGCCGTATCGGCCTGTTGCCCGCGACGACCAGCGGCATCGGGATCGCGCTGCTCGCGGAACTGGAGGATGCGGATGTGCGCGAACTGTATGAAGGGCGCGACATTCCGATGTTCCCGGACGGCATCGACAGCCTGCTCGCCAAGCTGAGCGAGGTTCGTGCGCTGGGCTATGCGCGCGTCCATGTGGCGGATGAGCGCGACCATCATATCGTCTCCGTGTCGATGGGCGATCCGGTCCATGCCGGCATCGCCATGTCCGGCTGGATTCCCGAGGGGGCGACGGCGCCGCTGGTCGAGGCCCTGCGCGAGGCCGCGCAGCGCATCGGAGAATGAATGTTGCTTCATGTGATACAAATATGGCGTGCCATCGATTTTATTCCGCAATATTGGGCAATTAAATCGATATAGAAGCAACAAATTTCAGATTTCGGGATTGACACGTCGCTAATTGTGCAACAATTTCCCTCTCAGAAGCACAATGCTCGCACAGGAGGGGATGAAGATGCGCAAGGTAGCAAAATGCGCGAGCCTGTTGGTACTGGCCACCACGGCCGCGTTTCCGACGATCGTAACCGCCCAGGAAACCGCAGAGCCGCAGCCCGCCCAGACGGCCGACGGCGCGGTCGCCGATATCGTCGTCACCGGCATTCGTCAGAGCCTGAGCAAGGGCATCGAGACCAAGCGCCAGGCTGTCACCTTCGTTGACTCGATCGTGGCCGAGGATGTCGGCAAGCTGCCCGATCAGAATATCGCGGAATCGCTCCAGCGCGTGTCGGGCGTGCAGATCCGCCGCTCGCTGGGCGATGGCACCAGCGTGTCGATCCGTGGCCTGCGTCAGAACCGGACCGAGGTGAATGGCCGGTCGCTGGTCAGCCCCTTTGGTCGTGGTCCCGGCGTACCGGCCGATGCCGATTTCAATCCGCTGTCGCTTTATCCCGCCGAACTGATCAGCCGCCTGGAAGTCACCAAGCTGCTGTCGGCCGACCAGATTGACGGGTCGCTGGGCGGCACGGTCAACATCATCACGCGCAAGCCGCTCGACGCGCCGAACACGATGGTCGCCGGCCGGATCGAGGGAAGCTATGCCGACATGCTCGACCGCAAGGGTGTCAGCGGTTCGCTGCTTTATTCGCGCAATTTCGATGATCGGTTTGGCGTGCTGGTGAATGTGACTGCATCCGACCGGCCGATCCAGGAAGACAGCTTCAACAGCTTCGCCGGCTTCCTGCCGCTGACCGGCGCGTTCGACCCCAATGGCGATGGCGTGGCCGACAATGATCCCAATGGCGACGGTCTGGCCGGCACCTATATCGCCGACCTTCGCTATCAGCGGCTGCGCGAACGCCGCAAGCGGCTTGGCGCCAATGTCGTGTTGCAATGGCGACCCACCGACGAACTGGAGTTGTCGCTGGACACCGTCTATGCCGCCGGCAAGGCCAAGCGCCGCCGCAACTGGTTCGCCGTCGCGCTGACCAGCAATGGCGCGGACTATGTCGACTACAGCTTCTCGCCCAATGAGGTGCTGGTCGCGGGCACGGTCCGCCGGCCGCTGCAGGGCAATGACGAGCGGCTGACGATCAAGGATGACTCGCTCTCCAGCGCGCTGAACCTGCGTTATGAGAAGGGGCCGTGGACGATCAAGGCGGAGGGCAGCTATTCGGATGCCCAGCTCAATTACAACCAGACCTATGTCCGCACCCAGACGCGGGCATCCTATCTGACCTCGTTCGATTTCACCGGCGGCGGCGTGCCGCAACTGACCCTTCCGTCGGGCGTCGACCTGCTCGATCCGTCGCTCTACAATTATTCCAACTTCTTCGATAACCGCTTTGAATCCAATGCGAAGGAATATGCCGGCCGGGTCGACCTGCGCTATGCGATCGAAAGCGGCGTGCTGGACTCCTTCGAGGTCGGCGGTCGTATCGCCAAGCTCAAGACCGCGCGCAATTCGCTCCTGTCACAGCTCACCTCCTCGGTCCGCCTGACCGATCGGGATGCGGCGCTCTATGAGGTCGGCAGCTTCCCCGATCTGCTGGGTGGCAAGGCGCCCTTCGCCCAATCCTATCTGGTCGGCAATCCGTTCGGCACCGGCGCGGACTTTGCCTGCGAGGCGATATTGGGCAGTTGCACGCCGCGCGTCCTAGACCCCACTGCCTCCTACAAGCTCGATGAAGTCACCAAGGCGGGCTATGTGAAGCTCAATCTGAAGGGTGATCTGGGCAGCATTCCCTTCTCCGGCAATATCGGCCTGCGTTACACCCGCACCGACCGTGATGCGGTGTCCGCGCTGCGCCGCGCCGACGGGACGTTCCAGCCGGTCACCGCATCGCCCTCCTATGAGGACTGGCTGCCGAGCGCGGTGCTGAAATTCGACCTGACCGACAAGCTGGTGGCCCGTGTCGGTGCGGCCAAGGTCGTCGGCCTGCCGGACTCGCAGGATCTGAGCCCCGGCTTGCTGCTCAACCGCATCGTCTATACCGGGACCGGCGGCAATCCGAACCTCAAGCCCTTCCGCGCGGATCAGTATGACGTGTCGCTGGAATGGTATTTCCGCCAGGGTTCGGCGCTGACGGTCGGCCTCTTCTACAAGGATATCGGCTCCTTCCTGACCACCCGCTCGACCTTCGAGGATGTGCCGGGCGAGACCCAGCAATTCCTGGTCACCCGCAAGGTCAATGGCGAGGGCGGCAAGCTCAAGGGCGCGGAAGTGATGCTGCAGCTGCCGTTCAACTTCCTGGATGGCTTTGCCAGCGGTTTCGGCATTCTGGCGAACTACAGCTATATCGACAGCAGCACGCCGTTCGTAAATGCTCGCACCGGCGCCACCCTGCCGCTGGAAGGGCTGTCCAAGCATAATGCCAATCTGGTCGGCTATTATGAAAAGGACGGGTTCGGCCTGCGCGTCGCCTATAATTATCGCTCGGGCTATCTCGACAGTGTGACGGCGGGTGGCGAAGGCTCCTTCTTCAAGCCCTATGAGACGATCGACGCATCGATCCGCTATGATTTCGGCGCCTTCGGTATCTATGCCGAGGCCGGCAACCTGACCAACGAGAAGCAGATCCGCTATACCGGCGCGCCCGAAGCGATCGCCCTCTATGCCGAGCAGGGCCGCCGCTTCGCCATCGGTGCCAACTTCAAGTTCTGAGGACGGGATGACTATGCTGATCGCGGGCGATTGGGGCTCGAGCAACATGCGCCTTCACCTGTGTCGGGTGGAGGAGGGGCGGCTGATCCCGGTCGAGACAGTGCGCGGCAAGGGCGCCAAAGATGTGTCCGATCATGAAACGGCGTTCCGCGCGGCGGCAGGGGACTGGATCGACCGTCATGGTCCGATGCCGGTGTTGTTGTCGGGCATGATCGGGTCGACCATCGGCTGGCGTGAGGCGGCCTATCTGCCTTGCCCCGCCGGGCCAGAGGCGATGGCCGGGGCTCTGCTGCGGTTCGAGGCGGCGGGATGCCCTATCGCGATCGTGCCGGGCCTGTCCTGCCGCAACATCTTCGGCCAGCCCGATGTGATGCGCGGCGAGGAAGTGCAATTGTTCGGCTGGCTGGCTGGCGTGGCGGATGATGATGCCGAACGGCTGATCTGCCTGCCGGGCACCCATGCCAAATGGGCGCGGACACAGGGACGGACGGTGCTGGATTTCGTCACCTCGATGCAGGGGGAAGTGCGCGAGTTGCTGCTCGCCCATGGCCTGCTGGGTCGATCGCTGGCCAAGCCCTATGATCCTGCCGCGCCGACCGACATCGCCGCGTTCGATGTCGGCGTCGGGCTGGTGGTCGATGATCCGACCTTGGCGATCGAGCATGGATTGTTCGCGCTGCGCAGTCGCATCCTGATGGGCGAACTGACCAGCGACGCCGCGCCTTTCTTCCTGTCCGGATTGATGATCGGTGCGGAAATACGCGACGCGGTCGCCGCCCATCGTGCGCGGGGTATGGCGGTGGACAGCATCGTGCTGGTCGGCGCGGAACTGCTGGTCGATCTTTACGGCCGGGTCTGCGAGCGTCTGGGGATCGTTACCGACAAGGCGGCGGGTGACGGCACCGCACTCGCCGGCCTGTCGGCGATCGTCGCGCGCATGGAGGCGGCGGCCGCATGATCGAGGGGAAGGCCCGCAAGATCAGATGGGCGATCCTGGCGATGCTGTTCGCCTCGACCGTGATCAACTATCTCGACCGGCAGGCGCTCTCGATCCTGGCGACGACGGTGCAGCAAGACCTGCATATGGATGACATCGCCTATGCGCGCGTCGTCCAGGCTTTCCTGATTGCCTATACCTTCGCCTATCTGATGGCCGGCCGGGTGACCGACTGGCTGGGCACGCGCCTGTCTTTGGCGCTGTTCGTGGGCTGGTGGTCGCTGGCGAACCTGCTGACCGGCTTCGTCCGGTCGGCAGGGGAACTGGGCGCGACGCGCTTCGCGCTGGGGCTGGGCGAGGCGGGCAATTATACCGCCGGGCCCAAGGCGGTTTCGGAACATTTTCCACCCAGGGAACGCGGCATTGCGCTTGGCATCTATACGGCCGGCGCGATGATCGGCGCAACGCTGGCGCCACCGCTGATCGCCGGCATCGCGCTGCATTTCGGCTGGCGCGCGGCGTTCATCGCCACCGGCGCGGCGGGCCTTGCTTGGCTGGTCGTCTGGCTGATGGTCTATCCGCGCAGCGCGCCGGAGCCGAAGGAGGAGCGGATCAGCGAGGGCGCCCTATGGGGCCGCATCCTGCGCGACCGGTCGGTCTGGCTGCTTGCCGGTGCCCGTGCGGTCGCCGATCCAGTCTGGTATTTCTACCTCTTCTGGTTCCCCAAATATCTGACGGACATCTATGGCCTGACCCTGATCGCGGTCGCGTCCATGGCGTGGATCGTCTATCTCGCGGCCGACCTTGGCAGCATCGGCGGCGGCTTCTTCTCCAGCCGGTTGATCGCTCGCGGTGTGGCGCCGGCAACCAGCCGCATCATCTTGATGGGCGCGGCCGCGCTGGTGGCGCCGCTCGGCGCGATCGCGGCCAGCCATCCGGCCCTGCCGATCCTGTTCGCGCTCGCCTCCGCCGTGGCCTTCGCCCATCTGGTGTTCCAGATCAATATCAGCACGCTGATCGTCGATCTCTATCCCACCCGAATCGTCGCCACCGTGTTCGGCGTGGTCGCGGCGGGCAGCGGGCTTGGCGGGCTGCTCTCGACCCAATTGGTCGGCCAGCTTGTCGCGGGCGGTGCGTTCGAACGCAGCTTCCTGCTGATGGCGCTGCTCCATCCGATCGCCTTTCTGCTTGCCTTCCTGGCGCTGCGCAGTGCGCGCCGATCCAATGGGGAAGGGCAACTCGTCCACGCATAACAACAAGTGGGAGAGGAAGATGAAGCGTTTCTATGGACTGGCAGGGGGACTGGCCCTTGCCGGAACGGCCTCGGCCGCGCTGCTGCTGAGCGATGCGACAACGACCGGCACGGGTCCGGCGGCGACCAGCGCTATCGCCAACTGGGTCAGCCTCGGCAGCCCGCTCCAGGCGACGGCGGAAGAACCCATGGCCGCTGCGCTCGCCGCCAGCATCAGTGTCGAACGGGTGCCGCGCGACGCGGATTCCTCCAACCAGGCGGCCTGGTGGGTACCGATCGCGCTGGCCCCCGACGGCACGCTCTATGTCGCCTTCGACAGTCCGCCAGCCTCCGGCGCGGCCGGCAGCCATGAGGTCAAGATCGGCAAGCGCGACACAAGTGGCACCTGGACCTTCGCCGTGCTGCGCAATCCCGATGGCACGGTCTGGACTGAGGCGGACGATATCGGCCACAAGCAGCCGACCATCGCGGTCGACGGCGCGGGCGTGCTGCATGTCTGGGCCGACATGCACAATCTGTCGGATGGCATGCGCTATTTCCGCGCCGATGCGCCCGGTGGCATGAGCTTCACCCGCCAGACCGATATCCCCGCCACCGGCCTCTATACCTATCCGGTCGCCAAGCGGGCGCCCAATGGCGACATCTATCTGATGATCCGCAGCTATGACGCGGCAACCTATGATGGCGAGGGCGAACTATATCGCTGGGCCATGTCGGGCGGCGGCAGCGCTTGGAGCCATGTCGGCACCTTTGCCGCCGCCAATGATGCGGTCGTCTATCCCGACGACATGACATTCGGCAGCGACGGCAGCGTTCATCTGCTGTGGGAATGGGCCAAGTCGCTGCCCCGGTCGCTGCGTCATTATGGCAGCTATCTGCGCTACTCGCCGACCGGCGGCGGCTGGAGCTATGCCGATGGCACAGCGGCGACGCTGCCGGTGGGCCTCGCCAATGCCAAGCTCTTCTTCCTGCCGCTCCAGTCGGGCGAGGTCTTCACCACCGACCAGACGCTCAAAGGCTTGCAGAGCGCCAAGCTGGCGCTCGACGATTATAACCAGCCGACCATCGCCTATCGCTATCGTCCGACCGACGGCAGCGGCGACGCCAATTTCGACGTCTGGCGCGTGCGCTGGAGCGGCACCGGCTGGACCAGCCGGGAAAAAGTCTACGCCGCCAGCAACAATGTGCCCGCGGCGCTGGGCATATCGCGCACGGCGGCGCAGGTCCGCGTCTATTTCGCCACCACCGGCGAAGGGCTGCGCCAGGGGCTCAAGACATCGACGGCGTCGGGCTGGACGATTACCGACCTCGCGCCCGGCAAGGCGATAACCCGGCTTACCACGGTGCCGCTGTCGGCCGACACCGACATCATCTATGGGGCCGCGCCGACCGATGTGAACAGCACCACCGGCAGCGTCTATCTGACGCAGGTCACGAACTGAAAGGGAGACGGGATGATCGGCAGTCGACGCGAATTTCTGGCGGCGGTGGCAAGTTCACCGTTGTTCGGCCGCTTTTCCGCGGCCACCGACGAGCCGACGCAGATCATCCCGCTCTGGCCCGATGGCGTGCCGGGCGGCAAGATACCGGCCATCACCGAAGTGGTGGACGACCAGATCGACACGCTGGGCTATCGCTACCGCGTCGGCATCCATGTGACGCGGCCGACCCTGTCCTGGTTCGCGGCGGCCAAGCCGACTGGCGCGGCAGTGCTGATCATTCCGGGTGGCGGCTATTCGCGGGTCGGCATCGACCGGGAAGGCTATGAATGCGCGCGCTGGATGGCTGACATGGGTATCCATGCCTTCGTCCTGCGCTATCGCCTGCCGGCCGATCGCTGGGCGGCGGGGGCAGATGTCGCGTTGCAGGATGCGCAACGGGCGATGCGACTGATCCGGGCCGGGCGCAGCGGCGGCTGGACCGTCGATCCGCAGCGGGTGCTGGTGCTGGGCGGATCGGCCGGCGGCCATCTGGCCGGAAGCCTGTGCATGCGGCCCAATGACCGCATCTATCCGATGGCGGAAAGTGCGGACCATCTGTCGGCCCGGCCGGACGGGGCGATCCTGCTCTATCCGGTGGTGACGATGGCCGGCGCCACCAATGGCGGGAGTCGAAGGTCGCTGATCGGCGACAATCCGACTGACGCCCAGATTACGGCATATTCGCTGGACAAGATCGTGGCGTCGACCACGCCGCCAATGATCCTATTCCATTCGGTCCATGACCGCACCGTCCCGGTCGACCAGTCGCTGACCCTGTTCGGCGCGGTGCGCGCGGCGCAGGGGGCGATCGACATGCATCTGTTCGACGAAGGCAGTCATGGCGTCGGCCTGCGCGGCGACCCGGCCCAGCCCTTTGCCGACTGGCCGACAATCGCGCGCAAATGGCAGGTGCGGAGCGGGCTGGTCTGAGTGTCAGGGGCTCCCGTGGAAGGAGGACATATTCTTCCAACCGATTGATCTTTTCCGTCGCATCGCGCTAAGCCCGGCCGATATTGTGGCGCCCGATCGGGTGCTGCCCGGAAAGGATGAGCATGTCCCCATATCTGAAGGCCGGCGCTGCGTTGGGCGCCTTGCTGCTGTTTCCCGTCACAGCCGCGCAGGCGCAGCAAAAGCTGACGCTGGAGCGGGTGTTCGCAAGCCCCGACCTTGCCGGCCCGCAGCCGCGTGCTCTCAAGCTCTCGCCCGACGGCAAGCTGGTGACCCTGCTCAAGCCGCGTGCCGACGAGAAGGAGCGGCTCGACCTGTGGGCGATCGACACCGCAACCGGCGCCGAACGCATGCTGGTGGATTCGAAGAAGACCGGCAGCGGCGCGGAACTGAGCGAAGCGGAAAAGATGCAGCGCGAACGCGACCGCTCGGTCGCTGGCAGCACCGGCATCACCAGCTATGACTGGTCGCCCGATGGCAAGAGCATCCTGGTGCCGGTCGATGGCGATCTCTATCTCGCCGCGCTCGACGGCAAGGTCACCCGCCTCACCGACACGCCGGACGGCGAACTCAATGGGGTGGTCAGCCCCAAGGGCGGCTTCGTGTCCTTCGTGCGCGGCGGTAACCTGTTCGTGCAGCCGATGAACGGCAGCGAGAAGCAACTGACCCAGGGCGCCAGCGATACGGTCAGCTGGGGCGTGTCGGAATTCGTCGCGCAGGAGGAAATGGATCGGCGCACCGGCTATTGGTGGTCACCGACCGACGCGATGATCGCGGTCGCGCGGGTTGATGAAAGCCCGGTCGGGATTGTCACCCGCACCGCGATTGGCGGGGAGGGCACCAAGGTTTATCAGCAGCGCTATCCGGCTGCCGGCACGCCCAACGCCATCGTAGACCTTTTCGTCATGAAGGCGGACGGCTCAGGCCAGGTCCAGGTCGATCTCGGCGCGGACAAGAACGTCTATCTCGCCCGTGTCGACTGGTCGAAGGATGGCAAGACCCTCTATGTCCAGCGCGAAAGCCGGGACCAGCAGCGCCTCGACCTGCTTGCGGTCGATCCGACGACCGGCAAGGCCAAGATCGTCCTCACCGAAACGTCGAAAAGCTGGATCAACCTCAGCAACAATTTCATGCCGCTGAGTGACGGCAGTTTTCTGTGGTGGTCGGAAAAGACCGGCCATGGCCATCTCTATCATGTGCGGGGCGGCAAATGGACCGCGCTGACCAGCGGCGAATGGGAAGTACGCGATATCGTTGGTGTGGATGAGGGCAAGAGCCTGGTCTATTTCACCGGCAACCGCGAGACGCCGCTGGAGCAGCAGCTTTATGTCACGTCGCTAGCCAAGGCCGGCCCGCTCAAGGCGCTGACTGCCGAGGGCTGGTGGAACGATGCGGTGATGGATGGTGCGGCGAGCCGGATCGTCGTCTCGCGCCAGAATGCCGACCAGCCCAAGCAGGTCTATCTGGCTGATAGCAGCGGCAAGCAGCTGCAGTGGATTTCGGAAAATGCGCTGAAGGGCGATCATCCCTATGCGCCCTATCTGGCGAGCCATGCCAGGACCGTTTTCGGCACCGTCAAGGCGGCCGATGGCAGCACCCTCTACACCAAGATGCTGACCCCGCCGATGCAGCCGGGCAAGCGCTATCCCGTCTTCATGATCCATTATGGCGGTCCGGGTGCCGGGCGCCAGGTGACCAACACCTGGAGCGGCGCGCTCAACCAATATCTGGTCGACCGGGGCTGGATCGTCTTCTCGATCGACAATCGCGGCACGCCCGATCGCGGCAAGGCATTCGAGGACCAGATCCATCGCGCCATGGGCACGGTCGAGGTCGACGATCAGTTGAAGGGCGTCGAATGGCTGAAGGCCCAGCCCTTCGTCGATCCCAAGCGGATCGCCACCTATGGCTGGTCCTATGGCGGCTATATGTCGCTCAAGCTGGCGGAAAAGGCGCCGGGCACGTTCGCCGCGATCGTCTCGGGCGCGCCGGTGACGAAGTGGGAGTTTTACGACACCCATTATACCGAGCGTTATCTGGGTCAGCCACAGGACAAGCCCAGCGCCTATCCCGGCTCGGACGCGGTCGATGACGCGGTGAAGATCAAGGATCCGCTGCTGTTGATCCACGGCATGTCGGACGACAATGTCGTGTTCGACAATTCCACCGCGCTGATGGCCAAGATGCAGGGCGCGGCCGTGCCGTTCGAACTGATGGTCTATCCGGGGCAGACGCACCGCGTCGGCGGTCCCAAGATCAGCGGTCACCTCTGGACCACGATCGAGAATTTTCTGCGCGATCAAGGTGTTGATCCGGCCAAGTGAAGGCCGGGGGTAGAGAGTAACGGATGGGTGGTGTCGGCCGTGCTGACGCCACCTCCCACCCCGTGACTATCGCTGGCAATAGCCCTTCTTTCTGGACAAATCGCGCCACTGCGCTATGCGCCACCCCGCAATGCTGCATGGAGTGGAGTGTTAAGTCATGGGTTATAAGGTCGTCGTCGTTGGTGCCACCGGTAATGTGGGCCGCGAGATGCTGACCATTCTCGCCGAACGCGAATTCCCGATTGACGAGATCGCGGCGGTTGCATCGCCCCGGTCGCAGGGCACCGAAATTGATTTCGGTGACACCGGCAAGACACTCAAATGCAAAAATATTGAACATTTCGATTTCACCGGCTGGGACATTGCCCTGTTCGCGGCCGGCTCCGGCCCGACCGCCGAATATGCGCCCAAGGCGGCGGCGGCCGGCTGCGTCGTGATCGACAATTCGTCGCTCTATCGCATGGACCCGGACGTTCCGCTGATCGTGCCCGAAGTGAACCCGGACGCGATCGATGGCTATGTGAAGAAGAACATCATCGCCAACCCCAACTGCTCGACCGCGCAGATGGTCGTGGCGCTCAAGCCCTTGCATGACGCCGCCAAGATCAAGCGCGTCGTCGTCGCCACCTACCAGTCGGTGTCGGGCGCCGGCAAGGAAGGCATGGACGAGCTGTTCGAGCAGTCGCGCAACATCTTCGTCGGCGATCCGGCCGAGCCGAAGAAGTTCACCAAGCAGATCGCCTTCAACGTGATCCCGCACATCGACGTCTTCTTGGACGATGGTTCGACCAAGGAAGAATGGAAGATGGTCGCGGAAACCAAGAAGATCCTCGATCCCAAGATCAAGCTGACCGCGACCTGTGTACGCGTGCCGGTGTTCGTCGGCCATAGCGAAGCGATCAACATCGAGTTCGAGAATGAGATCTCGGCCAAGGAAGCGCAGGACATCCTGCGTGAGGCGCCGGGCATCATGCTCGTCGATAAGCGCGAGGATGGTGGTTACATCACCCCGATCGAATGCGTTGGCGACTTCGCGACCTTCATCAGCCGCGTGCGTGAGGATTCGACCATCGAGAACGGCATCAACCTGTGGTGCGTCAGCGACAATCTGCGCAAGGGCGCGGCGCTGAACGCAGTGCAGATCGCCGAACTGCTGGGCCGTCGCCACCTCAAGAAGGGCTGAGCCTGCACATGATCTCCGGCGCTGTCGCGACATGGAAAGCCCTTCCTGTCGCGCAGCGCCGGATGATCGCCACCCTGCTGGTGGCAATCGGGCTGGCCAATGTCGCGCAGCCCTTTCCCGATCTCGCGCCGTTGCAGCATGGGCCGACTGTGCTGCTGACGATCGGCGCGCCTTGGATGCTGAGACGCTGGCCGCTGTCGAGCCAATCGGTCGGCTGCATCTGGCTGTTCCTGCTGCTTCACACATTGGGCGCGCGCTGGATCTACAGCTATGTGCCCTATGACGATTGGGCGCGGATGCTCAGCGGACATGATATTTCCAGCCTGCTTGGCCTCCATCGCAATGCCTATGACCGGCTCGTCCATTTCGCCTTTGGGGCATTGCTGACCGCACCGGTGGCGGAGATTGCGCGACGCAAGGGCAGCCTGCGCCATGGCTGGAGCCTGGCCTTCGCCTTTGCCGCGATCGGCCTTGGCAGTGCGCTTTACGAGATTTTCGAATGGCTGCTGACGGTGATCGCCGCCGGCGAGACCGCCGATTATTATAATGGCCAGCAGGGCGATGTGTGGGATCCGCAGAAGGACATGGCCGCCGCCCAGATCGGCAGCGCCCTTGCCCTGATCGCGCTCTTGCGCGGGCGCGGCGGAGATCCTATCGGCGAGGCCCCAAGCCCCGAAGGACCAGCACAATGACCGACCTGCAGATCGAACGCCATGATATCAAGGGCCTGGGCGGCCTGCCGATCGCGGTGCATGTCGTGGGACAGGGGCGCGATTTGGTGCTGATCCACGGCTATTTCTCCAACGCCTGGACCAACTGGATCCGCTACGGTCATGCCGCCAAGCTGGTGGAGGCGGGTTTCCGCCTGATCATGCCGGACCTGCGCGGCCATGGCGAAAGCGGCAAGCCGCACGATCCAGCCGCCTATCCGGCCGATGCGCTGACCGACGACAATCTGGCGCTAGTCGAGCAGATGGGCCTCACCGACTATGACCTCGGCGGCTATTCGCTGGGCGCGCGCACGACCGTGCGGATGCTGGCGCGCGGCGCGACGCCGCGTCGGGTGATCCTGGCCGGCATGGGCCTGCGCGGGCTGACCAAGACGCTCGACAAGGGTGGTTATTACAAGAAGGTGCTGACCAATCTCGGCACGTTCGAGCGCGGCACGTCGGAATGGATGACGGAGGCGTTCCTCAAGACCACCAAGGGCGACCCGGTGGCGATGCTGCATATCCTCAATACCTTCGTCGATACCGACGAGGCGACCATTGCCGGCTTCCAGCAGCCGACCGAAGTGATCTGCGGCGCCGACGATCAGGATAATGGGATTGCGCAGGAACTGGTCGATGCACTGCCCAACGGCCGCTATGTCGAGATTCCGGGCAATCATATGAACGCCGTGACCCGCAAGGAACTGGGCCAGGCGATGGTCGATTTCCTGACCGCTTGACTGTCTCGTCCGCCTAATCCACCTTGGCCCCATAAGAAGACCTGAGGGGCCAAGTTCCATGAAAATCGCCATTTCGATCGCCGCGCTTGCGGCTGCCCTTGTTGCATCGCCGGTGCTGGCGCAGCAGGCGCCGACCACGCAGCAGCCGACCGCTGCCGAGGCCGAAGCTTTCCTGACCAAGGCGGAGAAGGCGCTGTTCGATCAGTCGCTGATCAGCAGCCGGGCCGCCTGGATCAATGCGACCTACATCACCGACGATACCGATGCGCTTGCTTCCTATTTCGGCGCGATCGATACGACGATGCGGGTCGATTATGCACTGGAGGCGGCCAAGTTCGCGACTGCGCCGGGTCTGACCGAAGAGACCAGGCGCCGCCTGACGCTGCTGCGCACGGCGCTCACCTTGCCCGCGCCGACCACGCCGGGCGCCTCGCAGGAACTGAACGATCTCGCGACCAAGCTCCAGTCCACCTATGGCAAGGGCAAGGGCACGCTGAACGGCCAGCCGATCAACGGCAGCGACATTGAAGAGAAGATGGGCACGGACCGCAATCCGGACGAACTCAAGGAAATGTGGGTCAGCTGGCACGATAATGTCGGCGCCCCGATGCGCGGCGACTATGCCAAGCTGGTGACGATCGCCAACCAGGGGGCCAAGGAACTGGGCTTTGCCGACACCGGCGCGATGTGGCGGTCGAAATATGACATGCCGGCCGATGACTTCGCCAAGCTGACCGACAAGATCTGGGCCGAAGTAAAACCGCTCTACGATGATCTGCACTGCTACACTCGCACCAAGCTCAACGAGAAATATGGCGATGCAGTCCAGGCCAAGACCGGGCCGATCCGCGCGGACCTGCTCGGAAACATGTGGGCGCAGGAATGGGGCAATATCTATGACATCGTCGCGCCCGCCGGTGCCGGCGATCTCGGCTATGACGTCACCGACCTGCTGACGGCCAAGAATTACGACCCCATCAAAATGGTGAAGACGGGGGAGGGCTTCTACAGCTCGCTCGGCTTCGCGCCGCTGCCCCAGACTTTCTGGGAACGGTCGCAGATTACCAAGCCGCGCGACCGCGAAGTTATCTGCCACGCCTCCGCCTGGGATCTGGATAACAAGGACGATATCCGCATCAAGATGTGTACCAAGGTGAATGGCGATGATTTCGTCACCATCCATCATGAGCTAGGCCATAATTATTACCAGCGCGCCTATAATATCCAGAAGCCGCTCTATCTCGACGGCGCCAATGACGGCTTCCACGAGGCGATTGGCGATTTCATCGCGCTGTCGATCACGCCCGACTATCTGGTGAAGATCGGCCTGCTCGATCCGGCCAAGGTGCCGGGCACCGACAAGGATCTGGGCCTGTTGCTGCGCCAGGCGATGGACAAGGTCGCCTTCCTGCCGTTCGGCCTGCTGATCGACAAATGGCGTTGGGGTGTGTTCGACGGATCGATCCCGGAATCCAAATATGAGTCGGCCTGGACCGACCTGCGCCGCCAGTATCAGGGCATTGTCCCGCCGGTGTCCCGTGACGAGACGAAGTTCGATGCCGGCGCGAAATTCCATATACCCGGCAATACGCCCTATACCCGCTACTTCCTGGCGCGTGTGCTGCAGTTCCAATTCTATGAAGCGGCCTGCCGCCAGTCCGGCTGGAAGGGGCCGCTCCATCGTTGCTCCTTCTATGGAAACAAGGCAGTAGGCGAGAAACTTGATGCCATGTTGAAGATGGGTGCATCCAAGCCCTGGCCCGACGCGCTGCAGGCCTTCACCGGCAGCCGCGAGATGTCAGGCAAGGCGCTGGTCAATTATTTTGCGCCGCTTCAGACATGGTTGAAGACGCAGAATAAGGGCAAGTCCTGCGGCTGGTAAGTCGCCGTAAAAATTGGTAAATGGCCGGCGCATGAGCGCGCCGGCCGTTATTCTTTCCCTGCTTTTCGGTACTGCCCTGGTGATGACCATCGCCATGGGTGTTTCATGGCTGCATTTCGGCCGCCAGAGGCATGTGCTGACCTGGACCGCATCCTATGCGGTCGCCATCCTCCAATGGATCGCCAATGCAGGTGGCTATTTCCTGCACAGCCGCTGGCTGTTCATCCTGACCGGCATCGGCCTCATTGTCAGCGCGTCGCTACTGGCGATCGGCATCCGTCAGCGTTCTGGCCGCCCATTGCAGTTGCTCGCCTTTGCCGTCCCGGCTGTCCTGGTGAGCCTGGCAATGGCGATTGCGATCGGGCCGGTGGGTAGTCAGATCATGCAGGGGATGATCATTCCTGCCTATGTCGGTCTGCTCATGGCGGTCAGTGCGCTGTCACTCTGGCCGCGCAACCGGTCCTTCACGCCGCCCGAACTGGCCTTCTTCGCCGCGCTGCTCGCCTTTGCCCTGGGTCAGTTGGCGCTTGCCACATCGGCAGCCCTGATCCGTGGTCCGGAGGAGGGCAAGGAACTCTATCGCGCGATCCTGGGGCTGTTCATGCCGACCGTCTATGTCGGCACGGCGGTCACGGCCGTGCTGGTGGTGGCGGGCGACCTGGCCCAACAGCTTCGGCAGCAGATGATGCATGACCCGCTGACCAACGTCCTCAATCGTCGCGGTATCGAGGAAGCCGCCGAGCGGGCGATCGCCAATGCCCGGCGACAGGGGCGCCCTGTCGCGCTGGTCATTTGTGACCTGGATGGCTTCAAGGGGCTGAATGACGGCTATGGTCATATGGCGGGCGACGCCGCGTTGCGCGGCTTTGCCCATCTGCTGACCAACGCGGTACGGCGCGGTGATGTGGTCGGCCGCCTGGGTGGCGACGAGTTCGGCCTGCTGATGGTGGATACCGGTGCAGAGGTCGCGGCCGATGCGATGGAGCGCGTGCGGGCGGAAATCAGTTGCCTGCGCCTTGGCGAAGCTCCCCAGGCGTTGCTGCGGGCGAGCTTTGGCGTTACCGATTTGCGGCCGGATGATCGGGAGTTGGACGATCTGGTCGCGCGGGCCGATGCGGCGCTCTATGCGGCGAAGCGCGAGGGCAAGAACCGGGTCACGGTATCCCGCGCCGCCGCCTGATCCATCGGGATCGGGCAACGACGCGGGGATTTCCGCTTTACCGGAAGGGCGGCTCGTTGAAGGCGCGCAGCTTGCGGCTATGCAACTTTGGACCTTCCTGGCGCAACAGTTCGCAGGCCATCAGCCCGACGCGCAGATGGCCGGCAATGGCTTCCTCATAGAAACGGTTGGCCTGGCCGGGCAGCTTCAGTTCGCCATGGATCGGCTTGTCCGATACGCAGAGCAAGGTGCCATAGGGGACGCGGAAGCGATAACCCTGCGCCGCAATCGTGGCGGATTCCATGTCGATGCCGACCGCGCGCGACAGGCTGAAGCGCAGGGCGGAGCTGGAATAGCGCAATTCCCAGTTGCGATCGTCGGTGGTGACGACCGTGCCGGTGCGCAGGCGGCGCTTGAAATCCTCCGGGTTGCCGCCGCCCAATATTGCTTCGGCGGCGCTCGCCATCGCGACCTGAACCTCGGCGATCGCCGGCACCGGGATTTCCGGCGGCAGCATCTCGTCCAGCACATGGTCGTCACGCAGATAGGCGTGGGCCAGCACATAGTCGCCGATCCGCTGGCTGGGGCGCAGGCCGCCGCAATGGCCGATCATCAGCCAGGCTTCGGGGCGGACGACAGCGAGATGGTCACAGATCGTCTTGGCGTTGGACGGGCCGACACCGATATTGACAAGGGTGATGCCGCTGCGATCCGCGGCGATCAGATGATAGGCCGGCATCTGATGCTTGCGCCAGGCGCTGTCGGCGATCATCTGCGCGGGATCGGCGGTTTCGGGCGTAACGAAGACGCCGCCGGCACCCGACAGGGCGGTGAAGCGGCTATCTGGGCGCTGCAGTTCCTTGCAGGCCCAGTCCACGAACTCGTCGACATAGCGATGATAGTTGGTGAACAGGATATAGCGCTGCACATGCTCGGCCGGGGTGCCGGTATAGTGCTTCAGGCGCGCCAGCGAGAAATCCGTGCGCAGCCCGTCGAACAGGGCAAGCGGGCGGTCGCCTTCGGCATCCGGGGTGAACAGCCCGTCGGCGATCTCGTCGCCGATCTCGGCCAGTTCCGTTGCCGGGAAGTGGCGCGCCAGTTCGGTCGGTGGCGTGCCGTCGAGCGCATTGATGTCGAGTCCGTCCAGGACATAGGGGAAGGGGATCTGCTGATCCGACAGGCCGGTTTCGACCTCCACGCCATAGTCGCGGACCAGAAGGTCGATCTGCTCGGCGAGATAATCGGCGAACATGGCGGGCCGGGTGACCGTGGTCACATAGCGGCCGGGCTTCGACAGGCGCGCGAAGGAGCGGCCCGGCGGTGGTGCCTGGCTGTCATCCTGATAGGTGACCCGCAGTTCGGGGTAGCAGAAGCGCCGATCGGCCCGGGCCTCGGGCGGCGGAATGCTGCCATCGCGGGCATAGGCACGCATAGCATCCCGCAGATTTTCGATGGATGTCTGATAGATGGCGTCGAGTTGCGCGACGATCGCTGTGCCGATGCTCTGTGTCATCACCTCTTGCTACCGCACTTGTGTGACGGAAGGAAGATGCCAGCGAAACAATCGCACGCCCGACCGTTCCGGCCGGGCGTGCGACCCGAAAATTCAGAGCTGTTCGAGCATGAAGTCGGCCGAGGAGACCTTGAAGTCGCCCGGAGCCTCGACGTTCAGTTCCTCGACCACGCCGTCCTTGACGATCATCGAGAAGCGCTGGCCGCGCTCGCCGAGGCCGAACTTGCTGCCGTCCATGGTCAGGCCCACGGCCTGTGCGAAGCTGCCATTGCCGTCGGCCAGCATGGTCACCTTGTCATCGGCGCCGGCCGACTTGCCCCATGCGCCCATGACGAAGGCGTCGTTGACGGCGGTGCAGGCGATCTCGTCGACGCCCTTGCCCTTGAGGGCCTCGGCCTTTTCGATGAAGCCGGGCAGATGCTTGGCCGAGCAGGTCGGCGTGAAGGCGCCGGGCACCGAGAAGAGGGCAACGGTGCGGCCTGCGAAATATTCGTCCGAAACAACCTGTTCGGGGCCGTTTTCGGTCATCTTCGTGAAGGTCGTGCTGGGAAGGCGATCACCCTTGGTGATGGTCATATCTTGTCTCCTGGCCTGTGGCGTCGCGGAGTTCGTTGCTCGCGCTTCCCCTGTCAAGGGTGCGAATGTGGAATATGACATGACGCCCCTTTGCTGCGACGGTCGCCGATTGGCATCGTCGCGATTGTGCCTATATTCGCTGGCATGACCGATCCGCGCTTTTTTGGCGGCCGCTTCCTTCTGGCATTGCCGGGCATGGAGGATGAGCGCTTCGACCATTCCGTGATTGCGCTGTGCGTGCATGACGAGGATGGGGCGCTGGGTATTTCCCTGAGCGAGGAGGTCGAGGGGGTCGGCTTGCGCGACCTGCTCCAGAGTTTCGATATCGACGCTTCGGGCATTCCTGACCAGCCCGTCCTGAAAGGCGGACCGGTGGAGCCGCGGCGCGGCTTCGTGCTGCATTCGCTCGATTGGGCCGGGCAGGACATGGTGCATTCCGGGCCGGACTGGGGACTTTCCGGCTCGCTCGACATATTGAAGGCGATTGCCGAAGGGCGCGGCCCGAGCCGCTATCTTGTCGCGCTGGGCTATGCGGGCTGGGGCGCGGGCCAGCTGGAACGGGAAATGGCGGGCGAAAGCTGGTTCCTGGCCGAGGGCGATGCGGCCCTGCTGTTCGACACGCCTGCGCACCGCAAATGGCGCGCGGCCTATGCCGCCGCGGGGGTCGATTCGGCCCATCTGGTGAGTGGCGGCGGGTCGGCCTGACTTTTTTGATCCGTTGCGCTGTCGATTTTCGACCGTTGTAGAGCCAGAACAACACCAGCCATTGGCCGCTTGTTCTGTCATCGTAACTGAACCGTTTAGGGTAAATTCGCCTTAACCATAGCGCGATAGATTGCAGCAATCGGTTCCGCTCATTCTCCGTCCTTGGGGAATATGCGGGGTTATTTCATGAAGAAGATTATCTGTGCGGCGCTTGCCGCAGCGATGCCGCTCGCGCCGGCGTCGGCAGCGACCTGCTGGAAGAAGGATCATGTCGAGGCGGCGCAGGTCCGCAATTTCGAGATGATGCTGATGGTGTCGGCGCTTCGCTGCAATACGAGCGCCTATGATTTCCTGCCGGCCTATAACCAGTTCGTGCGTGAAAAGCGGACGGCCCTGGTCGAGGTGAATGACGCGCTGCGCAGCCACTTTGCGGACGTTGCGGGTCTGGAAGGCGGTCTCGACGCCTATGATGATTATGTCATCATGCTGGCGAACAGCTATGGCGCGGGTGCCGGCGGGCTGGAATGCCGGGATCTTCAGGCGATCCAGGCGGCGGCCAATGCGGTCCCGGCCAATCGGGCTGCGATCTGGAAATTGTCGGAATCTGCCGGCATTGCGCCGCGGATCGATGCGCCCCAGTGCGACATGGCGATCGCGCTGGCCAATGATCTGCTGGCCGACGAAGGTGTAAGCGGCGGCTCTGTGGGCCGATCCATCGCCATGGCCGAAGGGGCAGCGCGCCTGCCGTCCGCACAGGCTCGGGGTCCGGCCAATTAACACATAAAGAAAACTTTATATTGAGTTGCCATGCTTGGCGGCGATTGGTAAAGCCCGACCATCGCCGCCGCCTTCCTTATGCCGGCGGCCGGTCAATTTCTAATGATGGAGACAGGCTCGTGGCCACCGTACCCGCTGACAAGGCGCAGGATTATGTGATCGCCGATATCGGCCTTGCCGCCTTTGGTCGCAAGGAAATCGAGATCGCCGAAACCGAAATGCCCGGCCTGATGGCTCTGCGCGCCGAATTCGGTGCGTCGCAGCCGCTCAAGGGCGCGCGCATCACCGGCTCGCTGCACATGACGATCCAGACCGCCGTTCTGATCGAGACGCTGACCGCGCTGGGCGCGCAGGTCCGCTGGGCGACCTGCAACATCTATTCGACGCAGGACCATGCCGCCGCCGCGATTGCCGCGTCGGGCGTGCCGGTCTTCGCCGTCAAGGGTGAAAGCCTTCAGGAATATTGGGACTATGTCGAGCGCATCTTCGACTGGCACAATGACGACAGCGGCGTCTGCAACCTGATCCTCGACGATGGCGGCGACGCCACCATGTTCGCCCTGTGGGGCGCCCGCGTCGAAGCTGGCGAAGAGCTGTTCACGCCGTCGAACGAGGAAGAAGAAATCTTCTGCGCCGTGCTGAAGCGCGTTCTGGCCGAGCGTCCGGGCTTCCTGACCAAGACCGTCCAGTCGATCAAGGGCGTGTCGGAAGAAACCACCACCGGCGTTCACCGCCTGTATGAACTGTCGAAGAAGGGCAAGCTGCCCTTCCCGGCGATCAACGTCAACGACAGCGTCACCAAGTCGAAGTTCGACAACCTTTATGGCTGCAAGGAATCGCTGGTCGACGCCATCCGTCGCGGCACCGACGTCATGCTGGCCGGCAAGGTCGCCTGCGTTGCCGGTTTCGGTGACGTCGGCAAGGGTTCGGCCGCATCGCTGCGCAATGGCGGCGCCCGCGTCCTCGTGACTGAAGTCGATCCGATCTGCGCCCTGCAGGCCGCGATGGAAGGTTATGAAGTCGTGACGATGGAAGAAGCCGCGCCGCGCGCCGACATCTTCGTCACCGCGACCGGCAATGAAGGCGTTCTGACCGTCGATCATATGCGCGCCATGAAGAATATGGCGATCGTGTCGAACATCGGTCACTTCGACAGCGAGATCGAAATCGCCGGCCTCGCCAACATGAAGTGGACCGAGATCAAGCCGCAGGTCGACGAAGTCGAATTCCCCGATGGCAAGAAGATCATCGTCCTGTCGAAGGGCCGTCTGGTCAACCTGGGCAACGCCACTGGCCACCCCAGCTTCGTGATGTCGGCCAGCTTCACCAACCAGACGCTGGCGCAGATCGAGCTGTGGACCAAGAGCGAGACCTACGGCAACGACGTCTATGTCCTGCCCAAGCATCTGGACGAGAAGGTCGCCGCGCTGCACCTGGAAAAGCTGGGCGTCAAGCTGACCCAGCTCAGCCAGCGTCAGGCCGACTATATCGGCGTGCCGGTCGAAGGCCCGTTCAAGCCGGACCACTACCGCTACTAAAAATTGGAAAGGGGGAGGGCCATCCTCCCCCTTTTACCTTATCCGATGCCCGGACCATGCTGTGCCGGGCATTCATCATATCTGGGCGCTTTCCGCCGGCGCCAAGTTGCGTTAGGCCCGTGGCCATTGGTCTGTATGAACGATAAACAACTGGTCGCGAACGGGATGGGAATGGCGCAATGGGGTCTATGAGCCCGCTTGCCACTTTGTTGCTGGGCACGGTGATGGCCGGCTGGCTGGGGGCTGCGATATGGGCGCTGATCACGGGTCAGCGCATGCGCCGCGCAGGGATGCAGGCGCAGGGCAAGCTGGATCGGCTGACGACGCTGCTGGCGTCGGCGCCGGCTGCGCCCGTCATCATTCATCCTGACGGCCGGATGGAGGCCGCCGACCGGCTGGGCAAATGGCTGGGCCGGGACCGCGTGCCGACCTTCGTGTCCGAACTGACGGCGCCCGATGGCGGGCTTGAGCCGGCCGATGCTGCCGCACTGGGGCGCGAGATCGGCGCCGCACAGAAAGCGGGCAAGAGTTTTTCGCTGCCGATCCGGGGCAGCGGTTCGTCGCGCACGCTGCTGGTTCGCGGTGCGCCCGCCGGGCCGGCGCTGGCCGCCAATGGCGGCGTCGTGCTGTGGATCTTCGACGCGACCGACAGCCAGGCGGAAATCCAGGCGCTGAGCGCGACCGTCGGGCAATTGCGCGAGGCGCTGGAGGCGCTCGCCGGGCTGGTCGAGGCCGCACCCTTCCCGATGTGGCACCGCACGCCCGATCTGCGCCTGAGCCTGGTCAACAGCGCCTATGTCCGCGCCGTCGATGGCGCCGGCGCCCATGACGTGATCATGAACGGCACCGAACTGGTCGAGAATGTGAACGGCTTCAGCCCGCAGGACGCCGCAGCACAGGCGCTCGACGAGGGCAATTCGCTTGCGCGTATCGTTCCGGCAACAATCGACGGCGAACGGCGGACCATGCGCGTCGTCGACGTGCCGCTGGGCGCGGCCGGTGTCGCAGGTTTCGCAATGGACCAGCATGAGCTGGAACAGGCGCGGGTCGAGCATCGCCGGCTGGAAGCGGCGCAGCGCGATCTGCTCGATCGGCTGTCGGCCGGTGTTGCGCGCTTCGGTCCCGACCGGGCGCTGCGTTTCTGGAACCAGCCCTTCATCAGCCTGTTCGGCCTGAAACAGGAAGCGCTCACGGATGCACCGCTGTTCGAGCGTGTGCTGGATCAGATGCGCGATGCGCGCCGCCTGCCGGAAAATCGCGACTTTCCGGCCTGGCGCGCGGAGCGGCGCGACTGGTTCCTGTCTCCTGATCCGCTGGAGGAGAACTGGCTGCTGGTCGATGGCACGCATTTGCGCGTCTATGCCCAGCCGCTGCCCGATGGCGGCCTGTTGCTGATCTTCGAGGATCGGACCGAGCAGGTGCAATTGTCGAGCGCGCGCGATACGCTGCTGCGGGTGCGGACCGCGACCTTCGACAATCTGTTCGAGGCGATCGGCGTCTTCTCGTCGGATGGGCGCTTGCATCTGTGGAACAGCCGTTTCCGCACCATCTGGGACATCAGCGAAGAGGCGCTGGGCAAACATCCTCGCATCGATGAGTTGATGCGCGCCGTGCAGAGCCGCCTTGCCAAGCCGCAGCAGAGCAATCTGGTGCGCGAACTGGTCCGCGCGGCGACGGTCGAGCGCAAGCAGCGTGTCGGCCATGTCGGCTTTGCCGACGGGCGCATCTTCGAATTTGCCGCCATTCCGCTGCCGGATGGCAATGCGCTGTTCACCATGCTGGATGTCACCGACAGCCGGCGGGTCGAGCAGATGTTGCGCGACCGCAACGAGGCGCTGGAGCAGGCCGACAAGGTCAAGACCGCCTTCGTCACCAACATGAGCTATGAATTGCGCACGCCGCTGACGACCATCGCCGGCTTTGCCGAGATGATGAGTGCCGGCTATGCCGGCGAACTCAGCGACAGCGCGGTCGAATATGTGAACGGTATCCTGCAGAGCACCGGGCGCCTGTCGATGCTGATCGACAATGTGCTCGACCTGACCCAGGGCGAGGCCGGCACCTTGCCGATCGAACGCAGCGAGGTCGATCTGGCGGCGCTGGTGCGCGCCAGCGTCGCGCGCATCGACGCCGAGGCAAAGGCCAAGGGGATCGATCTTGCCGTCACCCTGCAGGATACGCTGGGGGTGATCCAGGGCGATGCACGCCGGATCGGCCAGGCGGTCGATCATCTTCTGGAAAATGCGGTACGCTATTGCGGCTCGGGCGCACGGGTGCTGTTGCACGGCGATGGCGGCCCCGATCTCGCCCGCCTTGTCGTGTCGGACAATGGCCCCGGCATCGATGCCACCCGGCAAGCCACGATCTTCGATGCGATCAGCCGCGCCGAACAGAATCGCAAGGGCGCCCGCGCGACGATCGGCCTGCCGCTGGTCAAGCAGTTGGCACAAGCCCATGGCGGCACGTTCGAACTGGTATCGGAGCCGGGGCAGGGAACGATGGTCGTGATCGAGCTGCCCCGTGGCTGAGCTGGATATGATCCTGGAGGGCGAGGGGGCTCAGCTCGATCTGGGCCGACGACTGGCGGGCCATGTCCGCATCGGTGACGTCATCGCGCTGGAAGGCGGCCTCGGCGCCGGCAAGACGACGTTGGCGCGCGGCCTGTTGGAGGGGCTTGGCCTGGAGGGGGAGGCGCCCAGCCCCAGCTTCGCGATCGTCCAGCCCTATGACATTCCCGATGTCCGCCTGCCGGTCGCCCATGTCGATCTCTACCGGCTTGATGATGCGGAGGAAGCGGCCGAGCTGGCGCTGGACGAATATCTGCAGGACAGCCTGCTGATCATCGAATGGCCCGACAGGCTGGGCGATGGGCTCTGGTCGCACGCCCTGTTTCTGACCATCATGATCGAGCCGGATGGCGCACGGCGCTTGACAGCGCGCGTGCCCGACGCTTGGACGGACCGATGGTCACAGATATGATCCCCCCCGCAACCGCCCCCGCTTTCCTCACGCAGGCGGGTTGGGATGGCGCCGCCATCGTGCCGCTTGCCGGCGATGCCTCCTTCCGCCGCTATTTCCGCGTGGTCGACGGCGGCCGCCGTGCCGTGCTGATGGACGCGCCGCCGCCGCATGAAGATCCGCGTCCGTTCATCGTGATTGCTCAGCATCTGCTGGGTCAGGGCTTTGCCGCGCCGGCAATCCTGGCGCAGGATCTGACGCAGGGCCTCGTCCTGATCGAAGATTTTGGTGACGAGCGCCTGAAGGAGCACGTCGAGGATGATCCGGCGGGTGAACTGGCGGTCTATCGCCGCGCGATCGATCTGCTGGCCGACCTGCACAAGCTGCCCGCCGCCGATGTCCCGCCCTACGACCGCGCGGTCTATCAGCGCGAGGTCGGGCTGCTGACCGAATGGTATTGCCCGGCGCTTGGGCTGGACGTCGATGCCGACGCCTATCATGCAGCCTGGGACGCGGTACTGCCCATCGCCGAACAGTCGGCCAGCCCGGTGGTCACCGTGCTGCGCGACTATCATGCCGAAAATATCATGCTGATTGACCGGCCCGAAGTGGGCGGCCTGGGCCTGCTCGATTTCCAGGACGCGCTGGCCGGCCACCCGGCCTATGACCTCGTCTCGCTGCTGCAGGATGCCCGGCGTGACGTGTCGCCGGAACTGGAGGCCGCGATGCTCGCCCATTATCACGCGGTGGCCAATCCGCCGGCCGATTTCGACGCCGCCTATGCGGTGCTGGGCGCCCAGCGCAACGCCAAGATCATCGGCATCTTCACCCGCCTTTGGAAGCGCGACCACAAGCCGCGCTATCTGTCCTACCTGCCGCGCATGTGGGGGCTGCTGGAACGCGATCTCGCCCATCCGGCGCTGGCGCCGGTGAAGGTCTGGTTTGACGCCAATATCCCCGCCGACAAGCGCCATCATGCGCTCGCGGAGTTTGCCCAGGCATGATCGATACCGCCATGCTCATGGCAGCAGGCCTCGGCAAGCGGATGCGGCCATTGACCGCAACGCGGCCCAAGCCGCTGGTAAAGGTCGCCGGCAAGGCGCTGATGGACCATGCGCTCGATCGGCTCGCAGCCGGCGGCATCAAGACGGTGGTGGTCAATGTCCATTATCTTGCTGACACGGTCGAAGCGCATCTCAGGACGCGCAAGGACATGGACTTCCGTATTTCCGACGAGCGGGCCAAGCTCTTGGAAACCGGCGGCGGGTTGATCCACGCCAGGCCACTGCTCGGCGACAAGCCTTTCATCTGCGCCAATAGCGACAATCTGTGGATCGACGGTCCGGCCGAGACGCTGGGCATGATGCAGCGGCTATGGGATCCCGAACGGATGGACGCGCTGCTGCTGCTGGTGCCGCTGGCGCGGGCCAATTGCCATAGCGGACCGGGCGATTTTCATATGGATGCCAATGGCCGTCTGACCCGGCGCAAGATCGCTCATGTGGCGCCGTTCGTCTTCACCGGCGTCCAGATCCTCTCGCCCCGCCTGCTGATCGATCCGCCGGCGGATGTCTTTTCGACCAATATCTTCTGGAACCGCGCGATCGCGGCCGGGCGCCTCTATGGCGCGGTGCATCAGGGGCTGTGGTTCGACGTGGGCACGCCGCAGGCCATTCCCGTCGTGGAGTCGATGATCGCCCATGGGTGACCGGGCCAAGCCGGCGCTGTACACCATCCCGGCGCACCGCGCCTTCGCCGACGCGCTGGTCGCCGGCATATTGGCGCAGCAGGGGAACGATCCCGTCCGCCTGGCGCAGGGCATGATCTTGCTGCCCAGCAATCGCGCGGTCCGCGCCGTCAGCGACGCCTTTGTCCGCCGGGCCGAAGGCGGCCTGCTGCTGCCCCGTCTGGTCGCGCTGGGCGACCCGGAACTGGGCGAGGAAGTCGGCGGCGCGCTCGATCCGCTCTGGGAGGGCGATGCCGTTCCCGCCGCCATCCCGCCGATGCGGCGGCAGATGATCCTGGCGCGCATGGTACAGGATGCGGGCGGCGCAGCCGATGCCGGTCAGGCGCTGCAACTGGGGCAGGCGCTCGGCGCCGTGCTCGACCAGATGCAGGTTGAGCGGGCGCCGCTCGATGCGCTGTCGAAGCTCGACCTGATCGAGGGGCTGTCGAGCCATTGGGAAAAATCGCTCGACCTCTTCTCCATCCTGATTGCCCGCTGGCCGGCCGAGCTGGTGCGGCTGGGCTTCATCGACCTCGCGGATCGGCGCAATCGGCTGTTCGATCGGGTTGCCGCACGCTGGGCTGAGGCTCCACCACCCGGCTTCATCGTCGCGGCCGGCATCAGCGCAACCGCACCGGCGATCGCGGGGTTGCTGCGGCGGATCGCCGAACTGCCCAATGGACAGGTGGTGTTCGCCGGCCTCGACCAGAATTTGGATGAAGATGCCTGGACGGCGATGGGTCCATTCCCGCCCGATCCCGTTACTGGCCGCAGCGCCGCGGGCCATGAGACCCATCCGCAATATGCGCTCAAGCGCCTGCTCGACCGCATGAGCGCCAGCCGCGAGGATGTCGCCCAGTGGCGCTGGGGCAGCGAGCATGATGCCCGCGCCGTGCGCGGCCGCAATATTTCCAACGCGATGCTGCCGCCGCGCCTGACCAGTCGCTGGCGCGACCTCAAGACCGCCGATCGCTCGCTGGCCGGAGTGGAGGCGCTGGAGGTGGCCACGCCGGGCGAGGAAGCGCAGGCCATTGCCATCGCGCTGCGCGAGGCGCTGGAAACACCCGAACGCACCGCCGCGCTAGTGACGCCCGATCGGCAACTGGCGGTGCGGGTTTCCGCGCATCTGCGCCGCTGGGGCATAGAGGCCGACGATTCCGCCGGTCAGCCCTTGTCCCGCCTGCCGCCCGGCACCCTGCTGATCGCGATGGCGAAGGCGGCGGCCGAGCGTTTTGCGCCGGTCGCGCTGCTGACCCTGCTCAAGCATCCGCTGGTAATGCGCGGCGAAATGCGTCTGCCCTGGCTGGAGGGCGTGCGCGAACTCGACCTGCTGCTGCGCGGACCGCGGCCGCAGGCGGGGCTGCGCGGCATCGACCTGCTGCTGGAAGCGCGCGAGGGTGATGACCGGCAGAAGGATCTGCGTGCGCAGGCCCGCGCCTGGTGGCCATGGGCGCGCGATCTGCTCGAACCGCTGGAGGCCGCCTTCGCGCTCGCGCCCGATCTGGCCGGGCAATTGGCGGCGGTGCGCGAACAGGCCGGGGCGCTGACCAATGACGCGCTCTGGGCCGGGCATCAGGGCCATGCCGCCGCCGACCTGTTCGCCGAGATGGAGGCGGCCGCCATCGAAGGTCCGCGCCAGGCCGATATCCGGTCGTTGCCGGCACTGCTCGACCATATGCTGGGCGTCGTGTCGGTGCGCCCGCCACAGGGCGGCCATCCGCGCATCGCCATATTGGGACTGGTCGAGGCGCAGCTGGTGCAGGCGGACCTGATGATCCTGGGCGGCCTCAACGAAGGTAGCTGGCCGGGCCTGCCATCGCCCGACCCCTGGCTGGCGCCGCGCATTCGCCGCGAACTGGGTCTGCCGGGCCTCGAAACCCGGATCGGGCTTGCCGCGCATGATTTTGCGAGCGCGCTGGGCGCCCCGCATGTCCTCATCACCCGCGCCCGGCGCGGCAGCGGTGGCCCGGCGATCGCCTCGCGCTTCTGGCTGCGGCTGAAGGCGATGGCCGGGCCGCAATGGAAAACCGCCGATCGTTATCACCTGCTGGCCGATGCGCTGGACCTGCCGCCCAGCCACCGGCCGTCCGCGCGCCCCGCGCCGGTGCCGCCGCTCGCCGCCCGGCCGACCCGCATTCCGGTCACCGATGTCGACCGGCTGAAGGCCGATCCCTTCGCTTTCTATGCCCGGCGTATCCTGAAGCTCAATCGGCTCGATCCGGTCGATGCCGATGCCGGCCCGGCCTGGCGTGGCACGGTCGTGCATGAGATATTGGAGCATTGGGCGCAGGGCGGCAGCCGTGATCCGGCCGATCTGGAGGCGCGGGCACGCGCCATGTTCGCCCGGCCCGATGTCCATCCGCTGCTGCGTGCCCTGTGGCAGCCGCGCCTGATCGAGGCGATCCGCTGGATCGCGGCCGAAGTGGCGAAGGATCAGGCTGCTGGCCGCCATATCCTGGCGGTGGAGACCGAAGGGAAGGCAGAGATTGCCGGCGTGCTGCTGACCGGCAAGGCCGACCGCATCGACCGGATGCCCGACGGCAGCATCGGCATCGTCGACTACAAGACTGGCAAGCCGCCCAGCGCGCGGCAGGTGCGCGGCGGCTATGCGCTGCAATTGGGCCTGCTCGGCCTGATCGCGGAATCCGCCGATGGCGCCTTTCCCGGCGTGGCCGGCGCGCGGGTGGCGGGCAGTTTCGAATATTGGTCGCTGGCCAAGAAGGGCGACGCCTTTGGCTATCGCGAGAGTCCGGTCGATCCGATGGGCAAGCGCGACAAGGTCGTCACCGCCGATTTCACCGCCTTCGTTTACGACCAGTTCCGCGACGCGGCCGAAACCTGGCTGACCGGCGCTGCGCCCTTCGCCGCGCAGGTCAATCCGGAAGTGGCCAATTATGGTGATTATGACCAGCTGATGCGGCTGGAGGAATGGTATGGGCGCGACGATGGCTAAAGGCTCCAGCCCTTTGCAACCGCTGGCCGGCGCGCAGGCGCTGGCCGCTGCGCCCGACGCCCATGTCTGGCTGTCGGCATCGGCCGGCACCGGCAAGACCCATGTGCTGACCGCGCGTGTCTTCCGCCTGCTGCTCCAGGGCGTGCGGCCGGAAAATATCCTGTGCCTGACCTTCACCAAGGCCGGTGCGGCGGAAATGGCCGACCGCATCCATGACCGGCTCGCCACCTGGGTGCAGGCCGAGGAACGCGACCTGTTCAACGATCTGGAGGCACTCGGCGAAGAGAGCGGGCCGGAAGCGCGCGACCGCGCCCGCCGCCTGTTCGCCGAAGTGCTGGAATCGACCGGTGGCGGCCTGCGCATCCAGACTATTCATGGCTTCTGCCAGCAATTGCTTGCCTCCTTCCCGCTGGAGGCGGACCTGGCCCCCGGCTTCCGCCCGCTCGACGCACGCGAACAGGGTGTGCTGGCCCGCCAGACGCTGGCCGACATGGTCATCCGCGCCGAGGAACTGGGCGATGGCGACCTGATCGACGCGTTGCAGGCTTTGAGCCTGCGACTGGGAGAGGGGGCGGCCGAGACTTTCCTGCTGCGCTGTGCCGCGCGCCTCTCCGCACTGACAGAGCTACCCGGCGATATCGGTCCCTGGCTGGCGCGCGAACTGGGCCTGCCCGAAGGCGATATCGACGCCTGGCTGGCGGATCAGTGCAGCGACGACATGTTCGACATGCGCAACCTTGCCTGGGTGGCGCAGGCCAATGCCGACTGGGGCACGGGGCGGGCACTGGAGCGCTGCGACCGGATCGCCGCCTGGCGCGGCCGCGATCCCGCCGCGCGTGCCGCAACCCTGACCGACCTGCACAGCGCCTGGGCGAAGGCGGATGGCGACCTCATCTCCGCCAAGGGCTGGGTGCCGCCGATCGACGGCTATGGCGAGGCGACCGCGCGCCTCCATGCCCGTTGCGCCGAACTGATCGGCGTCAAGCTGCAGGCCGATTATGCTGCGTTGCTGGCCCGCGCGCTCCATGCCGGGCGCGCCTATGCCCGCGCCTATGACGAGGCCAAGCGGCTCGCCGGTGCGGTCGATTTCGACGACCTGATCGCGCGCACGGCGTCCCTGCTCCAGAAGGAGGGGATCGCCGAATGGATACGCTACAAGCTGGACCAGCGGATCGACCATATCCTGGTCGACGAAGCGCAGGACACCAACGTCCACCAATGGGCGATCGTCGGTGCGCTGGCCGCCGAGTTCTTCGCCGGTGACGGTGCCAAGGCCGACAAGGTTCGCACCATCTTCACCGTGGGCGATTTCAAGCAGGCGATCTTCGGTTTCCAGGGCACCAGCCCGCAGGCGTTCGCCGCCGCGCAGATGGTGTTCGCCCGCCATGCCGATATGGCCGGTCATGCCTTCCACGACCTGTCGCTCGATCGCAGTTTTCGCTCGACCCCGCCGGTGCTCGACCTGGTCGACCGGACGATCGCCACCTTGCGGGCGCAGTCGCTGGGCCTGTCCGATGGCGAGGTGCGGCATATCAGCGCCAATCGGCATCCGGGCGAGGTGCTGCTGTGGAAGCCGACGATCGCGGGCCTGGCCGACGAGGTCGAGGGCGAGGAGGATTGGGTCGCCGATCAGGAACGGGAACTGGCCGGCAAGATCGCGCGCCAGATCCGGCAATGGATCGACGACAAGATGATGCTGGAGGCGCGTGGGCGCCCGGTCCGCCCTGGCGACATCATGATCCTGGTCCGCCGCCGCAGCGAACTTGCGCGGCTGATCGTCGCCCGTCTCTATGAGGAAAAGGTCGCGGTTGCGGGGATAGACCGCCTGCGCCTCAATGCGCCACTGGCGGTGCGCGACCTGCTGGCCGCGCTGCGCTTTGCCACGCAGCCCGACGATGACCTGAACCTGGCCGCCCTGCTGGTGTCGCCGCTGATCGGCTGGACCCAGGACGAACTGATGGAGCGGGCGATCGGGCGCAAGGGTGGCCTGTGGCGCCATCTGCTCCAGCGGCTGGACGACGCGCAATTGCTGCCGCTGCGCCAATTGCTGGGGCAGGCGGACTTCACCACCCCCTATCGCTATCTGGAGGCGATCCTGTCCGGCCCGATGGACGGGCGCCGCCGGCTGATCGAGCGGCTGGGCGCGGAAGCGGCAGACCCGATCGAGGAATTGCTGAACGCCGCGCTAGGTTTCGAGGCGGACGACCATCCTTCGCTGCAGCGTTTCATCGACTGGTTCGATCGCGGCGAAGTCGAAATCGTCCGCGACGCGGCGGCACAGGGCGATGCGCTGCGGTTGCTGACCGTGCATGGCGCCAAGGGGCTGCAGGCGCCGATCGTCATACTCGCCGATGCCTGTCTTGATCCCGACGCCGGCAACCGCATGGATTCGCTTGAATGGAACGGCCTGCCGATCCTGGCCCCGCGCAAGGGCGAGCGACTGGGGCCGATCGGCGAGGTCGCGGCCGATGCCGCGGCAATCGAGCGGGAGGAGCATTGGCGCCTTCTCTATGTCGCGCTGACCCGTGCCGAGGAGAAACTGATCGTTGCCGGATCGCTCGGGCCAAGGGCGAAGGGTGAGGTGAAGCCGCAAAGCTGGTATGGCGCGGTCGATGCGGCGATGGTCGACATGGGCTGCGACTGGGAAGCCGATCCGCTCTGGGGTGCGCGCCGCCGCTGGCGCGGGACCGAGGTGTTGACGCCCAAGGCCGCGCAGCCCGAAAGCGCCGAAGACAAGCCCGTGGTGGTCGAGCCGGACTGGCTGCGCGCGCAGGCGCCGGCGGAACAGCGTCCGCCCCGGCCGCTGGCGCCGTCCGCGCCGGTCGAGGATGATGTCCCCAACCCGCCGCCGACCGCCGCGATGCGGCAGGCCGCCGAGCGCGGTCGCTGGCTCCATGCCCTGTTCCAGCGTCTGCCCGACCTGCCGGCCGAGCGGCGGCGCGAGGGGGCGGAGCGCTGGCTGGAACAGCAGGGGGCAGGGGATGCCACTCTGCGCCGGGATGTGATCGATCATGCACTGCGCGTGATCGAGGATCCGCATTTCGCCGCCCTGTTCGCGCCGGGTGCGCTGGCCGAAGCGCCGATCGCCGCGGTCGTGGGCGAAGCGGTGATTGCCGGCACCGTCGACCGGCTGCGGGTCGAGGCCGACCGGGTCCAGCTGGTCGATTTCAAGACCGGGCGGATGACGCCGCGCGATGCGGAGGAGGTGCCGGTCGCCCATGTCCGGCAGATGGCGGCCTATGTCGCCGCGCTGGAAGTGATCTTCCCCGGCCGCGTGGTGGAAGCGGCCCTGCTCTATACCAGCGCGGCGCGGCTCATCGCGCTGCCGGCGGCGCAACTGGCGCCCTACAAGCCGGGCTTTTCGCCCACGCAGCAATATTTGCTGCTGTGACCCGTTGAGCAGCGGGCGCAGCCATCCTAGATATCGACCAACTTAAGGAGTTTGCAGTTATGGCCACCAAGGCAGTTACCGATGTCAGCTTCAAGCAGGACGTGATCGACGCCGACAAGCCCGTGCTTGTCGACTTCTGGGCGGAATGGTGCGGCCCGTGCAAGATGATCGGCCCGGCTCTGGAAGAGATTAGCGAGGAACTGGCCGACAAGGTCACGATCGCCAAGATCAACATCGACGAAAATCCCGATGCGCCGGGCCAGTATGGCGTGCGCGGCATCCCGACGATGATCCTGTTCAAGAATGGCGAAGTCGCCGCGACCAAGGTCGGCGCCGCACCCAAGAGCGCGCTCAAGGGCTGGATCGAAAGCGTCCTCTAAGTCGCTGGTAAATCTAAAAAGGGACGGCAGCCCGGTTGCCGTCCCTTTTTTGTTAGCTGAGCGGGATCATCACCAGTTCGGCATAGGCCGGCTTTTCGCGCAGCCGGTCATACCAGGCGCGCAGATGCGGCAGGGCGGGCCGCGGCATGTCGAGCGTGAAATAGGTGTGGGCGTAGACGCCCATCGGCACATCCGCGACACCGAAATTGACACCCGAAAGCCATTCTTGATCCGCCAGCGCCCGGTCGAGGATCGTCATCGCCGCGCCGGATGCCTGCGCCGATTGCTCGATGACCTGTAAATTTCGCTGTCCATCTTGGCGTCGCACCAGTTGGATGAAGGCGTCGCGCTGGGCGTCGGCAAAGCTGAATTGCCAGTCCATCCATTTGTCGCCCTGCGCCCGCAGTGCGGGGTTGGTGGGATAGATCTCCTCCGGGGCGTAGCGATGGGCGAGATAGCGCAGGATCGCGTTGGACTCCCACAGCACGACATCGCCATCCTCGATCGTCGGGATCAGCCGGTTGGGGTTCATCGCCAGATAGGCGTCGGACATGCCATGTTCCATGCCGACATCATGGCGCACGAAGGGCAGGCCGATTTCCTGCGCGAACCAGGCGACCTTCTTCACATTATGCGAATTGAGGCGGCCCCAGATCGTCAGCATGTTCGGTCTTCCTTCGGTCAGGCGTAATAGGTCTTGGCCGCCAGATCCCACAGGCGCGGCGAGGACGCACCCATCAGGCCCCGGCGCTGTTCACCGACCCGATAGGCGCTGCCGTCGAGCCGCTGGCAGCAGCCACCTGCCTCATTGACGAACAGGGTGCCGGCCGCATGGTCCCAGGGCAGCACGCGCGCGAAGATCGACACGTCATTCTGGCCCAGCACCAGCCGGGGATATTGCTCCGCCGCGCAGCGGGGAATGTCCACCATGGTGAAAATGGCCTGCGACTTGCGCTCCATTTCGGCCCGTTCCTCCGCCTCCATGAAGATGGTGGAGATGGCCGCGATCGGCAGGTCGCCGCTACTTTCCTTCGCCATGATCCGTTCGCCATCGACATGGCTGCCGCCGCCCAGGGTCGCATGGCACAGTCGCCCGGTCAGCGGATCGAGGATCCAGCCGGCCAAAGTGGCGCCATTGTCGGCCAGCGCGATCATGATGCCGAAGGGCGGCTTGCCCGACGCGAAATTGCCCGTGCCATCGATCGGATCGATGATCCAGTTGAGGCCGTCGCCGGCGCGGTCGAGGATCGACGGGTTGGCTGCGCAGGCCTCTTCGCCGATGACCCCGGCTTCGGGCAGGATCGACGTCAGCCCCTCGGCCAGCCGGATTTCGCTTTCCTTGTCGGCGATGGTGACGAAGTCGTTCGCCGCCTTCTCGCTAATCTCTTCCGCCGCCAGATTCTGGTAGCGGGGCATGACGATGTCGCGCCCCACCTGTCGCATCAGCGCGACGACGGGATCATGCAGTTCCACCATCATGCGCCGGTCCCCTTAGCTGCGATAATCCGCGTTGATCGAGATATAGCCGTGGGTCAGGTCGCAGGTCCACACCGTGGCGCGGCCCTCGCCCAGGCCGATATCGACGCCGATGACGATATCCTGCCCCTTGAGATGGGCGGTCACCGGCGCCTCGTCATAGCCGTCAAGCGCCAGGCCGCCGGCTGCCACCTGGGTCGCGCCGAAGCGGATGGCGAGCTTGTCGCGCTCGGCCGGTTCGCCCGCCTTGCCGACGGCCATGACGACGCGACCCCAATTGGCGTCCTCGCCGGCGATCGCGGTCTTCACCAGCGGCGAATTGGCGATCGAAAGGGCAATGCGATGGGCGCTGGCGTCGCTCTCGGCGCCCTCGACCGTGATCTCGATGAACTTGCTGGCGCCTTCGCCGTCGCGTACGACCAGATGGGCGAGTTGGCGGCAAAGGTCGGAGAGCGCGGCGGCGAAAGCGTCGACGCCGGCATCTTCCATCGACGCGAGCGGGGCATTGCCGGCCTTGCCGGTGGCGAAGGCCAGCACCGTGTCGCTGGTCGAGGTGTCGCTGTCGACGGTGATACAGGAGAAGGTCCGCTTGTTGGCAGCCGACAGCATCTGCTGCAGCAGCGCCGGATCGATCGCTGCATCGGTGAAGATATAGCCGAGCATCGTCGCCATGTCGGGCGCGATCATGCCCGATCCCTTGATGATGCCGACCAGGTCGACGCGAGTGTCGCCGATCATTGCGGAGACATGGGCGCCCTTGGCATAGGTGTCGGTGGTGCCGATGGTGTTGGCCGCATCCTCCCAGCCGCAGGGCGCGGCGGTGAAGGCGGCGTCCAGGCCGGCCTCGGCCTTGTCGATCGGCAGCGGCACGCCGATCACGCCGGTCGAGGAAACGAAGATATTGGAGGGCTGGCAGGACAGGTGATTGGCGACCTTGGCCGCGATCGCCTCCACGGCGGCGCGGCCGCGATGGCCAGTGAAGGCGTTGGCGTTGCCGGCATTGACGACGACGGCGCGGGCCTGGCCCATCGGGATGGCGTCCCGGCACCATTCGACCTCGGGCGAGGGGCATTTGCTCTGCGTCGTCACGCCGGCGACCGCCGTGCCTGCGTCCAGCTCGACATAGGTAAGGTCGCACCGGTCCCAATTCTTGTATCGCGCCTTGGCGACACGCAACGTCACGCCGGCAATGGCGGGCAGGGCGGGAAAGGCGGCGGGGGCGAGGGGGGAACGGTCGGTCATGGGGCGCGGCATGAGCGAAATCCCCCTTTGCGTCAATGGCTCGATCGGGCGCTAGTCCCGCAGATAGAGGCACCCGACGCCGTCGGGCATCGGGACCATGCGATAGCCATGGCGGCGGGCGTAATTGTCCAGACCGTCGTCGGGGCGCAGCGGCAATTTCCGTGTGCCATTTTCATAGCCGATAAGGATCGCCGCCGGCATGGCGCGATCCAGGTCCGGCAGGGTAGCGGGCGTCAGTGCATGGAGCCGGCGCGCCTGCTCGGGGCGGAGCGTCCAGCCGGTGCGATAGACGAACGGGCCGGTTGCAAGGCGCGGATCGAGCGTCAGGCCGCTGTCGATCGCGAGATGCGGCGAGAGGGTGAGGATATCGGCGCCGCCCGCGGCGCGCACCGTCGTGCCCAGCCAATGGGCATTGGCCTGTGCAGCCAATAGCGGCGATCCGGCACGGGCGGCCGTTACCAGATCCCGGATCGAGGGAATGAGACCGGGGATCGCTGCCAGGCAGAGCAGCGCCAGCATCGCCTTGCGCCGCAGCGGCCGCCAGTGACGGGCATCGTCGAGCAGATAGCCGAGGGCAAGGGCGAGCGGCGGCAACAGCGGCATCAGATATTGCAATTGCGTAGGGGTCGGCAGCGCGGCCCCGATCAGCGCGCCGGCACTCATCCAGATCGCCAGCCGACGCCCGGATGAGCGCGTGCGGCCACGGGTCGCGATCCAGTTGGCGATGAGCAGCAGCAAGGCGACAAGCGCCGGCCCCTTCCAGAGATATTTGAGAAGGTCGCGCAGCTTTTCCGCCGTCGCCAGCTCCTGCGCGGCGCCGTTGGCGGCATACCAGGCGTGGGGCGCGGTCATGCCATAGGTCAGGATGCCGTACAGAAAGCTGTCCGGCCCCGATATCCAGGCAATGGCCATGGGCGCCATGCCCAGCAGCGCACCGAGTGCCAGGAACAGGGCGGCGCGAATAGCGTGCCGGCCGCCGCTGGCGATAACGAAAAGGCCGACGGTCGCGCCGAGCGGAGCGAAATTGAGCTTTGTCGCGATCGCCAGGCCAAACAGCAGGCCGGCCCCAAGCCATTGGCTGTCCGAGCGATGGCGCAGGCCAAGCAAGGTCAGCAGCATGGCGGCGGAGGCCAGCAGGGTCGCCAGCATATCGTTCCGGACAACGGAGCCGCTGAACTGGAACGCGGCTGTCGCCGCCATCAGTAACATGGCCAGGGTAGCGCTGGAGCGGGATATGCCTGCCGCACGCTGGGCCGCCCAGATGAGCGCAAGTGTCGAGAGTGCCATGACGGCGGTGGCAAGGCGCATCGCCAGTACCATATGGCCCGATGCCAATAGGCTCAGCGGTGCCAGCACCCAGGCGTGCAGCGGCGGCTGAAGATAGAGAAAGTCGCGAAACATGACCGCATGGCCGCTGAAATAGGCACCGGCGACATATTGGCTTTCGTCATGATCGAAGGGCGCGGCAATCGCGGCGATCAGGAACCAGCCGGTCAATGCGCTGACCAGCAGCGCCGCCAGAGGCAGGCGCAATCGGCGCGACGGCGCCATGGAAATGGAACGATACACCCTGTTTGCGACCCTTGTTGTCGTGGCGCTCTTGCGGCGGCGTGCGCCCAAACGCAAAATATTTTCGGCGGCGCGTCGCGCCTGCACGACGGCAGGACGGCGCGGCTACGGCAAAACCGCATCGGGCAAAGCCATTACAGCCGTGCGACAGTCCGTCGCATTGATTGACTATCGGCTGTGCCGTGCCTAAATCGCGGCGCATATCTGCCCATGTGTCCGTTGGACCCATGGCCCCCTCATTGTCAGGAATTTGCATGTTCGGCGCACTCGCCAAGTCCATCTTCGGATCGTCCAACGAACGTTATGTAAAGTCGCTGGGCAAGATCATCGACCAGATTGCCGCCTTCGAACCGACTATCCAGGCGATGAGCGATGAAGAACTGGTCGGCCAGACGGCACGTTTCCGCGAGCGCTTGGCCAATGGCGAAACCTTGGACGGCCTGCTGCCCGAAGCCTTTGCGACCGTTCGTGAAGCCTCGGTCCGCGTGCTCGGCATGCGTCACTTCGACGTCCAGATGATCGGTGGCATCGTCCTGCATCGCGGCGAGATCGCCGAAATGCGCACCGGCGAGGGCAAGACGCTGGTGGCGACGCTCGCCACCTATCTGAACGCGCTTGAGGGCAAGGGCGTCCATGTCGTCACCGTGAACGACTATCTGGCCAGCCGTGACTGCGAATGGATGGGTCAGGTCTATCGCTTCCTGGGCCTCACCACCGGTGTGATCGTGCCCAACCTGTCGGAAGACCAGCGCCGCGAGGCCTATAATGCCGACATCACCTATGCGACCAACAATGAACTCGGCTTCGATTATCTGCGCGATAACATGAAGTTCGATCGCGGTGCGATGGTCCAGCGCCCGTTCAACCATGCGATCGTCGACGAAGTCGATTCGATCCTGATCGACGAAGCGCGCACGCCGCTGATCATTTCCGGTCCGACCGACGACAAGTCGGAGCTGTATGTCGCGGTCGACGCGATCGTGAAGCAGCTGGTCGAGGAGGATTATGAGAAGGACGAGAAGCAGCGCACGATTACGCTGACCGAAGACGGCACCGAGAAGATCGAGCGCCTGCTGGAGGCCGCCGGCCTGCTCCAGGGCAATAATCTCTACGATTTCGAGAACACGCAGGTCGTCCATCACGTCAACCAGGCGCTGCGCGCGGTGGTGATGTTCCGCCGCGACATCGATTATATCGTCAAGGACGGCAAGGTCGTCATCATTGACGAATTCACCGGCCGCATGATGGATGGCCGCCGCTGGTCGGACGGTCTGCACCAGGCGGTGGAAGCCAAGGAAGGCGTCCAGATCGAGCCGGAAAACCAGACGCTGGCGTCGATCACCTTCCAGAATTATTTCCGCATGTACCCCAAGATTTCGGGCATGACCGGCACCGCATCGACCGAGGCGACCGAATTCTACGAAATCTACAAGATGAACGTCGTCACCATCCCGACCAACCGGCCGGTGCAGCGCGTCGACGAGGAAGACACGTTCTACAAGAATCTGGAAGACAAGTTCCGGGGCATCGCGCGCACCATCAAGGAACATGCTGAAAAGGGTCAGCCGGTGCTGGTCGGCACCGTGTCGATCGAAAAGTCGGAAATGCTGTCGGAATTCCTCAATCAGGAAGGCGTCAAGCATGCGGTCCTGAACGCCCGCTTCCACGAGAGCGAAGCCCATATCGTGGCCCAGGCAGGCCGCAAGGGCGCAGTGACGATCGCCACCAACATGGCTGGCCGCGGCACCGACATCAAGCTGGGCGGCAATCTGGAGATGCGCGTCGAGGACGAACTGCGTGATATGCCGGAAGGCCCGGAGCGTGACGCGGCGATCGCCCGCATTGAGGTCGAGATCGAGGCAGAGAAGCAGGAAGTGCTGGCCGCCGGCGGCCTGTTCGTGCTGGCGACCGAGCGGCACGAAAGCCGCCGCATCGACAATCAGCTGCGTGGCCGTTCGGGCCGTCAGGGCGACCCCGGCCTGTCGCGCTTCTACCTCAGCCTCGACGATGACCTGATGCGCATCTTCGGCCCGGACACGATGTTCGCCAAGATGATCCGTTCCAACCTGGAGGATGGCGAGGCGCTGCCCCCGTCCAAGTGGCTGAGCAAGGCGATCGAGACGGCCCAGCGCAAGGTCGAGGCCCGCAACTACGACATCCGCAAGCAGGTCGTCGAATATGACGATGTCATGAACGACCAGCGCAAGGTGATCTACGAGCAGCGCAGCGACATCATGGACGCCGAGACGGTGGACGATGTCGTCACCGACATGCGCCATGAAACGGTCAACGACCTGGTCGGCGCGTCCTGCCCGCCGGGCACCTATCCCGAACAGTGGGATATGGAGCGGCTTAAGCTGCGCACCGCCGAAGTGCTGGGCCTGGAGCCTGATTTCGACGCCTGGCTGGCCGAGGATGCCGTCGATCCGGAAATGATCGAGGAGCGGCTTGCCGGTCTGGCCGACGCGGCCATTGCCGAGAAGACGCAGGAAGTCGAAGCGGCCGACTGGCACATGATCGAGAAGAGCATCATGCTCCAGAGCCTCGACCATCACTGGAAGGAGCATCTCTCGACGCTCGACGCGCTGCGCCAGGTGGTGCATCTGCGCGCCTATGCGCAGAAGACGCCGATCAACGAATATAAGCAGGAAGCCTTCGCCCTGTTCGAGCGCATGCTCGAGAATATCCGCGAGGACGTGACCAGCTCGATCGCGCGGGTGCAGTTCCGTATGGAGGCGCCGCAGCCGCAGTTCGACCTGCCGGTGCTGCCGGACTTCATCACCACCCATATCGACCCCTTCTCGGGCGAGGATAACAGCGCGGATATCGATGGCAGCCAGCTGGCGGGCATCACCACCACCATTCCGCGCGCGCCGGTGGACAATGTCGCGCCGGGCGAGTTCGCCAATCTCGACATCAGCCGCAACGCGCTTTGCCCCTGCGGTTCGGGTCAGAAATACAAGCATTGCCATGGTGCGCTGAGCTGAGGCGCGACCACAGGCGAGAAACAGGGAAGGGCGTTGCCGATGGCAGCGCCCTTTTTTTTGTTTTGGTCCTGCAACGAAAATGCGGAACTCTTGCGCTGACAGGCCGTTGCGCATTGCGCCTGCGCGATGCGGACCGGATGTTCCGGCGGAAGGAGAAAGGCATGAGAAAATTTGCGATGGTATTGGCCTTGGCTGTGATCGCGGCCCCGATTGCGGCAACGGCTCAACATCCGCCCGGCCATGGGCAGAACAAGCCTTCGCACAATAATGGCAACGGTCCGGGCAACCGACCGCCGGGCCATAATAGCGGGCCGGGCCCTGGCGCATCCCACGGCAAGCCATCCCATAATAATGGACGCCCGCCGGCACCGGGGAGGCCGTCCCATTCGGCCTCTCACGGCGGCAAATATTATCCGGATCAGCATTATCGCCCGGGTTCGTCGCGCGACCGCTATCGCATCGACCGGAACACGCGCATCTATCGCGGTGGTAATGGGCGCTATTATTGCCGCCGGAACGATGGATCGACCGGCCTGATTGTCGGTGCGGCCGTCGGCGGCCTCCTGGGCAATGCGCTGGGTGACGGCGATTCCGGCGTGCTGAGCACGATCCTGGGCGCAGGCGTCGGCGGCGCGCTGGGCCGTGAGATTGATCGCGGCAACGTCTATTGCGAATGATCGATCACCTGAATTTGAAGTGCCGCCGATCGCGTGATCGGCGGCACTTTTTCGCGGGCGGGGCAGGTGACGGGAGGCCATTTATTGAACGCCTGTGATGTCGGCGCGGCGCGGCGCTCCGCTGATGGGGCTCAAGCGGCTTGGAGACGCTTCGATTAATGAGCCCTCACTTCGCAGATTTGTTCCTGCCATTTAGAGAAGTCACAATCTCTGCCATTTAGAAATGTCACACGCTCGTGGACAGCAGGGGCTGCGTGGAGCCATCCATACAGCGCAGCGCAGACCCTGCTGATGCGCTGACCTTGGGGACCCGCTGCTCTGCAGTGGGCCCGGTCATGCCCTTTGCACGAAGCTGAGCGTGCCGCGTTCGCGCAACGCCTCGTCACTGAGCCTGAGACCGCGCTTGAGCTTTGAACCACCCAGTTTGCGGCGGTCAATCTTTGGCGGCGGTTCTGGCTCGGGGAAGAGATGCAGGGGCTGGTCGCGGCGGGCAGGGGCGTCGTTGTTGCGCTTGCGGTGATGCGGCATGATGGCCTGCATCTGTTTTGCCAGCATCAACGCGGCATCGAGATGCTTGTTCTCGACAATGGCGGGCTGGTTGACCTGCCGCATCTTGTCGAACTGACGGTAGGGCAGGACATGGCCCTCATGCTGGATCTCAAGCCGGCCATCGGGATATTCGCACACCGTCACCCGCTTGCGCGCCAGTGCCTTGCTAATCGCGGTCGGCTCCAGGATGAACATCGCCTTGTTGTAGTGGAGCGTCAGCGCCGCTGTCACGGTCCGCTGCTCGCGCCAGACCATAATCGAGCGCAGATCGTCATGCGGGGCGAGGGGGCGGTGCAGATCGCGGGTATCGAAGGCAGGGCGGGCGAACCGTGCATTGTGCCTGGCCATGTAGCTGGCGAGAAAGGCGTTGGCCTCGGCGATGGATGAGATGCCATCAAGCCGCATCGCTTTGACCAGCCGGTCCTGCAAGGTGCCGTTGGCACGTTCGACCCGGCCCTTGGCTTGCGGTGAGTTGGCGCAGATGATCTCGATGTTGAGCGCATCGAGAGCCCGACCGAAATGCGTCATGCCATCGCCTCGCGCGGCGCTGGCGCGGGAGTTGCGGAAAACGCTGTGCTGATCGGAATAGAAGGCCACCGGCTTGCCGTGCCGCTCGATATACTCACGCGTCGCCTCCATATAGGCGAAGGTGCTCTCGCTCTCGACCATCTTGAGGTGCATCAGTTCGCTCGTCGCGTCGTCGATATAAACGAGCAGGGTGCATTGCGGCCCGCGATCCTCGAACCACCAGTGCTTCGATCCGTCGATCTGGATCAGCTCGCCTCGGCAGTCCCGTCGGTAGCGCGGCTGATATGGGCGTGGGCGCCGGGCCACGCGATCACGCCAGATGCCAGCCTCGATCATCAGCTTGCGCAGCGTCTCGCGCGAAACGCGGATATCGTGCCGCTCGGCCAGATACTCAGCGGCCAGCGTCGGGCCGAAGTCGTAATAATGCTCCCGGACAAGCGCGACGATCCGGGTGCGGATCGCGTCGTCCATGCGCCGGTTACTGGGGCGACCACGGCGGCGCGAAATAAGCCCGGAGGAACCGTCGTCCATGAACCGGGTCAGCAGACGGTGCGCGTGTCGTCGTGTAATGCCCATGATCCGTGCAGCTTCCGTAACCGTCAATCGGCCGGAAGCCACCTGAACCAGCGTCTCAACCCGCGAAAGCTCTTCGGTACTCATCCGCAACACCGCCATGCATAACACCTCCAAACAGCTGGAGGGCACGATAGCGCAGGTGAGACATCTCAAACTTGCGCGACTGTGACATTTGAACGTTGCTGCTACACGATAAAAGTTTGATAATATATATTATGTTAAATCACGGGTTGGACGGATGGGAGATATTCCTCCTCATCCATCTCAATTCTCTAGGATGCGGCTATGGGCTTTGGTGTCGCGCATGCGGACATAGACGGTCAGCGAGATCGCGATCATGACGCTGACATAGATATAGAAAGCGGATTCCATCCCGGACTGCTTGAACCAGAGTGCGACGAACTCGGCCGTGCCGCCGAACAAGGTATTGGCGAGCGCATAAGGCAGCGCGACGCCGAGCGCACGAATATGCGCCGGAAACAGCTCGGCCTTCACCACCGCGTTGATCGAAGTATAGCCGGTGACGATCACCAGGCCCGCCATCACCAGCAGCCCGGCGACCAGCGGATCGCGCGTCACCGCCAGCGTGGCGAAGATCGGATAGGTACAGAGCATGCCCATGACGCCGAAGCCGATCATCAGCGGCTTGCGTCCGATGCGGTCGGACAAGGCGCCGGCTACCGGTTGCAACAACATGAAAACAAACAATGTTATCCCATTGATTTCCGATGCTGTTTCACGACCGAAGCCCGCCGTATTGACCAGGAATTTCTGCATGTAGATGGAATAGGCATAGAAGGCGATCGTGCCGCCGGCGGTCAGCAGCATCACCGTCAGCGTTTCGCGCGGATGGTTGGTGATGAGTTCGATGAAGCCGGACTTGGGGGCGCCTTCGGCCTTGGCCACTTCATAGCTCTGGGTTTCGGCAAGACCGCGCCGCAGCCAGAAGACGATGACCGCCAGCGCGCCGCCAATGGCGAAGGGAATGCGCCAGCCCCAGGCGTCAAGCTGCGCCTCCGTCAGGATAGACTGGAGCAGTAGCAGCACGCAGATCGCCACCAGCTGCCCGGCGATCAGCGTCACATATTGGAAGCTGGAATAGAAACCGCGCCGGTCCTTGCCGGCCATTTCGGTGAGATAGGTCGCGCTGGCGCCATATTCGCCGCCGATCGACAGCCCCTGCATCAGCCGGGCCAGCACGAGCAGCAGCGGCGCGCCGACGCCGATCACCTCATAGCCCGGCGTCACCGCGATCAGCAGCGATCCGGCACACATCAGCGAGACCGACAGGGTCAGGCCACTCTTGCGTCCATGACGGTCGGCATAGACGCCCATCAGCCAGGCGCCGATCGGTCGCATCAGGAAGCCGACGGCAAAGATGCCGGCCGCGCTCAGCAACTGGGCGGTGCGATCCTCGCTCGGGAAGAAATGCGGGGCGAAATAGAGGGTGAAGGCGGCATAGGCATACCAGTCATACCATTCGACCAGATTGCCGGTGGAACCGCCGATGATCGCCTTGAGCCGGGCGCGTTTATCGGGTGCTGCACCCTGACCCTCATGTGACGTCATGGCGTCAGCACCATTTCACCATTTTCAACGCTCCAGCTCTTGAGACGGGACAGCATGTTCATGCCGATGACATTGACGTCGCCCAGCGCCGGGGAAACGACGACCTCGACATCATTGGCGCGCAGCGGCCCGACCGTCAGCGTCGAGATGCTGGCGCGGCGCGCGTCGATCTTGCCATTGGCCGTGTTGAGCGGGATCGGGGGCGCATTCATGTCGATATTGAGGCCGGTGGCGCGGGCGGTATTTTCCGAAAGGGCGGTGATGGTCGCGCCACTGTCGATCAGGAAACGCGCGGACATGCCGTTGACCATGCCCTCCACCCAATAATGACCGTCCGGCGCCACCGGAATGCGCACCACCTGACCATCGGACTGGATCGGCGGTGGGGCCGGCGGCGGCGCGGGCTGTGATATAGGCTCGGCACTGTTCTGTGGCTGGAGCAAAGCCCCCTCCTCCGCCGCGAACCGTGCCGGCATCAATCCCGCCTTCTGGGCAAAGGTGAAGAGGCCGAGCAGGGCACCGAAGATCAGCACCCAGAGCAGGGCCATCCGCACGAAGCTGCCCAGAGCGATGCGGCGGCCGATGAGCGCGGAGGCGACCAGGACCAGGGCGAGCAGATACCAGATGCTGGACATCGCCTGATCCGTGCCGTCCATCAGTGGGGTGCTCCGTCGTTGAGGTCGATGACCAACCCGTCATAGCCCGGCTCGACGCCTTTGGGGAGCGTGGCGCACAGGGTGGCATAATCCATGCTCTGGTCCATATGCGTGAGGATCGCGCGACCGGGCCGGGTCGCCGCGATCCCCGCCAACGTCATCTCCAGATGGGCATGGGTGGGATGCGGCCGCGCGCGCAGCGCATCGACCACCCAGATGTCGAGATCATCGAACAGCGCCAGCATATCCGGGGTTATTTCATGAAAATCCGTGGCATATCCGACATGACTATCATCATGACTGAAACGAAATCCAGTCGAATAAATGTCGCCATGGGGCATGTCGGTGCAGGCAATGTCGATATCGCCGATCCGCAGCCCATCGGGCAGGTCATGCGGGACGATGATCGGCGGATAGCCCCCCCTCCCCGCAAAGGCATAGGCGAAGCGGGCCTGAAGCAGACGCATCGTCTGGGCACGGGCATAGCCGGGGATCGGGCTGCCGCGGTGATGGAACAACTGGCGAACATCGTCGATCCCATGGCTGTGATCGGCATGGTCATGGGTCCACAAGATCGCGTCGATGTCGATCGCGTCGGCCGCCAGCAACTGCGCCCGCATGTCGGGCGAGGTATCGACCAATATCCGGGTCGTCGCGCTTTCCACCAGGATCGAGACGCGGGTGCGGCGGTTCCTGGGTTCCGTGGGATCGCAGGCGCCCCAATCATTGCCGATCCGGGGAACGCCGGAGGATGTGCCGCTGCCAAGGATGGTCAGCTTGAGGCTCATGCCTGCGGCCGGCCCTCGATCTTGGCAAAGAGACGCAGGAAATTGGCCGATGTCGCTGCCGCCAGATCCTCGATGCTCTCGCCGCGCAGATCAGCCAGGAAGCGCGCCGTGTCGGCGACGAAGGCCGGCTCGCACGACTTGCCGCGATGGGGCGCCGGAGCGAGAAAGGGCGAGTCCGTTTCCACCAGCAGCCGGTCGAGCGGCAGGCGCGCGGCCGTTTCCTGCAGATCCTTCGCGCTCTTGAAGGTCACGATGCCCGAAATGCTGATGTAGAAGCCAAGGTCCATCGCCGCATCAGCAAAGGCACCGCTGGCGGTGAAGCAGTGGATGACGCCGCTATAGGCCCTCTTCCCCATTTCGTCCCGCATGATCGCCAGCGTATCCTCTTCCGCTTCGCGGGTATGGACGATCAGCGGCAGGCCGGTCTCGCGGCAGGCGGCGATATGACTGCGGAAGCTCTTCTGCTGCCGCTCGCGATCGCTATGGTTGTAATAATAATCGAGGCCCGTTTCGCCGATGCCAACGACGCGCGGATGGGCCGCGCGCTCGACCAGCTTGGCGGTGTCGACATGGGGATGCTCGTCCGCCTCATGCGGATGGATGCCGACGGTCGCCCACACGTCCGCTTCGCGCACCGCCGTGCCCAACACATCGTCCCACTCGCTTTCGCGGGTGGCGATGTTGAGCATCAGGTCGACGCCCCGCGCACGGGCACGTTCCAGCACATTAGGCTGATCCTCGATTAACCCCTTGTAATTGAGGTGACAATGACTGTCGATCAGCATGCGTCAGGCGTCCGCTTCGGTCAGTTCCAGGCGCGGGAAGAGCGGCTTGGGCGCGGCCAGCACGAAATCGCTTTCGGCCAGATCGCTATACCAATGATCGCCGATCGCGCCATAGCTGCGCTTGTCCGCCGACACGCCCATATGGTCGAGCAGCGCGGTGGCACTCGCCGGGATCACCGGCTGGATCGCGACCGCCAGCTGGGCAATGGCGATATAGAGGGTGGCCAGCACCGTCTCCATCCGCTGGGGATCGGTCTTGCGCAGCGACCAGGGCGCCTGCGCATCGATATATTGGTTGCAGGCAAAGGCCGCGCGCAGCCAGGCATCGATCGCCACCGACGGTGCCAGATCGGCCATGGCCGCCGGCATGTCGCCGCGCACGACCTTGTCGATCAGCGCGAACAGCTCCGTATCGGCCGCGTCATGACCATTGATTGCCGGCAGTCGGCCTTCCAGATTTTTCGCGATGAAGCTCAGCGTGCGCTGGGCGAGGTTGCCGAACGCATTGCCAAGGTCGCTGTTCGAGCGCTGGACGATCGCTTCGGCGCTATAGCTGCCGTCATTGCCGAAGGTCACTTCGGACAGCAGGAAATAGCGCAGCTGATCGACGCCGAAGCGTTCGGCCAATTCCATCGGATCGGCGACATTGCCGACCGACTTCGACATCTTCTCGCCGCGGTTCAGCAGGAAGCCATGGCCGAACACCTGCTTGGGCAGCGGCAGATTCGCGCTCATCAGGAAAGCCGGCCAGTACACCGTATGAAAACGCACGATATCCTTGCCGATGATATGGGTGATATCGCCCCCTTCGGCCCAATAGCGCGCCATCCGTTCGGCATCGTCAGGATAGCCACAGCCGGTGATATAATTGGTCAGCGCATCGACCCAGACATACATGACATGGCCGTCTGCGCCAGGCACCTGGACACCCCAGTCGAAGCTGGTGCGCGAAATGCTGAGATCGGACAGCCCGCCTTCGACGAAGCGCAGGATTTCGTTGCGCCGGCTTTCCGGACGGATGAAATCGGGCTGGCTGTTATAGAGCTCCAGCAGCTTGTCCTGATATTTGGACAGGCGGAAAAACCAGCTTTCCTCGACGGTCCATTCGACCGGCGTTCCCTGCGGCGACAGCTTTACGCCGCCCTCGCCGTCGGTGATTTCCTTCTCGTCATAGAAGGCTTCGTCGCGGACCGAATACCAGCCTTCGTAGCGGCCCAGATACAGGTCGCCATTGGCCTCCATCGCCTGCCAGATGGCCTGGCTGGCGCGGTGGTGATCGGGTTCGCTGGTGCGGATGAAACGATCATAGCTGATATTCAGGCTATCGTTCATCTGCTTGAAATAGGACGACATCTCATCGGCCAGTTCGCGCGGCTCGATGCCCCGGTTGCGCGCCGTCTGGGCCATTTTCAGCCCATGTTCGTCGGTCCCGGTCTGGAAGAAGACATCGCGGCCCATCATCCGCTGGAACCGGGCGATCGCGTCGGTGGCGATCACCTCATAGGCATGGCCGATATGCGGACGGCCGTTGGGATAGGAGATGGCGGTGGTGATGGTGTAAGGCTGCGACATGCAGCCTCCCTAGCGGCTGTTCGCGTCGCCGCAAAGCCGCTTTTCAGGTCGCCGCCTCAGCCAGTGTCGCGACATGGCCGCCCAGCTCGAAAACGACAGAGGCCGGGTCGAGCGACAGGATCACCGCGCCGCCCGCCAGATGCCGGGCTGCTTCCCAATGATCGAGCGCACTGCCCAGTGCCGAGCCATGGCGGGTCCGGGCGGCCTGGGCAATGAAGGCGGGCGCGCGCTCCAGAAAGGCTTCGTAACGCGGCTTGGCCGCCTTGCCCGCCAGCGCCTTGGCCAGGCGCAAGCGCTCCCGATTGCCGGGATCACCGTCGGCCGCGATCGCCAGCAGCGATTTTTCGAGGCCCGCAAGGTCGAGCCCCGCATAGCGCAGCGCGCGACCGGGTGAACCCTCCCCCGCGCGCAGCAGCGCATCGAGTTCCGGCCCGGACAGGCTTTCATCCTCGCGCCGGAGCACCGTCGCCATGGCGCTGTCCGACAGCGGATCGAAGCGCATCGTGCGGCAGCGCGAACGAATGGTGGGCAGTAGCCGGCCCGGCGCATGGCTGACCAGCAGGAAGATCATGTCCGCCGGCGGCTCTTCCAACGTCTTGAGCAGGGCGTTGGCCGCACCGCGCTCCAGATCATCGGCACTGTCGATCACGACGATGCGCCGCGAAGAGAGCGAGGGCGCCGACTGGATCAGCCGCTGCAGGCCGCGCACCTGGTCGACGCTGATGTTCCGCGCGGCAACGCCGTCCTTTTCCAGCGGCGCCAGTTCGGCATAATCGGGATGCGCGCTCGCCTCGATCAGGCGACGGATCGGGTGGTTTTCGGGAACGTCGAGCCCCTCGCCCGCAATCTTCGGGCCGGCCGCGTCCGCCAGCAGGCGCATTGCCATGGCGCGGGCAAAGCTGGCCTTGCCGATGCCGCGCGGGCCGGTCAATATCCAGCCATGATGCATGCGGCCGCTGCTTGCCGCCGCCAGCAGGGTCTGCGCCTGGGCATCATGCCCGACCAGTGACGTCATGACAGCAGGTCGTCCAGTGCCGCGAGCAGCCGGGCAGTGACATCGTCCGCCGCGCCCGACGCATCGATTGCGCGGACCCGTTCCGGCTCATCGGCCGCAAAGCGGACGAACGCTTCGGCCACGGCCCGATGAAAGGCGCGGTCGCGACCGCCGATCCGGTCCGACACGTCGCCGTCACGGGCATGGGCGCGAGCTTCCGCCTCCGCTTCCGGCAGGGTCAGGAACAAGGTGCGATCGGGCAGGAAGCAAGCGCTGCCGATCTGGTGCAGCGCCAATATGTCGGCGTCGCTAAGTTCGCCCTGCCCCTGATAGGCACGGCTGCTGTCGAGGAACCGATCGGACAGCACCCAGGCGCCACGGGCCAGCGCCGGGCGGATCGTCTTTTCGATATGGTCGGCGCGCGCGGCCGCGAACAGCAACGCTTCGGCGCGGGCATTCCAGCGGTCCGCACCACCGGTCAGCAGCATGGCACGGATCGCCTCCGCCCCCTCGCTGCCGCCCGGCTCGCGGGTCTCGACAACCTCAAGCCCGCGCGCCCGCAGAGCCGCCGCCAGCGCACGAAGCTGGGTCGACTTGCCGGCGCCCTCGCCGCCTTCGAGCGTGATGAAACGGCCTGTGATCACCCGAAGAAGGACTTCAGACCATTCCAGAGACGACCGAAAATGCCCGCTTCCGCGACATCTTCACCAGCGACCAGCGGCAGCACCTGTGGCGGCGTATCCGGGGTCTGGACGATGAGCTGGGCGATCTGCTGGCCCTTGGCGATCGGCGCCTTGATCGGGCCGGTATAGACGACCTTCACCTTCACATTGGCCGACGCGGTGCGCGGCATGGTGACGGCCATATTCTGCGGCGCGACCAGCGACACGGTCGACGCGCTGCCCAACTGAACCGCGGCCGTCTCGACCGTCTGCCCCTTCTTGAACAGCGGCTGTGCCTTCCAGGCGCGGAAGCCCCAATCCATGAAGCGGACGGATTCGGTAATCCGGCCGTTGAAGCTGGTCAGGCCGGCGACCACCATCACCAGGCGGCGACCATCCTGCTCGGCCGAACCGGTGAAGCCGAAGCCAGCTTCCTCGGTGTGGCCGGTCTTGAGGCCGTCGGCACCCGCGATCTTGCCCAGGATCGGATTGCGATTGGCCTGTGCAATGTCGGAGCCGCCCATGGTCTTGCCCCAGGTGAAGGAGCGGGTGGCGTAGAATTTCTTGTAGAGGTCCGGCGTCTCGACGATCGTGGCTTCGGCAAGCTTGGCCAGATCTTCGGCGGTGACATAGGTCACGCCCTCGTCAGGCCAGCCATTGCTGGTGCCGAAATGGCTGTTCTTGAGCCCCATGCGCTTGGCCTCTTCGTTCATCAGCGCGACGAACGCCTGCTCGGTGCCGGCAATGCCCTCAGCCAGCACGACGCAGGCGTCATTGCCCGACAGGGTTACGATGCCGTGCAGCAGATTTTCGACCGACACCTGCTCGCCCACCGACAGGAACATGGTCGATCCGGCCTTGGGGCCGTGCCATTGCTGCCAGGTTTCCGGACGGACCGTGAATTTGGTGTCGAGCTTGAGTTCGCCCTTCTGGATCAGGCGGAAGGCAACATGCGCCGTCATCATCTTGGCCATCGAAGCCGGCGGCATCCGGGTCTCGCCGCCCTTGTCATAGAGGACCGCGCCCGAGGAAAGATCCTTGAGATAGGCGATCGGCGCCTCGCTCGTATAGGGCGGGGCCGCGGCAACCAGCGGCTGGGCCAGCAGACCGACGAAGAGAGTGGCGGCAACGGTTTTCTTCATGAACTCAAGCCTTCGACTGGATAGATTCGCTGGACGCATCGCTATGATTAGCGCGCGTCATTAGCCATGACACGGACATTCGCAAAGCCCTTCCCTGCCGCCGCCTTCACGCCGGCCTGCGCCGCTTCCTGCGAGGGATAGGGACCATAGCGCACCCGCCAGACCGAACCGGCCGCCACGGCGTGCGCGCCGATCTGCCTGGCGAGCGCCTCGGCCCGGCTCTGCGAGGAAAGAGCAGCAACCTGAACGACATAGCCGCCAGACACCGGTTTTACCGGTGCCGTGGCCTTCGGGGCCGGCTTGGGAGTGGGCGGCGTGGACGTATCGAAGGATGCGCCGGGACGGCTGGGGCTGCTCGCGACCGGGATCGCCTGAACGACGGGGCGTGCGGTCTGAACCTGCGCTGGCGGGCTTGCCGGCACTTGCGCCAGACGCTCGCGCAGCACCTTGAGCAAAGGCTGTGGCGTCTCGATCCGCGCGGGCGCGCGGTGATGAGCGCGCAGCAGCGCCTTTTCCTGCTCGGGCGGATTGACCCGGCGAACGCGAACGGCCGCAGCGCCGTCGCCGGTAATGCCCAGTTGCTCGGCCGCGCCACGCGACAGGTCGATGAGCTTGTCGTCGCTGAACGGACCACGATCGTTGAGCCGGACCAGAATGGTGCGACCGCTGCCCAGCGCCGTCACCTCGACATAGCTTGGCAGGGGCAAGGTCTTGTGGGCGCCGCTGATCGCCGACGGCACGAAACCCTCGCCATTGGCCGTCGGCTTGCCGATCGCCTCCTCGCCATACCAGCTAGCATAACCGACCTCGTCATAATTAACCGGATCGGCCGGGACATAGGTCTTGCCGCCCACGCTATAGGGTTCGCCGATCTTGACCGGTTCGTCCGCAACCGCTGGCGCCGTTACAGGTGGCGCGGGGCGTGGCGCCGGCGGCGCCGCGGCCTGCTCGCTGCCGCAGGAGGCGAGCAGAGACGCCGCGGCGCCCAGCGTGATCCAGTTCCTATTGCTTGACCGCATCGGCCAGCAACCCCACGGAAAGAGCGTAGAAATTGGAGCAATTATAGTCGAGGATCGCGCGATAATTGCTGGTCAGCAGATAGGCGGTCTTGCCCGGCCCATCCGGCTCCAGCAGGGTTGCCATGACAGTGTCCGCCGGCCAGATGCCGCTGGCCGGGAACAGGCCCAGCTTGCGCCATTCGGCCATGGTCAGCCAGCGGCTGTGGCGGTTGAACACCCGCGGGCAGCGCGGCGCCGTCGTGCGCGCCGCCACCGAAGCGCGGTTGAAGCTGGTCGGCACACTGACGGCTACGCCCCAGGGCTGGCCCCGCCGCCATCCGGCCGCGACGAAATAATTGGCGATCGACGCCAGCGCATCCGCCTGGCTGGTCCAGATATCCGCCCGGCCATCGCCGTCGCCATCCTTGGCGAGCTTGAGATAGACCGAGGGCAGGAATTGCGGATAGCCGGTCGCCCCGGCCCAGCTGCCGACCAGCCGGCTGCGCGGCACGCCATCGTTCAGCATCTTGAGCGTCGCCAGCAATTCCGGCTCGAACAAGGTGCGGCGGCGCCCCTCATGCGCGAGCGTGGCCAGCGACCGGATCAGGTCGAAATCGCCGGTATAGGAGCCATAATTGGTTTCGTGGCCGAAAATGGCGACCATGATTTCCTCGGGCACCCCGGTTTCCGCCTCGATCCGGGCCAGTCGTGCGCGATTGGCGGCATAGACTGCCCGCCCGCGGCTGATCCGCGCGGCATCGACATGCTTGACCCGATAGGGTTCGAAATTGGGAATGGGCGAATAGGCGCCCCCGCCCGGCTGGCTCTGGTCGAGCGCCACGACGCGCGGGTTGATCGTCAGGGTCGGGAAGACGGCGTCCAGCGTCGCATCCCGAATGCCCATGGCGCGTGCCTTGGACCGCAGCGATTCCAGATAGGCGCGAAAGTCCCCATCATCCTGCGCAACCGCGACCTGCGGCGCGGCCAATCCCGCCACAACCGTCGAAAAACCCATCATCAGCGCAATGGCCAGCGAATTGAACCGAGAATCTGCCATGACCTTTTGTGGCACAGCCAGGGCGACCGGCGAAACCCCTATCCGATACGAAGTCGCGAATGGACGACCATTCCCCTCAATATTGTCATTTTTGCCCTTGGCTTGTTCGCCGGCTTCGCTAGGAAGCGTCGCAACGGAAGTGTGGCCGAGTGGTTTAAGGCAGCGGTCTTGAAAACCGCCGTGGGTGCAAGCTCACCGTGGGTTCGAATCCCACCGCTTCCGCCATTTGCCATTGAATTAATTGGATATTTTCCAAATTAATAAAGTGCAAAGCCAAACTACCCATCATAAGCAAAACGCCCCGATCCTGTCGAACCGGGGCGCCCCTTCATCCATCAGTGAAGCGGGCCAGTGTAGGGCGGCAGAGAATCGATCTGCGCCTCGTCCTCCACATTTCCACCACCGGGATCGCTGATCGGGCAGCCTGGGCCAAAGTCGCTGCGCGACTGCACGCGGTAACCGGCCGGCTCGTCCTCGCTGGCATGGTCGCCGCTATCGTCGTCTTCCTCTGCATGGTCGTCGTTCTCGTCATCCTCCTGATCCCCGATCTCGCAGGTGGATGCCATTTCAGCACCAGCCTTGCGCTGAGTGCGCCAGCCACGCGTGTGCCATTCGGGCCAGCTTATATCGCCTTGCGCGTCGCCATCAGGTTCGTTGTCGCCGCCGTCCTCCAGATCGGGGTTGCCGTCCATGGTGTCGAGCAGTTCCAGCGCGACCTCCAAGAAGGCCTCAAGGCTCTCCCGGTCATATCGGGACAGGATGCGCGCCACAGCTGGCATGTTGGGCTGGCTGGCGGGATGCAGATGCATTGTGCCCATGATCAGCCCTCCCCCTTCATCGACGCCAGCCATTCCAGCCGGCGCAGATAGGTTTCGATGCGATCGCGGGTTTCAGCGCGCAGGCGGCGCCCGCGGCGGATGTCATAGACGAGCTGGGGATCATTGGTCGCCCGGCGGCCGAAGCGGCTGGGCAGGATGTTCCGATCGGCACAGGCCCGCTCGATGCGGGGCAGCAGATCGAAAGCCGGGGATGCGACGCCACGGGGGCGAATTTTGGATGCACGCAGCGGTGCGCCCGTGATAGGGGCGGCATTAGCCATGGTCGTCTCCACTAAAGACGGTTGCGGTTAGGAGCGGAGCGAGGATTGCCGTCCTTGCACCGCTCCACATTTTCTGGCACACATAAATAATCATGTCAATTAATGGCACACAAAAAAAACGCGGACGCCCTTCCACAGGCGTAAACCCACGCGTCCCCGTTCGCCTCGATCCAAAAATGCTGGCGCTGATGGATATGTATTGCGCTCAAGCTGGCACCAGCCGTTCAGATGTCATGCGAGAGGCTATGGCCTTGTGGGTCCAAGATTATCGCGACATGCTCATCAGCATAGGCGCCGACGAAAGCGACCTGCCATCTTAACCTCTTATGATCAGCCGCAGGGGAGGATTGCGTGACACCGGACGAAATGGACGAAATCCGCCTTGAGGCAGCGGCATTGCTGGAGCGCCATGCCAAGGCTCACACCCAGCAGAACCTGGATCGTCTTCAAAGAGAGTTAGCCGGGCGCGGTTGGAAGCTCACCGGCACCATTCGCAGGAAATCAGCCTTCACCTTGACGGACCCGAACGGAACGAAAATCAGCGGCCTTTCGCTTGCCAGCGTTGAGGGATTGCTTGCTGAAATGCTTTCCCCCAAGCCTTGAATACCGACGAGCAGGTCGATCTCTACAGCCAATTGATGGCCGAAGTTCGATCGCGCCTGTTGGACTGCCGGGAACGCATTGCGGCGCTTCGTGCCGCTGATCCGGCGGATATTGGCGAGCATCATTACTATGATTATGAACTTTGCTGCGTCCACCTTCGCTTCATCTGCGAACTGGTATCGATCGGGTCTTTGATCGCTCACCATAAGCTCGGCTTGAACAGCAAACTGTTAGATGAATGGAGCGCGGGCGAAGCTCTGAAGCGCTTAGAAGAATTGAACAGCCGGAGCTTCCCGCGAGCCATCCAGTTTTCTGAAACCAACGGAAAAAGGCAGATCGAAATCATCTCCGGCCGCTTATCTTTCGAGGAGATGAACACACTTTACGGCAGGCTTGGCAACATTCTACATCGTGGGCCAGCCAAAAACGTCTTGAGAAAGAAAGCGCGACGTTATGATCTCGGCCAATTAGTCGAATGGCATAACGCTCTCGGCTACCTACTTCAGCGACATATCATCATCATTCGACAGACGAGGGAATTTTTCATTACCGACTTGTTCGGCGGAGACAAAGGAGGTGTCCGCGTTGTCGTGATGGAAGGTGCTCCTGAAGGATTTATCGACAGCAAGTGACACAACGGGAGGAAAGAATGCCAATCGAAATCTGGTATAATGGCGAGAAAGTGGGCGACTGGTCGTTTGCAAGCGTTCCGGAAGTAGGCGACCAGGTCGAGCTTGATCTCGGCGGCGAGATCTATCCATATCAGGTCGAAAAATTGTTCAATTATTATGTCGCCGGTAATGGGACACCGACACTCCGGATGAACGTTTCTTACGCCGGCCCCAGCTTTTTCGGAGTGCTTTAGGCGATGCAGTCAAAGCCGGGAGGGTGGACGAGGCATTCCCCCTCCCGGCTCCGGCGCGGCAACGGAGGGGGGGGAACCCGCCGCCGCGCTAACTGATCAGGTCACGGTCGCGCTCACCGGGCCGGCAGGGTCGGATTCGACCGTCGCCCCGTCCGTCGCGACATTCCAAAAATACCAGACGCCCGGCGCCACAGTGTCCGTGATGGATTGGACCTGGCCGACACCGCCGGGATAGTTCGCCACGATCTTGGTGGCCGATCCGAAATCGGTCGTGGATCCGCGCCAGGTGTCGGAGGACTTGAACCGCAGGTCTTGCGGGTTCTGCCAGCCGATAACCGCCTGCCCTACCCCGCCGGTCGCCGTCAGGCCCTCAGGCGCCGGCATGGGCGTCTCGGGCGAGATGACGCTATATTCCCAAGCAGAGCCGGCGCCAGAGCCTACGACATAGCGATAGCGCACCGTATAGCTGACACCGGCCGGAACGGTCGCGCTGACCGCCGTAACCTCGTTGATCGCCATGGGGGTCCATGGGTCCGTCTCGGCGCCCGTGATGGCGCTGGTCGGGATATATTCGGCGACATAGGCCGCATCGTCTCGCGCCAGGGCCGGGAAGTCGATCCGCAGCGTCGAGTCCGCATAATAGACATTCTCGCCCGCGATCGGGGGATAGCTGACTGTGCCCGATGTCCCGTCAACTACAGGCTTGGGCGCCTCCTCGCCCGGCAGGAGGGTCCAGCGCGCCGGATCGACAGGGACCGCGCCGAAGCCCGTCATGATGCCTGATGCGTCCAGCTCGACATTCGTGGCGATCTCATAGTCGCCCGCGAAGGTGTTGTCGTAGTTGATTGTGACGATGCGCTGTTGCCGTGCCTGAAGGCCGCGCAGGTTCACCACAGGCGTGATCTTGTGCCTTGGCTGCGACCGCATCCCGATCGCTTTGGCCAAGCGCATGGCCTGATTGTGATTGGTGCAAGCCAGAACGTCGACCGTCAGGAATTTCGGTGTCGAGAGGGGGTCGTAGTAAAGCGGGTTCAGCCAGGCGGCCGATGGTTGGGTGGTATAGTTGGCATCCGGCTCGACATAATTGACGATCACCCCTTGTGTCTCGCTCTCCCCGTCTTGAGGCTCGACGCTGGACATCGCCATTATGTCGCGATTACGGCTGAACGCGAGCGTCGGGGTCTCCCATTGGCCTACCCGGACCCATGATCGCCCATCCTCATCAAACACCAGCTGCCCGTCGCAGGACAGGAGGATTTCGCGCTCGGCATCCGCGCGGCGCTTGCTGTCCACGATGGCAAGGGCAGCCTCATAGCGCTTCTGCGTTCCCTCGATGCCAGTGACAGTCTGGTCGCATATGTCGGCCTGCTGAGCGATCCGCTCCCAATTGATCGACGCTTCGGCCTTGCCTCGACCAAAGGGATGCGTGCGGAACCAGGCCCATGCGAGGGCAGCATTGCGGGTCGGTTTATAGCTGGTGCGGTTGCCCAGCGTCTGGGTCGGGTCGCGGGGGTCATAGGCGCTGCTCCAGTCGCCCACGATGCTCACGGCAGGCTCACCCATCCCAAACGGCCCACGCCAGCGATAGATCTTGTGGCGATGCTCGATCTTGATTGCATCCATGCACACGACGGAGAACGTCGTCCCAACGAGCTTATGATCTGGGGTCCACAGAGTGCCTAGCGCGGCATCCAGGGCAGCGATGCGGGGAGGCACGGGGTCGGTCGCGCTGTAGGTCGTGGTCCAGATGCGGACGTAGCCTTTTCCCTCCCCGTCGACGTCGGCCGGATCCTTATCCTTGTTCGTCTTCAGGCGGAACGCGGCTTGTTGGACATAGCCATCACTTCCCAGCGTGACCGGCTCGTCATCGAGGAAGTAGCTGTAGGGGGCGTGCAGGATCTCGTCGCTGTGGACGATCAGATACCACCACCGCCCCTGGCCATCGAACTCGCCGAACATGGCGCCACCGCCGGAGCGGGCGCGACCACAATGGAGCCAGCGCGGGGGATCGGAGATGCGGACGTTGACCTTGCCCGCATCCATCTTCGGTGCCCGGCCCGAACTCATGAGCGCGGTTTGAATGATGTAGGTGCCGGCCGCGACAATTGCCGAGCCGATCGCCACGCCAAGAAAGCCAGAACCCAGGGCGCCGGATGCAACCAAGCCGCCGGCGCCGAAGGTGTAATAGGTCAGCGCCGCGATGGCGACCAACGCTACCAGTTTTTTGACGAAGCCCAACTGGCGCTCCTACCTGGCCAGAGCGCCGACAGCGACGACGGCAGGACCGCCGACGCCCTTGGCATAGACTGCGATGCCAGCAGTGACCTCGCGGCCGGTCCACACCCAATCCTGCACTGAAACAGGCGGCATCGAGAGCGTCGCCGCGCCCCGCTCGTTGGGGACATGGAGGCTGGTGAGGCATGCCCCCACCAGCGGACGAATATCCACGTCCTTGCCCCCATCAGGCGGCACGATCTGCGTCCATTCGGCGGACGAGAGATTGAACTGCTTCATGCCTGCCCCCCCTCAGCCGAAAGCCGGGCGCGCCGGCGCCTCTTCGCCCAGCACATGCGCCGCCATCACCGCATTGGCGTGCAATGTCTCCAGATTCTGGCGCAGCATCCGCGAACGGTTGAATGCCTTCTCATCATCGATCCGCTGCTGATGCCGGGCCGCCGCTTCCGCCAGCGCCGCGATTTCCTCGGTGCTGCCCTCCACGGTATTGCGATAACTGGCGAGGGTCTGGCGGGCCTCGGCGCGCGGGCGCTCCTTCCTGGCCTCTTCCTGCCGCGCCTCGATCGCCTCCAGCTTGCGGAGATAGCCGCGAACATGGAGGGCATCGACCATATGGCGGGCCTGATCCTCGGTCAGGCGATCGCGCGCCGCCAGGTCATTGATGCCGTATCGATAGAAGGGTGAGCCCGCGCGCTTGAAGATCCGCGCAAATTCCGCTGCCCGCTCCTCCTGTGTCGGCTTGCGCAGACTGGTGATCCCGCGGTTGAGGGCGCTTCCGAGCATCTGCATCCGCATCTCGGCGCCAGCCTTGCCGCGCGGCCCCTCATAGCGGCGCGTGGAGAAGCTATCGCTATATTCCATCGGCCAGTCGGGACACGACATCGGATCGGGCCAGAACTCGGCCGGATCGAGGACATGCGTCATGTCGATCGCGGTATGGGTCTGCGCGGACTGTCCAGGCACAGGGAAGGGTTTGCCCAACATCGTGTTGCGGCTCAGATTCGACAGGTCCATGGCTTAGTCCCCCTCGGGTGCGAGAAACAGGCGATTGTTGGCGGCCGGGCGCCCATTGCGCTGATTGGCGATCGTCTGGCCCTCGTCATCATCGGACGGGGCGAGATACTGGCTCAGCGGATTGCCGCGCCGGGCATTGGAGATCGGTGCGCGGCCCTTCATCGCCTCGCCAAACGCTGCATTCATGGTCGCCGTCAGCTTCTCGGGCGACAGAGCGGCGTCGACATCCTCGATCAGGCCATGGACGGCGCGCACCAAAGTGTTGAACTCCGCGCGCGTGACTGGCTGTTCGGCGTTGGTGATATGGCTCGCCTGCCTTTCGGCGCGGCCAGCGAGAAACTGCTGAATCACATTGGTCATGGGATATAACTCCGCTGGGTGTTTTTCGGGTTCTTCCAGTCCTTGCCCCCTTCGCCGGGGAACAGGAAAAGCCATGGTTTCCATCTCGGCTTCGCAGCGCTCAGCAGCGCTCCCGCGACGGCGTTGGCCCGGTCGTCATGCTGGCCGGGTGCGTGATCGATGCTGTCACGGCCGCCGCGTGCAACACGGCGCTCCAGGCCCACGATCTGGTTCACGGTCTTCTCGTCATCCAGCAGGACCGCACGGCCGCTATTCAGGATCGGCAGCATCTCGCGATACAGGTCCGATCGGGACCGTTCGGAAATGTCATAGTTGATGCCGTGCTTGCGGAACTGCTCACGGGGCCATTCGCCGGCATAGCGATCGCCCGTCACGCTGGTGATGCCATAGAGCTTCATGAGGTCGCAGAACTCGGCCACCACGCCCTCGGGGCTAAACGGCGGCTTCACCTCGCGCACGGCATCGATGACGGTCAACCCGTCGTCCTGTTCGCCTTCCTGATGGCTGATCGCCAGCGTCATGCTGTCCTGCGAGCCGCCCGATGGGTCCACGAACGCGGCATAGCTAATGCTGGAGATAGGCCCGCGCTCATAGGTGCCCAGCTCGACACAAGCCTCGACCACCTCGATCGAGACGAACGCCTCCACATCCTTGCGGAACTCGGCGCCATATTCTGCTGCAGCCGATGCTGCATCATCCTTGAAGGCCTCGGTCAGGAAGTCGCCATCACGCGGCACGGTCGGGTTCATGCGCCAGGTCGGAGCTTGCACCACCAGCACATTGCCAGGCTTGCCATAGTGCTTCTTGTGCTTGTTCCAGAGCAGGCCGCGCCGGGCGTAGGGCGACGAGATACCGATCAGCATGGCGCCGGGGATCGTGGCCATGGCCGGCTTCACGGCGTTGTAAACGTCCTGATCCGGGTTCGCGCTGTTCTCGGCGCTCCAGAAGGCCACCTCATCGAACACGGCAGCGACGACGGTGCGGCCACGGCTGGAGCGCTGGTCATTGGTCGTGATCTCGATCGCCAGCCCGTTGGTCAGCTCCAGCCCCTCGGCGGTGGACTTGGCAACCATCTGGGCAAGCAGGGGCTGCTCGAAATAGGCGCGCAGGTAGGACAGGCAGACCTTGGCCTGGCGACGATCGACCGCGATCAACTGGACCACGCCCGTCTCGCCCTTCACCAGCCGATCGAGGAAACCCAGCTGCTCGGCGCCGAAGGTGGCAAGGAATGCAGCAAGCGCCGATGCCTTCACGTCCTTGCCACTGCGCCGGCCGCAGACGAACCACGCTTCGCTCGATGGCCCGGTGGGCGCCTCGGTGCGTCCGGTGATCTCGGTGAAGATCGCCAGCTCGTCAGCATCCAGCTGCTCGCCGAACAGCGCCTTGTCGATGACACGCCAGACTGCCCAGCTATCCCCGGTGAACCACGCCCCGAACAGTTGCGGGTCACGGCAGGCCTCAGCGAAGGTGATCATGCCGCCCTCGCCTTCTCAGCCGCCTTCTGGGCTGCATACTCGGCAATGGTGGGGGTGACGTTTCGCTGCTTGCGCTCCAGCCCCAGTGACTCCAGCAGCCGGCGCAAGGAATTGCTGGCAGTGGTGTAAGCCCCGATGTCGATCGGCGTGCCATTCGCGGCTGCCGTGTCCTGCTCCTCGCACCAGATGGAGAGCGATGCAGCGCGCCGGGCGATCTGAGACTGGGCCTCGGTCGGATCGCCGCCCATGTCCGCAATCAGGCTGGCCAGGATCTCGCGGTAGCGGCGGAACGTGATGGAGCGGGCGTCTACGTCCTGAAGGACCACGCGGCCATTGCCTATGCGGGTCCGCGCTTGGGGTTTGGGGAGGGCTGACTTGGGGCTGGACGGCGGCATGGTCGACCTATCTTTATGATGGGTAGAATGATGGCATGAACTTATAGAATGGTCAATTATCCCCACAAAGCTAGACTTGCGGCGGACGCTGCGTCCGCCATCGCAATCTGAGCGTGCGCCAACAGGCCGGCGAGAAAAGTCGCTCGGCTGGGCCTTTGCGAGTGCGGGGCCAATCACCCCCCCCCTCCACTTTCGGAGCTAAGGACAAGCTGGACAGGTTCGGACAGGTTGAACCTATCTCCCCATACGTGCGTGCGCGCGCATGAACGATCATCAGGAAAAGGTGTCCAGACCTGTCCAACCTGTCCCTCAGTCATGCGCAGCACTCTTCCCCTTGAGCGCCAACCCGCGATAGCATCGGACGCCAGCGACCTTGCCGCGCTGGAAACCTGCCCGTTTGAGCTTGCTACTCATGGCCGTTTGCGTGCCTGGCTCATCACCAGCCGCGCGGGCATATCCGGCCCAATCGTTATAGAGCGTGGTTGGAGCTTCCCATTTGCCGGAAGCGCGGTCGCACCGATCAGCTATCCACTGGCCAAACAGATCCTGGTCATCAAAATAGTCCTGCGTCGCTGCTGTGACGATCTCAGGCCGGACGAGGCGATTGCGCTGCCAGTCCAGACATCCAGCGATTGCCCAGGCGAGGATTTGCGGCGCTTCCTCTTTCAGCTTCTGCTCCAGCATCGGATCGGGCCGGGCGGGCTTGTGCGTAAACGGCACGATGTTGAAACGCCGGCGCGCCGCGTCATCCACGTTCGCCAGCACGGGGGCATGGTTGCCCACGATCACCAGCTTGAACGCGGGCGTGAACTCAAAAAAGTCCTGCCGCATAAACCGCGCGCTGATCTTGTCGCCGCCGGTGAGCTGCTTAATCCGAGCCTCAGCCCATGCCCTGCCCTCTTCCGTCTCACTGGCTGATACCAGCCTCGCCCCTTTCAACATCGCCAGATCGGTCGGATGCCGATCGCTCCTGCTAGCCGTGAAGGTGTCCATGCCTGCCGTCGTGGCATAGTCGCCCAGGACATGGTTCAGCATGTTGAGGAATACGGATTTGCCGTTGCCGCCCGGTCCATAGATGAAGAACAGGGCATGCTCGTCGGTTAGGCCAGTGAGGCAATAACCCGCCATCTGCTGGAGGAAGCGCACCAGATCACGATCACCCGCGGTCGCCTCGTCCAGAAACTGGAGCCAGCGAACGGGGACGCCACGCTCTGGCGCAACGCCGGTCAATTTGGTGATGTGATCGCCCGGACGGGATGCGGCATACTCACCATCCCGCAAATCCACCGTGCCGCCTGGCGTTCCCAACAGGAGGGGATCGCTGTCCCATATTTCTGATGTGACCGCATGCGCAGGATCAGCGCGGGCAAACTTCTCAACGCCTCCAGCGAACGACGCCTTGCCAGCGCCTCCGATTTTCCGCGCCATTGTGCGCGCATAGGTAAAAGCGCGATGACAGCCATCTTTCTGCCAGCGCTGCCCGGACCATTCGAACCACGTGCCCGCATCATGGTCATAGCGCAGTGTGTCGCCATGGACCTTAGTGAAGGCCCTTGCCACGTCATCTTCGGATGGCTCATCAGGTTTGCGCCGGGGCGAACGAGCGGCAGCTATCGCCGCGCGGATCGGCTCAGGGCCGAACTGCACGAAGTCATCGTTTGCGTCACGGTTTGCGGCGTCGTTATGCGGCACGTCGCACCGCCTTCCGATAGACCATGCGCGGCAGGCGCACGGGTTTCGACAGAATGGAGAGCAAGCGCCGGCCGACCATCTCGTCAGCCTCGATCGCATCGAGCATCGCCATTTGACGGATCTCAGGCGCAGCCCAATCAAGGATGCACATGCCTTCGCCAGCGTTCGCCAGCCATTCAAGTGGCGTGGCGAACAGGCGCACCGGCCCATTATCCCATCGGGGCAGCAGCCAGTCGGTGCCAAGCGCCCAGCCAAGGCCAGTCCTCCAGAACCAGCGCGCCGGATTGGTCGTGCGCCAGGCAATAAGGTCGACCATCTCGCCCATGTCCATCACGGGCATGACAACATGCGCGGGGCCATCGCCGGGCTGGTAGATATGCGAACGCTCGGGCAGCGCGGCGGTGATACCGAAAACCGGCTGGATCGCACCCAAGGCTGCGATGGCGGCGCCGGGGACGCCAAGTGCCAGCATGCGGTCGATATGCTCCTGGCGAACCCGTGAGCAAGCAGCGACCATTTCAATTTCGAGATTGGTGGAGGTCATGCCGCCTCCACTTTGCGCGTGGCGGGAGCCGTGCTATAAACGCCGCCGTTCGACCCGTCAGAAGAACAGAGAGCGCCTTCGGTCTTATGACCGGGGGCGTTATACTTCATGGCCGTTAGGCCGCTACCAGCGAAGCGAAATGCTGGCGCAACTCGCCGACATTCCAAACCGAAGTCTGCGGGGCAAGTTTACGGGGGGCGGGGAACTTACCGGCCCGAACCCAGCGCCAGATGGTCGAGCGGTGCGCGCCACCGGTCAACATGGAAACAACCGGCTCGCGGACGAATGCGCTGTCAGGCAGGTTGTCGAAATCGAGATTTTCGGGGCTTTCGCACGCCATTTGAACACCTCATGTTGCGCCAAGGCCCTTCAAGTAGCGGTGCGTTGCAACTCGGTCGGTATCAAGAAACCGGCGATTTAATGAGGATGGGCCTAAATACAGCCTTGAGAGCAAATTTTCGTGCGATGGGCACACAAATCTCGCTAGCGCAGGCAACTGCATCATCAACCCAAGAGGGATCCGCCAGGAAGTCCGATACCTTTCCCGTTGTTGCCAAGGAACGATATTGCGGCGACCTGCTCAGCACTATGGCCATCGCCATCGGAATGGCGGGGGCGGTCTCATACCAAATATCTCTGCGGATATTGTCAGGAAGAAGTCTGGCATCAGCGGAATCGCCATCGACCAACTTGCACAAGCGTTCGGCCGCCTCGCGAATTGACAGACCTTGGTGTTCGACCATGCGTAGTGCAAGCCATGCTGCCGGCAGTCGCCTCCGTGCAATCCGGCGAAGGCCTGCGTTCATTATCGAAATTGCCTTTTCCCGTTTCATGCGAAACGCTGTTGGCGCGTGGTGCCCCTGCGCCTTGAGCGTGCCAGCTACCACCGCCTCAAAGAACTCAGCGCCCTTCTTAACCTTCTCCCTCTCGGGGTAGGCTAGCCATGACAGGTAGGAGGCCGCTGCCTGTCGAGGGTCGGTCTCACTGCAAAGGATATGGGCGGCTATAACTTCGGTCACGCCCGCCCCGCCCCGATCGGCACGACCTTACCCTCCCCCTGCGGCTTGGCGAGATAGTCGGCCCAGTCCTGCATCATGCGCCGGCGCTTTTCGAACTGGTCGCCGCGCCGATAGGCCGCTTCCACCTTGTCGCCGATCGTGTGCGCCAGTGCCATTTCCGCCATGTCGCCCGGATAACTGGTCCGTTCCGACACCCAATCGCGGAATGTGCTGCGGAAGCCGTGCGGCGTTGCGCCCGCTTCCATCCGCCGCATGACGGCGCTCAGCGTCATGTCCGACAGCTTCCCGCCGCGCGGTGCCCAGAACACGATTTCGGTGTCGCCCATACAGGGCAAGCCCTCCAGAAGCGCCAGGGCGGACTTGGACAGGGGAACGCGATGCTCCTTCCCGGCCTTCATCCGTGCGCCCGGAATGGTCCACAGGCCCTTGGTCAAGTCGAACTCCGCCCATGTCGCCCCGCGCACTTCACCGGACCGGGCAGCGGTCAATATCGCGAACTCCAATGCCCTCGCGCCCATCCCCTCGGCCTCTTGAAGCCGTGTCAGGAATACCGGCGCGTCGTCGATGGCCATCGCCGCATGGTGGCCATCGCTGCCGGTGCGGTGATGCTTGGCGCTCTTGAGCTTGCCGGTCTTGGGTAGCTGATTGTCCAGATGACCGCGCCAACGGGCTGGGTTCAGGCCCTCGCGATGGCCGCGCGTGGTCGCCCAATCTAGCACAGCTTCCATGCGTCCGCGCAGGCGGCTGGCCGTTTCCGGCTTGTCTCGCCAGATGGGTTCAAGAACCTCCAGCACCTGCGGCAGCTCGATATCTGCCACCGACAGCTCGCCGACTGCTGGGAATGCATATTTCCTCAGCGTCGATTCCCACTGTGCTGCGTGCTTCTCGTTCTTCCATTCCGGCGCCTTGCCCGCGATGTAGGCCAATGATGCCTTTTCGAACGTCATGCCCTTTGCCCGCGGCAGTTTGAGGGCCTCGCGTAACGCGCGACGTTCCTCGATAGGGTCGTGCCCCTCCCGCACACGCTGGCGTGCCTTCCGGGCCATGTCGCGCGCATCGGCCAGCGAGACTTCCGGGAAGGCCCCCAAGCCCATGTCCCGGCGCTTGTCACCGATCTTTATGCGCAGTATCCAGGTCCGCGCGGTCGTAGGCGAAACCTGCAACGCCAGTCCAGCCACTTCCCCGACGAAATGCAGACCGGGCGTCTTGAGGTTCCTCACGGCCAGCGGGCCTAGAACCTTGGCAAGTTTTGGCATGGGATTCGAACTCCGTTAACCCACCTACCAACCCATCATAACCGTTGCGACGGGCCGCAACAAGTGGCAACGTGAGGCATCAGGGAACATTCCAAAAATGGCGAAAAACAGCCAATAATTCGACGGGTCGCAGCGTGTGGAAATATGGCGGACAAAGACACCGCTTCCGCCACCCCCCCATGGCAGCAACCCGACCAAGGCCGACCGACGGCCGGGTCATCTACTGCCACTTCGTGGCCCCAGATAACCAAATAAACGGCTCCATTCGGGTCTGCTAAGATCGAACCAGGCAGTGGGAAGGAGGGGGCGTGCGGCGTGCCTTGGCGTTCAGAAGCAAATAGCCCCGCTGTTGACCCATGAGTATATCTCATAGGTCGTGGCCGAGCCCGATGTCCCCATGCGCGCCGACGATGCCTAATTCCCGTATCGCCATCCTCTCCAGCACCAATAGCCCAATTTAAAACGTTTAGCGTTGCCAATAGGAGCAGCAGCCACCGCCTCTCTCTTCATACCGGGGTAGAAAAACTTTTTTGTCTACCAATTCCGTTATCTTTAGCCCGCCCCTCGTCCAATAGTCCGACAAAAAGGGGTCCTCTGTCGTGCATCGTCTTACCAGCGCCGTCTTCCTGCTGCTCTCTACGACATCCACCTTCGCCCAGGCGCAGGATCAATCCACGCCGCAAGCCACTCAGGAAGGGGCAACGGAACGCTCCGACATCGTCGTGACCGGTATCCGCAAGAGCCTGGCCGACGCGCTGGCAGTGAAGCGCCAGTCCGCACAGGTCGTCGACGTCATCTCGGCCGAGGATGTCGGCAAGTTTCCCGACAAGAATATCGGTGAAGCGCTCCAGCGCGTGACTGGCGTGCAAATCACCCGCGGCGGCGGTGAGGGGCAGGCGATCACCATTCGCGGCGCCGATCCATCACTCAACCGGGTCGAGATCAACGGCCAGTCTGCCCTCTCAACCTCGATCGCAGCGGCCGCCGGCAATGGCAGCAACCGCGCGGTCGACTTTCGCGACCTGCCCGCCGAATTCGTCTCGCGCCTCGAAGTGCTCAAGTCCGCCACGCCCGACATGACCGAAGGCGGCCTGGGCGGCACGGTACGGATCATCACGCGCCGCCCGTTCGATGCGAAGGAAGGCTATCTGGCCGGGTCGGCACAGGGCATCTACAATGAACTGGCGGACAAGGTGGATCCGAAATTCGCGCTGATCGGCTCCAAGCTGTTCGCGCATGACACGATCGGCGTGCTGCTTTCGGGCACCTATGAAGATCGCACCATCCGCTATGATCAGGCGCGCACCACCGGCTGGCGCCAGGTGGAAACGGTGCAACCGGCAACGCCCGCCAGCCAGAACTGCCTGTCGGGCCGCAACCAGGCCCGCTGCGTCGACCTGGACGGCAGCGGCTTTGGCGATTTCTACCCGGACATTCCGCGCTATATCACCGCGACCGAGCCCACCAAGCGCTATGCCCTCAATGGCATTGTCGAATGGCGCCCGGACGATAATTTCAAGGCCTATGTCGAGGGTACCTTTACCAAGAGCGATACGCGATCGGACGACCAGTATCTGCAACTCTCCACCACCCAGTCAGTGGCCAATGGCGGGGTCGACCCGACCGGCGTCGTGATCCGCGACGAAACGGCCCAGACCGTCACCTTCGTGAACAACAGCGCCGCCGGGACCGGCCCCAGCGTCAATTATCGCAGCGTCATCGGCGGGCTGCGCCGTCGCACCTTCAACGGCATCGTCGGCGCCGAATGGCAGGTCGGCAAGGTCAAGCTGTCGGCCCGCGGCACCTATGCCGCATCGCGCGTCTTCAATGATGAGGTCGACGTGACCGCGTCGGTATCCGGCAAGGATGCCCTGCCCTGGATCACCATCGACTATGACAATCCGCAGCATGCGCCCAACATCATCCTGCCGATCGACACCACCACGACCCAGGGCATCAACACGTTGTCCGTCGAGGCGCGGCCGCGCCTCAATCGCCAGCAGGAGCAAGGCGCCAAATTCGACGCCGAATATCGCCCCGACAATGACGGCCTGCTGACATCGCTGAAGGGCGGCATCGAACAGAATAGGCTGGTTTCGAGCAGCCGCTTCAGCAACGCGGTCTATACGCTGAACGGCATCACGGGCCAGACCACCTTGACCCGGTCAGGCATCACCGGCGCGCAGGTTCTGGCCACCACCACGCCGGCCGCTCAATTGGCCACCATCCAGAGCCTGCTCAACAATTATGGCGGCATGGGCGACGGCAGCTTCTTCAAGACCGGCGATCTGGGCTTTTCCGGCATCGACCGCTGGTGGAATCTGGGCGATGACCTCGCCAATGCGATCGGCATTCCCGATCCCTATACCAGCATCTCGCCGCTCGACACCTATCGGGTGAAGGAAGAAACCATCGCCGGCTATGGTCAGGCCGCGTTCAAGGCGGATCTGGGCTTCGACCTGTCGGGCGTGTTCGGCGCGCGCCTGGTCCACACCCGCACCATATCGACCGGCAGCCAGAGCAGCGGCGGCGTCATCACGCCCGCCCGCTATACCGGCGAATATACCGTGCTGCTGCCGTCCGCGAACCTGCGCGCCGAACTCGTCCCCAACAGGCTGGTGGTGCGGGCCACCGCGTCTGACGTGCTGGCCCGCCCCGCCCCTTCGCAAATGGCGCCCAATGTCCGGCTCGATCCCGTTGGGCTGACCGGATCGCGCGGCAATCCGGGGCTGAAGCCCTATCGGGCCTGGCAATATGATCTGGGTGTCGAATATTATATCTCGCGCACCAACTATCTCTCCGTCACGGCTTTCCGCAAGGACATTAAGTCCTTCATCGACACCGACAGCCGTGAGGAGGAAATTGACGGGCAGGTCTACACCATTCGCCTGCCGGTCAACGGCACTCAGCATGTCACCATCCAGGGCGTGGAAGCCGGCGTGCAACTGGGCCTCGATTTCCTGCCCGGTATATTGAGCCATTTGGGGGTGATCGCCAACTATACCTACAACAAGGACAAGGGCTATGAAGGGCGTGACTATTTCACCAATGCCAGCCTGCCCTTCCCCGGCGTATCACGGAACAGCTATAATGCCTCGCTCTTCTACGATGACGGGCGCTTCGCCATTCGCGGATCCTATAACTGGCGCAGCCGCTATCTGATCAACGCGGTCGATCGCGGCAACAATCCGTCCTTTGGCGAAGCGTTCGGCCAGTTGGACGGGTCAGCCAGCTATGTCGTCAACCCGCATGTCTCGCTGTTCCTAGAGGGCGTCAATCTGACCGATTCCACCCGGATCGAGAATGCCAACAGCATCTATCGTCGCAACGTCATCGAGACCTATGGCCGCCGCATCTATTTCGGCGTCCGGGCAAAGCTGTGACGCGGCGCGATACGCTGGCAGGCCTGGCGGGGGCTTCGCTCCTGCCGGCCTTTGCCCGTGCCGCTATCGGCCACCTGCTGCATCGGGACGATTTCCGGCATGGGCTGGGCCAATGGCAGATCGAAGCCGAAAAGCTCGCCACCGTGCGCGCGCAGGGCGGGCTGCTCGATATCGAAGCGCCCGCTGGGCTTACCCTGTGGTTCCGCCCGCTGCTCTACGGGCCTCTCGAAATCCGCTATCGGGCGCAGGCCGTGGCGCAGGGCGGACCGCATGATCGGGTGAGCGACCTCAACTGCTTCTGGATGGCCAACGACCCCGCGCTGCCAGACGGCGATGTCCTGGCCCGACCGCGCAGCGGCAAGTTCGAGGAGTATGACGGCCTGAAGACCTATTATGTCGGGCTGGGCGGCAACGGCAACAGCACCACCCGCTTTCGCCGCTATGTCGGCCGCGATGGTGACCGGCCCCTTTTGCCGGAAAATGACCGGCGCGGGTCCGAAGACATGCTGGTCGCCAATCGCTGGCAGGATATCGTCCTGATTGCCGACGGAGACAAGATCGCCTTCTTGCGCGATGGCCAGCGACTGTTCGCCTTTCAGGACGATCATCCCTACACCCATGGCCACTTCGCCCTGCGCACCACCGCCAGCCATCTGAAAATCCGCGACTTCACCGTTCGCGCACTTCGCTGACCCAAGGAAACCGCATGCCCCTCTCCCGCCGCGCTCTGCTCCAGTCCAGCCTGTTGGGTGGCGCCGTGCTCGCCCTGCCGACACCAGCGCGCGCCGCGAAGGCGCCGCCGGCAACGAATGTGCATTGGCTGGACGGCAGCCCACCGGCCTGGGACGGCGGCCAGATCTGGGGCACGCCCTGGCCCCGCGGCACGCTGCGCGGGACGGACAGGCTTCAGGCGCATGATGCGGATGGTATCGCGCTGCCGCTGCAAAGCTGGCCGCTGGCCTATTGGCCGGACGGATCGATCAAATGGAGCGGCCATGCGCTGCCGGCGATGATCGACAGAGGCCCCTCCCATGTCTCGATCGGCATCGGACGCAATCCCGCTCCCGCGCATCCTGTCCGCGTCGAACAGCAGGCCGATGCCGTGCTGGTGCATGTTGGCGCGACGTCCTGGCGCCTACCGCGCACGGGCAGCGCCATCATCGCCGCGGCAGAACGGGATGGCCGCGCCCTGCTGCGCAATGTCCATCTGCTGGCCAGCGTCCAGAATGCGGCGTCCGACGAGGAATCGGAAAATCTGTCGATCCAGTGCTACACCAGCCGGATCGACGCGCTGACCGTCGAACAAAGCGGTCCGGTCCGTGCCGTCGTCAAGGTGGAGGGCAATCATACCGACAACAGCCGCCAATGGCTGCCCTTCAGCCTGCGCCTCTATTTCACCGCCGACAGTCCGGCCGTCCGCATCGTCCACAGCTTCATTTGGGATGGCGACGCCGATCGCGATTTCCTGCGCGGTCTCGGCATCCGGGCGCAGGTGCCGATGGCCGCGCCCTTGCACGATCGACATGTCCGCATCGCCACCGATCATGGCCTGTTCAGTGAAGCAGTTCGGCCGCTCACGGGCCTGCGCCGCGATGTCGGCGAAGCCTTTCGTCAGGCACAGATTGTCGGACGCGCAACCCCATCGGTCGACACGCTGCCGGATCGGCTGCGCCAGTTGCTCGACAATATCCCGGCATGGGGCGATTTCCGGCTGTTCCAGGGCAATGCCCAGGGTTTCACCCTGACCAAGCGCACCCGCAAGGGGCGTGCGCCGATCCAGTCGCTCGAAGGCGATCGCGCCCGTGGGCTGGCCTATGTCGGCACGCCCTCGGGCGGCGCGGCGATCGGCATGGCCGATTTCTGGAAACGCCATCCGGTCCAGCTCGACATTGACGGCGCGGCGGGGGACGCGGCCGACCTGACCGCCTGGCTGCACGCACCAGACGCGCCTGCCATGGACATGCGCTCCTATCGCGATGTGCTGCGGATGACCGACTATGCCCGCCAGAATGACGGGCTGGACATGACCTATGAGGATTATGAACCCGGCTGGGATCAGGCCAAAGGCATCGCCCGAACCAATGAATTATGGCTCTGGGCGCTGCCCGCGACGCCCGATGCCGCAACGCTGGACAGCTATGCCGCCCAGGTGGCCAGCCCCGCCCGGTTGCAGGTCCAGCCGGATCGCATTCATGCCGCCGGCGTGTTCGGCGATTGGGCGCCGCGCGCGACCAGTGGCGCCTTGTCACTGGCGATCGAGCGACAGAATGACCTGTTGATCGATCATTATCGCGACGAGATTGACCGGCGCCACTGGTATGGTTTCTGGAACCATGGCGACGTGATGCACAGCTATGACAGCGACCGGCATCAATGGCGTTACGACATTGGTGGCTATGCCTGGGACAATAGCGAATTGTCGACTGACCTGTGGTTCTGGTACAGCTATTTGCGATCGGGCCGGGCGGACATATTCCGCATGGCGGAAGCCATGACCCGGCACACAGGCGAGGTCGACGTCTATCATGCCGGCCCCTGGGCTGGCCTTGGCACGCGCCATGGCGTCCAGCACTGGAGCGACAGCAGCAAGCAGCCGCGCGTATCCAATGCTGCCTATCGCCGCATCTTCTATTATCTGACCGGCGACGAACGGGTCGGCGACCTGATGCGGGCGCTGGTCCATTCCGACCGCGTGCTGCAACATGTGGATATTGGCCGCAAGGTTGCCGATCGAGCGCCGGAATCGCTGCCGCCCGGCGGGGTCGGCGCTGTCGTCAAACCCGCAGGATTACCGGACGGCGTGATCCAGCTGTCCTTCGGCACGAGCTGGGGCAGCCTGGTCGCGGCCTGGTTCACCGAATGGGAAAGGACCGGCGACCGCCGCTGGCGCGACCGGATCCTGGCCGGCATGGACAGCATCGCCGCCCTGCCCCGCCAATGGTGGGCCGGCGGCGCCAATTTCGATCTCGCCAGCGGCCGCTTCGTGTCCGGCGGCGATCATATCAGCGTCAGCCACCTCAACGCGGTCTTCGGCATTGTCGAAATCATGGCCGAACTTCTGCCACTGGTCGATGCGCCCGGCTATCGGGCGGCCTGGATCGATTATTGCAAATGGTACAACGCCCCCGCCGACCAATGGAAAAGGCGTTTTGGCGAAGCGCCACGCGGTCATAATCTGCGCCAGGCCCATTCGCGCCTGACCGCCTATGCCGCGCACGCGCTGCAGGACACGGCGCTGGCAGCGCGCGCCTGGAACGAATTTCAGGATGGCGAACTGAAACCAGGCCTGACGACCATCCAGGCGGGCGACGGCAGCGTGGAGATTCCCGGCCTATCGACAAACGGCGCAGCCCAATGGGGGCTGGCGGCGATCCAGAATCTGGCCCTGATCCCGCCAGATTGAGCATGTCGATCAACGATCGATAAATTGCAGCAATGATAAAAATGAGAAAATCATAAGAAAATAATGTCCACCTATTCAATCTTACAATTCAAATGACGTCATAGTCATTTGATACATAACACGGAACATATCTAAAAAAACATCACCAGCCACGTTTACCAACGAGAGCGGTGAATGACGATAATATCGCAAAGTCACGCGGATGAATTCTCGCACCCGGCGCTACGGCGCCCTCGCATCCATGATGTCCCCCGCGATGGCGATGCGCCACGGCTGCATGCGGACGCGGCCCGGCGCACAGTTCTGGACGAACGGCTGCACCGCAAGCAGCAACTGGCCGCGTCGCTGCGCCTGCTGGCCCAGCATGGCGTCGAGCCTAGCCTGGCCGGCCATCTGAGCGCCCGCGACCCCGAACATGTGGACCATTTCTGGGTCAATCCGGTCGGCGTCCCCTTTTCCCATATCCGGGTTTCGGACCTGCTGCGGATCGACAGCGACGGGCGGGTCGTCGAGGGCGACGGGCCGGTCAACATATCCGGCATCCCCTATCATCATGCCGTCCAGCGCGCCCGGCCGGATGTCGTCGGCATCGTCCATGCCCATAGTTTCCATGCCAAGACCTGGTCCGCCTTCCGGCAGCCGATCGAGCCGATCATCGCCGACCTCGCCGCCTTCCATGGGGATCAGGTGGTCTTCGTGCCCGATCGCCTGTCGGATGCCACCGCTGGTCGTGACGCCGTCGCGCAACAGTTCGTCCGGTCACTGGGTGACCGCAACATTCTCCTATGGGCCAATCATGGTCATTGGACCGTCGGCAACAGCGTCGAAAGCGCGGCCTGGCGCTTCATTGCCTATGAAAGCGCGGCCCGCGTGCAACTGGCGGCACGGGCCGCCGGAACAGCGATCGTCGATCCGCCGACCCAGAGCCCCTCTCCCGACCAGCGGGAAGGATGGGCCTGGCTCAGCTTCCTGCCTTATTGGGACGAGATCGTCCGCGCGCAGCCCGATCTGCTCGACTGATGCCCCGTCAGCTTTATTCCCGGCGGGCGCTGCTAGCCGGCGCCGGCGCCCTGACGCTGGCCGGATGCGGCGCGGCCACGGAACGGGCATTGTCCGACGTGACCCTGAGCGTCTGGCGCTACAAGACGACGGCCGGCAATTTCATGGCGGCGGCGGGACAGGCCGACACGCCCTATCAGGTCCGCTATGTCGACCTGCCCGGCGGCCCGCTGGTGCTCAACGCCTATGCCGCCGGCGCGCTCGACTATGCCTATATGAGCGAAATCCCGCCGGCTTTCGCGCTGCAGTCGGGCACGCCGCTCAGGCTGATCGCGACCCACCAGGGCGACGTGAACAATAGCGGCGTGCTGGTGGTGAAGGGATCGAGCGCACGGCGATTTTCCGATCTGCGCGGACGCACCATTGCCTACACGCCCAACACCAACAATCATTATTATCTGCTCAAGCTGCTCGAAGCGCATGATCTGCGCCTGTCCGAGGTGCAGGCCATCGGCCTGCCCGCCAACGACGCCAATGCCGCCTTCACGCGTGGTCATGTCGAAGCGATCGTCACCGGCGGCATTTCCGCCCTGTTGACCGAAAGCCTGCTCGGCGGGCGCTGGATCGTCCGATCGGTCGCCGGTCTCTATTCAGGCAATTTCTGCATCTCTGCCCATCCGGCCGCGCTGGCCGATCCGCTCAAGCGGGCGGCGATCCGTGACTATCTGCGCCGGGAACAGGCGACCTGGCAATGGATCGACCGAAACCCGGAACGCTGGGCGGCGCTGTCGGCAACGCTCAGCAGCCAGCCCGCCACCCTGTTCCGGCGCCTGGCCCGCGAGGCAAGCCGGCCTGCCCTGATCGTCCCGCCAGCCAAGGCCGCCATCGCGAGCCTGCAGCATGTCGCCGACGATCTCGCCCGCTTCGCGCTGGTGCGGGATCGCTTCGACCTGTCGGCGCTGTGGGAACCGGGCCTGATCTGATCGGCCGACCGTCACGAACATCTCAAAAAAGGGGGAATTTATGCGACATGAAATCAGCCGACCAGCCTTTGGAGTGCTGCGCCAGCTATGGCTTTCTACCGCGACGCTGGCCGCGCTCGGGATCGGTTCGTCGGCACTTGCCCAGGAACTGCCTACCCCGGCTGCAGCCCCCGCCCCAGCCGATGCCGAGGGGACGATCGTCGTCGTCGGCAACCGCAGCCGCGCCACCACCGCGCTGGAAAGCCCGGTGCCGATCGATGTGATCGACGAAAGCCAGTTGGCGACATTGGGGGCCAATAGTTCGCTGCGTGACGCACTGGGCGTATTGCTGCCCAGCTTCAACTCGCTGACCGTCAGTTCCTCGTCCTGGAACAGCGTTGCACGCCCGGCGGGCCTGCGCGGTCTGGGCGGGTCGCATGTGCTGGTGCTGGTGAATGGCAAGCGGCGCCACAATAGCTCCTTGCTCAACCTGTCGACCGGCAGTGTCGACCAGGGTGCCAATTCGGTCGATATCGACCTGATCCCGGCGGCCGCCATCAAACGGATCGAGGTGCTGCGCGATGGTGCTGCCGCCCAATATGGATCGGACGCGATCGCCGGCGTCATCAACATCGTGCTCAAGGATGATGACCATGGCGGCACGCTGACGGTGAACGGCGGCAAGCGCTACAGCTATCGCGGCAATTCCGATGGGCGCAATATCGAGGCAGGCGGCAATATCGGCTTCAAGCTGGGGCCGGACGGGTTCGTCAACATCGCCGCCAGCGCCAAGGACAATAATCATGCCCGCCGCGCCATTCCCGCGACCGGCGCCTTCTATTATCCGCTGGCCAATGGGCAGCCCGATCCGCGCGAAAACCGGGACAAGACGGTGTTCACCGGCGGCCTGCCTGACCTGCGCGCCCTGACGGTCCTCTATAATGCGGAACTGCCGCTTTCGCCGGCCGCGACCCTTTACTCTTCATCGACATGGTCAACCCGCGAAGCGATCATCGGGCAGAATTTCCGCCGCCCCAATTCCACCAATGCAGTGCTGTCCATCTATCCCGATGGCTATGCGCCCAACTACACGCTGGACGAGAATGATTTCCAGATCCTCGCCGGCATCAAGGGCGAAGCGGGGAGCTGGAGCTGGGATCTGTCCAGCACCTATGGCGAGAACCGGTCGAAGAACGGCTCTACGGAGAGCCTCAACGCCTCCTTGGGCGATGCAAGTCCAACCGAATTCTGGACCTTCACCGCGAAGTTCGCCCAGTGGACCAACAATCTCGACATTTCCAGGGGCGTGGACATCGGCCTTGCCGAACCGCTGAAAATATCCTTCGGCGCCGAACATCGCTACGAGCGCTTCCAGACCATCGCCGGCGACCCGGAAGCCTATGCCAACGGCCTTTACCAATATCCCGCCGGCACGCCGCTGGCCGGCCGCTATGCCACCATCGGCGCGCAGGGCGCGATCGTGCTCACGCCCGAGGATGCCGCCAAGCTGACCCGCAACAGCTATGCCGCCTATGTCGACATGGGCATCAATCCGGTGCCGCGCTGGTTCATTGGGCTGGCTGGTCGGGCCGAACATTATGACGACAGCGCCGGCGACACGCTGAATGGCAAGTTCACCACCCGCTATGACTTCACCGATCATTTCGCCATCCGCGGCACGATCAGCAACGGCTTCCGCGCGCCCTCGCTGGCCCAGTCCGCCTTTGCCCAGACATCGAACCAATATACCACCGTCAACGGCGTCCAGACCTTCATCACCGCCAAATCAGTGCGTCCCGGCACGCCGATTGGCGATGCGCTCGGCGCCAAGCCGCTGACGCCGGAGAAATCCTTCAACCTGAGCGCCGGTTTCACCTACAGACTGGGCACGCGCTTCAACCTGTCGGTCGACGCCTATCAGATCAAGCTGGACGATCGCATCGCCCAGACTGGTTATCTGACCGGCGCGGGCGTCAGCGCTATCCTGGTCGCCAACGGCTTCGATCCCAATTATTCGGTGCGCTATTTCGCCAATGCGATCGACACCCGGACCCGCGGCGTCGAAGCGGTCGCCAACTATCTACAGCTGCTGGGCGAGGACAAGTCGATCCGCTTCACGCTCGGCTACAACTATAACAAGACCAAGATCACGCGCGTGGCCGACAATCCGTCGGAACTCGCTGCGCTCAACCTCACTCTGTTCGACCGTCAGGCGCAGGGCTATATCGCCGGCAACCTGCCGCGATCCAAACTGATCCTGGGACAGGATTTGAAGCTCGGCAATCTCCAGCTCAACCTGCGCGAGACCCGCTACGCCAAGGTGGGCTTCCTCGGCACCACGGCCGCGACCGACCAGTTCTACGGCGCCAAGTGGATCGCCGATATCGACCTGTCCTTCCAGGCGACCCGCAACATCAACGTCGCGATCGGCGCGAACAATTTCTTCGACACCTATCCCGACAAGAACACGCTGCCGGATACCAACGGCTTCCCGCCCTATCCGGCCCAGTCCCCGTTCGGCTTCTATGGCGGCTATTATTATGGCCGCCTGGCCTTCAGCTTCTGATGGAGACGCAGGCATGACCCATCCATCCGGCACGCTCAAGCTCGGCGCCTTCCTGTCGGGGCACGGCTCGCATAATGCGAGCTGGCGCCTGCCGGAGGCAGATGTCGATGCCTCGCGCAGCTTCGCCCCCTATGCCCGCGTCGCGCGGAAGCTGGAACAGGGGCTGTTCGACGCGATCTTCCTCAACGACAGCGTCGCCATTCCCGACCTCGACACGGATTCGCTGGCCCGCACGGCGCAGGGCATGCGCTGGGATCCGTTGACGCTGCTGCCCGCCCTGGCCGTCGTTACCAGCCGGATCGGCCTGATCAGCACGGCCAACACCACCTATAACGAACCCTATACGCTGGCCCGCCGCCTCGCCTCGCTCGATCATCTGAGCGCGGGACGGGCCGGCTGGAACCTGGTCACGTCGCTCGGCGGCGGCGAGAATTTTAACCGGGAGGATCATGTCCTGCATGCCCAGCGCTATCAGCGCGCGGAGGAGTTTTTCGACGTCATCACAGGGCTGTGGGATAGCTGGGAAGATGACGCCTTCATCCAGGACAAGCAGAGCGGCATCTGGGCCGATCCCGCCAAGCTCCACCGGCTCGATCACAAGGGTACGCATTTTTCGGTGCAGGGGCCGCTCAACGCAGCCCGCCCAGTTCAGGGCTATCCCGTGATCGCCCAGGCCGGATCATCCGATGACGGGCGCGAACTGGCGGCACGGACGGCGGAGATCATCTTTACCGCCGCCCAGACGATCGACGAGGCGCTGGCCTTCGGCGCGGACATCGCCGCCCGCCTCGGCCGCTATGGCCGCAAGCGCAGCGATGTCCGGATACTCCCCGGCATATCGGTCTATGTCGGCCAGAATGCCGAGGAAGCCCGTGCCCGCTACGAAGCGCTTCAGGATCTGCTCGATCCGGTTTCCGCGCTCAAGGGCATATCCCGCTTCGTCAATATCGGCATCGACCTGTGGACTCTGCCGCTGGACGAACCGGTCATACTGCCCGCCGCGATCCCCGTCACCAACACGCACAAGAGCCGCCAGCAACTGGTGATCGACCTGATCCGCCGCGAACAGCCGACCGTGCGGCAATTGCTGCGCAAGATGGTCGCCGGCGGCCATCGCATCCTGTTCGGCAGCGCGCGCGACATCGCCGATGATTTCGAACATTGGTTCCATGCCGGCGCGGCCGACGGGTTCAACATCATGTTCCCCGACCTGCACGGATCGGTCGATCGTTTCGTCGAAGAGGTCGTGCCGGAACTGCAGCGGCGCGGCCTGTTCCGCACCGCCTATGAAGGCGCCACGCTGCGCGACAATCTGGGCCTCGATCGCCCGGACAACCGCTTCACCCGTCCTTCGGCCGTGGCGGCTGTCAGGAACTGAGCGGCGCTTCATTTCCAAAATCTTAGAACAAGGAACCGGACATGTCCCAGACCCATGACCCAATCGACCAGCATTGGGCAGATCTTCTCTCCCCCGGCCGACGGCAATTGCTGCGCGCCGGCGGACTGGCGGCTGTCGGTGGCCTGATCGGGGCGCCGGCCTTTGCCGCCGGTCCTGCGCCCTCTCCCGCCGCCATCGCCGCCCATACGGGCAAGAGCCCCTGGGGCTATGCTACCGCCACGGAACCGACGCCCCGTCCCCTGGCGGTGCGCCCCGGCGAGGAGAACGGCCTACCCGATCGGCCCCGCGCCTATACCGATATCAAAAGCTACCACGCCCATATCTATTTCGACGAGGATAGTTACGAGAAGGCAGTCCGCATCCGGCAATGGACGGCGGAACGCTTTGCGGTGGAGTTGGGCAACTGGAATGCGGAGCCGCGCGGCCCGCATGTCACGCCATCCTTCTATTTCGGCTTCGGCACCGACCTGCAGCCGCTGATCCTGCCCTGGCTCCAGCTCAACAGCCTGGGCCTGACCATCCTTGTCCATCCCAATACCGACGATCCGCGCGCCGACCACCTCCATTATGCCCTGTGGGTGAACCGGTCGCAGCCGGTCAACGCCTATGGCATGAAGAAGCCGGACCTTGCGGCTGGCGAGCCGGCCGTGGAACAAATCTATCCCAATACCCGGCCGACGGTCGCGATCGAGCGTAGCTGATGGGCGCTGCGACGGAACAAGCGGGCCGGCATTATGCCATCGTCGGCGGCAGCAGCGGCATCGGCCTTGCCGTGGCGAAATTGCTGGTCGCGCGCGGCGACAGGGTGCTGATCGGCGGGAGATCGCCCGACCGATTGTCCAGCGCCATCGCGACATTGGGGGATCAGGCCTCCGCCCGTCCCATCGACACCGGCGATCGCGCGTCGATCGCGGCCTTCTTCAACGATGTGCCGGCGCTCGACGGACTATTCACCCCGGCCGCCAGCTATCGCACCGGGGCCTTTCGTGACGGCGATGTTGACACAAGCGAAGCGCTGTTCGACGCCAAATTCTGGGGGCAATATTGGACCGTCCACGCCGCCCTTCCGATGTTGAAACAGACAGCATCGATCCTGCTGATGTCGGGTGCGGCCTCGGTCCGACCGATTGGCGCGCCGGCCTATGCCGCCTGCAATGCAGCGCTGGAGGGATTGGCGCGTGGCCTCGCTTTCGAATTGTCCCCGATCCGGGTCAATTGCCTGTCGCCCGGCACCACCGACAGCGATCTGTGGCGGGGTCGCCCCGCGCCGCAGCGTGAGGCCGCCTACGCCCATTGGAACGGACTTTGCCTGACCGGGCGCCCCGCCCATGTCGAGGAACAGGCACATGCTGCCTTGTTCCTGCTCGACAATGGCAACATGACCGGCGCCACCCTGTTCTGCGATGGTGGCTATAGTTTCCGCTAGGCGATGTCCGTGTCCGCCCGTCGCGCGGCATAACGGCGGGCGGCAATCTCCGCCCCTTCGCGCAACAAGGGGCCGAGTTGCCAGAAGTCCTGCAGATGCGGTGCCTCTGGCGGTGCATCGCGATCCCAGCCATAATCATGGCGTAGCCGCCCGACATGCCCCATGGCCAGCGCCTCAGCTCCGGACAGGCTTGCGCGCCCTCCTGCTCGGGCGCGACATAGAGGGCATCGGCCGGGCAATAGAGTTCGCACATGAAACAGGTCTGGCACTGATCCAGCCGTGCGATCAGCGGCACGCCATCGGCTCCGACATCGAAGACATGGGTGGGACAGGCCGCAACGCAGGCCTGGCAACCGGTGCAGCGCTCTGCGAATATCTGCGCGATCATGCGGCGATCTCCCGCGCTGCGGGCCGTTCCGGACGGGTCCAGACGCGATCCAGCCCTGCGACCAGCAAGCGGCTCTGCTGCGCCGGATCGGTCCCCGGCCGGTCGATGCGCATATGCATGCCGCGACTTTCGTCGCGCGCCAGCGCCGCCGCGAGTATCCAGCGCGCGCACGCCGCCATCGCCGCATGTTCGCGCAAGGCCACCGCCCCCAGCCCCTCCGCACGGCCATGATCCGCGATCGTGCGCCAGACGGCCTCGACCGCGTCCCGGTGCCGCACAAGCTTGTCCGCGCAGCGCCAGAGCGCCGCATCATAGCCGATGGTGGCCGCCAGCACCGGCGTGTCGCCTCGTCGTCCGGTCCGACGTGCATGGGCCGCCGCAGCGGCGCCGGCGATCCGGCCGGAGGTCAGCGCCCAGGCGGCATTTTGCGCGCCGCCGCCGCTGGTGGCGCCGGCGACCAGTTCGCGCGTGGCGCTGTCACCCGCCGCATAGAGATTGGGGACGTTGGTCTCGCAGCCGTCGCCGACGATCTGCAGCCCGCCGGTGCCGCGAACCGTGCCTTCGCCGAATAGTCGCACCGGGAAGCGATCGCGGAACAGATCGATCCGCTTGCGCTCGAACGGGGCGAGCGAGGCGGGCTGGATACGACGCAAGCCTTGTTTCAGAGCGTCCGGCGCGTCGGACAGGTCGGCCAGTACCGGTCCAGCCTCCAGCGCGCGGGCCAGGGCACGCAGATGCGCCGCCTCTCCGCTCATCGGTGGCGGCACGTCCAGTTCGCGGCCTTCGGTATCGAAGAAGCGGGCTGCGAAATAGGGCAGCGTCCGGGTCGAATTCCAGGCCGGCGAGAGGGAGTAGGATACGGAAAATTCCATGCCCGACAGCACCGCGCCGGCCTCCGCCGCCATCAGCAATCCGTCGCCGCTATTGCCATGGCTTCCGATCAGCCCGGATCGGAAGGCGCAGCCTCCGGTCGCGATCACGACTGCACCAGCGCGCACTGTCCAGGCCTGTTGCTTCAGCCGCGCATAGCCAGCCGCCCCCGCCACCGATCCATCGGCATGCAGCAGCAGTTCCAATGCAGGATGATGATCCAATATGGTGACACCGGCATCCTGCGCAAAGCGACGCAGGGCGCGCATATATTCCGGCCCGCGCACACCGGAATAGAAAGTTCCGCCCTTGCCGTCGCCGGCAAAAGGATAATAGCCCGCCAGCTGCGGCAGGGCACGCCAGGTTTCATCGATGATACGCGCCATCCAGTCCCGTTCGGCCAGGCCAAAGCTGCGGCCGTAACGCTCCTCGATCGCGGCCTCGCGCCGGCCAGGCTCGGGCGCGACCCACCAATGATTGGGACCGCCGGTCGCCGTGACGCCGCGGGTCCCGACAAAGCCCTTGTCCACCAGCAGCACCTCGGCACCCGCTTGTGCCGCCATGATCGCTGCCCAGCAGGCGGCCATGCCACCGCCGATGATCAGGACATCGGCGCTGCGCGTGATCGGCGCGGATTCGCTCATTCGGCGGCAACAGCGGCGGGCGAAGGCACAATCGCGCTGTAGCGGCTTTCCGGCACCGGCAGGCCAAGATGGCCGCGCAGCGTATCATGCGCATATTCGGTGCGGAACAGGCCTCGCGCTTGCAGGATCGGCACCACTTCCTCACGGAAGCGGCGGAACGGCTCGGGCGAACCGGCGAATTGCGAGCGCCAATCACCGAAGCGACCGACGGCCAGGCGCAGTGTCACACCCGCCTCCTGCGCTGTCTGGATGATCCGCTTGGCCTGCCCCATATAGCTGTGGTCGAGCGCTTCGCGACCAGCGTCTTCGATCGCGCGAGCCTTCTCATCGCTGTCGGCAATGATAGGCTTCGGGTCGGCGAGGATATTGATAGGCTCGGGATCGAGCCAACTCGACTGGTCGCCACCCGCCCCCTCCAGGATCGCGCCCTGATGCAGTTGGCTGTGCGTTTCGTCGGCCATCGTCGCCTCCCTTGGATGAGACGAGCGTAATTGTGCGGGCCCCACCGGCATAACGAGAGCTTCTCATAGGCTGTTGTGAAAGGCTGATGAACAGGTTGTTGCAGAAGAACGCAACGAAAAGGCCAAGTTCATTAGTTACGGATTACCTCCGAAAATGCTGCTCAAATGACGGTGATTTTCTAAAAAGCCAGTTCCTGTCGACAGTTTAGGAACGCGTCCCGTCCGGTCAGCGTAATAGACAACCCGCGAGGAAATGGCTGATATTGCTCTGCTCCGACGCGCAAACAGGCGCTTTGCAACATCCTGCAAAGAAGCTGAAATATCTCCACGGTTGCTAACGCGACCGATTCGCATTAGCTCAACCCCGAATTTAGGGGACAGTCATGCGCAGAATTTCCATCGCCACCGCCGTCATTCTGGCGGGTACCTCCACCATCGCCCATGCCCAAGCGGCGCCCGCGGAGGCGAACCGCGACGACATCATCATCGTCACCGCGACCGGCCAGTCGTCGGCCATTTCGACGACCAAGAGCGCCACGCCGATCATCGAGTCGCCCCAGTCGATCTCGATCATCAGCCGCGAGGAGATCAACCTGCGCGCTTCGCCCACGATCGCTGATGCGCTGGCCTATACGGCGGGCGTGCAGTCGGAAAGCTGGGGCGTGGACAGCCGCGTCGACGAAGTGTCGGTGCGCGGCTTTGGCGCAGGCGGTTTTTCGTCCAACAATAATTTCGTCGATGGGCTGCGCCTGCCTTCGGGTGGGCAATGGACGCGGCCGGGCTTCGATTCCTATGCGCTGGAACAGATCGAAGTGCTCAAGGGGCCTTCGGGCGCGCTTTACGGCCAGACCGCGCCGGGTGGCCTGGTCAATATCGTCACCAAGCGGCCGACCGACGAATTCCAGGCCAATGTCATGCTCCAGGCGATCGGCACGACCGATCTCAACAACTGGAACTATCAGGCGGCGGCCGATGTCAGCGGACCGATCACCTCCACCCTGTCGGGCCGGATCGTCGGCCTGTCGCGCTATGGCGATACCCAGGTCGAGGATGTGTCGATCGGCCGCCGCTATATCTCGCCGAGCCTGACCTGGAAGCCGGACGATGCCACGACCTGGACGATCCTGGGCCAGTATCAGCAGGATAAGGGCGGTTCGACCTTCCAGTTCCTGCCAGCGCTCGGTGCGCTCTATCCCAGCAACGGCAAATATATCGCCAATGACGACAATCTGGGCGAGCCGGACTGGAACACGTTCGACCGCAACCAGTATCTGATCGGATCCTTCTTCGAGCACAAGTTCAACGATGCGATCACGATCCGCAACAACAGCCGTTATACCCATCTCGACACGCTCTACCGCGTGGTCGTATTGTCCGGGAACACGCTGACGACCTGCCCGTCGACCATAGCGGGCTGCATTCCCGGCCAGACGATCAGCCGCCGCGCGGTGCAGGGCAAGGGCGAGAGCGACGGCCTGGCCACCGACACCCAGTTGGAGGCCAAGTTCACCACCGGTCCGGTGGAGCACACGCTGCTGGGCGGCTTCGACTATTTCCACACCGAGTGGGAGCATTATCGCGATCTCGTCAGTTCGTCGCTGGTGCTGCCGATCCTGGATATCTTCGATCCGGTGTCGCGTGGCTCGGCCGGCTATGCCAGCAACATGTCGCCGCAGGTCTATACCGAGACCGTCAGCAAGCAGGCGGGCGTCTATCTTCAGGACCAGATCAAGCTGGGCAAGCTGCGCCTCACCGTGGGCGGCCGGCAGGACTGGGCCAAGGACAATACCTACAACCCCGTCAGCGGCGTTCGCTACATCACCAAGAGCGATGCCTTCACCTGGCGCGCCGGCGCTGTCTATATGTTCGACAATGGTTTGGCGCCCTATGCCAGCTATTCCGAAAGCTTCCAGCCGCAGGTCAGCGACCCGAGCACCAGCCTGACCGGCGCGCCGTTCAAGCCGACGACCGGCCAGCAATATGAAGCGGGCATCCGTTACCAGCATGGCAATAATATCTATGTGACGCTGGGCGCCTATCAGATCACCCAGCAGAATATGACCACGCCCGATCCGGCCGGCACGCTGTGCGGCACCTCGACCTGTCTGGTACAGACTGGCGAAGGGCGGGTGCGCGGCCTGGAGTTGGAGAGCAAGGCAACCCTGCCCTGGGGCATGGCGGTGATCGCGACCGCGACCCGCATGGACAGCAAGGTCACCAAGTCGAACACGGCGGGCCAGGTCGGCAACGAGTTGCCGCAGGTGCCTGAATGGATGGCGTCGCTGTTCCTCAACCAGACGATCGAGGGCGGTTCGCTTGCCGGCCTCGGCTTTGGCGGCGGCGTGCGCTACACCGGCAAGAGCTATGGCGACACCGCCAATTCGCTCCGCATTCCCGACTATACATTGTTCGACCTGTTCATCCGCTATGACCTGGGCAAGGCGTCGGACGCACTGGAGGGCATGACCTTCTCGATCAACGGCCGCAACATTGCCGACAAGCGTTATGTCGCGACCTGCAGCGCGGTTTCAGCCTGCTATTATGGCCAGGGCCGCAGCCTTACCGCTCGCCTGCAGTTCAACTGGTGAGGCGGCTGTCGGCCCTTGCGGCGCTCGGCCTGTTGACGATGGCGCCGGGGGTGGCGTCATCGCCTGCGGTGGCGGCGCCATGGCAGCTGGAACGATCCGACGTGCTGACCATCAGGTCGCCTGATGGCCATGCCTATCGTGTGCTGGTTGCCTGGCCGGAGGGCGAGCCGCCCGCCGGCGGCTGGCCTTTGCTGTGGATGCTGGATGGCGAGGATAATTTCCCGATCGCCGCGACCACTGCCCGAAGACTGGCGCGCGCCGGGGCGCGATCCGGGATCGGGCCGGGGCTGATCGTCGCGATCGATTCCGGGCCGCTGGCCCGGCGGGTGTTCGATTATACGCCGGCAGCGCCGGGCTATGCCATTCCCGCCGGAGCGCCGGCCAGTGGCCTGCCGACCGGCGGCGCCGAGGCCTTCCTACGCTTCATCGAGCAGCAGGTCCGGCCTCAGATCGTGGCGCGCTGGAAGATCGATGCCAGCCGGCAGACGCTGATGGGCCACAGCTTTGGCGGGCTGCTGGCGCTGCACGCGCTGGCCAAGGGCGCGCCCTTCAGCCGTTATGTCGCGGTCAGCCCGTCCTTCTGGTTCGGCAATGGCCTGGTCGCGCGGGAGGTCGAAGCCATGGCGCCTGGGCCGGGCAAGCGGCTGCTGGCGGCCAGTGGCGACCGCGAGGGCGGCCCGACCAAGGGCGACAGCGAAGGTGACAGGGTAGCGGCCCTTTTCGCGACCCATGGGGTCGAGGCGCAGTTCCGGCTGCTGCCGGGGCATAGTCATGGATCGACAATGATGGCGATGATGACGGACGGCATTGCCATGGCATTTGGAACGGAAACGAAATGATATACGCAATCCTTGGCGGCCTGCTGGTCTGTGTCGCGGCGATGCTGCTCTATCTGGCGGCGCCGCACCAGCAGATGGGGCAACTGCGCTGCCCGCCGCGCCTGGCCGGATGGGGCGGCCTGGCGTTGCTGATCGCCGGCACCGGTCTGTTGCTCGGCTGGGCCGGGGTGGCGACGGCGATCTTCATCGCCCTGACGCTGGTGATGACGATCTGGTCGGTGGTGCCTGTCACGATCGCATGGCGGCGCGGCGCGCCAGAGGGCAAGCGATGAGCCGGATCGGATCGCGGTGGCCGCTTTCCAGCCGTGACTGGTTCGGCAAAGTATCGGCCGCTTTCATCCTGGGCTTCACGCTGGCGCTCGGCTTCGCCGGCCTGTTTCGCGAACTGATGGATGTGGGGGAGGGCTATTTCTCCACCAAGGGGCAGTTCGCCATGTGGCTGATGTCGCCGATCTGGGCGTTAAGCTTGAGTTTCTGCTTCCTGTTTCGTTCGGGCCTGCGCGCCTGGCTGTGGCTTGTCGCCGCCAATTTGCTGGTCTGGGTGCCGGTGCTGCTGATGGGAGGGCTGCGGCCGTGAAACTGCCGACCGACGTCGTGAAGATGTACAAGGAAGTGCATGGCTGGGTCGGCATCATTTCCGGCCTGTGCCTGTTCATCGCCTTCTATGCCGGGGCGCTGACCATGTTCGAGCTGCCCTTGCAGCGCTGGGCCTCGCCCCCGCCAACGCTGGCGCCGGCCCCTTCGCTGGAACGGACGCCGGAACTGGTCGCCAAGGTGCTGGCCGCCCATCCGCAGGCAGCAAAGGGCTATGACATCAACCTCGTCATCGATGCCGCCCATCCGGCCCGAATGACATGGATGGTGCGTGGCGAAGCGGACGAGCATGGCGGCGGTCAACGCTATTACGCCTCGCTGACGCCGGACGGCGCGCTGCAGGTTGGAAGCCAGGGGCCCTCCGAGGTCGCGCAATTGATCGATGTGCTGCACCAGCAGGTCGGCCTGCCCTTCGACCATGAGATTTCCATGCCGATCATGGGTGCGATCGCGCTGCTCTACACCATCGCCCTTGTGTCGGGGCTGGTCGTGCTGCTGCCCAGCCTGGTCAGCGATCTGTTCGCGCTGCGCATCGGCAGGAATGTGAAGCGCATGTGGCTCGATGTGCATAATGTGCTGGGCCTTTTCAGCCTGCCTTTCCACATCATCATGGCGCTGACCGCTGTGGTCTTCGCCTTCCATGACCAATTCTATGGTGCGCAGGGGCTGGCCTTTGGCGGCGGCGCGGAGCGGGCACGGCCAAGCCTGTCAGCCCCGGCGGAGGGGCCGCCGCCCGCCACCCTGACGCCGGCGCAGATCGTCGCCCGCGTGCGCGAACAGGCGCCCGGCTTCACGCCCGAAACGCTGGTCTATGGTCAGGGGCGTGGCGGCCTGCCGGCGCTGCGGGTGCAGGGCAGCGATGCCCGCTATGGCCTGCGCGCGCCGACCTATGGCATGGCCGGGATAGATCCGCAGACCGGTGCGATCACCGGCACCGACTATATGCCCGGCATGCAGGATGGCTGGTCGGCGACCATCACCAGCTTCTTTGCCCTGCATTTCGGCAATTTCGGCGGGAACACGATCCGCTGGGCCTATTTCCTGCTGGGGCTGGCCGGTGCCTTCCTCTTCTACACCGGCAATCTCCTCTGGGTGGAATCGCGCCGCAAGAAGGAGCGCAAGGCCGGAGCAGTCGAACAGACGCGGGCGACTCGTATCCTGGGCGCGCTGACCGTGGGCGTACCGATGGGCAGCATTGCCGGCATTTCGGTGACGCTGGCGGCGGCCAAGCTGCTGGGCGGACATGCCAGCTATGGCCTGCACAGCGCCATCTATTATGCCGTCTTCCTGATCGCGACCGGCTGGGCACTGGTACGTGGCGCAGCGCGATCGGGCGTCGAACTGGCTATGCTGGGCGCGGTGGCGATGCTGTGCATCCCGGCCGCGAGCCTGATCGCGGGGACCGGCTGGTATGATGCGCCCGCACTGATGCTGGTGGATCTCACGGCGGTGCTGCTGGCAGTGCTTTTGCTCCTGTCGGCGCGGGCCGCGGCCCGTCGTGCGGCGACCGGTCCGCGCGACAGCGTCTGGTCGACGAACAGGCCGGTTGTGGACCCTGGCTGATGCAGCTTCCAAACCTATGACGGTGCAAACAGCCGCTACTGCAAGCGTAAACGGAGCGATCTGCTGGCGCACTCGACGCCCATGTCCCAGCCGCAGCCCAAAACCCGATCGGGCTAGCCTTGATCATCAATGGCGCTGGACTGATAAGCTGACGCTGAAAATGTTTGGCCGCAGCCTTGCAGCATGTCGGTGTTGCGCGCGAGCATGTGCGAAAATGACTAGCGCGTAGACTCATTACGCGTTGCACCAGAGGCGAACGCATATGAGTTTGATGGCGGCGAGGAAGTTGGCGGGATCCTTGTCGTAGCGGGTGGCGATGCCGCGGAACTGCTTGATGCGGTTGAAGGTGCAACGCGTAATGAGTCTACGCGCTAGCCCATGAGCAGACACTCGAATTGTCGCCTCAAGCCGCGCTCACGGATGGCGGCCGCCGTTATTGCAGTGACCGCCGAGTGGAATAACTAGCGTGCGAGATAAGCTCCATCGACCGATCAAAGTCTTGTCGAGAGCAGCCGTTGTCACAATGTCGGCAGCGGGCGCTAAGTAAGCGTGGCCTGAGCACCGCAATTAAGCGGCTTGGGCGACGTCTTGCTGGGTTGGCTGCCAGTTCCACGGCATGAGTTCGTCCCAGCGAGTAGCGGGCCAGTCGCCAGCGATTTTCTCGATGACATCGGCGATGTAGGCCTGCGGTTCGATGCCGTTGAGTTTGGCAGTCTCGATGACGGAATAGATGGCGGCAGCCCGTTCGCCGCCAGCCTTCGATCCGGCAAAGATCCAGTTCTTGCGGCCGATCGCCACGGGGCGGATCGCGCGCTCGGCGATGTTGTTGTCGATCTCGGCAACGCCCTCGTCGATGTAGCGGGTGAGCGCATCCCACCGCTTGCGGCCATAGCTGAGCGCCTTGGCCATGTTGGACTTGGGTGACAGGCGGCGCAGCGCATCGTCGATGATCGAGCGTAACTCGTTCACCTGAGGCCTGCTTCTGCCCTGCCGATGCCGGCGGCGCTGGTCGGGCGGCTGCCCGCGTATCTCTTCCTCGATCCGGTAGAGAGCGGCGATCCGGTCCAGCAGGTTGTTCGTCAATGGCGTCGGGCTGGTGGCATGGTTCTCGAATATCTTGCGCCGGAAATGCGCCCAGCAGGCGACCTCCCGAATGCGGTTGCCCCTGTAGAGCTTGTCGAAGCCTGCATAGGCATCAGCCTGTAGCAGCCCGGTAAAGTCCTTGAGCTCGCCTTGCGGGTGGACGCCGCTGCGGTCAGGGGTGAAGCGATACCACGCCAGCACGGGCGTGGATGCGCCAGCGGCACGATCATCGACGACATAGGCCCAGAGCCTTGCCTGCACCGTCTTGCCCCGCCTGACACAGTCAGGCTGCCCATTGATTCTGCGCGCATCCGCGCGCGGGCCGGGCATCAGCATCGGCACGGGCGTGTCATCGACATGGATCTTGTCGGTCTTGATCCCTTCTTCCCGGATGCGACTGACGATCGGGTCAAGCAGATGTGCGGCCTGTGCTGCCCAGCCTGCCAGCGTCGATCGGTCGATATCGAGGCCCTGTGCCGCCATCATCTCGGCCTGGCGATAGAGGGGGAGATGATGATCGAACTTGGCGACGACGACATGGGCGAGTGTGGCGAAGCTGGCCTTGCCCCGGGCAATCGCCTTTACGGGCGCCGGGGCTTGCACGATCTGCTCGCAGGATCGGCAGCTATATTTAGGACGGACGGTGCGGATGACGCGCCATTGCACCGGCGCGACATCGAGCATCTCGTCGCTGTCCTGCCCGAGCGGACGCAGGGCGCCTCCGCAGGAAGGACAGGTGCAGGTGCCTGCTTCCGGCTCGATCTGGCGTTCGGCCCGCGGCAGATGGGCCGGCAAGGCGCGGATCGGCGCCGGTCGCTCCCTCTGATCCGCCTGGACCTTGCGGATATCGGCAAGCTCAGCTTCGCCTTCCAACTCCTCAAGGGTGAGTTCGAGCTGTTCGATCTGGAGGGACAGCTTCTCCGAAGACTGGCCAAAGGTGAGCCGCCGGAGCTGGGCCAGTTGGAAACGCAAGGTATCGATCAGCGTGTCGCGGGCCGCCAGAGCTGCCTCCAGCTCGGCGATGCGGGCGTCCTTATCGACGGGGGAAGAGCTTCGATCCGACACCTCGGAATAGTATCAAAGCGGCACCATCGATGCCAGATAAACCCACAGGAATCCGCACTTTTTAGCCCGCCAGCAGCGGCGCGGCTGTCCGTTCCGGGCGTCGCCAGTCTATGCCTTCAAGCAGCATGGAAAGCTGCGCCGAGGTCAGGCCGACCTTGCCCGTCTTCGTCACTGGCCAGACGAACCGGCCACGGTCCATCCGCTTGGAAAACAGGCATAGGCCCTGGCCATCATACCAGAGCAGCTTCACCAGATCGCCACGCTTGCCCCGGAAGGCAAATAGCGCCCCAGAATGCGGGCTCTGCTCCAGCACCTGCTGGGCCAGCACTGCCAGACCGTCAAAGCCCTTGCGCATGTCGGTGGCGCCACAGGCCAGATAGATCCGGGTGGAAGGTGGCAGTGGGATCATCGCGTGAGAACGGCAATGACCCGTGCCAGGGCCTCGGCATCGACACCGGCGTCCACGGTCAGCTTCACGCCCGAGGGCAGTTCGATCCCGATATGACCGCCGGGCGCCGGTAACGCTCGAACCGGGGCTGAGAGCTCGACCGCCGCGAAAGTGGGCAATGCCGCTGGCCTGGCACCGCCAAGCTCACCCGACATCGCCTGCCGCCGCCAGGTATAGATCGACCCGCTGCCGATCGCGTGCCGCTTGCAGGCATCGCCAACCGAACCCTCGGGGCCGAAGGCATCGCGCAGGATCGCCAGCTTCTGCTCTACTGTCCAGCGGCGCCGACCCGCAACGACCTCGATCCGACTGCTCATACGATCGCTCGTATGAGCACTCATATGACTGCTCGCTGGCCCACCTTCGATCTCGTTATCCATCGCCGCTCCCTATCCGAGTGGCAATCAGCCCTTCATCCCCCAACAGCGCAAGGCGGCCTCCGCGCCACGCTTACTCGAAGGGAGCCAGATCGTGATCTACTTCGCGGCGGTGATCGCGGGAGCGCTGATCGCGCTCGCGGTGACCGGAACCGCCTCATGGGAAGCAGCGATCAATCCCGCGCTCGCTTTGATGCTGTTTGTTACCTTCCTGCAAGTGCCACTCGCGGAACTAGCCGGTGCTTTCGGTCGACTCCACTTCCTGGGAGCACTGCTCGCTGTCAACTTCATCGCGGTGCCATTGCTGGTAGCGGTCCTCGTCCAGTTCGTGCCCAATGAACCGATGATCCGTCTGGGTGTGCTGCTCGTGCTGCTCTGTCCCTGTATCGACTATGTGGTGACGTTCGCCCATCTCGGTCGCGCCGATGCCAAGCTTTTGCTGGCTTCCACCCCAGCGCTTCTCATCGTGCAGATGCTACTATTGCCGATCTATCTCAGGCTATTCCTCGGCTCTGCCGCCTCAGACCTTGTGCAAGCCGGTCCCTTTCTGCACGCTTTCCTGTGGTTGATCGCAATCCCGCTCGCACTCGCGGTTCTGGTTCAACTGTGGTCGCGGCGATCAGTGGCGGGCGAACGGGTGTCGGCCGCCCTCGGCCTGCTGCCGGTGCCGGCAACGGCGCTGGTCCTGCTGATCGTTATAGCCGCAGTCGTCCCACAGCTCGGTCAGGCGATCGGCGCTGCGCTGCGCGTTGTGCCAGCCTATGTTGCGTTCGCCATCATAGCGCCGCTGCTCGGGTGGTTCGCTGCGCGGGCCGCGAAGCTCGATGCGGAGGCCTGCCGCGCGATGGCGTTCAGTGCGGCGACGCGCAATTCGCTGGTCGTGCTACCGCTGGCCTTGGCGGTGCCCGGGGCAGTGCCGCTACTGCCCGCGATCATCGTTGCGCAAACGCTCGTTGAGCTAGTGGCCGAATTGATCTTCATCCGTGTCATGCCCCGGCTTGGCAGATAAGGCGTCGGCGTTCTCGGAGGGAACGTCGATCGCCATTACGGCCGTATCGAGCCACCTGCACGCTTTGTTTCTGCCTTCATTCACGAGATGAATGCACTTCTCCTCAGACGGCCGAGAGATCGTCATAAATGGTGCAGCAGGATGACGCTCCACCGGCGCAGTCGCTATCGCAGCGCGCGATGATCAGTGCCAGGGCACGGTCGAGAGCCTTCAGCTCGGTGATCCTGGCGTTGAGTTGCTGACGATGGAGTGTCACGGCCTCCAGCGCATTGTCGCAAGACGATGGGCTCTGGCGGATCGCTATCAGCGTCTTCACCTGGTCAATCGTCATGCCGAAGTCGCGGCAGCGACGGATAAGCGTCAGGCGCTCGACATCCTGCCGCCTGTAGGAACGGTGTCCCCCTGATGTCCGATGGGCTTCGGCGAGTAAGCCGACGCTTTCATAATAGCGGATAGTCGGGACGGAGCATCCTGCCCGTTTCGCTGCTTCGCCAATCATCATTTCGCTGCTCATGGGAAGTCGCTCTTTTTGCTTGCACCTCAAGTAACTTGAGGTCGTATAGGCCATACCCGGATCAAAATTGGCTGTGAAGGGGCATAGGATGAAATGGCAATTGGCATTGGGCGTCGGAGCCTGCTGCGCCTTCCCGCTCGTGTCTGGAGCGACCGCTCTTGGTGTTCTGGGGCTTGTGAGCGCGATCGGAGCCATGAAGCTGATCGGTGGATTATTACTTGCCGGGATCGCTGCCGCATACGTCGTGCAACGTCGACGACCTCGGGTGACAGCTTGCAAAATCGACGGGGCGTGTGGCTGCAGGCCGGAAGGAACAAAGTGATGGCCACCCGGATCGAAACGACTGAAAACGACGTCGTCGCGGAAACGAGTGTCGGTGTGGCCGCGACGATCACCTCGTCTGCCGCCGTTCTAAGCTGCGCGGCGTGTTGTGTCCTCCCGCTCGCACTGCCCGCTGCGGCCCTGGCCGGATTGGGCACAACCCTCAGCTGGTTCGAAGGCGCCTCGCCGTGGCTGCGCATATTGTCCGTGCTTATCGTCGCGGCCGCATGGATCATGGTGTGGCGACAGGGCCGGAATACGGGTCGCCGCGCCGCGCGTTCCACGCTCATGCTTCTCAGCATTTCGACCGTCCTGACGGTGATCTCGCTGGTCTGGGAACCGTTTATCGAAGCGTTCATCATCAGCCTTTTCCACTGACGGTTAACTGTCCGCTTCCAAGAGAGACAAAATCGCTCCCGAACGGCTTTGATGGGGCGCGTTGCTGCCTATCAGGTAGATTTCCGCCGAACGGCGGGTTGCGGCGCAAGCCGACGTTCCCGGGCCTCCCGACGAACGGCGCATTGTGGTCGCGACCTGCCGGTTACCGGACAGTCCGGACCTGGGGATGCGAAATTGGTGCCTGAATGGCGACAAAGGGTCGATTTACGCGGGCCGCGCTGTTCGCCAGTGCCCTTATTCATTCTTCGGCGGAATGAATGTTCCCTGGTATATTTCTCGGATGACCTGATTTGTGAACGTCAGCCGCTTTTCATCCTTGTGGAGATTCTTGTCTTCTTCCACGGCGCCGATGACCCGCGAGTTCGCGCATTCACCACGTTCGATGCGTGAGAGTTGCGCAGCAGATATGCCCGACCATGCTGCGACTTGTCGCAGGGTATATTTCTTCTTCTTTCGACATTCCCTGAGATACCGTCCCATGTCTAGGATGGCGCCTGCCCGAATTGTGTCGAAATTTGGTTTCACGCGCCCAGTCGCCCTCTCTCCAGGTTGCCGGGCCACAGCCAATTGCTCACCGAAAACTTCAAAATAGTCCTGCAATGCTTCGAACGTGTCGGGGCGTGGCCAGCTTTTTCCGTTTTCAAACCTGGCATAGGCGGTCCGGGTAATCCCAATGGCATCAGCGACCACCTGCTGCGTCTCCTTCCGATCTGCCCGAAGCGCCTTCAGCGCTTTGGCAAAGCGGCTGTCAAAATGGCTCAGCCCTGCTGGCAGACGGAAACGATACGGCCTGATTTCATCGGACATCAAAAAATAATAGCAGGCGTGTGTAGTTGATGCATAGCCAGAAAAGCACCGTCCTAACACCGGCTCATGGTCGGCAAGAAAGGCACAATGAAACTGGATCCGTCAGCGCAGAAGGCGCTGGCCGATCTTGTGCGCCTGCTCGCCAGACAGGCCGCACATGCCCATTGCGCTGAGCCATGTGCCGACCCATGTTCCAACCATTCCCCCGAAAAGGACAGCGCATCATGCTCATGAAGTCCGCGCCGCGTATCGTCTTGTACGGCCGCCACTCCACCAGCTTGCAGACGATCACCTCGAGCCAGGACCAGACGGCGTCCTGCATGAAGCTGGTCGATTATCTCAATGGCACGGTGGTCGCGACCTTCCATGATCCGGAAATGTCTGGCTACAAGCGCAATCTCCCCGGCCTCAAACAACTGCTGCGCCTGGTGGAGGATGGCGAAGCGGACATGGTAGTGTGCGAGTCTCTGGACCGCCTGGCGCGTGATGGCGAGGATGTGGCCTGGTTGGGGAAGAAGCTGGCCTATCATGGGGCAGAATTATACACTGTGTCGGAAAATCACGTCGACCAGGTAAAGTTCGGTATCGCAGCGCTGCTCGGCGCGATCTTTCTCAAGAACCTCGTCGATAAGACGCTGCGCGGCATGGCGGCGGCGGTCGCAGCAGGCCGGATCGCAGGCGGCCGATCCTATGGCTATGACAGCAGGAAGATTTATGATCAGGAGGGCGAACGGATTCGGGGTTATCTAGACATCGTGCCAGTCAAAGCCGAAGTCGTAGAAAGAATTTTCCGGGATTTTGCGAGCGGTCTTTCCTCCATCGATATCGCAACGGCACTGAATCTCGAGGCTATTCCCGGCCCACGCGGCGGCGAATGGAATGCGTCGACGATCCGCGGCGATCCGAAAAAACATACCGGCATATTGAATAACCCGCTTTATGTGGGTCGCCTGATCTGGGGCCGTCGCAAATGGCGCCGCAATCCCGACAGCGAAAATCGCGAACGGCGCTACAAGATGCGCGATCAGTCCGAATGGCTGGAAATCGAAGTGCCGGACCTGCGCATCATTGACGATGGTCTTTGGGAAGCCGTTCGCGCTGAGATGCAGCGTCGATCCATCTCCAATAAGCCCAGAGAGGGCGAAGCAGACAAGCCGGAGTCGCCTGCAGGCAAACCGCGCAAGAAGCACCTGCTCTCCGGCCTGATCAAATGCAGCCACTGCGGCTCCAATTATACGATCAGCGGCAAGGATTATTACCGGTGTGCCGGTCATAAGGAGCGCGGCACCTGCGGCAACACGCTGTCCGTGCGCAAGGGCGCGCTGGAACAGGCCGCCATGGCCGTTCTCCAACACCATCTTTTCACGGAAGAGCATGCAAAGATCTTCACGGAGACCTTCAATCGGGAGGTGAAGAAGATCAGCGGCAATGAGATTGATCGGGAAAGGATCACGAGAAATCGTCTCGCGGTGATCGAGACGGAACTCGAAAATCTGTCCGCCAATATGCTGTCTGGCCTTCTCAGCCCGACGCTCATGAAGATGCTGTCAGATCGGGAAGCGGAGAAGGCGGATCTGGAAACACGCCTCTCCCGTACAGCACCGACGAAACCGATCGCCCAGATGGACACCTCGAAAAACCGGTGGCGTCTGACGGCTTGAGGTGATTCACTGCCGGTACGCGACAGCGGAGGCAGAGATGGCAGTACAGCCGGGTTTCTTTGATCTTTCGGACCGATACGAGGCGCTGAGCGCGGCGGGCGATCCCCTGGAACGGTTGTCGGCCGTGGTGGACTTCGAGCTATTCCGGGGACCGCTGGTGGCCGCGCTGCGACGCGGCCCTCGTAACAAGGGCGGACGACCGCCGTTCGATCCAGTGCTGATGTTCAAGATCCTGGTTCTACAGGCGTTGTATTCGCTGTCCGACGAGGCGACCGAGTTCCAGATCAAGGACCGGCTATCGTTCCAGCGTTTCCTGGGCGTGGGGCTGGAAGGCACCGTGCCCGATGCCACCACGGTTTGGCTGTTCCGCGAACGGCTTGTGAAGGCCAAGGCGATCGACCGGCTATTCGCGCGCTTCGATGCCGCGCTCAAGGACCGGGGATATCTGGCCATGGGCGGTCAGATCATTGATGCCACCGTCGTGCCCGCGCCCAAGCAGCGCAACACCCAGGAGGAGAAAACGGCGATCAAGGAAGGCCGCATCCCCAAGGACTGGACGCCGGCCAGGGTTCGGCAGAAAGACCGCGATGCGCGCTGGTCGATCAAATATACCAAGGCCAAGGCCCAGGAAGGCGCCGATCCCAGGGCGACAAAACCGGTCGATCTGGCCATTCCGATGTTCGGCTATAAAAATCATATCGGCATCGATCGGACTCACGGCCTGATCCGCACCTGGGATGCGAGCGCCGCCAATGCCCATGATGGGGCGCGACTGCCCGATCTGATCAGCAAGGAGAACACCGCCTCGGGCGTTTGGGCCGATACCGCCTATCGATCTAAGAAGAACGAGGCATTCCTCGCGAGGGGCATGTTCACCAGCAATATCCACCAGAAGCGCTTGCCTAGGCGGCCGCTGCCTGAACGGATAGCCAGAGCCAATGCAAGGCGCTCAAAGGTACGCGCCGCCGTTGAGCATGTCTTTGCCGGACAGAAACACCGCATGGGCCTCGTCGTCCGTACCATCGGCATCGCTCGTGCCAGGATCAAGATCGGCATGGCCAACCTGGTCTATAACTTCCAGCGCCTTGCATGGCTCGAGGGCAGAACTGCGCCTGCATGACATGGAATTGGCGTCCCGAACTCGGCCGATACCGCGATCACGCCGCCAATGCAGCCGAAACGCCGCCTTTCATCAGCGCCGCGTGCCCCTTCCTACGCCATCAGACCAAAATCACCCGGTTATTCGAGGTGTCCAGATTGTCCCTCACCCGGAACTGCTCCAAAAGTTCAGGGAGAAGATCGGTGCGCTGCGCGATACGCTGAACGACGAGAGCATTCGCACGGAAGCAGCGGAACTGATGGACAGATTGATCGAGAGCGTGACGATCTATCCTGAAGGCGCCAATGGCCCTGAGGCGGAGATCGTCGCGAAGGTGGCGGATCTGGCGGTTTACGCCCTGAACGACAACACCGCCCCGGGGAGATCCTGGGGCGGTGTTTATAGTTCTATGTCGGTGGTTGCGGGAGTAGGATTTGAACCTACGACCTTCAGGTTATGAGCCTGACGAGCTACCGGGCTGCTCCATCCCGCGACACTGGGCTTTTGTGGCCCTGACATGCAAAAAGGGCGGCTTTGCGGGCCGCCCTGTTTTGTAACATTGTGATGGGTTTTTGATCCGTTGCTATGCGCGTGCTTCAATGCCTGGCGACGCCCTACTCTTCCAGTGCTTGAGCAATAGTACCATCGGCGCAGACTGGTTTCACGGCCGAGTTCGGGATGGGATCGGGTGGGTCACAGACGCTATGGTCACCAAGCAATGAAGCAGGCGCATAACTGCGGGTTTTTAATCGATACCGTGCACAATTTTGTGTGTTTGTATGTTCGTATATCTGGGCTGGCTTAAAACCACGCCATCAGCGTCCTAGCTGTTTCCAGCATTGTCGTTGATGGTGGGACTCTTAAGCGCGAACAGAGCAATTAGGACTGGTTAGCTCCATGCGTTACCGCACTTCCACATCCAGCCTATCAACGTCGTGGTCTACGACGGCTCGATGAAATCTTATCTTGAGGGAGGCTTCCCGCTTAGATGCTTTCAGCGGTTATCCCGTCCATACATAGCTACCCTGCTGCGCCACTGGCGTGACGACAGGTACACCAGAGGTATGTTCAACCCGGTCCTCTCGTACTAGGGTCAACTCCTCTCAAATTTCGACGCCCACGGCAGATAGGGACCAAACTGTCTCGCGACGTTCTGAACCCAGCTCACGTACCACTTTAATTGGCGAACAGCCAAACCCTTGGGACCTGCTCCAGCCCCAGGATGTGATGAGCCGACATCGAGGTGCCAAACGATTCCGTCGATATGAGCTCTTGGGAATCATCAGCCTGTTATCCCCGGCGTACCTTTTATCCGTTGAGCGATGGCCCTTCCACGAGGGACCACCGGATCACTATGACCGACTTTCGTCTCTGCTCGACTTGTCAGTCTCGCAGTCAGGCGGGCTTATGCCATTGCACTCTAACAGACGGTTTCCAACCGTCCTGAGCCCACCATCGCGCGCCTCCGTTACTCTTTAGGAGGCGACCGCCCCAGTCAAACTACCCGCCACAGAGGGTCCCTGCACCGGATAACGGTGCGAGGTTAGACATCAGAAAACAACAGGGTGGTATTTCACCTATGGCTCCACATCAACTGGCGTCAATGCTTCAAAGCCTCCCACCTATGCTACACAGTTCTTTCCTAATGCCACTCTGAAGCTGCAGTAAAGGTGCACGGGGTCTTTCCGTCTAACCGCGGGTACTCCGCATCTTCACGGAGAATTCAATTTCGCTGAGCATATCCTGGAGACAGTGGGGAAGTCGTTACGCCATTCGTGCAGGTCGGAACTTACCCGACAAGGAATTTCGCTACCTTAGGACCGTTATAGTTACGGCCGCCGTTTACCTGGGCTTCAATTCAGAGCTTGCACTCCTCCTCTTAACCTTCAGGCACCGGGCAGGCGTCAGGCCCTATACGTCGTCTTGAAGCCGACTTAGCAGAGCCCTGTGTTTTTGCTAAACAGTCGCTACCCCCTGGCCTGTGCCCCCCATCAAAAGTTGCCTTAAGATGGGGCCTCCTTCTTCCGAAGGTACGGAGGCAATTTGCCGAGTTCCTTCAGGATACTTCTCTCAAACGCCTTGGTATACTCTACCATTCCACCTGTGTCGGTTTAGGGTACGGTCTATACGGTGGGGCTATTTCCTGGGACCCCTTCACTGCCCGGAGCAATCCAATAAGCCCGAACAATTTACGGCATCCGTCACACACCACCAGGCCCACGAATATTAACGTGGTTCCCATCGACTACCCCCTTCGGGCTCGTCTTAG
>NZ_CP173717.1:1740000-3772500 GCF_051058005.1 Sphingobium sp. DN12
TCGATCACGGCCGCCGCACCGCAATCATTGGGGCGCGCGATACCATCAAGGATCAATATTTCCGCGAACAACTGATTTCCGAAGCAACGCCGGACCGCATAGGCCATCAGTGAGCGCTGCACGACCAGCAGCCCCAGACTGCCAAAGACGCCGAACAATATGCCTGAGCGCGGGAAGGTTCCCACCGCCTTCGATGCAAAAATTACAAGGAAGAACAGCAGCATGGTAGCGCCAAATGCCAATGTCGCGGCGCGACAGCTGATCGTCGCGCTGGTCAGACAGGACATGCTGTAAGCTTGGCTGTGAAAGGCGATGATCGCAAAGACGAGAATGCCTGCGGATAATGATCCGATCATGTCCGACGAGGATGCCGGCGAGAGACGCGCGCCTACACCAAAGCCAATCAGCAGCGCCAAGCAATCAGCTGATAGCAAGAGCAGGCACAGCCACAGGCGCGCATTGCGCCTGGCGATTAACGTCCCCGTTCCGCTCGCGCTGTGGAAACGCGCCGCCAAATCCGGATTTGCCATGGCCTGTCCTTTTCTCGTTGATTGTCGACCAATGGCACAGCAATGGCCGGCCGCTCCCAATCGCGTAACACGCAGAGGAGCGAAATTAATTCAGCCAACAAGAGCACGGACACCTCAAAAACATCAATCCGTGACAACACCTAATGAATATTAACCAATCAAATATTAAAATTAATACAGATGAATTGGCAATTTTGTTAACAGAGTAATTTCACCTATATTATTCACATGCCGATTTTGTTAAATCCGACAAACCAGATCATCGCCCCTTCATCAAAAAATGGGAGGTTCAGGGAAATATGAGCATTGCGCTCTGCGCCGGTGCGGCAATCATATTGATCGTTTGGGCGATCGGCCTTTATCACCTCTGGCAACGTCAAAATGCATCGCTCGTCGAAATCAAGCCAGCATGGCCAGATCGCCTTTTCGCAATTTTCTGGCTCCCGATCGCACTATTGGCGCTCATCGCGACAATCCCCTCTTTATGGCGACAAAAAGCACCACGGCGGCAGAAATATTGACGCTCATCCGTCCAGCCTCCGGCCTATTCCCGCCGCAAATGCAACTCTCAGGGCATCCGAAAGATTGCGTGTCTTGAGCTTTGCCATCAGGTTTGCGCGATGAATTTCGATCGTGCGCGGGCTGATGCCCAATTGAAGGGCGATGTGCTTGTTCGGTAGCCCCATCGTCAGGCCTGCCAGCACATCGCGCTCGCGCGGCGTCAACTTTTCCACCAGCGATTGCGCCTGCGCGACCCTTTGCCGGCGCGCACCATTATCATAAAGCACCGACCAGGCGTTCTCGACCGCCTGCAACAGGCTCTGTCGCTCGAACGGCTTCACCAGGAAATCCACGGCCCCCATCTTCATTGCCGCGACCGTCACGGCAATGTCGCCATGCCCCGTCAGCATGATGACCGGAAAATTGAGATCCGCTTCATTGAGCCGGCGCTGCACCTCCAGTCCATCCATGTCGGGCATGCGCAGGTCCAGGATGACACAGCCCGGCGGCTCGGTCGGCGCGGCGGCAAGAAAATGAGCGCCCCTCTGCCACGTGCGGACCGAATATCCTTCAAGCTCCAACAAGAATGCCGTTGCCGCTCTGACGGAATATTCGTCGTCCACGATGTGAATCGTCTTCATTTCCTCCACAAAGAATCCCCTTCTTACGCTTCAATGTGAAACAAAAGCAGCTGCCGGCAGGCGCGGGCTCAACCCAGATCCGCCCGCCATGGGCCTCCACAATTGTTCGACAAATGGACAATCCGACCCCAGTTCCCTCTTCCTTGGTCGTGACAAAGGCGTCGAACAGCCGCTCGCGGATTTCCGCGGCGATGCCCGAGCCAGTGTCAGTAATCATGACTTGGGTGGTAAGCTCATCGACGCGGGATGCGTGGATCGTCAGGATCCGCTCATCCATGTTGCGCATCGCATCAATGGCATTGCGACAAAGATTGCCGATCACCTGCTGGATCTGGACCGGATCGGCGAATACCGGCCCTGCGTCTGGCGCAACCCGAAGCACGACGCGGACTTGCGCACGGGCAGCCGCAGGACGGACCAGCGCAATGCTGCTGCGCACCATTTCGCCGATATCCTGCACCTCCAGTTGCGCTTCACCACTACTGGTGAAGTCGCGCAAATGGCGCATGATCGCTCCCGCCCGCACCGCTTCGCTCGACGCGAGATGGAAAATCTCATCCAGCTTCGCCCGGCTCCCGCCGTTGAGATTGTTGAGCAGAATGCTGCCCCCCTCCATATAGGCTGCAAGCGCTGTCAATGGCTGGGTCAACTCATGCGACAGCATCGACGCCATCGCACCCATTGCGCTATAGCGGGTGCCATCCAGCATTTCCGCCTGCAGGGTTTCCAGCCGAGCCTTCGTCGCCTCCTGCTCAGAAAGATCGCGGACGAAAGCGGTAAACCTTGTGCCGCCGTTCGCCTCCATCCGCACGAAGGTCATCTCGGTTGGAAAATTCGAGCCATTATGATGCCGGCCGATCAACTGCCGCTCGATCTTTTCCGAAACATCGACGATCCGGAATGGATATTCATCAGGCACTTCGTCTTCAGAAGGACAGACCAGCAGCAGGCTCTCGAAATTCTGGCCTTTGAGATCCACCAGATCATAGCCGAACATGCGGGAGGCCGCTTCGTTGATATATTCGATGCAGCCGTCGGCATCGAATACGAAGACGGCGTCCGGCGCGGTCTCCAATATCAGCCGCAACTCATGCTCCCGCTCCTGCAGCGCAAGCTCATGCGCGCGCTCCAGCGTGACGTCGCGGATCAGGTTGGCAAAACCCTGCAACGCTCCGTCATTGTCGTACAATGCCGTGACAACGCAATTTTGCAGATAGATCGTGCCATCGCTGCGGCAGCATTCATGATCGAATTCCCAGCTGCCATGCTGGCGGGCGAAGGCGAAGGCCTGCGCCATGCGCGCCTTGATCTCCGCGCGCCCTGGGTAGAGCAGCGCGACATGGCGATGCATCACCTCGCCGGTCAACCAGCCGGTAAAGCGCTCGGCGCCTCGATTCCAATGCAGGATGAACCCCGAAACATCGGTCATGTAGAGGGCATAATGCGCCGCACCGTCGGTCAGCAGCTTCATCTGCGTCATCAGCCGGCCGACATGGGCAGCCTGATATTCCGCCCTAGCGCGCCAGAATGTCGCGCGAAGCGCCACGACGTTGGCGGCAACCAGGGCCATAAGGAAGGCACCCGCCGCAAGCAGGCCGCCATGAAAGCCTTCAAGCAGATAAGTGACCGCCAAGGCGGCGATACCAGCCAGAAAGCCCGGGCCGGCGCCGCACAGCATCGTTGTGAACAATGCAACGAATGTGAATATCACATAAAATTCGCTGGAGAAGGACGGATATTCATCGGCCTGAAAAGCGGCGAGCGCGATCGCGACCATGGCCAACCCGATCAGATAGCGACTGCCCCCGCTCCACGAGACGTGGCGTCTGAGGCATCGCAGCCTGACCAGCGAAAAGCTGGCGCGGACTTGGCCCGCCTTGGAGATCGGCATGATGTTAAATCGTCTGACGGCTGCGAACATAACTCAAACCCCGCGCTTAACGCCCAGAATTATTTCATATGCTGCGACCGTCACCCTGAAAGGGATGGCAGAAACCGGCTCACGTCTTCAATCGGACGTCTGCCCCATGCTTACCCCTGACCGATTATTGATCCAGTTAGAGGATTACATAATTCTCTGCTGCAATGCGCAATTTTTAACATCGGTATTAGGGGAAGTATAGTAGGTAGTTTTACACATTTTGAGAAATTTCGTTCCGCAGCTGCAAAATGTCATTGCCGGAGGATTTCCCAAAATGTCCACTTCGGAAATTTAGCTGGTGGAGGACACGCGTTTGCCCCCTGCCCGTGCGAAATGGAACATGTCGACGACAATGGTCCGCCCGACCAGTCCGAGGACGATCATATAGACCGCTGCCCCAGCGATGACCGTCGACAACAGCATCGGAATCGGCGCTTGGCCGGCCAATGCGAACCGGAGGCCCCATAGAAAAATAGCCATGACCACCGATGCGACGACACTAGGCCGCAGCGCTTTCCAATAATCCCGCCATCCGAGCGGCAGCAGAACCACAACTGGCCAGACGGACAAGGGATAGAGGATATAGGCCCGCGCCGTGAACGCGGCAGCGACCGCTGCCATCCCATATTCGACGGCAAAGAAGAAGGTGACAATATTGACCAGCGCATAAATGCCCGCCAGCCAAGTCTGCCATTGCGGCTTCCCCATGGCGAGCATCAGCGACTGATTGTAAATGCCGATCGACTGGAGCGCCCCGAACAGGCTGAGGTAGCGCATCACATCCGCTGCCGCCGCCCAACGCGGACCGAACAACAGGAAAATAAACTCGTCCGATACGATCGCCAGGCCGACAAAGGCCGGGGTCGTTATAGACGAGGTCGCCGACACTATTTTGAGGAAGGCCTTTGCAAGGCGGGGCGGATCCCCCTTGAGTTGCGAGAAGACCGGAAGTGCCACACGGGACAGCGCGCGCGCCAGCATCAGATTGGCGGCCAGCAAAGCCCGCTTACCGACGGTATATACGCCTGTCGCAGCGCCGCCGAGCGCCAGGCCGATGACCATGATGTCAGCATTGGCGTTGAAGAAATTCGCAGCGCCCGTCACGCCGACATGACGGCCATAGAAAAGCACGTCCCTTGCCTTTTCCCGTGAAAAACGCAGTCGGGGCCGCATCGGGCAGGCGGCCCACAGGATTATCGTTCCGATGACGGCTACGGCCAGATTTTGTGCCACCAGCGCCATCACGCCATAATCGGCCACCGCCAGCGCTATTCCGACAATGCCACCGACCAGGGTCGAGATTGTCGAGCGCGTGGCCAATGGCCGCATCAGCAAGGCTCGCGTCAGCCAAGCCTGTGGCACGACGTTCAGCGCGCCAAGGAAGTTCGCGACACTCAGCCAGCGCAAAACCATGCCCAAGCCCTGATGGGCCGCGGTTCGCTCGACCCAGTCGGCTAGCAGGAAGGTCGCGATCAGCAGCAGTGCGCCGGCCGCAGCAGAAATCCAGAAGGCCGTGTCATCCAAGTCGGCATCGGCAGTGCCCTTGCTGACAAGCGATGCACTGATCCCCGACAATATAATCATCTGGAACCATTGCCCCACAAGCAGGGCCATGGCGACAATACCCAGCATCGTCGCATCGACATAGCGCGCAATCACGAGGAAGGTCAGGAACTGCAACAGTTGCACACCCCAACTTTCCAGGATGGACCAGGCCATGCCTGAACGGACTGCGCGCCCCAACCCCGGACCTGACATATCGCCCTCCCCCTAGCTACGTCGAAAATCGTCGGTCGCCCGGACATGCTTCACGAATGCCGCGGGGTTGCCCCGCCACACTTGTCGGGCGGGAATATCATCAAAGACCACTGATCCGGCTGCCACCACTGAGTGATCGCCGATCGACACGCCGGGCAAGATGATGGCGTTGCGGCCAATCCAGACGTTGCGACCAATGGTGATCGGACGGGGCCATACGGAACGCCCTTCATGGACGGGGTGGAAACTCGTGTCGAACATCGCGACATTGTCACCGATACGTGACCCGCCGCCGACATCGATCCGCGCAGCGCTGAAGATATGAACTCCCGTGTTCAACGAAACCTCGTCGCCAAGAATGATGGCCCCCTGCGGAACCGTAGCCAGGCGAATCCGGGTCGGTTCATTCCGCAGACGGACATTGTTGCCAATAACCAAGGATCCGGGGTTCCGGAGATAAGGCACGCCACCTCGCACGCGCAGGCCACGCCCCAATTGGCAGCCTTGCGCGCGGAGTCGCATCACCGTCAGCCGGGCGTAAAGATGATCCAGTTGTGCAGACAGAAATTGCAATGCCAAACCCGTTCTCCGACTGGCACTCACACGGCAAGCATGAGCACGAAAGCCTGAATAGCGCCATGACTCCGAGAGCGAGCCGGCGCCAAAAACCGAAGGCACCATGCAGATCCACTCATGAAAGCACGTCCGCCTCGGACAAAATGGCGCATGCACCGAGTGCTCGCGCCGCCCAACCTAACGACAACAAGTTCACACATAACAAAATCATGTTCCATTATGTATTTGCACCTAATTGATAGGTGTTACCCCTGATGTTGACTAATACCGCAGTTGCGTAAGAATTTCCGCAATCAGGATCCACGCAATATTATTGAGATCGGGATATCAAATGATCGTTTCTTCAATGGAGACGCAATTGCTTTCGCCGATCAACGCGCCTGGACGCAAAATAGCGATGATGAATGCATCGCCTTTCGCCGTCGACCGGAAGCTATTTACATGAACGAAATCGGTTATCAGCCCATCATAGCAGTGACCGGCGCGACTGGCTTCGTTGGCGGGGCGCTCGCACGTCAACTCCTGCAAATGGGCTACCGCGTCCGCTCGATGTGCCGCAGGCCCCTTACCGAAGCGGAGCGCGAGAGCGGCATAGAGTGGATCGAAGGCTCGCTGACAGACACTGATCGTTTCGACGCACTGCTTCGGGACGCACGCTATTGTTTCCACATTGCCGCGATGTTCCGTACCGAAGGACCGCGCAAGGCGTTCATGCAGGTCAATCGGGATGCTACTCGGGCCCTGCTCGAAGCGAGCCGACGGGCCGGAGTCGAGCGCTTCATCTATTGCTCGTCGATTGGCGTCCACGGGAATGTGGCCGACGCCCCCGCAGACGAAAATGCGCCATTCGACCCCCGCGATCCCTATCAGGAAAGCAAGTTGCGAGCCGAAGATCTCTGCCGTGACGAAATGGGCCGGCCGGGCATGAGCGTCGTCATCGTTCGCCCCTGCTCCACCTATGGGCCAGGCGACACCCGGATGCTAAAGCTGTTCCGCTTGGTCCAGCGCCGCCGTTTTCTGTTTGCGGGTCGGCAAACACCCAATTTCCATCCTGTCTACATTGATGACCTGGTCGCCGGCTACATATTGACGATGGTTCATCCCGATGCGCCATCGGGCACCTTCATCCTGGGCGATCGCGTCTTCCTGCCGCTGCGCGACTATGTGAGGGCCGTCGCGACCGCCTTGGATGTGCCACCGCCCAAGGCGACCATCCCCTACAGCCTCGCGCTAATGGCCGCACGCCTGTGCGAAGCACTTTATGCGCCGCTGGGATTGCAACCCCCTCTACCTCGTCGCCGGCTGACCATCTTCAGGCACAACCGCGCGTTCAGCATCGCACGCGCGCAGACCGTTCTGGGCTATCAGCCGCTGATCAATCTGGAGGAAGGCTTTCGTCGCACCATCACCTGGTATCGACAGCAGGGGATGCTCGCATGACCATGTCCATTGGAATTCTTGCCGCCCTAACGGGCGAGCCAGCGGCCGATCCTAGTCCGATCTTGGCGATCTCGGCGATGCAAGCTCCAGGCACCGGCAAAGGAAAATACCGCTGTGGTCAGCGCGAGAGGAGCCGCGATGCCGCAAACCGCCAGCATTGCCAGAGCCGATCCGGCCCCTGTGCCCCAACGAACGAACCGGCGTGTGGCACGAGTATAATCGTCGACGATCACGTTGACATCATCGAGCATTATCCATTCCCGTTGGCTCTTCGCCCGCGCCATGATCGGCCGCACCGCCCCGTCGGGCAGCGTCAGCGCACGGATCATGATCATATCTCCGATATCGACATCGATGCCCGCGGGCAGTTCGACGCAATATTTTCCATCAACCTGCCGGCGATAATGGATCATGCGCGTTTCCGCATCGCCCGACTGCCCAACGTCGGTCACGATGCCCCGCATCAACAACAATCCGACGCTGCCGAAATGAGTCAGCAACGCGGCATGTCGTTCACGTCCGGCGACGGCCCGCGCTGCATGTCGCGACGCGGGCGCGATAGCGACATCCACGCTCGCCTGCCTGTTCCCGATCGGTGCCATGTCCTACAATCTATTCCTTTGCGGCGCCCTGCTAGCACAGGCGGGCAGCGCTGACCATGAGCGCCCCTCAGCGCCCGAGACGGACGGTCCTTGCGATCCGATGTGCTGCCCTGCTCTTGACGGCATGCCCTTGGATGGCCTGCGCGGAGCCACCGTTGTCGGGAATCAACCTCGCGGGCGGAGAGTTCAACTCGGGCAGGAAGCCGGGTATTTTCGGGAAGGATTATATCTACCCCGATACCCGCACCGCGGCGCCCTTCGTCGCGATGGGCATGAAGATCGTCCGGGTTCCGATATTGTGGGAGCGGATCCAACCCGTCCCGCTCCAGCCCCTTTCGACCGCCGAGCAGGCCCGCCTTGACAAGGTCGTGGCGATCCTCGCCCCGTTCCGGATCATCATCCTCGACATCCATAATTATGGCGCAAACGGGGGGCAGCGACTGGATCAATCGCCAGATGGCAGCGCGAAACTTGCCGATCTGTGGCGCCGGCTGGCCGAGCATTATCGCGGGAACCGGCAGGTGGCCTTCGGTCTGATGAATGAACCGAACGGCATGGCTCCAGCACGCTGGCGATCGATGGTGGACGAAAGCGTCGTCGCCATCCGAAAGGCGGGTGCGCGCAACATGCTGTTCGTGCCGGGCTCCAACTGGACCGGCGCGCATAGCTGGATCGCTGGCGGCCGCGCCTCCAACGCTGCCGCCTTCCAGAACTTCCGCGATCCAGCCGGCAATTATGCGATCGAGATGCACCAATATCTGGACTCGGACAGTTCCGGGATGAAGGCGCAATGCGAAGCACCGCCGGTCATCCAACGCCGCATGGAAGCGGCGACAAAATGGCTTCGGGACAACCGCCACAAGGGCTTCCTTGGCGAGTTCGGCGCCCCAGCAAATGCCGCCTGCCTCGACAGCCTGGACGCCCTGCTCAAGCATCTCGATGCCAATGCCGATGTCTGGATGGGTTGGGCCTATTGGGCCGGCGGCCCATGGTGGGGCGCAAACTATCCCATGAGCCTGCAACCCGTACAAGGCAAAGCCCGGCCACAGGCAGCCATTGTTGCAAAATACAGCCAGACGGGAGCCGCAAGATGACCCGCCTGCATTATGCGCGCCTTCCCCTTGCCTGCTCGATCGTCTTGGGCTGCCCAGCCTTTGCGCAGGTCGAAGTGCCGCCTGACGGCCTGACCGTGGCACCCACGGTGCGCATGCTCTACGACGACAACGTCCTGCGGCAGAGCGATGAAGTCGTCTCCGGCGACAAGGACGATCTTCGCATCACCCCGGCGCTCGATGTCACCTTCAGGAAAAATCTGGGTGTCCATCAGGTCACGGTCGTGGGTTCGTTGGGCTATGACTTCCATCAGCGCTACAGCAATCTCGATCGGGAGCGCGTTACGCTCACCGCCAAGGGCGATGTAAAGGTCAGCGCGCTCTGCTATCTGCGTCCAAGCGCCCGCCTGAATTTCGCACAGGCCGATCTCGCCGACCAAGGCATGATCGTCGGCAACAGTGAACGCACCCAGGACTATGCGGTCACGGCCGAGTGCGACAAGCCCTATGGTTACTATCCCGTCATCAAACTCGGATATCTGCAAACGAACAATAGCGTCGATTCACGCCGGCCGTTCGACATCCGCACCCGCAGCGCGGGCATTGGTATCGCCTATAGCAAGGCAAGCCTTGGCGACATTCGACTGATGTTCAACGTCGAAGCTTTCCGCCGCCCCCACTGGTCAGACGAGACGTCCGAACTGCGCATGAGCCGCGGTGCCGACAATTATCGGGTTGGGATCGAGTTCAAACGCGCTGTCGCGCCGCGTCTCAGTTGGAGTGCCGGAATTGGCTATATTCATACCAAGGCGCGTGATGAACGGGTCGATGACTATTCGGGCCTGGGCTATCACGCAGGTGCCGTCTACCGGCCATCGCCGCGCACCTCCCTGACATTCGACGGCAGCCGCAGCACCAGCAACCAGAGCAACACCGGTGCGACCTATATCGTCCTGACCAATTTTTCGCTGCGCGGCAATGCGACCCTCAGTTCACGATCTTCGATCCAGGCTGGCGCGAGCTATGCCAGGCGCCAGTTCAAGGGCGAGCTGTTGATCGACACCGACATGATGCGCGGTACCGACGAAACGACCGCACTCAACGCCGGATATCGATTTGCACTGCGCAGCCGCCTGACGGCCGGCGTCGACGTTCGCCACGAATGGCGAGAAAGCGCAGTCGAGCGCTACCGATATAAATCGACATCGATGATGCTGTCCCTTGGCCTTACATTGTGAGGAGCATGGCCATGTTCTTACCCCGTGCGATGCGAAACCTGTGCAGTTCCCTTCTTCTGGCCACGCTCGCCAATCCCGTATTGGCCGGCGTCGACAACAAGGAAGCTGTCGCTGCCTATGTCCTGGGTGCCAATGACGAGATACGCGTCTCGATATTCGGCGCCTATCCGATCGAAGTCAAAACGCGGATCAAGGAAGATGGGCGCATCACCCTGCCGAGCATCGGCGAAGTGGTCGCGGAGGGATCCACGACCAACGCCCTTGCAAACAATATCCGCCGGCAATTGCAGACGGGCGGATATTTCGTCGATCCGATCGTCAATGTCGAAGTCGTGAGCTTCGTCAGTCGATCGGTTACGATGTTCGGCAACCTCCAGAACCCTGGGCTCTACCCCCTGGATCGACCTCAGACGATCGCGATGATGCTGGCGCGCACCGGCGGCGCCCGCGCGGACGCGGCGGACTATGCGATCCTGCAACGAACGGGAGAAGCGGATCGGCGGATTGCCCTCAGCGATCTCGACCCGCAAAGCGGGACCGGTCAGTTCCTGCGCGCAGGCGATTCCATCTTCGTGCCGAAGGCCGAGGAGGTATTCATCTACGGCCAGGTGAACAAGCCCGGCCGCGTCGCCTTCGAAACCGGCATGACCCTGCGCCAGATGCTGGCCCAGGCCGGCGGGCCGACTTTGGGCGGATCGGAAAAGAAGATCACGCTGCACCGCGGCACGGAGATCATCAAGAAGGCCAGCCTCGATATGCTGGTCAAGCCTGGTGACGTCTACACCGTCAACGAGCGGACCTTCTGAGATGCGATCCAGTATCCTGACAGGAGGCATTGCGTGAACATCTTCACCAGAATTGCCCGCTGGCTCCAACGAACGCCCGAGCCCGAGCGGCGCCGAGAAGTGCCTGGCCGGCGTTCCCGAGCAACGGGCAGCGTGCCTGAAAATGCGCAATCGGCCGGCGCTGCATCCGTCACGCCGTCTACCAATGCAGCCATGTCCGCTGACGCTGTCCGATCAGCGATACGCAAGGGGTTCAACGCGACCCAGCCAGTCACAGCCGCCCGCCATCTTCATGGCCGGCAGCAGGAGATGGATCTGCTGGTGGAGGGGGTGCTGGACCGCGGCAATCATGCGATGATCTTTGGCGGCCGTGGGACAGGCAAGACCTCGCTGGCGCGCGTCTTCGCCAATGTTGCCGACAATCGCGGCTATCTGGTCTTCTACATGGCCTGCGAGCCCGGGCAGGATTTCACCAGCCTGATCTCACCGTTCCTCGATGCCGCCCGCGGAAACCTGCCGCGCTCACCTGCGACAGATGCACCTATCGTCGTTGGACCGCGCGATGTCGTGGAAGCACTCGCCGAACATGGGCAGCGAAAATTCATCTTCATCCTCGACGAGTTCGACCGCATCACCGATCCGGCTGTTCTTGGCGAATTGTCGCGCACCATGAAGCTGCTCTCCGACGCGGCCCTGCCGGTTCATATTCTGGCGGTCGGCATCGCGTCCGGATTGAGCCAGCTCATCGAAGGCCATGAATCCCTGCGGCGGCACATGACCGCCGTTCCCATCGTGCGGATCGATACGGCCGCCGTGTTCGACCTAATCGACCGCGGCGCCGCCCAGGCCGGCCTCAACTTCAGCGATGCCGCGCGCGAGACAATTGCCCATGTCGCATGCGGCTCCCCCTATCATGTCCGCCTGTTCTGCGCGCTGGCCTGCCTGGAAACCCTCAGGCAGCGCAAGACGATCGTCGAAATGCCGGCAACGCTCGCGGGAATGATGCGCGCGGTCGACGACTGGACGATCACCAATCCGACAGATGCTGCGCTGTTCCATGAAGCCATCGATCTGGGCGCCGGCCATTGGCCAATGATTGAACAGGTCGTCCGCGCCGCGATCGTTCCTCCCGGCCTCGCGCCGGAACAGCAGGCGCCGCATATCGACCGCTACGCTCCGGTCCTGGATATCCTGCGCCGCGCCATGCACGCCCGGCCGGGCAGCACTGCCCTCATGTTCCGGGACAGCCTCGCCCCCCAGTTCCTGCTCGGCATGTTGTCTGCCAGCCGCCACGGCGACCACCTGACCCGGCGTGTCGTCAGCCTTGTAGAAGGGCAGCGCCAAAGCGCTGCATCGTAAGGGACCGATAGGATGTACATGTTCGACATAACGCGAGCCATCCTGCAGCGCTGGAGAATGGCAGCCGCCATCTTCTGCTGCGTCATGGCGCTGACGGTCCTTTGGATTGCGATCACGCCGCGCGAATATCGCGCGACCGCCACTTTGCTGTTCGACAACCGGGCACCGGACCCGACCGGCGGCAAATCGAACGAGGCGACCGGCGAATCCATGCTCGCGACGGAGTCCAGAATCCTGCAGAGCGAGGTGATCGCCCGCAAGGTGGCCGAGCGGCTTGGCCTGTTCAGGAATCCGGCCATGCGCGCCCGCTGGCAGGAGCAGACGAACGGCAACCAGAGTTTCGAAGGCTGGATCAGCCGCAGTGTCCAGTCCGGTTTGCAGGTTTCGCCGAGCGCCACCGGCAATACGATCGACGTCTCCTACCGCAGCCTGGATCCACAACGTTCGGCGTTGATGGCCAACAGCTTCGCCCAGGCCTTCAATGATGCGCGCCTGGGCATCAGCAACGAATTCGCCCAGCGCTTTGCTGCCTGGTACAAGAAACAAATCGCCGCGTCCGAACAGCGCATGGAAGAGGCGCAAGCACGGCTCGCCGATTTCCAGCGCGCTCATGGCATTGTCGCCACCGGCGCCATCGATGCGGAAAGCACGCGCCTGAGCGAATTGTCGTCGAAACTGTCGTCGGCCGAAGCCGTTGCTGCGGAGGCCCGGTCGCGCGCGGCGGGGGGCGCCAATATGCCTGACATTCAATCGAGCGGGGTGATCCAGGGGCTAAGGGCTCAGATCGCGGCCAAATCGGCGGAAATCAGCCAGATGGCTGCCGAACTCGGCCCCAATCATGCGACGATGCGCGCCGCCCAGCAGCAGTTGCGCCAGATGCAGGACAGTCTGGCCCAGGAAACCGGCAAGATGTCGGGCACGCTGGCGGCGGCCAGTTCGGCGGCATCGGCCAATCAGGGCACGATGCAGGCCCTGCTCGACCAGCATCGCGGGCGCATGCTGTCGCTCGCGGCCGATCGCGGAAAGCTCGCCGTGCTGGAAAGCAATGTGGAATCGGCGCGCAAGGAATATGAGGCGCAGACCGAACAATTCTCGCAGTTGCATGCCACCAGCACGGCCCCGTCGCTCAATATCGTGCGGCTCGACATTGCAGAACCGCCGATGATCCCCAACGCGCCCAATATTGGCGTGCGGTTCCTGATGATGACGATGGTGGCCCTCATGCTCGCGATTGGCTCGGTCATTCTCGCCGAATGGCTCAGCCCGCGCGTCCGCAGTCGCAACACCGTCACCTATCTTACCGGCGTGCCGTTGCTTGGTCAGGCAGACCTGCGCGTCAACGGCAAGCAACTCCGTATTGAAGGAGGCAATTGGTCATGAGGCTTCGCTCGACTGAACCGGTAGAGGATGTCTATCCCGGCCTGCCCCCGACTTACGATGGCGATCCGGGCGAGGAGACGGTGGCGGTCCACGCCAATGTCGATCCCGCAATCGCGGTGATCCACGCCCCCAGCGCAATGCTGGCGGAACAAGCGCGGGACATCCAGTCGACCCTGTCTGCAATGCGCCATCCCGACGGTCGCGCGCCCGGCTCCATCGCGGTCATCGCAATCGAGGCGAGCGAGCAGGCGGCAATATTGACCGCGAATATCGCGGTCTCGGCAGCCCTGAGCGGTCTGCGCACCTTGGTCGTCGACATGGAGCATTCCGGCTTCGTTCAACATCGCCTGCTTGGCATGAATGCACGAACCGGCTCGCCGGACGACATGGATCAGCCATTTCAGCTGGTCCAGCCGAGCAGCATCCGGTCGTTGTTCGTCATGGCCGCTCCCCAGCAGGATGGCTGCGCCATCGACGGCAGTCCGCTTGCGCCACTGTCGCAACGCCTGTCGTCGCTGACGGCCCATTTCGATCTGTGCCTGGTCGACGCCAGCCATATCGACGATCTCGCTCATGCGGCAGGCAGCGCCGATTGCGCGATCGTTGCGGTCCAGCGCGATCAGACATCCACCAGCGAACTCAAGGCCGTGATCAACAAGATGACCATGCTGAACACGGTGCTGATCGGCACCATCATGCTGATCTAGCCGTCAGCGATCGGTCGGCACCAAGGGGGTATGATATGAAAATCGCCCATATTTCCCGACAATATCATCCCGGACTCGGCGGGCTGGAAAGCTTCACCCGAAATCTGTGCCGCGAACAGGCTCGCGCCGGGCACCAGGTCAGGATGATCACCCTGGACCGCATCTTCGACGGCGACGACGCACCCTTGCCACGATCCGAAATCATCGACGATGTCGAGGTTGTCCGAATCCCCTACCGGGGAGGACGTCGCTATCCGCTCGCACCATCCGTGCTGCACCATCTGGACGATTGCGACATCGTCCATGTCCACGCCGTCGATTTCTTCGCCGACTATCTGGCACTGACCCGGCTGCTGCATCGCAAACCGCTGGTCCTGTCCACGCATGGCGGCTTCTTTCATACCGGCTATGCCCGTCGATTGAAGCAACTCTATTTTCACAGCATGACCCGCCTTTCGCTGGCTGGATATCGGGCGATCATTGCCTGCAGCGAAGCGGACTATGAGACGTTCGCCAAGGTCAATCGTCGCGCACTCACGCTGGTCGAAAATGGCGTGGACACGGTCAAGTTCGCCGGTCTTGCGCAATCGCCTTCCACCGAGCATCGCTTCATCTATTTCGGCCGGATCGCGCCGAACAAGCGGATCGACCTGTTGATCCGCTGGTTTGCGCATCTGCACCGGCTGGACCGCAAGGCTCGGCTGATCATCGCGGGAAAGCCGATGGGTGTCACCTTCGCCGATCTGCAACAGATCGTCGAACAGCTCGGTTTGGGCGATCTGGTGGAATTTCATGACAGCCCCAGCGACGAGGCGCTGCAGGCGCTGATTGCCCGTAGTACCATCTTCGCATCGCCCAGCGCCTATGAAGGTTTCGGTATTTCCCTGATCGAGGGGGTGTCCGCCGGGCTTTATCCAGTCGTCAGCGACATTCCGGCGCATCGCCGCTCCTGCGTCAAACTCGATACCGGCAGCCTGATCGATTTCGCCGATCCGCTGTCCGCTGCGCGCACCCTGCAGGACATTCGCAAGGCGCAGCAACGCTCGCCCTCCCCCACCACTGCCGCAGGTCTGCTCGCTTATGGTTGGCCGGGCGTGAGCGCCAGGATCTCGGCCATCTACGAACATATTCTGGGACGTCAGACCCGCCAGATCGGGCCGCTTCGCCTTGCCGTTCTTTCGGAGAGCGACGCGCTGAAAGCCGTTTCCGATCTGATCAGGGACCAGTCGCCGCGCGTGGTCGCATTCGGCAATGCCCATCTGATCAACCAGGCACGGCGGGTCGAGGGCGTCGCTGCCGCACTGAACGACGCGCTGGTCCTTAATGACGGCGTCGGCGTCGATATCGCAAGCCGCCTCCGCTACGGGGACTCCTTCCCGCACAATCTGAACGGCACGGACTTCATTCCCCAGTTGCTGAAGAGCTACCCGGACCGCCTCCGGCTATTTCTGGTAGGCGCAGCCCCCGGCATCGCGGAACGTGCAGCCGCCATTCTGGAAGAGCGTCATCCCCATATTCGCATAGTCGGCACCCTCCATGGCTTCTTCGACCCGCAAGAGGAGGAGCATCTGAGCCGCCATATTCGGGAAAGCGGCGCGGATCTGGTAATCGCAGCCATGGGGAACCCCCGCCAGGAATTGTGGGCGGCCAAATGGGCATCCCATATCGGCCGCCCCATATTGTGCGCGGGCGCCCTGCTCGATTTCACCGCCGGCCATGTCCCGCGCGCGCCTGGCTGGCTGCGCCGCATGCGCATGGAATGGATATTCCGGCTCATGAATGAACCGACCCGACTGGCAGACCGCTATTTGCGCGGCAATGTCACCTTCCTCATGAATGCCATCCGTGACGCCAGGGGTGGCTACTCGGACGGGCCGATCCCGCCGCCATCGCCCCACTCCCACACTGTCCGCAACGCCGATGCCGCCTGATCTCGTGCCGCCGAACCCAAGAGAGCTGCGTCGGATCGCGGTCATCATCCCTTACTTCCAGCGTGAGCGGGGTATCCTGCAGCAGGCCATCCGCTCGATCGTTGCACAAACGTTCACCGCGCCCACCGAGGTGGAACTCCTGATAATCGACGATAGTTCGCCCATTCCTGCGCTAGACGAACTGGCAGACATGGAATTGCCACCCTGGCTGAAGCTCCGGACCGTGCAGCAACCGAACGCCGGCCCCGCTGCTGCGCGCAATCGCGGCCTCGATCAGATCGGACCCGACATCGACTATGTCGCCTTCCTGGACTCCGATGACAGTTGGGCGCCAGACCATCTGCAACAGGGCGTCGGCGCGCTCGAACTTGGGAATGATTTCTATTTCTGCGATAGCGCCATGCCGCCGTCCAGCCTGTTTGCTTCGCTGACACTTTTTGCGCAGGGCGCCAATGAGGATGCGTTCGAACCCCTGCCTCTGGGCGGGCAAATCTATCGCCTGCAGCCCGACCGCGCGGGGCAATTCATGGTGCAGGAATATCTATGCCAGACATCCGCCGTGATCCTGCGCCGCAGGGCGGTGCGCGATCTCCGGTTCGAGGAACGGCTTCGCTATGCCGGCGAGGACTGGCTGATGTGGGTGCGGCTGGCGCACAGCGTTGAGGGGATCTGCTTCTCCAAGCTGGCCAAGGCCCAGCGTGGAGAAGGTATCAATCTCTATCGCGATGCGCATGAGCGGCTTGGTGCCAAAAATCTGCGCCGCCTCATGTCGATGGTGCTCGCCAATCGATTGATGAAGATCACGCCGGGCATCAGCGCTGCTGCCGCGCGCCTGACCGATCAGCGCATCGAAATCTTGCGCCTAGAGATGGCGGCGATCCTGCTTCACCCTTGTGTCTATCAGGGCCTGAAAAATGGTGAGCAGCGTCGCATCATCCTGGATGCCTATCGGCTCATGAACGTCTCGCTGCTGCCATTATGGCGCGACATCATCATTCGAAAAATGCGCTGGCACAGCCCCCGCCTGGACGAGGCCATGACATGAAACTCTTCTATTATCGCGCCAAGGAAGGGAATTTTGGCGACGACCTCAACGGCTGGCTGTGGGAGGAGCTTGCTCCCGGCCGTTGGTCCGACGAAGCCGATACGCTGTTCTGCGGCATCGGCACGATCATCGGCAATCATATGCCGCCCGCATCCCGGATCAGAATTTTCTCGAGCGGCCTGGGCTATAGGCCGGTGCCCGAGGATTTCTCGACCGATCGCTGGGATGTGGTGGCATTACGCGGCCCGCTCACGGCGCGCGTCGTCAACCGCCCAGATCGGGCGATTGCCGATGGCGCGTTGCTGCTTTCCACGCTGGACCGGCTCAAGCCTCTACCCGAAGCGGAGCGCGACCGGCCCATCTTCATTCCCCACTATGAGGCGATGGATGAGGGCGACTGGGCCGCCGCCTGCGCTACCGCCGGCGTAAAGCTGGTGGACCCGCGGCAATGCGCGCATCAGGTCATCGACGAAATCCGCCGGTCACGTCTGGTGATCGCCGATTCGATGCACGCAGCGATCATCGCCGATACGCTGCGCGTACCCTGGGTTCCGGTCTCCAGCTCGGGAAGGATCAACAGCTTCAAATGGCTCGACTGGTCGCTTTCCCTCAACTTGCCCTATGAGCCGCGAATATTGCCTACCGCAACGTTGGACACTGCCTATCGCGACGGAGTCCGGCGCTTGGTCGGTGAACATTATCGACTTGCGCATCCTGATGCAGAAGGCGCGCTTGCGCACCAAAGGCAGATGACCCGTCGTGAACAGCGCGGCTGGTGGATGTCCATGCGGCCAAAACTGAAACATCATCTGCTCGCCCTGCCCCGGCGTCTGCCACAACCACCCGCGGTCGCGCGGCGTATCGCCACGTGGAACCGGCGGCAACACGGCCGCATCGCCTCCGCACTTGAACAATTGAAGAGCGAGGCGGGATTTCTGAGCGACGATCGGATCTTTGCCAACCGTGTCGATCAGCTCAGCGTCGAATTCGACAAGCTGGTGCGTTCGGGCTGAACTATCCGCGCCATCTGCGCGCGATGGTGCCAGCGGCGGATCAGATGGCGTCCCAGCATGGGCCAGTTGCTCCAGTCCGTCATCATAGCCTCCAGCAATGCCATCGGCTTGCGTGCGCGAAGATGCGGATAGACGCGGTTCCAGCTATGCTGCTGCCTAATGGCGCTGGCGCGACGGGCCAACAACCGAGACAGAACACGATCATCCCGAACGCGGGGCAGATCCAGCATGGCAAGACTATGGGCGCGCATTGCATCCAGGTTCAGTAATGTCCGGGATTGCCCCGATCCCTGATCCGAAATGGAGCCCTGCCGCTGAGTGAACAGATAATGCGGCTCTGCACTCAGAATGAAACGACCGTCTGCCAGCAGGCAATCGATGATGAAGGCGAAATCTTCGCCGTGCCGCAACTGGGGCGGGTAGCGCAGGCAACGGGTCGTCAGGAAGCGGCGACGAAAGATCGGCTTGAGCTGGCCGAAATCGAACGGCGAGCGCCCTGTGATCGCGTTGCGGACGAATTCGGCCGGTCGGATATGCCGGATCGGCTCCGCTGTCCGCGACAATGCCGTGCCAACCACTGCTCCGGCGTGCCAATCATAGAAAAACAGATTGTCCGCGACCAGATCGGCGTCATGCCGATCGCCGAGCGCGGTCAGATGAACCAGCCTGCCCGGTGCGAAGGCATCATCGGCGTCCAGTATCGCGATCCATTCGCCCCGCGCGGCCCCAATCCCCAGATTCCGCGCGACCGAAGGCCCACCATTGGCCTCGCTTAGCACCAGTCGCACCCGTGGGTCCTGCTCCATCAACCGTTCGGCGATTGCCACGGTTTTGTCGCCGGACGCGTCATCGACGATGATCACCTCCACCGGAAGTTTCTGCGCAAGCGCAGATTGCACCGCGCGATCCAGGCTGTCCTCGGCGTTGAACGCCGCAATCACGACACTGACAAGGGGGAGCACAGGAGCAATCGCGGGATTTTGCATAGGTGTTATGCCTTACTCGAAAGCGATAATAAGCTTCGATATACCAATCGATGAAACCGCAACGAATTGAGGAATTTCACCTAGTGGAATTATCTGACACACCCAACGTTGCAATATACAGAAGAGGCTTCCTTCCTCTTTCTGAAACCTTCATATCAGACCACATACAGGGTCTTAATAGATATAATCCGATCATAATAACTGAAAATATACTGAACGGATACTCTATTAACGGCCACACTCCCCATCTGTTGCATCGTGCTCAGGCGGGTAAATATGAAAAAGTCTATAATCGGCTGACCGGCCGATATCGCCATGTCGGCGATGTCCTGTCGGCTCCCTCGACGCGATTGATCCATGCGCATTTCCTGCAGGATGGGGCGAACATCCTGTCCCTTGCCGCGCGACGGAACATCCCACTGGTGGTCACCGCCCATGGCTATGATGCAACGGTGACCGCGCGCGAACATGCGCGCCGCACCGAGGGACTTTGGTATCTGATGCTCAAGCCCTTCCTTCTGCGTTACGCCCATGGCATCATCTGCGTATCCCAGTGGATCAAGCAGTGCCTGCTCGACGCAGGTTATCCCGACCACAAGCTGCGCGTCATTCCGCTGGGTATCGACACGTCCAGCCTGCCGCCGCCACCCGCCGCCCATGGCCGCCGGGGCGCCCTCTTCGTCGGCCGTCTGGTCGAGAAGAAGGGGGTCAATTTCCTGCTCGACGCCTGGGCGAAACTGCCAGAACGCGTCCGAAGCGAACCGCTCACCATTATCGGCGACGGCCCCCTGATGCCCGCCCTGGTCGCCCAGGCCCACCGGCTTGGCATCCAGCCGCATTTCCTGGGCGCACGATCTCGCGCGGAGGTCTTCGCGGCCATGGCCCGTCACCGCATCTTCGCGATGCCGAGCGTGCGCGCGTCAAACGGCGATTCCGAGGGGCTTCCTATCGTGCTGATGGAAGCGCAGGCGATGGGCATGGCGGTAATCGCGTTTGACGATGGCCCGATGCGCGAAGCGATCAAACCCGGCATGACCGGGCTGCTCGCACGATCGCGCAACAGCCACGACTTTGCCGACCATTTGCAAACGCTTCTGGGCGCGCCGGACCTGTGCGGCGATTTTGGCCGAGCCGGCCGGTCCCATGTGACCGCCAAGTTCGACCTCCGCAACCGCGTAGCCGCCCTGGAAGATTATTATGACGAGATTCTTGCCAGCACGGAGGCCCGTTCATGATCGGACAATCCGCCGCAAAGCCACAGCCGGTTCACGCCGAAGGACACCGCGTCCTCATCATCTCGCGCCATGACTATCGGACCCGGCGCCGCGCGAGCGTGCATTTCGTGGCGCGCCATATGGCGCAACAGGGCCATCAGGTGACCTTCATGTCGATCGGCTACAGCTGGCTGTCGCGCCTGCGTGGTGACAGCCGGGCCGATCTGTTTGATCGCGCCAATGCCTGGGAACAGGTGGATGGGCTGCAAGCCTATCTGTGGCGCAGCGCATGGCATCCGGTGAAGTTGCCGGTCTCGGGCAAGGTGGAATCCTGGCTTTACAGCAAATGGGCCAGAAACCGCTGCACCGCACTGGACGAAGCGGCAGGCGCGGCGGACATCATCATCGTCGAATCCGGCATTGCGCCGGTATTGCTGAAGCGCATCCGAGCCGTCGCACCCTCGGCGCGGATCGTCTATCGGGCCACGGATCTTCTATCCACCGCCGGCGTGCCTGAATGCATTGAAGACATGCTTTGGCAATCGGAGGCCGATATCGACCTGATCGTGGTCGTCGCCCGCTCCATGCTCCCGCATTTCGAGGCCTTCAGCTGCCCCAAATTATTCATTCCGCATGGCGTCGACACTGCTTTGCTTAATCAGGCAACAGACAGTCCCTACGCGACCAAGCGCAACGCGGTCACGGTCGGATCGATGCTGTTCGATGCCGGGGCGATCCGCACCCTCGCGCTGGCACGCCCGGAATTCACCTTCCACACCATCGGATCGCCCAAGAGCGTCTTTCCGACCAATGTGATCCAGCATGACGAGATGCCTTTTGCGCAAACGCTCCCCTATCTCCAGCATGCCGATGTCGGGATCGCGGCCTATCAGCGCGCGGCTGCCGCCGCCTATCTCGCAGATTCCAGCCTCAAACTCCTGCAATATAAGGCAATCGGCCTGCCCGCCGTTTGCCCCGATTTCGCCGTTGGCGACCATGCGCTGCGCTTTGGCTACCGGCCTGATCATCCGCAGGAGATCGTCGAGGCTTTTGATCGGGCGCTGAACGCTGGCCGCAGCCCGGTGGCGAGCAAGGATTGGAGCGACGTGGCCGCCAGGCTCGTCGAGGCTTCTCTTGGCTGAGATTGCCCTTTCTCCGCCGGCTCGCGCGCGGCACGACGCGGTGCATCGACGCAGCCTGATCCATGACAGGCTCATCAACTATGTCGCCGCCGGACTGCTTGTCGCCACGGTACTCTTCAATCCGGCCTTGGCCTGGGTCAACGCGCATCTGTTCCCGATGACAGCCGGAATCGTGTCCGCCGCGCAGGCGGGCATAGTTCTGACCGCCCTGCTCGTTGGGATCACACAACCGGTCCAATATAGTTTCCGGTGGCTGGCGCTGACCTGGATCATGGTCCTTTCTGCGCTGCTGACGAGCGCGATCAAGGGATATTTCGAACCCAAGATCCTGGGCGATATATTGTTGATCCCCGCCTTCATCCTGCTTGGAACCCGCATTGAAGGCGCGTTGCTGCGTCAGACAATGTTGTCGTTGCAATTGCTGATCATGTTGGTCGGCCTGTGGGAACTGGCGAGCCCTGGCGGCTTTGGTTCGACCTTTCGCGTGATCGACTATTATGTGCAGACCCGTGGCTATGACGCAGATGCCTTCTGGGCTGGCGGCGACCTTTTCCTCAGTTCGGAACGTCCCGGCGGCCGCATGCTGCTCGACGGCCTTGGCCTGCATCGCGGATCATCGCTGTTTCTGGAGCCGGTATCGCTCGGCAACTGGGCGATCGTCGGCACCATCTTCACGGCAGCCATGTGGCGGTCTCTGTCGAACGGTGCGCGACTATTCATGCTGGTTTCGACGGCGGTGCTGCTGGTCACGTGCGATGGCAGGTTTGCGCTCAGCGTGATCCTGCTCTTCTGCCTCTATCTGCCGTTCAGCGCCTATGTTCCGGATCAATGGAGCGTCGCCTATCTGCCGTTGCTGCTTGTCGCATTGGTCGGGGGCGAAGCGCTGGGAATTTTGGCGGAGCATCAAGACAATCTTCCCGGACGGCTCAGCGTCGGGCTCGATGCGCTGCGATCGATGGACCTTGACCAGTTGTTGGGCATCCGCGCGGATCGGGTCCGGTTCGATGACGCCGGCTGGGCCGATTTCGTCCAGGCCCAATCCGTGGTGATCGCGATCGGACTCTGGTTGGCACTCGCCTGCAGCAGCTTCGGGCGCGATCCCGGCAACCGGATGGCAAAGCATGGCATTATGCTCTTCCTCGCACTCTGCCTGCCCATCAGCAATTCACTGCTGTCAATCAAGACAGCCGCTCTGATGTGGGTCGTCTACGGCTTCTGTTATGCCCGCGGACGCCTGACGCGCATGGAAGGAAACGCCGCATGAGCCCTGGCCGTCATATACCGGCACTCGACGGCGTTAGAGGCTTTGCTGCCCTGCTCGTCGTATTCTGCCACTTCCGCACGTTCGGCTATCCGGAACTTCTGCATCCGCGCGCCGGCGATTATGGCGTCCTGCTGTTCTTCACGCTCAGCGGCTTTCTCATGGGCCATCTCTACCTCCCCAGAACGCCCGACCGAGATGCGTTGGCATCCTACGCTGCGGCGCGCATAGCCCGCATCGTGCCGCTCTACGCCTGTGTCTCGCTGCTATCCTTCCTGATCTATCGCTTCGTCTACGCCGATTTCATCTATCCGATCGGACTGATCGAACTGGTCCGGCAGGGAACATTCACCAGTACCGTATCGGTCTTCTGGTCGATCGGGCCGGAGTTCCAATTCTACTTTCTCTTCCCGGCGATCTGGGCGGCAACCTATGCGAACCAACCGCTACGCGGCTGGCTATATGTGCTGATCGGGCTGATCGTGGCAGGCTGCTATGCAGCGAGCCCTTGGCTGCCGGGCATCTTTGCCCTGGCTAAGATGCACATCTTCATGACCGGCATTCTCTGCGCAGTACTGGTTCGACAGATCCCGGAAGACCGCATGACGCGATTATTCCCGCCGCTGCTGCTGTTCACCGCGGCCTTTATCTGGGTCCTCATCGCACCCCCTGCTTCAGTCAGCGCATGGGTATTCCCGCCCGTGACCAACGATCCGAAACACATCATCTACTATGCAGACCCTTTGAAGATCGGCGCCTGCGCCTTGGTCATTCTGGGCACAGCAATCCGTCATCCGTTCAACGACATGCTATGGGGCAATCCGTTGATGCGCCGACTGGGTGCATATAGCTTCTCGCTCTATCTGCTCCACATGCCGATCCTTCAGTCGGTTCGCCTCGCCGGACCTGCATGGGGCATCAGCATGCCCATGCAGATTCTGTCCGCGACGATCTTGTCGCTGGCGGTCGCGGGCTTGTCTCATGAACTGTTCGAACGGCCAGTAGGCAACTGGGTCAGGCGTAAACTGACCGCCTTTCTGCGTAAAAGTGATCCAAGACACCCGCTCCAGCGCGCGCTGGAAGGATAACCATCGTGATCAATTTTGTGGGAAAAGTAAAAATCAAAATATGATTTCCTAAAACATTGATTGATTAGGTGTTCGAACGGATTTCAATTATGCAACAATCCACCACTCTCATTATCACAATCCTTACAGGAATAGATTATGAGACATCGAAAACGTTCTGCCACATTGCGAAAGCAAAAAGCGCAAGGCTTGATCGATGCCAAGCATTAAGCTTCAGCCCAAATTCGTGGAAAAGATCTGGGGTAGGGATGTAGTCCCTAATCACCCAATCGACAAACTGGGCAAACGAATTGGCGAATTGTGGTTTGATCACCCAAAGGGTACGACACCACCTCTCCTGGTGAAGTATATCTACACCAGCGAAAAACTGTCCATCCGGCTTCACGCCAGCGCAGGTTGCGCAGGAAAAGAAGAATGCTGGTATATTCTCGATGCCGAGCCAGCGTCTGTTGTCGGAATTGGAACGATCCTTCCGCTTGATCGTCAATCCCTGCACGACGCGGCCGCGAGCGGGGGGCTGGAGCGACTTATTGACTGGCGCCCCGCACGGCCGGGTGATTTCTATTTCGTGCCCGCCGGAACCATTCATGCGATCGGCGCGGGCATATCTCTGGTCGAAGTACAACAGAAGATCGATTTGACTTACCGCCTGGATGGTTACGACCGCTCCCGGCTAACTCAAGTGGAGTCGGACATTCCTGCATGGCAAGCAGATCCTCGTCCTGCCACGGCTCTGCATCGACCACTTGGCTACAGCGGCATCCTTTTGGATAATGGCTCGTTCGGCCTGCGGCTGGCACATATGCAGGGTGGAGATGCGCTGCATGTCACCAATAGCGGCCTGGCATGGTTTATTCCGCTACGCGGCCGTGGCGATATCGATGGCGTCACCTGGCGTGCCGGCGAATGCTGGTTGCTGACCCAGCCGACACCATTGATCCGAGCGGCCAGCGATGCCGACTATCTGTTTGCGACGGTGTGACCCCTCTCCAACTTCGGCTTGATCACCCTGACAATGCAACGGATGTCGTGCCCATGCCGTTCAGCTCCTCCTTTGGCCAACTCGGCATTTTGCGTGCAGCCTTGGAGGCGAGAAAGCTCCCGCCAACCCAGATATAGGTACCCAACTTTTGGCCAGTCCGCCGGTCGTCGCACAGCCGCCACAAGAGCTGGCGCAATCGGGGCCACGCGATGGATGGATCATCCGGTGTAAAGATGGCCAGCGACAGATCATCGCCAAAAAGGTCTGCAATCGGAAGTGGTGCAGCAACCCCGGATAGTTTCAGTCCATATATGCTGTCAGCGCAAGCGATGGTGATGCGCAAGCTGTGCTCGATATTCTGCTCCATTGCCCGCTGATGCAAATCCGCCAAGCCTGCGCTGTCGAGCCGAGAGGCTGCGGCGCAGAAATCCAGAAGATAGGCCGCTGCGTGGCAATGCTGGGTCAGAGACTTCACGAAGCTCAGGCTTGCCAGCAGGATCTCGTGGATTGGCGATATGCAGGGAACCTTCAGCTGCCCCAGTTCCTGATCCGCCGGCTCACGCAGAAATGCGCCCACGTCCATGGGGTGCGGACAACCCGGCTGCTGGAGCCGGTGATGAACGTCGACCGTTGCCTGGTTCGGCGAACGCGAGAAGAAATGCTGCTCTCCCAGAAACGCACGCCACCAGATACGATCACATTCCACGGGCAGGAAATAACCCGCCCCTTGGAGCAGCGCAGTGCAGCGACGCAGATCACTGCGATCGATCAGGATATCGACATCCGATGACGGACGATGAAAATATCCGCCATAAATTCTTCCCTGAGCAAGCGGCCCTTTGAAAACTATAAATCGCAGATCATCTTGGATTAGAGTTTTAGATATATTGGTTATTGTAGAGATGTTCACGCCGTTCATCGCGAGCGTCAACTTCCTGAATCTACCCTCCTCGCGCGAGAAGGCGTCCGGAATATCCTGCCCAGCGGCGCGGAGCCCGGCACCAAGATGCAGCAGAAGTTTACAAGATTTCCCAACCGCTATGATGTCCGCCCAATCGTCGGCGTCGATCGCCGGAGAGGAAGCGCTAACGATCATCTGTGAAACGGACAGGGCCACATGGCATCTTACGATGTCCACGATTTTCCGTGCCTTGCGGGAGGGATCTAACGACACATCAATCACGCCTCGAATGTTATCTTATACAAAACATTGCCCTACAAAGTTAAACTATGGCGATATGTGTTTATACCTATAGGTGTTACCGCGGATGGATTGGAATTTGACTTAAACATTTACTTACGATCAATTTATATCCGCTGAATGGTTCAGCAGATGATGAGGAGTTGAGTATGGAAAAGGAGTCTTATGAATCGCCCGAGCTCGTCGAACTCGGCTCGTTCGAATCGCTGACGCAGGGCACGTCATATGGCGAAAGCCTGGACGCGACCTTCCCGGACGGTACGCCGCGCGGCGAGCTCACGTTCTCCTGACAGGGTGGACGCCCTTCTCGGACAGAGGGGGCGTCCATTCTCCTGCAAAGGCCTTGGTAGCGGGGAAGAAAGATGACGATCGACTGGCCATCCGCGACAATCGTGGCAGCAGATCCCAACATCGTGTTTTGCGACCTGGACAATGAGAGAGTTCTACTGGACCTGACCTCCAGCCGCTATTTCGCGCTCAATCGCGTCGGCGTCCATGTCTGGGAAACGATCGCGACCCCCACCAGTGTCGGTGCGTTGCAGGATAATATCGAGCAACGCTTCGACGTCCGACCGGAGCAGTGTCGCAAGGATCTGGAGAGCCTGTTAAGCAACCTGTCGCAGTTCACATTGATCAGCGTCCAGCATGCGCCGGCGTCCTGATCGCACTTTGGCAGGGCTACTTCTGGCACTGCTGCTGCCGGTCGCACTGCCTGTGGTATTGGCTGTCCGCCTTGCCTTCAGCCTCACCGGCTATGCGCGCCTGTGCGAATGGTTGCCGCAGTCCACTGGCGAGCGCAATCCGCTCTGGGTGCGCCAGGTAGCCCGCGCTGTCAGCATCGTCTCACGACTTGTTCCCGGCGCCACGTGCCTGACCCAGGCCGTGGCCACACGGACGTTGCTCGCCTGGATGGGACATGAAAGCTGGATCCGGATCGGTGTACGCCGCTCCGAAGATGGCAGCTTCCAGGCCCATGCCTGGCTGCTCGACCATCGTGCAAGGCCTATTATTGGCGGCAGCCGGCAGGACTTGGCCGGCTTCAACGTCCTGGCGGACCTGGACGGACTGGTCCGGCAATGAATGCTTTTGCCGGCCTGTTCCACCGCGATGGCCGGCCGGCACGGCATTGGCCCGGCGAAGGCATCGCCTCCCTGGTATCACGCGGGGTCCGTTGCGCGATCGATAGCGGCCCGACGATTCTTGCCGGGGCTGGCATGGAGGCGTTGGACCATGAGAAGCGGCGTCCGGGCCTCATTGTGGCCGCTGATGTCCGGCTCGACAATCGCGCGGAAATCGAGGCACGGCTCGGCCTTCCTCCCCGCCCCGCCCTCCCTGAAGCGAGCCTGATAGCCGCGCTGTACGAGCGCTATGGCGCAGACTGCGCCTCCATGTTGCTGGGCGACTTCGCCTTTGTGCTCTGGGACGAAGCGACACAGACATTATTTGGCGCCCGTGATCATTTCGGCGTCCGCCCGTTCTACTATCATGCTTCGCCCAGACTGTTCATGGCGGCGACAACGATTGGGGCGCTGCTCGGTTCGGAGATTTCATCCGCCATCGACGAAATTGGTGCAGCAGACTTTGTCGCCGGCATAGTCGGCGATGCCCAGACGACGCTCTATCGCGAAATCCGGCGTCTGCCGCCAGGGCACGTCATCCAGGTCGCACGCGACGAACTCACCATCAGCCGTTACTGGCATCTGGCGGCATCGCAGCCACCAAGGGATGAAGAAACCGCCGAGCAGTTCCGCCATTTGTTCGAGCAGGCGGTCTCGTGTCGGATCAGCGAACAAGCCGGCGTGTTGCTCAGCGGAGGGCTGGACTCCTCGTCCATCGCCATGATGGCATCGAGCTTGCGGGCCGAGGCGGCGGGACCGCCCGTGCCAAGCCTGTCCATGACGTTCGACACAAGTCCCAACTGGACGGATGGCCCGCACATAGAAGCCGTTCTGCAAGCAGGACGTTTTGCCTCCCATTTCCTGCCCACCGAGCATCAGGATCCGCTGCAGGAACTGGACATGATCCTGAATGAACAGGATGGCCCCTGCCTCGCCTACAATCTGGGCAGTTCACGACGCCTCTATCACAGGGCCCGGCAACTGGGGCTTCCCCGCCTTCTGGACGGACATGGCGGCGATGAAGTCGTTTCCCACGGGTTTGGGCGGCTGAACGAACTGGCGATGGAACGGCGCTGGGCCACCTTGTTGCGCGAAGCACATGGCTTGGCCCATATTCTCCGCTGTTCGACCTGGCAGGCAGCGTCCCCCCATTTCGATCATATCGCGACGATACGGCGATTCCGGCAGAATTGGCGGCGCATCGTCCACCATGCACATCCGCCCCGCACCTCACCGAATTTCACGACTGCGCTCGTCGCACCGGACCTCGCCCGTCGCACGGACATAGGTTTGCGCCGCACAGCGACAATGCCCAGCCGCTCGGCCTATCAGACCGAGCAGCAGCGTCACCTGTCGACCCTGACATCGCCACAACAACCCTATGCGTTTGAAGTGCTGGATCGTTCGGCCGCTGCATCCGGGGTGCGGCTGTGCTTCCCATTCTATGATCGCCGTCTCGTCGAATTCTGCGTATCGCTCCCGGCCCATGCCAAGCTCGACAATGGCTATCCGCGCGCATCCCTGCGGAAAGCCATGGCAGGCCTGTTGCCAGAGCAGGTCCGACTGCGGCGCGACAAGTTCAATTTTGCTGGCCAGTTGGGAACAGGCATGGCGCGTCACCGGGCATCCTTGCTGACGATGCTGGATGCGCAGGCTGACATGTTGGCGCCATTTGTCGACATCGATGTGGCCCGCGCGGCCATCACGCAGTTCGATCAGTCCATGGCCAATGATGCCGCCCCCTTATTCGCTGCGTATCGGGTCGCAAGTCTGGGCCGCTGGCTTGCAAGACGATCCCGGCCCGCCGCTCCGAGGGCTAAATTTCACATCGTACATGCAGGAGGATGACATGAAGATGGGCCCAACGCCTCAGCCCGCCCTTGCCCCCGCCAGCAAGGCCTCGTCCCTTTATCGTGCCTTTGGGCTGACAATCGAATCGGATGTTCCGCTGCCGGAACTGACGGCCGCCCCGGCGGGCTCCGTGCCCGACATCCGCATCATCTACAGTCGCGACCTGCCCCTGCCGTCGCGCGAAGAGGGCGTGATCACGCGGTTCCGCACGGACGGGACCCATTTCCTGGCATGGCCCGACGTTGCAGCCTTCCAGTTCCACGGCCCCGACCTCATCGAGATACAGCCCTATCCCGATACGCCCGTGACCTACCTCCCCTTTCCTCTGCTGGGGCCGATCATGGCGCTGGCGTTGCACATGCGCGGCTACATCACGCTCCACGCCAGCGCGATCGACCTGGACGGGCATGGCGTCATCTTCGTTGGCGACAAACTGGCGGGCAAGTCCACCACCGCCGCAGCCTTCCTCCGGGCGGGCCATCGTCTGCTGACGGACGACCTCCTGGCGATCCGCGCCAACCCGGACGGCACGCTCGAAATCCTGCCGGCCTATGGCCAGCTCAAGCTCGCGGAAGAGGCCGCAGACGCCATGCAACTGGCCGAAGCGCAGCCATTGCCATTGGTCTATCCCGGCTTTTCCAAACGCCAGCATCGCTTGATGGGCGATTTCCGCCATGATCAGCTTCAACCCGAACGCCTCTATGTTCTCGACCGCGTGGGGGATCAGCCCGGCCTCACCCGACTTGCCGGAACCCAGGCCCTGTCGGCGATCCTGCGCTACTCCTACATAACCCGTTTCGGGAAGGCAGCGCTCTCGCCCGCCGACGAGGCCCGTCACATGCAGGGCTGCGCTGCCCTGGCCCGTTGCGTCCAGGTGGCAACGCTGCACGTCCCGCATGCCCTCAATCGACTGGAAGAGACGGTCGAGCTCGTCCGTGCCGACTGCGAGGACCATAGGTGAGCCTGTTCCGTCAGATCAGCGACTTCGCACGCTTTTCCCTGGGCGGCTATCGGCGGCAAGTGTCCATCATCCTGTTGCTGATCCTGATCGGCAGCATTCTGGAAAGCTGCTCCCTGCTGGCGATGATCCCGTTGCTGAAACTGATCGGCACCAATCACGGTGCGGCCCAGAGCAGCATTCAACTGCCCTGGATTGGCAGCATCTCGCTCGGCTGGTTGCTGACGGCAATGCTGTGCCTCATGGTATTTCAGGCCTTGGTGTCGCGCCGCCGCCTCCTCCTCATGACCCGCACGATGCAGCAGGCGGTAGACGACATCCGCATGCGCCTGTTCACGGCCATCGGCTATGGTCGCTGGTCGCTGGTCGCGAACATGCGCGGGTCCGATCTCAACCATGCGCTCAGCAACGATGTCGATCGCATCCAGGTCGCGGTCTTCAGCCTCATGTCATTTGGTCAGAATATCATCTGGCTGACGCTCTACGGCCTGCTGTCCACGCTGATATCCTGGCAGATGACGTTGTTCGCCATGACCGTTGGCGCAGCAACCCTGTTCGGCCTGTATCCGGTGCGCCGGAAGATCGCCCGCCATGCGCAATCCATGTCGAATTCCCTGCAGGAACGGCAATATGTCGCGTTCGAATTCATCACCGGCATGAAGATCGCCAAGGCTTTCAACAGCGAACCCTATTATCTCCAACGCTTGGATCGGTTGTTGGAAACGCTGCGCGTCGGCACTGTCGAGTTCGCCCGGCTGACATCCAACAGCACCGCTCTGTTCCAGTTGGCAAGCGGTGCGGCCGCAGCCCTGTTCGTCTATGTGGCCTATGCCGTCATCGCGCTGCCCCTGCCGCAGCTGATGACGATGCTGCTGTTGTTCATGCGCCTCGCGCCGCGCTTCAACGCCCTGCAAAGCACGCTCCAGCAACTGCTCCTCTGCCTGCCCGGCTATGAGAATGTCGCGAGGCTGCTGCACATCTTCACGGCAGAGCAGAACCGCACCGAAGGACCGGAGCGCGGGCAGATGCCCCTCCTGACCCGGCATGTCCGTTTCGACCGTGTATCCATCACCCATCAGGGCGCGGGCACGCCGACGGTCGCGAACCTCGATCTGGAATTACCCGCCGGCAAGATCATTGCCCTGGTCGGGCCTTCGGGTGCAGGCAAGAGCACCATAGCGGACATGCTGATGGGGCTGCTAGATCCCAGCGAGGGCCAAATTCTGGTCGACGGTGTCAACCTTGCCCAGGATGATCGGCAATGGCGGTCCCAGATCGCCTATATGCCCCAGGATGTCTTCCTGTTGCATGACAGCATCGCAACCAATTTACGCATCGGCAAGGCGGATGCGAGCGATGAGGAGTTGTGGAACGCTCTCGACGCCGCCAATGCCCGGCAGTTCGTCGGCGCCTTGCCTCAGGGTCTCGATACCGTGGTCGGCGATCGTGGCAGCCGTCTGTCCGGCGGGGAAAGGCAGCGCATCGCCCTCGCGCGCGCGCTGCTGCGCCATCCCAGACTGCTGATCCTGGACGAGGCGACAAGTGCCCTCGATATGGACGCACAGACCAAGATCGAAACCGCGATTGCCGGTTTGCGGGGCCATATCACCATATTGGCCATAGCCCATACGGCATCGCTCGTCGCACTTGCCGACGTCATCGTTCATCTCGACCGGGGTCGGGTCGTGCAGGTCCGGACGAACAATCCGGTCAAGGACGAGGATGTCGTCGCCGCAGCGGAATAGCCCTCCCATAGGCTCCGACTCGCATCGCCATGGGCACCATATCCGCCTATCGGCGCCCCGTTCGACATCGGGGGTGGCCTTGTATCCGGCAAACGCCTATCCGCAGGCCCATCAGCAGCCAATGCGAAGGTTCCCATGTCCAAAGCCAGTCCCGCCGATATCATGCCGATCGCCGATGTCATGGCGCGGCTGCGCGATCCGGAAACGGGCTGCCCCTGGGACATAGAGCAGGATTTCGCGAGCATCGCGCCCTATACGATCGAGGAAGCCTATGAAGTGGCCGATGCGATCGAGCGCAACGACATGGCGGACCTGCGCGATGAACTGGGCGATCTGCTGCTGCAGGTCGTGTTCCACAGCCGCATCGCCGAACAGGCCGGCCATTTCCGCCTGCAGGACGTGATCGACAGTATTGCGGCCAAGATGATCCGGCGCCATCCCCATGTCTTTGGCGAAGGCGCCCGGCGCGAGGATGGTCATGCGCAGTGGGAAAGCATCAAGGCGGCCGAACGCGCCGACAAGATCCCCGACCCGAGCGCCATGGCCGGCGTCGCGCAAGCGCTTCCGGCGCTGCTGCGCGCCGAAAAATTGCAGAAGCGGGCCGCCCGCACCGGCTTTGACTGGCCCGATGCCCAGGGCGCGATCGCCAAGATCCATGAGGAACTGGACGAGGTTGCCAGTGCGACCAGCCATGCCCATCGGGAGGAAGAGGTCGGCGACCTGCTCTTTGCCGTAGTGAACCTCGCACGCCATCTGAAGATCGATCCGGAAGTCGCGCTGCGTGGCGGAAATGCCAAGTTCGATCGTCGTTTCCGTAAGATGGAGGCAATCGCCGGCGACGCGTTCGTCGGCCTGTCGCTCGACGAGAAGGAAGCGCTATGGCAGCAGGCGAAGCAGGTGGAATAATCAGGCCGGTCACGCCGGCGGATCATGACGCGATCTGGGCAATCCTGGAACCCGTGCTGCGCGCTGGCGAAACCCTGGCGGCCGATCGCGCGATCGGCCGCGAAGATGCCCTTGCCCTGTGGCTGTCCCCAGACCGCACCGTCCGCGTCGTCGAGGAGGATGGCACCCTGCTCGGTATCTTCTACGTCCGCGCCAATCAGCCAGGCGGTGGCAATCATGTTGCCAATGCCGGCTATGTCACCGCAGGCCACGCCACCGGACGCGGCGTCGCCCGGCGCATGTGCGCCACCTCCTTCGATCTGGCCCGCGATCTGGGCTTCAGCGCCATGCAATATAATTTCGTGGTTTCCTCCAACAGCCGCGCGGTCGCGCTTTGGCAGGCGATGGGCTTTGCCATTGTCGGCCGCGTGCCCGATGCCTTTACCCATCCGACACTCGGATTGGTCGACACATTTGTGATGCATCGTTACCTTTGACGCGGCGCGTGCGCAGCGGCATAGGGCGCGCAATCGCGACCATCGCGCATAGGGGGTATCTGGTGTCAACTTCGCTGTCCGGGCCGGCCATGGCCCCTTCCCTTTTCCTGGCCGGTTGCGCGCAATGACGGCTCCCCTGTCGTCCTGGCTCGACAGCCGTTTCCAGATAGCCGCGCGCGGCAGCAATGTGCGCACGGAAATCGTCGCGGGCATCACCACCTTCCTGACCATGGCCTACATCGTGCTGGTCAACCCGGCGATCCTGGGCGAGGCCGGCATGCCGCTGGTCGGCGTGGCCGCCGCAACCTGTTTCGCCGCTGCCTTTGCCAGCATCCTGATGGGGATGGTCGCGAACGTGCCGCTCGCACTGGCGCCGGGCATGGGCCTCAACGCCTATTTCACCTATTCGGTCGTGCTGGGCCTGGGCATTCCCTGGCCGGTCGCGCTCGGCTGCGTCTTCCTCTCGGGCATCGCCTTTCTGGCGCTGACCCTGGCGGGCATCCGCCAGATGATCCTGGCCGCCATCCCGCCCCATCTGCTGGCTGCTGTCGCCGGCGGCATCGGCCTCTTCATCGCCTTCATCGGCCTGCGCAATGCCGGCATCGTCGTGTCCAATAGCGCCACCTCGGTCGCGCTCGGCGACCTTCGATCGGCGCCGGTGCTGCTCACCCTGTTCGGCCTGACGCTGATCGCGGGCCTGTCGATCCGCCAGGTGCGCGGCGCGATCCTGATCGGCATCGTTGCCACCACTCTGCTCGGCTGGCTGGTCGGCGCCCTCCATTTCACGCCGACGCCCTATGACGTCTCGGCGCTCGGCAGCACCGCCTTCCATCTCGATCTTGGTGCGGTCTTCGCCGGCAGCCATGGCATCGGCGTGCTGGAAATCATCTTCGTATTCCTGTTCGTCGACCTGTTCGACAATCTGGGCACGCTGATGGCGGTGACCAAGCGCGCCGGCCTCGCTCGGCCCGATGGCAGCGTCCCCAATCTCAACCGCATCCTGATCGCCGACGCGGCCGCGACCATGGTCGGCGCGACGGCGGGCACCAGCACCGTCACATCCTATGTCGAAAGCGCAGCGGGCGTCGCCGCGGGCGGCCGTACCGGCCTCACCGCCATCGTCACCGGCCTCCTCTTCCTGCTCACCATCTTCGCCGCGCCCTATGCCGGCCTGGTGCCGCTCTATGCAACGGCGCCAGCGCTGATCCTGGTCGGCAGCCTGATGATGGCGCCGCTGGTGGAAGTCAGTTGGGAAGAGCCGTTCGAGGCTGTTCCCGCCTTCCTCACCCTCGCGCTCATCCCCCTCACCTTCTCGATCGCCAACGGCATCGCCTTCGGCATCGTTGCCCATGCGATCCTGAAGCTGCTGCGCGGTCAAATGCGCCGCGCCGACTGGCTGCTCTTCCTGCTCGCCATATTGATCGTCATCCGCTTTGCCTGGGTTGCCGCCGCATGAAGTTCCTCCTCGCCCTGGTCGGCCTGCTGACCGCTACCCCCGCCCTCGCCCAGAAGCTCGATGAGCGGCCCCGCACCGCGATCATGACGGCCTTCCCGCCCGAACATGCCGCGCTTGTCGGCCGGATAGAGCAACCGCGGACCGTGCGCGTCAACGGCGTGCCGGTGACGCTTGGCCAGATGGCCGGCAAGCCGGTGCTGCTGGTCGAAAGCGGCGTCAGCATGGTCAATGCCGCCATGACCACCCAGTGGCTGGTCGATCGCTTCGCGGTGAAGCGCATTCTCTTTTCCGGCATTGCCGGCGGCATCGATCCGTCGCTGCATATCGGCGATGTCGTGGTCGCGGCCGACTGGGGCCAGTTCATGGAAAGCACGATCGCGCGCGAGTCGCCGGGCGGCTATGCGCCGATCTTCCGCACGCCGGGCAACGACCTGCCCAATTATGGCATGATCTTTCCGCGCGACGTCGAGGTCGGCAATGAAGCCGAAGCCAAGAGCTGGCACCGCGCCTTCCCGGCCGATCCCGCCCTGCTCGCTATCGCCCGCGCCCTGTCATCCTCGGAAAGCCTGGCCCGCTGCGCCGATGCGGCCGCCGCCAAATGCCTGCCGCATCAGCCCAGCCTGCATGTCGGCGGGCGCGGTATCAGCGGCCCCGCCTTCATGGACAATGCCGCCTATCGCCAATATCTGTTCGCGACCTTCCAGGCGCAGGTGCTGGACATGGAAAGCGCGGCCGTGGCGCAGGTCGCCTATGCCAACCGCGTGCCCTTCCTGGCCTTCCGCAGCCTCTCGGATCTCGCCGGTGGCGACGCCGAGCAGAACCAGATGAGCGTCTTCATGGCGCTCGCCTCGGCCAATTCGGCCCGCGTCGTCCAGGATTTCGTGGCGCGACTGCCCGATTAGAGCGTTTTCTAATCAGGTGGAATCACCTGATGACTCGGAAAACGCGTTAAACCAAAAATTTAGAGCAACCGATCTGACGCAGTCGGATCGGAATTTGCTCTAACGATCGCGCTTGAGGAAGCGGGCGAGGCCGGAGTCGGACAGGCGGACATCCACCTGCATCTCCGCCTCGCTCGGCCGCGTTGCCAGCACCTCGCCATGCTCGTGCAGCCACGCGAGGGCAGCACCATCGGCGATCGGCAGACGCAGGCTGTGAACCCGTGCGCCACGGGTCAGCCGGCTGCTGATAGCCCGCTGCAGCCCCTCGACACCCTCGCCGGTCAAGGCCGAGATGATGACGACGTCATCATGCCGTGCCGCAATCTCCCGCGCCTGCGCGGCGCTCTCCGCGTCGAGCAGGTCCAGCTTGTTCCACGCCTCGATGATCGGCGGCGGATCGCCCTCGCCATCGCCGCGCTCCAGCGCCTCTTCGCCGGCCACCCCCAGTTCGCTCAGCACGTCCAGCACATCGTCGCGCTGCGCTTCGGTATCGGGATGGGCGATGTCGCGCACATGGACGATGATATCGGCCGACAGCACTTCCTCCAGCGTCGCGCGGAAGGCCGCGATCAACTGGGTCGGCAGGTCGGAGACGAAGCCGACCGTGTCGGACAGGATTGCCTTGTCGAGCCCCGGCAGCACGATCTGCCGCATCGTCGGATCGAGCGTGGCGAACAGCAGATCCTCGGCCATTACCTCGGCGCCGGTCAGGCGGTTGAACAGGGTCGACTTGCCGGCATTGGTATAGCCCACCAGCGCGATCACCGGCCAGGGCGCACGCTGGCGCCGGGCGCGATGCAGGCCGCGCGTCTTGGTCACCTGATCCAGTTCGCGCCGGATCTTGGCCATGCGGTCGCGGATCATGCGCCTGTCCGCCTCGATCTGGGTTTCGCCCGGACCGCCGAGGAAGCCAAAGCCGCCGCGCTGGCGCTCAAGGTGGGTCCAGCTGCGCACCAGACGCCCGGCCTGGTAATCGAGATGGGCGAGTTCGACCTGCAGCCGCCCTTCATTGGTGGCCGCGCGCTCGCCGAAAATTTCCAGGATCAGCCCGGTCCGGTCGATGACCTTGGCGCCGGTTCCCTTTTCCAGATTGCTCTGCTGCACCGGGGTCAGCGCATTGTCGACGATGACCAGTTCGGCCTCTTCCTGCACTACCAGCGTGGCGATCTGGTCGACCTGACCGCTGCCGAACAATGTGGCGGGCTTGCGGTCGCGCACGCGGAAGCTCTGGGCGGCGCGCACGTCGATGCCGATCGCCAGGGCCAGGCCCCGGGCCTCCTCCAGCCGAGCGTCGCTGTCGCGGCGGTCGCCGCCATGGGTTTCGGCATGCACAACGATGGCACGCGCACCGCGCGCCACTTCGTCCTCGGAGTCGCGATTGAATATGGCCATGTCAGCTTAGAGCATCTGGCCGCGCTCCGGTCTACCCGCGCGGATCGGCGGGAAGACCGGATGCGGCGTGGACGATCAGTCGTCCTGCTCGTTCTCGCCCGACAGGTCGAGCGAATGGAGCGGTTGCACGGTCGAAATGGCGTGCTTGTAGACCAGCTGCACCATGCCGTCGCGTTCGAGCAGCATGCAGAACAGGTCGAAGGCGGCGATCTCGCCCTGGAGCATCACACCGTTGACCAGGAACATGGTCACCGGGCTGCCAGACTTGCGCACGGCGCTCAGGAAGATTTCCTGCAGCAGGCGCGGCTTGCCATTGCCGTCGCTGGCCTTGCGCAGATCGGTCAGGTCCATCGTCTGGGCCGGCATGACCGTCGAAATGGCATGCTTGTAGACCAGCTGCGACTGGCCATCGCGGCGCAGCAGCACGGAAAAATTGTCGAACCAGGTGATGATGCCCTGCAGCTTCACGCCCTTGACCAGGAACATGGTCACCGGGGTCTTCGACTTGCGCAGGCTGTTGAGGAAAATATCCTGAAGGTTGTTCACTTTGTCGGCCATGGTTTTTGCCAGTCCTTTATTGGCGGGACGTTACCCGCTCTCGCACCTCTGGGCGGAGGTGTCTTGCCTGCCCCCGCTTGTCGAGGGCGAGGCAATCCTACCGCAATTGCGAAGGGGCGTCCATGCCTGACATCGCCATCGGGAATTTCCCTAGCGTCAGCCGTCCTTTCCGTCGGTAATGCCCAGCAATTTCAGTTTGCGATGCAGCGCAGACCGCTCCATGCCGATGAAGGTCGCAGTGCGCGAGATATTGCCCGAAAAACGCCGGATCTGGATACGCAGATATTCCCGTTCGAAACTTTCACGCGCCTCGCGCAGCGGCGCGCCCATGATGGCGGACTGGCCGATGCCATCGCCGCCGCCACCGCTCGTCAGTTCGGCCGGCAGCATGTCCAGCTCGATCCGCCCGATCCGGTCGCCCGGCGCCAGGATCATCGTCCGTTCGATCACGTTGCGCAACTGACGGACATTGCCCGGCCATTCATTGGCCTGCAGCGCCGCCATGGCATCGCTGGCGATCTCGGGCGGATTGACCCGGCGATCGGCGGCGAAGCGCGCCAGATAATGTTCGACCAGCGGCGGAATATCATCGCGCCGCTCGGACAGCGACGGAATCTGCAACGGCACCACATTGAGCCGATAGAAGAGATCCTCGCGGAAGCGCCGCTCCTCGATCTCCGCCGTCAGATTGCGCGCGGTCGAGGAAATGACGCGCACGTCCACCTTCACCTGCCGCTGCCCGCCGACGCGGGTGAAGCTCTGGTCGGTCAGCACCCGCAATATCTTGCCCTGGGTGGTGACGGGCATGTCGGCGATCTCGTCCAGATAGAGCGTGCCGCCATGCGCCTGTTCCAGATAGCCCGGACGCACCAGCCCACTGGGATCCTCGACGCCGAACAGTTCCTCCTCGACCCGGTCCGGATCCATCCGCGCCGCGGCGACGATGATGAACGGCGCGTCGGCGCGACCGCTCCAGCTGTGCAGCATGCGGGCGGCGACTTCCTTGCCGACGCCCGCCGGCCCGGAAATCAGCACCCGGCTACCGGTGCCCGCAACCTTCTTGATCGTCGCCCGCACGCCATTGATCGATGCCGACGTGCCGGTCAGCTCATCATCCTGGCCAAAGCGCGCGCGCAGCGTCTGGTTCTCGCGCCGCAGCCGCTCGGTCTCGGTGGCGCGCGCCACCAGATGGAGCAGCCGGTCCGCCTCGAACGGCTTCTCGATGAAATCGGCCGCACCCTTGCGGATCGCCGCTACCGCCGTGTCGATATTGCCATGACCGGAAATCATCAGCACCGGGACGGTCGCGTCGCGCCGCTTGATCTCGTCCAGCAGTTCCAGCCCGTCGAGCTTCGAGCCCTGCAGCCAGACGTCGAGCAGCACCAGCGAGGGGCGCCGGCTGTCCAGCGCCTCGATCGCGCTGTCGCTGTTGGCGGCGGTGCGGGTGGTAAAACCCTCATCTTCCAGCACACCCGCAACCAGATCGCGAATGTCCTCTTCGTCGTCGACTATCAGAATATCAAGCGCCATTGGCCGTCACTTTTCCTTTGGGCAAGGCAACCACCTGCCCCTCTTCCAGTTTCTCCAGGGCCGCGACAGGGAAGCGCAGCGTCACCCGCGCGCCCCCGCCTTCCGCGTCATCGAAGCGGATTTCGCCCATATGTTCTTCGACAATCTTCTTGACGATGGCCAAGCCCAAACCCGTCCCCTTCGACCGGGTGGTCATATAGGGCTCCAGGATGCGCTCACGTTCGGGCGGCAGGCCGATGCCATCGTCGCGCACCTCGATCACCAGCGCGCCGTCAGCCTCGTGCAGGCGCATGCGCACATGGCCGCGTACCCCGCCATCCTCGGGCACCGGCTTCGGCTCGATCGCCTCGACCGCATTCTTGACGATATTGGTCAGCGCCTGGCCAAGCTGGCGGCGATCGCACACCATTTCCATCTCCCCGGCATCCGCCTCGAAGGCGAAGCGAATATCGGGGTGGGCCACTTCGTGCAGGAACAGCGCGTGGCGGGCGATGTCGCCCAGCGCCTCGCGCCGGAATACCGGCTTGGGCATGCGCGCGAAGGAGGAAAATTCGTCGACGATGCGGCGCAAATCGCCCACCTGCCGCACGATCGTGCCGGTCAACCGGGCGAAGGTCGGCTTGTCGCTCGTCACCTCCTCGCCATAGCGGCGCTGCAGGCGCTCGGCCGCCAGCTGGATCGGCGTCAGCGGGTTCTTGATCTCATGGGCGATACGGCGCGCCACATCCGACCAGGCCGCACGGCGCTGATCCGACAATTGCTGGGTGATGTCGTCGAAGGTCAGAATATGACCGGACACATCCTCGGACACCTTGACCGCCAGCGTGCGCAAATCTCCCTGCGCGCGCACCTGGACGATGCCGGCATCCTCCTGCGAGGCAACCAGTTCGGCCAGTTCGGCCGAGATTTCGGCCAGCGGCCGTCCGACCGGATCGTCGCCTTCACGCACCAGGATCGCAGCGGCCGAGCTGTTCAGCAACTGGATCACGCCGCCGCGGTCCACCGACAGCACGCCGGCACTCACGCCCGACAGGATCGCCTCGATAAAGGCGCGCCGTTCATCAAGCTGGCTGTTGGCCGCGACCAGCGCGCCGGTCTGCGCTTCCAACCGCTGGGTCATGCGGTTGAAGGCGGAGGCGAGCGTGCCGATTTCGTCCCGGCTGGCCGGGCTGGTCACGCGTGCGGAAAGGTCGCCCGCCGTGATCTTGCGGGCCGCTGTCACCAGTTCATTGACCGGCCTGACCATCCAGTCGGCGACCGCCAGCGCAATGTAGACGGCGATGCCGACCAGCAACAGCGATCCCACGAACAACAGCAGGTTGAACCGCAATTGCAGCGCGCGGGATTGGGCCGCGAACAGATCATAATCGCCCAGCACCTTCTGCGCCCGCTCCACATTGGAGAAGGACGAACTGCCGGCATTGCGCGTGGCATAGAGATAGATTTTGGAATTGGGGTAGAGCAGCGTCACCGCTTCGATCTGGTTGGGCTTGGCCGCCACCACCACATCCTCGCCGGACGCCAGGCGCTTGACCACATCGGCCGACAGCATTTCGGACGCCGGCCGGCTCTCGGGATCGACTGTCGCGGCGGTCCGCGCCACGCCGTCCTTGCCAATCTCGATGATCGCCGACCGGTTCAGCTTTCGCGTCACCACCTGATAGATATAGCCCTCGGCAAAGCGGGGACTGGAAACGCTCGACTGGCCCAGATAGTCGCGCAAGTCGCTCGCCATGGTCAGCGTCTCGTCGCGGACCTCGCGCAAATTCTGCTCATAATAGCCGCGCGCCAGGTCGCTGGCGTTCTGCAGCATGCCGCGCGCACTGTCCGAAAACCAGAATTGCACGCCATATTGGAACAGCAGCGACGCAAAGATCACGACCAGCAGCATCGGTACGCTGGCCACGACCGAGAAGATCGCCACCAGGCGGACGTGGAGCTGACCATCGCTACCGATGGCGGATTTCGCGGCCCTGCGCTTGGCCACACGACGCCCCAGCAGCATCAGCAGCGCGATCGCCGGCACCAGATTGGCGACCAGCAACAGCGCCACGATCGGCGGGGTCAGCAAGGTGTAGGACTGGTCCTGCCCGGACAACAGGCGATAGGTCAGGCCAGCGGTGCCGAGAAACAGGATGAGCGTGACCGCTTCGATCGCGGCGGCCAGGCGACCGTTGCGCAGGTAAGGCCGGATCAGCCTTGCCCAAGCCTGCCCCCGTCGGGGGATTGTCACCGCACCAGTCATAGTGGCTTCGTTACAACAATGCCGTGCCCGATCAAACACAGTTTTTACATAAAACCATGTCGCTGGTCGATGCGATTGGGCGCTTCGTCTCGCCCTCGCTAATCGCTCAGCCGCAATTGCAGCGGGTCGAGGCCATAGTCGGTCAGCTTCTTGCGCAGCGTGTTGCGATTGATCCCCAACAGGCCGGCGGCGCGGATCTGGTTGCCGTCGACGCTGGCCAGCGTTTCCTGCAACAGGATCGGCTCGATCACCGCCAGCAGATTGTCATGCAACTGGGGATTGGCCTGCCCCAGCCCGACGCCCAGTTGCCGCTTGGTCCATTCCCGCACGGCCTGCGCAAGCTGCCCCGCGGGCGCGGCATGGTCGGCCGGCACGGCATCCAGCGGCAGCGCGTGGCGCAGCATGTCGGCCGCGATCACATTCTCGCGGCTCAGCACGGCAAGTCGCTGCATAATATTCTGCAACTCGCGGACATTGCCGGGCCAATGATAGGCCATCAACAGTTGCGCGGCGTCCTCGGCCAGAGCCTTGCGCGGCAAGCCGTCCTGCGCCGCTCGATCCAGGAAATGGCGGGCCAGCAAGATCACGTCCTCGCGTCGTTCGCGCAAAGGCGGCAGCGACACCGGCACGACATTGAGCCGATAATAGAGATCCTGACGGAACCGATTTTCCTCGATCAGCCGCGGCAGATCCTTGTTGGTGGCGGCGATGATGCGGACATCGACCCGCACCGGCTTCGACCCGCCGACCGTGGTCACTTCGCCCGACTGGAGCACGCGGAGCAGCCTTGTCTGCGCCTCCATCGGCATGTCGCCGATTTCATCCAGGAACAAAGTGCCGCCCTGCGCCTGCTCGAACTTGCCGGCGGTCCGCGCCTGCGCACCGGTAAAGGCGCCCTTTTCGTAACCGAACAGTTCCGCTTCGATCAGTTCGCGCGGAATGGCCGCCATGTTGATCGCGACGAAGGGCCGGGTGCGCCGCTGACCCAGACTATGGATGGCTTCGGCCACCAGCTCCTTGCCCGTCCCCGACTCGCCCAGCACCAATATGCTGAGATCATTGGAAAGAACCCTGGCGATGGTGCGATAGACTTCCTGCATCGCAGGCGAGCGACCGACCAGCGGCAGGCCGTCATGCGGCAGCCCCTGTTCCGTCGCATCCGCCCCGCCCGATCGATGCCCCAAGGCGTCCGCAACAGCGCGCGTCAACTCATTGAGATCGAACGGCTTTGGCAGATATTCGAACGCCCCCTTCTCGGTCGCCCGGATCGCTGTGTTCAGGGTGTTCTGTGCAGAAAGAATGATAACATTCAGGTCGGGCTTGCGCTCGATAATCTCCGCCACGCCATCCAGCCCATCGCCATCCGGCAACATGACGTCGGTGATCAGAATGTCCGGAGAAAAACTCTCCATCAACGCCGTGCGCTCGCGGATCGATCCGGCGATCTTCACCTTGTGCCCCTGGCGCCGCAGAGCTTCCCCTACCACCACGCAGATGGCAGGATCATCATCGACGACCAGGACCGTGCCCGTCGCGGCCATCAGCCCATTCCCATCGGCAGCAGGATGCGGAAGGTCGACTCCCCGGCTTCCTGATCGCGGGAATATTGCACGAAACCGCTCATGTCCCTCACCAACTTGTCTACCAATGCCAGGCCAAGGCCCTGCCCGTCCCGCTTGCCCGTGATGAACGGGTTGAAGAGGTGGTCCAGAATATGTTCGGGCACGCCCGGTCCATTGTCGATCACCACGATCTCGATCGGCAGCACGGCGCTGCCCTTGCGATCGCCGACCAGCACCGACATGCCATGCCGGAAAGCCGTCTCCACGCGAATGCAGGGCTGCTCGACACGTTCCAGCGCTTCCGCCGCATTCTTCAGCAGGTTGATCATCACCTGCACCAGCGCATCGTCATTGATGATCGCGAATGGCAGGGATGGATCATAACGCTTTATAATTTTTACATTCTTGGCAAAACCAGCCGCCGCAATATGCGATGCACGATCGATCAGCGGATAGATGTTACCGGGGCCGCATTCCAGCGTGCGATCGGTCGTGAAATCCTGCATCCGGTCGATCAGCGCGGCGATCCGGTCGACCTCGTTGCAGATCAACTGGGTCAGCGCCGCATCGCTGCCGCCGTTGCTCGTCTCCAGCAACTGCGCAGCACCGCGAATGCCCGACAGCGGGTTCTTGATCTCATGCGCCAGGATCGCCGCCGCGCCGACCGCCGATCGCGCGCCGCCCGCCGTGCCGCGATGGCCGATCTTGCGGGCCTGCCCCTGTGCATGGATCGACACCACCCGCCAGCCATCATGATCGACGATAGGGGAAATCATCAGGTCCACCTCCATCTCCGCGGTGCGCCCGGCATGGACCTTGATGTCATAGGCGGCGATCGGCTTGTTGCTGTGCCAGATATCGAACCGGGCGCCAGCCTCGGCGATCCGCACGGTGCGCGCCACATCGCTGCCGATGATCGCCGACCGCGCCATGTTGAGCAGGGTTTCCGCCCGCACATTGGCGTCGGCAATGCCGTTATCCGGCCGCACCACCAAGGTCGCGACCGGCAACGCCGTCATCAGTTCCGACAGGGATGGTCCATCCTGCTGCATCTGAAGCGGCGGGAGGGACGGCAATGGCATGGTCATGCAGCCTGAAGTGCGACCGCCGGTTCATCCGCCGCAATCAGCGGCTCGTAGAAGGCGGCCAGCATACCCAGCACCCGCTGCGCGTCGGCCTCCTGATTGACCGTGTTGCGGAACTCCGCCGATCCGGTCAGGCCCTTGGTGTACCAGCCGATATGCTTGCGTGCCATGTTGACGCCAGTCATATTGTCATAATGGTCGAGCATCATGCGATAATGCTCTGTAATCAGATCATATTGCTCGGCAAGACTCGGGTCGGCACGGCGCTCGCCGGTGGCGAACCAGTGCATCACCTGCCCCAGCAGCCACGGCTTGCCATAGGCGCCACGGCCGATCATCACGCCGTCGGCGCCGCTCTGGTCGAGCGCGGTTTCCGCGTCCTCGATCGAGCAGATGTCGCCATTGACGATCACCGGCAGCTTGACCGCCTCCTTGACCGAGCGCACGAAGCCCCAGTCGGCGCTGCCCTTGTACATCTGGCAGCGGGTACGGCCGTGAACCGTGATCAGCTTCGCGCCCAGATCTTCGGCGATATGCGCCAGCTCGGGCGCATTGAGGCTCGAATGATCCCAGCCCATGCGCATCTTGACCGTCACCGGCACATCGACCGCCTCGACCGTCGCCTTGATCAGCGCCGCCGCCAGCGGCAGGTCGCGCATCAGCGCGCTGCCCGCATCGCCGTTGACGACCTTCTTCACCGGGCAGCCCATGTTGATGTCGATGATCGCCGCGCCGCGATCAGCGTTCAGCTTGGCGGCTTCGGCCATTTCCATCGGCGAACAGCCGGCCAACTGCATCGACACCGGTTCTTCCAGCGGATGCCAGGCGGCCTTTTGCAGCGACTGGCGCGTCTCGCGGATCATCGCCGCGCTCGCAATCATCTCGGTGACGTTCAAACCGGAACCAAAACGACGGACCAGCGTGCGGAAGGGCATGTCGGTAACGCCCGTCATCGGCGCCAATATGACCGGCATGTCGACCGTCACCGGTCCAACGGAAATAGGGGAAAGCCTGCGCGTCATCTTCTATCACTGCCTAAAAAACAGGCAGCCCTTAGCCGAAAATGGCCGCGACGACAAGGCAGGCTCCTGACCACTTGTCGCGCTTTAGAGGTTGGCGATCATGGGGCAGAGCGTCTATGCGCCGCAGCATGACATCGAACAGCAGGATCGTCGCGCTGATCGTCGCCGCCGGGCAGGGAAGCCGGGCTGGTGGCGACATTCCCAAACAATATCGGCAGATCGGCGGCAAGGCCGTGCTGGCCCATGCCCATGACGCGCTGACGGCGCATGGCGGCGTGTCGGCCATCCACATTGTCCTGGGCGCAGGCGAGGAAGACCGCGCTCAGGCTGCGCTCGGCGATCGCACCGCCCATGTCGTCACCGGCGCGGACAGCCGGCGCGGCTCGGTCCGCGCCGGGCTGGAGGCAATCGCGGCGACGGGCAGCGCAGACATCGTGCTGATCCACGATGCCGCCCGCCCGTTCCTGCCCGCATCGGTCGTCGACCGGCTGCTCGCCGCGCTGGAAGATGCCGAAGGCGCCATCCCCACCCTGCCCGTCGCCGATACGCTGGTGCGCAGCGATGGCGCTCTGATGGGCGACGGCGTCGATCGCGCCAGTCTTCATCGCGTGCAGACGCCGCAGGCCTTCCGTTTCGAGACGATCCTGGCCGCGCACGGCGATTGGGACGAGACGCGAGAAGCCACCGACGATGCCCAGATCCTGCGCGCCTGGGGCCATGACGTCATCTTGGTGCAGGGCGATGAAAGGCTGGAGAAATTGACCTATCCTGAGGATTTCGCTCGCGCCGAAGCGCGCATCATGGACGCTCGCACCACCCGCGTCGGCATGGGCTATGACGTCCATCGCCTCGCGCCCAACGAAGAATTGTGGCTCGGCGGTGTGCTGGTCCCGCATGACCGGGGCCTGGCCGGCCATAGCGATGCCGATGTGGCGCTCCATGCGATCGTCGATGCGATCCTCGGCGCGCTGGCCGATGGCGATATCGGCAGCCATTTCCCGCCGTCCGATCCACAATGGCGCGGCGCCTCGTCGGATCGCTTTCTCGCCCATGCCCGCGATCTGGTCCTGAAACGGGACGGCCGGATCGCCCATGTCGACCTCACCATCATCTGCGAGGCGCCCAAGATCGGGCCGCATCGCGACGCCATGCGCGCCCGGATCGCCGAGATATTGGCGGTTCCGCTCGACCGGATCAGCGTGAAAGCCACCACCACCGAGCGGCTGGGTTTCGCCGGCCGGCGCGAGGGCATCGCCGCGCAGGCGGTTGCCACCCTCTCCCTCCCCACGCTATTCTGAGCCGACCATGCCCAATACCATCCTGCCCGCTCAGCTCGTCGACCTTGCCGAGAAGGTCATCATCGCCAACCGCCGCGCCGGTCGCACCGTCGCCGTGGCAGAAAGCTGCACTGGCGGCTTGGTATCCGCGGCCCTTACCGAAATTGCAGGCTCCTCCGACGTCTTCGAAGCCGGCTTCATCACCTATTCCAACGATATGAAGACCGAACTTCTGAAGGTTTCGCATGATGTGCTGGACACGTTCGGCGCGGTCTCCATCGCCACTGCCTGGGCGATGGCGCAGGGTGCGCTCAAGAAAAGCCACGCCCATGTCGCAGTCGCGATCACCGGCATCGCCGGGCCAGGCGGCGGCAGCGAGCAGAAGCCGGTCGGCACCGTCGTCTTCGCGCGTGCGGAACGCGGCGGCAGCCCCGACAAGGTCGTGGCCGACATGCATCATTTCGAGGATAATGGCCGGGGCGGCGTCCGCCTTCAGGCGGCGTTGTGCGCGCTCGAACTGCTGCTGCCCGACTCGCCAGCACCATAAAGCGCCGCCGCGCGCGTCTCGAACGCGCCGATCATCTTGCGCAGCGCCTTGTCGAAGAACTGACCGGCCAGCATCTCGAATATCCGGTTCTTGAATTCGAACTCGACCTCGAAATCCACCAGCACGCCGCCCTGCCCGTCGTCGCGGAAGCGCCATTCATTGTGGAGATGTTTGAGCGGGCCGTTGAGATAGTCGACCCGGACATGGTCCGGGCGATGCTTGTGGACACGCGAGGTAAAGCTTTCGCTGATCCCCTTGAAGCCGACGATCATGTCCGCAACCATCTCGCTCTCGCTGTCCGATCGGATACGGATCGCGCTGACCCAGGGCAGGAATTGCGGATAGGCCGAGACGTTCGACACCAGGTCGAACATCTGTTCCGGACTATAGGGCAGCTGGCGGGTCTCGTTATGCTTGGGCATTCGCCGATCAGGCCTTCGTGGCGGCCGCCTTGGCCAGCTTCGCCTCGCGCGCGGCGCGCATCTCGGCGAAGTCCTTGCCGGCATGATAGCTCGACCGGGTCAGCGGGCTAGATGCCACCTGCAGGAAGCCCTTGGCCCGCGCAATCGCCGCATAGGCGTTGAACGCCGCCGGAGTGACGAATTCCATCACCTTGGCATGCTTGGGCGTGGGCTGCAGATATTGGCCCATGGTCAGGAAGTCGATGTCGGCCGAGCGCATGTCGTCCATCACCTGATGGACTTCCAGACGTTCCTCGCCCAGGCCCAGCATGATGCCCGACTTGGTGAAGATCGACGGATCGAGCTTCTTGACGCTCTCCAGCAGGCGCAGCGACGCATAATAGCGCGCGCCCGGGCGAATGGTCGGATAGAGACGCGGCACCGTCTCCAGATTATGGTTATAGACGTCCGGGCGGGCGGCGACGATCATCTCGACCGCGCGCTCATGCTTGTTGCGGAAGTCGGGAGTCAGGATTTCGATCGTGGTGCCCGGCGTCGTGCGGCGCAGCGCTTCGATCACCTTGACGAACTGGCTGGCGCCACCATCGGGCAGGTCATCGCGGTCGACCGAGGTGATGACGATATGTTCCAGCCCCATTTCGGCAGCGGCATCGGCCAGGTTCTGCGGCTCGTTGACATCGACCTTGCGCGGCATGCCGGTCTTGACGTTGCAGAAGGCGCAGGCGCGGGTGCAGACATCGCCCAGGATCATCACCGTGGCGTGCTTCTTGGTCCAGCATTCGCCGATATTCGGGCAGGCCGCTTCCTCGCAGACCGTGTTCAAACCCTTTTCCCGCATCAGCTTGCGCGTCTCATGATAAGCGGGGCTGGTCGGCGCCTTGACGCGGATCCAGTCGGGCTTGCGGGCACGCTCGGTCGTGGCGGGCTGACCGGGGACGGGGATCGGGGCAATGTCGTTCATCGGCCCCAGATAGCGATGCAGGACCATACTTGCCAGCCCTCTCTTTGTGCGGCACATCAATCGTCATGACCGACTTTGCAGACATGCTCGAAGGCTATCGCCGCTTCCGTGACACCGGCTGGTCCCAGCAGCGCGAGCGATGGGACGAACTCAACGAAGGGCAGAGCCCCCGCGTGATGGTGATCGCCTGTTCCGACAGCCGAGTCGACCCGGCCCAGATCTTCGACACCAGTCCCGGCGAAATCTTCGTCGTGCGCAATGTCGCCGCGCTGGTGCCGCCGTTCGAGACCAATCCGGGCTGGCACGGCGTGTCGGCCGCGCTGGAATTCGCCGTTCAGGTGCTCAAGGTCGGCGAGATCGTCGTCATGGGCCATGGCAAGTGCGGCGGCTGCAAGGCAGCGCTCAGCCATGACCTGAAGGACGCGCCTCCGGGCGAAGGCGGCTTCATCCATAACTGGATACAACTGCTTGACGATGCCCGCGACGTGGTGGTGGACCGCTATGGTGACCAGCGCGACCGGGATGTCGAGCGCGCCATGGAGCAGGAAGGCGTGAAGGTCAGCCTCACCAATTTGCGCAGCTTCCCCTGCGTCCGCGCCAAGGAAAAGAGCGGCGAACTGAAGCTGGTCGGCAGCTTCTTCGCCATTGCCGATGGCCAGCTCCACATATTGGACGAACAGACCGGCGTCTTCGCCGCAGCCTGACGGGAGGCACATCATGCCCATGCGGCAGGAAGGGCGCGGCAATATCGCCCTGCTGATCGACGCGGACAATGCGTCGGCGGCCCATTTCGATGCGGTGATGACGGTGCTGGCGGAGCTTGGCACGGTCAATATCCGCCGCGCCTATGGCAATTGGAACAAGGCGACGCTCAAGACCTGGGCGGCACTGTCCGTCGCGCAGGCGATCGAACCGCAGCAGCAGTTCGATCTGACCAAGGGCAAGAATGCCACCGACATGAAGATGACGATCGACGCGATGGACCTGCTGTCGAGCGGGCGCGTCGACGGCTTCGGCCTGATGTCGAGCGACAGCGACTTCACCCCGCTGGTGACGCGCCTGCGCCAGGACGGCATCCCGGTCTATGGCTTCGGCAACGCCAATGCGCCCGAAGGCTTCCGCCGCGCCTGCACCCGCTTCATCGACGTCGCGGCACTGCGGCCGGTCGAAGTACCAGTGGCCAAGCCGGCGGCGGCACCCAAGAAGAAGGCGCCGGCCAAGAGCAGCGCGGCCGCCAAACCTGCCCCCGCAGCGGCCCCACCCCCGCCAGTCGCACCGCCTGCGCCAGCGGGCACCGGCGCGGCGGTGGACCCGGAAGTCGTGCGCCTGCTGATCGACGCCTATGATGAGGCGAAGCGGGACGAGCGCGGCTTCGTGGCACTGGGGCCCGTCGGCCAGCGGGTCGGCAACCGCTCCAGCTTCGATGTGCGCAATTATGGTTTCAAGCGGCTGTCCGATCTGGTTGCCGCCATCCCCAATTTCACCACCGAAGTGCGCGAGGGCGGTCAGACCTGGATCAAGCGGATCCGCTGATGCCGCCCGTCGCCCGCCACCTGATGATCCTCGGCCGGGTGCAGGGCGTCTTCTACCGCAACTGGACGGTCGAGACCGCACGCAGCCTGGGGCTGACGGGGTGGGTGCGCAATCGTATGGACGGCAGCGTCGAGGCGCTGGTGCAGGGCGAGGCTGACGTGGTCGATCAATTCATCACGCTGGCACTGGATGGCCCGCCCGCGGCAAAGGTCGCGCGGATCGAGGCGACGAATGCGCCGGTCGAGGCACTGAACGACTTCGAGAAAAAGCCGACAGGCTGAGGCGGTCATGAGGCGCGAGAGGGTCTCGACAGATCAAAGAGCCGATCGAATCTAGGCTGGATGACAGCCTGTAGGACAGCGGAAATGCCCGGCCGCCAGCGCAGCAATCGACGCGACAGTTTATTTTCGCCCGAAGTTCACAGTGTCGTCGGGCCATTTCGGGCCTTTTGTCCCTGCCACGCGCCCATGACGCGACAACCACGCGCCTGCGACGCGCCAGCGGGGTCATTGCCAGGGCACCCCCGCGCGCCGCTGACGCGACGGTCAGGCGACAACGAAGCGAAAGAGTTGGTTGAACGGCCGAGATCGGGGCGATTTTTTTCATGGCCCGAGCAGACCAGGATTAGGCAAAATAGGACAGACCCGCCTCGCATGGCTGACGGATTTGCGATGGTATCTAACGACCAAGAGCGGCGGTAAATTCCTCCCCTGCAAGGGGAGGGGGGCCACGAAGTGGTGGAGGGGTGCCGCCCTATCGAAAGGGCGACACCCCTTCGTCTGGCCTGCGGCCAGCCACCTCCCCTTGCAGGGGAGGATGGTCTTCACTCCATTAGATCATCCGCATTCCTGAAACCGGCCGCTCATTCAAATCGCAAGTATTACCAAATCGAGGGAAAGTCGACATGCGCGATCAATCCCGAACTGCCAACGCTTCCTCGATCTGGCGGTAGCCTTCCGGGCTTCGTGCCCGCGCGCGTTGGATCTCGTCCGCATGACGACGCGCAAACGCCGCCACCTCTTGGAGAGTATCGAGGTAAGGCTCCCCAATGCTCCAGAACAGGAAGCCGTGGCGCACCAGAGCCTCGACCTTTTTCCACTGCCTCTCGTCGGATCGCTTTGGCGGTTTGAATTTGCGAGTTAGCCCAATGCTGGGGCCTCCGCATTCAGGGCATGGCAGGACAGCCTCTGCTCGCGTAGCCCACTTGAAGCTCTTACGACATCGAAAGCACGCATAAGGGTGGAGATAGGCCGACTGAAAGGTTCCGCCCTTCTGGGCCGAGGGAGTGGGAGCTACCTGCGTCATAAGTCCAGCTTACCTCGCGCTGAAAGGTCCGCAACTGGGCGATTGCGGCCGGGAGACTTTTTAACGCGCAGCGTCAGCTATCGCTACTTATCTCTCCAAAAGCTGACTGACCGCAATCCACCCGAAGTTGCCATTCCCTTAACCAGACCTCAACAACCTTCTGGTCGACAGGGTGCATCCGACGTCGCTCGAAGCAATGACATTGCGAGTGATCGCCATCCTCCATCTCCATCGAGCATGACTGTCCCCTCCCCCTTTACCCCGGCCTGCGGATCGGTCAGCCTTGGTTCGTCATGCGCGGCGAAGGGGACGGCGGATGCGAGTGGGTGGAGCGGCGATCATCGGGGCGGCGTTGCTGGCGACGGGACTGGGGGCTGCGCGTCCCGCCTGGCGCTGGCCTGCCCTGCCCGCTGGCGTTGCAGCGCCCGTCATCCCGTCCGACAACGGCATGAGCGCGGCCAAGGTCGCGCTTGGCCGCCGGCTCTTTTATGATCGCGCCCTGTCGGCTGATGGCAGCATGGCCTGCGCCGATTGCCACCAGCAGGAAAAGGGCTTTGCCGATGGCTTAGCCACCCATCAGGGCGTGATGGGCGAGATGGGCGTGCGCAATGTGCCCGGCCTCGCCAATGTAGCCTGGCGCACCGGCCTGACCTGGACCGAGGCCGGCCTTTCGACGCTGGAGCAGCAGGCGATGGTGCCGATGACCGGGACCAAGCCGGTCGAGATGGGACTGGCGCAGGATGATGTCGGGCTGGCCCGGCGGATCGGTGCCGATCCCTGCTATCGCCGGATGTTCGCGGCCGCCTTCCCTGACGCACCCAATGACCTGGGCTTCGCAAGGGTGACCGCGGCTCTTGCGGCGTTCCAGCGGACGATGATCTCCTTCGGCAGCGCCCATGATCGCGGCACATCGTCGCCACTGGCGCAGCGTGGGGCCAGGCAATTCGTCGCAGCGGGCTGTGGCAGCTGCCATTCCGGGCCGGACTTCACCGACAGCAAGACCCATTATGTCGGCACCGCTGCGCCGCAGGAGGTCGATGCGGCTGCCTATGGCGGCAAGCCCCTGCCGCCGGGCTTCGAGCCGCCGCCCGAGCAGTTCCGCACGCCGTCGTTGCGCAATGTCGCCGTCACTGGCCCCTGGCTGCACGATGGCCAGTCGCCGACGATCGAATCGGCGATCCGCCGCCACGCCGCGCCGATGCTGGTCGATGTCGACATGCCTGTCCTGCTCGCCTTTCTCGACGCGCTGACGGACCATGATTTCCTGAAGAATGCCGCACTGGGCCGGCCTGCCGCGTCCTGCCCCATCCCCGCGTGAGCTGTGCCCGCCTGAAAACACGCGTTCCACGGACAAAAAAGGGCCAGCCCCGAAAGGCCGGCCTTGATAAGTTTTAGGAGAGGATGCCTGAAAGGCCTCTCCTATGTGCAGCGCAGCGCGTTCTTTCGCAATTGCGAAGGGCGGCACCGGCGTTGCAGATATTGCAACTTCATTACCGCCAGGGCGATGGGACGACAAAACGCCCGGTGTCCCGAGGGGCACCGGGCGTTTCAAATCATTGTTCTGACGCCATTTAGCGAGAGGCCGTTTCCAGCCTCCCGATCAGATCAGCGCGTCAGCTTCTTATAGGCGAGGCGCGTCGGACGATCGGCGGCATCGCCCAGGCGACGGCGCTTGTCTTCCTCATAGGCTTCGAAATTGCCTTCGAACCATTCGACATGGCTGTCGCCTTCGAAGGCGAGGATGTGGGTCGCCAGACGGTCGAGGAAGAAGCGGTCATGGCTGATGACCACGGCGCAACCGGCGAAATTCTCGATCGCCTCTTCCAGTGCGGCCAGCGTTTCGACGTCAAGATCGTTGGTCGGTTCGTCGAGCAGCAGCACGTTGCCGCCGCGCTTCAGCATCTTGGCGATGTGGACGCGGTTGCGCTCACCACCCGACAGCTTGCCGACATTCTTCTGCTGGTCCTGGCCCTTGAAGTTGAAGGCGCCGACATAGGCACGGGTCGACATGTCATGGCCGTTGACCTTGACGTAATCGAGGCCGTCCGAGACTTCTTCCCAGACATTCTTCGACGCGTCGAGATGGTCGCGGCTCTGGTCGACATAGCCCAGGCGCACGGTCGAACCGATGTCGATCTCACCCGAATCGGGGGTTTCCTGGCCGGTGATCAGGCGGAACAGGGTCGACTTGCCCGCACCGTTCGGGCCGATGACGCCGACGATGCCACCGGGCGGCAGCATGAAGGACAGATCCTCGAACAGCAGCTTGTCACCATAGGCCTTGGAAATGCCCTTGGCCTCGATCACCTTGCCACCCAGACGCTCGGGCACCTGGATGACGATCTGCGCCTTGCCGGGCGCACGATTTTCCTGGGATGCGACCAGCTGCTCGAACTTGGCGATACGCGCCTTCGACTTGGTCTGGCGGCCCTTGGGGCCCTGACGGATCCACTCCAGCTCGTCATTGATCGCCTTCTGGCGGCCGGTGGCCTCACGGTCCTCCTGTTCCAGACGCTTGGCCTTCTTCTCCAGATAGGTGGAGTAGTTGCCTTCATAGGGGAAATATTTCCCGCGATCGAGCTCCAGGATCCAGCCGACAACATTGTCGAGGAAGTAGCGGTCGTGGGTGATCATCAGGACCGACCCGGCATATTCCTTGAGATGATTTTCCAGCCAGGTGACGCTTTCGGCGTCGAGATGGTTGGTCGGTTCGTCGAGCAGCAGGATGTCCGGCTTCTGGATCAGCAGGCGGGTGAGCGCGATGCGGCGCTTTTCACCGCCCGACAGGCTTTCCACCGACCAGTCCGACGGCGGGCAGCGCAGCGCTTCCATCGCGATTTCGAGCTGATTGTCGAGCGTCCAGCCATCGGCAGCGTCGATCTGCTCCTGCAGCGTGCCCATTTCCTCCATCAGTGCGTCGAAATCGACGTCTTCCGGCGGATCAGCCATGATCATGCTGATCTCGTTGAAGCGGTCCAGCTTGTCCGCCATCTCGCGGGCGCCGTCCTTGACGTTTTCCAGCACATTCTTGGTCGGATCGAGCTGGGGCTCCTGCGGCAGATAGCCGACGGTGACATTCTCACCCGGCCAGGCTTCGCCGCTGATGTCGGTGTCGATGCCGGCCATGATCTTGATCAGGGTCGACTTGCCAGCGCCGTTCGGGCCGACGATGCCGATCTTGGACCCGCGATAGAATTGCAGATTGATGTTGTTCAACACCGGCTTGGGCGCGCCGGGGAAGGTCTTTGTCATGTTCTTCATGACATAGGCATATTGCGATGAGGCGGACATGGGTTCGCGCAGCTCCAAAGGGTATGGACAGGAAAATTTGCGCCGAATTAGCGAAGGCGGAAGCCATTGGCAAATGGGGTATGTCTGAGTAAGCCTTCAGCCATGCAGAAAATCCGATCGGGCCCGCTCGCCGCCCTGCTCCTTGGCAGCATCTTCACCCCCGCTCTGGTCCAGGCCGCTCCGGCCAGTGACGCGGCGATTCGCGAAGCCGCCCTGAAGGACGATGTCGCCTGGGACATTACCGAGGGGCTGACGACCGAAGTCGGTCCGCGCCCGGCCGCCACGCCGCTCGAAGCGCGCGGGCGCGAATGGGCCGCAACCAAGCTCAAGGCATTGGGCTTCGCCAACGTCCGCATCGAACCCTATAAGATGCCGCTGTGGGAACGCATCCATGACGAGGCGGCGATCATCGCCCCCTTCCCGCAGAAACTGGTCGTCGCGGCGCTGGGCAACAGCGGATCGACCCCGGCCCAGGGCATCGAGGGCGAAATCGCCTATTTCCCGACCATCGCCGACCTTCAGGCCGCGCCGGACAGCGCGGTGAAGGGCAAGATCGTGTTCGTCAGCCATGACATGGTCGCCGCCCAGGACGGGTCGGGCTATGGCTATTATGGCGCCGCCCGTCGCCAGGGCCCCAGCATCGCCGCCAAGAAGGGCGCGATCGCAATCCTGGTGAAGTCGATCGGCACCGATCATCACCGCATCGCCCATACCGGCGTGCAGATGTGGGCCGATGGCGTGACGCCGATCCCGGCCGTCGCCGTCAGCGTGCCCGATGCCGAGCAGATGGCGCGTGTAGTCTCGCGCGGCCAGCCGGTCCGCGTCCATCTGACCGCCGTATCGAAGACCGCCAAGGACCAGCCGTCGGGCAATGTCATCGCGGAAATCCCCGGCAGCGATCCCAAGGCTGGCGTCATCGTCGCCGCCTGTCACCTCGACAGCTGGGACCAGGGCACCGGCGCGATTGACGACGCTTCGGGCTGCGGTATCGTCGCTGCCGCCGCGTTGCAGGTCGCCAAGGCCGGCACGCCGCGCCGCACGATCCGCATATTGTTCGCCGGTGCCGAGGAAGTGGGCGGCAATGGTGGCCGCGCTTATTATGCCGCCCATGGCAAGGAGCCGCACGCGCTGGTGCTGGAATCGGACTTTGGCGCCGACAAGGTGTGGAAGGTCGACTTCACCCTGCCCGCCGGCCATGAAGCGCTTTCGACCCGGATCGCACAAGGGCTGGCGCCGCTGGGCATCGTGCCGAGCCGTGACAAGGCGCATGGCGGATCGGACATCGAACCACTGGTGGAAGCAGGCATTCCGGTGATCGACCTGCAGCAGGATGGCACGCGCTATTTCGACATTCACCACACGCCTGACGACACGCTGGACAAGATCGATCCGGCGCAGTTGCGCCAGAATGTCGCAGCCTGGGCGGTCACGCTCAACATTGCTGCGAATGCGACAGAAACATTGGGCATTAACTGAACTTTTATAGTAGAGAACGCCCCGTCGCGTGATTCTGCCGCTTCACCGACGTCAGAAAAGCATTGATTTGTGCAGCGCACACGTTAATGCGGGTCGCTCGCGTAGGGTCACATTTGTAACGTGCCAGACGCGGCATAATGCTATGGGAGCCGTACACAATGAAGAAGATCGCTGTTGTTTTCGCTTCGGCCAGCCTGATGGCCCTCGCCGCTTGCGGTGAGAAGCCGGCCAACGAAACCGCGAACGCTTCGAACGCCGTCGTCGAGAACGTTGTCGAAAACGCCGCCAACGCTGCTGACAACGCCGCCAACGCCGCCAACGAAGCTGCTAACGCCGCTAACGTTGCTGAGAACGTTGCGAACGCGCACTAATCTCTGCCACGGCGAGATTTCGAAGGGCGGGCCTATATGGTCCGCCCTTTTTGTTTGTCCCGCGCAGTATATGTGATCCGACATGATTTTCGGGCATTGACGCCGGCGGCGATCGACCGCTAAGGCGCGCGTGCATCGGGGAGTAGCGCAGTCTGGTAGCGCGCCTGCTTTGGGAGCAGGATGTCGCAGGTTCGAATCCTGTCTCCCCGACCACTTTCCAATATTATCAGTTAGATATACGGCGTCGCTGTTACTGCTTCAGCGCGATGCCATCGATCGGCGGACATCGTCCGTTGCGCCAGCCATGGCTATGTCGGCCTGAGCCACCGCCTCGCCGATCAGGATCAGGGTCGGACGATCATCGGCAAAAGCCTGCGTCACCAGCGGCAGGAGATCAAGGCGCGTGCGCAACTGCTGTTCCTGCGGCAGCGACGCATCGCAGGTAATGAGCGCCGGGGTCGCGCCCGGCAAGCCCGCAGCGATCAGCGCGCGACTGAGTTCCGGAGCGGCCTCGCGCCCCATATAGACGGCCAGGGTACAGGCCGGATCGGCCAGGGCATCCCAATCCAGATCCAGCGCCTGACCCCGGCGGCTATGCGCCGTCACGAACTGGACCCGGCGCGCAATCCCGCGCAGCGACAGGGAAATACCCGCCGACGCTGCGACGGCGCTGGCCGCCGTGATGCCGGGGCAGATCCGAACGCGAACGCCGACCGCGCGCAGCGCCGTCATTTCCTCGGTCGAACGGGCGAACATCGCCGGGTCGCCGCCCTTCAGCCGGACCACCCGCTTGCCCGCCAGCGCCGCCTCCACCAGCATTTCGTCGATCGTCTGCTGGTCCTTCGAATGGCGGCCCGACCGCTTGCCGACGCTGACCCGTTCGGCTTGATCGGGAATAAGGTCCAATATGCCCTGCCCCACCAGCGCGTCGTAGAAGATGATGTCCGCCGCGCGGATCAGCCTTTCGGCCTTGCGCGTCAGCAGGTCGGGATCGCCCGGCCCGGCACCGACCAGCCAGACGTCGCCCGGCGCGATGAGGTCATTGGGCTGCATGCAATGTCTCCTGAGATGTCTGGGCCAGGATATTGGCGATGGCGGGGCGGCAGGAGCCGCAATTGGTGCCGGCGCCCAGCGCCTTGCCGATGGCAGGCACGTCGACCAGCTTCTGGTCGCGGATCGCCGCGACGATCTGGTTGAGGCCGATATCGAAACAGACGCAGATGGTGGCGCCCTTGTCCGGCTGGCTGCCCGGCCCGCGTGCCGCCAGAACGGTTGCGCCGACATCGTCAACCGCCAACTGGCCGATCAGCCAGTCGCGCGAGGGCAACAGGCCGGTGCGGGTGACGAACAGCACACCCGCCAGCCGGCCATCCTGGATGATCGCGACCCGTCGGCTGCCGCGCACCTGGTCGATCGCCTCGACCCGCTCGCCCCTGGGCAGGCAGGCTTCCAGCCGGGCGGCATCGCCATTGCCGGCCAGTTCATAGAGTGCGCCGCCCGGCACCGAGACCCGCGTTGCCCAGAGGCAGGGCAGTTTCACTGGCTCCTGCCCGCGCAGGATCAGAAATCCCTGCCATTGGGTCGAGACCTTCTCGACCGCGGCCGGAGTCGACTTGAAGCCGGGCTGGCCAGAATGCGGATCGACCAGCGGACGCGGCAACAGGCCGGTACGCCCGCCGCTCGATATCTGGTCGGTCCAATGGATCGGCGTGAAGATTTCGCCCGGCCGCTGGCCGTCGCTGATGCTGACGCGGAAGATGCTGTTGCCCTGCGCGGTCGACACCCGCGCCAGATCGCGATCGGCCAGGCCCAGCGCATCGGCATCCTGCGGGTGGATTTCGACCAGAGGCTCCTCGCGATGGCGCGCCAGCTTGGGCGCCAGCCCCGTGCGGGTCATCGTGTGCCATTGATCGCGATAGCGGCCGGTGTTGAGCGTCAGCGGCCAGTCGCGCAGCGGCCCCTGCAAATCCATCTGCTTCGTGAGCACCAGCCTCGCCTTGCCGTCCGGGGTTGGAAAATGTCCGTCGGCAAAGGGCGCCCCGCCCCAACGGAAACTGTCCATCGCGTCATAGGCGTCGTTGCCGATCGCCGCCTGCGCCCGCAGGTTGAGCAGCCGCTGCCCCGCATTCTGATAAGCGGTCAGACGCGCATGTTCGCGCCAGATGTCAGCCGGCCGATCATAGGCGAAGGCGTTTTTCCAGCCCATGCGGCGGGCGACCTGGGTGATGATCCACCAGTCGGGCCGGGCCTCGCCGGGCAATGCCATGAACGGGCGCTGGCGGCTGATGGTGCGGTCCGAATTGGTGACCGTGCCGTCCTTTTCGCCCCAGCCGGCGGCCGGCAGGCGGACATGGGCATGGGCGCTGCTGTCGGTGTCGGCGATGATGTCCGACACGACGAGGAAGGGGATCGCCTCCAGCCCGTCGCGCACCCGGCCGGCATCGGGCAACGAGACGGCGGGATTGGTCGCCATGATCCAGAGGGCCTTGATCCGCCCCTCATTGATCGCGCGAAACAGGTCGACGGCCTTCAGTCCCGGCTTGGTCGCCATCTGGGGCGCGGCCCAGAAGCGGCCGACGCGGGCGACATTTTCCGGCGCGAAGTCCATATGCGCGGCGAGCGTCGAGGCGAGGCCACCGACTTCACGCCCGCCCATGGCATTGGGCTGGCCGGTGATGGAAAAGGGCGCCGCGCCCGGCTTGCCAATGCGGCCGGTGGCGAGGTGGACATTGATGATCGCATTGACCTGATCGGTGCCGCGGATCGACTGGTTGATGCCCTGGCTGAACAGGGTGACGGTGCGCGGGGTCGCGGCGAACAGCTCGAAAAAGGCCTTCAGCAGCGCCGGGTCGAGGTCGCAGGTCTGGGCCGTCGTCCACAGGTCATGGCCGGTGCGGACATGATCCCAGAATCCGTCGGGCGCGTTCACATGATCGGCCAGATAGGCCGGATCGGTCACGCCCTGCGCATCGCACCAGGCGAGCAGCCCGGTCATCAGCGCGACGTCGCTGCCAGGCCGGATCGGCAGATGAAGGTCCGCGCCCTCGCAGGTTTCGGTGCGGCGCGGGTCGATCACGACCAGCTTCGTGCCGCGCGCGGCGCGGACGGCCTGGATGCGCTGATAGACGATCGGGTGACACCAGGCGGTGTTGGAGCCGACGAGGATGATGAGGTCGGCCTGCTCCAGATCATCATAGCTGGCCGGCACGACATCCTCGCCAAAGGCGCGGTTGTGGCCGGCGACCGCGCTCGACATGCACAGGCGGCTGTTGGTGTCGATGTTCGCCGAGCCGATGAAGCCCTTCATCAGCTTGTTGGCGACATAATAATCCTCGGTCAGCAACTGGCCCGAGACATAGAAGGCCACGCTGTCCGGGCCATGACGCTCGATCGTCTCGCGAAATTTCTTCGCGACCAGATCCAGCGCCTTGTCCCAACTGGCGCGGCGCTTGCCGATCATCGGGTGCAGCAGCCGGCCGGTCAGGCCCACCGTCTCGCCCAGATGGGTGCCCTTGGAACAGAGGCGCCCGCCGTTGGCCGGATGCGCCTCGTCCCCCTTGATGATCACCGAGCGCGGCCCGGTCGGCGTGGCGGCGATGCCGCAGCCGACGCCGCAATAGGCGCAGGTGGTGCGGATCGCCTGCGCCATCAGGCCGCCTTTGCCGCGGCAGGCACGGGAATGACCGCCTCGCGCAGCAGGAAGATGCGGCCCGCCTCGACCTTGAGCGGAATGATGGGGACGCAGCCTTCATCGCTGCCCAGTGCCTTGCCGGTCTTGAGCGAGATGTTCCAATTGTGCAGCGGGCAGGCAACGACCGATCCATGGACGATGCCCTGGCTCAGCGGTCCCTGCTTGTGCGGGCACTTGTTGACCAGCGCGTAGAACTGGTTGTCCTGCGTGTGGAAGATGGCGATTTCCTCGCCGCCTCGCACCGGCAGGGTGCGGGCGTTGCCCGGCGAGATCTGATCGACGGGGCCGATATCCAGCCAGGTGCCGACTTGGGTGTTCGGGATCATGCGAGCGTCTCCATGGGGCGGACTTCGGCCAGATGCTGGTGCAGTTCGGCGTCCTCGCCGGCGACGCGACGCGCCCAGGGATCATCCTGCATGAACTGCTGCGAGAAGAGGAAACGGGCGCGCAGCGCTTCGCGGCCGACGTCATCCGCGACGATGCGGCTCTTCACATAATCGACGCCGACGCGCTCGATCCAGGGCGCGGTGCGCTCCAGATAGCGGGCTTCCTCGCGATAGAGCTGGATGAAGGCGGCGCAATAATCCATCGCCTCCTGTTCGGTCGCGACCTTGCAGAGCAGGTCGGTGGCGCGGACATGGATGCCGCCATTGCCGCCGACATGCAGTTCATAACCACTGTCGACACAGACCACGCCGAAATCCTTGATCGTCGCCTCCGCGCAATTGCGGGGGCAACCCGATGCCGCGATCTTGAACTTGTGGGGCATCCATGACCCCCAGGTCATATGTTCCAGCTTGACGCCCAGACCGGTCGAGTCCTGCGTGCCGAAGCGGCACCATTCCGACCCGACGCAGGTCTTCACCGTGCGCAGCGACTTGCCATAGGCATGGCCCGACACCATGCCCGCGGCATTGAGATCGGCCCAGACGGCGGGCAGGTCTTCCTTCCTGATGCCGAAAATATCCAGCCGCTGGCCGCCGGTCACCTTGACCATCGGCGCATTATATTTTTCGACCACGTCGGCGATCGCGCGCAGTTCCCTGGGGTTGGTGAGCCCGCCCCACATGCGCGGTACGACCGAATAGGTGCCGTCCTTCTGGATATTGGCGTGCATGCGTTCGTTGACGAACCGGCTGCGCTGGTCGTCCTGATAGTCGCCCGGCAGCGCGCAGAGCAGATAATAGTTGAGCGCGGGGCGGCAGGAGGAGCAGCCTTCCGGCGTCGACCAGTTCAATTTCTGCATGACTTCGGGGATCGAGCGCATGTCCTGCGCCACGATTTCGCGACGGACATCGTCATGGGTGAAGCTGGTGCATTTGCACATCGTCTTCGGCCCCGACTGGACATCCTCGCCCAGCGTCAGCGCGAGCAGGGTTTCGACCAGGCCGGTGCAACTGCCGCAGCTGGCCGACGCCTTGCAGGTGGCGCGGACCGCATCCAGGCTGTGCGCGCCCTTGGCGATGCACGAGACGACCTGGCCCTTGGCTACGCCGTTGCAGCCGCAAATCTCGGCATCGTCCGAGAGCGCCGCAACGGCCGCCTTAGGGTCCAGCGCGCCCCCTCCCGAGGCGAAGGCCTGGCCGAAGATCAGCATGTCGCGCATGTCGGCGACATTCTCCTCGCGCTTGAGGAGGTCGAAATACCAGCCGCCATCGACGGTATCGCCATAGAGGACCGCGCCGATCAGCTTGTCGTCCTTGACGATGACCCGCTTGTAGACGCCGCGCGAGGCGTCGCGCAGGACGATATCCTCACACCCCTCGCCGCCGGAAAAGTCCCCGGCGGAAAAGACGTCCAGCCCCGCGACCTTGAGCTTGGTCGAGGTGACCGAGCCCTGGTAGCCACTATGCTGGTCGGTCAGGCCATCGGCGAGACTCCGGCACATGTCCCACAGCGGCGCGACCAGGCCGTAGACATTGCCGTCATGTTCGACGCATTCGCCGACCGCCAGCACATCGGGATCGCTAGTAACCATATGATCGTCGACCTGGATGCCGCGATTGACGGCCAGGCCGGCGTCGCGCGCCAGCGCGGTCGCGGGGCGGATGCCGACCGCCATCACCACCAGGCTGGCGGGAATTTCGCGACCGTCCTTCAGGCGCACGCCCTCAACCTTGCCGTCGCCATAAATGGCTTCGGTATTGGCGCCGGTCAGAATGGTCTGGCCGCGGCCTTCGAGCGCGGTCTTGAGCAGCCAGCCGGCGGCCTCGTCCAGTTGCCGCTCCATCAGCGTGTCCATCAGGTGGATGACGGTCACCTTCATGCCGCGCAGGGTCAGGCCATGGGCGGCTTCGAGGCCGAGCAGGCCGCCGCCGATCACCACCGCGCTGCCGCCATCGGCAGCGGCGGCGAGCATGGTATCGACATCCTTCATGTCGCGGAAGCTGATGACGCCGGGCAGATCCTTGCCGGGCACCGGGATGATGAACGGATCGGAGCCGGTCGCGATCAGCAGCTTGTCATAGCCGATGGTGCGGCCCGACTGGCTGGAAACGGTCTTCGTGGCGCGGTCGATGGCCTTTACCGGATCGCCGGCAATCAGTTCGATGCCATTGTCGGCATACCAGGCGGCGTCGTTGATGACGATCTGCTCGAACGTCTTTTCGCCCGCCAGCACCGGCGAAAGCATGATGCGGTTATAGTTCACATAGGGTTCGGCGCCGAAGATGGTGATGCGATAGCGCCCCGCATCGCGGGCCAGCAATTCCTCGACCGCGCGGCAACCGGCCATGCCGTTGCCGATGACGACCAGGTGCTCGCGTGCTTGCCCCAAGGGCGGCAGGACATTGTCCTCATCCTGCGTGACCGGGTCGATCCCGTCCTGAAAGTCCATCCCCGTTACTCCAGAAAAGAAAAAAGCCGCCATCCAGACCCTCGGAGGTTGAAACCCGAGAGTCTGGATGGCGGCTTTGCCATCATCTAGTGCCTTGCCGATCCTACCCTGAACCGTCGCAGCGATGTGAAGCGGGACATCCTTGTCCCTTGCAGTGCAGCATATGGGGAATCGCCCGAACGCTCAAGCGATTCCTCTCATGGCTTTTCAATCAGATGCTCCAGTCGGCCTGAAGCCATAATTTGTCGGTATCGGTCGCCATCGCCCGCGCATCATAATGGGCGTAGCGCACCGACAGGGCGGTCCTGCGCAGCTTCGCAGATGCGATCAGATCCCACTCATTACCATAATGCTGGTCGAGCCGGTCGCTCTCGAACCGGTGCCAGGTGGCGGCCAGTGCGACGCCCGACAGCGGCCCTACCTGCTTCCAGCCATAGCCGGTGCCAACATAGAGGTCGCGCATGCCGTTGGCGGGCGTGGTCAGGAACTTATCGGCCCAGCCCTGGAACTTGAAATTGGTGCCGAGCGGCGTCTGGAAGCTGGTGAGCGCAGCGCCATGGCTCGCGCCCAGCACCTCATAGCCGGCATTGAGCTTCCAGCCATGTAGGTCGAGCGTGGCGTCGGCCAGCCAGTAATCGGCGGCATAATCATTGGGATTGCGGTGATAGTCCGACTGACGGGCATAGCTGAGCTGATAGGCGAGCTTCGCAAATTTGGAGAGCGGCTGGCTCCCCACCAGACGCACGCCATAGGTCTGGCTCGACAGGCGATAGCCCTGCACCGCCGCCTCGTCCTGATCGACCAGATAGGCAAAGCCGCTGAGCGTGCCCAGCGGCGTGGCATAGGAAAGATTGGCGAGGATATTGTTGCCGCTGACCGCCTGCTGGCGCGCGCCCTTGCCCTGCAAGCCCCAGATGGTGCGTACGCTCCAGGCATAGGAGACATCCAGTTTCAGCCCCTTGGCCGGGGTCAGTTCGGCGCGCACCGCGTCAAAGGTCTGGCCATTGTCGCGAAAGGCGACATTGCCGACGAAGCGCTCATCATCCAGCACGATCTTCTGCCGTCCCCCGGTCAGGATCAGCGCCTTGGTCCGATATTGCAACTGAGCGATATAGAGGGCGACATTCTGCGGATCGGCCACCAGCGGCTTGGTCGCGGCCTTGTCGAAGCCGTCGAAATAGCGGTCGATCACCGCCAATGTCCCCTGCCCCACCAATGTCGCCGACAGCGCGCCGCTGCTGGCCGTCAGGCCGGCGCGAGCGCGGACGGTGAGCGCGTCCGCCTGCTGCGCCAGGCCATCCTGATCGACATGTTCGTAGCGCAGCCGCGCCTCAGCGACGGGTTTCAGGTCGATCTGCTGGGCACAAGCAGGCCCGGCGACGGCCAGCGCGGCCGTCGTTGCGAGAAGATATTTCATGGATGATCGTCCCCCCTCGGACGGAAAGAGCGTGGCTCGGGGCGGCAGTCCTCAAAGAGGCCGCCGCCCTCCTCTCCAACTCAGATACGGGCGCCGCTGGTCCAGTTGGCGCGCCACTTCGCCTTGACCAGCGCCACGCCCAGCAGGGCCAGCACGGCAAGACCGGCGAAGATCAGGAAGCCGGGTGCGAAGCTGCCGGTCAGTTGCTTGGCCAGCCCGAGCGAACTGGCGAGGTAGAAGCCGCCAATGCCGCCGGCCATACCGACTAGGCCGGTCATCACGCCGATTTCCGCCTGGAAACGCTGCGGCACCAATTGGAAGACCGAGCCATTGCCGGTGCCCAGCGCCAGCATGGCCAGGACGAACAGGGCCAGCGCACTGGCCAGTGTCGTCGCCTGCGACACCCCGGCGAGCGCCAGCGCCGCGACGACATAGACGATCATCAACGCCTTCACGCCGCCGATCCGATCCGCCAGCGCGCCGCCCATCGGCCGCACCAGCGACCCGGCGAAGACGCAGGCTGCGGTGCAATAGCCCGCGATGATCGGGGTCAGTCCGAACTGGTCGGTGAAATAGATGGGCAGCGATGCCGCCAGTCCGACGAAGCCACCGAAGGTGACGGCATAGAAGGCCATCAGCCACCAGGCATCGGCGGTCTTGAGCGGCTCGAAATAATCGACCAGCCGCTTGGCCGGCGGCGCGTTGGGCGCATCCTTGGCCATGATCATATAGGCGACGAAGACGATCGACAGCGGGATGCAGGCAAGACCGAGCACCGCATTCCAGCCAAATGCCTTGGCCAGCATCGGCGCGAACAGCGAGGCCAGCACCGTGCCCGAATTGCCCATGCCGGCAAGGCCCATCGCCTTGCCCTGATGCTCGGGTGGATACCAGCGGCTGGCGAGCGGCAGCGCGATCGCGAAGCTGGCGCCGGCAAAGCCCAGGATCACGCCCAGAGCCAGCGTGCCGCCGAAGCTGTTGACGCCCATCAGCCAGGCCAGGAACAGGCCGGCGATGACGATGATCTGGCTGATCGCGCCCGACCGCTTCGGGCCGATGCGATCGACCAGCAGGCCGTTGACGACGCGAAGCAGCGCGCCGGCGAGCGTCGGTGTCGCCACCATCAGCCCCTTTTCCGCGGGCGTCAGCGCCAGCGTCTTGGCGATCATCGGCGCCAGCGGCCCCAGCAAGACCCAGACCATGAAGGCGAGATCGAAATAGAGAAAGGCGGCAATCAGGGTCGGCGCGTGGCCGGCCTTCCAGAAGCTTGTCGTGGCGGTGGCCGATGCGGCCTCCCCTTCGCGGTCCCAATAAGCAGTAGCCATGATGCGTCCCCCAACCAATGGAATTGGAAACGAAAAAAGCCGCAGGCCGGACGCGCGCACTCATGGCGTGGTCCGGTCAGCGGCTTTGCTGCGAAAAATGGATGGAATGGCGATCCCACCCTTGGGACGGCGCATTCGTCTGGACGCGCCTCGTCGCGCGGTCCTTTATCTTATCCCGTAGAATGCATTATGTTGCAAGGCACAAATTCGCCCTTCATATCAACGGAGCGGCGCAGAATCCCGCAGGAAATCCTCGATCCGTTCGGGGTCGAAGATTCGCCCGTCGAAAAAGCGATCCGGGCCAAGCGTCAGGTCGCCGCGATGGGCACCGACCGGCATCGGGGTCGTGACCGCCCCTTCCAGCTTCATGCTCGCGCCCGGCATCGGCAGGCCGCTATCGGCCAGCGCCCGGCGGAAGATGTCCGGTCGGAAGACGGCGGCGGCGCGCGCCGCAGTTTCGGCATCATGGGCCACCATGCCCCAGCGGACCAGCTGCGAATAGATCCACAGCGCCTGGCTGCGCCAGGGGAAGGCGGTGGCTTCGCGCGCGAACAGCATGAAGTCGGGATTGGCGATTGGCACGTCGCCGAGGCGCGCCACGATCCGCCCCGACAGCGCGCGCAGGATCAACTCGGCCGGTTGATCGACATAGCGGGGGTCGGACAGGAGATCGGCAAGCGCCTCATGATGCGCCGGATCGTCGCACCAGGCGGCCGACCGGGCGAGCGCGCGCAGTAAGCGATCGACCGTTTCCGGGTTCGCCTCCAGCCAGTCCTGACGAAAGGCCAGAACCTTTTCCACGCCGCGCTGCCAGATGCGTTCGCCGATCGCGACGGTTTCAGCCAGCCCGGCTTCGATCGCCGCGCTGCCCCAAGGTTCGCCGGCGATGAAGCCGTCAATTTCACCCGCCCGCATCGCCTCGACCGTCAGCGAGGGCGGCAGCACGCGCAGCACGACATCCCTATCGGGATCGATGCCCGCGCTCGCCAGCCAATAGCGCAACATGATCGCATGGCTGGAAAAGCGGTGGACCACGCCGATCACCGGCTTGCGCCGCCACAGCCCGATCGCGGCCGCAAAATCATGGGCAGTGCCCAGCGGATCAGCGAGCCGCCGGGCGATGTCCGGCTCCAGTGCCCTGGCGAAGTCGGGTGCCATCACCAGCATATTGCCGTTGACGTTGAGCTTGTAGGGCGCGGCCAGTGCGGCGGGCTGCTGGCTGAGGCCCAGCGTGACTGCCACGGCCAGCGGCGCCAGCATCTGCGCGCCCTGCACCTGGCCATAAACCAGCCGGTCGCGCAGCGTCGCCCAGCTGGTGGTGCGCACCAGATCGAGCGCGATCCCCTCTTCCTCGGCAAAACCCCGTTCGCGCGCGACCGCCAGCACGGCCACGTCCGTCAGCGGCAGAAAGGCTATCCGCAGCAATTCGCTCATATGCCCCCTCCCAGCAGGTCGCTGGCGGTAATCAGCGCCTGCGCCACATCCACGATCTTCTTGCCCTGGTTCATCGCGCTCGACCGCAGCAGCGCATAGGCATCCTGCTCGGACAGGCTGCGCTGATTCATCAGGATCGATTTCGCCCGGTCGATGATCTTGCGGTCGGCCAGCGCGGTGCGCGCCTCGTCCAGTTCGGACTGCATGCGGGCAAAGGCATTGAAACGTCGCACCGCCAATTCCAGCACCGGCTTCACCCGCTCCTTGCGCAGGCCGTCGACGACATAGGCCGACACGCCGGCATCGATCGCCGCGCCGATCATCGCATCGTCGGACTGATCGACGAACATCGCGATCGGCCGGGCAAGCGCGCGGCTCACCGTCAGCATCTCCTCCAGCGTGTCGCGGCTGGGACTGCCCAGATCCATCAGCACCACATCGGGCGCCATCCGCTCCAGCCGGGCAACGAAGGCACCGCGGGGCGGGACGATATGAATATCGTCATAGCCCGCCTCACGCAGGCCTTCTTCCAGGACCGTCGCTCTCAATCCGCTGTCGTCGATGATGACAATTCGCATGGCGCCCCTTTGGATACGCCCATAGCAGCAGTCCGACGGCTCAGGTCAATCGAAAGCGAACGGCAATCGCCGGATCATTTCCGCATGCCGCCGGCGACGATGTCGTCCACGTCATGGATGACGCCGTTCATCATCACCTTTTTCACCTTGAAGGTGTTGGCGATGTCGGCGCGCGGATCGCCGTCGACCAGCACGATGTCGGCCAGCTTCCCGGCCTCCAGCGTGCCCGCATCCAGGTTCAGATCCTTCGCTGAATTGACGGTCGCGGTCTGAAGCGCCTGGAACGGCGTCAGGCCGGCGTCGACATAGGAGGAAATCTCCGCATGGAGATTGTTGGCGATCATCGTGTCGGTGCCCGCCGTCACCAGCGTGCCGGCGTCATACATTTTCTTCAGGCTTTTATATTGCCCCTCCAGCAACGGGCGCAGCATGCTGGCCATCGGATCGGCTTCGGTGATCGTTTCCCGTGCCCAGACCGGATAGAGATTGAGGCGCGGGTCGTCCTTGTAGCCGGGATGCTTGGCCAGATAGGGCGTCATCGCGCCGAAATGGGTGGGCGTCAGGGTCCGGCCGCTGCGGCCGAAAAGCTGGATCACATCTTCATAGGCCATGCCCTGTGGCCCCTGCTTGGGCGAATAGCCGCGCCGGCTGGTCGCGCCCATATGCTCGGTGCCATCCACGCCGGAAAAGGCCGCCGGGAAGATTTCGTGGCCGCTGACCGGTATGCCCATTTCATGGGCAGCGCGCACGATCTGCCGCTGGAACAGGTCGGGCATGCGCACATAGCTTTTGATCATGTCATAATGGAGCGCGCGCATGCGGGTAAATTCCCGCTCCAGATGGGCCGGGCTGGAGACCGCCACGCCCATCTTGTAATAGACGCGCTGCCATTCGAGCAGCGGCCCGGCGACATAGAGGCGCGGCGACAGGCGCGCGCCCGATTCCGCCGCCTCGCGATCCTCCACCGCATCATAGATTTGCGTGCCCGGATCGCGCACCGTGGTGATGCCATAGGCAAGCCAGGCCCGTTCCAGATTGGAGCCGAAATCCTTCTGGGCGTGGGAGTGATGTTCGATCAGGCCGGGAATGGCTGTGAGACCGGTGCCATCGACGAAATGCTCCGCCTGATGCAGCGCTGGATCATGGTCGCGGATTTCGGCGATGCGATGGCCGTCGACGATGATGTCCTTGTCATGCTGGGTCACGTCATGAACGGAGTCGACCAGATTGCTGACATGGATGACGGTGCGCCCGGTCGGGTTGGCGATGCGATAGGTCAGGTCCAGCGGGATGTCGGTGATCGCACCGGTTTCGGTGTCGAGCGACTTCAGCTTGTCGGCCGACTGGAACAGGATCGTCTTGTTGTCGCCGGCCCAGCTCGGGAAATAGGAGATGTCGGAGGTGTAGGAACGCGGCGGTCCCAGCGGCTTGCCGTCGGCGGCCACCGGCCAGATCTTCAGCAGCCCCTCATAGATGGCGGCCATCTTCGTTCCGTCGGGCGACCAGGCGGGGCCACCACCAGCGCGGGTGTCCATCGACATATTGGGTTCGGGCAGATGCCAGAAGGCTTTGCCCACGCCATCGGTCGGCACCATGTAGACCTGGTTGGTGCCCTCGCGGAAGCTGTTGGAATATTTGTAGGATAGCGGGATGGCGACATATTTGCCGTCGGGCGACCAGCTGGGGCTGCCGGGCTGGCCCAGCGATCCCTGAAGGCGGGTGATCTTGCCGGTCGCGACATCGACCACGCACAGGCCGGCAACGCCCCAGCGGCCGTCGACATCGATATAGGCGATCCGCGTGCCATCATGCGACCAGGCGGCACCTAGCGGCTGGGTGTCGATGTCGGTCAGCCGGCGATCCTCGCCGGTCTTCATGTCGCGGATCCACAGCTGCGGCAGGCCACCGCCCTTGTCGGAGGTGTAGACCAGACTCTGGCCATCGGGCGACCAGGCCGGATCGGTGTCGAGCGCGCCATCCTTGGTCAGATTCTCCGGCACCCCGCCCTTGGACGACATGACATAGAGATCGCCGAGCGCGGCAAAGGCGATGCGGCTGCCGTCGGGCGACAGGGTCGGGTGGACGATGCCCAGCGCCTTGCGCGGCGCGGTCGAATCCCAGTCGCGCTTGGCGCGGGCGTAGCTGGGCTTCACCACCTCCAGCGTGGCAGCGAAGTTGACGGTCGACAGGCTGGTGCCCTTGCGGCTGCGGATCTTGCCGTCGGACACATAATAGTAACCGCCCTTCCCCCAGGACACACGGAAGGGGAAGACATTCTCGGCGCCGCTGACGGCCTTGCCATCGATTTCCAGACGGCTGCCCTGGGCGTCCTGCACCACATAGGCAAGCTCGCCGCCGGGGCCGAAGGACGGTGCGTCGATCTTGCCCTGCACCTGCTTCAACAGGCTTTCCTGCCCATCGGCAAGGGCCGTGACATAGAGGGCGGTCTTGGCGCCATCCGTCCCGGAATAGGCGATGCGCGCGCCGTCGGGCGACCAGCTGGGCATGCGATCCTCGCGCCCGTTGCTGCTGACCTGCTTCATCGCGCCGCTGGCGATGTCCAGCGTCCAGATGTCGTAATTGCCGCTGCGGTCAGATGAAAAGGCGATCGTCCGGCCGTCGGGCGACCAGGCCGGCTCGCGATCATCATAAGCGCCCTCGGTCAGCTTGCGCATGTCGCTGCCGTCCGGCTTGATCGTCCAGAGATCATAATTGCCGTCGCGATAGGAAAAATAGGCGAGGCGCGAACCGTCGGGCGACCAGACCGGCTGGCGGGCATCGTTGAAATAGTCGGTGATCCGCTTCGCCTTGCCGCCGCTGATCGGGATGATCCAGAGGCTCCCCTGAAGGTCGACCGCCAGCCATTTGCCGTCGGGCGATACCGACACCGCCATGGAGGTGCCTTCATGCACATCGAAGGCGATTGGGGTCTCGCCGCCAGGCGGGGGCAGATTGGCGGGCTGGGCATAGGCCTGGACGGCGCCGGCCGACAACAGGGCCAGCGACAGAAGCTTGAAGGCAGATTTCATCGGATCGATCCCCTTACCAACCAAATATATAGCGTTCGCGGCGCACATCCGCGCCGCCGCGCAGCGTGCCGCTGCCCGGCACCACGCCGGCCGCGACGATGCCGGTCGACACCGCGAACGGCCCCAGCACGTCCAGCTTGTGACCGCGCGCGGTCAGATCGTCACGCACCGCCTCTGGCACGCGATCCTCGATTTCCAGCACACCCGGCTCATCCTTCTTGATGCCGAAGGAGCCGTGGAAATGATTGGAGTTGATGCGCGGTGCCTCGATCGCGGCCTGGAGCGGCTGGTTGAAGGCCAGCACCCGCAGCAGCACATTCATGATCTGCTGATCCTGATTGTCGCCGCCCGGCGTCCCGATCGCCAGATAGGGCTGGCCATCCTTGAGCACCATCGATGGCGACAGGGTGGTGCGCGGCCGCTTGCCCGGCACCAGGACATTGGGGCTTTCCGGATCAAGGTCGAACACGGTCAGGCGGTTGCTCATCGGCACGCCGGTATCGCCCGCAATATAGGCGCCGCCCAGCATCCAGCCGGAACTGGGCGTGCAGGAAAAGAGGTTGCCGTCCTTGTCCACCACTTCGATCGCCGTCGTGTCAGCGGTCGGCTTGGCCGGGGCTTTGAGCATATGCGGCGTGAATTGCGGCGTGGTCCGCGCCTTGCCCTCGAACGCCCAGGGATTGCCGAAGCGATGCTCCAGCGAGGCACGCGGGCCGATCTGCCTGGCCCGCTGCGCCGCATAGTCCTTCGACAACAGCCCCTTCATTGGCACCGTCGCGAAATCGGGATCGCCAAAATACATGTTGCGATCGTCGAAGGCGAGCTTGATTGCCTCGGCAACGGTGTGGAGATAGGGCGCGGAGCCCGGCTCCATCGTCGCGATCCCGGCCGCCTCGGCAATATTGAGCGCCATCAGCATGGCCGGACCCTGGCTCCAGAACCCCGCCTTGCAGACCTGATAGCCAAAGACGCTGGTCATCGCCGGCGCCTCGACCTTGCCCTTGTACTTGGCCAGATCCTCGTAACGCATCAGGCCGCCGTCCCGCTCCATCGCGGCGCCGATCCGGCGGGCGATGTCGCCCTTGTAGAAGGCATCACGCCCAGCCTGGATCGCCGCCTTGCGATCGCCGCTCTTCTTGAACGCGGCGGCATCGGCGTCGGCAATGATCCGCATCGTGCGGGCGAGATTGGGCTGGCGGAAAATCTCCCCGGTCCTGGGCAATTGGCCACCGGGATAATAGGCGTCGTAGGCGTCCTTATATTTGGACGTCGCCTTCTGCTGGCTGACGAACACTTCGGCCAGGAAATTATACATGACGAAACCGTCGGCCAGCTCGATCGCCGGCTGCATCACGTCATGCAGCCCCATCGTGCCGTTGAGCTGGAGCGCGAGCGCCATTGCATCGACCATCGCCGGCACGGTGCCGCCATTGGGGCCATTGCCCGGAATGACGCCGGCGTCGGCGAACTTGTCGGGCGTGGCCAGCCCCGGCGCGACGCCCTGGCCGCTGATCAGCGACACCTTCTTCGTCTTGCCGTCATAGATGATGGTCGGCGCTTCGCCGCCAAAGCCGAAATGCGAAATCTCGGTCACGGCCGCGGCAAAGACCGCCGCCACACCGGCGTCGGTCGCATTACCACCGGCCAGCAGGATGCGCGTACCCGCCGCCACCGCATAATGGCGCCCGGCCGCGACGATGCCGAACTGGCCGACGATCTCTGGCCGCAGCGTTTCGCCTGCGCTAACCAATCTGGTTGGCTCGATCGCCGCCTTGCCGGGCTTTGCCGGCGCATTGCCCGCCTGGGCGGAGGCTGGCCCGGCACCCGCGACCAAGGCCGCACCGGCCATGGCCGACGCCGCGAACTCCCGCCGGGTCACCCCCTGCTTTGCGTTATCGCTCATCGATGGAATCCCCTGTTTTCGGCCTGTCCGGCATCACCCGAGGGAAGGCGTTTGCCGGCCGATACGCGCAACAACGAGCCAACCCGATTTTTCCGCTATATGCCGGTAAATCCGATTTTATTTCAAAAATATTTCGAAACATATGGTGGAAATTTCACGCCCATCAGTTCTAGCGCAATGAACGCGCACAATGGTGGGTGTTGTGCCCGGAAAAAGCCTTGCCGTCGTGAGGGCGACAGCAGCAACGATTTCCCACGCAAGGGATGATGCCGGAACTCCAGTTTTTCGGGAGGGCCTGCAAATGCACTATCTGAACGGTCATCAATAAGCATGGGTCGCTGCACGCATCGTGCGGCGCCGACATTTGCCGACCTCCCCAAACTCTGAACCGGAAAGGCACCTTTGCCTAACGGCGCGAAGCTCAAGGCTTCATCACAGGGGAACAATAATGACGAGAGAAAGAGGAAAGACGCTTTTCGCCTTAACCACCGCCCTAACCAGTGCCAGTCTCTGGGCATTGACGGCCGGCATGGCCCAGGCCCAGTCCAGCACAGAAGCCGCCCCGCAGGCCGGTGAACCGGCCGCTGCGGAAATCGTCGTCATCGGTTCCCAGATCAAGGGCGCCAATACCGCCGGCGCGCTGCCGGTCAGCCTGGTCGGCGAAGAGCAGATCGAGGCCGTGGCCGCCGTTTCGGGTGCCGACCTCTATCGCTCCATCCCGCAACTGGGTGGCGTCACCTTCAACGAACAGGTGCTGGGCGGCGGCAACGCCAATGCCGCGCGCGGCGACGTATCGACCGTTTCGCTGCGTGGCCTGGGCCAGGGCAATACGTTGCTGCTGATCAACGGCCGTCGCACCGTGCTGCACCCGACATCGCAGGCGATCACCGGCGTGGTCGATTCCGGCGTCCCGACCTTCGGCTACAATGCCAACACCATTCCCGTCGGCAATATCGAGCGCGTCGAAGTGCTGCGCGACGGCGCAGCCGCCCTCTATGGTTCGGACGCGGTCGCCGGCGTCGTCAACAATGTGCTCCAGTCCGACTACAAGGGCGCCAAGTTCGACGTCCAATATGGCGGCGCGGAAGGCACCAATCTGCGCGAATTTGCCGCCAATGGCCTGGTCGGGTTCGACTTCGCCGAAGGCCGCGGCAATATCTCGATCTTCGGCGGCTATGCGCAGAAGTCGAAACTCTATCTCAGCGACCAGGATTATACCGCCAGCGTCGATCGGCGCGGCTATGTCGCCGGCACCCCCTTCGCCAATGTCGCGGCCTGGAACGGCACCAGCACCAGCACGCCCTGGGGCACCTTCCGCGTTGTCCGCCCCGGCGGCGGCGCCAATTTCCTCAACCAGACGCTCACCAGCAACGGCACTGCCTTCACCAACAGTTCGGGCCAGTTCCACATCCAGCCCAGCGCCAATGCCGGTTGCCGGATCGCATCGGGCACGCCCGACACCTGCTATGATGACGGCAATGGCGCGACGGAAATGTCGGGTGCGGATTCCAACCTGCGCTTCAATTCGCCGGCGACCTTTGACGACCTGACCGCCCAGCCTTCGGTCAAGCGCATCAATATCTTCTCCTACATCAACTATGAACTGTCGGACGCCCTCTCCTTCTTCGGCGAGGTCGGCTTCTATCGCGGCAAGACCAGTTCGACGATCGGCGCGCCCGGCTCGCTCGCCAACATCCCGATCACCGTGGCGGCCAATGCCTATTGGAACCCGCTTGGCCCGGTCGGATCACCCAACCGCCTGCCCGGCCTCGACCTTTCGGTGGTTCCGGCCGAGGGCTTGCCGGTCCAGATCACCTCGCTCAGCTATGTCGATGTGGGATCGCGCAAGGTCGACGTGACCAATTACCAATATCGTTTCCTGGGCGGCCTGCGCGGCAGTATCGGCGATTTCGACTGGGAATCGGCCGGCCTCTACACCTGGGCCACGGCCAAGGACACGCAGGAGAATTTCTCCAACACGCTGCTGCAACAGGCGATCAACAAGACCACGCCCGACGCCTATAATCCGTTCAACGGCGGCTGCGTCGACACGCCCTCGATCGGCGACTGCACGCCCAACAGCCAGTCGACGATCGACAGCTTCATGATCGAGGCGACCCGCAAGACCCGCACCTCGCTGGCATTGTGGGACTTCAAGGTGTCGAACGCCAATCTGCTGGGCCTGTGGGCCGACAACAGCATCGGCGTCGCGGCCGGCATCGAATGGCGGCGCGAGACCTATCATGACAATCGCTCCACCTATCAGGGCGGCATTGCCGGGGTCGACACCACCTATACCGATGCGGTCACCGGCGTCTTCTATGGCTCCGACCTTGGCGGTGCCAGCCCCAGCCCGGACGTACGCGGCAAGCGCAACGTGAAGTCCGCCTATGCCGAACTCGCCATCCCGATCTTCAGCCCGGAAATGGAAATCCCCATGTTCCGTCGCCTGAATTTCCAGGTCGCGGGCCGTTACGAGGATTATAGCGACGTCGGCTCTGTGGCGAAGCCCAAAATCGCGGGATCGTGGGAATTGCTGGAGGGCATGATGCTGCGCGGCTCCTGGTCGCAGGGCTTCCGTGCGCCGAACCTGGAGGTCATCAACACCTCCACGCTCGATCGCGTCAATGGCGGCTTCGACTATGTGCTGTGCGATGCCGATGTCCGCTCCGGGCGCGCGACCAACTTCTCCAGCGCGGTCTGCAACGTGTCGGTGCTGCGTCGCAGCGGCGGCAACCCGAACCTGAAGCCCGAGGAATCGACCAGCTGGAGCTTCGGCGCCGTGCTGTCGCCGAAACTGGGCGATGGCCTCGGCAAGGTCACCTTCACCGTCGACCGCTGGAAGATCCAGCAGAAGAATGTCGTGGGCCTGCTCGACTATCAAAATGCGCTCAACCTCGACTATCTGCTGCGCACCCAGGGCAGCAGCAACCCCAACGTCATCCGCCGCGATCCGACGGCGGACGATATCGCCCGCGTCGCCGGCACCGGCCTCGCACCGGTGGGCGAACTGCTCTACGTCGTCGCCAATTTCCAGAATCTGCTGCCGGTCACCGTTCAGGGCATCGACTTCAATCTGGACTATTTCCTGCCCACGACGTCGGTCGGCACCTTCTCGCTCAACGTGAATGCCTCGCGCCTGATCAGCTATTATGTCGACGCCCCGGCGGGCGTGCAGCAGGTGATTGCGGGACAGGCCGCTGGCGAGATCAATGCCGGCGTGCCGATCCAGGGCGGCGGCGACGTCATCGGTCGCGATGGCCAGCCGCGCTGGCGGCTTTCGGCAACCTTCGACTGGTCGCTCGGCCCGTGGAAGATCGGCGCCTTCACGCAATATATCGACAGCGTCTATGAAAATGGCGTGCGCGATGCGTCCGCCAATCCCTGGACGGTGAAGGGCCAGACGACGGTCAATCTCTATGGCCAATATACGTTCAAGAATGACGGCCCATTGAACGGCACCACCGTCCAGATCGGCGCGCGCAACATCTTCGACAAGGATCCGCCGCTCTCGTCCGCCGGCTATCTGTCGAGCCTCTACCAGCCGCAGGCGCGCTACTGGTACACCAGCCTGAAGAAGGTCTTCTAAAGGCTTGCAAGACATGGGCACGGCGCGATGCTGCCGTGCCCATTCCTCCTTTTCCTTTCCCCTGCAAGGTCGCCCCGCCATGTCCGATACGCCCCCATCCTTCCTGGATCGCCGCGAAATGCTGGCCGCCGGCCTTGCCGGCATGGCGCTCTCCGCCCTGCCCGGCCGCGCTTTGGCCCAATCGGGCGCACGCGCGCCCGACGCGCCCCGCACCGGCAGCGCCAGCGTCGCCGCGCACCGGGTCGAAGTGCCCATGCCGCATGGCGGCGTGACCGCCGGCCATCCACTGGCCGCCATGGCCGGCACCCGCATGCTGATGCAGGGCGGCACCGCCGCTGATGCCGTGGTCGCGGCGATGGCGGTCATGAACGTGGTCGAACCCTGGGCATCCAGCGCGGGCGGCAACGGCTTTGCCACCTGTCTCGATCGCAAGACGGGCAAGGTCCAGTCACTGGCCTTCACCGGCGGCGCGCCGCGCCTGCTCGATCCCGATGGCGATCCCAAGGCGCTGGACCATGGCCCCAAGGCACTGACCGTGCCGGGCGCCTTTGGCGGCTGGATCGCGCTGGCCCGCCGGTTCGGCAAATTGCCGCTCTCGACCCTGCTCGAACCGGCGATCGGCTATGCCCGCGACGGCCATCCGCTCGACGCCTCCATCGCGATGTTCATCACGCGCGCGCAGAAGACATTGGCGCTCTATCCGACCAGCGCGGCGATCTTCCTGCCCGGTGGCCAGCCCCCGGCGCCCCGTTCCATCTTCCGCAATCCCGATCTGGCCCGCAGCTTTCAGGCCCTTGCCGATGCGGAAAGCCAGGCGCTCAAGGGCGGCGCCGATCGGGATCGCGCGCTGCAGGCGGCGCATGACTATTTCTACACCGGCCCGATCGCGCAGGAATTTGCCCGCTTCTCGAAGGAGACCGGCGGCTGGCTGCGGCTCGATGACCTCAAGGCCTATCAGCCGCGCTGGGACGATCCGGTGACGACCAATTATCGCGGGCTGGATGTCTATTGCAGCCCGCTGACCTCGCGCACGGGACTCGAATTGTGCGAACAGCTCAATCTGGTCGAGGGGCTCGACCTCGCCGCGCTGCCCGCCGACGATCCCCTCTTCACCCATTATCTGATCGAGGCGATCAAGGTCGCGAAGGCCGATGTCTATAAATATGCCGCAGATCCCAAATTCGCGCAGACGCCGGTCGAGGGGCTGCTGTCCAAGCGCTTCGCCGCCGAGCGACGCAAGCTGATCGATGCGGCCCGCGCGGGCCTCTATCCGCAGGGCGGCAATGCCGCCGCCTTCGACAAGGTCGCGCTGGAGCGGGCAAGGCAGGATTTCGCGCATCAGGGTGACGATCACACGCGCGGCGGCGACACCACCAGCCTGTCGGCGGTCGATGCCGACGGCAATGCCATCGCGGTCACGACCACCGTCGGCGGTGGCTTTGGCACCTTCCTGGTGATGGGCAATACCGGCATATTGTTCAACAACGGTCTGCGCCTGGGGTCGTCCGCCCCCTATGCCGGCCATCCCAACAAGGTCGCACCGGGCAAGGTCGCCCTGCTCGGCAATGGCCCGACCATCGTCCTCGACAAGGGCCGGCTGAAACTGGTCTTCGGATCGCCTGGCGGCGAGACGATCGGCCAGACCCAGTTCCAGTTCCTGGTCAATGTCGTCGATCGCGGCCTGCCGATCCAGGCCGCGATCGAAGCACCGCGCTTCGCGCTCGACGCCGATCCCAATTTCTACAAGCCCGGCGCGGCGATCACCGTGCAGGCGGAACGACGATTCCCCGACGCAACGATCCAGCGCCTGACCGCGATGGGGCACAAGATCGAACTGGTCGGCCCCTATGCGATCGGCAGCGTACAAGGCATTTTGGCCGACCCATCGGGCGCCCGCATGGCCGGCGCCGATCCCCGCCGCATGGGTTATGCTGTGGGCTATTGAACAAGCCGGCCAGTCGCTGTGACGCAACTAGCCGGCTCAGGTTACGGCTGCACTATTCCGGCAGGCCTTCCTCGCTTGCCGCACGGCCGGTGGTACGCAGCAGGCTGCGGCCGCGGCTATAGGCGAAATAGAGAGCCAGACCGACAAGGTTCCACAGGCCAAAGCGCAGCAGCGTCTTTTCCGGCAGGCTGATCAGCAGATAGATACAGCCGACGATCGCCAGCGTACCGACCAGATAGGGCTGCGGGCAGCGGAAGACGCGCGGCATTTCCGGCGCCTTGCGGCGCAGCGCCATCATGCAGCCGGCGACCGCGATGAAGGCGATCAGCGTGCCGGCATTGGCCAGTTCGGCAATCTCGTCGAGGCGGAAGAAGCCGGCGACGGCCGCGACGAAGACGCCGGTGATCGCGGTTATGCGGGCAGGCGAGCCGGTCTTTTCCGACACCTTGCTGAGCGATCGCGGCAGCAGCCCGTCGCGTGCCATGACGAAGAAGATGCGGCTCTGGCCATACATCATGACCAGGATGACGGAGGGCAGCGCGACCAGCGCGGCGCCTGCCACCAGCCAGGCGGCGACCGGATGCTCCAGCGTGCGCAGCACCAGCGCCAGTGGTTCGGACGAACCGGCCAGCGCCCGATAGTCGAGCGCGCCGATCGCCGCGACCGCGACCGCCATATAGATGAGGGTGCAGACCGCCATCGATCCGACGATGCCGATGGTGAGGTCACGGCCAGGATTGCGCGCTTCCTCTGCCGAGGTCGCGACCGCATCAAAACCGTAGAAGGCGAAGAAGACGATAGCCGCCGCCGCCATCACGCCGCGCGTCATGCCACCTTCCACATGGCTGACGAAGCCATAGGGCATGAAGGGCTGGAGATGGTCGGACTGGAAGGCGGGCAGCGCCAGCGCGACGAAGGCGGCGAGCGCGGTCAGCTTGATGACCACCAGAACGATGTTGAGCGTCGCGCTTTCCCGCGTGCCCGCGATCAGCATGCCGGCGATCGCCAGTGCCACAAGCACGGCAGGCAGGTTGACGATGCCACCGCCATGTGGCCCGGCGAGCAGCATCGGCGGCAAACTGATCCCCGCCTGCTGTACCCAGCCGACCAGATAGCCCGACCAGCCGACCGCCACGGTGCTGCACGCCAGCGAATATTCCAGGATCAGGCTCCACCCCACGACCCAGGCCAGCGTCTCCCCCAGCACCGAATAGGTGTAGGTATAGGCGCTGCCCGCGGTCGGGATCAGCGTGGCCAGTTCGGCATAGGCCAGCGCAGCGCAGGCGCATACGGCCCCCGCAATGGCGAAGGCCAGGATCACCGCCGGCCCCGCCCGGTCGGCGCCCACGCCGGTCAGCGTGTAGATGCCGGTGCCGACGATCGCCCCGACCCCCAGCGCGATCAGATGCGGCCAGGACAATGTCTTGCGCAACTGTTGATGCTGCGCGTGATGACCGGCGCCGATCGGCTTGATCGGTCCCCAAAATCCAGTGCTCAACCGAAATTTCCTTCCCTGTTCTTATGGACGTTCCGGTTGCTCGGTTATGGTTCAGTCGTCGGCGTCGAGCTGAACCATGAGATCGTCCATGGTTTTGCGGATATGTGCGACCGTGAGTTCGCGGATCAGTTGGCCGTCGCGGGCAAGCCAGGCATCGAGCATCTCGCGATGTTCGTCATTGGCGCGTTCGTCGCGGCCGAGCGGCTCCAGATGCTTGCGGACATAGCGTTCCGACAGGATGTGGAGCCGTTCGAGAATATTGACCGACAGCGGCTGGTTGCTGGGGCGCAGCAGCGCCATGTGGAAGGCGCGGTTGAACGCGCCCACCCCGTCGCCGCCTTCGTCGGTGACCTGATAGAGGGTGGCCAGCGTGTTGATCGCGGCCTGATGCTCCGCCTCGTCCGCCCGTTCGGCGGCCAACGCCATAACATCGGGTTCCAGCTTTAGGCGCAGCGCATAGACTTCGTCCGCCTCCACCCGATTGAGGCTCCGCACGAAGAAGCCGCGATTGGCCTGCGACTTGAGCAGTCCTTCCTGCTCCAGTCGGGCCAGTGCCTCGCGCAGCGGAATCTTGCTGATCCCCAGTTCGGCGGCCAGCGCGTCCTGGCGGATCGGTCCGTCGGGCGGCACCCGGCCGGACAGGATGCGCTCACGGACAAGATCGACCAACTGGTCGGACAGGTTTCGGATGACTAGGCTCATGCGGCGAACATAGCACAGAGCGGACGGCGGAATACAACTTCGTATATGATGGACGATCCCGTCCGCCCGCTCTGCGCCTTCGATTTCATACGACCGTGAAGCCGGCCCAGAACGGGTCTTCGCGGTCGACCCAGATGGTGTTGAAACCGGTGGCGATCGCCGATCCCTCGATCGAGGGAATGATCGCCTTCTGGTCGCCGATCATCGTCTCGGCCTCGACCCGGCCGATGAAGCGGCTGCAGATATAGCTTTCATGCACGAACCGGTCGCCGACCTTCAGCTTGCCCTTGGCCGCCAGATGCGCAAGCCGCGCTGACGTGCCGGTGCCGCAGGGGCTGCGGTCGATCGCCCGCTCGCCATAGAAGACGGCGTTGCGGCCATCGGCGCCCTCACCCTTGGGCTTGTCGGCCCACAGCACATGGCTCACCCCCTTGATGCTGGGTTCGAGCGGATGGACCGGCTGATATTGCGCGCGCACCAGTTCGCGAATGGTGCGACTGAGTTCCACGATGCGCGATGCGCCGAGGTCGTCGAGGCCGGTATAAGCGCCCCGCGGTTCGACGATCGCGTAGTAATTGCCGCCATAGGAGACATCGACGCTGAGCGGCCCGAAACCCGGCACATCGATTGCGATCCCCTCCGCCGCCAGATAGGCGGGGACGTTGCGGATCTTGACCGATGTCACGCGCTTGCCGTCGGTCGTGTAATCGATGTCGATGACGCCGGCTGGCACTTCGACCCGCAGCCTGCCCGGCGTCGCCGGCTGGATCAAGCCATTTTCCAGGCCGAACGTCACCATGCCGATCGTGCCATGGCCGCACATCGGCAGACAGCCGCTGGTCTCGATGAAGAGAATACCGATGTCGGTATCGTCGCGCGTCGGCGGGTAGAGGAAGCCGCCCGACATCATGTCATGGCCACGCGGTTCGAAGCAGAGACTGGTGCGGATCCAGTCGAAGCGGTCGAGAAAGTCCAGGCGGCGTTCCGCCATGGACTTTCCCTTGAGCAGCGGCGCGCCGCCCGCGACCAGACGGACGGGATTGCCCGCCGTATGGCCGTCTATGCAGAAGAAGGTGTGGCGCACCGCGGACATCAGACCGCCGTCAGGCTGGGCTGGGTGGCAGCGCACTGCTCGACCCAGCGGATGACGTCAGCGCGGCGCTGACCTTCCAGCGGCATGCGCGGCAAACGGACATGCTCGGTGCCGCGTCCCATGATGCTTTCGGCGAGCTTGATCGACTGGACCAGATCATGATCGGCATCGAGGTGCAGCAGCGGCATGAACCAGCGATAGATGCGCAGGGCTTCTTCCAGATCGCCCCGGTTGATCGCCGCGACCAGCGCCACGGATTCGCGCGGGAAGGCGCTGGTGAGACCGGAAATCCAGCCATGGGCGCCCAGCAACAACCCCTCGAACGCGACATCGTCCAGGCCCGCCATCAGGATATAGCGGTCGCCAAAGGCGTTGATCAGGTCGGTGAAGCGGCGCGGATCGGGTGCGCTTTCCTTGACCGCGACGATGTTGGGCGTGTCGGCGAGGCGGGTGAGCGCGTCGATGCCGATATTCACGCGATAGGCCGGCGGGTTGTTGTAGAGCATGATCGGCAGCGACGTCGCCTTGGCCACCGTCTCGAAATGAGTGCAAAGCTCGCCCACGGTCGGCACATAGACCATGGCGGGCAGCAGCATCAGCCCGTCAACGCCCAGCTTTTCCGCGTCCTGCGCGAAGGTGACGGCGCGGCGTGTGGTGAATTCGGACACGCCGACCAGGATCGGCACGCGGCCGTCCACGACCTCGACCGCCGCCTTGACGACAGCGCGCTTTTCTTCGGGTTCCAGCGAGTTGTTCTCACCACAGGTGCCGGCGATGATGAGGCCGTCGACGCCATCCTTCACCAGCGCATCCAGGACAGCCTGGGTTGCGGGGATATCAACGTCCAGATCGGGGGTGAACTGGGTGGTGGCGGCAGGGTAGACACCACGCCACGTCAATTTTGAGGAATTCACATAAGCCTCCGTTGAAACTGAGGATCGTATACGGTATCTAATTGTCAACGCCAAGTGAAAAGAAGTCAATTGACCCAACACGCAATCATCATCGGCGGCGGCATCGTCGGAACATCCTGCGCTATCCGATTGCAGGAAAAGGGAATTTCAACACTGCTGATCGAACGGGAAAGCCCGCTGCGCGGCGCATCCTGGGGCAATGCGGGCCATGTCGCGGTGGAGCAGATCGACCCGCTCGCGTCGATGGCAACAGTGAAGAGCTTCCCCCGACGGCTGTTCTGGCGCGGCGGCGCGCTCGGCCTGCCCTGGCGCGACATCGGTCGCTGGCTGCCCTTTTCACTGCGCCTGTTGAATGCCGCGCGCCCGTCGCGCTTTGCGGCAGGACGCGCGGCGTTAAAGGCGCTGCTGGGTCAGGCGATGCCGGCCTGGCAGCGGATCGACGCGCTATGCGCCGGGCCGAGCCACCTGATCGAGGATGGGCATTTCATCGTCTGGGAAAGCGAGGCGAGCGCGCTGGCCGGGCACCGCGCCTGGATGGCCGCCGATTGCGGCACGGCGCGTTTCCGCGACGCGACGGCGCGCGAGATGGCCCTGCTCGAAGCCCTGTTCCCCCATCCGATCATCGGCGCGATTCGCTGTGAGGGCAGCGGCCGCATCGCCGACCCGACCCGGCTGGCGCAGGATCTGAGAGAGGCGCTGCTGGCGGCAGGCGGGCGGATCGAGCAGGCGGAGGTTGGCGCGCTTCCTACCCGTGATGGACAGGCACAGGTGCAACTGGCCGACGGCCGGACGCTGGACGCGGACCATATCATCGTCGCGACCGGTACCGCATCGGACGCACTGCTGCGCCCGCTGGGCCACAAGGTCCCGATCATCGCCGAACGCGGCTATCATCTGCAGACGCCGAACCCGCCCGAAGGCTGGCCGATGGACATGCCGCCGGTGGTGTTCGAGGATCGATCGATGATCGTCACCCGGTTCGAAAGCGGCCTGCGCGCAGCGAGCTTCGTCGAATTTTCTAGCCTTTCCGCCCGGCCGGACCCGCGCAAATGGCAAAGGCTGCGCGCCCATGCCGCCGCGCTGGGCCTGCCGATCGAGGCGGACGCCAGGCCTTGGATCGGCGCGCGCCCGACCCTGCCCGATTATCTGCCGGCGATCGGCCGGAGTGACCGCGCGGAAAACCTGCTCTATGCGTTCGGCCACCAGCATCTGGGGCTGACATTGGGACCGCTGACCGGCGAAATCATCGCCGCGCTGGCCACCGGCGCAACCCCGCCGGTCGACGCCACGCCCTTTTCGCTCCGCCGCTTTGAAGGATAGAGTATGACACAACAGATCGGCGGCTCCGATGCCGCCACCGAACTGGCCGGGCTTGCCCCCTGGTCCGATCGTGCGCCGGCTATCACGGCGTCCGAATATCAGGCGCGCATTACCAAAGCCCGCACCCTGATGGCGCAGGAAGGGCTCGACGCGCTGTTGATCGATGCCGGGACCAGCCTCGCCTATTTCGCTGGCGTCCCCTGGGGCGCGAGCGAGCGACTGGTGGCGATGCTGCTGCCTCTCACCGGCGAGCCGATCCTGATCTGCCCGCGCTTCGAACGCGGCTCGCTGGAAGCCGACCTCAAGATCGACGCCGGCGACCTGCGCCTGTGGGAGGAGGATGAAAGCCCGTCCGCGCTCGTCGCCGACGCGCTCCGGACGCTGGGCGTCGCCCGGCTGGGGATCGACCCGGCCATGGCCTTCCTGTTCGTCGAGCGCATTCGCGCTGCCGCGCCGGACGTGACGCTGGTTGCCGCCTCGGCCGTGATCGACGGTTGCCGCAGCCGCAAGTCGGCCGCCGAACTGGCGCTGATGCAGCAGGCCAAGTCGATGACGCTGGAGGTGCATCGCCGCGCTGCCCGCATCCTGCGCCCCGGCATCACCGCGACCGAGGTGCGCCGCTTCATCGAGGCCGCGCACCGGGCGCTCGGCGCATCGGGCAGCAGCTTCTGCATCGTCCAGTTCGGCCGATCGACCGCCTATCCCCACGGCCTGCCGGGCGAGAGCGTGCTGGCCGAAGGCGACATGGTGCTGATCGATACCGGCTGCACCATCGGCGGCTATCATAGCGACATCACCCGATCCTATGTCTATGGCGAGGCCGATGCCGAGCAGCGGCGCATCTGGGCCTTGGAGAAGGAGGCGCAGCAGGCCGCGTTCGACGCGGTCAAGCCCGGCGTCCCCTGTGGCGCGATCGACGCGGCGGCGCGGCGCCTGCTGGAGGCGGCGGGCCTTGGCCCTGACTACAGCCTGCCCGGCCTGCCCCATCGCACCGGTCATGGCATCGGCCTGTCGATCCATGAGGCGCCCTATCTGGTGCGCGGCGACATGACCCCGCTGGAGCCGGGCATGTGCTTCTCCAACGAGCCGATGATCGTCGTGCCGGATCGCTTCGGCGTGCGGCTGGAGGATCATTTTTACGTGACCGAGACCGGGGCCGCCTGGTTCACCCCGCCCTCGGTCGCGATCGACCAGCCTTTTGCCTGAAATCGCTGGCGGCGCTCAGCTGAGCGCCGCCAGTTCCTCATAGAGCGCGCGGGGAATGCGGCAGCCCTGAGCGGGGGTGCGGCGACGCGCCGCGAAGCGCCGCTGCGATGGCAGGCGTGCGCCCTGGCCGGTAATGCCGTCGAACAGCGCCTCGGCCCGCTGCATATGCTCGGCGGCCGCCGCGCCCAGGAAGCCGGCGGGATCGATGGCGATGATGAGTTCGCCGCCATAGGGCGATGCCTTGGCGCCATCGTCATGCGCCAGCGATTCCGCACTGGTCATATCGCCGATCAGCGGCCCGGCAATCAGTTCGACCATCGCCGACAGGGCCGATCCCTTGTGCCCGCCAAAGGTCAGCAGCGCTCCGGCCAGGCCCGCTTCCGCGTCGGTGGTCGGATGGCCCTGGGCATCAATCGTCCAGCCCTCCGGAATCGGCTTGCCGGCACGGCGATGCAGTTCGATCTCGCCGCGCGCGACCGCGCTGGTGGCGAAATCGAAGACAAAGGGATCGCCGCCGGGGCGCGGCCAGCCAAAGGCGATCGGGTTGGTGCCGAACAGCGGCGAGGTGCCGCCGGCCGGCGCGACCCAGGCATGGCTGGGGGTGCAGGCAAAGGCAACCAGCCCCTGATCCGTCAGCGCCTCGATCTCCGGCCAGAGCGCGGCAAAATGCACGCAGCGATTGATGCCCATGGCGGCGATGCCCATCGTCCGTGCCTTTTCCACCAGCAAAGGCAATCCCGTAGCGAAAGCCAGTTGGGCAAAGCCGCCGGCCGCATCCACGCGCAGCAGCGCGGGCGAGACATGATGCACCACCGGCACGGCATCCGGCACAACCTTGCCGCTGTTGAGCGTATGGACGCAGTTGAGCAGGCGATAGACGCCATGCGACGCGCATTCATCGCGCTCGCCGGCAATGATCGTCGCGGCAACCGGGCCGACATGTGCCTCCGCCAGACCATGGCGGCGCAGCACGGCATGGGCCAGATCCGCGACCTGCTGCAGCGTCAGCGTGACGCTTTCGTCCGCGCTCATGCCTTTCTTGCCCGTGCCGCAGCGTTGAAGATAGACATGCATCCTCCATCTTGATCCCGAACCATAATCGCAATATCGTATACGGTATAACGATTACAGACAAGCCGGAGCCGCCATGTCCCACCGTCACACGCCCCTCAGCCGCAGGGCCATGTTGCTGGCCGCGACAGCCGCCGCGACGGCCCCCGCCTGGCAGGGATGGAGCAGCGTCGCCCATGCCGCAACCGGCAGTGCGCTGCCCGAATCGGCGCGCACCTTGCCGCTAAATGCGACCCGGCTTCTCCCCTCCCCCTTTGCCGACGCGGTCGAGGGCAATCGCCTCTATCTGCTGCGGCTGGAGCCGGATCGGCTGCTGCACAATTTCCGCAAACATGCCGGCCTGACGCCCAAGGGCGCCATTTATGGCGGCTGGGAAAATGATACCATCGCCGGCCATACGCTGGGCCATTATCTGACCGCGCTGGCGCTGATGCACGCCCAGACCGGCGACGCCGAATGCGCCCGCCGCGCCGCCTATATTATCGCCGAACTGGCCGAGTGCCAGGCGGCGGCCGGCGATGGCTATGTCGCGGGCTTCACCCGCCGTCGCGACGATGTGATCGAGGATGGCAGGCTGATCTTCCCGGAGATTATGCGCGGCGACATCCGATCGGCCGGGTTCGATCTCAACGGCTGCTGGGTGCCCTTCTATAATTGGCACAAGCTGTTCGCCGGCCTGTTCGACGCCGAAACCCATCTGGGCAACAGCCAAGCGCGCGGCGTCGCGCTGGCCCTGGGCGCCTATATCGACGGCGTGTTCGCGAAACTGGACGATGCACAGGTGCAGCAGGTGCTGGACTGCGAGCATGGCGGCATCAACGAGAGCTTCGCCGAACTGCACGCCCGCACCGGTGATCCGCGCTGGCTGGCGCTGGCCACGCGCCTGCGCCATCGCAAGGTGCTCGATCCGCTGGCCCAGCGGCAGAACAGCCTGCCCTGGATCCACGCCAATACGCAGATCCCCAAGCTGATCGGCCTTGCGCGCCTGCACGAGATCACCGGCAATGCCGCCGACGCAATCGCCGCCAACTTCTTCTGGGAGACCGTGGTCGGGCAATATAGCTATGTCATCGGCGGCAATGCCGACCGGGAATATTTCCCTGATCCCGGCACCATTTCCAAGCATATCACCGAACAGACCTGCGAAAGCTGCAACAGCTACAACATGCTGAAGCTGACCCGGCATCTCTATGCGTGGAAGCCCGAAGCGCGCCTGTTCGACTATTATGAGCGCGCCCATATCAACCATATCCTGGCGCATCAGAACCCGGCCACCGGCATGTTCGCCTATATGGTGCCGCTGATGTCGGGGTCGCACCGCGTCTGGTCGGAACCGTTCGACGATTTCTGGTGCTGCGTCGGCAGCGGCATGGAAAGCCATGCCAAGCACGGAGAAGCCATCTGGTGGGAAGATGCCGACCGGCCGGCCGACATGCTAATCGCCAATCTCTATATCCCCAGCGAAGCCGACTGGGCGGCGCGGGGCGCGAAGCTGCGGATCGAGACCGGCTATCCGTTCGACGGGCACATCGCGATGTCGATCCCGAAACTGGCGCGGGCCGGCCGCTTCACCCTGGCGCTGCGCATCCCCGGATGGTGCCAGGGCGCGCGTATCGCCGTCAACGGCACGCCCCTGCCCGCCCCGCGCATCGCCGATGGCTATGCCCTGATCGATCGCAAGTGGAAGGCCGGCGATCAGGTGACGCTGGACCTGCCGATGGCATTGCGGGTCGAAGCAACGCCGGATGATGCCCGGACCATCGCGCTGCTGCACGGCCCGGTCGTGCTGGCGGCCGATCTGGGCGCGGCGGACCAGCCCTTTGACGGTCCATCCCCGGCGCTGGTCGCCGCCGATGTGACGCAGGGCTTTGCCGCCACCCCCGGCGCCGTCCCCGCCTATCGCACCGCCGGCATCGGCAAGCCCGCCGACCTCAGCTTCGCGCCCTTCTTCCAGCAGCGCGATCGCCGCACCGCCGTCTATTTCAAGCGCTTCACCCAGCAGGAATGGGGCGTCGAACAACAAGCCTTTGCCGTCGAGCAGGCGCGCCTCCGTGACCTGGAGCGGCGCTCGGTCGATGTCATGCATCTGGGCGAGATGCAGCCCGAGCGCGATCATGGGCTGGAGGCGAAACTTTCCTACACCACAACCTATCGCGGACGGCATGGGCGCGACGCGCGCACCGACGGCCATTTCCAGTTCCGCATGAAGGTGAAGTCCGGCCCGCTGATCCTGCAGGCCACCTATTGGGGCGAGGAGCGCAACCGGCTGTTCGACATATTGGTCGATGGCCAGAAAATCGCGACGCAGAAGCTGGATGCCGACCGGCCGGGCGAATTTTTCGACGTCACCTACGCCATTCCCGAAGCACTGACGCGCGGCAAGAGCACGGTGATGATCCGCGTCCAGCCGGCCCCCGGCATGACGCGGGCCGGCCCGATGTTCGGCGCGCGCATTTTCACACCCGCCGGCGAAACACGCACTTGACCCGCCTTAATCAAGGTATATCGTATACATTATTGATAGGAGCGGGGCGCCGGATCGCTTCGCCGAACAGGGAAGAGAGACATTCATGAAAATGCCCCATGCCGCATCCTTGCTCGCCATCGCCTGGCTCGCCGGCACGGCCCCGGTTGTCCTCGCCCAGACGGCGCCGACCACCAATGCACCGGCCACACAGCCGACCGCCGCCGACCTGAAACTCAAGGCGTTGTATGACGCCGAATGGAGCTGGCGCCAGAAGGAATTCGCCCGCCTGCCCGACAGCGGCCGGACGGAAGGCGGCGCCGACGATCATCTGCCCAGCGTGACCGCCGCCACCCAGCAGCGCCGCTATGCCTATTGGAGCGATATCCTCAAACAGCTCGACCAGATTCCCGACGCGCAACTGTCGCATGAGGAATATATCAACAAGGCGGTGTTTAAGACCTCAGTCTGGGAGAATGCGACCAAGATCAAATACAAGACCTATGAGGCGCCGTTCAACAGCGACACCTTCTTCTGGACCGGCCTCAATCCGCGCACGCCCTTTTCCAGCGCCGACAATTATCGCCGCTATCTCGGCCGGATGAAGGACATCCCGCGCTATTTCGACGAGCAGATTGCGAACATGCAGGCGGGCCTGAAGCGCGGCTATACCGTGCCGCGCGTGTCGATCGAGGGGCGTGACAAGACGATCGAGCCGTTCCTGGCCGCTGGCACCGACAATCCCTTCTACAAGGCGTTCGCCGCGATGCCGGACACCATCCCGGCCGACCAGCGCCAGGCGATGCAGGCGCAGGCCCAGGCGCTGATCCGCGACGCCATCGCGCCCAGCTACCAGAAGCTGCTGACGTTCATGCGCGGCGAATATATGCCCAAGGCGCGCAAGACGATTGACGCCTATTCGCTGCCCGACGGCAAGGCCTTTTACCAGGACCAGATCCGCGAATATACGACGCTCGACCTGACGCCGCAGCAGATCCACGAGATCGGCCTCAAGGAAGTCGCGCGCATCGATGCGGACATGAAGAAGACGATGGCGGACGCCAAGTTCCAGGGGAGCTTCGCCGAATTCCTGGAATTCATGCGCACCGATCCGCAATTCTACGCCAAGACCCCGCGCGAGCTGCTGTCCTATTCCGCCTATGTCACCAAGAAGATGGACGGCAAGCTCAAGGACACGTTCAACAATCTGCCACGCTATCGCTTCACCATCCTGCCGGTGCCGGACGAGATCGCGCCCATCTACACCTCGGGTCGGGGCGGGCTCGAATCCTGCCTGATGAACACCTATGACCTGCCCTCGCGTCCGCTCTACAATCTGACCGCGCTGACCTTGCACGAATGCAATCCGGGCCACAGCTTCCAGGCCGCCTACGCGCTGGAAGCCCCCAACCGCCCGGCATTCCGTGGCCAGACCTATTTCTCGGGCTATGGCGAGGGCTGGGGCCTTTATACCGAATGGCTGGGGACCAAGCTGGGCATGTATGAGACGCCCTATGAGGAATTCGGCCGCGAGACGTTCGAAATGTGGCGCGCGGTGCGGCTGGTGATCGACACCGGCATGCACTCCATGGGTTGGACCCGCCAGCAGGCGATCGACTATATGGCCAGCCACACCGCGCTCGCGAAGCTCGACATCACCAATGAGGTCGATCGCTACATCGCCTGGCCGGCGCAGGCGCTGGCCTACAAGCTGGGCGAATTGTCGATCCGCAAGATGCGCGCCAAGGCCGAAGCGGAACTGGGCGACAAGTTCGATCAGCGCCCGTTCCACGACACGCTGCTCACCATGGGGTCGGTGCCGCTGCCGGTGATGGAGGCGGAGCTTGACCGCTTCATCCAGGCGGAAAAGGCCAAGGCCGCAGCCGGGGCGTCCGGTGCGGCGCAATAAGCGCATTCTCCTCCCCCTGATCGGCGCGGCGCTCTGCATGGGCGCCGCGCCGATCCCCCCTTCGGTGGAGACCGAGAAGGCGGCGATCCGGCAGGTGATCGCCGACATGGAGCTTGCCTGGAACCGGGGTGATTTTCGCGGCTATATGGCGGGCTTCCTCAACCCCGGCGTCACCTTCGTGTCGCGCGGCCAGTTCCAGCGCGACTGGCAGGGCACGCTCGACCATTATGTCCGCGACTATGGCGCCTCGCCCGAAACGCGCGGCACGCTCCATTTCTGCGACATCAGGATCGAGATGCTGGCACCCGACGCGGCCCAGCTGATCAGCCGCTTCCACCTTGCAGCCAAACCCGGCCAGTCCGGCATCAACACGCGGCTGATGCGCAAGGTCGAGGGCCGCTGGGTGATCGCTCTCAACCATGTGTCCGCGTTCGAGCCGGACGCGACCCACCCCGCCTATTGCCAATGAGCGCCATGCCCCCAGCCGATCATCACGCCACCGCCACCTTCCTCGGCCATCCGCGCGGCCTGTTCATCCTCTTCTTCACCGAATTATGGGAGCGTTTCTCCTTCTACGGCATGAGGGCGCTGCTGATCTTCTACCTGACCAAGCAGTTCCTCTTTTCCGACGAGCGCGCGGGCATGCTCTATGGCGCCTATATCGCGCTGGTGTTCGTCAGCCCGCTGGTCGGTGGCTGGCTGGCCGATCGCTATCTGGGCGCGCGCAAGGCAGTGTTGTTCGGCGGCATCGTCATCGCCTGCGGCCATATCCTCCTCGGCCTCGATGCGCTGGGCGGAGACCGTGAGAGCGCGACCCGCATCTTCCTCGCCGGCATGGCGGTGATCGTGGTCGGCACCGGCTTCCTCAAGGCCAATGTCTCGGTGCTGGTCGGCCAGCTCTATCCCCGCGACGACATGCGCCGCGACCCGGCCTACACCATCTTCTACATGGGAATTAATCTTGGCGGCGCGCTCGGTCCGCTCGTCTGCGGTTTGCTGGGCGAAACGATCGGCTGGTCCTGGGGCTTTGGCGCGGCGGCGCTGGGCATGATCCTGGGCATCATCGTCTTCGTCATGGGCAGGCCATTGTTGCAGGGCCAGGGCGAGGCGCCCGATCCGGCCTGGCTGGCGAGCCCACTATTCGGCATCCGACGCGAATATTGGCTTTACGCCAGCGCCCTGCCGTTCACCGCGGCGATGCTGGCCCTGCTCGCCAGCCCCGCGACGGTCGGTTATCTGCTGAGCGCCAGCGGGGTAGCCATGGGCATCGGCCTTGTCGCCTATGCCTGCCTGAAGCTCGATCCGGCGGCGCGCGGACGATTGCTGGTGGCGATCTTCCTGCTGGTGGTGCAGCCGGTCTTCTGGGGTCTGTTCGAACAGACGGGCTCCTCGCTCAACCTGTTCATCGATCGGCATGTCGACCGCACCATGTTTGGCATCACCGTGCCGGCCTCGCTGTTCCAGGCGGTCGGTCCCTTCTCCATCTTCCTGCTCGCGCCCTTCTTCGCCTGGCTATGGCTGAAGCTCGGCCGGCGCGGGCTGGAGCCGTCCGCCCCCGCCAAGTTCGGCCTGGCCATCATCCAGGTCGGCGCCGGTTTCCTGCTGCTGGTCGGCGCGGGCATGATGCTGCCGGGGGCGAAGATGCCGATGCTCTTCATCCTGCTGCTCTACCTGCTTCACACCATGGGCGAACTGTGCCTGTCGCCGGTCGGGCTGGCAGCGATGTCGCGCCTGTCGCCGCCCCATATGCTGGGACTGATGATGGGCACCTGGTTCCTGGCGACGGCGGGCGGCAATTTCATGTCGGGCGTGATCGCCGCCGCCATCGGCGCATCGGCAGGGGCCGACCAGGCCAGCACAGTGCTCGCCGCCTATGGCCGGATCGGCGGCCTTGCCATGCTGATCGGGCTTGCCGTCCTGGCACTTTCTCCGTGGATCGGCCGCCTCATGAAGCAAGGCGGCCGATAGCGTCTTTTGGGCAATGCGCGGAAGAGCGCATTTCCATTCCTTACCGGCCGCTCCCCCACCCGGCCACCCATATATACTGCCGTTGGGTGGCCGGGTGGGAGAGCGGGCTGGAGCCGCCATGCGCCGACAGGCGCATCAAGGATCAGCTGCGCGCCAGCAGCGCGACCAGTTCATCCTTCCAGAATTTCGCCCAGGTGTGGGTGCTGTGCCCCCGCGTCTCGGGCGAATAGGGGATCAGCTTGTAGCGGGTGGTCTTCAGCCGTTTGGCTGCCGTTTCGGCCATGCCCATTTCCGGCGGATTGATGAAATCGTCGGAGGAATTGATCCACGTCATCGGCGCACTGATCTTCTCCAGATCGGCGGACGGATCATAATCGCGCGAGGAATCGAGCTGATAGAGATAATCATTGGCGTCGCGGCTGGCGATGTCGCGATCGAACCGTTCCTTCCAATAGGCATCGACCGCGTCGCGCGTGGGGAATTGCACCTGCATGTACCAAGCGGCGGCACCGGCAATCTGCGACAGGCTGGACGCGGTGCGCAGACCGAGCAGCGGCTGCGCCGTGTAATTGCCATCCTGCCAGGCCGGATCGGCGCGGATGCCGTCCATCGCCGCCTTGCGCCACATCCGGTTGCGCCCGGCGATCGGCGCTGCCTGGCACGCCATCGGCATCAGCGCACTGGCAAAGCCGGGATGCTTTTCGCCCCAGACGAAGATGTGCATGCAGCCCATCGAGGTGCCGAAGGTCAGCCGCAGATGATCGACCTTCAGCCCGTCGACCAGCATGCGGCGCTGCGCCTCGACCATGTCGTCATAATCATAATGGGGAAAGGCCATGCGCAGGCCGTCGCTGGGCTTGGAGGAATCGCCATGGCCGATATTGTCGGGCAGGATGATGAAATAGCGGCGCACGTCGAGCGGCTGGCCGGGGCCATACAGCTCGTCGGCAAATTGCGGTTGCAGGAATTGCGCGCCTGATCCGCCGGTGCCGTGCAGGATCATCACCGCATTGTCGATCCGCCCCTTGGCGTCGCGATGCGGCGTGCCGATGGTGCGATAATGCATCCGCAGTTCCGGCAGTTTCTCGCCTGAACGAAAGGCGAAATCGCGGATGACATGGTCGCCCTGCTTGACCTGCGCGGCATCGAAGCCCTGCGCCAGTGCCGGCGTGGCGAGCAGCAGTGCGGCAGCGGCGGCGAGCCGGGGCCATCGGTTCTTCATGTTTTGGTCCTCCCTTGGAACTTTACGAAGATGACGCATATGCGCATTTGACAGATTTGGTATACGATGTACGGTTCGCCGCAAATGAAGGCAACAGGCAGAGTCATGATCCCGAAAAACATCGCATATTCCGCCCTTCCCCTGCTGCTGGCGGCACTGGCTGCGCCGTCGATCGCCGCCGACAAGCCCGCTCCGGCGGAGAAGGAAGAGACGAAGAAGGACGATAGCGCCGTCGCCCCGGTCGAGGAACAGGCGATGCCCAGCCGCGCGTCGGTGACCGTCGCCGGCAAGCTGATCCACTATAGCGCCACGCCCGGCACGCTGACGATCCGCAACGATGCCGGCGAGCCGATCGCGAGCATGTTCTACACCGCCTATGTCGCCGATCGGGCCAAGGGCGCGAAGGAACGCCCCGTCACCTTCCTGTTCAACGGCGGTCCGGGTTCGTCGACCATGTGGCTGCACATCGGCTCCTTTGGCCCCGTCCGTGTGGATACGCCGACGCCCGACACCGCCCGTCCCGCGCCCTTCGCCATCGGCCCCAATCCCGACAGCCTGATCGACCGCAGCGACCTGGTCTTCATCGACGCGATCGGCACCGGCCTGTCGCGCCCGCTCGGCAAGGCGCAGGGCAAGGATTTCTGGGGCGTCGATCCGGACATCGATGCCTTTGCCAGCGCCATCCAGCGCTATCTGACGATCAACAATCGCTGGAACGCGCCCAAATTCCTGCTCGGCGAAAGCTATGGCACGCTGCGCGCCGCGGGCCTGGTCAACACGTTGCAGGAACGCGGCGTGCAGATGAACGGCGTGGTGCTGCTGTCGTCGATCCTGAACTATGGCATCCGCAATCCGGGCTATGACCAGATCAACGTCACCTATCTGCCCAGCTATGCGGCGACCGCCTGGTATCATAACCGCCTGCCCAATCGTCCGGCGACGCTGGAGCCGTTCCTGAGCGAGGTGCGCGCCTTTGCCCTAGGGCCCTATCTGTCCGCGCTGGCCAAGGGCGACGACCTGCCCGATGGCGAGCGCGATGCGATCGCCACCCAGCTCGCCGCCTATACCGGCCTGTCCAAGGGCTTCATCCTGCAGAACAAGCTGCGCGTCGATCTCGGCCGGTTCCGCAAGGAGCTGATGCGCGACAGCAGCCGCACCGTCGGCCGGCTGGATTCCCGCTTCGTCGGCATCGATGTCGATGACAGCGCCGCCGATCCCGAATTTGACGCGGCCGACACCTCGATCAGCGGCGCCTATATCGCGGCGCTCAATTCCTATCTGTTCGGCACGCTGGGCTACAAGACGCCGCTCAGTTACCGCCCGAATTTCTACAAGGAGATCAGCCCGGCCTGGGACCAGCGCCATCGCGCGCCGGGCGGCGGCGGCCGGCCAATGCCGGCGGCCGACACCGCGCTGGACCTGGCCCGCGCGATGCGCACCAACAGTCATCTCAAAGTGCTGTCGCTCAACGGCTATTATGACATGGCGACGCCCTTTGCCGGCGCCGAATATGATCTGAAGCACATGCAGCTCGACAAGGCGCTGCAGGCCAATATCAGCTATCGCTATTATGAATCCGGGCACATGATCTACATCCACCCGGAGTCCATGAAGGGCCTCCGCCGCGACCTGCTGGCCTTCTACGACAGCGCCATGTGAGCCATCGGCGCCGCGTCCATGATGATGCGGCGCCGCTTATGCTCAGCGCTTATCCGTGACCATGAACAGGTGCGTCTGCGGCAGGGCCTGAAGATCGACCTCCTTGCCCGCAACGAACAGCCGGCCGAGGCGGCGGATATTATGGATGTCGGCTAGCGGATCGGCATCGAGCAATAGCAGGTCGGCGATCTTGCCCGGCTCCACCGTGCCCAGATCCTGGAGCCGGCCGGCCGCCCGCGCGCCGTTGCGGGTTGCCGCGACGATCGCCTGCATCGGCGTCATGCCCAGTTCCACCAGCCCCTCGATCGCCAACAGGCTCCCCTCGCCCGGCTCCTGCTCCGGCGATTTGGGGCTGCGGCGAAATTCGGGCGCATCACCCAGATAATTGTCGGTCGCGATCGTGACGGGGCATCCGGCCGCGACCAGCCGCTCGGCATTGCGCCGCTCGATCTCCGCATCGTCGCCGCGCATCGTCGCCCGACGGCGCAATTCGGTGCTGGTCAGCGCCGGCGGCATCTGCGCAATGTCCGCCACCGCTCTGGCGCGCCGGGCAATCTGCTTCTGCCGCACCGCGCCGGTGACCATGTTGGACCGCATCGCGCACAACGTCCCCTTTGACAGGATCAGGGCGATCAGATCGTCGGGATAGTCGCGGCTCAATATCTCGGGATGCTGGATCAGGTCGATCCCCGCCTCGACCGCCAGGCGCAGCCCTTCCGAACTGGTGGCATGGGTTTCGGCCATCTTGCCGCGCTTGTGCGCCTCCGCCACGATCACCGCCTGCTGGCGCGGCGAAAAACCGATCAGCGAGGGCATCATGAAATGGCTGGTGCCGCCATATTTGAGGAAATCGACGCCCCGATCGAGATAGGCGCTGACGGCGGCGCGCAATTGTTCCGGCGTCATGTCCATCAGTTCCTCGCCCATGCCCTGGGCCAGCATGTCGTTCCACTGTTCCTGGAACAGGGTCAGGTCGCGATCGCCGGTCAGTGAATAGGTCAGCGAAAATGGCCCGCCCCAGCCCAATATATTGCCCGCCACCAGCATGCGCGCGCCGATCGCCTGGCCGCTGGCGATCCGGTCGCGCACCGCCAGCAGCGGCGGCAGCACGCCATAGCTGTCACGCATGGTGGTGACGCCCGCGCGCAACTGGCGCTGGGCAAATTCGAGCGCCAGTTCCTCGTTCCGGTCGGCATAGCGCGATGAGGTGTCGCGGCGGGCCGGGTTGCCATAGACGGTTGCGTGAACATTGGAGTCGATGAAGCCGGGCAGCAGATAGCGGCCGCGACCATCGACCTGCCTGGCCGAAGCCGGCGCCTTCAGCTTTGCGCCGATCGCTGCGATGCGCCCATCCGCAACGAGCACGTCCTGCCCCGCCTTTGCTGCGGCCCCGGTGCCGTCGATGACGGTTACGTCGCGTATCCAGATTGTGTCAGCCGCAACAATATCGGGCCGGAACAGTCCCAGAGCCGCGCCCGACAGCAGCAGGGCGCGAACAATTTTTCTATTTATTTTCATAATACTAACTCCACGTTCGACGCTTTTCGCCGGCGACTGCGGACTGACATTTAACTGCAATCTTGACAGCCTCCTGCAGCCTCAGCATGATTAAAGTATACGATATCCAATATACATTGAAGCGGTCAAAGAGCCGCAAAGACAGAGAGAGGAGCTGAACACCCGTCCGGGGGACCGTCAGGCGGTCCGGTACGCAGGAGCCGACATCGGCGCAGCATCCCACATTGCTGCGCATGCAAAATCATAATCTGTGTCGAATGAATTGAATCCTAGCGATTACAAGGGGATAGACCAATGATGACGATCCGACCGGCGGGCCTGTACGGCCGCCGCAATGCCTTTCTGTTGCTGTCGACCATCCTGGCCGGCGGCGGCTTTGGTTCGGTCGCCCATGCCCAGGAGGCACAGGAACACATACAGCCGCCCACCGACATCATCGTCACCGGGTCGCGCCTGGTCCGCACCGATCTGACCGCGCCCAGCCCGATTTCGGTCATGGGCAGCGAGGATGTGAAGCTGTCGGGCAACGTCACGCTGGAAAAGACCCTGAACCAGATGCCGCAGCTGGCATCGGGCAACACCTCCACCGTCAATAATGGCGGCGGGTCGGGCGTGCTGACCGCCAATCTGCGCGGTCTGGGCAACACCCGCACGCTGGTGCTGGTCAATGGCCGCCGCTTCATCCCCGCCGATTCCAGCGGCAATGTCGACCTTGCCTCCATTCCCGACGCCCTGATCAAGCGGGTCGAGATCATCACCGGCGGCGCGTCGGCGGTCTATGGCTCCGATGCGATCGCCGGCGCGGTCAACTTCATCCTCGACGACAAGTTCGAGGGCGTCGAAGCCAGCGCCCAATATGGCATCAGCGACCGCGGCGACGCCGAATCGAAGAAGCTCGACCTGACGTTCGGCACCAGCACCGCCGATGGCCGGGGCAATGTCACCCTGTCGGGCAGCTGGACGCGCCAGTCGTCGATCACCCAAAATGATCGTGGTTTCAGCCGCACGCCGCTGGGCGAAGTCAACGGCCAGCTGGTCTATTCGGGTTCGGGCAGCATCCCCGGCACCCGCGTCCCGCTGAGCGCCGCGCAGCGCGCCGCGCTGACCGGCGTCAACCTGACTCCCGGTGGCAGCTGCACCTCGGTCACCGGCATTCGCTTCGGCGAGAATGGCACCGTCCTGCCCTATTGCCAGCCCGAAGATACCTACAACTACGCGCCCTATAATCTGCTGCAGCGCCCGCTCGATCGCTTCAACGTCGCCGCCAACGCCCATTATGAGGTGGCCGACAAGATCACTGCCTATGCCGAGGCCTATTTCGTCAACGCCAAGAATGACATGATCCTGGCGCCCGACAGCTTCACCCCGCTGACGCCCGGCGCCGCCTCCTCGACATTGCTGATCCCCAATTATGCCAGCAACCCGGTGCTGCCCGAAAGCCTGCGCCAGTTCTTCACCAACAATGCCGCCATCTTCGACACCAATGGCGACGGCACGGCGGAAATCGTCGGCGGCGGCCGCCGCGCGGACGAACTGGGCACCCGCAACTATCGCTACGAACGGCAATCCTACCAGATCACCACCGGCCTGCGCGGTGATGTGTCGCTGCTGGGCAGCGACTGGAAGTGGGACGCCTTCTACCAATATATGCGCAACCGCACCGACACCCGGAACGAGGGCCTGATTTCGCAGACCCGGCTGTCGATGGGTCTGGACGCGGTCATCGACTCCTCCGGCAATGTCGTCTGTCGCAACCAGTCGCTGGGCTGCGTCCCCGTGTCGATCCTGGGCCTCAATTCGATCAGCCAGGAAGCCGGCGCCTTCCTGACCCCGGTGCGCGAAAGCCATGACATATTCACCCGCCAGGTCGCGGGCGCCAGCATCGCCGGCACCCTGTTCGAACTGCCGGCCGGCCCGGTTTCGGTCGCGCTGGGCGCCGAATATCGCAAGGACAAATACACGTTCAGCCCCAGCCCGCTCGACCTGGCCAATGAATATGGCGCGGTGTCGCAAAAGGCGCTGGCCGGTGCCTATGACGTCAAGGAACTGTTCGGCGAACTGCGCATCCCGATCCTGGCGGACATGCCCTTCTTCGACACACTCGCAATCGAGGGGGCGGCCCGCTATTCGGATTACAGCTCGGTCGGGAAGGTCTTCACCTGGAAGCTGGGCGGCGAATATGCCCCGGTCAGCTGGATCCGCATCCGCGGCGCCTATAATAGCGCGATCCGCGCGCCCAATATCGCCGAACTCTATACGGCGGTGACCCGCGGCTATTCCAGCGGCACCGATCCCTGCGCCATCCCGACCTCGGGCGGCGACAATCGCAGCGACGCGCTCAAGAATTTCTGCGTCGCCACTGGCGTACCGGCCGGCGAGATCGCCAACTTCACCCAGGCGACGCTGGGCCTCAACCAGGACAGCGGCGGCAATCCGAACCTGCGCGAGGAAAAGTCGAAGACCTACACGATCGGCGCGGTCATCTCGCCTCCCTTCATCCCGCGCCTCAACATCACGGTCGATTATTTCAACGTGAAGGTCGACGACGCGATCATGACCGTCAACGCGCAGCAGACGATGAACGACTGCTACACGATGATGGATGCCGGCAGCGCCACCTGCCGGGCGATCACGCGCCTGGGCAATGGCCAGCTCGACTATGTCAGCGTGTCGAGCAACAATATCGGCTCGCTCAAGGTCAACGGTATCGACGCGCAGGTCGATTATCGCGTGCCGCTGCCCGGTGCGCTGTCGCTGGGCGACGATGCCAGCCTGTCGCTGCAGGCGATCGCCAGCTGGCTGTTCGAGCGCACGACGCAGGTGCTCGCCACCTCCGCCCCGCAGGATTGCGCCGGCTATTATGGTGCGGGCTGTTCGGTCGGCACCGGCGGCTTCATCACCCCGGACTTCAAGCTGAACCTGGGTGCCACCTATGCCAGCGGCCCGCTGAGCTTCCGCCTGCAGGGCCGGATGATCGGCGATCTGAAGCTCTATCCGACCGCGACCAATGTAGTGAAGTCGGTGGACCCGGTCTGGTATCTCGACACCAGCTTCTCGATCGACGCGACGGAGACCTTCTCCTTCTTCGGCGGCGTCAACAACCTGCTCGATCGCCAGCCGCCGATCCTGGGCACGACGCTGGTCGGCGACGCCAATACCGACGTGTCGCTCTATGACACGCTGGGTCGCCGCTACTTCGTCGGCGCGCGGATGAAGTTCTGATCCGACGAGCAGGCGGGCCGGGACAGTGATGCTCCGGCCCGCCTTTCACAACAGCGATAGAGGAGAGCGTCGCATGGCCGTCCGGTCCCGTCCCATTCTCGCCCTGGCGGCGCTGCTCCTGAGCGGCAGCGCGCTCGCGGCGCCCGAAGCATCCAATGCGCCGGCAGCAAAGGCGGCCGATCCCATTCCCGCCCGCAACCAGGGCGTGGGGCCGTTCCAGCGCACGGTGCTGCGCCATGTCTATATGATCGACGGCACCGGCGCGCCGGCGCAGGGGCCGTTCGACATCGTCCTGTCGAACGACCGCATCGCCGAAATCAAGTCGATCGGCGCGCCCGGCGCGATCAATCCGGCGCTGCGCGCCGCGCCCGGCGACCATGAGATCGACCTGGCCGGCGCCTATGTCATGCCTGGCTTCGTCGATGCCCATGTCCATCTTCATTCGCTGAGCGACGCGCAGAAAGTGCCGTCCGACTATATTCTCAAGCTCTGGATGGCGCATGGCATCACCTCCGTCCGCGACCTGGGCAGCGGCCATCCGATCGAATGGCTGGCCGAGATCAAGGCCCGCAGTGCCCGCAACGAGATCGTCGCCCCACGCATCGACATCTATCCGATGTTCCACCAGATACGCGGCCCGGTGAACGATGCCGCCACCGCCCGCGCTGTGATCCAGGAAGCCAAGAAGCGCGGCGCCGACGGCATCAAGTTCATCGGCGGCGCGCCGGAGGACGTGCTCTACGCCGCACTCGACGAGACGAAGAAGCTCGGCCTGCACAGCACCATGCACCATGCCCAGCAACTGGTCGCCTATGCCAATGTGCTGGGCACGTCGGGCGCGGGTCTGGAAAGCATGGAACATTGGTATGGCCTGCCCGAGGCGATGTTCACCGACCAGCGTATCCAAGCCTTCCCCACCGACTTCATCAACAATGACGAACAGATGCGCTTCGGCGAGGCCGGGCGGCTGTGGGCGCAGGCGGCCGAGCCGGGATCGGACCAGTGGAACAAGGTGATGGACAGGCTGCTGGAACGCGGTTTCACCCTGGACCCCACCTTCACCGCCTATCTCACCAGCCGGGACTTCATGCGGATGAGCCGGGCGCAATGGCATGCCGACTACACCCTGCCGGCGCTGTGGGACTATTATCGCCCGAGCCGCACCAATCATGGCGCCTATTGGTTCGACTGGACCACCGAGCATGAAATGGCGTGGAAGGACAATTATCGCCGCTGGATGCGGTTCGTGAACGACTACAAGAACCGTGGCGGCCGCGTCACCGTGGGCAGCGATTCCGGCTATATCTACAATCTCTAAGGCTTCGGCTATATCCAGGAGATGGAATTGCTGCGCGAGGCGGGGTTCAGCCCGCTGGAGGTGATCCACGCCGCGACGCAGGAAGGCGCCCGGCTGCTCGGCCATGAGGACCAGATCGGCACCATCCGCGTCGGCCGCAAGGCGGATCTTGTCGTCATCAAGGGCAACCCGCTGGCCAATATGAAATTGCTGTTCGGCACCGGATCGATCAGGCTCAATGACGCGACCGGCAAGGTCGATCGGGTCGGCGGCGTCGATTACACGATCAAGGACGGCATCATCTATGATGCAAAGGCATTGCGCGCTGAAGTCCGCGCCATGGTCGCCCGGCAGAAGGCCGAGCGCGGCATGCAGCCGGGCATCATGACGATCGAGAATGCGGAGGCCTCTACGCTACCATGAGGTCTTCGCAGCGACAGGCAGATGGCGGCCTTTGAGGCCTGACCGGAGCCTGTCGATGGGCGCTCTTTCCCGTTGCCGACAGCCCTTGTCAGCCGCAGGGAAGAGCGCCGATTTGCCTTTGCCCCGTCAACCGCCCGCCGGCCCGAAGCGGGCCACCATGTCATAGGCGTCGGCCAGGAAGACCTGGCGGACATAGGTGATCGGATCGCCGCCGCGCCAGGTATGGCGCTCGACGCACAGGCAGGGCGCACCGGGCGCGATGCCGAGCTGGGCGGCCTCCTCCCGCGTCGCCCCCACGGCCGAAATCCGGTTCTCCGCCTCGGTCCAGGGCACATGCTGCAGCAGCCAGGTGCCCGGCGAGATGCTGTCGAAATCGCCATCGACGATCGCTGGCACGGCGCGGGTCGCGATCAGGCGATGTTCCACCGCGAGCGGCCGATCATCGGCGCAATGAATGCCATCCAGTTCCAGCAGTTGCGCGCCATTGGCCAGCGCCGCTTCCTCGTCGCGCCCCGCAATCGGGCCGCGCACCTGCCGCCGGGTCAGGCGATAGCTGTGCCGCTGGCCGCGCTCGCCGATCTGGACGGCAAGGTCCGGGATATCCAGCACCATCGAATGGACGCGCGGCCGGGCGACGAAGCTGCCCGCCTTCTTGCGCCGCTCGACCAGGCCAGCCGATTGCAGCGCCGACAGCGCCTTGTTCACGGTCATGCGCGAACAGCCATGGGCCTGCATCAACTCCTGCTCGGTCGGCAGCCGGTCGCCCGGCGCCAGCGTGCCGGCCAGGATGCGGGCCTCGAAATCGGCGCGAATCTTCTCGTGTAGCGGCTGTTTCACGCGGTCAGTTTCTCCAGCGTCCGGCGATAACGGGTGGCGATAGCGTCGCGGGCGCGATGCCGCCCGCCGCTTACCATCTGCACGCCCCGGCGCCAGACCGTATCGATGGCCTCGCGCCCGGCGCCGAAGATCAGCCCGTCGAGCAGGCGCTCGGCCGGGCGATGGGCCAAGGACGGCTGTGCGAGGTCCAGCGTGACAAAGTCGGCCGAGGCGCCGAGACGCAACCCGGACGGGACGCCCAGCGCCTGCCCGCCGCCTGCCACCGCCGCACGGTAGAGGTGATCGCCCGTCGACAGGCCCGCTTCGCGCGCCAGCACGTTGCGCTGCTGGAGGCCAAGGCGCTGACCATATTCAAGCAGGCGCAATTCCTCGGTCGCATCGATGCGGACATTGGAATCGCTGCCAACGCCATAGACGCCGCCGGCGTCGAGGAAGGGTTTAGCCGGGAAGACGCCGTCGCCCAGATTGGCTTCCGTGATCGGGCAGAGACCCGCCACCGCGCCGCTGGCCGCCATTGCCCGTGCTTCGTCCTCGGTCATGTGCGTCGCATGGACCAGGCACCAGCGCTTGCTGACCGGCGCATGATCGAGCAGCCACTCGACCGGCCGCTGGCCGCTCCAGGCGATGCAGTCGGCCACTTCCTTCTGCTGCTCGGCGATATGGATATGGACCGGATTATGACCCGCGATCCGGGCCAGCAGCGCCAGTTCGTCGGGTGCGACCGCGCGCAGGCTGTGCGGCGCCACGCCGACCACGGCATCGGGCAGATCGCGTGCGCCCATGATCGCGGCCTCGCGCAGCCGGGCAAAGCCATCGAGATCGTTGATGAAGCGCCGCTGGCCCGTGCTCGGTGGCTGCGCGCCGAAGCCCGACCATGCGTAGAAGACCGGCAACAGCGTCAGGCCGATGCCGCTTTCCGCCGCCGCCGCCATGATCGCCAGGCTGGTTTCGGCCGGGTTTGCATAGGGCGCGCCGTCCGGGGCGTGATGCAGATAGTGAAATTCGCCAACGCGGGTGAAGCCGCCTTCCAGCATCTCGACATAGGCCAGCGCCGCGATCGCCGCGATATCGTCCGGGGTCATGCGATCGACGAAGCGATACATGAGGTCGCGCCAGGTCCAGAAACTGTCGCCCGCCGGGCCGCGCACCTCGGTCAGCCCCGCCATCGCCCGCTGGAAGGCGTGACTGTGCAGATTGGGCAGACCCGGCAGCGCGACGGCGTGACGTATATCCTTGGCCTGCGGCGCGGCGCCTTGCTCGATCGACGCGATCGTGCCGTCATCCAGCACCATCCGGACGTCCCGCGCCCACCCCTCCGGCAGCAAAACATGGTCGAAAAACAGGGACGTCATGGACTGCAAATCTCCCGGACCGATATAATGTCTATACATTAAATATCGAATCATGCAATCTGGGCGGGAGGCCGTGAAGGGAGGCTGGCGATGACGATGATATGCGACCGACTTTGGACCAATGCCCGGCTGGCGACGATGGCGGGCGATGGGATCGGCGCGATCGAGGACGGCGTGATCGCCGCGCGCGACGGCCGCATCACCTATGCTGGCTCGCGTGCCGATGCCCCTGCCTTCGCCCCCACCGAAACGATCGACTGTGCCGGCCGCTGGATCACGCCGGGCCTAGTCGACTGCCACACCCATCTGGTCCATGGCGGCGATCGCGCCGCAGAGTTCGAACTGCGCCTGGCCGGCGCCTCCTATGAGGAGATTGCCCGCGCCGGCGGCGGCATCGTCTCGACCATGCGCGCCACCCGCGCAGCGAGCGAGGCGGACCTGGTCGCCAGCGCCCTGCCCCGGCTCGACGCGCTGATCGCCGAAGGCGCCACCACGGTCGAGGTGAAGTCCGGCTATGGCCTTGATCCCGTCTCCGAACTGCGGATGCTGCGCGCCGCGCGCCAGCTGGGCCGCGAACGGCCGGTGCGGATCATCACGACCTTCCTCGGTGCCCACGCCCTGCCGCCCGAATATGCCGGCGATGCCGACGCCTATATCGCGATGCTGTGCGACGACCTGTTGCCCGCCGTCGCCGCCGAAGGGCTGGCGGACGCGGTCGACGCCTTTTGCGAGGGGATCGGCTTTTCGCCGGCGCAGACCGACCGGCTGTTCAGCGCCGCGCGCGCGCTCGGCCTGCCGGTGAAGCTCCATGCCGAACAGCTTTCCAACCTGCATGGCGCCGCGCTCGCCGCCAGCCATGGCGCACTGTCGGCCGATCATCTGGAATATCTGGACGAAGACGGCATCGCCGCCATGGCCCGCGCCGGCACGGTCGCGACCTTGCTGCCCGGCGCTTATTATTTCGTGCGCGAGACGAAGCTGCCGCCGATCGACGGGCTGCGCCGTGCCGGCGTGCCGATCGCGCTGGCGACCGACTGCAACCCCGGCACCTCGCCGCTCACCTCGCTGCTGCTGGTGATGAACATGGGCGCGACCCTGTTCCGCCTGACCGTCGACGAATGCCTGGCGGGCGTCACCCGCAATGCCGCGCGCGCGTTGGGTCTATCCGACGAAATCGGCACACTGGAGGTCGGCAAAAGCTGCGACCTTGCCATCTGGGACATAGAGCGCCCCGCCGAACTGGTTTATCGCATGGGGTATAACCCGCTCCATGCCCGCATCTGGAGTGGTCAATGAACGCTATCATCCTCGTCCCCGGCGAAGCCTCGCTGGCCGACTGGCGCGCCATCTATCGCGGCGCGACGGCCGGGCTTGATGGTGCATCCGCGCCGCGCATTGCGCAAAGCGCGGCGGCGGTGGCGCGCATCCTGGCGAAGGGCGAGCCGGTCTATGGTATTAACACCGGCTTCGGCAAGCTGGCGAGCGTGCGGATCGGCGACGAAGACCTCGCCACGCTCCAGCGCAATATCGTGCTGAGCCATGCCGCCGGCACCGGTGCCCCCTCCCCCGTGCCGGTCATCCGCCTGATGATGGCGCTGAAGCTCGCCAGCCTGGGCCAGGGCGCGTCGGGCGTGCAGCCGCAGACTGTCGCCCTGCTGGAGGCGATGCTGGTTCAGGGGCTGACGCCGGTGGTGCCGGCCCAGGGGTCGGTCGGCGCCAGCGGCGATCTGGCGCCCTTGTCGCACATGGCCGCCGCGATGATCGGCGTCGGCGACATCATGCTGGGCGAAGAGCGCCTGCCCGCCGCCGAGGCGCTGGCCCGTGCCGGCCTCGCTCCGCTGGAGCTTGGCCCCAAGGAAGGGCTGGCGCTGCTCAACGGCACCCAATTCTCGACCGCTAACGCGCTCGCCGGCCTGTTCGAGGCGGAGACGCTGTTCCAGTCCGCGCTCGTCACCGGCGCGCTCTCGACCGAAGCGGCCAAGGGCTCCGACACCCCCTTCGATCCGCGCATCCACGCGCTGCGCCGCCATGCCGGGCAGATCGAGACGGCCGATGCGCTGCGCGGCCTGATGGCAGGCAGCGCCATCCGCGCGAGCCATCTGAAGGGCGATGAACGCGTGCAGGATCCCTATTGCCTGCGCTGCCAGCCGCAGGTGATGGGCGCCGCGCTCGACCTGCTGCGTCAGGCAGCGACCACGCTCGGCATCGAGGCCAATGGCGTGTCGGACAATCCGCTGATCTTCCCGGAAAGCGACGAGGCGCTGTCAGGCGGCAATTTTCATGCCGAGCCGGTCGCCTTCGCCGCCGACATGATCGCACTCGCCATCTGCGAGATCGGATCGATCGCCGAGCGCCGCATCGCCATGCTGGTCGACCCGGCGCTGTCGGGCCTGCCCGCTTTCCTGACGCCGAAACCCGGCCTCAATTCGGGCTTCATGATCCCGCAGGTGACCGCCGCCGCTTTGGTCTCGGAGAATAAGCAGCGCGCCTATCCGGCCAGCGTGGATTCGATCCCGACCAGCGCCAATCAGGAGGATCATGTCTCCATGGCCGCCCATGGCGCGCGCCGCCTGCTCGACATGGCGGAAAATGCGACCGCAGTGATCGGCATCGAATTGCTGGCGGCGGTGCAGGGCATGGACTTCCACGCCCCGCTCACCTCCAGTACTGCATTGGAAGCGGCGCGCGCCTGCGTCCGCAAGTCGGTGCCGCACCTGACCGACGACCGCCATTTCCACCCGGATATGGAGGCAGCCAACCGCATCGTCCGATCGGGCGCGCTGGTGGCGGCCGCTGGTCACGCCCTGCCGGTGCTGGGATGAGCGACTGGCTCGACATCCGGCGGGGCGAGGCGGCGCTGATCGTCGCCTTCCCGCATACAGGAACCGATCTCGCCGATGTCGGCGACGGCTTCCGCTCGCCCTGGATCGCCCGCGCCGATGCCGACTGGTGGGTGGACCAGCTTTACGCCTTCGCTTGCGATCTGGGCGCGACGACGATCCGCACCGCCATTTCGCGCAGCGTCATCGACGTCAATCGCGATCCTTCCGGCGCCTCGCTCTATCCGGGACAGGCAACGACCGAACTCTGCCCGACGACCGATTTCGACGGCGCGCCGCTCTATGCCGGCGCCGTCCCCGACGCGGCCGAGATCGACCGGCGGCGGGCCAGCTGGTTCACACCCTATCATGCCGCACTGCAGGCCGAGATCGACCGGCTGCGCGCCCGGCATGACCGGGTCGTCGTCTACGACGCCCATTCGATCCGCAGCATTGTGCCACGCCTGTTCGACGGCGCATTGCCGCAGTTCAACATCGGCACCAATTTCGGCACGACCTGTTCGCCGGACCTCACCGCCGAAGTCGCCCGCCTCTGCGCGGCAAGCGGCATGAGCCATGTCGTCGATGGCCGCTTCCGTGGTGGCTGGACCACGCGCCATTATGGCCGCCCCGAACAGGGCGTGCATGCGATCCAGATGGAACTGGCGATGCGCGGCTATCTCCAAGAACCGGCCGAGCGGACCGAGGCCAGTTGGCCGCCGCCGCTCGACCCGGACCATGCCGCGCCGCTGACCGCCACCCTCACCGCCATCTTGAAGGCCTGCCTCGCCTTCACCCGCCAGGAAGGCTGATCCTCCATGACCCGCACCGACAATAGCCGCATCATCAAGCCCGCCACCGGCTCCAATCTCAGCGCCAAGAGTTGGCTGACCGAAGCGCCGCTGCGCATGCTGATGAACAATCTCCACCCCGATGTCGCCGAGCGGCCCGAGGAACTGGTCGTCTATGGCGGCATCGGCCGCGCCGCGCGCGACTGGGAAAGCTATGACCGGATCGTCGAGACACTGAAGCGGCTGGACGACGACCAGACCCTGCTCGTGCAGTCGGGCAAGCCAGTCGGCGTGTTCCGCACCCATCGCGATGCGCCCCGCGTGCTGATCGCCAACTCCAATCTGGTGCCGCACTGGGCCAATTGGGAGCATTTCAACGAACTCGATAAGCGGGGCCTCGCCATGTACGGCCAGATGACTGCGGGTAGCTGGATCTATATCGGCACCCAGGGTATCGTGCAGGGCACCTATGAGACTTTCGTCGAGATGGGGCGCCAGCATCATGGCGGCAGCCTCAGCGGCAAATGGCTGCTGACGGCGGGGCTGGGCGGCATGGGCGGCGCGCAGCCGCTCGCCGCCGTCATGGCTGGTGCTTCCTGCCTGGCGATCGAATGCCAGCCGAGCCGCATCGAGATGCGCCTGCGCACCGGCTATCTGGATGTCGCGGCCGCGACGATCGAGGAAGCCATGGCAATCATCGAGAAAAGCTGCGCCGACAAGAAGCCCGTCTCGGTCGGCCTGCTCGGCAACGCGGCCGAAATCCTGCCCGAAATGTTCGCGCGCGGCATCCGCCCCGACCTGCTGACCGACCAGACGAGCGCCCATGACCCGGTGAATGGCTATCTGCCCGCCGGCTGGAGTGTTGCCGAGTGGATCGAGCGGCGCGAGCGCGAGCCCGAAGCGGTGGCGAAGGCCGCCAAGGCCAGCATGGCGGTCCATGTCCGTGCCATGCTGGATTTCCAGGCCGCCGGCGTCCCCACCACAGATTACGGCAATAATATCCGCCAGATGGCCAAGGATGAGGGCGTGGACAATGCTTTCGACTTCCCCGGCTTCGTGCCCGCTTATATCCGCCCGCTCTTCTGCCGCGGCATCGGCCCGTTCCGCTGGGCGGCGCTGTCGGGCGATCCGGAGGATATCTACAAGACCGACGCCAAGGTGAAGGAATTGCTGCCCGACAATGCCCATCTCCACAACTGGCTCGACATGGCGCGGGAGAAGATCCACTTCCAGGGCCTGCCCGCGCGCATCTGCTGGGTCGGGCTTGGCGATCGCCATCGCCTTGGCCTCGCCTTCAACGAGATGGTGGCGAAGGGCGAACTCAAGGCCCCCGTCGTCATCGGCCGCGACCATCTCGACAGCGGTTCGGTCGCCTCCCCCAATCGCGAGACCGAGGCGATGATGGACGGGTCGGACGCGGTCAGCGACTGGCCGCTGCTCAACGCCCTGCTCAACACCGCGTCGGGTGCGACCTGGGTGTCGCTCCACCATGGTGGCGGCGTCGGCATGGGCTATAGCCAGCATAGCGGCATGGTGATCGTCGCCGATGGCACGGCGGAAGCGGCCGCGCGGCTGGAACGGGTGCTGTGGAACGACCCGGCCACCGGCGTGATGCGCCATGCCGATGCGGGCTACGAGATCGCGCGCGACTGTGCCCGTGACAAGGGGCTCGACCTGCCGGGGATATTGGGCTGAGCCACCAGCTCAGCCCCGATCAGGCGAGCTTGCCGGCCAGCATCTGCAGCGAGGCCGCATAATAATCGGTCGACAGGCCTGCCGGTTGCGGCAGGCCCATGATCTTGCCGGCAATCGCCATGCCACCCGCCGACAGCGCATAGGGCGCGACCTCCCCGGACTGGACATCGACCCAGGCCGGGATCGGCTGTTGCCGGGTCACATAGCCCTGCCAATAATCCCGGATCGGCTTCAGCAGCGCAGCCCGGCGCCCGGCCTGGGCATAGAGCGGCACACGGATCGCGTCGAAGCCAAAACGGGCGGGCTTGCCCACGGCCGGCACGACCATGTCATGGCCCGTCACATCGACCCAATCGGTCGGCAGCTTGAGCGGACCGAATTGCGCCGCCGCCATCAGCGCTTCGCTGTCACTGATGATCCGCCCCCAGGCAGCATCCCCATCCAGGCGACGGAAGGCGTCGAGCGCGGGCCAGACGAAATAGGAAGGGTTGAGCGTCACCGCCTCTGGCGTGACGAAGCCCTGCAGGCCGGGCAGCAGCAATTTGCGCCCATGGCGCTCCAGCACCAGATGCTGGCGGATCGCGGCGCGGATCTCGGCCGAACGGCTGGCATAGCGCCCCTCGCCCCAGCTTTTCGCGGCTTCGGCCAGCGCCCAGGCAATGAACAGGTCGCCATCGGTCGCATTATTGGTGTCCGCCACCGGATTGGGCTGCCGCGGGTCATAGCGCCAGGCGTAAAGCGCCATATCAGGCCGGACCAGATTGCTATCGGTCCAGCGCAGGATAGCGTCGAACGCTTCCCGGTCATCGTTCCACAATGCCAGGCCCAGGCCATAGCCCTGCCCCTCGCTATGGCTGACACCGCCATTGCCATTGTCGATGATGCGGCCGGACGGATCGAGAAAGGCGGCCTTGAACCGGGCCCAGTCGCCATTGGTCACGCTGCTGCCCCGCGGCTGACGCGCCTTGGCACAGGCTGCTGTGAAAACCAGTCCCATCCCCACCAGCAACGCACGCCGGTCAACGCCCATGGCGTATTTCCATGATGCCGTCGCGCCATTGCAGCACGGATGTATGCAGGTCCGCGCCGCCGCCCAGCGCCCGGAACCAGGCGTCATAGGCGCCACGCAGCAGCGGCGGCGCCATGTCCGCCCAGCGGCCATCGACATCGCCCTGGAGCGTTTCGGGCAAACCGACATGCTGGATCATGATTGCATCGTCCGTCATCCGCAATTGCGCCTCACCCCAGCCCAACGTCCGCCACAGCCGGTTGATCCGCGCCATCAGCGCATCGCCGTCCGAAATGTCGGCGACCTGAAGCAGCGACGCGATGCGCCGACCGACCGCGCCGAAAAAGGCATCGGCCTGACCACGGGTCGCGGTGCCGAACACCTCGCTGCCGATCATCGCGGTCAGCAGCGACAGCCCGTCCATCGTCCACTGATCGGTTTCGGCGGGCTGATATTCCACGGCTTCCCGGATCATCAATTGCCTCCCAGAGACTGTTTGATCCCAATCAGCGACTTGAACTCGTCATAGCTGCCGAAGGTGTTGATGCTCATCTCACCGCCGACCCGCGTGCTGGGACTGACACGATAATAGATCGAGCCGTCCGCCGAAAGGGCAAAGCCGGTCTTGCTCAGGCTGTCATAATAGGAGCGCACATCGCTGTTCTGGGCCTTGAGGCCATCCAGCACCGCCTGTGCCGCCGGATCGGTCGGATAGACGTTGACCTGATCCTGGCTGTAGCTCTGATAGCCAGGCGCCACGCCCGCCTTCACCTCCAGCAGGTCCGACGCATAGGCATAACGCACCGGCAGGCTGATGCTGAAGAAGCTCTGCGGGCTGAAATAGCCGCCAAAGCCGTAGGTGAAGTAGTTCTGATTATTGTCGAAATCCTGATAGTTCACATTGACGCCGCCGGTGATCGACGAGCGATCGCCGCGATAGAAGGGCAGATAGCCACCGACATTGGCCTGGAAACCATGGTTCTTGCGGACATCATGCCCGGCATATTTATAATAGGACAGGTCGCCATAGACCCCCGCCCCGTCCTGATCATAGGAGAAGGATGCGCCGCCGCCGGTCCGCATCACCTGCCCCCACATCGCCCCGGTCACGGGATCGCGTGTGCCAGCATAGGACAGGACGCTGTCGGTCACCGGCTTGCGCTCGAACCAGGCACGCGCCGTCGCATAGGGCGAGAAACGCGGGCTGATCGCCGCATGCCAGGTCACGTCGCTATCCTCGAAACCGAGCGGCGTGACGCCGACCTCCAGTTTCAGAAGTGGTGTCTCGTAGCCGGCCGACAGCGCCACGCCGGACGCATGCTGGGTATCGGCATCCACCAGCGCGGACTCCTCCTGATCGACGATCCCCTGCGCTTCGGGCGTCGCATTGCGGCCGAAGCGGGCGAGCCCCGACCGGCTGGGACGGCCGGCATCCAGCACCACCGCTTCCGCCCTCGCCTTGATCCGCCCGTTGCCAAGGCTGGTGGACACTTCGGCCGATCCGGTCAGTTCCTTGAGTTCGCTTAGCCCCGCTTCACCCGATCGCTCGCGATAGCCGGTGCGCAGTTCGGCGCGTGGGCCGCTGTCACGGGTCAGGGTTCGGATCTCGGTCTGGATACGGTCCATCACCGGATCGCCGCTCGTCATCATGGATCCGCCGGGCGCAGACGCCGGCACGCCGACCGGCGGATAGCCGCCCGGCATCGGCGCAGACTGGGCCACGACCGCAGGCGGGAAGCCGCCGGCTTCGCCAGCCTGCGGCATCGGCGCGAACGCCATGCCTGCCGGTGACGGCGCCTGTCCGGCCAGCCGGGCGCCCGATCCCAGCGCGAACGGATTGACCGCCGCAGGAGCGACCGCAGCCGACTGGTTGCGGAACGGGTTGTTGCCCTGCATCGTCGCGGCGAAGGGATTGCTGGCGGTGACATTGCCTGCGCCGCTCTGCGCGGCATAGACTTCCTTCGCGCGCTTCAGATAGCGCAGCGCGGCGCCCTCGTCGCCCCGCGCCTGCTCCATCCGCGCCGCCGCCATGTAAATCTGATAATCATTGGGCGATTGCTGCAAGGCGCGCTCGATCGTGGCGCGCGCCAGATCCTTGTCGCCCGCTGCGCCCGCCGTCTCGATCAGGCCCATCAACGCGCCCTTGTCATTGGGCGACTGGGCCAGGACCAGTTGGTAGGTCTGCGCCGCCTGGGCCGGCATGCCACCGGACTGATAGAGCCGTGCCAGCGCGGCCAGCACTTCCTGATTGCCCGGCGCGGCGTTCCATGCGCCTTGCAGCAGGTCGAAGGCCTGGGCGTTCTGTCCGGCCAGTCGCAGCCGATCCGCCTGCGACGCCGCCATAATGCCGTTCATCCGCGCAACGACACGCTGGCCGTCGGGCGTATTGCCCGCCAGTTGCGCGGCGCGCTGCACGGCGCTGGTGGCAAAGGCATCGCGCCCGGTCTTGGCCAGCACGCGCACGATCGGTTCATAGCCGGCCGGGTCGGTGATGGTCCCGGCGGTCAGCGCCTGCTGCGCCAGTTGCGCCGCCCCTTCCCGGTCACCCAGTTCGAACATCGCGTCGGCCACAGCCGCCTGCTTGGTCGGGTCGATGCCGGGGGTCGCAGCCAGTTGGCGCAGCGCCATCAGCGCATCGGCCTGCCGGCCCTGCGCGGCCATGGCCTTGGCCCGCTCGATCGCACCATCCACCTTCAGGCCGACGGCGAAATTGCGCATCTGTTCCGTGCGCTGCATTTCGGGAATGCGCGCCATCAGCGTATCGGCGGCCGACGCCCGGCCGCGATCGGCGTTGAGCAACGCTGCCGCATAGAGCCAGTCCGGGTCGCTCGACGATCCCAGCGAGTTGATCAGCGATTCCGCCTCGGGCAGGCGTTGGCGCTGGATCAGATAGCGGGCAAACTCGTAACGGATCCACGGATCCTGCTGGTCCAGCAACAGGCCGGAATGAAATTCCTGTTCGGCGGTGACATCATCGCCGCGCGCGGCCGCGGCACGGGCGCGATCGCGCGCCGCCCGGCTCGCCAGCCGACCATCGGACTGTTTCGTCCCTTCATTTGCCTGCCGGTAGAGATCTGCCGCATCGGCATAGCGCCCCTGCCGCTCATAGATATCGGCCAGCAATTCGAGCGCCGGGCCACGCTGCGGATAACCGGAACGGACCAGCGCCTCGGCATCGGCCTGCGCTTCGCCAAGCCGCCCCTGCGCCAGCGCCGCACGCGCATCGGCCAGCCCGCCAAAGAAGCGGGCGGAGGCCAGCGCCTGCGCCCATTGCCCGGCCGAACCGCGCTGCGACGCCTGATCGAGCAGGTCACGCGCTTCGCCAAAGCGCCCCTGGCGCAAGCGCACCAGGCCAAGGCCGCCCAACGCGTCGGCATCGTTGCGATTGGCCGCCACGGCGCGCTCGAACGCCCGCTCGGCGCCATCCAGATCATTGGCGTCGAGCGCCTTGAAACCGCTCGCGCGCGACGCGCCGCCGCCAGTATTGCCGCTCGGGCGCGCGGTCTGCGTCCGATTTGCCGCCGAGGGGGCCGCAGCCGGCGTGGGCGTCGGGCGTGGCGTCGTTTCGGCGCGCCGTGCCGGCGCGGGCGTGGGCGTGGGTTTGGGTGCCGGCTGTGCCTTGGGCGGTGGGCCGGCAAGCCCCTTGCGCGCTTCGGCATTATTGGGATCGAGCGCCAGCGCCCGGCGATAGGCCTGGTTGGCGAGATCCTGCCGCCCCTTGGACTGCCAGTAGCGGCCCTGCTGGATCAGCGGCGCAACGCCCGGCACATCGGCCAGCGTCGGCAGCGGCGCCATACAGGCCAGCGCCAGGGCGGCGCAGGTGACACGCAGGCGGAGGGTGCGGCTCATGCCTCATCCTCCTTGCTCAGGCGGCGGCGCTGCTGCCGGCTGAGGTAGAGATAGAGCGGTCCGGCGAGGATGAGCGCCGCGAGCAGGCCACAGGCGGCCATCAGCAAAGGACGCTGGCTCAGCCAGAAGGCCGCCTTCATCCAGAAGGGCAGGTAACCGACCCAATAGCCGGGTCCGACGGCAAAGCTGCTCATCCCGTCGCCGCTGGTGACGGCCAGGTCGCCCTGGATCTGGGCGTTGATCTTGGCATCGGCCATGCCGCCGACCAGATCGGGCAATGCGCGCGGATCGTCCGCCAGCAGGGCCACGACGCTGCGACCATTCTCGAACGGGGATTCGAAGCCGACAATGCCGGCAAAGCCGCTGGACGAGGTCACGAATGCGTCCGCTTCGCCATCACCCGATCGATCGAACGGCGAGAAGAAGGCGAAGATGCGCTGGACCGGGCTCATCTCCGTCACCTGCAGCCGGCCATTTTCATAGCGGACCGGTGCGCCGGCGAAGAGTTGGTCGGAACCCGCGACGCTGCTGCCACCGATAACGATGATGTCACGCCCCTGCAGCCGCTCGCCATCGACCGCGTTGGCGACGACGACCCCGGTCACTGGCGCGCCGGTGGAATCGCCCATGCGGCCCATCAGCACCAGGAAGGCCTCGACCGCCCCGGCCGAAGGCTGGCCGCCCATCAGCACCGTGGTCTCCGACAGGTCGGGACGGATGGTGAAGGGATAGCCGGCGCCGGCAAAGGTCGCGAGATCGGGCATGTGCAGCGCATGATAGGCGCGGCTGAGGTCGATGCTGCTGCTCGGACGCACGCTGACCCGGACATTGTCGGGCAGCGTCCCTTCGCACTTTTTCTTGTCGGCAATGATCAGATTATAGTCGAAAATCAGCTCGTTCTGGCCGAACAGATTGTAGCGCGGCAACACGATCGAGGCGCTGGAATCGTTGGACGATGCGCCCTGCGCCCCGAACAGGCTGTCCCACCAGCCAGCCCCGGCGAGCGGCAGCGTGCGCAGATACTGGTTGTTGATCGAGACATCGAGGCGCGAGGCACGACGATCGAGCCATTTGGCCGCCGGATAGCGATAGCGCAGGTCGAGGCGACCGCCCTGGCGCGGCCAGAAGAAGAGGTCGGGCGCGACCCGGAAGCGCGCTGACAACGGGCCAGGCGGCAGGCCCATGCCCTGCAGCGCATTGGCATCCATGATCTCGCCCAGCTGAACCGGGCGGTCGGTGCGCAGCCAGCGCGGCGCGGCATAGCGCGCATAGGTCGGGATGCGGACCCCATCAAAGTTCATCCGCGCGCCGCTCAGCACACCGCGGCCGCTGGCGATCGCCGCAGCGGCCAGCTTCAACTCGCTGGCGTTGCGGCCCATCACCACCAGCAATTCGCCGAACGTGTCGCGCGGATTGCGGATGACCGTGGCGCTCGGCCCGGTGATCGACAGGTTGAGGCCGGCGATCGGCCGGTCCGGCGTCGCGAACAGGATCGCGTTTCCGGTCGGGATCTGGTTGTAGACCGGCTTGAACGAAAAGCCGCGATAGCTGGCTTGCGCACCCAACCAGGAGGCCAGGCTGGCGGCCGCCTCCAGCTCGCCTGCGCGCGGCGTGCCGGCGAAGACGAAGGGCAGGCGCAGCGGCAGATTGTCGTGCCGGTCGAAGAAGGGACCGGGCAGACGGCCCAGATCCGGCGCCATCGGCAGCGTCTGGACGCTGAGGTCGAACCAGGACCGGACATTGCTGATATTGGCCCAGAGCGAACTGTGGAACGGATCCTCGCAATCGCGCGCATAATGGCCGACCAGGCGCAGGTTCAGCTGGTTGTCGCCCGGCAGGAACAGCGCCGGATTGACCGGAATGGTGATGTTCTGACCACCGGATTCCGCCGGGGTCAGGCGAATGGTACGCACCACTTCGCCGTTCAGCAACACGACCAGCTGGCTGAGGTCGCCGAGCATCGCCGGCGACCAGGCGAAATTCAGCGTCAGGCTGCTGTCGGTCACCACCTCGTTGCGGCGCATGCCGAAGGGAATGCCGATTTCGCCGCGCGTGCCGGCCAGGCGGATCGGCATCTTGACCTGCAGGTCGCGGAAGCTGAGCCGCTGTTTCTGCACGCCCGCTGCGGTGGCGGGTGCCAGCGTCGCCGCAGGCGCCTGTGCCGCCTGCGCGAAGGCGCGATCGCTGCCTGCGAGCGCCAGCGTCCCGATCGCGGCCAGGCCCAGCAATGCGGCCGCGGCCTGCTTGGCGGCTTTCGCAGCGGCGGCCAGGCGAACGGCCTTCTTCTGCTTGCGGCGCTCCGTGCGGTTGAGGCGGAACAGGCGCTTGAGGGTCATATAGTCGACCACGATGATATCCCAGAGAGAGTGCAGGGCCGAAACCGGCTTGCGGGGGGCAGCGGGCTGCCAGGCATCGGCACGGCCCATCACCGCGCGGACAAGGTGGCGCGAAGAGATCATGTCCAGTTCCTGGAAGCGCAGATTGACCTCGCCCCGATCGAACCGGACCATTTCGACCGGGATCGTCAGCTTCTCGTCACCCATCGGCAGCGACATATAGGCGACGCGCCGGTCGCGCAGCGGGAAGTCGGGCGGCACGGCGATCGCGGCACCGCCCATCGAAATGTCGATCGTCGTCGCGTCGATCACATAGCCATCGGCCATGTAGAGGGTGACAGGCAATTCGGTGACGATACGGATATATTCGCGCGCCTGCCGCGTCTCGCGCGCGACCGAAACGGCGGCGATCAGGATGATCAGGCTGAACACGGCCCAGACGACGTTCAGCACCAGCGTATCGGTCTGGATGTTAAACAGATGCGGAAAGAAGACCCGCTTCACGATCGCCAGCCCGATGCCGAAGATGATGAGGCCGATGCAGATCAGGTGCGGGCGCACCGTCGACAGGTCGAAATAGGTCCGGTCGAGCAGGCTGCCCTTGTCCGTCACGTTGAACTTGCCCTTGCGCGGCTGGAAGAAGGTCATGACCGTCGGGCGCGCGAGGTGGAAAGCCAGGATCGTCTCGTAGATTTCGCCCCAGAACGGTCGGCGATCCCCGCCCTGCGTATTGGCCGATGATGTCATCGAACAGACCAGATGAGGCAGCGCATAGGCGAAGATCAGCGAGGCCGAGGCATGGATGATGTTCTGGCCGAAGATCAGATAGGCAAGCGGGCTGGTCAGGAAGACGATGCGCGGCAGCGGAAACTGGAAATGCAGCATCGCATTCAGGTAGCAAAGTCGCTGCTGCCAATTGAGGCCACGCCCGAACAGCGGATTGTCGATCCGCAAGATCTGCGTCATGCCGCGCGCCCAGCGGATGCGCTGGCCGATATGCAGCACCAGCCGCTCGGTCGCGAGGCCGGCGGACAGGCGCGCGCCGATATAGGCGGTGTTCCAGCCCATGCGCTGCAACTTCAACGCGGTATGGGCGTCCTCGGTCACCGTCTCGCCGGCAAAACCGTTGGTCTGGGCCAGCGCATCGCGGCGGATGACCGCGCAGGAACCGCAGAAGAAGGTCGCGTTCCACAGGTCGTTGCCGGACTGGACCGCGCCGTAGAACAGGTCGCCCTCGCCCGGCAGGTCGCGGACCGTACCCAGATTGCGCTGGGCGGGGTCGGGCGAATAGAAATGGTGCGGCGTCTGCATCAGCGCCAGCTTGGGATCCTGCTGGAACCAGCCGACGGTCATCTGCAGGAAGGCGCGGGTCGGCACATGGTCGCAGTCGAAGATGGCGATCAGTTCGCCATTGGTCTTCTTCATCGCGGCATTGAGGTTGCCGGCCTTGGCATGAAGATTGTCGCCGCGGGTCAGATATCCGCAGCCGGCCTGGCGCGCGAACGCCTGAAACTCCGGCCGGCGACCGTCATCCAGGATGAAGACGCGGAAGCGATCGGCCGGATAGTCCATGTCCATCGCCGCGAACACGGTGTTGCGGACGATTTCCAGGCTTTCATTATAGGTCGGAACATAGACGTCGACGCTGGGCCACTGATCGGGCTCCCCCTCGATCTCGACCACTTCGCGGTCAAGCGGCCAGCCAGTCTGCAGGAAGCCCAGCACCAGGATCAGCCAGGCATAGACTTCGGCCAGATACAGGCCCGACCCCAACAGAAATTCCGCTAATGTGCCGAACTCCAGCGTTTCGGTGGTGCGCCAGAACATGTAGCGGGTCGATACGATCATCGACAGGATCGCCAGCACCAGCAGTGCGCGGCGGCTGCGCATGCGCCCCAATATGGTCGCGCCCACGATGGTGATGCCGGCAAAGATCCACTGTGCTTCCAGATCGAGCGGCACGGTGATCGCCAGCAGGGCGAACAGCCCGGCCAGCACCAGCAGTCCGTTGCTCAGGATCGCCTGCCGGGCCTTCACGAAGCCGCCTCCTCGGCTGCCTCGACCAGGCCGGCCGCCTGTTCCACGGTCGTCACCAGCCTGCGCAGGTCGTTGAGCGCCACGCTGGCCGGCGCGAAGCGGGCCAGCGGCTCGAACATCGCGCTTGCCTCGTTCACCGCCTCGTCACGGCGGATTGTGCCGAGCAGCTTGCTGCCGAACAGTTCACGCAGGAAGATATGGGTGTGGCGCGACAGACGATGGGTATCGTCCAGATGGTTGAGCACGAACCCGGTCTTGGCAAGATCGATCGTCGCGGTGCCCGGCTCGACCTTGGGCAGGGCCGCCAGCGATCCGGGGCGCGGATGCAGGGGACAGACATGCAGGGCGGCATGCGGCAGCAACATGTCCTTGGTCTCGCGGTCACCCGCCGCCACATCAGCAATGAAGATCTTCTTGCCGGCGAACGGCGAATGATCCGGCTTGCCCAGCAGATCCTGGAAGGTCGCGTCACGACGCAGGCCATAAGCGGAAAAGAGCGCGACGCCCGACACCGCGATCTGGTCCGCGCTGCCGTCGTTCAGTTCCGGCAGGCCCTGGGCCGGGGTCAGGCCGAAATAGAGCTTGAGAGAATCCTGATAGGTGAAGTCGAGCGCGCTGACATCATGCCCGCGTTGCGCCAGATGGATCGCCAGTTGCGCCGCGATGAAGCTGGTGCCGACGCCGCCCTTGGGTGAATGACAGAGGATCAGCGGCATCAATAATCTCGCTTGTCGGGATCGTTCGACAGATGGCCCAGGAAATCGCGCAGATTGCCGCGCGGCGCAGCGGATGGCGGCGCGTCCTGATAGGCGTCGAACATGCTGGTCACATTGGCGCGGGGTGCGGGCGCATGTTGCTCGGGCTCGGCGCGGCGGACCGCCAGCACGGCTTCAGCCTCGCGCGCTTCCAGCTTGGACAGGGGGCGTCCGACCACGCGCGGGTCGGTCAGCAGGGCCTCGAAAATCGGCCACAATTCCATGTCCGCGAAACTGTCCGCGAACTCGCGATAGCGAAAATCCCGGCGCCCCAGCCGGGCCAGAAGGCTTTCTGCGTCGGAGCGCATGGCCCTGTTCTCCCTGATATCCAAGGAAAACCTAGAGTAAAATGGTTAACAAAATCTTTAGAAATTCGAAGAAGTTGCGCCATTGCGGGCACTGCGTGCGACGCACCGTTCGTCGCACGCAGGAAAATCCCCTTTTTGCTTCAACATCTTGGCACTGCGAGCCGCAAAAACGCGCCGCGGCCATTGCCGCGCTTATTTGCGCGGCAATGCAACTTCCGCCTTGGCGGTCGCCAGGGTTGTGCCCAGTTGATTGACCATGCGGCAGTCGATCTGCACCACGTCGCGACCGTCATCGTCGACGAACTTGTCGACCACCGTACCGGTCATGATCGTGATGTCGCCGGTGAAGGCCGGCCCACGATAGGAAGCGACCGAATGGGTCACCATGCCCCATTCGCCGGCCCAGCCCGCCAGATAATCGACGATCCAGGCGCCCATCGACGCGCCATAGCCATAGGCGCGCGGCATGCCGATGAAGCGGGCCCAGCGCGGGAAGAGATGGCCGCGCGACGGGCCGAAATAGGCGCCGTCGGTCAGTTCCGGATTGATCCGCTCCATCACCGGGTCATTTTCATGTCCCGCCATTTCCTTGACGAAGCCCAGCGCCTCCATGTCGAGATCGGTGCGGCGGTGAGTGCCGCCCCAGATGGTGAAAAGATAGGCGCGCCATTCGGTGGTGAAACTGGCGATGCTGTGCGGGCCGATGACACGTTCGGGCAGCGCGGCGCCGATCTGGATATCGTCCCAATAGCGTTTGCCATGGCCCAGTTCGTGCAGCATCTGCACCCAGTCGAACTTGCGATCCTGGATCTGCGCCAGTTCCTCGTCGCTCCACACCGGATCTTCGGTGCCCTCGACCACATCGGTCGTCTTCTCGCGCCCCGCCTCGGCCAGATAGCGGATCGAGGTCGAGCGCTGCTTGGCGATCAGTTCGCCATTCTGGTTGTAGTAATTATTGTCGCCACGCTGGAAACAGGTCGGCCCGGCGAACTTAGTATCCTTGACCGTATAGTCGAACGGAATGCGCTCATTATGGACCAGGTCGCCGCCCTGGATGCGCGGACCATAGAACCACCATTCGTCGCCGCCGAACAGCAGGTGCGAATTGGGGATGGAACCGACGCAGGCCGGTCCGGCGCCATGGCCATCATCCATCGTCACGGCAAAGCTCTGCGGCGCGACCAGCCGCCCCCAGCGCCCTTCGGCGGCATAATCGGCATCATAATGGAGCAGATTGGGATAATGCATCGCCTGCGCCCAGCGGCGGATATCATTATTGTGGATCGGCTCGCGCATCCGCGCAGGCTGCATCGGCTTGCCGAGATATTGGTCGATGTCCGAACAGTCGAAGACGGCTATGCTCATGGTTCCCCTCCGAGGAAATCTTTGTTCTGCCCTGCCATGGCGGAGCAGCGCCCGCCGGCACAAGTCCACGGCCGGTGACAGCATGCGCACAAACGAGCGGGAACATCCCGCCAGGCCGCAGAAAAGCGCGGTTTTTCGTCGTTTATCGCGATGCCGATGTTTGCCCTGTACGGCCCGGCGCTTGAACAGGGCGGCGATCGCAGCTAGATTGCGGCCTCAATTCACAAGAAAAGAGACCGTGCCGTGGATTTCAACCTGACCGCAATGCCGATCCGCACCGCTGCCAGGGAAATTCATGCTCATGCCCGCCATATCCTGTTCCAATCTCGGCTGGACCACGCCTGACGGCCAGTCCGTCCTTTCCGGTCTAGACCTTCGTTTCCAGAGCGAACGTACCGCCCTTGTCGGCCGTAACGGCGTCGGCAAGACGACCTTGTTGCGCCTGATCGCTGGCGATCTCACCCCCAGCAGCGGCAGTATCGCCGTGCAGGGCCGGATCGCCCGTCTTCGCCAGGCCGTGCAGTTCGGCGCGAATGAACGGATCGCCGATCTGTGGGGCGTCGCCGATGCCATCGCCCTGCTGCGCCTCGCCGAAAGTGGCGATGCCACCGCCGAGCAACTGGCCGATGCCGACTGGACGCTGGAAAGCCGGATCGACGCCGCGCTGAAGCGGGTCGGGCTCGATGCCGGGCCGGATACCCGGCTCTGCACCCTGTCGGGCGGCCAACGCACCCGCGCGGCGCTTGCCGGCGCGATCCTGGAAGCCCCCGATTTCCTGTTGCTCGACGAACCGACCAACAATCTCGACCGGGCCGGGCGCGCGGCCGTCGCCGAACTGGTCGATGGCTGGCGCGCCGGGCTGATCCTCGTCAGCCATGATCGCGAACTGCTGGAGCGGGTCGACGCGATCGTCGAACTCACCGGCCTCGGCGCCCAGCGCTATGGCGGCAACTGGTCCCATTATCGCGAGCGCAAGGCGATTGAACTCACCGCCGCCGCCCATGACCTCGACATCGCCGAGCGGCAGGTGAAGCAGGCCACGCGCAAGGCCCAGGTCGCGACCGAGCGCCAGCAGCGACGCGACGCAGCCGGCGCGCGCAAGGGCGCGCGCGGCGACATGCCCCGCATCCTTATCGGCGCCCGCAAGAACCAGGCGGAAGCCTCTTCCGCCGCCGGCCGCCATGTCGCGGAGCGGCTGCGCGCCGAAGCGGAGGACCAGGCGCAGGCCGCACGCAGCCGGGTCGAGATATTGGAGCCGATCCGCATCACCCTGCCCTCGACCGGCCTTGCGCCGGATCGGATCGTCCTGCGCCTCACCGATGTCAGCGTCGGCCATGATCCCGCGACGCCCCTGCTGGAACATGTCGAACTGCTGGTCGAAGGGCCGGAACGAATCGCCATCACCGGGCCCAATGGATCGGGCAAGACCAGCCTGCTCGCAACCATGGCCGGCACATTGCCGCCGCTCTCCGGACGGATCGACCGATCGGTGCGCCACGCCGTGCTCGACCAGACTGCCGCACTGCTCGATCCCGCGCTGTCGATCGCGGACAATCTCGCGCGGCTGCACCCCGAACTGGACGAGAATGGCCGTCGCGCCCTGCTCGCCCATTTTCGTTTTCGCGGCGATGCCGCGCTGCAACGGGTCGGGAGCCTCAGCGGCGGGCAGATGCTGCGTGCGGGCCTGGCCTGCGTGCTGGGCAGCGCGCCGCCGCCGCTGCTGATCCTCGACGAGCCGACCAACCATCTCGACCTCGAAGCGATCGAGGCGGTGGAGGCCGGGCTGCGCGGCTATGACGGCGCCCTGCTGGTCGTCAGCCATGACGAGCGTTTTCTCGACGCGATCGGCATCAGCCGGCGAATTGCGCTGGGTTAGGCAGCCCGTAGCGCCTCCGCCAGTGGCTCTGCCTGATCGCCCAGGATCAGGTGCAGCCAGCCATCGGCCGATGCCGGCAGCACCCAGGCCTTGACCCCCGCGCCCTGCAACGCGGCCGCATCCACGGCAGCGGGCCTATCGACGCGCACCAGCAGGCGCGTGCCGCGCGGCTCGACCGCGCGGACGCCGGCGCCCTTGAGCAGCGCGACCAGATCGGACGTGCCCGCGATCGGCGCCGGATCATGCCCGGTCAGCGCGCTGCGGATCTCCGCCGCAACCTGATCGGCGATCGGCCCCAGAACGACCTGGAAACCGCCATCGCGCAGGCGGACGATGCCCCGCGCACCAAGCGCCCTCAGCCGCGCCTCGTCCGCAATCGCGCTGTCGTCCAGCACCAGCCGCAGCCGGGTGGTGCAGGCGTCGACTGAGCGGACATTGGCCTTCCCGCCCAGCGCCGCGACCATCGCCGGCCCCCGCGCACCGGCCACGCTTGACATCTCGGCCGCAGTGGCGGGTTCATCCTCGCGCCCCGGCGTCTTCAGGTCGAAGCGGCGGATGCACCAGCTGAAGGTGGCATAATAGACAGCGAAATAGACAAGCCCGACCGGGATCAGCATCAGCGGCTTGGTCGCAAGGCCATAGTTCATCAGATAGTCGAACAGGCCGGCGGAAAAGCCGAAGCCCAGCTTCACGCCCAGCGCGTCCATGACGACCATCGACAGGCCGGTCAGCACCGCATGGACGACATAGAGGATCGGCGCCAGGAAGATGAAGCTGAACTCGATCGGTTCGGTCACGCCGGTGAGGAACGAGGTGAGCGCGAGGCTGAGCAGCAGGCCGCCGACCCGCTTGCGCCGATCGGGCAAGGCGGTGCGATACATGGCAAGGCAGGCGGCGGGCAGGCCGAACATCATCACCGGGAAGAAGCCCGACATGAAGCCGCCGGCAGTCGGATCGCCCGAGAAGAAGCGCTTGATGTCGCCGGTCGCGCCATGGAAGTCACCGAGCAGGAACCAGGCGACATTGTTGATGATGTGGTGCAGCCCGGTAATCAGCAGCAGCCGGTTGAGCAGGCCATAGACGAACAGGCCGAGCGGCCCGGCCGCCACCACCCATTGGCTGAGGCGATCGATCCCCGCCTCGATCCAGGGGAAACCAAGGCCGAACATCAGCGCACCGAACAGGCCGGCCAGCCCCGCGACGATCGGCACGAAGCGCCGCCCCGCGAAGAAGGCGAGATAATCGGGCAGCTTGATGTCGGAAAAGCGGTTGTAGAGCAGCCCGGCGACGATACCCGACAGGATGCCGGCAGGAACGGACACCTTGGCGATTTCCTTGGCGCGCCAGGCCGCCTGCGCCGCCTCCGCCACGTCGGGCGGCAGGACGAGCAATACCTTCGCGCCTTCGGTCGTCACCAGATAGGCGATCACGCCGGCCAGGCTCGCCGCGCCGTGATTTTCACGCGCCAGGCCGACGGCGACACCGGCGGCGAAGAGCAGGCCGAGATTGGAGAAGATAGCATCGCCCGCCGCCGCGATGAAGGGAATGGCGAGCATGTCGGGCTGGCCAAGGCGCAGCAACAGCGCGGCGATCGGCAACACCGCGATCGGCAGCATCAGCGCACGACCGAGCGGTTGCAGCCGGGCCAGCAGGATGGCGGGACGGAAGCTCATGCCAGGACTCCTTGGGCCATTTCGCGCACGGCAGCGGCACTTTCGGCGGCGCAGGCGCGCTCCGCCAGGTCGATGCAACGGGCCATGTCGAGCGTGCGCACCACCGCCTTCAGCCGGGCGATGGCGGCGGGCGTGGCGGACAATTCGGTGATGCCGAGGCCGATCAGGATCGGCGCGGCGAGCGGGTCGGAGGCAAGGCCACCACAGACGCCGGCCCAACGACCATGGCGCTGCGCCCCGCGGCCGACTTCGCGGATCAGGCGCAGCACGGCGGGATGCAGCGCATCGATCCGGTGCGATACCGCCGCATTGCCGCGATCGACGGCCAGCGTATATTGGGTCAGGTCATTGGTGCCGATCGACAGGAAATCGGCCTCGGCCGCCAGCATGTCGGCCAGCATCGCCGCCGCCGGCGTCTCGATCATCACCCCCAGCGGCACCGGCACGTCGATGCCCAGCGCCGCCTTTTCCGCGACCAGCATCGCCCTGACCGCCCGATAGTCGGACAGGTCGGCTATCATCGGCAGCATGATGCGGCACTGGTCCGCCGGCACGGCGCGCAGGATCGCGCGCAACTGCACCTGCATCAGGTCCGGCCGGGCGAGGCTCAGGCGCACGCCGCGCAGGCCCAGCGCCGGATTTTCCTCGGCCGCCATCGGCAGATAGGGCACGGGCTTGTCGCCGCCAATGTCGAGCGTGCGGACGATCAGCGGTCGATCGCCCAATGTCGTTGCGATACCGGAATAGATTTCTCTTTGCTCGGCCTCGTCCGGCGCCTCCTCCCGGTCCAGGAACAGGAATTCGGTGCGCAGCAGGCCGCACCCCTCCGCCCCGGCCGCCACGGCGGCGGCGGCATCGGCCTGCGATCCCAGATTGGCGAAAATCTCGATCCGGGTGCCGTCGGCCATGCGGCAATCGGCATGGGCCTGTGCCCGGTCGCGGCTGCGCTGCTCGCGCGCGGCGGCGATCCGTTCGCTGACCTCCGATAATGTGTTCACGCCCGGATCGGCATCGATCCGGGCCCCGTCCGCATCGAGAATGACCGTCCGCCCCTCGGCAATGGCCAGCACATCCCGGCCAGCGGCGACCAGCATCGGGATGCCGGCCGACGCGGCGAGGATCGCGACATGGGAAGTGGGACCGCCGGCCGCCGTGCAGATTCCGGCCAGACGGTCCCTATCGAACGCCAGGAATTGCGAGGGGAGCAGATCCTCGGCGATCAATATGCTTTGAGGAGGCAGCGCCGGCACCGCGCTCGCCTCGCTGCCGAGCAGGGCGGCGATCAGCTGCCGCTCGATATCGATCAGGTCGGCGACACGCTCCATCAGCAGCGGGTCGCCGGTCGCGCGGATCGCCTCGGACGCCTGGGCGGTCGCATGGCGCCAGGCAAAGGCTGCGCTGCGCCCGGCATCGATCTGGTGCCCGGCCGCCTCGGCCAGTTCCGGGTCGGCCAGCAGCGCGCGATGCGCCGCCGCAATTTCGGCGGCCAGACCATGGCCCGCCGACAATTCGGCATCGACCGCCGCCATAGCCCGCGCCAGCGCGGTATGTTCGGCCGCTCCGCCCTGCCCGTCGCGCGGCACATCGACATCGGCGACGCGCAGCTGCACCACCTGGCCGATCGCCAGGCCCGGTGCGGCCGTCACCGGCCCATGCTGCGGCACCACCGGCGCAGCCGCAGGATGAACAGCCTTCGCCTCCTCGCCCAACCCCGCTTCGATCAGCGCCACCAGCGCCTCGACCGCCGCGCGGGCATCGCTGCCCGCGCCCCGGATCATGATCTCATCGCCGCTACGCACGCCCAGGCCAAGCAGCGCGACCGTGCTGCGCGCATTGACGCTCTTGCCGTCCCGCACGATCGCCACCGGCGCGACGAAGGTGCGCAGCAGCGCCGCGATCCGCGCGGCCGGGCGGGCATGAATGCCATGGGGGGCGTCGACGCGCACGACCCGTTGATGGCTGTCACCTTCGCTGTCACCCTTGGCCGCTGCAGGCGCCAGCGCCGTGATCCGCGCGACGCCATCCTGCCAGCCGACCAGCCGGTCGAGCGGCTCCAGCGACAGGACATAGCCCTCGCCCGCCAGCACCGCCGGCGTGATCAGCGCCTTGGCCCCTTGCGCCACGGCGTCAAGGTCGAAGTCGATCAGCAGGTCTCCGGCCGCCACGGCATCGCCCGGCTTCACCTGCGGCGTGAAGCCCTTGCCGCCCAGCGCTACCGTCTCCAGCCCGACATGGATCAGCAGTTCGGCGCCATTGGCGAGGCGCAGCGAGACCGAATGGCCAGTCGGCGCCACCGTCAGCACGGTCGCGTCGGCCGGCGCGCGCACTTCGCCTTCGATCGGGTCGATGGCAAAGCCCTCACCCATCATCCGCTCGGCAAAGACCGGATCGGGCACGCTTTCGATCGACGCCAGCCAGCCCGTCAGGGGCGCGCGCAACGTCACGCTGGCCATCATCCCGCTCATGGGATCAGTTCCACCTGCTTGATCGCCCATAGGGGCTCAACATCCTTCGCCGTATAGGTGATGCACAAATTCTCCTTGCCGCTGCGCTGCGCGATCGGTGCAACCAGACGGGTCACCTCCGGATTGCCGACCGCGGGTGCCAGCGGCAGCACGGCGATGCGCTCGCCCTCGCAACCGCCGGCCCGCACTTCCATCTCGCCCGCCGGGGTCGCCGGGGGGCGGAAATGGATGGCGTCGCGATCCTTGCCGATCTGGAAATTGAACGGAAGCTGGCCGACCTCGATCGCAATCCTGGACGCGCCGCCAACCGGGGCGTCGACATAGAGCCAGCAGGGCTCAAGGATATCGATCAGGAAATGCGCCCGCTCGCCCTGCGCCGGGGCATCATCCTCCAGCGAGAGCACCACCTTGTTGGCGCAGCTTGCCAGTTGCTCATCGGTGCGGCGGCGCAGGAAGGACGCGTCGAGGCCGATGTCGATCGCGACCGGCATCATCCCGCCGCGCCAGGCAGTACCGGCCCGCAGCCGGGTACCGACCGGCAGGCTGAGGCCGTCCTTGTAGACCGGCGCGCGCGGCGTCACCGCACTGCCATCCAGCGTAAAATGGATCGGGAAGCCCGACTGGCTCTCCAGCGTCACCCGCGCCGTCTTGTCGCTCGGCGCATAATCCGTCTTCGCCGTCACCGTCAGCGCGCTGATCGCGGGCTTGAGGCCAAGCGTCCGCATGCGCATCATCTGCGGCACCAGCCGGTCCATGAAGCTAGCAAAATCATGGCTCGTGACCGGCGACCAGCCGATTTCGGCCACGGCGCTACCGCGCGGGAATTGCTGCCATTGGGCGCGTTCCTCGGTGCGGACATGCTCGGTGAAGAGATTGCCCTGCAGCCCCAATATATGCTGCTGCTCTGCGGCGCTCAGCCCTTCGGGCTCGGGATTGAAATCATAGACGCTGCGCAGGTCGGACAGATGGCCACGCCCCGGCGGTTCCAGCGGCCCGAAGCCCTGGCGATTGTCGAAATAGAGGATCGGCGCCGGGCTCAATATCGCGTCATGGCCCGACTTGGCGGCGGTCACCGCGCCCTCGATCCCGCGCCAGGAGGTGATGGTGGCATGGGGCGAGGCACCGCCTTCCAATATCTCGTCCCAGCCGATCGGCTTGCGGCCATGTTTCGTCAGGAAATCGTCGATGCGGTGCATGAACCAGCCCTGCATCGCGTCCTCGCTGCTGATGCCCAGCGCCTTCATCTTCGCCTGCATCGCCGGCGAGGATTTCCACTGGTCCTTCACCGCCTCGTCGCCGCCGATATGGATATAGGGCGACGGGAACAGCGCCATCACATCGGCCAGCACGTCCTCCAGAAAGCCAAAGGTCGCGTCATCGGCATTATAGAGCCAGGGGAAGACGCCCCAGTCGGACTCCGTGCCGGGCGGGATCGGCACGCCCATGCCCAGCGCGGGATAGGCGCGGATCGCCGCCAGCGCATGGCCCGGCATCTCGATCTCCGGCACGATCATGACGCCGCGCGCGGCGGCATAGGCGACGATCTCGCGGATTTCGGCCTGGGTGTAAAAGCCGCCGACCTTGGGCAGCGGCGGCGCGCCAGGCGCCCCGGCGGGCACACGCCAGGCGGAAATTTCCGTGAGGCGCGGATATTTGGGGATTTCGATACGCCAGCCCTGATCATCCACCAGATGCCAATGCAGCCGGTTGAGCTTGTTGACCGCCATCCAGTCGATCAACTGGCGGACATAGGCCGGCGACTGGAAATGGCGGGCGCTGTCGAGCATCAGCCCGCGCCACTGGAAGCGCGGCGCATCGGCAATCTGCATCGCCGCGACCGATACCGGGCCGGCCCCCTGATCCTGTGTCATCGCCTGCCACAGCGTCACCGCGCCATAGAGCAGGCCAGCATCATCGCCAGCGGCAATTATGACGCCCTTGCCGGTCACGTCGAGGGTGTAGGATTCCGCCGCACCGGTCTTGGCGCGGCGGAACACTATCGCATTGTTGGCGTCACCGCCCGTCTCGATCCGGGGACGGAAGCCCCGGCTGCGCGCGACCAGGTCGGCGAACCGCTCGGCCGCGTTGCGGGCGGCGGCGTCATTGGCCGGAACCCGTATCGGGGTGGTGGATGTAATGAGGAAAGTTCCCTGCCCTTCGCGCATCTGCGCGGGCACCGGCAACAGGCGGGGCAGTTCGGCCATGGCCGGGGCGGTGGCGATGCCGGACAGCATCAGCGACGCTAGCAGCGTCAGGCGGCGGGCACGGATCACGAAACAGGCTCCCGAAAATAGCGTGCCCCTGCCACGCCGCGCGGACGCGACAAGGGACGTGCGGCGGGCGGACGCTGTTGCGTTCCGTCCCGCCGTCTTCAAGTCATGCGCCTTCTGACAGGCGAGGCAATCAATAGTTGAAGTTCACCGTCGCCAGGAACTTGCGGCCCGAGCGATAGACGCCGCGCGGCAGTGCCGTGGTATTGGCATAGGCATAATATTCCGCGTCGGTCAGGTTCATGCCCGACAGGGTGATGCCGATCTGCGGCGTGACATTATAGGTCGCCGACACGTCCAGATTGTCGGAGTCCCGCACGAACATATTGTCGCCACGGTCGATGCCGGTGAAATATTTCGACCGCCAGGTGTAAGTGGCGCGCAGCGCGACCGGGCCACTTTCGAAGAAGGGGCTGACGCTGGCCTGATGCTTGGAATTATAGGGCAGCGCCTGGCCGCCTTCACCCGAACCGTCGGAATAGGTGTAGTTGGCCAATATGCCGAAGCCATAGGGCAGGTTCTGCTGATAGGCGACGGCAAAGCCCTTCACCTCGGCCGAACCGGCATTATAGGGACGGCTGATCTGATAGGTCGTCACCCGGCCCTGAGACTGGTTGAAATAGCTCTCGGGCGCTGTCTTCTGCAGGATATAATTGCTGATATCCTTGTAGAAGACTTCCGCCGACAGGATCGATCCCTGCTTGAAATACCATTCGACCGAGGCGTTGAGATTGCCCGACGTATAGGGCTTCAGGTTCGGGTTGCCGCCACCGCCGGTGAGGACCGTGTCCGACAGCCAGAAATAATTGGTCATGTCGGCATAGTTGGGACGCGACATCACCTTGGCGGCGGAGAAGCGCAGGATCAGATCCTGCTGCGCGGTCCAGGCGATGTTGGCGCTGGGCAGCCAGTTGTCATAGCTGCGCTTGGTGGTCTGCCAGGTCCAGTCCGCCGCGCTGTTGCAGGGCGCGCCAGCGTTGCAGACATAGCCAGCGCTGTCGGTCTTGGTGTTCACATAGCGCACGCCGAAATTGCCGCGCAGCGTGCCGGTATCGAAATTGGCCTGGGCATAGACCGCGTTGATATCTTCCTGGATGTTCCAGTTGCCGGCGGTAAATTCCGCCGCCGCGAAGATCGACGGCGTCGGCAGCGTCTGCCCTTCCAGATAGTCGACCATCGACGGACCGCTGATGATGAAGCGGTCGGTCATCTGGTCGTTCACACCGCTGAAGCCGCGCAGATAATTGCCCGCGACCGTCTTGGGATCGAACTGCGCCGCCGCGACGCCCAGGCCATTGAGCGCGATGCCCGCATATTGCTGGCCGGTCTCGTGATGGCGATATTTATAGCCGATCTGGATGCGCTTCAAAGCACCGTCGAAATCGAAACCGAGGTCGGCCTGGCCGTAACGCTCCTTGTCGCTGGTCGGCTTGGTGACGGTGTTGCCGCTCCAGCCCGGATCGGTGGCGAAGGCATTGGGGTTACCCTGAACGTCGGTGGCATAGGTCAGCGAACCCGGCGATTTGGGCGCATCGCCAATGTTCACGGTGTAATCCGCCCAGTTCAGGAATTCGAGGAAGACCTGGCGTTTGGTGCCGCCGTCCGCGTCCGACAGGCCGCCTTCGACCGTCAGATCCCAGGTGCCACCGTCCCAACTCGCCTTGCCGCGATAGGTGTCGGACTTCATTTCCGCCTCGCGATACTGGACGTCCAGCACCGACAGCGCATTCTTGAAGGTCGCGCTGGTGACGATGCCGTTATTGACTTCCAGCCCGGTCAGCGCGCCCAGGCTGTTCCAGGTATTGCCCTGGAAGGCATACATGGACTGGTTTAGGTTGTTGTAGGTGGCGTCGATCTTGAGCCAGCTCGCCTCCAGCGTCAGTTCATCGACCGGCTTCCACTGGGCGGTGGCCGAATAGGTCAGGCGCTCGCGGCCCTGTTCGAAATAGGAGGTGCCAAAGGCGTTGGGGCTGATCGCATCAAGATTGTTGCTGAGCGTGGTGGCGCATTCGCCAACGCAGCCATTGTCGCGCGAGTCCACCGGATTGTCGGCATTACCGCCGGCCCACTGGTCGGCCTTCATCGTGCCATAGGTTTCGACGCCGTCGCGGCGCAGCCGGTCCTTGGCGCGCTGGAAGGAGGCGAGGATGCCGAACGTGCCTTCCTCATTATGCCAGCTGACCAGCGCCGATCCCTGGATGTCACCCTTCTTCGAGCGATCATTGTAGAGATAGCCAAGCTGGCCCGCCATGGTGAAGGGCTTCAGCTCCAGCGGCTTGCGGGTCACGACATTGACCGTGCCGCCGATCGAACCTTCGTCAATGCGCGGTTCCGGCGACTTGTAGACATCGACCCGGCCGACCAGCTGCGGCGCGAGCAGCGCATAGTTGAAGGTGCGGCCCGGCGAGTCGAGGATGAACCAGTCGGCCGATGCCACCGTCTGGCCGTCCAGCAGGGTACGGTTGAGCGCCGGATCGGTGCCCAGGATCGACACTTTTTCGCCCTGGCCGAACTGGCGGTCGACGGTGACGCCGGGCACCAGCGTCAGCGCTTCGGCGACATTGGTATTGGGAAATTTGCCGACATCTTCGGCGGAAATGCTGTCGACGATCGCGTCAGCGTTACGCTTGACGTCGATCGCCTTGGCGAGCGAGGCACGATAGCCGGTGACGACGATATCGCTGGCATTTGCATCGGCGTCCGGCGCGGAAGCATCGCTTCCCTGCGCATGCGCGGCACCGGAAAACAGCGCGATGGCGCTGGCGGTACCGACCAGAAAAGTCCGAATCCCCATATCTCACCCCTTATTTATATTTGATGCATGGCACCAATTGGGCGGACCAACTGCATACCAATAAGCAGACCATCCGCCGAAGTCATATCGCCGTCAAGAGGGATATTTTCAAAATTGTGACGGCGTTTGAAATTTTTCACTGGCATATGGTATTTAATTGGTCTTAGTGTGCAGGCAACACAGATGCTGGTGGAGACGAGATGCCGCTGCTTGCCGAACAGATTGGACCGCTCGACGCGCTGGGCGGTGGCCCGCTCTATCGCCGGCTCGAAGACGCGCTGCGCGAAGCGCTGCGCACCCAGCGCCTAAAACCCAATGAGGCGCTGCCGCCCGAACGCGACCTGGCATCGGAACTCTCGGTGTCCCGCATCACCCTGCGCAAGGCGCTGGATTCCCTGGTCGAGGAAGGACTGCTGGTGCGCAAGCAGGGCGCCGGCACCTTCGTCGCCAACCGGGTCGAAAAGCAGTTCGCCAAGCTTTCCTCCTTTTCCGAGGATATGGCGGCACGCGGCCGCACCGTGCGCAGCGAGTGGCTCGGCCGCAGCGTCGGCGCGGTCACGCCCGACGACGCGCTGACGCTGGGCCTCAGCCCCGGCGCGGCCGTCTACCGCTTCAACCGCATCCGCTATGCCGACGATGTCGCGATGGCGCTCGAATATTCGACCATTCCCGGCTTCGGCCTCGACGGTGTCGATGTCGTCGGCGCCTCGCTCTATGCCGCCCTGGAAGCCGCCGGCAACCGTCCGGTCCGTGCCCTCCAGCGCCTGCGCGCCGTCCTGTTCAACGCCGAGCAGGCCAAGCTTCTGGGGATCGAGGCTGGGGCGCCCGGCCTCTACATCGAACGGCGCGGTTTCCTGGACGATGGCCGCGTCATCGAAGCGACGCAAAGCTGGTACAGGGGCGATGCCTATGACTTCGTTGCCGAACTCGACATGCGCGCCTGACCGAAAAGATGCCTGATACGATGCTCAATCCGCAAGATACCCTGATGTTCGCCGAGGCCGCAGAGGCCGGCGCCGTCATCGCCCGCCAGTTCGCCGCCAACGCCGAAACGGTCAAGACGCTGGCCGCCAGCCTGCGCGCCAATCCGCCGCGCGGCATCGTCACCTGTGCCCGCGGCAGCTCCGACCATGCGGCGACCTTCGCCAAATATCTGTTCGAAACGCGCCTGGGCCTGCTGACCACGTCGGCCGCGCCCTCGATCGCCTCGGTCTATGGCACGGCTCCGGCACTCGCCGACATGCTGGCCATCGCCATCTCGCAGTCGGGCAAGAGCCCCGACATCCTGGCCACGGTCGATGCGGCCAAAAGCGCAGGCGCAAGGACCGTCGCGATGGTCAATGTCGCCGACTCGCCGCTCGCCGGCCAGGTCGATACGCTGCTGCCGCTCCATGCCGGGCCGGAACGCAGCGTCGCCGCCACAAAATCCTATATCGCATCGATCGCCAGCCTGCTGAACCTTGCCGCCCATTGGAGCGAGGATGCAGAATTGCTGGCGGCGCTGGAGACTGCCCCTGCCCTGCTTGCCCAGGCCTGGGCCTGCGACTGGACGCCGCTCGTCGAACAGCTCGCCACCGCGCGCGGCCTTTACGTCATCGGCCGCGGCATCGGCTTTGGCATCGCGCAGGAAGCCGCGCTCAAATTCAAGGAAACCAGTGGCCTCCACGCCGAAGCGTTCAGCGCGGCCGAGGTCAAGCATGGCCCGATGGCGCTGGTCGGCCCCGATTTCCCGCTGCTGGTCTTCCGCCAGGCGGACGAGACCGCCGAAAGCGTCGATGAACTGGTGCGCGAGGTTGTCGCGCGCGGCGGCCAGGTGCTGATCGCCGGGGAGCCGGTCGATGGCGCCATCCACCTGCCGGTGCCCGCCGCCCATTCGGCGATCGAGCCGATGCTTCAGGTCCACGCCTTCTACCGCGCGGTCAATGCGCTGTCGGTCCGGCGCGGCTTCAACCCGGATCAGCCCCCGCACCTTGCCAAGGTGACGGAGACCCTCTGATGCGTCACGCTCTGGTCAACGGGTCGATCCTGATCGACGGCCACTTCCATGCCGGCAAGGCGCTGCTGATCGAAGGCGATCGCATTGCCGCGATCCTGCCCGACGCCGATATCCCGGCCGATGTCGCGCGGCGCGACCTCGGCGGCGACCGGCTGGTGCCCGGCTTCATCGATACGCAGGTCAATGGCGGCGGCGGCGTGCTGTTCAATGATGCCCCGACGGTCGAAGGCATCGCCGCGATCGGCGCCGCCCATCGGCGTTTCGGCACGACCGGCTTCCTGCCGACGCTGATCAGCGACGATCTGGCCGTCATCCGCCAGGCAGTCGCCGCCGTCGACGCCGCGATCGAGGCCGGCGTGCCGGGCGTGCTCGGCATCCATATCGAAGGCCCCTATCTCAATATCGAGCGCAAGGGCATTCACGACGGCGACAAGATCCGGCCGCTCGATGCCGAGGGGCTGGAAGTGCTGTCTTCGCTCAAGCGCGGCCGCACCCTGGTCACGCTGGCGCCCGAACGGACCTCGCCCGACATGGTGCGCCAGCTGGTGGAGCGCGGCGTGATCGTCGCGGCGGGACACAGCAATGGCCGCTATGAGGATATGATCGGTGCGGTCGAGGCTGGCCTGTCGGGCGTCACCCATCTCTACAATGCGATGTCGCCACTGGGGTCGCGCAAGCCCGGCATCGTCGGCGCAGCGCTGGAGCAGGATAGCGTGACCTGCGGCATCATCGTCGATGGCCATCATGTCAGCGCCACCGCGCTCAAGATCGCGCTGCGGTGCAAGCCATGCGACAAGCTGATGCTGGTCACCGACGCCATGCCCTCGGTCGGCTCCGACGCGGACGAGTTCATCCTCCAGGGCCGCCATATCCTGGTCCGCAATGGCGCCTGCACCGATGATGCCGGCACGCTCGCCGGCTCCAATCTCGACATGATCACCGCCGTCCACAACAGCGTCGCCATGCTGGACGTCCCAATCGAACGCGCCATCGCCATGGCATCGGCGGCCCCGGCCGCCTTCCTGGGCCTTGCCGCCGAAACCGGCCGCATCGCGCCGGGCCTGCGCGCCGACCTGCTGCAACTGGATGCCCAGGGCGCCGTCGTGCGCAGCTGGATCGGCGGCAGCTACTGAACCAAACATCGCCGGGGCGGTTGGATTGCGCCCCGGTTCCCTGCCTGCTCGGCCCCGCTTATGATACAGATCGTCTCACGGCCACCGGACGTCGGGACCAGATTTGTTGCCTTGAGAGGATGCCGATGAAAACTGCCCTGATCGCCACCAGCCTGATCTTCGCTGCGACCACGCCGCACATCGCCATGGCGCAGGCCCCTGCCGCCGCGCCTGCCCCGGCCTATAGCGTCGAGACGACCGACATCGGCACATTGCTCGACAATCCCGCGACCAAGGCCGTTCTCGACAAGAATCTGCCCGGCTTCACCGCCAATCCGCAGATCGACATGGCGCGTTCGATGACGCTGAAGGGCGTGCAGCAATATGCTGCCGACACGCTGACCGACGCCGCGCTTGCCAAGGTGCAGGCCGATCTCAACAAGATCCCGGCCAAGAAATAAGGATAAGGCCGGCGCGCATCATCGCGCCGGCTGACCGGCTAGGCGGTGTGTTCGTCGGCATCCTTGCCGGTGGCGTGGCGCATCAGCGCCTCCACCATGGCCAGCGCCTCGTCATGGCCCAGCGTCACGCCCAGGCTCTGTTCCATCACGATCGACCGGGCCATGCCCGCCGCCAGCACGGAAAGCCCCACTGGCGACAGCCCCGCGCCATCGGCCGCGCCGATCGCCCGCGTCTGGATATCGCGCAATTCCTCGACAAAGGCGGCGATTTCCTGCCGGATCGCCTTGCGATGGTTGGACAGAGCCATGAACTCCAGCACGATCGCACTGCCATCCGGATCGGAATTGAGCCGCCACAGCGCGCGCAGCGGATCGGGCGTATCCAGCCGGTTCGCCAGTTCTTCCTTGAACCGGGCCGACAGGCTGCGGAACAACTCCAGCAGCAGGTCATCGGTCGTCGCGAAATGATAATGGACCAGCGCCGGCGTCACGCCGACGATCTTGGCCACGCGCCGGGTGGTGACGGCGGCATAGCCTTCCTCGACCATCAGCCTCTCGGTCGCGGCCAATATCGCGCCGCGCGCCGACGCGCGTTCCTTCCTGCCGGCGCTGGTGATGCCTTTTCCCATCGCGCCTGCGGCCTATTCGTCCAGCATGTCCATCACGTCGCGCGCGGCATTGCGATCGGCTTCATCCTCGAAGGCGACATCCAGGTCCGGTGCCGCGCCCAGCATGTAGAGCAACGTCCACAGGGCAAAGCGCCGGGGGCGGTCGGCCTCCAGCCCGAAGGCCACCTGCATGCGCTCGATCCCGGCCGCCATGCCCTCCGGCGGTACGCTGGCAAGGTCGTCGGTGCCGAAATAATGGCGAAACTGATCGTCTAAATCCATCGCCGCGCTATTCCACAGCGCGGCGCGCTTGACCAGACGGATCAGGCCGGCCGCTTGGGCAGTTCGATTTCCGCCTTGGCCGTGGCCAGCACGGCACCGGCCTGATTGGCCATGCGGCAATCGACCTGCACCATGTGCCGGCCATCCTCGTCGACGAACTTGTCGAGGATCGTGCCAGTGGTGATGGTGATGTCGCCCGTCAGCGCCGGGCTGCGATAATTGCAGGCGGAATGGCGGATCATCCCCCACTCCCCCGCCCAGCCCGCGAAATAATCGGTGATCCACGCCCCCATCGACGCACCATAGCCATAGCCGCGCGGCATGCCGATGAACCGGGCCCAGCGCGGGAAGAGATGGCCACGCGACGGGCCGACATAGGCGCCGTCGGTGAATTCCGGATTGATCGCCTCCATCACCGGGTCATTCTCATGCCCCGCCATTTCCTTGACGAAACCCAGCGCCTCCATGTCGAGGTCGGTGCGCCGGTGGGTGCCGCCCCATTGGGTGAAGATATAGGACCGCCATTCGGTCGCGAAGGACACGATCGAATGCGGGCCGACCACCCGTTCTGGCAGCGCCGCGCCGACCGTCACATCATCCCACCAGCGCCGGTCATGGCCCAGATCGTGGAGCATCTGGATCCACTGCATCTTGCGCGCTTCCAGTTCCTCCAGTTGGTCGTCGGTCCAGACCGGATCGTCAAAGCCCTCGGTCGGGACATTGTCCTTGCCCGCTTCCTGGCTGTAGCGGATCGAGGTGGAACGCTGCTTGGCGATCAGGTCGCCCTGCTGGTTATAATAGAAATTATCGCCGCGCTGGAAACAGGTTGGCCCCGCAAATTTCGTGTCCTTGACGGTATAGTCGAACGGGATGCGCTCATTGAGGATGCGTTCGCCCGCCACCATGCGCGGCCCGTAGAACCACCATTCGTCGCCACCAAACAGCATGTGCGAATTGGGCACCCGGCCGATGCAGGACGGCGCGGAGCCATGGGCGCAGTCCATAGTCACGGCAAAACTCTGTGGCGCCACCATGCCGCCCCAGCGGCTCTGCGCGGCATAGCCCGCATCATAATGGAGCCGGTTGGGATAGTGCATCGCCTGCACCCAGCGGCGGATATCGCCATTGTTGATCGGTTCGACCATCCGCGCGGGCTGGATCGGCTTGCCCAGATAATTGTCGATATCCGAACAATCGAGCGTCGGGCTGGTCATGGATCGTCTCTCCGCAAATGGGCTTGTTTGGCGCCAAGGCTAGCGACGCCCCGACACGGCGACTTGACCAAAATGGACAGGCGCGCGGCCATTGCCGCGCATCGCAAAATTGCCCAGAAGCGAAGGCGGAGAAGGACGGAAAGGACGATATGGCTACCGCTCGCAGACTTGGCGCCGAAGGATCGCAGAACCGCGCCCGCTTCATCGACGCGGCCGAAACGATCCTGACAGAGGTCGGCGAACATGGCATTTCCGCGCGGCAGGTGGCGCAGCAGGCGGGCCTGAAGACCCAGCTTCTCTATTATTATTTCCGCACCATGGACGATCTGCTCCGCGCCGTGGTGCAGCGGATCAACGAGCGCCGCATGACCCGGTTCGCCGACGCAATGGCCGCGCCCCGCCCGCTGCGTGCCATGTGGGAGATGATGCGCGATCCCTCGACCGCGGCCCTCGCCGCAGAACTCAGCGCCATCGCCCATCATCGCGAGGCGGTGCGGGCCGAGATCGTCACCGCCGCCCAGGCGTTCCGCGCGCATCAGGCGCAGGCCGTCGCGGCGCTGCTACCGGCCGATCGGGCGGGTCAGGCCGGCGGCCTGGTGATGATCGCCGCCTCGCTCGCCCGCATGCTGGTCAGCGAGACCGCGCTTGGCCTCACCGAAGGCCATGACCAGGCTCTGGCGATGATCGAGGCCATGCTGGACCAGCTCGAAGCCAAATGATCGCCCCAGCGCTATCGCCATTACCGGCATCGCGTCCCCTGCCCCACCCCTGCTAATAACCTGTTCAGCATCGCGGCCCGACACAGGCCTGCGGGGCAAGGAGAGGTCATGACAGCACTGGAAAACAAGGTCGCGCTGGTCACCGGCGCATCCTCGGGCATTGGCGAGGCGGCGGCGTTTGCGTTGGCGCTTGAGGGTGTCAATGTCGCTGTCAACGGACGGCGTCGCGACCGGCTCGACGCGCTAGTCGCGCGGATCGAAGCGGCGGGCGGCACGGCGCTCGCCCTGCCCGGCGACGTCTCGGTCGAGGCAGATGCAGCGGCCGTCGTTGCCGACACGATGGCGCGGTTCGGCCGGCTCGACATCCTCGTCAACTCCGCCGGCGTCAACGAGGCGGGCGGGATCGAAAGCCTGACCAGCGCCCAGTGGCAGCGGGTGATCGACATCAACCTGATGGGCACCATCCATGCCTGCCGCGCCGCCTTCCCGGTGATGAAGGCACAGGGCAGCGGCGACATCGTCAACATCTCCTCGACCGCCGGCCGCCGATCGGGTTGGCGCTTTGCCGCCTATTCGACCAGCAAGTTCGGCCTCACCGGCTTCACCGAAAGCCTTCGGCAGGAAGGCGGCCAGGCCGGTATCCGCGTCTCGATCATCGAACCGGGCGCCACCGCGACCGAGATCGCCAGCTCCATTTCCGACCCGCAATGGCGCGACATGATCCAGCAGCACACCCACAAGGACGGGGCAATGGCGCCGGACGATATCGTCGCCGGCATCCTGCTCGCCGTCAGCCTGCCGCGCCGCGCCAATGTCAGCCGCATCCTGATCCAGCCGACCATCGACACGGAGCCGATGCCATGAGGCTGGCGGGCAAGAGCGCGGTCATCACCGGCGCGGGATCGGGCATGGGCAAGGCCATGGCCGAACGTTTCGCGCAGGAAGGCGCGCGGGTGCTGTGCGCCGACATCAGCGGCGCGCAGGATGAGGTCGCCGCCGCCATCGGCAACGGCGCCGTCGGCCTGCATGTCGACGTGGCCGAGGAAGCGGATGTCCAGGCGATGATCGCCGCTGCCTGCGACGCCTTTGGCCGGGTCAACATCCTGGTCAATAATGCCGGTTTCGGCGGCGGCATCATGCCGTTGCACGAACAGAGCAGCGACAATTGGGACCGGGTCCATGCCGTCAATCTGAAGGGCGTGTTCCTGGGCATGAAATATGGCGTGATCGCCATGCTGGAAAGCGGCGGCGGCGCGATCGTCAATATCGGATCGGCCACCGGCATGGTCGGGTGGAAAGGCCATGGCGTCTATGCCGCCGCCAAGGGCGGGGTCAGCCAGATGACCAAATGCGCCGCGCTCGATTATGCCGCGCACAATATCCGCGTGAACGCCGTGCTGCCTGGATCGATCTGGACCGGACTGGTGCCGATGGCCAAGGATCATCCCGAACCGCCGCCCGGCATCTTCCGCGTGCCCGGCATCCCGATGGACCGGTGGGGCCTCGCCAGCGAGATCGCCAATGCGGCGTTATTCCTCGCCAGTGACGAGGCATCCTACATCACCGGCACCTTGCTGCCGGTCGATGGCGGCTATTGCATCGGCTTTTCCGGCATGGCCGCCGAACAAGGTTGAGATCGAAGGAGCAGGATCATGAACGTCATTCACAAGAGCCGCGTCACCTTCCGCCCGGTCAAGCTGCTGATCGGCGCGGTGGTCGAGGCCGATCGGGAGGCGCTGTTCGATCCCGAGGTGGTCACCCAGTGCCGCGACATGCTGGAGGAACGGACCGTGCTGGTCATGCCGCAGGTCCATTTCACCAATGAGGAGCAACTGGCCTTTACCGACCTGCTCGGCGGGCGCCTGAACCTCACCAGCGAAGCGACGACCAACAAGGACGAGGACGTCTATCAGGTGACGCTGGATCGCAAGATCAACCGCGCGCCGGAATATGTGCTGGGCACCTTCTTCTGGCACATGGACGGCATGCCGATGGAGATGCCGCCGCCGCTCGCGACGCTGCTCTCGGCCCGACGCCTGGCGCCCAAGGGTGGCCAGACTGAATTCGCCAACAGCTTCGCCGCCTATGAACAGATGCCGGAAGCGCAGCGCGCCGAGATCGAGGATCTGCGCATCATCCACAGCGTCGCCGCCAGCCTGCGCTCGATCGCCGACGCCATTCCCGAAGCGGAAAAGGGCAAGCTGGCGATCGGCGTCGAGAAGGAACGACCGCTGGTCCAGACCCACAAGAATGGCCGCAAGAGCCTGATCGTCGGGTCGACCGCCGACCGGATCGTCGGCATGGAGCTGGCCTATGGCCGCGCCTATATCGCCCGGCTCAACGAATGGGCGACCCAGCCCGATTTCGTCTATCAGCATCAGTGGCAGGCGGGCGACTTCGTGATCTGGAGCAATACCGGCGCGCTGCACCGGGTGGTGCCCTATGCCCGCGATTCCGGGCGGATGATGCACCGCACCTCGATTGCGGGCTGAAGGGTCAGGCGGGCGCGTGCAACCGCGCCCGCAACCGCGTCGGCGACGCCCCGAACCAGTGATTGCAGCTGCGCGTCATCACCGACTGTTCGGAAAAGCCCAGCTTCTCCGACACATGGGCGAAGTCGATGTCGGTCTGCTCCAGATAATAGCGCAATATGTCGCGCCGCACCTCGTCCTTGATCTTCTGGAAGCTCGTGCCCTCCGTTGCCAGCCGGCGGTGCAGCGTGCGCGGGTGCAGCCCCAGTTCGGCCGCGACCCAATCGTTCGAGCAATGGGCGGTCCACAGCCATTGCATGACGATGCCGCGCACCTGCGCATGCAGCGGCGGGTGGCGATGGGAAAATTCGCGTTCGATATAGGCGGTGACCGCGGCAAAGACCGCAGCGTCCCGGTCGATCACCGGGCTTGCCATGTCGCGCTCGGAAAAGCTGATCCCGTCTTCATTCTGGCCGAAATGGACCGGGCATCCGAAATAGCGGCGATAGATGCGCGCCGGCGAGATCGGCTGATGGCGGAAATGCACCCGCCGCGCCCGTGCCCGCCCGCCGGTCAGTTCCATCGCGAAGAGATGGCCGACCAACAGGATATGCTCCATCGCCTGCGCCCGGTTGGGCACGCCGTCGAGCAATATGTCGTGCCCGACGAAGACATGGCGGACGGAAGGAAAGCGCCGCAGCCACACCGCCGCAGCCAGACTGTGCGCATAATTATGGCTGCACACATAATCGATCGCCGCGCCAAACGTCGGCGCGTTGCGCATCGCGTCGCCCAGCGGCCCGAACAGGTCGACGCCACGCTGCCGCAGGGCAAGGCGCATGCCGAAATCCGGACAGCCAAGCCGATGCGCGGCCTCCTCGATCAGCGCGATGGTCTGGCGATAGCTGGGCGACGCACCGCTGCTGTCCGGCGCCTCCCCGCCCAGTTCCGCGACGAGTTCCGGCAGAAACCGCAGCATATGGGCATTGATCGCCTCGAACGCGTCGCGCGCCTCATCCATCGCCGGACCTCCCATTTGGACAGGCTGGCACCGCCTGTCCGAATAGGTCAAGCGACCGCCGCCCCATTTCGGCGGGGCGATGCGCTCAGAGCCAGTTGAGCTTGCGGAACCGCCGATAGAGGATCGAACAGATCAGCAGGATCACCGCCAACACGACGAAATAGCCGTAGCGGGTCTTGAGCTCGGGCATATGCTCGAAATTCATGCCGTAGATGCCGGCGATTGCGGTCGGCACCGCCAGGATCGCGGCCCAGGCGGCCAGCTGACGGGTGATCGTGCCGGTGCGCTGCTGTTCCAGCAAATTGCTGAACTCGAAGACGGAATTCAGCACCTCGCGCAGATCGTCGACCATAGTCTGTACCCGCCGCACATGGTCGCGCACATCGCTGAAATAAGGTCGGGTTTCCGGGTCGATGCAGGGCAGGTCGATCTTGACGAACTTGGTCGCGACCTCCTGCATCGGCCCCAATATGCGCTGGAAACGGATCAACTGGCGCCGCAGGTTGAAGATGCGGGTGATCTCGTCGCGGCCGAGGAAATTGTCGACCGTGTGCTGCTCCATCGTCAGCACTTCCTCCTCGATCCCCTCGACGATCGGCAGATAGCCGTCGACGATGAAGTCCAGGATGGCGTGCAGCACATAATCGACGCCATGGGCCAGTCGGTCCGGCACCGCCTCCAGCGCGTGACGCAGCTCGATATGCCCACGCGCCGAGCCATGGCGGACGCTGATGATATGGCTGTGGCCGACGAAGATCGCTGTCTCGCCATAGGCGATCGTCTTCTCCTCGACATGGGCGGTGCGGGCGACGACGAACAGTTGCTCGCCATAGATGTCGACCTTGGGCAGCTGGTCCGCCTTGATCGCATCCTCCACCGCCAGCGGGTGGAGATTGTAATTCTGCTGCAGCGTCCGCATTTCCTCGGCCGTCGGGCTGGCGACGCCGATCCAGACGAATTCCGACTTGTCCTCGGCGCAATCGATCCGTTCATTGATCGACACTTCGCGCACGCTCTGGCCGTTGCGATAGAGATAGGCGGCAATGACGGTCATTCGGGCCTCGAAATCATTCTATTCTGTCAACCTAGCGCGGCCAGCCTTGATCGGGAAGGCGATCAGGCGGCGGGCGATGGCGCCTGCACCACCAGCATCGCGCCCTGCGCGTCGCGCAGGCGGACATAGAGCTTGCCGTCGGTCGGCGCCGGGACCGTCAGGGTCGATCCGGTGAAGCCCTGCGCCACCGGGGCGGGCTGATCGAAAGCGGGATTGCCGGCGACGGCATCGACCAGGAACAGGTCGCGTCCCTTGATGGTGCAGCCCTGATCCTTCTGCTCCTTGCCCGCGCAATCCACCGCCTCGATCCGCGGCAGGCGGGCAAGCGGCATCAGCGGCTGCCAATCCCCCTGTTCGCGGCCCCGCACGATGCGGAATTGCAGCGGGCCAAAGGCGGGGCCGAGCGCCGCCGGATCAAGGGTCGCCACCATCACCTGCGGGCCTTGCAGTTGCAGGCCGGAACCGGCCGTCAGCCGGACACTGGCCCCGCCATCCTGCGTCGCCACCTCGATCGCATCGGTCATGGCCAATTTGGTGCCGTCCTGCGCCTGCACGGAAAAGACCAGGCGGCCATTATTGGGCAGCACGTCCGATCCACCCAGCGTCACCGGCAGACCCGTTGCCGCAGCTGGCGTGACGCTCTTGTTGAGCAGGGTCACACGGGGCCGCGCGGGGGCGATCGTGACCGGCACGGATACGATGCGCCCATCCTCCAGCTGCACGCGGGCGCTGGCGCCTTCGGCGGGCACAGTCCCATCGCCCGCGGCCGTCAGACGGAGCCGATCGACCGAACCGTCGCGGGTCAGGCCATCGGGTTTCCAGCTACGCCCGCCAAGGTCGACGCTCGCCACCTGATCGAGCCGTTGCCCCGTCAGTTCGCCCCAGGCATCGCCCTGATGCACGGTCAGCCCGTCCAGCTTGCTCGCCTGGGCATAGGCGCGCAGCGCCATGGAGAATGGCTTGGCGACGCCCTGATATTTGACATCGACAGTGACAGGTCCGGCGCGCCGATCAGCAAGCGGCAGGGTCAGGTCCAGCGCATCGCGGCCCTGCACCTTCCAGCCGATCGCCTGGGGCGCTGCATTGCCCTGGCGCAGGGTGACACTTTCGACGCAAGAAGGCGCACCGCCCGTCAGCGTCAGGCCATTGTCGCGGCCGACGACCAGCGTCGGCGCCTCGCCCTTCACCTGCCAGGCCGCGTCATCGGGCCGCTGCAGGATGTAATCGGGCCCTTCGAACCGATCGAACCCCCATTGCCCATAGACATGAGCCTCGATCGATCCCCTGAAGTCGGCCGGCCAGGGACCATCGGCGCGGATCACATAGCCGCCGCGATCGGCCCGTGCCTCCAGCGGATATTCGATCGTCTGGCCCGACGCCGCCTTCAACTGCACCGTCATGCCGCGCGCATAGCTGGTCGAATAAATGAGCGGCGCTCCCTCGACCGGCAGCACCGTGCCGGGCAATGCCGCGCAGATCGGTGCCTGCGCACCGCTGCGAAGGCGCGGCGGGCTGTCCGCCTCGATCGAGGGCATGCCGACCACCATCACCGACTTGGGCTTGGCGAAGGACGGCGCCTTGTTCAGCATCAGCCCGATATTGTCGTCGCGGCGCAGGCTGACGGTCGGCAGATATTCGAAGCTGGGGCTGCTGAAGGCCCCGAACATCCGGGCCAGATCGCGCACTACGCCGATATAGGGGCTGTAATAGCCATAGCCCGCTTCACGCGTGGAGGCGAGTTGCAGGGCCAGGTCGGTCGGCGTGCCGCTCAGCGTCTCAGCTATGGAGCTGCTATGGACGTCGGCCATGACCAGCTGGTCCTTATTCTCCAGCAGGCATGCCGCCTGAAGCTCGATCACCTTGGACAGGCAATCCTCGTTGAGCTTCATCGACAGGCTGCGCGCCAGCGCCGGGGCAACGCTGCGCAAAAATTCGGGATGGCTGTTTTCCTGCGTCCGGATCGCCGTCATGAAGGCATCCAGCCGCGAGCGATCAAGCGACGCCTGATTGAGTTCCTGGGTTGCCCGCACGAACTCGCCGGGTTTTCCCCGCACCGCATCGCTGACCGTCCCCTCGCCACCACCGGTCTCGGGCACCAGGAACAGCACCATCTGTCGCGCGCCGTCCGGCACGGTCAGGGCGAGGCGGCGATCCTTGTCCTTCTTCTTCCAGGTTTCCGCGCTGTCGATCCAGTCCTTGGGCGGCGGGTTGGTCGCGCCCCGCAGGAAGGCCGACATCAGCACGAAATTGGCGCCCTGTTCCTTGGGCAGGTTCGGCTCGATCAGCAGCTTGTCGCCCGCCCGCAGGCTCGGCACCTGGCTGATCGGCAAGCTGGACGTGCCGCGGGTCACGCTGACCTTGATGTCCGGCCCGGTCAGCTCGAACGGGGCAGGCTCGGCCGCAAGGCCCGGCGTCAGCAATGCAGCCCCCAATGCCGTTCCGATCAACAGGCCGATCGGCTGGCGCAGGCGCGCGGTCTGGATCGGGGCGGAAGGCTGGGGCATGTCTCTCTATCCGGCTATCTATGTTTTTCGGCGACCATTGCGCCTGTCCCACAGGATTTCGGCAATTCCAAGGCGGTAGTAAATGCGGCTCATGCCACCCCCTCGCTGAACCTGCGACAACGGGCTAAGAGGAACAAATCGCACGCAATCAGGCAGGGCCATGCAGACCGGAACGCTCAAGCTCAAGATCCAGATCCTTTGCGGGGATGAGATCGCCATGGGACCGGGCAAGGCCGATCTGCTCGATGCGATCGCGCTGCACGGCTCGATATCGGCGGCCGGGCGGGCGCTGGGCATGAGTTATCGGCGCAGTTGGCTGTTGGTCGACACGATGAACCGCTGCTGGAACGACCGGCTGGTCGAGACGGTGGCTGGCGGCGGCCGTGATCGTGGCGCGCGGGTGACGGAGGCCGGGCGGGCCGTGCTGGCCGCCTATCGCGCGCTGGAAGGGGCCGCGCTCACCGCGACGGAAGGACGGGCACAGGGCCAGCTTGACACCCTGCTGCGGCCGATCCCCCTGCCCGCCCCTCTTTCATAGTTTCTTGCCGCAGGCTTCAGCCGGCATGGCGAAGCGTGGATCGGTGAGGAACGCCTGATCGGTCAGGCTGTCGAGGAAAGCCGTGATCGCGATCCGTTCGGCGTCGGTCAGTTTCTGGCCATGGCGCAGGATCGCCGCGTCCAGCGTTTGCGCGGACCCATCATGCCACCAGGGACCGGTCACCGCGACATTGCGGAGCGGGGGCGTGCGAAAACGCCCGGCATCACTGGTCAGCCCCGTCTTTTCCGCCAACCCCGGATCGGCGGCCGTCGCCGGTTCCAGCCGATGATAGGCGCCGTCACTGAAATCCCGCCCCGCATGGCATGACGCGCAGCCCTTGTCCGCGAACAGTTGCATACCCTGCCGGGCCGACATCGACAGGGCACCGGCCTGCCCCCGTCGATCGCGATCATAAGGGCTGTCGCGCGAAATCAGCGTGCGTTCGAACGCCGCCAGCGCCGCCGACACCGTTGCGATGTCGATCCGGCCGCGACGGTCCGGGAAAGCGCGCGCGAACATCCGACGATAGCAGGCATCGGCGCCCAACCGACGCGGGAGTTCCGCCTCCAGCCCCTTCATCCCCATTTCGATGGGATGCTCGCCCAGCAGCGGCACGGCGACCTGCGTCTCCAGGCTGGTGATCGCCGGATCGGCCATGGTGAGGCGCGGCAACCAGGCGACATTGGCCAGGCCCGGCACATTGCGCAGCCCCGGATCGCCATGGACGCCGGGCCGCGTGCGATTGCCGTCGGCAAAGCCACGATGCTGCTCATGGCATCCAGCACAGCTCAACGTGCCATTGGCCGACAGGTCGGCATCATAGAAAAGGCGGCGGCCAAGGTCGACCTTCGCCGCGCTCATTGCGTTGCCGACCGGGACCGGGGGCGGTGCTTCGCCCAGGGGCAAGCTCCAATGCCACGGCCGCCCTGCCCCGATCAGCAGCAGCGTCGCGAGCAATAGCGGCCAGCGCGCCGATTTCACGGCAGACGGGTCACCAGCACCGTCATCTTCGGATCGCCATTGGCTGCGAGTTGGAGGATATAGTCGCCCGGTTCCAGGCGGTAATCGACCATCTTGCGGATGCCGGTGCAATCGGGGCCATGGCCATGCGCGGTCGAGGTCGCGGCCGTGCCGTCCTTCACCACATCGACCCAGGCTCCACTGCTCAGCGCCACTCGCCAGGTGCCGGGCTGATCGACGGTGAAATGGACGATGCCACCGAAGCTGACACTGCCGCCGGGCTTGGCCGGGCGAAGCGGATAGCTGATCCTGGGCGTCGGCAGCAGGGTCAACGCCACGGCCTGCCCGGCTTTCAGCTTGACCTTGCCGGCTCCCTTGGCATCCGCCGCCGCCTTCATCGGCTGCGGCGCGCGCCAGGATGCCATCTCCGCCGGCGGATCGGCCGGGGCAGTGCAGGCCGGCATGCCCGACATTTGCGCGAAGGCCGATGCCGGCACCAAGGCCGCGCACAGGGCCGGAAACAGCAGGAACAGTGGCTGACGCACGGGCTTCCCTCCCGAAGGCAAAACTATATACGGCGGGATATAGCGAGTCGAACGACCAAGAATAGGGGGATTTTCATGCGACAGACCATGATGCGCATTTTGCTCGCCAGCGCCTGCTGCTGGACCGCGACGGCAGCGGCGCAGGGCGCGCCCGACGCGACCGGCGACAGCGATCGCTTTTCGCTCGGCCAGATCATCGTCACCGCCCCCCGCACCAGCGGGATCGAGATTGACGGCAGCACCCTGTCCTCCAACGCCATCTACAGTTTCAACCGCACCTCGCTCGACGATGCGGTCAACCTCATGCCCGGCGTCTCCGCCGGCAACAGCGGCGGCACCCGCAACGAGCGGCTGGTCTTCGTGCGCGGGTTCGACCGGTTCCAGGTGCCACTCTCGATCGATGGCATCCGTGTCTATCTGCCCGCCGACAACCGGCTCGATTATGGCCGCTTCCTGACCACCGACATTGCCGAGGTCCAGGTGGCCAAGGGCTATGCCTCTGTGCTTGACGGCCCCGGCGCCATGGGCGGCGCCATCAACCTGGTGACCAGCAAGCCGACCAAGGCGCTCGACATCGACCTGCGCGGACAGGTCAGCTTCGACAATGACATGGACTATGCCGACTATACCACGTCGGCCAAGGTCGGCACCCGGCACGACCTCTGGTATGCGCAGGCCAGCTATGCCCACAGCTTTACCGATCATTGGGATCTGCCCAATGGCTTCACGCCGCGCGTGCCAACGCTGGAAGATGGCGGCGCGCGCGACTTTTCACGGGCGGAAGACTGGCGGGTCAATGCCAAGATCGGTTTCACCCCCAATGCCACGGACGAATATGCGCTGAGCTATACCTATCAGGAAGGATCGAAGGGCGCGCCGCTCCACATCAGCGACACGGTCACCACGGCCCGTTTCTGGGACTGGCCGTCCTGGGACATCACCAGCGTCTATTTCCTGTCGACCACGGCGCTGGGTGACCGGGCGACGCTCAAGACCCGCGCCTATTATAACCAGTTCGATTCGATGCTCCGTTCCTTCAACGACCGAACGCAGACCACGCAGAGCCGGCCCTATGCCTTTGACAGCCCCTATGAGGACAAGGCCTGGGGCGGATCGGCCCAGCTCGATTTCAGTGCGACCGATGCGGACACGCTGCGCCTCGCCTTCCATTATCGCCATGATGAGCATGTCGAGTTCCAGACCAGCTTTTCGACGGCCGGCGTCGCCACCACGGAGCCGAAACAGACCCAAAGCGAGGCCACCTATTCCATCGCGCTGGAAAATGAACTGGCGCTGAGCCCGACGCTCCGTTTCACCCTGGGTGGCAGCTATGACTGGCGCAACCTGGAACGAGCCGAGGAATATGGCGCCCCGCTCGGCACGTCGGGCACGCCATCGGTCATCTACAACTACCCGCGCAGGGACGCCGACACCTGGAACGCGCAGGGCCGGTTCGACTGGCAGGCCAGCGATGCGCTGTCGTTCCACGCCAGCCTGTCATCGCGTGCCCGCTTCCCGACCATCTTTGAACGGTTCAGCCAGCGCTTCAACACCGCCATCCCCAACCCCGACCTGAAGGCCGAACGGGCGACCAATGCGGAGATCGGCGGAAGCTGGAGCCAGGGATCCATCCGGCTGGAAGGCGCGCTCTTCTACAGTTGGGTGCGGGACGCCATCTTCAGCGTGCCGACGCCGGCCTATCCCTGCACCGCATCGACCACACCGCCCGCCGTGCCGACCACGGGCTGCGCCCTCACCAACCTCAGCCAGAGCCGCAATGTCGGCAAGGGTGAATATTATGGCATCGAACTGTCGGCGTCGGCGACGCTGCTGCCGGGGCTGGACGCGGGCATCAACTATACCGGCATCAAGCGCGATCTGACCGATCCGTCCAACGCGCGCTTCCGTCCCACCGGCGTTCCCACGCACAAGGGCTTTGCCTACATCGACTGGGCGCCTGTCGAACGGTTGCATATCGTCCCGAGCGTCGATCTGGCATCGAACCGCTGGACCCTGTTCACCGCAACCCCGGCGTCGCAGCCCGCCCGCTATGACCGCACCGGCGCCTATGTGAATGCCAGCCTGCGCGTCGATCTGGCGCTGACCGACCAGATCGACCTCAGCATTGGCGGCCGCAATCTGTTCGATGACTATTACACGCTGACGGATGGTTTTCCCGAACCGGGACGCACCGTCTATGCATCGGCGCGTTTCCGCTATTGAACCGAACGCGGCCGGGCAGGGATAATGGTTTATCTTTGCCCGGCCGCAGGTTATCGTGATCTGCGGTCGCTATCCTCGCATCGCATCGGGAATGATGATGGTCGATCTGTTTCCGCCACCGCAGGATCGCAATGCCGGACACGACAGCGCCCGGCCGGCGCCACGGCATGATCCCGTCCCGCATCATGGCGAGGATGCAGATGGCCCCAGAATCTGGCTTTTCCCCCATCATCTGGCCGAAGCCGGCGTGCAGTTCCTGTCACGCTGGGCCGGCCCCGTGGCCCTCGTCGGCGCGCTGCTTCTGATCGGCTGGTGGCTGTTTCGCTGAGCGATTTGATTCGACGTCGTTTCCGTCAGGCCAGCGAGGCCTCTCACCGCGTCTGATCGATTTTCCCTGCGACAGAACGAAGGGGCGGCAGGATGAAAAATGCGCGCTCAACGGATCGTCGGAAATGTGCGTCCGAATATCCCTCCCCCAATTGTAACAACCGAGCAACTATGTCCTGCTGCTACGCAACATAAATCAAAGGCAGCGGATGTCCTGGGGAAAGATCGCCACCGTCTGACGACGGGCGGGCGGACCATGACGTCACGACGCATTTAAAGGGTTGCCGATGTCCAAAATAGATCTGGCGATTGCAGGAACCCCCAGTCGCCAGCCCGCCACCGCCGCTTTCCAGCGGAACGCGCGCCTGTGGCTGAGCCTGGTTCTGCTGCTTGCAGACATGATGGCCCTGGCCGCAGGGTTCGTCATCGGCCTGCGCGTGGCGGGTATTCCGATCCTGTCGATGGAGGTCTGGCAACCGCTCGCCGGCGGGATATTGGTCTATGGCACCATCGCCTTTCACAACCAGGCCTATAACCCGCGTTGCCTGACCAGCATGACAGCGTCATGCCGCAGTGCAGTAATGGCCTTCGCCGGAACCCTGCTGATCTTCCTGCTGGTCGTCTTCTCGCTGAAGGTCACCGACAATTTCTCGCGCCTGGGCATCAGCACAGGCCTGTTCTTCAGCGGCGCGCTGATCGTGATGCAGCGGGTGCTGGTCGTCCGCGCCGTTCGTCGCCATTTCGCCGAAGGGCTGTTCGCCCAGTTGCTGATCATCGACGACGGCCTGATCCCCGACGATGTGAACGGCATGACGATCGTGGACGCACCGACGCTCGGCCTGCGCGCCGATCTTGACGATCCCTATATGCTGCATCGGCTTGGCATGCTGCTGCGCGATTTCGATCGGGTGGTCATTTCCTGCCCGCTGGAGCGCAAGGCAGACTGGGCGCAGATGCTCAAGGGCGGCAATATCCTGGGCGAGATCATCGTGCCGGAGCTCGACCCGATGGCGCCGCTCGCGGTGCAGAGCCATCGCGGCGTGTCGACGCTGGTGGTCGCTCGCGGCCCGCTCAATCTTGCCAATCGCGCCAAGAAGCGGCTGCTCGACATCATCCTGACCGTGCCGGTGCTCATCGCGCTGGCGCCACTGATGATCGCCGTGGCCGTCGCCATCCGGCTGGACTCGCCTGGCCCGGTCTTCTTCCGCCAGGAACGGATCGGCCGCGGCAACCGCCTGTTCCACATCCTCAAGTTCCGCAGCATGCGGGTGGAACAGTGCGACACCGCCGGCGCCACCTCGACCCAGCGCGACGATAACCGCATCACCCGCGTCGGCCGCTTCATCCGCAGCACCAGCATCGACGAGCTGCCCCAGCTCCTCAACGTGCTGCTTGGCGAGATGAGCCTGGTCGGCCCGCGCCCCCATGCGCTGGGCTCGACCGCCGAGGACCAGCTGTTCTGGCAGGTCGACCGCCAATATTGGCATCGCCATGCGCTCAAGCCCGGCATCACCGGCCTGGCCCAGATCCGCGGCTTCCGCGGCGCGACCGAAACCCGGCGCGACATTCTGAACCGGGTCGAGGCGGATCTGGAATATCTGCATGGCTGGAGCCTGATGCGCGACATCGGCATCCTGGTCGGCACGGCACGGGTTCTGGTTCACCGCAACGCCTATTGATCCCGCTTCCTGGCAAAGCCCCAATGTTTACAGGGGCTTTGACCAGGATTGAGGATTTTCCGCATCAGAAGCCGGCTTTTGCGATGAGCTGAGCCGGCTTTCATGCCGATGTAAACTATTTGTGAACCCTAAAATCCTATATTAACGACCGTTCATAAAGTTCCCAGGATGACGGTCGTGGCTGATGAATTGGCGGCAGTTGCCGCAACGAAAACCTCCTTTTCCGATGCGGGCATCGCCGTCCGCGATCTCCCCGATAACGGCCATGCGCTGTCGATCGCCGACCGCGCGGAAGGTCCGATCCAGTTTGTTTCGCGCTGGGCGGGCATCCTCGCCTTCTGCGCGGCAATCGGCGCGATCGCTTATCTGATCTTCTGATCGGGGCCAGTTTCCTTGCCCTCAGATTAACAGCCGGGATCGGCTGTTAACGGCTCCTTTCGTCGATGAAACGAGCCGTTGTTTTGGCGCGACAAGTCGCGTCCGGACCCGTGTGCATTACGTAAAAATACGATTAGCATGCCCCTTGTTGCTGCAATGCAATAAGGATTCATGCGTTTGGATAATGCCCATAACCCGTGTTTGCGGGCGCGCCCCTGTGCGCCCGCAGCAAATGATTTTGCATGGCCGCATGCGGCCGCCATGGCCGCTCTTGGCGGCGCAATGCTGTTCGCCGGCCTGCCCTCCACGGCGCAGGCCCAGGATGATGACAAGCGCATAGATACGCTCGGCCTGCACCTGACGGCCGGGCTCGATCTTCTCTATGACGACAATGTCTATCGCGTCGACGACCGGGTCGAAGACCCCACCGGCGACCTGATCGTCACACCCTCGATCGAGGCGACCTATGCCCATCCAGTCGGTCGGCACGACATCCAGATCCGGGCCAAGGCTGGCTATGACCAGTTCGTGTCGGAGACCCAGCGCAGCAAGCTGCGACTCGATGCGGAGGCCAAGGCCACGATTCGATTCGGAGCGACCTGCGGCATCACGCCGCGCGCCAGCTATCGCCAGCAGCGCGCCGATTATGGCGACATCAACGCCGCGACCGAAAATCTCCAGCGCTTCTCGACGCTGGGGGCCGACCTGTCGTGCGAGCGGCCAGGCTTCTTCCCGGTCGCCGGCTACCAGCATGACACGACGCGCAATGCCGATGACTTCGACTATGCCGACCAGGACAGCGACAGCTTCAAGGTCGGCCTGGGCTATAACAAGCCCAGTTTCGGCACGCTCACCACTTATTATGAGCGGACGGTCAGCGACCGGCGCACGCTGGGCATCAAGAACCGTATCAACGCCTATGGCCTGCGCTTCCAGCGCTCGGTCACGCCGATCACCCAGATCGATGCCGACCTGCAATGGCTGGATGTCAGCAGCGATTCCGCCGCGGTCGGCAATTATAATGGCATGGGCTGGGATGTGCGGCTGTCGACCAGCATCATTCCGCGCGTGAAGCTGACCGCCTCCACCGCCCGCGACATCATGAACGACAGCCTGATCGCCAGCGGCTTCGCGATCCGGTCCAGCTATCGGATCGAAGGGGAGTTCGCGATCAGCGAACTGACCTCGGCCGGCCTTTATGCCGACTGGCAGAGGCGCAAGTTCCGGCAGGATGCGGCGCTGCGCCCCTTCTCGATCGAGGCTGACCGTAATCGCCAGTTCGGCGCGACGCTCAAGCGCAAACTGACCGATCGCTTCGATCTCAGCCTCGACGCCCAGCATTACCGCCGTCGGACCGACACCGATGTCTCCAACTATAGCGGCACGCAGGTGACGCTCTCAGCCCTGCTGCGCTTTTGACCCGAAGGGAGCCTGACCCATGAGAATAGCGACACGCTTCCATATCCTTGCCGCCCTCCCCCTGCTGGCGGTGCCGACCGCATTGTCGGCCCAAACCCAAACGGCACAGGCGCCTGCCGGTGCCGCCGCAGCCGCGGCGGTTGCCGCCACGCCCGCGCGGCCGGCGGCGTCTGCCCCCGCCGGCTATCTGCTCGGTCCGGACGATCAGCTGAAGATTTCGATCTTCGGCCAGCCCGACCTGTCGACCGAAACCCGGATCAAGGCCGATGGCACGGTGCTGCTCGCACTGGTCGGGCCGGTGGATGCGAAAGGCAAGACCACATCCCAGCTCGCGTCCGACATCGCGGCGAGCTATGCCGGTGGCGGCTATCTGACCAAACCCTCGGTCAGCGTCGAGGTGAGCGACTATGTCAGCCGCTCGGTCACGGTGCTGGGCAATGTGCCCCAGGCCGGCAATTATCCGCTCGACCGCAACTATACGGTGGCGTCGATGCTGGCCAAGGCCGGCGGCGCGACGACGGCCGGCGCCAATGCCGTCATCCTGACCCCCGCCGATGGCAGCGGCGCGGTGCGCATCTCGCTCACCGACATGAGCGCTGGCGCCGGACGGCCGCTCCAGGCCGGCGACATCCTGTTCGTGCCGCCGGCCGAGAAGGTATATGTCTATGGCCAGGTCCAGCAGCCCGGCGCCTTCTCCTATGTCGCGGGCCAGACCTTCCGTCAGGCGCTTGCCCTGGCCGGTGGTCCGACCCTCGCCGGATCGACCCGCAGCATCAAGGTGAAGCGCGGCGGCCAGGAGGTCCAGGCCAAGCTGGATGACCCGGTCAAGCCCGAAGACGTCCTCATCATCCGGGAGAAGCTGTTTTGACCGCGATGGAACATGATTTCGGCGCCCGCTCGGCGGGCACGCTCGACTGGCTCTGGTCCCTGCCGCGCCGACTGGCCGGCGGCTCCAGCCCCTCCGCCCGCGTCATCCCCGATCAGGCCCCGTTGCTGCTGGAGGAACCGGTCGCACCGAGCTTCCACCGGTCGGCCGAGCCCGAACCGGCGCCCGACGACACCCCCCGACCGCTTTCGATGGGCGCGATGGCAACGCCGCTCAAGCCCATCAGCCTGCGCCGGGATTCGATCTACAGCGCCTTCAACACCGCCATGCCGGTGACCGACCGCCATGGCCTGGCCGGCCGCAACAATGAGCTGGAAAAGCTGGTCGAGGCGATCGTGGTCCAGCGCAAGCATGCAATCATCTTCGGCACGCGCGGATCGGGCAAGACCTCGCTTGCGCGCGTCTTCGGCGATCTGGCGGACGAGGCGGGTTGCGTCGCCCTTTACGGGTCCGCGAGCGGCGAGGCCGATTTCGACTCGCTGTTCCGCCCCTTCCTGACCGAACTGCCGATGAGCGGCGCGGGCCAGGAACGGGCCCGCAAGCTCGCTACCGGTCCGCTGGACGTGAATGGCCTTGCGACCCTGCTGGTCGAGGAGGTGCGCCAGCGCTCCATCCTGATCCTCGACGAGTATGACCGGGTCCGCTCCGACACCGCCAAGCAGGATGTCGCAACGCTGCTCAAGCTGCTGACCGATATCCATTCGCCGGTGCAGGTGGTGCTGGTCGGCATTGCCGGGGACGTCGACGGCCTGATCGCCGCCCATCCCTCGCTCCGCCGCCATATCGCGCCCCAGCGGGTCAGCCCGATCGCCCGCCCCGAGCTGGAACTGCTGCTGGCAAGCTGCGGCGAGAAGGCCGGACTGTCGATCACGCCCGAAGCCGTCGAGGCGCTCGCCGGCGCGGCGATGGGGTCGCCCTATCACGCCCGGCTGTTCGGCATGCAGGCGGCGCTTGTTACCGAGGCCGGCGGCCGCGAGCAGGTGACCGCCAGCGATGTCGAACAGGGCCTGGCCAGTGCGCTGGACGACTGGGCGGAAATGAGCAGCGCCAGCCATGGCCTGTTCACCCGCGCCCTGCGTGACAGCGCATCCGGGCGCCGGATGATCGCGCTGGCCGGCATCGTCGCATCGCAGATGTCGGCGATTTCGCTGGAGCGGCTGCTGCGCGTCGGCAGCGACATATTGGGCGAATATCCGGGCATGGAGGCCGATGCCAGCGATGCGCTGGCCCGGTTGCAGCCTGCCCTCACGCCCACGCCGGGCGGCGAATTGTGGATGTTTGAAGATACGCTGGCGCCGCAATTTCTGCTGCTGATGGCCAAGCAGCCCGCGCCGCGCACGGTCGCGCCGACGCCGGCCGAGGAAATGCGCGCCATGCTCCGAGGAGTGGACGGACTATGACGATGAACCCCCTGGACCTTGCCGCCGCCGTCAAGGCGCGCTGGCGGGTCGCCGCGATGATCGGCGGCGCCCTGTTCCTGCTGATCGCGGTCGCGGCCTTCATGCAGTCGCGCCAATATATGGCGACGACCTCGCTGATGCTGGACCTGTCGCAGACCGATCCGACCGACACGACCCAGAATCAGGGCCGGGTCGAGGTGGACTCGATCCTGGGCACCCAGACCGACATCATCCGCAGCGCCAAGGTGATCAATGCGGTCGCAAAGGAAGCGGGCTTCATCGACGCGCTGCCCGCGGACATGCCGGCCGATGCCCGCCTGCAACAGGCCGCCGCGCGCGTGCGGGCCGGGCTGCTGGTGACCACCGGCCGCCAGAGCAACGTGCTGCAGATCCAGTATCTCGATCCCGATCCGCAGGTCGCCGCCCGCGTCGCCAACCTCGCCGCGCAGATCTACATGCGCGAGCAGGTGGAACTGCGCGCCTCGCCGGCGCGCACCTCGGCCAAATGGTTCAACGAACAGACCGCCGACGTGCGCCGCCGCTATGAGGATGCGCAGAAGCGCCTGTCCGACTTCCAGCGCGCCCATGACATCATCGGCATCAACCGCATGGATCTTGAGGCCGAGAAGCTGAAGAACATGTCCTATCAGCTCACCCAGGCCCAGGCCGAAGCCGCCGCCGCGCGCGGCAAGGCCGGCGCCGGTTCGGTGTCCGACATCGAAGGGTCGCTGATCGTCCAGAATTTGCAGGAACAGGTCGCGGCCCAGTCGGCCAAGGTGCAGGAACTGGGCAAGACCCTTGGTCCGAACCACCCGACCATGGCCGCCGCCTCGGCCCAACTGTCCGAACTCCAGGCCAAGCTCGGCGCCGCCCGCGCCAGCCAGGCCGGTGCGGTCAGCGCCAACAGCGTCGCCGCCAGCCGCCGCGAGGGCGACCTCAAGTCGAACATGGCATCGCAGGAAGACCGCATGATCCGCATGTCGGACGTGCAGGACCAGTTGATGGTCATGCAGCGCGACGTCGATGCGGCCCGCCAGACCTATGACACGGTGCGCCAGCGCTTCAACGAAGCGGCGCTCAAGAGCCAGATCTCGCAGCCCAATGCCAGCCTGCTCGACGAGGCCAGCGTGCCGCTGCTGCCCGCCAAGCCCAACCTGCTGCTCTGGCTGGTGGGCGGCATCGCCCTTGGCCTGGTCGGCGGCATCGCGGCGGTCGTCCTGATCGAAATCGCTCAGCCCCGCGTCCGCTCCGCCGCCGGCGTGGCCCGCGCGACCGAGGTCGAAGTCATCACCGAATTGCTGCCTGCCCCCGCGCGGGGCGGCTGGCTCCCCAAGCGACAGGAGGCCGCATGAGACTGCGTTCCACGGCTAGTGCCCATCCCCATCTGACCGCCGGCGCCACGACCGGCCTCAAGCCCCGCGCCCGCGATACCAAGGATTTCGCGCAACTCGCGGTCGAACATGGCTTCCTCGCCGAAACCGACATCGGCCGGATCGAAGCCCATGGCCATGCCGCCGGCCAGCCCTTCCAGCAGGCGGCGATCGACCTTGGCCTGCTCGATCCTGAAACGGCAGGCGTCATCCTCGCCATGCAGGGCGGCTTCCCGCTGCTGGCGGCCGGCGACCAGCGAGTCGATCCGCTGGTGGTCAGCGCCTTCGACCCGGCAGATGCCTATGCCGCCAAGGTCCGCACCATCCGCGCCAAGATGCGCGCGGCGGCAAAGGACAGCGACGGCGCGGCCCTGCGCCTTGCCATCCTGTCGATCGACGCGGGCGACGAGGCCGCGATCCTTGCCGCCAATCTGGCCGTCGTGATGGCGCAGATGGACGGGCAGACGATGCTGGTCGATGTCGATATCGACCGCCCCTCGCTCGACCGGCTGTTCCGCGTCGCCAACAAGGCGGGTCTGGCCGAACAATTGCTGGGCAGTGCCGCGTTGCTGCCCGCCGCACGCACGGCGGTCGATGGCCTCTGGCTGATGACCGCCGGCCGGGCATCGGGCAGCGCATCCAGCCTGGTGACCAAGGGGCCGCTGGCGGACACCGCCGCCGGCTGGGGCCTGCATGACACGTCGATGCTCTTCTACCTCGCCCAGCGGCGCGGCGAGCAGACGCCATTCGGCTCCATCCTCGCGGGCTTCGATGCTGTCACCATTGTCGCCCGGCGCGGCGAGACCGCGATCGCCGATATGCGCCGCGTGATCGACGATCTGGACCGCCACGGCGTCGCAATCGCAGGGAGCGTGATCGCATGAGCCTGGAGCAGGCCATTCCCCGCCAACCGCTGCAACAGCCCGTATCCACGCCGGAGGAAATCGCCTTGGTCGGCGGCATTCCGGTGTCGACCCTGTCGCTCGACGCGTTGATCGACCGGATGCTGGGCGAGGCGCCGCTCCGCCGCGCGCTCGACCAGCGCCCGCTGCTGATCTTCGACTGCAATGGTCAGGGCCTGTCGATGAACGCCACGGACAAGGGCTTTCGCGAGAATCTGGCCCAGGCGGACCTGATCCATGCCGATGGCCAGATCGTCGTCGCCGCATCGCGCTGGGTCGGCCAGCCGCCGATTGCTGACAGATCCAGCACCACCGACATGTTCATCGACAGCCTGGTGCCCGCAGCCAAGGCCGGTGTCAGCTACTATCTGCTTGGCGGCGAGGAGAAGGTGAACGCCGCCTGCGCCAATCGAATCGTCGAAATGGCACCGGGCCTCACCGTCGCGGGGCGCCGCAACGGCTTCTGGAAGCCGGAGGAAGAGGATGCGGTGATCGACGCGATCAATGCGGCCGCACCCGACGTCCTGTGGGTCGGCACCGGCAAGCCGCGCGAGCAGGCCTTTTGCGTGCGCAATCGCGATCGGATCAAGGCCGGCTGGATCGTCACCTGCGGCGGCCTGTTCAACTATATCACCGGCGACTATCCGCGCGCGCCGATGTGGATGCAGCGCAATGGCCTGGAATGGCTGCACCGCATGGGCACCAGGCCCAAGGAACTGGCCTGGCGCTATATCACCACCAATCCCCATGCCCTGTGGCTGATCTGGAAGCACCGCCATGGCTGAGGCGCAGGCGGCTTCCGGCCGTACCCAGCGCCTGGGCACCATCTTCGGCCGCTTCGGCCTCGCCAGCTTCTCCTCGGCGATCGTCTCGGTCAGCCATCTGCTGGTCCAGCTTTTCTCGATCCATCATCTCGCCACCACCGGCATCGGCGTGCTCGCCTTCCTGCTGGTCATCATCCAGTTCGGCTACAGCCTGTCCAACGCGCTGGTGTCGACGCCCTATACGATCGCCGTCAATCAGGGCGAGGATGTCGATCGCGCGGCGCATGGCTTCTTCTTTCCGGTCAACCTGCTGCTCTCGCTCAGCCAGGGCCTGATCTGCGCCGCCATCGCCTGGACCACCGCGACGCCGCAGGCCGCCCTGGTCTTCGGCCTCGCCGGCACCTTGTCGCTGATCCGCTGGTTCGGCCGGTCCAACGCCTATGCCCATCATGCGCCGATGCAGGCCGCCCGGTCCGACATCGCCTATGCCGCGACCATCCTCATTGGCCTGCTGGTCGCGATGCGCACCGGCGCGGACCTCACCGGTATCGGCACGATGCTGGTCGCCGCCAGCCTGGCTGGCCTGCTGCCCTTCGGCAGTCCCTATCTGCGCCGCCATGTCGCCATGTCGCCGCTGGCCGCCCTGCGCGCCTACCGCCCGGTGTGGAAGGAACAGTCAGCCTGGACGCTGGTCGGCGTGCTGTCGACCGAGGCGACGTCGAACGCCCACAGCTATGCCGTGACCCTGCTGGCAGGGCCCACCGCCTTCGCGCCGATCGCCGTCGGCATGCTGTTCTTCCGCCCGGTCAATGTCTGCATCACCGCCCTCACCCAGCTGGAACGCCCGCGCATGACCCGTGCCGTCGCGCGCGGCGATCATCAGGCCGCGATCCAGTCGGAACGCATCTTCATGGGCGCCCTTGTCTTCCTGTGGCTCGGCACCTGCGTGGTCGCGGCCGGCGCGCTCTATTTCTTCCCCGGCCTGATCCTCAAGCCCACGCTCGACCATCAGTTGGTGATCACTGCCGTGGCGCTCTGCGCGCTGCTCTCGCTGGTCCAGTGCGTGCAGACGCCGATGAGCGTCATGACCCAGGCACGCAAGGCGTTCCGTCCGCTCGCCGCCCAGAGCCTGCGCAGCTGCGGCGTCGGCATTGCCGCCGTCACCCTGCTGACCCTGCTGGTCGCGCCCGTCTTCTCCATCGCCGGCGTCGTGCTGTCGCAGCTCGTCATGATGCTCGGCATCTGGCAGCTCGACCGCAGCTGGCGCCGCAACCAGGCGGAGGGTTGAGCGATGGCAAGCACGCCCTGGCATCGTGACATTCCCGCGCCGGTCCTGACCCGGCCGGGCGTCGCCGCCATCAAGAAGACCGAAAGCGCCCGGCTGATCCTGGTCGCCCAGATCTTCTATTTCACCTTCCTGATGCTGGTCTTCATCGGCCAGCAGCCCTTCGCCTCGCGCACCCAGGATGAACTGGTGGCCATGGCGCAGGAAAATAACGGATCGGACCTGTTCAAGCAGGTGCTGTTCATCGGCTTTGCCATGTTGCTGACCGGCGTGCAGTTGATCCGCCGCTATCCGCCACGCTATCGCTTCACGCTCTGGCCGCTGGCCATCATGCTCGCCTGGTTCTTCATCACCTGCAGCTGGGGTGTCGATCCGTTCGTGTCGTTCAAGCGGGCGATGCAGCAGTTGATCGTGATCTACATCACCTTCAGCGCGCTCAGCCTGATCGGCCCCGAAAGGCTGCTCCAGGCACTGCGCTACGCCCTGATCCTGTCCCTCGTCATCTGCTGGGTCTCCCTGCCCTTGACCTCGGCGGCGGTCCATCCGCCGACCGAGAGCGACAAGGCGCTGATCGGCGCCTGGCGCGGCTTCTTCTTCCACAAGAATATTGCCGGCGCGGTCATGGCGCTTACCTTCATGGTCGCGGCCAATGCCTGGGTCGATACCAAGAAATGGTATTATGCCCTCTTCTCGGTGATGGCCTTCGTCTTCGTGATCGGGACCAAGAGCAAGACCTCGCTCGCCCTGTCCTTCGCCATCCTTGGCGTCTGCGCCGTCTATCGGGCACTGAGCGATTCCACCCAGAAACGGGCAGTGCTGCTGATCATGGTCGCGCTCGGCATGGTCGGGGTGCTGTGGCTATATGTCGCCTTCCAGCCGGTGGTCGAGCGGATCTTCGCCGATCCCACTTCCTTCACCGGCCGCGTATCCATCTGGGAAGTGGACCTAGCCTATCTCAAGGACCACCCCTTCCTGGGCGCGGGTTTCGGCGGCTTCTGGCAGGTCGGGGATCGCAGCCCCTCGCTCGATTATCTCAACCAGGCGTTCCAGACGCTGACCGCCCATTCGCACAATGGCTATCTGGAAATCCTGGTGACGACCGGACCGCTCGGTCTCATCATGCTGCTGCTCACCTTCCTGGCGCTGCCCGCCATCTGGTTCCTGACCGGGGCGACGCCGCAGAACCGGCCGATCATGGTGCCCTGCTTCGCGATCTGGGTCTTCGTCCTTTACCAGAATCTGCTGGAAACCTCGTTTTTCGACAAGGATCGGCAGGTCTGGGTGATCTTTCTGGCGGCCATCGCCGCTGCTCACGCCACCTACAAGGCGCGCCCGCTGCCGCAGTGGCGCCGCCGCTTTCTCGCCCGCCCGGAGGCTTCCCATGGCTAATGTCGTCATCTGCATCGCGACCTGCAATCGCCCCCAGGGGCTGCGGCGCACGCTTGCCTCGCTCGCCGCGCTCGAAACCCGCCACCGGATCGATGTGCTGGTCGCCGACAATGACGCAAGGGAGCAGCAGGGGCTGGCCGTGGTGGAGGCGCTGGCGACATCGGGCTATCGCTGGCCGATCGAGGCGCTGCTGGTGCGGGAACGCGGTATCCCCCTGGTCCGCAACGCCTTGGTCGAGGCGGCTCTCGCCCGTCCCGGTGTCACCCATGTGGCGATGATGGACGATGACGAGGCGGCATGCCCTGGCTGGATCGACGCGCTGGTGACGGCGGCCGATCGCTGGGACGCCGATGTCGTCGGCGGCGCGGTGCTGCGCGAGATGGACAGCCCGCTGCCCGCCTGGGCCTCGCGTCATCCGCTGCTCCAGCCCAAGCGCCGCGACAAGTCCGGCCCGGTCTCGCTGGTCGACAGCACCGCCAATGTGCTGATGTCCGCCAACGCATTGCGTCGCATCGGCGCCCGTCCGTTCGACGAGCGCATGGCGCTCACCGGCGGGTCGGACAAGCAGCTCTTCACCCGAATGCAGCGCGCCGGCTTCCGCTTCGCCTGGTCGGAGGAAGCGCTGGTCACCGAACTCATCCCGGCCAGCCGGGTCACCGCCAAATGGCTGCTGATGCGCGGTTATCGCGTCGGCATGACCGACATGATCGTCGCCCGCACCCATGGCGGCGCCCTTCGTGCGGCGCTCAGCGAAAGCCCCCGCATCGCGGTCGGCTTCCTGGTCGGCGCGGTCGGCCCCCTCACCACATTGGACCGCGGCAAGCGGGTGGAGCGCCTCGGCAAGCTCTATCGCGCCGCGGGCAAAATCGCCGGCCTCGCCGGCATCCATTATGAAGAATATCGAAAGGTCCATGGCGCATGACCAACATCCCCTTCTTCTCCGTCGTCATCCCGCTCTACAACCGCGCCGACGTGGTCACCGACACGATCCGGTCGGTACTGGCGCAGGACTGGACCGATTTCGAGATCGTCGTCGTCGATGATGGCTCGCATGATAATCCCGGCCCGGTGATCGAGGCGATCGGCGACCCGCGCCTGCGTTACATCCGGCAGGACAATGCCGGTGGTGGTGCGGCGCGCAATCGGGGCATTCTCGCCGCCGAGGGGCGCTACATCGCCTTCCTCGATTCCGACGACCTGTTCCTGCCCGGCAAGCTGTCGACCATGGCGGAAGCGCTGGCGGACGACGACGGCCATGCCGTGCTCTATTCTCGGATGAAGGTGGACCGGGGCGTCGACCGTTACTGGATCCGCCCAGACCGCGGCATTCGGGAAGATGAGGATGTCGGCGAATATCTCTTCTGCGCCAACCAGTTCATGCAGACCTCGACGATGGTCGTGCCGACCCGCATGGCCCAGCAGGTGCTGTTCGATCCCGCGCTCAAGAAGGGGCAGGATCTCGACTTCTGCGTCCGGCTTCAGGGCGCCGGCGCGCGCTTCCGGATGATCGAACGGCCGCTCACCATCTGGCTGGACGCCACAGAGGTCGGCCGTACCTCCTATGTACGCGGCTATGAAACCTCGCTCGACTGGCTCGATCGCTGCGGCCATATGCTGACCAATCGGGCGCGGCGTGGCTATCGCGCTACCGTGCTCGCCTATCATATGGCGCCGATCCGCCCGGTCGCGGCGATCCGCGACCTCGCCATCGGCCTGACCGCCGGCGGCGTGCCGCCACGGGTAATCGCGCGCCAGGTGCTGCGCTCCTACATGCCAAAGTCGCTCTATCGTTCGCTCGTCAACGGCTTCGTCCTGCGCTTCGGCAAGGCCGATGCCCTCAGTAGCGGCGCCCGTTCGTGATGGCGGCCTGGCAACCTCCGTCCGCGCTGCAGGAACAGGCGGCCTCGCCGCTCTTTTCCGTGGTCATCCCGACCTATCAGCGCCGCGACAAGGTGGTCGACGCGGTGCTGTCCGCGCTCGACCAGACGATCGCGTTGATCGAGGTGATCGTCGTGATCGACGGATCGACCGACGACACCGAACAGGTGCTGGCCGGGATCGCAGATCCGCGCCTGCGCGTCATCGTCCAGCCCAATCGCGGCGCATCGGCAGCACGCAACACCGGGATCGCGCAGGCGCGCGGGCGCTATATCGCCTTCCTTGACTGCGATGACCGTTTCCTGCCCCATCATCTCGCCGACCTGCTGCCCCTGCTGCAACAGGACGAGAATGTGGTCGCCTATGGTCAGGTGCTGGTCGATCGAGGCCAGGGCCGCAATTTCCTGAAGCCCCCGCGCGCGATCGCGACCGGCGAGACGATCGACCGTTATCTCATGTGCGATCGCGGCTTCATCCAGACCAGCAGCCTGGCGCTCAGTCGCGGCCTCGCCAACAAGGTCCGCTATCGCGAGGATGTGAAGTTCGGGGACGATACCGACTTTGCCGTTCGCCTTGCGCTGGCCGGCGGCCAGTTCCAGATGACCGCGCGGCCCGGCACGATCTGGGCCGACCGCGATGCCGAACATCGGCTGTCGGCGGTGCGCGGCAGCGTCGGCAGCCTCATCTGGCTGCGCGACCTGCGCCCGCATATCTCGGCCCGTGCCTTTTCCGCCTATATGGGCTGGCATGCAGCCAAGAGCATCTGGCCGACCAGCCGGTTTCAGGCGATGCGCTATTATGTCGGCGCCGTGCTGCGCGGCGCCTTCGGTCCTCGACTGGCCGCGACCGTGCTGATGCAGATCATCCTGCCCGACCCGGTCTATCGCCGGATTTCCGACCGATGGATCGACATGGCCCAGATGGTGGGCGGGAGGCCGCGCCTGTGAAGCGTCGCGAATTTCTGGCCGGCGGCATGGCGCTGGCGGCGACGCTGCCCGCTGGCGTGGCGGCGGCCGCCATGCCGCCCGGCCTCGCGACCCATGCCCGTGCCAAGGGCCGCTATTTCGGCGCAGCGGTCAAGTCGCGCCAGTTGCGCGAGGATGCCGGCTTTACCCAGGCGGTGGCGCAGGAATGCAATATCCTGGTGCAGGAATATGAGCTGAAGCGCGGCACGACCGAACCCAAACCGGGCCAATATGATTTCAGCGGTGCCGACCAGATCATCGATTTCGCCCAGAAGCATGACATGCGCGCGCGCGGCCATGCCCTGGTCTGGTATGCTGCCCAGCCCAAATGGCTGGAACCCGCACTGCAGGCCGCCAGCGATCGCGGCCGCCGGAAACTGATGACCAGCTATATCACCACCGCCATGCCCCGCTATGCCGGGCGCATCCAGGAATGGGACGTGGTGAACGAGGCGCTGGAGCCCAATGACGGCCGCGCCGACGGGATGCGCGCCGACAGCATGTGGATGCAGGCGCTGGGCGAACATTATATCGACATCGCCTTCCACACCGCGCGCGAGACCGATCCCAGGGCGACCCTGTTCCTGACCGATTATGGCATCGAACATGACTCGCCGCGTTGCGAACGGCGCCGGACCGCGATGCTGAAGCTGCTCGACCGGCTGAAGGCGCGCGATGTGCCGATCGACGCGATCGGCATCCAGGGGCATCTCAAACCCTATAAGGAGGGGTTCAACGAGCGCCGCTTCGCCGATTTCCTTGACCAGTTGCGCGGCTACGGCCTGAAGCTGGAGATTACCGAGTTCGACATTGCCGACATTGGCGGCCCGCCCAACCCGGCCAAGCGTGACAGCGAAGTTGCCAGTGTCGGCCGGGCCTTCATCGATGTCGCGCTGGACAATCCGGCGATGCAGGCCGTGCTCTGCTGGGGCCTGTCGGACCGCTATTCCTGGCTGTCCAACTACAAGGATTATAAATGGCCCGACGGCCAGCTGTCGCGCGGATTGCCGCTGGACGGTTCCCTGCGCCGCAAGCCGCTGTGGGACGCCATCGCTGCGGCCTTCGACGACGCGCCGCCGGCCGGGAGACATGCCGCATGAGAATTTCCTCGCTCACGGGCCTGCGCGGCATCGCCGCCGTTTCGGTCCTGCTCTACCATATTCCCCATGCGCCGGCCTTTCAGGCCTTCGCGATCCCGCTTTTCTCACGCGCCTATCTGGCGGTCGATTTATTCTTCATTCTCAGTGGCTTCGTCATTTCCTACGGCTATTATGACCGGCTGATGCACAATCTGGGGCGGTCCAGTTACATGGACTTCCTGATCAACCGCACCGCCCGCGTCTGGCCGCTGCACTTGATCGTGACGCTGGTGTTCATGGCCCGCATCCTGGTCAATGTGTCGGGGACGCAGGCGATCCCGCTCGACCTGCCCAATATCCTCACCAACCTGCTGATGATCCAGAGCTGGGGCTGGGGCACCCAGCCGATTGCGGGCAACAGCTGGTCGGTCAGCACGGAGGTTGCCGCCTATCTCCTCTATCCGCTGATCGCGATCATGGCCTTTTCCCGCTGGGCCTGGGCGCAACTGGCACTGTGCGTCGGCATTCTGGTGCTGGTCGCCAGTTCCGGCCGGGGCGCCAGTGGCCCCCTGGATGTCAACGATTATGACACGGTGCTGACGCTGCTGCGCTGCCTTGCCGGCTTTGCCCTGGGCGTCCTGACCTATCGCATCCGCGACATGGCGCTGACCCGCAGCCTGCTTGCCGGCCCCGGCCGATTTGCCGCCATATGTGTCATTATCGCTGTCGCCTTGATGCTGCCCCGAGCCGCCGACGTGCTGGTCGTCTGCCTGATGCCGGCGCTGGTCCTCACCTGCTATTATGATGGCGCCGCCGCTCGCGCGGTGATGGCCAATCCGGTCAGCTATCATCTGGGCCTGATCAGCTACTCCATCTACCTCTGGCACCCGCTTGTGCGCGACATCATGGCCCGTGTCATGGGCATCGCCCATCGTCACGGCTTTGTCGGCCACGACTGGGTCTTCATCGCCGCCATGCTGGTCGCCACCTGGCTGCTCTGCTGGGCGAGCTATCGCCTGATCGAGCTGCCGGGCCACAAGATCATCAAATGGCTGCAACGCGGCGGGCGCGCCCGCCCGGCCCCCGTCAAGGTTGCTGCCTGATGCCCGCCGCCCCGACCATCTGGATCGCCATCCCGACGTTCCGCCGGCCGGGCCAGTTGCGCCACCTGCTCGAAAGCCTGGCCGCCGTCGTGCCGCATGACGATGTCCAGTTGCTGGTCGCCGACAACGACCCCGTCGGGCAGGAAGGCGCGATGGTCGCGCACGAGATGCAGGATGACCCCGATTATCCTTTGCCGATCCGCATCCTGCATGTGCCAGAGCCCGGCCTTTGCTCGGTCCGCAACGCGATCGTCGCCACCGCACTGGCAGCTCCGGCAATGCAGTATCTGGCGATGATCGATGATGATGAATGGCCGCAGCCCGGCTGGCTCGACGCGCTGCTGGCCTGTCGCGAGATGTGCGGCGCCGATGTGGTTGGCGGCCCGGTCGACGCCCATTTCCTGCGCCCCCCGCCGCACTGGGCGCGCGAAGCGCTGGTTTTCCGGGCAGAGGATCGGCCTTCGGGCGCCACCGATATGCTATGGGCCAGCAACAATCTGCTGCTCAGCCGCAAGGCGCTAGAGGCGCTGCCCGCCCCCTGGTTCGATCCGCGCTTCAATCGCAGCGGCGGCGAGGATCTGGATTACCTCACCCGGCTATATGATATTGGCATCGGTTTCGGCTGGGCCGCAGATGCGCGCGTCAGCGAATGGGTGCCGCCCGAACGGGTCCGGCTCGGCTGGATACTGTCCCGCATGTGGCGGATCGGCTTTACCGAGACGCTGACCCGCCGGAAGCATCGGCCCGGCATCCTCGGCACCCTCACCCTGTTCGGTCGGACGCTGGCGGTGTTCGCGATGCGGACCGCCGGTCTCCTCGCCCTGTTACTGCCCGGCGCGCGACGGGTCGACATCGCCGGGCAGTGGATCAAATGCTGGGGCCGCCTCTATGCCCTGACGGGCCGGGGCAGCCGAGCCTATTATGGCGCGGAATAGACCTTGAAGCTGCGGATGGTCATGTCGCCACTGCCATCGTCATAGGCACCCGTCGTCTTCACCGCGACATTCATCAGCGGATAGAAGCGGAAGCCCTTGAACGGGTTGACCGACTGGTAGGTTTCCTTGCCGTCGACGAACCAGGTGATGTAGTCACGCTGGATATCGACCGCGAACTTGTGGAAATCCTGCGAATAGCCCGACAGGCCATAGGCCTGTTCGGTCTGGATGACGATGCCGCGCTGGTCATAGCGGGTGCTGTTGGCGCCGACATGGATCGTCTGGCCGACATGGCGATCGAAATCCCAATAGCTCTGATAGCCAAAGCCTTCATAGACATCGATTTCCGGCGGCCAGCCGCTGGTCGAGATCAGCCAGAAAGCGGGCCAGGAACCGCGCCGGTTGGGCATCTTCGCTTCCCACTCATATTGGCCATAGCCGATCTGCGAGGCGAGGAAGTTGCGGCCATCCAGGATCGACGCGCCATAATTATAGGTCACGCCCTCATAGCTGATCGGCGTCTTGAGCACCTGGCTGTGCAGCACCAGGCCCTTGTTGCTCCAATAGACCGGCCCTTCGATCCCCGGATAGGTGGTGGTGTCGACATAGAGGCCGGTCTCGCCATTGCCGGTCTGCGCCCGGCCATGCGACAGGGTCGTGGCCCAGCGATCCCAGCCGCCATCGACCGACCGCTTGTGCGTGTCCTTGAGCAGTTCGAACTGCAGCGTGCCCGAGGCCGCGAAGGTCCGCGCTTCGCGGAAGGTGCCGGTCGCCTTCTCGGTGGCCGCGACATAGGCCTTGGCCGTGACGGTCGCCGTCGACTGCCCCTGCAGTGCGCCCCAGGGCGCCTCACGCAGCTTCACGCTGAACTGCTGGCCTTCGGTCGCGCTGATGACCGGCACTTCCACCGTCTGTTCCAGCGGATCGCCCGGCCGGAAGATAACGACGGTATCGACCGTCTTGTAATTGGTGCCAGACGTCGCCTTCAGCGTGCCGGTGCCGTTCACCGTGGTGATCCGCGCGATCACCGTGTTGGGCGTCGCCCGATCGAGATAGACCGGGACATAGGCGGTGCTGCTGCCCGGCTTGTAGGTGGCGTTGCCGATCCAGAGCGTCGCCTTGCCCGGCAATACCGTGCCATTGGCGAAGTCGAAGTCGGCAAAGCTGTTGCTGGTGCTGCTGGTCGTCGCCGTGCTGGTCGTCGTTGCACTGCTCGTACTGCTGCTGGAGATGGTGACCGTGCCGCTATCGGCCGTGCTGGTCGATGAGCTGCTGGTCGTACTGGTTCCGCCCGACAGGATCGTGGCGGCGCCTGCCGCGAAGACAGACGTAATGATTGCTCCGGCTCCGATCATGGAGCCGGCCGATTTGCTGCGCATAATGCAACCCCCGTTTTGGTGTCCCTAAAGGGTCCGCCACGAGGGTTAACAATTGCTTCCAGACAAGCTCGCCTCGTCGCAAATCAGCCATTTTTGCGACGAGGCGAGGAACTTTTACTCGGCCGCTTCAACCAGCATTTCGGACTCCGGCGCCATGCCACGGCCAACGCTGTCATAGATAAATCCAGCCGCTTCAGCGACTTCGGGCCGATAGATGTTGCGCAGGTCGACCAGACCATTGCCGGCCATCACGCCGCGCAGGCGCGACAGGTCAAGCGCGCGCAGCGCATCCCATTCGGTGACCAGCACGACGGCCGAGGCACCCTGGGCGGCGGCATAGGGATCGTGGAAGAAATCGACATTCTGCAGCAGCGGCTGGGCCGCCTCGATCCCTTCGGGGTCGAAGGCGCGGATCTGCGCACCGCCGTCCTGCAGTGCCTGGATGATCGACAGCGACGGCGCATCGCGCATATCGTCGGTATTGGGCTTGAAGGTCAGGCCCAGCACCGCGATCGTCTTGCCACGCACCGATCCGTTGCACACGCCGATCACCTTGCGCGCCATGGCGCGCTTGCGGCTTTCGTTGATCGCGACGGTGGTTTCGATCAGGCGAATGGGCGCGCCAGCATCTTCGGCCGTCTTGACCAGCGCCAACGTATCCTTGGGGAAGCAGGAGCCGCCATAGCCGGGTCCGGCATGCAGGAATTTCGAACCGATCCGGTTATCAAGGCCAATGCCGCGCGCTACCTGCTGCACATCCGCGCCGACCCGTTCGCACAATTCGGCCATCTCGTTGATATAGGTGATCTTCATCGCCAGGAAGGCGTTGGCGGCATATTTGATCAGTTCGCTGGTGCGACGACCGGTGAACAGCAGCGGCGCCTGATTGAGATAGAGCGGGCGATAGACCTCTTCCATCACCGGGCGTGCGCGCTCGTCCTCGATGCCGACGACGATGCGATCCGGCCGCTTGAAATCCTCGATCGCGGCACCCTCGCGCAGGAATTCGGGATTAGAGGCAACCGCAAACTGGGCGTCGGGATTGGTTTCGCGAATGATCCGTTCGACCTCGTCGCCAGTGCCGACCGGCACGGTCGACTTCGTAACCACAACGGTAAAGCCCTTGAGCGCGCCGGCAATCTCGCGCGCAGCATCATAGACATAGCTGAGGTCGGCATGGCCATCCCCCCGACGCGCCGGGGTGCCGACCGCGATGAAGACGACATCGGCCTCCGCAACCGAGCTTGCCAGATCGGTCGTGAAGCTCAAACGGCCCGCCTTGACGTTCCGCGCGATGAGATCGGCGAGGCCCGGCTCATAGATCGGCACGCCGCCTTCGCGCAACTTGGCGATCTTGCGTTCATCCTTGTCGACGCAGATGATTTCGTGGCCGAAATCCGCGAGGCAGGCGCCCGATACCAGACCAACATAACCAGATCCGGTCATCACGATCCGCATGACAATTCTCCTTGTCCAATGTGCAAGCTAATCGACAATCCGCCCGCAGCCGATCGCCCCGATCCGGACAGGACGCGACAGAGCGCTCCGGAAAATCCGGATGCGCGCACCTCTCGCCCTGACAAAGATCGAAGCCCCCGGCCTGTTCGGACAGTTGCCGCGTCAGTGGAACCAGCCACCTGTTGACGCGATGCAGCATAAGTCGGGTCATGACGCCGTTGCAACGCGACTTGGCGCTAGGCGGGCACATGTGGACGTGGGGCGAATGGAAAATGCGCCGAACTGCCGCAGCGTGCGGGCACAATTAACCGGATCGGCGGATCAATCCTCGACGATGCGCATCAATTTGCGTTCGACAGGCGCCAATATGCCCTGCAACTCCTGCCCGCGCTTGAGCACATGGCCGGCCTCACCCACCAGCGCCCACATGCCCTGGCGGTTACGCAACGCCGGCCGCTTCTCGATCCGATACTCAGGACGCTCGGCAGAGCGACGAAAAGCGGAGAAAATTGCCGCCTCACGCCCCAGGTCCATGGCATAGTCGCGCCAGTGTCCGGCGGCGACCATACGACCATAGAGATCCATGATCCGCTGCAATTCCAGGCGATCGAACCCGACCTGCCCCTGTTGCTGGCCGTTGGGTGCTGGGAACGGCGTCACATTGGACATCAGGCCCGGCCACGCTCCTTGAACAGGGCGACATCATCGGCAGGCAGTTCAGGCACCTGCTTCTGCGCCAACAACTCGGCCAGCCGCTTCTGCAACTGCTCCACTTCGCACTGCAGCAATTCCAGCTTCTGCTTTTCCGGATCGAAACAATCGGAGCAGGGCGTGCCATAGGGCAGGAAGTCACGCTGATAGGCGGTAACATCGACCAGCATCGCGCGCGCGGGAATGCCGACCATGGTCGCGGCCTCCGCCACATCCTTGGTCACCACCGCATTGGCGCCGACACGGGCACGGGCGCCGACACGGACCGGCCCCAGCACCTGCGCGCCCGACCCCACGATCACGCCATTTTCCAGCGTCGGATGGCGCTTGCCGGCGATCCCGTTGGCGGGATCGGTCCCGCCCAGCGTCACATTCTGATAAAGGGTGACATCATCGCCAATCTCTGCCGTCTCGCCGATCACGGTGAAGCCATGGTCGATGAAGAAGCGCTTGCCGATCTTCGCGCCGGGATGAATGTCATTGCCGGTCAGGAATCGCGACAGATGATTGACCCCCCGCGCCAGGAAATAGAGCCGCGCCCGATAGAGACGATGCGCCACGCGATGGAAGGCCAGCGACCAGATACCGGGATAGAGCAGGATTTCCGCCCGCGATCGCGGCGCAGGGTCGCGCGACTTGACCGAATCCAGATAGGCGATGAGATTACGCAGCATCGAAACGTCCCTGAACGGACCCGCCCTGCTGGCGCGCCCCTTTTACCCTGTTGCCAGCAACATAGAGATTAAGCGGCAATTTTTCCAGAGCGCGCCCTAATTCGCCTTCCCGGCCCAAAACAGAAACTTGCTTGGCGCCTCAAGATATACCAATCATTGAGGTAGACAATTAGAACGAAGGTGTTTGGATGATCGACACATTTATCGCCCATTTTGGCGAAATACTGCCCTTCATCCTGATCGGCTTCGGCGCGCAGATTATCGATGGCGCCCTTGGCATGGCTTATGGCGTGATTTCCAGCACCCTGTTGCTGGCCATGGGCGTGCCGCCCAGCCGTGCGTCCGCCAGCGTCCATGCCGCCGAAACCTTCACCACCGGCGTGTCCGCGATCAGCCATATCCTGCACCGCAATGTCGACTGGGGCCTGTTCGCCCGGCTTGTCATTCCCGGCGTGATCGGCGGCGTGGCCGGCGCCTACCTGCTGTCCAACATCGACGGCGCGATCATCAAGCCCTTCGTCCAATTCTATCTGGCAGCGATCGGCATCTACCTGATCTGGCGCGGCTTCCATTTCCCCCCGCACAGCAAGAGCCCGAAATGGGTAGCACCGCTCGGCCTGGTCGGCGGCTTCATGGATGCGTCGGGCGGCGGGGGATGGGGTCCGGTCGTGACCTCCAACCTGCTGATCCAGGGATCGAGCCCGCGCCACACCATCGGCACGGTCAACAGCGTCGAATTCATCCTGACCCTGTCGATCAGCCTGACCTTCCTGTTCCATCTGGGCTGGGAAAGCTTCACCACCTACACGATCGGCCTGTTGATCGGCGGCGTGGTGGCGGCTCCCTTCGGCGCCATGCTGGCCCGCCATGTCGCGCCCAAGGTGCTGTTCGTGGCCGTCGGCATCATCCTGACCCTGACGTCGGCCTTCGGCATCGCCAAATATCTTGGTTATATCGGATAATTCGCTTATATTCGGATTTCTAATTCAGGAATCCGATAAATGTCGAACTACATGCCCACGCTCAAACAGCTGCAATATCTGGTTGCGCTGAAGGAGCATGGCCATTTCGGCAAGGCGGCCGACAGCTGCTATGTGACCCAGTCCACCCTGTCGGCCGGCATCCGCGAACTGGAGTCCCTGATCGGCGTCACCCTCGTCGAGCGAACGCGCCGCGTCGTGCGCTTCACGGCGCTGGGCGATCGCATCGTCGAAAAGGCGCACCGCGTCCTGCGCGAGGCGGAGGAGCTGGCCGCCATCGCCGAGGCATCGGGCAAGCCGCTGACCGGCGAATTGCGGATGAGCGTCATCCCGACGATCGCGCCCTTCCTGCTGCCGCGCCTGCTGCCCCGCCTGCGCGCCGAGCGGCCGGAACTGAAACTCTATCTGCGCGAGGAAACGACCCAGGCGGCAATCGATTCGCTGCGCCATGGCAATGTCGACTGCGTGCTGATGGCCCTGCCCTATCCCACCGGTGAACTGGACAGCGAGATATTGTTCCAGGATCCGCTCTATGTCGCCTTCCCGCGCGACGATCCGACCAATCCGCCGGACTGGATCAAGCCGGACATGATCGACGAGAACAAGCTGCTGCTTCTGGAGGACGGGCATTGCCTGAAGGACCATGCGCTGGCCGCCTGCAATCGCCCCGACCTGCGCGCCAGCGCGACGATGATGGGCACCTCGCTCCACACGCTGATCCAGATGGTGGACAATGGGCTGGGCGTCACCATGCTGCCGGAAATGGCGCTGGCCGGCGGCATATTGGAACATACCAATATCACCGCGCGCCCGCTGCAGTCCGATCATGCCTGGCGCGACATTGCCCTGGTTTGGCGCAAGAACAGTCCGCGCGAAAAGGAATTCCATCTGCTCGCCGAGATATTGCGCGACGCGGCGGACCATCCCGCAATCCGCGCCAACGCCGCCTGATCGATCAGCGATCCCAGTCCTGCGCCTTGGCCTCATCCTCGGCGCGGGGCGCGACCCAGGCACCTGCGCCATCGGCATAATGCGCCTTCTTCCAGAAGGGCGCGCGCGATTTCAGCCAGTCGATCAGGAAGGCGCAGCTTTCCAGCGCCGCCGCGCGATGCCGTGATGCCGTGCCGACGAACACGATCCGTTCGCCCGGCAACAGCCGGCCATGGCGATGGATGATGGACAACCCCAGCAGCGGCCAGCGCGCCATCGCTTCCTTCGCGATCCGTTCAGCCTGGCGCTGCGTCATCGCCGGATAATGTTCCAGCTCCAGCGCCACCAGCCCCTCTTCGCCGCGGACGATACCGGTGAAACTGGCCACCCCGCCGCCGCCCAGCGCTTCGAGCGCGGCAAGCTCGGCCGAAATATCGAAATCATCCGCCTGGATGGCGACCCGTTTCATCCACCCGTGACCGGCGGGAACAGCGCCAGTTCCCGCGCCGTGCCGATTGCCTGATCGAAACCGACAAACTGCTGGTCCAGCGCCGCGCGCAATCGATCGGGATCGGCCAGCGCCTCGGCATAGCCACCACCCCGCGCCGCCAGTCGCGCCACGAGTTCCGCTATGGTCTCATCCGGCGAAGCCAGTTCGACCCGCTCCTCATCACGGCCAATGGCTTCGCGCACCCAGGCAAAATAGACGAGGGTCACAGCCGCCATGCCGGTCAGTCCATATGCTTGATGCCGACGCGCAGATAATCCCAGCCGGTAATCAGCGTCAGGATCGCGGCGGCCCACAGGGTCAGGATGCCGACGCTCTGCACGAAGGGAAATTGCGGCACGGCGCCGGCCAGGATCAGGGCGCCCAGCGCAATCAACTGGAACGTGGTTTTCCACTTGGCCAAGCGGGATACCGGGACCGACACCTGAAGGCCGGCCAGAAATTCCCGCAGCCCCGACACGGCGATCTCGCGCAGCAGGATGATCATCGCGGCTGCGATATGGATGCCGGCGATGTCGCGCGTCGCGGCGAGCATCAGGATGACCGCGCCAACCATGATCTTGTCCGCGATCGGATCAAGGAACACGCCCAGCTTCGACACGGCGCCCTGCGCACGGGCCAGGTAGCCGTCGAAATAATCGGTGATGCCCATCAGGCAGTAGAGACCGAAGGCCAGGCCATAGCCCGTGGTCCAGCGCGCGCCCATCTCGCCGGGCCACAACAGGGCCACCAGCAAGGGCACGGTGATGATGCGCGAAAGCGTCAGCAAATTGGGCAGCGTCAGCATCAGGGCGACCTGCCACAGTCCCGCATCGGGCACAAGCGAAGGCAGCAAGAAGTGAACAGGAAATTGGACAGGCCCGCCTGCAGCGGCTAGACCGCCCCCCGGTCGTCCACAGCGAAAAGCCAAACGCACTCATGCAAGCCTCACTCAGGCTCCTCAAAAAGCGCCGTTTTCTGCCGCTTTTCATCACCCAGCTTCTCGGCGCCTTCAACGATAACCTGTTCAAGAACGCCATGGTGCTGTTCGTGGTGTATCAGGTCTATAATGACGAGCGGTCCGAAACCTGGTTCAGTGCGCTGGCCACCGGCATCTTCATCATCCCCTTCTTCCTGCTGTCCGCCCTGTCGGGCCAATTGGCCGATCAGCGCGACAAGGCCGTCATCATCCGCTGGGTGAAGGCAGCCGAAATCGTCATCATGACGGTCGGCGCGACCGGCCTGGCGCTGATCTGGAGCGGCATCGCCGTCCATATCCTGGCGATCCCGCTGCTGCTCGCCGCGCTGTTCGCGATGGGCATCCACTCCACCTTCTTCGGCCCGATCAAATATGCGATCCTGCCCCAGCATCTGCATGATGACGAGGTTCTGGGCGGCACCGGCCTGGTGGAAGCCGGCACCTATATCGCGATCCTGGCCGGCACCATCCTCGCCGGCATCATCCCGATCGAGGCTGCGGCCATCGGCGTGGTGGTGACCGCCTTCATTGGCTATTTTGCCAGCCGGGCCGTGCCCCCTGCCCCATCGCTGCTCGCCAAGCAGCCGATCGACTTCCACGTCATCCGATCCTCGGTCGCGCTGGTGCGGGGCACGATGCATATTCCGCGCCTCTATCTGGCGATCATGTCGATCAGCTTCTTCTGGGCCGTGGGATCGGTGCTGTTCATCCAGTTCCCGCCGCTGGTGAAGAATGTGCTGACCGCCGACAAGTCGGTTGCCAGCCTGTTCCTCGCGATCTTCTCGATCGGCATCGCGATCGGATCGATCGCGATCAACCGGCTGCTCGCCGGCCATGTCTCGGCCAAATATGCCCCCGCGTCGGTGATCGGCATGGGCTGCTGCATCATCGCCTTCCATGTGGTGTGCGACCTGTGGACGCCGGCACCCGGTGGCCAGATGCTGCCGCTCGCCGGCTTCCTCGCCCATCCGATGGCGATCCCGCTGTCGCTCTGCCTGCTCGGCGTGGCGACCTTTGGCGGCATGTTCGTGGTGCCGCTCTACGCCTTCCTCACGACCACGGTCGAGAAGTGCGAGGCGGCGCGCACCGTGGCGGCCAACAATATCGTCAATTCCGGCGCCATGGTGGTCGGATCGCTGATCGCGATCGGCCTGACCCTGGCCGGCCTGGAGGTGGTCTATCAGCTGCTGCTGGTGGCGGCGATGTGCCTGCCCTGCGCCTGGCTGGCCTGGCGGCTGCACAAGGCCTGTGACGGCCCGACCTGCAGCGGCGAGCTTTAGAAGATGAAGCTGTAGAAAGCCGTGAAGAAGGCCGAGAAGCTCAGCACGAACAGCTTCCAGTCATTGTCGTCGGAGACGGCCACATCGCGGCGGCGACGCGCCTGCGACGACGCATCGTCCGTCAGCTGGAAGATGTGACGGGGCAGCCGCTGCCGGAAGGGGTGCCGGGCGGCTTCGTTGGTGAGGACGAGGACTCGGTTTCTCATAAGGATTGGTTAACGCGATATTTACCATTAGTTCCATGGCAAATTTCGTAAAATCCGGGATGTCCCGTCGCGGGACAGACTTGACCGTATCAACAACATAATACAGCATGGCCGTGCCGATGACCGAAATGCCCAACCCCGCCCCTACCGGCACGCCCGCCCCGGCTGCTGACGAAGCGCGCCCGTTCGGCGCCGGCCCGCCCAGCGCCTTTGCCCCGCCCACCCCGTGGAAGCGGCGGCTGCAGATTTTCGGCTGGATCGTGGCGGCGGGGCTGGCCCTGTTGATGCTGATCATCGCCTGGCTGGCGGTAACGGCGCCCATGTCGCGCTCGCTGCAGCCCATTGCCCCGCCCAGCATCAGCCTGATGTCGGCCGACGGGCATCTGGTTGCGCGGCGCGGCGCCATCATCGACAAGCCGGTGGAGGTGGCCAAGCTGCCCGCCCATGTCCCCCAGGCCTTCATGGCGATCGAGGATCGCCGCTTCTATGACCATTGGGGCGTCGATCCGCGCGGCATCGCCCGCGCCATGTGGCACAATATCTGGTCCGATGGATCGTCGCAGGGCGGCAGCACCATCACCCAGCAGTTGGCCAAGGGCGTATTCCTGTCGAGCGACCGGACCATGGGCCGCAAGGCGCGCGAAGCGTTGATCGCCTTCTGGCTGGAGGCCTGGCTGACCAAGGACCAGATCCTCGAACGCTACCTCTCGAACGTCTATTTCGGCGACAATGTCTATGGCCTGCGCGCCGCCTCGCTCCATTATTTCGATCGCCAGCCCGAACGGCTGACCATTCCTCAGGCCGCGATGCTGGCCGGCCTGCTGAAGGCGCCCTCGCGTCTCGCGCCGACCAGCAACCTGAAGGGCGCGCGTGCCCGCGCCGCGCTGGTGACGCAGGCGATGGTCGAGGCCGGCTATATCAGCAAGGCCCAGCGCGATCAGCTCGCCCCGGCCCGCCTTGATGTGCGCGAGTCGCCGGATGCCACCAGCGGCACCTATTTTGCCGACTGGGTGCTGCCCGAAGCGCGCGACCGCGCCGGCGCCGTCTATGGCGCGCAGGAGGTGAAGACGACGCTCGACTGGCGCATCCAGCGCCTCGCCGAAGCCGCGATCCGGCGCGCGCCGCTGGGCGGGGCACAGGTGGCGCTGGTGGCGATGAAGCCGGACGGCAGCGTCGTCGCCATGATCGGTGGCAAGAATTACGAGAAGAGCAGCTTCAACCGCGCCGTGCAGGCGAAACGCCAGCCCGGCTCCACCTTCAAGCTGTTCGTCTATCTCGCCGCCTTCCGCGCCGGCATGACGCCCGACGACATGATCGAGGATACGCCGATCACCACCGGCACCTATCGCCCGGCCAATCATGGCGGCAAATATCGCGGCCGCATCACGCTGCGTCAGGCCTTTGCCGCGTCGAGCAATGTGGCAGCGGTGCGCCTGACCCAGAAGGTCGGCGTCGACAATGTCATCAAGGTTGCCCGCGATCTGGGCGTTACCGCGCCGCTGACCGAGGATCTCAGCCTCGCGCTCGGCACGTCGGAAATCCCGCTTGTGGAACTGGCCGAGGCCTATGCGTCGGTGGCGGCCGGCGCCTATCCGGTGCTCGCCCATGGCCTGCCGCCCGAGGAACAGGGCTGGTTCGACCGGCTGATGAAGCGCCAGCGCCATTTCAGCGACGACCAGCTCGAAATGATCCGCGACCTCCTGTCGTCCGCCGCCAATCGCGGCACCGGCAGCGCCGCGGCGCTGCGCACCAGCACCTTTGGCAAGACCGGCACGACCCAGGATAGTCGCGACGCGATTTTCGTCGGCTATGCCGGCGGACTGGTGACGGCGGTGTGGATCGGCAATGACGATAACGCCCCGCTGCCCGGCGGCGCGGCCGGCGGCGGTGTGCCAGCACGTATTTGGCGCAATTTCATGGCTGGCGCGATCAACGAGCCGGTCGAGAAGGTGCCCGAGGAAGAGCAGGATCCCGATCTGGTCAATGCCATCGCCAATGTCAGCGTCGAAACCGGCATCGGCAATGTCGGCGTCGGCATGGATCAGGGCGGAATGACCGTCACCATTGATGGCAACCAGCTTCGCATTCCGTCCGACCAGCCCTTGCCGCTGCCGCCGCAGGGCGTGCCCCCACCGCGGATCGCGCCGACCCAACCGCAGGAGAATGAACCGCCACAACCATGACGGCGATGTCGATGACCCGCATTTCATGGCTTCGCGCCCGCGCGAACAGGCCGTAAAATTGCGTATATTATGTAATCATGCCTAGTCTTAACCTACTGACAAATCTCCATTTCCCCTGCCCATCCGATCGATGATATAGTGCGATTCCCTTCCACTTCAGAGGTCACACGATGAATGGAGCATTTGGCCGGGAAGACCATTCGACGCAGAAGGCGCTGGCGGCCCGCTGGACCATAGCCGCCGAGGCCATGGAGGCTCTGGCCGGCGCGCGCTCCCTGGATGCAGTTGTCAGCGTCCTGCGCGCCTTTGCCCGCCGCGCCGTCGGCGCAGACGGTATCGCGATCGTCCTGCGCGAAGGCGAAAAATGCTATTATATCGCGGAAGATGCCAAGGCGCCTTTATGGGCCGGGCAACGCTTTCCGGCCGAAACCTGCGTGTCCGGTTGGGCGATGATGAACCAGGAAACCGCGGTGATCGCCGATATATTCGACGATGTCCGGGTGCCGGTGGACGCCTATAGTCAGACCTTCGTCCGCAGCATGATCATGGTGCCGATCGGCCGGGTCGATCCGATCGCCGCCGTGGGCGCCTATTGGTCCGAGCCGGCCATGCCGACCGACAACGAGATTTCGCTGCTCGAAGCGTTGGCACGGGCGGCGTCCACCGCACTCGAAAATGGCCGGCTCTTCGGCGCGCTCGAGTCCCTGAACGATCATCTGGACCAGCGCGTGCGCGAGCGTACGAGCGAACTGGAAAGCGCGCAGGACAAGCTGCGGCAAATCCAGAAGATGGACGTGCTGGGCCAGTTGACCGGGCATGTCGCGCACGACTTCAACAATCTGCTGACGCCGATCATCGGCGGGCTGGACCAGATCATCGCCGGCGGCCGATCCGCCGAAGCGGTCGCCCGCACCGCCAATATCGCGATGCAGGCGGCGGAAACCGCGCAGACGCTGGTCAAGCGGCTGCTGGCCTTTGGCCGTCGCCAACCGTTGCAACCAACATCGGTCAATCTTTCCGAGACGCTGGAGAATATGCAGACCTTGCTGGTCAGCACGGTCGGCCCGCAGATCATTCTCCATGTCGACGCCGCGCCGGATGTGCCGCCGGTGCGCGCTGATCGACATCAACTGGAACTGGCCATCCTCAACCTGGTGGTCAACGCGCGCGACGCCATGCCGAACGGCGGGCAGGTCATCATTTCCGCCGAACGGTGCAAGAGCCGCCTCCCCGTGCCGCTGATCCCCGGCCAATTCGTCTGCCTGCGCATCACCGACACCGGCATCGGCATGACCCCAGCGGTCAAGGCGTCCGCAACCGAGCCCTTCTTCACGACCAAGCCGGTCGGCCATGGCACCGGCCTTGGCCTATCGATGGCCCATGGTCTGGCCGGCCAGTTGGGCGGCGCGCTGGAAATCGTCAGCGAAGTGGGCCAGGGCACGGAAATCCAGCTCTGGCTGCCGATCGAGAAGCAGAAGCCGGTAGCCGTAGTGGCGGATGGCGATGGCGGCGAGATCGCAGCAACGCAAGGCAAGGTGCTGCTGATCGACGATAATGCCCTGGTCCGCCATGGCACGCGGGAAATGCTGACCGACCTTGGCTATGACGTGGTCGACATCGACAATGCCGAACTGGGGCTCAGCATGATCGCCGCCGATTTCCGGCCCGACATCGTCGTCACCGACCATATCATGCCCGGCATGACCGGCGCCGAACTGGCGCTGCGACTGCGCGTCGACCATCCCGAGATCGCGTTGCTCATCATATCCGGCTATGAAGGCGTCGACCTGATCGCACCGGATATTCCGCGGCTTTCCAAGCCCTTCCGCCGCCAGCATCTTCAGGCCAGCATCGCAGCCGCGCAGGCCCAGACCGTGGGGCGCGCCTAGGGGCGATCGACATTCAGATGATGACGTGACGAAAATGGTGGTTTTCCGTGCCCCTTGAAACGAGTCACGTGCCTCGTTTCAACGCAGCGTACTCAAAGTATGTGAGCACCGGAAGCGCGGAAGGCCGCCATTTGCAGGCCGCCAGGGCTGAATGTCGATTGCCCCTAGAGCGCCTGCCCGGCCGCCCAACCGCTCGCCCAGGCCCATTGGAAATTATAGCCGCCCAGCCAGCCAGTGACGTCGACCGCCTCGCCAATGGCGTAGAGGCCCGGCACCTTGGCGGCTTCCATCGTCCGCGATGAAAGGCCGGCGGTGGCGATGCCGCCGACCGTGACCTCCGCCTTGGCATAGCCTTCGGTGCCGGACGGTATGAAGGACCAGCCCGCCAGCCGCTCGCCAATCTGGCGCAGGGTCTTGTCGGGCAGATTGCCAAGGTCGCCCTGCGCCCCGATCCGTTCGAGCAGGGCATCGGCCATGCGCTCGGGGAAGCGCTCGACCAGCACGCGCCGCAGGCCAGTGCGCGGACGATTGCGCTTCTCGGCCAGCAACCAGTCAACATCGAGATCGGGCAGGAAATTGACGTGGATCGGCGTGCGATGTTCCCAATAGGAGGAAATCTGCAGCATCGCCGGACCGGACAGGCCGCGATGGGTGAACAGCGCCGCCTCGCGAAACCGGGTCTTGTTCCAGCGCACCTCCACTTCGGCCGATACGCCCGACAGCGACTGGAACAGCGCGTCGTCCGGCCCCAGGGTGAAGGGCACCAGCGCCGGCCGGGGCTGCACCACCTTGAGATCGAACTGGCGCGCAACCTCATAGGCGAAGCCGGTAGCGCCCAATTTCGGGATGGACGGGCCACCGGTCGCCAGTACCAGCGACGGCGCCGACACGATGCGATCGCCCAATTTGACGCGGAACAGGCCATCACCATGGCTGATATCCGTCACCGGCTGGCCCAGCGCCATGGTCACGCCGCCGGCCGCACATTCCTCTGCCAGCATGGCCACGACCTGCTTCGCCGATCCGTCGCAGAAGAGCTGGCCCAGCGTCTTCTCATGCCAGGCAATGCCATAACGGCCGATCAGGGTAAGGAAATCCTGCGGCGTGTAGCGGCCCAGCGCCGACTTTGCGAAATGGGGATTGGCCGACAGATAGCGATCGGCAGCGGTATGGATGTTGGTGAAATTGCAGCGGCCGCCGCCGGAGATCAGGATCTTCTTGCCCGGCGCATCGGCATGGTCGGCCAGCAGCACCCGGCGGCCGCGCTGGCCGGCGGTCGCGGCGCACATCATGCCGGCGGCGCCGGCGCCCAGGATTATCGCGTCATAATCGCCCATCACCGCCCTCGCTTCATCCGCACGATCGCCTCGTCCAGCGCGGACAGGAAGCGGGATCGATCAGCCTTGGAGAAAGGCGGTGGGCCGCCGACCGGATCGCCGACCGCGCCGGCGCGCAGGTCCGCCATGATCGCCCGCACCGCGATCGCGCTGCCGATCGAGGCGCTGGTGAAGGGCTTGCCATTGGGCGCGATCACCCCGGCCCCGGCCTTGAGGCAACGATCGGCGAGCAGGATGTCGGCGGTGATGCAGAGCGTATCGGCACCGGCGCGTTCGGCGATCCAGTCGTCGGCGGCGTCGAACCCGTCGCTCACCACCACGCGGTCAATCAGTTCATGCGCCGGAATGCGGATCGGGCTGTTGCTGACGATGGTGACCGCAACGCCATGGCGGAAGGCGACCTTGTAGATTTCCTCCTTCACCGGGCAGGCGTCGGCATCGACCAATATGTGCATCGCCGCGCTATCCTTTCGTTCCGGCCGTTCGCGGCGGCGATAGGCGGACAGGGACCAACGTGCAATGGGCCGGGATATTAGCCCCGGCCCATCCGTAATTAGCGCCCGACGATTTCGAGCAGATGCGGCGGGTAGCGCTCGCCCTCGACCGGGATGGCGCCGGCCGCCTCCCGAATACGGGTCAGGTCGGCATCACTCAGTTCGACCTTGGCCGCGCCCAGATTTTCCTCCAGCCGGTGCAGCTTGGTGGTGCCGGGGATCGGCACGATCCACGGCTTCTGCGCCAGCAGCCAGGCGATCGCGATCTGCGCCGGGGTCACCCCCTTCTCGGCCGCGATACCCTTGAGCAGATCGACCAGCGCCAGGTTCTTCTCCCGCGCTTCTGCGGCAAAGCGCGGCAGGCTGTTGCGGAAATCGCCTTCGGCCAGCGCCGTATCCTTGCTGATCGCGCCGGTCAGGAAGCCCTTGCCGAGCGGGCTGTAGGGCACGAAGCCGATGCCCAGTTCCTCGCAGGTTTCAAGGATCCCGTTGGTTTCCGGGCCACGGGTCCAGAGCGAATATTCATTCTGGAGCGCGGCGACCGGCTGCACCGCATGGGCGCGGCGGACCGTCGCAGCCGACGGTTCCGACAGGCCGAAATGCCGGACCTTACCCTCGGCGATCAGATCCTTGACCGTGCCGGCGACATCCTCGATCGGCACGGCCGGATCGACGCGATGCTGATAGAAAAGATCGATCACCTCGACGCCCAGCCGCTTGAGCGAGGCGTCCGCCACCGCGCGGATATTGTCCGGCCGGCTGTTGAGCGCGCCAAGGCCTGCGCCGATGTCGAAGCCGAACTTGGTGGCGATCACCACCTGGTCGCGCACCGGCGCCAGCGCGGCGCCGACCATTTCCTCATTGGTATAGGGGCCATAGACCTCCGCCGTGTCGAAGAAGGTGACACCGAAGTCGACAGCCGCACGGATCAATCTGATCCCTTCATCCTGGCTGACGGCGGTGCCATAGCCGAAGTTGAGGCCCATGCAGCCCAGGCCAATGGCCGAAACCTCCAGCCCGCTCTTGCCCAAAAGTCGCTTTTCCATAGCGGTCACTCCGATTTGATGTCCGAACGGAAGATAGGCTGTCGCCAAGCGGCGGATTAGATCATAAAAGCGGCAAGACTTTATATCTGGAGTTCATGAATGCGGCGCGAAGAGTTGGTCGACCTCAACGCCTTCCTGATGGTCGCCGACACCGGCAATTTCACCCGGGCGGCAGCGCTGCTCGGCACGTCGCAGTCTGCGCTCAGCCATACCATCAGGCGGCTGGAAACGCGCCTGGGGGTCCGCCTGCTCACCCGCACCACCCGCAGCGTCTCCCTGACCGAGGCAGGCGATCGCCTGTCCGCCACGCTGCGCCCGGCGCTCGACAGCATCGCGACCGAACTCGCCTCGCTTGGCGATCTGCGCGAACGGCCGGCCGGCACCATCCGCATCACCGCCGCCGAACATGCCAGCAACACGGTCGTCTGGCCAGCATTGCAACGGCTGTTGCCGCGCTACCCTGACATCCATGTCGAATTGAGCATCGATTCCGGCTTTGTCGATATCGTCAAGGAACGGTTCGACGCCGGCGTGCGGCTGGGCGAGGCGATCGCCAAGGATATGGTGGCCGTACGCATCGGCCCGGACCTGCGCATGATCGTGGTCGGCGCACCCGCCTATTTCGCCAGCCGCCCGGTGCCGCGTACGCCGCAGGATCTGGCCGCGCATGACTGCATCAATCTGCGCCTGCGCAGCGCCGGCGGCCTTTATGCCTGGGAACTGGAAAAGGACGGCCATGAAATCCGGGTGCGGGTGGAGGGACAACTGGCCTTCAACAGCATCGAGATGATCCGCCGCGCCGCCCTCGCCGGCTTCGGCCTCGCCTTCGTAATGGAGGATCAGGTGCGCGCGGATATCGATGAAGGCCGGCTGATCCCGGTGCTGGAGGACTGGAGCCCGCCCTTTGCCGGCTATCATCTCTATTATCCCAGTCGCCGCCAACCGGCCGCTGCGTTCAGCATATTGGTCGACGCGCTACGCTATCGCGGCCCCTAGGCCATTTTGCCGCCTTCTCCCGCGGCGATAACTGTCCTACATGGAGGGACAATGAGCGCATCCCTCTACAATAACGACATTCTTCGCCTCGCCGCGAGCATCCCGCATCACCAGCGGCTGACCGATCCGCAAGCGAGCGTGGAGAAGCGATCGCCGACCTGCGGATCGCGCATCACCGCCGATGTCCGCATGGCCGACGGCAAGCTCGCCGAAATGGGCCTGGACGTGAAGGCCTGCGCCCTGGGCCAGGCCTCCGCCGCGCTGATGGCGGCGCAGGCGATCGGCCTCACTGCTGACGAATTGGCAGAGGCGCGCGACAAGCTGGCCGCCTATCTGTCGGGCGAGAGCGAGGATCTGGATTTCTGGCCCGGTCTTGCCGTGCTGGCGCCGGCCCGCGGCTATCCTGCGCGCCACCCCTCGATCCGGCTCGGTTTCGAGGCGATTGCCGAAGCCGCGCGGATGGCGGACGCCTGATGCCGGTCGCCGAAACCGCCATGTCGGCCACCGACGTCCTCCTCTCCGAAGGCGTGATCCTGCTGGGCGTCGCCGTTGCCTTCGTCCTGCTGTTCCGCCGCTTCGGCCTGGGTGCGGTGCTGGGCTATCTGGTCGCCGGCGCGCTGGTCGGCCCGCAAGGGCTGGGCCTCGTCGGCGGCGCGGAATCGAAGCTGGCGATTGCCGAAATCGGCATCGTCCTGCTGCTTTTCCTTGTCGGCCTCGAACTCCATCCCGCGCGCCTGTGGCGACTGAAGCGCGACATCTTCGCACTTGGCCTGGCGCAGGTCGTGCTGTGCGGCCTCGCCCTCATCGCCATCATCTTCTATTCGACCGGCTTCACCTGGGGCGCGGCGATCGCACTCGGCCTGCCGCTCGCCCTCTCCTCGACCGCGCAGGTGCTGCCGAGCCTCAAATCCAGCGGCCGCATCAACTCGCCCTTTGGCGAGAAGGTCTTCTCGATCCTGCTGTTCCAGGATCTCTCGATCGTCCCGCTGATCACCATCGTCGCCGCCCTCTCCCGCAATCCGGCCGACGCGGGCGGGCCGCCCGGATGGGTGCTGGCCGGCTATACCGTCGCCGCGATCGCCGGGCTGGTGCTGGCCGGTCGCTTCATCCTGCGCCCTTTGCTCAATCTGGTCGGCCGGCAGGGCGAGCGCGAACTGTTCGTTGCAGTCGGCCTGTTCACCGTGCTGGCCGCCGCATCGGTGATGCACAGCCTGCACCTCTCGACCGCGCTTGGCGCCTTCGTCGCCGGCGTAATGCTGGCCGACTCCCCCTATCGGCACGAAATCGAGTCCGATGTCGAACCGTTCCGCTCCATCCTGCTCGGCCTCTTCTTCCTGGCCGTCGGCATGGTGCTGGACCTGCGCGCTGTCGCCGCCAATCCCCTGTTCGTCATCGGCATGGCGGCGATGCTGGTGGCCGCCAAGACCGCGATCATCGCCCTGCTCGCCCGGCTGTTCGGCATGGCCTGGCAACAGGCATTGAGCGCCGGCCTGCTGCTCTCCCAAGGCGGTGAATTCGGCTTTGTCCTCTTTGCCCAGGCGCAGAATGCCTATCTGATCGCGCCGCAGGCGGCGAGCCTGTTCAGTGCGATCGTCACCTTCTCGATGGCGACCACGCCCTTCCTGATGCTGTTTGCCCGCCGCTTCGAATTCGCCCAGCCCAAGGATCGCGACGACCTGCCCGGGCCGGAGGATGCGCCGCGCGGCAGTGCGATCATCGTGGGCTATGGCCGTTTCGGCCAGACCGTGGCGCAGATGCTGATGGGCCATGGCTTCGGCGTCGTGCTGATCGACAAGAAGCCTGCCCAGATCGAGGTGTCGAGCCGCTTCGACATGAAGGTCTATTATGGGGACGGCACGCGGATCGACCTGCTCCGCCGCGCCGGTGCTGATGAAGCCCGGCTGATCGCCTTCTGCATCGACGATCCCTCGCTGGATGGCCGTGTGCTGCAGCCCATTGCCGAGGCCTTCCCCCAGGCCGCGCTGATGGCGCGCGTGTTCGATCGTCGCCAGATCCTGGCGATGCAGGATATCGAACTGGCCGGCGTGGTGCGCGAGGTATTCGAATCGGCCATCTGCATGGGTGTCCAGGCGATGCAGACGCTGGGCGTGCCGCCCGAAGAGGTCGAGGAAGTCGAACGCCAATATCGCGAGAATGACGGCCAGCGCCTCGCCCTGCAGATCGAGCATGGCAATCTGCTGGCGGCCAAGGACCTGATGTACCGCCCCGGCCGGGGCATGCGCCTGCGCGCGCGCGGAGATGGAGAAGAAGCATGATCGCCATTCTGGCCGCCCTGTCGGCAGCGCTTGCCATTGCTGCCGGTGCCTTTGGCGCCCATGGCGCCGCCAGCCCGCAGGCGGCGGAGTGGCTGCGCACCGGCGGCCTCTATCAGCTCATCCATGCCGTCGCCGTCCTGACGATCATGGGCATCACGCGCGGCGGCGCCCTGTTGCTGCTCATCGGCGCGGCGATCTTTGCCGTCAGCCTCTATGCCATGGCGCTGGGCTGCCCGCGCTGGCTGGGCGCGGTGACGCCGATCGGCGGCGCGATGATGATCGGCGGCTGGCTCTGGGCGGCCCTTGCCTATTGGCAGCGCGGCTGAGCCAGCCACTTGCCGCCGCAGTTGGACACGCCTAGATAATCGCCATGGCAGATCATTCGCACCATCATCATCAGGAACCCACCGGCAAGAAGCTGGCCGACGCGGCGCAGGCTACGCTGGAGGCGAAGGATGAGCAGTGGACGCCGATGCGCGCCGCCATCTTCGACGCACTGGCGGCCGAAGAAAAGCCGGCATCGGCCTATGATATCGCCGACACTGTGTCCAAGGCGCGCGGCAAGCGGGTCGCGCCCAACAGCGTCTACCGCATCCTCGACCTGTTCGTGGCGAACAATATCGCGATGCGGGTGGAAAGCGCGAACGCCTATATCGCCAACGCGCATCCCGGCTGCCATCATGACTGCATCTTCCTGGTCTGCGACAGTTGCGGCCAGGTGACGCATATCGACAATGATCCCATCACCGGATCGCTGCGGTCGGTGGCGGAAAAGGCCGGCTTCGCGCCGGTGCGTCCGGTGATCGAGGTGCGCGGCACCTGCAGCGCCTGCCACTGACGGGCGGTTCATGACCATCATCGAATGGGTCGCAGCGGCGCTCGGCCTGGTCAATGTCGTGCTGGTGGCGCGCCGTTCGCTGTGGAACTATCCGTTCGGCATCGCCATGGTCGCGCTCTATTTCTTCGTCTTCTTCGAAGCGAAGCTCTACAGCGACGCGCTGCTGCAGATCTTCTTCCTGGTGATCAACGCCTATGGCTGGTGGAACTGGGTGCATAGCGAGAAGGTCGCCGATGGCGGCATCGCGGTGGTGCGCCTCGGCACGCCGGCCCGTCTCGCCTGGATCGCGGGCACGGCGCTCGCCAGCCTGGCCTGGGGCATGGGCATGGCCCGCTTCACCGATGCCGCCGCGCCCTTCGCCGACGCCATGATTGCCGGCATGAGCGTCGCCGCACAGATATTGCAGTCGCAGCGCAAGGTCGAAAGCTGGGTGCTGTGGGTGGCGGTGGATGCCCTTGCCACCGGCCTGTTCTGGAGCCGCGGCCTGATCGCGACGTCGATCCTCTACGCCCTCTTCTTCTTCATCGCGCTATGGGGCCTGATCGCCTGGCGCCGCACGATGGACCGAGCGCCCGCATGACCCGCGGCTTCCTGCTCGGCAAGTTCATGCCGCCTCATGCGGGCCATCAGATGTTGATCGACAGCGCGCGGGCGATGGTGGACGAACTCACCATCCTCGTCTGCTGGCTGCCGGACGATCCGATCCCCGGTCCGCTGCGGCTGCAATGGATGCGCGAACTGGCGCCGGGATGCCGGGTCATCGGCCATGATGCCGTCGTGCCGCAGGCGCCTGAAGACTCCGCCGACTTCTGGCCGATCTGGCGGGCCATCGTGGCCCAGGCCCACCCCGAGCCGATCGACCTGCTGTTCGCAGGCGAAGCCTATGGGCTGCGGCTGGCGCAGGAAGTCGGCGGGCGCTTCGTGCCGCTGGGTGCCCGGATCCTGGGCGCGGACCAGGACGGACTGGGCGGCCTGTCCGCCAGCGCCGTGCGTGCCGATCCTTGGGGCCAGTGGCGCTGGATCGCGCCGCCGGTCCGCGCGCATTTCACCCGGACGATCCTGCTGCATGGCGTCGAAAGCACCGGCAAGTCGGTGCTGGCCGAACGCCTCGCCCGGCATTTCGACACGATCTGGGTGCCCGAATATGGCCGTGCCCAGGCCGAAGTTCACAGTGTCGATATGGACGAGGCCGACCTGCTGCTGATCGGCGCGGCCCAGTCCGCGACGATCGCCGCCGGCCGGCGGCTGGCGAACCGTCGCCTGTTCGCCGACACCGACGCGCTGATGACGGCGGCCTGGGCCGAGATGATGATCGGCCATGCGCCCGACGCGCTGCTCGCCTACCCGAAGGCCGACCTCTATTTGCTGCTGGAACCCGATGTCGCCTGGATCGACGATGGCACGCGTATCTATGGCGACGATCCGGTGCGGGCGCGATTTGCCGATATCAGCCGGAACGTGCTGATCGACAGCGGCGTTAACTGGGATTCGGTCGGCGGGGATTGGGACAGCCGTTTCACCCGCGCCGTTTCCCTGATTGAAGATTTGGCGTCCCCCTGCATGACGTCAGGGTTCGACTTGGCGCAGGAAAGCGAGTAGGCAGTTCCCCATGTCCAATCCGTCCACGCCGTTGCTCGACACCGTCAAGATCCCCGCCGACCTGCGCAAGCTGCAGCCCGACCAGCTCCGCCAGCTGGCCGATGAACTGCGCGCCGAAACCATCGCCGCCGTCGGCGTGACCGGGGGCCATTTGGGGTCGGGCCTGGGTGTCGTGGAACTGACCACCGCCATCCATTATGTGTTCGATACGCCCAACGACAAGCTGGTCTGGGACGTGGGCCATCAATGCTATCCGCACAAGATATTGACCGGCCGGCGCGATCGCATTCGCACCCTGCGCCAGGGCGGTGGCCTCAGCGGCTTCACCAAGCGCGCCGAATCCGAATATGACCCGTTCGGCGCGGCGCACAGCTCGACCTCGATCAGCGCGGCGCTCGGCTTTGCCGTCGCCAACAAGATGCAGGACAAGCCGGGCAAGGGCATCGCCGTGATCGGCGACGGCGCCATGTCGGCGGGCATGGCCTATGAGGCGATGAACAATGCGCGCGAGGCCGGCAACCGGCTGGTCGTCATCCTCAACGACAATGACATGTCGATCGCGCCTCCCGTCGGTGGACTGTCCGCCTATCTCGCCCGACTGGTGTCGAGCCGCGAGTTTTTGGGCCTGCGCGACATGGCCAAGAAGCTGGCGCGCAAACTGCCCCGCCCGCTGCACAAGGCGGCCAAGAAGACCGACGAGTTCGCGCGCGGCATGGCGACCGGCGGCACCCTGTTCGAGGAACTGGGCTTCTATTATGTCGGCCCGATCGACGGCCATAATCTCGAACATCTGATCCCGGTGCTGGAAAATGTCCGCGATGCGGCCGAAGGACCGTGCCTGATCCATGTCGTGACCCAGAAGGGCAAGGGCTATGGCCCGGCCGAAGCGGCCGCCGACAAATATCATGGCGTGCAGAAGTTCGACGTCATCACCGGCACCCAGGCGAAGGCCCCTCCGGGTCCGCCCAGTTACACCAATGTATTCGCCCAGGCGCTGATCGCCGAAGCGCAGCGCGATCCACGCGTGTGCGCGATCACCGCCGCCATGCCGTCGGGTACGGGCCTCGACAAGTTCGAGCTGGCCTTCCCTGACCGGACCTTCGACGTCGGCATCGCCGAACAGCATGCCGTGACCTTCGCCGCCGGCCTCGCGGCGCAGGGGATGCGGCCTTTCTGCGCCATCTATTCGACCTTCCTGCAGCGCGCCTATGACCAGGTGGTGCATGATGTCGCCATCCAGAACCTGCCCGTGCGCTTCGCCATCGACCGCGCCGGTCTGGTCGGTGCCGACGGCTCCACCCATGCCGGCAGCTTCGACGTCACCTATCTCGCCAGCCTGCCCAATTTCGTCGTGATGGCGGCCGCCGACGAGGCGGAGCTGACGCACATGGTCCATACCTGCGCCATGCATGACAGCGGGCCGATCGCCGTGCGCTATCCGCGCGGCAACGGCACCGGCGTCGCCATGCCCGAGGTTCCCGAAGCGCTGGAGATCGGCAAGGGCCGCGTCGTGCGCGAAGGGCGCCAGGTCGCGATCCTGTCGCTCGGCACCCGGCTGGAGGAAGCGATGAAGGCCGCCGACACGCTGGAGGCCAAGGGCCTGTCCGCCTCCGTAGTCGATCTGCGATTCGCCAAGCCGCTGGACGAGGCGCTGATCCGCCGGATGCTGACCACCCATGAGGTTGCGGTGACGATCGAGGAAGGCTCGATCGGCGGTCTGGGCGCCCATGTCCTCACCCTGGCGAGCGACCTTGGCCTGACCGACAATGGCCTCAAGATCCGCACCATGCGCCTGCCCGACATCTTCCAGGACCAGGACAAGCCCGAACAGCAATATGCCGACGCGCGGCTGGATGCCGATGCGATCGTCGACACGGTGCTGACGGCGCTGCGCCACAACAGCGCCGGCGTGGAGGAAGCGCGGGCCTGAAGGTCCGCGCTGGACCTCCTCCCCCAACTGCCCTAGCCTGCCTTCCGCTGGACCATGTTCGGGAGAAGGCGGTTGGGCAGTGTATTGCCGGGTCGACATCATCGCTGGCTGCTGCTCCTGCCGCTGCTCGCCGCCTGTTCACAGAAACAGGCGGTAGAGCCGCCGCCGCGCGCCAATGATCCCGTGCCGGCGACCAGCGCATCCTCCATCATCAGCGTCCCGGTGGAGATCGACCGCGCCCTGATTGCCCAGGCGATCGAGCGGGCCATGCCGCGCCAGCTCTGGCGGATCGACCGGCCAGGCACGCGCTGCGTCCAGCCCAGGCGGGTCAAATTGCTCGGTAAGCAGATCAGGGTGACGCCGCCGATCGACTGCCACATCATCGGCGCGGTCACGCGCGGGCCGATCCGCCTGCGCGGCGCGGGGCGCGACCTGATCGCGGACATCCCGATCCATCCGCAGGTCAGCGCGCGCGACATCGCAGGATTGCTGAAGGGCGAGACCGCCACCGGCGACGCCATGGCCCATGCCCGGATTCAGCTGTCGCTCGACACCCAGTGGCGCCCCCATGGCACGCTGAAACTCAGCTATGACTGGACCCAGACGCCCGGCATCGACTTCCTCGGCCAACGCATCACCTTCGCCGACAAGGTGGATCGCAAGATCGCGCCGGTCATCCGCGACCTCGAACGGCAATTGCCGCGCGAACTGGCCAAGGTCAACCTGCGCAGCAAGATCGAGCGGCTGTGGCGCGCGGCCTTCACCAGCCTCTCGCTCAACGACCATGATCCGCCGGTATGGATGCGCGTCACGCCCCAACGCTTCCTGTTCGACGGCTATGGCAACAGCGGCACCCAATTGCGCTTCCGGCTGGGGATCGAGGCGCTGACCGAAACCGTGGTCGGCGACCGTCCGGTCGATCCGCAGCCAACCGGACTGCCACCGCCCGCGCGTGCGCCGATCAATGACGCGCTGCATTTCTTCCTGCCGGTGCGGGCCGATTATGCGCAGCTGGAGCCGGTGATCCTGCGCGCCCTGCACAAGCGCGCCGCACGGCCGTTCGATTTGCCAAAGCTAGGCCCTATCGTCGCGCGCTTCGACAAGCTGACCGCCTATGGCACGACGGGCAACCGCATCGCCGTGGGCGTCACGCTCGCGGCGCGTCCGGCGGACAGCAAGCTCGGCGATACCCATGGCACCGTCTGGCTGACCGCCCGCCCGGTCAACCAGCCCAATTCGGCACTGGTCCATTTCGAGGATCTGCAGGTGACCGGCACCAGCGACGGGATCGGCGGCGACATCCTGATCACGCTGGCCGGCAGCCCGGCCTTTTCCAGCGTCATCGCCGACGCCCTCAGCCAGAATTTCACCCATGATCTGGAGGAGTTGAAGGGCAAGATCCGGCGCGCCATCGGCGAACGAAAAACCCCGCATTTCCGCATCCGCACCAATTTGGACAGCACGGAAATCGGCCAGATCAGCGCCCATGGCCAGGGCCTGTATCTGCCGGTGCGCGCGACCGGCCGGGCCTCGATCCGCTACGCCGGCGGGCCGTTATAGAGCAACCATATAGTTGCATATCCCCGCCTTGAGGCGCATATAGGCAATCAGGAGGTTGCCTATCATGACCGACAGCATCATCAAGACGATCGACATCGCCGCACCGGTAGAGCGGGTATGGGACGCCCTGACCGACCATGCGCAATTCGGCACCTGGTTCCGCGTCGCGCTCGACCAGCCCTTCGCCATCGGCCAGCCCTCGACCGGGCATATGACCTATCCGGGCTATGAGGCGTATCGCTGGCAGGCGCGGGTCGTGGCGATCGAGCCGATGACCCGTTTTGCCTATGAATGGCCCGCGACCGGCGGCGACAAGGCACTGATGGAGAGCGGCGTGCCGGTGCCCGAATGGACGCTGGTGGAGTTTGTGCTGGAGCCGATCGACGGCGGCACGCGCCTGACCGTCACCGAAAGCGGGTTCGATGCGGTGCCCGAACCGCGCCGGACCAATGTCATGCGCGACAATGACGGCGGCTGGGCGGAACAGGTGAAGAATATCCGCGACCATGTCACCGGCTGAGATTTTCGCCGCACTGGGCGATCCCACGCGCCTGGGGCTCATCGCGCGGCTGGGCGACGGCAATGGCCGATCGATCGTGCAACTTGGCGAAGGCCTGCCGATCAGCCGTCAGGCGGTAGCCAAGCATCTGGAGGTGCTGTACGGCGCCGGGCTGGTGCGCAGGCGCAAGCAGGGGCGGGAAGTGCATTTCGCGCTGCGCCGGGAAGCGGTTGCGGCGGCGCAGGACTGGCTCGGCCGGGTCGGCGCGCAATGGGATGGCACGCTCGCCCGGCTCAAGGCCTTTGCGGAAGGGGACGATCAGACGCCCCCTTCCCCCTAGATTATTGCTGCGGCGGGGTCGTCTGCGTGCCGGTGGCGGCGCGGGCGTCCTGGCCGTCGCCTTCGGGCGCAGCGATGATGTCGCGGGTGGTGGCGCCCTTGTCGACCACTTCGGTACCCGGATCACCTGCCTGCGAGCGGATGCCGGCGGCGGCCGTGCCACGGCCGGCCGAGTTCAGCGCCGCGCTTTCCGATGCGCTGCGCGGGGCCGGACCGCCGAACAGCGCTTCCTGCGCGGCGCGGCTCGAATCGACCGTGGCAGCAGCCGGGGTGCCCGGCGCGGGCGGAACCAGCGCGAAATCGGGCGGCACGACCAGCGGCGCCTGGCGCGTCACAGCGAACTCGTCGGGACGGCCACGGTTGAGCAGGCCGTTACCACCGCCGCCGCACGCCGACAGGGTTGCAACAAGGCCGGCGGCGAGGATCAGTTTACGCATTACTTCAGGGTCTCCGTCTTTGCGCCCTTCTCGCGCAGCAGCAGCGCCCGCGCAAGCAGGATCAGCACGCCGAACGTGATGGCCGCGTCGGCCAGGTTGAAAATCAGGAAGGGGCGCCATTCGCCGAAATGCAGGTCGGCATAGTCGACGACATAGCCCAGCCGCATCCGGTCGACGATATTGCCGATCGCGCCACCCAGCACCAGGCCGAGCGCCGCGACGTCCGACCGCGCCTTTTCGCGCCACATCCACACCCCCACGAAGCCGGCGATCAACATGGTCATGCCGACCAGCATCCAGCGCATCGTGTCGTTGTCGGCATGGAAGAAGCCCATCGACACGCCGCGATTTTCCAGCCAGCGCAGGCGGAAGAAGGGCAGTATCTCGATCCCCGCATCCGCCCGGCTCTGCAGCGCGAGCGGATAGGTGACGGTATATTTGACCAGTTGGTCGAGCGCGAGGGTGACGATCGCGACCGTCAGCCCCAGCGGGCGATGGTTGATGGCACTCATGCCTTCAACACCTCATCACAGCGATTGCACAGCGTGCCATCTTCCTCGACCTCGGGCAGCAGGCGCCAGCAGCGGCCGCACTTGTGCCACTCGCTGGGCTTGACGATGATGCCGTCGCCCACGCCCATCTCGATCCGGGCGACGATGGCGATTTCGGCGAAGTTCACACCGTCGCTGGGCAGCATTTCGCCCATGGTGACATCGGCCTCCAGACTGGAGCGGATCACCTTTTCGCGGCGGAAGGGCTCGATCGCCTCGTTGACCTGCTCGCGCTGGTCGCGCAGCTCCGCCCACTTGTCGTTCAGATGGGTGTTGATCCAGCGATGGTCGACCTCGGGCCATTCCAGGAAATGGACGCTATCCTCGTCACTTGGGAAGCGGCTCTGCCATACTTCCTCAGCGGTGAAGGGGATGATCGGCGCGACATAGCGGACCAGCGCGTGGAACAGCGTATCGAGCAAGGTGCGATAGGCGCGACGCTTGGGATCCGACTTCGCATCGCAATAGAGGCAGTCCTTGCGGATATCGAAGAAGAAGGCCGACAGGTCGCTGTTCGCGAAGTCGAAGATCGCGCGGGTATAACGGCTGAATTCCAGCCAGTTCTCGCTCTTCGCCGCCTTGTCGACTACCGCGCGCAGTTCCGCGTCGAGCTGGGCCAGGCGATGGAGCATGTAGCGCTCCAGCTCCGGCATCTCGGCGTAGGACACCGCCTCGCTCTCATCATAGTCGGACAGGGCGCCCAGCATGTAGCGGAAGGTGTTGCGCAGCTTGCGATAGGCGTCGGACGAACCGGCCAGCACTTCCTTGCCGATGCGGACGTCATCGAAATAGTCGGTACTCGCCACCCAGACGCGCAGGATGTCGGCGCCGCTTTCGGCCATGATCTTGAGCGGATCGACGACATTGCCAAGGCTCTTGGACATTTTCTTGCCCGATCCGTCGAGCGCGAAGCCATGGGTCAGCACCGCCTTATAGGGGGCCTGGCCACGGGTGCCGCAGCTTTCGAGCAGCGAGGACTGGAACCAGCCGCGATGCTGGTCCGACCCTTCGATATAGAGGTCGGCGCGGGTGCCCTCGCCATAGCGGCCCTCGACCACGAAGCTGTGGGTCGAGCCGCTGTCGAACCAGACGTCGAGAATGTCGTTCACGACCTCATAGTCATTGAGGTCATAATCGGGGCCGAGCAGCGCCTGATGATCGGCGCCGAACCAGGCATCCGCACCGGCGCCCTTGAACGCGTCGATGATGCGAGCATTGACTGCCGGATCAACAAGATAGTCGCCAGTCTTGCGATGAACATAGAGCGCGATCGGCACGCCCCAGGCGCGCTGGCGGCTGATCACCCAGTCGGGGCGACCTTCCACCATCGAGCGGATGCGGTTGGTCGAGCGCTCGGGCACCCAGCGCGTATGCTCGATCGCGTCGAGCGCGATCTCGCGCAGGGTCGGGCCGTTGCCGGTGACGATCGGGGTCGGCATCACGCCGCCATCGACATCGGCCACCACGCCTTCCTGCGGCTTGTCCATCGGGATGAACCATTGCGGGGTGCAGCGGAAGATGATCTTCGCCTTGGAGCGCCAGCTGTGCGGATAGCTGTGCTTGAAATCGTCCGACGCGGCGAGCAGCGCGCCCGCTTCGCGCAGGTCCGAACAGATCGGGCCATCCTTGCCGACGAACTTGGGGTTGATGACCGACCCCTGCCCGCCCAGCCACAGCCAGTCGGCGCGATATTTGCCGTCGCCCTCGACCGCGAAGACGGGGTTCAGGCCGTTCGCCTTGCACAGCGCAAAGTCGTCCTCGCCATGGTCGGGCGCCATATGGACGAGGCCGGTACCCGCATCGGTCGTGACGAAATCGCCCGCAAGGAACGGACGCGGCTTGGTGAAGAAGCCCCCGAGGGCGTGCATCGGGTGACGGGCGACAGCGCCGGCGAGTTGGGAGCCTTTGCCGGTCCATTTTTTTTGGAACACCGGATAAAGCTCGGCTTTCCTGCCAATGGATAGTTCGCCGCTGATTTTCCGCTTGAACTCGTCAAGCAAATCCAGAGCGACTACAAACTTCCGGCCACGCCACTCATTCGATGTTACGATCAGAGCATCGCCATCCAACGCTGGATCGCCCCCAGCCTGACCAATGCTGAGCACTTCGGCCAACACATACTCAACCTCCGGCCCATAGGCCAAAGCCTGGTTGACCGGGATCGTCCAGGGCGTCGTCGTCCAGATCACCGCATGGGCGCCGACCAGTTCGGGCGCGTTCGGCGCTTCGACGATCTCGAACGCCACGTCGATCTGGGTCGAGGTGATGTCCTCATATTCCACTTCCGCTTCGGCCAGCGCGGTCTTTTCGACCGGGGACCACATGACGGGCTTGGCGCCGCGATAGAGTTGGCCGCTTTCCGCGAATTTCAGCAGTTCGCCGACGATCGTCGCCTCGGCGTCGAACTTCATGGTCAGATAGGGATCGGCCCAGTCGCCCATCACGCCCAGGCGCTTGAACTGCTCCTTCTGCACGTCCACCCATTTGTCGGCATAGGCGCGACACTGGGCGCGGAACTCGGACGCGGGCACCTCGTCCTTGTTCAGCTTCTTCTTGCGATATTCCTCCTCGATCTTCCATTCGATCGGCAGGCCGTGGCAGTCCCAGCCGGGGACATAGGGCGCATCCTTGCCGAGCAGCGACTGGCTGCGGACGATGATGTCCTTCAGCACCTTGTTCATCGCATGGCCCATATGGATGTCGCCATTGGCGTAGGGCGGGCCGTCATGCAGGATGAAGCGTTCGCGGCCGGCGCGCTTCTCACGCAGCTTGCCGTACAGGTCCATCGCCGCCCAGCGCGCGGCAATCGCCGGTTCCTTCTGCGCGAGGCCGGCCTTCATCGGAAAGTCGGTGACGGGAAGGAAGACGGTGCTTTTATAATCGGGCTGGTCGGTCATATGGGGTCCGGCAAATTAAGCAAATCCGTTCGTCCTGAGTAGCCATTGAGCGAAGTCGAAATGGCGTATCGAAGGCTGAATGCTTCGATACGGGTCTTCGACAGGCTCAGCCCCTACTCAGCACGAACGGGTGAGGTCAGGGGGCATTAAGCGAGGTAAGGCGTTCCCGCAAGGATTTGCCGTGCGTCGTCGCAGTCACGTGCGATCTGCGCGATCAGCGGGTCGAGGCCGTCATATTTCGCCTCCGGCCGGAGATAGTGGATCAGTTGCACTTCTATGCTCTGGTCATAGAGGCTTTCGGCGAAATCGAAGAAATGCGGTTCCAGCAGCAGCTTGGGCGGATCGAAGGTCGGGCGGATGCCAAGATTTGCGGCGCCGTCCAGCACCCGGCCATCGGCCAACAGCCCGCGCACGGCATAAATGCCAAAGGCCGGGCGCAGATAGGGGCCAAGGTCGATATTGGCGGTCGGGAAGCCGATGGTTCGACCCAGCTTGTCGCCATGCTGGACCATGCCCTGGATCGTGAAGGGGCGGGTCAGCAGGCGGGTGGCAGTGGCGCAATCGCCCGCCTGCAATGCGGCGCGGATGCGGCTGGAGCTGATAACTCCCTCCGCGTCCATGACCGGTGCGACCGCTTCTGCCGGCAGGCCCAGTTCGGCAAAGCTGGCGATGGTGCCACTGCGGCCCTTGCCAAAGGTGAAATCCTCGCCGGTGACGACGGCGGCAACGCCCAGCTCTTCCATCAGCAACCGGACATAGCCGGCCGGGTCGAGCGCGGCGAGTTCGCGGGTGAAGTCGAACACCAGCATCGCGTCGGCCCCGGCGGCCGCGAACAGCGCCTGGCGCTGGTCCAGCGTGGTCAGGCGGAAGGGTGGTGTATCGGGCTGGAACAGACGCATGGGATGCGGATCGAAGGTGGCGACGATCGCCGGCCGCCCCTCCGCCCGCGCACGCGCGATCGCGCGGCCGACCACCGCCTGATGGCCGGCATGAAAGCCGTCGAAATTGCCAAGCGCCATGACGCCGCCGCGCAGATGCGCAGGGATCGGGGCATTGCTGGTAAGCCGCTCCATGGCCGGGGCTATAGGGTGACACACAGGGCGTGGCAATTGGCGATCACGTCCACACATCCCTGTCGTCATTGCGAGCGTCGCGAAGCAATCCACCGGCGCCCATGGATTGCTTCGCTGCGCTCGCAATGACGGAAGATTTACGGGCGACGGCCGAACGTCACGAAGCTGTAGGCCGGGCGCCCGTCCAGCGCGGGATGATCCGCGCGCGCCGTTTCGCGCCAGTCCGCAGGATCGGGATAGGCAATATGGGTGTCACCTTCGGCGTCGACATGCACCTCGGTCAGTTCGATCCGGTCGGCATGGTCGAGGAACAGGCGATAGATTTCCGCGCCGCCGATCACCATCAGCACCGGCGCATCGGCCAGCGCGATCGCGGCATCGACATCATGGGCGACCTCCGCCCCCTCGCCCATCCATTCCGGATCGCGGGTCAGCACGATATGGCGACGGCCGGGCAACAGGCCGGGCAGGCTGTCGAACGTCTTGCGCCCCATCAGCATCGGATGGCCAGCGGTCAGCGCCTTGAAATGTTTGAGGTCAGCCGGCAACCGCCAGGGCAGGTCGCCATCCCGGCCGATCACGCCATTGTCGGCGCGGGCCAGGATCAGGACGATGTCGGGCTGCTCGCTCATGATCGCGCTTCCTCCGCCAAAAAATCTCGTCATTCCCGCGCAGGCGGGAATCCATCACCGAACCAAGGCAATGGGGCGAACCCGCGAGATGGATCCCCGCCTTCGCGGGGATGACGAGGTAAATAGATTAAAGCGACAACCGCGTCACATGCCCCATCTTGCGGCCCGGACGCGCCTCATGCTTGCCATAGAGGTGGAGATGATTTTCCGGATCGGACAGGATCGCCAGCCATTCCGCAGCATCGTCGCCGATCAGGTTGCGCATCTCGACCTGCCGGGCGGCTAGGCCCGTATCGCCGAGCGGCAGGCCACAGATCGCGCGGACATGGTTCTCGAACTGGCTGGTGAGCGCACCCTCAGTCGTCCAGTGGCCGCTATTATGGACGCGCGGCGCCATTTCGTTGAACACCGGGCCGTCGGCGCTGGCGAAGAATTCCAGCGTCAGCACGCCGACATAGTCGAGCGCATCGGCGACCTGCTTGGCGAGCGCACGGGCGGCGGGCAACTGCCCCTCGATCAGCGATCCGGCCGGCACGGTCGAGGTGGCGAGGATGCCGTCGACATGGACGTTGGCGGCTGAATCCCAGAAGCGCATCGCGCCGTCGGCGCCACGCACCAGGATCACCGAATATTCCTGATCGAAGGTCACGAAGCCTTCGAGGATCGCAGGCTGGCGGCCGATCGCATTCCAGGCGCCGACCGCGTCGCCCGGCTCGTTGATCCGGGCCTGGCCCTTGCCGTCATAGCCCATGCGGTTGGTCTTGAGGATGGCGCGGCTGCCGATCGTCTCGATCGCGGTTTCCAGGTCGTCCAGGCTGTCGACCGGCGCGAACGGCGCGGTCAGGCCGCCCAGATCGGCGACGAAGCGCTTTTCGGCCAGACGATCCTGCGCGATGCGCAGCGCCCCGGCGCCGGGGCGGACCAGCCCATGGCTTGCGAGCACCTCGACCGCCGACGGATCGATATTCTCGAACTCATAGGTGACGACGTCGACGCCCTCGGCAAAGGCGGCGAGCGCGGCGGCATCCTCATAGGCGCCCTGGGTCCAGCTCGGCGAGACATCGGCGGCGGGACCGCTTTCCTCGGGCGCGTAGATATGGGTGCGATAGCCAAGCTGGGCCGCGGCCATGGCGATCATCCGGCCGAGTTGGCCGCCGCCAAGGATGCCGATGGTGGCGCCGGGGGCAATGGTCGTCATGATCGGGATCAGTCCTCGACGGTTTCGGCGACGGCGTCGGTCTGGCGTGCGCGCCAGGCGTCCAGCCGCTCAGCCAGCGCATCGTCATGGGTCGCCAGGATCGACGCGGCGAGCAGGCCGGCGTTGATCGCGCCGGGCTTGCCGATCGCCAGCGTGCCGACCGGGATGCCGCCGGGCATCTGGACGATGGACAGCAGCGAATCCATGCCTTTCAATGCCTTGGACTCCACCGGCACGCCCAGCACCGGCAGGCGGGTCATCGATGCGGCCATGCCCGGCAGATGGGCGGCCCCGCCGGCACCGGCGATGATGACCTTGAGGCCGCGGCCAGCGGCGCTGGTGGCATAATCATAGAGGCGCTGCGGGGTGCGATGGGCGGACACGACCTTGCACTCATGGGCGACGCCCAGCGCTTCCAGCGTCTCGGCGGCATGACGCATCGTCTCCCAGTCGGAGCGCGAGCCCATGATGATGCCGACTTCCACTGCCCCGCTCATAAATCGCTTCCCCTGATGGGGCGGCCCACCGGCCTGCCCGGAAAGCAAAGCCCCTTAGCGGCCGGGCCGCCAGGGGGCAATGTGGTTTTCCGTATCGGCCGGGCCGAATTACCGTTCCGACAGATAATAGCGATCGGTCGCGGTCAGATCGTCGGCCAGCTCATAGACGATCGGCTGGCCGGTCGGGATTTCCAGCTCGGTAATCTCGTCATCGGGAATGTTCGACAGATGCTTGACCAGCGCGCGCAGCGAATTGCCATGGGCGGAGATCAGCACCCGCTTGCCGGCGCGCAGCTCGGGGGCGATGCGGCCTTCCCAATAGGGCAGCACGCGGGCGATCGTGTCCTTCAGGCTCTCGGTCGAGGGGATGGCGATACCGTCATAGCGGCGGTCATTCGACAGGTCGAACTCGCTGCCCGCTTCCAGCACCGGCGGCGGAATGTCGAAGCTGCGGCGCCAGATCTTGACCTGATCGTCGCCATGCTTGGCCGCGGTCTCGGCCTTGTTGAGGCCGGTGAGGCCGCCATAATGGCGCTCATTGAGGCGCCAGTCCTTCTCGACCGGCAGCCACAGCCGGGTCATTTCCTCCAGCGCCAGGTTCAGCGTCTTGATCGCGCGGGTCTGGAGCGAGGTGAAGCACTGGTCGAAATCCAGCCCCTTTTCCTTCATCAGCCGGCCAGCGGCGCGCGCCTCTTCCGCGCCCTTTTCGGTCACGTCGACATCCCACCAGCCGGTGAAGCGGTTTTCCAGGTTCCAGGTCGACTGACCATGGCGGATGAGGACGAGCGTGGGCATCGGGCGTGTCTCCTGCACGATAGGGGCGAAAGATGCGCCTGCCATAGCGGGCAAAATTATGGGCGCAAGCTTGTCGCGGGTCAGGACAAGCCCACATTGCAGTCAAACCGGCGATGCGATAGCTCGGGACGACCAACGGAAAAGGAACGGCGATTTGGCATTTGTGAAGGGCGCGTGGCGCATCCTGGTCGCGATCAAGGACGGACTGGTGCTCCTGTTCCTCCTGCTCTTCTTCGGGCTGCTCTATGCCGCCCTGTCCTTCTCGCCCAAGCCGGCCAAGCCGATCGGCAGCGGCGCGCTGCTGCTGGACCTTGACGGCAGCATCGTCGAACAGCCGGCCGAGGTCGGCGCCACCGCCATCCTGTCGGGCTCGGGCGATCAGGCGAAGGAATATCGCCTGTCCGACATATTGACCGCGCTCGACGCCGCCCGCACCGACGACAAGGTGAAGGCGGTCGTGCTCGACCTCGACGATTTCACCGGCGGCGGCCAGGTCGCCATCGCCCGCGTCGGCAAGGCGCTGGATGCGGTGCGCGCCGCCAAGAAGCCGGTCTTCGCCTTTGCCACCCTCTATAGCGACGACAGCTACCAGCTCGCCGCCCATGCCAGCGAAGCCTGGGTCGACCCGATGGGCGGCGTCGCCATCGCCGGGCGCGGCGGCTCCGGCCTCTATTATAAGGGGCTGATCGACAAGCTGGGCGTCAACACCCATGTCTATCGCGTCGGCACCTACAAGAGCTTCGTCGAACCCTATATCCGCGCCGACCAGTCGCCCGCGGCCAAGCAGGCCAATCAGGAACTGGCCGGCGCACTGTGGCAGAACTGGCAGGACGACGTGACCAAGGCGCGGCCCAAGGCCAAGGTTGCGGCCTATGCCGCCGACCCGGCCGCCGCCGCCAGCGCCGCCGGCGGTGACATGGCCAAGGCTGCGCTGACCGCCGGGCTGGTCGACCATCTGGGCGATCAGGAAGCCTTTGAAGAGCACGTCGCCAAGGTCGCAGGCGATCCGTCCGACAAGGATGAGACCGATTATGCCGCGATCGACTATGCCGCCTATGTGAAGGCCAGGAAGCCCGCCAATGACGGGCAGATCGGCGTGCTGACCGTGGCCGGCGACATTGTCGATGGCGAGGCCGGCCCCGGCACGGCGGCGGGCGACACGATTTCCGACCTGCTGCTGAAGGCACTGGACGAGAAGGACTTGAAGGCCCTGGTCGTCCGCGTCGATTCGCCGGGCGGATCGGTGCAGGCGTCGGAGAAGATCCGCCGTGCCATCATGGAGGCCAAGTCCGGCGGCCTGCCGATCGTCGTGTCGATGGGCAATGTCGCGGCAAGCGGCGGCTATTGGGTCTCGACCCCGGCCGACATCGTCTTTGCCGAGCCCGACACCATCACCGGATCGATCGGCGTGTTCGGCATCATCCCGAGCTTCGAGGGCACGCTGGCCAAGATGGGCATCACCACCGACGGCGTGCGCACCACGCCTTTGTCGGGCCAGCCCGACATCGCCGGCGGCACTACCCCGCAATTCGACCAGATCATGCAAATGGGGGTCGAGGATATCTATCGCCGGTTCGTCGGCCTGGTTGCGCAGGCGCGGCACAAGACGCCGGCGCAGATCGACACCATCGCCCAAGGCCGCGTCTGGGATGGCGGCACCGCCCGCCAGATCGGCCTCATTGACCGGTTCGGCGACCTCAACGACGCGATTGCCGAAGCGGCGCGCCGCGCCAAAATCGATCCGGCCAAGGCCAAGCCCTACTGGATCGAGAAGCAGCCGGACAAGTTCGCCGAGTTCATCCAGTCGATCGCCGACCGCGAGAAGGACGATGCCGGCGCCCCGCGCGACCTGATCGGCCGCGAGGCGAAGCTGCAGCAGCGCTGGGCGCTGCAGGCCGTCGCCGATGTGCGCGGACTGGTCAGCGGCGCGGGCGTGCGCGCCGACTGCCTGGAATGCCGCGGCTATGGCGCGCCCAGGCCCGCAAGCCAGGCGGATGCGCGCGGATGGCTGGCGTTACTAGGGGCAGCCTGGCACTGACGCCAGGCCGTCACTTCCGCCCGAACAATTTCTCGATATCGCCATGGCCGAGCTTCACCCAGGTGGGCCGGCCATGGTTGCATTGGCCCGAGCGCGGGGTCACTTCCATTTCGCGCAGCAGCGCGTTCATTTCCGCGACGCTCAGGATACGGCCGGCGCGGACCGAGCCATGGCAAGCCATGGTCGCGGCGACCAGATCGAGCCGCTCCTTGAGCGACAAAGCGCTGTCATAGGCGGCAAGATCATCGGCAAGGTCGGAGACCAGCCCCTGCACATCGCCCTGGCCCAGCATCGCCGGGGTCGCGCGCACCAGCATGGCCGAAGGACCGAAGCGCTCCAGTTCCAGGCCGAATTCCTTGAGTTCGGCGACCCGCGCCTCCAGCCGGTCGCAGGCCGGCTCGTCCAGTTCCACCACCTCGGGCAGCAGCAGCGCCTGCGACGCCACGCCCTGCCCCTCCATCGCCCGGCGCATCCGTTCCAGCGTCAGCCGCTCATGCGCGGCATGCTGGTCGACGATGACCAGCCCATCCTCGGCCTCGGCGACGATATAGGTGCGCGCGACCTGACCGCGCGCGACGCCCAGCGGAAAGCTGTGCCCTTCGGGGGTCGGCGCGGCGGCGGGTTCGGCCCGCGCCTGAGGCGGCGGGGTCAGGAAACTCGGCCGCCGATCCCCGACGCCCTGATAGCCGGCGGGCGAGGATGGCGCGAACTGGCTGTAGCTGGGCGGCGCATAGGGCGTGGCCGCTGCCTCGAAGATCGGCATGGCACCGATCGGCGTAGGCGACAGTGGTTCGGGCCGCCAGGCGTTGAGCGCGGCTGGATCGGCATGCTGGACCGCACGGAAGCCCTCTGCATCGAGCGCGCGGCGCAGGCCCGAAACGATCATGCCGCGAATCAGCGCCGGGTCGCGGAAACGCACCTCGGTCTTGGCGGGATGGACATTGACGTCCACCTCCAGCGGCGGGACGTCGAGGAACAGGGCGACCACCGGATGGCGATCGCGCGCCAGCATGTCGGCATAGGCACCGCGCAGCGCGCCGATCAGCAGTCGGTCGCGGACCGGGCGGCCATTGACGAACAGATATTGGTGATCGCCCACGCCGCGATTGTAGGTCGGCAGCGAGGCGACGCCGGAAAGTTGCACCCCGTCCCGCTCCAGGCTGACGATCACATGATTGTCAGCCAGCTGCCGGTCGGTGAGCGCGGCGACCCGCTCTTCCCGTGCCTCGCCCGCCTGCACGCCCAGCACGCGGCGGCCATCATGCTCGACCGAGAAGGCGACCGACGGATGGGCCATGGCGAGGCGACGCATGACGTCGAGGCAGGCGGCATATTCCGACTTGGCCGAACGCAGGAATTTGCGCCGCGCAGGCACCCTGGCGAAGAGCTGGTCGACGGTGACGCGGGTGCCGGGCGGCAGTGCGGCCGGCCCTTCGGCCACCAGCACGCCATTGTCGACGGTGCGGTTCCAGCCATCGGCGCCACGCGGCCGGCTGTCGATCGATAGGCGCGCGACCGAGGCGATCGAGGGCAGCGCCTCGCCCCGGAAACCGAGCGTCGCGACATTCTCGATCGCGTCGTCGGGCATCTTGGAGGTGGCGTGGCGCTCCAGCGCCAGGGCCATGTCCTGCGAATCCATGCCACAGCCGTCATCGCTGACCTCGATCCGGTCGAGCCCGCCGCTCGACAGGCGCACGGCGATGCGCGTCGCGCCGGCATCCAGCGCGTTTTCGACGATTTCCTTGAGCGCGCTGGCGGGTCTTTCGACCACTTCGCCTGCGGCAATGCGATTGACCAGATGTTCGGGCAGACGGCGTATTGACATTGATTAGTGACTAGCCCAAGCGAGCGCTTTCCGCGAGCCGCGACCCCAAAAATATTCCAGCATAGATTTGGGCGGAACGGAGCGCGGGCACGAACACTGCCGTCCCGGCGCAACCGGGCGAAACAGGATGAAGCATGTCGATCTTCTCGCGCCTCTTCAAATTTTCCTCCCAGGACATGGCCATCGACCTGGGTACCGCCAACACCGTGGTCTATGTCCGTGGCCGCGGCATCGTCCTCAATGAACCTTCCGTGGTCGCGGTCGAGACGCTGAACGGCGTCAAGCGCGTCAAGGCGGTCGGCGACGATGCCAAGCTGATGATGGGCAAGACCCCGGATTCGATCGAGGCGATCCGCCCGCTGCGCGACGGCGTCATCGCCGACATCGACGTAGCCGAGCAGATGATCAAGCACTTCATCAACAAGGTGCATGGCGGCAAACACAGCCCCTGGCGCGCGCCCGAGATCGTGATCTGCGTGCCGTCGGGTTCGACCAGCGTCGAGCGCCGCGCCATCCGCGACGCCGCCAGCAATGCCGGCGCCAGCCAGGTGTTCCTGATCGAGGAACCGATGGCCGCCGCGATCGGTGCCGACATGCCGGTGACCGAACCGATCGGCTCGATGGTCGTCGACATTGGCGGTGGCACCACCGAAGTCGCCGTGCTGTCGCTGCGCGGCCTCGCCTACACCACCTCGGTCCGCGTCGGCGGCGACAAGATGGACGAGGCGATCGTCAGCTTCGTGCGTCGCCACCATAATCTGCTGATCGGCGAAGCCACCGCAGAACGCATCAAGAAGCAGTTCGGCGTCGCCCAGCCGCCCGAAGACGGCGTCGGCGAGACGATCCACATCAAGGGTCGCGACCTCGTCAACGGCGTGCCCAAGGAAATCAGCATCAACCAGGGCCAGATCGCCGACGCACTGGCCGAGCCGATCAGCACGATCGTCGAAGGCGTCCGCATCGCCCTGGAAAACACCGCGCCCGAACTGGCGGCCGACATTGTCGATCAGGGCATCGTCCTGACCGGCGGCGGCGCACTGCTCAAGGGCCTGGACGATGAACTGCGCGACGAGACCGGCCTGCCGGTCACCATCGCGGAAGATCCGCTGACCTGCGTCGCGATCGGCACCGGCCGCGCGATGGAGGATCCGATCTTCCGGGGCGTGTTGCAGACTGCCTGATCCGGGGGACATAGACGATGGCGCGGCCACCCAGCCGACGCCCCGGTCATAACCGGAAGGCGCAATATAGCCTCTTCGCCAGCTATGTGGTGGCAATGGCCGGGGCAGCGATCGCGCTGCTGCTGATCGTTGTCGCCATCTTCGATCCGACCGGCTTTGCCGCGATCCGGACAGGGTCGGCGGAAATCACCCGCCCCCTGTCCACCGGCATGAAGCGGACGGTGAGCGGCGTCAGCTCGATCGACGAGGTTCTGGCCGCCTATTGGCGCGCCGGTTCCCAGAATGTCGGCCTGCGCCGTCAGGTCGAGGCCGATCGCAACCGGATCATCGAGGCAAAGGGCATCGCGCAGGAAAATGCGCGGCTCAAGAAGCTGTTGAAGCTGGTCGATGTCGACAGCAGCGCGCTGCTGTCGGCGCGCCTCATCAGTTCGTCCGCCAGCAGCGCGCGTCGCTTCGCCCGGCTCAACGCCGGCAGCTGGCAGGGCGTGCGTCCAGGCATGCCGGTGCGCGCGGCCGAGGGGCTGATCGGCCGCGTCCACACGACCACGCCCAACACCGCCGAAGTGCTGCTGCTGACCGACACGAGCAATATCGTGCCGGTGCGCCGCGCCAACGACAATGTCCCCGCCATCTCCACCGGCGGCGGCGACGGATCGCTGGAGATCCGCGCGCTGGCGGCCGGTCGCAATCCGTTCAAGCCGGGTGACCTGCTGGTGACGTCGGGCATTGGCGGCATCTTCCAGCCCAATATCCCGGTCGCCGTGGTCGTCCGCGTCCAGGGCGAGATCGCCTATGGCGTGCCGCTCGCCAACCCGACCAAGGTCGATGCCGTGGTGGTGGAACGCGCCTTCGAACAGATCGTGACCCGCCCCGATCCGGGCGTGGCCGCGACCAGCGACCCCAATGGCCTGGCCGCCGGGAACGCCGCGACGCCATGATCGATCGCAATCTGCCGCCGGTTCCCCGCCTGGGCCGCCATCCGTCGCGCTGGCGCCTGGCGGGAACGCCGGTGGTGACCGTGATGCTGGGGTCGATGCTGACGATCCTGCCGGTCATCGCCCAATCGCCGGCGATGCCGCCCTTCGGCCTGCTGGTCCTGCTGGCCTGGCGGCTGCTGCGCCCGGAATTGTGGCGCGCCTGGGTCGGCCTGCCGCTCGGCCTGTTCGACGACATGATGAGCGGCCAGCCGATCGGCTCCGCCATGTTCCTGTGGACCGTGATGCTGATCGGCATCGACGCGATCGAGCATCGGCTCGTCTGGCGCAGCTATCGTCAGGACTGGTTAATCGCGACCATGGCGATTATCTTCTGCCTCGCCGGCGGCGTCTTCTTTGCGCGAATTACCGGCGGAGGTCCTGTGAAACTGTTGCTGGTCGCGCCCCAAATGCTCTGGACGATATTGCTCTTTCCCTTCGTCGTCCGGCAATGCGCCCGGATCGACCGCTGGCGCGTGATGGCATGAAATTCCCGACGCCCAAGCGCAAGATCGTCACCGAAGCCACCCAGAGTTTCACCTTCAGCCGCCGGGCCATGGTGGTCGGCGGGCTGCAGGGCGCGATCGGCGCATTGCTGGTCGGCCGCATGGGCTGGATCAGCATTGCCGAGAACGAGAAATATCAGCTGCTGTCGGAAAGCAATCGCGTCAACCTGACGCTGATCCCGCCCCGGCGCGGCTGGATCGTCGATCGCAACGGCCGGCCGCTGGCCAATAACCGCACCGATTTCCGCGTCGACCTGATCCCGCAGCGGATCGTCGATGCCGAGGCGACGGTGGGCCATCTGGCGCAACTCCTCTCGCTCCAGCCCGACGATGTCGACCGGATCAAGGAGGAACTGGACAAGTCGGCCGGCTTCCGTCCGGTTCAGGTCGCCGACAAGCTGACCTATGACCAGTTCGCCGCCGTCTCCGTCCGCCTGACCGACCTGCCGGGCGTCGCGCCGAGCCAGGGCTTTTCGCGCCATTATCCCGCCGGTGCCACGGTCGGCCATCTGCTCGGCTATGTCGGCGCGGCGACGGCGGAAGACTATAAGAAGCGCAAGGACCCGCTGCTCATCACTCCGGGCTTCAAGGTCGGCAAGGACGGGCTGGAGCGCGCCTATGACGAGCATCTGACCGGCAAGCCCGGCGCCAAGCGGGTGGAAGTCACCGCGCGCGGCAAGATCGTGCGGGAACTGACCACCCGCCCCGACACGCCCGGCAATCCGATCAAGCTGACGATCGACGCGGGCCTGCAGGAATATGCCGGCCGGCGCCTCGCCACCCAGAGCGGCGCGGTGGTCGTGATCGACTGCCATAATGGCGACGTGCTGGCCTGCGCATCGATGCCCAGCTTCGACCCCAACAGCTTTTCCGACGGCATCAGCCATCTGGAATGGGAAATGCTGTCGAAGGACGACCATGTTCCGCTGCGCAACAAGGTGCTGCAAGGCCTGTATCCGCCCGGATCGACGGTCAAGCCGATGGTGGCGCTGGCGCTACTGGAGGCGGGCGTATCGCCGGCCGAGACGGTCAGTTGCGGCGGCGCGATCCGCGTCGGCAACACATTGTTCCACTGCCACAAGAAGCGCGGCCATGGCCCGCTCAACATGCGCGGCGCGATCGCCCAGAGCTGCGACATCTATTTCTACCAGATGGCCCAGCGGATCGGCATGGACCGCATCGCCAGCATGGCCCGCCGCGTCGGCATGGGCCAGCGCTTCGACCTGCCCTTCCCCAGCCAGAGCTATGGCACGGTCCCAGACCCAGCGTGGAAGCTCAAGAAATACAACCAGAAATGGCAGGTGTACGACACCGTCAACGCGACCATCGGCCAGGGCTATATGCTGATCAATCCGCTGCAGATGGCGGTGATGGCAGCGCGGCTGGCGACCGGACGGCAGTTGATGCCCAATTTCCTGCATGGCGCGGCCCGGCCCGAGCCGGCGCTGGTCGGCGTGCCCGAGGAGCATCTGGTGACGATCCGCGACGCGATGAGCGCGGTGGTCAATGGCGGCGGCACCGGCGGCGCGGCGCGGATGAGCATCCCCAATGTGCTGATCGCCGGCAAGACTGGCACGGCACAGGTCCGTCGCATCACCATGGCGGAGCGCGCCGGCGGCGTGCGCGGCAATGCCGGCCTGCCCTTCAAGCTGCGCGACCACGCCCTGTTCCAGGGCTTCGCGCCGTTCGACAATCCCCGTTATGCCATAGCCTGCATCATCGAACATGGCGGCCACACCATCCGCAACGAGGATGCGCCGATGATCGCCAGCGACACCATGTCCTATCTGTTCGATCCGCAGAAGGCGATGGAGAAGCTGGTGACGCTGGAAAAGGGCTGGGGCGGCACCCCGGCCGAACGCCAGGCCCGGCAGATGGCCGCCTTCCGCCTGGCCAAGGCGATCGAGAAGGGCCAGGCGCCGCCGCCGGCCGCCGCCGCCAATAGCAGCGAGGCCGCCAATGCGACCGCGCCGACCGCCAGCACGCCAGCCGCCGCCCCGCCACCACCGGCCCCGTCATCGGCTGAGCCCGATGATGGCGACGACCTGCCCGCGCCCCCAGGCCCCGGAAACCCGTAATGAGCATCATACCCCAGTCCGTCACCGAATTTCCCTGGCGCGTGCTGGGCCTGCTTGCCGCCATCGCCCTGTTCGGGACGCTGGTGCTCTACAGCGCCGCGGGTGGCAGCATCACCCCCTGGGCAATCAACCAGGGGGTGCGCTTCGTCATCTTCGCCGTCATGGCGCTGGTGCTGAGCCGGATCCCGCTGGAACTGTTCGCCCGCTTTGCCTTCCCCGCCTATGGCGCGGTGCTGGTTTCGCTGGTGCTGGTGGAACTGATCGGCGGCGTCGCCGGCGGCAGCCAGCGCTGGATCAACCTGGGCTTCATGCAATTGCAACCGTCGGAATTCATGAAGCCGACCATCGTGCTCGCGGTCGCCCGCTTCTATGCGATGCTGCCAGTGGGGGAAATTCGCCGCTGGAACGCCATCTGGCCCGCGCTGGTGCTGATCGGCGTTCCCTGGGCGCTGGTGCTGGTACAGCCGGATCTGGGCACTGCCACGATGATCCTGGCGGGCGGCATCACCGTCATGTTCCTGGCCGGCCTGCCGCTGCGCCTGTTCATCGGCTCCGGCCTCACCGTCGCCGCGATCATCCCGATCGCCTTCAGCTTCCTGCATGACTATCAGAAGAAGCGCGTCCTGATCTTCATGGACCCGGAAAGCGATCCGCTGGGCGCGGGCTATCATATCAGCCAGTCGAAGATCGCGATCGGCTCCGGCGGCATCTGGGGCAAGGGCTTCCTCCAAGGCACGCAGAGCCATCTCCAATATCTGCCCGAGGGCCATACCGACTTCGTCTTCGCCACCATGGCGGAGGAATGGGGCATGGCCGGTGGCGTGTTCCTGATCGGCGCCTTCATGCTGCTGTTCCGCTGGGGCATCCGCGTGTCGCTGCGCACGCCCGACAAGTTCGCGCGCCTGGTCGCGGCAGGCCTCACCACCACCATCTTCTTCTACATGGCGATCAACCTGATGATGGTCATGGGCCTTGCCCCCGTGGTTGGCATCCCCCTGCCCTTCATGTCCTATGGCGGTTCGTCGATGCTGACGGTCATGCTGTGCGTGGGCATCATCATGTCGATCGACCGCTCGACCAGGCGCACCACGCGCATCGGCAACTGGGCCTGAGCGGTCGATCGAGAAAAAATTGTGCGATAACGCAATTTACTGTTTGCAGAATCAAATGTGCCTGCTAACAGCCCGCCCACACCGAAGCGATCAGCCACCAAGACTGACCGGCAACGGGATGGACGCATAGCTCAGTTGGTAGAGCAGCTGACTCTTAATCAGCGGGTCCTTGGTTCGAGCCCAAGTGCGTCCACCAAATCCTGCATCGGCCTGATGCAGGTTCGATCCCCCAGCGGATCGTTTATAGGCCAGTGTGGACGCATAGCTCAGTTGGTAGAGCAGCTGACTCTTAATCAGCGGGTCCTTGGTTCGAGCCCAAGTGCGTCCACCACCCCCTTCCATCACCAGATGTGACAGCCAACCGCAGATCCCACATCGGGCGTTTTTAGCGGCTGTTAGCGCCAGTCCCTCTAGGACGGCGCGCCCACCCCTCGACACGAAAAAAGCCGCTGAAAACCGGATGATCCGGCCTCCAGCGGCTTGCCCCGAATGGCTCTTTGCCGATTATCAGAATTTGAAGCGGACGCCCGCCGTGAAGGCCCGGCCGATAAAGTCGTAGACCGCGATATTGGTGGGCAGGTTCACCCCCGGCACGGTGCCCGGAATGATCGGCGGCTGCTTGTCGAACAGGTTGTTGACGTTGGCGAACAGCTCGAAATTGCCATTCCCCTGGGGCACGGTGAAGCGCATGGCCAGGTCGGTATACCAGACCGCCTTCACCTTATCGTCGACGAACTGGATCGGCACCGGCCCGCCGGGAATATCCAGCCGCATCTTGTGAATATATTGTTCGGACAGGGTGATGCCGAACGGCCCGTTGCTGTAGTCGATCGAGAAATTGCCGCGCCAGCGCGGGAAGCCGGCCGGGTTGCTGCCGACCACGCTGACGCCCGCATAATGGGCGATCGGCGCGCCCGCATATTGCTGGGCATCGAACTTGTCGAGATAGTTCATGTAGAGGCGCAGGCTGAGCGCCCCGTCGCCCATCGCCGTGCGATAGCTGGCGTCGAAATCGATGCCGGCGGTCTTCAGGAAGGCGATGTTGGCCGGCACGATATGCACCAGCGAGGGCAGGCTGGTCGGCGTCGCCCGATCGATCAGGCCGCATTCGGCCACGCCCGATCCGCCCGCATTATAGCAGTTGGTGATGATCTGCTGTGACGAGAGCGTATCGATCAGGCCAGTGACCTTGATCTTGTAATAGTCGACCGACAGCGAGAAGCCGGGAAAGAAGGACGGCGTCAGCACGCCACCGATCGTCAGCGTCTTGGCCTTTTCCGGCTTCAGATTGGCGTTGCCGCTGGTGACCGTGTTCACATTCTGGTTGAGGCCACTGCCATAGCTGCCGTCGGCCGTCTGCAGATCGTTGACGATGCCGATGCCGCTCTGCGCCCCCGAATAGAGTTCGAACAGGTTGGGCGCACGGATGTCGCGCGACAGGGTGGCACGCAGCAACAGGTCGTCGACCGGCTTCCAGGTTGCGCCGACCTTCCAGGTTTCGACCGTGCCCGACGTCGAATAGTCGGTGATGCGGCCCGCGCCGTTGATGCTCAGTTCCCGGAAGAAGGGCTTGTCCTTCAGGATCGGCACCGCCAGTTCGGCATAGGCTTCCTTGACGTTCAGGCTGCCATGCGCCGTGCCGACATTGGTCAGCCAGTAGAAGTTGGTGGTGGCCGGCACCCCGCGCAGGCCGGCGAAATAGGCGCTGCGCTCGGCCGCCGTGTCGAGCAGCGAGGGATCGGCATTGCTGGTGAGGTTCAGCGTCTGCTTGCGATATTCCGCGCCGACCGCGAAGTCGACCGGTCCAGCCGGCAGGTCGAACAGACTGCCGCTGAGGTTCACCGCAAAGCTGTCCTGACGGATGCTGGCCCGGTAACGCGACGTGCCGGTGGCATAGGCATAGCCTTCGGGCGTCGACTTGGACGGATCGCCATGCAGCACGTCGATCGGCTTGCAGCCCGCATATTGGCTGGCATAGGTCGGATCGAGCAGCACGCGGCAGGTGATCTGGCCGGTGCTGGGGTCCACCACCGCGTCGGCGGCGGCATAGAGCTTCTTGCTGTCATAGAGGCCTGAATTGGCCAGGATATGCTTGGAGTCGCCATGCGAGTAGGTGGCGCTCCAGTCGAGCCCGCCCAGCTTGCCGGTGAAGCCGGCATTGACCATCCAGTAGTCGGTGCGTTCCTTGGCGATGGCGGTCGGCTGGCCAGCATCATATTGGCCGACCGTGTAGCTGTCGGTCGCCGACGTCAGCGCCGAATTCAGCGCGGACGACAGATAGGGATTGCCCTTGTAGATGGTGACGCCCTGCGACGAAGGCACCAGCGCATTCACCTGGGTCGAATATTCCAGGTCCGAGCGTGACCAGCTACCCTGGACGAAGGCGTTGATATCGTCGGTCAGGTCATAGCTCAGGCGCCCGAACGCCTGATAGGTGGTCAGCGGAATGACCGCCGCGCCGGTGGTCGGGATCTGGTAACCGTCGCCCCCCGACTGGAAGCCGGTCGTGCCGACCGCCGTGCCGGTGTTGAATGGCCGGGTCGTGCCGTCATTGTTGATGACCTGTCCGACATAGGGGTTGCCCGCCACGCTGGAGGCGGTGATGCGGCCATTGGGCGCCAGCGCCGAAATCAGGATGTTCGACCCGATCGTATAAGGATTGCGCGCGCCGCCGGGCGCACAGACCGACGCCGGCTCGCTCGCCAGCTTGGCGCAGCCCACGACGCTGCCGACATAGCTATAGCCCTTGGTCGCATAGTCGCGATCGCTGCGCAGCATGCCTTCATTGTTGGAATATTCGCCGCTCAGCAGGATATGCCCGCGTCCGCCGGCAAAATCCTGGCCGACCGCCAGGCCGAGGCGCTGGTTGGCATTGTCACCCTCGTCGGAAATGCCCGCCTGGGCGACGCCCTTGATGCCGGTGAATTTCTTGTCGAGCACGAAGTTGACGACACCCGCGACCGCGTCAGACCCCCATTGGGCCGAGGCGCCGCCGGTCACCACGTCGACCCGCTGCATCAGCAGCTGCGGCAGCACATTGGTGTCGATCGTGCCGATATATTCGGTCGGCGACACGCGCATGCCGTCGAACAGGATCAGCGTGCGCAGCGGCCCCTTGGGATTGGCGCTGGGCGTGCCCAGGCCGCGCAGGTTGAGCACATTGCCGTGGATCGGCGCGTTCGAGAAGTTCGACGCCGACTTGGAGGGGCTGAGCGAATTGGAGAATTGCGGCAGCTTGTTGAGCGCGTCCGGGATGCTCGACGGCGTCGTGCGCGACAGTTCTTCGGTCGTCGCGACCGTCACCGGCGTCGGCGCGGTATAGCCGTCGCGAACGATGCGCGATCCGGTAACGACGATGTCGGATGTGCTGACCGGCGCGGCACTACCCTGTTCGACGGCCTGCTCCGGTGCCGGTGCGGGCGGCGCCGCATCCTGCGCCAGCGCGCTGCCCGTCATCGCGACGATGCTGGCGCCGATCGCCAGCGACGACGCAAAAATCTTGTGCTTGGACATTGGTCTTTCCTCTCCCTGGACGCAATGTGTCGGCTCGTTGGCCCACACCTGTCATTATTATCCCGGTGTGCATTTTTATTTCTATCGCTCCAGCGGTGGATGTCAACTAATTTTGCACCAGTGGTAAATGTTTGATCGAAAAGAATTTGCCCCCTTGCCGCAACGGAAATCCGGCCTTCTTATTAGGGACAGGGGATAAAGCCGTGAAAAGCGGCGCGTCATATATTGACCTATGGTGCAAAAATGTGCGTTATGCCGGCAACAGATCGTGCCGCTCCGCGGACCAGGCACGGCGATCAGCATGGAGAAGGTCGGTGTCGAGCCTGCGCAACAGAGAATCGGTGATAATCAGGGCGTTCCGCCGATGAACGAACCTGCCTTGTCCCTGTCAGCTTCGCCGTCATCATCCGCGCCGATCGACAGCCCCGCGCCGCCGCCCCCTGCCCCGGCCACCGCCGACTATCCCAGCCCCTTCATGGGCTGGCTGACGGTCGCAATCCTGTTCCTGCTCTATATCCTGTCGCTGACCGACCGGAACATCATGGCGCTGATGGTCGGCCCGATCAAACAGGATCTGGGTCTCTCCGACCTCCAGATCAGCCTGCTCCAGGGGCCGGCCTTCGCCGTCCTCTTCTGCCTCTGCGCCATCCCGCTCGGCATGGCGCTCGACCGCTTCAGCCGCCGCATCGTCCTCTATCTGTCGGTCACCGTCTGGAGCATCGCCGCCGCGTCCTGCGGCCTCGCCGGCAGCTTCATCGGCCTTGCCATGGCGCGGGCCGGGGTGGGCGCGGGGGAGTCGGGCTTTGGCACCGGCAGCTATTCGGTCGTCGGCGACAGCTTCCCGCCGCACCGCGTTTCGCTCGCCATGTCGGTCTTCATCATGGGCGGCGTCATGGGCGCGGGCATCGTCTTCCTGCTGGGCGGCCCGATCGTCGGCGCGGCGATGAAGGCGGGTCCGGCCAGCTGGCCGATCTTCGGCACACTCCAGCCCTGGCAGCAGGTGTTCATCATGACCGGCGCGCCCGGCATCCTGCTCGCCTTCCTCGTCTTCCTGTTCCGCGAGCCGCCCCGGCGCAAGGCCGTGAGCGCGGGTGCGGGCTATGGCGAGGCATGGGCCTATATCCGCCGACACAAGCCGCTCTACACCGCCGCCTTTGTCGGCTTCGGCCTCGCCTATGCCGCCACCATCGGTTTCCAGCTCTGGACCCCGGTCTATCTTGCCCGTGTCCATGGTTGGCAGCCGGCGCAGATCGGCCCGGTGATCGGCATCGCCCAGATCGCCGCCGCCGCACTGATCCCGCTCCATGGCTGGACCGTCGACCGCCTCTATCGCCGGGGTCGCAAGGACGCGCATCTCTTCTGGTGCCTGATGACCGTGCTGGCCGCCGCCCCGTTCGGCATCGCCGCCTTCCTGGTCGCCAGCCCCTGGGCGACGGTCGCCTGTTACTGGTGCTTCATGGCCCTGATCCTGTCGACCGCCAGCATGGGGCCGGCCACCGTCCAGGTCGTCACCCCCGCCTATCTGCGCGGCCGCGTCTCGGCGCTCTATGTGCTGGCATCCGGCCTCATCGCCATGGCCGGCGGCCCAGCCTTCATCGGCCTCGTCACCGACAAATTGTGGGGCGACGAGATGAAGGTGGGCTTGTCGCTCATTACCAGCGTCTTCTGCGTGCTGCTGCCCGCCGCCCTTCTCTTCGCCCTCGGCCGCGCCTCGATGCGCCGCGCCCATGAAGGGGAGCCGGTCTGACCGGCCTCTTCCGAAAGGACATAAAGATGATCGAAACCCGCCGCCCCGCCTTCATCGACGGCAAGCCCAAGCAGTTGCTGATCGACGGCCAGCATGTCGATGCGCTGTCGGGCAAGCGCTTCCAGAGCTTCAGCGCGTCGACCGGCGAACTGGTCGCCGAACTGGCGCTGGCCGGCGCCGAGGATGTCGACCGCGCCGTGCGCGCCGCGCGCGCCGCCTTTGAAGGGCCATGGAGCCGCTTCAAGCCGGCCGAGCGCCAGGCGGTGCTGCTGCGCCTCGCCGATCTGGTTGATGCCGAGTTCCAGGATCTCGCCCTGCTCGATGTGATCGAGATGGGCCGGCCGATCACCGCCGCCATGGGGCTGCGCGGCATGTTACAGCGATCGCTGCGCCATTTCGCCGGCGCCGCCACCGCCATCCATGGCGAGACTTTGTCCAACAGCTTCCCGGTCGACCTTCTCTCCTACACGTTGAAGGAGCCGGTCGGCGTCGTCGGCGCGATCATCCCCTGGAACGGGCCGCTGTTCAGCGCCGCGTGGAAGATCGGCCCGGTGCTCGCCACCGGCTGCACCATCGTGCTGAAGCCGGCGGAGGATGCCTCGCTCAGCCCGCTGCGCTTCGCCGAACTCTGCCTGGAGGCCGGCGTGCCGCCCGGCGTCGTCAATGTCGTCACCGGCGCGGGCGAGACCGGCGCCGCCCTCTCCGCCCATCCCGACGTCGACAAGATCGCCTTCACCGGCTCGTGCGAGACCGGCCAGCGGATCATCGCCGCCTCGGCCGGGTCGGTGAAGAAGGTGACGATGGAACTGGGCGGCAAGTCGCCCAACATCATCTTTGCGGACGCTGATCTCGACGCCGCCACCCCGGCCGCCGCCATGGGCGTGTTCAACAATTCGGGCCAGGTCTGCGCCGCCGGCACCCGGCTGTTCGTCGAACGGCCAGTCTATGAGGAGATGGTGCAGCGCATCGCCGCCTTCGCCGCCAATCTCAAGATCGGCCCCAGCCTCGACCCCGAAACCGTGATCGGCCCGCTGGTGTCGGCCAAGCAGTTCGCCCGCGTCTCCTCCTATCTCGACCTTGGCCCGCAGGAGGGCGCCCGGCTCGTCACCGGCGGCCATCGCGTCACCGGCGGCGCGCTCGACAAGGGTCATTGGGTCGCCCCCACCATCTTTGCCGATGTGACCGACGAGATGCGGATCGCCCGCGAGGAAATTTTCGGGCCGGTCTCCTGCATCCTGCCCTTCGACAGCCTGGACGAGGTGATCGGTCGCGCCAATGCGACCCGTTTCGGCCTGGCCGGTGGGGTCTGGACCCGCGACATCGGCAAGGCCATGACGGCGGTCAGGCGCATCCGCGCCGGCTCCATCTGGGTGAACCATTATTTCGCCATGGACCCGTCGGTCCCGTTCGGCGGCTACAAGATGAGCGGATATGGCCGGGAGGGCGGCGCCGAACATATCGACGCCTATCTCCAGACCAAGGGCGTGTGGATCCGTACCTGAGCGCCGCCAACCGAGGGGCCGGTCAGCGCCCCTCGGCATAGGCGCGGATCAGCGCATAGAGATAGTCGCGCCCGTCATAGACGCTCTTCACCCGGATGCGCTCGTCCACGCCATGGGCGCCATTGCCGTCGGGATCGAGGACGATGCCCGGCACGCCATAGGTCGGGATGCCCGCCGCGCTCAGATAGCGGCCATCGGTGCCGGCGGTCAGCAGGTTGGGCACCACCGGAATACCGGGGAAATGCCGCTGCGCCAATTTTTCGGCCGGCCCCATGATCCAGGGATCGAGCGGCGGCGGCACGGCCGGCGCGCCCTTGTCGCCCTTGCGCGTCAGGGCAATGCCGGACAGCAGCACCGACCGCAACTTTGCCTCGACATCCTCCACCTTGTCGCCGGGAAACAGGCGGCACTGGATCGTCGCCCGCGCCCGCTGCGGCAGGGCATTTTCGGCATGGCCCGCCTCCACCTGCGTCGCGACACAGGTGGTGCGCAGCATCGCATTATAGGTGACGTCGCCCGTCACCGTCGCGACCGTCGCGGCATCGTCCTGCCCCTGCCCAAGCCGCTCCATCGCCTGCCCCATCGCGCCGCCGACGATCGGCCCCATGCGGGTGAAATAGCCGCGATTGGTCGGGTTGAGCTGGATCGGGAATGACAGCCGCCGCACCGCCGCCAGCGCATCGGCCAGGTCATAGATCGCATTGTCGGAACGCGGCCGGCTGCTATGACCGCCGCTGTTGCGCGCCTCGATCGTGAAGCTCTGCGCATATTTCTCGCCCACCGCCAGATAGAGGGCGATCGGCCGGCCATCCTTGTCGCTAATGCCATAGCCGCCTTCGTTCAGCGCAAAGCCGGCCTGCACCGCATCGCGCCGGTTGCGCAGCAGCCAGTCGACGCCGTTCACCGCGTCACCGCTTTCCTCGCCACATGTCAGCGCCACCTTGATCGTGCGCCGGGGACGAAAGCCCGCCGCCTGCATCCGGATCAGGCTGTCGATCCAGATCGCAGACAGCGCCTTGTCGTCGATCACCCCGCGCCCGATGAAATAGCCCTTCTCTTCGGTCAGCCGGAACGGATCGCGCGGCCAATCCTCGCGCCGGGCCGCCACCACATCGATATGATCGACCAGCAGCATCGGCGCGGCGCGCGGATCGCTCCCCTCGATCCGGGCAATCAGGCCGCCATCCTTGTCATGCCCCTCCGGCACGAAGACCTCGGCGCGGTCCGGCCCGAACCCTGCCTTGCGCAGCCGATCGAGCATCCGGCCCGCCGCCACGGTGCAACTGCCGGTCGGGGCGCTGGTGTCGGTCTCCACCAGTTCGCGATAGATATCGCGAAAGGCGATCTGGTCCGGGCGCAATTCCGCCGCCGTCGCCGGGCCGGATGCCAGCGCGACAAGGCCCCCAAGGGCCAGCAGGGAGCCTCTCATTTCTGGATGTCGAGCGCGCGTTCGGGGCAGGATTTGGCACCCATCCAGGCCAGTCTTTCCTGCTCTTCCGGCACATCGATGTCGCCGGGCATGATATAGCCCTCGTCATCCAGTTCGAAGATATCAGGCGCCATCGCCCAGCAGCGGGCATGGCCCTGGCATTTCTCGCGATGCACGATGATCTTCATGCCGCATCCTCCTGCGACCAGTCGAGGATGAGTTTTTCGATCCCGAACACATGGCCGCCATAGGTGACCGGCGCGGTGCCGGATTTGATGCGGAAGGTCGGGATGCGTTTCAGCCATTCCTCCAGCCCCACGACGATCTCGCGCCGCGCCAGATGCGATCCCAGGCAGCGATGCGGGCCATAGGCAAAGGCGGTGTGGCGATTATCCTCGCGGGCGAGGTCGATGCGCGCGGGATCGGCAAATTCCAGCGGATCGCGATTGGCGATCATCGTCGCGCAGGACACATAGTCGCCCTTGCGGATCGGCGCCCCCTCGAAATCCACGTCCTTCGTGGCCACCCGGATCATCTGCACCGTCGGATAGGCGCGCAGCAATTCCTCCGCCGCCAGCACGATCCGCTTGTGGTCGTCGCGCAGCCATTGCTGGTCCGCCTGATGCCGCGCCAGATAGTTGAGGTCAAACCCGATTGCGGCGGCCACCGTGTCCAGCCCGGCGATGAACAGCAGCACGCCCGTGCCCCTGATCTCCATGTCGGTCAGCGGCCGGTCGTCGATCCGCGACTGCACCAGGAAGGACATGAAATCATCCACCGGCTGCCGACGCCGGTCGGCCGACAATTCGTCGATGAAGGCGACGATGGTGCGCGCCGCCGCCGGTCGCTTCACATTGTCGCCATGCAGCAGGTCATTGGCCCAGCCGACAAATTCGTCGAGCCGATCGTCCGACAAGCCCAGGAAGCGCAGGAAAATATTGACCGCAAACGGGAAGGCAAAATCGGTCATCACGTCGCAGCTGGTGCCCGACGCCGCGATCCGGTCGATCAGCACACTCGCCCTTTCGCGCACCGCCGTCTCCAGCGCCATTACCCGCTTGGGCGACAGCAGCGGATTGAGCAACGAGCGGAACTTGCCATGTTCGGGCGGGTCCAGCTCCAGCGGGATCATCGGCCAGCTCTCGCCCAGCGCCGAGGCAAAGATGCTGCGATGGCTGGAGAAGGTTTCGGGATCCTGCAACACCCGCCGCTGGTCCTGCGCGCGGGTGATGACCCAGGTGCCCTTGCCGTCGCGGGTGTTGACCGGCGAATAGAAGATGCGCGGCCCATCATGCACCACCGCGCTCGCCGCCTGCGGATCGCCATTGGGGGTCGGCTCCAGCCCCGGCGAACTGAACAGGCTGAAATTGCCGACCATGTCGGGCGGCACATGCGCCGGGATCGGACGGGCGGCCATGGTTTCCATACTACGCTCTCCTGCAGCGGTAGCCAGTTCTCGCGCCAAGACGGACCGGCCTTATCAATTTTGCATTATGGTATAGTTTATGGGCACGCCGCCGGCTGTCAATCGGACAATCGTCGTTACGATATTTTCCCGCGCACAGCGCAAGGGCGCCGCCGCATTTCCACGCTTTTCCGCCACATTGCGCAAAATTCGCGATTTCCGTTGCGGATGAAAATTATCCTTGAGTGCAAAATATATCTAGCCACCTGTGCAATATTGACCTAAGGAATCGGTCATGGATCGCAAGCGGCCATCCGAAAGCCGCGAGCAGCCCGACGGGTAACACCCGGACGGCGCGCTCGCCTTTCGAGCAGAACAGGGATGTGAGTGGATGGCGGAAATGGAGCCCATCGATAGAGAAGAATTCCGGCAGGAGGCGCGCGCCTGGCTGAAGGCGAATTTTCCGCCCTCGCTGACCAATGTGCCCGGCCTCCTCTTCCAGGGCGACGCCCATGCCGCCGCCGCCAATGCCGACTATCAGCTCTGGCGCCAGCGGATGACCGACAAGGGCTGGGGCGTGCCGACCTGGGCGCCGCGCTATGGCGGCGCCGGCCTCACCGAGGCGCATGGCAAGATCATCGGCGAGGAACTGGCCGCGATCGGCGGTTTCAACCCGATCCGCAGCTATGGCACGATGATGCTTGGCCCCACCCTGCTGGAATATGGCGACGAAGCGCAGAAGCTGGAACATCTGCCCTTCATCGCCAGCCATGAACGGCGCTGGTGCCAGGGCTTTTCCGAACCCGGCGCGGGATCGGACCTCGCCGCGCTCCAGACCAAATGCATCGACATGGGTGACCACTGGCTGGTCAGCGGGCAGAAGATCTGGACATCGGGCGCCGATCAGGCCGACTGGTGCTTCGTACTCGTCCGCACCGATACCGAGCGCAAGCAGGCCGGCATCAGCTTCCTGCTGGTCGACATGAAATCGGAGGGGATCGAGGCCCGGCCGATCGTGCTCATCAGCGGCTCGACCCATTTCTGCGAGGTCTTCTTCAACGATGTGAAGGTGCCCAAGGGCAATCTGGTGGGCGAGGTCAACCAGGGCTGGACCATCGCCAAGCGGCTGCTGCAATTCGAACGCAACAGCCTGTCGGAGGTGAAGGCCGACATCACCCCCCTCGCCCCGCTCGCTCATGACTATCTGGGCACGGATGCGCTTGGGCGGATCGACAGCCCGGACCTGCGCGCCCGGATGGTGCGCAATGCGATGCGGCATGAAGCCTATATGGCGACCGTCCGCCGGCTCGCCGCCGAAGGGAAGAATGGCGGCCCCAGCCATGGCGTATCGGCGCTCAAGAACCTCTGGTCCGGCATCATCCAGGAACGGGCCGAGCTGCTGGTCGAGATCATGGGCGCCGATGGGCTGGGCTGGGCTGGCGATCCCTATAGCGCGGCCGAGAAGGAGGCGACGCGCGCCTGGCTGCACAGCAAGGCCTTCTCCATCTACGGCGGCAGCTACGAGGTGCAGAACAATATCACCGCCAAGCGCACGCTGGGCCTGCCGGGCTGAGCATGGGCGAGGACGAGAGAAAAGACAGAATGCGGGAGGACGCGCCGTGGCGGTGCTGAACGAAGAACAGACGATGCTGAAGGACATGGCGTCGCAATGGGTGCGCGACCGCCTGCCCGTGACCGCGCTGCGCGGCCTCTACGATCATGGCGGCGGCGGTCTCAGCGGATCGGACGGCTATGATGCCGACGCCTGGGCCGAAATGGCGCAGATGGGCTGGTGCGGCATCATCGTGCCGGAAGCCCATGGTGGCGCCGACTTTGGCTATCTAAGTCTTGGCCTGGTGATCGAGGAACTGGGGCGCACCCTGGCCGCCTCACCGCTCATCAGCTCCGCGCTGGTCGCTGCGTCTGCGCTGCGCCTCGCCGGCACGCAGGATCAGCAGGCCCGCTGGCTGCCGGGCATCGCCGACGGATCGCTGATCGGCACGCTGGCGCTTGACGAAGGGCCGCATCATGCGCCCGAGCGCACCGCGCTGGCCGCCACAGCCTCGGGCGATGGCTGGACTTTGTTGGGCACGAAACGCCCGGTGCAGGACGGCATGATCGCTAATCTCGCCATCGTCGCCGCACGCACCAGCGGCGTGGCCGGCGATCGGGACGGCCTGACCCTGTTCCTGGTGCCGACCGACAGCGCCGGGCTGGAGCGGCAGCCGCTCGACCAGATCGACGCCCGTCGCCCGGCCCTCTACCGCTTCGATAGTGTCAACATCGCTGTCAACGATGTGCTCGGTGCAGTCGGCAAGGCCGCCGACCTGATCGACGCGATCCGCGACCGGGCCGCGATCGGCATGGCCGCCGAAATGCTGGGCAGCGCGACCCAGGCCTTCGACATCACGCTCGACTATCTCAAGACCCGCGTCCAGTTCGGCGCGATCATCGGCTCCTTCCAGGCGCTGCAACATCGCGCGGCCGAACTGTTCGGCGAATTGCAGCTGACGCGATCGGCAGTGGAAACCGCGCTGGCGGCGATCGATGCCGATGATCCGGCGCTTCCCGCCCTCGCCTCGCTTGCCAAGGCGACCGCCGGCGAGACGCTGCACCGCATTTCCTCGCAGATGGTCCAACTGCATGGCGGCATCGGCATGACCCATGAACATGATGCCGGCCTTTATCTCAAGCGCGCCCGCGTCGCCGAGCAATGCCATGGCAGCACCGCCTGGCATCGCGAACGCTGGGCGCGGCTCAATGGCTATTGAAGGGCCGATAACCATGCCATCGCGCGAAATACAGCTGAAACGCCGTCCGGTCGGCGCCCCGGTGGCAGAGGATTTCGCCACCGTCCAACAGGCTCTGCCACCACCCGGCCCCGGCGAGGTCCAGGTCCGCAATCTCTGGATGGCGGTCGACCCGGCGATGCGCGGGCGGATGAGCGACGCCAAAAGCTATGTCCCGCCCTTCGCGCTCGATGCGGCGATGGAGGGACCGGCCATCGGCGAAGTCGTCACCTCCAACGATCCGGCCTTCGCGCCCGGCGACCTGGTCTTTTCCCGGCTTGGCTGGCGTGAGGCGTTCAACGCCCCCGGCAGCGCGCTCCAGCATCGCGATCGCCAGGCCTTGCCACCCCAGGCCTATCTCTGCTTCGCCGGCATGACCGGCCTCACCGCCTATGCCGGCCTCATCCGCATTGCCGGATTGCAGCCGGGCGATACCGTCTTCGTGTCGGCTGCGTCCGGCGCCGTCGGATCGATCGCCTGTCAGATCGCCTGCAACATGGGATGCAGGGTGATCGGATCGGCCGGTGGCCCGGACAAGACCGCTTTCCTGCGCGATGTGCTCAAGGTCGACGCCGCGATCGATTACAAGGCGGAGCCGAACCTCACCAAGGCCCTCGCCCGCGAAGTCAAGGCAATCGGCGCCAGCGGCATCGACGTCTATTTCGACAATGTCGGCGGCGATCATCTGCAGGCCGCCCTGTCGCTCGCCAATGATTTCGCGCGCTTCGCCATCTGCGGCATGATCTCGCAATATAATGTCACCGACGCGCCGACCGTGCCGCGCAACCTGACCATGCTGATGACCAAGCGCATCCGCATGCAGGGCTATATCGCACTCGACCATATGGATCTGGAGGCGGAGATGCTGGAGCGCATGACCGCCTGGAACCAGGCCGGCCAGATGGCCTCGGCCGAAACCGTCTATGACGGGATCGATAAGGCGCTCGACGCCTTCCGGGGCCTGTTCTCGGGCGCCAATATCGGCCGCACCATGGTCAGGCTGGGCTAGGGGGGAATTCCATGTACGACATGCTCAAGGGCCTGCGCGTGGTCGAAGGCGCCGCCTTCATCGCCGGCCCGTCCTGCGGCCTGCACCTGGCACAGATGGGGGCGGAGGTGATCCGTTTCGACGCCATCGGTGGCGGCCCGGACTATCGCCGCTGGCCGATCGCACCGTCCGGCGCCAGCCTCTATTGGGAAGGCCTCAACAAGGGCAAGAAATCGATCGCGATCGATCTGGGCCGGCCCGAAGGGCGCGAACTGGCGGTCGCCATCGCCACCGCGCCGGGCGACAATGCCGGCCTGTTCCTCACCAATTATCCGGTCAAGGGTTTCCTCAGCCATGAGGCGCTGGCCGCGCGCCGCGCCGACATCATCAGCGTCCGCGTGATGGGTTGGGCCGATGGATCACCGGCGGTCGATTACACGATCAACGCCGCCGCCGGCGTGCCGATGATGACCGGCCCGGCCGACGATGACCGCCCGGTCAACCATGTCCTGCCCGCCTGGGATCTGCTCGGCGGCGCCTATGCCGCCTTCGCCATGACGTCCGCCCTGCTGCGCCGGCGCGCGACCGGCCAGGGCGCGGAAATCCGCGTGCCCCTGTCGGACCTCGCGGCCTCCACCCTGTCGCATCTCGGCTCCGTGGCGGAAGTCCTGTCGGCCGGCGACCGGCCGCGCATGGGCAATGACCTGTTCGGCGCCTTCGGCCGGGATTTCCTGACCGCCGACGGCAAAAGACTGATCGTCGTCGCCATCACCCCGCGCCAATGGACCGGCCTGCTCAAGACGCTGGACCTTGGCAAAGCGATCGCCGCGATCGAAAGCGAAACCGGCGCAAATTTCGCCAGGGATGAAGGCGCCCGCTTCACCCACCGCGCCCGGCTCTTCCCGCTGTTCGAAGCTGCCTTCGCCGCCCGCAGCAGCGATGCCCTGAAACCCGCCTTCGACGCGGGCGGCGTCACCTGGGGCGAATATCAGTCGCTGCACCAGGCCGTGACGCAGGACGAACGGCTGTTCACCGCCAATCCCCTGTTCGAAACGATCGCCCATCCCAGCGGCCTCACTTACCCGACGTCCGGTCCGGCCGGCACGTTGGCCGGCGAGGCGCGCGGCGCCGTCGGCACGGCCCCGCGCCTTGGCGAACATAGCGACCAGATATTGAGCGAGCTGCTGGGGCTCGACAGCGGCGCGATCGGCCGCCTCCATGACGAAGGACTGGTCGCATGACCCTTTCTCCATCCGATATCGCCCATTGGCAGACATGGGTCGGGAGGACCGAGAGCCGGACCGAGATGCTCGACCGGGAAGCGCTGCGCCGCTTTGCCGCCGCGATCGGCGAACTGCTCGATGTCGAGACAGTGCAGCCCTCGCTGGCCCATTGGGCCTTCTTCCTGCCGGTGGCCGCCGCCGACCAGATCGGCCCGGACGGCCATCCCAAACGCGGCGGTTTCCTGCCGCCGATCAGCCTGCCCCGCCGCATGTTCGCCGCCGCCGAGATGCAGTTTCATGCGCCCCTGATGCTCGACTGGGAAGCGACCCGCACCTCGACCGTGCTGGACATCGCCCACAAGAGCGGCCGCAGTGGCGAGCTTGTCCTTGTGAAGGTCGGCCACAGCATCGTCCAGGCCGATCGCGAACGGGTGAGCGAGGTGCAGACCATCGTCTATCGCGACACCGGCGCACCCACGCCCGCGATCGTCCCCGCCGCCTTTGATAGCGCCCCCGATGACGTGAACTGGGCGCCGAACAGCGTCGACCTGTTCCGTTTTTCGGCCGTCACCTTCAACAGCCATCGCATCCATTATGACCTGCCCTATGCGACCGGCGAGGAAGGCTATCCCGGCCTGGTGATCCACGGCCCCTTCACCGCCGCCAGATTGTTCGGCCATGCCCGGCGCGGCGGCCGCAGCCCGACCCGCTTCGCCTTCCGCGCGGTCGCGCCGGTCTTCGCCGGTCAGCCCGTATTGCTGCGCGAGGATGAAGCCGGCCGCTGCCGCGCGATCCGCTGCGACGGCAGCGACGCGATGGTCGCCGACATCGGATATTGAGAGGAGATTTTTCATGGACGCCGAGACGTTCGACCTGTTCCGCACCACCGTCCGCCGCTTCGTCAGTGAAAAGCTGATCCCGGCCGAGGACGCCGTCGAGGAAGCGGATGCCGTTCCCGAAACCATCATCCAGCAGATGCGCGACATGGGCCTGTTCGGCCTGTCCGTGCCGGAGGAATTTGGCGGCATCGGCTGCACCATGGCGGAGGAAGCGGCGATCATCCGCGAGATCACCCGCGCGTCCGTCGTCTTCCGCTCCGTCATCGGCACCACCGTCGGCATCGGCAGCCAGGGCATCGTCATGGACGGGACCGAGGAACAGAAGCGCGAATGGCTGCCCAAATTCGCCACCGGTGAGGCGATCGCCAGCTTCGGCCTGACCGAGCCGGAGGCCGGGTCCGACGCCGGTTCGCTGCGCACCGTCGCCATCCGCGACGGCGATACCTACCGCATCACCGGCACGAAGCGCTATATCACCAATGCCCCGCGCGCCAGCGTCTTCACCCTGATGGCCCGGACCGAACCGGACGTGAAGGGCGCGGCCGGCATCTCCGCCTTCATCCTGCCCGCTGGCACCCCCGGCATCAGCTTCGGCAAGCCCGACAAGAAAATGGGGCAGAAGGGATCGATCACCACCGATGTGATCCTGGATGACGTCGTCGTGCCGGCCGCCAACATCATCGGCGGCGTACCCGGTCGCGGCTTCAAGACCGCGATGAAGGTGCTGGATCGCGGCCGCATCCATATCGCCGCCGTCGCGCTCGGCATGTGCCAGCGGCTGATCGACATGGCGCTGCAATATGCGATGGAGCGCAAACAGTTCGGCCAGCGCATCGCCGATTTCCAGCTGGTCCAGGCAATGCTCGCCGACATGAAGGTCGACATGCTGACGACCGAAGCACTGATGCAGTCGGTCGCCGCCAAGTTCGACGCCGGCGAGCCGGTCAGCCTGGAATGCGCCGCGCTCAAATATTACGCCTCCGAAGCCGTCGGCCGGATCGCAGACCGCGCCGTCCAGATCTATGGCGGCGCCGGCTATATGGCCGAATATAAGGTCGAGCGCTTCTATCGCGATGTCCGGCTGCTGCGCATCTATGAAGGCACCAGCCAGATTCAGCAGACCATCATCGCCAAGCAGATGATCCGCCAGGCCGAAGCGGCCGCCTGATCCTCCCCATTCCCGCAAAGGACATCGCATGCGCAGAGCCGCCATCGTCGCCCCCATGCGCACCGCCGTCGGCAAATATGGCGGTTCTCTGAAATCCTTCAGCGCCGGCGATCTGGGCGCGGTCATCATCAAGGCGTTGATGGAGCGCACAAGGATCGATCCCGAGCGGATCGACGATGTCGTCTTCTCCCAGGGCTATGGCAATGGCGAGGCACCCTGCATCGGTCGCTGGTCGGCGCTGGCGGCGGGTTTGCCCGAAAGCATTCCCGGCGTGCAGCTCGACCGGCGCTGCGGTTCGGGGCTTCAGGCGGTGATCGACGCGGCCATGCGCATCCAGACCGGCGCCGCCGACATCGTCGTCGCCGGCGGGGTCGAGAGCATGTCCAATGTCGAATATTATTCGATGGACCATCGCTGGGGCGCCCGCTCCGGATCCACCCAATTCCATGACCGCCTGACTCGCGGCCGCGTCATGTCGCAGCCGATTGCCCGCTATGGCATCATCAGCGGCATGATCGAAACGGCGAACAATCTCGCCAAGGATTATGACATCAGCCGCGATGCCTGCGACGAATATGCCGCGATGAGCCATCAGCGCGCAGCCGCGGCCTGGGCCGCCGGCAAGTTCGACGACGAACTGGTCCCGGTCGCCGTGCCGCAGCGCAAGGGCGATCCGCTGATCTTCGCCATGGACGAGGGCATTCGCGCCGACGCCACGCCGGAATCGCTCGCCCTGCTGAAGCCGATCGAGAAGGACGGCGTGGTCACCGCCGGCAATGCCAGCCAGCAGAATGATGCCGCCGCCGCCTGCCTGGTGGTCGCGGAGGACAAGCTGGAAGAACTGGGCCTTGAACCCATGGCCTGGCTGCACAGCTGGGCGGCGGCGGGCTGCGATCCCTCGCGCATGGGCATCGGTCCGGTGCCGGCGGTCGAAAAGCTGTTCGCCCGCAATGGCCTTGGCTGGAACGACATCGACCTGGTCGAACTCAACGAAGCCTTTGCGCCGCAGGTTCTGGCCTGCCTCAAGGGCTGGAACTGGGACGATCGCGACAAGCTCAACGTCAATGGATCGGGCATTTCGCTCGGTCATCCGATCGGCGCGACCGGCGGACGCATCCTCGCCAATCTGCTGCGCGAACTGCAGCGGCGCGACGGCCGCTATGGCCTGGAAACCATGTGCATTGGCGGCGGTCAGGGCCTGGCCGCCATCTTCGAACGGGCGGTCTGACCACCGCCTTTCGGAAGCCCCCTGGGCCGGCGTCGAGGCATGCGACGCCGGCCCATTTTTTTGATGGTCAGTCGACCGGCCTGCGGTCGGGCGAGAAGGCGATGATCGTCACGCCCAGCAGCGCCACGGTCCCACCCGCAATCATGCCGACCGTGATCGGCGTGCCGAAATAGAGCGAGGCAAAGACCGTCGACATGACCGGCGATGCCAGCATCAGCGGCATGATGGTCGAGATCGGATAGCGCTGCAGCAGCCAGGCGAGCGTCCCCTGTCCCAGCACCGTCGCGCCCAGGCAGGAAAAGGCGAACCAGCCGGTCGGCACCCAGCCGACATGGGCCAGCCCCGCGATCGCCGGCCGCTCGAACATCAGGGCAAAGGGCGCCAGCACCGCCGCGCCCATCAGGCCGTTCCACGCCTGGCCGTTCATCACGCTCACCCCGGTCAGCTTGCGCTGCACCAGGGTCGCGCCGCCCCACACCATCGCCGCGCTGGCCATCACCAGCACGGCAGGCACCTCCGCCAGGATATGCGGATCGAACACCAGCGCCACGACCCCGGCAAAGGCGAGCAGCACGCCGACGATCTTGCGCCGGTTGAGCCGCTCGCCCAGCAGCAGCGCGCCCAGCAGAAGCGAGAAGGGTACGCTGAGTTGCCCGGCGATCGCCAGCGCCCCGACATTCGTCGCCATGAACAAAGCCAGGTTCAGCAGCAGCAGGAACAGCCCGCCATTCAGGAAGCCATAGAGCATCAGCCAGCCCGTCCGGCCCGGTAGCGGGCGCAACGCCGGCGCACAGATCAGGAAGACCGTCCCCATCCGCAGCGCCACCGACAATAGCGGCGCGGTCGCATCCACCACCACTTTCATCGCGATTACGTTGAGCGCGAACATGATGTTCACCAGCAACGCCAGCGCCATGCCGCCCGGCCCGAACCGATGGTTCGCCATGGGTTCGCCATCGGCCATTTCCGCATCCTTCCCGCTTCAACCGCCGTTCAGACTCAGACGGCTATTGGTTTATTTATGCACACTGGTATAGATTTTAACCAGAGAAGAAGGGAAGAGGAATCAGGATGTCGATGAAGCATGTTTCGCGCGTGATGATGTTCGCTATGGCGGTCGCGGCCACCGGCCCGGCACTGGCCCAGGCGGGCGATGCGACCAAGGGCAAGGCGGTTTTCGCCCGCTGCGCCGTCTGCCACTCGGTCGATCCGGGCGTAAAGAAGCTTGGCCCTTCGCTCTCGGGCGTGTTCGGGCGCACCTCGGGCACCGTGCCGGGCTTTACCTATTCCCCGGCGATGCAGAAGGCCAAGATCCGCTGGGATGCCAAGTCGCTCGACGGCTTCCTGGCCAAGCCCAGCGCAGCCGTGCCCGGCAGCCGCATGGTCTTTGCCGGCCTGCCCAACCCGGCCGATCGCGCCAACCTGCTCGCCTATCTCGCCGGCGCCACCAAGAAATAAGCCGAAAAGTATCCTATAGTGCAATAATTCTTGCCCTTCATTCCTGCACCCGCTATCAGAATCATCAACCGATGCAGCAGATAGACGGGGACAGGAGCGGATGGCGATGACAGCGGTCATGACGGACAAGGCGGACAGCCGATGAGCGGCCGCGCGCTTGAAGGGATCAAGGTTCTCGACCTGTCGCGCGTGCTCGCGGGGCCATGGTCGACCCAGATACTCGCCGACTTCGGTGCCGACGTCATCAAGATCGAACTGCCCGGCCATGGCGACGATACCCGCGCCTGGGGTCCGCCCTTCCTGACCGGCGCCGATGGACAGCCGGAAATCGGCACCAGCGCCTATTATCTCTCCTGCAACCGCAACAAGCGCTCCGCCGCGATCAATCTGGCGACGCCGCAGGGCGCCGAGCTGATCCGCCGGCTGGCGGCGGAAGCCGACATATTGGTCGAGAATTTCAAGGTCGGGGGCCTGCGCAAATATGGTCTCGACTATGCCAGCCTGAAGGCGATCAACCCGCGCCTCGTCTATTGCTCGATCACCGGCTTCGGCCAGACCGGCCCCTATGCCGACCGGGGCGGCTATGATTTCGTTGCCCAGGGCATGGGCGGCTTCATGAGCATTACCGGCGAAGAGGATGGTGGCCCGCTGCGCGCCGGCGTCGCCATGGCCGACCTGTCGACGGGCATGTTCGCGACCGTCTCCATCCTTGCCGCCTTGCGCCATGCCGAACGCACTGGCGAAGGGCAACAGATCGACGTGTCGCTGCTCGATACCCAGATCGCGATGCTCGCCAATCAGGGGATGAACTGGCTGGTCGGCGGCATCGTGCCCGGACGCCTGGGCAATCGCCATCCCACCGTCGTCCCCTACAAGACATTCGAGGTCGCCGACGGCATGATGATCATCGCGATCGGCAATGATCGCCAGTTCCGCGCCTTCTGCACGGAAATGGGCCATGCGGAACTGGGCACCGATCCGCTCTACGCTACCAGCGCCCAGCGCCTCATCAACCGCGACGCGATCGAGGCGAAGGTGCAGGAGATCGTGCGCCCCTTCGCCCGCGACGACCTGATGGCGCGCTTCGTGGCCGCGGGCGTCCCCGCCGGCCCGGTCAACAGCATCCAGGATGTGTTCGAGGATCCGTTCATCGACGCCCGCCAGACCGTCCATCGCTATCGCCGGGAAGAGGATGGGGTCGAGATTCCGACCGTCGCCTATCCCGGCAAGCTGTCAGCGACGCCGGCCGATTATCGTCACTGCCCGCCGCGCGTGGGCGAACATAGCCGCGAAATATTGGGGGAATGGCTCGGCCTCGACGACGGCGCGCTCGACGCGCTGACGAGCGACGGCGCGATCGCCCAACGCCCCGTGAAGGAGAGGACACAGGCATGAAGATCGATCAGGGGGTAGCCGCCATCGTCACCGGCGGGGCATCGGGTCTGGGTGAAGCGACGGCCCGCGCAATCGCGGCGCAGGGCGCCAAGGTCGCGCTGTTCGACTTCAACGAGGAAACCGGGAGGAAGGTCGCGGCGGACATCGGCGGCACCTTCTGCAAGGTCGATGTCACCGACGAGGCTTCGGTCGATGCCGGCTTTGCCAAGGCGCGCGCCGCCCATGGCCAGGAACGTATCCTGGTCAATTGCGCGGGTACCGGCAATGTCATCAAGACCGTCAGCCGCGACCGCGAGACCGGCGAGATCAAGGCCTTCCCGACCGACCAGTTCGAACGGATCATCCAGATCAACCTGATCGGCACCTTCCGCTGCTGCGCCAAGTCGGCCGCCGGCATGCTCAGCCTCGACCCGCTGGAAGACAAGGCGCGCGGCGTCATCATCAATACCTCCAGCGCGGCGGCGGTCGACGGCCAGATCGGCCAGGCGGCCTATTCGGCGTCGAAGGGCGGCATCGTCAGCCTGACCCTGCCGATGGCGCGCGACCTGATGGGCGAAGGCATCCGCGTCAATGCGATCCTGCCCGGCATTTTCGACACGCCGCTGATGGCGCGGGCCAGCGACAAGGTGCGCGACGCGCTGTCGGCCACCGTTCCCTTCCCCAAGCGTTTCGGCAAGCCCGAGGAGTTTGCCGCGATGGCGCTGGCGATGATCGAGAATGACTATTGGAACGGCGAATATGTGCGGCTCGACGGTGGCCTGCGCATGCCGCCGCGCTGAGGGAGAAGGACGATGTCCGAAGAAGCGCAGCCCGAATTCGTGACCTACAATGTGGTGGACGGCGTCGCCTGGGTGATGCTGAACCGCCCCCAATATGGCAATGCCCAGAATTACCGGCTGCTCGGCCAGCTCGACGACGCCTTCAAGCGCGCGGTCGAGGATGACGGGGTCAAGGTGATCGTGCTCGGTGGCGAGGGCAAGCATTTCTCTGCCGGCCATGACATCGGCACCCCGGACAAGGACAGCCACATGCCGCGCACGCGCACCAGCATGTGGTGGGACCATCTGAACAAGGGCGGCGCCGAACGCCAATATGTGCTGGAACAGGACGGCTATCTGGGCCTGTGCCGGCGCTGGGCCGACATCCCCAAGCCGATGATCGCCATGGTGCAGGGCGCCTGCATCGCCGGCGGGCTGATGCTGGCCTGGGTCTGCGACCTGATCATCGCGTCGGAAGACGCCTTCTTCCAGGATCCGGTGCAGCGCATGGCCCAGCCGGGGGTCGAATATTTCGCCCATGCCTTCGAACTGCCGACCCGCGTTGCGCGCGAACTGCTGCTGCTTGGCCGCCGCATGCCGGCCCAGCGCGCCTATAATTTCGGCATGGTGAACGAGATTTTCCCGCGCGAGACGCTGCGCGAGGAAGTGGCCAAGATCGCCACCGAAATCGCCCAGCATGAACGGTTCGGTCTGGCGCTAACCAAGCAGGCGTTCAACTTCGTCGAGGATGCGCGCGGCAAGCGGCAGGTGATGGATAGCGTGTTCCACATGCATCATCTCGCCCATGCCCATAATCAGCTGATGACCGGCAATCTGGTCGGCGGACTGGATGCCAAGGCAATGGCATCGGCGAACAAGAAGCAGGCGGGGGAAGGATGAGCGCGACCATGGAGATGGACAAGAATATCCTGGTCCTGCCCGATCTGCCGGCACTGCTATCGGGTGCGGCCGACGCCGCGCACGCCTTTGTCGCCGCCGCCCGGCCGCATGTGAAGGCGCGGATCAGCAATGACGGCGGCAAGGTCGATCGCGTCCTCGCCGATGTCGAGCAGCATGTCGTCCACGGCTTTGGCTGGTTCGCCGCCTATACCGAAATGCTGCGCGAAGTCGCCAGCTGGGCCGCCTGTCTCGACGCCCAGGGCAGCTTTGGCGAGATCGAGGCACTGCTCGCCCAGTTGCTTTTCGCCGAATATGGCGCGCAGATGCTGGGCGGCATCCCGATGAACCAGGGCGAGGTGATCCGCCCTACCGACCTTACCGACGATCTCTCTGCGCTCGACGCACCGGCCCTGCGTACCCTCATCCGCAGCGGCGGCGGCCAGGCGGTGAAGAGCGCGATTGCCGGCCATCTGGTCGATGCGCGCGGCCGGGCGACGCTGGAAAATTGCGGCCTCGACGAGATGTTCGACATGGTGCGCGATCAGTTTTTCGCTTTGTCGAACGAGAAGGTCGCGCCCTTCGCCCATGAATGGCATCTCAAGGATGAACTCATCCCGCTGCCCTTGGTCCAGGAACTGGGCGAGATGGGCGTGTTCGGCATGACGATTCCAGAAGAGTTTGGCGGCCTTGGCATGGGCAAGACCGCGATGTGCGTCGTGTCGGAAGAATTGTCGCGCGGTTGGATCGGCGTCGGCAGCCTCGCCACCCGGTCGGAAATCGCCGCCGAACTGATCCTGACCGGCGGCACCGCCGAGCAGAAGGCCCATTGGCTGCCGCAGATCGCCAATGCCGCGATCCTGCCCACCGCCGTCTTTACCGAGCCGGACACCGGCTCCGACCTCGGCGCGCTGCGCACCCGCGCGACGCTGGCTGACGGCGAATATCGGGTCAGCGGCAACAAGACATGGATCACCCATGCGGCCCGCGCCGACGTGATGACCCTGCTCGTCCGCACCGATCCCGACACCCGCAACTATAGCGGCCTGTCCATGCTGATCGCGCCCAAGCAGCGCGGCACGGTCAATGCCCCCTTCCCCACGCCCGGCATGAGCGGCGGCGAGATCGAGGTGATCGGCTATCGCGGCATGAAGGAATATGAGATCGGCTTCGACGATTTCCGCGTGCCTGCCGCCAATCTGCTCGGCGGGGTCGAGGGCCAGGGCTTCAAGCAGTTGATGGCGACCTTCGAAAGCGCCCGTATCCAGACCGCCGCCCGCGCCATCGGCGTCGCCCAGGCGGCGCTCGACATCGGCCTTTCCTATGCGCTCGACCGCAAGCAGTTCGGCCGGCCGATCTTCGACTTCCCCCGCGTCGCCAACAAGCTGGCGATGATGGCGGCGGAGATCATGGGCGCGCGCCAGCTCACCTATTTCGCCGCCCGGCGCAAGGACGAAGACAAGCGCTGCGACCTGGAAGCCGGCATGGCCAAGCTGATCGGCGCGCGGGTCGCCTGGGCGGCGGCCGACAATGCGCTGCAGATCCATGGCGGCAACGGCTTCGCCACCGAATATCAGGTCAGCCGCCTGCTGGCCGACGCGCGCATCCTCAACATTTTCGAGGGTGCCGGCGAAATCCAGGCCCAGGTCATCGCCCGCCGCCTGCTCGACGAAGCCAATTGAAGGATCGGCCCTTCCCCGCCACCGGGGAAGGGCCGATCTTTCCCCTTCAGAGCCGTTCCACGATCGTCACATTGGCCATGCCGCCGGCCTCGCACATGGTCTGGAGGCCATAGCGCGCGCCACGATCATGAAGCGCGCTGACCAGCGTCGCCATCAGCTTGGCGCCCGATCCGCCCAGCGGATGGCCCAGCGAAATCGCCCCGCCATGCACGTTGAGCCGCGAGGGATCGGCGCCCAGCGCCTTGGCCCAGGCCAGTGGCACCGGCGCGAACGCCTCATTCACTTCATAAAGATCGATATCGCCCAGCGTCATGCCCGCCCGCGCCAGCGCGCGCTCGGTCGCCGGGATCGGCGCCTCCAGCATGATGACCGGATCATGGCCCAGCACGGTCATTTCATGCACCCGCGCCAGCGGCGTCAGGCCATGGGTCTTGAGGCCCCGCTCATTGACGATCAGCAGCGCCGCGGCGCCGTCGCAGATCTGGCTGGCATTGGCGGCGGAAATCACCCCGCCCTCGGTCAACAGCTTGACGCTGGCAATCTTCTCCAGGCTGGCGTCGAAGCGGATGCCCTCATCCACCTTGTGGACCAGCGTCTCGCCCTCGGCGGTCTCGACCTCCAGCGGCACGATCTCCGCATCGAACTTGCCGGCCTGCGTCGCCGCCGCCGCGCGATGATGGCTTTCCAGCGCATAGGCATCGAGCGCCGCACGGTCGAAGCCATATTTGCGGGCCATCATCTCGGCCCCGCCAAACTGGCTGAACGGCGTGTCGGGATAGCGCGCCTCAATCCCCGGACTGCGATAGGTGCCAAAGCCATGCTTGGCCGCCAGCGTCCAGGGCAGGCCCATCGGCACGCGCGTCATGCTCTCGACACCGGCGGCGATCACCACGTCCTGCACCCCGGCCATCACCGTCGCGGCGGCGAAATGCAGCGCCTGCTGCGACGATCCGCACTGGCGGTCGACATGGGTGCCGGGCACGGATTCGGGCAGGCCGCTCGCCAGCACGGCGTTGCGGGCAATGTTCGCGCCCTGCTCGCCGCCGGGACAGGCGCAACCCATGATGACATCCTCGATCGCGGCCGGATCGATCCCGCTGCGGCCCACCAGTCCCGCCAGCACGCGCCCGGCCAGATCCGCGGGATGCACTCCCGCCAACCTGCCGCCCCGCTTGCCACCGGCGCTACGCGCCACGGCCGCAATATATGCCTCCGCCATCCGACTCCTCCAATTATATACCTAGATGCAATTTTATTGCCTTACCCCGCCCGTTCGGCAGGACCAAGGCAATTATGCACCAACGGAAAATATTTGGAGATGCTCGGGCAGGTCGACATCGTCGGCGAGACCGGGCCGCCGGAGGATCGACACGCGATGCCCGGCTCGTTCCGCCTCCCCGAGATGGGCGGCACAACTGCCCGGCCCGAAGCGCAGCGGGATGAGGCCGGGCCGCTTCAGCAATAGCCCATTCGTTCCCTGCCCGTCTCGGTCGGTGGCGATCACCACATCGGCGGGTTCCCGCACCATCGCGCGCAGGTCCGCAGCCGCCAGCATCGGCAGGTCCGCGCTCAGGATCAGCACCAGGCGATCGATCGGCAACGCCTGCATCGCCGCCATCAGCGCCGGCACATGGCCGGGTTCCCGCTCGGCCAGGACAGTCGCGCCCCGCTCGGTCGCGAAACCGCGCACCTCCGGGCAAGCGCTGACGACATGCACGGCCGCATCCGGGATCGCATCGCGCGCCACTGCCAGCACATGCCCCAATAATTGCCGGCACAGCGCCGCCCGATCCCGTGGCCCCAGAACCTCGGCCAGCCGGCTCTTGCCCTGCGCAAAGCTCTTGGCCGGGATCAGGATCGACAGCGTCACGGGGCCGCGCGCCGCAAGGCGGCCGCAAAATCGATCATCTGAGCGGCCAGCGCCCGCTGCTGATCGACATTGCGCATCAAGATGTCGGCACTGCGCACCGCCAGACCATCGTCGGCCCAGCCCTGCGCATCGGCAACGTCCACCATCAGCCCGTCGATCAGCCCATCATAATGGCGGGCGATCGTCGCCGGCGTCGTCGGCAGGCCCAGTTCGGTCATGATCTTGGCCGCCGGCCCCTTGACCGCCTGACCGGCGATGAAGGGCGACAGCGCCACGCACGGCACGCGCCGCGACGCCAGCCTGTCGCGCACACCCGGCACCGCCAGGATCGGATCAATCGACAGGATCGGATTGGATGGGCAAAGAATGATCGCCTCCAGCGCAGGATCATCCAGTGCCGCCATCAGACCGGCGCTCGGCCGCGCTGCTGCGGCCCCGTCGAACCGGATCGATTTGAAGCGCGGCCCGCATTGATGGCGCACGAAATAATCCTGGAAGGCCATTTCGCCCTGGTCGGTGTCGATCATCGACCGGACCGGATCGTCGCTCATTGGCACGATCGCCGGCCCGATGCCCAGCCGCGCGGCGATGTCGGCCGTGACCGAAGACAGCGTGCCCTCGCGCAGCAAGGCGGTGCGCAGCACATGGGTCGCCAGATCGCGATCGCCCAGGTTGAACCAGCTTTCGCCGCCCAGCCGCCGTGTCGCGTCCATGAAGGCCCAGCTTTCATCGGCCACGCCCCAGCCGCGCACGGCATCGTTCATGCCGGCGAGCGCATAGGTGACGCTGTCGATGTCGGGCGAGATATGCAGGCCCATATGGACGAAATCGTCACCGGTGTTGACGGCAATGGTCAGCGCGCCGGGCGGCACGACGCCGGCCAGGCCATTGGCGAGCTTGGCGCCGCCGACGCCCCCGGCCAGGGCAAGCACGCTCATGGGAACAGGTCCATCGCCGGTTCGCGGATCAGTTCGGCCGCGCTGCCCTCATTGCGGCCCCGCGCAATCCCCCGCGCCACGACGATAGGCCGGCCTTCCCCGGCCTGCCCCATGATCAGCGAGGCGGCGGCCGCCACCTCGTCGGCCAGGCCCAGTTCGCTGGTCTGCAACGGCCGGCCATGCAGGTCCGGCTCGCCGCGCAGGTCGAGCAGGCCGCTCATGCCGGCGACGCCGATCGCCACGCCGCAAGTGCCCTTGCGCCAGGCCCGGCCCAGACTGTCGATGATGACCACCGCAATGTCGATGCCCAAGGCATCATGCACCGCCCGCCGCAGCGCCGCAGCGCTGCCATCGGGATCGAGCGGCAACAGCAGCGCTACGCCATCTCCGTCCTGCGCGATGTTGGACTGGTCGATCCCGGCATTGGCCAGCACCAGGCCCAGCCGATGGCGCACAATCAGCACGCCCGGCCGGACCCGCATCAGCTTCTCGCTTTCCGACAGGATCAGTTCGACCAGCCGGGGATCCTTGTGGCATTGCGCTGCCAGATCGATCGCCTCGGCCGAGGGCGACACGCTGGCCAGCGGCACCGCGCGTCCCTCCGCCTTGGATATGATCTTCTGCGCCAGCACGACGATATCGCCATCCTGCAGCGACAGGCCATTGGCATGGCAGGCCGACAGCAGCATAGCCGACAGATCGTCGCCCGGCGCAACCATGGGAACCCCGTTCAGGGCCGATAATGTGATGGCAGCCGGTGCGACTATCATGGATGCAGCTTACACTCCGGTGATGCGAATACCCGATCCGGGCACCTTGTACCGCCGATTGAGCGCAATCAAGACCGACGTAAGTCCTTCTGCAACAACCGAATTGCACAAGGGTCCGGCATTCCAGGCGCGCAGGCCGATTTCCTGCGCCAGTGCGACCACCTGGTCCGCCGCCTCGCTGTCGTCGGCGCAGACCAGCACGTCGCACTCGATCTCCTCGTCCAGCTTGGTCAGGTGATGCGCGCTGATATTCTGGAAGGCGGACACGACGCGGACGCCTTCGCCCAGCATCTTCTGCACCGCCTCGACCGCCGATCCGCCATCGGGCAACTGCACCCGGCTGACCTTGGGCGGCACCAGTGGCACGGTCACGTCGATCAATATCTTGCCCGCCAGCGCGTCGGCGACATCCTTCACCGTCGATTGCTGCGCAGCATAAGGCACGGCCAGCACGATGATGTCCGCCTGCGCCGCCGCATCGGGATTGGCGGCGCCGACGACCGAACTCCCGCCCAGCGTCGCGTTCATCGCATCGGCCGCTTCCTGCGCCCGCTCGGCGGTGCGGCTGCCGATGATGACCTTGTGCCCCTTGTGCGCCCAGCGCAGCGCCAGGCCCCCGCCTTCCTTGCCGGTCCCGCCAAGCACGGCGATCGTCGCCAAAGCCTCATTCTGCATATTCAAACCTCTCCTGGTTCGTATCAGCCTCGCGCCGCCGCTTGCGCGGGGGCGTCAGGACCATGGGTGTCAGTTCCGCCGCGGTCATTCCGCGTGCATGGATATCTTCGCTCACGCCGCCATAGGCGGTGCTGCGCTGCCGGGGCGTGCGGTCGATCGACCGGATCAGCGCCTCCATCGCCGCGGGCGGCATTTCCTGGCCGTGCTGGGTGCCGGCCGCACGCGAGATGCTCTCGTTCATCAGCGTGCCGCCCAGGTCATTGGCGCCGCCCTCCAGGCAGGCCTTCACCCCTTCCGGCCCCAGCTTGACCCAGCTGGTCTGGATCGACCGGATATGCGGGTGCAGCGCCAGCCGCGCGACCGCGTGCATCAGCCGTACCTCGCGGAAGGTCGGGCCATGGCGCGACTGGCCGCGCACGCCCATCGGCGCTTCCATATGGACGAAGGGCAAGGGCACGAATTCGGTGAAGCCGCCGGTCCGCCGCTGCAGATCGCGGATACGGATCAGGTGTCTTGCCCAGTGACGCGGCGTGTCGACATGGCCGAACATGATCGTCGCAGTGGTGGTGAAGCCGACGCGATGCGCGGTCTCGATCACCTCCAGCCATTGCGCCGTGTCCAGCTTGTCCGGGCAGATGATCGCCCGCACCTCGTCATCCAGTATCTCGGCCGCCGTGCCGGGCAGCGTGTCGAGGCCCACCGCCTTCAGCCGGCGCAGGAAATCCTCGACCGGCAGGCCCAGCGTCGCCGCCCCCTGCCACACTTCCAGCGGGGAAAAGGCGTGGATGTGCATCTCGGGCACCGCCGTCTTCACCGCGCGGGCCAGGTTCAGATAGGTGTCGCCAGTATAATGGGGGTGGATGCCACCCTGCAGGCAGACTTCGGTGCCGCCCCGCTCCCACGCCTCGCGGGTGCGGCGGACCACTTCCTCCAGGTCCAGGTCATAGGGCTTGCCGCGCAGCGCCTCCGCCTTGTCGCCCTTGGAAAAGGCGCAGAAGCTGCATTTATAGGCGCAGATATTGGTGTAGTTGATGTTGCGGTTGACGACATAGCTGATCATGTCGCCCATTTCCCGCATCCGCAGCGCGTCCGCGCTGGCGCAGACATGCTCCAGGTCACTCTCGCGCGCGGTGAACAGCGTCTCGATCTCGGCTTCTTCCAGCAGCGCCCCGGCCATCGCCCGGTCGACGATCGCCGCGATCGCGGGATCGACCGGCAACGCCGACGGCCGCGTGATGCGCGGCTCCAGCGCGATACCCGGCGACCAGTCATCCTCGCGCGCAAAGCCCATCGCATCGGCATGGGCCAGCACATGACGGACCATCGCCTGGTCCTGCCAGCGCTCATTATCCTGCGCATAGGCAGGATAGACCGGCAGCCGCGCTACCAGCATTCGCCCTTCGCCCTCGGTCGCGGCGCGCAGCCGCTCGACCGCCGGCCAGGGGGCTTCCGGGTTCACATGGTCGGGCGTCACCGGCGACACCCCGCCCCAGTCGTTGATCCCCGCCGCCATCAGCCGGGGGAAGTCCGCCGCAGACAGGTTGGGCGGCGCCTGGATATTCATTTCCGGACCCAGGATCAGCCGCGCCACCGCGATCGTCCACAGCAGATCGTCCATGTCCGGCTCGGGCGCATCGGCCATCACCGTGCGTTCCTTCGCCCGGAAATTCTGGACGATCACTTCCTGGATATGGCCATAGCCATCCTGCAGGTCGCGGATCGCCTCCAGCGCCTCGATCCGTTCCTCGCGCGTCTCGCCGATGCCGATCAGGATGCCAGTGGTGAAGGGAATGGCCAGTTCGCCCGCCAGCCTTATCGTCTCCAGCCGTGCCGCCGGTTCCTTGTCGGGCGAGCGATAATGGGCGCCGCCCTTGCGGCACAGCCGGTCGGACACCGACTCCAGCATCAGCCCCTGCGACACCGACACCCGGCGCAACCTGGCCATTTCCTCGCGGGTCATCACCCCGGCATTGATGTGCGGCAGCAGCCCGGTCTCGTCGCGCACCAGCGCCGCCATTTCCGCCAGATAGGACAGGGTGCTGTCATGGCCCAGCCGCGCCAGTTCCTCGCGCGCGGCGGCGAAGCGCAATTCCGGCTTGTCGCCCAGCGTGAACAGCGCTTCGGTGCAGCCCGCCGCCTTGCCGGCGCGTGCCACCGCCAGCACTTCCTCGCGCGTCATATAGGCGTTCTCGCCCGGCCGGGGCGGCTGCGAGAAGGTGCAATAATGACAAAGATTGCGGCATAGCTGGGTCAGCGGGATGAAGATCTTGCGCGACCAGCTCTGCACCCGGCCATGGCCTTCGTCGCGCAGCGCCGCCGCCTGCGCCATCAGTTCGGCCAGCGGCATCGCCAGCAGCTCTGCCGTGCGCGCGTGCTCCGCTTCGCCGATCCTTTCCGTAACTGCCATCATCCCGCTCCGCTTGTTTCGTCTTCTATGTTCTGATTGTGATTGCGCCCCGGTTCAACCGACAGGGCCAGGTCGATCCGGAATAGCGCCGCCGCGTTGCCCCAGCCCCTTGAGCATTGCCGCCGGAATATCCGCCGGCGCTTCCAGCAACGCCACCAGCGTCTGCAGGAAATGCTCGACACTCGCATCGCTGCCCCACATCGGATGCGCGCGGCTCGCGTCCGCCAGCGCCCGCTGCCGCGCCGACAGCACGGCACTCAGATATGCCCCCATGAACACGAAACGCTGGTTCTGCAACGCCACCGGCAGGTCCGCCATCATGCCCCGCAGATGATCGAGGCACCGGCCATAGGCGTTGTTCCAGGCCGGATCGATCGCATCCAGCATCATGTCGCGATGGGTCATGGCAAAGATGACGATGAACTGGACATAATGGCTATCGGGCAGCGCCAGCACCGGCCGCACCAATATCTCCACCACTTCGCGGATCGTGCGCGGCCCGCCCTGCGCCTCCAGCCCGTCGAGCGCCGCATTGCGCTCCCGCTCCAGCGCCATCGCCCCGTCCATCACCAGCGCCCGGACCAGCGCCTCCTTCGACCCGAAATAATAGCTGACGGCGCCGTGATTCTTCTGCCCCGCCGCTGCCGCAATCTCGCGCACGGTCACGCCATCGACGCCCTTTTCGGCGAACAGGCGCAACGCCACCTGCTTGATCTGCTCGGCAGCGGATCCGCGAGTGGCATCTTCGGCCTTGGCGAGTTGAAGTCTGACCATGAGTGCAATTTCTCATTGCAATGCTGGTTCGTCAAGTGCATTATCCAATTGACCTAATCGACGGCTAACAGTCGAAAAAAGCGAGGGATGCCTAAGTGGAATCAGCGGTCGACATCGAGTCGCTGGCGACGTGGATGACGGATCAGGGGCTTGGCGCCGGTCCGATCGACAACGTGACGCCGCTTGCCGGAGGGACGCAGAATATCCTGCTGCGCCTGACCCGCGACGGCCGCGATTATATCTTCCGTCGCCCGCCGGCGCATCCCCGCCCCAACAGCAATGAAACGATGCAGCGCGAGGCCCGGCTGCTGCGCGCCATCGCCGGCACCAATGTTCCCCATCCCGCACTGATCGCCGATTGCGGCGACGAAAGCGTGCTGGGCGTCGCCTTCTACCTGATGGAGCCGGTCGATGGTTTCAATCCGGTCGGCCAGCTGCCCATGCCCCATGCCGGGTCGCCCGCGATGCGCCACGCCATGGGCCTGGCCCTGGTCGACGGCATCGCCGCATTGGGCGCGCTCGATCATCAGGCGCTGGGCCTCGCCGATTTCGGCCGGCCCGACAATTTCCTCGGCCGCCAGGTCGATCGCTGGCGCACCCAGCTTGCCGGCTATAGCGAATTTGCCGACTGGACCGGGCCGCAGGCTCTGCCCTCGGTCGATGCCATCGCCACCTGGCTGGAACGGCACCGCCCGGCCGATTTCACCCCCGGGATCATGCATGGCGACTATCATCTCGCCAATGTCATGTACCGCCCCGACAGCGGCGATCTTGCCGCGATCATCGACTGGGAACTGGCAACGATCGGCGATCCGCTGCTGGACCTGGGCTGGGTGCTCGCGACCTGGCCCGACGGCCGCGGCGCCAGCACCGTGTCGGTCACGCCGTGGGAGGGTTTCCCGACGCCCGCCGAACTGGTCGCGCGCTATGGTGCCGGCTCCGCGCGCGATCTGTCGGCGGTCGACTGGTATCATGTCCTCGCCTGCTACAAGCTCGGCATCCTGCTCGAAGGCACCCATGCCCGCGCCTGCGCCGGCAAGGCCCCACGCGACACCGGCGACCGGCTGCACAGCCGCGCCATCCACCTTTTCGACCGCGCCCAGGCGCTGATCCGCTGACATGCAGGAAGGATGTTCCCCCTTGGGCAATGAACTGGACTTCACCGGAAAGACGGTGCTGGTGGTCGGCGGATCGAGCGGCATCGGCAATGGCATGGCTCAGGCCTTCCTGAAGCGCGGCGCCCGCGTCCATGTCTGGGGCACGCGCGCCAGCGCCGCCGACTATGCCGGCGAGGAAGGGTCGGACCTCGACAATATCGGCTATACCCAGGTCGACGTCAGCGATCCCGCCGCCATCGCCGCCGCGCCCGCCCCCTTCGATGCGCTGGACGTCCTCATCCATTCGCAGGGCGCCGTCCTCTATCGCCGCCAGGAGTTCGAGGTCGACGGCTGGAACAAGGTAATGGCGGTCAATCTCGACTCCATCCTCCACATCTCCAACCGCTTCAAGGATGCGCTGGCCGCCACAAAGGGCGCCGTCATCGTTGTCAGCTCGATCGGCGGGTTCAAGGCGACCTTCGGCAACCCCGCCTATGCCGCGTCCAAGGCCGGCGCCGTCAATCTGGTCCGCGCGCTCGCCATCGCCTGGGCTGGCGAGGGCATCCGCGTCAACGGCATCGCCCCCAGCCTGGTCGATACCAAGATGACCAAGGTGACGATGGACAATGACGAGCGGCGCGACCGCGCCTTGTCGCGCATTCCGCTCGGCCGCTTCGGCTCGGTGGAGGAGATGGCCGGCGTCGCCCTGTTCCTCGCCTCCCCCCTCTCCACCTACATCTGCGGGCAGACGCTGATCGTGGACGGCGGCCTCACGCTGACCTGATCCCCTGCCCGCCTTCGCCCCATTTCCCAAAAGGACCGATCCCATGGATTTCGAATATTCCGACAAGGTGCAGGCGCTGCGGGCGCAGCTCACCGATTTCATGGACGCCCATGTCTATCCGATCGAGAAGGAACGGGATCATTTCCACCATGATCCCGCCCATCTGTGGCAGCGCTGGCCGGGCACCGAAGCGATCAAGGCGAAGGCGAAGGAAGCGGGCCTGTGGAACCTGTTCCTGCCGCATGAATATGGGGCATGGAGCCCCGGCCTCACCAACCTCGAATATGCGCCGCTCGCCGAACTGATGGGCCGGGTGATCGGATCGTCGGAATATTATAACTGCTCCGCGCCCGATACCGGCAATATGGAAGTGCTCGCCCGCTACGGCACGCCCGAACAGCAGGAAAAATGGCTGAAGCCCCTGCTCGCCGGCGATATCCGCTCCTGCTATGTCATGACCGAGCCGGGGGTCGCCTCGTCCGACGCCACCAATGTCGAAACGACGATCGTCGCCGATGGCGACGACTATGTCATCAACGGCCGCAAATGGTGGATTTCGGGCGCGCTCGATCCGCTGACCAAAGTCTATATCCTGCTCGGCCGCACGCCCAATGCGGACCGGCCGCGCCACCAGCAGCATTCGCAGATACTGATCCCGGCCGACACGCCGGGGATAGAGATCGTCCGCCCGCTCGACGTGATGAACGCCGTGCATTCGCCCGGCGGCCATGCCGAAATGGTCTTCAAGGATGTGCGCGTGCCCAGGGAAAATCTGATCCTGGGCGAAGGACGCGGGTTCGAAATCGCCCAGGGCCGCCTGGGGCCGGGCCGCATCCATCATTGCATGCGCCTGATCGGCCAGGCCCAGCGCGCGCTCGAATATATGGCCCGCCGCGTCGACAGCCGCGTCGCCTTCGGCCGCAAGCTTGCCGACCAGGGCAGCATCCGCCAGGATATCGCCCTGTCCTTCTGCGAGATCGAGCAGGCCCGGCTGCTGACGCTCAAGGCCGCCGACGCGATGGACCGCCACGGCAACAAGGTCGCCAAGGATCTGATCGCCGCGATCAAGATCGTCGCCCCGCGCATGACCCAGACGGTTGCCGACCGGGCGATGCAGGTGTTCGGCGGCATCGGCATGGCCAGCGACTTCCCGCCCGCCGCCGCCTTCATGAATGCGCGCTACCTGCGCCTCGCCGACGGGCCGGACGAAGTCCACATGGCCCAGCTCGGCAAGCTCAAGATCGCCGAACTCAACGCACTGCCGCAACGCTGAGAGACGCAAGAGGGCGAAGGGAAGGATCATGCTGATGACCAGCCAGGAGAAAGCCCCGGACGGCGGCGACACCCAGCATCTGGGTACCGCCTGGTGGATGGTGGCCGTGCTGTTCGGCCTCTATGTCCTGTCCTGGGTCGACCGGCTGATCGTGTCGATGCTGGTCACGCCGATCAAGGCGCATCTGCTGCTCAGCGATGTGCAGGTCAGCATGATCACCTCGACCTCCTTCGCCATCTTCTACGCCATTTTCGGCCTGCCGCTCGGCTGGGCTGCGGACCGCTATTCGCGCCGCTGGATCATCTTCGGCGGCGTCGCGCTCTGGGCCGTCGCCACCACCGCCTGCGGCTTCGCGCAAAGCTATGAGGCGCTGCTGGTCGGCCGCATCTTCGTTGGCGTGGGGGAAGCGGCGCTGCTGCCCGCCGCCTATTCGCTGATCGCCGACGCCTTCCCGCCGCGGCTGCTGACCCGTGCCACCTCCACCTTCCAGATGGCGGGCAAGGTCGGCTCTGCCACCGCCTTCGCACTGGGCGGCGTCGCGATCGCCTTCGCCGCCGCGCATAGCGGCATCCATATTCCCTTCCATGGCCCGGCCCAGCCCTGGCAGCTGGTGATGATGATGGTCGGCGTGCCCGGCCTGCTGATCGCCCTGCTGGTCTTCACCTTCCCCGAACCGGGCCGCCGCGGCGCGACCAGGGCCGCGCGCCCGGTCGCGGAAAAGGGCGCGATCGCTGCCTTCGTGCGCCAGAACTGGCGGCTGCTGGCGCTGATGCTGGTCGGCACTTCCTGCCTTGCCATGTGCGGCTATTCGATGACCAACTGGGTGCCCGCCTATATCGAACGGCATTTCGGCTGGAAGCCGGTGCAATATGGCGTGGCGCTGAGCCTGATGAACATCGTTTCGGCCGTGTCGCTGGTGATCAACGGCTGGATCGTCGATCGCCTGTTCACGCGCGGCATGAAGGATGCGCATCTGCGCTTCTACAGCTGGCTGATCCTCGGCTTCCTGCCGGTGATCGCCTATATGTTCTTCGCCACCAACGTCTATGTCTTCCTGGTCTGCTACTGCGTGGCGCAGTTCATCACCGTGCCCTTCATGGTCTATGTCTCCTCGATCATGGGGCTGATCGCGCCGGCGACGATCCGCGCGCGGATGCTGGCCTTCTTCCTGTTCGTCTTCACCATATTGGGCCTGGGCGCCGGCCCGGCGATCGTCGCCGCGCTCACCCAATATGTCTTCCGGTCGGAAGCCGCGCTGGGCCAGTCGCTGGCGGTGGTCGTCACCGTCTGCTCGGTCGTCGCCCTCCTCTCCTTCCGCATGGCCCTGCGCTACCTCGCCCCCACCATCGCCGCGCGTGCCGTCCACGCGCCGGCCGCCTGAAAGGACGCTGCATGTCTCTCACCCTCCAGGCTGTCGCGCCCGACCGTCGCGCCGACATGGCGCTGACCGACGAGCGCGTCTCGCTCGACTGGCTGCAACTGGATGAGCTGCTGAACCGCGCCGCCAATGCCCTGAACGGCCTCGACCTGCACGAACGACGCGTCGCCGTCTTCGCCCCCAACAGCGCCGAAACCGTGATCGCCTATGTCGGCTGTCTGGAGGCCGGCATTTCCAGCGTCCCGGTCAGCTTCCACCTCACCCCGTCGGAGGCTGCCTATATCCTCAAGGACAGCGGCGCCGTCGCGCTGCTGGTCGGCCCGGAAACGATGGAGGCGGGCCTTGCCGCCGCGGCCGAGGCCGGCGTCGCCACCGTCATCGGCTGGCGCTGTCCCGATCGCGAAGGCGTCATCCATTGGGAAGAATGGCTTGCCGCCGCTTCGACCGCCGAGCCGGACCCGAATGTCGCGCCGTTGCCTCATCTCCATTATACCTCGGGCACCACCGGCCGGCCCAAGGCGACCGAGACCCCACCGCAATATTTCCCGCGCGTCGCTACCGTCCAGGCGCTGGCGGAAACGGTGCGCGCCCGCATCACCCCCTCGCCCGGCATCGCCGTCGGCCCGCTCTACCATACCGGCCCGCTCGGCATGGCCCGCAACGTGTTCGGCGGCATGAGCCTCATCACGGTCGAGCATTTCGACGCGGAAAGGGCACTGGCGCTGATCGAGAAATATCGGGTCGCCGGATCGGTCATGGTTCCCACCCATTTCCAGCGCATGCTCGCCCTGCCGGAAGAGGTGCGCGCGAAATATGACGTCTCCAGCATCCAGCGCCTCGCCCATACCGGCGCGGCCTGCCCGCGCGCCGTCAAGCAGGCGATGATCGACTGGTTCGGCCCGGTGCTGGTGGAGGCCTATGGCGGCACCGAGGCCGGCTCCACCACCTTCATCACTTCGCCCGAATGGCTGGAGCGTCCCGGATCGGTCGGCCGCGCCTTGGCCCCGTTCGAAACCGTCATCTATGGCGATGATGGCGCGGTGCTGGGCGCCAACGAGGTTGGCCAGGTCTATTTCCGCGACACCAGCGGCCATGGCATCGTCTATCGCGGCGACCCGGAAAAGACCGCCGCCGCCCATATCGCACCCGGCATCTTCACCCTGGGCGAAATGGGCTATGTCGATGATGCCGGCTATCTCTTCATCACCGATCGCGTGTCCGACATGATCGTATCGGGCGGCGTCAACATCTATCCAGCGGAATCCGAACATGTGCTGCTGCGCCATCCCAAGGTGGCCGACATCGCCGTGGTCGCCGCCCCCAATGCGGAAATGGGGGAGGAAGCCCGCGCTCTGGTGATCCCGCGCGATCCGGCCGATCCGCCGAGCGCCGACGAACTCAACGCCTTCTGCCGTGCCAGCCTCGCCGGCTATAAATGTCCGCGCGGCTACGAGATGGTCGATGACATCGGCCGCACCATCATGGGCAAGGTCAACAAGAAGGCGCTGCGCCAGCGTTTCTGGCCGTCCGACCGGACGATCGGGGGTTGATCTACATGCGTCTTGCGTCCCTCACTTTGCCGTTTCTCGCCTTGCTCGCCGCCTGTGCGCCCTCGGGCCAGGCCCGGCGCGACGGCACCGACTGGCCCGGCTATGGCGGCATCGATGAAAATCACTACAGCCCGCTGAAGGACATCAACGACCATAATGTCGGCCGGCTCGGCCTCGCCTGGTATCAGGATATCGAAGGCGGCGGCTCCAGCCTGACCGCACCGATCGCGGTCGACGGTATCCTCTATTATGCCTCGGGCTACAGCGTCGTCCACGCGGTCGACGCCGCCACCGGCCATGAACTATGGACCTATGATCCGCAAAGCTGGAAGGTTGCCGACAAGAAGATGCGCGGCGCCTGGGGCAGTCGCGGCATCGCCTATGACAATGGCGCCGTCTATGTCGGCACGATCGACGGCCGGCTGATCGCCATCAATGCCCGCACCGGGCACAGGCTCTGGTCGACCCAGACCATCGGCAAGGATGACGAACGCTATATCAGCGGCGCGCCCTGGGTGTTCAACGGCAAGGTCTTGATCGGCCATGGCGGCGCCGATTTCGCCCCGATCCGCGGCTATGTCACCGCCTATGACCAGAAGACCGGCAAGCAGCTCTGGCGCTTCTACACCGTGCCCGGCGACCCGAAGCTCGGCTTCGAGAACAAGGCGATGGCGATGGCCGCCAAGACCTGGACCGGCGAGTGGTGGAAATATGGCGGCGGCGGCACCGCCTGGAACGCCATGGCCTATGACCCCAAATATAACCGCATCTATATCGGCGTCGGCAATGGCTCGCCCTGGAACCAGAAGATCCGCAGTCCGGGCGGCGGCGACAATCTCTTCCTCTGCTCGATCGTCGCGCTCGACGCCGACACCGGCGAATATGTCTGGCACTATCAGACCAATCCGGGCGAAACCTGGGACTTCAACTCGGCGATGGACATGGAACTCGCCCGGCTGAAGATCGACGGGCAGGAACGCGACGTGCTGATGCACGCGCCCAAGAACGGCTTCTTCTACGTCATCGACCGCGCCACCGGAAAGCTTATCTCCGCCCGCAACATCGTCCCGGTCAACTGGGCCAGCGGCATCGACGTCAAGAGTGGCCGGCCGATCGAAAACCCCGCCGCCCGCTATCCCGGCGGCAAGGCGGCGATCGTCTACCCCTCGCCCTTTGGTGCCCATAATATCGAGGCGATGTCCTTCAATCCGGGCAGCGGCCTCGTCTATATCCCGACGATGGACCAGGGCCGCGTCTATATCGACCCGGCCGAGCCACTAAAGAGCTGGAAGCATCTCGATGGCCAGCGCATCAGCGTCGGCACCGGCGCGCCGCCGCCCGGCGTCACGCCCGATCGCCCCGCTACCAGCTTCCTGCTCGCCTGGAACCCGGTGACGCAGAGCGAGGCCTGGCGCATTCCCATGCCCGGCCTGCGCGGCGGCGGCGGCACCGCGACCACCGCCGGCAACCTGCTGTTCCAGGGCAATGCCGGCGGCAAGTTCGTCGCCTATGCCGCCACCAGCGGCAAGCCGCTCTGGTCGTTCGATGCCCAGACCGCGGTGATGGCCCAGCCGATCAGCTATCGCGCCCGCGGCCGGCAATATGTGACGGTCATTGCCGGCTCCCGCTTCCCCAGCGCCATCGGCCTGCCGCGCGAATGGAATTACCGCACCCAGCAATGGCGCGTCCTGACCTTCGCCCTCGATGGCAAGGCCGCGCTGCCGAAAGTCGATCCCGTCGACATGCCGGTGATCGACGATCCCGCCTTCGCCGTCGATCCGGCCAAGGCCGCCATCGGCGCCACCGTCTTTGGCCAGCGCTGCTCCATCTGCCATGGCGCAAATGCCGTGTCGGGCGGCGCCGCGCCGGACCTGCTCCAGTCGGGCGTCCCGCTCGACACCGCCAGCATGAAGGATGTGCTGCACAACGGCATATTGCGCGAACGGGGCATGCCGCGCTTCCAGGAACTGACCGACGACGAGATCGCCGGGCTCCAGCATTATTTCCGCCAACGCGCCCGTCAGGTGCTGGCCGCGCAATCCGCCGGCCAGCCGGGCGCCCAAACGCACAGAGGCTTGAATGAAGGTCAATGACGTCATCACCTATGCGGTGGAAGGCTCCATCGCGGTCATCACGGTCAACTCGCCGCCGGTGAACGCCCTCTCCAACGCCGTGCGCCAGGGCGTCGCCAGCGCGGTCGAGACCGCCATCGGCGATTCCGCGGTCGGCGCCATGGTGCTGATCTGCGAAGGCCGCACCTTCTTTGCCGGCGCGGACATCACCGAATTCGGCAAGCCGCCGGTCGAACCGACGCTGCGCAACCTGCAACTGGTGGTGGAAAATGCCACCAAGCCGGTGATCGCCGCCATCCACGGCACGGCGCTGGGCGGGGGCCTGGAACTCGCGCTTGTCGCCCATTATCGCATCGCCGTGCCCTCGGCCAAATGCGGCCTGCCCGAAGTCAATCTGGGCCTGCTGCCCGGCGCCGGCGGCACCCAGCGCCTGCCCCGCATCGTCGGCGTCGAAAAGGCGCTCGACCTCATGACCGCCGGCAGCCCGGTCTCGGCCAAGGCCGCCAAGGATATGGGCCTGATCGACGAGCTGGCGACCGAAGGCCAGTTGCGCGCCGACGCCATCGCCTTCGCCCAGCGCGTGCTGGATGAAGGGCGCCCGCTGCTCAAGGTCCGCGACCGCACCGAGAAGCTGGACGAGGCACGCGGCAAGCCCGAAATCTTCGCCGATTTCCGCAAGGCCAATGCCCGCAAATTCCGTGGCTTCAACGCCCCCGAAGCGATCATCCGCTGCGTCGAGGCGTCCCTGGACCTGCCCTTTGACGAGGGCATGACCTTCGAGCGCCAGTTGTTCAACGAACTGCAGGCCGACAGCCAGTCCGCCGCCCAGCGCCATGTCTTCTTCGCCGAGCGTCAGGCCGCCAAGGTCGACAGCCTGCCCGCCGATACGCCGATCCTGCCGATCGCCAGGGTGGGCGTCATCGGCGCCGGCACCATGGGCGGCGGCATCGCGATGAACTTCGCCAATGCCGGCATTCCCGTCACCCTGGTCGAAACCAACGAGGACGCGTTGTTCCGCGGCCTGCGCATCATCCGCGGCAATTATGAGACGACCGCCAAGAAGGGCAAGATGAAGCCCGAGGATGTCGACACCCGCATGGGCCTGCTCACCGGATCGATCGCGATGGAGGATCTGGCCGATTGCGACCTGATCATCGAAGCGGTGTTCGAGCAGATCGACGTCAAGCGCGAGGTTTTCGGCAAACTGGACAAGATTGCCAAGCCGGGCGCGATCCTCGCCACCAACACTTCCTATCTCGACATTGACGACATCGCCGCCGCCACCAGCCGGCCCGACAGCGTCGTCGGCCTCCATTTCTTCTCGCCGGCCAATGTCATGAAGCTGCTGGAGGTGGTCCGCACCAGGGACACGAAGCCGGAAATCATCGCCACCGCCATGAAGCTCGCCAAGACGATCGGCAAGATCGGCGTGCTGGTCGGCAATGGCTATGGTTTCGTCGGCAACCGCATCCTCGCCGCTCGCAATACGCAGGCGGACCAGTTGATCCTCGAAGGGGCCACGCCCTGGGCGGTCGACAAGGTGCTGTATGATTTCGGCTTTGCCATGGGCCATTTCCAGATGCGCGATCTGGTCGGACTCGATGTCGGCTGGAACCCCAAGACGACCAGCTCCGCCAATGTCCGCGAGATCCTCAACGAAATGGGCCGCCACGGGCAGAAGACCAAGGGCGGCTTCTACGACTATGACGACAACCGCAAGCAGACGCCCTCGCCGGTCGCGATGCAGGTGATCGAGGATTTCGCCGCGAAGCAGGGCATCGCCCGCCGCGACGTCAGCGACGCGGAAATCCAGGATCGCATACTCTTCGCCATGGTGAATGAGGGCGCCCGCATCCTCGACGAAGGCATCGCCTCGCGCGCGTCCGACATCGATATCGTCTGGATCACCGGCTATGGCTGGCCGAAATATCGCGGCGGCCCGATGTTCTGGGCCGATCTCCAGGGGCTTCCCACCGTCCTCGACCGGCTGAAGGCCTTGGAGGCTGCGCATGGCGCCGCCTTCACCCCCTCCCCGCTGATCGAACGACTGGTGGCACAGGGCAAGGGGTTCAAGGACGCATGATGAAGGGCAATAAAATCGCCATCACCGGCATTGGCGAAACCGCTTTCCTGCGCAAGGGCGAGGAAACGGTGATGCAGATGATGACCCGCGCCAGCCTGGCCGCGATCGCTGACGCCGGCCTTACCCCCGCCGATATCGACGGCCATGTCAGCAACAAATATGTCGGCCATCCGTCGGAGGAGGTCGCCCATGCGATCGGTGCCGCCACCCGGCGCTTCACCGCCGTCGCCGACACGGCGGGCGGCACCGCCACCACCGGGGACGCGCTGCGGCTGGCGCAGCTCGCGATCGAGGCCGGGCTCGCCCGCCATGTCCTCGTCCCCTATGCCATTCGCTCGACCAAGCCGGGCGGCGTCTATGGCTTCCACGCGCGCGAACCGCAGAAGGCGGGGCTGGAAATGCCCGCCGGCTTCTTCGGCCAGCCCACCTATTTCGCCACCATGGCCAATCGCTACGCCCATGAATTCGGCATGAGCGAGGAGGAACTGGCGTCCGTATCGATGACCTACCGCGCCTGGGCGGCGCTGACCCCCGGCGCGCAGAAGCGCGATCCGATGGACCTCGACGCCTATCGCCAGACGCCGATGATCTCGACCCCGCTGCGGGTCGCCGACTGCTGCCTCACCACCGACGGCGGCGGCGCCTATGTGGTGAGCGCGGTGGAGGCCGCCCGAGACCTGCCCCATCCGGTGATATCGGTGCAGGGCGTCGGCATCGGCTACAATAATTACCCCCATGGCGTGCTGTTCACGCAGAAACCCTGCACCTTCGACTATCCCGGCTGGGACTCGGCGGCGCAGGCCTATGCCATGGCCGGCGTCGATCCCAAGGATCTGGACCTCGCCCAGGTCTATGACGGCTTCTCCATTTCGGCGATCGTCCAGACCGAGATGCTGGGCCTGTGCGATCGTGGCGAAGGCGCGCGCTTCTACGCTGCCGGCCATGCGAGGCCGGGTGGCCGGGTGCCGGTCAACACCAGCGGCGGCCATATGTCGGGCGGCTATGTCCCCGGCATCAACCTGCTGATCGAGGCGGTGCGCCAGCTGCGCGGGCAGGAGGGCGACCGTCAGGTGCCCGACGCCCGCCTCTGCGCGGTTGCTGGCCTGGGCGGCAATAATCATTCCACCACCATCCTTGCGAGGGACTGACCATGGGCATTCCCATCTATCCCGTCCATCTGGAAGACCCGCTGTTCCAGGGCTTCTACGACGGCCTCGATGCCGGCGAACTGCGCATCACCGCCGACGCGGAAACCGGCGAATGGGTCTGGTATCCGCCAGAGGTCGTCCCCGGAAAGCCCGATGCCGTGCTGGAATGGCGCCCGGTCTCGGCCGAGGGCAAGGCCTATAGCTTCACCACCGTGATCCGCAGCCTGCTGCCCGGCGACCACAAGGCTGAAGTCCCCTACACCGTCATCCTGTTCGAACCCGACGATGCGCCGGGCGTGCGGATCGCGGGCATATTGGTCGATGACGACGGCGTGGAGCCGGCCTGCGACATGCGCCTGCGCTTCCGCCCGGTCGAGGCGGGCGATCACCGCATCGCCGGCTTTGCGCCGGTGCGCTGAAGATGGTCGCTGACAGGGCGGTCGACCGGCGCACGGCCCTGCTCGGCGGCGCGGCACTCGCGCTCGCCGGCTGCACCCGCGCCGGCACGCCGCGCGCATCCACTGCCCCGACGCCCCTGACCCCGGCCGATTTCAGCCTGGTCATCGACGGGCTCGACCATGCCGAGGGTGTCGCCAGCGCCCCCGACGGCCGCCTGTTCCTGTCCAACAGCGGCGGCGCGATCGGCGTTCTGGCGCCCGGCCAGCCGCTGCGGCAGGTCGGCGCCCCGCTCGCCGCCAATGGCGTCGCCGTCGATGCACAGGGCCGCGTCATCGTCGCCAATATGGGCCTGCTCAAGCAGCAGCCCGGCCCGCTACAGCGCATCACCCTCGAAACCGGCAGGGTCGAAACGCTCGTCTCGGAACTGGAGGGGCGCCAACTCGTCGCCTCCAACGGTCCGGCCACCGCACGGGATGGCAGCATCTATTGCACCCACAGCAGTTGGGGGCCGGTCGCCAATATCGGCACCACCACGCCGGCGGGCTTCATCTACATGGTCCGGCCGGACGGCAGCGCCGCGATCGTCGCGCGCGACCTGCGCGGGGTCAACGGCCTCTGCCTCGACCGGGACGAACGCCATGTCTATGCCTCGCTGACCGCCGAAGGGCGCATCCGCCGCTGGCGCCGCAACGCCGACGGCACCCTGGCCGACCCGCAGGATTTCGGCCCGCAATTGGGCAATGTCGTCCCCGACCAGACGGTCAAGGCTATCCTTGCTTTGTCTCCACAAGAAAAGGCAGCGCTCGGCTATTGCGACGGCATCGCCTTCGACATGGCCGACAATCTCTGGATCACCCTGCCCTTTTCCAATCGGCTGGTCGCGCTGACGCCGCAGGGCCGCCAGATCGACATCCTCCACGATCCCGCCGGCGAAAAGATCGCGATGCCGACCAATCTCTGCTGGGGCGGCCCCGATCGCAGTACCCTCTATGTGGTCTCGCGCGGCAAGGGCATGATCGTCCAGGCGCGGACTACGATCGCCGGCGCCCCGCTCGCCAACTGGCCGACCGACTGACGCACCGCTTTCCTACATGGCGCTTTTCTGTTCCATACTCCGCGATGGACCAGCCGATCTGCTTCAACGCCAGGCGTGACTCAAGTGGCGCGTCGCTGTCGCCTCACCGGCGCGCGGGCGTGACCCCAATGTCGCGTGACTGTCGCGTCGGCGTGACTTTGGCGGCGCGTTTGCGCGTCAAACCGCCCAAATTTTCGATGATCAACGGTGTGAACTTCGCGGCCATGACCTGAGTCTGCCCCTGTGATGACCCGATCAGGCCATCTCAATCACCACCTTGCCCTGCGCCTTGCGATCCATGATCCAGCGGATCGCCGCCCGGCTATCCTCGAAGCCGAAGTGCGCGCCGATCGCCGGTCGCAGCCCGCCCTGTTCATACCAGTCATAAAGCTGCGCCATATTGGCGGCATGGATGTCCGGCTCGCGCCGACTGTGCATCCCCCACGTCACGCCGACGATCGACGCCGTCTTCACCAGCGGCAGGTTCAACGGGATCGCCGGAATGGTCCCGGCGGCAAAGCCGACCACCAGATAGCGCCCGTCCCAGCCCATGGTGCGGAAGGCCGGCTCGGCCAGATCGCCGCCGACCGGATCGAAGATCACATCGACGCCGCGCTCCCCGGCCAGCGCCTTCACCGCCTGCTTGATGTCGACCTCAGCATAATTGACCGTCTCGTCCGCACCATGCGCCCGCGCCAGCTCCAGCTTTTCCGCGCTGGACGCCGCCGCGATCACCCGCGCGCCCATGCGCTTGCCAATCTCCACCGCCGCCAGCCCGACGCCGCCCGCTGCGCCCAGCACCAGCAGCGTCTCGCCCGCCTGCAACCGCCCGCGCTGGTGCAGCCCGTGCAGCGCCGTCGCATAGACCATGGTGAAACCGGCCGCGACGTCGAAGCCCATCGCATCGGGAATGATGCTGGTGCGGAAGACCGGCGCCACCGCCTGCTCGGCAAAGGCGCCCTGGAACGGGATCGCCGCCACCCGGTCACCAATACGAAAGCCGCCGACGCCCTCGCCGATCGCATCGACCACCCCAGCCGCTTCGCCGCCGGGGATGAAGGGCAAGGGCGGCTTGGTCTGGTAAAGATTCTGGATCATCAGCGCGTCGGGAAAATTGACGCTCGCCGCCCGCACCGCCAGCCTGATCTCGCCCGGCCCCGGCTGGGGCACGGGCACGTCGCGGAACGCCAGTTGCTCAGGCGCGCCATGCACTTCGCACATCAGCGCCCGCACGGATCAGCTGCCCAGAAACTGCTGGCGCATCTTGTAATAATCGTCGCTTGGATATTTCTCGCTATGCTGCCCCGCCGGCCAGTCGGCATAGGGCGTCTGCGCCGGTTCGGGCGGCGAGGTATAGTCGGACAGGCCCCGGCGACGGATGATCTTCCACACCCCGTTCCGCCGCTCCAGATCGTCGAGATAGCGGCCCTGGAAGAAGACATCCTCCTCGCCCCCACCTTCCTTGCGGTCGCGCCGATGCTGCGCAAAATAATAGCATTCGGAAAAAGCCTTGTCCCCCTTCACCTCGACCGAGACATTGGTGATGTGGTGGCAGGCATATTTGAGCGTCGACACGATCTTGAAGGCGAAACCGACGAAATCGGACGACTTGCCCTCGAACTTGCCATGCTTGTGCGTCGATTCCGGCCAGAAGAGCGATCGCAGCAGCGCCTCGTCCGCCCGATCATTGGCCCGCGCATAGGCATAGAGGAGTTCGGTGATCGCCTGCTTGGACTCGATGATGTCCAGCCGCTGGGCCATGTCCATGCCGCTCGCCTTTCCCTTTGGCGCGGCGGCCGATGCTTCGGCAGCGGCGGCCATGCCGATCGGCAGCGCCAGCATGGCGGCCAGCGTGCCGCGACGATTGCGTTCTTCCATGCTCATTCTCCCGGATTTTCCAGCAGGCCCGGCTCGGCGCGCAGGCGCGGCAGCACCTCCTTCTCGAACAGGCGCAGGCTGCGCCACGACACTTCGGGGTCCAGCCCGCCCAGCAGCGCGTGGAAGGTGACGGCCGTGCCCCGGCCCAGCCCCTTGAGATATTCGAAACATTCGTCGGGCGTCAGCACCTTGATGTTCGGCATCGCCTTCAGCCCCTCGATCGTCTCGGCGGGCTGGTAGCGTGTCTGGCCGGTGCCGCGCTCCTTGGCCCATTCGGCATAGGCGTTGGTCGCATAGGCGACATGCGGCGCCACCAGCGGCCAGTCGCGATCCGGATCGTCGGAGACATAGAGGAAGCTCGCCGCCGGCTTGCGCAGTTCCTCCGGCGGCGGGAAGCCGGCCTTTTCCCGCTCCTCCTTGTAGAGGGTGAACAGGTCGGGATGGCCGGGAAAATATTGATAGCCGCCCTTGGCTGCGCGGATCGCCGACTTGTCGGTCGACCCGCCCATGTAGATTTTGGGGCCGCCCGGCGTCGCCGGTGCCGGCGTCACCCGCACGGTGCGCTCGCGAAACTCGAACGGCTCGCCGGTCCAGGCCTGCTTCAGCGTGGCCATCGCCTCGTTCATGATCGCCAGCCGCTTGGTAATGTCCTTGCCGAACATCTCGAACTCATGCGGGCGATAGCCCATGCCGGCGGTCAGCCACACGCGGCCGGGCGCGATATTGTCCAGCACCGCCAGATCCTCGGCCAGCCGCAGCGGATCGTGCATGGTGACGACCAGTGCCGACAGATGCGCGACGATAGTGTCCGTCGCGCCCAGGATCGACGCCGCCTGCACCATGGAGGACGGGCAATAGCCGCCCTCCGCGCCATGATGCTCGGCCAGGAACACCTGCGTGAATCCCAGCTTGTCGGCCCATTGCGCCTGCTCGATCGCAGTGCGGTAAAGCACGGGATGCGGCGCGCCGAAATCCGGCCGGTTCATGTCGTAACGAAGGTTCAACTGCACCCTTTGGGTTCCTCTTCCCGATTATCTGTTGTTGGTTCAGGCGGCCGAGACGCGCGACTGGATACGGCCGGTCACGTCCGCCGCCTGCATCGCCTTGCCGCTGTCGATCAGCGCGTCGATCGCGTCCGGCGCATAGCCGATCTCGGCCAATATCTGCCGCGTATGCTCGCCCAGGCGCGGCGCGGACTTGCGCGCATGGCCCGGCGTATCGCTCAGATGGATGAAGCTGCCGAACTGGCGCACATGGCCATACATGGAATCGAAATTCTCGATCACCCGGTTGCTGGTCACCGCCCAGTCCTGCCACAGCGCCTCGCGCACCCAGCTTTTCGCCGCTGGTATCTCGCACGGTACACCCGCCGCATCGAGCAGGGCGAAGGCCTCCGCGCTCGTCTTGTCGGCAAACCAGGGCTCTAGCGCCGCCAGCAGCGCCGCGTCATGCAGCGACCGTTCCTTTGGCGAGGCAAAGCGCGGATCGTCGATCAGCCCGGCCTGACCGACCGCCTGCGCCAGCGCCGCGAAGCGCCCGTCCTGCCGACAGGCAATGCAGATCCAGCCGTCGCTGGTGCGATAGAGCCGGTCGAGCGCATTATAGCCCGCCTGATCCTTGTCGAGGCGGAAGCCGTAGACGACCTGCTTGTCGGCATCCAGGAAATGCTCGGACGTGGTCCACAGGCTCGAATGGAGCTGGGGTATCTCCATATAGTCGCCGACGCCGCTGATCGCGCGCCGCTCCAGCCCCATCAATATGCCCGCCGCGCCCAGGAAGCCGTTATTATAATCCTCATTGCCGAACACCGACCGGGTCGGCGGATTGCCCGCGCCGCCGCCTTCGTAGAGCAGGCCGGTCCAGCCCGACACCAGAGGCGCAAAACTCTTGAGCAGGGACTTGGGGCCCTTGGAGCCATAGCCGGGCAGATAGACATAGAGCAGGCGCGGATTGATCTTCGACAGCGCCTCATAGCCGATGCCCAGCTTGTCGGCCTTGCCGGGGCGCAGATTATGGGTGACGACATCGGCCTCACCCACCAGCTTCAGCGCCGCCTCCAGCGCCTCGGGCTGCTTGAGGTTCAGCACGATGTCGCGCTTGCCACGCTGCGCCGCGTCGAAACAGTCCGGCAGCGGCCGCATCTGGTCGCCGTCGGGCGTCTCCACCTTGATGACGTCGGCGCCGAGGTCCGACAGCAGCCGCCCGCCAAAGCCCACCGCGAAGAAGGAGGAGAAGTCCACCACCTTGATGCCTTCGAGCGGCCGGTCGAGCGGCTTGCCCGCCGCCACCAGTTCGGCCCGCTTGCGCGCGATCAGATCAGCCAGCGCGCCATTGTCGGCACCGATCGCCGGCGCCGGGCGCGGCGCGGAACAGGGGCTGCGATCCAGCCGCACCGCCGGCGCCGCCTGATAGATAGTGCCGAACTCCGCGTCCGGCAGCGCGATCCGCTGGCCGACAAATTCCACCTGCTCGTCCAGCAGCACTTCGGCCGGTTCCAGCACCGGCAGCGCCGCCACATCGGCCGCCTGGAACAGCGCGATCCATTCGGCGCGCGGGCGTGCCTTGAACGCATCGAAAATCTCGACGCGGGCGATATGATATTCATCGTCGCTCAGCGGCACCGACATTTCCGCCGCGCCTTTTACCACCGAGACCCGGTCGCCAAAGCCCAGCTGGTCCATCGCCGCCTTGAAACCGCCCTGGCCGCCGGTATGGATCTGCAGGAACAGGCCGTCGCCGCATTCGAACATCCCGGTCACCAGCCGGGTCCGGCCGAAGCGGTCGACCGCGCCGGAATCCCCCGCCTTGATGTAGGAAATACCCTCTTCCTGCCACCAGTTGTTCATCGGCGACTGGGCCAGCATCGCGTCGAGCAGCGAGGATTCCACCTTCTGCCCCTTGCCGCTCGACCGCCGCGCCCGGATCGCCGTCAGCGCGCCGATCACGCCCAGAAACGCCTGACCATAATGAAGCGCGGGATGCCCCAGATAGACCGGCCCTTCGCGGAACGGGCTGGACTTGTCGATCATCGTGCCGAGCAGCGCCGCCGCCAGCCCCTCGCCGCGCGGCCGGTCGGCAAAGGGCGTGTCCGCGCCATAGGCGGTCAGCGCCGACACGATCAGCTCCGGATAGTCGCGCGCCAGGCTCTCACCGTCCAGACCAAGCGCCTTCGCTTCCCCTTCTTCCATCGCATGGATGAAGATGTCCGCCCCGCTCAGCAGTCCACGCAGCGCCGCCCGGTCGTCCGCATCGGCGATGTCCAATTCGACGCTGCGCTTGGACCGGTCCCAGCTCTTGCGGGTCAGTTCATGGGCGAAATAGGCGCCGCCGCGCGGCTCGACCTTCAGCACGTCGGCGCCATGGTCGGCGAGCAACATGCCCGCGATCGCGACCGGCATTTCGGTCGACAGCTCGATAACGACAAGATGGTCCAGAGGGCCGGGCATCACGCACTCCTGTTTGGCGGTCTGCGCCGCCTCTTGTTCGGATCTGGCCGGTGGCGCTCGGAATCGAGCCCCCGACCTTTCCCTTGAAACAGACACGTTTTTTCCGGGGAGCGCAAGTAATATTGCACTATAGGTTCAAATTCACTCCTTGCCCATCAGCCGTGCCGGATCATAACGCGGCCGGTCCATCTGGAAACTGTCGCCGTTGCGCACATACCAGCCACTGCCATGGGTGCGGCCGATCAATTTCATCGCCGGCGTGTCGAAATAGACCCGCTCACGATCGGTGATGAACTCGTCGCGGATATGCGCCATCACGATCTCGCCAATGATCACCGTCTGCATCGTGCCGATGTCCATCGCCGCGACCTTGCGGCATTCGAAGCTGACCGGGCTGCTGGCGATCAGCGGCGGTGCCACCACCACCGACGGCGCGGTCTCGATCCCGGCATAGTCGATCTCGCTGACATCGGCCGGCGCATCGACGCTGCAATGGTTCATCTTCTCGGCATCATCCTCGCACACCAGGTTCACGACGAACTCGCCGGTGGCGATGATGTTGGCAGCCGTGTTCTTCAGGCCGCGCGATACCGGCTCCTTCAGCAGGCCCAGCGCTACCAACGGCGGCTCCGTGCCGACGCAGTTGAAGAAGCTGTAGGGGGCTGCATTGACCACGCCCGCTTCGGACCGGGTGGTGATCCACGCGATCGGGCGCGGGGTGATGGTCGAATTGACGATCTTGTAGCGTGTCGCCATCGGCAGGCTGCGCATGTCGAACTGCATGACTTATTCCTTCGCCCCAGTTGCCGCCTTCGCGGCAGCCTTCGCCGCTGCGCGTGCTTTGAACGCCTCGCGAGCGCGGGGCACCTCCTCCCCCGCCTGGCAAATATGGCAATAGACCAGTTCCAGCGCATGATTGGCCGACAGGTCGCCGCCTTCCGCCTGGTCGAGCAGCCGCTTGGTCAGTTCGACCGCATGGGCATTGCCACCACCGATCGTCGCGCCCAGCGCCAGCGCCTGCGCGACCGCCTCGCCCGGCGGCACCAGCCGGCTGACCAGCCCCAGGCTCAATGCCTCGGCCGCCTCCAATGTCCGCCCCGAAAAGATGATCTCGGCCGCGCGTGCCCGCCCCAGTTGCCGGGTCAGGAACCATGCGCCGCCGCCATCCGGCACCAGCCCGAAATCCAGGAATGGCGCACCGAACCGCGCATCCTCGGCAGCGAAGATCATGTCGCAGGCCATCGCCAGGCTCCAGGACACGCCATAGGCGCCGCCCTCCACCGTCGCCACGGTCGGGATCGGCAGCGCGCGCAACCGCCGGATGATCCGCTGCCCCATCTCCAGCCGAGCGGCGAGCCGCAACGCCCCCTCGCCCCGCGCCGGCGGCAGCTTCACGTCGCCGCCATTGCTGAAATAGCCTTCCGCCCCGCAGAGCAGCAGCATCCGCGCTGGCGTCGCATTTTCCAGCCGGTCGAGTGCAGCGGAAAACTGCTCCCACATGGTGAAGGAGACGGTGTTCTTCGCGCGCGGCCGGTTGAGGGTGATGACGGCCACGCCATCCGCGCGCAGCTCGAACAACAGTTCGGGGTCTTCGCTCGGCGCGCTCATCTCACTCTCCCATGCTGATGCCCATGTCGGGCTTGGGGCATGCCTAGACGAGGCGCACACCATGATGCAAGAAAATTTGCATCATGGTGCAGATTCAAGTCGCTTTCGTCTTGGTCTTGGGCGACATCGGCAGCGCGTCCATGCCGCGCTCGGCAATATCCTTGATCAGCGCTTCGACTTCCTTGCGCGCCGCGCCCTTCAGCGAACCGAGCAGGCAGGACAGATAGCTGCTGACCAGACGGACGATCACCTCGTCATCGGGTATGCGGCCCTGCGCCCAGTCGTTGATGGTCGCATATTCGAAGCGCACCAGATCGTCGACCAGCTTGTCGACCTGCACCCAGGGCTGCAGTTGCTTCGTGGCGTCGAGCGCCTCGATCCACTGCTTGTTATGATGGATGGCGGGCGAGTGCATCGCGGTCCAGATGTCGCGGTCGACATCCGAACTGAAATAGAGCGCCATGATCGCCTTGATATAATTACGGATCTTCCGGTTGCGCTGGACGACCGAGATCATCCGCTCCAGATTATGCTGCATCGTGCCGGGCGGGCTCGAATAGACGATGCGGCTGACATATTCGTCGAAATATTCCTGGATCGCAGTGGCGATCATCCGCTCACGGGTCTGGAAAGCGTTGTAGAGCGTCCGCTTGGCAACGCCCGCGCGCTGGCCAATCTCGTTCATGCTCAGCGCCGCGATCCCCTGTTCGGCGATCACCTTGCGCGTTTCCTCCAATATCCGGCGACGGCGTTCGATGATCGCCGGACTGGAATAGGTCTGCGGCCGATCGCCATTTTCCTTGAGGTCAGCCATGTCCTTGTCCGTCGTCAAATTCGCTCATCCTCCCCGAGGCGCGCCCGGCGGGGGCACGTAACCGACGATCATAACGCAATTGCATGAACGTGCAAATTTGATGCCGCACGGCTGGACTTTGTGCAAGCCCCCGCTCAGCGCAGACAAGGAGCCCCGCCTCCCGATGAAAGGAAGCGGGGCGAAGCAGCATCCGCCACAAGGGGACGGATGCCATGGGAGGTCAGTTTGCCTTGGGCGCGGTTTCCCGCGCGCGCTGGCGGATATAATGGCGCAGCCCTTCCAGATCGGCGTCGCTCAATTGCTCGAAGGCGCCCATGCCGCGCGCCATCAGCGCCCCGTCATGCACCACCGACTTGAACGTCTCCGCGTCCAGCGGCACCGCCGACTTGCGCAGGTCGGGCGCGGCGCCGCCCGCCATCATGCCCGCGCCATGACAGATGACGCAGCTGCTATTGTAGATGCCGGCGCCGACCTTGGCCTTGGCGGCATCGACGGTGAAGGCCGGATCATCCTGTATCGGCTCGTCTACCGGCTCGAACTTGGGCAGCGCCTTGGTGCCGCCGATCGCAAAGGTCAGCACCCGGCGCTGCTGCTGGCGATAATCCCAGTTGGGTACGTTGGGGAAGCTGCTGCGGAAACCGGTGATCACCGACACATATTGCTTGCCGCCGACCGTATAGCTGATCGGCGCGGACAATATCCCGTTCTGCGCCGGGAAGGACCAGAGCTTGCGACCGTCGGTCGCCGAATAGGCGTTGAAATTGCCGTCATTGGTCCCCTGGAACAGCAGGCCGCCACCCGTGGCCATGATGCCGCCATTGAACACGCCGGGCTGCGGCACCGACCAGGCGACCTTGTTGTTGGCGACGTCGAAGGCGACCAGCTTGCTCACCGCAGCGGGCGGCACCAGATTGGCCGGCGGCGCGCCCAGACCGGTATTGACCATCATCCCCGGCTTGTAGGTCCAGTCCTTCACATTGTCCGGATCGACGAACACGCGGCCGCCCTCCATCACCGGAATGTAGCTGAGGTTCGTCTTGGGACTGAACGCCATCGCCTGGACGCCATGCGCGCCATTGGGGAAGGGGTACATCATGAACGGCTTGCCGTTCGGATATTGCGCCTCGGGATTGATCTCGGGCCGGCCGGTGACCGGGTCGATCCGCTTGGCCCAATTCTGCTTGGCAAACTCGCCGGCCGAAATGAACTTCCCGGTCTCGCGGTCCAGCGCGTAGAAGAAGCCATTCTTGGGCGCGTGCATCAGCACCGACCGCATCTTGCCGCCAATCTCGATATCGGCCAGCTCGATATCCATCGCATCGTTGAAATCGTGGCTGTTTTCCGGGTTCACCTGATAGTGCCAGGCATATTCCCCGGTCTTCACGTCGATCGCCACGATCGAGGCGAGATAGAGATTGTCGCCACCACCGGGCGAACGGATCTTCTGGTTCCACGGCCAGCCATTGCCGGTGCCAAGGTAGATGCGGTCATATTTGGCGTCATAGGCCATGGCGTGCCACACCGTGCCGCCCCCGCCGAACTTCCACCATTCGCCGGTCCAGGTCTTGGCCGCCGCCTCCATCGCCTTGTTCTCGAAGCCCTTGGCCGGATCGCCCGGCACCACGAACCAGCGCCACGCCTTCTTGCCGGTCTTGGCATCATAAGCGGTCACATAGCCGCGGGTCGGGCTGTAATCCGCGCCGCCAAAGCCGACCACGACCTTGTCGCCGGCCACCCATGGCGGGCCGGTGATATAGCCGTTTTCCGCCTCGTCGAGCGTCTGGACCGACCAGCGCGGCTTGCCGGTCTTGGCATCGACCGCGATCAGCCGGCCTTCGCGCGTGGCGGTATAGATCAGCCCGTCCTTATAGGCGATGCCGCGCGTGCCCCAGCCGGCGCGCATCCGCCATTTCGCTTCCGGCTGGCTCGCCACATCGGGGTCATATTGCCAAAGCAGCTTGCCGGTCTTGGCGTCGAGCGCATGGACGACCGACAGGCCCACCGCAAAATAGAGGACGCCATCTATCGCCAACGGCTGGGTATAGCTGTCATAGGTGTCAATATCATAGGACCAGGCGAGGCCAAGCTTGCCGACATTGTCGGCGCTGATCTGGTCGAGCGCGCTATAATGCTGCTCCTTGTCGTCGCCGCCAAAGCTGGACCAGTTGGCGGTCGGACCGCCCGGCGCTGCGCTGTCCGCGCCGCAGGCGACCAGCCCGCTTGCCAGGGGCAGGATCGCCACGGCCGTCGACACTCTTCCCTTCATGTTCTCATCCTTCTCCGTGCGCCCCTGTTCGCGCCTCTTTATATTGCACCTTGGTGCAGATTCATGACCCTGTCAACGCGCCTGCGCGCTTGACAGCGATAATCCTCTCCAACATTATTATGCACCATAGAGCAAAATTGATGAGGGGATGATGGAGATGGTGCAGCGTCCTGTCGCCTGCGCGGCTACGGCCGTCGCTTTATGGGCAAGCCTTGGAAATGCCGCCCCTTCTTTGGCACCACCCCGATTGTCCACCGCGTCCGGTCCGATCCGCGGCGTGGTGCGCGACGATGTCCGCTTCTTTGGCGGCATTCCCTATGCCGCGCCCCCGGTCGGCGCCAATCGCTGGCGCGCACCGCAACCTGTCCGCGCCTGGAAGACCGAGCGTGACGCTACCGGCTTTGCGGCCGATTGCCCCCAGCCACAGCGCAAAGAGGACGCCGCCTTCCCCCAGGATGAAAATTGCCTGACACTCAACGTCGCCTCGCCTGACCTTGGCGCCCGCAAATTGCCGGTGCTGTTCGTCGTCCATGGCGGCGCCTATTTCGTCGGCTCGGGTCGGGAGCCGTTCCGCAACGGTATGCCGCCGCTGGTCAAGCAGGGTGTCGTCCTTGTCGTCCCCAATTACCGCATCGGGCGGCTCGGCTTCTTCGCCCATCCCGCCTTGACAAAAGAAGCACCCAAGGCAACCGCCAATTTCTGGCTGATGGACCAGGTCGCGGCGCTGCACTGGGTCCGGCAGAATATCGCCCGCTTCGGCGGAGATCCCGACAATGTGACCATCATCGGCTGTTCGGCAGGCGGCTCCAGCATCAATGCGCTGATGGCGACGCCGATGGCCAGGGGCCTGTTCGCGCGGGCCAGCGCCCATTCGGCCGGCGGCCTGTTCAACGCCAACCGCCCTCTGCCCCAGGCACAGGAACAGGGACTGGCCTTTGCCCAGCGCACGGGCGTGACCGGCGATGGCGCGCCATCGCTCGCTGCCCTGCGCAGGCTCAGCGTCGCACAGGTGCTGGCCGGTGACAGCGGCGCGCCGGACTTTGGCGCAACCGTCGATGGCAGTTGGCTGCCCGCTCCGCTTTCCACCCTGTTCGCAAAGGGCCAGATCGCGCATGTCCCGCTGATCAGCGGATCGACCAGCAACGAAGCCAGCGTCTTTGGCCTGATGGGCTTTGGTCGGGCGGAAATGGCGCGCCGTTTCGGCATCGACCTGTCGGCCGTGTCCGCCAGCTACGGCCTGTCCGACGAGGCGGAATTGCTGCGCCAGGTGCAGACCGACTTCCTGTTCACCTCGGCGGCGCTCGGCATGACCCAGTTGGCGGCCCGCGCCGGCCTGCCGACACGCGCCTATCAGTTCGATTTCGTGCCGCCCGACCAGCGCAGTTCGAAACCCGGCGCGGACCATTGCGCCGACCGCCTGTTCTGGCTCGGCCAATCCCCCTCGGCCGATGCGGAAAGCCAGGCGCTCGCCAGAACCATGTCGGGCTGGATGCTGAACTATGTGCGCAGCGGCGACCCCAACGGCCCCGGCCTGCCGCCATGGCCCGCCAGCCAGGACGGTCGCACCAACCCGCTGGTCATCGACCAGCATATCGCCGCCAACCCCGACTTCCGCGCCCGCCAGCTCACCCCCTGGTTCGACAAATGGCAGCGGGAAAGTGGTCAGACCTTCGGCTGGACGCCCACGCCATGACCCTGCGGTTGGAGCATGACGGCGCAGTGGCGATCGTGACGCTCGATCGCCCCCACCGGCGCAATGCCTTCACCATGGCGATGCGCGGCGAGATCGCCACGCTGTTCGACAATCTGGCCCAGGATGACGGGGTTCGCGCGGTCGTCCTGACCGGTGCAGGCGGTCATTTCTGCTCAGGCGCCGATACCGGCGAGATGGGTGCCGCCGACAGTGCCGCTTTCCTCAAGCGGATGCGCGCGCTCCACCGCATGATCCGCGCCATCGCCGCCACGCCCAAGCCCGTCATCGCAGCGGTCGACGGCGTCTGCGTCGGCGCCGGCTGGAGCCTGGCGCTCGCCTGCGATCTGATCCTCGCCAGCCCGAATGCCAGCTTTGCCCAACTCTTCGGCCGGATCGGCTATGCGCCCGACGCCGGCGCCATCTGGCAGTTGACCCGGCTGGTCGGCCCGATGCGCGCGAAGGAAATCGTCTATAGCGGCCGGACGCTCGACGCAGACGAAGCCTTGCAGCTCGGCCTCATCCTCTCGATCGAAGCAGACCGCCCAATCCGAGACGCGGCGATCGAACTGGCCACCCGCATTGCGCAGGGGCCGCCAGTCGCACAGGCGATGAGCAAGCAGTTGTTCGAGGCGACCACGCTATCCTTCGACCAGTTCCTCGACCGCGAGTTCATGGTCCAGCCCTTGCTGGCCACCACCGCCGATCATCGCGAGGGACTGGCCGCAGCGCGAGACAAGCGCATCCCGAACTTCATCGGCCGATAATCCCTTCATCAGCCTTGCCATCATGATCTCCATGGGGAACGGTGCAGCACGCCCCTGTCAATTTTGCTGTCCATCAGGTTCTTCATGGTCTTCACCGATATCGCCACCCGCACCTACAACCATAATTGGCGGCTCGACCCGATCGTCCGCAGCCTGCTCGACACCGACTTCTACAAGCTGCTGATGCTGCAGATGATCCGGCAGCAGCATCCCGATGTCCAGACCAGCTTCAAGCTGATCAACCGCACCCACCATGTGCGCCTGGCCGACATCATCGATGAAGGCGAACTGCGCGCCCAGCTCGACCACGCCCGCTCCCTACGGTTCGGCAAGAAGGAATTGATCTGGCTGGCGGGCAACAGCTTCTATGGCCGGACCCAGATGTTCAGCCCGGATTTCATTGCCTGGCTCGCCGACTTTCGCCTGCCGGAATATGAGCTGCGCCAGGTCGATGGCCAATATGAGCTGCGCTTCCACGGACTCTGGATCGACACGATGATGTGGGAGATCCCGGCCCTCGCGATCATCAACGAATTGCGATCGCGCGCGGCGATGAAGGGGCGTGGCCGCTTCGCGCTCGACGTGCTTTACGCCCGTGCCAAGGCGAAATTGTGGGAGAAGGTCGAGCGTCTGAGCGCCCTGCCCGATCTCGTCATCTCCGACTTCGGCACGCGCCGTCGCCATGGCTTCCTGTGGCAGCGCTGGTGCGTCGAGGCGCTGAAGGAAGGTCTCGGCGATCGCTTCATCGGCTCATCCAACGTGCTGCTGGCGATGGATGCCGACCTGGAGGCGATCGGCACCAATGCGCATGAATTGCCGATGGTCCAGGCGGCACTGGCGCCGGACGATGCAGCACTGGCCCGCGCACCCTATAGCGTGCTGGAACAGTGGCAGGCCCATTATGGCGGCAATCTGCGTATCGCCCTGCCCGATGCGTTCGGCACCGCCGCCTTCCTGAAGGACGCGCCGGACTGGGTGGCCGACTGGACCGGCTTCCGCCCCGACAGCGCCCCGCCGATCGAGGCGGGTGAGCAGATCATCCGCTGGTGGCAGGAAAAGGGGCGTGATCCGCGCAGCAAGCTGCTGATCTTTTCCGATGGCATGGACGTCGACAGTATCGAGGCGACCTATCGCCACTTCCACGGCCGCGTGCGGATGAGCTTTGGCTGGGGCACCAATCTCACCAATGATTTTCGCGGCTGCGCCCCGTTCGAAACCGACGGGCTCGATCCGATCTCACTGGTGTGCAAGGTGGTGGACGCCAATGGCCGCCCGGCGGTCAAGCTGTCGGACAATCCTGCCAAGGCGACCGGCGACCCGGCCGAGATCGACCGCTATCTGCGCGTCTTCGGCGGCGACGGGCGAAAGGCGGTGGCCGTCCAGGTTTAGCCGCAACGGACATGCACCTTGGTCTCTTCATTGGTCCCGCGCAGCGTCGCCATCATTGCCGGCAATTGATCCAGCGCGATCGCGTTGCTGATGATCGCCTTCGGGTCGACATGCCCCTTGTCCATCTGGTCGGCGATGTGGAGAAATTCCGCCATGCGGTAGCCGACGGCAAATTGCAGGCTGGCGCATTTATAGGATGCCAGCGCCGGAATGATCGCATCCGGCGCCGTGCAGAAGCCCAGCGACACGATCCGCCCGAATGGCGCGACATGGTTCACCGCCCGCCCCAGCATCCCGTCCACCCCGACAGCCTCGAACACGATCCGGGGCGCGCCGCCCAGCGCTTCGATCACCTGCCCCTTATCCTCGTCGCCAAAAGAAAAGAAGGCATCGGCACCCATGGCGATCGCCAGATCGCGCCGCCGGGCGGATCGCGACAGGACCACGATCCGCCCCGCCCCCAATCGCCGCGCCCAGTAGATGGCATAGAGCGCAACCGTGCCGCCGCCGAGCACCAGCACCGGGTCGCCGGGGCGGATATCGGCAAAGCGCGCGCCATACAGGCTGACGGCCAGCGGTTCGATCAGCGCGCCATCGGCCAGGGACAGGGTTTCGGGCAGGCGTACCGCCGCACCGGCCGGCACCACCGCAAATTCGGCAAAGCCCCGCATCGCGCCGCCCGGCTTTGCGCCGCACAATACCGGATTGCCATGTTCCTGGCAGGGAGTGCACTGGCCGCAGCCAATCGAGGGCATGACCGCGACCCGGTCGCCAGCACGAAAGCGATCGACACCCGCGCCAACGTCCACCACTTCGCCGGCATATTCATGGCCGATCTGCACGCCGCGGCCATAATCCCACATGCCGCCCCTCGTCATCGAAAGGTCGGTGCCACAGATGCCGCAGCGGTGGACGCGGATCAGCAATTCCCCCATGGCCGGTCGCGGATCGGGCAGGTCGGCGATGACGATCGGCTGGCCATCGCCCGGATAGATGGCCGCCTTCATCGCCCTGCCTCCGCCAGGTCGAAGCGCGCCACATAATCGCCGAACGCCGACCGCACCTCTTGCGCACTCATGCCATAGTCAGCGATCGAATAGCGATGAACGCCATGCTGCATCTCGGGCTTGTCCGCGATCCGCTGTGCCATGGCCATGCGCGTCGGATCGGGCATCTCCATGCCGATAAAGGCATAGATTCGCTCCAGCACGGCCATGGGCTGCGCATGGAAATCGCCATGGACGATATCGAGCAATTGGCCCGGATGGCGTTCCGCCACCTTTTCCGCCTTGCGCACGGCATGGGACCATTTGGCCGTTTCGCGTGCCAGCATCAGCGCGCCGCGCTCGGCCGCCCGCCCTTCCTCCATCGCCCCATGCCCCGCCATCAGCAGCGATACGAGCGAAGGCAAGGCCTTGGCCGGATCGCGATGGGTCTGGATCACCTTTGCATCAGGAAAGACGGCAAAGAGCAGGTCAAGATTTTCGATATGGCCGGGATTTTTGAGCAGCCAGCGCTTGTCCGGGTCGTTGGCACCGATCAACTGCACACAGCGGCGATAATGGTCGTAGCCGGCCGCCTCGCTTTGCGCGCACCACCAAGCGTCATAGCTCGCCGCCGACCAGCCGCAACTCCACAGGTTGGAGACAAAGGACTGGCGCAGCAGCATGCAGCATTCATGCACTTCCTCGGCCGCGACATGATGCGCGGCCCGCTTGGCTGGTGCATCGACATAGCGCCGCTCCAGCAAGGCGACCGAACGGCGGAAATCGGCATCCTCCTGCCAGCTTTCGACCGGTGGACGCGGACGCGGCGTATCGAGCAGCCAGCTTTGCAGCCCCTGGAAGCGTGGATCGACCGCCATCAGCCGATGCAGCGCCGTGGTCCCGGTGCGCGGCACGCCGGTGATGACGACAGGGCTCAGGATCGGCCGGGCATCGAAGCCCGGATGCGCCTTCATCGCCGCGATCGCACTTGCCCGGCCGCGCAGAACGCCGAGCACATGCCCCCAGGCAGTGCGCCGCCCCGCCACGGTAAAGCGCGGATCATAATCCATCGACTGGAGCAGCACGCGAAGCCCCGGCAGATAATCGTCAGGGCCAAAATCATCATGGCCGGTTTCCGCCGTCACCAGATCGTGCAACTGGTCGAGCGCGGCGGCGAAGCGTAGCGGCGGTTCATGTCCATTCGACATCATTGGCAATCCCCTCCCTTTCACCAGCGCCGCCGACGCTGGCAGGCCCGCACCCGCAGCCGCAACTCCTCGGCGCGCTGCTGCGGCGTGACGATCGGCGTGTCGGCCGGCAAATGGGTGCGCAACGCGTTCAGCTTCACCCGCGTGATGCTCGGCACCGGCGCGCTGTCGCAATCATACCAGCGGCCATAGATGCCGCCTTCGCGATAGCCGGCGGGATCAAGCCAGTTGGGCACGCCGGGGTCTTCCAGCGCGATGACGGCCCGATATTTGCCGTCACGGCTCAGCTTCGCATAATGGCCGTTGCTGCTGGACAGGCGATAGACATATTCCAGCGCGTTGAAATAGGGGTCGTTGAGCTGGATATTCCAGTAGGGCGCATGGGCCGGGATGTCGGCCTCGATGATCAGCGCCTCATCGGCGTCGAACTGGAAGCAGGCCGGCCAGTAGACCTGCTTGGCAAGCGCGCCGGGCATCCGCACCGGCTCGAACCGGTTGAAGCCGACCCGCTCCTTCACGCCATTCTGCATCGGATAATAAAGCCGCGTCTTGCGGCCGGGGAATTTTGCCATTTCCCGGATGCGCGCGACAATCTCCTCCGGCGACAGGCGCGGCTTGGGCGGCACCGGATCCAGACATTCGATCGTCAGTTGCGGATCGACCTCGTTCAGCCAGTCATAGCTGCGATAGCGCACCATCAGCCCGCCCGCCTGAGGATCGATCGGCGCCCATTTGCCAACATAGCCCGCCGGGCGCCGGGCGCTCAGGATCAGTTCGAAATGCTCCCCCGGCTCCAGCCCCAGATCGTTGTCGTCCACCTCATGATGGCCATTGGGTCGGGGCATTTCATCGACCGTCCCGGACAAGGCCCTTTGGGTGGTGAAGCTCAATATCTTGCAACTGCCCCGATTGCCGGCGATGCGGTAGGTCAGATCCCCGCGGATCGGCGACTGGAGGTAGATATCGTCCGGATTGGGCTGGAGCGTATAGACCGGGTTCCACAAGGGGGCCCAATCGGGATGCTCCGGCGTGGCATGGAAATAGGCGAAATAGGCATAGGACAGGCTGGTCATCGTCTGGCGATAGACGTCGGCGCGATAGGCCGGATCGTCGGGGCGCCAGGTGTCGCCAAGATTGGCGACCGCACTCTCCAGATCAGTCAGATAGGCCAGGATGTCGGGTTCGATGATCATGATGGCATGCCTCTCCTCTGCCACTGGCGGGCAGCATATAGATAGTATTCACTATCATTTGATTTTAGGAGAGGCCCCGGCCCGAGATCGCCGGCGCGATGGATCGCGGTTCAGCGCCGCATGAACCCCATCCAGCGCAGCAGGCAATAGCTCACCCCCGCCGCCCCGGCCGCCACCAGCGTCGCGGTCAGCGTGCCATGCGACGCACCGGCAAAGGGCATGCCCCCAGTGTTCATGCCGAACAGTCCGGTGACCAGGGTCGCCGGCAGCATCAGCGCGGTGATGATCGACAGGATGTAGAGATTCTGGTTGGTCCGCTGCGCCGCCTGTATGTCCAGTTCGTCGCGCAACAGCCGTAATTGCGCTTGGCCCTCCAATATGTCGGCGTCCAGCGCCTGCAGCCGCTGGGTCAGTTTCTCGACCGTGGGCAGCAGCGCGTCCGGCAGTTCCTCGTCCCGCTCCAGCCGCTGGAACACGCCCCGCGCGCCCGACAGCAAGCGATGCAGTTGCGCCAGCCGGCGGCGAATACCGACCAGGTCGCGCGGCTGGGGCGGATGATGCCCCTCCAGAAAGGCATCCTCGGCGCGCTGGATGTCCGCCGACAGGGTGCGGCTGATATCGGCGATATTCTCGGCAATGGCGCCGACCAGCAGGTCCAGCGCCTGCGCACCGCCGATCACTCCCTTCGTCCGCTCCAGCCGATGACGCGCGATGTCGGCGCAGCGCAGCGGATGCAGCCGGGTGGTCAGCATCAATGTCGGCGTCAACGCCATGCGCAGCGCGCCCACCCGCGCGGTATCGGCCACATCGAAATCCCGCTCGAAATCATGCAGAACGCAGCCGACCGTGTCGCCATCGACCAGCGCCCGCTGATGCGTATCGGGCGACAGGATCAGTTCGCGCACCGCCTCGGGCAGCATCGCCGCACCCTCGATCCATTGCCGCGTGCCATGATCGGCCAGGTTCAGGTGCAGCCAGCGAAAGCCGCCCGTCGTCCCGCCATCGCAATGATCCACCGGCCTGATCGCATCAGGCGCGAAGTCCAGCCCCCAGATCAGCCCCGGCCCCATGCCCGGAACCGGTAATATGATGGGGATCAGCGGGGCGTTCCGGTCGCCGATATGCCGCTCCTGTCGATCAGAAGATCTGCGCGAAGACCATATATAGCAGCCCTGCGAGCAGGATCGAACAGGGCAATGTCAGCACCCAGGCCATCAGCAGGTTGCGCACCGTCGCCATCTGCAGGCCCGATCCATTGGCCGCCATCGTGCCGGCCACGCCCGACGACAGGACATGGGTGGTCGATACCGGCAGGCCCATATGGTCCGCGCCGAAGATCGTCGCCATCGCCACCAGTTCGGCCGATGCGCCCTGCGCATAGGTGAGGTGCGTCTTGCCGATCTTCTCGCCCACCGTGACCACGATCCGCCGCCAGCCGACCATGGTGCCCAGGCCCAGCGCAAAGGCGACGGCAATCTTCACCCAGGTCGGAATGAAGCGGGTGCCGGCATCAAGCGAGCCCTTGTAGGTCGTCAGCGCCTTCATTTTCGCTTCGGAAAGACCTGCCGCCTTTTCCTTGCCCAGCCGCTTGATCGCTTCGGACGCCAGATACATGTCGTTGCGGATGTTGGAGACAGCAGCGGCCGGCACCTGCGCCAGCGATCCATAATTCATCACCTGCCGATCGACATCGGCGATCAGCACCGACAGCGCCGGCATGGTCGTGTCGGCAAAGCGCTTGTCGGCGATATAGCGCGTGACCTGCGCGCGCGCCTCGACCGGCTGCATCATGGCGGGCGCGCGCTGGCCTAGCGCCGCCGTGGCGGCAATCGAATTGGCGTGGAATTCGGTGGTGTAGCGCGCCGGCACCGCGCGGTTGAGTGCATAGGCAGTCGGCACCGTGCCGATCAGGATCAGCATGATGAGACCCATGCCCTTCTGCCCGTCATTGGAGCCATGGGCGAAGCTGACGCCGGTGCAGGTGAAGATCAACAGCGCACGGATCCACAATGGCGGCGGCATGCCATTTTGCGGCTCGCGATAGAGCGCCTTGTTGCGGACAAGGACTTTCATCGCCACGAACAGCAGCGCCGCCAGACCAAAGCCGATCAGCGGCGAAAAGAGCAGCGCCTGGCCGATCTCGGTCGCCTTGCTCCAGTCGACGCCGGACGTGCCGCTCTTGCCGTGCAACAGCGCATTGGCGACGCCGACGCCGATGATCGATCCGATCAGCGTGTGCGAGCTGGACGACGGGATGCCCAGCCACCAGGTGGCGAGGTTCCATAGGATCGCCGCGATCAGCAGCGCGAACACCATGGCGAAACCCGCGCTGGACCCGACCTGCAGGATCAGTTCGACCGGCAGCAGCGACACGATGCCGAACGCGACTGCGCCGGTCGACAGCAGCACGCCCAGGAAATTGAAGAAGCCCGACCAGACCACCGCGATATTGGCCGGCATCGCATTGGTGTAGATCACCGTCGCGACCGCATTGGCGGTGTCGTGGAAGCCATTCACGAATTCGAAGCCGAGCGCGATCAGCAGCGCCAGAAACAGCAGCAGGAAGGGCAGATAGGCGGTCGGTGCCACGCCCACCGCCGTCGCATCGCTATAGACGCTGTAGACGACATAGATCAGCGCGGCGATGATGGCAGCGCCAAAGCCGATCGAGCCAGCCATGCCCAGCCCCTTGTCCATCTCGGGCCGGCGTGCCCCGCCAATCGCCACGCTTGCATTCATCGAATCGTCCCCGAACGGCAAATAATGTTAACCCTCTAGGTCCGCTGCATGACAGCCGCGTTGCGGTGCTGAAATCGAAGGAAAATTCGCGCCCGGCGCTTGCCCATCGGCAATCCGTCCGCCTAGGGTCGCCCGGCATATAAGTTGGAGCGAAGATTTGGACGTCATTTCGGTCGTATTATTCCTGTTGCTGGCTGTCGTCGTCAGTGGCGCCCTGTCGCGCATGATGCCGATTTCCATCCCGACACCTCTGGTCCAGATCGCCCTTGGCGCGATCATCGGCCTGTCGACATCGCACAGGGTCGCGCTCGATCCCGAAATATTCCTGCTCTTGTTCCTGCCGCCTCTGCTGTTCCTCGACGGCTGGCGCATTCCCAAGGATGAACTGCTCAAGGACGCCTCGACCGTGGTCGAACTGGCGCTGGGGCTGGTGCTGACCACCGTCATCGGCATGGGCTTCTTCATCAACTGGATGATCCCGGCGATGCCGCTCGCCGTCGCTTTCGCGCTCGCCGCCGTGGTCTCGCCGACCGATCCGATCGCCGTGTCCGCCATCGCCGCGCGCGTGCCCATTCCCAAGCGCATGATGCACATCCTCGAAGGGGAATCGCTGCTCAACGACGCCTCGGGCCTGGTCTGCCTGCGTTTCGCCATTGCCGCGGCGCTGACCGGCAGCTTCTCCGCCGGCGATGCCGCGCTCAACTTCCTCTGGCTCGCCTTTGCCGGCATCGCGATCGGCGTAGGCGTCACGCTGGTCGTGTCGCGCGCCAAGGCCTGGGTCACGCGCCGCTGGGGCGAGGAAACCGGATCGCAGATCCTGGTCAGCCTACTGATCCCCTTCGGCTCCTATATCCTGGCCGAACATGTCCATGCCTCCGGCATCCTGGCCGCCGTCGCCGCGGGCGTCACGATGACCTTCGCCGAAATCTCGCGCGAGGCGATGGCAGAAACCCGGATGCGCCGCAATTCGGTGTGGGACACGATCCAGTTCACGCTCAACGGCATCATCTTCGTGCTGCTGGGCGAACAATTGCCCGGCATCCTTGCCGAAGCGAAGCGCACGGTCGCGCTGACCGGCCATAGCGAACCCGGCTGGCTGGCACTCTACACGGTCGCGATCGTCGTCGGCCTGGCTGCGCTGCGTTTCCTGTGGGTGTGGCTGTCGCTGCGCTTCACCATCCTGCGCAACCAGTATCGCGGCGTCGATGGTCCGCGCCGGCCCAACTGGCGGCTGGTGGCGGCGACCTCCTTCGCCGGGGTGCGCGGCGCCATCACCCTTGCCGGTGTGCTCACCCTGCCGCTCGCGCTCAACGACGGCACGCCCTTCCCCGCGCGCGATCTTGCCATCTTCCTGGCCGCGGGGGTCATCATCCTGTCGCTGATCCTGGCCAGCGTCGCACTGCCGCTGCTGCTCAAAAATCTCGACATGCCGGCCGAAGCCAGCAAGGCCGCGGAAGAGGACGCCGCCCGCATCGTCACCGCCGAGGCAGCGATCCAGGCGATCGAGCGGCATCAGCATGAACTGGCCGAAACCCATGGCCATGCCGAACGCTATGCCGAGGCTGGCGCGCGCGTGATGGACCTGTATCGCGAGCGGATCGAGGCCCTGGGCGCAGCCGAAGCCGACAGCCTGCGTGCGCAGGGCGCCCTGTTCCGCGATTTCCGCATGGTCGGCGTCGCGGCGGAACGTGCCGCCCTCCTCACCCTGCTGCGCAGCCGCAAGATCGGCAGCGAGGTCGGGCGCAAGCTCACCCGTGAGCTTGACCTGTCCGAAGCGCGCCTGCGCGCATGAACGGCGGCGACGCCAACAAGCCGGCCCGGCGGCCGCGCCGATCCTCGGCGGAGGTCGCCAGCCGACTGATCCAGGCGGCGCAGGAGGAATTTCGCCGCCATGGCTATGCCGGCGCGACGACCGCCGCGATCGCCCGCGCCGCCGACACGACCGAGGCGCAACTGTTTCGCAGCTTCGCGTCCAAGGCCGCACTGTTCCAGGAAGCCGTGTTCCGCCCGCTCAGCCAGCATCTCGAACGCTTCAATGCGGATCATCCGGTGCCGCAGGACGATGCCAGCCGCGCGGATACCGCACGCCTCTACATCGCCGAACTGCAACGCTTCGTCACCGAGCATGAGGCACTGCTGCGGGCGATGATGCTGGCTGGCGGCCCGGCGGGGGACAGCGGCAATCCGATCGAGAGCCTGGCCGCCTATTTCGAGCAGGGCGCCACCGTCCAGTCGGCCCGGATCGAGGGTACGCCGCGCGTCGATCCGCGCCTTATGGTCCGCGCCGCCTTCGCCGCGGTACTCGCCAACCGGCTGTTTCGCGACTGGCTCTACCCGGCGGGCCTGGCGGACGATGCCAGCATCGACGCAGCGATCGCCGATTTCGTGCTGGACGGGATCAACGCCAATCGGGGCTGAGCGTCCGCCCGCATTTCCAGCCTATGTGTCAGCGCCGACAAATTCCCCGGCCCATCCCGTGATAGCAGGCCCGTCTGTCTGCAACGGGAAGGACCGGCGTGCTGGAATATCTGGGAAAGGGCGAGCATCTTCTCTCGCTATGGCTTGGCCTGTTCGTCGCGACCGGGATCGGGGCAGGCATCGTCAGCGGCTATTTCAAGGCGCGCAAGATCCAGCCGCGCGGGTTCAAGTGGAAGATTTTCCGGAACGAGGCCGGCTTTGCCGTCATCAACCTCGCCATCACCGGCCTGCTGCTCGGCACGATCAAGACCAAGCTGGTGGAGATCGGCGCGATCAGCTTCAATCCGGCGCCCGCCGCCTGGTGGACGATCGCGCTCGAATATGCGCTCTATTTCTTCCTGTTCGACACCTATTTCTACTGGCTGCACCGCTGGATGCACAAGGAACCGGTCTATAGCTGGGTCCACAAGCTGCACCATAAGTCGACCTCCCCCAACCTGCTCACCACCCTGTCGGTCAGCCCGCTGGAATCGCTGATCAATGGCGGCTTCGTGCCGCTGTTCCTGACCGTCTTCACCGTCCATGACGCGACCGTCGCGCTGATCGTGCCGACCAACATCATCATGGGCCTCTATGTCCATTCCGGCTATGAGATGCTGCCGCGCTGGTGGAACCGCAGCTGGGCGACCAAATGGTTCATCTCCGCCACCTTCCACGATCAGCATCATCGCTATTTCACCGGCAATTTCGGTGGCTACACGACGATCTGGGACCGGCTGTGCGGCACCATGCGTCCGAAATTCGAGGCCGATTTCGACAAGATCAAGCAGCGCCGGAAGACGGACGACGCCCCGGTTGCCACCGTCAGCGAAAGTGCCTGAGCCATGCGCGACATCGCCCTTCTCCTCGCCCTGCTGCCCATCGGTGCGGCCCCGCTCCGTGCCCAGACGCCACCACCGGTCGGCGCGACCCTGATGGCGCCCGGCCTGCCCGTGGCCGATCTCGACAAGGCGCTGCGTTTCTATCAGGTCGCACTCGGCCTCGTCCCCGCCACCACGCTGCAACATGGGCCGGTGACCGAAGTCATGCTCTGCGCCGACGGCAAGAGCGGCCGGCTGACCCTGATCCTGCTGCACGACAAGGCGCAGAAGGCGCCGCCGGCCGACAGCGGCATCGCCAAGATCGTGCTGCGCGTGCCAGATCTGTCGGGCGTTGCATCGCGCATGCAGGCAGCGGGCTATCCGGTCGGTGCGATCCGCGCCTCGGGCAAGGGCCCCTCCATATTGATGATCCACGATCCCGACGGCCATGAACTGGAGCTGGTCGGCAATCCGCCCAGCCCGGCCTAACGCCGAAGCGATATCTCCAGCATCTGCATGGCCAGACACAGACGGCTTGGGTTAGCCCGGCACCCCAAGGAGAGAATGGATGAGCCAGACACCCAAGGTCGCGGTCGTCACCGGCGCCAGTCGCGGCGCGGGCCAGGGCATTGCCACCGCACTCGGCCAGCATGGCTGCATCGTCTATGTCACCGGGCGCTCGGAAAAGGCCGGCGACGCCCCCCTGCCCGGCACCATCTACGAAACCGCCGCCGCCGTGACGGCCGCTGGTGGACAGGGCATTGCCGTGCGCGTCGACCATGGCGATGACGAGCAGACGCGCGCGCTGTTCGACCGGGTGCGCGCCGAACAGGGGCATATCGACATATTGGTCAATAATGTCGCCGCCATCCATGACGAACTCACTTTGCCCGGCCGCTTCTGGGAAAAGCCGCTGAAGCTGGCCGACATCATCACCGTCGGCATCCGCAGTTCCTATGTCGCCAGCTATCATGCCGCGCCGATGATGGTCGATCGCGGCCAGGGGCTGATCGTCTTCACATCGGGGTCGGGCGCCTCCCATTATGTCTATGGCCCCGGCTATGGCGCGCACAAGGTCAGCCAGGACAAGATGGCGGCCGACATGGCCGTTGACCTGCGCGGCACCGGCGTCACCGCCCTGTCGATCTGGATGGGCGCGCTGCGCACCGGACGCCTGCTGCAACTGATCGCGTCGGACCCGGCCAAATATGCCTATCTGGAAAAGATGGTCGAAACGCCCGAGTTCACCGGCCATGTCATCTGGGCGCTGTGGCAGGATCCGGCATTGGCGGACCATGCCGGCCAGACGCTGATCGGCGCAGAACTGGCCGAACATTATGGGCTGCGCGACGCGGGCGATCGCCAGCCCCCCTCCTACCGGCAAAGCTATGGCGTCGCGCCGCTGCCGCAATATGACCGGATCATCCGCTGACCCGATCGGCCAAGCATCGCCATGGCGACGCCCTTTTCAGGTCCGTCCGGCGCCGCGCTGGTTTACACCGAAGTTGACAGAGAGGAGGCCGTCATGAGCGACGACAGTTCCGCCGCCATCCGCGATACGCGCAAGGACTGGATCAGCGAGCATCGCGACATGTATCTGCGATCGGGCGGGGCGCAGGGCCATATCATGGACATCACCGCCGTCGGCGGCCATGGCTTCACCACCCATTGCATGATCCGCTATACCGGCCGCAAGAGCGGCAAGACCTTCATCACCACCCTCATCTATGGCGATATCGGCGGCGAAGTGGTGATCGTCGCGTCCAAGGGCGGCGCCGACCATCATCCCGCCTGGTATCTCAATATCCGCGACAGCGAGACGGTCGATTTCCAGGTCGCGACCCAGGCCTTCCGCGCGACTTGGCGCGAGCCGCAGGGCGAGGAACGCGACCGGGTCTGGGCCTTCATGTGCCAGGTCTTCCCGGCCTATGCCGGCTATCAGCAGTCGACCGACCGCCTGATCCCGCTGGTGATGATGAAGGCGATCGAACCGATCGACGGCTTCAAGGCGTCGGACGCCACCGGCGAACGGCAATATTGAGCGCGGGAGGAGAGCCATGATCAAGCAGATCGTCTTCCTCAGGAAGCGCGACGACCTCTCCATGGACCAGTTCATGGACTATTATGAGAACCAGCATTCGCGCCTGTCGCAGAAGATGGGCGCCAAGCCCGCCCTGCCCAATGCCCAGCGCTATGTCCGCCGCTATGTCACGCCCCAGCCCAACCCGCTGACCGGTGAGATCATTCATCCCGGCTATGACTGCATCATGGAAATCTGGTGGAACAGCCTGGCCGATTATCAGGCGGCGATGAAGGGCCTGTCCGACCCGGCGATGCTCGACATCCGCAAGGCGGACGAACTGCAACTCTTCGCCAGCAACAGCAACCCCGTCTGCCTGGTCGAGGAACATGACAGCCCGATGGGGCCGAATGGCGAGATGATGCAGGTGCAACTGGTGCCGCAGGACTGAAAGGGAAGAGCTGGAGATGGACCTGGAACAGGAAGTCGCCGCGTTGCGCGCCACCGTGCGCGTCCTGCAGGACCGGCAGGCGATCCGCGATTGCATCCTGCGCGAATGCCGCGGACGCGACCGGCAGGATGTCGACATCATCAACAGCTGCTGGTGGGAGGATGGCGTGGACGAGCATGGCCCGATCATCACCCGCGCGCCCGACTATGCAGCGCGGGCCAATATGGGCCATGGCAAATTCTTCCTGTCGACCAGCCACAATATCACTAACCATCTGTGCGAGATCGACGGCGACACCGCCTATTGCGAAAGCTACACGGTCGGCGGCCTGTTCTGGCAGGATGGCAAGACCACGACGATCGCCTTTGGCCGCTACATCGACCAGTTGGAACGGCGCGGCGGCGAATGGCGGCTGCTCACCCGTCGCTGCACGATCGAGATGACCGCCGACACCGATGCGAGCTGGGTCTATTCCGCCAATGTAAAAGGTTTCCTGAAGCCCCACTGGAGCAGGGAAGACGCCTCCTACCAACGCCCCGTCGTCGCCTCGACCCAGGGCGAACGCTGGTAGCCCGGCGTGCCGGCTATCGGCGCAAAATGCCTCTGCAGAAAAATTCTGCTTGCTTCACATAAGGTTCATGGACCGGACCTATAGATGTGGCTGTCACTTCTTTCCCCCCTTGGAGTGACACCTCCCTGAACCTCGGCCCCGTCGCATCCCTTGTGCGGCGGGGTCTCTTTCTGTTCAGGCCATGGCGCGGGCGACGCCCAGCAGCCCCGCCAGCGTCGCGCCGTCATCGTCCCGCCGCCAGGCAAGGCCGGTCTCCAGGATCGGCGCATCCTGCAGGTCGAGATAGCGCACCCCGGTCCGCGCCAGGTTGCGCAGTGACGCCGGCACCAGCGCGATGCCCATGCCTGCCGACACCAGGCTGATGATCGTCTGCATCTGGATCGCCTCCTGCCGGATCAGCAACGGCTGCCCCCGGCCGGCCAGATAGCCGCTCACCAGATCATGGAAGGCCGGCGCCACCCGGCGCGGGAACAGGATCAGCGGTCGATCCAGCCAGGGATCGCCCTGCGCCTGATCGTCCGCCACCCAGCCCTCCGGCACCGCCACCACCAGCGGCTCACGCAGCAAGGGCATATAGGCGAGCGCGTCGGGGAGCGCGCCATCGGGCGCGATCAATATGCCGGCATCATTCGCCCCGTCGATCAGGTCGGCAATCTGCACGTCGCTGGTCGCCTCGGTCAGTGCGATCTCCACCTCCGGGAAACGGGCGGCATAATCGCGCACCAGCGCCGGCAACAGGCTATAGTCGGCGGTGCTGACGAAGCTGAGGCCGATCTGCCCCGCACTGCCGTCGCGCAGGCGGCGAGCGATGTCCGGCAGCGCGCTCACCGCCTCCACCGCCGGACGGACATGCTCCAGCCATTGCCGGCCAAAGGCGGTCAGTGCGACATTGCGCTTCGACCGGGTGAAGAGCGGCGCGCCCAGCTCCCGCTCCAGTGCCAGGATCGACTGGCTGAGCGGCGGCTGGGTCATGCCCAGGCGCTGCGCCGCCCGGCCGAAATGCAGCGTGTCGGCAACAGCCAGGAAATGGCGCAGCGGGCGAAGGTCCATGGCAATAAAGTCTCCTTGCGACCTTATACCGCTTCAATAATATATTTCACAACCTTTGCGCAAAGGCGTAGGGGGCAGCCATTGCAGGGAAACAAGATTACAGGAACGGCGCAAAATGCCTCATTATCGTTCACGCACCAGCACCCACGGCCGTAACATGGCGGGCGCGCGCGGCCTCTGGCGCGCCACCGGCATGAAGGACGAGGATTTCGGCAAGCCGATCATCGCCATTGCCAATTCATTCACCCAGTTCGTTCCCGGCCATGTCCATTTGAAGGATCTGGGCCAACTGGTCGCGCGCGAGATCGAGGCGGCAGGCGGCGTCGCCAAGGAATTCAACACCATCGCGGTCGATGACGGCATCGCCATGGGCCATGACGGCATGCTCTATTCGCTGCCCAGCCGCGATCTGATCGCCGACAGCGTCGAATATATGGTCAATGCCCATTGCGCCGACGCGCTGCTGTGCATTTCCAACTGCGACAAGATCACGCCGGGCATGCTGATGGCCGCGATGCGCCTCAACATCCCCGTCATCTTCGTGTCGGGCGGGCCGATGGAGGCCGGCAAGGCCGACATTCGCGGCAAGACCGTGGCGCTTGACCTGGTCGACGCGATGGTCGTCGCCGCCGACGAGAATTATACCGACGAGGAAGTCGCCGCGATCGAAAAGGCGGCCTGCCCCACCTGTGGCAGCTGCTCGGGCATGTTCACCGCCAACTCGATGAACTGCCTGACCGAAGCGCTGGGCCTGTCGCTGCCGGGCAATGGCTCGATCCTCGCCACCCATGCCGATCGCGAGAAGCTGTTCCGCGAGGCCGGCCATACCATCGTCGACCTCGCGCGCCGCTGGTATGAGCAGGATGACGCATCCGCCCTGCCCCGCAACATCGCCTGCCATGCAGCCTTCGAGAATGCGATGAGCCTGGACATCGCCATGGGCGGTTCGACCAACACGGTGCTGCACCTGCTCGCCGCCGCGCATGAGGGCGGCGTCGATTTCTCGATGGCCGATATCGACCGGCTGTCGCGCCGCGTGCCGTGCCTGTGCAAGGTCGCGCCGGCCAAGCAGGACGTGCATATGGAGGATGTCCATCGCGCCGGCGGCATCATGGCGATCCTGGGCCAGCTCGAACGCGCCGGCCTGCTCGACACCAGCCTGCCGACCGTCCACGCCACCACCATGGGCGAGGCGATCAACCGCTGGGACATCAGCCGCACCAACAGCGAGGCGGTGCAGGAATTCTTCAAGGCCGCGCCCGGCGGCGTGCGCACCACCCAGGCCTTCAGCCAGAATAATCGCTGGAAGGAACTGGACATGGATCGCCAGACCGGCGTGATCCGCAGTGCCGAGCATCCCTTCTCCAAGGATGGCGGCCTCGCCGTGCTGTTCGGCAATCTGGCGCCCGAAGGCTGCATCGTGAAGACCGCCGGCGTCGACGACAGCATCCTGACCTTCCACGGCACGGCCCGCGTCTATGAAAGCCAGGACGCGGCGGTCGCCGGCATCCTGGGCAATGAGGTGAAGGCGAACGACGTCGTCGTCATCCGCTATGAAGGGCCCAAGGGCGGCCCCGGCATGCAGGAAATGCTCTATCCGACCAGCTATCTGAAGTCGAAGGGGCTGGGCAAGGCCTGCGCGCTCATCACCGACGGGCGCTTCTCCGGCGGCACGTCGGGCCTGTCGATCGGCCATGTCTCGCCCGAGGCGGCCGAAGGCGGCCTGATCGCGCTGGTCGCGACCGGCGACCCGATCCTGATCGACATCCCCAATCGCGGCATCCAGTTGCTGGTCGACGATGCCGAACTGGCCAAGCGCCATGAGGAGATGGTCGCGCGCGGCAAGAAGGCGTGGAAGCCGTTCGGCCGCAAGCGCAACGTCTCGCCGGCGCTGCGCGCCTATGCGGCGCTGACCACCAACGCCGCGCGCGGCGCGGTGCGCGACGTCAGCCAGGTCGAAAAGGACTGATAGAAAAAGGCCCGGTCGTCCATCGACCGGGCCCTTTTCTTTGGGCTTACTGCGCCTTGGCCGCTTCGGGCGCCGCGATCGGGCCGCCCTTCACTTCCGGCGCCCCCTTCAGATAATGGGCCAGCCAGCCCTGCACCTCGCGGTAGAATTGGCGGCTATCCTCCGGCTTGGTGATCCAGTGCCAGGCATCGGGGAAGATCAGCAGGCGGCTGGGCACCTGCATCCGCTGCAAGGTCGACCAGGTTTCCAGCGTGTTCGCCAGCGGCACGCGGAAATCGCGCTCGCCCGCGGTCAGCAGCATCGGCGTCTTCCAGTCCTTGCCATAGGTGATCGGGCTCTGGTCGCGCCACACCGGGCTGTCGCCCCAGGGCGGACCGCCGCTCGCCACTTCGCGGCCATAGTTGAAATCGCTGGTGCCCCACTGGGTCAGCAGGTCGACTTCACCGGCATGGCTGACGATGCACTTGTAGCGGGTGGTGGTCGCCTCCATCCAGTTGGCGAGATGGCCGCCATAGCTGGCGCCGCCGATGCAGGCATTGGCCGTGTCGATGAAGCCATAGCGCTTGCCGGCCTCATCCACCGCCTGGTTGATCTCGTTCGCCGGGCCACGCAGCGGATCGAGCTTGATCGCCTGCGAGAAGGCCTCGCCATAGCCGGTCGAGCCGGTATAGTCGGTCATCAGCACGACATAGCCGGCGCTGGCAAGCAGGTGATAATTCCAGCGCAGGCCGATCTGGTCCATGTTGGACGATGCCGGGCCGCCATGCATCAGCACCATCAGCGGATATTTCTTCGCCGGGTCGAACGCCGGGGGCGTGACGATCATGTTGTGGATGCGCCGGCCCTTGTCGGTGGTGAACCAGAAATGGTCCGGGCTGGCCCAGTCGATCGTCGCAGCGAGCGCCGTATTGACGTTGGTCAGATTCTTGTGCCGCTTGGCGGCCGGGTCGATCCGCACGATTTCCGCCGGGTTCACCGAACTGCCATAGCTGGCGATAATCTGCGTCGACTTGGCGTCCGACGGAATGTCGATCCCGGCATAGCCGCCGACCTTGGGCGCGATCACCAGTTCGGGCGTGCCGCCGCTCACCGGCACACGATAGAGATTTTCCATCCCCGCGTCGGGCACGGTCAGATAGAGGCTGCGGCTGTCGGGGGTCACCGCATAGCTGTCCACCGCGCGATCGAAGGGCCCGGTCAGCAGCGTCGCTGCCCCGCCCGCCGGCCAGGCAACCCGGTGCAGCTTGGCCAGGTCATAGACCTCCTGCCCCTGCGTGTTGAACTGGAAGATCAGACTCTTGCCGTCCGGCGTGAACTTCATGTCGCCATATTCGCCCGGCGTCGGCGTTAGCAGCACCGGCTCACCGCCGTCGGCCGGCATGCGATAGAGGCCGAAATTGACGCGGGCGTGCGCCGCATTCCAGCGCTCGGTGGTGGCGGTGAAGATGATCTCCTTGCCATCCGGGCTCCAGACCGGGGCCAGCGTCATGCCGCCGTCGCTCTGGGCGTTGCCGCCAAAGCCATCGGCCTGCGCCAGCTTGGTTGCGGACAGGATATCGCGCGCCGGCGCACCTTCCGCCAGCGGCTGGATCCACAGGCTCGGCCGCTTGTCGTCCAGCCAGTCATTCCAGTAGCGGATCGGGAAATGCTCATAGACGCGCATATTATATTTGCGCGCCTTGCGTTCCTCGGCCGCCTTCTTGTTGGCGGCGGCGTCCATCGCGCCGGGATAGACCGCGCTTTCGAACAGGATCGCCTGGCCATCGGGCCGCCAGATCGGCTTGCCCGCGCCGGTCGGGATGCTGGTCACGCGGCGGGCTTCACCACCGGCCAGGTCCAGCACATAGATTTGCGCGACATCGTCGCCCTCGCGCTTGGCGGAAAAGGCGATGCGGCGGCTGTCGGGCGCCCAGGCCGGATCACCCTCGCCCGCCTTCGTCGCGGTCAGGCGGCGCGGCGCGGCCGATCCGTCGGCCGGCACGATCCACAGGTCGCTGACCGCGCCATCCTTCTCATAGGATGGTTCGCTGAGCGCATAGACCACCCATTTGCCGTCCGGGCTCGCCACCGGCGCGCCGACGCGCTTCATCATCCACAAGGTTTCGTGGGTCAGCACCTGCTTGGGCTGTGCGATTGCCGGCGCGGCGCAAGCGCCCGCCACCATTGCCGCCGACAGCAGCAAACGGGATATCATTGTCACGGTATCAAACCCCTGTTCTGACATTGGGCCGAACGGCCAGACCGCATGGTCAGCACGATAGGCGCAGGATTTCAAGCAACAAGCGCGGCGACAACGGAGATGGCACGCCCCGTCCCACAGACTGACGCCCCGGTAAAAACCCCCATTTCCAATTTTCCGCCAATCGGCATCATGCGCCGATGACATGCCCACCTCCTGCATTGCCGGTCGATGCGCCGACCAACCTGCTCGATATCCCGTCCGGACATGAGGCCGAGGAACTGTTCGAGGATATAGTGTCGATGCCGGGCGTGCGGATCGAACGGATTATATCCCACGGCCACAGCACACCGCCGGAGCGCCCCTATGTCCAGCATTGGGATGAATGGGTGCTGGTGCTGACCGGGACCGCCGAACTGCTGCTGGAAGGGATCGGCACCTATCGCCTGGAACCGGGGGATCATCGACTGATTCGAGCGGGCATCCCGCACCGCGTCACCCATACGGACGCGCCGACCATCTGGCTCGCCATCCACATCGGCGAAACCTGAAAAACCGGCGGAAAAGGACGAAAATGCGTCCGTTCCGCAAGCGCATGCATATGCACAGATTTTTTTCAGGAATGGCAAAAGCAGCGCTTGCCATTTGGGACAAGCCGCTGCATATGCGCGGCCTGCCCGGCGCAAGCGGGGCTGCTCCCCGATAGCTCAGCGGTAGAGCATTCGACTGTTAATCGAATGGCCGTAGGTTCGAATCCTACTCGGGGAGCCACTATTTCAGCCCTTGGCAAGGCCGGGCTGGCTCCAGACAATCCGAAATTAAGCGCATCGCACGATTGCGGCACGCACAGCGCACAAATGCATTGCGGGCCGGAACCTCTCGGCCCGGCCCGCATGAAGTTATGGTTACGCCCGAAGGCGTCGTGCGATCAGCGCGATGCGAACTGGCGACCGCGCGTCGATGCCACGGCCCAGCGCTGCGGCGTCGCGTTCGGCGCGCCTTCCCGCACGAAACACTGACCGTGCTGCGCCTTGATCGACTGGCACAAAGTCTGCGCATCCGCACGGCTGCCAAAGCCGCTGATCGCGATCCGGTGGAAGGTCCGACCGTTGACGGTCGCCTGGCTGGTGAGCACCGGGAAGGCGGCGATGCGTCCGTTGACGCGCGCCATGCTCGTCCATTTTTCCTTGGCCACGGCCGGCGAATTGAAGGCGCCAAGCTGAACGACCCAGGCGCTCGCGCCCGTGGTCACCGGCTTGATATAGGCAACCTGCTGCATCCGAGCCGCCGGGCTGGCAGCGGGAGCAACCTTGGCCTTGGCCGGCTTGGTCTTGGCGACGGCCAGGACCGTCATCGGCTTGGGCGCAGCCTTGACCGCGGGTGCGGGCGTGGACGCCGGCACGGCGGTTTCGATGATCCGGGTGTTGAGTGCCGGCGCGGCAGGCGCCGGCTCGGCCGCAGCCATCTCGATCGGCGATCCGGTCGGCAGGTCCAGCACCGGGGCCGGCTCGGTCGACGCGGCGGCCAACGCCACCGGTGCGGCATCCGGCGCAGCGGGCGCCAGCGCCAGCACCGCCGGCTGGCCCTGATCGGCGCCGTTGACGGTAACGCCCATCAGCGCGGCGACGCGCTGCGGCGCCAGTGCCGGGTCGGCCATGCCGGCCCATTGGGCGATACGCTGATTGGCGGCAAGCGGCGCCAGATCGAGCCCGGCAACCAGCCGCGCATCCTTCCAGCGACCGGCCAGCGCATAGGCATAGGCCAGGTTCTGGCGGGTGCGGGCATTGGCCGACGGATCCTGGATCGCGGCGGACAAGATACGAACGCCTTCGGTCGGATCACCGGCCATGGCCAGCGCCAGGCCATAATCGCCCGCCGGCACATTGTCGGTATTGGCCGCCAGCAGATCGCGCGCGGCATCATTCTTGCCCAGCGCCACCTCGACCAGCGCCAGGCTGACGATGGTGCGCGAATCGCGGTTGCCCAGGGTCATCGCGTCGGTGAAGGCCGTCTCGGCCGAAACGAAGCGGCCATCCAGCACATAGGCACGGCCCAGCAATTGGCGATATTGCGCATTGTCGGGCGCCGCCTGCACGGCCGCTTCCGCTGCCTGCACGGCCTTTGCGCCGTCGCGATCGGCCAGCGCCTTTTCTGCCGCCTCGGCCGGCTTGCCGGGATTGGCGTGCTTGACCGCCGCCGAACGCGGATGGAATGCCGCGCCGGTGCAGCCGACCATCGTCGTCGCCACCATCAAGGAGGAAACGGCCGCCTTGCCAAATGCCGTTCGTTTCATGACCTTACCCACCTATAATCAAAGATCGCCGCGTCAGTGCGGCAATTGCTGGGCAAGCCGATCAATCTCGGGCAGCCCTTCGAGGAAAGCATCCAGTGCTTCGGTAACAACCTGTTGCGCCGACCGGCCAGTCACGGCCGCCGCCAGGCGCAGCTTGAGATGACGCCCCGCATCCAGCCGCAGCGTGAAGGCCGCCTTGCGTGCGTTGTCGACCGCCATCGCCTTGGCCGGTGCGGCGCGCACCGGCGCCGGCTTTGCCCGCATCGGCTTGGCAGCCATCACCAGTTCGGCCGGTTCCGGCTCGGCTTCGACCGTCTCGGGCAGAACGACCTGCGCCACGCGCTCGGCCAGTTCCTCGCGTTCGGTCACGACCGCCGGGACCGGAACCGGTGCGAGCACCGTGCTCATCGGCGTCAGGCCGGTGGCGACGGGCGCGGTCGGCGCGGCAGGCTCGTCATCGTGCATCGGCACGTCGAAACCCATGTCGTTCCAGCCCAGATCGTCGGACACCATGCCGGCATTGCTCGGGCGACCAAAGCCCAGCATCGGGCGGCGCATCGCCGGCGTGGCGGCGCCCTTGCGCGCCAGCAGGCCGGACGTCAGGGAAGCGATCGGTTTGGCTTCAGCCATGATAGCCCCCTTTTCTTACTGCACGACGCGGCGGCCGAAGCCACCACCGGCGGGACGCGAAGCAGCGGCGGTGCCGACGCTGTTCTGGGGCACGGAAAAGACCGTGCGGCGGAAATTCTTTTCCAGGCGATCGGAGATATAGCTCCACAGGCCCGTTACTTCGGCGGCCGACTTGCCCTTGGGATCGACCTCCATCACCGTGCGGCCGTCGATCATCGAGGCGGCGAAATCGGTGCGATGATGCAGCGTCACCGGCGCCACCGTGCCATGCTGCGACAAAGCGACAGCGGCTTCGGAGGTGATGCGCGCCTTGGGCGTCGCGGCATTGACGACGAAGATCAGCGGCTTGCCGGCACGTTCGCACAGATCGACCGTGGCACCGACGGCGCGCAGGTCATGCGGGCTCGGACGGGTCGGCACGACGATCAGTTCGGCAACCGAAATCACGCTCTGGATCGCCATGGTGATCGCCGGCGGCGTATCAATCACGGCCAGCTTGAACCCCTGCTGGCGCAGGATTTCGAGGTCGGCGGCCAGCCGCGCAACCGTGGTCTGGGCAAAGGCGGGATATTCGGCCTCGCGCTCGTTCCACCAATCGGCCAGCGAACCCTGGGGATCGATGTCGATCAGCACGACCGGACCGGCCCCGGCCAACTGCGCCTGTACGGCCAGATGACCGGACAGGGTCGTCTTGCCCGATCCGCCTTTTTGCGATGCCAATGCCAATATGCGCACGCGCCTTCCCCCAGGTAAATCCAGTTCCGAAACGATTTGGCATGGCGCCGCCTAAAATTCGGTTAACTGGTCTGGCAACCTTGTTGAGGATCACCTATCCCCGGTTTCACATCATGGATCCGGCAATGCTAAGAAGACGTTAACCTTGTTTGACGATAGTGCCGGACGATATTTCCGGTCTGGAGCATGGATATGAAGCCTATCTGGGGAGCCGTTGCGTTCGGCACGCTATTGACGGCCGCCTTGCCGGCGCTTGCCGATGTGAAGGCCGGCGTCGATGCCTGGCAGCAGGGCGATTATGCCAAGGCGATCGCCGAATGGCGCCCGCTCGCCAATGCCGGCGATCCCGATGCGCAGTTCAATCTGGGTCAGGCCTACAAGCTTGGCCGCGGCGTTCCGGCCGATCTCAACAGCGCGGTCGACTGGTATCGCAAGGCGACGGCGCAGGGCCATGCCCGCGCCGAGGATAATCTGGGCCTGCTGATGTTCCAGCAGGGCGATCGCGCCGGGGCCATGCCCTATCTGCAGCATGCCGCCGCCCGCGGCGAAACCCGCGCGCAATATATTGTCGGCACCGCCCTGTTCAACGGCGACATGATCGGCAAGGACTGGGTCCGCGCCTATGCGATGATGACCCGTGCCTCCGCCTCCGGCCTGCCACAGGCAACCACCAGCCTGCAGCAGATGGACAAATATATCCCCGCCGACCAGCGCAAGCAGGGCCTTGCCCTGGCCTCGTCGATGGAGGCGCAGGAAAAGAGCCTGGCCAGCGCCAGCCTGACCCTACCCGCGACAGCGGCACAGCCCCGCCCGACTTCTCCCGCCCCGGCACCAGCAAAGCCAGCTCCCGCACCCGTGACCCAGGTCGCGGTCGCCAAGCCGCAGCCGGTCGCGCCCAAGCCGGCACCGGAGGCAGCAAAACCGGCTCCATCCAAGCCCACGCCACCCAAGCCCGCGCCGTCCAGGATACCGGCACCGGCCGCCGGCGACTGGCGCGTCCAGCTTGGCGCGTTCGGCGACGAAGGCCGCGCCCGTGCGTTGTGGAGCCAGTTGACCCGCAAGGTCAGCGGCCTCTCCGGCTATCAACCCTATCTGGTCAAGGCCGGCAGCGTGACCCGCCTTCAGGCCGGCCCGATCGCCAGCAGCGCCGACGCCTCACGCCTGTGCAGCAGCATCAAGGCCGCCGGCGCGGACTGCATGCCGAAGAAGAACTAGGCACCCTAGCGCGGGCGCCTATTCCGCGCCCGCGCTCGTCAGCATCCAGGCGCGGAACCGTGCCAGTCCCGGATGGCCACCAAGCCCCGTGGGATAGACCAGATAATAGGCCTGCTCGCTCGACAAGGGGCGATCGAACGGGATGACCAGACTGCCCGATTCCAGCTCCGGCCGGATCAGGAAGCTGGGGATCAGCGCCACACCCGCCCCCGCCACCACCGCCTGCGCCAGCATCAGGAAATGCTCGAACGCCGGCCCCGCCGGCAACGGCCCCGCCTCGACGCCCGCTGCCACGAACCAGCGTGCCCAGGCGTCGCGCCGCGAACTCTGGCTCAGCAGCGGCTTGCCCAGCAGATCGGCCGGCGACCGCAGCCCATTGGCCGCCAGCCAGTCCGGCGCGCAGACCGGCACCATCTGTTCGCGAAACAGATAATCCTGCGCCACGCCCGGCCATTCCTGCGGCAGGCCATAATGGATCGCCGCGTCAAATTCCTCCTGCGCGAAATCGAACGGGTCGGATCGCGATGCGAAATCCACCACCAGATCGGGATGCAGGGCACTGAGGCCCGGCAGGCGCGGCGCCAGCCAGCGCATGCCGAAACTGGGCAGGGTCGCGATCCGCAGCGCCCCCTGCGCCCGCCGCGCCGCCACCCGCCGGGTCGCGCGCCGGATCCTATCGAGCGCCGGGCGGATCTCCTCGGCATAGGCCTGTCCCGCCTCGTTCAGTTGCACCCGTCGCCCGACCCGGTCGAACAAGGGCGTCTGCAACCAATCCTCCAGCAGTGCGATCTGGCGACTGACCGCGCTCTGGGTCAGCCCCACTTCCACCCCGGCGCGCGAGAAGCTGCCATGGGTCGCGGCCGCGTCGAAACTGTTGAGCGCGCTCATCGGCGGCAGCCATTTGCGCGCCCTATCCATTCCCGTTCCGCATCAAGTGATGACAGCTCCCTATTTGCGCGACCCACCCTATCCTGCGATAAGGACGCTGTCATCGTGGAGCGTTCTTATGTCGTCACAGAATGAAAGAAGCATCGTCGCCCTGGTTCGGTCGGTGCTGGGCGAAGACGCCGGCAAGGCCGCACTGGACGCACTGGCGATCGATCCCGCGCTGCTGGCGCAAAGCGGCCCGACCGTCAGCCGCGCCGCCTTTGCCATGGCGATGAACGTCATCCTGTTCCACGACCTGCTCGAACGGGTGCCGAGCGGCGCGGCCTATGTCACTGACACGCTGGCGCGTGGCGGCCGGGTGATGTTCGACCATGGCGCGCTGCGCACCATCCGCTTTGCCGAGGGACCGACCGGCGCCCTTCCCGCCGGTGAGGATGCCTTCACCCGCATTTTCCTGCCCTTGGGCTATCGCATGGCCGCCCTCTATCCGCTCGATCGCCTCAAGATGACCGGCCGCGCCTATGCCCATGTCGACGCGCCCGAGGCGATCCCGCAATTCTTCCTGTCCGAACTGCATGTCGACCGGTTCGATCCAGAATTTGGCGAAGCGGCGACCCGCATCTTCGGCACCTCGCGCGATCCGCTCGATGCCCCGACCATCGCCCTGCTCGACCGCTATGCCGCCGGCGAACCGGTCGGCTTCGATGACGCCGCCACCGCCCTGCCCGTCATCGTCTGCGCCTTCGACCGCCAGCATGAACCGCCGGCCTTTGCCGATTATGAGCTGCTGCTCTCCCGCTCCAACGAAGCCGCCTGGATCGCGACCGAGGGCAATGCCTTCAACCATGCGACCGATCGCGTGCCCGATGTCGCGGCGCTGGCCGATCGCCTCAAGGCGGAAGACCGGCCGATGAAGCCCAAGCTGGAAATCTCCGCCACCGGCCGCGTCCGCCAGACCGCCTTCCGTGCCGACAGCGTCGAGCGCATCTTTGCCGACCGCGATCTGCGCACCGTGCCCGGCTCCTTCTACGAATTCATCAGCCGCGATATCGACCCGGACACCGGCCGGCTGGACCTCGCCTTCGACACCGGCAATGCCACCGGCATCTTCGCCATGACCAGCGCCAAGGCTTGATCGCGGCCCCGGCTTGGGGCAACGCCTCGGCAGAATTGCTGGGAGCCGCAGAGTGAACGACAAGACCATCCCGTCCTGGATATTGACCCTGGTCTGCGCCGATCGTGTCGGCATCGTCGCGGCGGTCAGCCAGTTCCTCGCCGAACGGGGCGGCTTCATCACCGACAGCCAGCAATATGCCGATCGCGAGGCCGGCCTCTTCTTCATGCGCGTGGCGTTCGAAGCGACCGACACCGGCATGCGCTTCGACACTGCCGGCCTGCGCGACGAATTTGCCGATATCGGCACCCGCTTCGCCATGGACTGGCGCCTCACCGAAGCGGCCGAACGCCCGCGCATGCTGATCGCCGTGTCGAAGGGGTCGCACTGCCTCGCCGACCTGCTGCATCGCTGGCAGACCGGCACGCTGGCGGTCGACATCATGGGGGTGGTGTCCAACCATCCCGACATGCGCCGCATCACCGAATGGCACGGCATCCCCTATCATGAGCTGCCGCCCAATGGCGACAAGGCCGCGCAGGAGGCCGCCCTGCTCGACCTGTTCGATCGCAGCCGGTCGGAATATCTGATCCTCGCCCGCTATATGCAGGTGCTGTCGGAAAATCTGGTCGATCGGCTGGCGGGGCGCTGCGTCAACATCCATCACAGCTTCCTGCCCGGCTTCAAGGGCGCCCGCCCCTATCACCGCGCGCATGAGCGCGGCGTCAAGCTGATCGGCGCGACCGCCCATTTCGTCACCGCCGACCTCGACGAAGGGCCGATCATCGAACAGGCGGTCGAGCGCGTCGACCATCGTGCCACCGCCGACGACATGATCCGCATCGGCCGCGATATCGAGGCTCAGGTGCTGGCCCGCGCCGTCGGCTGGCTCGCCGACCGGCGCGTGCTGCGCAATGGCGGCAAGACGGTTGTGTTCCGGTAAAGGAATGCGACGATGCAGAGTAATTCACTCACCCGCGTCATGAACGACACCAAATGGAATGAAATTCGGCTGGCCATGTACGGCCTGTCGCCCAGTCCAGCTTGGCGCGCATTCGATCTATCGGGCTATCAATCTGCGATCGATCGAGAATGGTATTATCATTTCCGAGCCGGCGGCTACACCTCGATGCAATATGTCGACATTCTGGTCGATGATGCGGCACAACGCTCGCATGTTCTGCAAGCGCTACGGACCATCCACGTTCCAGGCGAAGAGACAGCCGAGGGATTTCGGGTTTTCGGATATCTGAGAGACGGCCAGACCGCAGACTATCTGTGACCAAGCTACAGACGCCACTTGCCGCTTAAGAGGCGCCTGTAGCGAAAGCTCCCTACAGTCCCAATCGCGCCCAGAAATCGCCCGGCGCCAGCACGGCCTCAGCGCTGCGGTTGCGCTCGACGCGCGACCAGCTGCTATGGGGAATATGGATTTGTGGGGTCTGGTCCTGCCGCTGCTGGCGGACACGAGCTTGCTTGTGGGTCATCGTCTTCTCCTTGTGCGGGAGGAACACGAAACCGGGCGTTGTCGCTTGGGTACCGTGCGCTTTAGCCGTTGGTGACGCGGAGCAAGCTGACATCCTTCAAAAGCCGCGGAGCGAAACGCTCGGCACTCTATCTACCTATCAAATAGAGAAAGGCAAAATAGCTTATCTTGTGCCGCGACCATCCAGGCTTTGCCCGGACGGCCCGCGATCAGACCAATTGCTCAGCCCAGCCGCGCGGCGTGCCAGCGCAGATGATCGTCCATGAAGCTGGAGATGAAATAATAGCTATGGTCATAGCCATCACGCAGATTGAGCGTCAGGTCGATGCCTGCCGCATCGCAGGCCGCGCGCAGCAATTGCGGGCGTAGCTGCCCCTCCAGGAAGCTGTCGCTAGCGCCCTGATCGACCAGCAGCGCATCGATCCGCGCACCATCCTCGATCAGCGCGACCGCGTCATGCTTGCGCCACGCCGCCCGGTCCTCGCCCAGATAGCCGCCCAGCGCCTTCTCGCCCCAGGGCACCTGTCCCGGCGACACGATCGGCGCAAAGGCAGACACCGCGCGATAACGCTCGGGATAGGTCAGCCCGACGGTCAGCGCGCCATGGCCGCCCATGCTGTGCCCCATGATCGACTGGCGATCCATGTCGGCGGGGAACTGGTCCGCGATAAGCGCCGGCAATTCCTGCGTCACATAGGACCACATGCGATAATGGGCGGCATAGGGCGCCTGCGTCGCATCGACATAGAAGCCTGCGCCCAGGCCAAAGTCCCAGGCGCCGTCCGGATCGTCGGCCACGCCCTCGCCCCGCGGCGAGGTATCGGGCGCGACGAAGATCAGCCCCAGTTCCGCGCAGGCCCGGCGAAACTCGCCCTTTTCCGTCACATTGGCATGGGTGCAGGTAAGGCCGGACAGATACCAGACCACCGGCAGCTTCGCGCCGGGCGCATACGGCGGCACGAAGACGGAGAAGGTCATCTCCGTCCCCGTCTCGCGCGAGGCATGGCGATAGACGCCCTGGATGCCGCCAAAGGCCCTGTTGGTCGAAACCGTTTCCACCCGTATTTCCTTCCTCAGCCGATCCGATGCAGGCCGCACAGCTTGTTGCCGGCGGGATCGCGCAGATAGGCGAGATAAAGCTTGCCGAAGCCGCCCTCGCGCACGCCCGGCGGATCTTCGCACGCCGTGCCGCCCGCCGCGACCCCGGCCGCATGCCAGGCATCGGCCTGCTCGGTCGATGTCATGCGGAAACCGATCGTGCCGCCATTGGCGTGGCAGGCCGGTTCCCCGTCGATCGGTTTTGTGACCATGAACAGCGCGCCGTCATGCATGTAGATCAGCCGCCCCTTGTCGTCCTGCATCGCCGGCTTGCCGCCGACCGCACCGAACAGCGCATCATAAAAGGCGCGGGAAACGTCGAGATCATTCGATCCCACCATCACATGGCTGAACATGGTCACTCTCCTGTTGGGTTATCGGTTCAGAAGACGACGACGCTGCGGATGCTCTCGCCCGCATGCATCAGGTCGAACCCCTTGTTGATGTCCTCCAGCCCCATGACATGGGTGATCATCGGGTCGATCTCGATCTTGCCGGTCATGTACATGTCGACGATCTTGGGCACGTCGGTGCGACCCTTGGCCCCGCCAAAGGCCGTGCCGCGCCAGTTGCGGCCCGTGACCAGCTGGAACGGACGGGTGCTGATTTCCTTGCCGGCCTCGGCCACGCCGATGATGATGCTGGTGCCCCAGCCACGATGGCAGGCCTCCAGCGCCACGCGCATCACTTCGGTATTGCCGGTGGCGTCGAACGTGTAGTCCGCGCCGCCATCGGTCATCGCGACGATCGCGGCGACCACCTCCTCGCGGCTCATGCCCCTGGAGTTGAGGAATTCGGTCATGCCGAACCTGCGGCCCCATTCCTCGCGATCGGGATTGATGTCGACGCCGATAATCTTGTTCGCACCGGCCAGGCGCGCGCCCTGGATGACGTTGAGGCCGATGCCGCCCAGGCCGAAGATCACGACATTGTCGCCCACCTGCACCTTGGCGGTGTTGATCACCGCGCCCACGCCCGTGGTCACGCCGCAACCGATATAGCAGCTGCTCTGGAACGGCGCGTCCTCGCGGATCTTGGCCAGCGCGATCTCGGGCAGGACGGTGAAATTGGAGAAGGTCGAGCAGCCCATATAATGGAAGATCGGCTGGCCCTTGTAGGAAAAGCGGGTCGTGCCGTCGGGCATCAGCCCCTTGCCCTGGGTTGCGCGGATCGCGGTGCAGAGGTTGGTCTTGCCGCTCAGGCACGACTTACACTGGCGGCATTCCGGCGTGTAGAGCGGGATGACATGGTCGCCGGGCACGACACTGGTGACGCCGGGGCCAACCTCGCGGACGATGCCCGCGCCCTCATGGCCCAGGATCGAGGGGAAGATGCCCTCGCTGTCGAACCCGTCCAGCGTATAGGCGTCGGTATGGCAGATGCCGGTCGCCATGATCTCGACCAGGACTTCGCCCGCCTTGGGGCCTTCCAGATCGACTTCGACGATTTCGAGGGGCTTCTTCGCTTCGAAGGCGACGGCGGCGCGGGTTTTCACGGCGGGCTACTCCCATGACTGGCGTGAACGGGCGCCCCGAGGACGCCCTGTTAAAAGCATTCCCGGCGTTCATATCGGTTCCGGCAGCAATTGCCAGCCGATACCGCTGTCCAAAGGAGAGGAAAATCCAGCAGGATCCGAAAAAAACAAAGCGCATCCAGCGACTTGCATCGCCAAATGGATCGCCCTGCCTTTCCCGGTCGCGTCCTGTTTAGAAGGACACGTTGTAAATGAACCAGCCCAGGATCAGCAGGCTGCTCACCAGACAGATACGATCGCCGAAGACATCAATTCGAGACATCTGACACATCCTTCACCCAAAAGACGATCTGCGCCGCCTGTTGAGGAAGAATACATCAGATAAATGGACGTGGGAACAGCAATCTCACGACAAGACGTGCCGCCGGGACGATGAATGGAAATCGCAACATCTTGAAATTTTCGCTGCAGCGCACAGCGATCATTCAACTAATAGAACGACGCCAAAAAGCCGAATGGTGGCAGGCACTTACCGCGGTTCAGCGAAATGCTGCACCGCGGTGGCGCAGGAAGGAGGCCGTCGCCTCCTCCGGCCCGCGATAGGCTTCCTGAAACTCGGCGCTCCAATATTTCAGGTCGTCGAGGTCGATTCGCGCGCCCGATACGGCACAGAGCACGAACTGCCCCGGCCGTACCACGTCGAAATGCGGCGTGTCATAGTGCAGCACCGCCAGCCCCTGAATATCCGCCGCCATCAGTCGCCGGTCAGGATGCGGTCGACCAGCTGCTTCACGGTCGGCACGAACCCGTTCGAATAGAAGGGATCCTGCTTGAAGCGATAGGCGGCATGGCCGGCGAACAGCAGATTTTTGTCCAGGTCGCCGCCATGCACCGATTCCTGCAGCGACTTCTGGATGCAGAAGCTGCGCGGATCAGCCAGGCGACCGGTCGAGTTGGTCTCGCTGTCCATCCAGCTGGAGAAGCTGCACTGCGACAGGCAGCCCATGCAGTCGGTCTGGTCCTTGCGGATCTCCGCCTTCTCTTCCTCGGTCACGAAGACGAGCGTGTTGTCCGGAGTCTTGAGCGCGGAGGTGAAGCCCTGGCCCACCCATTCGCGGGCGCGCAGCAGGTCGCCGACCGTCACCCAGAAATTCTTGCCCTTCACGCCCGCATCGAGCTGATGGGTATGATCACCCGCCTGTTCGGTGCTGAACGGGATCTGGCGGTCCGACCGCGCTTCGAGCGAACGCAGGAACGGATTGCGGATCGCCGAGCTGTAGAAGCCGGTGGGCGAGAATTTGTGCAGCAGCACGTCGCCCGGTTCCAGCTGCATCAGCCGGTCCTTCCAATCCTGCGGGATCGGGCTTTCCTGGGTCAGAAGCGGACGGGTGCCGAACTGGAACATGATCGCGCCCAGTTCCGGATTGTCGATCCAGTCGTTCCAGTCCTTCAGCGCCCAGACGCCGCCGGCCATGACGATCGGCACATCATCGGAAATGCCGCCTTCGCGCATGGTGGCGCGCAGGTCGCGCACGCGCGGATAGGGATCCTGCGGCGCGCGCGGGTCTTCCGCGTTGGACAGGCCGTTGTGGCCGCCGGCCAGCCAGGGATCTTCATAGACCACCGCGCCCAGCCATTCCGATGCCTTGGAATAAGCGCGCTTCCACAATGCGCGGAAGGCACGGCCCGACGACACGATCGGCAGATAGCTGACATTGTAGGAGGCAGCGATTTCGCTGAGCTTGTAGGGCATGCCCGCGCCACAGGTGACGCCGGCGACCATGCCCTTGGTCTTTTCCAGAACGCCGTGCAGCACGCGCTGCGCACCGCCCATTTCCCACAGCACGTTGATGTTGATCGCGCCCTTGCCGCCGGCAATCTCATAGGCGCGCTTCACCTGCTCGACGGCACCGTCGATGGCATAGGCGATCAGTTCCTCATGGCGGTCGCGGCGGGTGCGGCCATGATAGATTTGCGGGATGATATTGCCCATGGAGTCATAGCTGTCGGCATTGACCGCCGATACCGTGCCGATGCCCCCGGCAGCCGCCCAGGCGCCCGAACTGGCATGGTTGGAAACAGCAACACCCTTGCCACCTTCGACCAGCGGCCAGACTTCACGGCCACCATAGACGATGGGTTTCAAACCCTTGAACAACGACTTCTCCCGCGAAATGAACCGGCCTCCCCAGACCGGTTGAAATGTCGTCCTATAACAGTTTTTGTCAGGGATGACGAACTGTAGGGCGCCCTAGCGCAAAATATGGGGGCTGGCCAGAGCCTCGCCATATAATGCGGCATAGGCGTCGACCATGGTCTTTTCGTCATAATCGCGCTGCGCCCGCGCCCGGTTTGCCGCCCCCAATGTAGCGCGCAATTCCGCGTCTGCGGCCAGCGTCCCAAGCGCGTCGGCCAGCCCCTGCTCGTCCGCCGCGACGAAGGGTCGATTGGCCGGCGCCACCATATTGGCGACGTCGCCGACATCGGTCGACGCCACCGGCAGCCCGGCCGCCATCGCCTCGACCAGCGAGATCGGGAACTGCTCGCTGTCCGACGACAGGGCAAACATGTCGAACAGGCCGACGAAGCGCCAGGGGTCGGTCATGAACCCGGCCAGGCAGATATCGTCCAGCCCCTGCGCCGCCGCCTCGGCCAGGATCGCGTCGCGCTCCGGCCCCTCGCCCACCACCACCAGTTGCAGCCGCGCGCGATGGGCCGCCACCGCCCGCACCAGTCGCGGGATATTCTTGACCGCGCGCAGCCCCGCCAGCGTGCCGACCAGCAGCTTGCCCGGCGTGCGCACCAGCCCCGGTATCGCATCCGGTGCCGGCGCCTGCGCATAACGCGCCACATCGATGCCGTTGCGGATCAGATGCACCTTGCCCGCCGGCTGCTTCCACGCCTGATGCGCGATCCGCTCCAGCCGGGCCGAGGGCACGACCAGCGCCTGCGCCCGCCCCAGTGCCATGCGCCGATAGAGATTGCGCTGCGGCTTCAGCCCCGCGGCCTCATCGGCGTTGAAGCCATCTTCATGATGGATCAGCGGCGGCAGGCGCATCGACCGGGCGAACAGCCGGTGCGCCATAACCCCGTCCATCGCCCCCCAATTATAGCCCAGCACCAGGTCATAGCCGGACAGGAACTGCGCGATCGCGCGGAACCGCGCCAGCCCCGGCCGCCCGGCAAAGGGCGGCGCTTCGGGAAAATCGACCGGCACCTGCGGTTCGATCGCGCTGCGGGCGGCAAGCGCCTCGGGCGCGGCGCTGACGATGCTGTGCCGCGCCTTGTCGCCCCAGATGTTCATCAGCCGGATCGCGCGGGCTTCCTTGCCGCCCAGCGTGAAGCTGCCATGGATATGCAGGATGCGCGGCGGATCGCCCCGCCTCACGCCGCCGCCATCAGCCACGCAGCACGCGTTCCAGCAAACGGCCGATCCCGGCCGCCGCCTCCGGCTCGTCCAAAGCCGGCGCATGGCCGACATCGGGCACCGTCACCAGTTCTGCGCTTGCCCCCACCTCGCGCGCCATCCGCTCCGCCGTCGGCGCGCTCAGCAGGTCCGACCGGCCGCCACGCAGCAACAGGGTCGGAATATCCTGAAACGCCGCCATCACCGGCCACATGTCGACACCCGCCTCGCCGCCCGGCGCGCGCAGCGGCTCGGCAATGCGCATGTCATAGTCGAGCACGATCCGCCCGCCGCTGTTCAGCCGATAGAGGCGCTTGGCCATGGCCAGCCACTGCTCCAGCCCATAGGCCGGATAGACATCGCCATTCGCTTCCTCCAGCGCGCGGGCCGCATGGACCCAGCTGGGGTGCGACTGGCCCACGCCGACATAGCCGCGAATCCGCTCCAGCCCCGCCTCGTCCAGCGTCGGGCCGACATCGTTCAGCACCGCGCCGGCCAGCCATTCGCGATGGGTCGCGGCCATCAGCATGGTGATGATCCCGCCCAGCGACGTGCCGACCGCGACGAAGCGGGTGATCGCCAGGTCCGCCAGCAACCGGCCGATATCCTGCAAATAGGTCAGCGGCACATAGCTCATCGGATCCTTGGCATAGGCGCTTTCGGCGCGCCCCCGCATATCCGGGCAGATCACCCGCCACTCGCCCGCCAGCCGCTGCGCCAGCGGCTCGAAATCGCGCGCATTGCGGGTCAGCCCCGGCAGGCACAGCAAGGGCGGTCGCCCGTCCTCGCCGCCCGCATAGTCGCGATAATGCAGCCGCAGTCCATCCGGGGACCACCAATATGCGTCACTATAGCCGGTCAAGCTTGATCCTTCCGCCCATGCTCCCCCATATCGCCGCATGGACAACAAGCCGCAAGCCGCCAATTACAGCCCCGCCACGGAAATCACCGCGCTGATGCCCGACATCGCCGATCCGGTGCATGCTGCCGACTTTCCGCAGACCCTGTTGCGCTTCCGCAATGACCGCGCTGCCGCATCGGTCGGCCTCGATCATCTGAGCGACGAAGAGTGGATCGCCCATTTCGGCCGCTTTGCGCCCCTGCCCGGCACGCTCCCCCAGCCGCTCGCCCTGCGTTACCATGGCCATCAGTTCCGCCATTATAATCCCGATATCGGCGACGGCCGCGGCTTCCTGTTCGCGCAGATGCGCGACGCGGATGGCCGCCTGCTCGACCTTGGCACCAAGGGATCGGGCCAGACCCCCTATAGCCGCTTCGGCGATGGGCGCCTGACGCTCAAGGGCGGCGTGCGCGAAATATTGGCGACCGAGATGCTGGAGGCGCTGGGCGTCAACACGTCCAAGACCTTCTCAATCATCGAGACGGGCGAGGCGCTGGAGCGCAATGACGAACCCTCGCCCACGCGCGGCGCGGCGATGGTCCGTCTCAGCCATTCGCACATCCGCATCGGCAGCTTCCAGCGCGCCGCCTATATCGAGGATAATAGGTTGCTCGAACGGCTGACCGACTATGCCCTCACCCACCTCTATGGGGAACAGCCCGGCGACAACCCGCCCGCCCAGCTGCTCGGCCGCGTGGTCGATCGCACCGCGGACCTGGCCGCCAGCTACATGGTCGCCGGCTTCGTCCATGGCGTGCTCAACAGCGACAATATCAATGTCACCGGCGAAAGCTTCGACTATGGCCCCTGGCGCTTCACGCCGCTCTGGGACGCGGGCTTCACCGCCGCCTATTTCGACCATGCCGGCCTCTACGCCTTCGCCCGCCAGGCCGAGGCGATCCATTGGGACGTCGCCCAGCTTGCCGTCTCGCTACGCCCGCTCAGCGAAGCGCCGCCGCTGATCGAACAGCTCGAACGCTTCCCCGCCCTCTACGCCCAGGCGATGCAGCGCCGCTTCTGCTGGCGCCTCGGCGTCCTGCCGGGCGCAGACAGCGCCGCCATGACCGAAACCGCCGTGCGCGCGATGATGACCACCGCGACGCCGATCGACATCTTCTTCCACGACTGGCGCGGCGGCACGCCCCGCAACCCCGCCCGCTACAGCGAACCGATCTGGGCCGAACTGCGCGACCAACTGACCAACCACCCGCCCGTCCCCGGCGCCTGCGACCACGCCTATTGGTCGGACGACGCCCCCTGCTCCATGCATATCGACGAGGTGGAAGCGATCTGGAGCGCCATCGACCAGTCCGACGACTGGTCCCCGCTCCACGCCAAGGTCACCGCCATCCGCCGCATGGGTGAGGCGCATGGAAGTGCGCCGGCATTGCCCTGAGAAAGGCCGAAGTCCGGCAAAGCGAGTGCTGTGCCCCCTGATCGAGTGGGGAATTGAGTGGATCAGCACTGTCCTTCAGACCCGTCATGCCAGCGAAGGCTGGCATCCCACTTGTTCTAGTCCCCCTAGAAGAAAAGAGTGATCCCAGCCTGCGCTGGGATGACGGAGTTGGGTGGAAGGTCGACAGTCTGCTTCTGGGCAGATGATCGGCGAAAGCTGACGTTGCATGGAAAAATCATTTGGCAACAATCGTCAAGTGGCGGACAATTTGGGAAACAGCTAAACGTCTCAAATGAGCAAGACGGGTTTTGACGGGCTGATGCACACGGCGTGCGTCGTTTGGGGGTTCTGCGGATGCATGAAGCGGGGAGAGCCGCTTCACGTTACAAACCTCATTCCGCCAAGCGGCCCGGTTCATGCGAGACAGTTCGTTGAATGGCTTCTGCTTGCCGACAACGTCAATCCAAACCTGCCTGAATATGAGCGCCACAAAGCTGCACTGACCACCGCTTTCGTTGCTCACATGGGGAGCGAAGTCGTTGATGCGGCCCAACTTCGGTGGAGTGACGCCGAGCAGGATATTGATCAGCCGGACGTGAAGTTCCGGGGCAGGATAGCTGACGATCATGAAAACCTTCCGAGCGGCACTTAACCACCACATTTGATCATGCAGCTTTCAACTTGTAATCTGAATGAGTGGCCGGACCCAGCGTTGCGGATCATCTGACTGAACGACCAAAAATGGTCGTTGCCAGACCGCCTAACTCAGCTTTCCTACTCGGCCGGTCTCTGATCTACCCTTGGGCATGGATCAATCGCACGAACTTCACGCCCTCTTGCGGTCGTGCAACAATCGCCTGCTGGCGCATGGACGTCGCTTCACTGTCGCCCCGCCGTCGCGTCACCGACGCGTGATGATGACCCGATTTCCATGCTCGTGTCGCGTTACAGGCGCGCCATCAGAGCGGCGCAGAGGCGTCACCGGCGCATTTCGCCGGAATCAGCCTCACGACACTGTGAACTTCGACTGTCGCGTCGATTTCGGGTCGAGACCCGCCAGCAATTTTCAGGAAGAAGCCGGATCCGTCCGGCCGATTACAGCTTATCGCAGCAGCGTAACACGGAAAAAGCGTCCCGCCTTTGCCCCGGAAGGCGGGACGGGACGCTCCATCGGTCGCAGGCCGCCCCGTGATAACCATGCGCGGGCCGCGTCCGTCGAACCAACGATATGGGCAAAAGGTCGTTCCCGGGTTGATCGCAGCCCTGCCGCGATCCGTCGCAAAATCTGCCTCATCAGGGCAGCCTCCCGATCGTATCGCCGGGTGGCGCTGCACTTCAGCGCCGGGCAAGTTGGACAGCCGGCTTGTGGCTGATGGTCAGGCCAGCCTCGACCCAGTCCTGCTTGCTGCGGCAATCGACACGCGGCACCAGCGTGCTGGGCTGCACTTCACGAAAGCAGTAGCGGTCGGTCTTTTCTTCATAGCTGACCTTGGCGTTACCGAACTTGCCCACGGGCTGGGCGAAAGCGGGCGCGGCGGCAACGGTCATGGCGGCGGCAGCGGCGATGATGGCGATGGTCTTCATGAGCAAATTCCTTCCCTGATTTTGATGGATTGGTGGCGCCGGCGTTCAGCGCTGGGCCAACTGGACAGCCGGTTTGCGGCTGATGGTCAGGCCCGCGTCGGCCCAGTCCTGCTTGCTGCGGCAATCGACGCGCGGCACCAGCGTGCTGGGCTGCACTTCGCGGAAGCAGTAGCGGTCGGTCTTTTCTTCATAGCTGACCTTGGCGTTACCGAACTTGCCTTCGGGCTGGGCGAAGGCGGGCGTGGCGGCAACGGTCATGGCGGCAGCGGCGGCGATGATGGCGATGGTCTTCATGAGCAAATTCCTTCCCTGAAATCTCGTTCCGCGACCCCGATCGGGTCGTGCCAAGAGCATTGCAGGGGCCGTGCCAATTTGCCGAAAGCCCGGAAAATCGGGCTTCAGTTCGCGCAGATCATATTTATCGCACGAAAATTACACCAACAGTCGGCGTTATATTTTTATATTTGGTATTTTTCGCGCAACGCAATCCACCGCAGCTTCGCCACGCATCAGCAAAGCTTTATTGTCAATCAAATCAGTAGTGATAAAATCGCCCCATAGATTTGGAGGTGCAGATGACGATTCACACCCTGTCGGATGACCAGACCCCCACCATCCTGACCGTGCCCGGCCTGATGAACAGCGGTCCGGGCCATTGGCAAAGCCTTTGGGAAAAGGCGCTTCCCGACTGCCATCGGGTCGAACTGGGCAGCTGGGACGCGCCCCATCGCAATGCCTGGATCACCAACCTGGGCCATGCCATCGCCCAGGTTGACGGGCCGGTGATCCTGGCCGCGCACAGCCTTGGCTGCCATGCGGTCGCCTGGTGGGCAGCGTTCGAAACCGGACAGTTGCGGGACAAGGTGGCCGGCGCCCTGCTGGTCGCGCCGCCGGAAGTGGACAGCGGCGCGGTCGACCGCCGCCTCGTCGGCTTCGGCCCCACGCCCAAGGGGCTGCTCCCCTTCCCCTCGATCGTCGTCGCCAGCCGCAACGATCCCTATATCGACTTTGCCAGTGCCCGGCGGCTCGCCCAATTCTGGGGCAGCCAGTTCGCCGACGCGGGCGAAAGCGGCCATATCAACGCCGCGTCGGATCTGGGCGAATGGAATTTCGGCCAGTTCCTGCTCCACCGCCTGACCGATCGGACAGCGCCGGCCGATCTTGCCGCGGTCCGCAACGAAGAAGCCCGGCGCAGCGCCGAAATGTCGATCCGCTACGGCTTCTGATCGCCGCTGACAGGCGGCCGCGCTGTCCTATTCGACGGCAGGATGGTACAGGATCGATCCGGCACGGGCGCCCAGCCCGGCCGGATCGATCCAGCATCATAAAATTTCCAACTTCGGTTCTTAAATGTCCAAATATGCGGGAAATATGGGAAGTTAAGCGGAACATTTCCTATTGGCCGAACGTAGAAGAGCGCCCTCCATGCCCCGCTCTTCCTTCGTTAACCATTTTCGGTCATATCCTGCACCATGTCCGCCGCGCTGACGTCCCATGAACCCGCGACCGGCGCCCTGCTATGGCAGGGCGAAAGCGGCGACGTGGACGATATCGTCGCCCGCGCCCGCTCCGGCTGGCCGCGCTGGGCCGCACAGCCGGTCGCCTTCCGCATCGAGACGCTGCGCCGCTTCGTCAATGTCGTGCGCGCCCATGAGGAGGAACTGGCCGACCTGATCGCCCGTGAAACCGGAAAGCCGCTATGGGACGCCCGGACCGAGGTGACGGCGGTGATGGCCAAGATCGACACATCGGTCGCCGCCTATTCCGAACGCACCGGCCAGCGCCGGCTGGAGGCCAATCTGGGCGCCCGCCAGTCGGTGCGGCACAAGCCCCATGGCGTGATGGCAGTGCTTGGCCCCTATAATTTCCCGGCCCATCTGCCCAATGGCCACATCATCCCGGCGCTGCTGGCGGGCAATGCCGTCATCTTCAAACCGTCGGAAAAAACCCCGGCAGTCGGCGAGATGCTGGTGCGCTTCTATCATGAGGCGGGCGTCCCGACCGACGCCGTCCAGTTGCTGCTCGGCGGCGCGGAGGAAGGCAAGGCGCTCGCCGCCCATGCCGATGTCGCGGGCATATTGTTCACCGGATCGGCCCAGACCGGCATCGCCATCAACCGCCAGTTCGCCACCCAGCCGGGCAAGATCCTCGCGCTCGAAATGGGCGGCAACAATCCGCTGGTCGTCTGGGATACGCCGGAGATCGGCGCCGCCGCCGCGCTGGTGATCCAGTCCGCCTTCCTGTCGAGCGGCCAGCGCTGCACCGCCGCCAGCCGGCTGATCGTCCGCGACGCCATGGCCGACGCCCTGATCGCGGAGGTCAAGAAGCTCGCCGACAGGCTGATCGTCGATCACCCCCATGCCGATCCGCAGCCCTATATGGGGCCGGTCATCGACAATCCGACCGCCGATGGCCTGACCGAAAGCTTCCTCTATCTGATGAGCCATGGCGGCCGGCCGATCAAGCATATGGTCCGGCCGCAAAAGGGCCTGCCCTTCCTGACGCCCGCAATCATCGACGTGACCGCGATGAAGGAACGGCCCGATGTCGAGCTGTTCGGTCCGCTGCTCCAGATCGTGCGCGTGCCCGATTTCGAAACCGCCATCGCCGAAGCCAATAGCAGCCGTTATGGCCTGTCCGCCTCGCTCGTCGGCGGCAGTCCCGAACAATATGCGCAATTCTGGGGCAACGTCCGCGCCGGCGTGATCAACTGGAACCGGCCCACCAATGGCGCGTCGGGCACCGCCCCGTTCGGCGGCGTCGGCGTATCCGGCAACCACCGTCCCAGCGCCTATTATGCCGCCGATTATTGCGCCTATCCGGTCGCATCCGCCGAGATCGAACAGCCCCGCGCCACCATCGGCATCGGCCTCAAGGACATAGACGTCAGCGCCATGGGCGATTGACAACCCGGCTACTGGACAAAACTTTTCCTAAGCCCCTCCATATCCATTCTGAATTGAAACTCCGCCGCCCTTTCGCCATGTGGCGAGCATGGCTGACATTGCACCTGCTACCGTCCACCTGGTGGGCGCGGGACCGGGCGACCCGGAACTGCTGACCATCAAGGCCGTGCGCCTGATCCGCGACGCGCGCCTGATCGTGCATGACGGGCTGGTGTCCGACGACATATTGGCGCTGGCCGGGCCGCAGACCGAACTGGTCTCGGTCGCCAAGCAGCGCAGCCGCCACTCCATGCCGCAGGAGGCGATCAATGCCCTGCTGGTCCGCTTTGCCCTGGCCGGCGAGCCGGTCGTCCGCCTGAAGGGGGGCGATCCCTTCATCTTCGGCCGTGGTGGCGAGGAAGTCGACGCCTGCCGCGCCGCCGGCGTCCCGGTAGAGGTCGTGCCGGGGATCAGCGCCGCGATCGGCGCCGCCGCCCAGGCGCAACTGCCGCTGACCCATCGCGAGGCGTCGAGCGCGGTCAGCTTCGTCGCCGGCCAGTGCAAGGGTCTTACCGATCAGGATTGGTCGGGCCTTGCGGGAAAAGGCCGCACGCTCGTCATCTATATGGGCGTCGCGACCGCCGCCGACATCGCCGACAAGCTGATGGCCGACGGCGTGTCGCCGGCAATCCCGGTCGCGGTGCTGGAAAATGGCACGCGCGCCGATATGCGCAGCCTGCGCACCCTGCTCGCCGATCTGGGCGACATGGTGGCGCGTGAAGAAGTCAAAAGCCCGGCCCTGATCGTGGTCGGAGACGTGGCGGCCCATGCCCTGGCACGCGATGTGCTGGCGGACTGGGCGGCAAAAGGGGAGAGTATTTCGGAGATGCGTTCGTGAAGATCCTGACGGGCAATGATCTGGTGACCGGTGATGTCATCTGGTGGGCCGGCGATGGTTGGTCGCGCCAGGTCGGCGACAGCGCCGATGTCGGCGAACAGGGCGACGACCTCGCCCGCACCGAGGAAGCGGCGCTGCGTGTCGTCGGCGCCTATGTGATCGACGCGACCGTCACCGACGAGGGTGTGCGCCCGGCCCATATCAAGGACCGTATCCGCGCCCTTGGCCCCACGGTGCGCCCCGACCTCAATTTGAAACCGAATGATGCCGACGCCGGCAACTGGGTGATCTGACATGTATCGCTACGACAGCTATGACCAGTCCATCGTCGACGCCCGCGTCGATGAATTTCGCGACCAGGTGCAGCGCCGCCTGACCGGCGCGCTGACCGAGGATCAGTTCAAGCCGCTGCGGCTGATGAACGGCCTCTATCTCCAGCTTCACGCCTATATGCTGCGCGTCGCCATCCCTTATGGCACCCTGTCCGGCAAGCAGATGCGCAAGCTGGGCGAGATCGCGGCGAAGTACGACAAGGGCTATGGCCACTTCACCACGCGCCAGAACCTGCAATATAACTGGATCAAGCTGGCCGATGCGCCCGACATCCTCGCCGAACTGGCGACGGTGGAGATGCACGCGATCCAGACCAGCGGCAACTGCATCCGCAACATCAGTTCCGACCAATATGCCGGCGTTAGCGCCGACGAGGTGGCGGACCCCCGCCCCTGGGCCGAACTGCTGCGCCAATGGTCCAGCTTCCACCCGGAATTCACCTATCTGCCGCGCAAGTTCAAGATTTGCGTGATTGCCAGCGACGATGATCGCGCGGCGATGCGCCTGCACGATATCGGCCTGAAGCTGGTGTCGAAGGATGGCGTCATCGGCGCCGAAGTCTATGCTGGTGGCGGCATGGGCCGCACCCCGATGGTCGCGCCGCAGATCAGGGATTTCGTGGCCGAAGAGGAGATCGTCTCCTATCTCGAAGCCTGCCTGCGCGTCTATAATCGCTACGGTCGCCGCGACAACAAGTACAAGGCCCGGATCAAGATCCTGGTCCATGAGATCGGCGTCGAGGAATATAAGCGCCAGGTCGAGGAAGAGTTTGCGCATATGAAGCAACTCGGCCTTAACCCGCCGACCGAGGAACTGGACCGCATCCGCGCCTTCTTCGCCAACCCGGCCTATGAAACGGACCTGAGCGAAGAGATCGATCGTGCCGATCCGGCCTTCGCCCTGTGGGTCGACCGTCAGGTCGCGGCGCACAAGCAGCCCGGCTATGCGATCGTCAATATCAGCCTGAAGCCGCTGACCGGCATCCCCGGCGACGCGTCGGCGGAACAGATCGAACTGGTCGCGTCGCTGGCTGAGCAATATTCGCTCGACGAACTGCGCGTCACCCATGCGCAGAACCTGGTCCTGCCGCATGTGAAGAAGGCGGATCTCTACGCCATCTGGCAGAAGCTGGACGAAGCGGGTCTGGCCGAGGCTAATCTCGACCTCATCACCGACATCATCGCCTGTCCCGGCCTTGATTATTGCGCGCTGGCCAATGCCCGTTCGATCCCGCTGGCGCAGAAGATCGCGCAGCGCTTCGCCGACAATGCGCGTCAGACGGAACTGGGCGAGCTGAAGCTCAAGATTTCGGGCTGCATCAATGCCTGCGGCCACCATCATGCCGGCCATATCGGCATTTTGGGCGTCGACCGGAAGGGCGTGGAGAATTTCCAGCTGCTGCTCGGCGGATCGGGCGCGGAGGATGCGTCGCTCGGTCAGATCACCGGCCCCGGTTTCTCCGAAGACGGCGTGGTCGACGCGATCGAGAAGGTCACCGACATCTACCTCGCCGAACGCACCGACGGGGAGCGCTTCCTCGACACCTATCGCCGCATCGGCATGAAGCCCTTCAAGGAGGCGATCTATGGTTGAGTTCCTCTCCTTCCGCGACGGTGAAGCCGCACAGGAACCGGCCGTCACGGTCGAATCCTTCACCGGCCAGTCCAACGCCACCGCCGTCCGCATCGAGCCGGGCGAGGATGCGCGCGAATTGCTGCCGCATCTCGACCGCCTCTCTCTGGTCGAGGTGAACTTCCCCGCCTATGGCGACGGGCGCGGCTATTCCGCCGCGCGCATATTGCGGGAATCGGGCTATCAGGGCGAATTGCGCGCCGTGGGTGACGTGCTGGTCGACCAGATCAACGCCATGCGCCGCTGCGGCTTCGACAGTTTCCACCCCGCCAAAGCCCTGGATGACGCCGCCGTGGAGCGTGCGCTCACCCGCTATGCCGACGTCTATCAGAAGACGATCGATGGCCGTCAGCCCGTCTGGGCGAAACGGCATCCGGAGAAAATTGATGGCTGAACCTGCCCGCCAGATCGACATTATCGATGCCCGCCCCGTCTTTACCCAGGGGGATGCCGACGCGCTCAACGCGCGTTTCGAGGGTGTCGATACGCTGACCATGCTCAAGACCGTGTTCGCGGAAGGCCTCGCCGGCAATGTCGGCGTCGTCTCTTCCTTCGGCACGGAAAGCGCGGTGCTGCTCGATCTGGTGGCCAAGGCCGACAAGGCTATCCCGGTGATCTTCGTCGATACGCAGAAGATGTTCGCCGAGACGCTCAACTATCGCGACACGCTGGTCGCGCGGCTGGGTTTCACCAACAGCAGCGTGGTCGCGCCCGACGCTGCCGTGCTGGCCAAGAAGGACGAAACCGGCCTGCGCTGGTCCTATGATCCCGACGGCTGCTGCGAAATCCGCAAGGTCGAACCGATGAAGCGTGCCAAGGCGAGCCTGGACGCCTGGATTTCGGGCCGCAAGGCGTTCCAGTCGGTCACGCGCCAGAACCTGCCCCGCTTCGAGGTCGAGGACGGCCGGCTCAAGATCAATCCGCTCGGCGACTGGACCAAGACCGATCTGGAAGCCTATTTCGAAGCCGAACAACTGCCGCGTCACCCGCTGGAGGCGCAGGGCTATCTGTCGATCGGCTGCGAACCCTGCACGTCCAAGGTTCTGCCGGGCGAAGACCCGCGTGCCGGTCGCTGGCGCGGATGGGACAAGGTGGAATGCGGCATCCATTCGCCGGTAACGCCGATCCCCGTCATCGATCCGGAAGACCCGGCAAACCTGCCCGCCTTCTGATCGCACCGGGCGCCCTGCGGGGTGCCCATCCCCTATCTTATTGTAACATTGCGTAACAAGCGCGGGCGCGCGCTGGACCTGTCGTGTCAGCAGCGCAATACACTCCCCCCTTTCCAACGGGACTTAAGGGAGTCGCCCCATGGATCGTCGTCAATTCCTGCTTTCCTCGGGCGCGGTTGCGCTCGCCACCGCCACGCCCCGTGCCCTGGCCCAGGCGGCTGGCGCCGATGATGCGCGCCTGTCGGCCGCCTTCGCCACCGCCTTCGAGCGCCAGCTCGACCTGTCGCCCGCCATGGTCACCAGCCTCGGCCTCGACAAGGGCGCTCGCTCCGCCGCCAAGAGCCAGCTCGACGACAACAGCAAGTCCGGCACGATGAAGAAGCTGGCCGCCACCCAGGCCGCGATCAAGGAGTTCAAGGGTTATGAGGGCGCCGCCCTGTCGGATGCGCAGCGCCTCAACCTGGAGGTCATCCTCTATTCGCTCGACCAGCAGACGGTCGCCCCGGCAAAATTCGGCCTCAACAGCGTCCAGCGCCCCTATCGCATCTTCCAGCAGGGCGGCAGCTATTTCCAGATGCCTGATTTCCTCAACACCGCGCACACCATCAACACGGTCGGTGATTGCGAGGCCTATGTCGCCCGGCTCGATGCCTTTGCCCGCAACCTGCGGACCGATACCGCGCTGCAGCGGGACGAGGCCGCGCGCGGCTATCTCGCCCCCGGCTGGTCGCTCGACCTGACGCTCGGCCAGATGAAGAAGCTGCGCGGCCAGCCCGCCGCGACCAGCAGCCTGGTCCAGTCGCTGGCGAAGCGCGCCGCGGCCAAGGGCGTGACCGGCGACTGGCAGACGCAGGCCGCCGCGATCGTCGAAAAGTCGATCTATCCCGCGCTCGACGAACAGATCGCCGCGATCGAAGCGTTGAAGCCCAAGACCGCCGCCGGTGACGGCGTATGGCGCACCCCGCGCGGCGATGAAATCTACGCAGCGGCGCTCAAGCAGGCGACCACCACCGATCTTAGCGCCGACCAGATCCACGCCATGGGGCTGGAGCAGGTCGCCGACATCAGCGCCAAGCTGGACGTGATCCTGAACGGCGCCGGCTTTACCAAGGGCAGCGTCGGCGAAAAGCTGGCCGCGCTCAATGTCGACCCGGCCCAGCTTTATGCCGACAGCCCGGACGGCCGCGCCGCCTTGCTCGCCCAGCTCAACCGCGACCTCGACGCCATGAAGGTAAAGCTGCCCCAGGCGTTCACGACCATCCCCAATACCCCGCTCGAAATCCGCGCGGTGCCGGTCGAGATCCAGGACGGCGCCTCCAACGGCTATTATAATCGCGCTGCGCTCGACGGTTCGCGCCCGGCCATCTATTTCATCAACCTCAAGGATGTCGGCGACTGGCCGAAATATGGCCTGCCCGCCCTCACCTATCATGAAGGCGTGCCCGGCCATCACCTCCAGATCTCGACCGCGCAGACCGCCGGTGACGTGCCGATGCTGCGCAAGGTCGCCTTCATGAGCGCCTATAGCGAAGGCTGGGCGCTCTATGCCGAGCAACTGGCCGACGAACTGGGCGGCTATGCGACGCCGATCGACCGTGCCGGCTATCTCCAGTCCTTCCTGTTCCGCGCCGCCCGCCTGGTGGTCGACACCGGCATCCATTCCAAGCAGTGGGGCGTCAAGCAGGCGACCGATTACATGGTCGAGAAGACCGGCTTTGCCCGCCCCCGCTGCCAGCGCGAGGTCGAGCGCTACTGCACCCAGCCGGGCCAGGCGACCAGCTACAAGGTTGGCCATGGCAGCTGGACCAAGGCCCGCGAAAAGGCGCAGGCGCTGCTGGGCGACAAGTTCGATATCAAGCAGTTCCACGCCGTTCTTGAGGAAGGCGCGATGCCGCTGTCGATCCTGGAAAAGCGGATCGAGGATCGCGCCCGCGCCCTCGCGCAGGCCTGACAAAGGACAAGCGGGTCCGGCCTTCCCTCAAGGCCGGGCCCGTTGCATGATTACAAAATAACAAAGGGGTATCGCCATGCTTCGTGCCGCACAGATTTCCGCTGCCGCCCTGATGATCGTCGCGCTCGCCGCGCCGATCGCCGCCCAGACCGATCCGATGACCCCCGACAAGGTCGATGTCTATGATCCGGCCCGGCCACAGGCGGACTATGTGCGCAAGGAAGTGATGATCCCGATGCGCGACGGGGTGAAGCTGTTCACCGTCATCGTCATGCGCAAGGGCACCAGCCACGGCCCCATCCTGCTGACCCGCACCCCCTATGATGCCGGCAAGGCGACCAGCCGCAACCGCAGCCAGAGGATCGAGGAAATCCTGCCGGTCATGGACGCCGATTTCGTCAATGACGGCTATATCCGCGTCTATCAGGACGTGCGCGGCCTGCACGGGTCCGAGGGCGACTATGTCATGACCCGTCCGCTGCGTGGCCCGCTCAACAAAACCGACGTCGACAATAGCACCGACGCCTATGACACGATCGACTGGCTGGTGAAGAATGTGCCGGAAACCAACGGCAAGGTCGCCATCACCGGCTCCTCCTATCCCGGCTTCACCTCGCTGATGGCGTTGATCGATCCGCACCCTGCGCTGAAGGCCGCCGTGCCGCAGAGCCCGATGGTCGACGGCTGGATGGGCGACGACTGGTTCCACAATGGCGCCTTCCGCAATTTCGGTTTCGGCTACAGCCTGTCGCAGACCGCCAAGAAGGGCGGCGGCGCGATCCCGATGGGCAATGGCGACGAATATACCACGATGCTGAACGCCGGATCGGCCGGCGACTTCGCCCGCGCCTATGGCCTCGATGCCTTCCCCTCGGTCCGCAAGCTGCTCGAACATCCGGCCTATGACGCCTATTGGCAGGAACAGGCGGTCGACAAGCTGCTAGCCAAGCGCACCTTGACCGTGCCGACCATGCTGGTCGTGGGCCAGTGGGACCAGGAGGACAGCTATGGCGCGCCGGCGGTCTACAAGGCGCTGGAACCCCAGGACAAGAAGAATGACATGGTCAGCCTGGTGATCGGCCCGTGGCGCCATAGCGGCGTCAATTATGAGGGCCGGAGCCTGGGCGACCTCCAGTTCCAGGGCGATACCGGCCGCCAGTTCCGCGTCGGCACGATGAAACCGTTCCTCGACCATTATCTCAAGGATAATCCGCCCGCCGGCTACACCATGCCCGGATCGCTCAGCTACGCGACCGGCATCGACAAATGGGAAACTCGCGCCAAATGGCCGGGCGGCACGCCGACCCCGCTGTATCTCGGCGCCAGCTACAGCCTGTCCTGGGCCAAGCCGGCAGCGGCGGGCAGCGACTCCTATGTCTCCGATCCGGCCAAGCCGGTCCCCTATCTGCCTCGGCCAATCCATCAGGATCAGAATGAGGCCTGGCGCACCTGGCTGGTGAAGGACCAGCGTTTCGTCGATGGCCGCCCCGACGTGCTGACCTATGTGACGCCGGTGCTGGACAAGGACGTTCATATCGCCGGCCAACCGATGGTCGACCTGTTCGCCGCCACCTCAGGCACCGACAGCGACTGGGTGGTGAAGCTGATCGACCTCTATCCGGAAGAGAACACCGCCAATCCGGTGATGGCCGGCTATGAACTGCCGATCGGCATCGACATTTTCCGGGGCCGCTACGCCCATGGCTTCGACAAGCCGCAGGCGCTGACTCCGGGCAAGGCGGAAAATTACAAGTTCGGCCTTCCGAACGTGAACCATGTGTTCAAGCCGGGCCACCGCATCATGGTGCAGATCCAGTCCAGCCTGTTCCCGGTCTATGACCGCAACCCGCAGACCTATGTGCCGTCGATCTTCGACGCGAAGCCGGGCGACTACAAGCCGGCGACCCAGAGCGTGCAATATGGCGCGGCGGGTGCCAGCGCGATATGGTTGCCAATCGTCAAATAAGCGGATGGCAATGCGCCGCCGCGATCAAGGGAGGGCATGATGGCGGTTGAACTGAAGATCCTGGCCTGGGCCTGCGTCCTGCTACTGGTCCATATCTTCGCGGCGGCGCATCTCAAGACCAAGCAATATGGCCTGAAATGGAATACCGGGGCGCGGGACGAGAACCTGCCGCCGCTCGATCCCGTCGGCGGCCGGCTGGTCCGCGCCCAGGCCAATTTCCTGGAAACCTTCCCGATCGCGATCATCGTCCTGTTCGGCGTGGTCGTGGCCGGCCGCACCAGCGAATGGACGGCGATCGGTGGCTGGCTGTGGCTGGTGTCGCGCGCGCTCTACCTGCCGCTCTATGGCCTGGGCGTGCCAGTGGTCCGCTCGCTCGCCTATCTCGCCAGCATGATCGGCCTGTGCATCGTCTTCAAGGCGTTCGTCGCCGGCTGAACCGGGTGGCGGCGGACATGTCCGCCGCCATGCCTTCTTATTCGAGGTCCTCGAGGTAGGAACTGCCCTCGGCCAGATCCGAGAAGCGGGTGATCTTGGCGTCGAACTTCATGCGGATACGGCCGGTCGAACCGTGACGCTGCTTGGCGACGATCACTTCGGCGAGGCCATAGATGCGCTCCATCTCCTGCACCCATTCCTGATGCTCGGGACCTTCCTTGTTGCCCGGCTCCTTGGCGGCGACATAATAATCCTCGCGGAACACGAACCAGACCATGTCTGCGTCCTGCTCGATCGAGCCTGATTCGCGAAGGTCGGACAGCTGCGGGCGCTTGTCCTCACGCTGTTCCACCGCACGACTGAGCTGCGACAGCGCCAGAACGGGGACATGAAGTTCCTTCGCCAAGGTCTTCAAACCACGGGAAATTTCCGAAATTTCATTGACGCGGCTATCGCCCGCCTTGCCGCTGCCCTGCAGCAGCTGCAGATAGTCGACGACGATGAAGCCGACATCATGACGGCGCTTGAGGCGACGAGCGCGGGTCCGCAGCGCCGCGATCGTCAGGCCCGGCGTATCGTCGATGAACAGCGGCAGTTCCTGCAGGTCACGCGCGGCGCGCGACAGGTTCTGGAAGTCCGCCCGACTGATCTTGCCCATACGCAGCGCTTCGCCGCTAATGCCCGACTGTTCGGCCAGAACGCGGGTGGCGAGCTGGTCGGCGGACATTTCGAGGCTGAAGAAGGCGGTCTTGGCGCCCATATTCTTTTCCGGCGGGATGCCGTCGCTATGGTCGCGCAGCCAGCGCGACGCCGCATTATAGGCGATATTGGTCGCCAACGACGTCTTGCCCATGCCCGGACGACCGGCCAGGATCATCAAGTCGGAATTGTGCAGACCACCGATCTTCTCGTTGAGGCTGTTGATGCCGGTGGTGATACCCGACACATGGCCGCCGCTGTTGAGCGCACGTTCAGCCACCTGTACTGCCATGGTGGAGGCCGAAAGGAAGCTCTTGACCGACCCGCTCTCGCCTTCGCCTTCCGACACTTTGTAAAGCGCGACTTCGGCCAGCTCGATCTGCTCGCGCGGATTGACATCCTCGCTGGTATCCAGGGCATTATCAACCAGTTCTCGACCGACGTTCACAAGCTGACGAAGCAGGGCAAGGTCATAGATCTGGGTCGCAAAGTCGCGCGCACCCAGCAGCGCCGCGCCGCTGCCGGTGAGCTGCGCCAGATAGGCCGCGCCGCCCAGCTCCTTGAGCGCCGGATCCTGTTCCAGCATCGGCTTGAGCGTCACCGGATTGGCGATCATGTCGCGCTCGATCAGGCGCATCACCGCCTCATAGATACGGCCATGCAGCGGCTCGAAGAAATGTTCGGGCTTCAGCTTGAGCTGCACATCCTCCGCGATGCGGTTGTCAATCATCAGCGCGCCGAGCAGCGCAGCTTCCGCTTCGACGTTGCGCGGCAGTTCCAGCCCGCCCTCTTCGGGAGCGGCATTGAGTTTCACAAGTTCGACCATGGGCCCTCATCGCGCCACGACGCGGGTCGCGCAAGGGCGAAGGTTGAAACAACCGCATCTCCCCCGCCACAAGTCCCGCTTGCTTTTCGTGGCCCGCCGCCGCACTGACAGCAGACCCGCCATGGCCGATCCGCGCATCATAGACATCAAGCTCGACGAGCGCACCATCTTGTGGCGCAACGCGGATGTCGAGCAGGAACGGCGCATCGCCATCTTCGACCTGCTGGAGGATAATCATTTCGCGCCCGAGCGCGTCCATGCCGACGGCTATGCCGGCCCCTACAAGGTGGTGCTGCGGGTCGAGGAAGGGCGCCTGGTCATCGAGATCAATCGCGCGGACGACAGCCCGCTGGAGGCGATCATCCTGGGCCTGGGCCGTTTCCGCCGGCCGATCCGCGAATATTTCGCGATCTGCGACAGCTATTATCAGGCGATCAGCAATGCCTCGCCCGCGCAGATCGAAACCGTCGACATGGCCCGGCGGGGCATTCACAACGACGCAGCGGACATGCTGAAGGAGCGGCTGGAGGGGAAGATCGCGGTCGATTTCGACACTGCGCGCCGCCTGTTCACACTTATCTGCGTCCTGCACATCAAGGGGTAATATCATCGGGCGTTTGACTTTGGGGGGCTTGCTGGTCCGCTTGGGGGCGGTTCTGGCAATCATCATGGTGCTGGGTTCGGCACTGTGGATCTATGCACGCGGATGGGCTCCGAACCGTGACGAATATCCGACCCAGGGCGTATCGGTGACATCCGACAATGGCTTGGTCGAATGGGGCACGCTGGCCGCGCAGGGGGCCGACTTCGCCTATATTCGCGCGGCCAGGGGCGCCAGCCTGCGCGACCCGCTGTTCGCCGCCAACTGGCGCGGCGCACGCGGCGCGGGCATGCGCTATGGCGCGGCGCTCGACTATAGCCTGTGCGCCAAGGCCGTCGATCAGGCGACCCAGTTCATGACCACCGTGCCGCGCGACAATGCCGCCCTGCCCCCGGTCATCCGGCTGGGGTTCGATCCGTCCTGCGCCACGCGCCCCGGCCGCGACCAGGTGCTGTCGGAACTCAACACGCTGGTCAATCTGGTCGAAAGCCATGCCGGCAAGCCCGCCCTGCTCAACATCAGCGCCGATTTTGACGCCCAATATGACATTGCCAGCGGCATCAACCGGACCTTGTGGGTCGACGGCAATTTCTTCGCGCCCGATTATGCCAAACGGCCCTGGGTGATGTGGACAGCCAGCGACATGCGGCATATCGACGGCGTCGACGGACCGATCAGATGGGATGTGGTAGCGCCATGAGTGCAGAAGACAAGAATATCGCCGCGCTGGTCGCGGCAGCACGCGGCGCGCTGGCCCATGCCCATGCGCCCTACAGCCGCTTTGCCGTGGGCGCCGCCGTGCGCCTGACCGATGGCAGCATCGTCACCGGCAGCAATTTCGAAAATGCGAGCTATGGCCTGTCGCTGTGCGCCGAAACGGTCGCGCTGGCGACCGTCAACGCGCAGGGCCGCCTGGCCGATGTCACCGAGATCGCGGTCGTCGGCGGCGGCATGGCGGCGGACGGCAGCGTCGGCGGCGAGGCGATCGTCAGTCCCTGTGGCCGATGCCGCCAGGTCATCAACGAGGCCGAACAGATGGCCGGCCGCACCCTGGCCATCTATTGCGTCGCGCCCGAAGGCAACGGCCTGGTCGAACATCGCGTTGCCGACCTGCTGCCCCACGCCTTCGGCCCGGCCGACCTTGGCATCACCCCTGCACAGAAGAGCTGACAGACCCATGTCCATCCTTTCCGACCGCTGGATCCGCAAGCAGGCCCAGTCGAACCGCATGATCGAGCCGTTCGTGGAGAATCAGCGCCGCGACGGCTGCATCAGCTATGGCCTGTCCTCCTATGGCTATGACGCGCGCGTCGCCGACGAGTTCAAGATCTTCACCAATGTCGACAGCGCCGTGGTCGATCCCAAGGATTTCGCCGCCAACAGCTTCGTCGACCGCAAGACCGACGTCTGCATCATCCCGCCCAACAGCTTCGCCCTTGCCCGCACGGTCGAATATTTCCGCGTGCCGCGCGACGTGCTGGTGATCTGCCTTGGCAAATCCACCTATGCCCGCTGCGGCATCATCGTGAACGTCACGCCGCTGGAGCCGGGCTGGGAAGGCCATGTGACGCTGGAATTTTCCAATACCACGCCGCTGCCCGCCAAGATCTATGCCAATGAAGGCGCCTGCCAGTTCCTGTTCCTGCAGGGCAACGAGCCTTGCGAGGTCAGCTATGCCGACCGGGCCGGAAAATATATGGGACAGCAGGGCGTGACATTGCCGCGCCTGTGACGCTGTGGCAGCATCGCGGGCCATGAAGCGCACATGGCCCTCCCGATGCTGAGATTTCTGCGCCGATCCGACGACCAGGACGGGCTGCCTCCCAGTGTGGGGGATGACTGGCGCGTCTATGCGATCGGCGACATTCATGGTCGGCTCGACCTGCTCGACCATCTGCTCGGCATGCTCGCCGCCGACGATGCGCTGCGGCCTGGAAAGCGCCGGTGCCTCATCCTGCTCGGCGACCTGATTGATCGCGGGCCACATTCGGCCCAGGTGATCGAACGGGTCCGGGCACTGCACGGATCGGGCGGCGATATCCGGCTGCTCAAGGGCAATCATGAAGAGATTTTCGTCATGGCCGCGCGCGGCGATCAGGGCGCGGTCGGCTTCTTCCGGCGCATCGGCGGCATGGAAACGCTCGCCAGCTACGGCCTGCCGCTTTCGCTGAGTGCCGACATGGATGATGGGGCGATCGCCCACTGGATGCTGAACCATATTCCGCGCGCGGATGTCGACTTCCTCGACAGTTTCGTCGATCATCTGACGGTCGGCGACTATCTGTTCGTCCATGCCGGCATCCGCCCCAGGGTGCCGATCGCCGAGCAGCGTCCGTCGGACCTGCGCTGGATACGCGGCGACTTCCTCAACCATGGCGGACGGCATGACAAGATGGTCGTCCATGGCCATAGCATCACGCTGGAGGTCGAAAATCTGGCCAATCGCATCGGCATCGATACCGGGGCCTATTATTCCGGCCGGCTGACCGCCATCGGCCTGGAGGGCGCGGATCGCTGGTTCCTTCAGACCGGCGAGACCTGAGCCCTTCCAGAGCAACTGCCATGGCCTGGCGCTTTTGTTGCCGGTCCATGGCGGATCGCCCGCCATATTTCGTTCCCATGACCAACGGCAAAAAATGCCGATCAGCAGGGGACATATCATGCAGAAACGCCATGTTCTGGCGGGGCTTTCGCTCGCCACATGCCTTGTTGCGCCGACCCAACTGCTTGCCGCCCCTGCGCCGGACACCAGCCTGTCGCAGCGGCACAAATTCTCCATTCCATCGCAGCCCCTGAGCGGCGCGCTGCGGGCGCTGTCGGCGCAGGCCGGCATACGCATCCTGTTCCCCTATGACGAAGTCGCCAATATCCGCAGCCGCCGGGTCGAAGGATGGCTGAGCACCGACGATGCGCTCAGCCAGTTGCTGGCCGGCACCGAATTGCGCCGATCCCCGGCCGGCGCCGGCGTCATCGCCCTTATCACCCCGCCCAACCGCAGCGCGGTGCGCCGCCGCCCGCTGGCGATCCAGTTCGCGCAGGCGAGCGGCACCGCCACGCTCGATGGCCTCGCCATGGCGCCTGCGCCGGAGCCGGCAGCCGAATCCGCGCCCATCATCGTCACCGGCACCCGCCAGACGACCCGCACCGTCGCCGAAAGCCTGGCGCCGATCGACGTGCTGGGCGAAAAGGATCTGGAAGCGAGCGGCAAGCAGTCGGTGCGCGACCTGCTGGGCACGCTGGTGCCGTCGATCAACGTGTCGAACAACGGCGCGGGCGCCAGCTGGGCGGTGCGCACTTTGTCGCTGCGCGGCCTGGGCGGCGACCAGTTGCTGGTGCTGGTCAATGGCAAGCGACGGCACAATACCGCCACCCTGTTCATCAACGGGTCGGTCCAGAATGGCCAGTCGCCGCCCGACCTGGACCTGATCCCCGGCAATGCGATCCAGCGGATCGAGGTGCTGCGCGACGGCGCGTCGGCGCAATATGGGTCGGATGCGATCGCCGGCGTCGTCAACATCATCCTGAAGAACGACACGCAGGGCGGCGCGGCGCTGACCATGGGCAGCACCGCCGACAATGGCGGCTGGCAGGGCCGCTGGCAGATCGACAAGGGTTTCGCGATCGGGCCGGACGGCGGCTATATCCACCTGTCGGGCGAAGGCGTGCTGCAGGACAATACGGTGGTGAACAGCAGCCCGATCACCAGCAATCCCTTCTACCCCACCGGCGACGCGCGCAATGCCGACCCGGACCGCATCCGCGCCAGATATGGCCAGCCGCAGGTGATCGGCGGCAATGCCAGCTATGACGCGATGATGCCGGTCGGCGGCGACATGGAGCTGTACAGCTTCGGCACCTACTCCAAGCGGCATGCGGCCGGCTGGCTGACCTATCGCAATCCGGCGGCGCTCAACAATATCCTGGAGATCTATCCCGAGGGCTATATCCCGCGCATCCACGTCTATGACGAGGATTTTCAGGTCGCCGGCGGCCTGCGTGGCGAGATTGGCGGCGGCATCCATGTCGACCTGTCGACCAGCTATGCGCAGGACGAGGTCAAATATGCGCAGACCACATCGCTCAATCCCTCCATGGGGCCGGCCAGCCCGACCCATTTCTATCTGGGCAAGATCCGCTTCGACGAATGGACCAGCAATCTCGACTTCAGCAAGGAACTGGACATCGGCCTTGCCGGGCCACTGTCGGTCGCGGTCGGCGCCGAATATAAGAAGAACAAGTTCCTGATCGGTCCGGGCGACCCGGAATCCTATATCGATGGCGGCTATGTCTCGCCGGCCGGCAGCTGGTTCGCGGGGGCGACGCGGACCGGAGTCGGGTCGCAGGGCGTCACCGGCTTCCTGCCCGAAGGATCGGGCAGCTGGAGCCGCGACAACTGGAGCGCCTATATCAATCTGGAAGGCCAGATCGTCGAGGGGCTGGAGTTCGGCCTGGCCGGGCGGCACGAGGATTATTCCGACTTCGGCACCACCGATACCGGCAAGGCGTCGCTGCGCATCGAGCCGTTTCGCGGCTTTGCCATTCGCGGCACCGCCAGCACCGGCTTTCGCGCGCCGACGCTGCAGCAACAACATTATGCCTCCTCCTCCACGATCAACGTCACCGTCAACGGCGTGAACCAGCTGCTGCCGGTGCAGGCGCTGCCGGTCGATGGCGTCGCCGCGCGGGCGCTGGGGGCGCAGCCGCTGAAGCCGGAAAAGTCGACCAACTTTTCCGCCGGTATCGTCCTGACCCCGGCGCCCAATTTCAACGTCACGGTCGATGCCTATCAGATCAAGGTCAGGGACCGTATCCTGCTGTCCGAAACGCTGAGCGGCCCGGTGGTCATGAACGCGCTGGCGGCAGCGGGCATCCAGGGCATTGCCGGCGGCCTCATCTTCTCCAACGCGGCCGACACGCGCACCCGCGGCCTCGACATCGTCAGCACCTATCGGGCGGGGCTGGGCGACCTTGGCACCGCGACGATCAGCCTGTCGGCCAATTTCAACAAGACCATCTTCACCCATATCGACCCGGTCCCCGACGAGATCGCCGCATCCGGGCTGGTGCTGATCGGCCGGGCCAAGCAGGGCGACCTTTCCGAAGGCACGCCGCGCGACAAGCTGATCGGCAACATCCTGTGGGAAAAGGGCGATTTCAACCTGAACCTGCGCGCCACCCGCTATGGCAAAATCTATCAGCGGGCGAGCGCCGCCGTCTATCATACCGAGGATTTCCAAAGCTGCACCGCCAACAGCCCCGGCTGCCTTTATGATTATGTCGACGAGAAGCTGAGCCCCAAGACGATCCTCGATCTCGAACTGGGCTACCGGTTGGCGAAGGGCGTCAAGCTGTCGGTCGGCGCCAATAATCTGCTCAACACCTATCCCAACAAATTGAAGCCCGTGAACCGGACGGCGGGCAGCCTCTACAATGCCTATGCCCCCTATGGGATCAGCGGCGGTTTCTATTATGGCCGGCTGAACCTGGAATTCTGACGCGACAGTTGAAAGTTCACAGTGTCGTGCGACGCCAAATCAGCCGTTTTGGCGGCCTGGCGCGCCCGCCACGCCCCCCTGACGCGCCACCGAAGCGACAGTGACGCAACGCTGAAGCGACATCGAAGCGACAGTCAGGCGACAGCGAAGCGGCAGTTAGCGCCAGCCGGCCGCCTGCGCTGCCCGCTCGCCCTGCGCATCGGCAGGAGCGCCGTCGATCAGGCCGTCGATGGTAGCGAGAAGGCGCGGATCGGCCGAGGCGGCCTGGCGATATTCGCTCGCCTGGCCCTTGCCGGGCACAGCCTGCAGCAATTGCCAGCCGGCATCGGTGCGGCAGGCAACGCCCGCCATGGCGGCGCCGTCGAAGCTGCGGCACCAGCCGCCGCCCTTGCGCCGGAAGCTGAGGCCGATGCGGACCGGGCCATCCTCCCCGGCCGAGGCCAATTGACTGTCGAGCGCGGTGGCGAGCGATCCCTGTGCCAGCATCGCGCCGTCCTTTACCGCAATCGGCCCTGCCGGCCCGCCCGACATATGGCCGATGCCAAGGCCCAGCAGCAGGCTGGCGGCGATCGCCCCGCCAGTCGCCCACGCCCAGCGCCGCGACGGCCGGGCGATCGGCACCACCGTCGGCGGCGCCAGCATGGCCTGCATCGACGCGGGCACATCCTCCTGCGCGATCGGCGCGAAATGGCCGGCCAGCCGTGCGCGCAGCCGGCGATGCTGCTCCAGCCGGGCGGCGAGCGCGGGATCCTCCGCCACGGCGCGGTCGACCCGCCGCCGCGTCACCTCGTCCAGTTCGCCATCCACCCAGGCGATCAGCATGGCTTCGTCAATGTCGGTCATGCCGCTTCCCCCAAGAGTTCGATGAGCGCGCCGCGACCGCGCACCAGTCGCGAGGTCAGCGTGCCCATCGGTATGTTCAATATCGCAGCCGCCTCCTTGTAGGACAGCCCCTCCACCAGCACGAGCGCGATTGCCTCGCGCTGTTCGGGCGGCAATGCCTGCATCGCCCGATCGACGTCGGACAGGGTCATGGCCTGTTCCACCGCCTTGTCGCCCGCATAGCCGACATCGGCCCCCGCCTCTTCCGGCGCGAAGGTTCTGGCGGCGCGCTGCCGCGCGCGGCCCTCATCGATCCAAAGATTGCGCATGATCCGATACATCCAGCTGTCGAGCCGCGTGCCCGGTTGCCACTGGTCGCGGGCGCGCAGCCCCTTTTCCAGTGCCGCCTGGCACAGATCGTCGCCATCGGCGCGATCATGCGACAGGCTGGCGGCAAAACGCCGCAGCCGGGGCAGGATCGCCAGCAGGTCGCGCTCGAACGACATTATGTCTCCAACATATTCTTCGTTTGGAAAATGCGCAGAAGCGCATTTTCGGTACCGCACCAGCCCACTCCCCCACCCGGCCACCCATAGAATATAGCCGTTGGGTGGCCGGGTGGGGGAGTGGGCCGGAGCGGCAAATCCGGTTTCAATCGGATTTACAAACGAACTCTTCAGGGATGAAACGTCCCTGCCCGGCCGTTTCATCCTTCAGAAAGTCCAGCAACCGGAATTTTTTTGACGATGGACGATTTTGACGCTGAAAAGGCCGGCGATGACCGGCGGGAAGAGACAGAGATGAGATGGACGCGCCCGTTGCTGATCGCGGGATTGTGGCTCGCAGCGCCGGGTGCGCAGGCGCAATTGCTGCCCGCCCCGGCCGCGGGGACGTTGGGGGGCGGTGCGCTGGGCGGGGTCGGCCAGATAGTGCCCGACACGCTCGACCGGCTGGGCGGTATCGTCGATCAGAGTGGACTGGACCGGCTGTCACCGGCGCGGCTGGCCGATCGGCTGGCAGCGGCGCGCGCGGCGCGGATCGACGCGCTGCTGCGCCAGCATGGCGACGCGGTCGAACTGGACGACCGGCGAGAGCCGGCGCGGCGCGGCATCATCCTGCTGACCGGGGCGGACGCGGCCGCGATCGAGACGCTGCGTGCGGCCGGCTATGGCGTGGAACGGATCGAGGCGGAGGGGATCGACATGGCGATCACGCGCCTGACCGTGCCGGACGGCCAGAGCCTGGCGCGGGCGCTGCGCAATGTGCGCAAGATCGCGCCCAAGGCGCAGGCCAGCGCCGACAATCTCTATTTCCCGAGCGGCGCGGCTGCGGCGGGAAAATCGGCCGCACTGGCGAGCCATGGCAGTGTCGGGCGCGGCGCAGCGGGCCTGATCGATGGCGGCGTGGCCGCACATCCGGCGCTGGCCGGCGCGATCGAGCAGCGTGGCTTCGTCGCCGGCGCGCCACGGGCCAGCGCCCATGGCACGGCGGTCGCCTCGCTGATCGGCGGCAGTGGCCGCGTGAAGGGCGCCGCGCCGGGCACGCCGCTGCTGGTCGCCGATGTCTATGGCGACGATCCGGCCGGCGGCAGCAGCTTTGCCATTGTCCGCGCGCTGGGCTGGATGGCGGCGCGCGGCGCGAAGGTGGTGACGATCAGCCTGGTCGGACCCGACAATCCCTTGCTGGCCGGGGCGATCCGGCTGGTGCGCGACAAGGGGGTGATGCTGGTCGCGGCGGTCGGCAATGACGGCCCGGCCGCCCCGCCCGCCTACCCCGCATCCTACCCGCAGGTGATCGCGGTGACCGGCGTGGACGGGCGCGGCCGGTTGCTGCCCGAGGCCGGGCGTGCGGCCCATGTCGATTTCGCCGCGCCCGGTGCGGACATGATGGCCGCCGACACGGCGGGCGGCCGGGACAAGGTGCGCGGCACATCCTTTGCGGCGCCTTTGGTGGCCGGGCGGCTGATGGCTGGCGGATCGGTCGAGGCGCTGCGGCGGGAGGCAAAACCCGGTCGCGGCAAGGGCTATGGCGCCGGCATATTGTGCGAGACTTGCAGAAATATGGATTGAATTTCCGTATCTTGAGAGAAAAATTCAGACGTCCGGGATTAAAGCGAAACGCCCCGCCGTTGTCCTGTCATCGGATCAAGATGACCAAGGAGACGGTCCATGAAGACGCAGATTATCATCGCAACCGCCTGCCTCGCGGCGCTCACCACGGCCCCCGCCTCGGCCCAATTGCTGGGCGGCGGCGGCCTGGGTGGTGGGCTTGGCGGTGGCGGCCTGGGCGGCATGACCGGCGGCCTGGGCGGCACGCTGGGCGGTTCCTTCGGCGGATCGGGTAGCCTGGATCGCAGCATCGACCTCGACAATGGCCGGGTCGGTGCCAGCGGCAACGGCAATGGCCGCGCCGAAGGATCGGCAAGCCGTCGTGGCAAGAGCCGCTCGGCCAGCGGATCGGGATCGGCCAGCGGCAATCTGGCGGTCGATACGCTGGGCACCAGCGATGTGACCAGCGCGACCGATGCGGCGCGCAGCCGGGCGAGCGACACGGTCGGCGCCGCACGGGACCGGGCGGAAAGCGGCGTCTCGACGGCGCGCGATCGGGCGAGCAGCACCGTGGCATCGGCCCGTGACCGGGCAGGCAGCACGGTTGCCTCCGCACGGGATCGAGCGGGCTCGACGGCCAGCGGCGCACGATCGGCGGCGGGCAATGTCGCGGGCAGCGCGACCAATGCCGTCGGCAGCGCTGCCTCGATCGACGCCAGCGGGCAGGTTTCGGGCAGTGGCGAGACCCATGGCAGCACCAGCCAGCCGCAGAGCGAGGCCGCTACCCCTTCCTCTTCCGATCAGGCGACCGATTGACCCCATAACCCCGTAGCCGTCGCCTGACGGAAGCGGCCGGCGATCCCCATCGGATCGCCGGCCGCATCATGTCCGCAATCGGGCGACGGGATCAGCTGGACGCGACCACCATGGCGCGGGCGCGATCGGTCGCCGCACGCGTGTCCCCCGCCAGTTTCTTCACTTCGGCCGCGACCACCGCAAAGCCGCGCCCCGCCTCGCCCGCCCGTGCTGCCTCGATCGTGGCATTGAGGGCGAGGAGATTGGTCTGGTTGGCGATGCCGCTGATCGTGTCGACAATGTCGACCAGCCCGTCGACCGTGCTCTTGAGTTCCGCGCGCAATATCTTGGACGGGGTGGTGTCGGTCGCGATCTTGAGGATACGCTCGACCCGGCCTTCGGCATTGAAGACCGGGTTATAGGTCGCCTGCAGCCAGATGTCGCGGCCGTGCTTGTCGAGGCGCCGATATTCGCCGGCATCGAAATCGCCCTGCGCCAGCTTGTCCCACAGCGCCGCATAGGCGGCCGAGCGCGCCTGGCCTTCGTCGCAGAAGATGCGGTGATGGCGGCCGACAATCTCCCCCAGCGCATAGCCCATGGTCGCCAGGAACAGGTCATTGGCCCAGAGGATCGTACCGTCCGGCGCAAATTCGATCACCGCCTGCGAACGGCAGATGGCGTCCCAGACGGCATCGCGGCTGTGGGGGTGAATGGCCTGGCCCATGAACATAAAACTCCTTCACGCCCGGCCTAGGCCGCGATGGTAAATAGCGGCTTAATTTTATGGAAATTACATAATTTGTAACAATATGGCGCGCACGGAAAAGGCCGGCGATCCCATCGGACCGCCGGCCTTTCCACCCCCTGACATGCAATCAGTGGTCGATCAGGCAACCCGCGCTTCGAGCGCCTCGACCTCATCGGGATCGCGCAGCACATAGCCGCGGCCCCAGACGGTCTCGATATAATTGTCGCCACCACAGGCCAGCGCCAGCTTCTTGCGCAGCTTGCAGATGAACACGTCGATGATCTTGAGTTCGGGCTCGTCCATGCCGCCATAGAGATGGTTGAGGAACATCTCCTTGGTCAGGGTCGTGCCCTTGCGGAGCGAGAGCAGCTCCAGCATCGCATATTCCTTGCCGGTCAGATGGACGCGGTTGCCGTCCACTTCCACGGTCTTCGCGTCGAGGTTCACGGCCAGCTTGCCGGTGCGGATGACCGACTGCGAATGGCCCTTCGAGCGGCGGACCACGGCGTGGATGCGCGCAATCAGTTCCTCGCGATGGAACGGCTTGGTGACATAATCGTCGGCGCCGAAGCCGAAGGAACGGACCTTGGAGTCCATTTCGGCGACGCCCGACAGGATCAGCACCGGGGTCTGCACCCGTGCCGCCCGCAGCTTTTTCAGCACGTCATAGCCGTGCATGTCGGGCAGGTTCAGGTCGAGACAGATGATGTCATAGTCGTACAGCTTGCCGAGATCGAGGCCCTCTTCCCCGAGATCGGTGGTGTAGACATTGAAGCCCTCGGTCGTGAGCATAAGCTCGATCGCCTTGGCGGTGGTCGGTTCGTCCTCAATCAGCAGCACGCGCATTGGAAGCCCCTTCGTGTCGCAGGTCCGTTCACCCCACCAGAACGGTTTCTGCTCGCAATCATTAACCAAAAAACTTCTGAAGGACAAAGGTTAATTTTTCGCTAACCCGCAGGAATCCGCGAGTCGTATAAAAACGAATCTATTTACAAAGCGTTGACCCCGTAACGATCCCTATCGAGTCAAGCTGGATTACGGGACAAAACGAGCAAAGTCCTGCCCTGGTTCCGCCTTTCGCACGGGCGATCCACGGCCGTCACAAGGCGGAAATTTGCACTTCGTAAACCAGCCTCAGCAACCATGGTGGCGGGTCAGGAAGTCGAGCAGCGCCTCCACCCGTGCCGGGCGCAGCCGCGAAGGCGGCGTCACCAGATGCAGGCCGAAGGGCGGCGGCCGCCAGTCGAGCAAAATCTCTTCCAGCTCGCCCGAACGGATCGCGTCGCCGACGATGAAATCGGGCAGACGGGCGATGCCGACGCCAAGCCGCAGCGCGGGCATCATCGCCTCGCCGCTGTTGACGGTGATGCGCGGGCGGACCTGCACCGTCACATTCTGCTGCCCCGGCCCGGTGAAGCGCCAGACATCGGGCGCGGTGACGTTGGAATAGCAAAGGCAGTCATGGCTGCCGAGGTCGGACGGATGGGTCGGACGGCCGCGCTCGGCCAGATAGGCGGGCGAGGCGACGACATGCATATGGACGTCCGCGAGCCGGCGCGCGCGCAGCGAACTGTCGGGCATGTCGGCGATGCGGATGGTGGCGTCGAGGCCGAGTTCGACGATGTCGATCTTGGCATCGGACAGATGCAGGTCGACATCGACCAGCGGATTTTCCTTGGTGAACTGCGCGATCAGCGGCGCGATCCGCAGCAGGCCGAAATTCATCGGCGCGCCCAGCCGCACCGTGCCGGAGAGTTCGGCGGTCTCGTCGCGCGCAGCCTCCTCCGCCGCCTGCCCTTCGGCCAGGATACGCTGGGCATGATCGGCGAGGCGGCGGCCGCTCTCGGTCAGCGCCAGGCGGCGGCTGGTGCGGCTGAACAGGCTGGTGTCGAGATGCTGCTCCAGGCGGGTCACCGCCTTGGACACGGTGGCCTTGGAGACGCTGAGCGCCTTGGCCGCGTCGGTAAAGCTGCGATGTTCGACCACGGCGGCGAACATCGCCCAGGCCTCGAAATCAGGTAGGCGCATAGGGAAACAATCCGTTTCAACACTGCTTATTCAAGAAACGAACCTGATCGCTAGATTGTCGGAAAGCAAGCCGGAAGCATCCGGCATCGCAATCGAAAGGCTGACCCCATGAGCACGACAACCGCGAGCCGCATCGAGCGCCGCCCGTTCGCGTCGCTCGGCCATGCCGACCATGGCTGGCTGAACGCACGGCATCATTTTTCCTTCGCCAATTATTATGATCCCGCCCGCATGGGCTGGGGCGCGATCCGGGTATGGAATGACGACGAGATCGGTCCGCGCTCGGGCTTTCCGCCCCACCCGCACAGCGACATGGAGATCATCACCTATGTCCGCACCGGCGCGATCACCCACCAGGACAGCCTGGGCAACAAGGGCCGCACGCAAGCGGGCGATGTCCAGGTGATGTCGGCCGGCACCGGTATCCGCCACGCCGAATATAATCTGGAGGACGAAACCACCACCCTGTTCCAGATCTGGGTCATTCCCCGGTCGGTCGGCGGATCGCCCAGCTGGGGCGCCAAGCCCTTCCCGAAGGCCGATCGCTCCGGCAAGCTCGTCGTGCTCGCCAGCGGCCATGACGAGGACAAGGAAGCGCTGCGCATCCGGGCCGACGCCCGGCTGCTGGGCGGCACGATCAAGGCCGGCGACAGCGTGACCTATGAGGCCGGCGAAGGTCGCCATCTCTATCTGGTCCCGGCGACGGGCCGGATCGAGATTGACGGCCAGACCTTCGAGGCACGGGACGGCGCGGCCATCATCGGCGGCGCGCCCATCACCATCACCGCGGTCGAGGACAGCGAAATCGTCCTGGTCGACAGCGAATAGACATGACGCTTACGCACCGGTCCGTCATTCCCCTCCCCCAGACGGACCGGTCCGGGTCGCCCGCATGCTCCCTCCCTTGTGCGGGCGACCACCCTTTCAACCTTTCAGTTTCAGATGAGGAGACGTGACAATGGCTAAGGTTCTGGTTCTCTACTATTCGTCCTACGGGCATATCGAAACGATGGCCAAGGCCATGGCCGAAGGCGCAGCCGCCGCCGGCGCGCAGGTCGACATCAAGCGCGCGCCCGAAACCGCGCCACTGGAAGTCGCCAAGGCTGCCCATTTCAAGCTGGACCAGGACGCGCCGGTCGCGACCGTCGCCGAACTGGCGGATTATGACGCGATCATCATCGGCACCGGCACCCGCTTTGGCCGCATGTCGAGCCAGATGGCGGCCTTCCTGGATCAGGCCGGCGGCCTGTGGGCGCGTGGCGCGCTCAACGGCAAGGTCGGTGGCGCCTTCACCTCGACCGCATCGCAGCATGGCGGCCAGGAAGTCACCCTCTTCTCGATCATCACCAACCTGCTGCATTTCGGCATGACGATCGTCGGCCTGGACTATGGCTTTGCCGGCCAGATGGGCGTCGACAAGGTGCGCGGCGGTTCGCCCTATGGCGCGACCACCCTGGCCGATGGCGACGGCAGCCGCCAGCCGAGCGAGGAAGAGCTGGACGGCGCCCGCTATCAGGGCCGCCGGATCGCCGAAACCGCGATCAAGCTGCACGGTTAATCGCCGCCCGCGCCGTCTGGGGGACGCAGCCTGGCTGCGTTCTTCGGTCGCATGGGTGCGCCATCAGGTTGTAGGGAGCTGGCACGCCGGGACTGCGCGCCAGCTCCTTTTTCTTTTTATTATCCCAGCGTCTTGGGCGTGACCCAGACTTCGACCGGGGTGATGAACTTGCCCGGTGCAGGCTTGCCGACGACGACGCGGTCGGCGGTGACCAGTTCGCCATTTTCAAGGTTCAGCGACACCCAGGGCTTGGGCATGCGCTCGAACTTCATCTTCTGGATGGGCTGGCCGGTGGCCGTGTTCATGATGGTGGCAATGATAGACATAGGGCGCGGCCGCTAGCGCCTGCGCGCGCCCCCTGTCCAGAGCCGGAATCGGCAAAATATTTTCAAGCCCGACGAAAAAAGTTGCTGCCCATGTCACATCGGGCGCGGCCGTCTCGTCATGTCAGCAATAGCAAGCAAAGGAGCTGTATGATGACCGACAAGATCAATCCCTATGCCGCCGCGCCGCAGCTGATGAAGAGCTGGACCGCCCTCTCCACCGCCGTCGCCGACAGCCTGGAGCCGAGCCTGATCGAACTGGTGAAGATCCGTTCGTCGCAGATCAACGGCTGCGCCAACTGCATCAACATGCACACATACGAAGCGCGCGAGAAGGGCGAAACCGAACAGCGCATCTACCTGCTGTCCGCCTGGCGCGAGGCGCCCTGCTATACCGACCGCGAGCGCGCCGCGCTGGGCTGGACCGAGGCGCTGACCGAAATCGCCAAGGGCCACACCCACGAGGCCGCCAAGGAGGCGCTGAACTGGGAATTCACCAAGGAGGAACAGGTGAAGCTGACCCTGATGATCAACATCATCAATGGCTGGAACCGCATCGCCGTCGGCTTCAACCTCTGGTACGACATGCCGATGAAGGCAGCAGCCTGATGGCGCGGGGGACGCAGATGGACGCGGCGGCGCGCTTCGACCCGCTGCGTCCCCGCATGATCCGGGTGGCCTATCGCATGCTCGGATCGGTCGCCGATGCCGAGGATGTGGTGCAGGATGCCTTCATCCGCTGGATGGGCGCCGACCATGGCGCGGTGCGCGAACCCGAAGCCTTTCTCCGCCGCATCGTCACCCGCCTCTGTCTCGACCAGATGAAGTCGGCGCGGGCGCAGCGCGAAACCTATGTCGGCCCCTGGCTGCCCGAGCCGCTGGTCGAAGAGGCTGATGAGGAAGAGGATGTCACCCTGCCGCTGATGCTGGCATTGGAGCGGCTGTCGCCGCTGGAGCGGGCCGCCTTCCTGCTGCACGATGTATTTGGGCTGGCCTTTGACGAGGTGGCGAGGACCATCCAGCGCGATGCCGCCGCCTGTCGCCAGCTCGCCGCCCGCGCGCGCGATCATGTCCGCGACGCCCGCCCCCGGTTCCAAGTCGAGAAACAGCGCGGACTGGAGATTGCCGGCGCCTTCTTCGCCGCGTCGCGCAACGGCGACATGAGCACATTGGGTGCACTGCTGGCGCAGGATGTCAGCTTCCACAGCGATGGCGGCGGCAAGCGCCCGGCCGCGATCCGCCCGGCGATCGGCCATGGCCAGGTGATGCAGGTCCACAAGGCGCTGGCGGTGCTGTTCGGCAAATATGGGTCGACCCTGCTGCGCACCTGCATGGTGAACGGCCTGCCCGGCTTCGTCACCCGCGAGGCCGATGGCGAATTGCAGACCACGGCGCTGGACATAGAGGATGGCCAGGTGACCGCCATCTACATCATGCGCAACCCCGACAAGCTGCGCCATCTCCATTGAATGCTTAATCGCCGGATAAGCCCGTTCCTTGTCAAAATCGCAGCCCCTGCCGCGCCATGCCCGGATCGGGGACCGGGAGCGAAACAGAGATGGTTGGTGCGATCGGCGGCTCGGGCAATGGCTGGGGCCAGTTCAAGAAGGCGATGGAAGAATTTGCCGAAAAGGTTCGGCAGGCGAACCAGAATAGCGGCAGCACGACAGCGAAAGTGACAGAGGCGAGCACACCGGCGGCCACCACGCCGGTTGCGGCAAGCGAGCCGGTCGCCAGCGTCCAGCCGGCGGTCGAAACGACACCAACTGCCGCAGCGACCGCGCCGGCGCCGGTGATCGCAAGCGAACCTGCGGTCGTCGTCAGCGACAGCGTTTCCCTGTCAGCTTCGCTGTCGCCCCTGACCTACAGCGCGCCCACGCCAGCGCCGCGATCGCAGGCCGTCGCGGCACCGGAAACCACGCTGGACACGCAATTGTCCGACGCGGGCTATTATGCGTCGCCAGCGGCATCGGCCGTCGCCGACCCGGTCGCTCCCGCCCAGCAGGAGGATGCCGCCGCGCTGAGCCAGGCGCAGGTGATCGCCCAGGCCGCCTATGCCCTGGTCGCCCGCGCCGGCGAGGATCATCGACTGTCGCTGATCCAGCAGGGCTGACGCCCCGCGCCGTCAGCGCGCCAGATAGCCGCAATCGACCGGATAATAGGTTCCGGTCATGAAGGAGGCGCGGTCGGACAGGAGGAAGCTGGTCATGGCAGCGATCTCCTCCGGCCGGGCCAGCCTGTCGAACGCATGCAGGCCGGCGAGGACGGCCCGTTCCGCATCGGTCATGGTCTTGCCGAGTGCCGGGGTTTCGACAAAGGCCGGCCCGACCGCATTCACCCTGATACCCTGGCCGGCATAGTCCAGCGCGGCGGTCTTGGTCATGCCGACGACCGCATGCTTGGACGTCACATAGGCGGCCGAACCGGCCCAGCCGACCGCGCCCAGGATCGAGGCCATGTTGACGATCGCGCCGCCACCGGATTTCAGCATCGCCGGGATCTGATATTTCATGCCGTAAAAGACGCTGTGCAGATCGACGCCGACAACCCGGTGCCAGTCATCGATGGCGATGTCGGCCAGCGGTGTGGACGGCGCGCCAATCCCGGCATTATTGACCGCCAGATGCAGTCCGCCGAAGGTTTCGACGGCGAAGTCGACACTGGCGCTGACCGCCTGTGCATCGCTGACATCGACCTTGAAGGCGCGCGCCCGATCCTCGCCACAAGATTGCGCGAGACGCTGTGCCCCCGCTTCGTCGAAATCGGCGATGACGACCTTCGCCCCTTCCGCCAGCAAATCCATCACCACCGCTTCGCCGATGCCCGATGCACCGCCGGTGACCATCGCGACCCGATCCTGAAACAACGCCATTCCAACTGCTCCTTGATTATCGCCGCCGGGCGACGGCATGACCGATGGGAAATAAGCTCGACTCAAAGTATCCGGTTCCGTATCCTTTTATGCAGGAGCCGAACGGAAGGAAAGCAGGGATGGCCGCCGACACCAGCCAGCGGGCTGACGGATCAGGGAGCGACGGATCGGCGCGGCCGACCGGCCGGCCATCGCGCGAGGCGGCCGAACAGATTGAAGCGACGATGCTGGATGCGGCATTGGCGACCTTCATCGAGGCCGGTTTCCAGGGGGCCAGCATGGAGGCCATCGCCCGCCGCGCCGGGGTGACCAAGCGCACCCTCTATCGCCGCGCCCGGACCAAGTCGGACCTGTTCGTCGAGGTGGTCGAGCGCCTGGCCCGCCAGTCGGGCATGCCCAATCTGGCGCGGGTCGAGGCCGGTCCGCTGGAACAGCGCTTGCAGGCGGCCGGCGAGATTTTGCTCGGCTGGCTGCTCAATCCCCATGCGATCGCGCTGTATCGCATGATCGTGGCCGAGGCCGCGCGTCAGCCGGGGCTGGCGCTCAGCGTCGATGGCCCGTTCCAGCGCGCCAGCACGGCGATCGCCGCCATCCTGGCCGAGGATGGCGCCCGGCCGGCAGAGACGGTCAGGCTGGGCGCGGACATGTTCGTGCGGCTGGTTGCCGGCGAGGCGCTGGACCGGGCGGCGCAGGGGATCGAGCCGGCCGGCGTTTCAGACCGAACGCGCGTGCGCGCCATGGCGGCCATCACCTTTTTCCTGGCAGGCTGGCGATCCTGGCCAGCGTCGGCGCCGTCCTTGTCCTAGAGCATCCAGCGGCTGAGGCGCGGGGACAGGCGGATGAGGTGCCACAGGGCGAAGGGCGTCAGCAGCGCAAGCGCGAGCAGCCAGGGCCTGGCCAGATAGGGCGTGCCATAATGGACGATCGCGACGTGCAGATACATGATGACCAGTGACGCCCGGCCAAGCGCGGCGAGCGGGGCGGCGACCGGCGCGAGCCGCGCCGAGAGGCGGAAGAGCAGCAGCGACGTCGCGATTCCCGATCCGATCGAGAGCAAGGGCCAGCCATAGTCGCCCGCCTTCATGTTGAGGGTCGGCAGCCAGCAGCCCAGCCCCGCCAGCGCGAGCAAGCCAAGCGGCGCGATCCAGAGATTGCGCCAGTGCAGTCGGGGCCAGAGCGCGCCGACCCAGAGCAGGATCATCGCCATCGGCACGCTCAGCAGGCCCAGCGGCGAGGCCGGCGTGACATAGCCAATGCCATAGGCGAGCAGCAGCATCGGGATCAGCAGCAACGCCCAGCGCCGGTCGAGCGGATCGGGCCAGCGGTTGAGCGCGAGGTTGAACAGGATGCGCGCGATCATCAGGCAGGGCACGAACCAGAAGATGGTATAGGGGCCACGCAGCCAATAGCCGCCGAGCAGGATCGGCAACAGATCGCGCGGCCATTGGTGGAAGATCGGCAGATTGCCCTTGGCCGGTTCGATGATCTGATCGGCCAGGATCAGCAGCGCAAGGAAGATCGCATAGGGGCGCATCTGGCCGAGCAACTGGCGCCGGGTGAAGGCGCCGACAGGGTGCGGGCGCGAGAGCATGCCCGACAGCAGGAAGAAGAGTGGCATGTGGAAGCTGTACATGGCGTCGCGCAAGGGTCCGCGCGTCCAGACATGGCCGACCACCACGGCGATGATGCCGATGCCGCGCGCGACATCGACCCAGTCGAGCCGCTGTGGCGCATGTTGATAGGCAAGGCCCCTATTCTCCATCGGTTCCACGCCCTATAGGATGCGGCGTGGGCGTCAATCGCCCAACCAGATTACCCGGATGCCAGATTTCCCGATCGGATTGATATTTGACCCTGCTTAGCGACAAAGTGCTGTTCATCGATGGCGAGGCCATCATCCTCGACAAGCCGGCCGGCCTGCCGGTCGACGCGCCGCGCGACGGATCGATCAGCCTTGAAAACCACCTCGCCTCGCTGACCTTCGGCTTCCAGCGCTGGCCGCTGGCGGTCCACCGGCTGGACCGCGACACCAGCGGCTGCCTGCTGCTCGCCCGCAATCCCAAGGCGCACAAGCGCTTTGCCGCCGCGTTCGAGGCCGGCACGGTCGAGAAGCGCTATGTTGCGGTGCTGGAGGGCGTACCCGAGGCGGACGAAGGCACGATCGAATTGTCGCTCAAGAAGGTCAGCACCCAGGCCCAGGGCTGGCGCATGATCGCGGCCAAGGCGGGCAAGCCGGCCGTCACCCACTGGCGCAAGCTGGCGGTGAAGGACGGCCGTGCGCTGATCGCCTTCACGCCCGAAACCGGCCGCACCCACCAGATCCGCGTCCACGCCCAGCATGGGCTGGGCTTCGGCATTGTCGGCGACCCGGTCTATGGCGACGGACAGGGCGCTATGCTGCTGCACAGCCGCTTCCTGAGCGTGCCGCGCGGCGACAACAAGCCGCCCGCGCAGGCGACCGCGCCGCTGCCGCAGAGCTTCGTCGATGCAGGCTTCGGCCCCGAGATATTGGAGGAAGCCGGGCTGTAAGCCCCGGCCCCGCGCCATGGTCGCCATCCCCGTCACCCGCTCCATCGCGATCGACAGCGACGAGATCGTCGAGAGCTTCGCGCGCGCGTCGGGGCCGGGCGGCCAGCATGTGAACACCACCGACAGCGCGGTGATGCTGCGCTTCGACGTCGCCGCTTCGCCCGGCCTGCCCGATGCGGTGAAGCAGCGGCTGGCGGACCTGGCCGGATCGCGCATGACCCGCGACGGCGTACTGATCCTGCGCAGCGAGGGCGCACGGTCGCAGTTACTCAACCGGCAGGAGGTGCGCGAGCGGCTGTTTGCGCTGATCCGCGAGGCGACGATCGTGCCCAAGAAGCGGCGCCCGACCAAGCCGACCAAGGCATCGCAGAAGCGCCGCGTCGACGGCAAGGTCAAGCGCGCAGCCGTGAAACAGGGACGCGGCCGGGTCAGGATGGACTGAATCTAGCGGCCATTTACGAATTAACCATCATTGCCTTGCTAGGAAGGGCTGAGCGCAGGACTGCGCTCCCAGCTTCCCGAGGATGCCATGCCGGCCGAACGCCCTATTCTTCTGCCACCGCGCCCCTGGAACTGGTTCATGTGGGTTGCCGCCACCTTCCTGGGTGTCTTCCTGATCCTCTCGGATTTGCGCCAGCTTGACGGCCTGCACCTGCCCGAAGCCCGACTTCTGATCGGCCGGGATTTCCTGAATGTCTGGTCCGGCGGAACGCTCGCACTGACCGGCCAGCTTGAGCGTCTCTATGATTTTCAGGCCTATATGGACTGGCAGGCCAGGCTTTTCGGCCCGCTGGAGATGCTGAACTACTCCTATCCTCCGCATAGCCTGTTCCTGGCGATGCCCTTTGCGCTGTTTCCCTATCCGGTTGCGCTCGCGCTGTGGACAGGCCTTGGCGCCATCTTCTTTGCCTGGGCGGCCCGTCCCTACATACCGGCCGGCCTGTCCCCCTGGCTTGCGCTCCTCACGCCGGCGGCGATCGTCAATATCTGGGTCGGCCATTATGGGTTCGTCATTGGCGGCCTGTGGCTGCTGTTCTTCGCCCAGTTGCGCCATGCGCCGGTCCGCGCCGGCCTTGTCGCCGGGCTGCTGACGCTCAAGCCCCATCTGGGCCTGCTGATTGCCCTGACGCTGGTGCATCGCAGGGCCTTCCGGGCGATAGGCGCAGCACTCGCCGTCACCCTGGGGCTGATCGGGCTCAGCGGCTTGGCGTTCGGCTTCGATCTCTGGCCCACCTGGCTGACGGACACCTCTGCCCTCCAGACCCGGATCATGACCGCAGAGGGCGAGAAATTCTACTTCTTCATGATGACATCGGCCTATGTCGCGCTGCGCGAGGGGCCTTATTGGCTGCCGCTGACGGCTCAAGCCATGTTCGCGGGCAGCGCGCTTTACCTAACCTGGCGCGCGCGTGACTGCACCGTCCATCAACTGGCCTTCATCACGGCCACCGCGACGGCCCTGATTACCCCCTATATCTTCAACTATGACCTGACGGTTTGCTGCCTTGGCTTCGCGGTCCTGCTTTATGGCCAATGGCACGCGCTTCACCGCAACGAGCGGATCATCCTGTGGATGGCCTTTGCCGCGCCCTTGCTGGTGATGGCTTGGAACCTCATTGCACCGATCGCCCTGCTTGCCGGCCTTGTCGTCCAGATACGCTGCTATACGGGCATGTTCTACGCAGATCTGCTGTTGCCGGAACCTCTCAAGCGGCGATTGATCGATAATCCCGTCCCCACATCCTAGCCTCTGGCCGAGCGGTGCGGGCCATCCTATATGCGTGCCCATGTATGATTTCGCTCCCTCCGCCGACGCCGACAAGGCGACGCTGTACGCCGATCTTCTGTCCGCTGCCGACGCGCTGACCCGTGACGAGCCCGATGCGGTCGCCAATATGGCCAACCTGTCGGCGCTGATCTGGCAGTTCCTGCCCGACCTCAACTGGGCAGGCTTCTATCGCATGGTCGAGGATGAGCTGGTGCTGGGCCCTTTCCAGGGCAAGGCGGCCTGCATCCGCATTCCGCTGGGCCGCGGCGTGTGCGGTACCGCGGCGCAGACGCGCGAGACGCAGCTGGTGGCCGACGTCCATGCCTTCCCCGGCCATATCGCCTGCGACGCGGCGAGCGCGTCCGAGATCGTCGTGCCGGTAGTGCATGACGGCCGGCTGATCGGCGTGCTGGACCTGGACAGCCCCCGCCCCGCCCGGTTCGACAGTGCAGACCAGCAGGGGCTGGAAGCGTTGGTCGCGCGGGTCGCCGGCCGCATCGGCTGATCGCCGCCCTGCCCCGTTCCGGGACAGGATTTCATGAGCCGAACATGGCGTTGCACGGATCGTCATGCTAATTTCCGCGTTAGCATGATGACCGTGCGGGCGGCCTGACGCCCCTGCAGGAACAGGGAGCATGATGATGGCCGCGCGCTTTTTCTCCGCCAGCAGCGCCATGGCGCTGATCGCCAGCCTTGCGGGGCCGGTTGCCGCGCAGACATCCGCCGCGTCCGGCACCAGCGTGGTCCGCACCACCACCACGGCGACGGCCACGACCGCCCATCGCTGGGGACCGCGCTATGACGGGCGCTGGTATGCCGGCTGGGCCGCGCCGGGCGGCTGGCAAAGCTATCAGCGGCCACGCGTGGGCTTTGCCCTGCCCGCCTACTGGGTCCATCCGCGCTTCTTCATCGCCAATTATGGCGCCTATGGCCTGCCGGCGCCGACCACCGGCTATGGCTGGTCGCGCTATTATGACGATGCGGTGATGACCGACCAATATGGCCGGGTGCGCGACGTGCGCAGCGGCATCGACTGGTCGCGCTATGAGGGTGGCTATGAAGAGGGTGCGGCGCAGCCGGCCGTCATCGCCAGTTCCGGTGGCGAGGCCGGCTATAGTGCGCCCGACGACATGGTGACCTATAGCCCCGCGCCGCAGCCCACGCCGCAGCCCGCCCCGTCCAGCCGCCCCGGCGTGGATTATGATGCCCCCGCCTATGCCAGCAGCGCCGTCAGCCCGAGCGCGCCGACGGTGACGACTGTTGCGGCGGCTCCGACGCCTCCGGCCGCACCGGTGGCAGCGACGAGCGGCACGCACTGGTCGAACCAGCCGGCGACCACGACCGTCGTGTCGGCCGCGCCGCCGGTGCCCGGCCTGCCGCCGGGCGGCTATATTTCGGGCGGCTTCTATTATCCGCCGCCGCTGGTGACGACCATCATCATCAATCCCGACGGCACGACCCAGGCGACCACCCGCTACGCGACCGAGGCCGCGCCGCGCTGAACCGTCCGGAACCGCAACCATGGGTTGGTGCGTTGACGGGCGGGATCAGATTTCGGGAGCGGCGTTATGCTGCATCATGTATCGGTGGGCACCAATGATGTGGCGCGGGCGCGGGCCTTCTACGACCCGCTGATGGCGCTGCTGGGCTATCGCAGCCTGCGCGACCATCCCCATTCGCTCGACTATGGCGTGACCGACGTGGTGTTCAGCGTCGAGACCCCGGTCGATGGCGCGCCCGCGAGCGCCGGCAACGGCATCCATATCTGCTTCGTCGCGGCCGATCGCGGCGCGGTCGACGGATTTCATCGGCTGGCGCTGGAGCTGGGCGGCAGCGATGCCGGGCCGCCGGGCGTGCGGCCGCAATATGACGAGCATTATTATGGCGCCTTCGTGCGCGATCCCGACGGCAACAAGATAGAAGCGGTCACTTTTTCGGCGCGATAGGCGCCGCGCCGCGCGCGGCGAGGACCGATGCGGCGGGCTGCGGCCGGCCATAATGATAGCCCTGCGCGATATGGCAGCCGTGCTGAAGCAGCAAAGCGGCCTGTTCGGCGGTCTCTACGCCTTCGGCCACCACCTCCATCCGGAAGCTGCTGCCCAGCTTGATGACGGCGTCGACGATGGCGGCGTCGCCGGCATCGCTGTCGACATGGCTGACGAAGCTGCGGTCGATCTTCAGCACATTGACAGGATATTGCTTGAGATGGCTGAGCGAGGCGAAGCCGGTGCCGAAATCGTCGAGGGCGATGCGCACCCCGCCGCGCGCGAACCGATCAAGCGCGCGCGCGACCTGATCGGCGCCGCGACCAAGGAAGACCGACTCGGTCACTTCGATCTCGAAATTCTGTGCCGGCACGCCATGCTGATCCAGCCGGGCGAGGACATGATCGGCAAAATCGGCCTGAAGCAGATCCGCCGCCGAGGCGTTGACCGCCACCCGGCCGGGATCGAAGCCCATCCGGAGCCAGGTCGCCATGTCGTGCAGCACCGCGTCGAGCATGAGGTCGGTCAGGCGGATGGCCAGTTCGCCATGCTCGAAGGCGGCGGCGATGGTGGCGGGCGCCTGCACCCCGAGCCGGGGATGCTGCCAGCGCAGCAATGCCTCATAGCCCAGCACCTGTCCGCTGCGCATGTCGACCTTGGGCTGATAATAGGGTTCGACCAGCCGCTCGGCGATCACCTGGCGGGCCATGTGGATCATCGAACTGCGCTGCTGCGCGTCGGCGCGCAACTGGGAATGGAACATGGTGAGCCGGCTGCGACCGCTCGCCTTCGACGCATAGAGCGCCAGGTCGGCCGCCTTGAACAGTTCATGCGCATCGTCGCCATGTTCGCCGAACACGGCACCGCCAACGCTGACCCCGGCTTCGAGCAATTGCCCCTGATAGGCGAAGGGCACCCGCATCTTGTCCAATATCGCCTGGCTGCAGGCCTGCACGGTCGCACTATCCACCAGCGAGGCAGCGATCAGGCCGAATTCGTCGCCGCCGAGGCGCCCGACCACCGCATCGGACGGCGCCGCCGCAGCCAGACGCTCGGCAAAGCCGCAGAGCAGCGCATCGCCCGCGTCATGGCCGAGCGAATCGTTGATCCGCTTGAGATCATCAATGTCGAACAGCATCAGGCCAAAGCCCGCGCCGGTCGGGCGCGCCTGATCCGCCAGTTCCTCCAGCACGCCCTGCCACAATGTCCGGTTGGGCAGCCGCGTCATCGGATCGTGGGTGGCGGCCCAGCGGATGCGTTCTTCCGCATCGCGCTGTTCGGTGACGTCGAGGAAGGTGACGATGATCCGGCGCAACTGGCCGACTTCGGTGCGAGTCGCCCAGCCGGTGCTGCGGATCCAGCGCAGCGCGCCATTATCGGCGCGATGGACGCGCAGGGTCGCCTCGAAATGCGGCGGCAGGACATTGGCGGCGACGCCGTCCATCATCGCCTTGAGCTTGTGCCGATCATCGGGATGCACCAGCGACAGGGCCAGTTCGGTGGTCGCCGGCGCGTCCGCCGTCAGGCCCAGCATGGCACGGAACTCCGCCGACCAGCTACGCTGGCCCGACCGTGCGTCATAGTCCCAGATGCCGAGCCGCGCCGACTGCACCGCGAGGCGGAAATGCTCCTCGCTTTCGGCCACCGCCTGCTGCGCCAGCTTCTGGTTATGGATATCCTCCAGCGTGCCATACCAGCGGATGATCGCGCCCTTGCCATCGCGCCGGGCAGCGGCGCGCGCGCGCATCCAGCGATAGCTGCCGTCGCGCAGGCGCAGGCGATAATCGACATCGACCGGATCGCCCGACTGGAGCCGTTCGCGCCATAGCGCCAGCGTCCGGTCCATGTCGTCGGGATGCAGGGCGTTGATCCAGCCGGCCCCCATCGCCTGTTCGGGCGAGCTGCCGGTCAGATCGCGCCAGCGTGGCCCGACCTCCTCGATCGCGCCATCGGGCGTGGCGGTCCAGGGAACCTGGGGGCTGAGTTCTACCGACCAGCGATGATGTTCGCGACTTTCCGCCAGCGCGGTTTCCAGCAATTCAGCCTGTTTGTCGCGACGATCATGCATATCCTCGACCGTTCCATACCAGCGCCATGCCCCTGCGGGCATTGCCTGCCGCGTCATGCGGAGCAGGCACCAGCGGCTTGCGCCATCTGCGCAACGCAGGCGAACGACCAGCGGTTCCGGCTGCGACGACGCGGCGGCGGCCCGTATGATGATCCCGATATCGACCGAATCAAAGCCCTTGCGCCAGCCATGGCGCATCAGTCCCATGCGAAGCCCCCCGCCCCGCACCTCGCCCTCGACCCAGTAGGTCAGCAGGCGACCGCGATAATCCGCGAACCAGTGAATGACGGGCGGGCGTACATGCTTGATCTTGGACGATAATGCCCTGTGCGCGACATGGGCGCCGGACGGCATATGGGCCGCAGGCCCGCCAAGTTCGCGGGCGCCATCGACAAAGCGCCGATCAGCGAAGCGATCCATCGCCCATCCCCGATTGCCGTGCCGCCCTGTTCCTCATGCCGGCGATGATGCAGGAAAAGCTTAAACAAGCCTGCACGTAACCGGAATGACCGGGAATCTGTAAATTACAGAAATTGCCCCGTCAGCGGCGTAGAATGGCGGCCAGTTCGACCGGCAGCGGCGGCTCATCGCGTGGCATGACGACCCGGATCGCCTGCGCCTGCTCCTCCGGATCGAAGCGGACCCAGCCGGCGCGGCTGAGCTTTTCGAGCGGACGATAGCGGATCTTATACTGCATCCGCTGCGAGCCATCGACCCAATAGCCCAGATACACATAGGCGAGGCCCGCACGGGCGGCGCGCTGGATATGATCCATGATGATGAAGTTGCCGAGGCCCGGACGATCTTCCAGTTCGGTGTCGAAGAAGCTGTAGATCATCGACAGGCCGTCGCCCTGGCGATCGGTCAGGCAGGCACCGACCAGCTTGCCGGGGTGGCCATCCTCGCCGGGCAGGCGATATTCGACGACATGGCTTTCGACCGGGGTCTGTTCGACCATGTCGGCAAAGTCCATCTCGTCCATTTCGGTCATGCCGCCGCCGGGATGCCGCGCGCGCAGATAGCGCTGGAGCAATTCGAACTGCTCCTCGGTCGACCAGGGCTTGCAGGCGGTGACGACGAGGTCGCTGTTGCGGCGGATCAGCTTGCGCTGGGTCGCGTTGGGCTTGAACTCCTGCGCGACGACGCGGACCGACACGCAGGCCGAGCAATCGGCGCAGCTGGGGCGATAGGCGACATTCTGGCTGCGGCGGAAGCCGATGCGGCCGAGCGCATCATTGAGTTCCGAGGCATTGTCGCCGTTGAGTTCGGTGAAGACCTTCCGCTCGCTCTTGCCCGGCAGATAGGGGCAAGGGCTGGGGTTCGTCACGAAGAAACGCGGAAAGCGGAATGGTGCGCTCATGCCTCTCCCCCCGATTCAGTCATGCGAATTTGCCTTTTCATGGTCGGACTATGCCGTCCCGGCCCAACCATGAAAAGGTCATTTACCACGAAATTTTTACCGATGGTTAAGCATGTCCCAAAATCAGGCAACCTCGATCGGCGCGACCTCATAACCCGCCGCGCCCAGCGCCGTGATCAGCCGCTGGAGATGGGCGCCATCGCGGGTCTCGCACTCGACGTCGAGGCTGAGCCCCTTGGCCGGCAGATTGGTGAAGATGCGCTGGTGCGACAGCTCCAGGATGTTGACCGCCTCCTGATCGAAGATGCGGGCGACATGGAACAGCGCGCCGGGCCGATCCTGCAGGATGATACGCAGGCGGGCGAGACGTCCCGAACGGGCGAGATCGCGCAGCAGCACATTGGCGAGCAGGCGGGTGTCGATATTGCCGCCGGTCAGGATCAGGCCGACATTGCGACCGGCAAACTGCTCGCGATAGCTGAGCAGCGCGGCCAGGCCGGCCGCGCCGGCGCCCTCCACCACCGTCTTCTCGATCTGGAGCAGCAGGCTTACCGCTTCCTCCAGTCGGCGTTCGGTGACCAGCAGCACATCGTCGGCCAGACGCTCGACGAAGCGGCGGGTGAGTTCGCCCGGCTGCTTCACGGCGATCCCCTCGGCCAGCGTGTCGCCGTCGCAGGCAAGGTCCGCGCCCTTGATGAAATCATACATCGACGGATACAGCTCCGCCTGGACGCCGATCAGGCGGATGTCGGGCTTCATCGCGCGCGCCGCGGTGGCGATGCCCGAGAAGAGGCCGCCGCCGCCGATCGGTATGATCAGCGTGTCGATCTGCGGCGCATCCTCCAGCATTTCCAGACCGACCGTGCCCTGGCCGGCAATGATGTCGGGCTCGTCGAACGGATGGATGAAGGTCAGGCCCTGCTCCACCTCCAGCTTGCGGGCATGGGCATAGGCGTCATCGAACTTCTCGCCATATTGGACGACGGTGGCGCCATGGCCCTGGGTCTGGGTGACCTTCACGATCGGCGTGGTGGTGGGCATGACGATGGTGACGGGCACGCCAAGGCGCTTGCCATGATAGGCAAGGCCCTGCGCATGGTTGCCGGCCGAGGCGCCGATCACGCCCTTGGCCTTGGCCGCTTCATCAAGTTGCAGCAGACGATTGAGCGCGCCGCGTTCCTTGTAGGCGGCGGTGAACTGGAGATTTTCGAACTTCAGATAGACGTTGCAGCCAACCATTTGCGAGAAGGTCTGGCTAATGAGCGTCGGCGTCTTGACGATCGACCCGGAAATACGTGTCCGGGCCGCAAGGATGTCATCGACGGTGACGGGCAGCGGCAGGGCGCCCTCTATCTTGCTCAGCGTGTTCATGGCGCAGCGCCCTAACGCAAAATTGCCGGTGAAGAAACTGGCACTTGCCGAAAACTGGCCCTATGGCTTGGTTGCACGCACGAAATGTACGAGGCTTATGGCTAATATCGCGTTTATCGGCCTGGGGGTCATGGGCGGCCCGATCGCGGGGCATCTGGCCAAGGCGGGGCATCATCTGACCGTCTACAATCGATCGATCGGCAAGGCCAAGAGCTGGGCCGAGGCCTATGGCGGCGAAGTCGCGATCAGCCCGGCCAAGGCCGCCGAGGAGGCAGACATCGTCATCAGCTGCGTCGGCACCGACGATGACCTGAGCCAGATCACGCTGGGGCGCGAAGGCGCGTTCCGCACGATGAAGCCGGGCGGCCTGTTCATCGACCATACGACCGTGTCGGCGCGGATCGCCCGGCAATTGTCCGTCGAGGGCGAGAGCCTGGGCCTGCACTGCGTCGATGCGCCGGTGTCGGGCGGTCAGGCTGGCGCCGAAAATGGCCGGCTGTCGATCATGTGCGGCGGGTCCGCCCCGGCAGTGGCGGCCGCGACGATCGTGATGCAGGCCTATGCCGCGCGCATCGTCCATGTCGGCAAGGCCGGCGCGGGCCAGACGACGAAGATGGTGAACCAGATCTGCATCGGCGGCGTTCTGCAGGGCCTGGCCGAAGCGATGCGCTTTGCCCAGGCGGCGGAACTGGACCTGGACAAGGTGTTCGAGGCGATTTCGGGGGGCGCAGCGCAAAGCTGGCAGATGGACAATAGATGGAAGACGATGGCGCAGGACAGTTTCGATTTCGGATTTGCGGTGGACTGGATGCGCAAGGATCTGGGGCTGGCGCTGGAGGAAGCGCGGGCCAATGGCGCGACCCTGCCGGTGACAGCGATGGTCGATCAATATTATGCCGACGTGCAGGCGATGGGCGGCCATCGGCAGGATACCAGCGCGCTGGTGCGGCGGATCACCCGCGCATGAGGAAGATGATGCTGGCGGCGATCGCCGCGCTTGCACTGCCCATGCCCGCTTATGCATCGGGCGTGATCGACAATGTGAACGGCATCGCCATCGGACCGGATGGCAAGATCGTCCATTTCGGCGCGCTGATGATCGACGATGAGGGCAAGGTCGAGAAACTGATCCAGGGCCGCTATCAGGAGCCCGAGTACAAGCCCAAGAAGCCCAAGCGCGGCCAGCCCTGGCCCGAGCGGCCGAAAGGCCCGAGCTTCAAGCTGGACGCGGGCGGCAAGACGCTGATCCCCGGCCTGATCGACGCGCATGGCCATGTCATGGGGCTTGGCCTGTCACTGATCACGCTGGACCTGTCCGACACGAAATCGCTGGCCGAAGCGCAGGCGAAGATCCGCGCCTATGCGCAGGAAAATACCGGCCGCAAATGGATCATCGGCACCGGCTGGAACCAGGAGACATGGGGACTGGGCCGGTTCCCGACAGCGGCCGAACTGGATGCGGCCGTGGGCGATATTCCGGTCTGGCTGGAGCGGATCGACGGCCATGCGGGCTGGGCCAACAGCGCCGCGATCCGCGCGGCCGGCGTCAGCGCCACGACCAAGGCGCCGGCCGGTGGGCGGATCGAGATGGCGGCGGGCAAGCCGGCAGGCGTCTTCGTCGACAAGGCGATGGATCTGATCCAGAAGGTCGTGCCCGCCCCTGCCCCCAAGGATCGCGACAATGCGCTGGAAAAGGCGCAGCGCGCGCTGCTGGCGGTGGGCATCACCGGCATTGCCGACATGGGCACCAGCATCGAGGATTGGCAGGCCTTCCGCCGGTCGGCCGACCGCGGCGCGCTGCGCGTGCGGATCATGTCCTATGCCTATGGCCTCGACAATATGGTGCTGATCGCCGGGCCGGAACCCACGCCCTGGCTGTATGACGATCATCTGCGCATGGGCGGGATCAAACTGCTGCTGGACGGCGCGCTGGGATCGCGCGGCGCCTGGCTGAAGGCGGATTATAGCGATGCGCCGGGCCAGCGCGGCCTGCCGATGATCCCGTCGACCCAGTTGCGCAACATCATGAGCCGGGCGGCGATGGACAATTTCCAGGTCGCGGTCCATGCGATCGGCGACGCCGCCAATGGCGAGATACTCGACGCGATACAGGAAATGTCGGACACCTATAGCGGCGACCGGCGCTGGCGGGTCGAACATGCCCAGATCATCGATCCGGCCGACCTGCCGCGCTTTGCCCGCTATGGCACGATCGCGTCGATGCAGCCGGTGCATGAAACGTCGGACTGGCGCATGGCGACGGCGCGGCTGGGCGAGGCCCGGCTGAAGGGCGCCTATGCCTGGAAGGCGATGCTGGACAATAAGGTGCCGCTGGCGTTCGGCTCCGACGTGCCGGTCGAAAGCCCCAATCCCTTCCCCGGTATCGCTGCCGCCATGTCGCGCCAGGATGCGAAGGGCGAGCCGGCCGGCGGCTGGACGCCCGAGCAGAAGGTGAGCTTCGAGGCGGCGCTGGACGGCTTTACCCGGCAGGCGGCCTTTGCCGGCTTTGCCGAGAAGAAGTTCGGCAGCCTGGTGCCGGGGCAGCGGGCGGACTTCCTGCTGATCGACCGCAATATCGAGACGGCCAGCCCAACCGACATTCGCGGCACGCAGGTGCTGGAAACCTGGATCAACGGCAAGCGGGTCTATGTGAAGGGGCAGTGATGCCCCTCACTTGCCCTTAAAGCTAACGCATTGCGTCATTGCGAGCGTAGCGAAGCAATCCATGGATCGCCACGCTTCGCTCGCGATGACGGCCATGGTATCTAGAAGGCGTTGTCGGCGGCGTTCATGGCGTCGTCGATCGTCTCGGGCAGCGGCGGCTGGACCGGGCGATCGCAACCGGCCAGCTTCATATGGGCGCGCAGCGTGTCCATGCGCCCGAGGTTCCAGCGCGCCAGCGGCACGCCGAGCGGGCGAAATTCGGCGCGGTCGAACAGCTCGACCACATAGGTCTTGCACAACTCATCCACCTGATCGAGCGTCAGCATGCCAAGGTTCATGACCATCGGCTTGCCCGGCACGCCGTTGCGACCACGCACCAGATCGGTGACGTAGAGGCCGCCGCGCGGATCGACCAGCACGACATCGGCGCGCGAGGCGTCGATCATCCGGTGGCTGGCGGCATAGGGCTCGACGAAGACATGGGTGCGCCAAACCAGGAAGCCGGCGGTCAGCAGCGTCACCACGAAGCCGATGAAGATCGGCCGCATCGCGCCCCGTGGCCGGAAGCGCGCCCAACCAAGGCCGCCGAGCAAGCAGAAAGGGCCGATAAAGCCATGGGCATAGCGAAAGCCCCAGCCATAGCCCTGCGCCAGCGCCAGCAGGCACCCGGCAAGGCAACCCAGCGCCAGCGGCAAGGCGATCTCCCGCCCATGGATCGCATCGCGCCAGCGCATCGCCAGCACGCCCAGGCCCGCGAGCGGGACCATCAATATGTTGTTCCAGGCGGCATAGCGGCTGAGATTGACCAGCGGCTGCCAGCGGTCGCCCAGACGCTGGAACAGACTGCCCACCTTGTCGGCGACGCCGGCGGACGGGCGCACGTCGGTCGGCGCGCCCAGCGCATGAAGCAAGAAGCCTGGCCATATCTTGGCCCAGACGATGACGATCGCTACCAGCGTCAGCGCATGGAAGGCGGCCACGGTCCAGCGCCGCGCCAGCAGCATCCAGAGGATGAAGGGGGCGATGAAGATGGGCGGGAAATGCCATTGGTGCAGGCCCGCCGCGATCAGCGCGACCACGCCGGCAGACAGATGGCCGGCAATGCCGCCGCGCAGCACCAGCGCCAGCCAGACCATGTTCAATGCAAAATGGCCGGTCATGGCATAGGGGGTCATCGCCGTGACCCAGAGCTGGGCCGAGGATAGCCCGAGCAGCATCGTCACCCAGACGGCATCGGGCCGGTCGGGAAAGAGATGCAGCGCCACCCGCCACAGCGAGAAGAGGCCGATCACCAGCAAGACCGGGCCGGCGAGATTGGGGTCGCCCATCTGCCAGAACAGGGCCTGGATCGCGCTGTTCACCGGCAGATAGGCAGCGGTCCAGTAATCGGCGGCACCGAAGGGCGAGAAGAATTCGGGCATGATCGCCCGGCGATAGGGTTCCCATTCGACCGGGATCGGCCGGGCGAACAGGCCTTCGCGCATATAGGCAGCGGCAAAGCGCGCGACCTCCTCATCGCGGGAGACCGAATAATCCTGGAACAGCGCATAATGGCCGGCCCAGGCGGCCAGCCCCAGCAGGACGATGATCGGCACGATGATGCGCGCGCGCGGTTGCGGCAGGCGAAAGCCCATCCCCTCGGCAAAGGGGGCGGCCAGCGCCAGCAGGAACAGGCCGATCATCAGCGCCGGGAAATCCTGATCCAGGAACAGGATGACGGCGAGGCTGACACCCTGACGCCAGGTCACGTGCCACAGGAAGGTCGCGCCCAGCCACAGGGCAAGGCCGATCGCCCCGGCAAGGAACAGGCGCCGCGCGCTGACGAAGGGCATTCCCTTCGGCATCAGCTGTCCAGCAGCGCCTTGTTGACGAAGATGCCGTCCATTTCGACCAGCAGCGGGAAATGGCCCTTGTTATTGGCGAAGAAGGCGGAAGGGACGAAGGCGCGCGCCTCCAGCCAGTCGATCATCGCGCGATAGCCGGTGCCGCCTTCATAGATGGGACGCACGCCCAGTTCCGTCTGGATGCCGGCCATGTCGGCGATGACGCTCCCCGCCCCTTCGCAGACCGACAGGTCATGGCCCTGCGTATCCATCTTGAGGAAGGGCCGGGCAAAGCCATGGGCGGCACGCAGTTCGGGCAGCAGGCTGTCGAGCCGGCGGCACTGCATCTCCACCGTCTTGGTCACCTTGTTGCGATCGGCGAAGATCGCGTCCTGCGCACCCGAGGGGGCCTTCAAGGAGCTGAACTGGTCGGCGGCCATGATGTTGAAGGTGGCGGTGCCGTCGAAATCGGACAGGGCCATGTTGAAGACATGCCAGTTGCGGTCCGACGCGGCGGCCTTGCTCAGTTCGGCGAAGACGTCCGGGTTCGGCTCGAAGGAGAGGATGGTGCCGGCAAAGCCCGCATCCTTGCGCGCCATGGTCGCATATTGGCCGCGATTGGCGCCGACGTCGAACAGGCAGTCGATGGCGAAGGCGGACAGGAAGCGCTTGAGCGCCTGGATTTCGGGATATTGGTGGACGCGGCCGGCCAGCGCAAGGCGCAGGGCCAATGCACGGTCGGACAATTCGCGGACATAGCGGCTCATGCGCGCAGCACCTGGCGGTAAATATCCATCGTCGCCAAGGCCATGTCCTTCCAATTGCCCATAATATCTCCATAGGCGCGCGCCCGCGCACCCGCTGCCTGCCTGATGGCCGCGCTTTCGATCAGCGGCAAGAGGGCTTGGGCGAGCGCCGCCGCATTTCCGGCCGGAACCCGCGTGGTGACGCCGTCCGGCAGGGTGCCGAACATGCCGGCATCGGAGGTGACCATCGCCTTGCCATGGTGCAGCGCCGACAGGAAGGCGCCGCTCGAATCGATATGGCGATAGGGAAAGACCATCAGGTCGGCTTTCGCCATGTGCACATCGAGCCGGGGTTCGGTGAGGAAGCCGAAATCGGTGATGAGACGATCGCCAAAGCCGGCGGCATGGACCGGATCGAGGATCGGCGCGACATCCATGAAGGGCTTGCCGGCCAGCACCAGTTCGAAGCGATGGCCCGCGCGCCAGAGCGACAGGCAGGCCTCCACCAGCAGGTCGACGCCCTTGTATGGGCGGATCGTGCCGAAGAAGAGGATGCGGGGCGCGGCGGGTTCGGGGATGGCGGCGAGGTCCGCCGGGGTGGCGGGCGCGAGGCGCATCGGCGGGTGCGGGGTCACATGGATGCGTGCGGGATCGACGCCCTGCCCGACCAGCGCCGCGCGCGTCGTGTCGCCATGGACGATCAGCGCGTCGAACCGATCGAGCAGCGCGCGATAGCCGCGCCCCTGCAGGCCGCTGTCAGCATGATAGGCATCGGCATTATGGACGGTGTGGACGAGCGCGGTGCGGCCCTTGAGCCGATCAAGCATCAGCCGGTCGGCCGGCGCCAGCGGCAGCCACTGGACATGGGTCACGTCCGCGCCGGTCATCGCGTCGAGATTGCCGAGCGCGCAGGTCAGGCCATATTCGGCCGCCTTGGCGAGACGGAAGGCGCGCCCCTCCCCCAGCCGATCGCGCAGGGCCTCGCTGCGGCGGAAGAAGCGCGGCGCGTAGCTATAGCCCTGCGGCAGGATCGCATCGGTGGCGCGCATCGGCCGGCCGAGCAGGGTCACGTCCGCGCCCGCCTGCGCCAGGCCGGCGCACAGCCCGTCATCATAGCGCCCGGTGAAGAGCGACGGATCGAGCATGGCAATCTTCATGCGCGCACCAGCCGGCGCAGCGAGGCGAGATGGAGGCCAGCCGCCAGCATCAGGGTCAGGGCATAGAGACCGAGGAAGCCTAGATCGAAACGGTCGGGCCAGAACACGCCGGCGAGCGGGACGCTGAGCAGGGAGCCGGCGAGGAAGGGCAGCGAGCGCTGGAGCAGATGGGCGAAGCGGCCGAGCGCGGCCTGGACATAAACCGAGACGCAGATGACCGAGAGCGCGACCAGCGCCAGCGCGGTGAGGCCAAGATCGGCCTGGTCGATCGCGGCACGGCCGTCGAACAGCTTGTCGAACAGCCATCCGCCGATCAGCATCAGCAGCGCCGAACCGGCGAGCGCGAAGAAGAGCGCGGCGCCGAGCGCGCGGGTCAGGAGTTGGCGCACCCGCGCGCTTTCGCCGGCATGATAGGCGCGGGTGATGCGCGGCAGGGCCGCCTCCACCATGGCGCGCACCAGCATCGAGAGCGAGCGCGACATCTTGAAGAAGAAGTCGAACAGCAGCATCGGCCGGGCATCGCTGGTCGCCATGGCGATGGTGAAATAGGGCGCGTTATAGGCGACGATATCCGACACGGTGAAGGCTGCCGACGCGCCGATGTCGCGCAGATAATGGCGGCGCACATGGCCACCGCCGACACGGAAGGCGAACCAGTGATTTCGGTTCATGCCGAGGCGGCGATGGACATGGACGATGGCGTAGCCGATCACCGCGACACTGACGGCCAGTTGCAACGCGACCGACAGGCGCGGATCGAGCCCGAAGAGGATCGCCGCGAGCAGGCCGATCGTCACCAGGCGGCGGGCGCAGTCCAGCCCTTCCCACAGGAAATTGCCATCGATCGCCGCCAGCGCCCGCTTGGCAAGCAAAGCCGGCAGGTTGAGGCAGGCGGTGAGGAAGAAGAGCAGGAACAGCATCGGCATGGCGGTGTGCAGCCCGCCCAGCGCCAGCGCGCCGAGCAGGATCGCGACCGCGCCGGCGATCAGCAGCCCGAGGAAGAGGAAGAGGACGCCCATTTCCTCCAGCCGGAAGCCGCCATCGGCCGCCGCCTCATCGCTGCCCAGCCAGAAGCGGCGCAGGCGCGCATAGATGATGCTGGTGAGGCCGAATTCGGCCGAGATGGTGAAATTGCCGAAGGCGACGAGCAGCAGGAAGGCCTGGAACTCCGCCAGCGGCAGCACCCGCACGAAGACGAAGGTGACGGCAAAGCCCCAGATCATCACCAGCCCGACATTGGCGAGCTTAACCAGCGCGAGGATGCGGGCGGATGCCTCCATCCGCGCGAGCATGCTCACTGCGTCGCTGTTCCCAGCGGCTTACGCGCGCGGAACAGCCGATCATCGAGCGCATAGAAATGGCGCGTGTCGGCGTCGATGTCGCGCGCGTCGATTTCCTCCAGATCGAAGCCGGCGGCGCGGATGCGATCGGCGAAGTCGAGGCCGTACTGGCGCACATGGTCCCACTGGCCGAAGCGCCGTTCGCGCTCGCGCGGCGGGATGTCGAAGCTGCCATCCTCGGTCGGCTTGTCCCACAGCGGCACGATCAGCCAGGCTTCGCCGCCGGGCTTGAGCGCGCGCAGGATATTGCGCAGCACGGCCATGTCGTCGGGCACATGCTCCATCACATGGCTGGCGTAGAACAGGTCGTAGCGATCGGTGTCGGACAGCGCCATCAGGTCGACCTTGTGCATGCCGGACACGGTGTAGCGCGCGGGATCGAGATCGGCCGGGACATAGTCGGCGGCTTCAGAAAAGCGCTTCACCAGGCTCCCCTCATTGGGGGCCATGTGCAGGATCGCGCCGTCGGTCGGCACGGTCAACACGCCCTTCATGATGAGATAGTTCATCAGCCGCTCGCGCGGCGAGGCGTTGCAATTGGGGCAGCCCCATTCGCCATTGTCGCCATAGCGGAAGAAGCCGACGACCGTCGTGCCGCAGGCCGGGCAGCCACGATTGGCGCGCGCGCCCAGTGCCTTGCGCAGGTCGAGACCCAATTTGGTCAGATGCTTGCCGGCGGCCTTGGCCACCCGCTGGACAGTAATCACGCCATTCTCCGCTCGGTATCAGCTTCCGGCCTATACAATATGGCGCGGCTTTGGCGAGGGGGATCAGCGCGAAAGATTATCGCGACTGGGCCGGATTCCAGATCGTGACGGTGCGGCCGCGCATGGCCTTGACCACGCCCTTCAGGGTTGCGGCATAGGCGATCAATATATCCATCAGTGTTGCCAGCGGGCCGCTGCGGGCCCGTCCGCCGATGCGGAAAAGGGCCGTCACCGCGATCACCCCCAGCATGGCGAGCAGGATCGACAAGCGCAACGCCAGCACCAGCGCAGCGAGCGCGCCAATCAGGATGAACAGGCCGCCGAACCAACGGACGATCTTGCGCGAGGCATATTTGAACCGGTCGATCGCCGCCATGCGGCGCAGTTGCGGGCGCAAATGGCTGTGCGTGTGCCAGGCGCGGGCGGCGATCCGCACCTTGCGCCGATACTCGTCCCCGCGCCCGGTCACCAGCCGCTCGCGCGCGATCACATCCTTCGCCTTGACCAGCCGCTTGCCGGCAAAGACCACCGCCATGGAGACGGTGAGGTCGTCGAGCACGCTATCGGGAAATTCCGGATAGAGGGAGCGACGGATCGAGAAGATCGAGCCGTCGGCCCCCAGCACATTGCCGGTGCGCGACTCCTCGTCCTTCAGCTTCTCCTCGATCCGCCAGTAGAGCGAACCGACGGCCGCGGTCGCGCTGTCCCCCTGCCCCAGATAATGGAGCGATCCAAGCACGCCGCCAATATCGGGATCGGCATAGCGAGCGAGCAGATTGTCGATCGCGTCGGCATCCAGCAGCACATTGGCGTCGGTGAAGATCAGCACATCGCCGCGCGCACGGGCAGCAAGCAATTTCATGCCATGCGCCTTGCCGCTGCGTCCGGGGCCCTGCAACAGGGTGATAAATCCGCCGCCCCCCTGCGCCGCGATCAACCCGGCGGTGCCGTCAGACGATCCATCATCGAAGGCCAGGATTTCGAGGGTAGGATGCCGATCCTTCAGCATCGCCAGATTGGCGAGCTTGTCCGGCATCGAGGCAGCCTCATTATAGGCGCAGAAAAGCAGTGAGGCGCTGGGCAGCGGGCCATCGGCCGGCGCTTCCGCACGGGTCGGCAACAGGCGCAGAATCAGCGGATAGAAGAAGAAAGGCCAGGCGACCGCGACAAGCGAAAGCAGCAGGACAAGGACAAGCAGAAGGTCGATCATGATCAATAGGCCTTGTGATGCACCAGAACACCCAGCGTCGCGACGATGATGCGCAGATCACGCCAGATCGACCAGTCGCTGACATATTCCAGGTCCGACTGGAGTCGGTCGATCAGATCCTGATGATGATCGGTCGCGCCGCGATGGCCGCGCACCTGGGCAAGGCCGGTCATGCCCGGCTTGATGCAATGCCGTTCCCAATAGCGGGCGTCGACCTCCCAATAGAGGCTGTCGCCCGCCTTGGCGGCTGCGGCGTGGGGGCGCGGGCCGACGACACTCATGTCGCCGTTCAGCACGTTGAAGAGCTGGGGCAGTTCATCGATGCTGGTCTTGCGCAGGAAGGCGCCGACGCGGGTCACGCGATCATCGTCGCGCCTGGTCAAGGTCGCGGCCTTGTGGTCGCTCGCCTCGGTCCGCATCGAGCGGAACTTGTAGATGGAAAAGGGCCGCCCGTCCTTGCCGATGCGCGGCTGGCGGAAGAGGATCGGGCCGGGGCTGGTCAGCTTCACCGCCAGCGCGGCGCCGAACAGGACCGGCGACAGCGCGATGGTGGCGATGGTGGCGACGAGGATGTCGAACAGCCGCTTGATCAGGCGATCACGGAATTGCAGCGGGCCGCCGGCGACGATGATCGTCGGCTGGCCGTCAAACTCATCGACGCGCGCGGGGGCGAAGCGCAGCAGTTCGGGGACGACGATCTCGCCCCGCGCCGAGAGCGACTTGAGCGCGGCCGACCAGTCGTCCATCCGTTCGAGCGGACAGGCGACGATCACCCGCTCCGCCATGCCGACCGCAGCGGCCAGGCGTGCGGCCATGTCGGCATCATGGCGTTCGGGATGGAGATTGGCGGCGTCCGCCTGGATCACCTCCATATGGGCGCCGGTCTCGATCGCGACCCCGTCCATGATGACGGCGGTGAGGTGCGGGACATCGCCCAGCAGGCGAACCGCCAGGCGCGCAACCGCCAGGCGCACCAGCGCCAGCGTCGCCGAGCCCAGCAGCAGGCCGGTGAGGAAGGTCAGACGGGACAGCTGTTCGGCGATCTTGCCCAGATAGACGATCAGCAGCATCAGCAGCGCCGCCTGCGCCAGCGCCAACAGGGCGCGGAAGATGCCGCGCCGCACCCGATCCAGCGTGTTGATGCCATAGGCACCGCCCTGCACCGCGAGGATCGCATAGAGCGGCGCGACCATCGAGAACATCACCAGGCCATGGGGCTTGCCCGGCTCGCCCAGGAAGGCGCCGACGACCAGCCAGTTGGCGAGGAGGAAGGCGATGAACAGCCCCGCCATGTCGCCGGCCAGGCACAGCGCATAAAGGCGCAGCCGCACAATTTCCTTCGAGACAGTCAATGAGGCGCCCTGCATGATCATTATGCTGTCCCGTTGGCACCGGGCGGGGCCGGTTGCAAGGGGATCACGCGCCGAACAGCCGGCCGAGCGCCTTGTCGAGCATCACCATTTGCCATAGCAGCCGGCCATGGTCGGCCACGCCGGCCTTGTGGTCGGCCGCGACCTTGGCCAGCATCTTCGTGTCGAACCAGCCGGTGCGGGCCAGCGCAGAGCCGCCCGCGACGGCAGTCGCCTCGCCCGCCAGCGCGCCGCGGAACCAGGCGCTGATCGGCGTCACGAAGCCCATTTTCGGGCGATAAAGAATGTCCTGCGGCAGGAAGGGCTCCATCGCCTTCTTCATGAGGTACTTGCCGCTATTGCCGCGAATGCGTTGGGCGACCGGCAGGCGCGCGGCAAATTCGACCAGCCGATGGTCGAGCAGCGGTTCGCGCGCCTCCAGGCTGACGGCCATGCTCATCCGGTCGCTCTTGGTCAGGATGTCGCCGGGCAGCCAGATGCGGATATCGGCATATTGGGCGCGATCGAGCGGATCGCGCGCCGGGGCATTGGCCATCGCCTTGATATAGCGATCCTCGGCGCGATAGGCGCCCAGCCGGCTCTTCATGTCCTGGCTGAAGAGACGCTGACGCAGCGCATGGGGCGTGACCCCGACCGAGGCGGCATAGGCTTCCCCGCCGTCGCCGGCCAGTTCGAGGAAGGTCGATTTGGCGCGCAGCGGGCGTGGCGCCCAATCGGCCTTGGGATAATAGCGGCCGAGCGTGCCGAACAAGGGTTCGCGCACCGAAGCGGGGATCAGGCCACGCAGCCTTTCCCCCTGCATCTGGAAACGGTGGCGGCGATAGCCGGCGAACGCCTCGTCCGCGCCATCGCCGGACAGGGCCACCGTCACCTGTTCGCGCGCCAGTTCGCAGACCCGGTAGGTGGGCAGCGCGGAGGCATCGGCAAAGGGCTCGTCGAAATGGAAGGCCAGCGTGTCGGCCAATCCATAATCATCGGGTGATACGATGCGCGTACGGTGATCGGTGGCGAAGCGCCGCGCGATCCGGTCGGCATAGGCGGTTTCGTCCAGGCTGGCGACGTCGAAGCCGATGGTGCAGGTCTTGACCGCCTGGTTCGACGCCTCCGCCATCAGCGCGACCACGCTGCTGCTGTCGACACCGCCGGACAGGAAGGCGCCGAGCGGCACGTCGGACACCATGCGCGAGCGCACCGCCTGACGCATCAGCGCGACCAGTTCCTCCTCCAGCGCCTCGGGCCTCGCCTTGCTGCGATCGGCAAAGCTGATGTCCCAATAGCGTTGCGGATGGGGCAGCGGACGACCGCGCACCAGACGCAGCGTCTCGCCCGCGCCCAGCTTGCGCACGCCCGCGACCATGCAGGCATCGTCGGGGACATAGCCATAGGCCAGATAATCCTCGACCGCGCTCAGGTCCGGCGCGCGGCGAAGCAAGGGGTGCGCGAGCAGGCTTTTCAATTCCGATCCGAAGATCAGGCTGCCGTCCGACAACAGGGCATAATGGAGCGGCTTCACCCCCAGCCGGTCGCGCACCAGCCAGAGCGACTGGGCGCGCGCATCGAACAGGGCGAAGGCAAACATGCCGTTGAAGCGGCTGACGCACTCCTCGCCCCATTGGCGATAGCCGTGCAGGATGACTTCGGTATCGCTGTCGGTGCGGAAGACATGGCCCTTTGCTTCCAGTTCGGCGCGGACCTCGGCGAAATTGTAGATTTCGCCGTTGAAGGTGACGACCAGGCTTTCATCCTCGGTCAGCATCGGCTGGGCGCCACCGCCAAGATCGATGATCGACAGGCGCAGATGCCCGAGGCCCACGCCCGGCGCGGTCCAGATGCCGCTGCCGTCCGGGCCGCGATGCGGCATCACGTCCAGCATGGCGCGCACCCGCACAGGATCGACCGGCTTGGCCGTTTCGAGATGGAAGATGCCCGCAATTCCGCACATTGTTACGGTCCTAGCCTATGCCCGCGCTGCGGTCAGCCAATTCCTTCACATTGCCCAGATCGCGCAGGAAGGCGGCGATCGCCGCGTCGGAGGGATGGCCGGGATGTTCTTCGGCGGAGACGAGGATCGCGACCGAGCGCGGATCGCGGCCGAGCAGCCGGGCGAGCATGGTCTGGATCTTCACCTCCGGCTTGCTGCCGGTCGGCGCGCCCTGCCCCACCACATAGAAGCTGACGACATGGCGGACGAGCGGGCCGGGACCGGTGATCTGCTCGCCGCGTGCGTCGGCGGGTGCCGGTGCGGGCGAGGACCAGGTCCATTCCTTGTCGGGATCGACCGCGCCCTGGCCGAAACCGACCAGTTCGCGCTTGTCCTCCTGCCGGTCAAAGGCGGCAACGACGAGGTCCACGACCTGTCCGTGCGCGTTGGTATAGCGGCCAGAGATGAAATGATCGGCGCCATCGAAGCGCGGTTTCCAGGGATAGGCCTGGGCAGCACTGGTCCGGGTCCAGCCCGGCACCGCCGGCAGATCGATGCGCGATGGCAGCGGACGGGCAGTGGCGGCGGTGGCCGCCAGCCAGAGCGGCGCGGCGACGATGATGCCGAGCGCGATGGCCGCCATCATGCCGGCGGGCGCCTGCCGCCGGACGGGACGCTGCAGCGGCACGGGATCGAACCAGGGGTCGCCGGGCTTGCGATCGAAGAATGGCCAAGCGGTCGCCATCACGATGATCATGATGATCGCGAAGAACACCCAGCCATAGACGACATGGTCGAAACCGACGGCGGCATCGACCGTGGTCAGATGGGCGACCAATATGGTGGCGAAGGCGCGCACGCCATTGGCCAGCACCGACAAGGTGAGCGCCCCCGCCATGAACAGGATGCGGCGCGGCCAGCTCTGGAAGCAGACATTGCAGACCAGCGCGCCATAGGCGGTCATGGCGATCAGGAACTTGGCGCCCGAACAGGCCTCCGCCACCTCGAAATAGCCGGTCGGGGTGGTGATGAAGATGCCCTCCATATGGGCGGGCACGCCGGCCAGCGTCAGGAACATCATCGAGAGATGCGCCGTCACCAGCTGGAGATGCGGCACGATCTCCTCACCGAAGGGGACCATGAAGAAGGCGTAGAAGAGCGGGAAGAGCAAGGCGCGCGCCACCATCGGCCCGAGCAGCGCGATCACCGCGCCCTGGAGCATCAGGACCAGCGCGCCATGGCGGACCATCGCGACGCCCGCCGCCGCGCCGAGCAGCCAGGCGAAGGCGCCAAGGCCCAGCCAGATCAGGCCCGGCGGCCAGGCGACCGGCTCCAGCTGGCGCAAGCCGGGCAGACGCTGCTGCACCAGCCAGGCGATGAGGATCGGGATGAAGAGGCAATGGCCGAAGGTGGAGGCATTCCACCAGATCGAGACCATCGAATAGAGATCATCGAAGAAGAGCGTCAGTATGGCGGCGGCCACCACGCCCAGCGCGGTCAGATGACCACGCCAGCCGGCAAGGCCGATGCGCGGCATGTCGGCAAGGGAACGGGCGCGATCGGTCATGCGGCCTGCGGATCGGCCTTGCCCGACGCGCCGAGCAGCAGGTCGGGCAGCCCCCCCAGCGTCGCCGACCAGCGATAGCGGTCCTCGACACGGCGACGGGCGGCAAGGCCGAGTTGTGCCCCTCGCGCCGGATCGGCGAGCAGCGACAGGATCGTCTCGGCTTCGGCCGCCGGGTCATCCGCGACCAGGAAATCGCGGCCATCGACCGCATCAATGCCTTCGGCGGCCTGGGGCGAGGCGACGACCGGACGGGCCATCGCCATGGCTTCCAGCACCTTGTTCTGGATGCCGCGCGCGATGCGCAGCGGGGCCACCACCAGATCGGCGGCGGCCAGCCAGCCGCGCACATCGGGAACGCCGCCAGTGACGATGACGCCGGGAAGATCGGCAAGCGCCTGCACCGGCTTCGACGGGTTGCGACCGACGATGGCGAAGCGCGCGTCGGGGCGTGCGGACTGGATGGCGGGCAGCGTCTGGCGCGCGAAACTCTCGACCGCCTCGACATTGGGGCGATAGTCCATCTGGCCGGTGAAGACGATCAGCGGCCCTGCCCCCTTATCGACGGCCGGGAAATCGGCCGACGGGTCGAAATAGTCGAGCGCCACGCCATTTTCGAGCGCGACGATCCGGTCGGGGCCAAGGCCGCAGGCATCGCGAAACATCGCCGCTTCGGCTTCGCTGACGAAGCTGCAGATGTCGGCGCGGGCCGCGACCTTGCGCTCGAAATCGAGCAGCACGCGGCCCTCGCGCCGGTTGATCCAGCCCATCGGGCCGGAACCCTGTGCGCCATAAGCGGCATATTTGGCCGAATCGAAATCGACGAAATCCATCAGGAACCGCACCCCCGCCGGCAGCATGGGCACGAAATGCGCCATCTGCGCCGAATAGGCAATGACGGCGCGGATCGGCCGTTCGGCCATGACCTGCGCGACCCAGCGATGCAGGCCCGGATGATCGAACAGCGACACCAGCAGCGACTGGCCACGCGCCAGGCCGGTCAGGCCGGCGACGATGCGCGAACGGTCGCGCATCAGCACGCACTGGCTGGCCGTCAACTGCGCCATGTCGGGCGCAAAGCCCATGTCGCGATCATCATCGGCAAAGCAGCCGACATGGACCGGCGCCATCTGCGCCAGCCGCTGAAGCAGATGATAGGACCGGATCTTGTCGCCCCGGTCGGGCGGGAACGGGATACGATGGCAGAGGAAAAGCAGCTCGCCCGTCATCCAAGGCCCCGCGCGATATGCGGACCGATGAGGTTGGCGACGGGCAGCGGCAGTTTCTTCCACAATTCCACCTTGCGCCGATATTGCGGCGAGAGCGGGTTAACGTCACGCGTCTCCTTGCCCGGCGCGGTGCGCAGATGATAGCCGAGCGGATCGCCCTCGAAACCCCAGGTCTTCTTCCAGGCGGCGGGCCCGGTGCCGACCTTCGAGCGGCCAAAATCGAAATGGGTGAGGCCGCGCTCGCGGGCCTGGCGCATCAGGGTGAAATAGAGGACTTCGTTGGAGCGCATCGCCCGCGCCTCCAGTCCGGCGCCATGCCAATAGGGCATGCAAGCGCCGCCATGATAGAGGCTGATGACCGCCGACAGGGGCTTGCCGTCCTTCGATACCATTGCGATGTCCGCATCCGCCCCGAACCGGTCGAGGATGGCATCGAACAACGCGCGCGGGAAGACCGGCGTGCCGAGATTATGGACGCTCTGGCAATAGAGGCGATAATGGATGTCGCGCAGCCGCTGGTCGCGGCCGGTCTCGAACTGGAGGTCGTTGCCGAGGCCCTTGCGGATTTCCGCGCGGTGGCGCTTGGGGATCGCCTTCAGTTCCGCCTCGTCATCGGCGGCAAGCGCGCGGGAGAAACCGAGATAGGCGTCGGCCTTGTTCTGCCATGAGGCGCCGCCGGGCGCTTCGCCACCGCGCAGTTCCAGCGTGTCGCAGCCCAGCCTTTCCGCCTGATACCAGGCGGCATCGGCCAGCTTGGCGATCGCCTTGCGATGGGTTGCGAGGATGCCGCCATCGACCGCGAAACCGCTGCCGACGAGCGCCTTGCCGAACAGGGCCGAACGGATATGGGTGAGCGGCAGCACGCCGTTGATCTCGCCCGAGGGCGTGCGGGCGACCAGCATGATCGCCTTCTGGCCGGTGCCGGCCTCCACACCCATGATCCAGGCCGGTCGATGAAAGGGCGTCGAGCCCGGCTGGGCGCAGACCCAGGCATCGATTTCCGCCACGACAGCCGGATCGGACAGGCGCGCCTCTCCGACGATGACGCTCAGATCGACAATCGCATTCATCTGCTCATTCCCTCAGTACCCCTGGCACCGGCATAGGCCCAAAGGGCTGAATATATGGTAATCAGCCAAGACCCCGACTGATCATCGGCCCCAGCAGATTGGCGACCGGCAGCGGCAATTTCTTCCACAGTTCGATCCGCCGCTGATATTTTTCGCTGGTCGGGCTGACGTCGCGCAACTGGCCGGTGGGCGACCAGTCGAAATAGACAAGCGGCTGCGGATCGAAGCCGAAGCTTTTCTTCCAGGCGGCCTGGCCGCTGCCGACCTTGGACCGGCCAAAGTCGAACCGGCCGGCGCCGCGCGCGCGGCCATGGCCCATCAGCCGGTAATACATGAGTTCGTTGGAACGCAGCCGGCGCGCATCGGCGCCGCCACCGCCCCAGAAGGGCATGACCCGGTCGCCATGATAGAGGGTCAGCACGGCCGAGACCGGGCGATCGCCATCGCGCACGATGCTGATGTCGGCATCCGCGCCAAAGGCGGCGATTATCTCGCGGAAGAGGCGTGCGGGGAAGACCGGGGTGCCGAGGTTACGAACGCATTCGGCATAGATGCGATAATGATCGCGTAGATGCGCCGCCGAACGGCCATGATCGACGGTCAGCGCCGGATTGGCGAGCGCCTTGCGCAGTTCGGCGCGATGCTTGCGCGGGATGGCAAGCAGTTCGGCCTCGTCATCGGCGGCAAGCGGGCGGACGAAGGCGACATGCTCGCCCGCGCAGACGCGCCACCCCTCCCCCGGTGCGACACCGCCGCGCAGTTCGACCGGCACATCGCCGCGCGCCCGCGCCTCATGCTGGGCGGCAGCAGCCAGGGCGGCGATCACGGCCGGATCATCGGCCAATATGCCACCATCGACGGCGAAGGCGGCGGACACCAGCGCCTGACCGAACAGGCGACTGCGCACATGCTGGAGCGGCAGCAGGCCGCAAATCTGGCCCGAGGGCGCGACCGCCGCGAGCATCAGCGCCCGGTTCGCGGTCGCCCGCTCGATTGCGATCAGCCAGGCCGGGCGATGAAAGGGCGTGCTGGCGCCATGGGCCAGCACATAGGCATCGGCCGCCTGCGCCTGCGCCGGATCATTGAGGTCCAGCGTGGTGATCGCCAGATCGGCCCGATTGCCCGCGATCATGCGGCGCGCGCCGCTTCCTGCGCGACCAGCGCATCGACGCGGGTCCAGGCGAAATCCTGGGTCAGGCGGCGCAGCTTGGCGGCCATGACGGACAAATTGGTATAGTGGCGCACCCGCGAGCGCAGTGGCGCACCGGCGACGCGCGGCTGATCCGGGTCGATTTCCCAGGGGTGGAAATAGATGATGGCCGGCCGCTGCGCCTGCCCGTTCACCTGGCGGATCGCCCAGCGCGAAAAGCCATAGGGCAGCAGGCGGAAAAAGCCCCCGCCGCCGGCCGCCAGCGTGCGCTGGCCAAGCTTCGCCGTGGTCACCGGCAGTTCGAGCAGATCCGATCCGGCCACCGGCTTCCAGGCGAAGCGGGGCGAATCGGGCCAGCCATAATGGTCGTGCCGGATCGGCGCGACGCTGCTGGAATAGGCATAGCCTTCCTCCGCCAGGATCGGATGCGCCCAGGGCGTGCGCGGATCGATCGAGAAGCTGGGCGCGCGATAGCCCGACACCTTCTGCCCGCTGGCATCCTCCAGGATCACACGGGACTTGCGTAGGTCGGCGCGAAACTGTTCGGGGGTGAAGGTGAAGACGCGGGCATGGTCATAGCCATGGCTGGCGACTTCATGCCCGGCCTCAGCAATGCGGCGCATCAAAGCGGGATAGCGTTCGGCGACCCAGCCCAGCGTGAAGAAGGTCGCGGTGACACCAGCCTGCGCGAACAGGTCCAGCACCGCATCGGTGTTGCGTTCGACGCGATGCGTCAGCCCCTCCCAATCGGAACGGTCGATCGTCCGCTCGAAGGCGCCGACCTGGAACCAGTCCTCGACATCGACGGACAGGGCATTGTGCATCATGATCTTGTCCCGGTGTTGCCGCGCGGACGCGATCAGGCGGCGTTGCGCTCCGGATCGGCGGCGCGTTCGTCGCGCTCGACCCAGTCGACCAGCAGGGTCAGCACGCGGCGCAGCGCCGCATCCTGTTCCTCGACGCGGAATTCAAGGCCCGACAGGCGCTCCTCGATCAGGGCGAAACAGCCCTTGAGCGCTTCGGGATCGACCGTCGGCGCGGCGTAGGAGGCGTGGTTCTGCATCGCGCGCAGGGCAGCGATCTCGGCGCGCAGCGCCTCAATCTCCTCATGCACGGCCGGTGACACGAGATCGGGCTGCGCCGGCGCCTGCCAGGCGACCGCCTGCGGTGCGGGGGCAGCGGCGACCGGTTTGGCCGGTGCGATCGGTTCCGGCGCGGTTTCGCCGGCAATATCCAGCACGGACGGCGCGATCGGTTCGGCGCTGACATCCTCGTCCACGCCCATATCCTCGATCACCGCCTGGACCGCCTGCCCGTCAATCTCGGTCAGTTGCTCCAGCGCGCCCAGCAGCAGCACGCGGCTGACCAGCGCGTTGATGCGACGCGGCACGCCGCCGGTGGCGGCATAGATGGCGTCGAGCGCATCGTCGGTGAAATAGGGATTGCCGGTCCAGCCGACCAGCGTCAGGCGATGGCTGATATAGGGTTCGACCTCCTGCGGCAGCATCGGGTCGAGATGATGGGTCGCGATCACGCGCTGGCGCAGCTGCTCCAGCTCCGGCGAGCGGACAAGATCGCGAAATTCGGGCTGACCGAGCAAGAAGATCTGCAGCAGCGACTGACCGCCCAACTGGAAGTTGGACAGCATGCGCAGTTCCTCGATCGCCGAGACCGGCAGGTTCTGCGCTTCGTCCACGATCAGCAGTGAGCGGCGGCCGGCACGGGCCTGCCCCTGAAGATAGGCCTCGATCTGGCGCAATATCTGCGCCTTGGCGACGCCGTCGGTGGCCAAGCCGAAGCTCTGCGCGGCAAGGCGCAGCATGTCGTCGCCCTCGACCTGGGTCGACACGATCTTGGTCGCGGTCAGGCGCGCCGGATCGATCGTGCTCATCAGATGGCCGACCAGCGTCGTCTTGCCGGCGCCGATGTCGCCGGTGATGACGATGAAGCCCTCGCCCTGCGCCAGACCATAGCCCAGATAGGACAGTGCCTTGCGATGCGTCGTGCTCTCGAAATAGAAATGCGGGTCCGGCGTCAGCTGGAACGGGCGCCCCTGCAATCCATAGAACTGATCGTACATCTGTCGTCTCCATCCGGCCGACCGGCGTCGCATAGACGCCGTTATAGCCCGAATTTCCTTAAAAGCTGTAACGCAGGCCGACCTGGCCCATCGCGTTGATCAGCGTGTCAAAATCATCCGCCTTCGCCGCATCGACGCCGAGCGAAGCCGATGCCGTAAGTTTCCTGGTCAAGCCCCTGAAATAGCTTGTGAAGGCACCATAGTTCAAGACATCGGCGCGCGCGCCGCTGGCATCGAAATAATTGATGTAGACCGCCGTATCCAGGGAATCGCGATCGTTGAACGCGTAGGTGACGGTGCCATTGCCATACCAATTCTGGTCGCGGGTGCCGCTGATCAGCACGCTCTGGGTCGTCGGCGTGATGAACTTGCGGTTGGAATAGCCGCCGCCAAGGCCAAAGCCCCAGGGGCCGCGCCGGGTGGAATATTGGCCGGCGACGCCACGATAACGGAAATTGGCGCCAGTGATGCCGGCCAGCGCATCGTTGAAACATTCGCCCCCGCCGGTCGGCGAGAAGGCGCAGCCGGTGAGATCGCCGGTGAAGGGGTTGCGCGGCACGATCAGGTTGGTGCCGGTAAAGGCCGCAGCGTCCGCGGTGATCATCCGGCCGAAGCTTTCAATGCCGTCGAACACGGCGATGCCGATGCTGCTGTTGCGGCCCTGCCAGGTGAACTGGCCCTGATAGGACATGCCGCCATAGCGTTCGCCCACCGTCGCCTTGAGCGACGTGCGGCGATTGGGCCGCCACAGCACGCCCACATCCCAGATCAGGTCGCCGAAATCATAATAAAGTTCGCGCGGCGAACTCTTGTCGGTGACATAGCGGCCGTTGCGGATGATCGGCACGCCATCCTCGTCCAGCAAGGGCGCGCGCTGGCTGATCTCGATATCCTCATAGCCGATGCCGCCGAGCAGCGCGACCGTGGGCGAGACCGGCATGATCGCATCGACCCGACCCCAGACATCCTCGAACCGCTGATCGAGCTGGCTGGCATCCTCGCGGCTATAGCCGGCACTGGCGGTCAGGCCGACCGGCAATATCGTGCCCGGCGCGAAGCCGACGGAGCCATTCAGGTCATGGGACCAGCTTTGTGCGAAGGAGCCATTGGCGATCGCGGCGCCGGGGACATTCACATCGACATCATCATCGACGCGGGCATAGCCCAGCCGATAGGAAGCCTTGATGTCGAGATCGCCGACCTTCGTGGCGTAGCTGGGCCCGATATAGCCGCCCCAGATCTGGCTGGTAAAACGGTTGTCGATCGTCGCAGCGCCCGAATAGCCGTCGGTCCGCACGCGCGAGGCGATGCCACCGGCCTGCAGGGTGAGTTCGGGGGTCAGCTTGTAGCCGGCATTGGCGATCCCACTCAGCACGTCGGAATCGGTCGCGTGGCCCCAGCCGAAACTGTGCATATACTGGACGTCCGCCGCCGCATTGAGCCGACGGGTCTGGACCTCCACCGTCACGCCGGCAGTGAGATTGGTGTAGGTCACGACATCGCCGTCGCCCTTGAGCGGCACCATCACCACCTGGTCGATACCAAGATAAGGCGTGACATCGACCTTCCTGGTCGACGCAGGCGTGCCTTGCGCCAGCGCCGGTGCGCTGACACTGGCAAGCACCAGCAGCGAGGTGCCGGCGATCAGGGCGCGCGCGGTCATCCCGCCTCCCCCTTGCCATAATAGGAACCGAAGCGACGGGCGCCGCCGGTGTAGCGGACGGCGTTGAGCAGCAACTGGACCTGCGCCCCGCCCTTGAGCAGTGCGGCCGCCTCCCGCAGCGCGCTTTCCGACGTCTTGTCGGCCCGTACGACCAGCAGCGCGACCGCGACATGGCTGGCCAGCACGGCGGCGGGCGAGGCCGCGAGCAAGGGCGGCGAATCGAACACGATGATGCGATCGGGCCGACCCTCGGTCAGCCGCTGCAGCAGCATTTCGGTGCGCGCCGAGGCAAGATATTCGGTGTCGGCATGGCTGCGCTGGCCCGCCGGCAGGACCGAGAGCGAGGGAATGTCGGTGCGCAGCACGCAATCCTCGATCGCGACCAGCGGATCGGCGAGCGCGTCCATCAGCCCCGGCCCGGCCTGCAGGCCCAGCGTTTCAGGGATGCCCGGATTGCCGAAATCGGCATCGACCAGCAAAATCTCGCGATCCTGTTCGGCCGCCAGGCTGAGCGCCAGGTTGATCGCGCAGAAGGTCTTCCCCTCGCCGCTATGGGGCGAACAGAGGAGGATGCGGTTGCCGCGCGGATTGTCCTGAAGATGGGTCAGCAGCCCGCGCTTGAGCAGGCGGAACTCCTCGCTCATCGCGGTGACCGGCGCACCGGGCACCAGGAAACCGGCTTCGGTCAGTCGGTCGCGATCGACCGGCTGGGCCGGGCTGGTCCAGGCCTGGGCACGGAAGATCGGCGCCTCGTCGGACATGACCGGGGCCGGCGCCGGCGGCGCGGGATCGAACATCGGCGGCGGTGGCGGCGCATCGGCCGGCACATCGACGGCCGGTGCTGCGCGTCCACGCAGGGCCGCCTGGAAATCGAAAATCTCGGTGGCGCGTTCGATCAGCGAGCCGCGGCCCTTGATGGGGCTATGCTGGTTCATGGGATCAGGCTCCTTCACGCCGTACCGCGCTGGATGAATTCGACGACGATCAACAACAGACACAGGGCAGCCAGGCCGCCGCTGGCGCCCGCAAACCATTTCATCCGCTGCTTGTCGAGAGCGACCTGGGCCGTGCTGGCGACCTGGGTGATCGACCCGGCGACCGGAATGCCCACGGCCCGTTCCAGACGGGCGGCCGTCGGGAAGGTGCCCTTGAGCTGGCCGATCGCGAAGGCGACGCCAATGCCGGCGCCGATGCCGAGGATCAGCACGCCCAGCAGCAACAGCGGCCGGTTGGGTGCAGCCGGCGCCGTCGGCAGGCTGGCGGGCTGCAGCACGCTGAACTGCACCGCACCGGTTTCGGTCTTCACATCGCCCCGCAGGCGGATTTCCTCGCGGTCGGCGAGCAGCTTGTCATATTGGGTCTGGAGCGCAGCATAATCGCGATCCAGCTTTTCCTGTTCGGACGCCACGCCCGGCTCATCGATCTGATGCGCGGTCATGGTGTTGAGATCGGCCTGAAGCTGCGCCTTGCGGGTCGATAGCGCCTGCACGGTGGCGGCGCGCTCCGCCTGCATCGACTTGATCGACAGATAGGCGGGATTGGGCGTGCCGGCAGCGGCCGCGCCACTGGCGCCGCCCTGGCGACGCAGATTGTCGACCTGCCGCTGGGCGGCGATCACGTCGGGATGGCTGGCAGTCCAGCCGCGCGCGCGCATGCCGGCGAGTTCGGCCTGGGCCTGGGCCAGCGGGGATGCACCGCCACCGACCGCCACGCCCGGCAGGGTCGCCGGAGTACCGGCGAGCTGGCCGTTCATTGCGCTGAGCGCGCTCTGCGCCTGCACCAGCTGGGCATCGATATTGTTGATCTCCAGACGAGCCGCATCCATGCGCTGGCTGATCGTGCCGGCGCCCGGCAGCACGCCGGCATAGCGCTGGGCAAATTCGACGCGCCGCTTGTCGGCCGCTTCGAGCTGCTTGCCGCGACCGGCGATCTGCTGGTCGAGGAAGGCCAGGCTCTGGCGGGTTTCGGTGCGGCCGCCGGTCAGATTTTCTTCCTGGAAGATGTCGATCAGCTTCTGCACCACCTGCTGGGCGATGCGGGCATTGGCGCCATCCGACAGGCCACTGTCGGCCGAGGTCGCGCTGATGTCGATCATGCTGGGGTCCGCCTGGGCCAGCACTGTGATATGCTCACGCAGGGTGGTGATCTTGCCCGCCACGTCGCGCGGCCCGGAAATGGTCTGGGCAAGGTCGGTGCCGCGCACGACCTTTTCCAGATTTTCCGCACTCAGCAGCGTCTGGCGCACCCGGTCGAGATCCTGCTGGGACTGGACCTGGGTGATGCCGATCTTGTCCTCCAGCAGCGACTGGGTGTTCACATAGACCCGCGCCTTGGATTCATAGCCATTGGGAATGAGCGATACGCCCAGCCACCCAAGCATGCACACGCCCCAGGCCACGGCCAGCGCGATCCAGCGCCGGCTCCATATGCCGTGGAGGAGGACCTGCAGTTCGTCGTACAGACCCGCCATGATCAGAACATGCTTTCGGGAATGATGATGACGTCGCCGGGCGCCAGCATGACATTGGCCTTGGTGTCGCCCTTCTTGAGCAGGTCGCCGATGCGGACCTGATATTCCTTCTGCTTGCCGCTGGCCTTGTCGAAGCGGACCAGCCGGGCGCGATTGCCGGACGCATATTCGCTGAGGCCGCCGACCGAGATCATGGCGTCAAGCAGCGTCATGTTCGCGCGATAGGGGATGGAGGCCGGCTTTTCGGTCGCGCCGACGATCCGCACCTGCTGGCTGTAGGTGCCGGAGAAATTGTCGACGATCACCGACACCAGCGGATTTTCGATATATTGGCTCAGCGCCAGCTTGATATCGTCCGACAGCATCTTGGGCGTCTTGCCGACGGCCGGCATGTCGGTGATCAGCGGCGTGGTGATGCGGCCATCGGGACGCACCTGCACCTTGGCGCCCAGTTCCGGGTTGCGCCAGACGAAGATGGTCAGATTGTCGAGCGGACCGATGATATATTCCTCGCCCGGCCCCTCCTGGGTCGCGACGAAGGATGCGGGGGGAAGCTGCGGCGCGGAGCTGGTCGAAGCGCAGCCCGACAGGGCCACCGCAGGCAGCGATGCACCGATCAGGAGCCTGGAAATCCGCTGGAAACGCATAAAATTCACCCCTTCATACCATCATAGCCGACGCGCGACCGGAAAAAATGATCGCGTGCAGGCCCATGGCTTCATCCTCGTCATGCCGGAAAAGGGTAAAGATAGGGTTAGGCCTGCTGTCGGACATGGATTAGCCAAGTAATAGTTCACGAGGACTTGGGTGGCCAAGAAAGGCCGCGGGACTTGCCGACGCGCCATAGGCACCGGCAAGGAAGATCGCGATGAAATCGCCGACATCGACTGGCGGCAGCGCCACCTTTTCGCCCAGCCGATCGATCGGCGTGCAAAGGCAGCCCACGACATTGACCGGTTGGGTGGTCGGTTCGCGCCCGAAGCGGTTGGCCACCGCAATCGGATAGTTGCGCCGCACGACCGTGCCGAAATTGCCGCTGGCGGCCAGTTGATGATGCAGGCCGCCATCCACGACGACAAAGGTTTCACCCTGGCTCTGCTTCACATCGACCACACGGGTCAGATAGATGCCAGCCTCCCCCACCAGCCAGCGGCCCAGCTCGATCGCGAATGCGCTGTCGGTCAGGATGTCGGGCAGCGCGTTGAGCGCGGTGTCGAGCGCGACCCCGATCGGCCGAATGTCCAGCCGCTCATCACCGGGAAAATAGGGAATGCCGAAACCGCCGCCCAGATTGACGAGCGGTGGCGCAGCGCCGACGGCATCGGACAGGCGCGCCGCCAGATCGATGGTCGCCGCCTGGGTCTCGATGATCGCCATCGGATCAAGCGCCTGGCTGCCGGCAAAGATATGCCAGCCGCGCCAGTCCGCGCCACCATCGATCATCGCACGCGCCAGCGCGGCCGCGCGATCGGCATCGACGCCGAAGGGCTTGGCGCCGCCGCCCATGCGCATGCCGGACCCTTTGAGATCGAAATCCGGGTTCACCCGCACGGCGAGGCGCGGCACCTTCCCCAGGCGCTCCGCCACGGTCAGCGCGCGCGCGCCCTCCCCCTCGGACTCCAGATTGATGGTGATGCCGGCATGGATGGCGGCTTCCAGTTCGTCATTGCGCTTGCCCGGCCCGGCAAAGCTGATCCGCGCCGGGTCCATGCCGGCCTCCAGCGCCATCGCCAGTTCGCCGCCCGAGGCGATGTCGAAACCGTCGACCAGCCCCGCCATGCGCGCCAGCAGCGGCGCATAGGGGTTGGCCTTGATCGCATAATGAAGATCAATCCGCTTGGGGATCGCCTCGCGGAAGCGACGCACCTGCGCCTCGATGATCCCCATGTCATAGACGAACAGCGGCGTGTCGCCCGCTTCGTCGACCAGGCTGGCCGCGCCGCAGCCGCCGATCAGCAGCATGCCTTCTTCCTCGGCGAACCAGGCGGGAATGGGGCCCATGGGCTTCATGACGCATACTCCTTGGCCAGCGCGACTCGATCGATCTTGCCATTGGGGTTACGCGGGAACTGTGCAAGCACTAGCGTCTCGCGCGGCTGCATGAAATTGGGCAGTTCGGCCTTCAGATGGGCGGCAACAGCCACGGATATATCGGGATCGGCGGCGCGCAACAGCAGCAGCACCGCCTGTCCCAGCCGCTCATCCCTGACGCCAAGAGCGACAGCCTCCGCCACGCCGGGAACGGCGACCGCCGCCTCCTCGATCTCGGTGGGGCTGATGCGATTGCCGGCCGACTTGATCATCGCATCGTCGCGGCCGACGAAATAGAGCAGCCCATCCGCGTCGCGGCGGACGGTGTCGCCGGACCATACGGCCGTGCCGCCATGCCGCGAGGCGGATGGCGCCGACTTGAAGCGCTCGGCCGTGCGCGCCGCATCCTGCCAATAGCCCTGCGCCACCAGCGGGCCGGCATGGACCAGTTCGCCTGGCTCGTCATCGTCGGCCAGCGTGCCGTCGGGGCGGACCACCAATATCTCGGCAAAGGGAATGGCCGCGCCCATCGAATCCGGGTGACTGTCAACCAGCGCGGGCGGCAGATAGGTGGAGCGGAAGGCTTCGGTCAGGCCATACATGGGATAGAGATCGGCCTGCGGGAACAGCGCACGCAGCCGCGCGACCAGCGGCCGGGTCAATGCCCCGCCGCTATTGGTCAGGCGCCGGAGCTTGGTCGCGATCTCCGCCGGCCAGTCCAGTTCGGTGAGTTGTACCCAGAGCGGCGGCACCCCGGCCAGGGTGGTGATGTCCCAGCGATCGACCGCCTTCACCACGTCGCGCGGGGTCAGATAGTCGAGCGGATAAGCGCAGCCGCCCGCATACCAGGTGGAAAGCAGCTGGTTCTGGCCATAGTCGAAGCTGAAGGGCAGCACGCACAGCGTCCGGTCCTCCGGCGCCAGACCCAGATAATGGGCCACCGACACCGCGCCGAGCCAGAGATTGGCATGGCTGAGCATCACCCCCTTGGGCCGGCCGGTCGATCCGCTGGTGTAGAGGATGGCGGCCAGAGCATCGGGCGCGGCATCGGACGGCGGCAACGCCGCCCCGCCGCTCATCCCCGCGGCCGCATCATCCTCGCGATGGAGATGACAGCCGGCCGGGACATCGCCGGGTGCCAGCGTCGACAGGCGGCTGGCCGTGCCGATCAGCAGCGCCGCGCCGCTGTCGGCCAGGATATGGGCGACCTGCGCATGTTTGAGCAGCGGATTGACGGGCACATGGACAAGCCCCGCGCGCGGCGCGGCGAGCGGCATCAGCGCCGCGACCGGCCCCTTGGCCACCCAGCTCGCCACCCGCGCGCCGGGCGCGAGCCCAAAGCCCGCCAGCCATCCTGCGAGGCGACCAAGGGCCTGTTCCAGTTCGGCATAATCCTGCGCGCCCGACCGCCCCGCCAGCGCCGGCCGTTCCGGATCGCCACGCAGCAGCAGATGGTCTATCGGCTGCACATCGGCATCGTCGATTGGCGCCTTGGAAGCCAACAGGGGGTCGCTTAACGTCATGTCCAGAATTAGGTCCTAAGGGCAGCTAAGGTGCCGGGAGATAATAGGTTGCTGGTCCCAAGGGAATATCGGACGCTGTCGGAAGTGCGGTCGGCGATCGGCGGCCGGATGGACCGCGCCCATATCGACAGCCTGTTCGACCGGCTGGACTGGTTTGAAACATTGCACCCCCTTTGCCTTGGCGACACCCCGCTCAGGGCGTTCCAACAGACAGAGGACGCCTGCGAGGCCTGGTTGTTCCTTCTCGCGCCCTCGGCTCGTCGCCTAACTGCCCTTGCCAATTGGTATAGTTTCGCCTGGAGCCCGATTTTCCTGGGGGCGCCGGACGCGCGGCAACAGGCCCGGCTGCTGGAGAATATCGCCCGCCATCTTCTGCGCGAACAGGCGCAGATCAACCTCTATCCGCTTGCCCTGCCCGGCCCACTGATCGGCGCCTTTCGCCGCGCCGGCTGGTTCGCGGTGCAACGGCCGATGGGCGGCCGATATCTGCTGCACGTCGATGGCCGGGATTTCGCAACCTATTGGGCGCAGCGTCCCGGCCGGTTGCGCAACCAGGTGCGGCGCAAGGCCCGACTGGGCCGTTATGACCTCAGCATCCATGACAAGCTGACCAACGCGCTGTGGCAGGATTATGTCGATGTGCAGGCGCATAGCTGGAAGGCGCCCGAGCCTGGCCTCGACTTCCTGCGCGTCCTGGCGCAGCGGGAAAGCGATGCCGGCACCTTGCGACTGGGCTTTGCCCGTCTGGACGGCCGCGCCGTGGCGACCCAATTATGGACGGTGGAACATGGCACGGCGCTGATCCACAAGCTGGCCCATGACAGCGCTCAGGACGAAGGATCGCCCGGCACCTTGCTGAGCCATGCGATGTTCGCCCACGCCATCGACCAGGACCGGGTCGCGACGATCGATTATGGCACCGGTGACAATGACTATAAGCGCGAATGGATGGACGAGCGCATTCCCCTCCATCAGATCGACCTGTTCAATCCGCGCCGCGCATCCAGCTGGATTCCCGCCGCGCGCACCTGCATTTCCGCGCTTGTCGGATAGGCAGCGAGCCATTAGATAGCCGCCATCATGCGGGCGCAATCCACTCAGCCGGTCGACCGGACAGACGATATCGAAACCCTGGTGCGGGCGCTGCTGCGCGACGTACTGAGCCTGTCGCAGGAGCGGGCCGATGGGTTCGAGGCCGACACGCCGCTGTTCGGCGCCCTGCCCGAGCTGGACTCGATGGCCGTCGCCGGCCTGCTCACCGAGATGGAAGATCGCTTCGACATCCTGATCGAGGATGAGGATATCGACGGCGACACGTTCGAGACCTTCGGCACGCTGGTCACCTTCCTGCGCGCCAAGTTGGGCGCTTAATCGCCACCACCACCGCAACCGCCGCAGCCTCCCCCGCCGCAGCTACCGTCACCTGGCGACGAATCGCTGCCGCTGCTGCCGCCGCCATCCGATCCACCTGCCCGGCGCAGCTCATGGTAGCCCGCCCAGCTTGAGCCGACGAACACCGTCGTTCCAAACAGGGCGACGGCCAACGCCATCTCCTCAGTCACCGGTGCGCGCTGCAGCCGCTCTGCTTTGGCACGCGCCGCCTCCAGTGTGGCGATGCCTTCGCGCGTGCGCTGGTCGACGATGGCGAAGCGAATGACGGCGCAGACCAGCGTGGCGATCAGAAAGATGACGAGGATGCCGACCGGCTTGTCGCGGGCCAGGCCGATCTGCCATTTGATCGCACCGAACAGCAACAGTGCTGCGAAAGGCAAGGTGGCCAGCAGGCGCAGGCGCAGCACCTCAGCCGCGTCCAGCATCGCGCCCTTGCGCTCCAGCGTAGCGCGAACAGGTTGCGCATAGTCGATGATTTCGGACCGAATGCGCCCCCAGCCGACCGGCCCCGGCAAGGCCAGCAGGCGCATTTCGGCGGCGGTACGCCCCTGCCCCGGATGTCGGGCGAGCAGCTTGCGCCTGTCATGGAGCGACATGTCTCCATTGGTCAGCAGCCGGGCTACCACGGCATCGACGAAGCGGACCGGCCCGCCCGCGAGATAGGCCAGTTCGTCCGGGTCGGTCAGCCTTTGCCAGCGCCCTTGCGGGCGAAGGCGGCGCGGGATGCTGATGGCCGCGACAAGCGCCAGCACGAGGAGGCCGGCATAAAGGGCAAGGAAGGAGCCGCCGGTCCAATCAAAGGGGCCAAGGGGCATGATGAAACGCCTTTCCGGTCCAGAGGAGGATAAGAAGCAGGGCGAGGAGCACCGCCAACCAGGAGGCAGGGCGGAGGACGGATCGCGGCAGGATGAGGGCGTTGCGGGGATGGACCCGCCGGGCCCTGGGATCGTCCAGCAGGCGCTGCGCCGCGCCGGGCCAGATATCGGCCGGGGGACTTGTCCCAAAGACCTGCTCATAACGGTGCAGGGTGCGGGCATATTGGTCGAAGAAGCGCCCCTGCTCCACTGGCCCGCCCCTGGTCGGCTCATGATGGAGGGGCCGGCCCAATATATGGGGGCAGAAGCGCTCCCAATAATCGCGCGTGTAGGTGAGATGGAGGTGCCAGGCCTGGTCGACCGCGTCGGATGGGGTCTGCTGATCCGCCCCGGTCACGGCCAGAAAGCAGAAGCGCTTATATTCCTCCACGACCCGCGCCGCATAAGCGACGGCCCAGCCATTTTCGCGCGCCAGCCGCGCAGTGAAGGAAAAGGCCGCGTCGGGCGGACCTATCTCATACCCTGAGAGGGCTGCCCAAATTACATGGTCCTGTGGCGGACCGTAGAGACGGATGACGCCTTGCATCTAAATTCTCTACTAACATGATAGAGTATCAGGTGCAAGGCATCCAAAGCGCGCGACAGGCGGGCGCCAAATAATCCGGTGCTGGCAGCTTACGCTTCGACCAGCTGCTCGAAGTCGGCTTCGGCGAGGAAGCGTTCGACGTCGAGGGCGGCCATGCAGCCCATGCCGGCTGCGGTCACTGCCTGGCGATAGATCTTGTCGGTCACGTCACCGGCCGCGAACACGCCGGGAATGGCGGTGTGGGTCGTGCCCTTTTCCACCACGATATAGCCTTCATCGAGCGGCAGCTTGCCGTCGAACAATTCGGTCGCGGGGTGGTGGCCGATCGCGACGAATCCGCCATCGGTCGGCACATGCGACTTCTCGCCGGTGACGGTGTCGATCAGGTCGACGCCGACCAGACCTTCGGGCGCGCCGCCGCCGACGAACTTGTCGACCGCCTTGTTCCACAGCACCTTGATGTTGGGGTGGGCGTGCAGGCGCTGCTGCAGGATCTTTTCCGCGCGCAGCGAGTCGCGGCGGTGGATCAGGGTCACGTCATGGCTGTGGTTGGTGAGGTAAAGCGCTTCCTCGACCGCGGTGTTGCCGCCGCCGATGACCACGACCTTCTTGCCGCGATAGAAGAAGCCGTCACAGGTGGCGCAGGCGCTGACGCCCTTGCCCTGCAGATGCTCCTCGCCCTCGACGCCCAGCCACTTGGCCTGGGCGCCGGTGCAGATGACCAGCGTGTCGGCGACATAGAGGGTGCCGCTGTCGCCCTTCAACTTGAAGGGCCGTTCGGACAGGTCGACGTCGACGATCTGGTCATACATCATCTGCGCGCCGACATGTTCGGCCTGGGCCTGCATCTGCTCCATCAGCCAGGGGCCCTGGATCACATCCTTGAAGCCCGGATAATTTTCGACGTCGGTGGTGATGGTCAGCTGGCCGCCCGGCTGCATGCCCTGCACGACGATCGGCGCCAGGCCCGCGCGCGCGCCATAGATGGCGGCGGACAGGCCGGCCGGGCCGGAACCGAGAATGAGCATGCGGGTGGAGTGGGTGGCGGTCATCGATAATTCCAGCTGCGATTCGTGTGGCCGCCAGAGATAGGCCCTGCCAGCCCCCGCGCAAGCAGGAGTTGGGCAGGAGATTTGCTTGGGACGGCCAAAGGTTGAGGCGCAGCATCGCCGAGGCGATGCGCAAGTCGCGTTGCCTTATGATCCACAATATATCACAAATGGCGGATCGATAGATAATGGGAGAGACCGAGCATGGCGACATTCGTGCTGGTACATGGCGGGGGACATGGCGGCTGGTGCTATCAGAAGGTCGCCCGGCGGCTGCGCGCGGCGGGGCATGAGGTGCATTGCCCGACGCTGACGGGCCTTGGCGAGCGCGCCCATCTGCTCAACGCCGACATCGATCTCGACACGCATATCCAGGATGTGGTGGCGCTGATGACGTTCGAGGGACTGGAGGATGTCATCCTGGTCGGGCACAGCTATGGCGGGATGGTGATCACCGGCGTCGCCGATCGCGCGGCCGAGCGCATCCGCGAACTGGTTTATCTGGATGCCGCCCATCCCAGGGACGGGGAATCGCTTGAAATAGTGGCGCCCGCGCAGATGGAGCCGACCCGTGCCATGGGCCGCACCGTCGACGGGATCGAACTGGTGATGTGGCCCTTCCCCGGCATGGCGGGCTTCTTCGGCATCACCGATCCGGCGGACATCGCTTGGACCGAGGCGCGGCTGACGCCGCATCCGTGGAAATGCTTCGCCCAGCCGCTACGGCTGGAAAATGGCGATGCCGCCCTCCGCCTGCCGCGCACCAATATCAATTGCACCCAGGCCTTGCAGAACAGCCCGGAGGAGGCCCGCGCCCGCCAGCTGGACGGCCATCGCAATTTCGAGATCGATACCGGCCATGACCTGATGATCACCGAGCCGGAAGCGGTCGCGACCATGTTGCTGGAGGTGGCGGGCTAAAGGCCCGCTTCCTCCTCAGTCGAGGACGTTGGGCAGATCCTCGAACCCCTTGCGCAGCGCGGCGGACCAGCCCTGCGAGATCATCGCAAATTCCTCATTGTCCGCCTCGATCCGGGTGCGGACGCGGAAGTCGAACGTGTCGGTCTCGATCACGGTGAGGTCGAGCGGCATGCCGACCGACAGGTTGGAGCGCAGGGTCGAATCCATCGAAACCAGCACCGCCTTGGTCGCATCCTCCAGGCTCGTCTCCCGCTGGATGATGCGGTCGAGGATAGGCTTGCCATATTTATGCTCGCCGATCTGGAAGAAGGGCGTGTCCTCGGTCGCCTCGATGAAATTGCCGGCCGAATAGATGAGATAGAGGCGCGGTTTGCCGCCCTTGCGCTGGCCCGCGATCATGATCGAGGCGCTGGCGGCCGATCCGTCCATGGCGATGCTCTCACGATAGCGGCCCTGCATGGTGCGCATCGCGTCGCCCACCAGCTGCGCCGCGCGGTGCATCGTGTCGCAATTGAGGATGGTTTCGACCTCGGGGTCGCTCTCCGCCTCGCGGATCGCGCGCGACAGCATCGTCTTCACCCCTTGGGTGATCGACAGATTGCCCGAACAGAGCAAGGTGATCGCCCGCTCACCCTCGACATGATAGGTGAAGCTTTTCCGGAAGCGGGCAATATTGTCCATGCCCGCATTGGTCCGGGTGTCCGACAGCATGACCAGCCCCTGGTCCACGCGTACCGCCACACAATAGGTCATCGCCCCGAAGTCCTGCTTATCTCTACCCTAGGAGCGGGGCGTGGGCGTGCTCTGCTGTTGCTGGCGTTGCAATTGCCGTTCCTCGACTCCGTCTTCCGCCTGCGCGATCCGGACATCGGCGTCAATGCTGATATCGCCCGCGACCGTAACGGAGCCCCGTATCGGGGCAGCTTCGTCGGCATCCAGACCACTGGCCAGGCGCAGATAGCGTTCAGTGACGCAGACGCGATTGGACGGATCGAATCCGACCCAGCCCAGCCCCGGCACCAGCGCTTCGGCCCAGCCATGGGTTTCGTGCAGCAGATCGCCCTCGGCCGCGAGCAGATAGCCCGAGACATAGCGGGCCGGGACGCCCAGCAGGCGCGCACCGGCAAGGAATATCTGGGCATGATCCTGGCACACGCCAGCACCCAGCGCGAAGGCCTGCGCCGCGGTCGTGTCGGCGCCGGTCACGCCCGGCCGATACTGAACGGCATCGCTGATCGCGGCAGACAGGGCATGGAGTTGCGCCAGCGGCCCGTCTCCTTCCGGCAGGGCGGCAACCATGGCGCGGATCGCATCGGACGCCCTGGTCAGCGCCGTGTCGCGCAGGAAATAGCGGGCATCGACCCGGCATTGCGGCAGACCGCCAATGCCATGCGTCTCGCGCGTCTCGACCAGCCCCTCGGCAACGATCACCGCCTCGCTGAGGCAGTCATGGCGGACCCACACCGCCTCCATCTCGCCATAGCTGTTGGGACGGAAATTGGTCAGCGCCTCGCCATTGATGCTGACCTGCCAGTCATGGACCTTCTGGCCCGGCGTATCGACCGGCACCAGCTTCAGCCGCATGGCGACGCGGCCGGCCGAGGCGGGATAACCATAGACGGTCTGGTGACGGACGAGCAATTTCATGGCGCGCTTCCCCTCCCCCTTCAGCCGAAATGATAGGTTTCGGCGATTTCGACGCCGAGCCGGTTGCTCATCATGAGGCTGTACTGCACCGTTTCATGCAGGCCGCGGCGGAAAATCTCGCCGGCGTCCAGTTCTTCCAGTTCGCTCACCAACTGCTTCACCGTGTCATGACAGGTGCCGCGCGCATTGTGCCAGCCGGCCAGCCGGTTGAGCCGATAGGCGAGCTGATCGCAGCAATAGGCGACGCTGCGCGGAAACAGCCGGTTGAGCATCAGGAAATCGGTGATCTGCCAGGGCGTATAGGTGCCGCCATAGACATGATGATAGGCGCGCGCGCCCGACAGCGCATAAAGCACCGAGGTCCATTGATAATGGTCGCGATTGCCGCCGATCACCTCGGTTTCGGGCAGCAGCACATAATATTTCACATCGAGCAGCCGCAGCGTCATCTGCGCCCGCTCCAGCGCCGATCCGCAGCGCAGGAAGTCATGGCCTTCATTGCGCAGCTGGCCCGAATGGGCCGCGCCGCGGAAGGTCATGACGCGGGTCTTCACCCAGTCGATCAGCGCCGGCAGCTGCGCCTTGGCCTCGGCCACGTCATAGCTGTCGAGCTTGCGCCAGCCGTCGTTCAGCGCCTCCCACATGTCCTGGGTCAGCATGGTGCGCGCCGACTTGGCATTGGCGCGGGCCTTGAGCAGGCAGGAGCGGATCGAGCTGGGATTGTCGGCGTCCAGCATCAGGAAGGACACGACATCGCTTTCCGTCACCGGCACGCCGTCGGGGAATTGATGCCCAGCCCCGGTCGCGCGCACGACCGATCGCCATTCGTCGCGATGATGCGCGCCCGGCAGGATCGCCATGCGCTGCCCCATCGACAGCAGCCGGGCGGTGGCTTCGGCGCGCTCCATATAGCGCGCCATCCAGAAGAGATTTTCGGCGGTCCGGCTCAGCATGTCTTGGCTCTTTTCACCGTGGGAGCCGGCGTCGTTGCGCCCGGCCCGGCATCATCAGGGGCAATCGGAAGGAAGGAGGCGGTCGCGCCCATCAGTCCTGCAACACCCAGGTATCCTTGACCCCGCCGCCCTGGCTGGAATTGACCACCAGCGACCCTTCGGTCAGCGCCACGCGGGTGAGGCCACCGGGGACCAGCCGCAACTGCTTGCCGACCAGGCAATAGGGACGGAAATCGGCATGGCGTCCGACTACGCTCGCCGGACCGAGCGTCGGCACGGTCGACAAGTCGAGCGTCGGCTGGGCGATGAACTCGCCGGGGTTGGCCTTGATCCGCTCGGCATAGGCCTCGACCTCGGCCTTGCTCGCCTTGGGACCGATCAACATGCCATAGCCGCCCGAACCATGGACTTCCTTGGCCACCAGTTCGTGCAGATGCTCCAGCACATAGGCCATTTCGTCGGGCTTGGAGCATTGCCAGGTCTGGATATTGTCGAGGATCGGTTCCTCACCCAGATAGAAGCGGATCATCTCGGGCACATAGATATAGACCGCCTTGTCGTCGGCGATGCCCGATCCGGGCGCCGACGCCAGCGTCACGCCGCCATTGCGATAGACGCTGAAGATGCCGGGCACGCCGAGCAGGCTGTCGGGGCGGAAGACCAGCGGGTCGATATATTCGTCGTCGATGCGCCGATAGATGACATCGACCGCCTTGGGCCCGAGCGTCGTCTTCATCCAGACCCGGTCATTATCGACGAACAGATCGGCCGGCTCGACCAGTTCCACGCCCATCAGGTCGGCAAGGAAGCTATGCTCATAATAGGCGCTGTTGAGCGAGCCGGGCGTCAGCACCACCACCACCGGATCGCCCTTGCAGGCGGGCGGCGCGACTTCCTTCAGGCTCTTGAGCAATTCGGCGGGATAATCGTCGACCGGCGCGACCATGCCCTGCGCGAACAGCTCGGGGAACATGCGCGTCATGATCTCGCGATTTTCGAGCATGTAGGACACGCCCGAGGGGGTGCGGCAATTATCCTCCAGCACCTCGAAACTGCCCGGCCCGGTGCGCACGATATCGATGCCGACGATATGGCTATAAACCTTACCCGGCGGGGTGAAGTCCGCCATTTCGGCGAGATAGGCGCTGTTGCGATAGATGATGTCGGCCGGCATGATACCCGCCTTCACGATCTCGCCGCGATGATAGACGTCGTGCAGGAAGGCATTGAGGGCGCGGGCGCGCTGGCGGATACCCTTGTCGAGGATGCGCCATTCATTGGCGGTGAAGATGCGGGGCAGCAGATCGAAGGGGATCAACCGTTCGGGGTCGCCGCCCTCGCCATAGACGGCGAAGGTGATGCCAATGCGCCGGAAGATCGCTTCCGCCTCATCCATGCGACGATTGAGCCCGGCTATGCCTGTCCGCTCCACCCATTTCTGCACTTCGTCGTAACAGGGGCGCAGCGAACCATCAGGCTCAAACATTTCATGGAAGGGCAAGTTGTCGTTCCTCCCTCGGCCCTCGGCCGGTTGTGCATTGCAACAATAGTGCGCCGCATCGTTGCGATTGCAAGACAAAAATGGCGGAGCGGAAAAAGCGTTCCTTCGTCGATGTCAGGATTGCGGAAATAGGTCGCGCCGATCGTTTCTACGCGCGCAAACGAGCGCGCGACGGGGCCTCTGGCGGGGCGCTCAAAAAAGAATGCAGATTTTTGCAATCGCCCCGTTGACCACCGTCCATCCCCTGCGTATAGCGCCGCCTCACCGCAGGGAAACACCCCCTGCGAGGCCCATGGGGCGGAGTAGCTCAGCTGGTTAGAGCAGCGGAATCATAATCCGCGTGTCGGGGGTTCAAGTCCCTCCTCCGCTACCATTCACCCCCCTGATAGATGTGGAAGGGATAGCCGGAGCGCCATTAAGGCTTTCGAGCTTGCCTAAAATTCCGATCTGCGGTGGCGGCGTCCACCGATGCTTTGCCTCCCCCGTCGGGGTGAGCGTCACACTGTCTATAACCGCCCGCAGCAGCCTTGCGGCCTCGCTCTGACCATCACTCGCAAGCGCATTCCTCAGCGTGTCGATGGCGGCCAGATTCGACACCAATGCAGTCGGATGGAGGGCGATCACCGGGGTGGGCTGTTCGATGCGGGCAAGTTTATCCTTGAGGGCGACCATCTCGGCCTCGATATGGCGCAATTTCTGCTCGGCCCGTTCACCCGAAACAACTCTTGCCGCCAACAGGTCGAATGACCGCCTAGCTTCGCCATCCAGCGTTGCAATTCGCCGCTCGATACCGTCGCGCTCCGATCGTATGGTTGCAGTGAGAGCTTTGGTCTCGCGCTGATACTCGTCGATATATGCCTGAATGACGCAAGGCGAGCGGAACTCGCCAGCTATTTGCGCTATAACGTCCGCCTCGATATCATCGAGATAATATGAGCGAGGGCTCGAACAGTCGCCCGATTCAGCGTGTCGGGTGCAGTGAATGCGCGTCTTACCTGCCCTTTGCTGCCCATTCCACCGCCGCAGGCGCCACATTTAAGGAGGCCAGACAGGACGCGCTTGGGCGCTCGCACCACATGGCCCGGTTTATACTCGCCAACCGCGCGATCCGATTTTACTGCCTGGACGCGGTCCCAAAGGTCATCGGATATAACCCTGATGGTTTCATCCAGGTCGGATGCCTGCCAATCCGCCGCATCGTTCGACCTCGACACGCGCCTGCCAGTGTCAGGGTCTTTGACCATCCGGACCCGATTTCAAGTCCGGACACCCTGATAGAGGCTATTAGGCCGTAAACTCATAAAATGGCTTGAGGGTTGACCATTTGCGTGATTCAGGAGCCTCCAGATTTGGAGGGCTTGATGGCACGGCGGCGGTATGAACTGACAGATTGGGAATGGGCCATCATCGAGCCGTTGTTGCCCAACAAGCCGCGTGGCGTGGCGCGGGTCGATGACCGACGAGTGCTGAACGGGATCATGTGGCGTTTTCGGTCCGGCGCGACATGGGCGGAAATTCCCGAGCGCTATGGCCCATCGACGACCTGCTATAACCGGTTCGTGCGCTGGCGCAAAGCCGGGGTGTGGGACCGGATTCTGGCTGAGGTTTCCGCCGGATATAATGGCGAACTGGTGATGATCGATTCCACCTGCATGCGCGTCCACCAAAATGGTGCGACGGGCAAAAAGGGGGAAGCTACGATCGTGGCATGGGACGTCCCCGGGGCGGCCTCACCAGCAAACTCCACGCTCTTGTCGATGCTGACGGGCGCCCTGTCAGCCTGAGACTGACAGGCGGGCAGATTCACGATGCCTGCGAGGCGGAGGCGCTGATCGAAGCCATTCCCGAGGGTGCAACCCTGCTGGGCGACAAGGGGTATGACAGCAACGCCATCCGTGAAGCCGCTGCGGCCAGGAACGTCTGGGCCAATATTCCCAATCGATCCAACCGCAAGCAGCGCTTCGCCTTCTCGCCATGGCTCTACAAGCAGCGCAATCTTGTCGAGCGCTTCTTCAACCGCATCAAGCAGTTCCGCAGCATCGCCACCCGCTACGACAAGGATCCCGCCAACTTCCTCGCCGCCATCAAACTCATATGCGTTCGCCTCTGGTGCAACGCGTAATGAGTCTACGCGCTAGATCGCCTTGGCCGCAATGCCATGGACGTGCGGACCACGATTCAGAAGTTGGCAGCGGAGGGTGTGCGGGTCCATTGCCTTGCACTCGGCAGGGTCGATCTCACCAGTCCGGCCGGAAAAATGACCATGGCGGTTATCGCGGCGGTTGCGGAATTTGAACGCGACCTCTTGATTGAGCGAACGCAGTCCGGCCTCGCCCGTGCAAAGGCGGCTGGCACGTTGTTAGGACGACCACAGTGCCTCACCGACGACCAGCAGAGCGACATCACGCCAAGCGCCGGGCATGCGTATCCCTGGGTGCTCTGGCAAAGCAATACAACGTCAGCCGGGCAGCTATTCAGCGAGCGGAAAAGCGAGCGGCAGCATGATGCTTTCTCTGTCTTGCTCAAAACGCGAGCCGGGCTAAGCCAGGTCGAGATCGCGGCCCGCGACATTGCCGAAGCGCGCGCTCGCCAGCCTCCAATGGAGCGCGGTCGTCCGCGATGTGACGACCAATCCCGCCGCAAGCTAGGTCGCGTTGACAAAAGGGGTTCCCAACCCGGTGAAGTTCTGATTCAAGCCCGCCTTTTGGAAAGGCAGGCATGCTCGCCCGGCCGGAGACAACCGGCGCTGTCTCAATGGAATGCTGCACGTCCTGCGAGTTGGATGCCCCTGGCGCGACATGCATGAGCGCTATGGGAAGTGGAACTCGGTCTACGTCCGGTTCCGGCGCTGGGCCGAGCAAGGCGTCTGGGATGCCATGCTGCAAACTCTGGTCGATCTCGGCCTGACCGACGACTGGCAGCACATGATCGACAGCACCACGGTTCGCGGTCATGTTTCGGCCGTGGACGGAAAAGGGGGGGGGGCTTTTGGTCGATCACGCGGCGGCTTTACGTGCAAGGTCCGCGCCCGCTGCGACAATCAAGGCCTCCCTCTCGGCTTCCACCTGACGGGCGGCGAGGCTTCCGATTACGGCGGTGTCGATAGCCTCATGGCCATGCCGGTGCCAAAGCCTGCGGCCTTGCTCGCCGACAAGGGTTACAACGGCGACCGTTTCCGCGAGAACCTGCTCCTGCACAGCATCCTGCCGGCATACCGCCGCGTTCGAACCGCAAGTCACCAGAGCACTCCGACTATCGCCGCTATCGCGATCGCAACCGCGTCGAGCGCATGTTCGGCTTCCTCAAACACCAACGCCGCATCGCAACCCGCTTCGAGAAAACCGCGCTATCCTACCTCAGCTTCCTCAACCTTGCCGCAGCAAGGCTATGGTTGAAGCATTTTGTCAACGCGATCTAGCGCGTAGACTCATTACGCGTTGCACCAGAGGCGAACGCATATGAGTTTGATGGCGGCGAGGAAGTTGGCGGGATCCTTGTCGTAGCGGGTGGCGATGCTGCGGAACTGCTTGATGCGGTTGAAGAAGCGCTCGACAAGATTGCGCTGCTTGTAGAGCCATGGCGAGAAGGCGAAGCGCTGCTTGCGGTTGGATCGATTGGGAATATTGGCCCAGACGTTCCTGGCCGCAGCGGCTTCACGGATGGCGTTGCTGTCATACCCCTTGTCGCCCAGCAGGGTTGCACCCTCGGGAATGGCTTCGATCAGCGCCTCCGCCTCGCAGGCATCGTGAATCTGCCCGCCTGTCAGTCTCAGGCTGACAGGGCGCCCGTCAGCATCGACAAGAGCGTGGAGTTTGCTGGTGAGGCCGCCCCGGGGACGTCCCATGCCACGATCGTAGCTTCCCCCTTTTTGCCCGTCGCACCATTTTGGTGGACGCGCATGCAGGTGGAATCGATCATCACCAGTTCGCCATTATATCCGGCGGAAACCTCAGCCAGAATCCGGTCCCACACCCCGGCTTTGCGCCAGCGCACGAACCGGTTATAGCAGGTCGTCGATGGGCCATAGCGCTCGGGAATTTCCGCCCATGTCGCGCCGGACCGAAAACGCCACATGATCCCGTTCAGCACTCGTCGGTCATCGACCCGCGCCACGCCACGCGGCTTGTTGGGCAACAACGGCTCGATGATGGCCCATTCCCAATCTGTCAGTTCATACCGCCGCCGTGCCATCAAGCCCTCCAAATCTGGAGGCTCCTGAATCACGCAAATGGTCAACCCTCAAGCCATTTTATGAGTTTACGGCCTAGCTTGGTCACGATCAACACGTCGCCCGCTTCCAGCTTATCGACCAGACGGGCGAAGCCTTTGCGTTCCATCGCCGCCACTGACCCGGAGATCGTTTCAGTCACCACGCGCTTGGCATCGACGGCGAAGTCAGCCGACATAATCTCCTGGGCCTGGTTGTCAGTCGTCTGATCGGCAGTGCTAACCCGACAATAGGCAAATGTGCGGCTCATTCTTCACTTCCTGTATCGAAATGACGTATCGATACATATGGTGTATCGAATATTCCGCCAAACTATATTACGATACAGTCACTGTATCGTAAGCGGTCGATTTCGAGCACGATCGGCAATATCTGTATTTCGCCTGGAAATGTTCCGGAGCCGCACGGTGTCGGATTGCTGGTCTGTTCCCTGAGAAGCTGCCTGACAGGAAGCGACCAATAGATGCTTGTTCGCTTCTGCTGGAAAATCTGTCGTATTCTGTGCGTCAATAAATGGGCTGCATTGCGAAATAACGTGAAATTAACGACGGCACCCTATTCACCGGTTCGACCTGGGGGATTCTTCATGACTGAGCAACGTTATTTTATCTTGATGTCATTGGGCCTTGGCGGGCTGTGCTGTGTGGTCCTGCTTTATGCCACTGGGCTATCCGTTTCCTTCAAAAATATACCGTTGGGACCGCCGATCTCGATCCTGACCGGAATCCTGTGCGGTTATGCATACAGACCCGGTACGAACCAGATACTTAATCGCACTATCCTGATCGTGGAGAGCCTTGCGCTGTTATCGCTGGCTTCGGCGACAGCCAGTATTTCAACCTACCCTCTGGCTGCAATGAGCACTGGTTGGTGGGATAGTGAATTCCTTGCGGCCGATGCCGCCATTGGGATTAGTTGGCCAGCATATTGGGCTTTTACAACGGGAAACCCCATTTTATATTACGCTCTGGCATTTGCATATAACACATTCTTCATCATGCCGTCGGTCATCGTAATCGCACTTATATCGACCGGCAAAATAAAGGGCGCCTATCGCTTTATTTCTGCATTCGTGCTGGCGCTCGTGATTACCGACATCTGCATGCTGCTGTTTCCGGCTCGGTCTGCGGCGGCCAACCTGCTACCGGCAGGGCATCCGCTAGCACCAGGGTCCGGCCTGCTACACATCCCGGTCATTGAAGGGCTGCGCGATGGATCTATAAAGATTATCGAACTCGCCGAAATGCACGGCCTGATTTCTCTCCCCAGTTTCCATGCTGCAACCAGTCTGTTGTTTGCCTGGGGCGGTTGGCCGGTGCGCAAGCTGCGAGTGCCCATTCTGCTTGCGGAGGGGCTTATGCTGGCTTCGACACCTATCATCGGTGGACACTATTTTATCGATGTCGTGGCCGGGCTGGGGGTGGCGGCTGTCGCCATTGGGATCAGCTATGCGGTATCTCGTAGGCCCACATATCACGATATCGGTCTATCCCTGCAAAATGCGGTCTGATGGCGACGCGAGTTCAAACCGCTCCTTGGTCATGATCGGATTGCTTATGGCAAATTGACGCCCCGTCAACGCCAAACCAGCCAGTTCGCCCCCAATACCGTCGATCCTGGATCGCTAATCGACTCGTGCCAGGGGGAGACTCCTGGTCCAGTTTAGGGCGGACAAGCAGTCCAGCTTTGTTCACCAGGTGCAGCATTTCAACATTTGAGCGAGAACCGCAGTTTTGATGTCAGGGGGATCGACCGAAACGGTCCTCCGCTACCATTTCCAAGACATCGAAAATGGCCCTTGAGGGCGCGTTCAAGCGACAGACCAGGCCGCAGGCAGCCGCCCGTCTCAACTTGATCGCAGCAATACTGTAGCGATGGCCCTATCACTTGCCGCCGCAGCCGCCCGGCGCCTCAATGCAGCTTGAGGCGGGGGCGCACGAAGCGGTTGATATGGCTGACCAGGATCAGCGCGGGGCCGCGTATGTTGCCGTGAACGGCGAGCAGATGCATGCGATAGAGCGACATATAGACGAAGCGGGCCAGCCGCCCTTCCACCGCCATGCGCCCGCCGACCAGCCTGCCCATCAGCGACCCGACCGTCGAATAGCGGCTGAGCGACACCAGCGAGCCATGATCCTTGTAGACGAAGCTCTTGAGCGGGCGATCGGCCATCAGCCGGCCGAGATTGGCAAACACCGTGTCGGCCATCTGATGCGCGGCCTGCGCGCGCGGCGGGATCGGCCGATCGGCGCCCTTTGGCGTGTAGGAGGCGCAATCGCCCATCGCGAAGACGCGGTCATCGGCCAGGCTCTGTAGCGTCGGGCGCACGATCACCTGGCCGGCGCGGGACAGTTCCAGCCCATCCAGGCCATCGCGGATCGCCGCCGCCTTGACCCCTGCGGCCCAGACCTGAAGATCGGCGGGGACGAAGCCGCCATCCTTCGTCTCCATCCCCTCGGGCGTGGAGGCGGTCACGGCGACGCCGGCGCGCACCTTGACGCCCAACACCTCCAGTTCCTCCCGCGCGGCATCGGCCAGCCGGTCGGGCAAGGCCGGCAGGATGCGCGGCCCGGCCTCCAGCAGGGTGACGTCGAGCCGCTGGCGATCGAACACCTCCAGCCCATAATAGCCCAGCGCATCGGCCGCATTATAGAGTTCGGCCGCCAGTTCGACCCCGGTGGCACCACCGCCAACGATCGCGATCCGCACCCGTGCATCCGACGCGGGATCGGCCGACATGGCGCGCGACACGCGCAGACAATGGTCGAGCAACTGGTCGCGGAAGCTGTCAGCCTGGGCCCGGCTGTCGAGGAACAGGCAATTGTCGGCGACGCCCGGCGTCCCGAAATCATTGGTGACCGATCCATAGGCCAGCACCAGATAATCGTAGCGCACCGAATGGGCGCTCACCACCTCGCGCCCCTTGGGATCGAACACCGGCGCGATATGGACCCGCCGCGCGGCTCGATCGATGCCCTGCAGCGTGCCGTAAAGATAGCGATAGCCCCAGCGATGGCAGTGGCTGCGATAGCCGACCTCGTCCAGGCTGGCGTCGAGCGATCCGGTCGCGACCTCGTGCAACAGCGGTTTCCAGATATGGGTGCGGTTGCGATCGATCAGGATGATGTCATGCCGCTTGCGGCCGTAGCGGGCGCCGAGCTTGCGCGCGAGTTCGAGGCCGGCGGCGCCGCCCCCGACGATGACGATCTGGGTCTTCTTGTCGCGGATCAAGCGCATTCCTCCTCGATCAACGGGCCGGCGGATCGCGATCCGGCGCGCCGGTTGTGCATTGCAATAGGCCGCCCGGCGTCGCAAAGCGAGGCGTGGACAAGCAGAATTTCACCGAACGCAACCGGCGCGACATCGTCGCGATCGCGACCCAGCATTTCGCGGAAAAAGGCTATGCCGGCGCGCGGGTGGACGAGATCGCGGCGGCGACCGCGACGTCCAAACGGATGATCTATTATCATTTCGGCAGCAAGGACGGGCTGTATCGCGCGGTCCTGACCGAGGCCTATCGCGGTATCAGATCGGCCGAACTGGAGGCCGAACTGGGCGACCTGCCGCCGCTCGCCGCGCTGGAGCGGCTGACCGCCCTCACCTTCGACTATCATTTCAACCATCCCGAACTGGTGCGGCTGGTGATGGACGAGAATATCCGGGGCGGCCCGCATGTCGGCGAGATTTCGCAAGGGCATAATGAGATCGTCCTGCCCAAGACCCAGGCACTGATCGATCGCGGCATTGCCGATGGCAGCTTCCGCCCCGGACTGGACGCCGTCGACCTGCACATGACGATCAGCGCCCTCGCCTTCTACTTCGTGTCCAACCGTCACAGCTTCCACGCGATCTTCGGCGTCGACATGACCAGCGAAGCGGCAGCCGAGCGGCGCCGCGCGCAGGTGATCGACAATGTACTGCGCTACTGCCGGGCAGAAGGCTGAAGGCTGGGCCGGGACCATGGACCGGATCAGAACTGCATCTTGACCTGGCCGCCCAGCGCCAGCGCATCATTGGTGCGGCGGTAGGAAAAGGCGCCGGGATCGAGAATATATTGGACGTCCGGCCGGATGCTGAGCCAGCGCCGCAACTGGATGCCATAGCTCATTTCGATCGCGGTCTCGCCCACCGGCAGCGCGGCATAACCGCCGGGAATAGCCTGCGCATCGGCCTCGGCGCGGCGCAGGCGCGGATTGACCTGCGCATGGACGATGCCGATCGAGATGCTGTCGGCGTCCCGCCCTGCAAAGGTGCCGGTCTTGACCAGCCCGGCGGCATACCAGTGGGTGATCTGGGCCGATGCCTCCGGATTGGCGGTGAACTGGGCGAAGATGGAGAGGCCGCGATTGCCCGTTCCTTCGCGCAGGATCATCTGGTCGGCCAGCGCATAGACGCCATAGCGGCCCCGCAACATGCCCTGCTCGCCGCGCCGCGCGGCGCGCGACGTGTCATAATAGGCGCCGAGCTTGTAATGGCCCGGCAGCACATCGCTGCCCGGCGCGATGCCGGGATCATATTCCAGCTCCAGCGGCAGCAATACGCCGGTCGTGCCGCCGGCAAAGGGACGGAAGGCATTGTCGGGATCGTTGAGACGGGGATTGACCTGATAGACGCCGGTGCGCAGCGCCAGATCCGGCCGGATGCGATAGCGCACCGCCGCGCCCCAGCGGGCATTGGGATAATTATACCAGCCGCTATTGCCCGATTCCGACAACGGATGGGCACAGAAGGCCGCATTGACGAAATTGCAGCCCAGGATCATCCCGCCCAGATCATTGCCCATGGCAAAATAGCCCAGGCGCAGGTTGAGCCGGCCATTGGCGATATTCTGTTCGTAGCTGAGTTCCGACAGACGGGTATAATTGCCGCCGGCCGCCTCCTGGATCGGCAGGCGATTGCCGACAATGTCGGAAGAGAGGCCGACGCCGCGCCGGTCGTTGATGGTGACATGCGCGATGCCGCCAGAGATGCCGACAATCCGGTCCATGTCGAAATCGAGGCTGGCGCGTAATTGCTGGGTATAGGCGCTGCCCTGCCGCTGGCCGCCATCGACCGCGGCAAAGGCTTCGCCGACATAGTCCGCGCGCACAGTGACGCCAGCCTGCTTCAGCCGCGTGCGCAGCCCGCCCCAGTCGCCGGTCAGCGTCTCGCGCGGGGCCGTCACCGGCCTTTCCGGCGCAACCTCCTGCGCATGGGCGCCCGCAACCGGCAGCAGGGTCAGCAACGTCGCCAGGGTCAGGCGGGCATGGAGGTGAAGATGTTGGGCCAAAGCCCCTCCCTTCCGCGCGGCACATCTGCGAGCGGTGACATGATAGATGACGATAGGCAGGCGGAGCGGCGCCGGGCCGCCCCGCCCATGGTTCAGCGCAGCGTGTAGGCGATCACATAATCGCCCCGGTCGGGCGACTGGCGCGCACCGCCCGCAGTCACGACGACATATTGTTTGCCGCTCTTGGGCGACTTGTAGCTCATCGGGCCGCCCTGGCTGCCGACCGGTAGGCGGGCCTTCCACACTTCCGCACCGGTCGCCGCGTTGAAGGCGCGCAGATAGAAGTCCTGCGTGCCGGCGATGAAGACCAAGCCGCCCTGCGTCGCCAGCGTGCCCCCCAGCGTCGGCATGCCGATCGGGATTGGCAAGCCCATGCGGATCCCCATCGGCCCGGTGTCACGCACCGTGCCTACCGGCACCTGCCACTTGATGGCCCGGCTCTTGAGGTCGATCGCGGTCAGCGTGCCATAGGGCGGCGCCTGACAGGGAATGCCCAGCGCCGACAGGAAGCGATCCTTCACCACCGAATAGGGCGTGCCCTTCAGCGGAACGCTGCCCATGCCGGTATTGACCGCCTCGCCCGCGCTGCCCGACTGCCCCTTCTGCGCCGCCGTCTGCGGGAACATCTGCACCCACAAGCCCAGCCGCATGTCGTTGACGAAGATGGTGCCGCTCGTCGGATCGGTCGAGATGCCGCCCCAGTTCATGCCGCCCAGCGATCCGGGGAAGCTCAGCGACTTGTCGGTGCCCGGCGCGGTGTAAAGCCCTTCATAGCGCATGCCCTTGAAGGCGATGCGGCAGAGCAGCTGGTCGAACGGAGTGGCGCCCCACATGTCCGCTTCGGTCAGCGGGCCGACCCCGATCTGCGGCATGCCGAGCGACCTGGGCTGGGTCGGCGAATAGGGTTCGTCCGGAATGTTCGCGGGCTTGACCGGCACTTCCTTGACGTCGGTGAGCGGCTTGCCGGTGGCGCGATCGAGCACATAGACTTGGCCCGCCTTGGTGCCAAAGACCAAAGCCGGCACCTTGCGGGCGGCATCGACGGGGAAGTCGACGAAGCTCGGCTGCATCGGCAGGTCGAAGTCCCACAGGTCGTTATGGACCGTCTGGAAATGCCATTTCTCACGGCCGGTGGTGGCGTCGAGCGCCAGCATCGACGCGCCATATTTATGATCGAGGGCGCTGCGGGTGACGCCATAGAGATCGACCGAGGCGCTGCCGACCGGCATGAACACGGTGTTGGACGCGGGATCATAGGACATGGCGGCCCAGACATTGGGGGTCGATCGGGCATAGCTCTTGCCCGCCGGCGGCGCGCCGGTGATCGCCGGATTGCCCGGATCGAAGGCCCAGCGCAGCTTGCCCGTGATGACGTCGAAGCCGCGCATCACGCCGCCCGGCATGTCGACCTGCACATTGTCGGCGACACGGCCACCGACGACGACGGTCGTGCCCGCCAGCGTCGGCGCGGAGGTGAGCTGATATTGGGGATCGGGCGCATCGCCGAGGCCGGCCTTCAGGTCGACCCGGCCGTTGGTGCCGAAATCGGCGCAGAACTTGCCGGTGTCGGCATCGAGCGCAATCAGTTCGGCATTGATGGTGTTCATCAGGATGCGGCGCTGGCAGGCGGCGCCGGCCGGCACGGTAGCTGCCGTCACCGGCGTTGCGCCGGGCAGGCTGGGCTGCTGGATCGGCGCATGGGCGTCGAAATAGGCAAGGCCCCGGCAGCGCATCCAGACCGACGCCTTGGCATTGATCAGCGTCTTCCACTTCTCGCGCCCGGTATCGGCGTCGAGGGCGATGACATTGTTATGCGGGGTGCAGATGAACAGGGTGTCGCCGACCTGCAGCGGGGTATTCTGGTCCTCGGCGCCATTGCCGTCGCTCTGCGCTACGTCACCGGTGCGATAGGTCCAGGCGACCTTGAGCTTGTTCACATTGTCGCGGGTGATCTGGTCGAGCGCGACGAAGCGGCTGCCGCCGGGCGTGTTGCCATAGGCGGTCCAGTCCTTCTGCTCGCGCGCCGGATCGACCGGCACCAGCGATGCCACCTGCCCGGCAAAGGGCACGGTCGGATGGACCATGAACATGCCGGCCGCACCGGCCGCCGAACCCAGGCCGACCAGCGTTGCCATCAGCAATGCAGGCCGCCAGGCGGGCGCAGAACCGTCGCCGCGCCACAGCAGCGGATAGGAGAGCGCAACGACGGTCGCGCCGACACCCATCGCCAACAGGCGGGAAATGAGCGGCCAGAAGCTGAAGCCGACTTCCCACAGCGCCCAGAGGACCGTAAGCAGGAAGGTGGCACCGAAGAGCAGACCGCCGCTGGCCTTGCGCAGGGCAATGAGGCCGCCCGCGAGGACCAGCGCGATGCCGGCGATCAGGAAATAGGGACTGCCGCCCAAGCTGACGAGCTTGCCGCCGCCGATGGCGAAAAAGAGGCCAGCGGCAAGGATCACCGCCCCCAACAGAAGCAGCCAACCGCGAACGAGCGGCTGGCCGTGCATTTTCGTGCCTGACACGCGGCACCTCCTTCATCTCTTATGGTCGTCGGAGAGCGGTGCCCACGGGTCCACAGGCCGATCGAGTCGCCCAGCCCTGACGGCTGCGACATTGTGTACCATTTAGTACACTCCTGCCTCGCTGGCAAGTTGGGCGCAAATCCCGCGAGGGACGTGCGATGCCGCTGAGGGTTTCCCACAGCGATACGTTATCCCCGACATGAGCCCATGGGATCGCAGCCCAGCATTTTCCGCGACTTGCACAGATATCGTTGAGGTTTGGCCAACTGCTAGCGTTTTGGGGGTTTCGATGAACCTGGACGAAACTGACCGGAAGATATTGAACAAGCTTCAGATCGACGGTCGCATAACCAACCAGGATCTGGCCAAGCATTGCAACCTCTCGCCATCGGCCTGTTTCGACCGGACGCGCAAGCTGCGCGACAATGGCTATATCTCTTCCTATGTCGCGCTGCTCGACCCGCACCTCAACCAGCGGCCGCTGCTGATCTTCATCGAAGTGCTGCTCAACCGCACCACCGGCGACATCTTCCGCCAGTTTGCCGAAGCGACGCGGCGGCAGCGGGACATATTGGAATGCCATATGGTGGCCGGCGGCTTCGACTATCTGATCAAGGTCCGGATGAAGGACATGGCCGCCTATCGGAAATTCCTGGCCGAGGAACTGGTCGACATGCCCGGCGTGCGCGAGACGCGGACCTATGCGGTGCTGGAAGAGGTCAAGTCGACGACGGCGCTGCCGCTATGACATGAAAGCGGCGCCCTTTCCCAGAGCGCCGCTTTCGATCCATTACATGGCGTTGGGATTGGCCGGGCCGGCGCCAGCCTGGCCGGTGCGCGCCTTTTCCGCCTTCACCATCTCGGCCACTTCGGCCAGCAGCTTCTTGGCATCATAGACGATGCCGTCCTTGATCGTGTAGCTGACGCCGCCGACCATTTCCTGCTTGTTGGTTTCCGGGTTCAGGCGCGAATGACCGGTGCCATAGAGCGTCTTGAGATTGGCCAGCGGGTTTTCCTTGGTGATGACCATGTCAGCCAGCATGCCGACGCGCAGCACGCCGGTCGGCGGCGCCATGCCCTTGGGCTCATAGAGGGTCTGCGAACCCCACATGGTGGCCGAGCGCATGATTTCCAGCGGCGAGAAGCCGGCTTCGCGCAGCAGTTCCAGCTCCTCGATATAGGCGAAGCCATAGACCTTGTAGATGAAGCCGGAATCGGTGCCGACCGTCACCCGGCCGCCAATATTCTTATAGTCGTTCACCAGCTTGAAATAGTTATTGTAGAATTTCTTCCACGCAAACTCGTTCTCGGTCCCCCAGTCGTAGAAATAGGAGCCGTGATTGTCGCGGGTCGACTGGAAATAGGCCCAAAGCTGGGGCGTGGTGTAGAGATTCTGCCAGTCGGCATTGCGCGCCCGCATCAGGTCGCGGGACGCGGCATAGATGTTCATCGTCGGGTCGAAGGTGACATGCTTCTCCTTCTGATGCTTCAGATAATCCCACCAGCGTTCGGATTCCGGCTCGACCGTCTGGTTCCAGATTTCTGCCACCTCGCCAAAGCGATGCTGTTCGTTGTTATAGTCATAGTCGGACGGAAAGCGCTGGATCGTCCCATCCTTCAGCAGGGATTCGAAATGGCCATAATAATGGGTGACGGTATCCAGCCCCGCCTCGGCCGCGTCATAGGCGTTGAAATTGGCGACGCCGGTCTGTGACAGATGGGCCGTGGTGCCCATCTTGTTCTTGTGCGCCTCGTCAATGGCGGCGGCGATGATCTGCGGCGTTTCCTCGGGGCGATTGAAGAATTTGATGCCGTCGATATTGTGCGCGGCGGCCCATTTGACCCAGGCGCGCGCCTTGTCTGGGCTGTCGATCGGCCCGCCGTCCCAGCCGGCGCCCAGCGTCTGGTAGTTGAAGATGCGCGGCGCCGCGATCTCGTTGGCGGCGGAGCGGTTCTTCTCCGAACTGGCGACGACCGGATCGGCGAGCGGCACGCCGCGCACCGTGGTCACGCCATGGGCCAGCCACAGCTTATAGGCATAGCTCATGTCGGGCGCCTTGTCGCTGGCGGGGGTGTGGACATGCATGTCGTTGAAGCCGGGCATCACATACATGCCGGTCGCGTCGATTTCATAATCGGCGTCGGTCGGCGCACGCCCCTTCGCCTGTGGCAGGCCGGGCCAGCCGGCCTGGGTGATGGCGGTGATCTTGTTCCCTTCCACCACGATGTCATAAGGGCCACGCGGCGGCGCGCCGGTGCCGTCGATCAGGGTCACGCCACGGATCACCAGCTTGCGGAAGGGACCGACATTGTCAGCGCTGCCGCGTGCCGGCGCGGGCACGAAGGTCGGCTTCTTGCCATTGACGATGCCGGCCGCGCCGCCGACATACCATTCGTCCGGATCATGCGCCTGGGAGGCGCTGGCGACCGTCATGAGGGCGAGCGCAGCAAGGCCCGACCGGATCAGCATCTTGTTCTTCATTCTTTTCCCGTCCCTGTTGAATTATGATGCCCCGCCCCGTCAGGGATGGGGCAGCCCCTGTTCCGGCATGCCCATGCGCCGCTTCTCCGCAACGACCATGTCCGCGACATCCGCCAGCAATTTCTTCGCGTCATAGACGATGCCGTCCTTGACCGTGTAGCTGACGCCGCCGACCCGTTCGAGCCGCTGGGTCTGTTCGTTGAGGCGCAGCGTGCCGGTGCCGTAGAGCGTCTTGAAATTCTGCAGCGGATTTTCCTTGAGGATGACAAGGTCCGCCAGCTTGCCGACGCGAACCGTGCCGATCGGCGGCACTTCGCCCCTGGGATCATAGAGCGTCAGCGCGCCGTTCAGCGTCGCCGACTGGATCACCTGTGACGGATTGAAGCCCGCTTCCTGCAGCAACTCCAGTTCCTGGACATAGCCAAAGCCATAGGGCTTGAAGATGAATCCGGAATCCGACCCGGTGGTCACGCGCCCGCCGATATTCTTGTAGTCGTTAATCAGGCGCATATATTTGTGGTAGAAATTCCGCCACTTCACCTCGATCGCGGTGGTCCAGTCGTAGAAATAGGAGCCGTGGTTCTCGCGCGAGGACATGTAGAAATTCCACAGCTGCGGCATGGTATATTTGTCGTGCCAGTCGGCATTGCGCGCCAGCATCAGATCGCGGCCGGCGGCATAGATGGTCATGGTCGGATCGAAGGTGACATGATTGGCCTTCTGATGCTCCAGATAGGCCCACCAACGGTCTGATCCCGGCTCGACGCTTTCTTCCGCCAGATTGGCGACATTGCCAAACCGATCCTGCTCGTCGGCATAATTATAGTCGACCGGCCAGTTCTGGACCGGGCCATTTTTCAGCAGGGATTCGAAATGGCCGTAGAAATGGGTGACGGTGCCAAGGCCCGCGTCGCCGGCCTGTTCGGCATTCATGCGGCCCACGCCGATCTGGGAGAGATGCGCCGTGGTGCCCAGCTTCAGCTTCTTCGCCTCGTCCATGATGGCGGCCATCACTTCGGGCGGCTGGTCCGGATCGTCCAGCAGCTTGATGCCGTCGATCCCCTGCTTGGCCGCCCATTGCACCCAGGCGCGGGCCTTTTCGGGCGTATTGGTGCGGCCGCCGGTCCAGCCCTTGCCCTGACCCGGCCGCTGATAGGCGAAGATGCGCGGCGCGACGATCTCGTTACGGGCGGAGCGTGCCCGTTCGCTCAGGGACACTTCCATGGGGGCGAGGTCGACGCCACGCACCGTGGTGACGCCATGGGCGAGCCACAGCTTGTAGGAATAGGACAGGTCCGGCGCCTTGTCGTCAGTGGATCCATGGACATGCATGTCGATGAAGCCGGGCGTCACGAACATGCCGGTCGCGTCCAGTTCATAATCGGCGTCGGTCGGTGCGCGTCCCTGCTTGAACGGCAGGCCCGGCGTGCCGGCCGGCAATATGTCGGCGATGACGTCATTTTCGATGACGATGTCGACCGGTCCGCGCGGCGGCGCGCCGCTGCCGTCGATCAGCGTGACGCCGCGGATCACCATCTTGCGGAACGGGCCGGCGCCTTCGCCGGCAGCGCGCGCCGGTGCGGGATTGGCGCCGGCGCGGGGCTTGACCGCTTCCACGGGCGCCTTGGCTGGCTGGGCGATCGCCCCTCCGGCAACCAGCGCGAGCAGTGAAAGGCCGGCGAAACACATGTGTCGCTTGAACATATCATCCCCCTGTGTCGATCATGGGACCGCCATAAGGCCCCCGAAAAGGGAGGCGACCGACAAGGCCGCCTCCGTGCCAGGCGATCAGAACTTCTTGGTGAGGTTGATGCCGTAGGTGCGCGGCGGCGCGGTAAACACCACCGTCTTGCCGCCGGTGTTGCTGCTGGAGCTGGAGCTGACCACCGCCAGTTCGTTGAACAGATTGTTCACGAAGAAATGGGCGCCCCAGTTGTTGTCGCTGGCCTGCACGCCCAGGCGCAGATTGGTCAGCGTATAATCGTCCAGCCGGCGCCGATAGGTGTCGGTCGGGCTGATCGTGCTGTAGGAACTGCCATTATAGGTGACATCGGTGCGGATGACGGCATCCATGGCATCGGTCAGCATATGCTTATATTCGGCCGATCCGCCGAAATTCCATTTCGGCACATTGGCGATCCGGTCGCCCTTGCGGCCCGATGCCACGACGATGGTGCTGACCTGGTCCTCGGTCAACTTGGCATCGGTGTAGGAACCATTGGCGCTGAAGCTGATGCCGGCAATCTCGGTGGAGAATTCCGCCTCGACGCCGCGAATGCGGGCCGCGCCGACGTTGGAGATGAGGCCGAAGACCGAGCCGGTGCCCGCTGTGCGGGCCGACACCTGCATGTTGCTCCAGTCGATCTGGTAGGTCGCCATATTGAGATAGGTGCGCGGCAGGATCTTGCTCTTGAAGCCCAGCTCATAATTCCACAGGCTGTCCGATGTGTAGGCGGCCAGCGCCGCCGACAGGCCGATCACCTGGTTGACGCCGCCGGGCCGGAAGCCCTGCGCGGCCTGGGCATAGACCATCACATCGGGGGTCGCCTGATAGGAGATGTTGAACTTGGTGAGCACGCCGTCCTCGGACGACTTGGCTTCGGTATAGGGCGTCACGACCGACGCATAATGTTCCTAGCCCATGTCGATCCGGCCGCCGACCGTCTTCTTATAATCATAATAGCGCGCGCCTGCGGTCAGCGTCAGCTTGTCGAACAGCTTGTAGGAGATTTCGGCGAAGACCGCCTTCTGCTTCAGCTTGTCGTTGATGGTGCGATCATAGGCGAGATTGGCGATATCGTCCGGATCGTAGAGGAAGCCAGTGTCCGGATCGGCCTTGAGCAGGGTCGAGCGCACCACCGTCTTGCGGTCCTCGCTGAACAGGCCGACGGTCCAGTTGAGCGGGCCATCCCCGGTCGAACTCAGGCGGATTTCGTTGAGCCAGTTCTTGACCGATTGCGGCTGATACAGGCTGGACGACAGCAGGGCGCGGGTGTCGGACAGATAATCGGCCAGCACGTCGGCGGAGCAGGCCGCACCATTGCCGCGATAGGTCTGGCAGCGGGCGGCGGTATCGCGGCCGTTGAACGTATCGCTGACATCGCCGACGACAATGCGGTCGCGGTCGGTGTAGGTGGTGATGGCGGTCAGCACGACCGGGCCGAAATCATAGTTGAGCGTCGCATTATAGATGCGGTTGGTGTCGTAATTGCCCGATTCCGATCGCGCGTCCGTGGTCCAGCGCTTGCCGGTTTCGGCATACCAGCGCGGCGATTCACCGGCCGCCTTCTCGTAATTGGCGCTCAGGTCCAGCGTCAGCGCCTCGGTCGGCGTGAAGCGCAGCATGATGCGGCCGCCATAGGTGTAGGGATCGTTGATATTCTTGTAGCCATAATAGCTGTTGTCGACATAGCCCGCGACCTGGGTGGCGTTGCCGACGATGCGGATGGCCAGCTTGTCCTCGATCAGCGGGACGTTCAGCATCCCGTCGAAGGACGCGCCCATCGATCCGCCCTCGACCGCCGACATGGTGCTGGCAAAGGCCGCCTCGATCTTGTCGGTCTTGGGCTTGTTGAAGATGATGCGCAGCGTGCCGCCCATCGAACCGGAACCGTAGAGCGTGCCCTGAGGGCCGCGCAGCACTTCGGCGCGCTCCACGTCGAAGATGCGGAAATCGGGCGTGGCGCCGGCGGCGTCGCTGGTGGTGCCGACCGAGCCGGATACCGGCGCTTCGTCATAATAGACGCCGACCGTCGGTTCGCCGGCCGCGGTCACGCCGCGCAGGATGACGCGGCGGTTGCCGGGACCGCCATCGACGATGCGCAGGCTGGGCGTATCGCGGGTCAGTTCGGTAAAGCTGCTGGTGCCGGCCGCTTCCAGGCTGGCGCCGGTGACCGCGGTAATGGCGATCGGCGTGTCCTGAACGCGGGTGTTGCGCTTGAGCGCGGTAACGACGATTTCGCCCTGATCCTGTTCCTGGGCCTGCGCTACGCCGCCAGCCATGGCGACCATGCAGGATAATGCACTGCCGGCCTTCAACAGCTTGAAAAGGCGACCCTTGTGAGATGACAACATAAAAACCCCCTGTTTTTATTTGTTTTCCTCGCCACATTTCTGTTCTTTTCTGGAGGAAACGGTATCAAGGGGGCGGCCGAATGTGTTTCGTAACATTTGACGATTTTGGAAATAATCCGCAGATTATTCGGTAATTACGGTAAAATGCCGATGATCTTGCGAACAGGAATCGCGGGCGCTGATCCGGCAACGGGCATCATGGCCTGATCGGAATTTGTGCCATGACGCCCCGCCCCTGTTCAAGGGCGCAACACCCATCCGCCATCAACATGGATCGTCTGGCCTGTAATCCAGCGCCCCGCGTCAGAACAGAGCAGCAGGGCCGTGCCGACCAGTTCATCCGGCTCGCCGCGCGGGCGCAGTGCGCAACTCATCTGCAGGAACTGGATGAACGGAGAATCGTCGGGCACCAGCATCTTGCCGGCGTCCGAAGTGACATTGCCCGGCGCGATCGCATTGCTGGTGATATTGTCCTTGCCCAGTTGCTTGGCGAGCGTCGTCGTGAGGCCCACCAGCGCCAGCTTGGAAATGCCGTAGAGGCCCGTCGCCGGAAAGGCACCGCCCGACGTCTGGTTGATGATCCGTCCGCCACCACGCGCCCGCATCGAAGGGATCACCGCGCGGGCACAGAGCAGCGCACCATTGAGATTGACCGCAAAGGCCCGGTTCCAGGCGTCGAGGCTGACGGCTTCGATATTGTCGTAGCTGATATCGACCATCAGCGCGGCATTGTTGATGAGGATGTCGACGCCGCCAAAGGCATCACTCGCCGTCGTCGCCATGGCCAGCGTCGATGCCTCATCAGCCACATCGACCTTGACGGCAATGGCGCGGCCGCCACCGGCCACAATCTCGTCGGCCACCGCCTGCGCGCCTTCGCCATTGAGGTCAGCGACGACGACTGCGGCACCGGCCGCCGCCAGCCCCAGCGCATAGGCCCGGCCGATGGAGTTGCCGCGCCCGCCGGCGCCAGTGACGATCGCGACTTTGCCGTCTAGGCGGAACTGATCAAGGGTGAAGGACATGATTGGGTCTCCTGAAAAGGTCAGTCGCCGCAGGCGGCGGAGAGAAAAGGCATGGCGGCGCGGGACAGAGCCTCGGCACCGGCATCTTCGGGCAGGCTGGCCATCAGCAGACCGACATCCTTGCGCAGCAGCGGCGCGCCATGGGCAAAGGCGCCGGGCGTCGGCAGGCGGGCATAGACCTCGAAGCCGAAGCTCCGACCGCTGCTCGCCTTGATGAGGTCGCGCAGGGCTGCGCCATCCAGGTCCAGCGCCCTGCCCGCCTCCATCGCGGCATGGGCCAGCCCCATATTGGCCGCCATCAGCGCGTTGTTGACGATCTTCGCCCGTTGCCCGGCGCCGACATCGCCCATCCGCACGATCAGGCCGCCAAAGCTTTCCAGCACCGGCCGGGCGGCCTCGAAGACATCGACCGCACCACCGCACATCAGGGTCAAGGTGCCGGCCGCCGCGGCCGGGCCGCCGCCGCTGACCGGCGCATCGAGGAAGGCGACACCGTGTTCCGCGCAGCGTTCGGCCAGCGCCACGCAATGTTCGGGCAATATGGTCGAATGAATGACGATCCGGCTGCGCGGTCGCATCGCGGGCAATAATTGCTCGACGATATCGGCCACGCCGGCGTCATCGACCACACAGATGCCGACATGATCGCAGGACGCCCCCAATGTCGCGATGTCCGGCGCTGCTGTGGCGCCCTTTTCGAGAAAGGGCGCCAGCGCATCCGGGCGACGGGCCCAGAGCGTGAGCGGATAGCCGGCGGCCGCGATCCGTTCGGCTATGGGACCGCCCTGACTACCCAGGCCGATGAAGCCGATCCGTTCCATCCCGCTCATCCTGCGGTGATCCCGGCATCGATCGAGATGCAATTGCCGTGGAAGCCACGCCCGGCCGGCGAGGCGAGCAGTGCGACCATGTCGGCGACATCATCGACCTCGACTGTGCCGCGCATGCCGGAAAAGCGCTTGAGCAATTCGAAGTCACAGCCTTCGGGCGGCCGGAAATTGGTGGCGATATTGGTCATCATGCCACCGGGCGCGACGGCGTTGATGCGGATCGGCTGCTTCTGATACTCCATCGCCATCGCCTTGGTGAGGTTGAGGAGGCCGGCTTTCGACGCGCAATAGGCGGCGGCATAAGCCTCGCCGATGAAGGCGGCCGAGGAAACGACATTCACGATCGCGCCATTCGCCTTCAGCAGATGCGGGATTGCCGCCTGCGACAGCAGGAAGGGCGCGGTCAGATTGACCGCCAGCGTCTTGTCCCACAGCGGCTTGGGCATGTCGGGCGAATTGGCGAGATAGATGAGGCCGGCGATATTGCACAGCGCATCGATCTGGCCGAAATGGGTGACAGCCGCATCGACGGTGGCACGGCAAGCGTCAGGATCGGCCAGATCGACAACCGCCGTCTGATGCTCGCCTTCAGGAAGCAGGCTCAGCGTTTCGGCCACCCCTTCCGCATTGACGTCCACCAACCACAGCCGGGCGCCGGCCTGTGCCAGTTTCACCGCCGTCGCGCGGCCAAGGCCTGAAGCCGCGCCAGTCACCAACGCCACCTTGCCGTGCATGTCGATCGCGATGCTCATCGCCCTTGCTCCCGCTCGTTCCAGGCCAGGCCCTTGGAGACCTTCCCGGCCATTTCCAGCACCACGCCCTGGACCACCGACGCCTTGGGCCAGCCGGCATGGACCGCATATTGGAGGACGAATTCGTTGAGTTCGGCGGCGGTGCAGTTGCCGCTCGCCATCGCAGCATGGAAATGGCTGGCGATCGGTACGGTGGCCGCGGAATCCGCGACGCCCACCAGCGTGAGGAAGCGGCGCGACCGCTGGTCGAGGCCCGGCCGGCACCACATTTCGCCGAACACGAAGTTCAATATGCCATCCTGCAGATAGGGCAGGCCATTGCCGACGCGCGGGCCGTCAAAGGTCATCACCGCGCGAAATTCGGCAAAGCCCTGCTCCATGCGCTGTTGCGCATCCCAGGGTTCGTGCCGGATTGGCGCCAGCACAGCCGGCGCCAGCCCCTTCTCTGCCTCGATCCGGTCGATCGCAGCGTCGATCGCCCCGCCCTTGTCCCAGCCGGAATAGACCGCGACATGCAGCGCCGCCTCGCGCAATTCGGCCTGGGTCAGCGCGCCGGTCGTCAGTGCCCCACGGACATAGCCGTCCAGCCGGTCCACAGGCGCATCGGCGCCGACCGCCGAAGCCAGCGCGATCAGGAAGCGCGCGCGCCGATCCAACCCTGGACGCGACCAGATTTCGGCATAGATGAAATCGCGCCAGCTTTCCGCCACCGGTGATTGCGGCGCGGCTCCATCTCGCCCCGTCAGTTCGGCCTGAAGCCTATCGCCGAGTGCGCTGCGCGCTGCGGGATCACACAGGGTCATTGCCCGCCCTCCGGCGCGGCCATGCTCATCCACACATTCTTGGGCTGGAGGAATTCATGCAGGCCCTCGACCCCGCCCAGCCGACCATGACCGCTCTTCTTGAAGCCGCCGAAAGGACAATTGGGCTGCATCGCCTCACCCGAACCGTTCACATGGATCATGCCCGCCTGCAGCTCGCGCGCCATATGATGGGCGCGGCGCAAATTCTGCGTGTGGACATAGGCGCCCAGACCATAGTCGGTGCCGTTGGCGAGCGCGATCGCCTCTTCCTCGTCCTCGAACGGGGTCACGACCAGGACCGGGCCGAACACCTCATTCTGGGCGATCTCGCACCGGTCCGGTACATCGGCCAGGATCGTCACCGGCAGGAAGAAACCATCGGCAAAATCGCCGGCCAGCCGATGGCCGCCCGCGATGATCCGGCCGCCATCGGCGACGCCGCGCGCCACCATCCCGCTGATCCGGTCGAGCGCATTCTGGCTGATCACCGGCCCCAGCACCGTCGCGGGATCGAACGGGTCGCCCGACTGCACATGGCCCGCCATCGCCCCGATCAGGTCGAGATAACGGTCATAAATGCCGCGCTGGACCAGCAGCCGCGTGCCATTGATGCACCCCTGCCCATTGGAGGAAATCGCCCCAGTCAGCCCCTTCTTCGCCGCGAGCATCAGGTCGGCATCATCGAACACGACCACGGCAGACTTGCCGCCCAGTTCCAGGCCGACGGGCTTGAGCGACTGCGCCGCATTGGCCAGCACCTGGCGCGCGGTCGCGCCCGATCCGATGAATTCGATCTTGTCGATGCCGGGATGGCTGACCATCGCCGCGCCGACATCGGCGCCGCCCGTGACCAGATTGACGACGCCATCCGGCAGGCCGGCCTCATGCAGCAGGTCGACCAGTTGCATGACGCTGTAGGGGGCAAGTTCCGGTGCCTTGATCACCACGCAATTGCCCGCTGCCAGCACCGGCGCCAGCACCATGGTCGCGGCGAACAGCGGCCCGTTCCACGGCACGATGATGCCGATCACACCATAGGGATCATAGCTGACATAATCATGGGCCGGCGCGCCCCACATCGGAATGGTGCGCCCGTGCAGCTTGTCGCACCAGCCGCCGAAATAGCGGAATTTCTGGGCCGCATCATAACCCATATAGGGCGCCACCATCGCCACCGATCCATTTTCGGCGATCAGGCTGGGCGCGAAATCCGCCGACTTCGCCTCCAGCAGGGCGGCGATACGGAACATCAGGTCGCGCCTCTTGTCGCCGGGCATCGCGCGCCATGCGGGGAAAACCTTGCGCGCGGCGGCGGCGGCCCGGTCGACATCCTCGGCATCTGCCAACGCTAGTTCCTGCGTCACCTTGCCGGTGCCGGGATAGACATGGAGGTGGCGCGCCGGGCCGGTCGGCACCGCGCGCTGTCCGCCGATAATGTTGGGGTGACGCGGCAATGCGTCGATCACAGGATCCCTGAACGCCATGGCTCTCTCCTCTTGCGGCGCGGCAAGCGCAGCGGCACGGCTCCAGAACCGGGCGGCGACTCTTGAGTTCGACATTAATATGCATATTATTAGATCATCAAGGCGATCACATGGAGTATCGCCCTTGCGAAATTTCAATCAACATGCGCATTAATTCATATGAACCTCATCCAGCAAAATGACCCGATGGAACCGGCGACCGGCAAGCGGCAGATCGTCCGCCATACCGCCGACGCCCTGCGCCGGCGCATCCTCGCTGCACCGGCCGGCGAGCAGATTGGTTCGCTGCAAACCCTTGCCCGCGAGTTGGAGGTCGGCATCGTCACGGTCCAGCAGGCTGCACGCATCCTGGAGCATGAGGGCTTGCTGGAGGTCCGGCGCGGGCCAGGCGGCGGCTATTATGGCCGGCGACCGCAAATGGCCGATCTGGAACGGATGCTGGGCGCCTATCTGTGCGGCGAACCGGGTTCCTGGCGCGAGATACTCGACATCACCTCGCTGTTGTTCAACCGGCTCTGCGCCGCTGCCGCGCGATGCGACGACCAGGCCCTTCACAGGGAATTACTCGATCTGCGCAGTCAGATCGATGCATGCGATAGCATGGACAGGCTCGGCCAGTTGGAAGGCCGGCTGCAGGACATATTGTTCAAAATGGTCAGCCAGCCCCTGTTCGAGCTGTTGACCCGTGTCGCGCTGGGGAGCGCGCGCGATGTGGAGCGCGACGGCACCGGGGCCGACATGTTCGACCTCGGCATATGGCGCCACGGTCGCCTGCGCATCATCGACGCGATCGCCGATCATGACCCGGCCCTCGCCCATTTCGAGGCGGACCGCCAAAATCGGCAGGTTCTGGCCACCCTGTGCGCATTCGACCGCCTTTGAAGCGACATCGCACGCGATAAAGCGATGCGTTCGGGTGCCACTGACAGGCACGCGCCGCTGATGGGCCGTCATGATCCATATATTGGCCGTTAGCGTCTTTGCCGACTGTGCGACTTTTACATCATTTAGCAAAAAAGCATCGTCGAACAGATATCCACTCGCAATAGCATTGACAATGCGAATAGGTCGCAATAGCAGCCCCTGCAACAATCGAAGGGGTTCTGAAACAATGGCGAAATATGGAAACACTCCATCCTTCCTCGCACTGAGCTGCGTCGGCGCAATGGCCTTCGCATCCGGCGCGCATGCGCAGGATAATGGCCAGGGCCAGGCACTTGGCGGCGTCACGGTCACCGACACGGCGATCGACGACAATTCCATCAAGGTGGAAAAGCCCGAATCGCCCAAATATGTTCGTCCCCTGCTCGACACGCCGCAGACCATCACGGTGATCGGCAACCAGACCATCCAGAAGCAGAACCTGCTCACCCTGCGCGACGTGCTGTCGACCGTTCCAGGCATCACCTTCGGCGCGGGCGAAGGCGGCGGCGGCTATGGCGACAGCATCAACCTGCGCGGCCAGAGCGCCAACACCGACATCAGCATCGATGGCGTGCGCGACAGCGCCCAATATAGCCGCACCGACCCGTTCAACCTGGAACAGGTCGAAGTCACCAATGGCGCCAATTCGGTGTTCGGTGGTTCGGGCGCAATCGGCGGCAACATCAACCTCGTTACCAAGCGCCCGAAGGCCGATAGCGAGACGCTGGTTCAGGCGGGCATCGGCACGTCGGACTATTATCGCGCGACGGTCGACAGCAATGTCCGCGTCAACGACATGATCGCCGTCCGCGTCAACGCCATGTATCATGAAAATGACGTGCCGGCGCGCAGCGTCGACCGCTACAAGCGCTGGGGCGTGGCGCCCTCGGTCAAGTTCGGCATTGATGGCCCGACATCGCTGACCCTGCTCTACACCCACCAGGAAGATGACAATACGCCGCTCTACGGCGTGCCCTATTATAATAATGGGGTCTATGACGGCCCGCTGCCGGGCGTCCCCTATAGTGGCTATTATGGCTATAAGAATCTGGACAAGCAGGACCAGACGATCGATCAGGCCACGGCGATCTTTGATCACCGCTTCAGCGATCTGCTGTCGGTCCGCAACCTGTCGCGCTGGCAGCGGGTGGAACAGAATCTGGTCGTGAACCCGCCCCAGGGCACCTACTGCCTGGCCAATGGCACGCTGCCCACCGGCGCCGCATGCGCGGCCGGCCAGCTTCCCGACACCTATTATCCCAGCGGTCCGCGTGGCGGCTTCCGCAATTCGGTCAACCAGTCGCTCTACAACCAGCTCGACCTGACCTTCAACATCCCAGGCGGCCATACGCTGGTCATCGGCACGTCGATGCAGCAGGAAGACTATGTACTGAACAACGGCAATGTCGAGCGCAACGCCAATGGCGCGACGCCGAACCCGACGCTCGATCCGATCAGCATCAGCAACCCCAACGCCATCTACACCGGCCCGGTCAATTATATCCGGTCGGGTCATCAGGTCGGCGACACGTTCAACGCTGCCATCTACGCCTTTGCCGCGGCCAAGATCGTCGACGGGCTTGAACTGAACGGCGGCGTACGCTGGGAGCATAACCGTGCCCGCTTCCGCTCCGATACGATCGCCACGCCGGCCGCCGGCGGCGCCTACACCACTGGCGCGCAGCAGAATGCGACCGACAATCTTTTCTCCTACCGCGTCGGCCTGGTCTACAAGCCGGCTGAAAATGCCAGCCTGTATGTCGCCTATGCCAACAGCCTGACGCCGACATCGAGCAGCGTGCGGGCGGGCTGCGGCACGGCGTCGGTCGATCAGGTCAACCTTGGCCTCGAACCGTGCGGCGTAGATCCGCAGAAGGCCGAGAATTTCGAGATCGGTGGCAAGATCGATCTGTTCGACAATGGCCTGCAGCTGACTGCCGCACTGTTCCGCAACAAGCGCACCAATTATTCGGTCGCCAGCAACGATCCCTCCATCGGCAACCTCAACGTCAATGACGGCCGCAACAAGGTGGACGGCATCACGCTGGGCGCTACCGGCAACATCACGTCCAACTGGACGATCTTTGCCAACTACACCTATCTCAAGAGCAAGGTGCTGCAGAGCATTTCGGACTATTGCCTCGACAATCCGGGCGCGACCTATCGTCCGACCGGGGCGACCGCCAATGTCACCTGCGCCCTGTCCGATCCGCAGGCTGGCAATCCGCTGACCAACACGCCCAAGCATTCGGGCAGCCTGTTCACCACCTACACCCTGCCCTTCGGGCTGCAGCTGGGTTATGGCCTGACCTATCAGGGCAGCTGGTATCTGAGCAACGCCAGCACCGCGCCGATGTACAAGGCGGACGATTATCTCGTTCACCGGGCGATGCTGTCCTACACGTTCGACGAAAAGCTGACTGCACAGCTCAACGTCCAGAACTTCACCAACGAAAAATACTATACCAGCGTCCGCAACAATGGCTGGGCCAATCCGGGCGAAGGCCGTTCCTGGGTGCTGACCCTGGGCTACAAGCTCTAACCCCCTCTCCCCGCCGGGCCGGCCATGCCCTCCTCGACATGGCCCGGTCTGGCGAACGGAACGCCCGCAGCCCGCTGCGGGCGTTCTTTTTTTGACCTGACGGGCATGGCGATGGCAGCGCCGCCTGCTAAGGGAAGCGCCATGACCGCCACCGCCGATCTTGCCATCCGCCTGCGCCGCGCCCGCTTCAACCGGGCGCTCGCCGATGCCGACCTGGCCGCCATCGGCCCGATCCTGGCACAGGATGTCGTGATGGTGACCGGCACCGACAGCGGCGTCATCGCCGGGCGCAAGGCGCAGCTGATGGCCTGGAAGCGCGAATTTGCCGCGCCCGATCGCAGCATCTACACCCGCACGCCCGACACGATCCTGGTCTCGCCCGTCGAACCGATCGCCTTCGAACATGGCCAGTGGCAGGGCATCGCCGCATCGTCCGGCATCCTCATCGCCTCGGGCGCCTATACCGCCAAATGGCGGCAGCTTGGCAGCGAGTGGCTGATCGAGGCGGAACTTTACCTGACCCTGGCCTGAAAAGTCCGCACCTTTCCGCCGCAAGACGAGCGACATCGATCTTCGCAGATAGTTAATAAAATATTGCTGCGCCGGCCCGACAGGACTATGGCGCGCCCACCCTGTCCTTGGCGCTCCGGCGTTGGAGTCGGGGCCGACAATCCAGAGAGCGGAAGGGGGGGACTTCGCCACGCGTCACGCGATCCATTGTGACGACATGCGAAGACTTGGCGTTATCTATTATGAAAAAGACCGGTTTCATGATTTCGGCGTCGCTGGCGCTGCTGGCTGCCGCCCCCGCTCATGCCTCCCCCGTCACCGGCACCGACGCGCTGCGCGAATGGAATCTGATCGTGCTGGGCGACCTCAGTTCCTCTTCCGAAGTGGAGGGCCGCACCTTCGTTGGCGGCGACCTCACCGGCACATCCTCCAGCTATCAGATCAGCACCCCCGCCACCTCCACGACCGGACAGGCCGGCCTCACCGTGGTCGGCAATGTCACCGGCGGCATCAAGAATTTGAACAACGGGTCGGGTGCGCTGGTCGGCGGCAATGTCGAAAGCGGCTTCAACCTCAATGGCGCGGCCCAGACGGTGAAGGTCGGCGGCACCATCAGCAACACCAATATCAACCAGAATAGCGTCCAGTCCGGCCTGGCCACGTCCGACCCCGGCTTCGCATCCAGCCTGGCGATGCAGGGCACGGTGCTGGCCGGCAGCATGAAACAATTGTCGACCAACCTGTCGGGTCTGGCCGCCAACAGCGACATGGTCATCAGCGGCAACCGCGCCACCTTCAACGCCAGCCCCGACGCCAACGGCCTGGCCGTCTTCTCGATCAGCGCCGCCGATCTCGACAAGGTGGGCGAGATCGCCTTCAACCTGAACGGCGCCGACACCGCGATCGTCAATGTCAGCGGCAGCGCGGTCAGCCTCAACGACAATTTCCTGGGCGGCACCGCCAATCTGGGCGAACATGTGATCTGGAATTTCGGCGACGCCCAGTCGCTCGACCTCACCAACAGTTGGGGCGGATCGCTGCTGGCGCCCTGGGCCGATGCGACCACCGCCAATTACATTCAGGGATCGGCCGTGTTCGGCAACCTGACCCAGAATGGCGAGATGCATCTGGGCACCTATACTGGCAGCTATACCCCGCCGATCGATCCGCCGACCGGCAGCAGTTCGGGCGGCACGCCGGTGCCCGAAGCGCCGGGCTGGACCCTGTTCCTGCTTGGCATCGCCGGCGTGCTGCTGGGTCGCCGCCTGATCCGCAAGACCGCCTGAACCGCCCTTTACCGTGCTTTTCCGTCCCTTCCCCCTCGGCCAGACGCGGGAAACGGACGGACTGGCGCAGCGCCCTTCTGATCGCCGCCGGGCGGCGGCACAGGGAGCCATTGTTTCACAATCTTTGCAGATCGCCGCTTTCCCATGAAAATGCCCCGCTTCTTCTCCTCGACCGCCTGCGACATGGCGATCGATCTTGGCACCGTGAATACCGTCATCCACGCCCGCGACCGCGGCATCGTGCTCAACGAACCCTCCGTCATCGCGATCGAGACCATTCGCGGCATCCGCAAGGTCAAGGTGGTGGGCAATGAAGCCAAGCTGATGATGGGCAAGACCCCGGCCAATATCCAGGCGATCCGCCCGCTGCGCGACGGCGTGATCGCCGACATCGATGTCGCCGAACAGATGATCAAGCATTTCGTCGAAAAGGCCCAGGACGGCGGACGTTTCGGCCGCCGCTATGATGTAGTGATCTGCGTGCCCACCGGCTCCACCATGGTTGAGCGCCGCGCGCTGCGCGATGCCGCCTCCAACGCCGGCGCGGCGCGGGTGCAGTTGATCGAGGAGCCGATGGCCGCGGCGATCGGCGCCGGCCTGCCCGTTACCGAACCGCGCGGCGCGATGGTGGTCGATATCGGCGGCGGCACGACCGAAGTGGCCGTGCTGTCGCTCAATGGCATCGCCTACAGCAATTCGGCGCGCGTCGGCGGCGACAAGCTGGACGACGCCATCGCCTCGCACATCCGCCGCGTCCACAACCTGATGATCGGCGAAGCCACCGCCGAGCGCGTCAAATGCGCGATCGGCTGCGCCACCCCGCCCGATGGCGAGGGCGAGCGGATCATCGTCAAGGGGCGCGACCTGGTAAATGGTCGCCCTGCCGAAATGACCATCAGCGAAGCGGAAATCTGCGACGCCCTGTCCGAGCCGGTCGGCCAGATCGTGATGGCGGTGATGACCGCGCTGGAGCAGACCGCGCCCGAATTGTCGTCCGATATCATCGACGAGGGCATCACCCTGACCGGCGGCGGCGCGCTGCTGCGCCGGCTGGACGAGGCGCTGTCGGAAGCCACCGGCCTGCCGGTGCGGATCGCCGACACGCCGCTAATGTGCGTCGCCATGGGTGCCGGCAAGGCGCTGGAAGATCGCGCCTATGAAGGCGTGCTGACCATGTCCTGACCGGCGCGCACCGCCCCGACGATGGTTGGCGGGCATCGCTTGCCCGCCCCGCCACATCGGCGCTTGCCAGCACCGCCAAATGCCGCCAAGCAAAGCCCCGGATAAAAGAGGATGAGCGGGCGGATGAGCTATTATGACGTTCTGATCGTGGGGGCCGGCCATGCCGGCGCGCAGGCGGCTATCTCGCTGCGGCAGCACGGTTTCGAAGGCTCGGTCGGCATGATCGGCGACGAGAAGGATCCGCCCTATGAGCGCCCGCCGCTCTCCAAGGAATATTTCGCCGGCGACAAGAGCTTCGACCGCATCCTGATCCGCCCCGCCCCCTTCTGGGACGAGCGCAAGATCGACATGCTTCTGGGCAAGCGGGTCAGGAGCGTCGATCCGGTCGGCAAGTTCGTCACCGTCGGCGACGAGGAAATCGGCTATGACAAGCTGATCTGGTGTACCGGCGGCAGCCCTCGGATGCTGACCTGCAGCGGCGCCGAAGCCGCCAATGTCCATGCCGTGCGCCGCCGCGACGATGTCGACGCGATGATGGCGAAGATCGACAGCGTGAACCATGTCACCATCATCGGCGGCGGCTATATCGGGCTGGAGGCGGCCGCCGTCCTTTCCAAGTTCGGCAAGACCGTGGTGCTGCTCGAAGCGCTCGATCGGGTGCTGGCCCGCGTCGCGGGTGAGGATCTCTCGCGCTTCTACGAGGCGGAACATCGCGCCCATGGCGTCGACCTGCGCACAGGCGCGAAGATGGACTGTATCGCGGTCGAGGATGGCCGGGCGACGGCAGTGCTGATGCAGGATGGCGAGCGGATCGCAACCGACATGGTGATCGTCGGCATCGGCATCGTGCCTGAAACCGGCCCGCTGATCGCGGCCGGCGCGGCCGGCGGCAATGGCGTCGATGTCGACGAATATTGCCGCACCTCGCTGCCCGACATCTATGCCGTGGGCGATTGCGCATCGCACGCCAACCGCTTTGCCGGCGGCGCGCAGATGCGCCTCGAATCCGTCCAGAATGCCAATGACCAGGCCAAAACCGCCGTGGCCCACATCCTCGGCAAGGAAGAGGCCTATGACGCCGTCCCCTGGTTCTGGTCGAACCAATATGATCTCAAGCTCCAGACGGTGGGCCTGTCGACCGGCTTCGACCAGACGGTGCTGCGCGGCGATCCGGCCACCCGCAGCTTCTCGGTCGTCTATCTGAAGGGCGGCAAGGTGATCGCGCTCGACTGCGTCAATGCGGTCAAGGACTATGTCCAGGGCCGCGCCCATGTGCTGTCGGGCGCCCATCTCGACCCCGGGCAACTGGCCGATGCCGGCATTCCGCTCAAGGAAGTGGGCCTGGCCTGATCGGTCGGCGACGACGCGACAATCGGATTTTCCTACGAAGTTCACAGTGTCGTCGCCCCGTTTTGCGCCATTTTCCCGGCATAGGGTCATCGGAAAGCGACGGCGGCGCGACAATCGCGCGCCTGTGAAGCGACACCGACGCGCCAGCGAAGCGACGATCAGGCGACCATGACGCGACAGACTTGTTGCGGCAGGCTGTGGCAATGCGGTCGATGTGGGAGCGACAAGAGCGGCCAATTCCATCCCACAGGATGGACCAGAAAAATGCCGAGTAGGAAAGACGGCCGGGAAGCCGGCCGCTTAGCGCGCTCGATAATCGGAATCTCCCGTTTTTTTTTGAACCCGTCGCTCCTATGAGCGGCAAGTCGAAAGTCGGATGCCCCGATCGGACGAATGCTGATCTAGGCTCGTCCTTGATCCAAAAATACTCGCACCGCATGAAAGGCGCAGGGAACATCTTCCCAAAAACCCGATGGCTCGCGTGGGAACCTATCACTAATGTCAGCCAGAACCGGCGCGGCGTCTGGCGCAGCCAATCGCAGCAGCCAGCGGTCTAGCTGCACCCCGGCTCGAGCCGCGCCACAAAGAACACTCTCGGCATCCCATCCGATCCAACCTTCATCTGCTTCTGCAAGATCTCTCGCCAGGGCCAGTTCAAACCACGCTCCGACGAACATTTCGATCACAGCTTTTTCATGCGGTGGCCAGGAGTCCCATCCCGCGAGCGCCAGCTTGCCCAGCACGATCTCGGGATTGTTGGCATTCGCTGGATCAGACACTGACACGTCCAGAATGCGCGGCAGCAGATAGCGAAAGTCTTGCTCGTCACCAACCGTCAGGAACGCACCCGAAACATAGCGCCAGAGAGCCATACCGCTGATTTCACGCAATGGGGTAGCGAGCAAGACATCTGTGCCGCGCGTATCGATACAGCAAGGGCAGCCTTCGATCCTCGACGGCGCCGGCATCTCGAAAGTGCGATAGACGGCGTCCAACGCCTCGCTGGCGCGGACCATCGCTTGAGCTAATACGCCCTTGTTCATGAGGCCAGAATGACCGGCAAACGGGCGCGATGCGAGCAGAATCTGACGTTTCCCACTCCCCTCCCTTTCAGGGAGGGGCCGGGGGTAGGTGCGCCGCGTTGCGGCGGCCTACGGTCGATCGGGCAGAAGCTCGCTGCGCTCGCCACCCACCCCAACCCCTCCCTGAAAGGGAGGGGCTATCTGTCGTCCCCATTCTGCCGTCGCTACCCGCGAAAGCGGGTCTCGTTTGCCAGTTCCCATGGTCCGCCGCGATAGTGCCAGGCGGCCAGGCCTGCGATTGCGATCGGGCGGGGATGGAAATCGGCGCGCAATCGGTCGGCCAGCGCCCGCGCGACCCTGGGCTCCACCTTGTTCTGCACGGTCAGATGCGGGCGAAAGCCGGCCTGGTCCTGCGGCGTCAGCAGGCCGGTGAAGGCGTCCGCCAATTCGCCACGCAACGCCGCCAGATCGGGACTGTCGATGCGATAGGCGACCCCCTGCCCCAATAGCAGCACATCGCCCAGCCGCGCCCGTGGCGCCGGGCCGGCGCATATCTGTTTCATCCGCGTCCTGAGTTCGGGCAGCAGCGAAGGCGGCAGATGATGGAACAGGGTGACATGCGCCGGCACCTGATTGCGTTCGGGCGGAAAATGGGCGCGGCGCAAGCCATCCGCCCAGGCGAAATCGGCAGCGCCCAGCAGCGCGGTGACGATGATCGGATCAGCCAGGACCGCCTCCCTGCAACGCGATGGCGGACTTTCGCCCGGCCGGGACAGGCTATATGATGACAGATGCCGCGCCCGGCAAGCAGGCGCGGACCAGGAGGGGAAGCATCATGCGCGCACCGGCATCCTTCGTCATCATCGCCGTCATCCTGCTGCTATGGAACCTGATGGGCGTCGCCGCCTTCGTCATGCAATATGGCGCCGACCTCAGCGAACTCGCCAGAACCGATCCCGACACCGCCCGCGCCTTCGCCCAGATGCCCGGCTGGGCCTGGGTCGTCTATGCGGTGGCGGTGGGCGCCGGCACGCTGGGCGCGATCGCCCTGCTGCTGCGCCGTCGCGTCGCGGTGCCGCTGTTCCTGCTGTCGCTGCTCGCGGTGATCGTCCAGTTCGGATACACATTCCTTGGCACCGACCTGCTGGCGGTGAAGGGCGCGGGCGCGGCGATCTTCCCGGCCGTCATCGTCCTGATCGGCATCGGCCAGTGGCTCTACGCCCGCAGCCAGGCGGCCAAGGGTCTGCTGCGCTGATCGGCGCCGATCAGGCCGCGCTCTGCAATATCTCCTGGCCGATCATGTCCACGTCGAACGGCGCGGTCTGGTAGAGATCGTTGATCCAGTTGCCGAACAGCAGATGGGCATGGCTGCGCCAGCGATTTTCCGGCGGCCGGGTCGGGTCGTCATCCGGGAAATAATGGGCCGGCATCTGGCGGCCGCCGTCGCGCGCATATTCGTCGCCCAGGGTGCGCGTGTCATATTCGACATGGTTGAACATGTGCAGGAAGCCATGGCGCGGATCATGGACCAGGCAAGGCCCGGTCTCCGCGCTGTCGGCCAGCAGTTGCAGCCCGCGATCGACCGGCAGCGATTCGCGCCGCACTTCCGACCAGCGCGACACGGGGATCGAGAAATCGTCGGAAAAGCCCCGCAGATAGGGCGAGGCCGGAGCATGGTTGCGATGGCGGAACACGCCGAACGCCTTGCGCTCCAGCGCATGTTTCTCGACCCCGTGGAAATGATGGAGCGCCGCCTGCGCCGCCCAGCAGATGCTGAGCGAACGATGCACATGGGTCTGGGTCCAGTCGAAGATGGCGCGCAGTTCCTGCCAGTAGCTCACCTCCTCGAACGGCAGATGCTCGACCGGCGCGCCGGTGATCAGGAAGCCGTCGAACCGCTCGTCGCGCACATCGGTCCAGGCGCGATAGAAGGACTGCATATGATCGGCCGAGGTGTTGCGCGACACATGGTCGCTGATCCGCACCAGCGTCAGTTCCACCTGCAACGGCGAGGCGCCAAGCAGCCGCGCAAGCTGCGTCTCGGTATCGATCTTGTTGGGCATCAGGTTCAGCAGCGCGATCCGCAGCGGGCGGATATCCTGCCGCACCGCATCCGCCTCGCCCATCACGGCAACGCCCTCGGCTTCCAGCGTGCGGCGGGCGGGCAGGTCGTCGGCAATCTTGATCGGCACGTCTCGTCAGTCCTTCCTGGCGGGGCGACGATCGGTGGCTGAGGTCCGCTTTGTTGCCGGATCGGCCACATCCTCCCGGATCGGGAGTGCCACCTTGCCCGGAACGGCAGGTTGGCGTTGGGCGTCGCCCCAACTCTTGATGCTGGACTATCCCTAGCGCGCGCCGGACCATGTGGCAAGCCCGGCTATATATCGGCCAAGCCGGGCTTTACAGCTCGCCCCGCGCGCGGCGGATCTCGAACCACTTCCGCACATTCTCATTATGCTGCTGATAGGTGTCGGCAAAGATATGGCCGCCCTTCCCGTCCGCGACGAAATAGAGCGCATTCGTCTCCGCCGGGTGCAGCACCGCCAGGATCGACAGCCGACCCGGATTGGCGATCGGCCCCTTGGGCAGGCCGGTCATCGCATAGGTGTTGTAGTCGTTGACGTCGGCGATCTCGGACTTCTTGATCCGGCGGCCGAGCGGCTTGCCTTTGGTGATCGGATAGATGATCGTCGGGTCGGCCTGCAGCATCATGTTCTTGCGCAGACGGTTGCTGTAGACGCCGGCGACCATCGGCCGCTCCTTGGCGATCGCGGTTTCCTTCTCGACGATCGAGGCGAGGATGATCGCCTCCTGGGGCGACTTGGCGATCGTGTTGGGCGCGCGTTCGACCCAGAGCTTCGCCAGCGCCTTGTCCATCGCCGCCTGCATCCGCTTGAGCACCGCGGCGCGCGGCTCGCCCTTGTCGAAGGCATAGCTGTCGGGGAGCACGCTGCCCTCTTCTGGCACCGCGACATCGCCGGTCAGCTCGTCATTGGCCATCAGCCGTTCCTGCACCAGGATCGACGGCATGCCTTCGGGGATGGTGACCAGCCGGGTCAGCGTCTTGCCGCCCTGCAGGATGGACAGGATTTCGCGGTTGCTGGCGCCTTTGGGCACCACGAACTCGCCGGCCTTGATCGGCTTGGCGCCGCCAAAGACCTTGGCACGGGTCAGGAAGGCATCGGCCGAACGCACCGCGCCGGCCGATTTCAGCAGCACCGCTGCGTCGGACAGGGTCGATCCCTCCGGCACGACGATGCTGATATCCTGGGTGGCCGGCCCCGTCTCGGTCCAGCCATGGACGAAGCGGAAACCGACAAAGGCGATGACGGCCAGGCCGATCAGGAGGATGATGCAGCCCAGTCGCCGCACCGGATTTGCGCCGGATCGTCTTGCCATCATCCCAACTGCCCGACCCAAATAATGCCCAACCGGCTATGGCTTACATGATCCTCCCCTTTTCAGGGGAGGATCAGGCGTATCAGATCGCCTTCATGATGAGCGAGGCGTTGGTGCCGCCGAAGCCGAACGAGTTGTTCAGCACCGCGCGCACCTTGCGCTCCTTGGCGACGTGCGGGACCAAGTCCACGCCCTTGCAGCTTTCGCTCGGCTCGTCGAGGTTGAGCGTCGGCGGCACGATCTGGTCGCGCATGGCGAGGATGCAGAAGATGCTCTCCACCGCGCCTGCGCCGCCCAGCAGGTGACCGATCGCCGACTTGGTCGACGACATCGACATGCTGCCCAGATGATCGCCGAACAGACGCTTGACCGCGCCCAGCTCCAGCTCGTCGCCCAGCGGGGTCGACGTGCCATGCGCGTTCACATAGTCGATATCTTCCAGGCTGAGGCCCGAACGCTTGAGTGCCATCTGCATCGAACGGAAACCGCCATTGCCTTCCGGGTGCGGCGCGGTGACATGATAGGCGTCGCCGGTCAGGCCATAGCCGATGACTTCGGCATAGATTTTCGCGCCGCGCGCCTTGGCCCGCTCATATTCTTCCAGCACGACCACGCCCGCGCCTTCGCCCATGACGAAGCCGTCACGATTGACGTCATAGGGACGCGACGCCTTTTCCGGCGTGTCGTTGAAGCCGGTCGAGAGCGCACGCGCCTGGGCGAAGCCGGCGATGCCGATCGGGCAGATCGCGCTTTCCGCGCCACCCGCCAGCATCACGTCGGCATCGTCCATCGCGATCATGCGCGCGGCGTCGCCGATCGAGTGGGCGCCGGTCGAGCAGGCGGTGACGACGGCATGGTTCGGACCCATCAGGCCGTATTTGATCGAGACCTGGCCCGAGATCAGGTTGATCAGGCGACCATGGACGAAGTGCGGCGAAACGCGGTTGGGGCCCTTGTTAGCCAGCACCAGCGATTCGCTTTCGATGCCCGGCAGGCCACCGATGCCCGAACCGATCGAGCAGCCGGCGCGCAGGCGCTCTTCTTCCGACATATTGTCCAGGCCCGCATCGCGCAGCGCCTGGCTGGCGGCGGAAATGCCATAGACGATGAACGGATCAACCTGGCGCTGGATCTTGTGGTCGACGTCCAGCGAGGCGTCATAGCCATATTCATGATCCGCCGGCTTCACTTCGCAGGCGATGCGGCACTTGTAATCGGTGGCATCGAAGCGGGTGATCGTCGCCGCGCCGGATTTCGACGCGATGATGTTCTTCCAGGTGGTTTCGACATCCCCGCCAAGCGGGCTTACCATGCCAAGGCCGGTTACGACGACGCGACGCATATGCTTGCTCCGAAATTCCAATTTTTGGTTCCGTGCCGCTCATCTAGGCGTTCCACACGCACTTGTGAACGGCAGGCCAGATACGAAAAGGCTCCCCAAGCTCCGGGATCACCGGACAGGAGGAGCCAATCCTTGTGCAAGGAGGGCGGCCCGCCACGGGGGGCAGGCCGCGAAGCCCTTAGGCCTTGCTGTCGATATAGTCGATCGCGTCCTTGACGGTGGCGATCTTCTCAGCCGCATCGTCCGGGATTTCGACGCCGAATTCTTCTTCGAACGCCATCACCAGTTCAACGATGTCCAGGCTGTCTGCGCCCAGATCGTCGATGAAGCTGGCGTCCTCGGTCACCTTCTCGGCTTCGACGCCCAGATGCTCGACGACGATTTTCTTTACGCGATCCGCGGTCTCACTCATGAGTGGTCCTTCTTACTGGGTATCGTTGGTGGTTCTGAATAACCGTTAAGGCATTGCCCTAGTGCCAAGCCCCGATAGAGGCAAGAGGGAAGGCCGCCAAGCCCCTAGATGGAGGGACAGGTGCGTTTCGGCAATAAAAAGCCGGAAAAAACCCGGAAACAACGGGTTGTTTACCAAAATTTCAGCCGCTTGTGCCAGTCAACAGCGGTGATCGACCGCCTGTGCCCCGACCAGTTCATCACCCCCGAACGGGTCCGAATGACCGCCTGGCTGATGCTGGCTGCGACGCTGATCGGCCTCGCCTACCTGTTCGCGACGGCGCATGGCACGGTAGATTCGCTCGGCCGGCCGCTTGGCACGGACTTCTCCAACGTCTGGACGGCGGGATGGATGGCCGATCAGGGTCAGGCCGCGCAGGCATGGAACTGGCCCGCCCATTATGAAGTGCAGAAGGCGATCCATCATGATCCCGCCATCCCCTTCTATGGCTGGCACTATCCCCCGCCCTTCCTGATCCTGGCCACGTTGCTGGCGCAAATCCCCTACGTCCCCGCCCTGATCCTGTGGCAGGGATTGACGCTTGGCGGAGCATTGATGGTCATCCGTCATGTCCTGCCGGATCAGCGCGACGCGCTGCTCATCGCACTCGGCGCACCTGTGGTAATGGTGTGTCTGGGCCACGGCCAGAATGCCTTCATGACCGCCGGCCTGCTGGGTGGTGGCATGGCCCTGCTCGACCGACGCCCTTGGATCGCCGGCATGCTGCTGGGCGCGCTCGTCTACAAACCGCAATTTGCGGTGCTGATCCCTGCGCTGATCATCGCACGCGGCAATGCCCGCGCCTTCCTGGCCGCCGGTCTGACCTCGGCCGGCCTGTGCCTGCTGACATTGCTGATCTGGGGCTGGCCGGTGTGGCAGGCCTTCATCGATTCTCTGCCCCTGACGCAGCATATCATCATCGAAAATGGTGCCACCGGCTGGGAAAAGATCCAAAGCCCCTTTGCCGCCATTCGCCAATGGGGCGGCAGCATTCCAGCCGCCTATGTGGTGCAGGGCCTGGTGACAGCCATCGCCATCGGCATCGCCGCGCTGGTCGCCCGCCGTGGGACGATGGAAGTGCGGGGCGCCGCTGCGCTCAGCGCCGCCCTGCTCTGCACACCCTATGTGCTCGATTATGACTATGTGCTGCTGGGGATGGCGATCGCCTTCGTCGCCGCCGACATGGGCAAGCGCGGCGTGCTTGGCTGGGAACGAAGCTGGCTGGCCTATGCCTGGATGGCGCCTTTGTTCGGCCGGGCCGTGTCGGAATGGACCCATGTGCCGGTCAACCTGATCGCCGCGATCGCGGTGCTGGCGCTGGCGATGCGACGCGCCATCCTGCTGGACGGCGCGCTCGCTTATAGTCTGCCCGGCCGGACGAAGACCGCCTGACCGGGCGATCGATCAGATCATCGCCATGCCGCCGTTGACGTGCAGGGTCTGGCCGTTGACATAGCCTGCTTCCTTGCTCGCCAGATAGGCGACTGCTGCGCCGATATCGTCGCCATCGCCCAGATCGCCAGCGGGGATCTTGGCCAGGATCGTGCCCTTCTGCGCATCGTTCAGCGCATCGGTCATGGCCGACCGGATGAAGCCGGGGGCCACGCAGTTCACGGTTATGCCGCGGCTCGCCAGTTCCTGGCCCAGCGACTTCGACATGCCGATGATGCCGGCCTTCGACGCGCAATAGTTGGACTGGCCCGGATTGCCGGTGACGCCCACGACCGAGGTGATCGAGATGATGCGGCCAAAGCGCGCCTTCATCATCGGCTTGGCGGCGGCGCGGCACAGGCGGAAGGCGGCTTCCAGATTGACCGCGATCACCTGCGACCATTCCTCGTCCTTCATGCGCAGGATCAAATTGTCGCGGGTGATGCCGGCATTGTTGACCAGGATGTCGATCTTGCCGCCCAGCGCTTCCACCGCCTGCGGCACCAGCGCGTCGACGGCGGCCGGGTCGGACAGATTGCAAACCAAGGTCTTGTGGTCGCCGCCCAGTTCGGCCGCAAAGGCCTTGAGCTTTTCCTCATTGCTGCCCGACAGCGCCAGCGTGGCGCCCTGCGCGGCCAGCGCCTTGGCGATGGAGGAACCGATGCCCCCCGAAGCGCCAGTCACCAGCGCGGTCATTCCCGTCAGATCGAACATTCTAGTCTCCCTTGAAGTGTGGCGGCCGGCGGTCGAAGAAGGCGGTGATCGCCTCGTCATGATCCGCGGTCGCGTGGGCCAGCGCCTGCATGGCGCCCGCCATTTCCAAAATTTGCGAAAGTTCGGCCGTCTGCGCCGCACGCAGCAACCGTTTGGTCATCCGCGTCGCATGCGGCGGATTGGCGGCGATCGCATCAGCCTGCGCCCGCGCCACCGTCATAAGGTCCGCGTTGGGCACCACATCGCCGACCAGCCCGATCCGCAGTGCCTCGCCCGCGTCGATCGTCTCGCCGGTCAGCGAGAGTTGCGACGCCTTGGAAAAGCCGATGATGCGCGGCAGCAACCAGGCCCCGCCATCACCGGAGACGAGGCCAAGCTTCACGAAGCTTTCGGCAAAGCGCGCGCCTTGCCCCGCGATGCGCAGGTCGCACATGCAGGCCAGGTCCAGCCCCGCGCCGATCGCAGGGCCATTGACCGCCGCGATCACCGGCAGCTCGATCGCCTGGAACAGCAGAGGCAGGCGCTGGATGCCCGCGCGATAATTGCGCCGCGTCTGCGCCGGCAGGCTGGCGCGCAGCCCGCCGGCATCGGGCCGCATCGCGTTGAGATCGCCGCCCGAGGAGAAGGCACTGCCCGCCCCGGTCAGGATCGCGACATGGATGCTCGCGTCCCGGTCCGCCGCCTCGAACACGTCGCACAGCGCATCCACCATCGCCGGATCGGAGATGGGGTTGCGCCGGTCGGGCAGGTTCAGCGTGACCGTCAGGACGGCCCCGTCGCGGTGGCTAAGGACCGGGCTCTCGCTCACAGCGCGCCCAGCACCGCCTCGATATCGTCCATCGTCACCACGCTGCGCACGGTGGCGTCGGGCGCGATGCGCTTGACCATCGGGCCAAGCACCTTGCCGCCCAGTTCGACGAAATCGGTGACGCCCGCGTCCCACATCGCGCCGATCGACTCGCGCCAGCGGACGCGGCCGGTGACCTGCTCGACCAGACGCTCGCGAATGTCGGTCGTGTCGCTGATCGGCGCGGCCAGCACATTGGCATAGACCGGCAGCAGCGGCGCGTTGATCGTCGCTTTCGCCAGCGCTTCCGCCATAGCATCGGCGGCCGGCTGCATAAGCGGACAGTGGAAGGGCGCCGACACCGGCAGCAGCACGCCGCGCTTGATGCCATAATCCTTGACCAGCGCGACGGCGCGCTCGATTGCGCCCTTGTGGCCGGAAATGACGACCTGGCTGGGATCATTGTCGTTGGCGACGGTGCAGACTTCGCCCTCGGCAGCGGCATCGGCCAGCGCCTGCGCCTTTTCGATGTCGGCGCCCAACAGCGCGGCCATCGCGCCCTCGCCCACCGGCACGGCGGCCTGCATCGCCTGACCGCGCAGCTTGAGCAGGCGGGCGGTGGTGCCAAGGTCGAACGCCTCGACCGCGCAGAGCGCACTATATTCACCCAGCGAGTGGCCCGCGACATAATCACCCTTGTCAGCCAGGCTGAAGCCGCCTTCCTTCTGCATCACGCGCAGCGTGGCGAGCGCGTTGGCCATGATCGCCGGCTGGGCGTTCTCGGTCAGGGTCAGGTCGCTCTCGGGGCCTTCCACCATGATGCGGAACAGATGCTGCGACAGGGCGTCATCGACTTCCTGGAACAGTTCCTTTGCCGCCGGGCTTGCCTCGGCCAGTGCCTTGCCCATGCCGACCGACTGGCTACCCTGGCCTGGGAAAAGAAATGCCCTCATCTTCCATCCTCTGATCTACTGGTGTCTTTCCGGAGAAAAACACGGGAATTCACGCACGTTACACTTTGAGACATATATGGCATTGAGGCGTACATTGCTTTTCGGCACGTAACGACCTGACATACCTGCCCCCTGTCTCTCCGGGGGAATATTGCTGGCCCCTTTAACGACGACGGAGTGCAAGGAAAAGGTGCGATATCGCATTGCATGGCTCACGGGATCGGTGCTTGCCCTGTCCGCCTGCGCGGCGGGCCCGAACTATCACGCGCCGCAATCCGCCGCGCTGGGCGTGCCTGCCGGCTATAGCCAGGGCAGCGGCGCCGCGCTGGACGACGCCACCCTCGCCACCTGGTGGACGCGGCTCAACGATCCGACGCTGACCGGCCTGATCGATCAGGCGATCGCCGGCAACCTGGACATCGTCCAGGCGCAGGCACGGCTGCGGCAGGCGCGGGAATCCCTGCGCCAGGCCAATGCCGCCTTCCTGCCGCAGGTGAACGGATCGGCCAGCGGCGGCAAGAATTACCGCAGCCAGGCCGGCGGCACCCGTGTCGACGACAGCGGCAACGTCATCTCCACCGGCGCCAGCAACTGGTCCAGCAGCTATTCGGCCGGCGCCAATGCCAGCTGGCAGATCGACCTGTTCGGCGAATTGTCGCGCTCGGCCGAAGCCGCGCGGGCCGATCTTGCCGCGTCCGGCTATGACCTCGCCAATGTGCGGATGACCATCATTTCCGAGCTGGTCACCAACTATGTCCAGGCCCGCGCATCGCAGGAACAGCTGCGCATCGCCCGCGAGACGCAGAAGGTGCAGCAGGACAATTACGACATCGCCCGCTGGCGGTTGCAGGCCGGGCTGGTCTCCTCGCTCGACGAGCAGCAGGCCAGGGCCCAACTCGCCCAGACCAACGCCACCATCCCCCAGCTCGAAGCCAGCCTGAAGGGCAGCCTCAACCGCATTGCCGTGCTGACCGGCCAGGCGCCGGGCGACGCGACCCGCGCGCTCGAAACGCCGGCGCCGATCCCCACCGCCGCAACCGACATCGCCACCGGCATTCCGGCCGATACGCTGCGCCAGCGGCCCGATGTGCGTTCGGCCGAACGGGCGCTGGCCGCCGCCACCGCGCGGATCGGCGTCGCCCAGGCGCAGCTCTATCCCTCGCTCGGCATCAGCGGCAACATCGGCACCACGTCGAACGCCTTCAAGGATCTGTTCGACCTCATCACCGGCGGCGTCTTTGCCAATGTCGCCCAGACCATCTTCGATGGTGGCCGCCTCGCCTCGCAGGTCCGCGCGCAGAAGGCGGCGACCGACGGCGCCTTCGCCGCCTACAAGCAAAGCGTCCTCGGCGCGCTAGAGGATGTCGAAAATGGCATGGCCTCGCTCGACAGTGCCCGCCGGCGCAAGATCGAGTTCGCCACCGCCTATGAAGCGTCGAACAATGCCGCGATCCTGGCGCGCAGCCAGTATCAATCCGGACTGATCGACTTCCAGACCCTGTCCAGCAGCGAAACCACGTTGCTGAACGCCCGCAACAGCCTTGCCAGCGCCCAATCGGACGAGATCCTGGCCATCGCCCAGCTCTATAATGCGCTGGGTGGCGGCTGGCAGAATATGGATGACCGCCCCCATGAGCAATGACGCCAGCCCCGACCAGGATCTCAACGACTTTCTGGGCGCCAAGCCGGAAAAGCCGCATCGCAAATGGCTGATCCGCGGCGCCATCGGCGTCGTGCTGCTGATCCTCGTCCTGCTTGTCGCCCGCTGCTTTGCCGGCGATGACAAGCCCAATTATGCCACCCGCGAGGCGCGCCAGGGCGACCTGACGGTCAGCGTGTCGGCCACCGGCAATTTGAAGCCGATCAACCAGGTCGATGTGGGGTCCGAACAGTCGGGCAAGATCACCGCCGTCTATGTCGACGTCAATGATCGCGTGACCAAGGGGCAGAAGCTCGCCGAACTCGACACCCGCCGTCTGGTCGACACGATCAACCAGACGCAGGCCCAGGTTGCCTCCTCCCAGGCCGGCGTCGCCCAGGCGCAGGCGCAGGTCGCACTGGCCAAGGCGACACTGGATCGCCAGCTCAACGTCTATCAGCTTTCCGGCGGCAAGGTGCCGGCCAAGACCGAGCTGGATTCGGCCCGCGCCGACTATAATGGCGCGCTCGCCAACCTCCGTTCTGCCCAGGCACAGGTGAATGTCTCGCGCGCCCAGCTGTCGACCGCCCAGACCAACCTGTCGATCGCCCAGATCGTCTCGCCGGTCACCGGCGTGGTCCTGTCGCGCGACATCGAGCCGGGCCAGACCGTCGCCGCCTCGCTCAACGCGCCGGTGCTGTTCACCATCGCCGAGGATCTCACCAAGATGGAGGTCGAGGTGTCGGTGGACGAAGCCGATGTCGGCCAGGTCAAGGAAGGCCAGACCGCCAATTTCGCCGTCGACGCCTTCCCCGGCCGCACCTTCCCGGCGAAGGTCACGCGGGTGAATGTCGGGTCGAACAGCTCCAGCAGCAGCTCGTCCTCCTCGTCCTCGACCAGCACGACCAGCAGTTCGACCGGCACGGTCGTTGCCTATACCGCCGTGCTGTCGGTCGACAATGCGGACGAAACCCTGCGTCCGGGCATGACCGCGACCGCCGACATCGTGACCCAGGAACTGCATGACGTGCTGCTCGTCCCCAACAGCGCGCTCCGCTTCAAGCCCAGCAGCGGCGCCGGATCAGGCGGCGGCATCACCAGCGTCCTGCCCGGCCCCGGCCGCATGCGCCGCAGCGGGGCCAACCGCCAGGTCAATTTCGGCGCGGGCAGCAGCCAGACCCTCTATGTCCTCGACGAAAAGGGCGATCCCAAGGCGATCCAGGTGACCGTCGGCGCCAGCGACGGATCGCGCACCGTCATCACCGGCGGCGACCTGAAGCCCGGCATGAAGGTCATCACCGGCCAGCTTGCCGCCGGCGCGCAGCAGCCCGCCGAGGACCAGAAGGCAGACCCCGCCGCTGGCGACACCAAGGACAGCCCGCGCAATCCCGCCGCCGACGGCAGCCCCGCCAGCGTCAAGTCGCTCGGCAATTCGGGCGACGCCGCGCCCCAGACCGCCCCGGTCGCCCCGACGCCCGCCGCCCCCCAGGGCAGCAACGGCACCGAAAGCCGGGGCACCGGCCGGCAGAGCGGAACCTGATCCAATGGCCGCCGATCCCATCATCTCGCTGCGGGGGATCACCAAGATCTTCGGCAGCGGCCCCACCGCCTTTCAGGCCTTGAAGGGCATAGACCTCGACATCGAGCAGGGCGATTTCGTCGCCGTCATGGGGCCTTCGGGCTCGGGCAAGTCGACGACGATGAACATATTGGGCTGCCTCGACGTGCCATCGGGCGGGCAGTTCCTGTTCAAGGGCCGCCATGTCGAGACGCTGGACCGCGACCAGCGCGCGCTGCTGCGCCGCCGCTATCTCGGCTTCGTGTTCCAGGGCTTCAACCTGCTCGCCCGCACCAGCGCGCTGGAGAATGTCGAGCTGCCCCTGCTCTATCGCGGCGAGGACAAGAAGACCCGTTACGAGATGGGCATGGCCGCGCTCGACAAGGTGGGCCTCAAGGACTGGTGGGACCATACCCCGGCGGAACTGTCGGGCGGCCAGCAACAGCGCGTCGCGATCGCCCGTGCCATCGTCACCCAGCCCGACGTGCTGCTGGCGGACGAACCGACCGGCAATCTCGATTCCGAACGGTCGGTGGAGATCATGCAATTGCTGACCGACCTCAACCAGAATAGCGGCATCACTGTGTTGATGGTGACGCACGAACCCGACATGGCCGAATTTGCCCATACCATCGTCCATTTCAAGGATGGGCTGGTGGAGCGGGTCGACAAGGGCCAGGGCGGACCGCAGAAGGGAGCCGTGGGCTGATGCTGGGCACCACTGTCATCCTCGCCTTCCGGGCGATCAACCGGCACAAGATGCGCAGCTTCCTCACGACGCTCGGCATCATCATCGGCGTCGCCGCCGTCGTCACCATGGTGACACTGGGCAATGGCGCGACCGCCGCTGTGCGCGAACAGATCAGCTCGCTGGGCGCCAATGTGCTGCAACTGCGCCCCGGCCAGGGCTTCGGCCGTGGCGGCGGCGGGCCGCGCCCGCCGAATTTCAAGGAAGCGGACCTGACCGCGATCGAGAACCAGCTGACCGGCGTGCGCGCCGTCGCGCCGGTGGTCCAGTCGAGCGGCACCGCCATCTATGAAGGCAATAACTGGTCGACCACCGTCTATGGCACGACCTCCGCCTATTCGCAGGTCCAGTCCTGGAATGTGTCGGAAGGCCGGCTGTTCATGCCGGACGAGGAAGAGGCCGGCAAATCGGTCTGCATCATCGGCAACACGGTGCGCACCAACCTGTTCCAGGGCAATGACCCGATCGGCAAGCGGATGCGGATCAAGGGCGTCAGCTGTCAGGTCGTTGGCGTGCTTGCAACTCGCGGCCAGGGCGGCTTTGGCGACCAGGACGATGTCGTCGTCATGCCGATCAAGTTCGTCCAGCGCCGCTTCACCGGCGATCGCGACATCAGCCAGATCATGGTCGCGGTCGACGACGCCTATGACAGCGCGACCGTGCAGGACAGTCTGGAGCAGCTGATGCGCGAGCGCCGCAAGATCAAGGCGGGCGCGGAGGATAATTTCAACGTCTTCGACACCAAGCAGATCAGCGACACGCTGACCGGCACCACCACCATCCTGACCCAGATCGTCGCGGCGGTCGCCGCCATCTCGCTGCTGGTCGGCGGCATCGGCATCATGAACATCATGCTGGTGTCAGTGACGGAGCGCACCCGCGAGATCGGCATCCGCCTCGCCATTGGCGCGGTCGCGCGCGAAGTGCTGATGCAGTTCCTGGTGGAGGCGATCGTGCTGTCCTGCATGGGCGGCCTGATCGGCCTGGTCATTGCCCTCATCGCATCGGTCGGCATCGCGCCGCTGATGAAGGTGCCCTTCACCTTCGATCCGCAGGTCAATCTGATCGCCTTCCTCTTCTCGGCGGCGATCGGCGTGGTGTTCGGCTATTTCCCGGCGCGCCGGGCGGCCAGCCTGAACCCGATCGACGCGCTGCGGCACGAATAGACTGATACATTTTCCGACAAAAGGGCGGTTATCCGGGATAATGCTGCGACATCTTCTGCCTAATCCCTCCTGCCATGGCGCCGCTCCGGCGCTATGGAAGGAATGCCTCCATGAAGATGATCGCCGCCAGCCTCATCAGCGCTGCACTGCTGCTCGGGTTCAGCCTCACCCCCTTTGCCGACGCGCAGGCACCACAGACGGCGCAATTGCTGGAGGGCAAGGATCATCCCATTCTGCTCGCCCGCATGACCGTCACCGCCACGCCCCTGCCCGCTTCCACCAACTGAACCGCCCCGCGCCGGAGCGGCGCGCATGAACGGCGTCATCGGCCTGCTCGGGACGCTGGCGCTGCTGCTGGCTGTTGGCGGCGCGATCGGCCTGATCGATCGGCGCGGCTTTCGGCCCGGCTGGCTGCTGGTTGCCGCCGCCCTGGTCGCCGCCAATGACGCGCTGCTGACCCGCGCCTATCGCCATATCCCCGATCTCATCCCCGCCGCCGGCTGGAACTGGCAGGGCAAGCTGCTGGCCCTTGCCCTCACGCTGCTGGTCGCAGCCCTGCCGGCCTTCGGCTGGAAGCGGGTCGGCCTTACCCTCCGGCAGGCGCGCGGCAGCCTGACCGCTGCCCTGCCCGTGGCTCTCCTCTATTGCGCCTTCTTCACGGCGCTCGCCCTCTATTTCCCCGACGATCCGAGCAGCGCAGAGGAAATCGCCTTCCAGCTCACCATGCCGGGGCTGGAGGAAGAACCCTTTTATCGCGGCATCCTGCTCTTCGCGCTCGATCGCGCCTTCACCCGGCGGGTCCACTTCCTGGGCGTCGACTGGGGCTGGGGCGTCCTGCTCTCCTGCGGCCTGTTCGGCCTGGCCCACGCGTTCGGCTATTCGGGCGGCCATTTCAGCTTTGACCCGATGGTGATGGCGCTTACCGCCATCCCCTCGCTGCTGGCCGTCTGGCTGCGCCTGCGCACCGGCAGCCTGCTGCTGCCGATCCTGCTGCACAATTTCGGCAATGCCATCTCGCTGATGCTGTGAGTCGAGCAAGGCATTGAAAAAGCGCAATTTATGAACCGATATTCAGCTTAAATCGGGTTTTGATACAATTTCCGACAAAACTGCCCCACCCTTGGGACAGGCTTGCGACAAGCGCGGCCTATCCCTGTCTTCGACGCCGGAAGCGGCGCCCTCGATTGAAACAAGAGGAGTGAAGACATGTTCAAGAAGATCATCCTGGCCCTGACCGCCACCGCCGTTGCCGCCAGCCCGATCGTCACCGCCCAGGCCCAGGCCGCGCCCCATCGCGAGACCGTCCGGGTCGTGAAGGAAGGTCCGCACCGCACCGTCGTCCAGAAGAAGACGGTCGTGCGCAACGATCGCCACTGGGCCAAGGGCCAGCGCTTCGATCGCCGCTATGCGACCAATTACCGGGTCGTCGACAATTATCGCGGCTATCGCCTGTCGGCCCCGCCGCGCGGTTACCACTGGGTCCGCTCGGGCAATGACGCGGTGCTGGTCGCGATCACCAGCGGGATCATCGGCGCGGTCGTCGCCGGCGCCATCCGCTAAGCGCCCCACTTCCTGAAAAGCGCCCTGGAGCCACCGCTCCGGGGCGTCTTCGCGTTCAGACCAGCCCGGTCAGATAATAGACGGCGATCACGACGAAGACGGTCATCGTCTTGATGAGCGTCAGCGCGAATATGTCCTTATAGGCCTGGCGATGGGTGAGGCCCGTCACCGCCAGCAGGGTAATGACCGCGCCATTGTGGGGCAGGCTGTCCATGCCCCCCGATGCCATCGACGCGATCCGGTGCAGCACTTCGCGCGGTATACCCGCGGCATCGCCCGCCGCCACGAACTGGTCCACCATCGCCGCCAGCGCAATCGAAAGCCCGCCCGACGCCGATCCGGTGATGCCGGCCAGCGTCGTCACCGTAATGGCTTCGTTGATCAGCGGGTTGGGCACCGCCTTCAGCGCGTCCTTGACGACCAGGAAGCCGGGCAGCGCCGCGATCACCCCGCCAAAGCCATATTCGACCGCCGTGTTCATCCCCGCCAGCAAGGCGCCACCGACCGCCGCCTTCGATCCTTCCGCAAAGCGCCGCGCCACGACCGGGAAAGCGAAGATCAGGATGGTGGCAATGCCCATCAGCAGCGCGCCCTCCACCGCCCACAGCGCCGCTTGCTGTGTCACTTTCGCTGTCACCGGATCGGGCAGCCCCGCTAGCCGAATGCGCACCTCTTCCGCCCCGCCGGTGATGCGCGGGATCAGCAGCGTCAGCGCCAGATTGCCCAGCCCCACCACCAGCAGCGGAAGCAGGGCGACCAGCGGGTGGATGGCGACCGCCTCTTCCTGCCGATCGGGTTCGTTGACCAGCGTTTCGGGTGCGCCATAGCCCTCCCCCGCGGCCGCCATCGCCCGGCGCCGCCAGTTGAGATAGGCAAGGCCCGCCGCCGCGATCACCACCGATCCGATCACGCCCAGCACCGGCGCCGCCCAGGCGGTGGTGCCAAAGAAGCTGGCGGGAATGACATTCTGGATCTGCGGCGTGCCGGGCAGCGCATCCATGGTGAAGGTCAGCGCGCCAAGGCCGATCGTGGCGGGCACCAGCCGCTTGGGAATATCGGCGCGGCGAAACATCTCGGCGGCGAAGGGATAGACGGCGAACACCGCGACGAACACGGACACGCCGCCATAGGTCAGCAGCGCCGTCACGATCATGATCGCCGGGATCGCCCGGCCCGCGCCAACGAAACCGATCACGGCCGTCACGATCGCGCGGGAAAAGCCCGATATCTCGACCAGCTTGCCGAACAGCGCGCCGAGCAGGAAGACGGGGAAATAGAGTTTCAGGAAAGTGGCGACCTTGTCCATGAACAGGCCGGAAAAGGCGGTGGGGACCGCCGCCGGATCGGTCAGGAACACCGCCAGCATGGCGAGCAAGGGCGCCATCAATATGACGCTCATGCCGCGATAGGCCGCCAGCATCAGCAAGATCAGCGCCAGTGCCGCGATCGCGACCGCCATCCGTCTCTCCTTCTCTTTTTCTGAAGGGCAGGATAGAGACAGGTGAAACCTGACTGCAAGCATGGCCGCTGCCGCCCATGGCTGCACCGATGCCGCTTGCCTTTCCTCCGCTTTTCCGTCATAGGCGCGCCTTCGCTCGGCCCCGGATTCGGACGTCGGACGATTTCGAATGCTTGAGACGACAGCCGGAGGGGCGTTCCACATGGGGTGGGCGTCAGCGATCGGCCAACAGATGAGGCAATACCCATGGCTCTTTACGAGCATGTGTTCCTTGCGCGCCAGGATCTGGCACAGGCGCAGGTGGACGCTCTGGCGGAAACCGCCACCAAGATCGTCGAGGAAAATGAAGGCAAGGTGACCAAGGTCGAGACCTGGGGCCTGCGTTCGCTCGCATACAAGATCGCCAAGAACCGCAAGGCGCACTACGTCATGCTGAACATCGACGCACCGGGCAACGTGATTGCCGAGCTGGAGCGTCAGACCCAGATCAACGAAGACATCATCCGCTACATGACCATCAAGGTCGAAGAGCTGGAAGCCGGTCCGTCGGTGATGATGCGCAAGCAGGAACGCGCCGAACGCGGCGACCGTGCCCCCCGTGGTGACCGTGGCCCGCGCCGTGAGCGCGAAGAAGCCCCGGCTGCCGAATAAGGAGATCTGAAACATGGCACGCCCGTTTTTCCGCCGCCGCAAGAGCTGCCCCTTCGCCGCCAAGGATGCGCCGAAGATCGATTACAAGGACGTCCGTCTGCTGCAGGGCTTCGTGTCCGAGCGCGGCAAGATCGTCCCCAGCCGCATCACCGCGGTGTCCGCCAAGAAGCAGCGTGAGCTGGCCCAGGCCATCAAGCGCGCCCGTCACCTGGGCCTGCTGCCCTACATCGTGAAGTAAGGGAGAAAGACCCATGGAAATCATTCTCCTTGAGCGCATCGAAAAGCTGGGCGCGATCGGCGACGTCGTCACCGTGAAGGATGGTTACGCTCGTAACTTCCTGCTGCCCAACAAGAAGGCTCTTCGTTCGAACGCCGCCAACAAGGCCGTGTTCGAAGCCAACCGCGCGAAGATCGAAGCCGACAACGCCGCTCGTCGTTCGGACGCCGAAAAGGCTGCCGAAGGCGTCAACGGCAAGCAGATCGTCCTGATCCGCCAGTCGTCGAACGCCGGCCACCTGTACGGCTCGGTCGCCGTCCGTGACGTCGTCGACGCGCTGCACGCCGATGGCGTGACCAACGTCTCCAAGGCGATGGTCGTGCTGGAGCGTCCGATCAAGACCCTGGGCGTCTTCGACGTCAAGGTCGCGCTGCACCCGGAAGTGGCCGTCACCATCACGGTGAACGTTGCCCGCTCGCCGGAAGAAGCCGAACTGCAGGCGCAGGGCGTCGACGTGATGGCCGACCTGTTCGAGAAGGACGAAGCCGGCTTCACCGAGGATTACGATCCGAACGCCGAGCCGGGCGAAATCGCCGTCGAGGCGGAAGAAGCCCCGGCCGAAGAAGCCTGAGCCTCTTCGCTCTGACAAACGAGAAAGCCGCCCGTCACCGGGCGGCTTTTTTGTTGTCTTGGACGGTTGATCGGACGCTCATCGCGCCGGTTCCAGGTCACCGAGCTTGGCCTGTCGGTCTATGACCGGTGCCGCATCGCCGTGACGGCCATATTGCCCGATTTACTGACGCTCTATCCCAAGGGCCATGTCCAGATCGTCGCGCTCGGGCGCCCTGGCGCTGTCGTTCCCGGAATGGCAGGCGCAGGAGGGGATCGTCCACCTCGTCTTCACCACCCGTACCGGGCTGCCGCCGCTGGTGCGCGCCTGGATCGATCATCTCGCCGCCCATTTCAGCAACGGCGATATCTTCTCGCCCTGATGTCAGCCCTGCGCCCGGCGACAGCGCGTTTCCCACCCCTTCTTCGCCGCGGCTGATCGATCGGCCGCCTTGCGCCGTTCGGCGGCATGGCTGTCGGGCTTGCCCCGCCCCGATCCCGACAGGTTGCCCCCGCCCGAATCCTTGTTCACGGTCGCCCAGGCCCGCGCCTCCGCCTCGTCATGCGAAACGCCACGCTCTTCATAGCTTTGCGCGATATGCGCGGCCTTGCGCTTCTGCTTGCCAGTGTAACGATCCTTGTCGCCTCTGGGCATGTCTGCCTCCTTTTTTTTCGTCCCATATCGGTTCAAATACCGAGAGGCATTTCCCGAAAATTACCATTAAGTTGCATGGCTAGAAAATGAGGAACGGAGAGTCGCCATGAACGTTCCGGACATCATGGAGCAACGCACCCTGCTTGAGCGCCTCGCCCGGCATCTCGCCGCCGGGGCAACGCATAACTGGCCCTATTGGGTCGAGGATGCCGCCAGCATATTGGCGATGCTCAAGGAGCCCGATCCCGCCATGCGCGAGACGGGCGACGTGACCGCCTGGCAGGCGATGATCGATACCGCTCTGCAACAGCGCTGGACCATCTTTCCGCCCGGCATGACCGGCGCCGACGAAGATCATGCCGGCAGCGCGGACGAAGAGGGCGAAATTCGCCTATCGCCCGATGCTATCGACCAGGACGCCGCCAAGTGGGTCCATCTCCACAGTGGGCCGAAGGAGACACCATGAAGGGATTGTTGAAGCTGGCCTTTCTGACCGGCCTTGGCGCCGTTGCCTGGAAGAGCCTGAAGGAACGGGCCGGCAAGGATGATGGCGCCGCCGGCAATGATCTGGATGATCGCGGCCCGGTCGGCTCGTCCGGCATCGTCCGCGACGCCGGACCGCAGGCGGACGACAGCGATTGGGACATGGTCGATGAACAGTCCGACGAGTCCTTCCCCGCCAGCGATCCGCCCGGCAATTACTGATATCGCCGACACCCGGTCACGAGCCGGCAATCATCGCTCCATTGCCCCCACCCTGCCCGCGCATTAAGAAGCGCGCACGGATGATATCCATTCGTTTCAACAGGGGAATTATTCAACCATGCCTTCGGGTCTGATCGCGCTGCTCGACGATGTTGCCGGTATCGCCAAGATGGCGGCCACGTCGCTGGACGATGTCGCCGCTGCCGCCGGCAAGGCTGGCACCAAGGCCGCCGGCGTCGTCATCGACGATACTGCCGTGACGCCCAATTATGTCATGGGCCTGTCGCCCGACCGCGAACTGCCGATCATCTGGAAGATCGCGCGCGGATCGCTGCGCAACAAATTGCTGTTCCTGCTGCCGGCGGCACTGGCGCTCAGCGCCTTTGCGCCCTGGCTGCTGCCGCCGCTGCTGATGCTGGGCGGCGCCTTCCTCTGCTTCGAGGCGGCGGAAAAGCTGCTGGAGGCGATCCAGGGCGGCCATGACGAGGTGGCGGATGCCGCCGCAACCCTGACCTCCAAGGAACTGGAGGACCAGAAGGTCTCCAGCGCGATCCGCACCGACTTCATCCTGTCGGGCGAGATCATGGCGATTGCGCTCGGCACTGTCGCCAGCGAACCGATCTGGGAACAGGCGATCATCCTGGTCGTCGTCGCCATTGCGATCACGGCCGGCGTCTATGGTGTGGTCGGCTTCATCGTGAAGATGGACGATATCGGCCTGCACCTCGCCCAGCGCAGCGGCGCGGCGACGCGCGCCATCGGCCGCGGCCTGGTGAAGGCGATGCCGGTCGTGATGAGCGTGCTGGGCGTGGTCGGCACGGCGGCGATGCTGTGGGTCGGCGGCGGCCTGATCGTCCATGGCCTGCACGAATTTCATTGGGATCTGATCCCCGGCACGATCCATCATCTGGCCGAGGGTGCAGCCCATGCCGTGCCCGCGATCGGTCCGGTGGTCGACTGGCTGGTGAACGCGATTGGCGCGGGCATTGTCGGCCTGGTGATCGGCGGCATCATCGTTGCCGTGCTGCATCTGTTCAAGAAGCACTGAGGCGATTAAGGGGAGCGCCCGCGCCTTTGCCGGCGCTTCCCTCGCTCCGGACTTTCCAAGTGACCCAATTTTCCCCCTGGCGCATCGAGGCGCGCGCGCTCGTCACGCTCGCCATTCCCATGATCGCGGGCAATGTCGCCTGGTCGGGGATCGCCGCGACCGATCTGCTGCTCGTGGGCCGGCTGGGCGCGGAAGCTGTCGCCGCCGGGGCGCTGGCGATCAATCTCTTCAACGCGCTGCTGATCTTCGGCCTTGGCCTCGTCACCGCCGCCGCGCCGCTGATTGCCAGCGAACGCGGCCGTCGCCACCATTCGGTGCGCGACGTGCGCCGCACGGTCCACCAGACGCTGCGCGCCGCCGCCTTCTTCGTGCTGCCGGCCTGGCTGATCCTGTGGCATTGCGAGGCGATATTGCGCGCCATGGGGCAGGAGCCAGACCTGGCGCGCGAAGCCGGCCATCTGATGCGCGGCATGCAATGGGCGCTGCTGCCCTTCCTCTGCTTCACCACGCTGCGCAACTTCATCTCGGCACTGGAGCGCCCGCTCTGGGGCCTCATCATCATGCTGCTCGCCATCCCGTTCAACGTGCTGGTCGGCTGGGCGCTGATCTTCGGCCATCTGGGCCTGCCCGCGCTCGGCCTGCTGGGCACCGGCATCGCCAGCACCCTCTCTTCCACCTTCCTGTTCCTGGGCCTGCTGACCGTCATCCTGGTCGATCGCCGCTTCCGCCGTTATCGGCTGATGGGCCGCTTCTGGACGCGTGACCGCGACCGGCAGCGGGCGGTGTGGACGCTGGGCCTACCGATCGCGATCACGCTGGGGCTGGAAGTCACCGTGTTCAATGCCTCGGCCTTCCTGATGGGGCTGATCGACCGGGAATCGCTCGCCGCCCATGCCGTGGCGATCCAGATCGCCTCGCTGGTGTTCATGGTGCCGATGGGCATCGGCCAGGCCGCGACCGTGCGCGTCGGCGTCGCCTATGGCCGGGCCGATCCCGCCGCGATCGGCCGGGCTGGCTGGCTCGCGCTGATCGTCGGCACCGGTTTTGCCATGGCGGCCGCCCTGATGCTGGTCCTGATCCCGCGACCGCTGGTGTCGATCTTCCTCGACGTCCATGATCCGGCCAATCTCGCCACCGCCAATCTGGCGGTCAGCTTCCTGGCGGTCGCCGCGCTATTCCAGTTGGTCGACGCTGCCCAGGCCGTCGGCGCCGGCGTGCTGCGCGGCATCCAGGATACCAAGGTGCCGATGATCTTCGCCCTTTTCGGCTACTGGATCATCGGTATCGGCGTCGGCGCCCTGCTCGCTTTCCCGATGGGTCTGCATGGCGTGGGCATCTGGTTCGGCCTGGCTGCAGGCCTCGGCACGGTGGCGATCCTGCTGATCGCGCGCTGGTCGCTGCGCGACCGGCTGGGCCTGGTTCTGCGCTAGGAAAACGGCCGCACAATTCGTCGTGAAAATCCGGCCGGTTGCACGGTAGGCACATGGTGCGACGCACAAAGCAATTGAAACGGGGCCGTGTTTCTTGATATGGGCGGCCCATCATGGACTCTCCGACCCCTATCTTCGAAGCGATCGCGCTTCAGAAGTGCCTCAAGGCGACCTATAACAAGATGGTCGTCACGCTGGCCCCGCACATCCTCTACACGCGCCATGACGAGATGTTCATGGACGCCGTGACCACGGACCGCGACGGCCGCCCGCCGCGTGAGCTGAAGCTGGGCACGTTCAAGCTGGCGGGCCTGAGCGACGTCGAGATACTGGACGAGACCTTCGAGGCGATGCACGGCCTCTATGACCAGAGCGACGACAAATATAAGGGCGTGACCCTGTTCGCGGTCGATCCGCAGAGCGCCGCCGCCTGATCGGCACTGGCATCGCATCGACCGGAATGAAGAAGGGCGGCCAATGGCCGCCCTTTTCTTTTTTCGTTACTTCTTGAGCCGATAGCCGGTGCGGAACACCCAGGCGATGATGCCGAGGCATACCGCCAGCATGCCGCCCACGAACAACAGGCTGAACTCGATCCCGACATCGCCCCTGCCAAAGAAGGTCCAGCGGAAGCCCGAGATCAGATAGACGATCGGGTTGAACAGGGTGATGGTACGCCATGGCTCGGCCAGCATGTGGATCGAGTAGAAGGCGCCGCCCAGGAAGGTCATCGGCGTGATGATCAGCAGCGGGATCACCTGCAACTGCTCGAACCCCTGCGCCCATATGCCCAGGATGAAGCCGAACAGGCAGAAGCTCACCGCGATCAACAGCATGAAGCCGACCATGGCGAAGGGATGGGCGACCGGCAGGTCGACGAACAGATGGGCCGTGGCAAAGATGATGAAGCCGACGATCAACGCCTTGGTCGCCGCCGCCCCGACATAGGCGATCACCGTCTCCATCGCCGACACCGGCGCCGACAGCAATTCATAGATGGTGCCGGTGAACTTGGGCATGTAGATGCCGAAGCTGGCGTTGAAGATGCTCTCCGTGAACATCGACATCATGATGAGGCCCGGCACGATGAAGGCGGCATAGGGAATGCCGTCAATCTGCGTCATGCGCGAGCCGATCGCCCCGCCAAACACGATGAAATAGAGAGAGGTGGTGATGACCGGCACCAGCAGGCCGGTCAGCCAGGTGCGCCGGAACCGGTGCAGCTCGAACTTGTAGATGGCGGCGACCGCGCGCAGATTGGGGCCGTTCATGCCGCTTTCTCCTGATGGACCAGGCTCACGAAAATATCCTCCAGGCTGCTCTGCCGCGTGTTGAGATCCTTGTAGCCGATACCGAGATCGCCCAGCTTGCGCAGCAGCGAGGAGACGCCGGTGCGTTCAGCGCGGGTGTCGAACAGATATTCGATCTCCTGCCCCTGCGCCTTCAGCGCCACATCCCAGTCGGCCAGTTCGGGCGGCAGCGCCTCGATCGGCTCGGCCAGCATGATCGACAGCGTCTTCTTGCCCAGCTTCTCCATCAGCGCGGTCTTGTCCTCGACCAGCATCAACTGACCATGGTTGATGACGCCCACCCGGTCGGCCATTTCCTCGGCCTCCTCGATATAATGGGTGGTGAGGATGATGGTGACGCCGGTCTGGCGCAGTTCGCCGATCAGCTTCCACATGTCCCGGCGCAGTTCCACGTCGACGCCGGCGGTCGGCTCGTCGAGGAACAGGACGCGCGGCTCATGACTCAGCGCCTTGGCGATCATCACCCGGCGCTTCATGCCGCCGGAAAGCTCGCGGATCTTGTTGTGGCGCTTGTCCCATAGCGACAGGTCGCGCAGCACCTTCTCGACATAGGCATCGTTGCGCGGCTTGCCGAACAGGCCACGACTGAAGGTGACGGTGTCGATCACCCGCTCGAACTGATCGGTATTGAGCTCCTGCGGCACCAGTCCGATCGCAGCGCGCGCGCCGCGATAGTCGCGGATGATGTCATGGCCGGCGACCGTCACGGTGCCGCCAGAGGGGCGGACATTGGCGCAGATGATCGAGATCATCGTCGTCTTGCCCGCGCCATTGGGGCCGAGCAGCGCGAAAATCTCGCCCTCCTCGATATTCAGGTCGACGCCCTTGAGCGCCTGAAAGCCCGACGCATAGCTTTTCGTCAGGCCCTTGATTTCGATGATGGATGCCATGCGGCAGCGCCCCCTTTCCTTGTGTCGGCAAGATAGGAGGCGGACCGCGCCATGCAACCGGCAGCGCGGCAAATAGCGAAGCCGGGCAACATATTGGAAAAAGATTGAAGCCGGTGATGCGCGGGCATAGGCTTGACGCCCCACCATGTGGAGAAGGCTATGAAAAAGGCAATTCTCTATCTGTCGATCGCGTTGATCGTCGTTCCCGATATCGCCATCGCCCAGCAGGGCGGCCGACCACCATCAGGCGGCGGCGCTCGACCATCTCCGTCCACGCGCCCTGCCCCCGCCCCCTCACGCCCCGGCGGATCAGTGCAGCCTTCCCGCCCCGGCGGTCCATCGACACAGCCGTCCCGGCCCGGTGCCTCTCGCCCGCAACCGCCCCGCCCCGGACAGCCTTCGCCCGGTCCGGGCCAGCCAGGTGGACCAGCAGTTCAACCGCCCCGACCGGGTGGCCCTTCGCCCCAGCCGCCGCGTCCCGGTGGTCCCGGCGTCCAGCCACCACGGCCAGGCCAGCCGCATCGCCCCGGCGCCGGCCGTCCGCCCAATTTCCGGCCGATCCCCGGCCCGGCCTTCCGCTATCCCCATGGCTATCGCTATCGGCGCTGGACGGTCGGCCTGTTCCTGCCGGCGGTCTTCTTCTCCAGCTATTATTATTACAACGACTATTGGCGCCTGGGCCTGGGCGCGCCGCCCTATGGCTATCGCTGGATCCGCTATGGCCCCGACCTGCTGCTGGTCGAGGTCCGGTCGCGCCGCGTGGTCGATGTCGTCTATGGCGCCTTCTACTGAGGCAGAAACAGGAAGGGCCGCATCATCCGATGCGGCCCTTTTCTCTTGTCCCGACTATTCGCCCCGTCGGGTGAAGCGGAAGACCGTCGCTGGCGGGAAATTGCGCACCGTATGGCCGGCGCGGACGACCTCCAGGCCCAGCTGGTCCAGCACCGCACGGCTGACCGGCGGTCGCGTCGAATAGGTGAACTGCACCAGGCTACCGCCCGGCTTCAGCATGCGGAAGGCTTCCGACAATATGTCGATGTGCATCGCGCGGTCCATCGCCAGCAGCGGCAGGCCGCTGACCACGGTCTGATAGTCGCCGGGGCCACCGGCGGCGGCGACCGAGACAATCTGCGCCGGCGTCTCCAGGATCGAGACATGGGGGAAATGACGCCGCAGTCCGCGCGCGAAGGCGGGGTTGATCTCCACCACCTCCAGCCGGTCGGCCGGCAGGCCGGTCTCCAGGATGGCGCGGGTGAAGACGCCGGTGCCCCCGCCCAGTTCCAGCACGCGGCCGCCCTGCGGATCGATGTCGGCCACCATCAGCCGCGCCAGATAGCGACTGCTGGGCACGACAGAGGCGGTCTGCCGGGGCTTCTTCACCCAGGCGGCGAGGAAATCGAGATATTCGGTGGCGCGGGCGCGAAACTCGCTGTTCGGCAGGGCGATTGCCCGGCTGCGCTTCGGCTTGTGCTGCATGGGCGAAATGCGACCGCTCCTTTCTGGTGCCGACTCCCCTTAGCGGGCCGGAACGCCCCCGTCGATTGGCTTAACAAGATTTCATGCCGGACCAGCAACGGCCGGTCCGGCACAAGCCCTTATTTCTGCTTGCCCGCTTCGGCCGCGGCCAGCACGCGCAACACATTGCCGGACCAGATTTTCTGTACGTCAGCCTCGCTATAGCCGGCCTTCAGCAGCGCATCGGTGATCTTGGGCAGATCGACCACATCCTCCATGCCCACGACGCCGCCGCCACCGTCCCAATCGAGGCCGATGCCGACATGATCGGGGCCGACGACCTTCAGCGCATGCAGCATATGCGCCATGAAATCGTCGAAGGTCGGTCGGTCGGTGTCGGGATAGAGCCGGTCGATCTCCTGCCGCTTGGCGAGCATCGCGGCCCGCGCCTCGGGCGAAATCTTGGCATCCTCCCGCATCTGGCTGTAGAGCGCCATCAGCGCCTTCTGCCGTTCCGGATTGGGCTTGGACGCGCGCAGATAGGCGCCATAGGCATTCATCTGGATCACGCCGCCCTTGGCCGCCAGCGCCTTCAGATGATCGTCATCGATATTGCGCGGATGGTCATAGACGGCCTTGCAGCCCGAATGGGTCAGCAGCACCGGCGTGGTCGACAGCGCCAACAGATCGTCCAGCACCTGGTCTGAGCTGTGCGAGGCGTCGGGCACGATGCCGAGCCGGTTCATCTCCTTCAACAATTCCTTGCCGAGCGGACTGAGGCCGCCATAGCGCGGTTTCTTCGACGGATCGGTCGAGCTGTCGGCGAACTGGTTATGCGCGAAATGGGCAAAGCCCGACACCCGCACGCCCATGTCGTAGAATGTCTTGATCAGCGAGACATCCTCGCCGAGCGGATAGGCATTCTCGATCGACATATAGACGATGCGCTTGCCCGCCGCGGCGATCGGCGCGGCGTCCTTCGCCTCCAGCGCCAGCGTGAAATTGTCGGGGTCGGCCGCGACCATCGATCGGATCGACATGCCACGCAACAACGCGAAATCGCGCGCCTTGCGGAAGCCCTCGATCGTCAGTGGCCCCTGCCCGGTGTAGATCGCCCAGAAGCCGCCATCCAGGCCGCCCTTCTTCATTCGCGGCAGATCGACCTGGGTATAGTCGCTATGGACGCCATGCTCCTCATCGATCGACCAGTCGGGCAGGTCGAGCGATGCCGGCGTATCGAGATGGCTGTCGAGCGTGATCAGCTTCTGGTGCAGCTGATACACTTGTTTCGACACGCCCCCGGACGCGGATTTTGGCTGGGCCTGCGCCGCAATCGGGAGCAGCGCGACCAGCGCTGCCCCCATCAGATAAGCATTCCGCATCAGATTTCGCCCGAAATGGTGAACTGGAAGGTGCGTGGGGACAGCGGCCGGAAGGCACCGTCGCCCGTGACCGAGGAGGAGATGTAGGACAGCGTGTCCTTGTCGAAGATATTGTCGACGTTGAAGCGCGCCTTGATGCTCTTCACCGGGCCGAAGCTCCAGCCGTCGCCAATATCCACATAGCCGCTGAACACGGTGTAGGCCGGCACGCTGGAGCCTGCCGTGTTGGTGAAGGTCGACCAGCGCTTCGACGTATATTTGCCGCTGATGTTGGCGACCAGCCAGCTTGCCGGCTCGATCGTGACGCCACCGCTGACGATCCACTTGGCGCTGTCGGGGATATATTTGCCGGAGGTCGCATAGGTGACCGACGCGACGATATCGTCCTGGAACTTGGCGTTGTTATAGGTGACGTTGGCGTTGGCATAGGCCAGGCCGTTGAGGAAGGCCGGCTTGTAGGTACCGCTGGCCTCCACGCCATAGGATTCGACCCGGCCGACATTCTGGTAGAAGGTTTCGGTGGTGCTGCCACCGCCTTCCTGGAAAGTGGTGATCGACTGGATGCGGTTCTTGAACTTGGTGTAATAGCCCGCGATCGAGGCGTAGAGCTGCCCCTGGTTGGTGCGGAAGCCGATTTCCATATTCTGCGCGCGTTCTGCCTTGGGCTGGGGCACCAGCGCCGACGTGCCGGTACGCGTCACGGCATAGATATCGTCCATGCCCTTGGGCAGCGCCATCGTCTCGGCATAGGAGGCGAATATCTGGCTGCGTTCGTTGATCTTGAACAGCAGGCCGGCCATCGGCAGGAACATGTCGCGATAATGGGCCGTGTTATACTGCGGCCCCCAGCCTGCGACCGCCGTGCCACCCACGACGCGATAATAGTCGTCGAAATCGCGATAGCCGCCGAGGCTGTAGTCCAGCATCAGCCCCTTGAAACCGGCATCCAGAACCAGCCGGTCATCCATCAGCTTGAGCGTGTCCTTCAGGAATATCTGCAGCGTGTCGCGCTTGGACCGATAGTCGCGGCGCAGATAGACCAGTTCGTCCAGATTGGGCTCGCCATCGGGGGCGCCATCCATCGTGTTGTAGCGCGCCTGGGTGCGGTGATATTTGTCGACTTCGGCCCAGATGCCGCCTTCCACGACATTGTTGCCGCTTTCCCAATGCAGCTTGGTGGTCACGCCATAGCGATCGCCGCCGACGCCCGATCGGCCATATTGCACGCCCTTTGGCGCGGTCACGTCCAGACCGGCAGCCGCCTGCGCCGTGTAGCGGGTCAGCGAGTTGGAATAGCTGTCGGGCGAGACGCCATAGCCATTCTTGTCCTCATAATAGAGGGTCGATTCCGCCCACACGCCGTCGGCGATACCCAAGTGGAAGGTGCCGCCATAGAGCTTGTCCTTCCGCACGTTGATCGCGAGGTTGTAGACATTGGTGTAGTTGGAATTGGAATAATAGACGCCCGCCGCCGTCGGCGCGAAGCCGGTCGTGGTGTTGGGCACATTTTCGATATAGGCGAAATCGCGGCCGCAGGCGCCGACCACGCTGGTGGCGGTGCAATTATACTGGGCGCGGGTGATCGTCGGCGAGTCATAGTCGAAGAAGTCGTTCGACACGAACTTGAAGCGCGCCCAACTGTCGCCGCCCAGATCGGCATGGATCTGGCCTTCCCAATGTTCGCGGTCGACCGAACCGGGACCGCGCCACAGGTCGCTGTCCAGCTTGGTGCGGCTGACATAGGCCTTGAACGGGCCAACCCGGCCAGTGCTGGCGCGGATGAAGGTGCGCTTCATATTATTGTCGCCAAAGCTCTGCGACACGAACAGGCCCATCTCCTCCTGCGGGGCGATGCTGTTATACTGCACCACCGGACCGAGGCTGGAATAGCTGGGCAGGCCGACATCGGCGGCGCCGACGGATGCTTCCACCACGCCCAGATTTTCATTGTCGACATAGCGGAAGACAGGACTGCCACCGAAGGCGTCGCTGCGGCCGGTCGGGATGCCGTCGACCACGAAACCGATCTGGTCGAGGTTGAAGGCGCGGGTCTGGACGCTGTTGCCAAATTCATAGAGGCCCAGCGCACCGTCGGTCTGGACGTTGAAGCCGGGCAACTGCTCCAGCATCTTCAGGCCCGAAATGCCCGACGGCGCCGACAGCAGCGCCTCGCGCGTGACGGCGACGACATTGTTGATCTTGTCTTCGCCAATCGCTTCCGACGATTGCGAGATACGACGACCGGTCACCGTGATGCTGTCATTTTCGTCCGTTGGAGCGGCCTCCTGCGCCCAGGCGGCAGTGGATAAGGCACCCGCGCAGCAGGCAAGCAGCAGCGCAGCGCGAGACACGCGACGAACAGACGAAATCGAAGGCATAGAGGCTCCCTGTAGGCCCTGAAAAAGGGCAGTTCGCGCCAATCAGGAGCGCCCGCCCCTTCGGGCTATCGCGCCGTTCCTCCCCGGACCCTGCCCTGTCGATCGTCCCTTCGGGCGAGCGCAGATCATGTCATCCATTTGTCATCTGAAACGAGCCCTTCGGGAAAATCCACCACGCGCTTATGATGATTTCTCAAGCGCAACGAGGCCCCTCAAAGCATTGAGATTTCGCAATCAATGCCCGTTCCCTCGCACAGGCGCACAAAAAATCCTCCCCAGGCCTGGCCCGGGGAGGATCAAGAAATTGCATGCCCTCTTCTTTTCGAAGAAGGATCCCTCAGCGCCCCTTCCAGACGCCCGGACGCTTCTCGACGAAGGCGGTCATGCCTTCCTTCTTGTCTTGCGTCGCAGTCAGGATCTGGAACAGGCGGCGCTCGGTCAAAATGCCCTGGGCCAGGTTGGTCTCGAACGCGATATTGACCATTTCCTTGTTCACCATCGCCGCCATCGGCGGCATCGCCGCGATCGCGGCGGCGGTCTTGAGCGCGTCGTCCAGCAACTCGGCCGCCGGCACGATCCGCGCGACCAGGCCAGCGCGCTCGGCCTCCTCGGCGCCCATCATCCGGCCGGTCAGGCACATTTCCATCGCCTTGGCCTTGCCGACGGCGCGGGTCAGCCGCTGCGACCCGCCCATACCCGGCGCCACGCCCAGCTTCACCTCGGGCTGACCAAACTTGGCGGTGTCGGCCGCCAGGATGAAGTCCGCCATCATCGCCAGTTCACAGCCACCACCCAGCGCGAAGCCGGCGACCGCCGCGATCCACGGCTTGCGGGTGGCGACGACCTTGGTCTGCCAGTCGGAGAAGAAATCCTGCAGGAAGAAGTCGGCCGCTTCCTTGTCGACCATTTCCTTGATGTCGGCGCCGGCGGCAAAGGCCTTTTCGCTGCCGGTCAGCACCGCACAATGCTGGGTCGGGTCGGCATCATAGGCGGCAAAGGCCGCGCCCAGATCCGCGAGCACCTGGCTGTTGAGCGCATTGAGCGCCTGCGGCCGGTTGAGCGTGATGAGCGTCACCGCGCCCTGCTGTTCCACCAGGATCGTTTCATATGCCATTGCCGTCTCCCTAAGCTGTCAGCGCCGATCTATGTCGGCCAAAAACGGATCGCCAGCCTTTGCAGAGCGGCGATTTTGCCGATCCTATCGGCAAAGATGCATGAAATCCTGATCATAGCTGCGCATATGGGCGCCGCCATCGACATAGAGGGTCTGGCCCGTCACCGCCGTCGCGCCGGCGAGATAAAGCACCGCCTGCGCGATCTGCTCCGCCTGCGGCAGGCGGCCGAGCGGCATCAGCTGCTCCAGCCGCGCCATCTGATCCGCATCATAATCGGGCGTCGCGATGGTAAGGCCCGGCGCCACTGCATTGACCCGCACCTGCGGCGCCAGGCTGCTGGCCGCCGTCTTCGTCAGGCCGGCGAGCGCCAGCTTGGACAGCGTATAGGCCAGCTGGTCGCCATGGGGGTGGTCGATCCGCTGGTCGAGAATGTTGACGATGCAGCGATCGCCGGTCCCGGCCGGAACGGTCGCGAACGCCTTGGTCAGCATCGCGGGCGCGGCGCAATTGACCGCATAATGGCGCATCAGATCATCGGCGGTGACGCTGTCGATCCGGTCCTGGCCGAAGATTGCAGCGCTATTGACCAGCAGGTCGGGCGGCCGGCCGAAGCGTTCGGCGACCTGTGCAACCAGTTCCTCGGCCGCTTCGGGATCGGCGAAGTCGACGACGAACCCTTCCCACTCGGCGCCATTTTCCTCCAGCGCAATCGCCAGATGGGAATCAAGCCGCGTGTCATGACTGCCATGGATGGCGAGCGAATAGCCGGCCTGCGCCAGCGCCGCGGAAATGATGCCGCCCAGCCGGCGATGACCGCCAGTCACCAGCGCCAGCCGACGCGAGGCCAGCGGCAAGGGGCCGGTCGGCCCGGCATCCTTCTTGGCGCCACCGATCGGGCGATAGGCGGGCTCGGCGCCCTCCGCCTCTCCGGTCACATCATTCACGAGGCGATGAGCTTCAGCACTTCCTCGCGCGACTTTTCATCGTCGCGGAAGACGCCGAGCATGCGGCTGGTCTTCATGATGACATTGGGGGTGCGCACGCCGCGGCCGGTCATGCAGCCATGGGTCGCCTCGATCACCACGGCGACGCCCTGGGGCTTGAGATTTTCCCAGATGCAGTTGGCGACTTCAGAGGTCAGCCGTTCCTGCACCTGCAGCCGGTTGGCATAGGCGTGCAGCACGCGGGCCAGCTTGGAAATGCCGACCACATAATCGCCGGGCAGATAGGCGATGTGCGCGCGCCCGACGATCGGCGCCATATGATGTTCGCAATGCGACTGGAACGGAATGTCCTTCAGCAGCACGACATCGTCATAGCCGCCCACCTCATGAAAGATGCGCGAGAGATGATAGGCCGGATCATCATTATAGCCGCGGCAATATTCGCGCCAGGCGCGGGCCACCCGCTCGGGCGTTTCCATCAGCCCTTCGCGCTCGGGCATGTCGCCCGACCAGCGGATGAGGGTGCGGATCGCCTCCGACACTTCGGCCGGGACCGGCTCCTTCGAGCCTTCGCCTACGGTTTCCGCATCGGGATCATATGCCATGAACTGGGCCACTCCATAATTGTTGGCCCCGGCATATGGCGACTGCGTGCCCATCTGACCAGCCCTTTTGCCCCGGCTGGACACAACATCGCTGTGGTGGCAAATCACAGTCTAACGGGAACGCACCACATAAAAATGTCATTACAATCGCAAGATCATGCGCACTGAACGCATCGCCGCCGTCCTTCTGGCAGCCGGCATGTCGACCCGCTTCGGCGAGGAAGACAAGCTGATGGCCGACCTGCGTGGCAAGCCGGTTGCCGCGCACACGCTGGAAACCATCGCCTCCATGGCCTTTGCCGAACTGGTCGCCGTCGTGCGACCGGTCGAATTTGCGCCGATATTGCATCGCAAGCTCGACCGGCGCGGCTTCGATATCGTCGTCAACGAGCATCCCGAGGAGGGCCTGTCGAGCAGTATCCGGCTGGCGGTCGAGCATGTGATGGACAAGCGCAAGGTGCGCGGCATCCTGATCTGCCTTGCCGATATGCCCGAAGTGCCGCAGACCCATTATAACCATATCTGCATGGCGGCCGAGGATATCCGTTCGGTGGTCGCCAGCACCGACGGCTTCTCCTCCTCGCCGCCCGCCTTCATCGGCCGCAAGCATTTCCCCGAACTGCTCGCGCTCAAAGGCGACCAGGGTGCCCGCGCCCTGCTGAGCCACGGCATCCAGATCGAGACGATCGGCAATGTGCTGCACGACATCGATACGCCGGAGGATCTTGGCCGCCCCCCGGTGACACCGACCTGAGGCATAAAAGGGGCAGGCGAAGCCGCATTGCCTTGCCCCGCTTCAGGTCGATCGCGTCGGATCGGTCAGCCCGTCGCCCATTTCCCGCGGATCAGGGGCACGACTGAGCGGCAGCGAGCCCGTCTGGCGTTCCAGCATGCGATGCACCACCGGCGGCTTGCCGCCACTGTGCAGCGCGTGGATCGTGTCGCTGTTGGTGATGTCGGCGATGGTGCGCCGCTGATTGTGGCGGACATAGTCGAGCCAGGTCGACACATGATAGCGTTCGACCCAGAGTTCGGGATCGCCGAGATCGCGCATCAACGACCAGCCATGCGCGCCATCGCGCTTGCGGATGCGGCGGCGCTCGCTCATCGCGCTGAGGAAGGGGACGACCGACCCCACCGGGATGCGATATTCGATGGTGATGACCACCGGGCCGCTGCGCGGTTCGACCGGCACGGCCGTCTCCGGCTCGCGCCAGCGGTTCTGGAGATCGAGATTGTCATCGCCGATCTGCGGCAGCGGACGAACGAAGCCGATCAGCGCGGCGACCAGTTGCACCGCAGCGGAGGCATAGAGGGCGTCCACCACGCCATGATCCTCGGCCAGATTGCCGAACAGCCAGGCGCCGATCGCCATGCCGCCGAACGCGGTCATCTGATAGATGGCGACGGCGCGGGCGACGACCCAGCGCGGCGCCGACATCTGGACCGAAACGTTGAAGGTCGACAGTGCCATGACCCAGCCCGCCCCGGCGAGCAGATAACCCAGCAGCGCCAGCACCAGATAGCCCGACATGGCCGTGATCGCCGTCCCCGCCGCCAGCGACAGGGCGGCGGACCGCACGATCGCCTCGATCGAAAAGCGCGCGCGCAGCCGCCGGGTAGAGAGCGCCCCGGCCACCGCGCCGACGCCGAAGGCGCCGCTGGTAAGGCCGAAGGTCAGCGCGCCGCCACCCAGCACATCGCGCGCCACCAGCGGCATCAGCGCCGACACCGCGCTGGCACCGATGCCAAAGGCGCCGCCGCGCAGCAGCACAAGCTGGATCTTGGGCGACATCGAGACATAGCTGACACCGGCCCACATCGCGACGCCCAGCCGCTCACGCGGCAGCAGCTTGGGCGGCAATTCCGGCCGCCACCGCGCCAGCACCGCGACCAGGCCGATATAGCTGACTGCATTGGCCAGGAACGCCGCCGCCGCGCCCGCCGCCGCGACGATCACGCCGCCCAGCGCCGGGCCGGTGCTGCGGGCCAGATTGAAGCCCATGCTGTTCATAGCGACGGCACTGGGCAGCACGCTGCGCGGCACCATGTCGCCGACCGACGCCTGCCAGGCCGGACCGTTCACCGCCGTCGCGCAGCCGATCAGGAAGGTGAAACCCAGCAGCGTCCAGGGCGTCAGCGCGCCGAGCCAGGCGACCAGCGCAAGGGCAGTCGACACCAGCAGCATGAACAGCTGACAGGCCATCATCACCTTGCGCCGATCCAGATTGTCGGCGACCGCGCCGGCCCAGAGCGAGAACAGCATGATCGGCAGCGTCGTGGACGCCGGCACCAGTGCCACCAGCACCGGCGAAGCGGACAGCGAGGTCATCATCCAGGCCGCACCGACCGACTGGATCAACCCGCCGAAATTGGACGCCAGGCTCGCGATCCAGATCGCGCGGAAGATGGGAATGGCAAAGGGCGAGGACGGCTGGGGGGACTCGGTGTCAGGCACGAAAACCATCAAGCGGATTTAGGAACGTCGGTCAAACCCGCGACTCGGCCTTTGGTTCACATCCGTCCGGTACGCAGCGCCCGGCCCCAGTCGGGCCGCCCCCGTGCGTCGGCCGTGGCGGCCGCGCGTTCGGCATCATAGGCGGCCAGGACGATCTCCGCGTGCCAGCCGTCGGCCATCCGCGCGACCAGTGCATAACGGGCTTCGGGCGATCCGGTCTCCACCTTGTGCGGCGAGGGCCGATCATCGTCATAGGCCGGCAGGCCGACGCTGCCCGGATTGACGATCAGCCCGCCATCGGCGCGACGATGGATGCGCGGCACATGGGTATGGCCGCACAGGATCAACGGCGCGAAGACGCCCCCTGCCCGCGCCTCGACCTCCGCCTCGGTCGCGGCGCGCAAGCCGGTCGGTTCGACCGTTTCCAGCCAATAATCGATGTCGCTGTCCGGCGTGCCATGGACCATCAATATCTCATCCGTCAGCCACAGCGTCTCGGGCAATCCAGCGATCCAGTCGCGATGGCGCGGCGCCAGCAGATCATGGGTCGCCCGGTCCGACGCGCCCATGCGTTCGAGCGCCAGCGTCAGCAATTGCCGCTCATGATTGCCCCGGATCGTCGGCCAGTTCATCGTCATCAGCCGATCGGCGGTCTCGCAGGGGAAGAGCGGCCCCGACAGGATGTCACCGAGATTGACACATAGATCGACATTGCGCGCAGCCACATCCGCCAGCACAGCGTCGAGCGCATCGATATTGCCGTGGATGTCGGAAAGAACCGCAATCTTCACCTGGCGCTTGTCCTGCTGCAATCGTGCCCCACATCAGGCCCGCACCTGACCTTACGGCAAGGCCATGTCGGCGGAAACCGACCATTTCAGGCTTGCACTTTACGTAAACGTAAATACATTCAGGGCCACTTCCGGTGCGCCAAAAGCCGCCAACGGAGAGGGAAAAGGAACCATGGAAGCCTATATCTACGATGCCGTCCGCACGCCCCGTGGCCGGGGCAAGAGCGACGGTTCGCTCCACGACATCACCCCCATCCAGCTTGCGACGCAGATGCTCGAAGCGGTGCGCGACCGCACCCAGATCGACACCGCCGACGTCGACGACGTGATCCTGGGCTGCGTCAGCCCCGTGGGCGAACAGGGCGCGGACATCGCGCGCGTCGCCGTGCTCAACGCCGATTATGCCCAGACCGTGCCGGGCGTGCAGGTCAACCGTTTCTGCGCATCGGGCCTGGAAGCGGTCAACATGGCCGCGGCCAAGGTCTATTCGGGCGAAGCGATGTTCGCGATCGGCGGCGGCGTCGAATCGATGAGCCGCGTGCCGATGGCATCGGACGGCGGCGCCTGGGCGATGGACCCGGCGGTCGCCTACAAGACCTATTTCGCGCCCCAGGGCATCGGCGCCGACGTGATCGCCACCAAATTCGGCATCAGCCGCGACGATGTCGACGCCTATGCCGTCGAGAGCCAGCGCCGCGCCAAGGCCGCGTGGGACGAAGGCCGTTTCAAGAAGTCGATCGTGCCGGTCCGCGACGTGATCGGCGGCATCGCGCTCGACCATGACGAACATATGCGCCCCGACGCGACGATGCAGTCGCTCGGCAGCCTGAAGCCCAGCTTCCAGGCGCTGGGCGAGGACATGCCCGGCTTCGACACGGTCGCCCTGCTGCGCTATCCCGAGCTGGAAAAGGTCAACCATGTCCATCATGCCGGCAACAGCAGCGGCATCGTCGACGGCGCCGCCGCGGTGCTGGTCGGCAACAAGGAAATCGGCGAGAAATACGGCCTGAAGCCGCGCGCGAAGATCAAGGCGATGGCCTCGATCGGTTCGGAACCGCTGATCATGCTGACCGGCCCGGAATTTGTCGCCGGCAAGCTGCTGGCCCGCGCCGGCATGACCACCGCCGACATCGACCTGTGGGAACTGAACGAAGCCTTCGCCTCGGTCGTGCTGCGCTACATGCAGGCGATGAACCTCGACCACAGCAAGATCAACGTCAATGGCGGCGCGATCGCCATGGGCCATCCGCTGGGCGCCACCGGCGCCATGGTGCTGGGCACTGCGCTCGACGAGCTGGAACGCTCGGGCAAGGGCACGGCGCTCATCAACCTGTGCGTCGGCGCGGGCATGGGCACCGGCATCATCATCGAGCGCGTGTAAGCAATATTACCACCCCGTTCGGGCTGAGCGAAGTCGAAGCCCGTCATCGAACGCAGTGAGATGCCTTCGCTACGCTCAGGCGAGCCCTTCGACAGGCTCAGGGCGAACGGGGGAGAGGAGATCAAAATGAATACGATTCGCTTCGACATCGATGCCGACGGCATCGCCACCCTGACGATCGACGTGCCCGGCCAGTCGATGAACGTCATCGGCCCCGACTTCCTGGCCGATCTCGACGCCGCCATCACCCGCATCGCGTCGGAAGAGGGCATCAAGGGCGCGGTCATCGCATCGGGCAAGGACAGCGGCTTCATGGCCGGCATGGACCTGAAATATTTCGGGTCGATGCTGGCCAGCGCCGATGGCCAGCGCCCCGCCCCCACCGCGATCTTCGACAATGTGTTCGTGCTGAACCAGCTGTTCCGGCGCCTGGAAACCGCCGGCAAGCCGGTCGCCTGCGCGATCGAGGGCACCTGCGTCGGCGGCGGCTTCGAACTGGCGCTCGCCTGCCATCGCCGCTTCGTCGGCGACAGCCCCAAGACCCAGCTCGGCCTGCCCGAAATCCTGATCGGCCTGTTCCCTGGCGGCGGCGGATCGCAGCGCCTGCCGCGCATCATGGGCGTACAAGCGTCGCTGATGTACATGCTGCAGGGCAAGCTGTTCCGCCCGGCCGAAGCCGCGATGCTGAAGGTCGTCGACGGCGTGGTGCCGCAGGGCACGACGCTCGCCGCCGCCAAGGACTGGGTCAAGGCGAACCCGACCGCCAGCACCCAGCCCTGGGACGTCAAGGGCTTCAAGGTGCCCGGCGGCGCTGGCGGTTTCAACCCCGCCTTCGTCCAGACCATGGCCGGCGCCCTGCCGATGACGCTGAAGCAGACCCAGCGCAACATGAACGCGCCGATCGCCCTGCTGTCGGCGGTCTATGAGGGCATCACCCTGCCGATGGACCGGGCGATCCGGATCGAGAGCAAATATTTCGCCAAGGTCGCTGCCGATCCGCAGGCGTCGAACATGATCCGCACCCTGTTCGTCAACAAGCAGGCGGCCGAACGCGGCGCCCGTCGTCCCAAGGACGAGCCCAAGGCGCCGACTACCAAGCTCGCCATGCTGGGTGCCGGCATGATGGGCGCGGGCATCGCCACCGTCGCGGCGCAGGCCGGGATGGACGTGGTGCTGTTCGACCGTGACCAGGCCTATGCCGAGAAGGGCAAGGCCCATGTCGAGGCGGTGCTGGCCAAGCGCCTGGGCCGTGGCATGACGCCCGAGAAGATGGCCGCCACCCTGGCCCGCGTCACTCCGACCACCGACTATGCCGCACTCGCCGGCGCCGACTTCGTGATCGAGGCCGTGTTCGAGGATGTCGCGATCAAGGCGGAAGTGACCAAGCAGGTCGAAGCCGTGCTGGGCGCCGACACCATCTTCGGCTCCAACACCTCGACCCTGCCGATCACCAAGCTGGCCAATGCCTGGTCCAAGCCCGAGAATTTCATCGGCGTCCACTTCTTCTCGCCGGTCGAGAAGATGCCGCTGGTCGAAATCATCCTGGGTGAAAAGACCGGCCCGGCCGCGATCGCCAAGGCGCTCGACTTCGTTGCCCAGATCAAGAAGACGCCAATCGTCGTCCATGACAGCCGCGGCTTCTACACCTCACGCAGCTTCGGCACCTATGTGCAGGAAGGCGCGGAACTGGTCGGCGAAGGCATCAACCCGGCGCTCATCGAAAATGCCGGCAAGCAGCTTGGCATGCCGACCGGCCCGCTGGCCGTCAGCGACGAAGTGTCGATCGAACTGGGCGTCAAGATCATGACCGCCGCCAAGAAGGAACTGGGCGACGCCTATGTTCCCCAGGGGTCGGACGACATCATGCTCAAGATGGTCGAGGCCGATCGCCTGGGCCGCAAGAATGGCAAGGGCTGGTACGACTATCCCGAAGGCGGCAAGAAGCATCTCTCGCCGGTGCTGGGCGAGCTGTTCCCGCGCGCCGACGCCCAGCCGGACGTCGAGGAAGTCAAGGAACGCCTGCTCTATCGACAGCTGATCGAATGCGCCCGCTGCTTCGAGGAAGGCGTGCTGGAAACGCCGGAAGACGGCGACATCGGCGCGATCTTCGGCTGGGGCTTCGCGCCTTACACCGGCGGTCCGTTCAGCCATATGGACACGGTCGGCATCGCCCATGTCGTGGCCGTGCTGGACCGGCTGGCCGCCGCCCATGGCCCGCGCTTCGCCCCCACGGCGCAGCTGCGGGAAATGGCCGCCAACGGCGCGACCTTCTATCGCCCCGTTCCGTCTCGCGCTGCAGCATGAGCGATTTGTAAATCGTAACGCTTCTGTATTAGGTCTCCCCGGACATATTCGGGGAGACCTTTTCTTTATGAGCAAGCCAACGGTTCTGGTCACGGGCGGCGCCGGCTATATCGGCAGCCATGCGGTGCTGGCGCTGAAGGATGCCGGCTATGGCGTGGTGGTGATCGACAATCTGGTCACCGGCTTCCGCTGGGCCGTGCCGCAGGACGTTCCCTTCGTGCAGGGCGACATTGCCGACCAGGCGCTGGTACAGGCGACTCTGCGCGAACATGGCGTCCAGGCGATCATGCATTTCGCCGGATCGGTGGTGGTGCCGGAATCGGTCGAGAACCCGCTCAAATATTATAACAATAACAGCGCGAAGACCCGCGACCTGCTGGAAAGCGTGGTCGCCGTCGGCATTCCCCATTTCATCTTCTCCTCGACCGCCGCCACCTATGGCATACCGGAGGAAAGCCCGGTCAGGGAAACGACGCCGCAGCGGCCGATCAATCCCTATGGCATGTCGAAGCTGATGACGGAGTATATGCTGCGCGACGTGGCCGCCGCCCACGCCATGAACTTCTGCGCGCTGCGCTATTTCAACGTCGCCGGCGCCGATCCGCAGGGCCGCACCGGCCAGTCGACGGCCGGCGCCACCCACCTGATCAAGGTCGCGGTCGAGGCGGCGCTGGGCAAGCGCAGCCATGTCAGCGTCTTCGGCACCGATTTCGCCACGCCCGACGGCACCGGCGTGCGCGACTATATCCATGTCAGTGATCTCGCCGCCGCCCATGTGCTGGCGCTCGAAGCGCTGATTGCCCATCCCGATCGCAATTACATGCTCAATTGCGGCTATGGCCGGGGCTTCTCCGTGCTCGAAGTGCTGGACGCGGTCGACCGGGTCACCAACATGACGATCGAGCGCCGGCTGGAAGGGCGCCGTGCGGGCGATCCCGATGCGCTGATTTCCGACAATAGCGCGCTGATGGCGGAATTTCCCTGGCAGCCGCGCTATGCCGATCTCGGCCAGATCGTCGACCATGCGCTCGCCTGGGAACGCAAGCTCAGCGATATCCAGAAGGCATGAGCGAAGCCAGCGTTCGCGCATTCTTCGCCGCGCAGGCGCCCGATGTCGCGATCATCGACCAGGGCGTCAGCACCGCAACGGTGATCGAGGCGGCGGCTGCGCTGGGCGTCGAACCGGCCCGTATCGCCAAGACCCTGTCGCTGCGCGTCGGCGACAGGGTGGTGCTGGTCTGCGCGCGCGGCGACGCCCGCCTGTCCAATGGCAAGGCGAAGGCGGCGCTGGGCGCCAAGCCGCGGATGCTGGGCGCGCATGAGGTGGAGGAGATTACCGGCCATCCGGTCGGCGGCGTCTGCCCCTTCGGCCTCGCCAGCGCCCTGCCCGTCTATTGCGATGTATCGCTGCAGGCGTTCGACACCGTGTTTCCGGCGGCGGGATCGCGCACCGCCTCGGTCGAACTGACGCCCGATCGGCTTGCCGCCTTGACCGGGGCGCAATGGATCGACATCTGCACCCTTCCCGAAATCGTCGAGTGAGAGCCATGCCGACCGAACATATCTTTGCTACCGGCGCACAGGCTGCCACCGATATCGCAGCCCGCATCGCCACCCTGTTGTCGGATGCGATCGCCCAGCGCGGTGTCGCGACGCTGGCCGTGTCGGGCGGCCGCTCGCCGCGCCCGGTGCTGGAAGCCCTGTCGAAAGTGCCGCTCGACTGGACCAAGCTGATCGTCACCCTGGTCGACGAACGCTGGGTCGATCCGGTCAGCGCCGACAGCAATGAAAGGCTGGTGCGCGAAACCCTGCTCCAGGGGCCGGCCGCCGCCGCGCGCTTCGTGCCGATGAAGAATGGCGCCGTCGACGCCTATGCCGGCCAGAGCGCGGTCGAGGCGGACTTTGCTGCCCTGCCCTGGCCGTTCGACATCATCCTGCTCGGCATGGGCGATGACGGCCATACCGCCTCGCTCTTCCCGGAAGGCAAGGAACTGGCCGAAGGCCTTTCCAGCCAGGCCTACACCATCGCCGCCACCCCGCCGGTCGCGCCGCATCAGCGCCTGTCGCTGACCGCCCACGCGATCCTGCAAAGTCGCCACATCTTCCTGCAGATCGGCGGCGCGGGCAAGAAGGCGGTCTATGACCAGGCGCTGGCCGGCGGCCCGGTCGAAGAATTGCCGATCCGCCTCGCCCTGCTGCAGGACAAGGTGCCGGTCGAGGTGTGGATCGCGGAATCCTAAAAACATCCTCCCCTGCAAGGGGAGGGGGACCATTTGCGCAGCAAATGGTGGAGGGGTATCCCGTTTGCGATAGGGCGACACCCCTCCGTCACGCGCTTCGCGCGCGCCACCTCCTCTGGCAGGGGAGGATCATCGGTCGCGCACCGCATGGCTCGAGATCAGATAGCGCCACATTCTGCCAGCCGGTAATCCGCCGCCCCAGGTTCAGCGACACCACCAGCGCCGCGAGGGTGGCGGCCCCAGCACCATGAATTGCAGGGCGGTGAGCAGCGCCTGGTTCATGCCAGACAGAAGGTAGCGGCCATGGACATGGTTGCCCGCACAGAATAGGCAGCCGGCATGATTGCCCAGATCGATCCCTTCCACGCCATCGCCATCAGCCGCGAAGCCCATGCCCTCAAGGCACAGGGCCGCTCCATCCTGCACATGGAGTTCGGCCAACCCTCGACCGGCGCGCCGGCCCCCGCGATCGCGCTGGCGCATGAAGTGCTCGACACCGATCCGATGGGCTATTGGGAAAGTCCGGCGCTCAAGGAACGGATCGCCCGCCTCTATGCCGATCGGCACAATGTCGCTGTCGATCCCGAACAGATCCTGCTGACCTGCGGCGCGTCGCCCGGCCTGGTGCTGGCATTGACCAGCCTGTTCGCGCCCGGCGCCCGCGTCGCCACCGCGCGGCCGGGCTATGTCGCCTATCGCAACACGTTGAAGGCGCTCTATCTGGAGCCGGTCGAAATCGCCTGCGGTCCGGCCGAACGCTATCAGATCAGCGCCGACGCGCTGGCCGCAATCGAGCCAGCGCCAGACGGCCTGATCCTCGCCAGCCCGGCCAACCCGACCGGCACGATCATCCCGGCCGACGAACTGGCCGCGATCGCCAGGGTCTGCGCCGACCGCGGTATCCGCATCATCTCCGACGAAATCTATCATGGCCTCAGCTTCGGCGAGCCGGCCCGGTCGATGCTGGAATTCGCCCCCGACGCGGTGATCGTGAACAGCTTCTCCAAATATTTCAGCATGGCCGGCTGGCGGCTGGGCTGGATCGTCGTGCCCGCCGACCTGATCGGCGCGGCGCGGGCGCGGATGGGCAATCTGTTCCTGACGCCCCCGGTACTGGCGCAGCAGGCGGGGCTGGCCGCCTTCGACTGCACCGACGAGCTTGAGGGGCATGTCGACACCTATCGCCGCAACCGGCAATTGCTGCTCGATGCCCTGCCCGCGCTCGGCCTCGCCAGCATCGCGCCGCCCGATGGTGCCTTTTACATCTATGCCGATATCAGCCATCTCACCAATGACAGCCTGGCCTTCTGCCAGAAGCTGCTGCGCGAGACCGGCGTTGCCACCGCGCCCGGCATCGATTTCGATCCGGTCGACGGCCACCGCTTCATCCGCTTCAGCTTCGCCGTCTCGACCGACCGGGTCGAGGATGCGATCGCACGGATGATCCCCTGGTTCCAGGCGCAACCGGGCCGCTGAACATCCGCCATTTGTCGACACAAATTGATCAGAATATTAGGTCAGCGATAGGTAGTGGAGATATCGAAGCGATATGTTCTGGGAAGCAAATCCATGGAAATTGGGCTTCTTCAAAGCACGCTCGATGAAATCGGGATATCGCGAGCGCATCGCCTGGCCATTGGAATGGCGCCCTGCAGCAGAAAATGACTGGCCGCCCATGTCAGAACTGGGCGATGATCACGACTGGGCCAGAAAAATGGGCACCGGCTTCGTCGCGGAATTTGGCAACGAAATCCTGTATCTGATCGACCGAGATTGGTTCGGCTGGCCCGATCCGCCGCAATGGGGCCTAGCCTCGTTCGACAGAACAAGCGAAACATGGCGCTTATGGGGAAATTTCTCTGATCTGCCGATAAACTGGACGGTTCCAGTTCAACCTTACTGCGCCAACCATAGCGACGACAGATAGCAGAGCCAAAACGATGCCTGAGATATTGTCAGCGACAATCGAGGCCGATCAAAAGATGGTGCGGGCGGTCGGAATCGAACCGACACTCCTTGCGGAACCGGATTTTGAGTCCGGCGCGTCTACCAGTTTCACCACGCCCGCATCTGATCGTGGAAGGGGGCACCTAGCAGGTCATGAACCGGCTGCAAAGCCCCCAAAATCGCTCCCGCAACAAAGCCGCCAGGCAGGCGAAACAAGGGCCTAGCGGCGGGCCCGCAGCCGGGCACGCAAGGTGAGGCCATAGCCGATCGTCACGGCCATCCCCGCCCCCACCGCGACGCAGCCGCCGACGACCGCCACCGGTATCGGCGCGAACGCCCAGAATCCGGCATAGACGATGCCGCTGAGCGCCATCGACCAGCCGCCGACCCGCGCCACCTGCCGCGCGCAGGCGTCAGGCAGGAAAGCCTTGGGCATGCGATTGCCATACCAGGCGATCATCAACCCGTTGGCGCCGATCACCAGCCGCGTGACCATGTCATTGTCCAGCCAGTCGAGCTTGCGCCCCTGGCTGGCGGCCAGCGCCAGCAGCAGGATACCGCCGCCCCAGAGCAGGCCCGCCTTCAATTCCCTGTCCATCCTGCCTTCTCCCGATGCTGATCCGGCGCCTCCACGCCGATGCCGAACGACTGGGCAAAGCCCAGCAGCGCCTCTTCCAGCACCGACAGTTTGAGATGATAGATGACCGACTTTCCGGCCTTTTCGGCATGGACCAGATCGGCCTCCTTCAGCACCGCGAAATGCGCCGACATGGTCGGTTTGGAGACATCGAACTGGTCGCTCAGTTCGCCCGCACTCATCGGTCCCTGCCGCAGCAATTGCAGCACCCGGCGACGGGTCGGATCGGATAAGGCGCGGAAGACCTGGCTCATGATGAGACAATTAGCTAAATATCGAAATTAGTCAAGCAGCCATGATGATCCCCGTGGTGCTGCCGCGCCGGCTGCGATAGGGAGCGGCCAAAGTTTCCTTCAATCCAGGCAGAGACATGGCCCGCAAATATTCCAAACATGGCCCCTATGAAGATGTGCATCGCGAGGAAGAGGCAGCGCCGCCCCCGCCGCCCTGCTGGCTGTGCGGGCGTCCAACGGGCACGACCATCGTGTGGCACCATCCCGTTCCCAAGAGCCGGGGCGGCCGCGACGTCGTGCCGATGCACGGCATCTGCCAGCAGACGCTGATCGCCAATTTCACCAATTCCGAACTACAGCGCCACGGCATGGACGTGGAGGGCCTGCTGCTCCATCCGCCGATCCGCAAGTTCGTCGACTGGGTGGCGAACAAGGATCCCGATTTCACGGCGACCATCACCAAGAAGCAGCGCTGATCGAAGTCAGCGCTGCCGCCTGATCGGCCGGTTGGTCAGAACAGACCCGGCACCTCGCGCTGGGCCGGATTGGGCCGCTGCGGCGCCAGCAATTCGCGCGGGGCGGACACCGGCGACGTCACGGCCTTGCGGCTGAGCGTCGCCACCGCGCCGCCGATCGGCGTGCAACTGCGCCCGGCGATGAAGTCCAGCGCCTGCCGGGTTGCCGCCTCGCGCGGATCGCCCAGCGGATAGCTGATATCGTCCCATGCCTGACAACTGGCCTTCATGCTGCTCGCCAGCCCGTCATAATAATCGGCGTTGCCCGCGCCATTCTGGGTCGCAAAGGCAACCACCCGCAACCGGTCGTCACAGGCTTCGCGATCGATCGCGATCTGCCCGACCGGCTTGCCATAGGTATTGGCGCCGATCAGCGCCGCCTGCGCACCCAGATAGGGGATGAAGGCGTTGATGACGCCTTCGCTGGCCGACGCCGTGCCGCCGCTGCCGATGAAGGCGATGCGGGTGGGCGCGACGGACTGCGCCAGCGGCTCGAAATAATGGGTCTGGTTCTGGCCGCTCTTTTCCAGGCGATAGGTCATACGCATGAAGATGTCGGTGCGCGCCCGGTTGCCGCCGAGCAGATCGCCCAGAACCTTGGCCGTCGAAACGAGGCCGCCGCCATTATAGCGCAGGTCGAGGATGATGTCGGTCACGCCCTGCGACTTGAAACCGGCGAACGCGTCGCGCAGCGGCTGTTCGGCCGACAGGATGAAGGTGCGCAGATTGACATAGCCGACACGGCGGCCGCCATCGTCGATCACCCGCGCGCCATAGCGGTTCGATACCGGCATCAGGTCGAAGTCGCGCTTGGTCACCGATACGGTGCGGGTGCTGTTCGCGTCGGCGATACGCAACAACCGGGTCGTGCCGGCGCTATCCGGCCCCATCGCATCGGCCACGGCATCGGCACCGCCCGATGCGAACAGCGACGACACGCTGCGCATGTTCGTGATGCTGGTGCCGATCTCCAATATCTCCGCGCCGCGATCGATGCCGGCGGCCAGTGCCGGGCCGTTCTCGAACGATTCGATGACGAACAGGCGGGTGCCCCCGCTGTCGGTCGCGAAGCGCAGGCCGAAGCCGGCGCTCGACCCCGACTGATAATAGGCATTCTCCGCCTTGATGGAGGTGAGATAGCTGAAATAGCGATCCCGCCGCTGCGACCGCGCGCCCTGTGTCAGCGCGTCGATATAGCTGTCGACGCTGGCATAGCCGGCCGGGCTGAGCGCGGACGGCAGGGTTTCGGGGAAAAGATACCATTCCTTGAGCGTCGCCGCCGCCCAATCCTGCCGTTCGCGCAGCGAACAGGTGGCGGTCGGCGTGGGTGTGGGCGTCGCCGTCGGCGGCGCAGTGCCCGCACTATCGTACCCGCCGCCGCCACAAGCCGCCAACATCGCCAGCCCACCCGCCAGCAACGCCAGGCGCGCAACCCCATGCTTCATCACTATTCCCCCCAAAGACCGCAGACGGGATAAGCCGCGCACCGCAACACGGCAAGACAGCGTTGAAACAAAAGCGCTTTCCGCGCCGTCAACCAACCGCCCCGGCGACGCCTTCCGTCCCCCTGCCCTTGACTTCCCATGCCCCCATATCGATATGGCCGGAGAAAATGTAACATTATATCATTTAGGAACCATCATGCCCCATTGCGAAGCGCCGGAACCTAATCCGGCCGGCCGCCCCCGCTCCTGGCTGGACGGCTTCGCCATCTGCGCCTCCGCGCTCTGCACCGTCCATTGCCTGGGCCTGCCACTGCTCTTCGCCTTGCTGCCGACCATCGCCGCGCGGATCGATCCGGGCGAATCCTTCCACCTGCTGATGCTCGCCATCGCCGTGCCGACCAGCCTGTTCGCGCTGTTGCAGGGCTGGCGCCGCCACCGCGCCGCGCTCCCGCTGGGCATCGGCCTGGCCGGCTTGTCCCTGATGGCCGTGGGCGCGCTGCTGGCCCGCACCCCATTGAGCGAAGCGATCTGGACCGTCGGCGGCAGCGCCCTGCTGGCCGGGGCGCATATCCTCAACTGGCGCCGGGGCCTGCGCACCGCCTGCTGACCGACGTCATAGACCGCCCCGCCTTCCCGCGAGTCGTTCGCAGTTGCAGCATCATTTTCCTGCCTATAGCCTGCTTGCGTAACGAAGCATGGCCGGTATAAGAGCCGCATCGTGCAGATATAGATAACTAACGGAGAAGGACTGTCCTTTGACCGAACCGTCTGCCACGTTCCTGTTGTTCGGTGCCACCGGCGATCTTGCCCGGCGCATGATTTTCCCATCGCTCTACAATCTTCTGTCTGACGGGCTGCTGCCCGACGACTTCCTGATCATCGCTTCGGCCCGCACCGAAATGGATGATGAGGCCTTTCGCGAGGAAGTCTGCGCGGCGCTCAAGCAGTTCCTGCCGGCCGACCGCTATGATGCCGACATCGCCGCGCGTTTCCGCGCGATGATCCTCTATCAGCCGGTCGATTCCAGCAATGGCGCGCATTTCGCCGAACTGGCCGAGCGCGTCGATGGGCGCCTGGAACGCGGCATTTCCGTCTATCTCTCCACCCCACCCTCGCTGTTCGGTCCGACCGCACAGGGGCTGGCCGACGCCGGCCTGCTGACGCCCAGGACGCGGATCGCGATGGAAAAGCCGATCGGCAAGGATCTCGCTTCCTCCAAGGTGGTGAACGACAGCATCGGCCACCTGTTCGCTGAAGAGCAGATTTTCCGCGTCGACCATTATCTGGGCAAGGAAACCGTCCAGAACCTGCTGGCGCTCCGCTTCGGCAATGTCATGTTCGAACCGCTGTGGAACGCCACCGCGATCGATCATGTCCAGATCACCGTCGCCGAAACCGTGGGCCTCGAAGGCCGCGTCTCCTATTATGACGGTGTCGGCGCGCTGCGCGACATGGTGCAGAACCATATCCTCCAGATCCTTTCCATCCTGACGATGGAGCCGCCCGCGCGGATGGACCCGACCGCGGTGCGCGACGAGAAGGTCAAGGCGCTGCGTTCGCTGCGTCCGATGACCGCGGAAACGGTCAAGACCCACAGCGTGCGCGGCCAATATACGCCCGGCGCCGTCGGCGGCCAGATCGTCACCGGCTATGCCGACGAACTGGGCCAGCCGTCCGACACCGAAACCTTCGTCGCGTTGAAGGCGCATATCGACAATTGGCGCTGGCAGGGCGTGCCTTTCTACCTGCGCACCGGCAAGCGGCTGCCCGCGCGCCAGTCAGAAATCATGATCGAGTTCAAGCCGGTGCGCCATTCGATTTTCGGCCGCGACGGGCAGCATTCGGGTGGGGGCTCGGGGCTGGAACCGAACACGCTGGTGATCCGCCTGCAACCGGAAGAATATATCCGCCTGACCATCATGTCGAAGCGGCCGGGACTGGAGCGGCAGGTGCAGCTGGAGGAAGTGACGCTCGACGTGTCGCTGACCGCCGCCTTTGCCGGCCAGCGTCGCCGCATCGCCTATGAACGGCTGATCTTGGACCTGCTCGCCGGCGACCAGACCCTGTTCGTCCGCCGTGACGAGGTGGAAGCCCAATGGGCCTGGATCGATTCCATCATCGACGGATGGAAGGAGGCGCACATGAAGGTGTCGCCCTATTCCTCCGGGAACTGGGGGCCGTCCTCGGCCATTGCCCTAATCGAACGCGACGGAGCCAGCTGGCATGACTGATCTTCACCCCGTGATCGCCAAGGTCACAGAGCGCATCACCGAACGCAGTGCGGCGACGCGGCTCAAATATCTCGACCTGATCGAGCGCGGCCGCGACGCGGGCACCAACCGTGCCCAGCTGTCCTGCGGCAACCTCGCCCATGGCTTTGCCGCCAGCGGCGAGGACAAGGCTGTCATCCGCACCGGCCGGGCGATGAACATCGGCATCATCACCGCCTATAATGACATGCTCTCGGCCCATCAGCCCTATGGCCGTTATCCCGAGCAGATCAAGATTGCTGCGCGCGAGATCGGCGCCACGGCGCAGGTGGCGGGCGGCGTGCCGGCCATGTGCGACGGTGTGACCCAGGGCCAGGCCGGCATGGACCTCTCCCTCTTCAGCCGCGACACCATCGCCCTGTCGACCGCCGTGTCGCTCAGCCATGCGATGTTCGAGGGCAATCTGATGCTCGGCATCTGCGACAAGATCGTGCCGGGCCTGCTGATCGGCGCGCTGCGCTTTGGCCATCTGCCGACCATCCTGATCCCCGCCGGGCCGATGCCCTCGGGTCTTGCCAACAAGGAAAAGGTGCGCATCCGCCAGCTCTATGCCGAGGGCAAGGTGGGTCGCGAGGAATTGCTGGAAAGCGAAAGCGCCTCCTATCATGGCGCGGGCACCTGCACCTTCTATGGCACCGCCAATAGCAACCAGATGATGATGGAAGTCATGGGCCTGCACATGCCCGGCGCCGCCTTCGTCAATCCGGGCACCAAGCTGCGCAGCGAACTGACCCGCGCCGCCACCCATCGCATCGCCGACATCGGCTGGGACGGCAATGACTACCGCCCGCTCGGCCACTGCATCGATGAAAAGGCGATCGTCAACGCCATCATCGGCCTGATGGCCACCGGCGGATCGACCAACCATGCGATCCACCTGCCCGCCATCGCGCGCGCGGCCGGCATCCATATCGACTGGACCGACTTTGCCGAACTGTCGGACGTGGTGCCGCTGCTGGCGCGCGTCTATCCCAATGGGTCGGGCGACGTGAACCATTTCCACGCAGCGGGCGGCATGGCCGTCATCATCCGCGAACTGCTCGACGCCGGCCTGCTCCATCGCGACATCATGACCGTCGCGCGCCAGGATCTGACCGATTATGGCAAGGAACCGGTGCTGCAGGATGACGCGCTGGTCTGGCAGGATGTCCCCGCCAGCCGCGACGAGGCGATGCTGCGCCCGGCCTCCAACCCGTTCCAGGCCGATGGCGGCATGAAGCTGCTCCAGGGCAATCTTGGCCGCTGCGTGATGAAGGTCAGCGCAGTCGACAAGGAACGCTGGACGATCGAGGCGCCGGCCGCGATCTTCCACGATCAGGACGATGTGCTGCGCGCCTTCAAGGCGGGCGAACTGGAACGCGACGTCGTCGTCGTCGTCCGCTTCCAGGGCCCGCGTGCCAATGGCATGCCCGAACTGCACAAGCTGACCCCGGCGCTGGGCGTGCTGCAGGATCGCGGCTTCAAGGTCGCGCTGCTGACCGACGGCCGCATGTCGGGCGCGTCGGGCAAGGTGCCCGCCGCCATCCATCTGTCGCCCGAGGCGCTGGGCGGCGGCCCGATCGGCAAGCTGCGCGATGGCGATCTCGTCCGCGTCTGCGCGGAAAGCGGCCAGGTCGAGGCGCTGGTCGATGCCGCCACCTGGGACGCGCGCGACATTCCCGCCGCCCCGCCCCCGCCCTATGACACCGGCCGCGAACTGTTCGCGCTGTTCCGCCACAATAGCGACCTCGCCGAGCAGGGTGCGTCGCCGATCCTCGCCGCGATGGACGCCGAACTCGCGATATAAGCACAGCCATTCGCGTCGGCGCATTTGCATGCGCTGGCGCGAATGTCCGGAGAGAGAGACAAATGACCGACATCATCGCCGCCGACATTGGCGGCACCAATGCGCGTTTTGCCCGCGCCTCCCTGGACGACAAGGGCGTGCCGACACTCGGCACCGTCCGCAAATACAAGGTCGCCGACTATCCCAGCCTCCAGGCCTGCTGGGATGCTTTTGCCGAGGATGAGGCCAAGGCCGGCGCAGGCCCGCTGCCCGATGCCGCCTCGATCGCCTTCGCCACCGCCATCGGCCGCGAGGTCATCAAGCTGACCAACAGCAACTGGGTCATCCGCGCCGACACGCTGGCGGAGGATCTGGGCCTGCGCACCGTGCGCCTGGTCAATGATTTCGAGGCGGTGGCCCACGCCGTCTCGCGCCTGCCCGACGAAAACCTGCCCCTGCTGTTCGGCGAGGACCGCCCCTTCCCGCGCGACGGCGGCGTTACCGTAGTCGGTCCCGGCACCGGCCTTGGCGTCGCGATGATCGCCTATGATGACGGCCATCCCCATGTCATCGCGACCGAGGGCGGCCATCTCGACTTCGCCCCGCTCGACCAGATTGAGGTCAAGATCCTCGACTATCTGCGCGACAAGTTCCTGCGCGTCTCGACCGAGCGGATCGTGTCGGGTCCGGGCCTCAATTACATCTACAAGGCGCTCGCTACCATCGGTCACGACCGGGTCATGCTGATGGAAGACCCAGAACTGTGGCAGGCCGCGCTTGACGGCAGCGACGAGTTCGCCCGCCGCGCGCTCGACCGCTTCTGCCTCTGCTATGGCTCGGTCGCGGGCGATCTGGCACTGGCGCATGGCCCCCATGCGGTGGTACTGGCCGGCGGCCTCACCCAGCGGATGAAGGATTTTCTCGAACAGAGCGGCTTCCACACCCGCTTCAAGGCCAAGGGCCGGTTCGAGAGCCTGATGGCGACCGTGCCGATCCGCTGCGCGATCCATGAAGAAATCGGCCTGTTCGGCGCTGCCGCGGCCTTTAGGGAGAAGAATGCATGAGCTTGACCGTCGAACAGGTGATGGAACTGGCCCCGGTGATCCCGGTGCTGGTGGTCGATCGGGTCGAGGATGCGCTCCCCATTGCCCAGGCGCTGGTGAAGGGCGGCCTGCCCGCGCTTGAAGTCACGCTGCGCACCCCCGCCGCGCTCGACGTCATCCGCGAGATGGCGAAGGTCGAGGGTGCGATCGTCGGCGCCGGCACAGTGCTGAACCCGGCCCAGCTCGACGCCGCGATGGAAGCGGGCGCCCGCTTCATCGTCAGCCCCGGCCTCACCGAACCGCTGGGCAAGGCCGCGATCGCCGCCAACATCCCGTTCCTGCCGGGCACCGCCACGGCCGGTGACATCATGCGCGGCATGGACATGGGCCTGTCCCACTTCAAATTCTTCCCGGCCGAAACCTCGGGTGGTCTTCCGGCGCTCAAGGCGCTGGCCGCGCCGCTGCACACCGCGCGCTTCTGCCCGACCGGCGGCATCACCGCCCAGAGCGCGCCCGAATGGCTGGCTCAGCCCTTCATCAAATGCGTCGGCGGCAGTTGGGTCGTGCCCAAGGGGCCGGTCGATCCCGACAAGATCGAGGCACTGGCGCGCGAAGCCGCCGCCCTGCCCCGCTAATCTATCGCGCGGGACCGGACAGAGGGCCATTGCACCCCGTCCGGTCCCGCCCTAGATGCAGATCATGATCACGCGCCGCTTCCTTCCCACCATAGCCCTGATCCTGTCGGGCTGCGCCGGCGCGCATGAAAGCTATCCCTCGCTCGCCAAGCGCCCGGTCGAAAGCGCACCGATGGCCGAGGCGCCCGCCGCCCCGCTGCCCGTGCCGGCCGACGACAAGCTCAAGGCCCAGATCAGCCAGCTCACAAGCCAGGCGCAGAGCGGCGGCGCCAATTTCGACAAGGCCTATGCCAGCGCCGACCGCGCCGTGAACAGCGCCGGCCGCGCATCGGTATCGAGCGACGCCTGGGTCGCGGCGCAGGTCGCGATCAGCGCCGCCGAATCCGCCCGCAACGACAGCGTGTCCGCGCTTGCCAGCCTCGACACCCTGTTCATCGAACGGTCTAACGCGGTCGCCGATGGATCGGAAAAGGGCGGCGTCGCGGATATCGACGCGGCACGCGCCAGCGTCCTGTCGATGGTCGACAGCCAGAATGACCGCATCGACGCGCTGAAGAACCGCCTGCCCCAGCCCTGACCGGAGCATTGGGCATTAGCCCATCTGTCAGCCCGCCAGCCCCGGCAGGCAGGATTTCGCCGACACCGTCGTCGGTAGCGGCACGAGCTGGCTGATGGGCGAGCTGAACGGCTTGTTGATCTCGACCATGCTGGCCTGGCCGACACCGCGACACGCCACATTGGCCTGAATGCTGACATTCGCCGCGGCAATGACGATGCCGTTCGCCTTGGCCCGCGCCACGGCATAGCTGATCTGCTGCTGCGTGGTGCCGCACGCGCTGTCATTGACCAAATGGCAGCGCGCCGTGCTGTAGGCAGCCTCGCGCAGCGCCTGCTTGGTCCAGGCCAGCCGCCCCAGTTCGATCACGCCGAACAGGCAGGCAAAGAAGACTGGCGCCAGCAGCGCAAATTCGATCGCGACCGCGCCCGTCTGGTTCGATCGGATAGGGTTCAGCCATCGGGTCATTGCAGGCGCACCGTCGTCTTCTGGGTGATGACCGCCTTTTCCGCGAGCGAAGCCGGGACGAATTGCGGGTTGAACTTGTAGCTCGCGACGATGTCGAGATAATAGCCCGACCGGCTGTTCGCGCTCGCGCCGCTGCCACAGCTCTGGCCGCAACTGTTGGTCGGAATGAAGCTGCCCGTCTGGCTGAGGCAGGCGCAGACGCGGGAACTGTTCGTGCAATTGCCGGTCCCGCCATTGCAGCCGACGGTGACGTTGATCGGGCTTTGGCCCGGCGCCGCTGCCATTGCCTGTACATAGGCGGGAATGGACTGGAACTGCACCGCATCGCGCGTCTTGAAGGCCGACAGCGATGCACCGCTGACCGCTTCGGCCAGTCGCCCGCGCTGAATGGTGAACTGGGCGATGTCGATCGCGACCAGGCTGATCGTGAAGAACAGGGTCAGCCAAAGCGCGAACTCGACGGTGGCGACGCCCCGTTCCGAGCGACGCAGCTTTCGCAAGCCACCGATCATGCCACCAGCTCCACATCGCCGCCGCTACCGCCTACCAGATCGCTGATCGACTTGCAGGCGGTGCCGGCATTGGCGCCGCCGCTTGCCGTCACGCGATAGGCGATCAGGGTGAAGCATTGGCCGGCCGACAGGCTGTTGTTGCCGCCCGACATGGTCACGGCCGAATTGGGCAGATGGACGACGCCGGAAAAGACATTCTGCGACCCTGCGCCCCAGTTGGTCGCCTGCGATGTCAGGCTGTCGACCAATATGTCGGCGATGGCCGCCCCTTCGACGCTACTGGTAGGGGCGATCAGCTTGGTCTTGGCGCCGCCGGCCAGGTTGATCGTCCCGCCCAGGATGAAACTGACATTGACGCCGGCCATGTCATAGCCGGACACCGACACGCCCTCCAGCGTCTGGCCCCAGCTCTGGTTGGTGATCGGCGAGGTATAGGGCCAGGTGGTGCCGCCGGTACCGTTGGTCAGGCCGCCGCTCACCGTGTAGCGCCCGGCGCCGAACAGCACCGATCCGGCGATCGACAGATTGCCGTTGATCAGGTGATTGGCGGTCTTGCCGAAGACCAGGCGGCTGCCGCCGGCGGTCACGATATTGCCATTGGCGCTGAACAGCCCGTCGCCCATGAAGAAACGGCCGCTGCCGCTCAGCGTGATGGCGTCGCCGCCGGCATTGGCCAAAGTGTAGTTGCCGGTGCCCGCGATCAGGGTGGAATCGCCGTCGATCCTGATCTGGCCGGCAACGTCCAGATCGCCATCGCCCAGCGTCATCCAGCTGCCGCCGCCGACGCTGATCCCCTTGAAGCCGTGACTGCCCGCGCCCACCGCCAGCGACGTGCCGCCCGACAGCGTGATGTTGGCGGCGATCGAGACAGGGCCGGTGCCGATCCGGTTGGTGCCCGCAAAGCTGACCGTGCCGGCGCCGATCGACACTTCGCCATTGCCGAAGGTGACGCCGCTCGATCCGCTGTTGAAGCCGCCATTGATCCGCCAGACATTGTCACCGAAATTGACAGTCGAACCGCCACCGATCGACACCCCATTGGCGACGGTGACGGTGGAGCCGGCCTGGAAGGTGACAGTGATGCCACCGTCGACCGTGATCCGCGACAGGCAGTAATTGCCGGCCGGCACGGTGAATTTGGCGCTGTTGCCCTGACGGAAGGGGGCAGCACCGGCCGAGGGCGAATTGCCGAAAGTCCATATGTCGGCGCAGGCCGGCGTCACCGGATTGGCAATCGTGCGCGGCGTGCGGAAAGTGCCGAGCAATTGCCGCGCGGTGGCGAGATCCATCGAATTGGCGAGCGGGTCGCTGATCGCGGTCGACTGGTTGATCCGCTTGTCCGCCGCCGGGACATTGCCGTTCCAGCTGGGATTGGAAAAGCTGCCCGCATAGCGCAGCAGATCGGCCGACAATGTGCCATAATTGTTGATGATGTCGGCCGCGCCCGAGACGATTTCCTTGGCCGTGATGCCCGATCCGCCATTGTTGACCGATCCGGCACCGACCACCGAACAGTCGGTCGCGTTGATCGTCGCGCCGCCCTGTGTCTCGACCGCATTGCCCGATGAGGCGAGGCCCAGGATGCAGGGCGTGGCCGACGCGCTGCCGGCCAGGCGCGCCATCGCGCTGACCTTCACCGGCATGGTCGCCGCTGCGCCCAATATGCGGCTGAGGCTGAGCGGCAGCGGCGTCGTCAGTTCGACGCGCACCGCCTTGGCGCCGGCTTCGGGCGTGTCGGCCAGCAGCGCGACGTCGATCGTCGCATCGGTGATGCCATGGGCGGTGACCAGGTCGACCGCAGTGGGCCGCAAAATCGCCTGCGATCCGTCCGCCTTGTAGGCGACGGCTGCAGCCAGCGCCGCCATGTCCGCCACGCGCTGGGTCGCGATCCGCCGTTCATAGCCGCGATTGAGATCGACAGCGAGACCCGCCATGCCGATGACGCCGATCAGCGATAGGGCAGCGACGACACTGACACTACCGTCATGTCTCAGAAATAAATTGCGGAATTTCATGGATAATCCCGAATGAAATGTCGGGACTGCCATTCCGCGCAAAAACTTGATTAATTGCTAATTCACGCAATTTTCGCAAAATAATGTCGGACAATTGGTGGACGACGATGGACCGCCAGAAACCGGAATTGCGCCGATTTTTCAGCCCATCTGGCGCACCGCGCCCTTATGCGCCTTGCCATTATGGACATAATGGTCGACGCCCTCGCGCATGGTGATGATCGCCTCGTCGGTCAGGTCGCGCATATATTTGGCCGGACGCCCGGCCCAGAGCTGCCGGTGCAGCACCGCCTTGCCGGGCGACAGCAGCGCGCCGGCCGCCAGCATCGCGTCGCTCTCCACCGTGCAGCCGCTCATCACGATCGCGCCCAGCCCCACGAACGCCCGGTCCTCCAGCACGCAGCCATGGACCATCGCCATATGGCCGATCAGCACATCCTCGCCGATGATGGTGGGATAGCCCTCTGCCGGATAGCCCGGCCGTCCGTCGCCGGGGCTGTCGCAATGGACGACCGTGCCGTCCTGGATATTGGTGCGCGCGCCGATGCGGATATGGTTCACATCGCCCCGGATCACGCAATTATACCAGATGCTGGCATCCGCGCCGATCTCGACATCGCCGATGATCCGGCATCCCGGCGCGATGAAGGCGCTGGGGTGGATCAGCGGCGCCTTGCCGTTCAGCGGGATGATCGAAACATCGGGATGGTCGGTCATCTGCGCCTCAGCCATTCAGCAGCCGCGCCGCGTGCAGCGCATGATATGTCAGCACGCCCGAACAGCCGGCCCGCTTGAACGCCATCAGCGTTTCCAGGATCAGCGCATCGCGGTCCCCCGACCCGGCGGCGGCGCCATGTTCGATCATCGCATATTCGCCCGACACCTGATAGGCGAAGACCGGCACGGAGAAACGATCGCGCACCCGCGCGACGATATCCAGATAAGGCAGGCCCGGCTTCACCATCACGCTGTCCGCGCCCTCGGCCAGGTCCAGTGCGACCTCGCGCAGCGCTTCCTCGCCATTGGCCGGGTCCATCTGGTAATTTTTCTTGTCGCCCTTCAGCAGCCCGCGCGATCCCACCGCGTCGCGGAACGGGCCATAGAAGGCGCTGGCATATTTGGCGGCATAGGCCATGATCTGGACATTGGCGTGGCCGGTTTCCTCCAGCGCCTCGCGGATCGCGCCGATCCGACCGTCCATCATGTCGCTCGGCGCGATGATGTCGGCGCCCGCCGCTGCCTGGTTGAGCGACTGGCCGATCAGCATGTCGATCGTCGCGTCGTTGATCACATAGCCGGTCTCGTCGAGCAGCCCGTCCTGGCCATGGGCGGTATAGGGGTCGAGCGCCACGTCGGTCAGCACGCCGATGTCAGGCACGGCATCCTTGATCGCGCGGATCGCCCGACACATCAGATTATCGGGGTTCAGCGCCTCGGCGCCATCGTCGCTGCGACGGTCGGTCTGGGTATTGGGGAACAGCGCCAGACAAGGAATGCCGGCGTCGCGCGCTTCCTTCGCGCGGGCCACCATCAGGTCGACCGACCAGCGCGACACGCCGGGCAGCGCGGCGATAGGCTCCTCCACGCCCTCCCCTTCGGTCACGAACAGGGGCCAGATGAAATCGCTGGGCGACAGGCGGTTTTCGGCATGCATCGCCCGGCTCCAGGCGGTGGCACGGGTACGGCGCATGCGCAGCGCCGGATAGGAGGCAATAGTCATGCCGCGGGTGTAGGCCGCGACCGGAAGGGGATCAAGCCGGACCGATTGTCCTGCCCTGGGGCGATGGGGTGGTTTCCTGCCATTCCCCTCCCGTTTACGGGAGGGGCAGCGAGACTTGCGCGCGAAGCGTGTTAGTCGCAGCGGGGTGGGCTTTCGCAACGTCCAGCCCACCCCCTACCCCCCTCCCGCCTGCGGGAGGGGGAACATGTCTGCTTCTGGCCGCTACCCGACCTACCGCGCCTCAGCGCCCGTCATCATCCGCGCCGGCGCCGCCACCGATAACCGTTCGGGTATAATCGATGCGGATGCGGACCCAGGCGCCGACCTGGGGCTTGCCGTCGACGCGGGGCGGGCGCACCAGAAATTGCCAGGCGGCCAGGCGCACCGCGCGACCAAAGCCCGATCCGGTCGGATATTCGCTGATCATCTGGCAATTTTCGACATGATAATGGTCGATCGTCTTGCACGCGACCAGGCCATAGCCCTGCGACGGCGCATTGGCGGGCAGATAGGTCGACAATTCGGCATGGGTCGGCCGGCGATACCATTCCGCCTCGAACAATTGCACGCCGCCCGGCCCCTCGCCCGGCCCGACAATCGCCTTGGCATTGCCGGTGCCGCTGTCGCCGACGCCCGCCGTCTTCTTTTCCATCTTGCCGATGTCGGCCGCGACCATCTGGCGGCTGTCGAGCGTGATGAAGGGGAAAGGCGATGGCGGCTGTACCGTCGGCGTCTCGACCGGCCGGGGCGGCGTCACCACCGGTTCGCTCTTCTGCTTGGGCGCGGCGGTATCCCGCTCGCGCTTTTCCGCCTTCTGCGCCTTGGATTTTTCCTTGTTCGCCTGCTTGGCCGGCTCGATATCGAAGCTCACCGGATTGCGATCCTCGACCTTCTTGGGGTCGATATGCGGCGCCATCGTCAGCAGCGCCAGCAGCAGGATCGCGTTCAGCACCAGCGCGAATGCCAGGCCGCCGGCCCGCTGCCGCAACTTGTCCCAGGGAATATGCGAAATTATCAAGCGTGCCGACCGGTCTCTATGCGTTGCGCGTCATGCCCAGACGGCGCCGGACAGTCAACGCCGTGGCGGCTGACAAATCGGTAATGTGGTTGGATTGGCCGGCCGACGCCCTGTCCGGACGCCCTGTCCGTCAGCAGACATCCTCTTCGCGCACCACTGGCCGGCTCTCGCGCGTGGCGCGCATCCGGCTGGCCTTGTCGTCGACATCGGAGGTCAGCACGACATGGTCGTCATGCACTTCCAGCAGCACCCCGGCAAAGGGAAAGCCCTCCAGACTGCCGGTCACCCGATAGCTGACCGAATCGCCGACCTTGAAGCTGGCCGGGTCCATGTTGAAGCTGAAGGGGCAACTGCCCTCGCCCATATCCTGCATCGCGCTCTCCTGTTTGTTCCGATCCTATCGCGGCCGCAGCGTCCCGATCAAGCATCGCCGCGTCCATTCTTCAGGGCTTTTGCAGCCATCGCCGCCCCGCTAAAGGCGGGGCCATGGATATCTGCCTTGCCGCCCCCGCCGACCTGCCCCTGCTCCACCGCGTGATCGAGCGCGCCTATCGCGGCGACGAGGCGCGGGCCGGCTGGACATTCGAGTCCGACCTGCTGACCGGCGCCCGCACCGATATCGAGGAATTGCAGGAGATCCTCGCCAGCCCGACCGACCGGCTGCTGGTCGCGATCGACGACAAGGGCATGCCCATCGGCTGCGTCCAGATCAGCAAGCGTGACGAGGATGTCGCCTATCTCGGCCTGCTCTGCATCGATCCGCAGCTTCAGGCCACCGGTCTTGGCCGCCGCATGATCGCCGCCGCGGAGGATCAGGCCGCCCGCGATTTCGGCGCAACCATGATCGAAATGACGGTGATCGACCAGCGTCCCGAACTGATCGCCTATTATCAGCGGCGTGGCTATGTGCTGACCAACGAGAAGCGCCCTTTCCCCGTACCGCTCGATCCGCCGCTCGAAATGGTCGTCCTGGCAAAAGCGCTGGCGGCACCCGTTCAACTCAGCTAGGCCCGCTCGCGATGCTCACCAAGCTCTATCAGTGGATGCTGGCCAAGGCCGCTCACCCGCACGCCGAACGTTGGCTTTTTGCCTTCAGCTTCATGGAATCCAGCTTCTTTCCGATCCCGCCGCATCCGCTGCTGGGCCTGATGTGCCTGGCCCGGCCGGAAAAGGCGATCCGCTATGGCCTCATCTGCACCATCGCCTCGGTGCTGGGCGGCCTGCTCGGCTATGGCATCGGCCATTTCCTCTATCAGGCGGTCGGCGCGCAGATCCTGCATTTCCTTGGCCTGTCGGCGAAATTCCCGGTCGCGGCCTGCTATCTGCGCGACTATGGCGCGGAGATCATCCTGATCAAAGGCGCGACCCCGATCCCGTTCAAGCTGATCACCATCACCGCTGGCTTCATCGGCCTGTCGCTTTTCACCTTCCTGTGGGCCAGCATCCTGTCCCGCGCCTTCCAGTTCATGATCGTCGGCTTCCTGTTCTGGAAATTCGGTCGCCCGATCAAGGCGTTCATCGAGAAATATCTGGCACCGCTGTCAGCGCTGTTCCTGGTGCTGGTGGTCGGTGGCTTCGTGGCGGCATCGATGCTGTCGGGCGGCGGGCAGACGAGCGATCGCTGCTCCAATGCCACCATGGCCTCCATCTCCTGATCCGCCGCAAATGAACGCCCAGCTCGCGCGTCATCCCCGGCTTGCTGCCCTGCTCCCCGGCTTCCTCTCGGCGACCGGTTTCGAGCCGCTGAAACTCTGGCCGGTCACCATCGCCTGCTTTGCGCTGCTGATCCTGCTGATCGAGCGCGCGCCCGATCGCCGCGCCGCTTTCCTGCGCGGCTGGCTGTTCGGGGTCGGCCATTTCACCCTGGGCCTTAACTGGATCGCCCACGCCTTCACCTATCAGGACGCGATGCCGCACTGGTTCGGCTATGGCGCGGTGGTCCTGCTCTCGCTCTATCTCGCCGTCTATCCCGCCCTCGCGACCTTGGCTGCCTGGTGGGCCGGGCGCCGTTTCGCCTTCACCGGTCCGGCCTTCCTGCTGCTGTTCGCCGGCTGCTGGATCGCCAGCGAATATGCGCGCGCCACCATCTTCACCGGCTTTGCCTGGAACCCGCTGGGTGTCACCCTGCTGCCGACCGGCGCCGCGATCGCCGCGACGCTGATCGGCACCTATGGCCTAGGCGCGCTGGCGCTGCTCGCCGCCGGCGCCTGCCTGCTCGCCGTGCGCCGCCAGTATCGCCCCGCCGCCGCCATCGCCGTGCCGCTCGTCGCCCTCGCGCTCTGGGGCCAGCTCTCGCCCGCGCCGACGACGCCCGCCGGCGCGCCGCTGATCCGCGTGGTTCAGCCCAATATCGGCCAGGACGAGAAATATTCGGCCGAGCTGGAACAGGCGCATTTCCGCACCCTCGCGACCCTGTCGGGCAAGCCCCGCCCTGCCCCGCGCCTGATCTTCTGGCCCGAAGCAGCGATCCCCGCCTATCTCGACATGGAACCCGAATGGCGCTGGCGCCTCGCCGACCTGATGGGGCCGGGCGACCTGCTGATGACCGGCGCGACCAAGGTCTATTTCAAGGACAAGGGGCCTTATGGCACGACCGAACTGGCCGGCGCCAACAACAGCCTGTTCGTGGTCACCCCCGATGCCCAGCTTGCCGCCCGCTACGACAAGGCGCATCTCGTCCCCTATGGCGAATATCTGCCGATGCGCAGCATCCTCCAGCCGATCGGCCTGTCGCGGCTGGTGCCGGGCGACGTCGATTTCTGGCCCGGCCCCGGCCCGCAAAGCCTGACCCTGCCCGCCACCCTTGGCCGCCCGTCGCTCAAGATGGGCGTGCAGATCTGCTATGAGATCATCTTCTCGGGCCAGGTGGTCGACCGCGCCCATCGCCCGGATTTCCTGTTCAACCCGTCCAATGACGCCTGGTTCGGCAGTTGGGGCCCGGTCCAGCATCTGGCCCAGGCGCGGCTACGCGCGCTGGAGGAAGGGCTACCGATCATCCGCGCCACGCCCACCGGCGTGTCCGCCATCGTCGATGCGCGCGGCCATATTCTCCACGCCCTGTCCAGCCATCGCGCCGGTTACCTCGACAGCCGGCTGCCGCCACCGCTGCCTGCCACCCTCTTCGCGCGGCTGGGCAACTGGGCACCCTTCGCCTTCCTCCTGATCCTGCTCGGGACGGCCCTTGCCTTGCGCAGAGGCAAAAGCTAATAGCCACATAAAGTTTTCTTTATGTTCATTCGTCCGCAAGCACCTTACGGGAGTCTCATGCGTAACCAATTCCTCTTCACCTCGGAATCCGTTTCCGAAGGCCACCCCGACAAGGTCGCGGACCAGATTTCCGACTCGATCGTCGACCTGTTCCTGTCCAAGGATCCCGAAGCCCGCATCGCGTGCGAAACCCTGACCACGACCCAGCTCGTCGTCCTGGCCGGCGAAATCCGCTGCAAGGGCGTCTATGAGAATGGCGAATGGGCACCGGGCGCACAGGAAGAGATCGAAGCGACCGTCCGCGCGACCGTGAAGCGCATCGGTTATGAGCAGGACGGCTTCCACTGGGAGACCTTCCGCTTCGAGAACAACCTGCACGGCCAGTCCGCGCACATCGCGCAGGGCGTCGATGAAAGCGGCAACAAGGACGAAGGCGCCGGCGACCAGGGCATCATGTTCGGCTATGCGTCGGACGAAACCCCCGACCTCATGCCCGCCACCCTCTATTATTCGCACAAGATCCTGGAACGCATGGCGGCCGACCGCCACGCCAAGGTCGTGCCCTTCCTGGAACCCGACGCCAAGAGCCAGGTGACGCTCGAATATATCGACGAAAAGCCGGTCCGCGCGACCGCGCTGGTCGTGTCGACCCAGCATGCCGCCGGCATGGACAATGACGACAGCCGCGCCGAGCTGCGCGCTTACGTCAAGGGCGTGATGGCCGATGTCCTGCCCGAAGGCTGGCTGCCGGGCGACGAGAGCATCTATGTCAACCCGACCGGCCTGTTCGAAATCGGCGGGCCGGACGGCGACGCCGGTCTCACCGGCCGCAAGATCATCGTCGACACCTATGGCGGCGCGTCGCCCCATGGTGGCGGTGCGTTCAGCGGCAAGGATCCGACCAAGGTCGACCGTTCGGCGGCCTACATCACCCGCTATCTCGCGAAGAACATCGTTGCCGCCGGCCTCGCCCGTCGCTGCACGATCCAGCTCAGCTACGCCATCGGCGTCGCCGAGCCGCTCTCGCTCTATGTCGACCTGCACGGCACCGGCACCGTCGAAGCCTCGGCGATCGAAGCCGTGCTGCCGACCCTGGTGCGTCTGACGCCCAAGGGCATCCGCACCCATCTCGGCCTCAACAAGCCAATCTACCAGAAGACCGCCGCCTACGGCCATTTCGGCCGCACGCCCGACGGCGACTATTTCCCCTGGGAAAAGACCGATCTGGTCGACGCGCTCAAGGCGAAGCTGGCCTGAGACCGGTCATCTGACATAAATTAGCAAGGGGCGCGGAGAGCTATGCTTTCCGCGCCCTTTTCGCATGTCCGTCACAAGTTGTTATCGGCCTGTCGAAATAAGACGATTTTCCATCGCATTGTCATGACTCGGGGTTATGATGCAGTGCGGTCAGGAATGGGGGTCCGCCGCAACGTCTGAACGCGTTTCGGAAGGCCAGCCATGCCCAGGACGACCAGCGAACCCACATCATCCACCGCTTCCATCCCGCTTTGGCCGCCGCTCGACTGGTTCGGTCAGGCCTTCGACTATGGCGTCGACGCGCTGCAACGCGCCGTCCTGTTCGCCGACGTCAAGCGCCAGCGCGGCGACCAGTATAAGGCGCATCTGGCCGAACGCGTGCCCCATGTGCTGAATTTCGACGGCGAGATCATCCTGTCCGGCGCCGATCTGCCTCGCCCGGTCAATTATGGCCTGGTCCGCATCACCCCGCCAGAGGGCCTGCCGGTCGACCCCGCCAAGCGCCCGGTCATTGTCGTCGATCCGCGCGCCGGCCATGGCCCCGGCATTGGCGGATTCAAGCCCGACAGCGAGATTGGCGCCGCCCTGCGCGAAGGCCATCCCTGTTATTTCATCGGCTTCACCCCCAATCCGGTTCCGGGCCAGACGGTGGAGGATGTGATGCGGGCGGAGGCCGCCTTCGTCGCCCATGTCGGCGAACTCCACCCTTCCGCCGATGGCAAGCCGGTGGTGATCGGCAATTGCCAGGCCGGCTGGCAGATATTGATGACGGCTGCGGTCTGGCCCGACCTGTTCGGCCCGATCATCATCGCCGGCGCCCCGCTCTCCTATTGGGCGGGCGACAATGTCATGCGCTATGGCGGCGGCCTGATGGGCGGCAGTTGGGCGACGGCGATGACCGGCGACATGGGCGCGGGCCGCTTCGACGGCGCCTGGCTGGTGCAGAATTTCGAAAATCTCGATCCCGCCAACACGCTCTGGAAAAAGGATTACACCCTTTATTCCAAGGTCGATACCGAAGCCCCACGCTATCTCGGCTTCGAGAAATATTGGGGCGGCTATGTCTATCTCAACGATGTCGAAATGCAGTATATCGTCGACAATCTCTTCATCGGCAACCGGCTCGCCACCGCCCAGTTGCTGACCTCGGACGGCATCCGCATCGACCTGCGCAACATCCGCTCGCCGATCCTGGTCTTCTGCTCGCATGGCGACAATATCACGCCGCCACCGCAGGCCCTGGGCTGGATCACCGATCTCTACCGCAACGATGCGGAGATCGTCAGCCATGACCAGACGATCATCTATGCCACCCATGACAGTATCGGCCATCTCGGCATCTTCGTCTCGGCCAGCGTCGGGCGCAAGGAGCATCGCGAATTCGTCAGCGCCATCGACCTGATCGACGTGCTGCCCGCCGGCCTCTATCAGGCGACGGTGCAACAGGATCCCGACGGTGCCCTGCCCGGCGCGGTCGACGATGACGGCCAATATCTCGCGATCCAGCGGCGTGGCATCGCCGATGTCCAAGCGATCGTGCAGCAGGATTTCGACAGCGAACGGCGCTTCGTTGCCGCCCGGCGTGCGTCGGAAGCCAATCTGGAACTGTATCGCCGCTTCGCCCAGCCGATGATGCAGGCGATGGCCAGCCCGCAACTGGCCGACTGGCTGGCGCAATGGCACCCGATGCGCCTGTCCTACAGCTGGTCGAGCGACCATCCCATGGCGCAACTGATCGAGGGCTGGGCCGGTGTCGTGCGCGACAATCGGCGCCCGGTCGCGCCCGACAATGGCTTCCTGGCCGGCCAGACCATGGTGTCGGACATGATGGTCGGCGCACTTGATGCCTATCGGGATGCCCGCGACAGGCTCCAGGCACTCAGCTTCGATACGATCTATGGCGCGCCGCTGGTTCAGGCCGCCATGGGCGTCGCTCCGCAGGATGGCCGCCCGCCCCGTCATCACCCCGGCGACACGCCCGAACATCGCGCCTTCGTTGCCGAGGAAATGGCCCATCTCAGCGCCGAACTGCAGGAAGGCGGCCTGCTGGAGGCGCAGTTGCGGGCGATCTTCCATGTGCTGCGCACCCGCGAACAGACCGACGCCCGCCGGTTCGAGGAGGCACGCCGGCTGCATATCGACATGCTCCCCGCGGGCATGACGCTGCCGCTGTTCCGGGCGCTGGTGCGCGAGCAGGCCAAGCTGCTGCGCCATGATCCCGATGGCGCGATTGCCGGCATTCCCGAACTGCTCGCCCGCGTCGATCCCGATGCGGTCCGCGCCGGCGGGCAAAAGCTTGCCGCCCTGTTCGACCGGGACGAAGGGCTGACGCAGGAGGAGGCTGCCCGGCTGGGCACCATGCTCGACCTGTTCAATGCTGCGGCCGATGCCGACCGTGGCTGAGCCATCCTGTCCGGAACATGACGAAAAGTTCATTGGCCTGCGCCCGCGGAACCGCGCATAGAGAGGGCGTCGGGCTCGCACCCCTGTCGAGCCCGGCACCCTCCACCCAGGGCAACGCCATGACCCGTCCTCTTGCTACCGCCTTCATCAGCCTTGCATTTCTGGTTGGCAGTGCCGCTCCTGCACTGGCAGCTCCCTGCAAGGATGCGAAGGGCAAGTTCGTCAAATGTCCGCCAAAGGCCGCCCCGAAAAAGGGCCCCTGCAAGGACGCCAAAGGTCGCTTCGCCAAGTGCAAGTGACCTGACGAACTGGACAGACCGGTCGGGCCTTGCCTCCCGGCCAGCCTTCGGGTCGCACCACGGCTAGCCAGCTTCAGGGGCCATCCTGCCGCTCTCCCCTGTTCGGCATCCCATGGCCCTTGTGCTCTGCCCCCTTCCCGCTACCTTGCCTGCATGCATGGCGGGAGGGGGCAGATATTCATGTGGTTGCGGATAGTTGGCGGCTTTGCGATGGCAACAGCCCTGCCCCTTGCCCCGTCCGCACAGGCCCGGCCGAGCCCCATCGCCGTAAAGACCGACAAAAGCTGGAAACACAAGCCGTCCGGTATTGCCTTCCCGTCGAAGATTGACGGTTTTGCTCGCAGTGCGGTCGAGGATCTGAGCAACGGCGCGCTCCTCGATACATCGATCGCCTATGACGATCCAATCAGTCGCACCCATGCAAATGTCTATGTCTATCATGCCGCCATGCCGGCCACCGCCATCTGGTTCGATGTCGCGGCCACCATGATCGCGACCAACGACAAATTCGGGCGCCCCGCAGCCCTGGGCGATCCTGTGGCCTTTGCCCTTCCGGGCAGTTCAGTGCCAGCCGGACTGCTCCAGAGCTTCACTATCACCCAGATCGGCCGTAGCAGCGGCGTTGCCGTCATCGCGCTCGGAGAATGGGTGCTAAAGCTGCGCGTCACGTCCCCCGTCCATGATGCAGCCCAGCTCGACGCATTGATGGACCAGATGATAAGCCAGCTCGGCTGGCCCCGCGCGCTGCCGCCACTCGCAACGGCCGTTCCGCTCAAACCCTGTTCCCAACCCCTTGTCTTCGGCGCGCGTGCGGACAAGGTGACAAAGGACGGCGCGTCTGTCATTGCCGGCGCGATGATGGGCAATATCGACCGCAGCGTCAGGGAAAAGGCGGCGAAGAATAGAGAAGCCCCGGGCGCCCCGGCCTATTGCGTCCACCCCGATCGAATACAGGGCCGCCTCCCCATCTATCAGGGCGAGACGAATGAGGGCAGCTATGCCATCCCGCTCGGCGATTCGGGCACCATGCTGGTCATCGCCCGAGACACGCTGACCGCCTTGCTGGGCGGCAAGGATGAAAGTAGCGCCCCCTGGACGGTCACCGTCCGCAAGCTCGACCAATGGCTGCAATATCCCAGCTATGCCAGCGCGCCACAGCCGGTCCAAGCGATCGAGATCGTCCAGTCGGAAAAGCCGCTGTCGACCACCAGCGTCTATGGCAAGCAAAGCCAGATCAGCCTGTCGCCGGACGCCGTTGCCAACTGATAGGGCGCAGGCCGCTTGCTCCATCGGCCTGCCCCCGCTAGTCAGCCGCCCATGACCGCGCATAAATCGGGCGACCCGACCACCCTCAACCGCCTTTATGGCCGCCAGTCCGGGCCCAAGCTTCGCAAGGGCCAGCAGGAACTGGTCGACACGCTGCTGCCCGCCGTATCGGTACCGGCCGAGGGCGACGTCACCGCCGCCGACCTGTTCGGCTATGACCGCCCGCTCCATTTCGAGATCGGCTTCGGCGGCGGCGAGCATATGGCCTATCGCGCCGACATGCTGCCCGACCATGGCTTCATCGGCTGCGAGCCGTTCCTGAACGGCGTGGTCCAGGCGCTCGGCCATATTCGCGACGGTGCGCTCGGCAACGTCCGGCTGCACATGGGCGATGCGCTCGACGTTCTCAGCCGCATCCCCGACGGATCGCTCAGCTTCGTTTATCTCCTCCATCCCGATCCTTGGCCCAAGGCGCGCCATGCCAAGCGGCGGATGATGAACCCCGGCCCGGTCGACATGATCGCGAAGAAGCTCAAGCCCGGCGGCGAGTTCCGCTTCGGCACCGATCATCCGGTCTATCTGCGCTGGGCGCTGATGGTGATGAACGGCCATCCCGAATTCGATTGGCTGGCAAGCGATCCCAAGGATTTCCTCACCCGTCCGGGCGGCTGGCCCGAAACCCGCTACGAAGCCAAGGCCCGACGCCTGGGTCATGAGGTCTGGTATTTCCGGTACCGGCGCATCTAGTGGTCCGAAAAGATTTTGACATTTGCAGACCCATCCCCGCCGACGGGGGATGCACATGTCAAAATCAATCCACTAGGCAAAGACCCGAGAAAATTAGAGATATTCAAGATAGTTAAATCTACCACCATGCGAAGCGATGGCCGAAATTTTCCGCAACGGTGATTATTTTCGTGGTGCCTGAAATCTTGCCATCGCCACCGGAAAGTCAGCAAGCGAACGCGAGGTCCACGCCTCTTTGGGCAGGTTGCCGCTTTCCAAGGGACGAGGGCCTGCAGGTTTTTGGTCGATAATCGCAGCCCGCGTACGAACACGGGAACCGCTCTGACGCGGCCCCATTTACCATCGCTGCAAGCGAACAAAGTCCACGAAAGCCCGCAAGGGCGCCGGCAAATAACGGCGCCCGGAATAATAGAGCCGGGGACCAGAGAAGGTCTGGCACCAGTCGTCGAGAACGGATTCGAGCGCCCCGCTCTCGATATGCGGCTTAAGCCAATCCTCGAACAGATGAACAATTCCAAGGCCAGCCACGGCAGCATCGATCAGCAATTCGCACGCCAGACCAGGCTGCACCACCAGCGGCCCGGTCGGATCGACAACGAGAATTTCCCCCTCTCTCTCGAATTCCCATCCCGGCATGGCCCCGCCGGAAAAACGGCCGCGCAGGCAATTATGGCCCAACAGTTGCTGTGGGTGCGAGGGGCGCCCATGATGATCGAAATAGGCTGAAGATCCAGCCGTAACCAACCGCTGCGTCGCTGGGCCGATGGGGATCGCGATCATGTCCTGTTCAAGCCGCTCCTCATAACGGATCCCGGCATCCGCACCGGATTTCAATATGTCGACAAACCCATCCTCCACCGTCACCTCCACTCGAATATCGGGATAGACCCGAAGGAATGATGGGAGGATCGATGGGAGCACGGTGCGGGCGACATTAGCTGGAACATTCAGGCGCAATGTTCCAGCGGGTCTGTCACGGAAGATGTTGACGACATCGAGCGCGTCGCGGATTTCCGAAAGGGCCGGCGACAGCCGCTCGAATAGCCGCGCGCCCGCTTCGGTCAGGGCCATGCTGCGCGTCGTGCGGTGGAGGAGACGAACGCCTAGCCGGGCCTCCAGCCGCCTGAGAGCGTCGCTCATCCCAGATGCCGAGGTGCCCGAAATGCGGGCTGCATCTCGGAAGCCTCCTGCCCGCACTACTTCCACGAAGGTGGCAAGATCATCGAGTTCCGTCGCCATTGTTCGATTATCCGTACAGCCTGTTCTTATTACTACGACTTATCGTTCGCTGGCCACAAGCCCATATCGCGGTCTCCAAATGAGGAGACAGGACATGATGGATCTTCGCAAAGCCGGCACCTTCAAGCTGGGCGATCATCTCGTGAACCGCATGGGCTATGGCGCGATGCAACTGGCTGGGCCTGGCGTCTTTGGCCCGCCCAAGGATCGCGATGCCGCCGTCGCGGTTCTGCGCGCGGCAGTTGCGGCGGGCGTGAACCATATCGACACAAGCGATTTCTACGGCCCTCATGTGACCAACCAGATCATCCGCGATGCGCTTCATCCCTATAGCGACGATCTCCTGATCGTGACCAAGGTGGGCGCGATCCGCGGCAAGGACGCCTCATGGCTGCCGGTACAAAGTGCCGCCGAATTGCAGCAGGGCGTCGAAGACAATCTGCGAAACCTTGGCCGCGACACTCTCGACCTGGTCAACATGCGCATTATGGGCGACATCCACGCGCCGTCGGAAGGGGCGATCGAGGCGCAGATCGTCGCTCTTGCACAGCTGCGCGAGAAAGGACTGGTTCGACATATCGGCCTCAGCAACGTGACAGAGAGCCAGGTTTCGGAGGCCCAGCGCATCGTCCCGATCGCGTGCGTCCAGAACCAGTATAACCTGGCGCACCGCGCGGATGACGCGCTGATCGACAGCTTGACGAGCCAGGGCATCGCCTATGTCCCATTCTTTCCGCTCGGAGGCTTTTCCCCCATCCAATCGCAGGCATTGGCCCATTTGGCGGATCGCCTGGGCGCTACGTCGATGCAGCTGGCGCTTGCATGGCTGTTGGCGCGCGCACCGAACATGCTGCTGATCCCCGGCACGTCCAATGTCGCGCATCTGACCGAGAATTTGGCAGCAGTGGAGTTGGATCTGTCGCAGGAGGTCAAGGCCGCACTCGAAGCCATTGCGTTCGATCCGGCCCACTGAACCTCGATGATGGGCGCATTCCCGACTGCGGAATGCGCCCTCCCCCTCCCCCCTGTCTTTCGAAATCGGACAGCTTGCGGCTCGATGCGTCTGGTATGGGCGCGAACGGTTCGTCTGCCGCTATTCTCAAACGACATGGGGCTGGCACTCAATCGGCGGAACGCAGCCATTCTCCTTACGGCCAGTGCCGGGCATCCAGAGCAACATAGCGAGTTGGCCGCGACCTGGACCGGAAAATCGGTGACTGAATGGCCGTAAAGGGGCGTTAAAAGATGACCGGAATTCCCCCACGCCTTCCCGCAGCGAAAAATAACATCGCTGTCTTTTCCAGATATCCGCATGCGATCAAGAACTTGTGACGCGACAGGATCTGCAAAATACATAATTTTTCGGGTCATTAACTTCGACTAAAGGCGCGCATGCCAGAGGGGTGTGGTTAAGGGATCCAGCCTCATGTTCGATATCTATTTCTGCATCCGAGACGATCACGATCTTCGCCTCGTCGCGGCTGCAGGGCTAATTTGCGCCATATCCGCGATAGCGATTGTCCTGTTTCTGCGGCGCGCCCGGGATACGAAAAATATCGATCATATACGCTGGGCAATCGCGTCGGGAGGCGTTGGCGGCTTCGGGGTATGGTCGACGCACTTCACCGCCATGATGGGATATGACCCGGGCGTAATACTCGGCTATGCGCTCGTTCCCACAATATTGTCGCTCCTGACGGTCGTGAACGCGCTCACCCTGGCACATATGATTGCCTTGCGATCCTCCGCCCTCAAGGCCCGCATTCTGGCGGGTCTAGTGGTTGGACTGGGTATCGCCTCGATGCATTATCTGGGCATCTACGCCATCAGGATCGATGCCGATTTCCGGTGGTCGCAACCGATGGTCATTGCGTCCATCCTGCTCATAACCGCTCCAGCACCGCTAGCCTTTCATTTCGCCCTCGACCGGCGTGGATACGCGACCGGGGCGCTAGCGGCCTTGTCCATAGTCACAGGCATATTGTCGCTCCATTTTGCCGGCATGGCTGCGCTATCCCTGCGTCCCAACCGTCTTGAGGAAACCGGAGGGCTTCTTCTTTCCACTCCGCAAATGGGCTTGGCCGTCGCCATTGTTGCATTGGGCGTCCTGACCGTCAGCATCATGGCGGCACTGTCGAGCGCACGACTGCATGCTGCCATCGGGGCTAGCGAGCGCGAGTTCAAGGTTCTTGTCCAAGGCATCAGCGATTGCGCAATCTATATGCTGGACCGGGACGGTCGCGTCGCTTCATGGAATGCCGGCGCACAGCGCCTGAAGGGCTATAGCAGCACCGAAGCCATGGGGTTGGAACTGTCCTCCTTCTACTCCGAAGAGGATCGATCGGTGGGCCTGCCGAGACGCGGCATAGAAACAGCGCGGCAAGATGGTAAATTCAATGCGGAAGGCTGGCGCTATCGCAAAGACGGCAGCCGATTTTGGGCTCATGTGACGATCGAGTCCGTCTTTGACGAAACAGGTCTCTTCCGTGGCTTCGCCAAGATCACGCGCGATATGACCCGAATGAGGGAAGATCAATTGCGGTTGGAGGAGACGCGGTCAAAACTCGACGTCGCCCTGTCCAACATGCATCAAGGCCTCTGCCTCTTCGACCAAAATGGGCACCTGACATTGGCAAATGACAGGGTGAGCACGCTGTTCGACGTCTCTCACGAGCAATGCCCGCCTGGAACCGCTTTCGAGGAACTTGTTCGGATTGCGGTAGCCAAGCGCACCGGAGGTGCGGTCGCCGCAGAGGCACTGGAAGAAACTCTGGCCCGACACCGGGCCTGTATCGAAAATCCGGATGGCGGCGTTCTGATTGCTGATTTTGCGGATGGCTCGACCTTTTCCATTGCCCATCATGCGCTGCCAGATGGTGGCTGGGTGTCCACCTTCGACGATATCACGGATCGTCGTCGGGCGGAGCAACGCATCGAACATATGGCACTGCATGACGAACTGACGGGTCTGCCGAACAGATCGAGCTATAATGATAGTCTCGATCTCGCGCTCAGCCAGGCAAGTCGAAATGGCGGAAAGGTCGCCGTGATCGGCATCGACCTTGATCGCTTCAAGGAAGTGAACGATGTGCATGGCCATTCAACGGGCGATGCAGTCCTGCAGGAACTGGCTCGACGCATGCTAGGCCAATTGGGTCGAGGCGAGGTCGTCGCCCGCTTCGGCGGCGATGAGTTTGCCGCGTTCAAATCGTTTGAAAATGACGATGCCCTGGACAATTTCATCTCCCGCCTGGAACGCTGCCTGGTCGAGAAGATCGAAATGGATGGCCTCTCCATCCATCCTGGCGCGAGCCTTGGCATCGCCATTTTCCCAACGGACGGCTCCCGCCGAGAGCCGTTGGTGAACAATGCCGATCTCGCCATGTATCGGGCAAAAGCGACTATTGGTCGTCAGGTCTGCTTCTACGAACAGGGCATGGACGAGGCCGCGCGCGCCCGCCGCACGCTCGCCAATGACCTGCGCGAGGCTGTCGCACGCGACGAGTTCAGTTTGGCATATCAGGTCCAGAAATTGGTCTCCACCGAGGCCGTGGTCGGATATGAGGCGCTGTTGCGCTGGCAGCATCCACGCGATGGCTGGATCTCTCCGGCGGAATTCATCCCGATTGCCGAGGAAAGCGGGGAAATTCTGGCCATTGGCGAATGGGTTCTGCGCCAGGCGTGCCGTGATGCCGCCAACTGGCCTGAACCCTGGCGTGTGGCGGTCAACCTGTCGCCGGTACAACTCATGCATGTCGATCTCATCCAGATTGTCACATCGGCACTTCTGGAGAGCGGGTTGCCGGCGCATCGATTGGAACTGGAGATAACCGAAACCGCCCTTGTCAGTGACAAGGCTCGTGCCCTGCATATTCTGCGTCAAATCAAGGCGATTGGCGTTTCCATCGCGATGGACGATTTCGGCACCGGCTATTCGTCGCTCGATACGCTCAACTCCTTCCCCTTCGACAAGATCAAGATCGACCGTTCCTTCCTGCTGGATTCGGAAACCAGCCATCAGGCTCGGGCGATCATTCGTGCGGTCCTTGCGCTGGGACATAGCCTTGAAGTGCCAGTTTTGGCCGAAGGACTGGAAACCGAGGATCAGCTTCGGCTCCTTCGCACCGAAGGATGCGATGAAGCGCAAGGCTATCTATGGGGAAGGCCTACCATGAGCCCTAGCCTGGAACCCGAGCGCGCGCCCCTAAAAATCGAGGCTGCCTGACACCATCCACGACGCGCTGTCACGCTTCACTAAAGAGCACAACCCGATTGCCGCGCTGTTTTCCCGCCAGGAACCGATAGGATCGGATCTTGTCCGACCTTTCACGCAACCAGTGCAATAGCCGAAGGTCGACTGATCGTAGGCGCAAACGAGCGTGGATCGGCAGAATCTGATCTTTCCGTGACAGGATTCCAGGGCAGGAACGATCGAGCGGCGGAAAATTCAAGATGAAATATACGCGCCACAATATTGCAATAACAACGGCCTAACCGCGCCCCGTCGGCCTTGGAGCCTTGGGGAGAACCACCACATGTCACGTTCATCGCGCATGCTTTGCGCGCCGCTTCCGCTCGCCATTTTTGCACTGATCCTGTCGTCGCCGGTCCAGGCGCAGAGCGTCGCACCGGCCGCCGATCAGGCTGTACCTGCCGATGGGCAGGACGATGGCGCAATCGTCGTCACCGGCACCTATGCCCGCAGCCTGGCGGCCGCGACCGAGACGAAGCGCAAGGCCGCCTATGGCGTCGATTCCATCGCGTCGACCGACATCGGCAAGTTCCCGACCCAGAATGTCGCCGAAGCGCTGCAGCTTATCACCGGTGTCGCGATCACCCGTCCGCGCGGCGAAGGCCTCTATGTCAGCGTCCGTGGCCTTGGCCCGCAATTCCAGAGCACGCTGGTGAACGGCCGCACCGTCGCGATCAACGACCTCATCGAAAATGGCGGTGCAGCCGGGCGCCAGTTCCGTTTCGAGATGCTGCCGGCCGAATTCGTGTCGCAGATCGACGTCGTCAAGACGCCGACCGCCGACATGACCGAGGGGGCGCTGGGCGGCAATATCGACGTCAAGACCTTCCACCCGCTGGACGTGGGCAACAAGACCACGGTCAATCTGCGCGGCACCTACACCAGCATGACCGACAAGGTGCGGCCGAACGCCACCGTGCTGACCAGCTTCAAGACCAGGGATGATCGGTTCGGCTTCCTGGTCGGCGCCCAATATTGGGCCAAGTCGGTGCGCAACGACCGTTTCTACAATACCGGCTGGAACCTGAACAAATTCGTGCAGCCTGCCAATCCGGTCGCGGGCGCCGAATATCTGCCGACCGGCTATTATACGCCGACCCGCACCCGTCCCACGATCGAAACCGAAGACCGCAAGCGTCTTTCGGGCCTGATCTCGGCCCAGTGGCGCCCTTCGGACGAACTGGAAACGACGCTGGACGTGTCGCTGACGCGGCTGGACGTCGAATATGACGAGTTCGGCCTCGACATCTATCCCGACGATCCGGGCACCTATCTGGTGCCGGGGTCGGTGACGCTGGACGGCAATACGGTCACCAAGGCGACGATCAACAATGTCCGCTTCATGGCCTCGCGCGAATATAGCCTCAACCGCCACGACCTGATCAATATCGGCCTGAAGCAGGTGTGGAATCCGGGCGACTGGCATGTTTCGGCCAATGCCAACTGGTCCTATGCCCATAGCTTCCACCCCAGCTATGCCGAAGGCACGGTGCGCAGCCGCATGCAGATCATCGCGCCGCTGACCTATGACGCGTCGGGCGGGTACAAGGTCGCGCCGACGCTCAGCACGCCGGTCGACGTCAGCAATCCGGCCAATTACATCTATTATCCGTTCAACATCGCCCCCAAGAACAGCAAGGACTGGGATAGCTATGCCCGCCTTGACGTGGGCCGCGATCTCAACGGATTCATCACCAAGATTCAGGCCGGTGGCGAATATCATTGGCGCAAGCGCGACTATTGGCGCCGCGACTTCACCGTGAACATCACCGGCAACCCGCCAATCTCGCAGGTCGTGCCGGGCGGCTATGAAGCGCTGCCCTTCGATGATGCCTTCTCGAACATTCCGGGCAATTTCCCGCGCAACTGGGCAACGCCCATCACCAGCGCCTTCTATGACACGCTGTTCACCGACGCGATCGCCAACGCGCCGCTGACGGCGGGCGACATGCGCGCTTCCTATGTCGTCACGGAAAAGATCCTCGGTGGCTATGTCCGCGCGGATTATGGTTTCGATCTGGGCAGCGTGGGCATCACCGGCAATGTCGGCCTGCGCTATGTCCACACCGACCAGGTGGCGAGCGGCACGCTGACGCTGGGCACCACGCCGACCCCGGCGAGCTTCCCCAAGACGTTCAACAACTGGCTGCCCAGCTTCAACCTGCGCGCCGAACTGACGCCCAGCCTGATCGGCCGCCTGGCGGCCAGCCGGGTGCTGACCCGTCCGAACATGACCCAGACTGCGCCGCAGATCAGCGTGTCGACCGATGCGCCGACCGCGAGCGGTGGCAACCCGGACCTCAAGCCGTTCCTGGCGACGCAGTTCGACGGTTCGCTGGAATGGTATTTCCGTCCCAATGCGTCGCTGACCGGCGCGCTCTTCTACAAGAAGATGGACGATTATATCACCGCGCAGAACGTCAACACCGAGATTCCGGGGCGTGGCACGGTGCTGCTGAGTACCCAGGTCAATGGCGGCACGGCCAAGGTCTATGGCATCGAGGCGGCCTATAATCAGGTGTTCGATTTCCTGCCGGCCCCGTTTGATGGCCTGGGGTTCCAGGCGTCATACACCCATACCGAAGTGGAATCGAACTATACCGCAGGTGCGCGGCCGATCGTCGATCAGTTGATCGGCCTGTCGAAGGACAGCTACAATCTTGTCGGCTTCTACGACAAGGGACCGATTTCGGCGCGCCTGTCCTATGTATGGCGCGGCGAATATCTGTCCGGCAATGGCAGCACGACCCAGACCGAATCCTATGTGGCGCCGTTCGGATCGCTCGACGGTAACCTGTCCATCCGAGTGCTGCCCAAGACGCTGGTCAGCCTGGAGGCGATCAACCTCGCCGGGGCCAGGGCCTATTCCTACAATGGCATCAAGGAGCGGTTCAACGAGATCCAATATTATGGCCGCACCTTCCTGTTCGGCATCCGGACCGAATTCTGATGCGCGGGATCGGACCAGCCATCGCTCTTGCCACCGCCGCGCTGCCCCTGGTCGGCGCGGCGGCCCCTCGGGCCATGAACGATATCCAGGTGGTGGGATCGCATAACAGCTTCAAGGCGCGCATACCCGCGGCGGTCATGGCCAGGATCAGGGCGATCGAGCCGCGGTTCGCCGATGGGCTGGACTATTATCATCTGCCACTCACCCGGCAGCTGGATGCCGGCGTTCGCCAGCTTGAACTCGACATCTTCGCCGACCCGCAGGGCGGCCGCTATGCCGATCCCAAGGGCGAGCAATGGGCGCGGGAGGCCGGCGAACAGACCGGGTTCGACCGCCAGGCGATGCTGAAGCCCGGTTTCAAGACGTTCCACATTCCCGATGTCGACTATCTCAGCACCTGCCCGGCGCTGATCCAATGCCTGGCCGAGGTCGATCGCTGGTCACGCGCGCACCCCGATCACCTGCCGATCATGATCACCATCAATGCGACCGACACGCCGTCGAAGCGACCGGGGATCAGCAATCCGATCGGACTGGACGACAAGGGGCTGCTGGATGCGCTCGATGCCGAAATCCGATCCGTCCTGCCGGGCAAGCGGCTCATCACGCCCGATGAGGTGCGCGGCAAGGCCAGGACGCTGCGCGATGCCGTGCGCACCCATGGATGGCCCAGCCTGGATGCCGCGCGTGGTCGCATCTACATCATGCTCGACGTGCGCGATGCGGTCTCCAACGTCTATCGCGATGGCCATGCTTCGCTGGCGGGGCGGGCGATGTTCGGCTGGTATCCCGACGATCAGCCCGAATCCGCGATCCAGATCGTGCAGGATCCGCTGGTCGATGGTGCCAAGATCAGCGCATGGGTGAAGCAGGGAGTCATCGTGCGCACGCGGACCGATGCCAATGCGGTGGAGGCACGCGCCGGCGATTATCGCAAGGCACGGGCGGCCATGGACAGCGGCGCCCAGGCGGTCAGCACGGACTATTATCCCGGCGCGCCCGATCCGTTGCGCGGAGGCTTTTCGGTGACGCTGCCGGACGGCGCAATGGCGCGGTGCAATCCGGTGCGCTGTTGATTTCCGCTGAGAAGTGACCCGGGTAGGGCGTAAATTTCCACTGAGAATTGACCCATGTTGAACTCGTCCCTGGCTTTGACAAGCGAGGGTATATGGAGTGTTGGACATGGCGTTATTGAGCGTTATCCGGCGCTGGCATTTTCGCGATCATCTACCGATCCGGGAGATAGCGCGGCGCACCGGACTATCACGCAACACGATCCGCAAATATTTGCGGTCCGAGACGATCGATCCGCGGTTCAAGGTGCCGGATCGACCAAGCAAACTGGACCCATTTGCTGAGCATCTGGCGGCCTGGCTGCGGCGCGAGATGGGCCGATCGCGCAAGCAGAAGCGCACGATCAAGCAGTTTCACGCCGATCTGGTGAGCCTGGGTTATGAAGGATCCTACAATCGGGTTGCCGCTTTTGCTCGCGACTGGCGCGAAGATTATCGGCGCCAGCAACAGATTGGCGGGCGTGGGACATTCGTGCCCCTGTCGTTCGCGCCGGGGAAGCTTTCCAGTTTGATTGGAGTGAGGACTGGGCAATCATTGCCGGGGTTCGGACCAAGCTGCAGGTTGCGCATTTCAAGCTCAGTTACAGCCGGGCATTCATCGTGCGCGCCTACCTTCTGCAAACCCATGAGATGCTGTTCGACGCCCATAATCACGCCTTCCGCGTGCTGGGCGGCGTGCCGCGCCGGGGTATCTATGACAATATGCGCACGGCCGTCGACAAGGTCGGGCGTGGCAAGGAACGCACCGTCAACGCACGCTTCCTGACGATGGTCAGCCACTATCTGTTCGAAGCTGAGTTCTGTAACCCGGCTGCGGGATGGGAAAAGGGGCAGGTCGAGAAGAATGTCCAGGATGCGCGGCACCGTCTGTGGCAACCCACGCCGCAGGCTGAGAGCCTTGATGCGCTGAACCTGTGGCTGGAGGAGCGCTGCAAGGCGTTATGGGAGGACATCCCTCACGGGATCGAACCCGGATCGGTTGCCAATGCCCGGGCCGATGAATCTGAGTGTCTGATGGTTGCGGGCAGGCCCTTCGATGGTTTTGTGGAATATCGCAAACGGGTATCGCCGACCTGCCTCATCCACTTTGAGCGCAATCGCTACAGCGTACCGGCCTCTTTCGCCAATCGCACTGTCAGCCTGCGCGTCTATCCTGATCGCTTTCAGGTCGTCGCCGAGGGGCAGCCAATCTGCGCACATCAGCGCATCATCAACCGCTCTCACGACGGTCCAGGTCATACGGTTTATGACTGGCGCCATTATCTGGCGGTCGTGCAGCGCAAACCCGTCGCCCTGCGCAACGGAGCGCCCTTCCTTGAGCTACCCGATGCGTTCCAGCGTCTGCAGCGACATCTGTTGCGCAATCCCGGCGGCGACAGGGAAATGGTCGAAATACTGGCGCTGGTTCTTCATCATGATGAGCAACTGGTGCTGACGGCGGTCACCATGGCGCTGGAGGCTGGCGTTCCGACCAAGACCCATATCCTCAATCTGCTCTATAGGCTGGTCGACGGAAAACCGATCTCCACGCCGCCGGTGACGGCGCCCCAGGCGCTCAAGCTGGTCAGCGAGCCGATGGCCAATGTCGAACGCTATGATGATCTGCGCAAGGAGAAGCGTCATGCGTCATGACCCTGCCAGCGGCGCCATCGTCGTCATGCTCCGCAGCCTCAAGATGCATGGCATGGCACAGGCCGTCACCGATCTTATGGAACAGGGATCTCCAGCGTTCGAAGCCGCCATCCCGATCCTCTCCCAGTTGCTCAAAGCCGAGACAGCAGAACGGGAGGTTCGATCTGTGGCCTATCAGCTCAAGATCGCGCGCTTCCCTGTCTATCGCGATCTGGCCGGCTTCGACTTTACCAGTAGCGAGGTCAATGAAGCTCTGGTGCGTCAGTTGCATCGCTGCGACTTCATCGACATCGCCGACAATATCGTGCTGGTCGACGGTCCTGGCACCGGCAAGAGCCATGTGGCAACGGCGCTGGGCATCCAGGCCATCGAACATCATCGAAAGCGCGTCCGCTTCTTCTCGACGGTCGAACTGGTCAATGCGCTCGAGCAGGAAAAAGCACAGGGCAAGGCCGGTCAGATCGCCAATCGCCTCCTGCACTCCGATCTCGTTATCCTGGATGAGCTTGGATATCTGCCGTTCAGTGCTTCAGGTGGCGCGCTGCTCTTCCATCTGCTGAGCAAACTCTACGAGCGCACCAGCGTCATCATCACCACAAACCTGAGCTTCAGCGAATGGGCCACCGTGTTCGGCGACGCCAAAATGACCACGGCGCTTCTCGATCGGCTTACCCATCACTGCCATATCCTGGAGACCGGCAACGATAGCTTCCGCTTCAAAAACAGCTCTGCCAAGCAGGCCAGAACCCAAAGGAGAAAACCACGAGTTGACCCACCCATGACACCCGAAACATAATCCGCAGACGGGTCACTTCTCGATGGAAAACCCGGGTCACTTCTCAGCGGAAATCAACACTGGAAGCGCCAAGCGGCCCAAAGGAGGAGCTTATCCAAGCCGACGCCCGCTCGCTGCGTACAGATGACGTTCGTCCATGGCGCGGCGAACGGCCGCTTTGAGGATCGGGTTGGCAATCTCGGATCGCCCGACTAGGCCTCGTTGCTGCTTCCGGGTAGAAGGCTTTTGTAGTTCCGCGAATGACTGATTGCCACGGTCGGATCCTCTGAAGCTGACAGTCGCATGTCGAAGGGTTTCGGGCGCCGGCAGGCGTACGTAAACCCTGACATGTACGACCCGCGGATCGTCGAGAGAGGCGCTATGGGGATATCAGCTTCGGGACGACCAAGCGCCGGATACGCTGTGGTAAGTGTTGCAGATATTTGGTCGCCACCTGCGCAACATAATGGCGACTGGACGTGTCTGCGGCGCGTTGTTGAGCGGGAGACGGTCGTCGTTGTCCAGTGAACATGGCGATCGGCGCGACAGGGCCGAGCCCGCGAAGCCAGGTCTTGCAGGAGGGATTACGCTTGAGCCATGCCGGGTCATGACGCGTGTTCCCGGATCAGCAGGGCCGGCACAGGCGGCGCGCGCGGTTGCCGCCAGCGCTCGAAGGTCTCGATAATGATCATATGGCCGCCGCAGCATGGGCATGGCGGGCGCAGGTCCACCGGCTCTTGGGCGCTGGGTTCTTCAGGCTCGGGTGCGACGTGAAGCAGATCACGAGCAAGGGCCAGGCTGGCCTTGCGACTGGAGCCGGCGAGCAGGCCATAATGCCGGATCCGATGGAAGCCGCGCGGCAGGACATGGGTCAGGAACCGCCGGATAAACTCGTCAGCGGGGATAGTCATGATGCGCTCGCGATCAGCCCCATCCTTGCGGTAATCCTTGTAGCGCAGGGTGACGTCGGACCCATTGAAGGCAAGGATCCGCCTGTTCGATATCGCGACCCGATGCGTATAGCGCGACAGATAGGCCAGCACCGCTTCCGGTCCTGCGAACGGCGGTTTGGCATAGACCACCCACCGCTTCTTACGGACGGGAGCGATGTGACGCAGGAACGCCCGGCGTTCGCTCAGCGACGCGAGCGGTCCGAAGAAGGCGAGCTTCCCGGTATCGTAGAGCTGGGTCAGCCGGGTCAGAAACAGCCGGCGGAACAGCTTGCCCAGAACCCGGACCGGCAGGAGGAAGGCGGGACGCGAGGATATCCATCGTTCCCCGCCTGGCGCGATGCCCCCACCCGGCACGACCATGTGCACATGTGGGTGATGCGTCATCGACGCCCCCCATGTGTGCAGCACAGCAATGATGCCGATGCGCGCGCCGAGATGCCTGGGATCGGCCGCGATCGTCAGCATGGTCTCGGAAGCGGCACGGAACAGCAGGTCGTAGAGCAGTGCCTTATTGTGGAAGGCGATCGCCGCGATCTGCGCCGGCAGCGTGAAGACGACGTGGAAGTAGCCGACCGGCAACAGATCGGCCTCGCGTTCCGCCAGCCAGGTGCGCGCGGCCGCGCCCTGGCACTTGGGGCAGTGCCGGTTGCGGCAGCTGTTATAGGCGATCCGCCAATGTCCGCAGTCTTCGCAGGCCTCGACATGACCGCCCAGGGCAGCGGTGCGGCAGTTCTCGATCGCCGACATCACCTTGAGCTGTGTCAGGCTCAGATGTCCGGCATGGGCCGTCCGATAGGCTGGCCCGGCGGCGCGGAAGATGTCGGCGACCTCATGGTCAGCGCGCACGGCTCAGCCGTCTGGCGACACCTGTGGCTGGGGCGCCGGGAGCAAGGCCAGCTTGTCGAGCGGACTGATGACCGCCCGCGCAGTTCGGGTTGCAACCTTGGTGTAGAAGGCCGTGGTCTCCAGCTTCTCGTGTCCCAGCAATGCCTGGATCACCCGGATGTTCACGCCATCCTCCAACAGGTGGGTAGCAAAGCTGTGTCGCAGGGTGTGTGGACCGACCTTCTTCGCGATCCCGGCAGCCTGTGCCGCCTCCGCGACAATCCGGTAGAGATGGCGCGTGCTGATCGGCTTGAGATAATGCTGTCCGGGGAACAGCCAGCCATCGGCATGCATGACGCCCTGCTGCCGCCCGACCTTCCACCACTCGCGCAACAGGATCAGCAGGTCAGCCGGCAGGATCGCGTTGCGATATCGTCCGCCTTTGCCGCGTTCGACGCGGAGCAGCATACGCTCGCTGTCGATATCGCGCACCTTGAGCATCGCCACCTCGGCCACGCGCAGGCCCGCGCCATAGGCCACCGATAATGCCGCCTGATGCTTGAGCGAGGTGGTCGCGCCGAGCAGGCGTGCAACCTCATCGGGACTAAGGACCGTGGGCAACGATCGAGGGTGTTTAACGAAGTAAAGCCTGCGGGCGAGATCGGGCCGATCGAGTGTGCGTGTGAATAGGAAGCGCAGCGCTGATACAATGCTGTTCATCGTCGGCAGACCGACGCCTGCGTCCTGCTGATCAATCTGGAACTGACGCAGATCCTCCGGTGTTGCTGTGTCGGGAGGACGTCCGAGATAATAGGCAAAGCGCTCGACGTGGCGAACATAGTCGATCTGGGTCTTACGCGCGAACCGGCGCATGTTCATCTCGTCGATCATGCGCTGACGCAACGAACTGACTGGAAGGTCGGAAATAATCTCGATCATCGTTCGACTCCTTGGTTGAAAGGAGTTGCGATGGTCTGCCTACCCTTAGCGGGGCTCAATCATGGTGCGGCATCAGATCGATGGCCGACGTGGGGCCAGACGTCACTCCCGCGCAGCGGGTTCGTACATGTCCCAAGCCTAGCCATCCGAGGCTGTGAAGTCGCACCTCCACTCAAGATCTCACTGACGGCTGACTGCAGTCAGTTCGACATCGCAATTTAGTCGAACTCTGGGGGGCTAGAAAGTGCTTACACCCCTATGCCCTCAAATACCCCCAATTATTGCCTTTGAGTATGCCCGAAATCGATATCGGGCCAGAATAAGTATCTGAAAAAAGTGGATTTTATATCCATCCACAGAGCGGAAACGTGGGGAGGAAATTTGAATAAAGTGTTGTTTTTATTGGATAATTTAGGAATGGTGGGCCCGGCAGGAGAGGATCGCCAATCTCAGAACCCATTGAAATATAGGGCTTTATTAAGCCGCCTGTAGCAGCGGTGATAGCCGAATGTGACACTGATGGCAACCGCCGTCGCTCTACCCGTTCGCAGGGGTTATCCCCAATACGACCTTGGATACAGCAGCACATTGCGGGCAAGTAACATCGTCTCGACGCCGCACATCGCTATGCCATATTTGCAGACGATGCCCACATTCCGGGTTTAGACATTTCGCATAGGTCAGTTGAGGCTCAATGACGACAGTACGCTTACCATCTTTATGAACATCGTATGTCGAGCCACATTCAAAACATTCGACCACATTACCGTATTCGCTATCGTCAGGCTTCATTACAAATGCGTTCATCCTGCGTTTGATCGTTGAACCACATCCCTCGCGCATACATTCAAAATCATATGGGATAGATAGGGAGAACGACCAATTTTCTATTTTCAAGACACTATCAATCTCGCTAAATATGGCCTTGCACTTAGCTAACACCTTGTCCCGGTTTACACCCTTCACCTTACTCGCTTGCCCAAGCGTAGGAGTATGAAGAAAATTACCCAGCGCACTGTAATTTTCTTTGATAGACTTCATGCTTAAAGCGCGATCTTCGCCTATCATCATCCATACTTTTTCATCATCCTGACCATCCACTTGCACCATCAAGCGTCTGGTGCAGGCTATACCCGGATCAATTGATGCAACTGCTTCAAGAACCTTGTATGCTTGCCACTCTTTAAGGCGGCGCGGAGGTATATCGTCAATGTAGTCCTGTAATCTGGTATAGGCTATTGCTTCAATTGACATGCGCAATTCCAAAGCCAGATAAGGAATATGCACTGGGGACGATGATAGCAATTTTTCAGCGCGTGCAGCGTGATCTCTAGCAATCTCTCTATAGTCAATTTTAATCACAAGCCGCTGCCCCGTCGCCAAATTACATCGCAGAAATATCTTCGGCATTTATCGAACTGATTGGCTTATCCTTGATGTAAGCCCAACCTTCACCGCCCCTCTCGTCAGCGCGGCAACCCATTTCGATTAGAAGAATGGCCGTATTCTCTTTTGTTGAGCCAATGACGTGCGACATCGTACTCAACTTGCGCCACTCGAAACGGCTATCATTTAGCATGTCGCGCAATAGCTTCTTGCGTCCATCTTTTAGCCGCTGCTCTGGCCAACCTTTAACCCAATGAACAACTAGCTGCCCAGCAACAGCGATCATGCCGCCTGCTAACCCAGCCCAAATCCCTTGCCCTAAATCCGCCATGCTCATCCCCCGTCCCACGCAGCGCATCCTAATGCCTCAGACCAAAATTTTGCTAGAGATTTACGAGAGGGCAACTCAGACAAGCGCGTGACCGATTTCCCCCATGGCGGGCACGGCTCCGGCCAGCGCGGCGGGACGGCCTGCCTTGCCCGGATCGAACGGGATGCAGCCCAGCCAATGCCCAGCCGCCATATCGTATCGCAATCGACCGTTTATGATACATGCCAATAGGCCGTATCACTAATTAGCTTGACGGCTGTTACGATACAGGTATATTACTGATGCGCCTATTCGATACAGACAGAGGGCATCATGGCTAGGACGTTTGCATATTGCCGCGTCAGTACGGCAGACCAGACCACAGACAATCAGGTACGGGAGATTGAGGCCGCAGGCTTCACGGTCGAGCCTAAGCGCATAGTGACGGAAACTGTATCCGGCTCACTGCCTGCTATGGAGCGCAAAGGCTTTGCCAAGCTACTGGACCGGCTGGAAGCTGGGGACATTCTCATAGTGACCAAGCTGGACCGGCTAGGCCGCAATGCCATGGACGTTCGGGCAACGGTCGAGAAGCTGGCCGCTGAGGGCATCAGGGTTCATTGCCTTGCCTTGGGTGGAACGGACCTGACCAGCCCAGCCGGGAAGATGACCATGGGCGTTATCGCTGCCGTCGCCGAGTTTGAACGGGACTTGCTGATAGAGCGGACGCAGGCCGGATTGAGCCGTGCCAAGGCTGAGGGCAAGGCACTGGGCAGACCCATGACGCTATCCGCTGCTCAACAGGCTGAGATTGCCGACAAGCGCAAGGGAGGCATCAGCATCCGGGCCTTGGCCAAGGAATATGGAACCAGCATTGCGTCGATCCAACGGGCTGAAACACGGGCAGGCATCCCGGCATAATCTGGCACTCGACGGCATGGGGAGGGGAGGGGAAGCGATGCGCGCCCTTCCCTGCGATGCTGTACAGGGCCACAGGCGGACCCTACAGCGCCGATACGGCATTGACCGGCACTCACCATGCCCATACATGAAATGACGCTGCAATGTCCCTAGAAACGCCTGAATAAGCGTCGGCATAAATCGGGCCTTATGTCTAAGGCTGGCATCGGATAGCCCCCACTTCTTTAGCTGAGGTAGGGGGTTCCAATTCATGACCTTCACGCAACAGGAATATTGCTGACGGCTTACATAAGCCCCGGTCCATGCTATCTGCAACCTTTAGTCCCGCGATTGTCCCTGTTCTTAGCGTTAAGCCCATGATGGCCAGAGCGATACATCCCCCTAGAGCAATACAGCATCGGGAAAGCCTAAGCTACCGTGCTAGCTGAGCAATACAGCCCCCCCCCCCTAGTACAATGGAAAAATCCGATAGCATCAACAGGTGTATTGCCTGAACGATACAGTCCCATAGGGCAATACGATCCATCAGCCCAGCCAGCCTATCCCGATCCACCGGGAGGGCATCAGATGCGTGAAGCGGATGCGGACCATTCCAAAATCTATCTCTGGGGTAGGAAGGGAATGGAACGGAAATGATCCAGTATGATGGATGCAGTAATACCAGCAGTCGGCAGAGCCTCCGCTGACTAGACCTGATGATGCAGCGGGAATGATGATCCTGCCAGACCTTGATAGACCGGGATTGGAATAGGTTAGATAGCCTATGAAGGTAACGGGATATACAGGTATAGATATAATGATCGAACCAGATCATGAACGGGTATGATGACAGTATAGCATACCTGTAGAAAATCAGATCATGGACCATGGAGCGACAGCGACAATGGTTATGACTGTATGGCCACAAGCCTTGACCACGCTGGGCATACCAGCAGTCGGCATAGCCTCCGCTGAATAAATAGACACATCCTTCCGATTGATCCCGTTGCCCCCTGTTCGCTTTACGGCGTCAGTGAACAGGAACCAATCCATCATGCCTGTAGGGTCATGGGCATGACATGATCCACTGTGCGCGGGATCAATCCGAGGGATGCAGCCAATAGCCATCTCCGTTCCAGAATAATGCCTACGGGCGAACGCTATCTATCTAAATAATTTGGACAAATAATTCCCGATAGAAAGGACAATCCATGTCTCAGATGACCGTTGATATTAGCCGTGTCGATAATGACCGCATTGCCGCTTACCTTGCATCGACTGACCGCCGCGTGATGATTGGCTTCCGCTTCACGTTGGAAGTCCTTGGCATCCCGCTCCCTGAATTTGCTGAACGCAAGCCCGCTGGCCGTCCTACCCCTGCCAAGCTGATGGCACAGGCCGATGCCGATAGCGGGACCATCCACACCTACCGGGCTGAGAAAAGAGGCACCGGCCCATTCGCTCCCCGCGCCTAATCGAAAAAGGAACCATCATGACCCACCCCATTCCATCCACTGATATTCACAGCGAGATTGCCGCTCTCCGCTCCGATCTTGCCAAGGTTGAAGCTGCCATTCCCGTCATGGGAAAAGCCGCGTCTGCCAAGGCCAAGGAGATTGCCGCCGCCATTGATGATGCACAGCAACGCTATGCCGCTGCACTGGCTGATGAAGTCACCGCAGCCCGCAATACCCGGCTGGCGTCCTTCACTGACATCAGCGTCACCTACCCGGATGACCCGGCAACCTGCTCCGCATGAATTTCACCATCAGCTATACCAAGCGGGCCTATGATCCCGTGACCAAGACGACCGTGCCAAAGGTCACAAAGGTCGATGGCTTCCGTCGCCTGCCCGATGACGCGATGGAGTATCTGCTAACCCGGCCCGAAGCCATCCCAGATCGGATCATGGCCCTTGCTCCCGGTGATCCGGTTGCCGCCCTGTCTCGCTATTTCATTGCGGTGAAGCGGGGATATGTGAGGGCGGAAGCGGCCTGATGTACCGCGCCCATGACCGGCATGGCCCGATTATTGACGGCCATGTCTATGACTTGAAGAACCCCCGCAGGACAGGCGCACCCCAGCCCCAACATAATCCGTTCCACCCAGCCGGGAGCCTCAGCCAGCCTACCACCATGACGGACTTGCGCCGTAGGGCTGGCGTCTATTTCGGCATGGCCAAGGTGCATCTGGAATGGTCCGCCATATCGACATGGATGTTGAAGGGTCAAGCAACCGCAGCCATTGAAGCAGCGGGCATCCCTTACCCGGTCGCCAGTGCTACCGTTCGGTTGATCCAGCCCGCTAGAGAGTTTGAGGCAGGATGGCCGCGCCTTAGCGGCAAGGTTGAAACCCCAGCACTCTACGGCTTGTCCCCCGACTGCCAACTTGAGGCTAGGCGCGTTGCCCGTGAGGTAGCCGCAGTATGGACAGCCCAAGGCCGTCCGCATCAATCAGGCCAGAGCATTGAACAGGTATTGAGCCTGATAGCTGCCGCCGTCCGTAATGGCCTGCTTGAGCCGATCCCCGGCATAAGTGCCGACCCTCTGCAACCCGCCCAATTCAAACGCCCAAGCTGTGCCGATTTCCTCGACAGGCTGGGCGACCGTATGAAAGGATAATCATGACCCTAGATGCCCGCGCCCGGACCAAGGTATCCGCTGCGCTATCCCTCATTGCCCTGCACGGCCATAACCCCCGCACCGTGCAGGAAGTCGCCAATCAGCGTATCGCCGCTGGCCAGCCTGCCAATCTGGCATATACCTTTGCCCTTAACGCCTTCGCCGACAAGGTTCCGGCCATCCGTCCTATGATGGAGATTGCCCTAGACCTGATCCAGAACAGCGATGATGCGACCATTGCGACCTATGACAAGGCGCTGGCCGCGTTCAATGAGACAGGCGACACGGCCCATCTTGATGCCATCACCCCCATGATACTGGAGGATGCCAAGGCTCTGGCCGTCCAGAATGACGAAGTCAGCGCGGAAGATGCTGCCGGTTGGGACATAGAGGATGCCTTGGGCTTTAGCGAAGATGCCTTTGCCGAAATGCCAGACGTTCCCGATGCAGCCAGCCCGGTCCCGCCATCGGAATATCAGGCCGACCTTGAAGGTCCGCAGCAGTCGGGCCGGGATGCACTGGGGAATAGCAGCCAGCTAAAGCCCGACACGGCGCAGCAGGCACCCAACTATGCTCCCGGCTGGAACGCTATGGGATATTCCCCAGCCCGCGCCAGAGAGGCCCAGCGGACGCCCTCAGACCCAGACCGAATATCGGGCAAGGGCATGGGCTGACACGGCGGCAGGCAGCGGCGGCTACATCAAGACGGCCAGCGGCTATCAGCGCGCGCCAAGCGGCGAGAAGGCCCGACAGGCGGCAGGCGTCCCGCTGGGGCCGGAAGCGTAATGTCGGCCTCGACCCGGCAGGCTGCTATCGCGGCCAAGTGCCGGGACTGCTCATTTGACCCGATGGCTAAAGGATCATGGAAAGAACAGATCGCGGATTGCGCCTGTTCAAACTGCCCGCTCCACCCGTTCCGGCCCGTCCCCGAATATCGCGGCATAGCGGATCGGGATGCCCGCATCAGGGAAGCGCGACAGAGATTGTCGGCCTGATAGTCGCCTGCGCTACTCCACGGCCCAACCACAGACCGTAGAAGCGCGAAACCACCTTTCGGCAACACAGATACCCAAACCCTCCTATCGGCTCTCCACGGGCTGATATGGGGCGCTATTGTGTATCTGTTGCTGCCGGTTTCGGGGCAGGGATTTCCAGACCGGGGACTTTGTATCGGCGGATCGCTTGCACCAGATTATGCAGGCCATAGCCAAGCCCATAGCTTGCCGCGACACCCTGCGTCTTATGCCCCATCAGGCGATTGGCCAGCGGTTCCTCTATGCTGGCCAGACGGCAGTAATCCTTGAAGGTATGCCGGAAGGAATGGAAGGTGATACGCCTATCAGTGATGCCGGTATCGCTATCCACATAGCGGCCATACCACTCGCCCCACTTGGCGGATTGACGGCCATAAGCCCCGGCTTTCAACTCAGGGAATATCCGGCCTTTCTTGTCGGTTAGCCCCTTCACATATTTCAGGAAGCCAAGGCGCTCCAACTCAGGATGCAGCGGGACAAAGCGTTCGCTCTCAGCATTTTTGAGCCGGGTCACTTGCCCATTGTCGTCAGTATCGGCCACGAAATGCAGCCCCCAGCATGACCGCATCTTGTTATCGGCATCGGGATAGTCGGCCTGCTTTATGTCGCCTACCCGTAGCTGCCCCAATTCCTTCATCCTTGCGCCCGTGAACAGCGCCAGCACCGGAAGCCAATAAGCAGCCTCTCCCCGGCCCTGCTTTGGCCTAGCACCATCGGCATAGACCGGGCTGCTAAAGAGAGACTGTAGATCGGCAAGGCCATAGGTCATGCGCTTATTGGCAGGCGCTTTCAGGACGATGCCGATAGCTGCATTGCTTTCGGCATAGTCGTTATCGACGGCCCATTGCAGCAAGGTCCGCAGATTGCCCAGCTTGACGTTTACATTCTGGGGCGTCTGGCCGTCAGCCAAAAGCCGATCCTTGAAAGCCAGCATGTCCTTTCGAGTAAACTGCTCCACGGATTTGCGGCCTATGCGTTCATGCAGCCATTCCGCCACCCGCCTATAGCTGTCTTTCGTCTTAGCAGCCGGGGACCGTTCCGCCGCCCATAGGTCCACAATGTCAGTATCAAGATATACGCCCCGGCCAGCAACGGGCTTGCCGCTATCGCAGTCCACGGCCTGATTTTCAGCTTCCGATGCGCGCTGGCTTTTCAATGCAGCCAAGGCCGCCCGTTCGCCCTCCATCTTGGCAATGGCGACCTGTTCCCCGGCATCCGCCTTGATGGCTTTACCCAAGGGCGTATCGGGCAGGCTATCCCACCAGTCGATCAATTCCAGTTCGGCAAAGTCCTGCCGTGCGCCTTCCGTCTGTTCCCAATGCTCTTGGTCCTCCAGCATCTTGCGTTCGGCCTGCTCAAACGCTGCCCGTCTTGCCTGATTGGCAAAGGGACTATCGGCAGGCGCAGGCATGGCATTGGGCTGTAGCTGCTTGCGGGCAGCGGCAAACAGAGCATCAGATTTGATGAATTCTTTCGGGATTAGCCGCTTGGCGTCCTCTCGATCCTTGGTCCGCAGGGACAGCATGATTTCGCGTTTGCCTAGGGCCAGCCGCAAATCATCCGGCACGATGCGTCGGAAGTAGCAAACAGCGCCACGCTTGGCGAGATAGGACATGGGCGTTTCCATCACTGTTACATATGTAACAGACGCCTGTAAAAAGTCCCTAAATTTCAATAATTTCTAAGCCGTTCAACGACTTAGGAACGATGGTGGGCCCGGCAGGACTCGAACCCGCAACCTAGCCGTTATGAGCGGCCAGCTCTAACCATTGAGCTACAGGCCCCACCTTGAACGCGGCGATAAGGAGCATCAGGCGGCTTGGCAAGCCTTCCCGCGCGCCGGAATGGCATCCAGCAACTGATCCAGGCTGATCGCCGCCACGCCGCGCCGCGCCAGATGGCTCAGCACCCTATCCCACCAGCCGTAAAAGGCGGTGCGATCGGCCTCGTCACGGACATAGGGCGTGTGGCCCGGCTCCAGCGTGGGCGAATGGAAACTGAAATTGAGGACGCGCACACCTTCCTCGATCAGCGCATCGATCGCCGCCGTCGCTTCGGCCGCGGTGATGCCTTCTGGCGTCAGCGGCACGCGCGAAAGCATCCGCGCCCGCGCCAGCGCACCGGCCAGCGGCCCCATCGCCTGGGTCGCGCGATAAAGCCCCTCGCCCCCGCCCCGCAACAGGCCGGTGATCGCCGTCGACAAGGGCAATTCGACCAGGCTGCGGGTCGGCCCCGCCCAATAGGGATTTTGCGGCAGGCCATGGAAATCGGGGCCATGCTGATGGCTGTAATCGAACCGACTGCGCACCGAGGTATCGAGGCGAAAGCCCGCCGCCTCCAGCAGCCGCGCACTGTTGGGGCCGACGCCATAGCGCCCCGCCCGATAGGCAATCGGCCGCCGACCGAAGCGATCCTCGATCCGGCGGCACAGCGCCTCCAGCTTGGCCGCTTCCACCGCCTCGGGCAGCGAACCGACATAGGAATTGGCGGCGTTCACATCCTCCACATGGGGCGGATTGACCCAGGGGTGGAGATGCGCGCCGACATCGGCGTCGCCCGCTGCCACCCACGCCCCCATCATCCCGGCGGCCGCATCGCTGTCCACCACCGGATAGTCGGTCACATAGACGGGCTTCACCCCGGCCGCCGCAAAATAGGCCTGGCCGCGCGCCATGCCGGCCAGCGCCGTCACGCCATGGCCTTCCCGGCGGAAGGGCGCATTCCAGTCGAATTCCTCCTCGGTATCGACGAACAGCATGAAACGGGTGCCGAACGCGGCCGGAAGCGCAATCATGTCCTCGGGCAGCGGCGCCCGAAGCAGATTACCGTCATGATGATGAGCTGATTGCATCGCCCTTCCCTATCCCGCAATGGTTGCGATAGGGTTTCGCTCCGGTCAAGCCCGCGCCCGACCAGCCCGAAAATCAGCCATTGCCAACGACATCCTCTTCCATCCCGTCGACCGGGATGCGCAGCAGGAAACGGTCCGGGCCGACATCCAGGCTGCCGCCGCAACCGGCCGCCAGGCTGCGGATCAGACGCAGCGAGAAGCCCAGCCCCAGCAACGGCCCGTCCGCCCAGTCGCCCTCGGGCGTGTAGCCCGGATCAAGCAGATGCGCCTCGTCCATGCCGCTCAGCGTCGACGGGCGATCGATCGCCAGCACCACCTTGCCCGACGCGCCATCGGGCTGGAACCAGCAGGCGCCCGTTACCGCCTCGCCCTCGGGCGCGACGGAAATCAGCGTGCGCAGCAGATGCTGCACCATGCGCTCGCCCTGCACCGGATCGATGCTGATCTGCGGCAGATCCTGCGACACGGCGATGTCGATCGGCGTCACCGCCCGGCCATCCTGGTCGCGGAAACGGGCCGCGACCTGCATCACCAGCAATGCTGGATCGATCGTCTGCGGCGCACCGATACCATCGCCGCGCGACACCTTCGCGGCCAGATCCAGATCATCGAACGCCGCCAGCAGATGGCGCGCATCGACCGCGATATTGCCGGCCATCTCGCGATATTCGACGCCGGCCGGGCCGAACAATTCCTGTTCGATAATCTCGGCAAAGCCCAGGATCGCGTTCAGCGGCGTGCGCAGTTCATGCACCAGCTGGCGCAGCGAATCCGCCGACAGGCCGGCAATCGTCACCGGTCCCGACGGCGTCGTCGCCACTTCGTGCAGATAGGGGCGCCGTGCCTGGCCGCGATAGCCCTGGAACCGGCCGGACCGCGGATCAAAGAAGGGGGTTGCCGACAGGCGCCATTCGCCTGCCATCATCCCGCCGATGATGGTGAAACGGCCATTCTGGAAACCGCTGCGGCGCTGGAACGCGCCGGCGACATGGCCATCGGGACCGCTCGCCCCTTCCAGCGCGATTTCGCCGAGCGACAGGCCGACCAGCGCGGCACGCGGCCCCTGGTCCACCCAGACCAGCACGCCGGTCGAATCCGTCTCGAACGCAAAGAAATGCGGCTGTTCGGCGCGCAGCGCGGGCTGCGTCACCGGCGCGACGATGATGTCCTGCGGCGGTGCCTCTTCGGGCGGACGCCGGGTGCTGGTGAAGCGCGCAATGCGGTCGACCAGGTTGCGGATCTGGTCGGGGCCGGGTTCGGCCACCGGCTGCGGCACCACTTCCGGCTCGATCGCGGGCTCGGCCGCGAGCGCCATGTCCGCGGTCAACAGCATGTCGGCTTCGCGGACGCTCGTGCCGCTGGTCAGCACCAGGTCGGTCGGGCCAAAGGCTTCGAGCCCCTGCCGCGTTTCGGGGCCGATGTCGCGACGGCCGCGCAACACACCGCGCGCCGTGGGGCTGAGGTGCGGCAGCAGTGCAGCCCAGAGCGGATCGGACAGGCAGGCTCGTGCCATCGCCGCGCCGGCGATCGCCGGACGGTCACCGGCAAAGAAGCGGATCAGGCTGGCCGAACGCAGCCGGCCGCCCAGTTCGACGACGGTCGCGATTCGCTGCATTTCAGACAGTTGCGGTCGCAACTGGGCCAATCGGCCGAGCAGAGCTTCGCGATCGGGTGCGTCCATGGGGGGACGATCATAACGATCATGCTGCGCCAGCAGGTCGACGCATTGCCGCCACAGCGTCACCGCGCCCACGCCGCTGCGATCGTCGGCAGCCAGCACGGTTTGCATGATGTCGTTGAAGCGCAACCAAAGTCCCCATATTCTAGCGGTAACGGGCGGCATGCCCGCATCGCTGTTCGTTACATCCTAACCGATAAGCAGTCCTTACCCAAAGCGAAAGCGTGATTTCGACGCACAATATGAGCGTCGCATAGTGGGACAATTGCATTGCGCTGAAATATTATTATGATGCGCCCGCAGTAACAGGTAAGGAAATAATCAATCTGATGGCGGGGCCCAATATCGACGACATCGACCTGCAGATCCTGGGCGAGTTGCAGGACAATGGCAGGATGACCAATGTGGATCTGGCGCGGAAGGTCGGGCTGACCGCACCGCCGTGCCTGCGCCGCGTCCGCGCGCTGGAGGAAGCCGGCGCCATCACAGCCTATCACGCCGTGGTCGATCCGGCGATGCTCGGCTACACCATCACCGTGTTCGCGATGGTCAGCCTCAAGAGCCAGGCCGAGGCCGATCTGAAGGCCTTCCAGGACCATGTCGATGCCCTGCCCGAAGTGCGCGAATGCCATATGCTGAACGGCGAAATCGACTTCATCCTGAAGGTGGTCGCGCGCGACCTGCAGAGCTTCCAGCAATTCCTGACGTCGAAGCTGACGCCGGCGCCCAATGTGGTGAGCGTCAAGACGTCGCTGACGATCCGCACGTCGAAGAATCTGCCCGGCGTCCCGCTGCCGGTCTGATCCGGTCAGCCCGCGACAGCCGGCACAGAGGCACAACGAAAAAGGGCCGGCCCCGCGGGGGGACCGGCCCTTTTGCATATCATGTCGCGCCGCGATCAGCTGGCGGTCTGCGCCGTGCCCTGCTGCGCCGATTTGCGATGCTGCAGATCGACCCACACCGACCAGAAGCCGGCGACATTGCTCCAGTTGCCGCTGGTCACCTGGGCCAGCGTGGTCTTGCCACCGGCCAGATCGCCCGAACGGGCCAGCGCGATGCCCAGGCGCGCATTGGCATGGCCTTGATCGACCCCGCCCTTGCTCAGCGCCAGCCGATACTGCTCCACCGCCTGCGGATATTGACCGAGCGAGAAATAGCCGTCGGCCGCATTCAGCGCCGCCTTGCCATCGCTCGCCGCCGCCGCCTTCTTCGCCAGCGCGGGCATGGCAGCGATATCCTTGGTCGCCTTGGGCGTCACTGCCTTCAGCAGCTGCGCCGTGGTCGCCTGGCTGGTCGTCAGCTTGCCGGCCGAACGGCCCGCCTCGATGATTGCCTTGGCTTCGGCAAAATTGCCGGTCTTCTCGGCCAGCTGGGCATAGGTCTGGTAATCGCGCTCGCTCGCCATCGCGCCATTGGCGGCCTGCAGGCGATAGAGGTCGAGCTGGACCTGCGGGTCGCTTTCCTGGCCGGCCAGATAGTTGGTCAGCGCCGAACGCCATTCGGGGGTCGACGGATAGACCTCCAGCCGCTCGCGATAGAGGCTGCTCACCTCATCCCAGTCATTGGCCTGATAGGCCATGGAGATAGCGCGGTCATACCAGGCGGCCGGGATCGGCTGACCCGATGCCTTCTGCTGCGCCAGCGCCTCCTGCACATAGGTGCGGGCTTCCTTGGACTTGTTCTTGCGCATCGCGATATCGGCGCGCAGCATGGTGGCGTCGATGCCCGAATAGCCCAGCGTCTTGGCATAATCGAGCTGCGCCACCGCATCGGTATAGTTCGCGACCATGTAGGACAGATAGCCGGCGATGAAGCGCAGGCGCGGCGCGTCCGCCTTGGGCACCGAACTGGTCTTGAACATGTCGGTCAGCGCGATCCGCTGGGCCTGGATGTCCCGGCGCAGCACCGCCACCTCGAAACGCAGGCCGGCCGCGGCATAGGCTTCCATGTCGGTGGTCGGGTTGAGCGACGCGATGCGCAGATTGGCGGTCGACGCGTCACGCGCCTTGATCGCGGTTTCGGCGGCCTGCACATCGGCGCGAAAGGCGTCCGACATCTCGATCGGCGGCCCTGCCACCACGATCTTCTTCTTGGCCGCAGCCGGCGTCGCCAACATGGCGCCGGCCAGCACGACCGGCAGTCCGATAGTCAGAAAAACAGGATTCCGCTTGGCCATGACAGGCCTCCCCCACTGCAATATCCCGGCCCCCGGCCGGTCATTCAAAAAAATATAGGCGCACAGACCGCCGAACCAGCGACGATCTGCGCGCCTTATACTAGATTCAGGCCTTGGTGCCCAGATAGGTCAGCCACAGATCGGCGATCTGCTTGCGCGCACCGCCCTGGACTGCCTCGAACGCCGACTTGGCGCCGGCATTGTCGCCACCCATGGTCTTGGCAATGCCCAGGCGGGTGTTGATCTCGTCGGCGTCGACGCCACCCTTCTGCTTGGCCAGTTCGAACATCGCCGCCGCCTTGGCATAGTCGCCATAGCCCAGATAGGCGTCGCCGGTCGCAGCCGCGACCTTGCCATTGGCGGCCTTGCCGGCATCCGCTTCGGCGGCACCCAGCGACGACTTGTCGCCCGGAATGCGGCCCACGGCGGCCTGATAGATGTCGCCCGCCTGGCTGGCGTTCAGCACGCCCTTGGCGCGACCGGCGTCGATCGTCGACTTGACCTCGCCATAGATACCCGTCTTCGACGCCATTTCGGCCAGTTCGGTGAAGTCGGCAGCGACCACCAGACCCTTGGCCGCCGACATCAGGCGCAGCACGTCCAGATTTTCGCGGTTGGTGATGTTCGGGTTCGCCTGCTGGAACAGACGGATCAGCGTGCGCAGATTTTCACCGCTCGGATTGGCGGCATAGGCCCACTTGGCCCAGTCGGTGACTTCCGGCAGGCGCGCGGCGGCCGCACGGCTGACGCCGATCTGATACCATTGCGCCGGCACGGGCTGGCCCGACGCCTTGGTCGCATCAGCCGCCGCCTTCAGCGCGGCGAGGCCCTGCTGGTTGAAGCCACGCGCCGGTTCGGCCGAGGCGTTGCCGGTGCCGGCCTTGCCGAAATACGCCTGCGCAATGGTCGGGTTGACCTGCTCCGCCTTGTAACCGGCGGCCAGCGCCGCCTGACCGCGCGAAATGGCGACGTCGTAATTCTTCTGGGCAAGAGCCGCGTCGGCCGCCACCATGTTGAACTGGCCGGTCTGCTCGGGCGGCGTCAGGCCGCTGTCGAGCATCTGGTTGAGACCTTCCATCTTCAGCGCGTCATCCTTGCTCTGGATGCCGGTGTTCAGCTTGATCGCGCCGATCTGATACTTGTCGTCGTTCGACGCCGCCTTGCCATCGGCCTCGGTCAGCGCCGTCTTGGCACCGGCGAAATCCTGGGCGTCGGACGCCTTCTGGGCAGCCTGGAGCGACTTGAGCACTTCGGGCGACACGTTCAGCTTGCGGCCGGCCGGCTTTTCTTCCTTCTTCGCGGCGGAGGCGGGAGCCGAAACGGCGCCGCCGGTCAGCGCCAGAGCCAGCGCGAGCGACAGCGGGGTAACAAAACGCATGATCCTCATCTCCTTTTCGCGCCTGACAGGGGGACCACAGGCGACATCCGGGTTGAACGCCGATTAGGGGTCGGCGCGTGAACGGGCTTTGAACAAGCCTATATCCGCGCATTTTGCAACTGTCATGCTGCCGCTTCGTTCCGCTTTTCTTCACGCCCGCCAATCACCGCCTTGGCTGCACATGCGGGCGCGCGGGCGCGCGCGAGGGGTGACAGATTTGTTTCGCTCGGCTAGTGCAGTGGCAACGCATCACACCCATCCAAAAAGAGAATCGCCTTGACCGACGAGACCGTCCTCGCCGACCCTTCGGACATCAGCCCCATCAGCATCGTTGATGAGATGAAGTCGAGCTATCTCGACTATGCCATGTCCGTGATCGTCTCCCGCGCCCTGCCGGACGTGCGCGACGGCCTGAAGCCGGTGCATCGCCGCATTCTCTTCTCGGCCCAGGAATCGGGCTTCGTCTACAACCGCCCCTATCGCAAGTCGGCCCGTCTGGTCGGTGAAGTCATGGGTAAATATCACCCCCATGGCGACAGCTCGATCTACGACGCATTGGCCCGCATGACCCAGGACTGGTCGATGCGCGTGCCGCTGATCGACGGTCAGGGAAACTTCGGCTCGATGGACCCCGATCCGCCAGCCGCCATGCGTTACACCGAAGCGCGCCTGGCCAAGGTCGCGACCGCGCTGCTGGACGATCTCGACAAGGACACCGTCGACTTCACGCCCAACTATGACTCCTCGGAAAGCGAGCCGCAGGTGCTGCCCGCCCGCTTCCCGAACCTGCTGGTCAACGGCGCCGGCGGCATCGCGGTTGGCATGGCGACCAACATCCCGCCACATAATCTGGGCGAAGTGCTGCGCGCCTGCCTCGCCTATATCGAAAACCCGGCAATCTCGACCGACGAACTGATCCAGATCGTCCCCGGTCCCGATTTCCCGACCGCGCCGCTGATCCTGGGCCAGTCGGGCGCCCGCAACGCCTATCATACCGGTCGCGGCTCGATCCTGATGCGCGCCCGGCACGAGGTGGAGGAAGGCCGCGGCGACCGTCGCTCGATCGTCCTCACCTCCATCCCCTATCAGGTCGGCAAGAGCGGCCTGGTCGAGAAGATCGCCGAAGCCGCCAAGGACAAGCGGATCGAGGGCATCAGCGACATTCGTGACGAATCGAGCCGCGAAGGCGTGCGCATCGTCATGGACCTGAAGCGCGACGCCACCCCGGACGTCGTCCTCAACCAGCTGTGGCGCAACACCCCGGCCCAGTCGAGCTTCCCCGCCAACATGCTGGCGATCCGTGGCGGCCGCCCGGAACTGCTGGGCCTGCGCGAGATCATCGAAGCCTTCGTCAAGTTCCGCGAAGAGGTCATCACCCGTCGCACCAAGTTCGAGCTGAACAAGGCGCGCGACCGCGCCCATATCTTGCTCGGTCTGGTCGTCGCGGTCACCAACCTCGACGAGGTGGTGAAGATCATCCGCGGTTCGGCCAGCCCGGCCGCCGCCCGCGAATCGCTGCTGGCGCGCGAATGGCCGATCGGCGAGATCGCGCCCTATCTCGCCCTGGTCGAGGCGATCGAGACCGAAGTCAGCGGCGAGAGCTACAAGCTCAGCGACGTTCAGGTCCGCGCCATCCTCGACCTGCGCCTGCATCGCCTGACCGCGCTCGGCCGTGACGAAATCGGCAAGGAACTGGCCGAACTGGCCGAAGCCATCGCCGAATATCTCGCCATCCTGGGTGACCGGGTGAAGCTCTACGCCGTGATGCGCGAAGAGTTCGAAGCGATCGAGAGCGAATTCGCCACGCCGCGCGTGTCGGTCATCGCCCCTGCCGCCGACGGCATTGATGACGAGGATCTGATCGAGCGCGAGGAGATGGTCGTCACCGTCACCGTGCAGGGCTATATCAAGCGCACCCCGCTGGAGAGCTTCCGCGCCCAGGGCCGTGGCGGCAAGGGCCGTTCGGGCATGGCGACCAAGGATGAGGATGCCGTCACCGAACTGTTCGTCACTTCGACGCACACGCCGGTGCTGTTCTTCTCGACCGCCGGCAAGGTCTATCGCCTCAAGGTCTGGCGCCTGCCCGAGGGCGGCCCCGCCACCCGTGGCCGGCCGATGATCAACCTGCTGCCGCTGGCACCGGGCGAAACCATCCAGACCGTGCTGCCGCTCCCGGAGGACGAGGAAAGCTGGAAGGAACTGCACGTCATGTTCGCCACCGCGAACGGCACCGTGCGCCGCAACAGCATGGACGCCTTCGCCAATGTGCCGAGCAACGGCAAGCTCGCCATGCGCTTCGACGAAGGCAGCGACGATCGCCTGATCGGCGTTGCGCTGCTGACCGAAGAGGATGACGTGCTGCTCGCCACCCGCCAGGGCCGCGCGATCCGCTTTGCTGCCACCGACGTGCGCGAATTCCAGAGCCGCACCTCGACCGGCGTGCGCGGCATGACGCTGAAGGATGGCGACGAGGTCATCTCGCTCTCGATCCTCAAGGGCTTCGACGCGACCACCGAGGAACGCGACGACTATCTGCGCGCCGCGCCGTGGAAGGAGAATGAGGCGACCCCGGCGATCAACAGCGCCGAACGCATGGCCGCCTTTGCCCAGGCGGAACAGTTCATCCTGACCGTCTGCGCCAATGGCTATGGCAAGATCAGTTCGGCCTATGATTATCGCCGCACCGGTCGCGGCGGCCAGGGTATCACCAATATCGACAATATCGCCCGCAACGGCCTGGTCGTCGGCAGCTTCCCGGTCGCGCATGAGGATCATCTGATGCTCGTGACCGATCAGGCCAAGCTGATCCGCATGGGCCTGTCGTCGATGCGCGTGATCGGCCGCAACTCGGCCGGCGTGCGCCTGTTCAACGTCGCCAAGGACGAGCATGTCGTGTCCACCGCCCGGATCGAGGACGGCGAAGATGACAATGCGGAGGCCACGGCCGAAGGCACCATCGAGGGTGCGCCCGAAGCGGCCCCGGAAACCGGCAGCGAGGGTGGCGAGGCGTGAGCGAGCTTTTCGCCTACAAGATCCTGACGGCCGAGCAATATGACCAGTTCAAAGCCGACGGCGTGTTCAAGGGCGCACCGATCGACCTGCAGGACGGTTATATCCATATGTCCACGCGCGATCAGGCGGCCGAAACGGCGGCCAAGCATTTCGCGGGACAGGATCGGCTGGTCATGCTGATGATCGACCTCGCTCCCTTTGGCGAGGCGATCAAATGGGAAGTGTCGCGCGGCGGCGCCCTCTTCCCCCATCTCTATGGCGACCTGCCGATCAGCGCCGTCGCCGGCAAGGTGATCCTGCGCCTCGACGACGCCGGCAATCATTTGTTCCCGGCTGGGTTCTGATCCATTCCCCTTCCTTCCCGAGCCAGCCTCGGGGAGGAAGGGAACTACCCCCGCCCCATCTCCACCACCCGGCCACGCACGACGCGATAGGTCCAGCCGCCCCAGCGGATGCGGTTGGAGAGTGACGCCTGGAGCTGCACCGCCAGATGCGCCCAGCAGACGGCAAAGGGCACGGCCATATCCCACCAGAGCGATCGGCGCGCCCGCGCCGCCTGCGCCGGCTCCAGCACGGCCGACAATATCCGCCGCCGCGCCGCCGCCCGGCCCCAGGCCGCGCCATAGCCGATCGCGATGGCCGGCCAGCCGCCCCAGCCCAGCGCCCAGAGCCAGAATCCTGCTTGCAGCGCGACGGCGCCGGTCGCAACCGCCCACATGCGCGGGCTGTTGGTGAGGATATGGCGATATTGACGCACCCCAAAATTCCAGAGCGCACTCAACCTTCCGTCCAATGGGCTCGCCACCAGCAGGTCGCGCACCGGCCGCATCCGCAGCTTCGCGCGCCATCCAGCCAGGCCGATCGCCATGTCGTCGGACAAGCGCCCGGCCAGCGCCGCGTCGATGTCGATCCGCTCGGCCGCCATCCGCGTCATCGCCATCGCGCCGCCCCAGGGCATGGTCGCACTGGCCGCGCGCGGCAGCGTCGCCAGTTGCAGTTCGACCGCGCCGACCAGCGCCGGCATGCCCTGCCCGGCCGGCAGCAGCAGGCGATAGCCTGTCACGATATCCGCCTTGCCCCGCACCAGCGGGAAGAGCAGCCGCCCGACCAGCCGCGCCGGCGGTTCGATATCGGCATCAATGAAGATCAAATAATGATCCGCGTCGCGCAACGCCTTGAGCGCCGCCCGCAGCTTGTGGACCTTCTGCCCCTCGTCGCTCGCCACGCCGGCGCGCACGATCTGCACCCAATCGGGCTCGGCAGCGGCCAGCGCTTCCGCCGCTGCGCAACGCCCGGACGTCGCCAGCAGCAACCGGAACGGCGCGTTCTGCGCCTTCAGCCGGGTGACAAGTTCGCTGTCACCTTCCCAGTCATCGCGCACCGACAGGATCATGACCGCGCCGCCGGGCGCCTCCTCCTGCCGGTCCGTCGGCAGATGGCGCCAATAATTGACCACGCCCAGCAGGCTCAGCGCCTGGAGCAGCAGCCACAGCGCCAGCATCATCGTCACCACCAGCCCCCTTCGCGGCTCTTTACCGCCTCAACGGCTCCTGTATGACGGGCAGGACCATGCTCTCCAACCCCTTTCTCTTCACCCTGCTCCGTCTGCTTCCGGCCAGCCTCGCCTCCTGGCTGGGCGGCTGGCTGTCGGCGCACGTCGCCCGTCCCCGGATGAAGCTGCGCGACGCCCGTGCCCGCGCCAATCTGGCACGGCTGCGGCCCGACCTGCCGCAGGCGGAACGCGAAGCGATCCTGACCCGGCGCTGGGTGAATGTCGGCCGCACGCTGGCGGAACTCGCCAATATCGACCGGCTGGTGAATGCCGACCATGTGACCGTCATCGACCAGCCAGCCTATCAGGCGGTGCTGGACGGTCCCGGCCCGATGATCGCCTTCACCTGCCATATCGGCAATTGGGATCTGCTCGCCGCCCATATCAAATGGTCGACCGACCGACCAGGCCTTGGCGTTTATGAAGATCCCGAAGACCCCCGGATCGCCGCCCAGCTCAAGAAGGCGCGATCCAGCTATATGGGCGAGGCGATCGGCGGCGATGGCGCGGCACGCGGCGTGCTCAAGCATCTGACCCAGAAGGATCGCGCCACCCTCTATATCCTGGCTGACGAACGACGCGACCGGCAGGTCTGGTTCCCGACCTTCGGCCGCGCGCTCGAACCGTCGGGCAATCTCTCGATCGCCCTGCGCCTCGCGCGCAAGGTTGGGGCGCAATTCCTGCCCTTCTATCTGGTCCGCACCAGCGGCCCGCATTTCGCGCTGCACTGGCATCCGCCGCTCGATCCCCGGACGATGAGCGATGCGGAGATCGTCGCTGTCCTCGATCGCTTCCTGGGCCAGGCCTGCATCGACCATGCCGATCAGTGGCTGGCGCTGCACGACATGGACCTGACCCAGCCTGTCTGAATGTGACTTCCCTTCCCTTACGGTCTAAAGGCCCGCCCATGTCCCGAATCGCGATCAAGATCTGCGGCCTGTCGACGCCGGAGACGGTGGGCGCCGCCGTGCGCGCCGGGGCGAGCCATGTCGGCTTCGTCCATTTCCCCAAAAGCCCGCGCCATGTCGAAGCCGACCAGCTGCGCGCGCTCGCTGCGGCCGTCCCGGCCCATGTCGATCGCGTTGCCGTGGTCGTCGATGCCGATGACGAGGAGCTTGCCCGCCTGACCGGCACCGGTGCGCTCAGCGCCCTGCAACTCCATGGCAAGGAAAGCCCGGAGCGGGTCGCCGCCATCCGCCAGCGTTTCGGCCTGCCGGTTTGGAAGGCGATTTCGGTCAAGACCCGCGCCGATATCGACGCTGCCCAGGCCTATGCCGGCACGGTCGACCGGCTGCTGTTCGACGCGAAGACGCCCGATGGCGCGGCGCTGCCCGGCGGCATGGGGCTGCGCTTCGACTGGACCCTGCTGCGCGGCGTCGCCATGCCCGCGCCCTGGGGCCTGTCCGGTGGCCTTGGCATCGACAATGTGTGCGATGCGATCCGCCTGACCGACACGCCGCTGATCGACGTTTCTTCGGGCGTCGAGGATGCACCGGGCATCAAGAGTGTGGACAAGATCATGGCCTTCTGCAAAGCGGTGTCGGCATGTTGACGCTGAACGCCCCTGCCATGCGCATCGAAGGACGATGGCGCTGATCGCTTCCTGACCACAAGCGAACGCCCATCATTTGTCCCCGGAAAGATATTCATGACCGACACGATCACCCTGCCTAACAGCCTTCGCAGCCAACCGGACGATAACGGCCATTTCGGCGCCTTTGGCGGCCGCTATGTCGCCGAAACGCTGATGCCGCTGATCCTGGAGCTGGAAAAGGTCTACAAGGCGGCCAAGGCCGATCCCGAATTTCACGGCGAATATGCCGAGCTGCTGCGCTCCTATGTAGGCCGCCCCAACCCGCTTTATTATGCCGAACGGCTGACCGAAGCGCTGCGCGCCAAGGCCGAACCGGGCAAGGGTGCCAAAATCTACCTCAAGCGCGAGGAACTGAACCACACCGGCGCGCACAAGATCAACAATTGCATCGGCCAGGCCCTGCTTGCCCGCCGCATGGGCAAGAAGAAGGTCATCGCCGAAACCGGCGCGGGCCAGCACGGCGTCGCCACCGCGACCGTCGCCGCCCTGTTCGGCATGGAATGCAAGATCTTCATGGGCGCCAAGGATGTCGAGCGGCAGAAGCCCAACGTCTTCCGCATGAAGCTGCTCGGCGCAGAGGTGATCCCGGTCCATTCCGGCTCCTCGACGCTCAAGGATTCGATGAACGACGCCCTGCGCTATTGGGTGTCGAACGTCCATGACACTTTCTACATCATCGGCACCGCCGCCGGCCCGCACCCCTATCCCGAGTTGGTGCGCGATTTCCAGTCGATCATCGGCAAGGAAATCCGTTCGCAGATCATGGAGGCTGAAGGTCGCCTGCCCGACATGCTGATCGCCCCGGTGGGTGGTGGCTCCAACGCCATCGGCATGTTCCATCCCTTCCTCGACGATCCCGAAGTCGCGATGATCGGCGTGGAAGCGGCCGGCGAAGGCCTCGACAAGAAGCATGCCGCCTCGCTGGCGGGCGGCGCATCGGGCATCCTGCACGGCAACCGCACCTATCTGCTCCAGGACGAGGACGGCCAGATCACCGAAGCCCACAGCATTTCGGCTGGCCTCGACTATCCCGGCATCGGCCCGGAACATAGCTGGCTGCACGAGATCGGCCGGGTGAAATATCTGCCGATCAAGGATGATGAGGCGCTGGAAAGCTTCCAGACCCTCTCGCGCCTCGAAGGCATCATCCCCGCGCTCGAATCCGCCCATGCCGTGGCGGCGGCCGAACAGGTCGCGCCGACGCTGGACGCGGACAAGATCATCGTCGTCAATCTGTCGGGCCGGGGGGACAAGGATATCTTCACCGTCGCCGACGCGCTGGGAGTGGAGATGTGAGCATGACCGACCGTCTCGCCACCCGCTTCGCCGCCTGCAAGGCACAGGGCCGCGCCGCACTCATCACCTTCGTGACCGCCGGTGACCCGGACGTCGCCTCGACCCCCGCCATCCTCGATGCGCTGGTCGCGGGCGGCGCCGACATCATCGAACTCGGTATGCCCTTCACCGATCCTATGGCTGATGGCCCGGCGATCGAACTGGCCAACCTGCGCAGCCTGGGTTCCGGCACCAAGACCAAGGACGTCTTCGCGCTCGCCGCCGATTTCCGCGCGCGCCACCCGGATACGCCGCTGATCCTGATGGGCTATGCCAATCCGATGCTGGCGCGCGGGTCCGCATGGTTCGCCGACCAGTGCCAGACCGCCGGTGTCGACGGCGTGATCTGCGTCGATATCCCGCCGGAGGAAGATGCCGAACTCGGCCCCGCCCTGCGCGCCGTCGGCGTCCATCTCGTCCGCCTCGCGACCCCGACCACGGACGCCGCCCGCCTGCCCGCCGTGCTGAACGGCGCCAGCGGCTTCCTCTACCATGTCGCCGTCGCCGGCATCACCGGCAAGCAGCAGGCGGCGCAGGCCAATATCGAAATGGCGGTCGATCGGCTCAAGGCCGCCACCGACCTGCCGATCGCGGTCGGCTTCGGCGTGCGCACGCCCGAACAGGCGGCCGCCATCGGCCGCGTCGCCGATGGCGTGGTGGTCGGCTCGGCGATCGTCGACATCGTCGGCTCGCATGGCGATGCCGCCGCGCCCTTCGTCCAGGAATTCGTCGCGTCGCTCAGCGGCGCCCTCACCACTTCTATCCGGGAGACCGCAGCATGAGCTGGATCAACCGCGTTCGTAACGCCCTGCCCTTCACCAAGAAGGAAACCACCGCCGAAACGCTCTGGCACCAGTGCCCGTCGTGCAAGGAAATGGTCTTCATCAAGGAATGGGAGGAAAATCTCTCGGTCTGCCCGCGCTGCGACCATCATGGCCGCATCGGCCCGTCGGAACGGTTCGAGCAGATCCTCGACGCCGGCTTCATCCTGCTGCCGACGCCCGGCGTGCCGGAGGATCCGCTCAAGTTCCGCGATAGCAAGCGCTATCCGGACCGGATCAAGGCCGCCCGCGCCTCCACCGGCGACCAGGACGCGCTCATCAACGCGCGCGGCGCAATCGACGATGTGCCGCTGGTCATGGGCGTGCAGAATTTCGCCTTCATGGGCGGCTCCATGGGCATGGGCGTGGGCGCCGCCTTCATCCAGGGCATCAACGACGCGATCGCGCATAAATGCCCCTATGTCATCTTCACCGCTGCCGGCGGCGCGCGCATGCAGGAAGGCATCCTATCGCTGATGCAGATGCCGCGCTCCACCGTGGCGATCCAGAAGCTGCATGCGGCCGGCCTGCCCTATATCGTCGTGCTGACCGATCCGACCACCGGCGGCGTCACTGCCAGCTACGCGATGCTGGGCGATATCCAGATTTCGGAGCCCAATGCCCTGATCGGCTTCGCCGGCCAGCGCGTCATCGAAAGCACGATCCGCGAAAAGCTGCCTGAAGGCTTCCAGCGCGCCGAATATCTGCTCGACCATGGCATGCTCGACATGGTGGTCCATCGCAGCGAACTGCGCGACACGCTGGCCCGCGTGATCGGCTATCTGACGCCGCGCGCCGCCGCCTGAGCCTCAAAAGCGCGATAGGGGGATCAGCGCGCCATGGCCGACCATGCCGTTTCGGACGACCCGCAGGTCCAGGCCCAGCTTGACCGGCTCTGGTCGCTGTCCCCCGGCGCCGACATATTGGGACTGGAGCGGATCACCCGGCTGCTGGAGCGGCTGGATGATCCGCACCATCGCCTGCCGCCGGTCTTCCATGTCGCCGGCACCAACGGCAAGGGGTCGACCTGCGCCTTCCTGCGCGCCGCGCTGGAGGCGGACGGCAAGACCGTCCATGTCTTCACCTCGCCCCATCTGGTCCGCTTCAACGAACGCATCCGCATCGCCGGCAAGCTGATCGACGATGCCATGCTCGCCGCCTATCTCGCCCGCGTGCTGGACGTGGCCGAAGGGATCGGCGCCAGCTTCTTCGAGGTGACGACCGCCGCCGCCTTCCTCGCCTTTGCCGAACATGATGCCGACGCCTGCATCATCGAGGTCGGCCTTGGCGGGCGGCTCGACGCCACCAACGTCATCGTCGATCCGGTCGTCTGCGGCATCGCCCAGCTCGGCATCGATCATCAGGCCTTCCTGGGCGACACGCTGCCCGTCATCGCCGCGGAAAAGGCCGGCATCGCCAAGCCCGGCGCGGCGCTGGTGACCCAGCGTTATGACGCCGCCCTCGCCCCGGTGATGCAGGACGCCGCCGATCGCGCCGGCACCCTATGGCTCGCCATGGGTACCGCCTGGGACGCGGCCGTCTATCGCGACCGGGTCCATTATCGCGACGAACAGGGCCATGTCGACGTGCCGATGCCACGCCTGCCCGGCGCGCATCAGGTCCAGAATGTCGCCCTCGCCATCGCCATGCTCCGCCATCAGCAGGCCGTGCCGGTCAGCGAAGCAGCCCTGAAGGCCGCGCCGCTCTGGGCGCACTGGCCCGCCCGGCTGCAACGGCTGGAGCGCGGCCCGCTGCTCGCCGCCCTGCCCGACGCGGCGGAAGCCTGGCTTGACGGCGGCCATAATGAAGCCGCCGGCCAGGCGATCAGCGCCTTCTTCACCGCCGACCGGTTGCACAGCCGCCAGATCCAGCTCGTCATCGGCATGCTCGCCAACAAGGATATGGACGCCTATCTCGCGCCGTTCGGCGGCCGGATCGCCCATATCCATGCGCTGCCGGTGCCGGGGCATGACCATCATCCGCCCGAACGCTTCGCCGCCGTCGCCGCCCGCTGGGGCATAGGCTGCACCGCCCATGACGGTCCGCAAGCGGCGATCGCCGCCATCGCACAGGATGCCGCCCAGGCCCAGGATGCGGCACCGATCATCCTGATCGCCGGCTCGCTCTATATGGCCGGAGAGATTTTGCGGTTGAACGGACAATTGCCCGACTGATTTTGACTTGCGAATGCCTCGCAATAGCGTAGCTTGTGTGTCCCCGAGTCACATAAAGGCGCACCCGCATGGCATATGGAGAAAGCTACCCCGTCGAACTGCCCCGGCCCATTCCGGGCGGCTATGGCAATCGGCTGTTCCTGTTCGTCATGCGCCGCATGGCGACAGCGGGGGTCAATGATGCCCATGCCGCCAATGCGATGCTGGGCGCCTTCGGCAAAAGCTATCGCCGGCCCCTGGTACTGATGCGCGCGATGATGCTGGAACTGGCGCGCGCCGCCAGTCGCAAGATTTTGGTCGCGCCCTGTTGCTGCGCGCGGATGACGGCAGACGAGGCGGCGATCATGCAGGCGGTGGGCGATGCGCTGCGTGATCCGCATACCGCCTTCGACAATGTCTCGGGACTGCTGGGCAATGACGATGCGCTGGGCGCGCTCACCTGCCTGCAGGCGGTGGCGCAGGCGCATAGCGACCTTGGCCGGCCGCTGGACCTCTACGCCGCCTCTTAAGCCGCCGCCTTCCGCAACTCCGCCAGCCGCTCGCCGGCCCAGCGATACATGTCGGCCTGGGCGGCGCGCTGGGTGCGGTCGAGCCGCCTGGCCCGCTGCTCGACCTCCTCCAATATCTGCCGCGCGCGCAGCCGGTCACCCTGCTCCAGCAGGAAGGCCGCATAATGGCAGCGCGCCTCCTCGCCGGCATAGCGGCTCATCACATCCTCGAACAGCAGGCGCGCCTGCGCATCCTCACCGATATCGGCCAGCATCCGCGCCCGCAACAGCGCACGCCGATCCCATTCGCTGCCCCGGCCGACGTCGGGCACATCGTCCAGCTCCGCCAGTCCCTCGCGGCTGCGCCCCAGTTCGAACAGGGTCTGCGCCAGCTTGACCTGCGTCGTCGCATCCTGTCCCGGCCCCAGCGCCAGCCCCTTGCGATAGGCCGCCTCCGCCTCGGCAAAGCGGCCGAGGTCCAGCAGCGCATCGCCCAGCGCGATCCGGTTGGCGGCGGTCTCCGCTAGGTCCAGATCAGCCCGCGCCTTGCGCAGGCCGCGTTCGGGATCGACCTTGCCGACCACCTGGCTGCGCGCCGTGCGCAGATGGCGATTGCCCCAATAGGCCGGCAGCACTTCCAGCATCAGATAGGCAAAGCAGCCCGCCAGCGAGAAGAGGAAGATGAACAGCATCCAGATCTGGTTGCGGCCGCTGCGCACGACATCGACCGCACAGATGATCTGGATACAGATGGACGCGACGAGGAAGATCATGCGATACAAAAGTCCCGATTGTTCGACCTATTCGTCAACTCAGTCGTCCGTCGTGCTGGGCTGACGAACGCTGTCCACAACAAAACCCTTATGCCAGATCAGCCAGAGCAACAGCATGCCGGGCAATGCCGCGACGACCGTCGTCAGCCAGAACCCGACCCATCCCACATTCTCAGCGATGATCCCTGCCGGCGCAGCCAGCCAAGTGCGACCTACAGCAGCGAACGATGACAATAATGCGAATTGGGTTGCGGTATAGGCAAGACTGGAAAGGCCGGACAGATAGGTGACGAACACCGTCAAACCGATACCGCTCGTCACCTGCTCCGTTGCCACCGCTATGGTCAGCCACAAATTCGAATGACCGTGCATCGCAACGATGACGAACGTCAAATTGCTGAGCATCATCATCAGCCCCGATATGAACAGGGCGCGCCCCATGCCGAGCCATGCGATGAAAGGCGCGGCCAACGCCGTACCGACGATCAGGCCCCAGAAACCGACGACCTTGTTGATGGCGATAAACTCGGCATCGGTGAACCCAAGATCGACGATCATCGGGTTGAGCATGCCCTGCCCCATCGCATCACCTATTTTGTAGAGCAGCACGAACAGCAAGATCAGGACCGATCCCTTGCGCCCCAGAAACTCGATGAAGGGATTGAGCACGGTTTCCTTCAGCCATGCACCGAACCGCTTGCCGGCCATTTCGCCGTGGCGATCAACATAAGTGCCCGGCCCAGCCCAGAGCGCGCCCAGCGCGCCGGGCAGCACCAGCAAGGCGGTCAGACCATATGCAAGCGGCCAGCCAAGGCCGAGCCCAGTCTGCGGTGAATAGAGGAAGATCGTCCCGACCCCGGAGAAGAAGGCGCCAAGCCGATAACCGAACTGGTTCGTCGCCGTGCCATAAGGCATCTCTTCATCGCTCAATATCTCGATGCGATAGGCATCGATCACGATATCCTGTGTCGCCCCCAGGAAGGAGACGAGGATCGCGCAAAAGGCGAAATAGCCCAGATGATTGGCAGGATCGCTGCTCCCCAGCATCCAGATTGCGCCGAACAGCAGCAACTGAATGAAAAACAGCCAGGCGCGCCGCTGACCGAAAAGCCGCGTGAGGATCGGAAGCGGGAGCTTATCAACCAGCGGTGCCCAGAGCCATTTGAGCGTATAGGGTGTCGTCAGGCCGATAGCGAAACCGATCGTAGACTTCTGGATACCCACTTTGGATAGCCAATAGCCCATCGTGCCAAGCAGCAGCATAAGCGGAAACCCGCTCGATATGCCGATCAACAAGGCCACGAACGGCATTTTCCCGAAATAGGGACGCATGACATCCCGCCAGTTCCGTTTACCCTCGGCGATATCTGTCACACATATTCCCCGCGCCCGTTCATTACGGGCGCCACCATATGAGCAAATGCGGCAGAGGCAAGCGGCACGGCCGCCTGCCTGCCCCGGATCAGCCCGGCGTCAGGCGATCTCGGCGAACAGCTTCATGCCGCGCGGCTTGCGTGGTGGCGCGCGACCGGCCAGCACCGCATCGACCACCGCGATCGCCGCCAGCAGGTCGCGCGGGGCGAAGGGCTTGGCGAGACAGCCCACCGCCAGCGATCGCGCATCGGCCGGGCAGGCACCGGTGACGAACAGCACCGGCAATTGGCGCGCATGGGCATGACGCGCGACCTCTATGCCGCAGCGCCCACCGCGCAGATTGATGTCGGTGACGACCAGATCGACCGATCCCATATCGATCACGCGGGCGGCGTGGGTGTGGCTGTCGACGGTGGCGGCGATGCGATAGCCTGCCTGGGACAGGATATGCTCATGGTCGAAGGCGACGAGCGGTTCATCCTCCACCACCAGCACGCTGCGAATGGCGTTGCGCGGCGCACCTGCCCCGTCTCTCGCCCCGTCCCTGGCGGTGTCGTCCCCTCTGATTCGCCCGAAAAACATTTGCTGTCCTGCCCCGTTTCCGCCATGCAACCGACCAACGCCGCGCCCCGGCGCCGGGTTGCGCCCGGCCGGGGCTTTGCCGTTCACATGGACGGCGCTATGGCACCGTTCATCATATTGCACATGCCGCCCTGATATGGGGATGGCCACCCGTCACGAAAAGGAATGCATCAAGTGGAACCGCCAAAAAAATCTGGTCCGCCGCGCCGGTCGGGTCCGGGCGGTCCCAAGCGTCCCTCCGCCCCCGGATCGCGTGGCGGCGCCGATCGCGGCACTGGCCGTGGCCCCGCCCGATCGGACGCCCGATCGGACAGTCGCAACGAAGGTCGGTTTGACAGCCGCAGCGAAGGCCGTTCGAACCGCCCCGCCCCGCGTGGCGAACGCCCCGATCGCAATGGCCCCGGCGAGGCCCGTGGCAATCGCTTCGGCGAAGGTCGCGGCGCCCGCCCCGATCGCAGCGCTTCGGGCGAAGGCCGAACTGGTCGCTTTGCCGGAAACCGCGAAGAAGGCCGTGGCGACCGCCCGGCCCGTGGCGCGCGTCCCGATCGCAACGCTGCCGGCGAAGGTCGTGGCCGCTTCGGCGAAGCGCGCGGAGAACGCAGCGAGCGCCCGGCCCGTGGCCGTCCCGATCGCGCCGCCCAGCCGGATCGCGCCGAACGCCCCGCCCGCAGCGGTCGCCCGGTCGAAGGCCAGCGCCCCGAGCGCGCCGCCGCTGGAGATCGCCCCGCCCGCGCGCCCTTTGGCGATCGTGCCGCCCGTCCCGCTTTCGGTGACCGCCCGGCCCGCCCGCGCCCCGAAGGCCGCACGCCCGGCACATCCTATCCGCCGCGCCGCCCCGGCAGCAAGAAGCCGGCTGCCCCCCATGTCGCCAACCCGCACCCGGCCCGCGCCGCCGCGGAAAACAGCGGCAAGGGCGAACCCCAGCGCATCGCCAAGCTGCTCGCCCGCGCCGGCATCGCCTCGCGCCGCGAGATCGAGCGGATGATCGAGGAAGGCCGTATCGCCAGGGACGGTGTCACGATCGACACCCCCGCGACGCTGCTGACCTCGCTCCATGGCATCACCGTGGACGGCAATCCGGTCGCCGCGCCCGCGCCCGCGCGCCTGTTCCTGTTCCACAAGCCGACCGGCTTCCTCACTACCGAGCGCGACCCCGCCGGACGGCCGACCATCTACGACATCCTGCCCGACGACCTGCCGCGCCTGATGCCGATCGGCCGGCTCGACATGAATACCGAGGGGCTGTTGCTGCTCACCACCGATGGCGAGTTCAAGCGCGAGATGGAATTGCCCTCGACCGGCGTGCCGCGCACCTATCGCGCCCGCGCCTTTGGCGAGGTCAGCCAGCAGCAGCTGGAGGATCTGTTCGACGGCATCGAGATTGACGGCATCCAATATGGTCCGATCGAGGCCAATCTGGAACGGCGCACCGGCCGCAACCAGTGGATCGAAATGACCCTGACCGAAGGCAAGAACCGCGAAGTGCGCCGCGTGCTCGAACATTTCGAACTCAAGGTCAATCGCCTGATCCGCACCAGCTACGGTCCGTTCGAACTGGGCGAACTGGCCGGCGGCGCGGTCGAGGAAGTGCGCCAGCATGATCTGGTCGCCTTCCGCAGCAGCCTGAAGAAAGCACAGAAATGAGGATCATATCGGGCCAATGGCGCGGCCGTCCGCTGGTCGCGCCCAAGGGCGACGCCACCCGTCCCACCGGCGACCGCACCCGTGAGACGCTCTTTTCGATGCTGGCGAGCCGGCTGGGATCGTTCGAGGGCCTCGCCGTGGGCGACTTCTTCGCCGGCTCGGGCGCGCTGGGCTTTGAAGCCCTGTCGCGCGGCGCCGGCTCCTGCCTGTTCGTCGAGCAGGACAAGGCGGCGATCGACGCGATCCGCGCCAATGGCGACAAGCTCGGCCTGCGCCCCGACATCCGCCAGACCAGCGTGCTGTCGCTCGGCCCGACGAAGACGCCGCTCGACCTCATCTTCATGGACCCGCCCTATGACACCGGTGCGGGCCAGGTCGCACTCGACAAGCTGGCACGCCTGGGCTGGACCAGCCCGGCCACCTGGATCAGCATCGAAACCGACCGGCGCGAAGACGTGGCGGTCAAGGGCTTCATCGTCGACGCCGTGCGCGACGTCGGCAAGGCTCGCCTCACCCTGCTCCGCGCAGAGGACAGCGCGCCCACCGCGTAACCATCAGGCGAAATATCAGGCGGCCTCTGCGTAGGCCGCCTGCTCCTTGCCGATCAGGATATCGGCCAGGAAGCCATAGGCCTCCGCCCAGGCGGCCAGCACCTCATCGGTCGCCACTTCTTCGCCCAGCACTTCGCGGATCGCGGGCAGCAGGGCGGCCGCCACCTTGGGATAATGGTCCGGCTGCACGCCCGTATCGACATGGCGCTGCACCATGCGCGCAATCGCGCCGTCCAGCGCCTGCAACTTGTCGACATTCTCGGCAAAGCCCAGGATCGCCGCCGCCAGCCGGCGCGGCTGCTCGCCGCTGGCCTGCGCCGCCTGATCGAACATGTCCTTGATCGACGCATCCTCGAACAGCCGTGCATACATGCGGGTGGTGATCTCGACGCCATGACGGCGCAGCGCCGGGCCGGTCGCCTTCACGATGGCGATGGTTTCGGGGGACAGATTTTCGCGCATGACAGGCTCCTTATCGGGGACTCGATAAGGTTCATTTAATATGCATCTTTTAAGATGTAAATTGAATATATGTTTATGACGCTCTGCCCGCAGGATAGGAGGGCGCGATGCAATTGACCCGCCACACCGATTATGCGCTGCGCGTGCTGATCCATCTTGCCGCCGTGCCGGGCGGACGGGCGACGATCCCGGAGATTGCGGACGCCTATGGCCTGTCGCGCAATCATCTGATGAAGGTGGTGCATGGTCTGGGCCAGGGTGGCTTCATCCGCACCCAGCGCGGTCGGGGCGGCGGCTTCGCCCTTGCCGCCGATCCTGCCGATATCCGCATCGGCACAGTGGTGCGCCATAGCGAGCCGGACATGGCGATGGCCGATTGCGCGTCCTGCGCGATCCGCCCGGCCTGCGGCCTGTCAGGCATATTGGCCCAGGCGGTCGGCGCCTTCCTGACGGTGCTGGACGGCTATAGCCTGGCCGACGCGGCGCGTGACCGGGCTGGCCTTGCAGCGCTCATCGCCGCCCTGCCCGGCCCTGCCGCCGCCGATCCCAATCCGGATCTCAGCCCGGCCTGCGCATCCTCTTCTTCGCCTCGCCCGGATTGACGCAACCGTCCTGCACGCCCTTGCCGCAGACCGGATAGGCCTTCGCCTCGGTCGGCGGCGGCGTCATGTTGCCGCCCACCGTCACAGGATTGGCCGCCGTGCCCACCGGCGCGGCCGGATCGCGCGGCACGTCCGCCGGCGCCGGCACCATGCCCGTCTCGGCCGGCACCGCGCCGGTCGGCTGGGCCGCATTGGGATCCTGCTTCTGGGCCGGCGACGACATCGCCTGCGCCCCGGCCTGACCGGGCAGCGCCGCCATCGACAGGGCGGCAAAGCCGGCGATCATGATGATCTTCATCGGGTTCGTCCTTCTACTCCTTGCCCCGAGCAAGGGAGAAACCGGCCGCCCCGCCTCCCTGTTCCGCGTCAGCGACGAACCGTGCCGCCGCTGACGCCGACCGCACTCAGTCCGCCGGGTATCGATCGAACCGGGGCAGGTCATGCGCCGCCGCCATCCACGGCGCCGCCTCGGCATATTGGACATGCACCGCCGGCGGAAAGGCGCTCTGGTCGTCCAGCGTCGCGCTCTGGATGTCGATCATGCCGGGAAAGACCGTCGGGTTGGTGTAGAACAACCCGGTGCCACAGGTGCCGCAGAAATGGCGGGTCGCATTGTCCGACGACTGATAGGTGACCGGATCGCCCTCTATCGTCACCTTGTCATGCGGGAACAGCGCCCAGCCGACCATCGGCGCGCCCGCGCTCATCCGGCAATCGCTGCAATGGCAGAGCGCGCTGTAAACCGGCTCGCCCTCCGCCGCATAATGGATCGCCCCGCACTGGCACCGCCCCGTCACCATCATCTTGCTCCATTCGCATCTTGCGTGATTCCCTTTTTGTTCTCATAGATTGCGTCCCGCTGCAAGGCCATCCGCCCTTGCCCCCGCAACCACCCATCCCTAGTTGATCGCCCATGACCGTGCCTGCCCCCTCTCCCAACGATCCGCCCTATCTGAAGGGCCTCAACGAACCGCAGCGCGAAGCGGTGCTGACAACGGAGGGGCCGGTGCTGGTGCTGGCCGGCGCGGGCACGGGCAAGACCGCAGCGCTCACCGCCCGCCTCGCCCATCTGGTCGCGACCCAGCGCGCCTGGCCGTCGGAAATCCTGGCTGTCACCTTCACCAACAAGGCGGCACGGGAGATGCGCGAGCGCGTCGGCCGGATGATCGGCCCGGCGGTCGAGGGCATGCCCTGGCTCGGCACCTTCCACGCGATCGCCGCCAAGATGCTGCGCCGCCACGCCGAACTGGTCGGGCTCCAGTCCAATTTCACCATCCTCGACACCGACGACCAGTTGCGCCTGATGAAGCAGTTGATCCAGGCGGAGGGGATTGACGAGAAGCGCTGGCCCGCCCGCCAGCTCGCCGGCCTGATCGACCAGTGGAAGAACAAGGGCCTCACGCCGGAGGAAGTCGGCGCCGGCGAGGCGGAAGGCTATGCCCATGGCAAGGGTCAGAAGCTCTATGCCGCCTATCAGGCCCGCCTGCGTGAAGTGAATGCGTGTGATTTCGGTGACTTGCTGCTACATTCTCTCACCATCTTGAAGCGCCACCGCGACGTGCTGGAGCAATATCAGCAACGCTTCAAATATATCATGGTGGACGAATATCAGGACACCAACTCCAGCCAGTATCTCTGGCTCCGCCTGCTCGCCCAGACCCGCAAGAATATCTGCTGCGTCGGTGACGACGATCAGTCCATCTATTCATGGCGTGGCGCAGAAGTTGCCAATATCCTACGGTTTGAAAAGGATTTTCCGGGTGCTGTGATCGTTCGCCTGGAACAGAATTACCGCTCCACCCCGCATATCCTGGGCGCCGCCTCCGGGGTGATTGCGGAAAATGGCAATCGCCTGGGCAAGACCCTGTGGACCGACATCGACGTTGGCGAGAAGGTGCGCGTGCTCGGCGTGTGGGACGGGCCGGAGGAAGCCCGCCGCGTCGGCGACGAGATCGAGGCGATCGCTCGCGCCGGCGGTTCGCTGGACGAGGTCGCGATCCTTGTCCGCGCCCAGCACCAGACCCGCGAATTCGAAGACCGCTTCATCCAGATCGGCCTGCCCTATCGCATCGTCGGCGGCTTCCGCTTCTATGAGCGCGCCGAAATCCGCGACGCGCTCGCCTATCTGCGCCTCGTCAACCAGCCGGCCGACGACCTGGCCTTCGAACGCATCGTCAACGTGCCGAAGCGCGGCCTGGGCGACAAGGCGGTCGAGAAGCTGCATCGGCTGGCGCGCGCGGAGGGCGTTCCCCTAGCCCTCGCCGCTGCCCGCATCCTCGACACCGACGAACTGACGCCCCAGGCGCGCCGTTCGCTCGGCGCCTTCATCGGCGACCTCGCCCGCTGGCGCGATCGCGCCGCACAACTGCCCCATGCCGAACTGGCGCGCCAGATCCTGGACGAAAGCGGCTATACCGCCACGCTCCAGGCCGAACGCTCCACCGAAAGCGCCGGCCGCCTCGAAAATCTGAGCGAACTCACCCGCGCGATGGAGGAATATGAGACGCTGGGCGCCTTCCTCGAACATGTCAGCCTGGTCATGGACAATGAGGCGCAGCAGGACGAGCAGAAGCTCACCATCATGACCATCCACGCCGCCAAGGGGCTGGAATTCGACAATGTCTTCCTCGCCGGCTGGGAGGAAGGCATCTTCCCCTCGCAGCGCGCGCTGGACGAAGGCGGGCTCAACAGCCTGGAGGAGGAACGGCGCCTCGCCTATGTGGCGATCACGCGCGCGCGCAAGCGCTGCACCATCCTCCACGCCGCCAATCGCCGCATCTATGGCCAGTGGACCAGTAGCATCCCCTCCCGCTTCGTCGGCGAATTGCCACCCGAACATGTGGATGAGGAAAGCAGCATGTCCGGCGGCGCCTCGCTCTGGCGCGCCAACTGGTCCGAACGGGACGATCCCTTCGCCAATGTCGCGCGCGGCTCGTCGCGCGGCCCCGGCTGGCAGCGCGCCCAGACCAGCGGCCAGTTCAGCCGCGAACCCGTGCGAATCGTCGAAGCCCGCACCTCCGCCGTGTCGCTCGGCAACAAGGGCCGCGACGATGTGGCCGTCGGCCAGCGCGTCTTCCACCAGAAATTCGGCTATGGCGCGATCGCCGCGATTGAGGGCAACAAGCTGGAAATCGACTTCGAAACCGCCGGCCGCAAGCGGGTGATGGACAGCTTCGTCACGCTGGCCTGAGCGGCGTTGCCCCGTCCTCATTCGCAAAAGCAGGAATGGCCTAAGAGGGTGGCTTACGGCCATTCCTCCCCGGCACAGGGAGGGGGACCGCTCGCGCAGCGAGTGGTGGAGGGGCACAGGCCGGATAGCGCAGCGTTAATAGGCTCCTGCCCCTCCGTCAGGCGCTCCGCGCCTGCCACCTCCCCGTGCCGGGGAGGAATGACTGCGATTGGTCATCAGCCGTCAGAACCCGACATCGCCATTGCAAGCGTAGTGAAATTTGCCACCAACCGACACCGCAGCCAGCCCGACCGAATCCGAAGGCCATCAACGCAATCCGATGGGTTGCGTGTGCATGATGCCATGTGAAGAAAAATGGTGGAGCCTAGCGGGATCGAACCGCTGACCTCCTGCATGCCATGCAGGCGCTCTCCCAGCTGAGCTAAGGCCCCATCCTGATACGGCGCGAACCGCGTCCCGATGGATCAGACAATGTCCGGCAAAAGCCGTCGGCCGAAAAATTGGTGGAGCCTAGCGGGATCGAACCGCTGACCTCCTGCATGCCATGCAGGCGCTCTCCCAGCTGAGCTAAGGCCCCATCCTGATACGGCGCGAACCGCGTCCCGATGGATCAAACCATGTCCGGCACAAGCCGTCGGCCGAAAAAATTGGTGGAGCCTAGCGGGATCGAACCGCTGACCTCCTGCATGCCATGCAGGCGCTCTCCCAGCTGAGCTAAGGCCCCGTACCATCTTGAGGCGCCGTTGGGTCCGGCGCCTCGGAGGTCGCTGCCTCTAGGATCAGGCGATCCCGTTGGCAAGCAGAATTTTCACTTAATTGTCGTCGTCGCCGTCATCGTTGCCGGCATCGACGCCCAGGTCGTCATCGCCGCCCAGATCGACGTCATTATCCGGCGAATCGCCGTCATCATCGACGTCCAGATCGATGTCCAGATCATCGTCCGCCGTCTCCAGCTCGCCATCGGCCGTTTCCACGACCTTCTTGGGCGCGGCCTCTTCATAGGGCAGCGGCTGCTTCGACTTCAGCACCGGTTCGGGCTCCCAGGCGGCGCCGCAGTTGATGCAGGTCACCGGGTCGTCCTTGCCCAGGTCATAGAAGCGAGTCGCGCATTTCGGGCAGGTCCGCTTCGTGCCCCATTCAGCCTTCACCATGTCCGGCCTGTTCCTTCTTCGATGCTCAAACAGAAATCACGCGGCACGACGGAAGTCGGCCACGAAACGTCGGGCGCCTTGCCATAGCGAAACCGCGCTGTCAAAAGCCGGGCGCATTTTTTCGGTTCCAAGATGATGGATACCCCGTGACCAGCCTTAATGACCAACCCAGCCCGATGACCTTCACCGCCGCCCCTGCCCTGTCCGGCAGCGTCGCGGTTCCGGGCGACAAGAGCATTTCCCACCGTTCGCTGATGCTGTCCGCCCTGGCCGTGGGCGAAAGCCGGGTCGAAGGCCTGCTGGAGGGCGAGGATGTGCTGGCCACCGCGGCCGCGATGCGCGCGATGGGCGCCGACATCCGCCGTGACGATGACGGCATCTGGCATATTCATGGCGTCGGCGTCGGCGGCCTGCTCCAGCCGCAGGAAGCGCTCGACATGGGCAATAGCGGCACCTCGACCCGCCTGCTGATGGGCCTGGTCGCCAGCCATGGCATCACCGCGACATTCGTGGGCGACGCGTCCCTCAGCAAGCGCCCGATGGCGCGTGTCACCGAGCCGCTCTCCCGCGTCGGCGCCAGCTTCACCACCAGTCCCGGTGATCGCTTGCCGCTGACCATGACCGGTGTCTGCCCGGCCGTGCCACTCGACTACACCCTGCCGGTCGCCTCGGCCCAGGTGAAGTCGGCGATCCTGCTCGCCGGCCTCAACACCCCCGGCATCACCCGCGTGGTCGAACCGATCCCGACCCGCGACCATAGCGAACGCATGCTCAGGGGCTTCGGCGCCGACCTTGAGGTCGAGGTCCAGGCCGACGGCACCCGGATCATCACGCTCAAGGGCGAGGCCGAGCTCAAGCCGCAGAATATCGTCGTGCCCGGCGACCCCTCGTCGGCCGCCTTCCCGATGGTCGCGGCGCTGCTGGTGCCGGGATCGCAGGTGACGATCGCCAATGTCGGCCTCAATGCCACTCGTGCCGGCCTGATCGACCTGCTGCGCGAGATGGGCGGGTCGATCGAGATCATCAATGCCCGCGAAGTCGGCGGCGAGCCGGTCGGCGACCTCATCGTCACAGCCTCGGCCCTCAACGGCGTCGAGCCCGATCCGGCCCGCGCGCCCAGCATGATCGACGAATATCCGGTCGCCTTCGTCGCGGCAGCCTTCGCGCATGGCCGCAGCATCTTCCGCGGCCTCGACGAACTGCGCGTCAAGGAATCGGACCGCATCGCCACCATGGCCACTGGCCTGCGCGCGATCGGCGTCACGGTCGAGGAACTGGAGGACGGCATCATCATCGAAGGCAGCGGCGGCCAGCCCCTGCCCGGCGGCGGCCCGATCGCCACCAGGCTCGACCACCGCATCGCCATGAGCTTCGCGGTCGCCGGCCTGGTTTCGCGCGATGGCGTCACCATCGACGACATGCGCCCGGTCGCGACCAGCTTCCCGACCTTCACCACCCTGCTCCAGACGCTGGGAGCCATCGCATGATCATCGCCGTCGACGGCCCCGCCGCCTCGGGCAAGGGCACGATCGCCAAGGCGCTGGGGCGCCATTATGGCCTGCCGGTGCTCGACACCGGCCTGCTCTATCGCGCGGTCGGCCTGTCCGTGCTGAAAAATGGCGGCGACCCGGATCATCAGGTCGACGCGCTGGCCGCCTGCGGCTTTGACGACGTCATCCTCGCCGATCAGGCACTGCGCAGCGAAGCGGTCGGCAGCCTCGCCTCGCGCGTGTCGGTACATCAGAGCGTGCGCGACGCGCTGGTCCAGCGCCAGCGCGACTTCGCCACCCAGCCGGGCGGTGCCATCCTCGACGGGCGCGACATCGGCACCGTCATCGCGCCGGACGCCGATGCCAAGATCTTCGTAACCGCCAGCGTCCATGTCCGCGCCGAACGCCGCTTCAAGGATGCCCAGGCCCATGGCGGCGCGCCCGACATGGACAGCCTGATCGCCGACATCCAGGCCCGCGACACCCGCGATATGAGCCGCGACCATGCCCCGCTCAAGATCGCCGACGGCGCCGACTTGCTAGATACCAGCAATTTGACTATAGACGCCGCCGTCCAGCGGGCCATCGCGCTTGTGGACGCCCAGCTTGAAGGTCGCCCGTAGGCGTGCGACCCGATAAGGCGCGCGGAAATTCCGGGCGCCCTTTTCGCTTTTCCAGGCTTGGCGTTCCAACGCCCAACCCCTTGGATACGCAGGCGGTATTCGGCCGCATGCGTGGTTTGGCCAAAGACCATCGGACACAACCGATTGGCCAGCAATGATGAGTGAAGGACCAACCATGGCCTCTACGGCATTCCCCTCGCGCGACGATTTCGCCGCGCTTCTCAATGATTCTCTCGGTGGCGAAGACGGCGGCTTTGAAGGCCGCGTCGTAAAGGGCACCGTCACCGGCATCGAAAACGACATGGCGCTGATCGACGTCGGCCTGAAGTCGGAAGGCCGCGTGCCGCTGCGCGAATTCGCCGCTCCCGGCCAGAAGGCTGACCTCAAGGTCGGCGACGAAGTCGAAGTCTATGTCGACCGCGTCGAAAACGCCCATGGCGAAGCCATGCTGTCGCGCGACCGCGCCCGCCGCGAAGCCGCCTGGGACAAGCTCGAAGCCGAGTTCACCGAAAGCGCCCGCGTCGAAGGCGTCATCTTCGGCCGCGTCAAGGGTGGCTTCACCGTCGACCTCGACGGCGCCGTCGCCTTCCTGCCCGGCTCGCAGGTCGACATCCGCCCGGTTCGCGACGTCACCCCGCTCATGGACATCCCGCAGCCCTTCCAGATCCTCAAGATGGATCGCCGTCGTGGCAACATCGTCGTGTCGCGTCGCGCCATCCTGGAAGAAACCCGCGCCGAACAGCGCTCGGGCCTGATCCAGACCCTGGCCGAAGGCCAGATCATCGAAGGCGTCGTCAAGAACATCACCGACTATGGTGCGTTCGTTGACCTCGGCGGCATCGATGGCCTGCTGCACGTCACCGACCTGTCGTACAAGCGCATCAACCACCCGAACGAGATGATCAACATCGGCGACACCGTCCGTGTCCAGATCATCCGCATCAACCGCGAAACCCAGCGCATCAGCCTCGGCATGAAGCAGCTGGAAAATGATCCGTGGGAAGGCGCCGCCGCCAAGTATCCGGTCGGTGCGAAGCTGTCGGGCCGCGTCACGAACATCACCGAATATGGTGCGTTCGTCGAACTGGAGCCGGGCATCGAAGGCCTGGTCCATGTTTCGGAAATGTCCTGGACCAAGAAGAACGTCCACCCCGGCAAGATCGTTTCGACGAGCCAGGAAGTGGAAGTCATCGTTCTCGAAGTCGATCCCGAGAAGCGCCGCATCTCGCTCGGCCTCAAGCAGGCCCAGTCGAACCCGTGGGATTCGTTCGCAGAACGTCACCCGATCGGCTCGACCGTCGAAGGCGAAGTCAAGAACGCGACCGAATTCGGCCTGTTCATCGGCCTGGACGGCGACGTCGACGGCATGGTCCACATGTCGGACATCGCCTGGGGCATCTCGGGCGAAGACGCGCTGGCGCTGCACCGCAAGGGCGAGACGGTTCAGGCCGTCGTTCTCGACATCGACGTCGAGAAGGAGCGCATCAGCCTCGGCATGAAGCAGCTTGAGCGTGGCGGCCCGGCCGCTGGCGGCACCACCGCCGCTGCTGCTGGCCTCAACAAGAACGCGATCGTCACCGTGACCGTTCTGGAAGTTCGCGACGGCGGCCTGGAAGTCCAGGCTGGCGAAGATGGCGCCACCGGCTTCATCAAGCGCAGCGACCTGGGCCGCGACCGCGACGAACAGCGTTCGGAACGCTTCCAGATCGGTCAGAAGTTCGACGCCATGGTGACCGGTTTCGACCGCGCCAAGAAGCCGACCTTCTCGGTCAAGGCGATGCAGATTGCCGAAGAAAAGCAGGCTGTTGCACAGTATGGCTCGTCGGACAGCGGCGCGTCGCTGGGCGACATCCTGGGCGAAGCGCTCAAGGCCAAGAACGAAGGCTAATCCCTTCCTTCCTGCCAACAGGCAAAGAAAAGCCCGCCGGAACCCATGTTCCGGCGGGCTTTTTCATGCCCGCCCGCCACTTCCTTGCCCTATCGAAACGATTTCGTTGCTCCCCGATTGTCAACAGCTTTCCAATTGTTTATAAATGTCGGCAGGGGAAATTAGGGGTGCTGGAGGAACTATGATCCGTTCTGAACTGATCCAGAAACTCGGCGAAGAAAATCCGGGCCTCAGCCTGCAGGAAGTGGAAAGGATCGTCGATCTTTTCTTCCGCGAGATTGTCGATCGCCTGTCGAGTGGCGGCCGGGTCGAACTGCGCGGTTTCGGCGCCTTCACCACTCGCGCACGCGATGCCCGCACCGGCCGCAATCCCCGCACCGGCGAACAGGTGCCGGTCTCGGCCAAGCGTGTGCCCTATTTCAAGCCGGGCAAGGAAATGCGCGAACGGCTGAACGGCAAGGCCGCCGACTGATCAGCCCCTTGACCTGCCGCGCCTGAGCCTTCAGGGGAAGGCGCAGCGCGGACGTGGCGAAATCGGTAGACGCAGCGGACTTAAAATCCGCCTCCCCCTGGGAATATGGGTTCAAGTCCCATCGTCCGCACCAGGCGGCTTTTCTCGACAATTAGAAATCAGCGCTGATCAGCGCCAGGCGATCAAGCGCCAGCATTTCCCGGCGGGTCGGATGTTCGGGATCGTCGGCGCCCAGCCACAGCCTGACCAGTTGCCCCTCTTCCATCCGCGCCAGTTCGGACGCAATCTCGACATCGGCGGTGGGGCTCATGCTGCGGCCGCATCCGCGGGCATTGATCTGCGCCGCAAGGGCGGCATTCTTGCCGGCCAGGGCCTGCTCGACCCTTGCCCAGATCAGGATATCCCCGGCGCTGATCGGCGCATCTTGCAGCGGCGCAGCCATCATTCCCATCACCATTCGTCCATAGCAAAACCGACCGCCCTTCTAGCGCCGCCGATTTTGCACCGGGATGTCCGGAAAATTACAGGCCGGTAACGCAAATGTCACATCGCCCCGCACCCATCAGAGCCCGCCTGTGCCGGCGATTTGCCCGGAATTCTTTTGGCAAAAGGCTGGCATTTCCGTGCGTCACCCGCAATGATGCCTCATGACCGATGCAATCAATCCCCAGAGCTTCAGCGACTCCCTCGTCATCCTGGGCGCAGCCGGATTGGTCATTCCTGGTTTCGCCCGCTTCCGCATCAGTCCCGTCATCGGTTTCATCCTGGTGGGACTTGCCGTCGGCCCGGCAGGACTTGGCTCGCTGGTCGGCCAATATCCCTGGCTCTATCATATCACCATCTCCAACCGGGCAGCGATTGAGCCATTTGCCGAACTGGGCGTCATATTATTGCTCTTCTCCATCGGTCTGGAACTGAGCTTCCGGCGATTGTGGAGTATGCGCGCGCAGGTGTTCGGCGTCGGCGCGACCGAATTGCTGGGCAGCGCCGCGCTCATTGCCATGGGCCTCTATCTATTGGGACAGCCGACCGCCGGCGCGATCGGCCTCGGCCTTGCCCTCGCCCTGTCTTCCACCGCCGTGGTGCTGCCGATGGTCGGCACCCAGAGCGCGGTCGGCCGCTCCGCCTTCTCGATGCTGCTGTTCGAGGATCTGGCACTGGTGCCGATCATCTTCATGCTCGGCGCGCTGGCGCCATCGGTCGCGACCAGCCCGGACGCCGCCTGGAACGAACTGGCGACCACCCTGCTCAAGGGCGGCCTCACCATCGCGGTGATGCTGGTCTTCGGCCGCATCTTCCTGCCCCATATCTTCCGTCAGGCGGCGCGCACCAAGAGCCCGGAAGTCTTCCTCGCCGCCAGCCTGTTGGTCGTCATCCTCTCCAGCCTCGCCACCTCGATCGCCGGCCTGTCGCCGATCGTCGGCGCCCTGCTCGCAGGCCTGCTGATCGCGGAGACCGACTATCATGGCGAGGTCGAGGTGATGACCGCGCCGTTCAAGGGGCTGGCCCTCGGCGTCTTCCTCATCACCGTGGGCATGAGCCTCGACCTGCGCGTCATCCTCGCCAACTGGCCCAGCCTGCTGCTCGCCGTGCTGGGCGTCGTCGTCGCCAAGACATTGGTGACCGGCCTGCTTCTCTATTTCTCGGGCGTGCGCAAGGGCGTCGCGCTGGAAGTCGGCGTGCTGATGTCCAGCCCGTCGGAAACCACGCTGATCGTGCTGTCGGCGGCGGCGGCGGCCAAGCTGATCCTGCCCTCCACCGCCGCCTTCTGGCAGATCGTCACCGCCATCGGCCTCACCATCACGCCGCTGCTCGCGCGCTTCGGCCATGACATCGCCCAGCGGCTGGAAAATGCCATTGGCGAGGAACGGGTCGAGACCGAACCGGACCAGACCGAGGCAGCGGCCGTCGTCATCGGTTTCGGCCGCGTCGGCCAGATGGTCTGCGACCTGCTCAAGACCCATGGCCAGCGCTTCATCGTCGTCGAATCCGATCCCGATGTCGTCGCCGAGGCCCGACGCCTGGGCTATCCGATACTCTTCGGCGACGTCGCGCGAGCGGAAATGCTCGACCGCCTGCGCCTTGGCCATGCCCGCGCGCTCATCCTGACGATGGACGATCCGGTCCTGTCGGTGCGTGTCACCAAGCGGGTGCGTGGCTGGGTGCCCGACCTGCCAATCATCGCCCGCGCCCGCGACGCCGATCATGCCGCGCAACTCTACAAGGCCGGGGCCAGCGACGCCGTGCCCGAAACGCTCGAAAGCTCGCTGCAACTGGCCGAAACCGCGCTGGTCGACCTCGGCGTCGCCATGGGACCGGTGATCGCCTCAATCCATCAGGCGCGCGAGGATCTGCGCGTCGGTATCAAGGAAGCCGCCCAGCTCCAGTCCGCCCCCCGCCTGCGCCGCCTGCGCCAGGACGAAGTGCCCTGAGGCGCTAGGGCTTTCCTATTTCGCCTGTCTCTGTTCTATCCTTGCCGATGGAACGCACGCACCACATCGCGGCTGATCGGCAGTGACTGTTGCGGCGCTGTCGCCTGGCTGTCGCTTCCCTGTCGCGTCGAAGGCGCGTGGCCGTGACCCGATTGTTACGTCACTGTCGCGTCGGTGGCGCGTGGCAGGCGCGTTTCCGGTGCAAATGGCCCAAATCCATGCTGACGACACTGTGAACTTCGACTGTCGCGTCGCCGCGTCAGCCCTGATGCACTTCGGGCGGGCTGAACACCGACCAGCCGGTCCGCCGCGCCAGCATCTCCAGCGCTTTGGTGCCCAGCGCACTGTTGCCGCTGGCGTTGAGGCCGGGCGACCAGACCGCGATCGCCGCACGGCCCGGCACGATCGCCAATATACCGCCGCCCACGCCCGACTTGCCGGGAATGCCGACCCGGAAGGCGAAATCGCCCGATGCATCATAATGGCCGCAGGTCAGCATCAGCGCATTGATGCGCCGTGCCCGGCTGGGCGACACGACCCGTCCGCCCTCGGGATGGCGTCCGTCAAGCATCAGGTAACGGCCCGCCAGCGCCAGTTGCCGGCAGTTCATCTCGATCGCGCATTGATGGAAATAGCTGCCCAGCACCAGATCGACGGGATGACGGACATTGTTGAAGGCGCGCATGTAATTGGCCAGCGCCATGTTGCGATAGCCGGTCGCCGTTTCCGACGCGGCAACCTCCTCATTGATGCGGATCGCGTCGTCACCAGCCAGATAGCGGACGAAGCGCAGCATCTCGCCGATCGCCACGCGCGGCTGATGCCCGCCCAGATTGACGTCGGCCACCACGATCGCCCCGGCATTGATGAAGGGATTGCGCGGGATGCCATGTTCCTGCTCCAGCTGGACGATGGAGTTGAAGGCATTGCCCGACGGCTCGCGCCCGACCCGGTCCCACAACTGGTCGCCGACCTTGCCCAGCGCCAGCGTCAGCGCGAACACCTTGGAAATGGACTGGATCGAAAAGCCGGTGTCAGCATCACCGCCGGTCAACAGCCGCCCGTCGGCGGTGGCGATGGCGATCCCGAACTGGCCGGCATCCACCTTCGCCAGTTCGGGAATATAGCTGGCGACCGTGCCCCGCTCCGTCTCCCTGGCCATGGCGGCCACGATATCGTCGATCAAAGCTGTCAGATCCATGGCAGCCTCTTAGAGCCTGTTTCAAAAATCGCGAAAGGGCGATTTTTTGGGTACGGTACCAGCCCGCGCCCCCGCCCAACCACCCGATCCAGTGTCATCCTGTCGGGTGGTTGGGCGGGGGCGCGGGCTGGTACCGGCTTTCTCAAACGGAGATTCAGCCAAACAGCCAGTGGCCCAGCATCCGGTCGAACGGGAAGGTGAAGAAGCCGGCGATCAGCAGCGCGCCCGTCACCATGCCGCGCACCGACCGACGGTGGCGCTTGAGGTCATGGCGCCGCGCAGACAGCACGATGATCGGCACCTGGATCAGGGTGAAGATCGACAGGATATGGATGATGCTGAACCGGCCGCCCGGCCCGTGCAGCAGGAAACTGTCGAGCGCGGTCAGGAACAGCGCGCCGCTCCACACCCAGCCCAGCCAGCGATGCCGCCCGTCGCCGCGCCGCCGCAACAGCATCACCGGCGTCAACGCCAGCGCGACTAGGATCGTCAGCAGATGGAACCAGACAAGGCCCGGCATCTGCCCCCACTGCCCATGCCCCCGCCCGATCGCGGTCAGCACCACGGCGAGCAGGATGACGGACGCCACCGCCAGGACGCGTTCATAACGGTCGGGCGCAATCCCCTTGGGCTGCGACGATGTGCTTGCAATGCTGGCCATATATCCCCCTGAACCGCACCCTGTCAGGCGCGCAGGGGCGGGTCAATCAGCTGCGGGCAGCGCCTTGTTGACCGCGCCTATGCGTCGCCGCACCACGCGCGTCAGTTCCTCGATCGTCGACACCTGTTCCACGCCATAGCGGGTCGCGGTGATGTCGACATTGCCCTTGCGCCAGAAGCCGTCGGGACAGAGCACCACCAGCTTTCCGCCGCGCGCATGCAGGCCCATTTCCAGCAGGCTGACCGGGCTCCGCGTGCCCGGTGCCAGATAGAGGATGATGATGTCGGCGCTGTCCAGCGCGGCCAGTTCCCACTCCACCTGCTGGCGGAAATGCGGCTCGCTGGCTTCGGGCTTCCAGGCCGGGTTCCAGTCGGCCCGGCGCGGGTTCAGGATCGTCACCTTCTCGTCGGCCAGCGCCGCGATCATGTCGCGCTGCCAGTCGGTCGCCTTGCCCATGTCGATGCTGCCGCCCAGGAACAGACGCGCGCGATCATGCGCGGCCGGCAACGGATCGGGCGAGGTGATGGTCACCGCCTCAGCCGCCCGCGCCGTCATCGGCAGGGCGAGCAGACAGGATGCAAGGATCAGGCGCAACATAGGGACGTCAAGGCGCACCGGCGGCGCGCCTTCCCATCGCGTCAGGCCGGAACGCTGGCGAGCGCGGCCTTGACCGCGTCGATCGCGGCCTGCGCCTTGTCGCCATCGGGGCCGCCGCCCTGGGCCATGTCGGCACGGCCGCCGCCGCCCTTGCCGCCCAGCGCCTCGACGCCCGCACGGACCAGATCGACCGCGCTGAAGCTGCCGGTCAGGTCGTCGGTCACGCCCACAGCAATGGTCGCGCGGCCATCGACCACGGCCAGCACGGCGGACACGCCGCTGCCGAGCGTCTTCTTGTTGCCGTCGACAATGCCGCGCAGTTCCTTGGGGTCGAGGCCGTCGATCACCTGGCCCAGAAAGTCGACGCTGCCGACCTTCTCGGGACCGGCCGGCTTGGCCGAACCGCCACCGCCCAGCGCGAGCGCCTTCTTGGCCTCGGCCAGTTCCCGCTCCAGCTTGCGGCTCTGCTCGACCAGCGCGGCGATGCGCGCGGGCACCTCTTCCGGCGTGGTCTTGAGCGCCGCCGCCGTCTGGCGCAGCTTCTCGTCACGCTCGACCAGCCACAGGCGCGCCGCCTCGCCGGTCAGCGCCTCGATCCGGCGCACGCCCGAGGATACGGCGCTTTCCGACACGATCTTGAACAGCGCGATGTCGCCCAGCGCGCGGACATGGGTGCCACCGCACAGTTCGACCGAATAGCTATGGTCGTCGCCCTTACCCATCGAGAGGACGCGGACTTCATCGCCATATTTCTCGCCGAACAGCGCCATCGCGCCGGCGGCAATCGCGTCGTCCGGGGTCATCAGCCGGGTCATGACCTCGTCATTATGACGGATCTGCGCGTTCACATCGGCCTCGACCTTGGCGATCTGCGCCTGGGTCAGCGCCTCGGGGTGCGAGAAGTCGAAGCGCAGGCGGTCGGCTCCGACCATGCTGCCCTTCTGGGTGACATGGCCACCCAGTTCCTTGCGCAGCGCGGCATGGAGCAGGTGGGTGGCGCTGTGGTTGGCGCGAATGCGATCGCGACGCTCGACATCCACCGTCAGGTTGACGGTGTCGCCGACCTTGACGCTGCCCGCGCTGATCACGGCCTGATGTGCATGCAGGCGGCCGAGCGGCTTGGACGTGTCGGCAACTTCGGCCACCAGGCCGCCCAGCGTGGTGATCGTGCCGGCGTCGCCATTCTGGCCGCCGCTCTCGCCATAGAAGGGCGTCTGGTTGGTGATGATCGTCACCTTGTCGCCAGCCGACGCCGCATCGACCCGCGCGCCATCCTTGAGGAGGGCCAGCACTTCGCCCTCGCCCTTGGTCGAGGCATAGCCGATGAACTCGGTGCTGCCGAGCGTTTCGGCGATGTCGTACCAGATCTCGTCCGACGCCTTCTCGCCCGACCCCTTCCAGGCGGCGCGCGCGGCGGCCTTCTGCTCGGCCATGGCGGCGTCGAAGCCGGCACGATCGACAGACAGGCCCTGGGTGCGCAGCGCATCCTCGGTCAGGTCATAGGGGAAGCCATAGGTGTCATAGAGCTTGAACGCGGTCTCGCCCGGCAGGGTCGCGCCCTCGGCCAGATCGGCGGTCGCCTCGTCCAGCAGCTTGAGGCCGTTTTCCAGCGTCTTGCGGAAGCGGGTTTCCTCGCGCAGCAGCGTTTCCTCGATCAGCGGCTGGGCGCGGACCAGTTCGGGATAGGCGCCGCCCATTTCCGACACCAGGCTCGACACCAGGCGATACATCAGCGGATCCTTGGCACCGATGATGTGCGCGTGGCGCATGGCGCGGCGCATGATCCGGCGCAGCACATAGCCACGACCTTCGTTCGCCGGCAGAACGCCGTCGGCGATCAGGAAGCTGGTCGAGCGCAGATGGTCGGCGATGACGCGGTGGCTGGCCTGGAACTCGCCGTCGGTCGCGGTGCGGGTCAGCGCCCCGCTCTCGGCGATCAGCGCCTTGAACGTGTCGATATCATAATTGTTGTGGACGCCCTGCATCACCGCGGCGATGCGCTCCAGCCCCATGCCGGTGTCGATCGAGGGCTTGGGCAGTTCCGAAACGATCTCGTTGGCTTCCTGCTCATATTGCATGAAGACGAGGTTCCAGATCTCGACGAAGCGGTCGCCATCCTCTTCCGGCGATCCGGGAGGACCACCCCAGATATGGTCGCCATGGTCGTAGAAGATTTCCGAGCAGGGACCGCACGGGCCGCTGTCGCCCATCGCCCAGAAATTATCCTTGGTCGGGATGCGGATGATCTTGTGATCGGGCAGGCCCGCGATCTTCTTCCACAGGTCGAACGCCTCGTCGTCTGTGTGGTAGACGGTCGTCGTCAGCTTTTCCGCGGGCAGGCCCCATTCCTTGGTCAGCAGGGTCCAGGCATGATGGATCGCCTGTTCCTTGAAATAGTCGCCGAAGCTGAAATTGCCCAGCATTTCAAAGAAGGTGTGGTGGCGCGCGGTATAGCCGACATTGTCCAGGTCATTGTGCTTGCCGCCGGCGCGGACCGACTTCTGGCTCGACGTCGCGGTCTTGTAGGGGCGCGTTTCCAGACCGGTGAAGACATTCTTGAACGGCACCATGCCGGCGTTCACGAACATCAGCGTCGGGTCGTTGTGCGGCACCAGCGGCGCGGACGGAACGATGGTGTGGCCATTGGCCCCGAAATAATCGAGGAAGCTGCGGCGAATGTCGTTGGTCGAGGTCATGCGCGCGATTTAGTGGGAAGCGGCCCGCCGCACAAGCGGGGGATTTGGTCGCGCTGCAACATCCGTCATGCCAGCGAAGGCTGGCAACTACTGATCGCTCAATAACCCGGCTGCCACGGCTTGCTTTCCAATGCGGCAAGATCGCCAACCGATAAACGTTGCATCATTTCTAAAGTCTCGTCGCGCGACACACCGCGCATATGTCGAGGCTCATCATCCAGTTCGACATTCTCGAACGTGACATAGTAGCCGCGCGAAATGCCTAATCCCCATTCGCCTTCATGGATTACGGAGACGGAAACATGCTCCTCATCGTCCAACCGCTCCTCAAGCTCATCGAGCAGAGCGGAAAAGATAGAGGGCGAAGGATCACGCTCGCAAACACCATATCGGTGATAAATGAAGAAGCTCATGGGAGCATGTTAAATAACAACGGCGGCTTCAGCAAATGATCGCGGGTTGAAGCACTCACTCCGTCATCCCGGCCTTGAGCCGGGATCCCGCTTCTTCCTGCCGACGCAAGGCAGCGAGACCCCGGCTCAAGGCCGGGGTGACGAGCGCTTATCAAGCTATCGGATTCTCGATCGACATCGGCGGCCTGGAGAACCATTGCGGCCCCTGCGCGGTCATGTGGAAGCAGTCCTCCATGCGCACGCCCATCGTGCCGGGCAGGTAGAGGCCCGGTTCGTTGGAGAAGCACATGCCGATGTCCAGCTTCGTCGTCTCGCCATGGACGAGGTTGACCGGCTCATGCCCCTCCATGCCGATGCCATGGCCGGTGCGGTGGGACAGGCCGGGCAGCTTGTAGCCGGGGCCGTAGCCCAGTTTCTCATAATAAGTGCGGACCGCATCGTCGACCGATCCGGCCGCCACGCCCAGCTTCGCCGCCCGGATCGCGACCTGCTGCCCCTGCGCGACCGCGTCCCAAACCTTGCGCTGCTGCGCAGTCGGCGTCGCGCCATAAACGAAGGTCCGGCTGATGTCGGACTGATAATCCTCGACGGTGCAGCCGCAATCCATCAGCACCACCTCGCCCGCGCGCACCGACTGCGGCTTGCCCGAGCCATGCGGATAGGCAGCCGCTTCGCCGAGCAGGATCAGGTTGAACTCGCCCTTGCCGCCCAGCGCGCTGGTCGCCGCGCTCATCAGCGCGCCGATATCGGCCGGGGTCATGCCCGCCTTCACCTGCGGATGGGTCCAGCGATAGGCGCCCATGGTGACATCCGCCGCCTTCTGCATCAGCGCGATCTCGGCCGCCGTCTTGCGCATGCGGATGGCGCGGGTCACCGGGTCTTTCGCCAGGGTCGCGGCGGGCAGCGCGGCCTTCAGCCCATCGACCGCGAAATAGCGGACCGTCTCCTCGATGCCGATCCGCCCCTTGTCGAGGCCCTGCGCCTTCAGATAATCGGCGATCGGCGCATAGGGGCTTTCATGCTCCTGCCAGACGCGAACCTCGGCCGGAATGGCGAGCGATTCGTCGATCGAGGGCTTCTCGAAAAAGGGACAGACGACCAGAGGCGTGCCGCTGGCCGGAATGACCAGCGCGGTCAGCCGCTCGGAACGCCACCAGCGGATGCCGCTATAATAGATGAGGCTCGCGCCCGGCTCAACCAGCAGCGCGTCGATGCCCTGCGCCTGCATCATCTTCTGCGCCCGCGCCAGCCGGTCGGCGCGCTCGGCCTTGCCGATCGGGGTGACGTCGCGGGTGATCGACTGAAGCGCCTCGACCGCCTTTTCCTGCGCGAACAGGCGCGGGCTGACCAGCGCGGTGGCGACCCCGGCAGCGGCATAGCGAAACAAGGTGCGGCGATCAGGCGTAAGCATAATGTCCCCCGGTGCGCAGCGCGGCCTGATAGGCGGGCCGCGCCTGTATTCTCTCCAGCCACCCGATCAGATGCGGACGCGATTCGTCAAGCCCGCCGCGCGCCCGCGACGCCTCGATCGGAAAGCTCATCATCATGTCGGCGGCGGAAAAGTCCGGTCCGGCGACATAGGGCCGGCTTGCCAGTTCGCTTTCCAGCCAGTCGAGATGATCGTCCAGCATCCCCTGCACCGTCGGCCGTGCCGGTCGGCCAAGCAGGCCCAGCTTGCCGACCACCAGCAGGGCCAGCAGCGGCGGCATCATCGATCCTTCGGCATAATGGAGAAACTGGCGCCAGCGGATCGCGCCCTCTGCATCGGCCGGCGCGCCGAAGCGACCACCGGCCCGCGCGACCAGATATTCCATGATCGCCCCGGTCTCGATCAGCCGATGGCCATCCACCTCCACCACCGGCGACCGGCCGAGCGGATGGATGGCGCGCAGAGCGGCGGGCGCCCGCATCGTCTTGCGGTCCCGCTCATAGCGGCGCACGTCATAAGCCTCGCCCAGTTCCTCCAGCAGCCACAGGATGCGCTGCGATCGACTATTGTTCAGATGATGGACGATGATGGTCATGGCGCCTCTCCCATGCTGCGACCCGATCAGGGCTAACGCAGCATGGGAAAGAGTGACAGCGAAGTTTACGCTATCTCGAGGACTTGCTCCGCCTTGGCACGGGCGCGATAGGCGTGCAGCAGCGGCTCGGTATAGCCATTGGGCTGCGCGACACCCTCGAACACCAGGGCGCGCGCCGCCTGGAAGGCCAGGCTCTCGCCCTCGCGCCCGCTCATCGGCTGATAGAGCGGATCGGCTTCATTCTGCGCATCGACCTTGGCCGCCATGCGGATCAGCGCGGCATCGACCTGTTCCGCGGTGCAGACGCCGTGCAGCAGCCAGTTGGCCATATGCTGCGAGGAAATGCGCAAGGTCGCGCGATCCTCCATCAGGCCGACATCATGGATATCGGGCACCTTGGAACAGCCGACACCCTGGTCGATCCAGCGGACGACATAGCCCAATATGCCCTGCGCATTATTGTCCAGTTCCTGCGCGATCTCTTCGTCGGAGAAATTGCGGCCGACCGCGACCGGAATGGTCAGCAGCCGGTCGAGCGACGCAATGCCCTCGCCCTTGCGTTCTTCCTGACGGGCAAAGACGTCGACGCGATGATAATGGGTCGCGTGCAGCGTCGCCGCCGTCGGGGATGGAACCCAGGCGGTGTTGGCGCCGCTCTTGGGATGGCCGATCTTCTGCTCCAGCATGTCGGCCATGCGATCGGGCGCCGCCCACATGCCCTTGCCGATCTGCGCCCGGCCCGACAGGCCGCAGGCGAGGCCGATCTGGACATTGCGATCCTCATAGGCCGTGATCCAGTCGCTCGCCTTCATCTCGCCCTTGCGAATCATCGGCCCGGCCTGCATCGACGTGTGCATCTCGTCCCCGGTGCGGTCGAGGAAGCCGGTATTGATGAAGACGATCCGGTCGCGGACGGCGTGGATGCAGGCCGCCAGATTGGCCGATGTGCGCCGCTCCTCATCCATGACGCCGACCTTGATCGTGTGGCGCGCCATGCCGAGCATATCCTCGATCGCGTCGAACAGGCGGTTGGTGAAGGCGGCTTCCTGTGGCCCGTGCATCTTGGGCTTGACGATATAGACGCTGCCCGCGCGGCTGTTGCCATCCGCCTTGGCCAGATCATGCAGCGCGATCAGGCTGGTGACGATGCCGTCGATGATCCCCTCGGGCGCGTCCTGCCCATCGGCCAGCGCGATCGCCGGCGTGGTCATCAGATGACCGACATTGCGGACGAACAACAGGCTGCGGCCCGGCAACGTGAAGCTGCTGCCATCGGGCGCAGCATAAGCGCGATCGGGATTGAGCGCGCGGGTCATCTGCCGCCCGCCCTTCTCGAACGTCTCGGTCAGGTCGCCCTGCATCAGCCCCAGCCAGTTGGCATAGGCGGTAACCTTGTCCGCCGCATCGACCGCCGCGACCGAATCCTCCAGATCGCAGATGGTGGTCAGCGCGGATTCCAGGATGACGTCGGATATGCCGGCGGGATCGGTCGCGCCGATCGGATGCGCGCTGTCAAAGACGACCTCGATATGCAGGCCATGATGGCGGAACAGCCTGCCCTTCGCGCTGGAGCCGACAAGCTGCGCCGGATCGGCCAGGACGATTTCTCCGCCCGCCAGATCGGCCCAGCGTCCCGTCGCCAGCGGAACGGCATCGTCCAGAAACGCCTTGGCCCAGGCGATGACCTGCGCCCCGCGCGCCGCATCATAGCCCTTGCCCGAAGCCGCGCCCGCTATGGCATCGGTGCCATAGAGCGCGTCATAGAGGCTGCCCCAGCGGGCATTGGCGGCATTCAGCAGGAAACGGGCGTTGAGGATCGGGACGACCAGTTGCGGCCCGGCCATGCGGGCGACTTCAGCGTCGACATTCCCGCTGCCGATCTCGAACGGCGCGGGTTCCTCGACCAGATAGCCGATCTCGCGCAGGAAGGCCTGATAGGCGGCGGCATTATGCGCCTGTCCCCGGCGCACCTGATGCCAGGCATCGATCTGCGTCTGCAGCTCATCGCGCGTGCGCAGCAGCGCCGCATTGTCGGGGGTGAATCGCGCCAATATGTCGGCAGTGCCCGCCCAGAAGGCGTCGGCATCAATGCCCGTGCCCGGCAGCGCGCGCTGCTCGATGAAGTCGGCCAGCGTTGCGGCAACCTTCAGGCCGGCGCGGTCCGTCATACGGTCGGTCATGCAATCCACTCCTTGCTATGCCATCCTTTTACGCCTTTCCAATTATGCCGTGTAGACGCTATTATTCGAATAGAGACTTTCCTGTGGTGAACGAATATGATGGACCCGGACCATGAATTGTTCGTGAGCATCGTCGATGAAGGCGGGCTGGCGGCCGCCGGACGGCGGCTCCACATCTCGCCCGCGATGATGTCCAAGCGGCTGGCCCGGCTGGAGGACAGGCTGGGCGCCCGGCTGATCCACCGCACCACCCGCCGGCTCGCGCTGACCCCGGCGGGCGAGCGGCTCCATGGCGACCTGCGCGCGATCCTCGCCTCTCTCGACGAAGCCGAACGTCGCGTGTCGGGCGTGTCGGCGATTGCGTCCGGGCCGCTGCGAATCACCGCTCCGACATCCTTTGGCCGCATGCATCTTGCCCCCTATCTCCAGCCTTTCCTGGACGATCATCCGCGCGTCGAGCTGCGACTCGACCTGTCCGACGACTATGTCGACCTAATCGAAAGCCGCGCGGACCTGGCCATCCGCATCGCCGCCGATCCGGGCGCCGGCCTCACCGCCCGGCGGCTGGCGCCCAATCGCCGCATCCTGTGCGCCGCACCCGCCTATCTCGACCGCTTCGGCACGCCGCGGCGCATCGCCGACCTCAAGCAGCACCGCCTGCTCGCCGCCGATGGCCAGCTGCCCTGGCGGCTGATCGGTCCCAAGGGGCCGGTCGCGATCGACGGCCACAGCCATATCCGCACGAACAGCAGCGAAGTCGTGCGCGAACTGGCGCTGTCGGGCAGCGGCATCGCGCTGCGTTCGCTGTGGGACATCAGCGACGCGCTGGCGCAGGGCGACGTGCGCCAGATCCTGCCCGATCATGAAGGATCGAGCGACGTCGCCCTCTATGCCGTGCAACTGCCACAGGCCAATCCGCCGCTGGCCATCACCGCCTTCGTCGACTTTCTTGCTGCGCAATATGCCCTTGCGCCGCCGTGGGAGTCGCGGACGGACCGCACTGGCTTGCCCTAGCGGAACACAGTCTCTAAGGCGCATCGCATGGACGATAACACCCGCCGCGCCGCCCTAGACTATCACCGCCTTCCCCAGCCCGGTAAGCTCGCGATCGAGCCGACCAAGCGCATGGTGAACCAACGCGATCTGGCGCTGGCCTATTCGCCGGGGGTGGCCGCCCCTTGCGAGGAGATCGCTGCCGATCCCGCCAAGGCGCTGGACTATACCGCGCGCGGCAATCTGGTCGCGGTCATCTCCAACGGCACCGCCGTCCTCGGCCTCGGCGCGATCGGCGCGCTGGCGTCGAAGCCGGTGATGGAGGGCAAGGCCGTCCTCTTCAAGAAGTTCGCCGACATCGACGTGTTCGACATCGAAGTCGACACCACCGACACGGACAAGTTCGTCGAAGCCGTCGCCCTGCTGGAGCCGACCTTTGGCGGCATCAATCTGGAAGACATCAAGGCGCCCGAATGTTTCGAGATCGAACGGCGCCTGAAGGAACGGATGAACATTCCGGTCTTCCATGACGATCAGCATGGCACCGCCATCGTCGTCGCCGCCGCCGTACGCAACGCGCTGGTGCTGCAGGGCAAGACCCTGGCCGACGCCAAGCTCGTCACTTCGGGCGCCGGTGCCGCCGCGCTCGCCTGCGTCGACCTGCTCGTCTCGATGGGCCTGCCGATCGACAATGTGACGATGACCGACAAGGACGGCGTCATCCATTCGGGCCGCGAAGGCATGCTGCCCAACATGGCGCGCTATGCCCGCGACACCAACGCACGCACCCTGCCCGACGTGCTGCCGGGCGCCAACCTGTTCCTGGGGCTTTCGGCGCCGGGCGTGCTGAAGCCGGAATGGCTGCCGCTGATGGCGCCCAATCCGCTGATCTTCGCGCTCGCCAATCCGGAACCGGAAATCCGCCCGGAAGCCGCGCGCGAAGTGCGTCCGGACGCGATCATCGCCACCGGCCGGTCGGACTATCCGAACCAGGTCAACAATGTCCTGTGCTTCCCCTACATCTTCCGCGGCGCGCTGGATTGCGGCGCGACCCAGATCAACGAAGCGATGAAGGTCGCCGCCGCCGACGCGATCGCCGCCCTCGCCCGCATGCCCGCGCATGACAGCGTGGCGCAGGCCTATGGCGGTCGCAAGCTGGTGTTCGGCGCCGATTACATCATCCCGACCCCGTTCGATCCGCGCCTGATCGGCGAGATTGCCGGTGCCGTGGCCAAGGCGGCGATGGACAGCGGCGTCGCCACCAAGACGCTGGACCTGGAAGAATATAAGCGCGCCCTGTCGCACCAGAACACCCGCTCGGGCCAGCTGATGCTGCCGGTCTTCCATGCCGCACGCGGCAGCCAGTGCCGCATCGTCTATGGCGAGGGCGAGGATGAGCGCGTGCTGCGCGCGATCCAGGACGGCCTGGACGAAGGCATCGTCAAGCCGACCATCGTCGCGCGCCGCCGCCTGCTGGAACAGAAGCTGGCCGACATGGGCCTCAGCTTCCAGCTCGACCGTGATGTCGAGGTGATCGATCCCGAGACGGATCATGACATCATGCGCGAACTGGTCGAGGCCTATCGCGCCATCGCCGCGCGCAAGGGCGTGCCGCCAGACGAAATCCTGCGCCATGTCTATCGCCGCCCGACCGTCACTGCCGCCATGCTGCTGCGCACCGGCCGGGTCGACGCCGCGCTGGTCGGTGGCCGCTCCGAATATTGGGGCCAGGTCGAACATGTGCTGCGCATCATCGATCGCGCGCCCAACCACAGCCGCATCTATGCGCTGTCGGGCCTGATCCTCGACGCCGGCGCGCTGTTCATCACCGACACCCATATGGTGCCGGACCCGACGCCGGACCAGATTGCGGAAATGACACTGCTGGCCTCGACCGAGTTGCAGCATTTCGGCCTGAAGCCGCGCGTGGCGCTGCTGTCGCACTCCAATTTCGGTGCGTCGAACAGCCCCAGCGCCCGCAAGATGCGCGCCGCGCTCGACCTGGTGCGCCAGGCCGCGCCGGAGCTGGCGGTCGATGGCGAAATGCACGCCGACGCCGCGCTCAGCCAGGCGCTGCGCGAACGGCTGATCCCCGACTCCCGCTTCGAGGGGCCGGCCAACCTGCTGGTGATGCCGAACCTCGACGCCGCCAATATCACGCTGACGGCGCTCGGCGCCTCGTCCAGCTCGCCCACGGTCGGGCCGATGCTGATCGGCACCGCCCAGCCGATCCATGTGCTGACGCCCGGCGTCACCGCGCGCGGCATCCTCAACCTGACCGCCATCGCCGCCGCCGAAGTGGCGCGCGAAGGCTGACCTTAACCTTTGCCGGTTAGGCTGTTAGCTTGACCGGCAAAGGATGAAGCGAGGAAGATCATGGCAGGCGTCATCGGCACATTGGCTCGCAGCCTTGGCCCGAAACTGCTGATCGGCGCCGTCCTGGGCGGCGGCGCGCTGCTGCTGACCGACAAGATCGATCGCAACGTCGGCACCGCGACCCAGGCCAAACCGGCCGAGGCCGCCGCCGCGCCCAAGCCGCTGCCGCTGGTCGAGCGGCGCAGCGACCAGGGCATGAAGGTCGATCCCCACGCCCTGGCGGTCAAGCGCGTGCTCAAGATCGAGGGGCCTTTCGAGCATGGCGACTATGCCTGGGACGAGGAAGGCGCACCGGCCAAGGGGCCGGTCATCATCACCGTCGATCTGAAAGCCCAGACCCTTTCCGTCTTCCGCGACGGCTATGAAATCGGCGCCGCCGTCATCCTCTATGGCGCGACCGACAAGCAGAGCCCCTTGGGCGCCTTCCCGATCATGCAGAAGGACGCCGACCATTATTCCAGCACCTACAACAACGCGCCCATGCCCTATATGCAGCGGCTGACCAGCGACGGCGTCGCCATCCATGGCAGCGACGTCAAATGGGGCTATGCCACCCATGGCTGCATCGGCGTGCCCAAGGAATTTGCGCAGAAGCTGTTCGGCGTCACCAAGGTCGGCGACATGGTCATCATCACCAATGGCAAGATGCTGGACACCAGCAAGGCCGTCGTCAGCGGCTGACCGCCCTATTGCGGCGCATCCTCGATCGCGGGCGCATGACGCACCGTCAGCGCGCTGCCGCCTGATGCCGCGATGATGCAGAATATCGCCACGCCCTGCAGCGCCGTCAGCCGCTCGCCCAGCACGACGAAGCCGGCCAGCGCGCCGATCGCCGGCGCCGCGCTCAGCAACAGGCCGAACACCGGCGCGGGCAGGCGCCGCATCGCCTCCATCTCCAGCGAATAAGGCAAGGCGCTCGACAGCAGGGCGATCGCCAGCCCGACCATCAGCACCCAGGGCGAAAAGAGCGACGCGCCGGCATGGGTCAGCCCGACCGGCAGCACCAGGATCGCCGCCGCCAGCATGCCCCAGGCAACCGCATCGCCGCGCAGCGCACCCGACACCCGCTTGCCGGTCAGGATATACAGCGCCCAGCAGGCCGCCGCCCCGACAGCGAAAATGACACCCAAAGGATCAAGCACGGCGTCGCTGCGCAGCGGCAAGAGCAGCAGCAGGCCGATCACCGCCGCCCCCAGCCACAGGAAATCGCGCGGCCGGCGCGACCCGAACAGCACGATCGCCAGCGGCCCCGTCACCTCGATGGCCATGGCGATGCCCAGCGGAATGCGGGCGAACGCCTGGTAGATGAGCAGGTTCATCAGCGCGAGGGTCGCGCCATAGATCAGCAGCGGCCAGCGCACATCGGCCGGGATCGGTCGGCGCCATGGCCGCCGGAACAGCATCAGCAGGATCGCCGCCAGGAAGATGCGCAGCGCCGCAATGCCATAGGCACCGACGATCGGGAACAATGTCTTGGCAAAGGCCGCGCCCATGTTCATCGACAGCAGCGACGCCAGCACGGCGCCAGCCCCCGCCAGCACGGCACCCTGCCCGTTCATCTCATTCCTGCCCATATTCAATGAATACCATATACGATTAATTAGAGAAGCGTCATTCGATGCCGCGTTGCACCAGATGCGTTGCCAGTTGCAAGAATCTCATACGTATGCAGCCTTGACCATCGCTGTCACTCGGCCCATCTGGCGGACTTCCGTCATTTTGCATTGCAGCATGGAGCTTGTCATGGGCAGCCAGTCCCACAAGGCGCACCCCGCGCTCGTCCTTTTCGCGCTGTCCGTGGGCGCCTTTGCGATCGGCACGACCGAATTCGCCTCCATGAGCCTGCTGCCTTTCTTCGCGCGCGACCTCCACATCGACCTGCCGACCGCCGGCCATGCCATCAGCGCCTATGCGCTGGGCGTGGTGGTCGGCGCGCCGCTGATCGCCGCCTTTGCCGCGCGCCTGCCGCGCCGCACATTGCTGATCGCGCTGATGGCGATGTTCGCGGTCGGCAACGGCCTGTCGGCGCTGTCGCCCAGCTATCACTGGATGCTGCTTTTCCGCTTCCTTTCGGGCCTGCCCCATGGCGCCTATTTCGGCGTCGCCGCCCTGGTCGCGGCCAGCCTGGTGCCGATCGAGAAGCGCACGCTGGCGATCGCCAAGGTGATGTCGGGCCTGACCATCGCCACGGTGCTGGGCGTGCCGGTCGCCAACTGGATGGGCCAGATACTGGGATGGCGCTCGGGCTTCTTCGTGGTCTGCGCGCTCGCCGTGCTGACCATGAGCCTGGTCGCGCTCTACGCCCCGCGCGATGCCGGCGACCCGAAGGCCAGCCCGATGCGCGAACTGAGCGCGCTCGGCAAGTCGCAGGTCTGGCTGACCCTGCTGACCGGCGCGATCGGCTTTGGCGGCCTGTTCGCGGTCTACACCTATGTCGCCTCGACCATGATCGAGGTGACCCATGTGTCCGAAACCCTGGTGCCGCTGATCCTGATCGTCTTTGGCCTGGGCATGACCGTCGGCAATCTTGCCGTCGCCTGGCTCGCCGACCGCGCGCTCAACCGCACCGTCATCGGCATCCTCGTGTGGAGCGCGGTTGCGCTGGCTCTCTTCCCCTTCATGGCCGGCAATATCTGGAGCCTCAGCTTCATCGTCTTCCTGATCGGCATTGGCGGCGGCATGGGCACGCCGTTGCAGGCGCGACTGATGGATGTCGCGGGCGACGCCCAGACGCTGGCCGCCGCACTGCACCACAGCGCCTTCAACATCGCCAATGCGCTCGGCCCCTGGCTCGGCGGCCTGTCGATCGCGGCAGGCTATGGCCTGGTGTCGACCGGCTGGATCGGCTGCGCCTTGTCGCTGGGCGGCCTGGCCATCTATCTGGTCGCCATCGCCACCGCACGGCGCAGCGCCCAGCCCGCGCTGGTCCCCTGCGAATAAGCCGCTTCCTTCCATCCGTTCCGCTGGCTAAGGCGGGTGGATGACGGATCGGGCACGCGAACAGACTTTGCAGGACGCGGCGATCGCCGCATTGCGCCGCGGCGACGCGGCCGTGGCGCGCGCCACCCTCTCCGAAATGGCCGATCCCCCGGCCATGCTGCTGGCCCAGGCCTGCAATCGACTGGGCGATCTGGACGGCGAGCAGGCGGCACTCAACCGCATCCTGCAACAGGATATGCGCAACCTGCCCGCCATGCTGGCGATGGGGCAGAATTTCCAGCGGCGCGGCGATCTGCGCGGCGCGACATCCTGGTTCCGCAGCGCCCTGGCACAGGCCGCCGCCCATGGCGCCCCGCCCGCTTTACAACCGCTGCTTCAACGCGCGCAGGAGGCGATCGCCGGCGCCAGCCGGGATTTCGAGGATCATCTCGACGCGGCGATGGCTGGCCTCCCCACGCTCCCGCGCATTGCCCAGGCGACCGACCTGCTGCTGGGCAAGACGCAGCTTTATCTCCAGCAGCCCAGCATGTTCTATTTTCCTGGCCTGCCGCAGCGCGCCTTTTACGAGCGCGACGAATTTGCCTGGGTACCGGCGGTTGAAGCGGCAACCGACGCCATCATCGCCGAACTGAACGACGTCCGCGCCGGTGCGCCCGATTTCGCGCCCTATGTCCAGACGCCCACCGATCGCCCGGCGCCCAATAATCCGCTGCGCGACGACCCCTCCTGGGGTGCCTATTATTTCTGGCAGGATGGCGAGATCGTGGCCGACCATGCTGCGCGCTGCCCGGCCGTTATGGCCGCGCTGGAACTGGTGCCCCGGCCTGTCATCGCTGGCCGATCGCCGATGGCGCTCTGGTCGCTGCTGAAACCGGGCACCCATATTCAGCCCCATCATGGCGTGCTCAACACCCGCCTGATCTGTCATCTGCCGCTGATCGTGGCCGACAATTGCGCGCTGCGGGTCGGTGCCGAAACCCGCGCCTGGGTGCCGGGCGAAATGCTGATCTTTGACGACAGCATCGAACATGAGGCCTGGAACCGGGGCAATGACACCCGCGTCGTCCTGCTGTTCGAAGTCTGGCGCCCGGAAATCCACGCGGAGGAACGGATCGCGCTCACACGCCTGTTCGAGGCGATCGACCAGTTCGGCCCGAAACAGGTCGACGCCGGTTAACGCCCCTTTTCAGAATGCCCGTCTGCGACTATGGGCGCGGACAAAGACGACAAGAGAGGATGGCACGGGGCGCTCACGCTTTTCGGACATGCCATGACCTCGATCGACCCGACGCCCCCGGCGCCGTCTCCTGCCCTGCCCGTTCCGCCCGCCCATGTCGCGCGGCCGCATAGTCCTGCCGAGGATTTCTATGCGATCGCCATCGGCTGCGCCTTCATCGCCATGGGGCTGATGCTGCTGAAACAGGCAAAGCTGGTGACCGGCGGCATGGCCGGCATCGCGCTGCTGCTGTCCTATCTGATCCATCTGTCGCCCGCGACGCTGTTCCTGCTGATCAACATCCCCTTCTTCCTGTTCGCCGGGCGGGCGATGGGCATGGCCTTCGGCCTCAAGACCCTGTTCGCCAATATCGCGATCATGGGCGTCGGCCTTGCCATGCCCTATGCGATGGAGATCGCCCGGATCAGCCCCTTCTTTGCCGCGCTGTTCGGCGGCTCGATCATCGGCTTCGGCATCCTGGCCATCGCCCGCCATGGCGCGGGCGTGGGCGGTGTCGGCGTGGTCGCGCTGATCCTGCAAAAATCGCGCGGCTGGAATGCCGGCCGCACCCAGATGGCCTGCGACGTGCTGATCCTGCTCGCCTCGCTGCCGATCCTCAATGCGGAGCGTTTTGGCCTGTCCGTCCTGTCGGCCGCCGCGATCAACGCCGTGCTGTTCGTCAACCACCGACCCGGCCGCTATATCGGCCATTGATGCGCGCCGGCCTCCCCGGCTAGACGGACCCCGGCGCCCACGCCGGTGCGCCCATCATAAAAGGGGTCCAGAATGAAGCGGTTCGCGCTCTGTATAATATTGGCCAGCACGGCCCTGTCGGTTCCGGTCCGTGCCGCGACGCCCACCAGCGCGACCGCACCGGCCGATGCCCGCGCCATTGCCGCGATCCGCGCGCGCCCGGCGGTCAAGGCCGCCTTCGCCGCGCTGGAGGCCGAACATGACCAGTGGGTCGACAATATCGTCACCCTGACCCAGATTCCGGCGCCGCCTTTCAAGGAAGAGGCACGGGCCAAGGCCTATGCCGACATGTTCCGCGCCGCCGGCCTTACCGATGTGGAGATTGACGAGGGCGGCAATGTGCTGGGCCTGCGCCGTGGCAGCGGCAAGCCGGGCGGCAAGCTGATCGTCGTGTCCGCCCATCTCGACACCGTCTTTCCCGAAGGCACGCCGGTCACGGTCCGGCGTGAAGGCAACAAGCTCCATGCGCCCGGCGTCGGGGACGATGTCGCCGGCCTCGCCACCCAATTGAGCCTCATCAAGGCGATCGTCGGCGCCAATATCAGCGCGCCGATGGACATATTGTTCGTCGGCGATGTCGGCGAGGAAGGCCTGGGCGACCTGCGCGGCATGAAGCAGCTCTTCCACAAGGGCAAATATAAGGACCGCATCGCCAGCTTCTTCTCGATCGACGATGGCTCGGTCGATGGCCTGATCAATGGCGGCGTCGGATCGAAGCGCTATCGCCTGACCTTCACCGGCCCCGGCGGCCACAGCTTCGGCGCCTTTGGCCTGGTCAATCCGATGACGGCGATGAGCCAGGCGATCGTCGACCTCTACAAGATCCCGGTGCCCCAGTCGCCCAAGACGACCTACAGCGCCAGCGTCGTGGGCGGCGGCTCCTCGGTCAACGCCATCCCGCAGGAAGTCTGGCTGCAGGTCGACATGCGATCGGAAAGCGCGGCTGAACTGGCCAAGCTGGAACAGGCGTTCCTGGCCACGGTGGACAAGGCGGTCGAGACCGAAAATGGCGCCCGCTCGACCAGGGAAGGCCCGATCCGCGTCGACAAGAAGGTCGTGGGCGATCGGCCGGCCGGCAGCACCGCCGCCGACACGGCGCTGGTCCGCCAGACCGCCGCCGCCTATGCCGCCGAAGGCGTCACCGCGCGCATGAGCTTCAGCTCGACCGACGCCAATGTGCCGATGAGCCTGGGCATCCCGGCCATCACCATCCCGCGCGCGGCGACCGGCGGCCGGGGTCACTCGCCCGACGAATGGATCGACGTGTCGGCGCCGGAATCGCTCAAGGTCAAGCGGATGGACCTGGTCGCCCTGCTCGCCGCAGCCGGCTATCGCTGATCAACCTGATGGGGCTGGCAGACATGCCAGCCCCGTTCAGTCCGTCCCGTTCAGTCCGCCTCGCACAGCGGTTCGTCCTCGCGATCGCGCGCGCGCAATGCCGCGCCCGCATCATTGGCGATGCGCGGGAAGGTCACCCCTTCCAGATTGCCGCGCCCGTCGCACAGCCGGTCACAGGCCATGTCGACCACGCCGGGCAGCGCCACCTGGTCGCCATCATATTGGGCGACGATGATGCACTTCCTGCCCCCGGAAAAGCTCAGGATCAGCTTGTCGCCGGCCCGCCGCGCCGTGCCTGCGCCATGGCAGCTCTGCTCGGTGCCGAAAATCGCCTCCAGCCCGAAACGATAGTCGCCCGACTTGGCGGGTAGGACGCAGAGCGAATCCCGCCCCGCCTCATGCCGGCGCTGGAACAGCCCGACCGGCGCGACCTTCGACGCATCGGCAATGGCGCCGGTCGCGATCGCCGCGCGCTCCAGCCCCGAAGCCGCAGCCCCGGCGCGATCGGGCGCGGCGGCGCCCGGCGTTGCCGCCTGCTGGCACCCGGCCAGAAGACATGCGAGGAAAAGGCTAGTGCGCCGCATCGACACCCGGTTCATCGACCGCGCTCAGCCCATCGGGTCCGATCCGGCGGAAGAAGCAGGAGCGCGCACCGGTGTGACAGGTCGGCCCCGCCGGCTCGGCCAGCACCCAGACGGCATCCTGGTCACAGTCGATCCGGATGTCGCGCACGCCAAGCATATGGCCGGAGCTTTCGCCCTTCTTCCACAATGATTGGCGGCTGCGCGACCAGAAATGGGCCAGGCCGGTCTCGACCGTCAGCGCCAGCGCCTGCGCATTCATATGCGCCACCATCAGCACTTCCCCCGAGGTGACATGGGTCACCACCGCAGTGATAAGGCCATGATCGTCATATTTGGGGTTGAGTGTCAGCCCCCGGTCGCGTGCGTCATCCATCCGCGCGCTATAATCGGCAATGCGGCCCGTGCGAAGTCCCTTCGGCGCTTTGCATTGGGGCACGGCCTGACAGCGCCATCGGGTCGGACTGTCGCATTTTGGCAAATCTGTTGCACGGATGCTACAGAATGGCGACAGTCCTGCTTGCTCCCAGGCCCGCGCGCGCATAGCGTCGCGCGCGATCCGCAACAGCGGACACAATCAGGGAAACGGATGCCAGGCCAATCAAGGGGGCCAAATATGACATCTTCGCATATCTTCACCAGCATTTCGCGCGGCGCGCTCGCCGTCGCACTCACCGCTCTGGCGCCGATCGGCGCCGCCCATGCCCAGACCGAAGCGCCCGCCGCATCGGGCGAAGGCCTGGGTGAAATCGTCGTTACCGCCTCGCGCCGGGCTGAAAATGCCAAGGACGTGCCGGTCGCCGTGACCGCCATCGGCGGCGAAAAGCTCGACGCGCTCAACAGCAGCGGCCTCGACGTCCGCTTCCTCGCCGCGCGCACGCCCAGCCTTCAGGTCGAAAGCTCGTTCGGCCGCACCTTCCCGCGCTTCTACATCCGCGGCCTTGGCAACACCGATTTCGATCCCAACGCCGCCCAGCCGGTCTCGGTCGTGCTCGACGATGTCGCGCTCGAAAATCCGATGCTCAAGAGCTTCCCGGTGTTCGACCTTGCCAGCGTTGAAGTGCTGCGCGGCCCGCAGGGCACGCTGTTCGGCCGCAACACCCCGGCGGGCGTCGTCAAGATGACCTCGGCCGCGCCGACCGATCATTTCACCGGCTATGCCAGCGCCTCCTGGGCCACCTACAACACCGTCAATGCCGAAGCCGCGATCGGCGGCCCGATCGCCGACGGCCTCAGCTTCCGCGTGTCGGGCCTGCTCCAGCGTCGCGACGACTGGGTCAAGAACGACAATGAAGGCGGCAACGCCGCCAGCGAGCTGGAAGGCTATCGCGACATGGCCGGCCGCGTGCAGCTGGCCTATGAAGCCGGCGACTTCAAGGCGGTGCTGAGCGGTCATTATCGTGACCTGGACGGCAGCCCGCGCGTGTTCCGCGCCAACATCTTCAAGCAGGGCAGCAACCATTTCGTCGACGGCTTCGACAAGGATCATGTGAACCTGGACGGCTATACCAGCCAGTCGATGAAGCAGGGCGGCGGCAATCTGCGCATGCAGCTCCATGTCGACGGCCTGGGTACCTTCTTCTCGACCACAGGCTATGAGAAGGCCAGCGTCGAGAGCACCGGCGACATCGATGGTGGCGGCTGCTACCCCTATACCGGCTGCACCGCCGGCCAGCTCGGCGTCGGCTCGTTCGACTCCAACACCGGCGGCGTGACCAAGCCGGAGGAATTCAGCCAGGAATTCCGCTTCGCGACGGACGACATGAACGGCATCCGCCTGCAGGCGGGCACCTACTTCTTCCACCAGCGCCTGAAATATAACGAATATGCCTATGATCTCGCGGGCAACCGGGTGAGTGCGATCCTGCACAACAACACCAACGAGAATATCGGCCTGTTCGCCTCGGGCGAAGCCAAGGTGACGTCGGCCCTGACGCTGCGCGCCGGCGTGCGTTATTCGCACGACGACAAGCGCGACACGATCACGCTCGATCCGGCGCTCGCCGCCAGCAGCATCTCGTCGCAGCTGATCGGCGTCGACCTGCCGCTCAGCAACACCGCGCAGGGCAGCAACCTGTCCTGGGACGTCAGCGCCACCTATGCGCTCAGCCCCGACGTCAACCTCTATGGCCGCGTCGCCACCGGCTATCAGGGCCCGGCGATCCAGGACCGCGTGACCTTCTTCAGCGTCCCCTCGGTCGCCAAGAAGCAGACCACCATCTCCTATGAAGGCGGCATCAAGGGCGCGATCGCCAACATGGTCCGCTTCGACCTGTCGGCCTATTACTGGAACACCGACGATCTGCAGCTGACGGCTGTCGGCGGCGTCGGCAACTCGGCCCGCCTGATCAACGTGAACAAGGCGGTCGGCTATGGTCTGGAAGGCAATCTGGAGGCACAGCCGCTCGATCACCTGAACCTGACCGTGGGCGGCAGCTACAACTTCACCGAAATCCGCGACAAGAACGCCTTCGTGGCGGTCTGCGGCTCGGGCATGTGTACGCCCACCGGCAACACCTTCGTCGATGGCGGCACCACCTACAGCTATCTGGACGGCAATGACCTGCCCCAGGCGCCGCGCTACATCGCCAATGCGACCCTGCGCTATGGCATTCCGGTCGGCGACGCGGGCGAAGTCTTCGCCTATACCGACTGGGCCTATCGTAGCAAAATCAACTACTTCCTCTACTCAGCGGCCGAATTCCGCGGCCGTTCGTCGTTGGAGGGCGGCCTCAAGGTCGGTTATAAGTCGAACCATGGTTATGAGATCGCGGCCTTCGCCCGCAACATCACCAACCAGATCCGCGCCGTCAGCGCGATCGACTTCAACAACCTGACCGGCATGATCAACGAACCGCGCATCATCGGCGGCATGATCAAGGCCAGCTTCTAAACCTGGGTCTCAACGCCCCATAGGCGTTAGTCGGCAGAGGAAGGGCGTCCCGCAAGGGGCGCCCTTTCTTGTTGCGCCCAGGGCAGCGGAAAGCCGCCGCCACGCGCCAGGAAAATCACCGAATCCAGAAACGCGAAAACCCCATCCTGCCAAGGCAGGACGGGGTTTCATTTCGCGCATTCCCGAAGGAAATGGGGCGATCGACGGGATCCGAACCCGCGACCTCCGGTACCACAAACCGGCGCTCTAACCAACTGAGCTACGATCGCCACAGGGGCTGTTGCCCCGCGAGAAGGGCCACATATGCGGCCGCCCCTCCCCCGTCAAGCAGCTTATGTCAAAGGATGAAAATTATCGCCCGGCATCGTTGCCGGACGCCGCCAGACGGGCGCGCAGCACGGCCAGTTCGTCCGCCCCGACGCGCGGCCGCCCCTCCGCCGGCTTGCCCTTGCGCAGCTTCTTGCGATCCTTTTCCGACGGATCGACGGCACGAACCCGGACCGCCGCATGGCCCTGACCGCGAATCCCCAGTTCCTCCGCCGCGCCGCGCGACAGGTCGATGATCCGGCCGCGCGAAAAGGGGCCACGGTCGTTGATCCGCACCAGGATCGTCCGCCCGGTATCGAGCGCCGTCACCTCGACATAAGCGGGCAAGGGCAGGCTGGTATGTGCCGCCGTGATCCAGCCCGGCCGGAAGCGTTCGCCATTGGCGGTACGATTGCCCGATTCCGATCCATACCAGCTGGCATAGCCGACCAGGTCATAGCCCGGCTGGTCAGCCGGCACATAGGTGGTGCCGCGCACCGTATAGGGCTTGCCGATGCGCACCGGCATGTCGCTCACCGGACGGAAATTGCCCCCGCCACAGGCCGACAATGCACCCAGCAGCGCCAAGGCCGCCCCCGAAGTCCCGATACCCCGTCTGATCGCTCTCATGCCCCCTCCTACCCCCGCAGGCGGAGCAGGTCGAGGGCAGCGGACCGGTCATCGCCGCGATCCGCCGCACAAGGCCATGAAAAAAGGGGCAGAGGCCCCCGGCCCCTACCCCTTCCTTTCGACATGCATGCGCCGGGCGGGTTTCCCCTGCCGCAGCGCCACTCTCCCGCAAACCTACTTCCGACCGCGACGCCGGCAGATCATCGGACGTAAACGCGCCCGAGCGGGCGCGCCTGCATCCTTAGTTGACCGAATCCTTCAGGCCCTTGCCGGCCTTGAACTTCGGCTGCGACGACGCCTTGATCGTCATCGTCTCGCCGGTGCGCGGGTTGCGACCGGTCGAAGCCTTGCGCTGCGACACGGAGAAAGTGCCAAAACCAACCAGGCGCACTTCGTCGCCCTTCTTCAGCGCGCCGGTGATGGCGTCGAACACGCCCTCGACCGCCTTGCTGGCGTCGCTCTTGCTGAGACCGCTGCTTTCAGCGACCGCGCTGATAAGATCCTGCTTGTTCATGCCTTGGGAACCCCCTTTATAGATGTTGGATAGTCAAGGAATCGCGGCGTAGGCGGGGCAATAAGGCCCAGCTTTCAAGCGGTGTCAAAGGGAAAGCGTCAAAAAAGCCGGCGTCGGCGCGTTTTTGCCCCCATGGGCATAAACGCGCCGAAAACCGGGCTTTTAGTGACGGATAGCGGGATCGCCGTCGCGACCTTGGCCGGCGCTGGGCTGCGCCGCCAGATCATCTTCCTCGGTCCAGGTGATCGCTTCGGGCTTGGACACCAGCGCGCGCGCCAGCACCTCGTCGACATGGGACACCGGAACAATCTCCAGCCCCTCGCGGATGTTGGCCGGAATTTCCGCTAGGTCTTTCTCGTTTTCCTGCGGGATCAGCACCGTCTTGATGCCACCACGCAGCGCCGCCAGCAGCTTCTCCTTGAGGCCGCCGATCGGCAGCACCCGGCCGCGCAGCGTCACCTCGCCGGTCATCGCCACATCCTTGTGGACGGGAATGCCGGTCAGGGTCGACACGATGGTCGTGACCATGCCGATGCCGGCCGACGGACCATCCTTGGGCACCGCACCCTCGGGCAGGTGGATATGGATGTCCTTGCGATTGAACAGGCTCGGCTTGATGCCATAGCCGGGCGAGCGCGCCTTCACATAGGAGAAGGCGGCCTGCACCGATTCGTTCATCACTTCGCCCAGCTTGCCGGTCGTCTTGATCAGGCCCTTGCCGGGCACGGTCACCGCCTCGATCGTCAGCAGTTCGCCGCCCACCTCGGTCCAGGCCAGGCCGGTAACGGCACCGATCTGGTTTTCCTCCTCACCCACGCCGTGACGGAATTTCCGCACGCCGGCATAGTCGGCCAGGTTTTCGGGCGTGATCTCGACCTTGTCGAACGCGCCTTCCAGGATCTTGCGCAGCGCCTTGCGAGCCAGACGCGCCACTTCCCGCTCCAGCGTGCGGACGCCGGCTTCACGGGTATAGTAACGGATCAGGTCGCGCACCGCGGCCTCGGTCACCTCGAACTCGCCATTCTTCAGGCCATGGGCGTCGATCTGCTTGGGCACTAGATGGCGCTGGGCGATCTCGACCTTCTCGTCCTCGGTATAGCCTTCGAGCCGGATGATCTCCATGCGGTCGAGCAGCGGCTGCGGCAGGTTCAGCGAGTTGGCCGTCGTCACGAACATCACGTCGGACAGGTCGACGTCGATCTCCAGATAATGGTCCTGGAACTTGCTGTTCTGTTCGGGGTCCAGCACCTCCAGCAGCGCCGATGCCGGATCGCCGCGGAAATCCTGGCCCAGCTTGTCGATCTCGTCGAGCAGGAACAGCGGGTTCATGGTGCCCGCCTTCTTCAGGTTCGACACGACCTTGCCCGGCAGCGACCCGATATAGGTGCGGCGATGGCCACGGATCTCGGCTTCGTCGCGCACGCCGCCCAGCGACTGGCGCACGAACTCGCGGCCAGTCGCCTTGGCGATCGAACGGCCCAGCGACGTCTTGCCGACGCCCGGCGGGCCGACGAGGCACAGGATCGGCCCCTTCAGCTTGTTGGTGCGCGCCTGCACCGCCAGATATTCGATGATCCGGTCCTTGACCTTCTCCAGCGCGAAATGATCCTCGTCCAGGATCGCCTGCGCCTTCTTGAGGTCGGTCTTGACCCGGCCCTTCTTGCCCCAGGGCAGGCCCAGCAGCACGTCGAGATAGTTGCGCACCACCGTCGCTTCGGCCGACATGGGCTGCATGCCCTTGAGCTTCTTGAGCTCGGCCGTCGCCTTGGCGCGCGCTTCCTTGCTCAGCTTCGCCTTGGCGATCTTGTCGGCCAGTTCGGCAAGCTCGTCGCCTTCCTCGCCCTCGCCATTGCCCAGCTCGCGCTGGATCGCCTTGAGCTGCTCGTTCAGATAATATTCGCGCTGGGTCTTTTCCATCTGGCGCTTCACGCGGCCACGGATCTTCTTCTCGACCTGCAGCACGCCCAGCTCGCCTTCCATGAAGGCAAAAACCATCTCCAGCCGCTTGACCGGATCGGGCTCGACCAGCAGCGACTGCTTGTCGGCAACCTTGACGTTGATGTTGGCGGCGACGGAATCGGCCAGGCGACCGGCATCGTCGATCTCGCGCAGCTGCACCGGCGTTTCGGCCGGCAGCTTCTTGTTGAGCTTGGCGTAATTCTCGAACTGCTCGGCCACCGAGCGCATCAGCGCAGCGGCTTCCGGACCTTCGGCGACGATCTCCTCGACCGGCGCGACCTCGGCGACCAGATAGCCCGCCTCGGCCGGCGCCAGATCGGCCAGCTGGGCGCGATGCTTGCCCTCGACCAGCACGCGCACCGTGCCGTCGGGCAGCTTGAGCAGTTGCAGCACCACCGACACCACGCCGGTGTCATACAGCGCGTCCTTGCCCGGATCATCCTCGGCCGGGTCCAGCTGGGACACCAGGAAGATTTCCTTATTGCCCTCCATCGCCGCTTCCAGCGCGGCGACGCTCTTGTCGCGACCGACGAAGAGCGGGACGATCATCTGCGGGAAGACGACGATGTCGCGCAGCGGCAGAAGGGGATATTGCGTAGTCATTCACTCTCCAGGGCCGGACTTGCGGCCCGTCATGCGGTTCATCGCCTTTATGGGGATGCCCGTCGCGTCAATCAATCAGCGATCACCATATTGCTGCAACGATGAACAAGGGCTTATCCGCCAGCGGCAGCCCCGGAACGGCAATGCGCGCCGGCTCAGAAGGGCAGCTTGAAGCCCGGCGGCAGCGGCAGGCCGGCGGTCATCTTGCCCATTTCGGTGTTGCTGACCTCGTCCGCCTTCTTGCGCGCATCGTTGAACGCGGCGGTGATAAGGTCTTCCAGCATCTGCTTTTCCGACGGTGCCAGCAGGCTGTCGTCGATCGACACGCCCAGGATGCGGCCCTTGGCCGACGCCTTCACCTTGACCAGGCCGCCACCGGCCGCGCCTTCGACTTCCAGCTTGTCCAGATTGTCCTGCGCGCGCTGCAGCTCTTCCTGCACGCGGCTGGCCATCCCCAATATTTCGTTCAGATCCTTCATGCTTCGGCACTCCATTGTTCCGGCTCGTCCGAATGGACCAGCTCGGCATCGGGGAAGGCGTCCATTGCCGCCTTGACCACCGGGGTTTCCAAAATTGCGGCGCGGCTGTCGGCCAGCTGGCGCTGTTCATTGGCCAGCAGGGTCGGCTGCGCCTCTCCCTCGCCCTGCGTCACCGTCCAGGCGACACCGGTCACTTCACGCAGCGCCGGAATGATCCGGGTGGCGAAGTCGGGCGACAGGCTGGCCGTGCCGCGATATTCCAGCATTGGCGGATCATAGCGGATGATCCCCACGCAATCATGCATTTCCTGCGCCAGATGCCCCTTGCTCTTCTGCCAGAAGGCCTCGATCAGATCCTCGAAGCTGGCAGGCAGGCTGGACGCGGGTTCCGGCGCGGGCGCGGCGGCGGCGGGCGCCTGGCCCGGCAGCGCCGGCGCGGCCATCGGCACCCCGCCCTGCAGCATCCGGGCAAGGTCGCTCGGATCAGGCATGGTCGCGGCATGCATCACGCGCAGCAGCGCCATCTCGCACGCCTCGATCGGCAGGGCGGCGGTCGCCACCTCGTCATGGCCCTTGAGCATCAACTGCCACAATCGATGCAGCGGGCCGAAGCCGATCTGCGACGCCCAGTCGGCCAGCGCGCCGCGTTCCTCGTCGGACTGGCCCGGCGTTGCAATGTCGCGCCCGGCCTTCACCAGCGTGACCGCATGCACCAGTTCCAGCAGGCCGCGCATCAGCGACAGCGGCTCGACCCCCAGCGCATATTGATCGCGCACCCTGCCCAGCAGCGCGGCGGTATCGCCCTCCAGCAGCAGGCCGAGCAGCCGGCGCGTCGAGCCACGATCCGACAGACCCAGCATCTCGCGCACCTGCGCGGCCGTGACCATCGGCTCGCCCTCGCCCATTTCGGCATGGGCGATCGCCTGGTCGAGGATCGACAGGCCGTCACGCGCGGAGCCCTCGGCCGCCTGCGCGATCAGCGACAGCGCATCGGGTTCGGCCGCGACCTGTTCGGCCTCGACCACATGGGCAAAATGGCCCGCCAGCATCTCGGCCGGGATGCGGCGCAGGTCGAACCGCTGGCAGCGCGACAGCACCGTCACCGGCACCTTGTTCACCTCGGTCGTGGCGAACAGGAATTTCACATGGGCTGGCGGCTCCTCCAAGGTCTTCAGAAGCGCGTTGAACGCGTTCTTCGAAAGCATATGGACTTCGTCGATAATGTAGATCTTGTAGCGCGCCGACACGGCGGCATAGCGCACCGCCTCGATGATCTCGCGCACGTCGTCGACGCCGGTATGGCTGGCGGCGTCCATCTCGACCACGTCGATATGCCGGCCCTCGGCAATCGCCATGCACGGTTCGCATACGCCGCACGGGTCGATCGTCGGCCCGCCCTGCCCATCCGGGCCGATGCAGTTCAGCGCCTTGGCGATCAGCCGCGCGGTCGACGTCTTGCCGACCCCGCGCACGCCGGTCATCAGAAAGGCATGGGCCAGGCGCCCGCGCCGGATCGCATTGCCCAGCGTCTGGACCATGGCGTCCTGCCCGATCAGCTCGCGAAAGTTGCGCGGACGATATTTGCGCGCAAGCACGCGATAGGGCTGAGGGGAATCGGACATGCCTGTTTCCTAACCGTTCAGATGCGGCTTGTCGAAGCCCGTTCGGACCTTGCGAAGAGATGATGCTGTGCGGAAAGGTGGGAGCCGGAACGACCCGCAGAAAAATCGTTGTGGCTGCTTCCGTCAGGACCTGACCAGGTTGGCGACGACTACGTCCGCCCGACTCCCGGCCGGGCATATGGCGAAGTCATGACAGGAAGGCAAGGGCTTCCATGCCCTTGCCATGCCATAAGCCTAGTCCAGCCCGCTCTTCTGCGCCTTGCTGACGAATTCCAGCGCCGAATGGGCGGCCTCGGCGATCGCTGCCTCGGCCTTCTTGTCGTCCACCGTCGGCCGGTCGAGATAGATGGCCAATATATATTCCTCGCCGGCCGGCGACTTTACCAGCGCGACGTCATTATAGGCGGTGCCGCAACTGCCGGTCTTGCTGCCCGAGGTCCAGCCGTCGGGCAGGCCCGCCTTGATCCTTTTGTCGCCGGTGGTGCTGGCATTGAGCCAGCCGCGCAGCCTGTCGGCATCGGCCGCCTGCATATCGCGAAACAACAGCCGCCCCATCAGCCCGGCCATCGCCGCCGGACTGGTCGTGTCGCGCGGATCGCCCGCAATATTCTCGTTCAACTCGGGTTCGATACGATCGAGCCGCGTGATCTTGTCGCCATGGGCACGGATGAAGGAGGTCAGCCCCTCTGGCCCGCCCAGCATCGGCAGCAACAGGTTGGCGGCACTGTTGTCGCTGACCTCCACGGCCGCCGCGGCCAGTTCGGCCATAGACATGCGGCCGCGCTTCTTGTTCTTCTTCACCACCGGCGCGTAATCGAGAATATCGTCCTTGGTGAAGGGTATCTCCCCCTCCAGCCCGAACTTGCCGCCCTGCGCGCCGATCAGCACAGCAGCCGCCAGCGGCGCCTTGAAGGTCGAGCACATGGCAAAGCGATCATCGCGGTTGAAGCCCAGGATCAGCGCGCCGTCGCGATCGACCAGCGCGATGCCCATGCGCCCGCCGGTCTCCTCCTCGATCTCCTTGGGATTGCGGACGGAGGTGAGCGCGGATTGCGGCACCAGATAGCGTGGTGCGGGCGGCATCAAGGTCGGCAGGGTCGGCACCTCTTCGGCCTTCTTGGCCGGCGCCTTCTTCTTGGGCGCGGCCGACAGCGGCAGGGCCACGACGAGACAGGCGGTCAGCGCCGCCAGCGACAGGGATTTGCGCAGCGCCATGGCTTACATACCTTGCATATTGTTGAATTCGCCGGGGATACGGACGGTCAGCGCGTCCAGTTGCTCGGACAGGATGATCTGGCAGGCCAGGCGGCTGGTGCGGGTCGCCGCAGCGGCCAGGTCCAGCATATCCTCCTCATCCTCGCTCGCGCGCGGCAGCCGGTCGAAATCGGCGGCATCGACGATGACATGGCAGGTCGAACAGGCCATCTGCCCTTCGCATGTTCCTTCCAGCGGCTGACCCGCCGCCTGTGCAACCTCCAGCAGGACGGACCCGGCAAGCGCATCGACCTCCAGTCGATTTTCGCCGTCGGCGCTGATGAAGGTGACCATGGTCATGCTATGCGATGCTCCCTGCTCACGGCGCCGCTTGTGCGGTCGCCGCCCCGTTAATCACCTTCGCAGCCTCCTCCAGTTCGGCCGGTGTCGTGTATCGGCCAAAACCGATCCGCACCGATCCGCGCGCCTGACTGTCTGAAAGACCCAAGGCGCGCAGCACATGGCTAGGCCGCCCGGACCCGCTCGCGCAAGCGCTGCCGAGCGAAAAAGACATATTGCGGCAATCGGACAACAATCGCGCGCCGTCGATCCCGGCGCGACGAATGTTGAGATTGCCGGGATAGCGCGCGTCGGCGCTGCCGTTCAGCGTCCAGTCGGCGAACAGTGCGCGCGCCTGCGCAGACAGCGCCGCCACATGCGCGCGGTCGGCCTCCGCCTGTTCCCGCATCAGCCGCGCCGCCACGCCAAAGCCGGCGCACAGGGCGGGCGACAGCGTGCCCGACCGCAGCCCGCCTTCCTGCCCGCCGCCATGGATCAGCGGGTCGATCTTCACCCCGTCGCGCAGCCACAGCGCGCCGATGCCTTTTGGCCCATGGATCTTGTGTGCGCTGATCGCCACCATGTCGCACGGGTCGGGGATCGGCACCCGGCCATAGCCCTGCACCGCGTCGCACAGGAACAGCGCGCCCGCGCCATGGGCCAGTTCCGCCAGCGCACCGACCGGCTGGATCACGCCAATCTCGTTATTGACCAGCATCGCGACGACCAGCGCCACGCCCGGCACAATCGCCCGCGCCGCCGCTTCCATGTCGACCAGCCCGTCGCCATCCACCGGCAGGACCGTCACCGCCCGGCCCATCCGCCGCATCGCCGCCACCGTATCCAGCACGGCGGCATGTTCGGTCGCGATGGTGACGATGCCGCCCGCCGGCGCGCCCTGGATCGCGATATTGAGCGCCTCGGTCGCGCCGGAGGTGAAGAGCAGCCTGCCGCCCGGCGGCAGCAGCTGGCCGATCGCATCGCGCGCCAGTTCCACCTGCGCCGCCACCATGCGCCCGGCGCGGTGCGCGCTGTGCGGATTGGCGAACTGGTCGCGCAGCAGCGGCACCATCGTCTCGAAAGCTTCGGGCGCCAGCGGCGTCGTCGCCTGATAGTCGAGATAGATCACCGGCCCGCCCGCTCCGCCATGGCGGCCCATGTGGCCAGGAAGCGATCGACATCGCCCGCGCTGGTCTGCGGGCCGAAACTCACCCGCACCACTTCGCCCGCCGCCGCCGCATCCCAGCCCATCGCGCCCAGCACATGGCTGGTCTTGAGCGATCCGGACGAACAGGCGCTGCCCGCCGACACGGAAATGCCGGCCAGATCGAACTGGATCAATTGCGCCCGCGCCGACAGGCCGGGCATGCGATAGCTGGCGATCGCCGGCAGGCGCGGCGCGTCACGCGCGACGATCTGCCCGCCCGCCGCCTCGATCCCGGCGTCCAGCCTTGCCCGCAGCGCGGCCGCCACCGGCATCCAGTCGCCCCGTGCCTCCAGCGCCGCCGCCATCGCCATGATCGCCGGCAGATTTTCGGTGCCGGCGCGATAGCCCTGCTCCTGCCCGCCGCTGGGCTCCACCAGCGCCAGGTCGCGGATCAACAGCGCGCCGATCCCCGGCGGCCCGCCGAACTTGTGCGCGCTGATCGCGATCATGTCGGCGTCGGGCAGGGCCAGCTTGCCCGCACTCTGGGCGCAATCGGCAAACAGCAGCAACCCCGCGCGCCGGAAATCCGCCAGTGGCTGGATCACGCCCGTTTCGTTGTTCACATGCTGGATCGCGAATATTGCGTCATCCCAGCGAAGGCTGGGATCTCTCTTTTCTTCATCCGACATCCCACAAGAAGCGGGATCCCAGCCTTCGCTGGGATGACGAGGGGGAAGGACGATGCCATCCCCATCCACCGCCAGCCGTTCGGCATCCCTGGTCACGCGCAGCACCGCATCATGCTCGACCGGCGAGGTGATGATTCGCGCGGCCTTGGCGCGGGTCAGCGCGATGGCGATCGCCTCGCTCGCGCCGGAGGTGAAGAGGACATGGCCATCCCATCCCAGCGCCGCCGCGATCCGCCGCCGCGCATCCTCCAGCATCGCCCGCGCCGCGCGCCCGTCGCTGTGCGGGCTGGAAGGGTTGGCCCAGCCGGCCATCGCGGCGACCATCGCGGCCTGCGCCTGCGGCAGCATCGGGGTGGTCGCGGCATGATCGAGATAAAGGCGGTCGGCGGCCAAGCGGAACTACTCATTGATTGCGGAAATGGCGGCGGCATCTATATAGGCGGATTGCCGCGCTGCGCCAGCGTGAAGGCCATATGGCCAAGCCCCGGCGCGCGCACGGACCCTTTCCCCGCTGCCCCGTGGCAGCCCAGACCATAACAGGTGCCATGCCCGACGTCATTTTCCCCGGACCCGAAGGTCGCCTCGAAGGCCGCTTCAGCCCCCCGCCCCGCCCGCGCGCGCCGGTCGCCATGATCCTGCACCCGCATCCGCAGGGCGGCGGCACGATGAACGACCGCATCACCCAGGCACTCTACAAGACCTTCGTGAAGCGCGGCTTTGCCGTGCTGCGCTTCAACTTCCGTGGCGTCGGCCGCAGCCAGGGCACGTTCGACAATGGCATCGGTGAACTCAGCGATGCCGCAGCGGCGCTCGACTGGGTGCAGAGCTTCCACCCCGAAGCGCAGACCACCTGGATCGCCGGCTTCTCCTTCGGTGCCTGGATCGGCATGCAGCTGCTGATGCGTCGCCCGGAAATCCGCGGCTTCATCTCGGTCGCGCCGCCGGCCAATATGTATGATTTCTCGTTCCTGGCGCCCTGCCCCTCGTCGGGCATCATCGTCCAGGGCACGGCGGACGAAGTGGTGACCGCCAGCGCGGTGCAGAAACTGGTCGACAAGCTGCGCACCCAGAAGGGCATCACCATCCATCATGACGAGATCAAGGGGGCCAACCACTTCTTCGAGCATGAGCTGGACCAGCTGATGAAGTCGGTCGACAATTATCTCGACATGCGCCTGTCGCCGGACTCGCCGATCCGCTGAGGACCGGCCCGATCGGGACCATGGAGGGGCTGCCGCCGCGCAGCCCCTTTTTCTTTGCCCGCACGATCCGCCTGGCCGCCAGGACCGGAAATCTGCCGAGCCGCATCCAGTACCGGCCCGCAACCGAATGTCGATCAGCCTGACCTTCGTGATCTCCAGCCCCCGCCTCTGGCCTTTTGCAGCGGGACGCCCACCGTCTCCCGCCATGAAGCCTTGATGGCTGGCGCCCAGAAGGAGCGCCCTCCACTTACTCCACGGCTTCTCCCAAAAGCTGACCTTGGCATATCCGTCATCCCGGACTTGATCCGGGATCCATTCAGCACTCCCTATCTGGCGTAGTGCAAAATGGATCCTGACCTCCGTCAGGATGACGCCCGTTGCGATTGGCATCTGTGGACGCCCCTTCGGATGCAAGCAGTAAATCGGGGTTTGTTGGCACGTAGTCGGATGCTGTCATCTGTCCGGCCTCGATGAGCAGCGCCATATGCTGCGGGCCAGTATGGGAGTTCGCGGACCGGATCCATTACAGGTTTACGCGCTTGGTTAGCGCTCTGCCATTCCCTGGTTCTTCCAGCCCCGTCTCGCCGACTGTTGTGCCATACCCTCCTTCGACCGCCTACGTCCCCGACGCCTCTGGCCGCTGCCTTGGCTTACGCCGCAACTGCTGCCGGAGCTCTGTAATCTTCATTTCTGGTGAGCAGTGCCCAGACCATGCGCGCCATCTTGTTGGCGAGCGCCACCGAGACGAGCATGCGCGGTTTGCGCGCGAGCATCCGCTCCAGCCACGAGCCGGCCGGCGCGCCGAACCGGCAGGCCTGACGCACCATCGAGCTACCTCCGATAATCAGTAGTCGCCTGATCGTCCGCTCGCCCATCTTCGATATGCTGCCGAGCCGCTGTTTGCCGCCGGTCGAGTGCTGACGGGGGGCGAGGCCAAGCCAAGCCGCGAAGTCGCGCCCCTTACGGAACGTCTCGACCGGCGGGGCCAGCGCGATGATGGCGGTCGCAGCGATAGGACCGATCCCTGGAATGGTCATTAGCCGCCTGGCCGCTTCATCCTCCTTAGCACGCCGTGCGATCTCACGGTCCAGCACGGCAATCTGCTTGTCGAGATCGGCCAGCATGTCGACCATGAGCTTGAACATGGGCCGTGCCGCTGCAGGCAGACTTGAAGTCATTTCCTCATCCTCGAGCAGGTCGGCGAGCATTGTCATATGCGCTGTGCCGCGCGGTGCTACCCAACCATACTCCGCTAGGTGCCCGCGAATGGCGTTGATCAGCTGAGTGCGCTGCCGCACCGCTAGGTCACGTGTGCGGAACACGAGCCCTGCGGCCTGTTGCTCTTCGCTTTTCACCGCCACGAAGCGCATGCCTGGGCGCTGCGCAGCCTCGGCAATCGCTTCAGCATCAATCGCATCGTTCTTGTTCCGCTTCACGAATGGCTTCACGTAAGATGGTGGGATCAGCCGCACATCGTGCCCCATCGTCTGTAACTGACGCGCCCAATGATGGGCGCCGCCGCACGCCTCGAGCGCTACTATGCATACCGGCTGACCTGCAAAGAACTCGAGCAGCTTTGCTCTCGTCAGCTTGCGGCTGAACACCATCGCACCCCGCTCGTCAGCGCCATGCGCATGGAAAACGTTCTTGGCGATATCCAGACCGATTGTGGTAACCTGTGACACGGACGCCTCCTCAGTGGTGCTTCAACACCTCCACTTTGCCATAAAGGCTGTCGGGGGGCGTCCACCCCATCAGGTTTCGACCATTGTTCGTCATTCCCAGAATGATCCGCATCCCTGAAACCGGCCATTCATTCAGATGTCATTTGGAGGGCTGAATCACGAAATCTGATAGTTAGCCGCCGTTTGCAGGCGTGTCCTTAAGTCCACTCGGAGCAAATCGAGCTTCTCCGATATCCGAAGCGTGCTTGGTTGCAAAACGCCATACAAGCCCCGCCACGATGACGGTTGCGCCTGCCGTTACGATCGCAAGCACAAGACTACCTTCACCCGACGATCGCCAGAAGAGAAACGCCGACGCTAACCCGACGGCCAGAACCACAAAAACGCCACTCAAACGTGGAGGTGAGTTTTCAGGCGCATCCGATCCATTTCGACTGCTACTGTTAAGGTAGTTTTGGAATATCAACAGAATCCAGAACACAGGACCTATGGCGCGGCCCAGATGCTTGACGTGGGGAGCAAGCGTCGGTTCCATCACTTCAATATACCAGATCAAGAACCAAGCGCCCGCGACCAAAAAAAACAGCACTTCAACGGCTTTCGCGAGGACGCTGCGCGCTCGTTCCATTTTTGTCATTCGGGAACTCTGAACCGAACGCTGAATCAGTCAACGTCCGCTAATGGGGCGATTGCTGCCGGTCGATTTTTCTTCGCGCATCGTCCGCTATCGCCGGTCATCACTCCAAAAACTGAAGGTCTGAAATCCACCCCAATGCGTCACTCCAGCGAAGGCTGGGGTCTCAGGCGGTGGCAGAAGGAGGCCGCCGTCTAGCGCTATCCGTTTTTGTCGCGTGCGCCTGCCTGAGACCGCAGCCTTCGCTGGAGTGACGAGATAAGGACCAGTCCGCTTCCCAGCCAAATCCCGCCCGGCAAAGGCTGTGATTTTCCTGTTCTTCAAGAGCGGGCGATAGTGGAGTGCGCTCGAGCGTCGCGCGGTTCATGCGCGCGCGACGCCGTGAAGAAAGCGGAGGAAGGACAGGCCGAATGCCGCCGCCAGACCAGCAACCAAGCCGCCATCCCGCCCGCGCCCTCCCCAGGGGCGCCGGCAGGATCAGGCCGGCTCAGTTGGCCTTGGACAGGTCCACCTTCTCGACCCATTCGGGGTAGAAGGTCGGCTCGCGATTGGACCAACCGACCGCCGTGGCTGCCGCCTCGCTGATTGACTGCAACAGCAGCCGCCGCTTTTCGGGGTGAAGATGCGGCAGGCTTGCCGCCGCGCAGAAGGCGCCCGGCAGCCAGGGCCGCGCGCCCGCCCCCAGCAGTCGCTCATAGAGGAAGCGATAGGCCGAGAAGCTCGCCAGCCGGTCCTGCCCCAGGTCAAAGGCGGACACCGTCACCAGCGGCGCCATGAACGGCTCCACCTGGTCCAGCCCGCTATCGTCGGGAACATGCGCCTTGATCTCGTCCAGCCGGCCATAGATGCGCGCCTGGGCGCGGATGCTGGCTTCCTCGACCATGTCGCGCGACCATAGCTTCATCGCGTCGCGGCGATGCAGCCCGATGTCCAGCGATCTGCGAATATATCTTTGCGTGGCCGACGGGAAACTGGCGAATTCCCGCAATTCCGCCAGGGTAATGGCCCCGTCCGCCGGTCTTGCACTCGTGCCCATTGCTCATGCCCTCCGACTTGAAGTCGATCAGCAGAACATGCGCCCCGCATGGTTAGCAAAGGCTTAACGGGCACCTGTCCCACCGATTGTCACAAGGGACCAGATTTCGTTTTGCAGTGCAACATGATATTTTTGTGAAATGCGACGGACGGAGAATTATGCCTGCGCTTCAACCGCTTCGGCTTCCAGCAACCAGGCGAGGCCGGCCGTCGCATCATCGAATATCCGCAGATAGGGCTGCGTCATTTCGCGCTTCACCTGCAACCGCGTGATCGCGCTGCCGGTGATGATGGCGATCCGCCGCGCCTTGGGGAAATCGCCCAGATTCGCGCGGAAGGACGCGACCGCCTCCTGCGGCTGGGCGCTGCTGGCGCTCATGTCCATGCGCAGCAGATAGCCCGGCTTGAACCCCTCGGCCAGGAAGCGGGCCTTGCACTCGCGGGCATAGGCCGCGACTTCCTCCGCGGTGAACAGCTTGGACCATTTGATGTCCAGCAGGTTCAGATCATGGCGAAATTCGATGTGGTACATGGCGCAGTCTCCTGCGCGCTCCCTGCCACGACCGGGTTAATATTTCGCGTGTCGCCGGTTCAGCCCGCACGCCGCTCCAGCACCGCGCCGATCATGCTGCGCCACACCGCCACATCGCCGGCCCGCGCCATGTCGGCATCGGGCTCGCGCAGCGTGTGCAATATCGCATAGGCGTCGTCGACATGGTCGGGCCAGGCCGCATCCACCGCGCCCGCCGCATGGGGATCCTGGCCGCCGCCATTCAGGCTGAGCTGGCGCCCGGCCAGCACGCGGGCAATGCGTTCGATCGCGGGGGTGGTGGAAGTCGGCATCGTCGTCTGCTCCTCTCGCGCGGGGAAGCCGGCCTGCCGCCTGATGGCGGTCGGGGCCGCGCTTGCCCGACTGGAATAACATGGATTTTCGCGGTCCGCTATCAGGGACGCTCGGGCTTTTCTGGAAAGCCCGATGACGGCACCGGTTCGCCGTCATCGTCCGGCCGGCTGGTCGCGGGCGGGTCCGACGCATCCATGCTGTCTTCCAGTGCCTCGTCCAGCTTCTTCTCGCTCTCGCGCCTGGTATCGCTCATCTGCGCGTCTCCTTTTCTCCTGCCGGATCAACCGACAGGGGCCAATGCCGGTTCCGCCCCGGTTCCCCGCGCCACCGCTTCGACCAACCGCCAAGCCGCTTCGACCAGCATCGCGCGCAGGGGGCGACAGCGTCGCCAAGCTGGCGTAGATATCCTCCATGACACTTCCCACCGAAGAGGGGCCGCGCGGCGTTTCGCCGACCGCCGCCCTCTATTCCATCATCGGCTTCTGGTTCTTCTACGCGATCCTCATCAGCGTGCGGGCGCTGGTGGTGGGCTTCGACTATCAGGGCGAAATGGCCGCCCGCCGCGCCGTGGTGACATTGATCGGCATCATCGTGACCTGGATTCTCTATCTGGCGATACGCCGGTTCGATGCCAAGCCGCTGGCGGTCCGCATCGTCGCCGCCTTCTCGCTCGCCGCGCCCTTCGCGCTCGCGATGGCGGTCGCCAACTATTATGTCTTCAACATCTATGACCCGATGGGCATGTTTCCCGACATGGACCAGCAGAAATATGAGGCCCAGTCCCATGCGCTGATCTATATCGTCGATGACGCCGTCAGCCGCTATTTCTTCCTGTCCGCCTGGGCCGGCCTCTATCTCGGCCTCTCCTATGCCAGCGAGGCGCATCGCACCGAACGCCGCGCCGCCCGGCTGGAACGCGCCGCACAGCAGGCCGAACTGCGCTCGCTGCGCTATCAGGTGAACCCGCATTTCCTGTTCAACACGCTGAACTCGCTTTCCTCCCTGGTGATGAAGGACCGGCGCGACGAGGCCGAACAGATGATCATGTCGCTGTCCAATTTCTACCGCACCAGCCTCACCGGCGATCCGCTCGATGACGTGCAGCTGGAAGAGGAAGTCCATCTCCAGAAACTCTATCTGGATATCGAGGCGGTGCGCTTCCCCGACCGGCTGGCCACCCGGATCGACATTCCCGCCGATCTGCTGACCGCCTGCGTGCCGGGCCTGATCCTCCAGCCTCTGGTCGAAAATGCGATCAAATATGGCGTCTCGCGCACGTCCAGCCCGGTCGCCATCACCATCCGCGCGCGCGAGGAGCATGGCCTGCTGCACCTCACCGTCGCCGACAATGGCGACAAGCCGCCCAGCCCCGGCGATGGCGGCAGCGGCATTGGCCTCGCCAATGTGCGCGACCGCCTGTCCGCCCGCTTTGGCGATCAGGGCCGGATCGACTATGGTCCGCAGGCCGATGGCGGCTTTGCCGTCAACCTCTTCCTTCCGCTCAACCGCCGGGGGTGCTGACGCCCATGTCCATCCGCACCATGATCGTCGATGATGAGCCGCTTGCGGTCGAGCGATTGCAGATGCTGTGCGCGCGCGAACCGCGCATCGCGCTGGTCGGCACCGCCAATGATGGCGAGGCGGCGCTGCGCCTGGTCGAAGGGCTCAAGCCCGACCTGCTGCTGCTCGACATCGCCATGCCGCTGCTCGACGGCATCGGCGTCGCCCGCGCGATCAGCCAGATGGGCATCCGCCCGGCGATCATCTTCGTCACCGCCTTCGAAAGCTTCGCGGTCGAGGCGTTCGATCTTGCCGCGGTCGACTATCTGCTCAAACCCGTCGCCCATGATCGCCTGACCCGCGCGGTCGACCGGGTCGAACAGGCGCTGCGCAGCCGCGACGGCGAGGAGGATGCCCCCCTCACCCCGGCCGAGCCGGCGCCCGAATGGGCCGAGGAATTCTGGGTGCCGCACCGTTCCGAACTGGTCCGCATCGCCGCCGACCAGATCGACCGGATCGAGGCGGAGCGCGACTATATGCGCCTCCATGTCGGCGCCCATAGCTATTTGCTGCACCAGACCATCAGTTCGTTGGAGGAACGGCTCGATCCGCAGGCGTTCGTCCGCCTGCACCGCTCGCACATCGTCCGGCGCCCGCATATCGCGCGGCTGCGCCATGATGGCAGCGGCGTCTGGTTCGCGGCGCTGGCCGACGGCAATGAAATCCGCATCGGCCGCACCTATCTCGCCAATGCACGGGCCATGACCGGCCGCTGAGAGTCCTCTTAGGAATGTCTGGACGGCCCCGCACCCCCACCCGACCACCCATCAGGGTAGAATGTCTGGGTGGTCGGGTGGGGGTGCGGGCCGGTGCCGAACTGAAAATGCGCCCTTCCGCGCATTTTCCAAAACAGACGCTACCCGCTCAATAGATCCACTGGATGCGGGTCAGCACCGTGTCGCTCTCGCCGCGCTCGCCGAACCGGTCGAGCCAGGTATGGCCCCAGGTCGCGCCGAATTTCCAGCGCGTCGTTGCCCACCAGTTGAGCCCCAGCATCGTCTTCTTGAAACGGCCGCCCTCGATGCCATTATCGTCCAGGTCCATTTCCGAATAGCGCGCCACCAGTTCGGGCGCGCCCCAGCGGCCCTTGGGAATGACGCGCCGGGCATAGCCGACATTGCGGTCATAGGGCCGGGTTTCGCCGGTCAATATCCAGCTGCCGGTGACATACCAGCCATGGAAGACCGGGTCGCGAAATTCGCGCGAATTGGTCCGGTTCAATATATATTCGCCCAGGAACGACACCGGCCCGACATTCAGCAGCGCCTCGCCGGCAAAGCCGTCGCTGCTCTGCGCCGCGAATTTCCCGGTGTCGATCGCGACGTCGCCGACATTGGTTTCCGCCCGGCCGCTATAGCGGATCGTGCCGTCCGCCGCGGCATGGCGATAGGCCACGCCGACATGCAGGAATTCATTATGATCCGGCCGGTCCCAGATCAGCCCGGTCATGCGCGCCGAATAGTCCCAGCCACGGTCGGTCGAACTGCCGAAATCCCAGCTATCCTTGTAGGCACCCGCCGAAAAGGTCGCCGCCTTGTTCGCGCCCAGCACCTGGACGAAGCGGACGCCGAAATTGCGCGACGTGAAAAAGGGCGTCAGCACGCGCTCACTATGCGGCAGGTTCGCCGAATCCCCGACCATTTCGTAGGAGAATGTCTCCTTGGTCTTGCCCACCGTCATCTTGGTGCGGCTGCCCAGCGGAAAGGTCAGCGACGCATCGGTCAGCTTCCATTTCTGCTCGGGGTTGGTGTCGAACCCCTTATATTCGCCGCTGACCTGATAGCTCACCCGATAATCGCCGCCGACCGATCCGATCAGGCTAAGCCGTGCCGATCGCACCTGAAACTCGTCCTCCTGCCGGCCGATCTGGCTTTCATTGACTGCATCCTGGCTGAAATCGGTCCAGTCGCCGATCAGCGACAGGCTGAGACGGATCTTGAAGAAGGGCTGTTCCTTGTTCGGGTCGGCCGGTTTGGCGGGCGCGAAATCGGGAATGATATAATGGGGCGTCTCGTCCACCGCATGCACGTCGCCACCGCTATGATGGCCGATCGGTTCGTAGAGCGATTCCGTACTCTGCGCCCAGGCATGGGGCGCGCACAGCCCCCCGGCCAACAGCGTTGCCATGATGACGGGCGAAGTGCCGGGAAGACGCGCGCGCATGACCATTATCCCCTTGAGCCTGTCCCTTCTGATCGTCGCAAATCCGGGGCTCCGCCATCGGGAGAAATACCGAGAATGGCCGGGGCGACGAGCCTTTTCCCACGCAAAAAGGGCCCGGCTCGCGCCAGGCCCTCTCCCTCCCTTGGCGGGATGATAGGCGTCAGTTGCCGACGACAGGCCGGGCATCCTTGGCATCGGCATAGCGCTCGTTGGTCTGGGCGCGGGCGATGGCGGTCGCGATCGGCGCCTCAACCTGGGCGATCGCCGCCGCGCGGCACGCGCTCATGGTATTGATGTCGGTGCTGAAACAGACCCGGCTGGCCGCGCGGGAGATGCGGGTGCGCAGTTCCTGCTGGTCGGCGTGGCGCGTAAGGTCCAGGTCACCGAAGCGGACCTCGGTGGTGCGGCCGTTGGACGTGAACTCCTGCGCCGAAGCGATGCCGGAACCGGCCAGCAGGGCGGCGGCGCTCAGCGCGGTGATGATCTTGGCGGTGGCGAACATGGCGTGTCTCCTCAAAACTGTCATGGCATCCGGCCTGCGTCGTCAGGGGGCGTCGACGCGCCGGATGCGAACGGTTCGGCGGGGGTCTTGTGGGGGCGTTGCGCCATATCCCGTTCGCCCATCCTGTGTACGCGCCCGGTCCTCTCGCCGCCCGTCCGCTTCGACCGGCAACCCTCGTCATCGGCCAACGACCGATCCATCGACCAAGCGCGGATTTGCGGGGACGAACGACCGGACGAATGGCATTCGTCTACGAAACGACAGCCTATTCCCTAAGGGAATTTACGGAGATTCAAGGCAAGCGGACATGAAAACGCCCCCGGCGCAAGGGAATGCCGGGGGCGTATCCGGATGCTGTCGGGCACTCCAGATCTTGTCTCAACTGTTACCGTCAACACGGCACCATCGGCCGTGAACCGTCGCTTAACGCGCTGCTCTCTGGCCTGTTTCCATGTCAGAATAGCGACAGTGCAGGCATGCGGGACGATGCTTCGATGACCGGGGCACAGCATCCGCCGGGCGGCATCGGCCGGGGATGAACCGCCCACCGCCATCCACCAACGACATCGCGCGCCGTTATCAGGCGTCCAGTGGCGGCAATCCGGCGCGCCGCAACGCATCGGTCAGATAGGCGGCAAAGGCCGCGTCCCGCCCCGGCAGCCGATGCCGCAGCCAGGCCAGCCCCACCAGCCCCCGCCAGGCATTGAGCGCTTCCGGCTCCATTCCCGCCAGCTTGCGATAGCGCCTGACATAATAGGCCGTCGTCGCATCGCGCAGCGTGCCCTCCAGCCTCCCGGCCGACTGCCCCGGCCCGAACCGCATCAGCATCTCGCTACGCACCACATCGGCCGCCGGCGCCGATCGGGCGGCCTTGGACCAGTCGATCACCGCCAGCCCGTCGCCGCTCACGATCAGATTGGCCGGATGCAGATCGCCATGGGACAATTTATTCCCTTCGATCAGTTGGTCCAGCCGGTCGATCGCCGCCGCGCGCAGCCGATCGCCGATCGGCGCCATCGCGATATCCTCGGCCAATATCGCCTTGCGGCTGCGCAGTTCGGGCACATCATGCGCATGGATGGCGCGCTGCAGCGCGGCCATCGCCCGCATCGCCCAACCCAGGCGGTGCGGGTGGCGAACGATATAATGGAGCAGGTTCGGCCCCTCTATCTCGCTATAGATGATGCCCTGTCGCCCGCCGGCCTCCGCGCGCCCGAACACACAGGGCACCGGCAGCCCGGTCGCCTGGATCGCCTGCGCCGTCGCATGTTCGCGGGCGATGATCCCGGCATCGACGCCCTCATGGAACAGCTTGAGCACCCTCCCCCCCTCCAGCCGATAGACCGCGGCGGAAGCGCCCTCGGCAATGAAGGTGGAAGGATCGGGCAGGCTCATGCCCCTCGCCTGTGCCGCAGCCGGACCGGATTGGCCAGTGTTTTTGCGCCGATACCCCATACCTGCGGCGCGACGGCCATTTCCGCTCCCATCGCCCGCAGGCCTGGAACCCGTCCCGCCGCGCTAGAAGCGGAAGGACAGGTTGGCCCGCCATTGCCAGCTCGACAGGCCGCCCGATCCGATCCCGTAATATTCGCCCGATCCGATCAGCGCGACATTGCCGCGCAACTGGATGCGCGTGCCGAACCGGACCGATCCCACCGCAGGCGTGGTCGCGATCAGGCGCAGGTCAGGCCCCAGGACACGGCCGCCATTGGGGCGCAGATAGGCAAAATCGACGCCGCCCTCGACATAGGGGGTGATGACCATATCATCCGATCGGAACGGCCGGCTGATCTCCAGCGACGTCGCCACCGCGCCATAATCATAGCGCGCATCGCCCTGCAGCACGCGCAGGTCGATACCGCCCACCTCGCCCTGCAGGACATAATCGTCGTGCCAGATGCTGGCATAGCTCCACGACAGGCGGGGCCGCAGCAGAAAGCTGCCGAGCGGACGCTGCGCGCTGATCCCGACCGTGCCCGACAGGGTGAAGCTGTCATGCTTGCCCGACAGCATCAGCACATGCTGTTCATATTCGCCGAAGTTGAAGCCGATGCTGGCATCCAGCACCACGTCCGAATCTGCCATCCGATGCACCATATAGGGCTTCACCGTGATGGAATCGGCCTGCTGGCGCATGCCGCCATTGAAGGATTTATAATCCGAATTGCCGAACTGGATGGCCATGCCGGCGACGGTGCGCTTGTCGATCCAGCGATCCAGGCCAATATTATACTGGTTCGCGCTGCCCCTGGTCCGGGCACCGGAACGGTCGTCTTTCAGCGTCGAATGGTTCCATTCTGCCCAGGCGGTCCAGCGCCGACGGGCATTGGCTGCAATCCTGCAGGCCTTTTCAATAAGCTGCGGATCGCCTTTCAGCCGCCCCTCGCGCCCGGCCCGGCAGACCTCATCGGCGGTCATCAGCATCGGGCGCCGCTCATCGCGGCCCGGCGCGACACCGGGCGGAGCGATCGGCGGCAGCGTCTCGGGGCGCGGCCGTAATTCCGGCGTCACCGTATCCGGATCGGGCCGCAGCCCCGGCGTTACCGTATCAGGATCGGGCCGCAGCCCCGGCGTCACCGTATCAGGATCAGGTCGCAGTCCCGGCGTCACCGTATCCGGATCGGGTCGCAAGCCCGGCGTCACCGTATCAGGATCAGGACGCAGGCCCGGCGTCACCGTATCAGGATCGGGCCGTAGCCCCGGCGTCACCGTATCGGGATCGGGCCGCAGTCCCGGCGTCACCGTATCAGGATCGGGCCGTAGCCCCGGCGTCACCGTATCAGGATCGGGCCGCAGTCCCGGCGTCACCGTATCAGGATCGGGCCGCAGTCCCGGCGTCACCGTATCAGGATCGGGCCGCAGTCCCGGCGTCACCGTGTCCGGATTGGGCCGCAGTCCCGGTGTCACCGTATCCGGATCGGGCCGTAGCCCCGGCGTTACCGTATCCGGATCGGGCCGCAGCCCCGGCGTTACCGTGTCCGGATCAGGACGCAGTCCCGGCGTCACCGTATCGGGGTCAGGTCGCAAGCCCGGCGTCACCGTATCCGGATCGGGCCGCAGTCCCGGCGTCACCGTGTCCGGATCAGGACGCAGTCCCGGCGTTACCGTATCCGGATTGGGCCGCAGCCCCGGCGTCACCGTATCAGGATCAGGACGCAGCCCCGGCGTCACCGTATCGGGGTCAGGTCGCAAGCCCGGCGTCACCGTATCAGGATCGGGCCGCAGACCAGGCGTCACCGTATCAGGATCAGGTCGCAGTCCCGGCGTCACCGTATCCGGATCGGGTCGCAAGCCCGGCGTCACCGTATCAGGATCAGGACGCAGCCCCGGCGTCACCGTATCGGGGTCAGGTCGCAAGCCCGGCGTCACCGTATCCGGATCGGGCCGCAGTCCCGGCGTCACCGTATCCGGATCGGGTCGCAGCCCCGGCGTCACTGTATCCGGATCAGGACGCAGTCCCGGTGTCACCGTATCCGGATTGGGTCGCAAGCCCGGCGTCACCGTATCCGGATCGGGCCGCAGTCCCGGCGTCACCGTATCAGGATCGGGCCGCAGTCCCGGCGTCACCGTGTCCGGATCGGGCCGCAAGCCCGGCGTCACCGTATCAGGATCAGGACGCAGACCTGGCGTCACCGTATCAGGATCGGGTCGCAAGCCCGGCGTCACCGTGTCCGGATCAGGCCGTAGTCCCGGCGTCACCGTATCGGGGTCAGGTCGCAATTCGGGTGTCGGTGTATCAGGGTCCGGGCGGACTTCCGGCGTCACTGTGTCGGGATCCGGCCGCTCCTCCGGCGTGATGGGAACGGGCACCGGCCGCAATTCGGGCGTGACGATTTCGGGATCAGGATGCAATTCCGGCGTCACTGTATCCGGATCGGGCCGCAAGCCCGGTGTCACCGTGTCCGGATCAGGACGTAGGCCCGGCGTCACCGTATCCGGGTCAGGCCGTAGCCCCGGCGTCACCGTATCCGGATCAGGCCGCAATTCCGGCGTCACCGTATCCGGATCGGGCCGCAGACCCGGCGTCACCGTGTCCGGATCAGGACGCAGACCCGGCGTCACCGTGTCCGGATCAGGACGCAGACCCGGCGTCACCGTGTCCGGGTTCGGCCGCAATTCCGGCGTCACCGTATCCGGATTGGGCCGCAAGCCTGGCGTCACCGTATCGGGGTTCGGCCGCAACTCCGGCGTCACTAGATCAGGGTTCGGCCGCAAGCCCGGCGTCACCGTATCGGGGTTCGGCCGCAGCTCCGGCGTCACGGTCCCGGGCAAGGGGCGCAGGCCGGGTGTGATCAGATCCGGATTGGGCCGCAGACCCGGCGTTACCGTATCCGGGTTCGGCCGCAATTCCGGCGTGATCAGATCGGGCAATTCCGGGTCGGGCCGGTTCCAGTGATCGGGGAAATTGATGCCGCCCGGATGCTGGTCGGCGGAATCGACGAAATTGTCATATTCCGCATATTCGGTGCGAATATGGGCGAACAGATTATGGGTGCCGCCATTTTCCCGCACGATGGGCGATACCGTCAGGTGCAGGCCGGTATCGGGCTGGGTCCAACTGTCCACCCGCTCCCCGGTCTCGGGAAAGACGACGAAAAACTCGCCCGGATCGACGCCGGACAGCCACACCGAATGGTCCTTGCCCTCGGTCCAGCCCAGGAAGATGATCCGCCCCGCGGGCGTCTCGCTCTGGGCCATGGCCCCCGTCGTCGCCAATGTCATGCCCGCGACGCTGCCCGCCACGCTCAGGACGCCCGCATGCCAATGGAGCCGCCAATAGGTCATGCCCCGTTTCTACGTGCGATCCCATAGCCGCGGCCATCCATGGAAACCCCGAGACAGGCCGAGACGCGCCCGCAGCCGACCCAGAAACGCCCTCCGGCCGGCGCAGCGCGCCATCGTCCACGCCCGGCCATCTTCCCCTGGCCGCTCCCCCTTCCTATCTTGCCTCCCGACCGGGCAACGCCCCCTTGCCCCCACGGAACAAATCTGGAACAACGCCGCCATGAGTCTGACCCATATTCCGAAGCAGAGGTTTACCGAATGCTGACCCACATCAGCGTCCGCGGCGCGCGCGAGCATAATCTCAAGGGCGTGGACGTCGATCTGCCCCGCGACAGCCTGATCGTCATCACCGGCCTCTCCGGCTCGGGCAAGTCCAGCCTCGCCTTCGACACCATCTATGCCGAGGGGCAGCGCCGCTATGTGGAGTCGCTCTCCGCCTATGCGCGCCAGTTCCTGGAGATGATGCAGAAGCCCGATGTCGAGCATATCGAGGGCCTCTCCCCCGCCATCTCGATCGAGCAGAAGACGACCAGCCGCAACCCGCGCTCCACGGTCGCGACCGTCACCGAGATTTACGACTATATGCGGCTCCTGTGGGCCCGCGTCGGCATCCCCTATTCGCCCGCCACCGGCGAGCCGATCAGCGCCCAGACCGTCAGCCAGATGGTCGATCGGGTGATGCTCCTGCCCGAAGGCACCCGTTTCTACCTGCTCGCCCCGGTCGTGCGCGGCCGCAAGGGCACATACGCCAAGGAACTGGCCGAGTGGCAGAAGGCGGGCTACACCCGCGTCCGCATCGACGGCGAGCTCTACCTGATCGAGGATGCCCCCGCCCTCGACAAGAAATATAAGCATGACATCGAGGTCGTGGTCGATCGCCTGGCGGTCAATGCCGACATGGCCACCCGCCTCGCCGACAGTTTCGAGCAGGCGCTGAAACTCGCCGACGGCCTCGCCTTCGTCGACCTGGCCGAGGGCGTCGTCCCCGGCCGCGAAGACGAAGCCCAGTCCGCGGGCAAGATGAAGAATGCCGGCATCCCCGCCAACCGCATCGTCTTTTCCGAGAAATTCGCCTGCCCGGTCAGCGGCTTCACCATTCCCGAGATCGAGCCGCGCCTCTTCTCCTTCAACGCCCCCATGGGCGCCTGCCCGGCCTGCGACGGCCTGGGCGAGCGGCAGGAATTCGACCCCGAACTGGTCGTCCCCAACGAAGCCCTCTCCCTGAAGAAGGGCGCCGTCGTCCCCTGGGCCAAGTCCAACCCGCCCAGCCCCTATTATATGCAGGTCTTGGGCTCCCTCGCCAAGGAATTCGGCTTCTCCCTCGACACGCCCTGGGCCGATCTGCCGGGCGAGGTGAAGCTCATCATCCTCCACGGCACCGGCGGCAAGCCCGTCACCCTGCGCTTCGTCGACGGCAAGAAGAGCTACGAGGTCAAGAAGCCGTTCGAGGGCGTGATCGGCAACCTCAACCGCCGCCTGCTCCAGACCGAAAGCGCCTGGATGCGCGAGGAACTGAGCAAATACCAGACCGCCATGCCCTGCGAGACCTGCCACGGCGCGCGCCTCAAGCCCGAAGCGCTGGCGGTCAAGATCGCCGGCGAGGACATCTCCGTCTCCACCCGCCGCTCGGTGGTGGACGCGCTCGCCTTCTTCACCGCGATGCCCGACGCGCTCAATGACCAGCAGAACCAGATCGCCCGCGCCATCCTCAAGGAAATTGTCGAGCGCCTCGGCTTCCTCAACAATGTCGGCCTCGACTATCTGAACCTCGACCGCACATCAGGCACCCTGTCGGGCGGCGAAAGCCAGCGCATCCGCCTCGCCAGCCAGATCGGCTCGGGCCTCTCGGGCGTCCTCTACGTCCTCGACGAACCCTCGATCGGCCTGCACCAGCGCGACAATGACCGGCTGCTCGTGACCCTCAAGCGCCTGCGCGACCTCGGCAACAGCGTCATCGTCGTCGAGCATGATGAGGATGCGATCCGCGCCGCCGACTATATTGTCGACATGGGGCCGGGCGCCGGCGTCCATGGCGGCACCATCGTCGCCCAGGGCACCCTGCCCGAACTCTTGGCGCACAAGGACAGCCTGACCGCGGACTATCTCAACGGCACCCGCCGCATCGAAGTCCCGGCCAAGCGCCGCAAGGGCTCTGGCAAGAAGCTCACCGTCCACAATGCCCGCGCCAACAACCTCACCGGCGTCACCGCGTCGATCCCGCTCGGCACCTTCACCTGCATCACCGGCGTCTCGGGATCGGGCAAGTCCAGCTTCACCATCGACACCCTCTATGCCGCCAGCGCCCGCACCCTCAACGGTGCCCGCATCGTCGCCGGCCCGCATGACAAGATCACGGGCCTGGAACATTGCGATAAGGTGATCGACATCGATCAGTCGCCGATCGGCCGCACCCCGCGCTCCAACCCGGCCACCTATACCGGCGCCTTCACCAATATCCGCGACTGGTTCGCGGGCCTGCCCGAAGCGCAGGCGCGCGGCTACAAGCCGGGCCGCTTCTCCTTCAACGTCAAGGGCGGCCGCTGCGAAGCCTGCCAGGGCGACGGCGTGCTCAAGATCGAGATGCACTTCCTCCCCGACGTCTATGTCACCTGCGACGTCTGCCATGGCGCCCGCTACAATCGCGAGACGCTGGAGGTGAAGTTCAAGGGGATGAGCATCGCCGACGTGCTCGACATGACGGTCGAGGATGCGGTCGAATTCTTCAAGGCCGTGCCGCCGATCCGCGACAAGATGGCGATGCTCGCCGAAGTGGGCCTTGGCTATATCAAGGTCGGCCAGCAGGCCACCACCCTGTCGGGCGGCGAAGCCCAGCGCATCAAGCTCGCCAAGGAATTGTCGCGCCGCGCCACCGGCAACACCCTCTATATCCTCGACGAACCCACCACCGGCTTGCATTTCGAGGATGTCCGCAAGCTGCTGGAAGTCCTCCACGCGCTGGTCGAACAGGGCAACAGCGTCGTGGTGATCGAACATAATCTCGATGTCATCAAGACGGCGGATTATATTATCGACATGGGACCAGAGGGCGGGGTCAAGGGCGGCGAAGTCGTCGCACAAGGCACGCCGGAACAGGTGGTGAAGGAGCCGAGAAGCTTTACCGGGCGCTATCTGGCGCCGTTGCTGGGGCTAGAGGCTGTGGCGGCGGAGTGATCGCGTTGAGTGAAGCTGAACCTAGGTCGGAGTAGATCATTTCGCTTTTTTAACGAAACTTGCAGACTATGAGGCGATAGAATAAGTGACCATAATTTAGTTGGTTACATTGGGGGAAGAGATGGCTCGTCGCCACAAGATGGAAATCGGAGGCTTGAACATAAAGGCTCATCCTCATGATGAGGATACATATACCAGTCTTATCAATTCTCTATATCGTCTTAAGAAAATTACAAAAATCTATGGTGACAGGCATGGCCTCATTACAATGGTTAGCCGATCTAGTGAGGACGAAAATCTTATATTCGGAGTACTTTCAACATTCCTTGAGATAGAAATTGATGGTGATTGGTTCAATGCTGAAACCATGGAAGAAGCTACCGCAAACGATGTTAGCTCAATAAACATTCCAGACAACCTTCATCCAAATCTAAAAACATTTCGGTTTATGTTTAATACAAAAAGACATGAGCTAGTATTTGAGCATTATTGCGATGGCGAGAGACTAACACATAATTCTGCCTTAAATTTCTTTAGAAATTTAACTTCAGAAGATTCTATTTTTCGATCTTTCGGCGATATAAAGATAAACGTGATTACGGAAAAAGGCGGTGTAGACCGAATTTTTTCGATACCACGGATCACCGACCTTGATATCTTGATCGAACGTCCGAACTCAGACCTCTGGGGTGAAGATTTTGAAGAGCAAGCAGAAGAACACCTTGGAGACAAGAACGCTCGGTCAATGAATGTTCACTACAAGGCGGAAAGAGGATTGGGGATACAGAGAGACGAAGACTTGGATGCGCTTATCCGCGCCAGTCTGAATAACGGCAGGTCAGTCGCCAAGGGATACGGTACTGACGGCCATATGGTCGTAAGCACCGACGAATACCCTAAGGTCGTCCAGGAAATGTACGAACAAGATGTTGAATCAGGAACAGTTTTCCGAAGGCTAGCTAGAGCATTTAGGCGATAGAATGTACCGTTCCCTATTTAAAATGATTCATATATATTGGAGCGAGTACGGCGGAATCCGTGAACTCGCTTCATCCCCATTTGTTCATTTTTCTGCACTTTGCACATTTCTCTACTGGACTGGCAGCATTAATCTGAATTGGCGCAATTTAGCGCTTCAGGCACTGCCTACCATATTGGGCTTCAGCATCGCAGCATATGCCATCACCTTTTCACTTATGGGCAGTGCACTTCATCGTGCACTATCCTCGAAAATAGACAAAACTCGAGGAATACCACTTATCAGCATAGTGAATTCTACGTTTTTTCACGTAGTGATCTGCCAAGTTATATCTCTGCTGTTTGCTATATTGTCGGAAGGGTCCCTCTTTCCGCAACTATGGAGAATGAGCCCACTTAAAACTGAAATATCTACAAAAATGGTCGATTTTAGCAAAAGCTTCGGAGATTTATTCGGATTTTTCTTTACAATATACTCCGTTGTTTTGCTTCTTTCGGTATCCTTGGCGATGTTTCGTTTGGGACGAATGGCACCCCGACACGAAAACTGCCAAGCTACGCCTCCTAAATCGGCGAACGACGATGTAGACAACCTTAATTCGGTAAAAAAATCGGTGATTGAAACACGGAGATTCAAGTTCGTAGCGTGGTTATCACGCAAACTTAATCTATACGATTAAATCACTTCAGTCGGGATTACGGTGACAGTTTACTATACCCCCAAACCGTTCTCCCCTCAGTCGACACCGCACCGCATCCCTGATACTCTCCGAAATATGACCAAGCTCACCCCCATCGAGTCCGAGTTCGCTTCGACCGAAGAGGCCGAAGCCTATGACGTCTGGTTCCGCGCGACGGTCGAAGCCCGCATGGCGTCGGACCAACCCGGCATCCCCCATGACGAGGCGATGGCGCGGATGCAGGCGATCATCGACCGCCGCAAGCAAGGCTGATGCTGCCGCTCATCTGGCACGTTGCGGCGCTGGATGACCTGGAACGCATCGTCGACTTCATAGAAGCGCAGAACCCCGCCGCCGCAGAGCGCATCGGCAATGCCATCCGCCATGTCGCCGAGCGATTACCCGATCATCCCTATCTCTATCGTTCCGGCCGCGTCCCCGGCACGCGGGAAGCACTGGTCACGCCCAACTATGTCATCGTCTATCGCGTGACCGCCATCATCGAGATATTGGCCGTCCGGCACACTCGCCAGCAATATCCCTGAGCACCGGAACGCAGAAAGGCGCGCTTTGCAGGCCCGCATGGGCGCATTGGTGGCCAATTCCTATTCCGCTGTCCTACACCCCGGCTTTCTGCCTACCCTTCCGGCAACGCGTCCTCTTTCCCTGAAAGGGCCTTGCCATGTCCTGCGCATTTCCGCCGATCACGCCGCCCCTGCCGGACAAAGTCCCCACGCCCGAACCGCAGCGGCGGGTCGATGGCTGGAGCCCGGCGCGCCAGCGGCGCTTCCTGGAGATACTCGCCGCCACCGGCGTCATCATGCTCGCCTGCGAAGGGGTGCGCATCACCGCGCGCTCGGCCTACACGCTGCGCATCCGCCATGACGGCGCCGCCTTTCGCCTGGGCTGGGACGCCGCGATCCTGATCGCCCGCGCCCGCCTTGCCGACGATCTCCTGTCGCGCGCGATCATGGGCAGCGAGGAGGTGATCCGCAAGGATCCCGACAATTACGAGGTCCGCCGCCACCGCCATGACAATCGCCTCGCCATGTCGATGCTCGCGCGGCTCGATCGCATGGCCGACAGCCCGCCCGAAGGGTCGGATGCCGCGCTTGCCCGCGTCGTGGCGCAGGATTTCACCGCCTATCTCGACCTCATCTGCCCGGCCGAGGATGCCGACAAGGAGTCCGAACTGATCGGCCTGCCGCGCACCGGCATGGAGCGCATGGCCCGCGACATGGCCGACGCCCGCCTGCTCAACGGCGACCAGCCCGAGACGCCCGAACCCCTCGCGCCGGAAGCCGCACCCGCCCTCGCCCCCGCCGCCTCGGTCGCGCTCTTCATCGCCGCCCGGCTGCCGCTCCAGCCCGGCGCGAAACGCCCGCCTGTGCAGCCCGGAATCTCGCCCTTTTCCGACCGCAATGAACGGTGTGAACTTCCGCCCCATATCCACCGCGCCGACCTGCCGCCGGAGGAGGCCGCGACCCGTTTGCGCGGCGTCTGGTGGGATGAGGATCGCGAGCAATTGCGCACCGATTACCCCGCCCCGCCCGGCTTCACCGGCGACCAGAGCGAGGATTATTACGATATCGACGAGTATGACCGCGCCCTGACACAAGCCGAGGAGGCCGCCTATGCCGCGGAGCTGGAGGCGCAGGCCCGTCCCTATGAGGCAGCCGCCACCCGCGCCCGCGACGCCCGTTTCGGCTTCGCGCCCGGCAGTGACGAGGAAATCGCCGTGCTGGAAGCCGCCGGTTACGAGCTTCTGAGCGAGGAGGAGGAAGACGAGGCGGAAGAGGAGGATGCGGCGGCAGACCCCGCCGAAACGGCCAGTGATTTGCCAGGACGCCCGCAATGCCGTACAAGGGCGCTGCTATAGTCGCAAATCGACGGTCTTCGGCGCTTTGCGGCACCTATCTCCTTCTTTCCCTGCCCCTCTAGCGACCCGGCGTGCCCGCCATGGGTCCGCCGCATGAAAGAAGGAAATATCATGAGCAGCATCACCGGAACCGTGAAGTTCTTCAACGCCGACAAGGGCTATGGCTTCATCGAGCCCGACACCGGCGGCCAGGACGCGTTCGTCCACATCAGCGCGGTCGAGCGCGCCGGCCTCGCCACCCTGCGCGAGAAGGACCGCGTCACCTATGACCTGGAGCAGGACAAGCGCGGCAAGATGGCCGCGGTGAACATCGCCCACGCCGAATAATCGGCCCCCGGCCGGGATCGGCCGATAAGCGAATGACCGGGATCGGGCGCCGCCGCGCGGTGGCGCCCGGTCCCGGTCAGATATAATCCTCGGCGATGCTGGCGCCGAGCAGGATCAGGTTCGCCGCGATCAGCATCGCCATGTTCGCGCGCCGGCTCCGCACCCGCAGCAGCGCGACCAGCAGGGTCAGCAGCCCCACCAGCCCGCCCAGCAGGATCGGCGCGGCATAGGGGGCGAGCGGCCCGGCGGGGGCATCGGCCACCGGCCTTACCTCCTCCAGCACGCCCTGGCCGATCGTGACCGCGACATTGGCCAGCAGCAGCCCGCCGATCACCATCCGCTTCTGCCGGTCATACCAGTCGTCGAAATCGGGCCATTGTTCCGGCTCGTCGGGAAAGATCAGCGACGCGGCAAGATGATAGACGCCCACGATCGCCAGCACCACGACCAGCGTCAGATAGCTCGCATCCATCTGGTCCCGCATGATATAGGCGCTGCCCCAGAAGCTGGTGAGGTCCAGCAGCACGAACAGCCCCAGCAGCGGCGTCAGCCAGCCGATCCGCACCGGCTTGGCGGTCCGCTTGAGCTTCAGCGCGCGGGCAAAGCCGCCCAGCACCTCGGCGATCGCCAGCCCCAGCAGCAACCCGAACACCGCGAACACCAGATCGAATGCCGACATTGCCCCCCCCTTGTCACGGCGGCCCCCGCCACCGTCCGTCGCAAGACTAGCAAGGCCCGTCGCGGACGCAATCATGCTCGGAACCCTTGTCGCCGACGCCGGTTCTTTTCCCCGACTGGCAACCAAGGAGTTCCCCATGATCCGCACCCTGATTTTCGGCGCCATCGCCGGCTATGTCGGCAAGAAGCTCTATGACGACGGCAAGCTGACCGAGTTCAAGGACGACCTCGTCGCCCGCTACAACGACGCCAAGGCCAAGCTGGAGGACCAGCGCATCCAGGACAGCCCGGCCCCGGTCGTCACCCCGGCCACGGCCAGCGGCGCCTCGCCCCTGGCGCATTAAGCCCCATCCTCTCGGCGGCACGTCCCCTCGACGCGCCGTTGATGCCGTCCGCTCGCTGCCGCACTCCCCTCTCGATGGCAGCGGCGGGCGGTTTCGCGTTTCTGATCAGTATCTTGGCGCAACCTTCGCGTCGCTTGCGGGTTCTCCTCCCGACAGGGAAAAGAAGAGGAGACTATCCCGTGCGTACCCCCATAATGGCGCTTGCCGCCCTTGCCATGCTCCCGCTCGGCGCCTGCGCCTCGGACAATTATGGCGGCGGCTATGGCTATGACCGCCCCGGCGGCTACAACCGCCCGCCCGGCGGCCGTGACCGCGACCGGGATCGCCGCCCGCCGCGCCGCCATCTCGGCGACAATGACCAGATCTACCGCGACCGCGACGGCCGCTATTATTGCAAGCGGGATGACGGCACCACCGGCACCATCGTCGGCGCCATCGCCGGCGGCGTGCTCGGCAATGTCATCGCTCCCGGCGGCTCCAAGACGCTCGGCACCATCCTGGGCGGCGCCGGCGGCGCCCTTGCCGGCCGGGCCATCGACAAGAACGACATCAACTGCGAATGACAAAAAAGGCGTGGGGATCGCTCCCCACGCCCTTTCCTACTCAAGCCAATTCGGCTTACAGCTTGCCGGTCAGTTCCGGCACCACCTTGAACAGATCACCGACCAGGCCGATGTCGGCCACCTGGAAGATCGGCGCATCCTCGTCCTTGTTGATGGCGACGATGGTCTTGCTGTCCTTCATGCCGGCCAGATGCTGGATCGCACCGGAAATGCCGACGGCGATATAGACTTCCGGCGCGACGATCTTGCCGGTCTGGCCGACCTGATAGTCGTTGGGGACATAGCCCGCATCGACCGCAGCGCGCGAGGCACCCACGGCCGCGCCCAGCTTGTCGGCCAGCGGCATGATATATTCCTCGAAGGTCGGACCGTCCTTCAGCGCGCGGCCACCCGACACGATGATCTTGGCGCTGGTCAGTTCGGGGCGTTCCAGCTTGGCGATCTCGGCGCCGACGAAGGAGGAAATGCCCTTGTCGCCGGTCGAGGCCACGGCTTCCACCGCGCCGCTGCCGCCGTCCTTGGCCGCCTTTTCAAAGGCGGTGCCGCGCACGGTGATGACCTTCTTGGCGTCCTTCGACTTGACGGTCGCGATCGCGTTGCCGGCATAGATCGGCCGAGTGAACGTGTCCTCGCTCTCGACCGACAGGATGTCGCTGATCTGCATGACGTCCAGCAGCGCGGCGACGCGCGGGGCGATATTCTTGCCGTTGCTGGTGGCCGGCGCAACGAACGCGTCATGATGGCCCATCAGCTCGACGATCAGCGGCGCGACATTCTCCGGCAGCGCATGGCCAAAGGCCGCGTCGTCGGCGACATGGACCTTGCCCACGCCGGCGATCTTGGCGGCTTCGGCGGCCACGCCGTCGACGCCCTGGCCGGCGACCAGCAGATGGACTTCGCCCAGCTTGGCGGCGGCGGTCACGGCGGAAAGGGTCGCGTCCTTGACGGCGCCGCCCTCATGTTCAACCCAAACGAGCGTCTTCGTCATGCTGCAACTCCCAGAGCCTTGAGCTTGGCCACCAGTTCATCGACATCGGCAACCTTGATGCCGGCCGAACGCTTGGGCGGTTCGGAGACCTTGAGCGTCTCCAGACGGGCGGCGATGTCGACGCCGTAGTCGGCCGGGGTCTTGGTCGCGAGCGGCTTGGACTTGGCCTTCATGATGTTCGGCAGCGACGCATAGCGCGGCTCGTTGAGACGCAGGTCGGTGGTGATGATCGCCGGGGTGTTGAGCTTCACCGTCTCCAGGCCGCCATCGACTTCGCGGGTGACATTGACCTTGTCGCCCTCGACCTCGACCTTGCTGGCGAACGTGCCCTGCGGCAGGTTCAGCAGCGCGGCGAGCATCTGGCCGGTCTGGTTGCTGTCATCGTCGATCGCCTGCTTGCCCAGGATGATCAGGCCAGCGCCTTCCTCTTCCTGCACCTTGGCGAGCAGCTTGGCGACGCCCAGCGGTTCGACTTCGTCATCGGTCTGGATCAGGATGGCGCGGTCCGCGCCCATCGCCAGCGCGGTGCGCAGCGTTTCCTGCGCCTTGGCGACGCCGATCGATACCGCCACGACCTCGGTCGCCGCGCCCTTTTCCTTCAGACGAATGGCTTCCTCGACGGCGATTTCGTCGAACGGGTTCATGCTCATCTTGACGTTGGCCAGGTCCACGCCCGTGCCATCCGCCTTCACGCGCGGCTTTACGTTGTAATCAATAACCCGCTTCACGGGCACAAGGATCTTCATTTCAACATCCTCCATTTTCACGCCATCGCCCGCCAACGCGAACACGGACGTGGGCGACCCGTTTCCGGGTCACCCACGCCCTATGGCGTATCTTCTCAGGTGATTAGGGGGCTCAGGCCGCCTTCCTCACTTCTGCCACGATCTTCTTGGCCGCATCGCCCAGATCGTCGGCGGGGACGATCGGAAGACCCGAATTGGCCAGAATGTCCTTGCCCTGCTGGACGTTGGTGCCTTCCAGGCGGACAACCAGCGGAACCGACAGGTTCACTTCCTTGGCAGCCTCGACGATACCATTGGCAATGATGTCGCACTTCATGATGCCGCCGAAGATGTTGACCAGAATGCCCTTAACGGCCGGGTCCTTCAGGATGATCTTGAACGCTGCGGTCACCTTTTCGGTGGTGGCGCCGCCACCCACGTCCAGGAAGTTGGCGGGAAATTCGCCGTTCAGCTTGATGATGTCCATGGTCGCCATGGCCAGGCCAGCGCCGTTCACCATGCAGCCGATATTGCCGTCCAGCTTGATGTAGGCGAGGTCGTACTTCGACGCTTCGACTTCGGCAGCATCTTCCTCGGTCAGGTCGCGCAGTTCGGCGATGTCCTTGTGACGGAACATGGCGTTGCCGTCGAAACCGACCTTGGCGTCGAGGACGAGGAGGTTGCCCTGCTCGGTCAGCGCCAGCGGGTTGACTTCGATCTGCTCGGCGTCGGTGTCGAGGAACGCGGCGTAAAGCGAGGCAGCAACCTTCGAAGCCTGCTTGGCAAGGTCGCCGGTCAGGCCCAGAGCAGCGGCAACGGCGCGGCCGTGGTGCGGCTGGAAGCCGGTGGCCGGATCGACCGAGAAGCTGTGGATCTTTTCGGGGGTCGAGTGAGCGACCTCTTCAATGTCCATGCCGCCTTCGGTCGACACGACGAACGCGATGCGGCTGGTGGCGCGATCGACCAGCAACGCCAGGTAGAATTCCTTGGCAATGTCGGCGCCGTCGGTGATGTACAGACGATTGACCTGCTTGCCCGCTTCGCCGGTCTGAATGGTGACCAGCGTGTTGCCGAGCATGTCGGTGGCGTGGGCCTTCACCTCGTCCAGGTTGAAGGCCAGGCGGACGCCGCCCTTGGCTTCGGGGGCCAGTTCCTTGAACTTGCCCTTGCCGCGGCCACCAGCGTGGATCTGCGACTTCACGACATAGAGCGGTCCGGGCAGCTTCTTGGCGGCCTCGACGGCTTCCTCGACGGTGAAGGCGGCGTGACCGGCGGCGATCGGCGCGCCATACTTGGCGAGCAGTTCCTTCGCCTGATATTCGTGAATGTTCATGGGCTAGCCCGTCCTTTGTTCACAGGAAAACTGTTGAGGCGGGTTAAGCACAGGCGAGGAAGCAGGGCCAGAGCCATTTCGCAAAACGACTTTGCAAAATTGCAAAACCCTTACGAAGCCCAACCCTGCTTTATTGTGAAATCAGCGTCAGAAGGAGCAGTGGATGGCGGCCTTGCTGGTCACCAGGAAAATCTCCGGATCCTCCAGCGCGCGGACCTTATAGAGGAGTTCGTCCATGCTCATCTTGCCTATGTGCGACTTGTGGAGCGAGGCGATCGACTGGAGCCGCCTCAACTGCACCAGGCTGAGCCGATCGACCATGCGTTCGGCCATACAGCCCGCCATTCGCGGCGAAAGACCAGCATCGATCAGCCCGGCGCGTACGCGTGATTCGGGGGAAACGCTGGCGCAGGAGGCCAGCAGAAGGGAGCCGGCGAGCGCGCCGATCGTTGCACGAAAAGATATGGTTGCCATGGGCACGGCCATGACAGCAGATGGCTGAACAGAGCCTAAATGCGCAGGACAGCCAAAGGAGTTTGCATGGATCGGATATTTTCCGCCCTGTCGGCACGGATCGCCAGTTGGACTGGCCAGCCGCTCGCCTTCATCCTGGCGGTCGGCGTGGTATTGATCTGGGGCGTGACCGGCCCGCTCTTTCATTATTCCGACACTTGGCAACTGGTGATCAATACCGGCACGACCATCGTAACCTTCCTGATGGTCTTCCTGATCCAGAATGCCCAGAACCGCGACGGCGCCGCGATCCAGGCCAAGCTCGACGAACTGATCCGTTCGATCGAGACCGCGCGCAACGATTTCATCGGCATCGAACATCTGACCGAAGCCGAACTGGAAAAGATCAAGACGATATTGGAGCGCGAATGCGGTGCCGATGGCCCGCATCAGGACGTGATCGATCGCCTGATTTCCCGTCGATAGCGCGATGAGGCAACGGCCGGAGAATCAATGTGCCGGAATGATCAGCCTCTCCCGCTGCTCATTGCGCCTGCGATAGGCTTCGACCTGATCGATATAACCGCGTGCCAGCCCTTCATAGGCAGCGCGCCCCTCGGGCGATGTTGTTGCCTGCGCGTTTATCAGCGACATCTGCTGGCGATGCAGCAGATAGTTGACGTCCGTCTCCATCGGTTCGCCCTCCTCCCGTATTTTTCGAAAGTGCGGTCGGCGCGCTGACGCGAAGCGAGTCGCGGCAACGGCAAGGCGATAGTAGCATGAAGGTTAATGCTACGCGATTCCCCTCACCCTGCGCCCCGCTCGACCGAACGCGGCGCTGGCGCAAAACGCAGCACCGCATAACCGCACAGCGCGGACAGCAAGGATCCGCCGAGGATGCCGATCTTGGCCTCCTCGAGCAGCAATGGCTGCCCCGGAAAGGCGAGCGCGCCAATGAACAGGCTCATGGTGAAACCGATCCCGCACAGCAGTGCCATGCCGTAAATCTGCACCCAGCTCGCCCCCGAAGGCCGCGCCGCGATACCCAGTTTCTGCGCCAGCCAGATACTGCCGAACACGCCCAGTTGCTTGCCAAGCAGCAGCCCCAGCGCCACACCGATCGGCAAGGGGCTGAGCAGAGCGCCGATCGCTTCGCCATTGAGCGTGATGCCGGCATTGGCAAAGCCGAAGAGCGGTACGATCAGATAGGCGCTCCAGGGATGGATCAGATGTTCCAGGCGATGGAGCGGACTGTCCACCGCATCCGGCGCACCCGGCGTGCGATTGACCGGGATGGTGATGGCGGCGAGCACGCCCGCGATCGTGGCATGTACGCCCGACAGCAGCATCAGATACCAGAGCAGCAGGAAGCCGATGAGATAAGGTGCCAAGGCCCGCACGCCGACACGGTTCATGCCGAACATGACCAGCAGGACGACAAAGGCGCCGGCCAAAGCCATGATATCCAGCCCTTGGCTATAGGCCAGCGCAATGATCGCCACCGCGCCCATGTCGTCGACGATCGCGACCGCCGTCAGGAACAGCTTGATCGATGCGGGCGCCCGCGATCCCAGCAGCGCCAGAACCCCGATCGCAAAGGCAATGTCGGTCGCTGCCGGGATCGCCCAGCCGCGCGCTAGGGCCGGTTCCCCAGCCGTAACGGCCAGATAGACCAGCGCCGGCGCGATCATGCCCGCCCCAGCCGCGATGAAAGGCAGGCGCCGCCTCTCCCAGGTGGACAGCCCGCCATCGACGAACTCACGCTTGATCTCCAGCCCGACGAGCAGGAAGAAGATCGCCATCAGTCCGTCATTGACCCACAAATGGATCGTCATGGGACCGAGTGCAGGAGCAAGCACCGGACCCGTCACCATATGGAAGATGTCATGATAGACATGGCCGGCAGCACCAGGAAGATTCGCCATGATCATTGCGATCGCGGCCGAAATCATCAGCAAGACGCCACTGCCTGCTTCTCCCTTCAGGAAATTCCTGAGGGCGGACACGGGCCGTTCGGTCACGTCTCTTCTCCATAAGTGCTTGCCGGTGCTGCCATTCTTCCCCCTTAGGGAAATTTCCGCTCAGGTCCAACCCAGATCCGCCGGCCAATGTTGACAGCTTTTCTCCAAAATACTTGGAAGACCGCTGTTCTCATGACATAAATTCACCCAGCCGCATGGCGATCGGGACAGGGGAAATCCGGGATCGTGGGGGACATGCTCTTTGGCGCGCTACAGGCGCTGCATTATGAGATATTGTTGTTCGCGGTCATCGGCTTCGCCTTGGGCGGGCTGGATGATCTGGCGATCGACCTTCTGTTCCTGATGCGTCGCGGTTGGCGGGCGGTCCGATACCCTCGCCGCCTCCGCATGACGATGGCGACATTGCCGCCGTCATCGACGCCCGGCCGTATCGCCATCTTCATTCCCGCCTGGCAGGAAGCGGAGGTCATCGGCGCGATGCTGCGCCATGCCGTACATTGCTGGGGCGATGCCGATTATCGCATATTCGTCGGCGCCTATCTTAATGATCCGGCGACGATCGACGCGATCGCATCGGCCGCCATCGATCAACCGCATATCATATTGTGCGTGAATGACCGCCCCGGTCCGACCACCAAGGCCGATTGCCTGAACATCAACTGGCGCAGCATGCTGGCGGAGGAAGACCGCAGCGGGATCCGGTTCAAGGCCATCGTCATGCATGATGCCGAAGACGTTGTGCATCCCGATGAAATCCGGCTGTTCGATCATATGATCGACCGGTTCGCGCTGGTGCAATTGCCGGTCCTGCCACTACCGGGTCGCGGCACCTGGTTTTCCCGTGCCATCGCCAATCATTATTGTGATGAGTTTGCTGAAGCTCATGGGAAGTCCCTGACAGTGAGGGAATTTCTTGGCGCATCCATTCCCTCTGCCGGCGTCGCCTGCGCCTTTGAAAGAAATATATTGGCCGCTCTCGCCCCTCATGACGGCGCGGGGCCATTTGATCCGGGGTCATTGACCGAAGACTATGAGGCGGGGTTGCGGATCGCAGACATGGGCGGCCGGGGCATCTTCCTGCGCATCCGTGACGCTCAAGGCCGACTGGTCGCGACCCGCGAATATTTTCCCGACAGCGCCCCGGCCGCCATCCGCCAGAAGGCACGCTGGATCATCGGCATTTCGCTTGCCGGCTGGGACCGGATGGGCTGGCAGGGTGGCCCGGCCGAATGGTGGATGCGGATCAGGGACCGGCGCGCCACCCTTGCGGCCCTGATCATCGTCGCCGCCTACGCCACGCTGCTGCTCTGGAGCATATTGGAACTGGCGCGCCCGTTCCTGGCGCCGCAAATGCGCCCATCGACACCGCTGATCGACAGCTTGCTGACGCTCAATCTCTGGCTCATGGCATGGCGCATCACGATGCGCGCGATCTTTGCCGGCCATGCCTATGGCTGGCGGCATGGACTGGCGGCCGTGCCGCGCATGTTCGTCGGCAACGCGATCGCTATCCTGGCCGCCCGGCGCGCCGTGATCCTCTATGTCCAGTCGCTGCTTGGCAAGCCGCTGGTGTGGGACAAGACGCAACATCGTTTCCCCGACATGGAGGAGCAGGCATGATCGGATCATCGGCCGATGGACGGCCGGTGCGCTTCTTTTTCATGCTGTGCATCGGCTGGACCGGCATGCGCCTGTTCGGCACGATCGCTTCGACAGCGCCGCTACCAGCGGCAGTGCCAGCCCCGGCCAAAGGCAGTCGGATCGACTCCCCCACTCGTCAGGAGCGCATGATCCCGATCATCCACAGAGCAGAGACAGCAATATATTCTGGCAATAAGTGGCAACCCATCCGAGCGAGTTCGCCCTTCAAGCCAGTCCGGACCTCTTATGCCATCGCGCCACTATCGACTACATGGTCGTTGAACTCTGGCGCCTCCAGACAAAGACCTCCCCTAGCCCGACCCAAAGCCATGGATCCCCTCGCCATTTCGGTATCAACCATATCGCCCGTCGGCCATGATCGCTGGCAAGGCAGCGCCTGGCTGCTCTGGCGCTCCGGCGGTGGTTCATCGGCAGACCTCGCCACCGTGGGGCGCCTTGGCGGGTCGCAGGCCGGCGCGCGGATCGACTTCGACCTGATGCCCCGATCCTCGGGGCGCCTTGCAGCTTATGGTCGGGCCACGACGGCCCTCCAGTCGCCAGAAGCGCCCGAAACTGCGGTCGGCCTGTCCTATCAGCCAATACGCCATATTGCCGTCAGCCTTGCCGCCGAGCGACGGATCGCGCTCGATACCCAGGCGCGCGACGCTTTCGCTCTGTTGCTCGTCGGCGGTTTTGGCCCCAAACCCGTTGCCGGACCGATAGAGGCCAGCCTTTATGCGCAGACCGGCATGGTAGGGCTGCACAAGCGCGACCTTTTCATCGACGGAAAATTCTCGCTGCTCGCGCCGGTCAAGGACAGCCCCCTGCGCGTTGGCTTCAGCCTGTCTGGTGGTGCGCAACCCGATGTCGAACGACTGGATATCGGCCCCGAAATCCAGTTTCGTCTGCCCCTTCCAGCGATCGCCGCACGCATCGGGATCGAATGGCGTGAACGTGTCGCCGGCCAAGCCAAACCGGCTTCCGGCCTGGCGGTCACGCTCGCCGCCGATTTTTAAGCCTCTAGCCATCTCGCGGCTTTCGCTCGGAGTCTTTTGTCTCTAACCCGATGGGGCATGGATCTATACCTGCCCATCGCCAATCTGTCGGTGAACGCCCTGGTCATCATCGGACTGGGTGGCGTCGTCGGCCTGTTGTCGGGCATGTTCGGCGTGGGTGGCGGCTTCCTCACCACGCCGCTGCTCATCTTCTATGGCATCCCGCCCACGGTCGCAGCAGCCTCCGCTGCCAGCCAGGTGACCGGCGCCAGCGTGTCCGGCGTCGTCACCCACATGTCGCGCGGCACCGTCGATTTCCGCATGGGCGGCGTACTGATCGCCGGCGGCGTGGTCGGCGCGGGCCTTGGCGTTCTCATCTTCCGCCTGCTCCAGTCGCTGGGGCAGATCGATACGGTGATCGGCATTCTCTATGTGCTGATGCTGGGCGGCATCGGATCGCTGATGGCGAAGGAGTCGATCCAGGCGCTTATCGCGCTCAAGACCGGCAAGCGCATGCAGGCGCGCAAGCGCCGCCACCATCCGCTGGTCGCCGCACTGCCGATGCGCTGGCGCTTCTATCGCTCGGGCCTCTATATCTCGCCGCTGGCTCCGCTGCTGCTGGGCATGGCAACCGGCATCCTGACCATGTTGCTGGGCGTGGGGGGCGGCTTCATCCTGGTGCCGGCGATGCTCTATCTGCTCGGCATGAACACCCAGTCGGTGGTCGGCACATCGCTGTTCCAGATCCTGTTCGTCACCATGGCGACGACGATGATGCACGCGATGACGACCAAGGCGGTCGATCTGGTGCTGGCCATGCTGCTGCTGATCGGCAGCGTCACAGGCGCGCAGGTCGGCACCCGGCTGTCGATGACGATACGGCCTGAATATCTGCGTATCCTGCTCGCCGCGATCGTGCTGCTGGTCGCCGCGCGCATGGCGCTGGGGCTGGGCTGGCGGCCCGACGAAATCTTCACGATCGACGTGAAATGAGGATATCCCGCCTCATCCTGCCGGCCCTGGCCCTGCTGCTGAGTGCCGCGGACGAACCGCAACTGGTGCCCGATGTGTCGCAGCGCGAGGTCGAGATCCAGTACAGCTTCACCGGCGCGGACCTGCTGCTGTTCGGTGCGATCGTCTATCCGGACGGGCGACGGCCGGACAAGCCGGCGGACATCGTCGTCGTGCTGAAGGGCCCCGAACAGTCGATCACCATGCGCGAAAAGCAGAAGGTGGCCGGCATCTGGGTCAATGCCGACCGCGCCCGATTTCGCTCAGCGCCCAGCTTCTACGCCATGGCCTCCTCTCGGCCGATCGACCGGATCGTCGATGAGCGCACCGCCGCAATCTACGAACTGGGCGTCGACAAGCTGCAACTCTCCCCCTCCTCGCTCAACGACAGCGCGGAACTGGACCGGTTCCAGGCTGGCCTGGTCGACCTGCGCCAGCGCAACGGCCTGTTCGTCGAACGCCCCGGCACGGTGGAGATCAGCGACGGCGTGCTCTATCGCGCCCGCCTGCCGCTTTCGGCCCGTGTGATCGTGGGTGATTATACCGCCGAAACCTTCCTGGTGCAGGACGGCCGCGTCGTGGCAGCGGCGGTGCGCGACATCCATGTTCGCAAATCGGGCTTCGAACAGTTCATGGCCGTCGCGGCCGAACGCTGGTCTTTCCTCTATGGCCTGACCGCCATCGCCCTGGCCGTTGGCATGGGCTGGGCCGCCGGCGCAGTCGCCCGTCGCATCTGAGCGCCCACCTCTCCAAAAGTTCATCTTCCAGCCACGCTATCGCAGGCCGTCATGGACCATATCGGTCCTGCCACCTCCCCTCCCCCTTGGGTGGCACGAAACAGGCCAGCTTGGACCAGCTGGCCGAACGGCCGGAACGCGTGGGTCTTGTTCCGGCCGCCCACAGCCCGGCACGTCGGTCTCCTCCCGACGTGCCGGGCGCTCAGGTCGATCGAGGAGACGGCATGATGGCGCGCGGTGGCAAGAGCATCCGGTATATCCTGCCCATCCTGATCCTCGCTCTGCTGGCGGCGGCCTTCCAATGGCTCGGCTATCTGGGCGGCGATCCCTTTTCTCTCTCCCGCCCCCGGGGCTATCGGCCGGGCCATGGCACGCCGATCGCCATCATCCTGTCGGGCGACATGGGCATGAAGGTCGGCATGGGGCCGGGCATCATGGCCCGCCTGACGCAAGGCGGCCTGCCGACCGTCGGCGTCAATTCGCTGACCTATTTTCGCAAGACTCGCAGCCCGGCAGAGGCCACCGCACTGATCGGCGAAGCCCTTGCCCAGGCCCACAGCATCGATCCCGCTGCGCCGGTCATCCTGATCGGCCAGTCCTTCGGCGCAGACATGGCGCATGTCGGCCTTGCCACGCTGCCCCCCGCGCAACGCCGGGCCATCGCCATGGTGGCGCTGGTCGTGCCAGGCGCCACGGTCGAATATCGCGCTTCGCCCGGCGAGATATTCACCTTTGCCATGGCGGAGGCGGATGCCCTGCCGACAGCACGCAAACTCGACTGGGCGCCTTTGCTCTGCGTCCATGGGCAGGAGGAAGCGGCCAGCCTGTGCCCATTGCTGCACCAGCCCAATGTGCAGACCGTCGCGCTGCCGGGCGGACATCCGTTGCACCATGATGTCGATGCGCTCTACCATGTCCTGCACGCAGCTTTTGCCCGGCAGGGATTGATCCGGAAGACCTGACCCATGCCTCATGCCTTGCGCCCGTTCCTTGCCGGCATCAGCCTGATCATCGCCGTTCCGGCGATGGCGGCCGATCCGGTGCTGGGTTCCTGGATCAATCCGCGCGGCAGCGTCACGGTCACGACCGGCGCCTGTCAGGACAGATTGTGCGGCTGGGTCAGTCACGCCAATGCAGAAGCGCTGGCCGATGCCAGCGATGCCGGCATCCCGCATCTGGTCGGCACCACCCTGTTGCAGGATTACCGCCCCAAGGGACCGGGCCATTGGGCCGGGCGGGTCTATGTGCCCGACATGGGCCGCACCTTCTATTCCACCATCGATCAGCAGGGGCCGGATCAGTTGAAGATTTCCGGCTGCATCCTGGGCGGGCTGTTCTGCCGCAGCCAGCTCTGGCACCGGGTCAAGACGGGGTAGCGGCGGATGGGGGCCATGACATATTTGCGCCGTTACCAGACGCCCTTGTCGGTTGGGCTGGTCGTGCTGCTTGCCGCGCTCGGCTTCGTCGCACTCTACCATCTTTTGCACGATGTGCATGTGCGCGACATCCGCGCGGCCTTTCATGCACTTGGCCCGGCAGCCCTGATCCCCGCCCTGCTGCTGACCGCAATCAGCTATGTTACCCTCACCTTCTACGATGTACTGGCGCTGCGCTCGATCGGCCGCCCCTTGCCCTATGGCACGGCTGCGCTCGCTTCCTTCACCAGCTATACGCTCAGCCATAATCTGGGCCTGTCGCTGCTGACCGGCGGATCGGCACGCTACCGCATCTACAGCGCGGCGGGGCTGGGTGTTGCTGATGTAGCGCGGGTGGTCGCGATCGCCGGTGCCACCTTCTGGGGCGGGGTTCTGACGCTGGCGGCGATCATGCTGGTCTGGCGGCCGGAGACGCTGTCGATAGGCGATGTTCGCCTGTCCGCGCCAATGCTGCGTTTGGCGGGCAGTCTGACCCTCGCGGCCATCATCGGCCTGATCCTCTATGCCGGCCGGCAGGGACGGATGCTGCATTTTGGCCGCATGTCCCTGCCGCTGCCGCCTGCCTCGCGCATATTCTGCCAGATCGGCATCGGCGTGATCGATCTCGCTGCGGCCAGCGCGGCGCTGTTCGTCCTGGTGCCCGGCGTCGGCCTGCACGCCTGGCCTGCCTTCTTCCTGGGCTATGCGCTCGCCATCGTCGCCGTGCTGCTGACCCATGTGCCCGGCGGCGTCGGGGTGTTCGAACTGGTGATGCTCGCCGCCCTGCCCGGCGTGGACCGGCCGCAACTGGTCGCCGCGCTGCTCGCCTATCGACTGGTCTATTATATCCTGCCGCTGCTGATCGCGGTCGGCATCATCGTTGCGCAGGAGGGCTGGCGCTGGCGGCAGCCGTTGCGCCGGACCCTGCGCGGGCTGCAAGCCGTCACGACCGGCCTTGCGCCGATCATGACGGCAGCGCTCGTCTTCCTGGGCGGCGCCATCCTGCTGGTATCGGGTTCGCTCCCGGCCATCCCGCACCGGGTCGCGACCCTCAACAGCGTCGTGCCCCTCCCCTTCCTCGAAGCCTCCCACATGGCTGGCAGCCTGGTAGGCGCGGCGCTGCTGATCCTGTCGGCCGGCCTCTATCGGCGGCTGGACGGCGCCTTCTGGTTGACCCGCATCCTGCTGTTGGCCGGCGCGATCTTCTCGCTGCTCAAGGGGCTGGATTATGAGGAGGCGGCGGCGATGCTGCTGATCGCTGCGCTGCTGCAATGGGCGCGCCCGGCCTTCTATCGCCGGACCCAGCTCATCGCCGACGCCTTCACCCCCGGCTGGCTGGCGACGGTCGCAGTGGTTCTGGGCCTCTGCGTCTGGATCGGCTTCTTCGCCTACAAGCATGTCGAATATCAGAACGACCTCTGGTGGCATTTTGCCGCCCGCGCCGATGCCTCGCGCTTCCTGCGCGCCAGCCTCGCCGTTGCCGTCCTGCTGATTGGCGTGGCGCTCTGGCGCCTGCTGCGCCCGGCCGCGACCATTCCCGCCTTGGCCAGCAATGCCACCGTCCCGCCGGAGGCTGCGCTGGCGCTGGCCGAGCGCACCGACGCCAATCTCGCCTATATCGGCGACAAGCGCTTCCTGGTGTCGGATGGCGGCACCTGTTGCCTGATGTACCAGATCAAAGGGCATAGCTGGATCGTCATGGGCGATCCGATCGGCGCCCGCAGCGAATGGGCGGACCTGCTCTGGCGGCTGCGCGAACAGGCCGATGCGGCACAAGGGCGGCTGCTGCTCTACCAGATCAGCCAGGACATGCTGCCGCTGGCGATCGAACTGGGTCTGCAGATCGTCAAATATGGCGAGGAGGCGCATGTCGATCTGGCCGGTTTCACGCTGGACGGCCCGGATGCCAAGCCGCTGCGCTATGCCGAGCGGCGCGCGGCGCGGGAGGGCGCCAGTTTCGAAATCATCCCCGCCGCCATGCTGGACAAGGAAATGGACCGGCTGGCCGAGATTTCCGCCCATTGGCTCCAGTCCAAGGGGCACAAGGAAAAATGCTTCAGCGTCGGCCGCTTCGATCGCGCCTATATGGCGCAGTTCGACTGCGCCGTGGTGCGGCAGGAGGGCAGGATCGTCGCCTTCGCCAATATCTGGGCCGCGGCCGACCGGTCCGAACTGTCGGTCGACCTGATGCGCCATGATGACGGCGCCCCCTATGGCACGATGGACTTTCTGTTCATCCACCTGATGCTGTGGGGCAAGGCACAGGGTTATCGCTGGTTCAACCTCGGCCTCGCCCCGCTTTCCGGGCTGGAGGCGCGCCGACTGGCACCGCTCTGGTCGAAGCTGGGCGCGCTGCTCTACCAGCATGGCAATGCGCTCTACGGTTTTGAAGGGCTGCGCGCCTACAAGGACAAGTTCGGGCCGGAATGGGAACCCCGCTTCGTCGCCGGGCCGCAGGGCCTGTCCTTCGGCCGGGCGCTGCTCGATCTTCAGGCACTGATCGCCGGATAGCCATTGCGCGGTGGATGCATCCCGCGATAGCGCTGGGCGATGCACGCCATCCATCATATCGCCATCATCGGGTCCGACTATGCCCGGTCCCGCCGTTTCTATGTCGACATTCTCGGCTTTGCCGTGCTGAACGAGGTCTATCGCGCCGAACGCGACAGCTGGAAATGCGATCTGGCGGTCGGCGACGCGCAGATCGAGCTCTTCTCCTTCCCCAATCCGCCGCCGCGCCCCTCGCGCCCGGAAGCCTGTGGCCTGCGCCACCTTGCCTTTGCCGTCAGCGACCTGGATGCGGAGGTCGCCCGACTCGAAAGCCATGGCGTGGCGTGCGAACCGGTGCGGGTGGACGAATATACCGACCGGCGCTTCACCTTCTTCGCCGACCCTGACGGACTGCCGCTGGAGCTTTACGAGGATCAGGTCCGCGCCATTTGACAGCATCAGGTCATGGCCCTTAGGTAACCGGTATCAATAAACGGGAGAGGGTCATGGCAGTCAGCCGACGGGACGCATTGCTGGCGACGGCTTCGGCGGCGCTGGCAGGTGGTTTGAGCGAGGCGCGGGCGGCGCCCCCTGCTCCACCGGTCACGCCTGCCCCCGCGCCCGACTGGCGGCGCGGCTTCGACAATCAGCGCGTCGCCGATCTGGGCGATGGCCGCTTCCTCAATCCGCTGATCGCGGGCGACCATCCCGATCCCACCATCCTGAAGGATGGCGCGGATTATTACATGACCTTCTCGACCTTCGATTCCTATCCCGGCCTCATCATCTGGCATTCGCGCGACCTGGTGAACTGGCGGCCGATCGGCCCGGCGCTGCACAAGAATATCGGATCGGTCTGGGCGCCTGAACTGTGCAAGCACAAGGGCCGCTATTATCTCTACATCCCGGTCAAGGCATCGCCCAACACCAGCTATGTGATCTGGGCCGACCGGATCGAGGGGCCGTGGAGCGATCCGATCGACCTCAATCTGCCCAACCATATCGATCCCGGCCATGCGGTGGGCGAGGATGGGTCGCGCTGGCTGTTCCTGTCGGGCGGCGACCGGGTGCGCCTGACCGACGATGGCCTGGCGACCGTCGGCCAGCCCGAACATGTCTATGACCCCTGGCACTATCCCGACGACTGGGATGTCGAGGGTTTCTCGCCCGAAGGCCCCAAGATTTTGCGCCATAAGGACTGGTTCTATCTGGTGACCGCCGTGGGCGGCACGGCCGGACCGCCGACCGGGCATATGGTGATCGCCGCCCGGTCGCGGTCGATCCATGGCCCCTGGGAAAATTGCCCGGCCAACCCGATCGTGCGGACCGTCGACCGCGCCGAAAAATGGTGGTCGCGCGGCCATGCCACCTTGATCGAGGGACCGGATGGCAGCTGGTGGTCGGTCTATCATGGCTATGAAAATGGCTATTGGACACTGGGACGCCAGACGTTGCTCGACCCGGTCGAATGGACGGCGGACGGCTGGTTCCGCATGACCGGCGGCGACCTGTCGCAACCGATCGCCAAACCCAGGGGCGGTCAGGTCGGACCGCATGGGCAGCCACTGTCGGATGATTTCAGCGCGCTGCACATCGGATCGCGCTGGAACTTCTTCAAGCCAGCGCCGCAGGAGGCGCAGCGGGCGCGGGTCGAGAACGGATCGCTGATCCTGAAGGCCAGCGGCACCGCCCCCTCCAGTTCGTCGCCGCTGCTGCTGGTGGCAGCTGACCAGGCCTATCAGTTCGAATGCACGGTCGAGATCGCGCCGGGTGGCGTCGCCGGGTTGCTGCTCTTCTATGACGAGCAGCTTTATTGCGGGCTTGGCTTCGACCAGGAGCGGTTCGTCACCCATCAATATGGGATCGAGCGCGGCCGCCCCGCCAATCCCCATGGCCGCCGGATGCGGATGCGCGTCACCAACGACCGGCATATCATCCGCTTTCACATCAGCGGCGATGACGGCAGGAGCTGGAAGCGGTTCGACCGGGGGATGGAAGTGTCGGGCTATCACCATAATGTGCGCGGCGGCTTCCTGATGCTGCGCCCCGGCCTCTATTCCGCCGGTGCGGGTGAAGCGCGCTTCACCGACTTCCGTTTTCGCGCGCTCTAAGGCCGATTGGGCCGATACGGGAAGCGACAGTCGAAGTTCACAGTGTCGTGCGGGCTATTTCGGGCCAATGCGCCGCTAAAGCGCCTGCGACGCGCCTGTGACGCGACAGCGGCGGGGAAATCGGGTCACGCCCGCGCACCTTCAACGCGGCGCCGACGCGACAGTGAAGCGACAGCCACGCGACAGGCGGGTGGTCTGGCAAGGAGATGGGCGGCGCTTCCATCCTCAAGGGTAGAGCAGAGAAGGGGCGAGTAGGAAAGCCGGGGCAGCGTCGCGAAAGCCCACCCCGCTGCGACTGGCGCGCTGCGCGCGCAAATCTCGCTGCCCCTTCCGTTTACGGGAGGGGAATGGCAAGTTTCTGCCTTAGGCCTTGGCTAAAGCGCGGCTGCGCAGCAGCGCGAGCAATAGGCCGATGCCGCCGATCAGCAGCAGCAGGTCGACCATCAGCACCTGCCCGCCTGCCAGCAGTGGGGCGCCGTGAAGCAGCGCCACCGCCAGCAGCCCCACGACCAGCGCCCATTGCAGGCCGCGCGACAGGCGCCGACCAGGCAGCGCCTTCGCCATGCCGGCGGCCAGCACCGACAGGATGGTGAGGCCCAGCCAGACCAGCGGTAGCGACACATGCGGCAAGGCGAAGGCCAGCGCGGCGGTGAGGACCAGGATGACCGGCTGGCCCCAGCAGATCGCCGCCCAGATCCGTTCCCATTGCGGCGCCGGTCGGCCGCGATCGCGGCGGCGGGCCAGCCAGATGGTCACGCCGCTGGAGGTGACGATGCAAAGCGCAATGCCGAGCAGGCCATAGGCGATCCGCACGGGCAGCCCGCCGAACCAGCCGAAATGCAGCTGGCCGATGCCGCTCAGCATCCGGGTGCCGGCGACCAGATCCTGCGGCCGTTCCTGATGGAGCAACTGCCCCCGCGCATCATATTGCACCTCGTCCTGCTGGGTCAGCAAGTGCGGCCGGCCGCTATGGATCGAGATGCGCATATCGGCGCGGCCGGGCCGTTCGACCATGATATTGTCCGCAACGGCCGCCGGCGCGCGGGCGCGGGCATCGGCGATCAACCGGGCGATATCGGGAATGGGCACGGCACGCGCGTCAACCTTGGGCGGCGGATCGAGGAAGAGCTCATAGACCTTCCCCATGTCGCCGCGATAGAGCAGCATCGCCAGCATCGCGACGATGATGGTGCTGAGGCCCAGCAGCGCGCCGGTCAGCGCCAGGGTGAAGTGAAAGGGCAAGGCCCAGATGCCGAGGCGATTGTGCAGATCCGCCTCCTGCAGGCGGCGCGAACCGCCCAGGCGCAGGTGGAAGGCATCGCGCAGCACGCGCGGATGCGCCAATATGCCCGACACCAGGGAGGAAAGCAGCGCCACGCCGGTCAGGCCGACGATGAACTGCCCCCAGCTGCGCGGCAGATGCAGGTTGATATGGAGGTGGATCAGAAATTCGGTCCAGACCGCTTCAAGATCGGACAGCGCACCATCGGCCGCCACGGCCCATTTATGTTCATAGGTCGCGCTGAAGGCCGTGAGGCTGGCGCCATCCTGTTTCGCGGTGGGAAGCGACAGATAGAGGGTGGTGTCGGCCGGCGCGCGTCTGGCCGCTTCGGCGATGGCGCGGGCGGCCGAGGCATCCGACAGGCTGGTCACCACCGGCGTCGCCGGCACTTCCCACCGTTCCAGATCGGGCGCGAATACGGCAACCGTGCCGGTCAGGCAGACGATATAGATGATCGCGGCAAAGGCGAGGCCCAGCACCGAATGGCTGCTGAGCACCGATCGCACCGTTTCGGGCGACAAGGGCCAGCGCCATTTCTTTGCCCGGCTGTTGGTCTGGACGCTCTGGTCGTTCATGCGGCCCCTCCCAAGGCGGCGAGGCCGAAGCCGATGATGCTGGTGCCGACCAGCACGGCGGTGGCGCGGAGCAGGCGGCGGTCCGCAAGGGTCCAGGTCATGGCCAGCCCCCACAGGATCGGCAGCAACAGGCCGCCAAGCACGATCCGGGTGCGCGGATCACCGGGCAGATAGACGGTGACGCAAAAGGCCACACCCATCGCCGCCGTCATGCCGAGCGGCCCGGCGAGCAAGGCGCGGAGCACCCCGCGCCAGAAGCGGCCCGGTTCCTCCAGCGGCTCGGGCGCGACATCGCCATCGCGCACCCGCGCCGCCTTGCGCCGGACCCGACCGAACCAGATGATCGCGAGCGCGCCGATCCCCTCCATCGCCAGTCCCAAGGCCAGCCCCTTGACCGGCCCGATCAGCAGGAAGGCAGCGACCAGCAGGCCGATCAATACGCCCCATCCCGCCAGCAGCAGGCCAAGCACGGAGCGGTCCCGCCGCACCCAGGAACGGCGCAGCAGGGCAGCGCCCAGGGCGCCGCCGGCGATGAGCAGCAGGCTGGCGAGTGCGATCACCAATGGACGCTCGCGCCGACGCCGACGGTCTGGGGTTCGCCCAGGATCGCATGATGAATCGCGGCATATTGGTACTGCATATAATCCTCGTTGAGGATGTTGCGGGCGAAGACGAACAGTGACCAATGATCGGTTTCATAACCGATCTTGCCATTCACGACGGTGCGGCCACCGACCTTGTACTGGCCCTGATCCTGACCGACGCCGGTGAAGACCGACGACCGGTAATTGGCGTTGAGATTGGCGACGAAGCCCGGCCCGAACTGCGCATTGATGCCGCCCGACAGGGTCCAGCGCGGCGCATAGGGGAATTGTGTGTCGGTAAGGTCAACCGTGCTGGTCGCCCCGGCGGGCAGGACGAAATCGGTGAATTTGGTGCGGACATGGCCGACCGAGCCATAGAGATCGATGCCGCGCGCGATCGTCGCATTCGCTTCCACCTCGAACCCGTAAAGATGCGATCCGGCCGCGTTCACCGTGTTGTAATCATAGGCATTCTGGCCGAAATAGGCGGTGACCTGCTGGTCCTTCCACGTCATGTAGAAGGCATTGGCATTGAGCGTCAGGCGCCCGTCCAGCCATTTGGAGCGCAGCGAGCCTTCATAGTTCCAGCTATATTCCGGATCATAGGCGACCAGCAGGGCGCGGGCCGGGTTCTGGCTGGAGCCGCCCGAGCGATAGGCGCGCTGGACGGTGAAAGCGGTGGTGAGGTCTGGCGTCCAGTCCATGCTGATCCCGGCCTTGGGCAGGAAGGCGTTGAAGCTGCGGCTGTTGGACGCCAGCGGCGAGGAGGCATCGTCGACCAGCCCCAGAACGCCCTGGTTGATCAGCGAAATGATCGGGGCATAGGCCGCGCCGAGGAAGTTGGCATCGGGCAGCGTGCCGTTGAAGGTCGCCACCGTTTGCGCGGCATAGCGGTTGCGCTCATGATCGTAGCGGAAGCCGCCGATCAGGGTCAGCCGGTCGGTCAGCTTGAAACGGGCGTCGCCGAACAGCGCCATCGTCTCCACCTTTTCGGGCTGGTCGGCCGAATAGGCGACCGGGATGACTGGCAGTTGTGCCGCATAGGCATTGCTGAGGAAAGTCGCCTGCGCCGCGGTCGCGCCATTGGCGCGCAGCAGGGCGGCGATGGTGGCGGTCGGCGTATCGATGTTCACCCGGCTATTCTGGTCGATGCTGCCGGTGCGGCGATAATACCAGGCACCCAGCAGGCCGCTCAGCCGTTCGCCATCATAGTTGAGGCGCATTTCCTGGGTCAGGGTGCGGTAATTATAGCGATTGTCGATCGCCTGGATATCCTGCGGCGTGCCGTCGGTATCGATCACCGAATGGACGCGCGAGCGGTTCCAGGAGGTGACGCTCGACAGTTTCAGCCCCTGGGCCAGCGGATAGCTGATGTTGAAGACGGCAAGGTCGCTGTCGATCTTGCCCCGGCTGGGCTGATCGCCGGTGGCGATACGGTGATTGAAATAATTGGGCACATCGGTGCGGGCATATTCGTAGAGATAGCCGCCGTCGCGCCGCACGCGATTATAGCTGGCGACTGCCTCCAATCCCGGAATGGCCTGGGGCGTCCACTTGATCTTGCCGCGCAGATTGAGCGATTCCAGCGCATCGCTATATTCGTCGCGGGTGACATTATAGATGAGGCCGCGATCGTTGCGGCGCTCGGCCGACAGGCGGATGCCCAGTTCATCCTTGATGATCGGCCCGCCGATCGCGGCGGAGAAGGTGCGATCATCATATTCGCTCCACAATACGCGCGCGTCACCGCCCCAACGGGTCAGCGAGGGATCCTTGCTGGTGATGACGATGCCGCCGGCCAGCGCGTTGAGGCCCTGGATGGTCGATTGCGGGCCACGCAGCACTTCCACCTGCTGCACATCCCACAGGTCGGTCGGGCCGCCATAAAGCGCCCATTTGGGCACCGGCGCGCCATCGACATAGACGCTGGCGGCATCTGCCTGCCCGCCCGCGCCGACGCCGCTGTTGCTGATGCCGCGGATGGTGAAGCCCGACGAACCATAGGTTTCGGACAGGTTGGCGGTGCGGTTATAGACGTCCTGGATGGTGATCAGCGCCTCGCGCTCGATCGTCTCGGGCGTAACGACGGCGATGCTGGTCGGCGTCTGCTGCAGGGTGCGGGCGCTCTTTTCGCCGGTGACGATGATGTCGGCGCGAGCCTGGTCCATATCGGCGTCCGGCGCCTGTTGCGCCATGGCTGTGCTGGCCAGAGCAGCACTGGCCAGTGCGACGATCGCCGCCCCGGAAAAGAAGAAAGACGACCGCACCATATAATCCCCCAAATATTCTTGGCGGCGCCATATTTGAGAACGCTAACGCGAGTCAATGTCATTATATGAATGGACTATTGCTGTTGCCTGCCCGGCGTCGCCCCTGCCGCACCGCCGGGTCCAAGAAAAAGGGCCAGCCACCTCGTGCAGAAGGCAGCTGGCCCGTGACGGCGCGACCCGAAAGGACAGGCTACATTTTCACGCGCGCGCCGAACTGGAAGGTGCGGCCGAAATGGTTGTACTCATAGTTGCGATTGGCATCGAGGTCGGTGTAGCGGCCGCGATATTCATCGGTCAGGTTGATGCCGTCGAGGGTGAATTCCAGCCAGTCGGTCGCCTTGTAACGGACCGAGGCGTCGACATTGACGGTCGAATTATAGCCTTCGAAGACGTTACCGGTGCCGCTGTTCTGGTCGCTATAAGGCCCGCGATAGCTGGCCGAGACGCGCGCGCTGAAGCGGTTGTCGTCATAATAGAGGGTGCCGTTATAGGCCCGCTTCGACACGCCGAACAACGTGTTCTCCCGCGCGACATTGACCAGGCCGCCACCCGGCACGACCGCCGGCCCCGACACATTATAGGTCGCGTTGGAGTCGATGAAGGTCGCGTTGGCCAGGATGCCGAAATGCTTGAAGATGCCCGGAAGGAAGGTGAAGGGCAGCTGCAGCGCGATTTCCGCCCCCTTGAGCGAGGCGCCGGTGCCGTTGACCGTGGTCGCGATGGTCCAGATCGGTTCGGCCTGCAGCGCGGGATTGAGCGCGGCGGGCGAGGAACTGACCAGCACCGAAGCCGGCAGGCCGGTTTCCGCGAAGGTCGCGTTGGAAATGGTCGCGGCGACCGGGAAGCTCTGCACATCCTTCTTGAACAGGGCGACCGAGAAGAGCGACTGGGGCGCGAAATACCATTCGACGGCGAGGTCATAGGCGGTCGCACGATAGGGGTTGAGATAGGGGTTGCCGTAGCTGACGCGATACTGGAAGCCGTCGGCCGAACCGCCCGGCGTCAGGCTGCCCAGCGTCGGGCGGGTCATCACATCGGCCACCGCCGCGCGAATGACCAGCTTGTCGGTCGGGAACAGGGCCAGGTTGGCAGCCGGCAACCAATCCTCATAGCTGCGCTTGATCGTCACCGGAATGCCGCCATTGAGGCCGGTCGAGCGCTGGTCGGTCTTGGCATAACGCATGCCCGCGTTCAGCGCATATTCGAGGCCGAACAGGTCGCCCTTGGCATCGAACTGGAAATAGCCGCCGGTCACTTCCTCGCGCACCGACCGGTTGTTGCCGACGTCGAGCGCCAGCGCGCGGTCATAGAGCTTGGTGTAGGCAGTCGCCGCGTCGAGGTTCGGGATCAGCCACTGGGTGGTGGTGCCCGACGGCTGGCCCGCCTTGCCCAGGGTGAAGAGTTCGCTCAATTCCGGCGTGGCCTGGAAACCATAGACGGCGCTCGGGCCGAACAGGCTGGTCGGCGAACAGGTGATGGTGCCGAGCACCAGATCCTTGCCGCCATTGCCGCAGACGGCGGTATCACGCTGATAGCCGACGGTCTTGAAGTCGAACCGGCGCCACATCGAACCGACCTTCACGGTCAGCCCCTCCGCCGCATCCCATTCGGTGCGCAACTGGGCGGTCTTGAACCGGTTGGTGGTGTTGGATGGACGGTCGCGGATTTCGGCGAGCTGGAAATTGGCCGGATCGGTCACGCTGGTGCCGAAGGTCAGCTTGGGATGCTTCATGTCGCTATAGTCATAGCTATAGCCCTGGGCATCGCGATCGTCGAAGACCACCGTGGTTTCGACCGGAATGTCGGCGTTGGACTTGGACAGGCCGCCCAGCAGGGTGAAGCGGAACTTGTCCGTCACATCCTGGTCCCAGGTGCCGCCAACCTGATAGAATTCGGTGCTCGACTTGCGCAGATAATGTTCGGTGCGGACCCAGGCATCGTTGAGCGTGGCCGAGATCATGTTGCCATTATCGTCATAGACCGGATTGACGACATTGATCGACCGCTCGTTGGAGCGCAGCAGCACTTCGCCCCATTTTTCCTCGCGGGTTTCCTTGAAGCGCGAATAGAGGCCGTCGATCGAGATCTTGGTCGCGTCCGTCGGGGCGAACTGGACCGATCCGGTCAGGCCCAGCCGCTCGCGATCATGGCGCACCTCACCATAGCGCGGGATGCGGGGGTGGAAGGACAGCGCGGCCTGATCGCAGGCTGCGCTGGCGCGATAGGTGCCGCCAGAATTTGGCTGGGTGAAGCAGGCCGTGCCATCGACATTGTCGAAGCGGGCCTGGGCCCAACGCACGCTGTTATTGCCCAGCTCCTTGGTATCGAGCGTCGAATAGGCCGCCGACAGGGCGACGCCGAAGCGCCCGTCCGCCGATTTCCAGGACGCGATGCCGGCCAGGCGCGGCCCCCAATTCTTGGCCAGATCATTATAGGAGGCGGTCGCCGAACCGACGAGGGTCAGCCCTTCCTTGCCACCGAGCGGATTGCCGGTGTTGAGATCGACCACGGCGCCGAGCGAGCCTTCGTCCAGCGAGGCTTCGGCGGTCTTGTGGACAACCAGCGAGCTGAACAGTTCGGACGCGAAAACGTTGAAATCGAAGGAGCGATCGCGGTTCGAGCTGGCACCATCGGTCGAGGTGGCGACCGTTTCCAGCCCGTTGACGCGCACGCGGGTGAACTGCGCTCCCAGGCCGCGCACGGTGATCGCGCGCCCTTCGCCGCCGTCACGCTGAATCGAGATGCCGGGGATGCGCTGCAGGGATTCGGCGAGATTCTGGTCGGGGAACTTGGCGATATCCTCCGCGACGATCGCATCGACCGAACTGACCGACTGGCGCTTGAGGTTGATCGCCGCGCCCAGCGACTGGCGGAAACCGGTAACGATGATGTCGGATTCCTGGGCCGCGGCATCCGCCTGCCCCTGATCCGGCGCAACCGCGGCATCGCCCTGCACGGACTGAGCATGGGCCTGAGCGGCGGAAACGCAGGCGATGGCGCATGCCAGGGTCGAGGCTGCGGACAGCCATTTCCGGGCGGACGAAGCCTGTACGAACGCAATCATAGAAACATCCCTCCATATTTCCGCCACGCCTCTTTGGGGGTGCGGCCCGATGTTGTCCCCTTGAAGACACCGGTGTCAGAAACTTGTGACCCGACTGCGGATCAATGTCAATGATCATTGCGGCAATTATGTCTGAAGCGGCCAAGCCAGCGTCCAAGGCGATTTTCCGCACCCTCCTGTCGGAAAAGCGTCCATATCGAGCCATTTTGCACCGCAATATGGGCCACATGGTGTAGAATGACGGAGCGCAGCCCGCACCTTCCCCTCGCTGCCACAATGACTGCAAACAGATTCGACACCGGTGTCAAATTGCTTGCATCATCGCCGCCGCGGTGCAAGTCTGACCAGGAGAGGAGCCTTCGGAAGCATGAAAATAACCGCCAGACTGATCGCCCTGCCGCTTGCCGGCCTTGCCCTGATCCCCCTGCCAGCAACCCTGTCCGCCGCCTCGGCCAAGACCAGCGCATCCAGCGCAACGACTGCGTTTCCGGGCGCCGTCGGCTGGGCATCGCCCACGCCCGGCGGCCGGGGGGGCCGCGTCATCCGCGTGACCACGCTGGCGGCCGATGGCCCCGGCAGCCTGAAGGCCGCGCTGGAGGCGAAGGGCCCGCGCATCGTCGTGTTCGAGGTCGGCGGCGTCATCGACATGGCGCGCCAGACCATCACTATCCGCGAACCCTATCTGACCATTGCGGGTCAGACCGCCCCCTCCCCCGGTATCACCCTGATCCGGTCGGGCATCGACATCGCCACCCATGACGTCATCATGCGGCATATCCGCGTGCGCACCGGGGTGGACGACCAGCCGCTGCTGAGCGGATGGGAGGCGGATGCCATGTCGGTGGTCGGCGGCCATGACATCATCGTCGACCATTGCAGCTTCACCTGGGCGATCGACGAGAATATGTCGGCGTCCGGCCCGCGCTTCAATGGCAAGACGCCCGACGAATGGCGCGCCAACACGGCGCACAACATCACCTTTTCCTATAATCTGGCGGCCGAGGGCCTGGCCAATGCCAGCCATCCCAAGGGCGAGCATAGCAAGGGCACGTTGATCCACGACAATGCGACCAACATCCTGATTTATCGCAACATCTACGCCCATAATGTCGAGCGCAACCCGCTATTGAAGGGCGGCGTCCATGCCGCCGTGGTCAATAATATCATCTATGATCCGGGCGAGCGCGGCGTGCATTATAATCTGATGGCGCTGGAATGGGGCGAACATCCCTATCAGAATGGCAAGCTGGCAGCGGTCGGCAATGTCATGCGCGGCGGCGTATCGACGGCGACCGGCCTGCCCTTCCTGACCTTGGGCGGCGACGGCGACCTGGAATATTATGGCAAGGACAATCTGGCGGTCGACAAGTTCGGCAAGCCATTGCCGATGTTCGGCCGCTATGGCGAGACCAAGGCCAGGCTGATCGAGACGCAGACACCGCCAACCTGGTGGCAGGGGCTGGACGTTCTGCCGGTGCGCGATGTCGAGACCCATGTTCTATGGCGCGCGGGCGCTCGCCCCTGGGACCGGGATGCCGACGACCTGCGTGTGCTGTTCTTCGTCGCCGAAGGGCGCGGCGAGATTATCGACAATGAGAAACAGGTCGGCGGCTATCCCAAATTCGCGCCGACCCGCGCGCCCTTTGTCGAGGGCGACTGGAATCTCGACACGATGGAGCCGAAATCGGGGCGCTATCCCGGCCAGAAGGACGAGACGACCGAACATCTGTCGGACCGCGACAAGATGATGCGACAGGAGCCGAAGCCATGAGCCTGATGCTGTTGCTGGCGGCAGCCGCAGCGCCGCCGATGGTAGTCATCGACGAGCGCGAGGTGATGCGGGACGAGCCGCCGCCCCATGGCGAGATCGGCATGTCGACCGCCTATCGCATCAGCGACGCCGTGCCGCAGCCACGCAGCATGGAGTTCCGCAAGCGCGTGCTGCATGTCGGCGCGGCGATCGGCGTCCATCCGATCGCCCATGACGAGGTCTATTATGTCCTGTCGGGCGAAGGGATGGTGACGTCCGACGGCGTGGAAAAGTCGCTGACGCCGGGCATGGCTGCCTATCTGTACAAGGATGCCAAGGTCGGCATCCGGCAGGTCGGCAAGGAACCGCTGGCACTGATCATCAGCTATCCGGTGGTTCACTGACCAGGCAAGTTACCAGGCGCGCGGCACATTGCCGATGCGCTTGGCGACATCCGCCTCGATCGCGTTGAGTTCGGCCTGGCTGAGCACGCCCGACAGCATCAGCCGGCGCATCAACTCATCGACCAGGGCAGCGAGAAAGTGCAGCTCGCCGCGCTCCGAGACATAATCGACATCCTGGGTATCCATGCGGTTCCTCCAACTGCATGGGCGGACTCAACGCACCCGCCCCCTTTTGGTTGCGGCCCGGCAACGAACGGCGTTCAACTGCCCGGCTGGATATAGGGGACGCGGGCGAAGAGTTCCCGCTCCCAGCCGCGCGGATCGCTTTCCACATGGCTGTCGAGATCGATGATCATCGTCTGGCGTTCGTCCAGCCGATATTGCGGCCAGGGCGCCATTCCGCTGCCATTGGGATCACCGCGCCGAGCGAAGGCCAGGAAACGCTGCATCAGCGCGCGCGACGCAGCCTGCGCACCTGCACCCGTGCCGGTGAAACTGCCCGGCGCATCGAGCGTACCGAAGGCGAGCGCGATATCCATGGTGTGCGGCGCGCCGCGTTCGGGCTGGGTCGGCGAGGCAAAGTCGACCTGATAGACCCAGGTCGGCGCATCGGCGCGGGCGCGCGCCTCCGCCTCCAGCACCTGCCCCGGCCAGCTGCGCCCGGCCGTGGTGGCGGCATAGAAGATGCGCTCCGCCGACCAGTCGGGATAGCGCGCGCGATATTGGGCAACGATCCATTCGGGCGAAAGGTCCATGCGCAGTTCCGGCGCCATCCGGGCGGCGAGGTTGGACCAATCCAGCCCCTGGAGCCTGGGGCCATGGGGATCGATGAAGGCACGGGTCTCGTCATGGGTGTTGCCCAGCATCATCGGGATCGCCTGCGACTGGGGCGGCGCATCGGGCCAGAAGGGATGGCGCGCAAGATGCGTCATGTCGAGCACCGGCCCCATGTAAAGGCCGCCGCCCAAGATCGGGTCTTGCGCTGCCAGCCCCTCCACAAGTTGCGCGGTCGATCGTGACAGCAAGGATGACAGGTCATCGGCCTTCACGCCCAGTCGGGCGAGATAGGCCTGCGCCCGCTTCGTCGCGTTGAGCGGGCCGGAAGCCGTCACCTGCTGCCCGCTCATGGTGATGGCGCGATGGAACAGGCCGATAGCGGCCGGCATTGCCATCATCGTCGCGATCTTGGCGCCGCCGCCCGACTGACCGAAGACCAGGATATTGCCGGGGTCGCCGCCAAAGGCCGCGATATTGTCGCGCACCCATTGCAGCGCGAGGATAAGGTCGAGCTGGCCTGCATTGCCGCTGTCGGCGAAGCGCGGATCGAGCCGGGCGAGATAAAGATAGCCGAAGATGTTGAGGCGGTGGTTGACCGTCACCACCACGACATCGCCCTGCGCCGCCAGCCGGTCGCCATAGGTCAGCGGATCGACGACGGAGCCGTTGGAATAGGCGCCGCCATGAATGTAGAGCATCACTGGCCGTTTGGCGCGCGGGTCCGGGCCGGGGGTCCAGATATTGAGGAACAGGCAATCCTCGCTCTCCGGCTCCTGCTTGCCCTGTTGCGGGCAGGAGGGCGCGAAAGCGCCGGCATCGACGGTGCCGGTCCAGCCATCGGGCGCAAGCGGTGCCTGAAAGCGGCGAGGCGCGGTATCCTGGCCGTAGCGCAGGCCGCGAAAGACATGGAGGCCGCCCTCGCGGGTGCCGGCAACCCGGCCCTTGCGGGTCGTCACGATGCTGGCGGTGCCGGCATGGGCCGGGCGAACGAGGCTGGCGCCCAGCAGGGCCGCAGCCCCGGTCAATGCGCTCCGCCGGTCGATATCGGGCATCCGTCCTCCTGTGATGAAACGGGAGGCTGAGCCCTCCTCTTTGGTCAAGGTTGTCCTGCGCCCGCCTTGAAGCAACGGGCGCAGGACGGGATATCAGCGGGCCAGCCAGCCGCCATCGACGGCGAGGACATGGCCATGGATATAGTTGGCGGCCGGCGACGACAGGAACACTGCCGCCCCGCCAATGTCGCTGGGTCGCCCCAGCGGCCGGCCGGGATGCGTTCCTGGATCTGGCGGTTGCGGGTTTCGTCGGCCTGCAGCGCGGCGGTGTTGTTGGTGGCGATATAGCCCGGCGCGATCGCGTTGACGTTGACGCCTTTGGCCGCCCATTCGTTCGCCAGCAGCTTGGTCAGGCCGGCGACGCCGCTCTTGGACGCGGTATAGCTCGGCACCCGGATGCCGCCCTGGAACGACAGCAGCGAGGCGATGTTGACGATCTTGCCGCTGCCCTGCGCCAGCATGTGCCGCCCGGCCGCCTGGGCGAGGAAGAAGGTGGACTTCAAATTGGTGTCGATCACCGCATCCCAGTCTTCTTCGGTGAAGTCGACGCTGTCGGCGCGGCGGATGATGCCGGCATTGTTGATGAGGATGTCGAGGCCGCCCAGCTTCTCGATCGTCTCGTCGACGACGCGCTGCACCGGTTCGATGCTGGAAAGATCGGCCGAGACGATCTCCGCCTTGCGGCCGAGTGCGCGGACCTTCTCGACGGTCTCCTCCGCCGGGGTGCGGCCCACCGCCGCGATGTCGGCGCCGGCCGCCGCGAGCGACAGCGCGATCGCCTGGCCAATGCCGGTATTGGCGCCGGTGACGATGGCGACCTTGCCACCAAGATCGAAGATGTTGCTCATGTCCAGGACTCCCTGGCCCCTTCCGCTCGCGCGAAAGGGGCGAAAAACCGTCAGGCCAGCTGGCAGATGTCCAGCACGTTCATGTCGGTATAGTCCTGATTCTCGCCAGCCATCGCCCAGATGAAGGCATAGGCCTTGGTGCCCGAACCCATATGGATCGACCAGGGCGGCGAGATCACCGCTTCCTCATTGGCCATGACGATGTGACGCATCGCATCGCCCTCGCCCATATAGTGGAAGACGCGGTCGGCATCGCCATCCAGCTCGAAATAGAAATAAATCTCGCTGCGGCGCTCATGGATGTGCGGCGGCATGGTGTTCCACACCGAACCAGGCTTGAGGACGGTCAGGCCCATGACCAGCTGCGCACTGTCGCAGATGCCGGGGATGACGAGCTGGAAGATGGTGCGCTCGTTCGATTCCTCCAGCGAGCCGCGCTCCAGCGCATTGGCGTCGGCGATGCCCAGCTTGCGGGTGGTGAACGCCTTGTGCGCCGGGCAGGAGGCGAGATAGAAACGCGCGCCGGTGCCGGCGAACTCCACGTCCTTGGCGCCCATCGTCACATAGAGGCAATCCTTGTTGCCGAGCGTGAAGACTTCGCCATCGACGGTCACGGTGCCTTCGACGCCCGAGACATTGACGATCGCCAGCTCGCGCCGCTCCAGGAAGGGATGGCCAGCGGCCGAGGCCGGCTCGGTCTGCGCCGGCAGCGTCACCGGCGCATCGGCCACTGCCACGCCGCCGATCACGAAACGCTCGGCATGGGTGTAGTTCAGCACGCATTCGCCGTCACGGAACAGGCCGCCGATCAGATAGCGATCCCGCAGCTCCTCGTTCGACACGCACTCCATCATGTCGGGGTGGGTCGCATAATAGGTCTTGTCGAACATCATATCCTCGCCCGTTTGTCTGAAATTTCTCCCTTGGGAAGCAAATTCGGAAACCGGTGTCAACCTTCGCGTGGATCAGCCCGAAGCAGGCGCCACCGAACTGCGCCGGATCAGGGTCGAGCTGAACAGCGACGGCTCGCTGACCTCCGCCTCCTCGCCGATGGCCGTGCCGATCAGCTTGAGCGCCGCGGCGCGGCCCATGGCGGCGATCGGCCAGCGCACCGTGGTCAGCGGCGGCCAGACGCGGGTGGTGAGTGGCGTATCGTCGAAGCCGATGATCGACAATTGCTCTGGCACTTCGATCCCGCGTAGCCGCGCCGCATAGAGGACGCCGGCCGCCATCTCGTCATTGCTGGCAAAGATCGCGGTAGGCGGCGAAGTCAGGTCGAACAGGTTTTCCGAAGCGGAAACCCCTGATTCAAAAGTATATTGCCCGTCCGCAACCAGGCTGCGCGGCAGGCTGATGCCGGCTTCCGCCAGCGCCATTTCAAAACCCTCGCGCCGCTCCTTGGCCGAGCGGAAGCCATGCGGCCCGGCAATCAGGCCGATCCGCCGATGCCCCTGCGCGATCAGATAGCGCACCGCGTCCGCCACCGCGTCGCGGTCATTGGAGGCGACCATATGTTCCGGGTCATCGAGCAGGGCCGAACCCATCCGCACATAGCGACAGCCGGCATCGTCGAACAGTTTGGAAAGACTGTCATTTTCGGAGAGCGGCGGCAGCACGACAACGCCGAACAGGCGCTGGCGCGTCACGAAATTATGGATATCCTCCATCACCATCGCCGCACCCCTGTCCACCGGGCGCACCACCAGTTCGAACTCGGTGCCGTGCAGCGCCTCCAATATCCCCTTCTGCATGCTCAGCACCATCTGGGCATTGGGATTGTCGTAGATCAGGCCGATCAGGAAATTGCGCCCCAGCGCCAGCGCACGCGCCTGCGGATTGGGGACATAGCCGGTCTGGCGGATGATTTCCTCCACCTTGCCGCGGGTTTCCTGGTTCAGCAGCGGCGATCGGTTGATGACGCGGCTGACCGTCTTCTTCGACACGCCGGCCATGCGGGCAATGTCGTTGATCGTCAGCTTGGCGGTGGCGCCCTCGTCCCTGGGTGTCTTTGTCATGGCCCTTTTATAGCGCGCTTATGCCCCGCAACCAGCGCAATATGTGTCGCTCGGCAAATCTATTGACACCGGTTACTCTTGCAGGCATCCCGAGAGGAGAACCAGCCGAGAGGATCATCGTGACCGCCGCTTCCCCCGCCGCCATTGCGCGCGCCTTCGTCACCGCCCGACAGCAGGCGACGGGCTTTTCCGACTATCCCGGCCCGATCCCGCCCAGCCTGGCCGACGGCTATGCAATCCAGGCGGAGGCACTTGCGCTGGTCGATGCGCCGGTCGGCGGCTGGAAGGTCGGCCGCGTGCCCGCCCCGCTGGTCGAGCGTTTCGGCGCGGATCGGCTGGCCGGGCCGATCTTCACCCCGACCATCCATGAACTGACCCCCAATGCCACCGGGCTGGTCTTTGCCCAGGGCTTTGGCGCGGCGGAGGCGGAATTCCTGCTGCGCATCGGCCAGGCGCCCGACCCGGCCCAGACCAGCTTCACCCTGGAGGAAGCCGCCGCGCTGGTCGACGCCGTACATATCGGGCTGGAAATCGCCAGTTCGCCCTTCACCGGCATCAACGAGCATGGTCCGGCCGTCACCGTTTCGGATTTCGGCAATAATAACGGCCTGCTGATCGGCGCCGCCGTGCCGGACTGGCAGAGCCTAGCCTTTGCCGAGATCGACATCAGCCTGAGCATCGACGGCGTCGTCGCCGGCACCGGCCGCGCGGTCAGCTTCCCCGACGGGCCAATCGGCTCCGTGCGTTTCCTGCTCGAAAATCTCGCCGCGCGCGGCATAAGGCTGCAACCGGGCGCATGGATATCGACAGGCGCCGTCACCGGCGTGCATGAAGTGCGCGTCGGGCAGACGGTGGTTGCGGACTTCGGACCGCTCGGCACCGCACACTGCGTCATCCGCCCCCAAGCGGCCGCCTGACAAGGCCGCAGGGCAAGAGGAGAGGAAGAGAATGAACGAGGCCGTCGCCGGAGCAACCCAGAGGGTCGGGCGCTATCGCTGGGTGGTCGTGGGGCTGTTGTTCGCCGCCACCGCGATCAACTATGTCGACCGGCAGATGATCGGCGTGCTGAAGCCCACGCTGGCGGCCGAGATGCACTGGTCGGAAACCGACTATGCCAATATCGTCTTCTGGTTCCAGGCGGCCTATGCGATCGGTTATCTGGGCTTTGGCCGGTTGGTCGATGCGATCGGCGCGCGGCTGGGCTATACCGTCGCGATAATCATCTGGACGATCGCCCATGTCGCCCATGGCGGCGTGCATAGCGTGACCCAGTTCGCCTTCGCCCGCTTTGGCCTGGGCGTCGGCGAATCCGGCAATTTTCCCGCGGGCATCAAGGCGGTGGCCGAATGGTTCCCGCAGAAGGAGCGCGCCTTCGCGATCGGCCTGTTCAACGCCGGCGCCAATGTCGGCGCGATCATCACGCCGCTGCTGGTGCCATGGCTGACCATCCAATATGGCTGGCGCTTCGCCTTCATCGCGACCGGCATATTCGGCGTCGTCTGGCTCGCCGCCTGGCTGATCTTCTATCGCCGGCCGCAGGAGCATCCACGCGTCGGCGCCGCCGAACTTGCCTATATCCAGCAGGATCCGGCCGACCCGGTCACGCCGATCGGCTGGCGCCGGCTGATTGCCGTGCGCGAATGCTGGGCCTTTGCCATCGGCAAATTCTGCATCGACCCGATCTGGTGGTTCTTCCTCTTCTGGCTGCCGGGCTATCTGGGCGAGCGCTATGGCCTCGACCTCATCAGCTTCGGCCCGCCGCTGGTCGCCATCTATCTGTTGTCGGACCTTGGCAGCGTGGCCGGCGGCTGGCTGTCGGGACGGCTGATGAAGGCCGGACACAGCGTCAACGCCGCGCGCAAGCTGACCATGCTGGTCTGCGCCGCTGCGGTCACGCCTGTCTTCTTTGCCCAGTCGATCGACAATCTGTGGGTCGCCGTCCTCGTGATCGGCATCGCCACCGCCGCGCATCAGGCCTTTTCCGCCAATCTCTACACCCTGCCGTCGGACATGTTCCCGCGTGCGGCGGTCGGATCGGTGGTCGGTATCGGCGGCACGGCCGGCGCGATCGGCGGCATGCTGATGGCCAAATATGCGGGCTACATCCTCGACAGCATCGGCAGCTATGCGCCGCTCTTCGCGGTCGCAGGCAGCGCCTATTTCATCGCCCTACTGGCGATCCACCTGCTTTCGCCGCGCCTGGCGCAGGTGAGGGTGCCGGAATAAGTTCTCTGGGGGAGGGACTGCCCCGGACCGGCGATGGGGATTGCCAGTCCGGGGCGCCTTGCTTTCTCAGCGGCCATGCGCCGCGATCAGCTTTTCGCTTTCCTGCCAGAAGCGATCGACGATCGCTGCATCCTCGACCAGCTTATTGGGCGTGCGCGGTGCGCGGCGATACCAATAGCCGCCATTGCTGGCCGCCCCTTCCGGTGCGGTCGCCAGCCAGACCAGCGTGTCCGCTCCCTCCGCCTCGCTCGCCTTGTCCAGCCCGCGCGAGCGCGCCTGCGTGTCGGCCGGCGCATGGGAAAAGAAGTTCGAGTCGACCGCACCGGGATGGACCGCATGGGCGACGATCCCGTCCCCCGCCAGCCGATCCGCCAGCGCGCGGGCGAACAGCACGTTGGCGAGCTTGCCGGTGCAATAGGCCATGCCGGGGCTGAACCGTCCCAGATTCTGCATGTCGTCCAGGTTGATCGACGGGATCATCTCGCTGGCGTCGGAGGCGGTATTGAGGATGCGCACGGCGCCCGCCGGCTGATCCTGCGCGGCGTTGCGCAACAGCGGCAGCAGGCGCTGCGTCAGCAGGAACGGCCCCAGATGATTGCCGGCGAAATTCGCCTCCAGCCCCTCGTCCGTCATCACCAGCTTATCGGTCATGCCGCCGGCATTGTTGAACAGCAGGTCGACCCGGTCGGTCAGCGCGGCGATATCCTGCGCCAGTTGGGCGGCGGCGCCCAGCAGCGACAGGTCGGCGCGCAGCATGGTGACCGGCGCGCCGGCCGACTCCGCCACTATCTCCGCCTCGGCGGCCGCCAGCCGTTCGGGATCACGGCCGGTGCCGATCACCCGCCAGCCCTGCCGCGCCATGGCCTTCGCGATCGCCTTGCCGATGCCCGAACTCGCGCCCGTCACCACCGCCACCCGTGCCTGTTCCACCATATCCTGCTCCTGTCGCTTATCCCGGCACGCTAGGCGCTCGAACGCAGGCCAGACAGCCGCGGGAGCGATATGTGGCGCGCGCCGTCCATAGCAAAGCTATCACCCCCCTCAAGCAAGGGGCGGGTTTCACCCCGCCATGGCGTCCGCTATGTCCCACCGCGAAACATAAGGGGGACGCAGGGATATGGATCGAGTGCAGGGACTTGCATGGGCGGCGCAAACGCCCTTAGGTGACGCCATGATGGGTCGCACCGCCTGTCGTCATGCACCGCAGGAGCGGCCGTGACGATCAATCCGCTCTATTCCCTGACGGGCTTCATCGTCGGCACGCTGGTCGGGCTGACCGGCGTTGGCGGCGGATCGCTGATGACGCCGATCCTGGTGCTGCTGTTCAATTTCCACCCGGCTGCGGCCGTCGGCACCGACCTTCTCTATGCCTGCGTCACCAAGAGCGTGGGCAGCCTGGTTCATGGCTGGAAGCGATCGGTCGACTGGGCGATTGTCGGCTGGCTGGCGCTGGGATCGATGCCGGCCGCGATCGGCGCGCTGATGGCGCTGCGGGCAATGGGGCCGCCGTCGGCCGCCGTGGTCGATCCGATCAAGGTGACGCTGGGGGTGATGCTGTTCCTCACCGGCCTGGTGCTGCTGTTCCGCGATCGGATCACGGCCTGGTCGCGCACCCATGGCCAGGATCGCAGCCCCGCCACCACCCGCAACCTCACCATATTGCTGGGCGTGGTCGTGGGCGTGGCGGTGACCATCACGTCTGTCGGCGCCGGCGCGATCGGCGCGACGGCGCTGCTGATCCTCTATCCGCGCACGCCGCTCGCCCGGATCGTCGGCAGCGACGTCGCCCATGCCGTGCCGCTGACGCTGGTGGCGGGCATCGGCCATTGGTGGCTGGGCACGGTCGACATGTCGCTGCTGGCATCGCTGCTGATCGGGTCGATCCCCGGCATCATCGTCGGCAGCCTGCTCGCCTCGCATGTGCGCGAAGCGGTGCTGCGCACGATCCTGGCGACGATCCTGATCATCGTCGCGCTGAACCTGATCTTCTGATCCTGCTGCGTCAGTCCGGCAGGAAACCGGTCTGACGCAGGCGATCAAGGGAATCGCGCGCGATCGGCGCGGACAGGCCGTTGATCAGCCGGATTTCCCGACCCTTGCCCACGCTTGCTCCTTCGGCAAGCGCCGCCTTGGCCACCCACCAGCTGCGATGGGTCTGCGCGCCGGGCACATCATCCATTTCGGCAATGGCATCGCGCAGCCGCATCAGGATCAGTTCGCTGCCATGCGGCCCATGGATGCGGACATAATGATCCTCGCTCTCCAGGGCGATTATGGGACCAGGAAAAGCCGGACTGAGACGCTGATGAAGGCGAACCTGCTTTCCCGCCATCGGCGTGAGCGGCGGCGCACCATCGGTCGATGGCGACACGAAGGGTGAAGCCGGCCCCATATGCTCATCATAATAGCGCAGCAGATGCGCGTCCGCCCGCTCCGCCCACCAGGCGATGGTCATCACCAGCAGGCAACAGAGCAAGGTGAAGGGCAAAAGGCCGGCATAGCCGCCCAGCAGCCGCACCTCGTCCCGCCCGACCAGCCGCCAGATCAGCGCCATCGGAAAGCTGGAGGCGACCATGCCCCAGAAGACCAGAGACCCGCGCGGTAGGCGGGTCGCCCGCGCAATCGCCCGCCAGGCGATCAGCGTCGGCCGCGCGAGTATATAGGCACCCATCAGCATGATCCACCATCGCCCGGCGCGCAGCAGGAAGTCGCCCGACAAATAGGTGCCGAAGGGGCCAAGAAAGCCGACCACCGCCGCGACCGGCAGCATCGCCCAGAGTTCGAGCAGCACACGGCGGAGACGTTTCACGCAATCCCCCTCTCCATTCGCGAAACGCGAACCGCGAAGGGCCCGGTTTTCCGCGCTTTTTCTTCTGTTCTCCCTGCGTGACGAAAAGCCGCTTGCCCGTCAATCGTGGGCTGCCATCGCTCCCCCTCATACCGGCGGGCCGATGAATGGATCATCCGCCCCGACCGGCCAAGGAGACCGACCATGACCGATTTTCTGAGCACCAAGAGCGCCATCGCCATCATGTGCTGCGCCATCATCGCCCATATGGGCGCCTTTGCCCTGGCCCTGGCCTGATGCGCCGGACAGCCCCTGCCCGGCCTGCCCGACCCATCAGAGGTCAGCGGCAGGCCGGGTTGCGGGCATCGGGATAGGTCAAATAGCTGATGCTGGCCGCCGGCAACGACTGCATGCCGTGCGCGGCGACGCCCTTGAGATCGGGGAGCACGCCATCCTGCCCCACCGCCAGCGTCCGGCCGTTGAGCTTCACGCTGCCCGCGTCCAGATTGTCGGCTGTCAGCGTATAGCGGGTCGCCTTGCCGGCGAGCGACAGGCTGGCGGGATTGGCGGTATCGAGATTGATCGCGACCAGCGCGACGCCGCCCGGTGTGCCGCGCAGACACTGGCTGTAGAGATGCAGCTTGCCCGCGTTCTGCCCCGCATCCAGCACCACATTGCCCATCAGCCGCGCCCATAGGACCGCCGCCCAATAGCTCGGCCGCGGCATCATCGTCGCCTCGTCGATCAGCGCATAGTCGCGGGCCGCCAGCGTATTGTGGAAGACCACCGACACGCCTTGCTTCGCCTGCCGCCCCAACTGGTCGACATAGCGGAAACTGTCGCGCCACGTCGCTGCCCAGGCGTCGCCGCCACAGGCCGCCTGCGCCGTTTCCGTGATCCAGATGTCTGTGCCGGGCGCGAAACGCTGCTGCCGTTCCTTATAATAGGTCGCGTTGAGATCGGCTCGCGCCAGCCAATCCTCGTCCAGCGCCCGGTCGGGGCTGATCCCGGCGCTCTTGTCCATCGCGGCGCAGCGCTGCGAGACGGTGCCGTAGAAATGATAGGAGAAGATATCGACCTTGGGCCGCGGCTCGGCGCTCATTAGCGCATCGGTCGGCACCACGCCGATATTGCGCGGCATGATGACGAAGCCAGCCTCGCCCGTGCTGCCCGGCCCGACGATCTTCATCTGCGGCGCATCGGCATCGCGGAACGCGCGGAAGACGGCCATGTCGCGGGCGAAGGCGGCCGCGTCATAGCCCTTGGGCAGGCCGACCATAGACCCCGCATTGGGTTCGTTGATCAGTTCGGCGGCATAGATATGGCCGCCCAACTTCTCGGTATAGGCGTTGAGCCGGCGCGCCTGATCGGGATCCCACACGCCCGATGCGTCGCGCGCGCCGTCGCTCACGGGGAAGGATACGACCAGCTTGCCGCCAACGGTCTTAACGAAATCGACGACGCCGGCCCATTGGGCACGGGTCAGGACGCTCTGATAGCCCTTGGGCGGGGTGGCAGGTGGAGGCGTATCGCTGTCATGGAAATAGACGGCATTGGCCCAGCCGCCACTCACGCGCACATAGGCCGGCCCCAGCGCGCGGGCGAGGTTGCGCAGCTGCGTGTCGCCAGTCAGGTCGATCGGCTCGCGCTTGCGGAACATGACGGCGGCGATGTCGACGCCGCCACTGCCGCCGGCTGCCGGCTGGGGCCGCGCCTCGCCCGGCTTGGGATAGGGTGCCCAGAAGCGGCCGCCGACCACCTCCACCATCTCGACATTATAGGCCTGATACTGGTCATCGACCTTCGCGACCTGAGCAAAGCGGCCGGGGTCGAAGGGAGGCGTGGCAGCGCCCAGCATCACGCCCGTCATCGCCAGCAGGGACAGGCTTCCCACCATCAACATGTGGCCCTTCGTCACGGCATCCTCCCTCGATTTTGCGGGAGGCTAACCCGGCGCCTGCGGCACCACAAGTTGGCATGACCAATTTGGACAAACCAATCACTGTAGCGATGCACCTCAGCCCTAGAAATTTCGCTATTCAAGTCGGAACAAAAGGGGGCCTCATGGATTTCCCTATCAAGGCCTCGACAATATCCAATCCAAGAAAATGTCCCCCAAATGTGCGATCCCCGTAAAATTCCCGAGGTTCGTTCGGCGTGATTTTGGATAGAATGAAAAGGAACAGGGAGTATCCAGCCATGAAGCCAATTCGTAGCGCTAGCAGCCCCCAAGCCCGCGTCGCCTTCACGCCGACCAGCAAGAAGGCCGGCCAGTGGGTCCAGACCCCGCACGGCTTCGTCAGGGTGGACAGTCCCGCCCCGAAACATGCCGAGTGAACGGATCGGCTGAACCGATCTGACGGCCGGGCCTATCGGGCGGACAGCCCCTTGTTGCCGCCGTGCAGGCGCAGCTTGAGGCTGTTCTGATAATAGGCCACTGCCTGATATTGGCCAATCAGCACCGTCAGTTCAATCAATTGCGCCTCGTCCAGACGCGCAGCCAGCACGGCCCAGGTCGCGTCGGCGATCATGGCGTCGCCATGCAGTTCCTCGACGGCCCGCAGGATCGCCCGGTCATGGTCGTTCCAGCCCGGATCGACCGAGCCGGTCACGATCCGCTCCACCTCTTCCCGACAAATGCCGGCATGGCGCGCGATCATCACATGCTCGCCCCATTCATAGGGCGCCTGACAGAGCCAGGCGACGCGCAGGATCGCCATTTCCCGATCGCGCGCGGAAAGCTTGCCCTGCGTCAGCAGCGTGACGCCGACATCGGTCTGGCGGGTGAACAGCGCCGGATGGCGCATCATGGTACGGATGATTTCGGGCAGGCGTGCCAGCACGGCGGACATGTCGCCCTGCCCCTGTGCTTGCGCATCGGTCACGTCGGTCAGCAGGTCCGCTTCGCGCGCGTCGATGCTCTGGTTGATGGCGATCATCTGCCGGATCAGCGGGTCGAGATCGGCGCTATATTCGTCGATGCTCAGCGCTTCGATGCGGGGCGCATCGCCCAATATCTGGGCATGGCGGCGCGCGATGCGGGCGGCTGCAGCCTCTTCGTCCATGCCCTTCCCCTGCATATCCATGGCCGCAACGGGGTGGCGTGACGCCCCGGCCGTGTCAAACCGCCGGGGCGCTATCTGTCAGCTCAATATTCGCCGGGTTCCGAATGGAACTCGTGCCAGACGCCGTTGAGGATGCCGAAGCCGACAGCCAGGCCGACGCCCAATATCCAGGCAAAATACCACATAGGTCGGATCCTTAGTAAAAGTCGGGGTTGAGGCGGATTTCCCGGTCGGTCACCCGGCCGAACATCACCTTGTAGGCCCAGGCCGTGTAAGCCAGCACGATCGGCAGGAAGATGACGGTGCAGATCAGCATGGTGAACAAGGTGCCGTGACTGGACGAGGCGTTCCACGCGGTCAGGCTGGACCCCGGATCGATCGAGCTGGGCAGGATGAAGGGGAACATCGACAGGCCGACGGTGCTGATGATGCCGACATTGGCGATCGACGAGCCGGCAAAGACCAGCGTGTCGCGCTGGCCACGAATACCCAGCAATGCCAGCACTGGTCCAACAAAGCCCAGGATCGGCGCTAGCAGCATCCAGGGATGCGCCGCATAATTGTCGAGCCATGCGCCCGCCGCCGCGACCGCGCCGCCCAGATGCGGGTTGGACGGGCCATTGGGATCGATCACGCCATCGACGCGATAGCCCATGCCGCTCCAGGCGACGAACAGCCCGCCGATGGCGAACAGCAGGATCGACAGGATCGCCGCGCCCTGACCATAAAGGCGCACGCGCTGCAGCACCGGCCCCTGCGTCTTGAGGCTGAGCCAGCCGGTGCCATGCAGCACCAGCATCGCGACCGACAGCAGGCCGGTCAGCAGGGTGAAGGGCGTGAACAGGCCGAGCAGCGATCCTTCATAGACCATGCGCAGATCGCCATCGAGGCGGAAGGGCGCGCCGACCAGCACATTGCCGACCGCGACGCCGAAGACGAGCGCGGGCACCAGGCCGCCGACGAACAGCGCCCAGTCCCAGCCGGCCCGCCAGCGGGCATCCGGCTTCTTCGAGCGATATTTGAAGCCGACGGGCCGCAGGATCAGCGCCGACAGCACCAGGAACATGGCGAGATAGAAGCCGGAAAAGCTGACGGCATAGACGAAGGGCCAGGCGGCAAAGATGGCGCCGCCGCCCAGGATGAACCAGACCTGGTTCCCTTCCCACGTGGCGCCGACGCTGTTGATGATCATGCGCCGTTCCTCGTCGGTCCGGCCGGCAAAGGGCAGCAAGGCCGCCGATCCCAGGTCAAAGCCGTCGGTGAGGGCGAAGCCGATCAGCAGCACGCCCAGCAGCAGCCACCAGATGACGCGCAGCGTTTCATAATCGAGCGGAATGGTCATTGTCCTAACTCCGGTTGGCGGGCGTCATTCGGCGGGCACGGCGCGGAAATCGGGCGCCGGCTCGGCGGGGCTGTCGGGCCGCCAGGGGACATAGCGTTCCGGCCCCTTGGCGATGGTGGCGAGCATCAGCTTCACCTCGATCACTGCCAGGATACCGTAGAGCAGGGTGAAGCCAATGATGGTGGTCCACAATTGCGGCACCGTCAGGCTGGAGGCGGCAAGGAAGGTCGGCAGCACGCCGTCCACCGCCCAGGGCTGGCGCCCGATTTCCGCCACGGCCCAACCGACCTCGATCGCGATCCAGGGCATCGGCATCATGAACAGGGCCAGTTTCAGGAACCAGCGCGCATCGAACCGCCGCATCGACGAGAAGGCAAAGGCGGTCGCGAAGAAGGCGATGAAGGCAAAGCCCAGCCCCGCCATGATGCGGAACATCCAGAAGATCGCCGGCACATTGGGCACGGTGCTCCAGGCTGCCTTCTCGATCGTCGCGGCATCGGCCTGGCGCGGATCGGCGATGAAGCGCTTCAGCAGCAGGGCATAGCCCAGATCCGCCTTGTTCCGCTCGAACGCTTCCCGCGCGACCAGGTCGTTGCGATCGACCTTCAGCGTCTCGACCGCATCATAGGCGATGATGCCGGCGGCAATCCGCACCTTGGCCGTGTTGACCAGTTGGTTGATGCCGGTGACTTCGCCGGTCAGGCTGCGGGTGGAGATGAGGCCCAGCACATAGGGCACCTTGATCTCATGCGTGGTCTCGCGCCCGCTGTTGGACGGCAGGCCGAACAGGGTCAGGCCGGCCGGTGCAGGCTCGGTCTGCCACATGCCCTCGATCGCGGCGAGCTTCATCTTCTGGTTCTCGGTCAGCGCATAGCCGCTTTCGTCACCCAGCACGACGACCGACAGCGACGCGGCAAGGCCAAAGGCGGCCGCGACGGTGAAGGAGCGCTTGGCAATGGCGATATGCTTGCCCTTGAGCTGATAGAAGGCCGACACGCCCAGCACGAAGACGCTGGCGCAGACATAGCCGGCGCTGACGGTGTGGACGAACTTCGCCTGGGCGACCGGATTGAAGATCACCGCCATGAAGTCGGTCACTTCCATCCGCATCGTCTGCGGGTTGAAGGTCGCACCGGTGGGATGCTGCATCCAGCCATTGGCGACGAGGATCCACAGCGCCGACAGGTTCGACCCCAGCGCCACCATGAAGGTGGTGAGCAGGTGGCCGCGCTTCGACAGGCGATCCCAGCCGAAGAACATGAGGCCGACGAAGGTCGCCTCCAGGAAGAAGGCCATCAGGCCCTCGATCGCCAGCGGCGCGCCGAATATGTCGCCGACATAGTGCGAATAATAGGCCCAGTTGGTGCCGAATTCGAACTCCATGGTGAGGCCGGTGGCCACGCCAAGGACGAAGTTGATCCCGAACAGCTTGCCCCAGAAGCGGGTGATGTCCCGCCAGATCGGGCGGTCCGTCATGACATAGACGCTTTCCATGATGACGAGCATGAAGGAAAGGCCCAGCGTCAGGGGCACGAACAGGAAATGGTATAAAGCTGTGAGAGCGAATTGCAGCCTGGATAATTCAACGACGGCCATGCTTATCATCGCGACCCCCTTTCTTCCCTGAACCAAGTTGGCTGGCGAAATATGGACGTGACGGCGCTACATCATTGAGACAGATCAAATTATATTCTGCCGCCAAACCTAAATGAATGGGACGCAAGGTCTAGCTAGGGAAAACCGCAGGCATGGGTTGGGTCATCGACATCATCGGCGCCGCTCTTTTCGCGGCGGGACTGGCGCAGGGCGTCAGTGCGCTGGCCGATGGCGTCGCGATCGGCTGGCTGTCGCCGGTGTTGCTATTGGCCGGCGGACTGGTGCGTGCGGCCGGGCTGATGCTGGCCCATGTCCAGGCGATCCGGTCGGCCCAGCGCATCGTCGCCGCGCGGCGATCGAAACTGCTGCCCCGGCTGCTCGGCGGACGGCTGGCCCGGCCGCTGCTGGCGGGCGAGAATGCGACGCTGGCGATCGACCATCTCGCCGCGATCGAGGCGCATGGCGCCCGCTTCCTGCCGATCCGCAAGGCGGCGGTGCTGGGGCCGCTGCTGGTCGCCGCGATCGTCGCGACCGCAAGCTGGGTTTGCGCCGCGATCATGCTGGCGACCCTGATCCCCTTCGCTTTCGGCATGGTGCTGGCGGGCACGGCGGCGCGCGCGGCGGCGGAGCGGCAACTGGCGGCCTTGGCCGAATTGTCGGGTCTGTTCGTGGACCGGCTGCGCGCGCTGCCGCTGATCCGTCATCATGGCGCGCAGGCGCGGATCAGCCGACAGGTGGCGGGCGCCGCGCAGGAAGTGGCGACCCGCACCGGCGCGGTGCTGCGCGTCGCCTTCCTGTCGGGTGCGGTGCTGGAATTTTTCGCGGCGCTCTCGGTGGCGCTGGTCGCGGTCTATTGCGGTTTTGCGCTGCTTGGGCTGCTGCCCTTCCCCGCCCCTGAAGCGCTCGACCTGCGCGCCGCGCTGTTCGCCCTGGCGCTGGCGCCGGAATTCTATCTGCCGATGCGCCGGCTGGCCGCGGCCTATCATGACAAGCAGATGGGCGAAGCGGCGGACAAGGCGATCACCGGCGCCCTGCCGGACGTGGAGGCCGCGCTGCATCCGGCCAGCGCACCGTTCGATGGCCTTCATCTCAAGGATTTGCGGATCGGCATCGGTTCTGGGATCGGCCCGGTCAGCCTGACGCTCAAGCCGCATGACCTGATCGCCCTCACCGGACCGACCGGCAGCGGCAAGACCAGCATGCTCGCCGCGATCGCCGGACAGATTGACCCGGCCTCGGGCGAACTGTCTCCGGTCGATCCCGCGCGCATCGCCTGGGCGGCCCAGCGGCCGCTGCTGCTGCCCGGCAGCCTGGCCGACAATATCGCCCTTGCCCGCCCCGATGCCGACCGGGCCGAAATCGCGCAGGTTGCCGCGCGGGTCGGTCTGACGCCCATGCTGGCCACACGGCCGGAGGGGCTGGACCTGCCCATCGATCATCAGGGGGCTGGCCTGTCGGGCGGCGAACGGCGGCGCATCGGGCTTGCCCGCGCCATCCTGTCCGGGCGGCCGGTCCTGCTGTGCGACGAACCCACCGCCGATCTGGATGCGCAGAGTGCCGCCGACATCATCGCCCTGCTGGTCGCCCTGTCGACCGAGCGCGCGATCCTGGTCGCCACCCACGATCATCGCCTGACCGCCGCCGCGCGGATGGAGGTGATGCTGTGAATCCGATCCAGATCGCGCTCGACAAGGCGACAGGCTCCGCGATGCTGCTGCGCCGGGCGACGCTGTGCGCCGTCATTGCGGCGCTGGCCGGCATTGCCCTGCTCGCACTGGCCGGCTGGTTCCTGACCGCCGCCGCCATGGCCGGCGCGGCTGGCGCGGTCGCGGTACAGGCGTTCAACTATCTGGTGCCCAGCGCGGCGATCCGGCTGCTCGCCATATTGCGCACCGCCTCGCGCTATGGCGAGCGGCTCTGGTCGCACCGCGCCGCGCTCGAAGCCATGGGCGGGCTGCGCGCCAGCCTGTTCGCGCGCCTCGCCGCGCAGGACAGCCGCACCGCCCTGCCCTTGTCCAGCGGCGACGCCGCCGCGCGGCTGACCGGCGACATCGACGCGCTGGAGGATCTGGTCGTGCGCCTGCCGAGCCGGATCGCCGGATTGATGGCAGCGCTGGCGGGCGTGATGTTGGCGGCGAGCGGCGGCTGGCTGTCGGCCCTGCTGCTGGCGGCCATGCTCGCCGCCCTGCCGCTCTTGCTGCGCAGCCTTGCCCGGCGCCTGACCGAAGTCCCTGCGCAACAGGCCGCCGACGCGCTCGGCGCGCTGCGCACCCGCTATGTCGAACTGGCGAGCGCTCGCGCGGAAATCGCTGCCTATGGGCTGGGGGATCGGGTGATGGCCGAATTGGCACCGCTCACCAGCCGGCTCGACCGGGCCCGCGCCCGCCTGTTCATCGGCGAAGGCGTGCAGGCAGCCCTGCTCGCGGCCTATAGCGCGCTGGCGGTCATGCTGGTGCTGCTCGGCGCCGATGCCCCCGCGCCGCAGGTCGCGCTTGCCTTGCTGGCCAGCGCCGGCGCGGTGGAGGCGATGGCCGGGCTGTCACGCACCGCCTTCCGCCAGGCCAGCGTCGATGCCGGCCTTGCCCGGCTGGCCGCGCTTGATGCACTGCCGCTGGACGATGCGCCTGCGCCATTCACCGCGACGCCCCAAGCCATCCGATTGGGCAACATCGAATTGCGCCCCGGTGCGCGCGTCGCCGTCACTGGCCGCTCCGGTTCGGGCAAGAGCCTGCTTGCGGAGGGTCTGGCCGGGCTGCGTCCGGTCACGGCCGATATCGCGCTTGGCGGCCATCTGCTGGCAGCCTGCTCCGGGACGGAACTGCGTGACCAGTTCGCCCTCTCGCCCCAGGACGCGCCGATGCTGGCCGGCAGCATCGCCGACAATCTGCGCCTCGCCCGGCCCGGCATCGATGCGGCCGATATGGTCGATGCCCTGCATGTCGCCTGTCTCGACCAGCGCAGCGCCAGCCTGCCCGGTGGCATCGACTATCGGTTGGGCGAAGCCGGCGGCACCTTGTCGGGCGGCGAACGCAAGCGGCTGTCGCTGGCACGCGCGCTGCTGACCGGCCGTCCCTGGCTGTTGCTGGATGAGCCGACCGAGGGGCTGGATGCCGCGACCGAGGCGCTTCTGATCAGCCGGCTGCGCATCTGGCTCGACCGGACCGGCACTGGCCTTATCCTGATTTCGCACCGCCCCGCGCCACTCACGCTGACCGACCGACAGGTGCCGGTGTCGGCCATCGCCCCCCTGCCGGGCCAGGGTCTACCCGGAGTGGCAAGCGCGGCGTGAGGATGATAGGCTTTGTCTTGCAAGCGCTTAGCCACCGCCCGACACAAGAGGGAGATGTTCGTGCCGCCAACCATCCTCATCGCCACCGATCTGACCGCCCGAAGCGATCGGGCCTTTGACCGGGCCGTCGAACTGGCGACCGATCTGGGCGGCACGCTGCTCGTCGCCCATGCGCTGGACAAGGGCGATGCCGCCCATGTCGCCCACGCCTCCGATCGCGCCAAACGGGTCATCGCGAAGCTGACCGAGGCCGTCGCCGCGCCGGTAGAACCGGTGCTGATCCAGGGCCGCGCGCCCGAAACCATCGCGGAACTGGGCAAGGAGCGGGGCAGCGCGGTGATCGTCGTCGGCCCGGCCCGCCACAATCATGTCAGCGACTTCATCCTGGGCACGGCGGTCGACTATCTGGTCCGGCGTTCGCCCGTGCCGGTGCTGGTGGTCAAGGAACGGCCGCGCCATCCCTATCGGCGCATCCTGATCGCGACCGACTTTTCCGACTGTTCGCTCCATGCCGTGCAGATGACCGCGATGCTGTTCCCCAAGGCGCGGCTCGATCTGGTCCATGTCTATGATGGCGGCTTCCCCTCCCGCCTCGATCCCGACCAGACCTTGGCCTTCGCCCGGTCGGAAGCGGAACGGGAAAGCGCCGAATTTGCCGCTCGTCCGGAACTGGCCGGCCACGCCCGCCCCTTCCAGGTCGAACTGATCGAGGGTCGCGCCGGCGAGGTGCTGCCGACCCTGATCGCACAGCGCGATATCGACCTGCTGGTGCTGGGCGCCCATGGTCGCAGCGGCTTCGTCCATGCGCTGATCGGTAGCCGCGCCTCCGAATTGCTCGAAGGCGCGCCCTGCGACGTGTTGATGGTGCGCGATTAGAAGGCGCCGATCTCCAACGCCATGATCGACGCTTCACCGGCGGCGATCGTGGCGGCCAGGCCCTGCGCCTGCGGCAGGACACGCAGCGCGAAATAGTCGGCCAGCTTCAGCTTCGCCTGATGCAGCGGGCTGTCGCCCTGCGCGGCCGCCTGCGCCATCCGGGTCCACATCCAGCCCATCGACACCAGCGCGAACAGGCGCAGATAATCGACAGCCGCCGCGCCGGCTGCATCCGTGTCCGCGCCCTGCAGGGCCGCCGTCGCCGTGCGCAGCGCCTCAAGCGCCGTGCAGGTGCTGCGCGCGATCACGCTCCCACCGGCCGCTTCCACATCGGCCGCGATCAGGGCGAAATAGCCTTCGACCACCGCGCCGCCCGCCATCGGCAGCTTGCGCCCGACCAGGTCCGCCGCCTGCACGCCATTGGTGCCTTCATAGATCTGGGCGATGCGCGCATCGCGCACATATTGTTCCATGCCCCATTCGCGGATGTAGCCGTGGCCGCCAAAGACCTGCTGCGCCTGCACCGCGCTTTCGAAGCCGAAATCGGTGAAGGATGCCTTCACCACCGGCGTCAGCAGCGCCACCAGAGCGTCGGACCTGGCGCGCTCGCCGGCGTCGGCGTGGTGCTGCGACCGGTCATGCTGCAGCGCGGTCCAGCCCGCCAGCGCGCGCCCGGCCTCCACGAAGCTACGGATATTGAGCAGCATCCGGCGGACATCGGCATGTTCGATGATGGCCACCGGCGCGCGCGCATTATCCGCGCTGCGGCCCTGCAGCCGTTCCTTGGCATAGCCCGCCGCCTGCTGATAGGCAGCGCCAGCGATGCCCAGTCCCTGGATGCCGACCATCAGCCGCTCGGCATTCATCATCGTGAACATGGCGGCCAGGCCGCGATGCGCTTCGCCCACCAGCCAGCCGGTCGCGCCGTCATAATTCATGACGCAGGTCGGCTGGGCATGGATGCCCATCTTCTTCTCCAGCGCGCCGACCGACATGCCGTTGCGCTGATCGAAGGCGCCATCCGCGCCGGGCAGGAATTTGGGCACCAGGAACAGGCTGATCCCCTTCACCCCGGCCGGCGCATCGGGCAGGCGCGCCAGCACCAGATGGACGATATTGCCGCCAAAATCATGATCGCCCGACGAGATGAAAATCTTCGTGCCGGTCACCGCATAGCTGCCATCGCCCTGCGGCTCGGCCTTGGTCTTCAGCAGGGCAAGGTCGGTGCCCGCACTGCTTTCGGTCAGCGCCATCGCGCCAGTCCATTCGCCGCTCACCATGCGCGACAAATAGGTCGCCTTCAGTTCCTCGCTGGCATGGGCGGCGATCGCCTCGCAAGCGCCACGGGTCAGGCCGGGGAACAGGCCGAAGGACAGGTTCGCGGCCGACAGCATCTCGTCCAGCCACAGTTGCAGGATGAAGGGCAACCCCTGACCGCCATGGTCGGGATCGGCCGACAGCGCCGCCCAGCCGGCATCAGCAAAGTCGCGATAGGCCTGGGCAAAGCCGGGCGGCGTCCGCACCGCGCCATCGATCAACTGGCTGCCATGCTCATCGCCTTCGCGGTTGAGCGGCGCCAGGCGCTCGGCGCACATGCGCCCGGCCTCGTCCAGCACGGTCACGGCCAGGTCGGCGTCGACATCCTTGTTCAGCTCCGCCATCGCCTGGTCGAAGCCCAGCACCTCGCTCAGCAGGAAGCGATAATCGTCGATCGGCGGAACATAGCTGTACATCGAACCTCTCCAAATTTGCTGCGGATCAGCTATACCAAACATCTGTTACAGTCAAACGAGCACGGCATCCTAGCCGCTGCGACGCACACCGTTGACGCCCAGACTATAACCGATCGTGGCGAAAAATGGCGACGATCTGCGCGGCGATCTGCGCCCGCGTCAGCCGACCATCGCGATACCAGTCGGCCGCCGAATTGAGCTGGCTGAGCAGCAACGTGCGATAGAGCGAACGATCAATATCCGCGGGCAGCGGCAGCGCCGCCACCAGATCCCGGAATAATTGCTCGAACCGGTCGCGGCGCGCGACAAGCTGGTCGCGCACGCCATCCGGCACGGCCCGAAAATCATTCATCATCGGCATGGTCAGCGAATCCGCCGCCAGCTGGATATCCAGCAGGCTGGCGCAGGCCGCCTCCAGCCGCGCCCAGGGATCGGCCTGTGCCGCGACCGCCGCCGCGATCCGCGCCTCGGCCGCATCCAATGCGCCATTATGCAGTTCGACGAACAGCGCGTCCTTCGACTTAATATGGTGGTAGAGCGATCCGCCCAGAACCCCGGCCTGCTCGCCAATGTCGCGCATCGACGTGCCGCGATAGCCCTTGCGCGCAAAAAGCTGCGCGGCGATTTCCAATATCTGGCGGCGGCGACCCGATCCTTCGTCGCGCGCGCCCGCCGATGCGGCATCCCCGATTGTCATGTCAGCGCGCTAGCACAGGGCGTGACCACAGGCCACGTCCCGTGCGATCGCTCCCGGCTCAGGCCGGCACCTTCTGGCCATAGGGCGCATCGGCGTCGCGCGCCGGGATCGCGCCGCGCCGACCGATATTCCACCCGGCCAGACGATGTCCGGCCAATGCCGCCTCTGCCGGCTCCGCGCCGGCCAGCCGCGCATGCAGATAGCCGCCGTTGAAGGCATCGCCCGCGCCGCTCGAATCCACGACATCAACCCGCGCCGGCGGCGGCACCAGCACGCCACCAACCAGACAGCCTTCGGCGCCCAGCTTGACCACGATCTCGCGCCCATCACCCGCGCCCCAGCGGGCCGCGGCGTCGGCGGCATCATCCGCCTCGCCCATTTCCACTTCGTCCGCCAGCGTTGGCAACCCGATGTCGCACAGCGCGATCGCCCGGTCGCGCCAGGCCCGCGCGGTCGCGGCGTCGCTCCACAGGCGCGGCCGATAATTGCCGTCGAAGGCGATCCGCCCCCCCCGCGCCTTCACCCGTTCGCACAGCGCCAGCAACGCCTCGCGCCCGGCGTCAGGCAGGATGGCCAGGGTGATGAGCGAAAAATAGAGCAGGTCCGACTGGGCAGCGGCATCAACCATGGCGCCGCTTTCGGGCAGGTCGAACATCGCCCGCGCCGCCGCTTCGCCGCGCCAATAATGGAAGCTGCGCTCGCCGGTCTCATCCGTCTCGATCGCATAGAGGCCGGTGGTCCGGCCGGGCGTACCGATCAAAAGGCCGGTATCGACGCCTTCCGCTTCCCACGCCTTGCGCAGATCCTCGCTCATCGGATCGGCGCCGATCGCACTGGCAAAACGCACCTTGTCGCCGGCCCGCGCCAGGTGGATCGCGGTGTTGATGACATCGCCACCATAGCGCAGGTTCCAGCTATCGCCGCTGCCCCGGCTCAGTTCCAGCATTGCCTCGCCGATGACGGTGATAGTCGCGTCGCTTGCCATGTGATCCTCTCTGATTGCAGCAGCGTCGTGCGGGCCCCGCCCCATGAAGTCAAGCCGTTGCAATCCCGTCCCATATGGCGGAACAGATTGCATCGTGCCGCGTTTGCCACAGGCAAAGATACAGGATCGAAAATGTCAGGGGCGGAAATGGGGACGACAGAGACAGGCCAGCCGGTCAACCGGTTCGAATTGCTGGTCCAGAGCGTCACCGACTATGCGATCTTCATGCTCGATCCGGCGGGCTTCGTCGTCAGCTGGAATAGCGGGGCGCAGCGCATCAAGGGTTACAGCGCCGACGAGATTATCGGCCAGCACTTCTCCGCTTTCTATACGGAGGAGGACCGCGCCGCCCATGTGCCCGCCGCCGTCCTGCGCACCGCCGAGGTCGAAGGGCGGTTCGAGGCGGAAGGCTGGCGCCTGCGCAAGGATGGCACCCGTTTCTGGGCCAATGTGGTGATCGATCCGATCCGCGACCCCGCCGGCCATCTGCTCGGCTTTGCCAAGGTTACCCGCGACCTGACCGAACGCCGCGCCGCGCAGGAGGAATTGCGCCGCAGCGAGGAACGCTTCCGCCTGCTGGTGCAGAGCGTCACAGACTATGCCATCTACATGATTGATCCGGTCGGCACGATCACCAGCTGGAACAGCGGTGCCGAACGATTCAAGGGCTATAGCGCCGAAGAGATTATGGGCCAGAATTTCGCCCGCTTCTATTCGGAGGAAGACCGGATGGCCGGCCTCCCCTCCCGCGCCCTCGACACCGCCCAGCGCGAAGGCCGGTTCGAGGCGGAGGGCTGGCGCATCCGCAAGGATGGCACCCGTTTCTGGGCCAGCGTCGTGATCGATCCGATCCGCGATTCCGCCGGCGAACTGCTGGGCTTTGCCAAGATCACCCGCGATCTTACCGAACGGCGCCAGGCGGCCCAGGCGCTGGAACAGGCGCGCGAGGCGATCTTCCAGAGCCAGAAGATGGACGCCATCGGCAAGCTGACCGGCGGCGTCGCCCATGATTTCAACAATCTTCTGGCCGTGATCGTCGGCAGCCTCGATCTCGCGCGACAGCGTCTTGCGGCCGGCGCCGATATCAGCCGCTATCTCGACAATGCCATGACCGCCGCCGATCGCGGCGCCACCCTGACCCAGCGGATGCTCGCCTTTGCCCGCAAGCAGGAACTCAAGCTGGAACGGGTCGATTGCATCGGCCTGGTCCATGGCATGGCCGATCTGCTCAAGACCACGATCGGCAGCAGCGTCGCGATCGAGACGCGCTTCCCGCTATCGCTGCGCCCGGCCCATGCCGACCCGGCCCAGCTGGAACTGGCGCTGATCAATCTGGCGGTCAATGCGCGCGACGCCATGCCCGACGGGGGCCGCCTGTTGATCGAGGGCAGCGAAATCACCCTGGCGCTGGGCGACCAGCCCGATCTCGCCGCCGGCAGCTTCATCCGCCTGACCGTGACGGACGAAGGCGAAGGCATGGACGAGGCAACGCTGGCCCGCGCCCGCGAACCCTTCTTCACCACCAAGGGGGTGGGCAAGGGAACCGGCCTTGGCCTGTCGATGATCCATGGCTTTACCCAGCAATGTGGTGGCGCGATGACCATCGCCAGCCAGCCCGGCAAGGGGACCAGCGTGTCCATCTGGCTACCCGTCGCCCTGACCGACGCCAGCAACGAGCGGACGGCCATCCCGTGCGAACCGGACGAGCTGGAAACCGAACCGCTGGTCATCCTGGCGGTCGATGATGACGAACTGGTGCTCACCAATACCGCCGGTATGCTCGAAACGATGGGCCATACCGTGTTCCAGGCCGGATCGGGTCGGGAAGCGCTGCACATGCTGGAGCAGGGGCGCATCGACCTGGTCGTTACCGATCACGCCATGCCCGGCATGACCGGCGCACAACTGGCCGACGCGATCGAGCAGGCCTATCCCGACCTGCCCGTGCTCATCATCACCGGCTATGCCGAACTGCCCGCCGATGCCAGCCGTCGCCTGCGCCTCGACAAGCCTTTCCGCCAGGCGGAACTGGCGATGATGGTGCATCGCATCCGCCACGACAGCGCTCTCCGGCGACTGGTTCCCATCGGCACGGACAGCCACCCCTAAAGTCTTACCCGACAATATGTGACAGAATTTCACATATTTTCTTGGCCTTATGTCTTGCCATCGTCATGCGCATGGCCGATGGCAATTGCATCCTGACCGCCAGCAACTCCACAGGATCGCATGAACAAAGCCACACAGCCGACGCCGACATCGCATTTCTTCACATCCCTGCGGACGCGGCTTCACTATCTCGACTGGGGCAATCCGTCGGCGCCGCCGCTGATCCTGGTCCATGGCGGTTTCGACCATGCACGCAGTTGGGACTGGACCGCGCGTTCGCTCGCCCGCGACTATCATGTCATCTGCCCCGACCTGCGCGGCCATGGCGACAGCGGCTGGTCGTCGGACGGCTCCTACATGATGGCCAATTACGTCTATGACCTGGCCCAGCTGGTCGAATTGCTCGATCGCCGGCCGGTCACCATCGTCGGCCATTCGCTCGGCGGATCGATCAGCCTGCGCTATACCGGCCTCTATCCCGAAAGCGTCGCGCGCGTGGTCGCGATCGAGGGGCTGGGCCTGTCGCCCGACCGCATCGCCGAACAGGCCAAACGCAGTACCGAAGAGACATGGAAGGGCTGGATCGACACCCGCCGCACCAATGCCCGCCGCTCGCCGCGCCATTATGCCACGATCGAGGCCGCGGTCGCCCGCATGCGCGAACGCAACGACCATCTGTCGGTCGAACAGGCGCTGCACCTCACCCTCCACGGCGTGAACCGGAACGAGGATGGCAGCTATAGCTGGAAGTTCGATCCCTATCTGCACGGCGCCGCCCCCCAGGCCGGCACAGACGAAAATCTGCCCGACTTCTGGCGCCGCATCACCTGCCCGACGCTGCTGTGCCTCGGCCTCGACAGTTGGGCGTCGAACCCGGTCAAGGATGGTCGCATCGCCCATTTCCAGCAGGCCCGGCTGGTGGAATTTCCCCATGCCGGCCACTGGCTGCATCACGACCAGTTCGAGATGTTCGTCAAGGAACTGCGCGTCTTCCTGGCGGAATGAGGTACGGCCTCACGCCATGAAGCCCGAAACCGCCGCCTGATATTCCGCCTTCAGCTGGGCGATGAAGGCGCCCGCCGGCTGCACCGCCTTGATCGCGCCGATGCCCTGACCCGCGCCCCACACGTCGCGCCACGCCTTCTTGTCGCCGGCCAGGCTCGCGAAATCCATGTCGGCCGCCTTGGGCAGCTTGTCCGGGTCCAGCCCCGACGCGACGATGCTGGGGCGCAGATAATTGCCCAGCACGCCGGTGAAGACGTCGGAATAGACGATGTCAGCCGATGCGCTGTCGACAATCATGTCCTTGTAGGCATCGAGCGCGTTCGCCTCGGTCGTGGCGATGAAGGGCGACCCCATATAGCCAAGGTCCGCGCCCATCATCCGCGCCGCCGCGATCGACCGGCCGGTCGCGATCGCGCCCGACAGCGCCAGCGGCCCGTCGAACCATTCGCGGATTTCCTGGACCAGGGCAAAGGGCGACAGCGTGCCGGCATGACCGCCCGCCCCCGCCGCCACCGCGATCAGGCCATCGGCGCCCTTTTCGATCGCCTTCCTGGCAAAGACATTGTTGATGACGTCGTGCAGCACGATCCCGCCATAGCTGTGGATCGCCTCATTCACCTTCTCCTGCGCGCCCAGCGAGGTGATGACGATCGGCACCTTATATTTGACGCACAGCGCCAGATCCTCTTCCAGCCGCGCATTGGTGCGGTGGACGATCAGATTGACGGCGAAGGGCGCGTCCTGGCCGGTCAGTTCAGCCCCCAGTTGCTGCAACCAGGCCTCGAACGTGCCGGACGGACGCGCATTGAGCGACGGAAAGGCGCCGACGATGCCGGCGCGGCATTGGGCGATCACCAGTTCCGGCTGCGAGATGATGAACATCGGCGACCCGATCAGCGGCAGGGACAAACGGCCTTGAAGCGAAGCCGGCAGGGTCATGATCAGGGTCTCTCCTTTATCTGTCCGAACCGCGCTATCATCGCTCCGCGCCCGGAAAAAGGCCAAAATCAACCGTATTGCTCAAGCAATACAGTGATGCTATGATCCCGATCCAGGCCCGACAAGGAGTGCCCCAGAATGTATAGCGAGAGCGATCTGCAAGATGCCGTAGCGGCCGGCGCGCTGACGCCCGCCAGCGCCCAGGCGCTGCGCGACCATGTCGCCCGGCTACGCGCCAGTTCGGTGGACGAGGAACATTTTCGCCTGCTGACCGGCTTCAACGATATTTTCGTCGCCATCGCCTCGGTGATCCTGCTGGTCGCGGTCGCGGGACTCGGCAACGAGGTTCACCTCGGCATCACCACCCCGCACCAGCCTTCCTTCGTCTCCGGCCTGTTCGTCGCCGGCACCGCCTGGGGCCTGGCCGAATATTTCACGCGACGCCTGCGCATGGCGCTGCCTTCGATCCTGCTGCTGCTCGCCTTTGTCGGCGGCATCGCCTTCGCCGCAGCGCTGCTGATCGGACCGATGATCCCGGACGCGCAGAATGACGGCGCGGGTCTGGTCGCCTCACTCGCCGGCCTCAGCGCCGCGATCGCCGCCTGGTTCCACTGGCGCCGCTTCATGGTGCCGATCACCGTCGCCGCCGGCGCAGCCGGCGCGGCCGCGATCGTTGGCGGCCTTGCCATGTGGCTGATCCCGTTCAGCCACACCCTGCCCTTCATCCTGCTGCTGGTCGCGGGCCTCGCCATCTTCACCCTCGCCATGCGCTGGGACATGAGCGATCCGGGCCGCACCAGCCGCCGCTCCGACGTCGCCTTCTGGCTGCACCTGACCGCCGCACCGATGATCGCCCATTCGCTGTTCCAGTTGCTGGGCATCACCCATGGGCTGGTCGATGCGGGACAGGCCTTCCTGGTGATCCTGCTCTATCTCGCCTTCGGCCTGGTGGCGCTGGCGATCGACCGCCGCGCACTGCTGGTCTCCAGCCTCGCCTATGTCCTCTATGCGCTCTACAGCCTGTTCCAGAAGGTCGGCGCGGTCGAACTGTCCGCCGCGCTCACCGCGCTGGTGATCGGCGGCACGCTGCTGCTGCTCTCGGCCTTCTGGCACCGCGCCCGCGCCGCGATCGTCACCGGCCTGCCGCCGGCGCTCGCCAGCCGCCTGCCCTATCTCAATCGCGCAGCCGCCTGATCAACCCAACGAAAAGGGGCCGCTTCCTCCACAGGAAGCGGCCCCTTTTTCACATCCATTCCCGGTGATGTCAGTTCATCGCCAGGATCATGTTGCGCACCTGGGGATAGACCTGCTTTTCCCACTTGCTGCCGGAAAAGACGCCATAATGGCCAACGCCCGGCTGCAGATGATGGCGCTTCAGATGCGGCCGCAGGCCGGTGCAGAGGCCATGGGCGGCCGACGTCTGGCCAACCGCACAGACATCGTCCTTTTCGCCCTCGACCGTCAGCAGCGCGGTCTTGCGGATGGCGCCGGGGTTCACCGCCCGGCCATGGACCGTCAATTCCCCCTTGGCCAACAGCATGCGCTGGAACACCATGTCGACCGTTTCCAGGTAAAATTCCTTGGTCATGTCGAGGACCGCGAAATATTCCTGGTAGAAGGTCTTGATCTTGTCGGCCTCGATCGTCTTGCCGTCGGCCAGCAACTGATACAGTTCGCGATGCTGCGACCCGTGCCGTTCCATGTTCATCGACATGAAGGCGGACAGTTGCAGGAATCCGGGATAGACCTCACGCCCGCGCCCGGCATAGCGGAACGGCACGGTGGAGATCAGATTCTCCTCGAACCATTCGATCGGCTTCTCGTTCGCCAGTTCGTTGACCACCGTCGGCGCCGCGCGCGGATCGATCGGCCCGCCCATCAGGGTCATCGACTTGGGCGTCGCCGCATCCTCATCCTCGGACATCAGCGCCACGGCGGCCAGCGCCGGCACGCAGGGCTGGCACACCGACACCAGATGGGCGCCGGGGCCGATATCCTGCAGGAACTGGATCACATAATCGACATATTCGTCGAAACCGAAGCGCCCCGCTTCCATCGGCACATCGCGGGCATTCTTCCAGTCGGTGATATAGACGTCATGGTCCTGCAACAGCGTCGCCACCGTGCTGCGCAGCAGGGTTGCGAAATGCCCCGACATCGGCGCCACCACCAGCACCTTGGGCTGGGCGGTCTCGACATCATCCTTCACGAAATGCAGCAGGTCACCGAACGGCAGGTCGAGCACGATCTCCTCGCGCACCTCGACCTCGGCATTGCCGGTCTGGACGCGGTCAATGCCATAGGCCGGTCGCTTGTGGGTCATTCGCGCGCCCTGGAACACGTCCATCAGCGCGAACATGCGGCGCGGCATCGGCCAGTCGGCGACCGGACCCATATGGTCGCGCATCGCCAGCGCCATCTGCGCCCCGAAGCGGGCCGGGGCCAGCATGTCTTCCATGGCCTGGTAACCGTCGTAAAGCATTCGCATATTACCAAAACAACCTTGTTCAACCTGGGGGAGACGACTCGGTTCTTCCCTTAAACGCTATACATGCTTTTCATGTTGCACTGCATCATGAATGATGGAAAATAACATTCGGCATGTCTGCCAGGGAACCGCCCCTGCGATTTTGCGTTTGGGGGCCGGGAACCGTGTATCGGGAGAGCATGGATGGCCGTCGCGGAACTCACTCTATCCAGCAAGAACTATTCCTCCTGGTCGCTGCGCGGCTGGCTCTTGTGCCGGCTCGCCGGGCTGAAGGTGGAGGAAAGGATCATCGCCATCGATGATCCGGAAAATCGCGCCGAACTGTTGCTCTTGTCGCCATCGGTGCTGGTGCCGCGCCTCACCCATGAAGGGGCGAGCGTCTGGGACACGCTCGCAATCGCGGAATATCTGCACGAACTCTATCCCCAGGTCGGCATGTATCCCGCCGAACGCATCATCCGCGCCCATTGCCGGTCGGTCTCGGGCGAAATTCATTCGGGCTTCGCCAATCTGCGCTCTGCCCTGCCGATGAACCTCAAGGTCCGCCATGACCGCTTCCCGATCTTCTCGGGCGCCAAGCCCGATATCGAGCGGATCGAGACGATCTGGACCGAATGCCTGGACGCCTATGGCGGCCCCTGGCTGTTCGGGGAAAAGCCGACCGTGGCCGACGCCATGTTCGCGCCGGTGGCGCAGCGCTTCCTCACCTATGCCGTGCCACTCTCGCCCAGGTCGGCGGCCTATTGCGACACGATCAACGGCTGGCCGCTGATGCGCGAATGGATCGACGCCGCCCGCGCCGAACCCGATGATATCGAGGAACTGGATATCGAGTTCTGAAACGGCCCTTTCCCCCGCCCTGTGCGGGGGTTAAGGCACGGGCATGAAACACGCCCTCCCCCTCCTGGCCCTTGGCCTTGCCACCCTTTCCTTCCCCGCCAGCGCCCAGACCGACCCGGCGAAAACCGATCCGGCCAAGCTGGAACAGTCGGTCCGCACCATGGCGTCCGACCTGTTTGAGGGTCGCGCGCCCGGCACCGTGGGAGAGGAACGGACGATCGGCTATCTCGTCGCCCGCTTCGAGCAACTGGGGCTGGAGCCGGGCGGTCCGGACGGCCAGTGGGTGCAGACCGTGCCGCTGCTCCATACCCGCCTTGGCCAATCGGAAAGCCTGTCGGTCGCGCAAAATGGCACCGCCACCCCCTGGACCTTCGGCAAGCAGGTTTATCTCTCGACTCTCCAGCCCAAGGACAAGGTTGCCGTTGCCAACGCACCGATGGTCTTCGTCGGCTATGGCGTCTCCGCCCCGGAACGCGGCTGGGACGATTTCAAGGGCGTGGACCTCAAGGGCAAGATCGCCGTCTTCCTGATCAACGACCCGGATTTTGAAGCCGCAAAGGGCGAAGACCCGTTCGGCAAGTTCGGCGGCAAGACCATGACCTATTATGGCCGCTGGACCTACAAGTTCGAGGAAGCCGCCCGCCACGGCGCGATCGGCGCGCTGATCGTCCATGACACGCCGGGCGCCGGCTATGGCTGGAATGTGGTCGTCAGCCCCGGCGGCGAGAATTACGACCTTGTCCGCCCCGCCGACAAGCTGACCAGCCTGCAGGTGCAGGGCTGGGTCGAAGGCGAAGCGGCCAAGGCCCTCTTCGCCGGTGCCGGTCAGGATCTGGCCGCCCTGCGCAAACAGGCCCGCTCCGCCAAGTTCAAGCCGGTCGAACTCAAGGGCGCGACCTTCTCGGCCGCCTTCCCGGTCACCCAGGAAGTGGTGAAGAGCGCGAACGTCCTCGCCCGTATCCCCGGCGCCAAGCGGCCGGACGAAACGGTCATGTATGGCGCCCATTGGGACGCCTATGGCAAGGGCGCGCCCGACGCACAGGGCCGCATCTATCGCGCCGGCGCCAATGACGATGCGCTCGGCATGGCCGGCCTGTTCGAAATCGCCCGCACCTTCAAGGCCGGCCCCGCCCCCGACCGCTCGATCGTCTTCGCCGCCTGGACGGCGGAGGAACGCGGCCTGCTGGGTTCGGAATTTTATGCCCAGAGCCCGGTCTATCCGCTCGACAAGACGGTCGCCAACCTCACCATCGACGTGCTCCAGACTGCGGGCAAGGCCAAGGACGTGATCCTGATCGGCAAGGGCCAGAATGTCCTTGAGGACGACCTTGCCAAGTTCGCCGCGAGCCAAGGCCGCGTCATCACCCAGGAAAGCCTGCCCGAACGCGGCCTCTTCTACCGCGCCGACCATTTCTCCATGGCCAAGCGCGGCGTGCCCGTGCTGCTGATGATGGGCCTCGCCGGCGCATCCGACATGGTCGATGGCGGCCGCGCCGCCGGCCAGGCCTGGATCGATGCCTATACCGGCAAATGCTATCATCAGGCCTGCGACGCGGTCGACGACAGCTGGAAACTGGACGGCGCCGCGCAGGATGTCGACCTGATGTATGACATCGGCCGCGACCTCGCCTTCTCGGCCCGCTGGCCCGAATGGAAAACCGGCTCCGAATTCAAGGCCATCCGCGACAAGAGCGCGGCGGTCCGGAAGTAATCCCCTTCTACTCCCCTCCCTTTTAAGGGAGGGGCCGGGGGTGGGTGGCGAGCGTAGCGAGCCTCCTTCGGAGGCACCCACCCCTTAATCCCCTCCCTGAAAGGGAGGGGAGATACTTATGCAGCACTCAACCGATACAGGCCCGCCCCATGCGGCGGCAGCGTCACCGATATCCGGTCCGCCTGCTGCCCCAGGGCCTGCCCGGCCCACAGGTCGCGCACCGCCACCGGAGCGTTCAGCCCCAGATCGCGCAGCCTGATCCAGACCTCGCGCGGCTTGTCGCTGACGTTGAACAAGGCGACATAACGGTCCGCGCTCCCTTCCGCCTTCGCCGACCAGATGCGCCCGCCATCCTCGATATAATGAGGCTGATTGTCGTAACTCGCCTGATTGACCGCGATCACCTCTTTGTTGGTCAGCAGCGCCAGCGTCGCCGCATCCAGATGCCGCAGATCGCCGCCCATGATCAGCGGCGACCGCGCGATCGCCCACAGGGTCATCAGCGTCCGCTGCTCGTCCGGGGTGAAGCGGGTGTCGCGTTCGCCCAGCGCCAGCCGTCCCAGCGGCAGCATGTCCGCATCCGGCCATGATCCCGGCCCGCGATAGGGCGTCCAATTCTCCAGCCGGGTGAACTGCGCCTCCAGCATCGCCCAGTCATCCCAGAAATCGTCGGAGATGCGCCACATCTGCGCATATTTGCGGACATGATCGCCCCGGACCACCGGCGTCTCGCCGGGCGAGAGGCTCAGGATGATCGGGCGCCCGGTCGCAACGATGGCCTTGTGCGCTGCCTCGATCTCCGCCGCATGGGCATCATAGGGCCGGCTCATATCGTCCATCTTGACGAAATCGACGCCCCAGTCGGCATAGAGGCGGAAAATGCTGTCATAATAGGCCTGCGCGCCCGGCCGCGTCATGTCGACGCCATACATGTCCGGGTTCCAGCTACAGATGCTCTTCCTGTCGGCAATGTCCGCCGCGCGATATTTCGTCCCCAATATCGGCAGATTCTGTTCCACCGCCGCGCGCGGGATGCCGCGCATCACATGGATGCCGAATTTCATGCCCAGCGCATGCACATCCTTGGCAAGCTGGGTGAAGCCCTTGCCGCCGGCGCTGGAGGGGAAGCGATTGAGTGCCGGGATCATCCGGCCATAGCCGTCCATCGCCGGCCTGGGCTTGGCGTTATAGGTATAGCTCGACGCCTCGGGCTCATACCACTGAATGTCCACGGTGAAGATGTCATAGCCAAAGGGCAGCAGCTTTTCCGCCATGATCCCGGCGGTTTCGCGCGCCTGCGCCTCGGTAATGGTGGTGGCAAAGCTGTTCCAGCTATTCCATCCCATCGGCGGACGCGGCGCCAGCACCGCTTTCCCCGCTTCCGCCGGTGCTGCCCCCGCCCGCACTGCGCCAGCAGCCGCAAGCCCCGCCACACCACCCGCGAGCATATCGCGGCGGCTGGCCTTCCATGTCATCCTCATCATTTGTCGGAGTTAATAGGAAGTCAGAGCCGAAATCAACATCCGTTCGTTTCGAGCATGTCGAGACATCCGGCTCCAAGCCGCCTGGACAAGTGCGCCACCCATCAAAAGACCAAGATGAGCGGCTAGCGGACACTCCCCTATTTCGTCACCCCAGCGAAGGCTGGGGTGTGGACTCACGTTTGAAGTGCAACATGTGACTGACATTGAGAGAATGCCTCGGCGGGCGTTTTGAAGTCGAGGCATTTCCTGGGCGTATGGTTATATTGGTGGGCGGCAGCGAGAATGCTTGCCTGATCGATGGCGTCGAGGTTGGTTTTGCGCGGCAGGAAGCGGCGCAGTCGCCCGATGGCATTTTCGATGCCACCTTTCTGTCAGGGTGACCTGACGTCGCAAAAATAGGTCTGGATGCCGATCCGGTCAGCCAGTTGGTGATGCTGGGCGAACTCTGGGCCATTGTCGAAGGTGATGGTGCGGCGCATGGCTTGGGGCATGGCCATGAGCATGCAGGCAAGATGCTGCGCTGTCGTCTGGGCCTTTCGATCACGGAGCCGCTGGATGATCGTGAACCGCGAACTGCACTCATGGGCGACCAGGATGGACTGGCCACATTGGGCAAAGAGCATGAAGTCGGCTTCCCAATGCCCTGGCCTTTGCCGGTCCTGAACCTCTGCAGGGCGCTCACTCAAAGGGCGCCGATGCTTGATGATATCGACCATGCTGCCACCGAAACGGCCAGGACGGCCGCGCTTGTGCTTGGCCCGCGGCAACAGGCGATGCCAGTAATCCTTCTGTGCAGAGCGGTGATAGATGAAGCGGTAGATTGACTCTGGACTGATGAGGGTGCGACCATTTTCCAGCGTCAACCGGCCGGCGATCTGTTTGGGAGACCATCCCATCGCAAGGCCGTCTCTCACCCGGTCGCGCAGGTCTGGTTGGCGTTCCAGCTTAAAGCGGCAATCCCATCGTCGTCGGCGCTCGGCGAGATGATGGGCGCGCACTGGCTCGTAGCCGCCAGGCCAGGCCTTCGTCCTGACGCTGTTGCGCCGCAGTTCGCGACTGATCGTGGACGCTGAACGCCCCAGACCCGTCGCTATACTTCTTCGAGATTTACCGGCTGCATGCAGCCGGTAAATCTCGATCCGTGTTGATTTCCGCTGAGAAGTGACCCGGGTAGGGCGTAAATTTCCACTGAGAATTGACCCATGTTGAACTCGTCCCTGGCTTTGACAAGCGAGGGTATATGGAGTGTTGGACATGGCGTTATTGAGCGTTATCCGGCGCTGGCATTTTCGCGATCATCTACCGATCCGGGAGATAGCGCGGCGCACCGGACTATCACGCAACACGATCCGCAAATATTTGCGGTCCGAGACGATCGATCCGCGGTTCAAGGTGCCGGATCGACCAAGCAAACTGGACCCATTTGCTGAGCATCTGGCGGCCTGGCTGCGGCGCGAGATGGGCCGATCGCGCAAGCAGAAGCGCACGATCAAGCAGTTTCACGCCGATCTGGTGAGCCTGGGTTATGAAGGATCCTACAATCGGGTTGCCGCTTTTGCTCGCGACTGGCGCGAAGATTATCGGCGCCAGCAACAGATTGGCGGGCGTGGGACATTCGTGCCCCTGTCGTTCGCGCCGGGGAAGCTTTCCAGTTTGATTGGAGTGAGGACTGGGCAATCATTGCCGGGGTTCGGACCAAGCTGCAGGTTGCGCATTTCAAGCTCAGTTACAGCCGGGCATTCATCGTGCGCGCCTACCTTCTGCAAACCCATGAGATGCTGTTCGACGCCCATAATCACGCCTTCCGCGTGCTGGGCGGCGTGCCGCGCCGGGGTATCTATGACAATATGCGCACGGCCGTCGACAAGGTCGGGCGTGGCAAGGAACGCACCGTCAACGCACGCTTCCTGACGATGGTCAGCCACTATCTGTTCGAAGCTGAGTTCTGTAACCCGGCTGCGGGATGGGAAAAGGGGCAGGTCGAGAAGAATGTCCAGGATGCGCGGCACCGTCTGTGGCAACCCACGCCGCAGGCTGAGAGCCTTGATGCGCTGAACCTGTGGCTGGAGGAGCGCTGCAAGGCGTTATGGGAGGACATCCCTCACGGGATCGAACCCGGATCGGTTGCCAATGCCCGGGCCGATGAATCTGAGTGTCTGATGGTTGCGGGCAGGCCCTTCGATGGTTTTGTGGAATATCGCAAACGGGTATCGCCGACCTGCCTCATCCACTTTGAGCGCAATCGCTACAGCGTACCGGCCTCTTTCGCCAATCGCACTGTCAGCCTGCGCGTCTATCCTGATCGCTTTCAGGTCGTCGCCGAGGGGCAGCCAATCTGCGCACATCAGCGCATCATCAACCGCTCTCACGACGGTCCAGGTCATACGGTTTATGACTGGCGCCATTATCTGGCGGTCGTGCAGCGCAAACCCGTCGCCCTGCGCAACGGAGCGCCCTTCCTTGAGCTACCCGATGCGTTCCAGCGTCTGCAGCGACATCTGTTGCGCAATCCCGGCGGCGACAGGGAAATGGTCGAAATACTGGCGCTGGTTCTTCATCATGATGAGCAACTGGTGCTGACGGCGGTCACCATGGCGCTGGAGGCTGGCGTTCCGACCAAGACCCATATCCTCAATCTGCTCTATAGGCTGGTCGACGGAAAACCGATCTCCACGCCGCCGGTGACGGCGCCCCAGGCGCTCAAGCTGGTCAGCGAGCCGATGGCCAATGTCGAACGCTATGATGATCTGCGCAAGGAGAAGCGTCATGCGTCATGACCCTGCCAGCGGCGCCATCGTCGTCATGCTCCGCAGCCTCAAGATGCATGGCATGGCACAGGCCGTCACCGATCTTATGGAACAGGGATCTCCAGCGTTCGAAGCCGCCATCCCGATCCTCTCCCAGTTGCTCAAAGCCGAGACAGCAGAACGGGAGGTTCGATCTGTGGCCTATCAGCTCAAGATCGCGCGCTTCCCTGTCTATCGCGATCTGGCCGGCTTCGACTTTACCAGTAGCGAGGTCAATGAAGCTCTGGTGCGTCAGTTGCATCGCTGCGACTTCATCGACATCGCCGACAATATCGTGCTGGTCGACGGTCCTGGCACCGGCAAGAGCCATGTGGCAACGGCGCTGGGCATCCAGGCCATCGAACATCATCGAAAGCGCGTCCGCTTCTTCTCGACGGTCGAACTGGTCAATGCGCTCGAGCAGGAAAAAGCACAGGGCAAGGCCGGTCAGATCGCCAATCGCCTCCTGCACTCCGATCTCGTTATCCTGGATGAGCTTGGATATCTGCCGTTCAGTGCTTCAGGTGGCGCGCTGCTCTTCCATCTGCTGAGCAAACTCTACGAGCGCACCAGCGTCATCATCACCACAAACCTGAGCTTCAGCGAATGGGCCACCGTGTTCGGCGACGCCAAAATGACCACGGCGCTTCTCGATCGGCTTACCCATCACTGCCATATCCTGGAGACCGGCAACGATAGCTTCCGCTTCAAAAACAGCTCTGCCAAGCAGGCCAGAACCCAAAGGAGAAAACCACGAGTTGACCCACCCATGACACCCGAAACATAATCCGCAGACGGGTCACTTCTCGATGGAAAACCCGGGTCACTTCTCAGCGGAAATCAACAATTCTATGCTCATTACAGCATTTATCCACCTCAATCCATCTTGCGGAAACTTTTCCTATTTTTATCGTGTTGGAAGTCGCGAAGCTGTCGATATCAAAAGCGGATACTGATCCGTCCAACTTAATGGAACGTGTTTCAGTTGGCTGCCCCCATTCATCATTCCCTTCTGTGCCAGTTTTATTCATGCCCCCGCCCCCCAGAGAGACGTTATCACCGCGGTAAAAAATATGTCACGCTATCGAAATGAAATCTAGGGCAGTGTTTTACGCCCGTGCGATGGCTCATCTATAGCGCTGCTAGCATTGATTTCTCGTGGAAGGATGGGTCTGAAGCTTAACGGGCCATTATAAAGCGAGAGAGCCTTTCTGCGTTATGGTCGATGTATTTGGAGCCCTAAGCTACAGCTGGCGAAGCGCTTCGCTGGGGCTCGATCGTATCCACCGATCTAGCTGATGCCACTTCGACGGTCCAAAGCAGCAATATGGCCACAGGAGGCATCCTTGGACAACCTAGCGCGCAGGCCGCTACATGTCTGCTACTGGTAGCTTCGAGACCATCCTCCCCTTGCACGGGAGGAATTTACCGCCGCTCTTGGTCGTCAGCCGTCAAAGCGCGACGCCGACATTGCGCCTATTCCCCGCGCCACCCCGCCCCTATCCGCAAGCCCCCTTTCTCCCTATCTACTCCTCATGCACCGCCTGTTCGTCGCCATTCGTCCGCACGCCACGATCCGCAGCCAGCTTCTGGCCCAGATGGCCGGCGTTCCCGGCGCGCGTTGGCAGGATGATGGCCAGTTGCACCTGACCCTGCGTTTTATCGGGGAAGTGGATCGCCATCGGGCGGATGATATCGCCTATGCGCTCGCCGGCATCCGCTTCCAGCCATTCGCCATCGCGCTCGCCGGCACAGGCTATTTCGACCGGCGCGGCGTGGTCGACACCTTATGGGCCGGGGTGCAGCCGCGCGATCCGCTCGCCCATCTTCATGCCAAAGTGGATCGCGCCTGCACATCGGCCGGCATCGCGCCCGAAGCCCGTGCCTATCTGCCGCACATCACGCTCGCCCGCTTCAGCCGGCACGGCGGCAATGTCGCGCCCTTCCTGGCGCTGCACGCCGGCCTTGCATCACCCACCTTCACCGTGGACGAATTCAGCCTTTATGAAAGCCGGCTCGGCCATGCCGGCTCCAGCTATCATGTGGTCGAAACCTATCGCGCGGACGGTCATCCCGGCGTCCGCGACGATTGACGCGGACGCCGGGACAATCAGGCATCAGCCGACGCTCAGCACGCCACAGGCAACGCGGCCGCCGGCATTACCGGTCGGGTCGCTCTTGTAGTCGTCGGCCTGGGCATGGATCACGATGGCCGCGCCATCGGCATCCAGCAGCGGCGTCGCGCCGTCGCTGATCGTGCCGCCCGGCACCACATATTCGATCTCGCCGCTGCCGTCGGGCTTGGCCTGCATGTTGGGCATGTCGCCCATATGCATGCCCTGCGGATTATCCTTGCCATGCTGATGGCTGGTCGGGTTCCAATGCCCCCCAGCGCTGGTGAAGTCCGGCCCCGTGCAGATGCCGGTGGTGTGGATATGCACCGCGTGGATGCCCGGTGTCAGCCCCTGCGCCTTGACCACGACATGCAAACCATCGCCCGCCTGGGTCACGACGGCGGTGCCGCGCGCGCTGCCATCGCCAGCGGCGAGCTTGGCCTTGGCGGTCAGCGCGGCGGGCGCGCTCTGGCTGGTCGCGGCACAGGCCGTCACGGCAGCGAGCAAAGGCAGGGCAAGGAACAGGGCGGCGGTCTTCATGGCAAACTCCCGATCACGGAAACAACTGCGCGAACGCGGCAGACGCGTCTTTGTTGCCGATCCGATCCGGTTTGTCATGCCCTTCTGCATATCGTTCGCAATAAAAGCAGGGAGATAGCATGGCATCCATGCTGACGCCCCTCCTTCACCGCCCCAAAGAGCCGTCCGGAGGCAATAGCCTGAGATCGCGATGTGTCATATGTCAGGCCGAAGCCCGGTAGCAATCCAGATCGCAGCGTTATCGGTTCGCCCCGGCAAATAGCTGGCCGGTCATGAGCGCAGACATGATCAACCGCCCATGCGCCGATCGTCTACGCTGCCCAGCACATGACATGCCGGACAGATATCCATTCCCCCCGGATCGCAACAGACTCCAACGCACGACAGGTCAGCGCCCGACAAGCCAGTGCGCGCAACGCAGGACAAGAAAAAGGGGCCGATCTTGCGACCGGCCCCTCTTCATATTCCATCCCGAAGGACGGAAATTTCTTACTGACCCGAACCCGGACCGTAGCTGATTTCCACGCGACGGTTCTGGACTTCGCGAACGCCGTCCGCGGTGTCGACGCGCGGCTTCGATTCACCGAAGGCCTGGGTGGTCATCACGCCGTCAGGGATACCCTTCGAGGCGAGATAGGCCTTGGCGGCGTCAGCGCGACGCTGCGACAGACCGACGTTGTACGAGGCTGCGCCCGAACGGTCAGCGTGACCGGCCAGCATGACCTGGGCGTTGCCGCAAGCGCTGTAGGCCGAAACCGCGTTGTCCAGAATGGTGGCGGCGTCAGGCGTGATGTCCGACTTGTCCCATTCGAAGAAGACAATGTACGGCCCAGGCGAGCATTCCGGCGCCGGCGGGGGCGGCGGGGGCGGCGGCGGGGGCGGCGGGGGCGGCGGAGGCGGCGGGGGCGGCGGAGCAGGCTCAGCCGGAGCGCCGAAGTTGTAGGTCAGGCCGAGCAGCAGGCTGTGCGTACGCAGCTTGGTGCTGGCTTCCGAACCGGCGGGGCCACCGATGGTGGTGTAGGCCGGGATCAGCTTGATGTCGTCCTGGTTGAAGAAACGATACTTCAGCGAGACGTCGACATTGTTGGTGACCGGGTAACGCACGCCGGCGATCGCCTGCCAGGCGAAACCGGTGTCGCTGTCGTTCACCAGGTCGTTGGCCAGCTTGCCACGCGACACGCCGACACCGCCGCCGACGAAGCCCTGCAGGCCGTCATCGGGACCAAAGTCGAGCAGGCCGTTCAGCATGAACGAGAGGGCCGAGGCCGCACCGCCGAAGCCGCTATCGTCGAGGTCGACCTTGGCGCGCTTGTAGGCAGCTTCGGCTTCGAGGCGGAAGCCGCCGAAGTCGTAGCCGATATTGGCGTCGAAATCATAACCCTTATGGTAGTCAGCCGCCACGGTGTTGCTGGCTACGGTACCGTTACCGGGGGTGAAGGTGATGTCCTGATCTTCAACGATCATTACGCCGGCGTCGACGCCGACATACCAGCTGTTGTCGCGCGCCAAGGCCGGGGTGGCCAGGGCACTGGTCGCAAGCGCAGCCGCGAGGGCAAGCTTCCGCATTTGAATTCCCCTTTCAAAAGTGTCACGAAGGACTGCTGAAACCATGTATCGGCAAGAAGGTTTCATGGCAAGTCCACAATTCGTGAAACCGTTGCAAAAATAACGCAGTAGGGACATCCCCGAGGCTCGCCTCCAAGCTAATACCTACCCCTCTCCATGAAAAGATCGCCGATACTCCAGAATTACATGGAGATCAGGCCATGCCCCTGCAAAGCCGCCAATATCGCGGCAATTGCGCCACGACTCTCGCTATCGACGGTCGTTCCACCGGTTGGCCCGGTGATCGCGGGCTGGCGCGCGCCGACGATTTGCTGGCCGGCGACATAAAATCCTTCGCTGCGCACCGCATCATCCCGCCATGCCGTACCGTCATGCACCATGGCATGGCCGCGATCCGCCACCGCCAGCCGCAATCCGGCCTTCGGCGCAACGAAGCGCCAGCCCGCCCGGCTCCGCCAGGTCCAGCCGATCCGCCATCCGCCTGCCCCGTCCGGCGCCCCCTCCAGATGCATCGGCGCCGGCGGCACCAGCGCCGTGCCGCTGATCGTGATTTCTGCCGTCGCCGGCTCCACGTCCCCGATGCTGATCGCCAGCAGCCGCATCGCTGCGCCGATGTCCCCCTCCATCCCCGCCAGCGGATCAACCAGCCGGTCCGCCTCGATCAGCAGGAAGCGCGTGCCGGCCGCCTGCCCCGCCATCGCCCATTCGGTGCCGCGCAGCCCGCGCCGCAGCGCCTCCAGCCGACAACTGGCCGCCCCGGTCCGCACCGCCCGGCCGAACTGGATCAGTTCCTGCCCCACCAGGCACAGATTGCGCCCCTGCGCCAAGGCCGCGCTGTCCGCGCTCGCCAATTCCAGATCCTCGGCCAGCAATGTCGCCGACAGGCTGTTCACCAATCGAGCAGCAACGTGCTGCCCGGCGGCAAGCCGGCGTCGATCCGCCCCATCACCGCGCGCGGCGCCGTCCGCCCGATCGGCTCGGCGGTCCCACCCGTATCCAGCACATAGAGCGCCGCGCTGCGCCAGCCCATAGGCCTCGACCAGCGGCGCGATCGCCTCGGACAGGTCCGCCCCGGTCGCGGCAAAGCCCTCGACTTGGCTCTCCGCCACGCACCCCATCTGCCCTTCACTCAGCGCGCCAGCGATCGAATTGATCGTCACCGCGCCCGCATCCGCCTCCACCTCGAACGTCAGCGATGGAATGCGATTGCCATAATCGGACAGCAGCAGATTCTCGAAAACCACATAAGCGATGCCGCGATGCGCCGGCGTCATGCCCCGCCCTTGCGCCGACGCGATCAGCGCATCGCCGCCAGCACAGCGCGCAGTTCCGCCGGGGTGGCGCGCCAGAACTCGTCCGGCCGCCCCCCCCAGCAGCCAGCCGGCGATCCCCGCCAGCCGCCCAGCCCCCTGCGCGAAGCGCATCACTTCGCCTTCCGCAAAGCGCGTCATCGCCCCGCCAATATCTGTTGCAATATCGCCTTGAGCACCGGCGTCGCCCGCGCGAGGCCCGCCGCCAGCAGCGCCTCGCCCAGCGCCTCCCGGCTCAGCCCCTCGCGCTCGACCAGGCAATGCCAGAACAGCCCGACCAGTTCGGCCAGCGTCAGCTTCCCGTCCGCCGCTCGCTCGACCAGCGCGAACAACGGCCCCAGTTCCTCCTCCGCCGCCACCAAAGCGGCAAAGCTCGGCCGCAGCGCCAGCGTCTCGCCGCCCAGGTCCAGCGCCGCCTCCCCCCGCACGGGGTTCACTGCCCCGCCGCTCATTCGCTCACCACCGCGCCGCTGCTTTCCAGGCTCAGCGCATAGTTGCGCTCGCCATTATAGTCGCCGGCATAGTCGAGCCGCGTCACCAGGAAGCGGCCGCGCATCCGCTCGCCGCTTTCGAAACTCAGCTCATAATCTTCGATCGTGCCGGCCAGCGCATGGTTTCGCACCCGGATTTCGGCCGCCGATCCGGTGAAGATGCCGGCCGCCGACACGCTGACCGATCGCACCCCCGCGCCCGACAGCAGCTCGCGCCAGCCGCCCGAATCCTTGCTGGTGATGTTGACCGCCTCGCCATTCACCGACAGCTGCGTGGTGCGCATCCCGGCCACCGTCTCATATGTTGCCGGGACGTTGCCATTTCCCACCTTCAACAGAAACGCACTTCCTTTTTCGACGCCCATGGCGCATTCTCCCGTCAGACAAAGCGTTCTAAAACGCGGATTAAAGGAGAGGTCTGATGCTCGTGGTTGCTCCCCTTGTGATGATGCTCGCGGCCGCGCCGTCGGCCGACGCCATCGGCGCCGCCCGCAAGGCTTTTGCCGGCTGCCTCTCGGCCCAGGTCCAGCCCTCGCTCGACAAGAAGGTGTCGCTCGGCGAATTTCAGGGTCGGCTCAAAAAGACCTGCGCCGACAAGGAAGCCGCCTTCCGCGCCGCGATCCTTGCGCAGGACAAGGCCGACGGCATGTCGGACAAGGATGCGCAGGCCGATGCCGACGATCAGGTGTCCGAATATGTCGACAAGATCATCGGCGAATATGAGGACTATAATAAGCCCGGCACCTGATCAGGTGCCGACAGCCTCGTGCACCACGCGCATACGGTAATCCGCCACCGCCAGCCACCCGCCTTCGCCGCGCGCGCCCGTCCGGGCGATCCGCGACCGCAACAGGCTGGTGGTGACGATCCGCCAGCCGCTCGCCTGCGCCGTCCGGATGACCGGGTCGATCCGCGCCAGCAGCTCGCCCAGCCGCCCGGCCGTCTCCGCCATGTCATGCAGGCTGATCGACAGGCGCAGCTCGCGTCCCTCGACATCCTTGGCGCCCCAGTCGCTGCCCAGGCATTCGCCGACCACGCCATAGGGGGCGCTCGCCCGCGCCGGCACGCCGTCGAACAGGCCGTTCAACCGATCCATCAGGCCGCTGTCGGCCTTCAGCGCCGCGATCACCGCGCTGCGTATCGCCACCTCTGCGCTCATGCCCTGCTCCTTCCCGCCTCGCGCAGGCTGAGGTCCGCCATCCAGCGCGCCTTCAGCCCCGGCGCTGACGCCCGCACCGCCTCACCCTCAATCGTCGCCGCCACGCCCTGCGCGTCCAGCGCATCGACAATCGCCGCCCGCCGCCGCGCCGCCCGTTCCTCCATCCGCCGCGTCAGCGTCATCCGCATGACATCGCCCGTCACGAGAGGCGCATCCTGCGCCACGGCCGCCACAGCGCGCTCACGACGGCCGGTGGGGCAGCCCCCTCGTCACCGCGCGCGACGAAATGCTCCGCCGCCAGCCGCATGATCCCCTGGCGCAGCGGCTCGGCGACGCCATTCAGGTCCGTCGCCATCCCCGCCTGATAGTCCACCGCCAGCCGGTTCCCCGGCCGCACCGCCCGCACCCAGCCATCGCCCGACGCATCGATGTCGATCGCATAGGCCTCGACCGGCAGCGGCGTGACTGCCCCCGCATCGTCCACCGCCGCAACCATGGTGATCGCCACCACCGGCCGCGCCGCCAGCCTGTGCCAGCGCCCGTCCGCCGGCACCGTCTCGCGCGCGCCCCGCCGGATCAGCCACTGGCCGACAAATTGCTCGCACAGCGTGCCCGCGCTCCGCAACAATCCCGCCAGTACCGCATCCTCGCCATCGCTCTCGATCCGCAGATAGGCTTTCAGCTCCGCCATCGACGCCGCCAGCTCCGCGTCGCTCTCCGTTTCCGTCAGCATCTGCGCCCTCCCCCCAAACAACAGCCCTCAAATGCAAAATGGGGGAAGGCACACGCCCTCCCCCTCCCACCCGTTACGAGGCGGCGACCTTCATCAACTTGATCGCCTCGCTGTTCGCCACCGCGCCGCCGATCCGCTTGACCGCGTAGAAATGGACGAACGGCTTGTTGCTGAACGGATCGCGCAGGATGCTGGTGTCGCTGCGTTCGGCGATGACATAGCCGGCCTGGAAATTGCCGAAGGCGATCGACAGGCTGTTCGCGGCGATATCGGGCATGTCCTCCGCCTCGACCACCGGATAGCCGAGCAAAGTCGCGGGCTGCCCGGCCGCCAGTCCCGGCTGCCAGATGAAGGCGCCATCGCTGGTCTTCATCTTGCGGATCGCCGCCAGCGTCGCGCTGTTCATCACGAAGCTCGCGCCCTGGCGATAGGGCGCGCGCAGGCTCTGGACCAGGTCGATCAGCCTGTCCTGCGGGTTGCTGCCCGCAAAGGCCCCAGCCGCCCCCGACGCCACATATTGCAGCGATCCGAAGGCGCGCACGCTGTCCGCCTCGCTGGTGGTGGTATAGGTCAGGAAGCCCTTGGGCTTGTTCGTCCCATTGCCGTTGACGAAGGCCGCCCCCTCCGCCACCGCGAACTCGCGGGCAATCTCGCCCGCCAGCCAGCCCTCGACATCGAATTGCGCGTCGTCCAGCATCGCCTGGCTCGCCGCCGGATTGGCGTAAAGCTCGCCCGATGGCGGCGCGATCTCGTTGAAGCTCGGCGTGCCCGTCTCGGCCCGCGCCCCGGTTTCGCTCGCCCAGCCCGACACGATGCCGCCGGCCGTCACCAGCTTGCGATAGCCCGCCGTCCCGGTCCGCACGACGTTGGCGATGCCGCGGATCGGCGAAATCGCCTTCAGCGTAGACCCGATCAGCTGGTCGATCTCGCGCGGCACCGCATAGCCGCCCGCCGCCCCGCTGGCGCCGGAAAAGCTCTTCAGCTCGACGCCCGCTTCCAGTCCCTGCCGCAGATAGCGCTCGACAAAGGCGCCGCGCGCCGGGTCGACCTCGCCGCCCTTCACCCCATCGAGCGCCGGCCGCCCCATCTGCACCCGCATCGCCCCCAGTTGCGCCTCCAGCGCCGCGATCCGCTCGCCCTGCGCCACCGCCTCGAAAGCGCCCTCCAGCCCGTCCGTCACCACTTCCGTCATAACCATCTCCCGCTTGCCAAAACGAAAAAGGGCGGCCCCGATTGGGACCGCCCGCCTTTTCCTTCTCCCATTGTGGAAGAAGGATATGAAGCCTCAGCAGCAGCGCTGCCTAAGCGAAGTTGGATGAGGGGAAGACACTTCCCCTGAATGATGAAACGCTCTTGCAAAAGCGCCTAATCCGAATCTCAAGGCGCCATGCAATTTTTCAGTTTTATTCAAGGCGAATTTGCAAAGACCCTGAATGCTTCCACATATCATCAGCGTCTAGCTGCACCCCGGAAAACATGTGCTTCACATATCAGGCAGCTACCGGGGTCTTCCGGCGCTTATCCTTGTTATCCATCATGGTAACGACCACAATAGCCGAACCATCGCTTTGTAGCTTTGCGTGGACCTCTCCACCTTGCGCCTCATAAAGGCGGCGGATTCCTCCAACGGCCTTCGGGGAAACCTTGGTGAAAAATTTCTTGCTCATATCTCTAATCCTTCAATTTCGATGAAGGCTCGTTCGCGGTCCTTAGCATGATCCGGGCTGGTTACGAAATCCTCTATATCCAACGTCTGACCGAAATTTTGGTTGATCCAGCGGGAAATTTTTTCCCACCCATCTTCGGTGCCAATGAACGCGAATATAGCTTCGATTCGTTGAATGTCGGCTGACTCATAATGATCGGTAGACTCATCGACCTCATCGGGATCAAGAACCATGACCTGGGAATTAGGCGTCAATTCGAACAATGGTGTCTTTACATGATCGGTTTTGAACCTCTCGATTAAGATATTCAGCATCCTTCTTATTGAAATTCTAAACCTAAAAACCAGGAACACTGTCACTGCCGGCCAAGCCATATGGCCTAAAATGTCAGCCCAAGTCTGCGTTGGCGCAGGAATCGTCCAAAGAATTTCGGCGATCCATTTCACGATATAGGGCGCATGTGGTTGGCTCATAAAAAATCATTATGCGCTTACGCAGCCGTCTGCCAATAGTGATCCGATAGCGGTCGTTAAATTCGCTTCCCATTTCATCTCGCCGACATCAAACACTCAACCTTTGCTCCACCCCGATCACCCGCGCCAGCGGCTGCATCGGGTGCGTGACCAGACTCACCTCCACCAGTTCCAGCGCCAGCAATTCGCGCGGCCCCGCGCCCCGCGCCGCCTTCACGCGGTAACCAAAGCTCAGCCCATCGACCGCCCCGCTCGCCAGCATCGCCGCCGCCTCGCGCCCGGCCGCGCTTGCCCGCGACACGCGGCCGATCACCCGCAGGCCGCGTTTGTCCTCGCGTGCCATCTCGATCCGGCCGATCGGCGCGCCGGGTCGATGCTGCCACAGCAAGGGGACATGCGCCGCCGTCACCGCGCCGAACGCGCCCGGCCGCACCACATCGCCGCCCCGGTCCACCCGGTCGAAGATCGCGGCATAGCCGGCAAAGCGCAGCGGGCCGGCTTCCCCCCGCCCGCTCATCCCTTCACCAGCCCGATCAACCCCATCTTCACCGCCATCCCCAGCAGGATCAGCGCCATCACGATCCGCACCGCCCAGCCGATCGCCGCCCCGCGTGCCGCCTTCTTCGCGTCGCGCCAGGCGCGCAGCAGTTCGCGCAATTCCCGCATGTCGGCCTCGGCCCGCCGGTCCTCCAGCCCCAGCCGCGCCAGCGCCCGCCCGGCGCCCAGCTCGCTCGCCTCCTCGATCAGCGCCCGGATCATCACCATGTCCCCCCGCCCCGGCAGCCCCGCGCCCTCGGCCTGCGCCACCAGCCGCGCCAGCATCTCCTCTTTCATGGCCCCACCTTCCCTTGGGCGCCGCGCGCCCCTATCTGGGCCCGCATGAAGCGCACCCCTCGCAAATTGCTGATCGCCCTCGTCATCCTCGCACTCGGCCTCATCGCCTGGCATTTCGGCCTGTTCCGCGCCGGCGACTGCCTGTTGCAGGGCGGCAGCTGGAACATGGACAACGGCTTCTGCCGTCTCGACAGGCTTGCGCAGCCGATATGAGGCGCGCGCTGCTCGGCGCGCTGCTGGTCCTGATCGCCGCCGCCCTCTGCCTCTGGCAAAGCGACTGGCTCGCCCAGGATCGCTGCCTCGACAGCGGCCGCCGCTGGACCCCACAGGGCAGTTGCCAGCGCTAGAAGAAAGACAAACAGGGTTCACGCGGAGCCGCGAAGAGGCAGAGAAGAGAAAAGGCCGCCGCAGGCGGCAGCACAAAAATCTCCGCGCCTCCGCGCGAACCTCAAATCCCCAGCATCGCCTTCTTCTCCTCGGGCGTCAGGAAATCCGCCCCCGCCACCCGCTCCCACAGCGCCGCGCGCTCGTCCGACAGCGCCGGCACCGCGTCCAGATCCGGCGCCAGGCTCAGCCCCGGCCACCAGCCCTGCAATCCCTGCGCCAGCCCCGCGCCGATCTTCCCCACCAAAGGCAGGATCGTCTGCCGCCACAGCGCCTTGTTCGCCTCGCGATAATTGGCGTACGCATTGTCGCCCGGCAGCCCCATCAGCATCGGCGGCACGCCAAAGGCCAGCGCGATCTCGCGCGCCGCCGCCGCCTTCAATCCGACAAAGTCCATCTCGGCCGGCGACAGGCTCATCGCCCGCCAGTCAAGCCCGCCCTCCAGCAGCATCGGCCGCCCGGCATTGGCCGCGCCGCTGAACGCCGCCTCCATCTCGCGCCGCACCCGCTCAAACTGGTCCGGGCTCAGCACAGATCCGTCGCCCGGCGCATAGACCATCGCGCCCGAAGGCCGCGCCGCATTGTCGAGCAGCGCCTTGTTCCACACCGTGGCGGCATTGTGGATCGCCACCGCCCCCGCCGCCGCGCCGACACAGCCCAGGCCATAATGATCGTCGAGCGGATGGAGCGCGCGGATATGGAGCAGGCTGGTCCGCCCGGCGCCATCCTCGGGCGACAGCCGGGTCACGCTCTCCCCCACCCGATAGAGATAGGCCGCCGGCCAGCCGCGCGCATCCGCCTCCACGCTGACCCGCTCGGGCCGCAGCGCGAACAGCTCGGCCGGCATCCCGTCCGCGCCCGCAATCACCTGGACATAGCCATTGCCGTGCAGCAGCACATGGCTCGCCAGCGTCTCAATGAGACCCTGCCCCGCCGACGCCCGCGCCACCAGCGCGCCGACCCGCGCCGCCGTGCCAGCATCCATCCCGCCGACCTTCAGTACGCATGCCCCCGCCCCTTCGGACACCAGCCGCATCGCCCGCTGCGCCACCGGATTGCCGATCACCCCGGCACGCAACTGCGCCTCATAGCTGGCGGGCCATTCCCCCAACGCGACCGCGCCCGATCCCCAGGCCCGCGCCAGCACCGGCCGCTCCCGCCCCTCCTGTCCGGCTTCTCCCGCCGCCGCCTTCATCCCGAACCATTTCATCGGAGCATCCCCATAAACAGAAATCCTCGCCCCTTTGGGGAGAGGATAGTGGAGGTTGGCGGCGCCCAGCCGCCTACCGGAACTTGGAGAGGGACAGGTGATCCGTCCAAAATATTGCCACCCTGTTTCCAGCGCCGCCCCACCCTGCTAATCAGTCGCAATATCCAAGCCAGAGACCTGCCCCTATGACCGCCCCCTCGCCCCTCCTGTCCCAGACCGCCGACCAGATGCGCGCGCAGCTCGCCACCTCGCCGGAAGCCGCTGCCGCGCTGATCCGCGCCGGTGCCGACGCCGGCCTGCCCGATGCCCAGGCCTATTATGGCCAGTTGCTGCTCGACGGTCAGGGCGTCGCCGCCGACCCGGCCGAAGCCTTTCGCCAGTTCGGCCTCGCCGCCGCGTCGGGCCATGTCATGGCGATCAACATGGTCGGCCGCTGCCATGAAAAGGGCTGGGGCACGCCGGTCGATCCGGCCGCCGCCGCCGTCTGCTATCGCCGCGCAGCCGAAGCGGGCCTCGACTGGGGCATGTATAACTGGGGCAGTGCGCTCGGCCTCGGCGCCGGCGTGGCCCAGGATGAACTGGCGGCGCTCGGCTGGTTCCAGAAGGCCGCTGCCCTCGGCCATGCCAAGTCGATCAATTTCCTCGGCGCCTTTCATGAGGAAGGCCGCCTCCTCCCCCGCGACCTGCCCCGCGCCGGCGAATGCTATCGCATCGCGGCGGAGGGCGGCGATTTTCGCGGCCAGTTCAACCATGGCCGGCTGCTGGCCGACGCCGGCGACATCGCTGCCGCCACCCACTGGATGCAGACCGCCGCGACCAGCGCCACCCCCGCCTTCCGCACCATGATGCGCGACCATCTTACCGCCTCGCCCCACGCCGCCCTGCGCGCGCTCGCCGCCAGCCTCTGACGTCGCCCACGAAAAAGGGCGCGGAAATCCGCGCCCCTATCGTCCGGCCTCAGGCCCGGATCATCTGTTCCGCCGCAGCACCTCGTCGCAGCGGGAATTGGTGCCCGATCCCTTGCCGATCAACCGGCCCGCCGCCGCGCCACCGGCACCGGCCAGCACCGTCTCGCCCACGCCGCCGCCAGCGATGATGCTCGCACCCGCGCCCACGCCCGCGCCGATCGCGGTGCCCTTGTCGCGGCCCTTCTTGCCCTGGAGCAGGCAATAGCGCACATCGTCGCGATCGCGCGGATTGGCCCGCGCCACCCGCGCCCGGTCCTTGCTGTTCAGGCTCGCCGCCAGCACCGGGGTTGCCACCATCGTAACAGCGGCCACCGCCGCGATCATCCTGACCATCTTCATGTCCGTCACTCCTGATCGGTGCGAAACGAAGCAGGAGAGCGCCTTGTTCCGGCGCCCATCCTCCTTGTTCACAGCCCCATATAGGGGCCGTCACGGATCGCCGCCTATTGCGGTTAATCCCTATCCGGGCGCCATCAATCGATGCGCGAGATGAAGTCGGCGGCCGGGCGGCGCACCTTCTTCAGATTGACCAGCCAGTCGCCCTCGTCCGCGCGATAGCCCAGCGGCATCATCACCACCGATCGCAGCCCGCGCGCCCGCAGATCCAGTATCTCGTCGAGCGCAGCCGGGTCGAAGCCCTCCATCGGCGTCGCGTCCACCTCTTCAAAGGCGGCGGCGGTCAGCGCGATGCCCAGGCCGACATAGGCCTGGCGCGCGGCATGCTCGAAATTGGTCTGCGCGTCGCGCTGCGGATAGGTGTTGAGCAGCATCTGGCGATAGGCTTCCCAGCCCTCGTTGCGGAAACCGCGCTCGTCATTGACCAGGTCGAACATGCCGTTGATCCGGTCGGCGGTATAATTGTCCCAGGCGGCAAAGACGACCAGATGCGACGCGTCGGTCACCTGCGCCTGGTCCCAGGCGATCGCCCGGATCTTGGCGCGGATATCCTTGTTGGTGACGACGATCACCTCGAACTGCTGCAACCCGCTCGACGTCGGCGCCAGCCGCACCGCCTCCAGGATGCGCTCCACCTTGTCCTCGGCCACCACCTTATCCGGGTTCATCTTCTTGGTGGCATAACGCCAGTTCAGACGGTCGATCAGCATGAGAAATCCTTATATTGCAACGGCGCCAGCCTAAGCCCGCCCCATGACGCTCCGATGTAGCGCCCACCGCCCCAGGAATAAAGGTCTCACATTGAAACCAAATATTGCCCCACCCATCCATGGCCTTTAGCCGGCAAGCCCCCTTATCCTCCCTCTTCGTCATCCCGGACCCTTCGGCAGGCTCAGGACAGGCTTGATCCGGGATCCATTCAGCGCTCGCGCTCGGGCATAGCGCGGAATGGATCCTAATATTCGTCAGGATGACGCCGGAGGGATTGGCTGGTTTCGACCATTTTTTGCCGGTCGATAGGCTTCAACGCATTCCTGATAGCGGACATCAAGCGATAAGGCTAAAACGGCGGAAGGAGAATACCCCTACTATGCTGGAGAAATCGCTGCACAATCACACATGCAGACTGTTACCTCTGCTCGGGCTGATTTTTCTTTCATCCTGCGCTCAATCAGGATTGCCTTGCGCCAATGAAGTACGGTTACGAGCGCTAACCGAGGACGAACTTGAGAGGATGATCGTCGGATCAATTCAATTCAGCGCGACAAGGCCTGATAAGCAAGATCCTCTAGATGGGCAGATATTTACGGACGACTATATCTATCAAAGCAATTTTGGCGAGTTTCGGGTAAAAGAGAAATATTCCATATCAAAAAATAATATTATCATCCATTTTCAGAAAAATGAAGAAGTTATAACATACGCAAAAGACGAAAATGGAAATATATTCTCAGCGTCAAATGGCGGAATTTACCCATTGAAATTCACGAAAGTTCTACTGAAAAAAATTTCAGACCAGAAGCTTTAAAAGGATAAACAGAGAAATAATCCTCGGTTGCGCAGGGAAACGGGAATCGAAGATTTGCAGAAGGTCGATCATGTGGTCATAAAGCCGCGATGCTAAAATACAGCCGCTATGTGTCCTTGGTGTTGATCGCGCTGATCATTACATCTGGATTGATAATGGCAAGGCTCTATCCACTGGCGAATGCTACTGCCATCCAGCCGGGCGATGAGCCTGTCGTGAGCAACGCTCTGAACGACGCTCAAAAACTATTCCGCTCGGAAGCCATCAATAAAGCTTCCAGATTGCCCGTGGTCATACGGATGTCTGATCGCACATGCGTTGAGTTGCGCCCATATTCGAAGGCTCCTGCTGGCACCTACTTGGCTTGCTACGATAATCGCAACGGTCGCTTGATCGAGGAAAAGGCAACAGGCGGTTATTGAACGTCCGAAAGCGACGAAAAATTGCGAAAACCGGACATTCCGCAACCCACCCATTCCCGCCCTTGCTTCTTTCTCCTCTGCGCTCTTTGCGGCTCCGCGCGAATAATGAATCACGCGAAGCCGCGAAGAGCGCAGTAGCCACCCAACTCCGTCACCCCAGCGAAGGCTGGGGTCTCAGGCGGTGACAGAAGGAGGCCAACTGCCTCGCGCTATCTGTTTACGCGGCGTCCGCCTGCCTGAAACGCCCTGAGTTCACGGAACAAGTGCAACAGCTGTTAGGATGTTGCCGCGATGGGAGAAGATTATGGCCAGCTCAGCCTTGAAGAGCGGATCGAGATTTACCGGCTGCATGCAGCCGGTAAATCTCGAAGAAGTATAGCGACGGGTCTGGGGCGTTCAGCGTCCACGATCAGTCGCGAACTGCGGCGCAACAGCGTCAGGACGAAGGCCTGGCCTGGCGGCTACGAGCCAGTGCGCGCCCATCATCTCGCCGAGCGCCGACGACGATGGGATTGCCGCTTTAAGCTGGAACGCCAACCAGACCTGCGCGACCGGGTGAGAGACGGCCTTGCGATGGGATGGTCTCCCAAACAGATCGCCGGCCGGTTGACGCTGGAAAATGGTCGCACCCTCATCAGTCCAGAGTCAATCTACCGCTTCATCTATCACCGCTCTGCACAGAAGGATTACTGGCATCGCCTGTTGCCGCGGGCCAAGCACAAGCGCGGCCGTCCTGGCCGTTTCGGTGGCAGCATGGTCGATATCATCAAGCATCGGCGCCCTTTGAGTGAGCGCCCTGCAGAGGTTCAGGACCGGCAAAGGCCAGGGCATTGGGAAGCCGACTTCATGCTCTTTGCCCAATGTGGCCAGTCCATCCTGGTCGCCCATGAGTGCAGTTCGCGGTTCACGATCATCCAGCGGCCCCGTGATCGAAAGGCCCAGACGACAGCGCAGCATCTTGCCTGCATGCTCATGGCCATGCCCCAAGCCATGCGCCGCACCATCACCTTCGACAATGGCCCAGAGTTCGCCCAGCATCACCAACTGGCTGACCGGATCGGCATCCAGACCTATTTTTGCGACGTCAGGTCACCCTGACAGAAAGGTGGCATCGAAAATGCCATCGGGCGACTGCGCCGCTTCCTGCCGCGCAAAACCAACCTCGACGCCATCGATCAGGCAAGCATTCTCGCTGCCGCCCACCAATATAACCATACGCCCAGGAAATGCCTCGACTTCAAAACGCCCGCCGAGGCATTCTCTCAATGTCAGTCACATGTTGCACTTCAAACGTGAGTCCACACCCCAGCCTTCGCTGGGGTGACCGGACAAGGATCAATCCGCTTACCAGCCATGACCGTCGCTCGCGGGATCAAATGGCGCCAGGCTTCCCGATAGTTGCCCGGCGCGGAGCGACCGGAAGCAGGCTTACACTTCCAGGAAGAAACAATCCCTTGCCGCCATGCACCCGGCACGATTGTCGCCCGGCAATCCACCATCGCTCAACCACTCGCTTCATCGCCAAAAACGCTCCGCTCACCTTAATGTCATCGACCTGCCGCATCGATGACCTAAGCGCCTTGATATGAAGTATCGTCTTGATTTGCCACGCAATCGCGCGGTTGCCGACACCGATCAGCGGTCGCTCTATGACGTCTGGGACACGGTCGAGCGCTATGATCGCCGCGCACCGGCGCCCACGCCCGACCATCTGCTCATGGATCAACCGGCCGCGCCGACGACACTTCCAATGGCAGCGGACGAGCCGGCCAGCTGACCGCGGCCGCCCGATCCACGGGCGATCGGCGCGGCCGTTCGCGCATTGTCGCGCGACCTTCTCGCCTTCCCCTCACGTCCCCGCCGCCGCGCGGCGCCGGCGTATCTCTGCCAGCACCCGCTCGACGCTGGCGATCGCTGCGGGGCTGCCCGGTCCGGTCGCATCGCCCCGCGCCGCCCGGCGCGCGGCGACCTGGGCGGCATGCAGCTTCAGCAATTGCAGCCCGAGCGACGGATTGGGCGCGCGCTTGACCTTGCGGGTCTTCACCGCGCCCTCGCCATCCTCGATGATTTCCTCGCTCTCGCAGCCATGCAGCGCCAGCCGGATCAGCATCGCCTCGATCTCGCCATAGCCTTGCTCGATCGCCGCATCCCAGTCGCGCGCGAACTCCGCGTCGCGCTGCTTCAGGCCATAGGCGGCCTGCCGGCTCTTCCCCACGGTCCGCGCCGCCTCGCTGACATTGCAGGTCTCGGCCAGCTCCGCCAGGAAGCGCGCGCGGTCCTTCTGCGCCCAGCCATCCCTGCGCACCTGTCGCAATTGCGTCCGCACCCCCTCGCCCGCCGCCTGCCGCTGCGCCACGCGCTCCGGCCGCCCGGCCGCTCCCTTTCGCGCCGCCATCGCCCCCTCCCCAGATTGTCCCGAACCATCGCGCCGCCGCGCGACCACGCGCCGCACGCCGCCATCGGCAAGCCCCGCGCGGCCTCGCCGCTCGACGGCTCCCCGCACACCGCCCCGACAGCCTCAGCCTCAGACCCGCGCGCTCGCCCAACGCAAAAGGGGCCGGCCCAACCGGACCAGCCCCTTTCGCCTCACCTGATAGCAATATCTGTCAGCGTCGCATCGCGGCGCCAGCTTCCCAAAAGCCCCGCGTCTTCAAGCACCAGCCCTCAAGGACCGACTGCCAATCCCGACCTGGAAGACCCAGCCCAAAGCCGCCCTCGAAAACCCCGCCTTCCACAGCCCAGCCGACCCATCGCGCCACCACCGACCGACGCCGGCGAGTCGCAATTATCGACTTTCCTCTTCTCTGCCCGATCAGCGTGACGATGTCAAGCAGAATGTTCCATATGGGTTATGCCGCCTTGCCCAGCATCCGCGCCTCCAGCGCCATCGCCGCGGCAAAGCTCGGCCGCGCCCGCAGCCCGTCGAGCCAGGCCTTCACCCTGGGCCAGCGGCCGTCCTTCAACCCGCTGCTGCAATAGCAGACATTGATCAGCGGACAGGCCACGGCAATGTCGGCCAGGGTGAAGCGATCCTCCACCAGCCAGCCGCTCTCGGGCAGAACCGCCTCCAGATAATCATAGATGCCCGGCATCTTCTCCGCCTCTGCCCGGTCGGCACGGGCCGGATCATGCGGCATGTCGAGCAGCTTGCCGACCACCCGGTTGAAGAAGATGTCGACGCCCACCGGCTGGGCGATGGTGTCGGCAAATTCCTCATACCATATCGTCCGCGCCCGCGCCTTGGGTTCGGTCGGGATCAGGTTCGGCTCGGGATGCAGCGCATCCATATAGGTTATGATCGCGGTCGAATCGCTGATCGCGAAATCGCCATCGACCAGGGCCGGGATCTTGCCAAAGGGCGACGCCCGCTCGAACTCTGCGCCGCCCTTGCCGAACCCGGCCGGCCGCACCTCGACCGCGATCCCCTTTTCCGCTGCAAAGACAATGACCTTGCGCACAAAGGGCGACGGCCGCGCACCATAGATGATCATGCACCCACTCCTGCTTTTCTGGTGGTGGAGCGCCGATCCTGCCAGACCAGTCGCATATTGCAACTGTCCACTCCTGCCCTGCCCGGCCCTGACCGCGCAATCCATTAGGTGTTCGACCGGAATTTCCACGCCCCCGCAAATCGGAAAGCCTTTGCAGGGGCAATCCGGGATGGGGGCGGTCATGGACAGACGCGCGTTTCTGGCGACGATGGCGGGCGCAGCGGGTGCAGCCGGCCTGGTCAGCTGCCATCAGGCCAGCGGCAAGCCGGCCGCCCTCATCCATCCGCGCCGCACCGCGCTCGCCGGGGAGGCCTGGGCCGATGCCGATGTCGTCGTCTATGGCGCCACCCCCGCCGGCGTCATCGCCGCGGTCAGCGCCGCCAATCTGGGCGCTTCGGCGGTGCTGATCGGCGGCTGGCGCGAAATCCAGCCCGGCGGCATGCTGGCCGGCGGACTCAGCTGGACCGACATACGCGATATCGATGCAGTCGGCGGCTATGCCCGCACCACCATGGCCACGCTGGCGGCGTCCGGCGGCATGCCGGGCAATCGCTACGCCTTCGACCCGGCCGTTGCCGCCCCCTATTTCCGCGACCTGCTCGATGCCGCCGGGGTGCCGGTCCTCTGGTCGGACGGGGTCGAGACCGTCGACCGGACCGATCGCGCCATCCGCGAGATCATCACCCGCTCGGGCGTTCGCGCCCATGGCCGCATCTTCATCGACGCCTCCTATGAGGGCGACCTGATGGCCCGCGCCGGCATCAGCACCAGGGTCGGGCGCGAAGCCGCCGACCGGGCCAATCCCTATAATGGCTATCGCGGGTCACGCTATGAGCTGCTGACCCGGACCGATCCGCCGCAAAAGGACAATATCCTGCCGATCGACCCTTTCGCCGACCAGCCGTCGGGCCGCCTGATCGCCGGGGTCGATGCCGCGCCGAACCGGCCGGTCGGCGCCGCCGACGATGGCGTGCAGGCCTATTGCTTCCGCCTGACCATGACCGATCGGCCCGAACTGCGGCTCGACCTGCCCGCCACCGCGCCCGATGGCTATCGCGAGGCCGACTATGAACTGCTGTTCCGCGATTTCGACCGGCGCCGGCGCGCTGGCCAGCTCTATGGCCGGGACTGGCATTTCGCCCGCGATCTGGTGAAGGCGGACGAGGTCGCGCCGGGCATCTACGACATCAACAATCGCGGCACCATGTCGCTCGACGCGGTCGGCCTCAACCGTGCCTATCCGGCGGCCGATTATGATGCGCGCGAACGCATATGGAAGGCGCATGAAAATTATATTCGCGGCTGGTTCCACGCCATGGCCCATGGCCGCGATCCCCGCATTCCCGCCGGGCTGCAACGCGATGTGCGCAACTGGGGCCTGGTGCGTGGCCGCCACACCGATTGCCATCCCGCCGACACGCCCGGCTGGTCGCCCCAGCTCTATGTGCGCGAGGCGCGGCGGCTGGACAATGGCCTTGCCTGGTCGGGCCGGGACGTGTCGGATATTGATGGCGTGCCCCCGCGCCTCCCCTCGATCGTCGCCATGGCCTCCTACTGGCAGGACAGCCACGCCGCCAGCCGCATCGCGGTCCGGGACGAACGGGGGCAATGGGGCATCGTCAACGAAGGCCATTTCATGCTGCCCGCCGGCGGCAAATATCAGCGCTCGCCGCTGCCCTTCGAACTGATGGTGCCGCATCGCGACCAGTGCACCAACCTCATGGTGCCCTTCTGCGTCGCGGCGACCCACCAGGCCTTCTCCACCATCCGCATGGAACCGACCTCGATGGCACTGGGCGAAGCGGCCGGCACCGCCGCCGCCCTGGCCGTGATCGACCGCGACCGGGTCGATATCCAGGATGTCGACACCTATCGGCTGCAACAGATGATCGTCGCCAATGGCGGCGTGATCCAGGGCGTGACCAACTGGGAATTGCTGCAGAGGAAGCTGAAGCACCGCCTCGACCGCCTGCGCGGCTGACGCCCCTCCGGCACAGGCGCCCCTCCGGCACAGGCCGCCCGTCAGCGCAACGATGATCCGAACGCGCCACGCACGACGCGGGCCACGATCACGGCGCCAAAATCACAGCGCCAAAATCACAGGGCCATATCCATGCCCAGCATCCGCGCCAGCATGAAGGTGAGGGACAGGAGGCCCACCAGCGCCAGCAGCAGGGCCAGACTGATCTTGCCGACCGCGCTCAGCACCGCCCCCTTCTGCGCCTTCCTGTCCTGTTCATAATGCCATCGGACGGCAAAGAACATGCCCGCCCCCAGCACGACGACCTTGAACAGGATGAAAACAACAGGAAACCAGTCCATGATCTTGAACACATCCGGGCCAACAAGAAACCATGTTCTTCAGGATCGCCGCGACGGCAATCGAACGTCCCCTCCTATGTCGGGAACAGGGGGATGACCATGGGACATTATGCCCGCCCCGGACAGGCTCCGGCCATGCACTGCCATCGGTTTATTCGATCACCGCTCAGAAAAGCTGCCCTCGCCGTCCCGTCATCCCGCACTTGATCCGGGATGACCCCCATGGAGATTGGCAGGTTTCGACCAGAATCTGACGTACCTAGTTCCTCCCCAAGCTTGCTTGGGGAGGTGGCAGCGCGAAGCGCTGACGGAGGGGAAATGGCGCAAGCGCAACGCTATTGCCCCTCCACCGCCTTCAGCGGTCCCCCTCCCCAAGCAAGCTTGGGGAGGATTTTCAGACAGTCCGCTTCCCACCCAAAGCTGCCGCCCCCCCAGTTCGCAGCCCCCTCGCCACGCCCTCTTCGCGAAGCAGCCGCAATGCCGGCCCCTCTGGCCGCGCCCCGGCTTTTCGCCTATTCTTCGCCATGGGCGCGCACGCGTGACGCCCCATGGCGGGAGGGTTCATGGCAGGGCATTGGGCATTCCCCTCATTCTCGCTGCGCTGCGGCCTGTCGCTCGCCCTGCTGGCCGCCATCCCGGCCCGGTCGCAGGACCATCCGCCCGCGCCGACCGCCGCCTCCCCCGCCGACGATGAGATCGTCGTCATCGCCCGCAAGATGCGCCGGGTGAAGATCGATTATGCCGCGTTCGGCACCGACCTGCGCCAATGCGTCATCACCCGTTCCAGCGGCGACGCCCGGATCGACCGGATCATGTGCGCGATACTCAGCGCCTGCGTGCGCGAAGGCGTCAGTGATCCGGCCGGTGGCAAGGCCTGCATCAATGCCAAGATCGCCAGTTTCGAGGATGAGGTCGTGCCGGTGCCTGCGCCCCCGCCCGCGCCGGCCGTCGTCGCCGCAATGGCCGGCCCGCCTCCAGCCGCCCCGTCCCCGACCTCGCCAGACCAACCGCCCGCCCCGCCAAAGGGGCCGCCGATCGTCGTCACCGGCCGCCCCAACCCGATCCTCGCGGGCCAATGGGCGTTCAGCCAGCACCAGACCGTGATCCGCGATTTCAGCACCCGCACCCTGCCGATCCGCACCTGGAACCTCTGCATCCCCGACGGCACGATCGACGCGACGATCGAAACCATGCTGGACGACAGTTTCGCCGGCCCCGCCACGTCCAGCTATTGCCGGCAATGGAAACTGGACGGCGACGGCGCCGCCATACACGGCAATCAGCGCTGCTGGCTCGGGCCGGGGGTGCGGATGCAGGGCAAGCTGGAAGGCGCAATCGGCCCGCGCAGTGTCGAGATAAAACGCAACATCCGCCTGTTCGAGGTCAACAGCGCGCCCGCCCGCGATCTGGGCAGCCCCATGGGTGGCGACGCAGAATTTCTCATGTCGATCACCGGCACCCGCGTCGGCGATTGCAGGCCCCGGCGCTGAGCGCGGCTCGGTGTCGAGCCGATAGCCATGTGGCTGGAGAAGGCATCGGATATCGAACAATTGGCCCGGATCGCCGGCAACAGTTCCGAATTGAAACCAAAATTGACAGACCCCTGCTGTCACCATAACCTCCTTTCGTCTAGCGAAGGAGTGCCCCGATGCGTTTCGCGTTTCTTCTACCGGTAATCGCTTCCGTACTCGCCGTCCCGGCGACAGCCCAGTCGCCCGATCAGGCCCGCTCTTACGAAGGGCTCCGTCCCAGCTGGGACAATCTCTACAACGTCGATTCGGGCGTCTATGGGGATTTTCGATCGCCGCAATATGGCCAGGTCCGCCATTTGATGCAGCAAGGCCTTTATGCCCAGGCCGACAAGGCGCTGGACAGGATCATGAGCGGATCGAACGATCTTGAGGCGCGCTTCCTGAAAGGGGTGACGGCGCTGGCGCTCAACAATCCCGAAGGCGCACGGCGCTATTTCGAACGGGCATTGCCCCATGGGCGCAGCGGCCATCCCGGCGCCATGTCGGGCCTGGCGCTGGCCGAAATCCGCCTCGGCAATCCCGATGCAGCGCGCGACCTGCTCCAGAAGCTGGAATATCAGAAGGGGAAATGCGCCGCCAACTGCGATCGGGCGCAGGCCATCGATCAGGCCATTGGTGTCGTGACCAAGGCGCTAGGCTGACCAGCAGGCCCGGCAACCATTCCCTGCCGGGCCAGTCGTGACTAGGGCGCCTCCATGGATGGCGAATTGGAATTTCCGCTGCCCTGCCGCGATTCGCTTGGGCCATCATAACGGGGAAACAGGCCACGGCCTTGCGCCACTGGCAAAGTCAAACCCATAACCAATCGATTATCTTATTTCGTCCATCTGTTCCCTAGCAGCCTTGGCTTCGGCGCAAAATTCCCCCGCCTCGCGACAGCGCCGCTCCATCTTCTCGACGGCCTCCTTCCATTGCTGCAGGACATAGGGGTCTCCCGCGATCGAGGGAGAGAATATCCGCCTGCCCGATGGCGCCGATGCAGCCCGCCCGACGACATGGCAGAAGGCGCCGCCTCCTGCCGATGCGCCGCGCGCTGCGACACCCCTAGGGCCGGTCGACATTCAGATGATGACGTGACGAAAATGGTGGTTTTCCGTGACCCTTGAAACGAGTCACGTGCCTCGTTTCAACGCAGCGTACTTAAAGTACGTGAGCACCGGAAGCGCGGAAGGCCGCCATTTGCAGGCCGTCAGGGCTGAATGTCGATTGGCCCTAGGCCCAGCAGGAAAAAGCCCGCCGCCCCCAGCACCAGCCCGCATCCGGTCAGCACGCGCCTGGTCTGGTTCATAATCGTTCTCCGCCGCTCGCCCTGCGCCCTATTTCACGAACCGCCTATTTCACGAACCGCTTGAAGAAGCTGTCGCTGTTCCAGCTCGGCCGCGTGTCCGCATTGGCGACCCGCAGCGTCACCGCGGTCACATAATCGTTCAGCTTCGCCGTCTCGGCCGGCATCACCGGCTGGTTCGCGTCGTCGAAGGGCGAATGATAGATGTTCGCGCGCCACGCCTTCTCCACCGTCGCTTCCGGCGTCCCGGCCTTGAAGCCATATTTGAAGAACAGCGCCGGTATCCCCTCGCGGATGAAGGCATATTGGTCGGACCGGATGAAGACGTTGCGGTCGGGGAAGGGATCAGGCGTGATCGGCAGGCCCATCGCCTCGCTCACCGCTGCCGCATCCTGACCCAGGCTGCTCTGGTCATAGCCGACCGGGGTCACGCTGGTCAGCTTGAAGATCGGCAGCGCCATGTCGAAATTGAGGTCGGCGACGATGCTCTTGCTCGGCACGGTCGGCCGCCGCGCGAAATAGCGCGATCCCAGCAGGCCCTTTTCCTCGCCGGTGACGATGGTGAACAGGATGGATCGTTTCGGCTTCACCTTGCCTGCCTTCAACGCCTTGGCGATCTCGATCAGGCTGGCGACGCCCGACGCATTGTCCAGCGCGCCATTATAGATGGCGTCGCCCTTGATCGGCGTGCCGACGCCATAGCCGTCCAGATGCGCCGACAGCACGACATAGTCCTTGGCCAGCTTGGGGTCGCTGCCCGGCATCACCGCCACCAGATTGGGCGAGGACAAGGCCACCCGTTTGGCCGCGACCGCGGCCTTGAGCCGCAGCGTCAGCGGGAAGCTGGCGACCGGCTTCGACGCATCGGCCGCCGCCGCGATCGCGGCGAAATCCTGGCCGGTGCCGGCGAACAGGTCGGCCGACCGAGCCGGATCGAACTGGGCATTGAGGAAGGGCGTCTGCGTGTCGCGCATCGCCACATCCTCATAATAGACCGCCGGCGCGCTCGCCAGCGCCTTGCGCCGGTCCCAGGGGATCTCGACCTGCCCCGGCGTCACCAGGCTGATCATGCCGACCGCCCCCTGCGCCGCCAGCCAGTGGCCCCGTTCCGATCGGGCATGGGATTTGAGCGCGCCGCTGATCTCCGCCGGCCCGCCCGAAACGACCACCACGATCTTGCCTTTCAGGTCCAGCCCGGCAAAATCGTCATGGCCCACTTCGGGCAGATGCAGGCCATAGCCGGCAAACACCATCGGCGCGTCGATCGCGCCGGGCACCGGGCCGCCGCTGCCGGAAAAGATGATGTCGCCCGGCACTGCCAGCGCCGTCTCGCCACGCGCGCCGACCAGGCTCGCCCTGCTCTCGCCCGACAGCACCGTCTGCTCGACGAAGGCAATCGGCTGCTTGTAGCCCTCGACCCCGGCGGGTTTCAGCCCCAATGCCTGAAACTGGCCGATCACATAGTCGGCCGCCTTGTCATAGCCCGGCGTGCCGGTGCCGCGCCCCTGCATGTCGTCCGCCGCCAATATCTGGACATGGCGCCACCATGTCGCGCCGCGCGCCGCCAGATCATCCTCAGCCGGCGCGGCGCTGGCCGCCGCTCCCATCATCGCGACCAGCGGCAGAGCGGAAAACAGCTTGCGCATCGGTGGAATACCCTTCTTTTATCCTGCAGATATCATGCCTTATCCTGCCCGACGAACAAGGGGGCTTGGAACCGCCACGGCAAGAGTGTATTGTAAAGATAATACAGCATGGAGATAATGATGCCGCGCCTGCCCCTGTCCCATCACCTGTCCCGTCACCTGACCCTCGCCACCCTGCTCGCCGTCGGTCTTGCCACCAGCGCCTGCTCGCGCGGCAACGATCATCAGTCCGGCGGCGGCAACGGCGAATCCCCGGCCGCCGCCAGCACCCCGCAGGACTGGGCAAAGCTCAGCCAGTTCAGCCGCATCGACGTGACCGGACCTGACAATGTCGTCGTCACCATCGGCCCCAAATTCTCGGTCACCGCCGATGGCGATCCCAAGTCCGTCGCCCTGCTCGACATCCGGGTGAAGGCCGACACGCTCCAGATCGGCCGCAAGTCCGAAGGCATGTGGAACAAGGTCGACGGCGGCAAGGGCGCAACGATCCATGTCACCCTGCCCGCGATCCGCGCGATCGACGTCACCGGCTCGGGCGACTTCACCCTCGACAAGGCGGAAGGGACCGAACTCGCCCTGTCGCTCACCGGTTCGGGTGACCTCGACATCGGCCAGGTGAAGCTTGGCAGCCTCAAGGCGGAAATCACCGGATCGGGCAGCATCACCCTCGCCGGCACCGCCGATCAGGGCGAATTGTCGATCACCGGCACCGGCGACATCGACGCCGCCGGGCTGAAGCTCGGCCGCGCCGAAGCCGATATCATGGGCACCGGCGACATGGACTTTGCCTCCGACGGTCCGGTCGCTATCAAGATCATGGGCACCGGCGACGTCAAGGTGAAGGGCAAGGCGCAATGCACGACGAACACTATGGGTCCGGGCGAGGCGCATTGCGGCCCCTGATGCTGGCAGCGGCGGCGGCACTGGTCGGGGCTTCCCCCGCCGGCGCCGCCACCCGCGGCTATACCATCACCAGCTTCGACCAGATCCGCGTCGACGCCCCGGTCACGGTCATCATCACCACCGGCACCGGCGTCTCGGCACGGGCGGAGGGGGACCAGCGCGCGCTCGACCGGCTGCGCGTCGATGTCTCGGGCCGGCTCGCCATCATCTCGATGGAGCGGCCCGAACCGGGCGAAAAGGGTCTTGGCCCCGCCACCATCCGCCTCTCCACCGGCGAAGTGAACCGCGTCGTCCTGACCGGCGGCGGCGCCGTCGCGGTCAGCGCGATGAAGGGGCTCACTGGCGAGATCGTTCAGGGCGGCAATGGCGATGTCAGCGTCGCCTCGCTCCAGCTCGACAATCTTCAGGTCACGCTCGCCGGCGGTGGCCGCACCACGCTCGCCGGCACCGCCGGCGTCGCCAATCTGCGCATCAGCGGCCCCGGCGCGATCGTCGCCGACCATCTGGTCGCGCGCCAGGCCGCGATCCTCAACGACGGCTCGGGCAATGTCGCCCTCACCGCCAACGGCCCGGTCAGCATCCGCTCGACCGGATCGGGCGATGTCAGCGTCGCCGGCCGGCCGATCTGCACCGTCGAAAATCAAGGCACCGGCCGCATCCAGTGCGGCACCGAGGGCTTCTGACCGGCGCGGCGGCGGATCAACCTGCCGGAACATTGCCATGCTTATGGAAGTCTTTACCCTGCCCGCGCTAGTCAGGGCGACCTGACCCCAACCGGACCGTCCTCCATGCGCCCAGCCCTTGCCCTGCCCGTCCTTGCCGCCCTGTTGCTGGCCCAGCCGGCCGCGGCCCAGGTGGCGGCGCCCGACAGCGGCGACACCGGCTGGATGATCGCCTGCGCCCTGTTGCTGCTGCTCGCCGCGCTGCCGGGCCTGATGCTGCGTCATGCAGGGCTCGCCAATGTCCGCCACGGGCTTGCCGCCATGGCCCAGACGCTGGTCGCTGGCGCGACGATCCTGCTCGGCTGGGGCCTTGCCGGCTACAGCCTTGCCTATGCGCCGGGCAGCGAATGGCTGGGCGGCGGCAGCAATCTGCTGCTCGCCAATCTCGCCCCGCTGCGCGACGGCCTGACCGTGCCCGAATCCGCCTTCGTCCTGTTCCAGATGGGCTTTGCCGTGCTGGCCGGCGCCATCGCCGTCGGCGCGATCGCCGGCCGCGCCCGTCTTGGCTGGGTCGCCGCCTTCGCGCCGCTCTGGCTGCTGCTGGTCTTCGCCCCGATCGTCCACTGGATGTGGGGCGGCGGCTGGCTGGCGCAGCTTGGCGCGATGGACTTTGCCGGCGGCCTGGTCGTCCATGCCCTCGCCGGCTTCTCCGCCCTTGCCCTGGCCCTCGTCGCCGGGCGCCCCCGCGATGCCCAGGGTGGCGGCCATGCCCATATCCTCGCCATCGCCGGCGGTGCGCTCTTCTGGGTCGGCTATGCCGGTGCGGTCGGCGGCTGGGCGCTGGGCGCCACCGACGATGCCGCCACCGCCATCCTCAACCTCTTCTTCGCCGCCTGCGCCGCCAGCCTCGGCTGGGCACTGGTCGACCGGCTGCTCGGCGCCCATGCCAGCGCCACCGGCCTGCTGTCCGGCGCCATTGCCGGCCTCGCCGCCATTTCCGCCTCGGCCGCCCTGGTCGGCACCGGCGGGGCGATGCTGATCGGCCTTGCCGCCGCGATCATCGCCCGCATCGGCGCCGGTTTCGTCAGCGCCTGGATCGACGATCCCGCCCATATCTTCGCCGTCCATGGCCTGGGCGGCGCGACGGGCGCGCTGCTGCTGCCTTTGTTCGTGCTGCCGCTGCTCGGCGGGGTCGGGTTCGACGCCGGCATCACCGCCACCGCCAGCCTGCTCGCCCAGGCGATCGGCCTGGTCGTGATTGCGCTGTGGGCGCTGGTCGGCACCGCCATCGCCGCGCTGATCGTCTCGATCCTGGTCCCGCTGCGCGCCACGCCCCAGGCCGAAGCCGATGGCCCGGACGCCGTCGAGCATGGCCAGCAGGGCTGGGACTTCCGCTGATCCCGCCATGGCCGTCGCCGTCGCCATCTTCGCCCATCAGGAGGAACGCCGGATCGCCGGCTGCCTCGGCTCGCTGCCGCTCGACCGCCCGGACACGATCTTCCATGTGCTGGTGAACGGCACCACCGACCGCACCGTGGCGCGTGCCCGCGCCGCCGCCGCCGGCCGCGCCCATGTGATCGTCCATGACATCGCCGCCGGCGGCAAGTCGCGCACCTGGAACCATTTCGTCCATCACCTGCTCACCGGCACGGAGGATGCCGTCATCTTCCTCGACGGCGATGCCCAGATCGCGCCCGGATCGATCGACGCGCTGGTGGCAGACCTTGCCGCCCATCCCCAGGCCAACGCCGCCGCCGGCATGCCGGTCAACGGCCGCGAAGTGGAAACCTATCGCCGCAACCTGCGGATCGAGCGCGGCATCTTCGGCGATCTCTATGCCCTGTCCGGCCGCTTCGTCGCCGCCATCCGCGCGAGCGGCCTGCGCCTGCCCGACGATCTGGTCGGCGATGACGGGCTGGTCGCCTCCTGGGCGCATACCGATCTGGCAAGCGATGCCGACTGGCAGCTGGAGCGGGTATTGGCGTGCGAGGGTGCGGGCTTCGCCTGCGAACCGGTCGGCCTCACCCGGCCGCTGACCTGGCGGATGCATTACAAACGGCTGATCAACTATTCGGTCCGCTATTATCAGAACCGCATCGTCTCCGACATCATGAGCCAGGTCGGCCCCGCCGGCCTGCCGCGCGAACTGGTCAGCCTCTATCCCGACTGGCTGCCGCGCTGGCGCCCCCGCCCCGGCCCGATCGGCTGGTTCGACCGCAAGGGCCTCGCCCGGATGAAGGCACGGGTCGCCGCCACAAAAAAAGCGTGACCGGCCGGGCCGATCACGCTTTCCGTTTTACCAAGGCCGTCGGCCGGGATCAGCGATCCCGCGCCGCCAGTTCCTTGTTGACGTAGAGCGCCACCATCGTCGCAATCGCGCCCGACAGCAGGTAGATGCCCGACGCGGCCAGGCCGAACTTCACCGACAGCAGCAGCGCCAGCAGCGGCGCGAAGCCGGCACCGACCAGCCAGGCCAGATCCGACGTCAGCGCCGAACTGGTATAGCGCGCCTCGGTCGCAAAGTTGGAGGCGACCACGCCCGACGACTGGCCGAACGCCAGACCCAGCAGCATGAAGCCCAGGATCATGAAGGCAACCTCGCCCAGATCCCCGCCATTGAGCAGCAGCGGCGCCACCACCGCGAAGATCGCGATGCCCAGAGCCGACCAGCCGAGCAGCGAGCGACGACCAATCTGGTCGGCGATGAAGCCCGACACCACGATCGCCAGCAGGCCGACCGACGCGCCGATCATCTCGATCACCAGGAAGCGATCGATCGGCTGATCGGTGAACAGCACCACCCAGCTCAGCGGGAACACCGTGACCATGTGGAACAGGGCAAAGCTCGCCAGCGGCGCGAACGCACCGATGATGATGTTGCGCCCTTCCGCCTTGACCGTCGGCAGCACCTGCGACGGCACCAGATCCTTCTGCTCGAACAAACGCTCGAATTCATGCGTCACCACGATGCGCAGCCGGGCGAACAGCGCCACGACGTTGATCGCGAAGGCGACGAAGAAGGGATAGCGCCAGCCCCAGTCGAGGAAGTCCGCTTCCGACAGCGTCAGCAGGAAGAAGGCGAACAGACCGCTCGCCACCAGCAGCGCCAGCGGCGCGCCGAGCTGCGGCACCATCGCATACCAGCCACGCTGGTGCGGCGGCGCGTTGAGCGACAGCAGCGACGCCAGGCCATCCCATGTCCCGCCCAGCGCAATGCCCTGCGCCGCGCGCAGGATCACCAGAACGACAGCGGCATAGTGGCCAATCGTCGCATAACCGGGCATAAAGGCGATCGCCGCGGTCGACCCGCCCAGCAGGAACAGGGCCGCCGTCAATTTGGTCCCGCGGCCATAGCGCCGGTCGATCGCCATGAAGATCAGCGACCCGATCGGACGCGTGATGAAGGCGACGGCGAAGATCGCGAAGGAATAGAGCGTGCCCGTCAGGGCATCGACATAGGGAAAGACCAGGTTCGGAAAAACGATAACCGAAGCAATGGCGTAAACGAAGAAGTCGAAAAATTCGGAGGTGCGGCCAATGATCACACCAATGGAGATGTCTCCCGGTGCAATGCTGTGGTCGCGTGCATTGATTTTGCGCGCATCATCCTCAAGCGAACTGGAGGTGAAGGCAATGGCCTGTGAAGTCATAGGCATCCGCTCCCTGGCTGGGCCGACGGTGCCTGTTTTGGGTCTCCCGACGGCCAGAGAATGGCAACATAACAGAAAACCCACAGAGTCTAAGCAGTATCCCACATGTGAAACATTTTTTGCGTCCGCACATAATTGGACAAATTGCCCACTATCGCATGGCGTGCGGAATCGGTAACCGCGCGCCATGTCACACCCTCTCTCACCCAACTGGAGCCGGCTTCTGCGCTGGTCCTCCGCGATCCTTGCGGCGCCGCTGGCGGGCTGCAACTGGGTCGTGATGAACCCGTCGGGCGACATTGCGGTGCAGCAGCGCGATCTGATCCTGATCTCGACCGCGCTGATGCTCCTCATTGTCATCCCCGTCATGGCACTGGTCGTCTATTTCGCCTGGCGTTACCGCGCCGCGAACAAGGCGGTCGAAAAGGAATATGACCCCGACTGGGATCATTCCACCAAGCTGGAGCTGCTGATCTGGTCGGCCCCGCTCCTCATCATCATCTGCCTGGGCGCGCTGACCTGGGTGAGCACCCACAAGCTGGACCCCTATCGTCCGCTCGACCGCATCGACGCGCAGACCGCGATCGACCCCAAGGTCAAGCCGCTGGTCGTCCAGGTCGTGGCGCTCGACTGGAAATGGCTCTTCATCTATCCTGAACAGGGTATCGCCACCGTCAATGAAATGGCGCTGCCGACCAATGTTCCGGTCCGTTTCGACATCACTGCCTCGACCGTGATGAACAGCTTCTACATCCCTGAACTCGCCGGCCAGATCTACGCGATGCCCGGCATGAAGACGCAGCTGCACGCCGTCGCCAACAAGCCGGTCACCGGCACCGGCTTCTCCGCCAACTATTCGGGCGCGGGCTTCACCCACATGCGCTTCGGCTACAAGGCGCTGGACCAGGCCGGCTTCGACGCCTGGGTCGCCAAGGTGAAGGCCAGCAATGCGTCGCTCGACCGCAATGTCTATCTGAACCTGGCCAAGCCCAGCGAAAAGGCGCCCGTCGCCTATTTCTCGACCGCCGATGCCAAGCTGTTCGACGCGGTCGTCAATCTCTGCCCCAAGCCCGGCCAGCGTTGCATGGGCGAGTTGATGCACATCAACCAGATGGGCGGCGCGGGCAAGGAGTCGGCCAAGGAGACCGAAGGCCTCCAGTACGACTTCCCCAACAGCCATGTGATCGACCAGACCGATCGCAACGAGGGCAAGGAAACCGCCCCCGATGCGCCCGGTGCCGAAAAGGCCTCGGCCGATCACTCCTCTCACAGCGGCGCTGACGCGCACGCGCAGCATCGGTAAGAGACATGACCGGTACACTCACAACAGCACAGATGATCTTCGGTCGTCTGACATGGGACGCGTTCCCATGGCATGAACCCATCGTCGTCGCGACATTCTGCGCGGTGGTGCTGGGCGGCGCGGCCGTCGTTGCGGCGCTGACCTATTTCAAGCTCTGGGGCTATCTCTGGAAGGAATGGTTCACCAGCGTGGACCACAAGAAGATCGGCATCATGTACATGGTGCTCGGCCTCATCATGTTCCTGCGCGGCTTTGCCGACGCCGTCATGATGCGCCTCCAGCAGGCGCTCGCCTTCAACGGGTCCGAGGGCTACCTCAACGCCCATCACTATGACCAGGTGTTCACGGCCCACGGCGTGATCATGATCTTCTTCGTGGCGATGCCGTTCATCACCGGTTTGATGAACTATATCGTCCCGCTGCAGATCGGCGCCCGCGACGTCAGCTTCCCCTTCCTGAACAATTTCTCGTTCTGGATGACCACGGGCGGCGCGGTGCTGGTGATGGCCTCGCTGTTCCTGGGCGAATTCGCCCAGACCGGCTGGCTCGCCTATCCGCCGCTTTCGGGGATCGACTACAGCCCGGCCACGGGTGTCGACTATTATATCTGGGCCCTGCAGGTGGCAGGCGTCGGCACGACCTTGTCGGGCATCAACCTGATCGCGACCATCGTGAAGATGCGCGCGCCGGGCATGTCCCTCATGAAGATGCCGGTGTTCACCTGGACCTCGCTCTGCGCGAACATCCTGATCGTCGCTTCCTTCCCGATCCTGACCGCCACTTTGGTCCTGCTGTCGCTCGACCGCTATGCCGGCACCAACTTCTTCACGAACGACTTCGGCGGCAACCCGATGATGTACGTGAACCTGATCTGGATCTGGGGTCACCCGGAAGTCTACATCCTCATCCTGCCGCTGTTCGGCGTCTTCTCGGAAGTCACCTCGACCTTCTCGGGCAAGCGCCTGTTCGGCTACACCTCGATGGTCTACGCGACCTGCTGCATCATGGTGCTCTCCTACCTCGTGTGGCTGCACCACTTCTTCACCATGGGCTCGGGCGCCAGCGTCAACAGCTTCTTCGGCATCACGACGATGATCATCTCGATCCCGACGGGTGCGAAGCTCTTCAACTGGCTCTTCACCATGTATCGCGGCAAGATCCGTTTCGAGCTGCCGATGATGTGGACCGTCGCCTTCATGCTGACCTTCACGGTCGGCGGCATGACCGGCGTCCTGCTCGCCGTTCCGCCGGCGGACTTCGTGCTGCACAACTCGCTGTTCCTGATCGCGCACTTCCATAACGTGATCATCGGCGGCGTGCTGTTCGGCCTGTTCGCGGCGATCAACTACTGGTGGCCCAAGGCCTTCGGCTTCAAGCTGAACGTGTTCTGGGGCAAGGTCAGCTTCTGGTGCTGGCAGGTCGGCTTCTGGCTCGCCTTCACCCCGCTGTACATCATGGGCCTGATGGGCGTGACCCGCCGCATGCGCGTGTTCGACGATCCGTCGCTGCAGATCTACTTCGTCATCGCCGCGATCGGCGCCGCCATCGTCGCGGCCGGCATCGGCGCGATGCTGCTTCAGTTCGCCATCTCCATCTGGAAGCGCGACGAACTGAAGGTCGAAGGCGATCCGTGGGATGGCCGTACCCTGGAGTGGGCGACCAGCTCGCCGCCGCCGGAGTATAATTTCGCCTTCACGCCGGTCGTCTATGACGCCGACAGCTGGGCGGACATGAAGAAGAATGGCTATCAGCGTCCGCTGACCGGCTATCAGGCGATCCACATGCCCAGCAGCACCGGCGCCGGCGTCATCCTTGCCGCCCTGTCGACGCTCTGCGGCTTCGCGCTGATCTGGTACATCTGGTGGCTCGCGGGCCTCAGCTTCATCGGCATCGTCGCGGTCGCCATCGGCCACACCTTCAACTACAAGCGCGACTTCTACATCCCTGTCGAGGATGTGACGCGCACCGAGGAAGAGCGCACGCGAATCCTCGCCGCTGGAGTCTGACTGACATGAGCAGCGCAACTGCAACCACGGAACCTCGGGCATATCATTTGCCCGAGGAGCCGCACCTCCACGAAGGCCACAGCACCATGCTGGGCTTCTGGATGTACCTGATGAGCGACTGCCTCATCTTCGCCATCCTGTTCGCCACCTATGCCGTGCTCGGCGGCAGCTTCGCCGGCGGCCCCGGCCCGAAGGATCTGTTCGACCTGCCGCTCATCGCGCTCAACACCGCGATGCTGCTCTTCTCGTCGATCACCTACGGCTTCGCCATGCTGGCGATGGAAAAGAACCGGATCAGCGCCACCCAGGGCTGGCTGTTCGTCACCCTCCTGTTCGGCGGGGCGTTCCTGTTCATCGAACTTTACGAATTCTCGCACCTCATCCATGAGGGCGCGGGTCCGTGGCGTTCGGCCTTCCTGTCGGCCTTCTTCACCCTGGTCGGCACCCACGGCCTGCACGTCACCTTCGGTTCGATCTGGCTGATCACGCTGATGGTGCAGGTGGCCAAGAAGGGTCTGATCCCGGCCAACAAGCGTCGCCTGATGTGCCTGTCGATGTTCTGGCACTTCCTCGACGTCATCTGGATCGGCGTCTTCACCTTTGTCTATCTGATGGGAGTCCTGCGGTGAGCGACGCTGTCCATAGCCACGACGCCCACGGACATGGGCACGATCATCACGATGACCATCATGAAGAAGGATCGCATGGCAGCTTCGGCAGCTACATGATCGGCTTTGGCCTGTCGGTGATCCTGACGGCCATTCCCTTCTGGCTGGTGATGTCGGGCGTGCTGGGCAATCCCCAGCTGACCGGCATCGTCATCATGGCCTTCGCCGCGGTGCAGGTGATCGTCCACATGATCTACTTCCTGCACATGAACACCCGCGTCGAAGGCGGCTGGTCGTTCATGGCGATGATGCTGACCATCGTCCTGGTCGTCATCGTGCTGTCGGGTTCGATGTGGGTCATGTTCCACCTCAACGCGAACATGATGCCGCACGCCGACATGTCGGCGATGCACAATATGAGCGAGATGCCGTGACATCCGCTAAGATCGGGGGGCGCCGCCGGCGCTCCCCGCGCTTTACGATCGGCCTGACGCTGATCGCCCTCATCCTGTTTTCCGGTCTTTGCGCGCTCGGCAGCTGGCAGGTCTATCGCCTCGCCTGGAAGCGCGACCTGATCGCACGGGTCGACGCCCGCATCCATGCCGCGCCCGTCCCCGCCCCCCGCAGCATTACCAGCGACGACGAATATCGCCGCGTCACCGCATCGGGCCATTTCCTGCATGACAAGGCAGTGCTGACCCAGGCCGTCACCGTGCGCGGTCCCGGTTTCTGGGTGATGACGCCGCTGATGACCGACGCCGGTTTCACCCTGATGGTCAATCGCGGCTTCGTGCCGCAGGACAATCGCACCCGCTACAGCCGCCCCCAAGGCACGGTCCAGATCGTCGGCCTGCTGCGCCTAACCGAGCCCAAGGGTGGTTTCCTGCGCAGCAATGATCCCGCCGCCGGCCGCTGGCATTCGCGCGATGTCGCCGCGATCGCCGCCGCGCAGCATGTCGCCCCGCCGGTCGCGGACTATTTCGTCGATGCCGGTGCCAATTGCGCGCCCGACACCGCGCCGGTCGGCGGCCTGACCGTCGTCCGTTTCCCCAACAACCATCTCCAATATGCCATCACCTGGTTCATACTGGCGGCGATGGTCGCAGGCGCCTACATCTTCCTCATGCGTCGGGATCCAGAAGACAGCGCCGAATGAGCGAGACCCAAGCCGTCAGGCGCCGCTGGCTGCCCAGCCAGTGGCCCGCCGATGCCGCCGGTCGCAAGAATATGGCGCTGCTGATCCAGCTGCGCTGGATCGCGATCGCCGGGCAGCTGGTGACGATCCTCATCGTCCAGTTCCTGATGGGGGTGCGCCTGCCCCTTGCCCCGATGCTGCTGGTCGCCGCCGTCGCCGTGCTGGTCAACGCCGCCAGCTTTGCGGCGCTGCGGCCCCGGACCGACATCACCCGCGCCGAACTGTCGGTATCGCTGCTGTTCGACGTGCTGCTGCTGACCGCCCAGCTCTATCTGTCGGGCGGCGCGACCAATCCCTTCGTCTCGCTCTATCTGCTCCAGGTCGCGCTTGGCGTGCTGCTGCTCGACCGGGCGAGCGCCTGGGGCATCACCGCCGTGTCGGCACTGTGCGCCGGCCTGCTCGCGCTCGACTATCGCCCGCTCGACCTGAGCGACCGGCTGGCGGGCCGGCTGTTTGACCTGCATATCATCGGCACCTGGATCTGCTTCACCATGATCGCGGTGCTGCTGGTGCTGTTCATCACCCGGATCAACCGCAACCTGCAGGCGCGCGAGGCCTATCTCGCCAGCATGCGCCAGCATGCGGCCGAAGAGGAACATATCGTCCGCATGGGCCTGCTCGCCTCGGGCGCGGCGCATGAACTGGGCACCCCCCTCGCCCAGCTCGCCGTGGTGCTGGGCGACTGGCGCCGCATGCCCGAAATCACCGAGCATCCCGCCCTGGTCGAGGAAGTGGGCGAGATGCAGAGCGCGGTCCTGCGCTGCAAGGCGATCGTCACCGGCATCCTCCTTTCCTCGGGCGAGGCGCGGGGCGAGGCACCGGCCGTCACCAATGTCCGCGACTTCATCGAGGGCATTGCGGCCGAATGGCGCCGTGCCAATCCGGGCATGCCGCTGCGCTGCGACTTCGGCCCGCATGACTATCCGCGCATCATCGCCGACCCGGTGATCCGCCAGGCGGTCGGCAATCTGCTCGACAATGCGCGCGAGGCCGGCGCCACCTATATCGACCTGCTGGTCGGACGCGACAGCGCCTCGCTCAACATCGCGGTGCGCGACAATGGCAGCGGCTTTTCGCAGGCGATGCTGGAGGATTTCGGCAAGCCCTATCGCTCCAGCAAGGGCAAGGAAGGCCATGGCCTCGGCCTCTTCCTTGTGGTCAATGTCGTGCGCAAGCTGGGCGGCAGCGTATCGGCCAGCAATGGCGCCGATGGCGGCGCGCTGATCCTGCTGCGCCTGCCGCTCGATACGGTCGCACTGGAAGAGGAAAGTGACAGCGAAGATGACAGCTGAACGGCTGCTGGTGATCGTCGAGGATGACGAGGCCTTTGCAAAGACCCTCAAACGTTCGTTCGAGCGGCGTGGCTATGAGGTGCTGACCGCCGCCAGCCATGGCGCGCTGGAGGAGGTGCTCAAGGGCAACCGCCCCGGCTATGCCGTGGTCGACCTGAAGCTCGGCCCTGAATCGGGCCTGGTCTGCGTCCAGACGCTGCACGCCCATGATCCCGACATGCTGATCGTGGTGCTGACCGGCTTTGCCAGCATTGCCACCGCAGTCGAGGCGATCAAGCTCGGCGCGACCAACTATCTGGCGAAACCCTCCAACACCGACGATATCGAAGCCGCCTTCGCCCGCTCGGGCGGCGACCCCGCCGCACCGCTGGCGCCGCGCCCGACATCGATCAAGACGCTGGAATGGGAACATATCCATGAGGTGCTGAAGGATTGCGACTTCAACATCTCCGAAACCGCCCGGCGCCTGGGGATGCATCGCCGCACCCTCGCCCGCAAGCTGGCGAAACGCCAGGTCGGCTAATTTCGCGCGCGTCCATCAAGCCCCGTTGACCGCGCCCCATGGCCATGCCATGGCCGGTCCAGACGCGGGTGTAGCTCAATGGTAGAGCAGCAGCTTCCCAAGCTGACGACGGGGGTTCGATTCCCCTCACCCGCTCCAGATTTTCCTAAGCATCTGAAATAGCGTGTAAAAATGGCGCGCCCCAAGGAAGATGCGATTGCTGCAGGCCAATCCTACATCCCTAGCTCGCTCAATCCGGGATGATCGTCGGGCCGGCGCCCCTGCGTCCAGTGGAATTTCCGGTCGGCTGCGCTGATCGGTGCATCATTGATGCAGGCAAGCCGTCGCTGCATCAGGCCGCTCTCGTCAAATTCCCAATTCTCGTTGCCATAGGAGCGGAACCAGTTGCCGCTATCGTCATGCCATTCATAGGCGAAGCGCACCGCGATGCGGTTGTCGGCAAAGGCCCATAATTCCTTGATCAGCCGATAATCCAGTTCGCGCTGCCATTTGCGCGTCAGGAAGGCGATGATTGCGGAGCGGCCATTGACGAACTCGGCCCGGTTCCGCCACTGGCTGAGCGGCGTATAGGCCATGGCGACCCTCGCGGGATCGCGACTGTTCCAGCCATCCTCGGCCAGGCGCACCTTCTGTGTCGCGCTCTCCAGGGTGAAGGGTGGCAGCGGCGGTCTCACATTGTCCATCATGCGTCTCCCATCTTGGCAAGGCGATCCTGCAGCGCCCTATTTTCGGCTTCCAGTTGCGCCATCCGTTCATGCAGCGGCCGGACCGCCTGTTCGATCTCGCGCTCGGTGAAGCGCGGCGTGATATGCTGCGGACAATTCCAGTCGAACGCCTCCAGCCGCAGCCGGAAGATGCGTTCCGCCCGCGCCTTGTAATCCTTGTCCATGACAAGATCGGTGAGCGCCGGATCGGCATCGAGCGCCAGCTTCTCGACATGGACATAGATTTTCAGCCGGGCGCGGCGGGGATAGTCCATCAGGATCAGGCAGGCCCGGTCGTTCGCGGTCAAGTTACCGGTGCTGATATATTGGCGGTTGCCGCGATAGTCGGCAAAGGCCAGCGTCCGGTCGTCGACCAGCTTGAGGAAGCCGGCCGGGCCGCCGCGATGCTGGACATAGGGCCAGCCATCCTCCGACACGGTTGCCATGTAGAAACTGTCGCGGGCCGCCAGGAAATGGGCTTCATTGTCGGTGAAACGATCAAAGGCGCGATTGCCACTGAACGCCGCCCAATGGGCGTCCGCGCCCATCTCCGCCTGCGCCGCGCGGACGCTCGGCGTGGTGGCGATATCCAGAAAACCGTAGGACATGGTCTATCTCCCATCATCCGTCCGTTGCGGGGCCATGCATCACCATGGCCCCGCCGGGGGTTCAGCGCACCGCGACCTTGCGATCGAGGAAGTCGCGGATCAGCGGCGCCATTTCATCCAGCTTGTCTTCCAGGGCGAAATGGCCGGTATCGAGAATATGCATCTCCGCGTCGGGCAGGTCACGCTTGTAGGGATGCGCGCCGGGTTCGGGGAAGATCTTGTCATTCTTGCCCCAGACGATCAGCGTCGGCGGCTTGCGTTCGCGGAAGAAGGCCTGGAATGCCGGGTAGAGCGGCACATTGGTGCGATAATCGTAGAACAGGTCGAGCTGGATATCCTTGTTGCCCGGCCGGTCGAGCAAGGCCTGGTCCTGCACCCAATTGTCGGGGCTGATCCGCGACAGGTCGCGCACGCCATCGGTATATTGGAATTTGGTGGCGTCGAGGCCGACGAGCCAGGCCTGCGCCTCGCGATCCTTGGCCGATCCGCTCTGCCAATAGGTCTTGATCGGATCCCAGAAGGCGCCCAGCCCTTCCTCATAGGCATTGCCATTCTGGATGATGAGGCCGCTGACCCGCTCGGGATGCTTGATGGCGAGGCGGTAGCCGACCGGGGCGCCATAATCCATGACATACATGGCGTAGCGCCGGGCGCCGATCTTGCCCATCAGCGTGTCGACCATGTCGGCATAATGGGCAAAGCTGTAGGTGAACTGGCGATGGTCGGGCGCGTCGCTCTGGCCAAAGCCTGGATAGTCCGGCGCGATCACATGATAGCGGTCGGCGAGCAGCGGAATCAGGTTGCGGAACATGTGCGACGAGGTCGGGAAGCCGTGGAGCAGCAGCACCACCGGGCCATCGGCGGGGCCGGCTTCGCGGTAGAACATCTTGACGCCATCGATCGTGGCGCTGCGATAATGGACGGTGGCGGCCGCAGCCTGCGTGGCGACGGCGCTGGCGGGCGCGGCGATCGCGTCGGCCGAGGCAGCGATGCCGGCGGTCGCCAGCAGCATCGAAATGACCAGTTTCTTCATCATGTCCTCCACCCTGTTGGGGTTGCTGAGCAAGGGCTTCAGCTTCTGGAGACAGAGATAATCCTTGCCCTCATTCCTGATAATTCTGGAAAACTGGAAGTCATTATTCCTTATGATGGAATAATTGTCATGCCTGCTGGAACAGAGGATTGGCCCGCAGCCGATCGACCGCCAGATCGACGAAGCTGCGCACCTTGGCCGCCGCCCGCCGCCCTTCGGCATGGATGACATGGATCGGCAGCGGCTTTTCCATATGCTCGTCCAGAACCGTGACCAGCCGCCCGGCCGCCAGTGCCGGCTCGACCTGATAGGACAGCACGCGGGTCAGCCCCCAGCCCTGCTCGGCAGCGGCGATCGCCGCTTCATTGGTGTTGCAGAAAAGTTGGGGGTGGACGGTGACGCTGCTCCGGCCCTCCGGCCCGAAATGCCATTCGGGGGAGGCCCATGCCCCGGTCGGGCCGATGATGCGATGATGGACAAGGTCGGCCGGGGTCCGGGGCATGACATGCTGCTCGAAATAGGCCGGCGCGCCACAGATGACCCGCCGCACCGTCCCGACCCGAATGGCGCTGAGGCCCGAATCCGGCAGATGACCGATCCGGATGGCGACATCGATGCCCTCCTCGACGATGTTGACAAGCCGGTCGACGAACAGGCTGCGCCCGGTCACCGCGGGAAAGCGATCCAGATAGTCGAGCAGGATCGGCAGCACGTACATCTGGCCGAAGATCACCGATCCCGTGACGATCAGCGTGCCGGTGGGATTGCCATGGGCGCCCGCCGCCGCCGCGTCCGCATCCGCCATGTCGGCCAATATCCGGCGGCAATCGTCCAGATAGCCACGGCCCGCCTCGGTCAGTTTCACCGATCGCGTCGTCCGCGTGAGCAGGCGCACGCCGATCTCCTCCTCCAGCGCGGAGATCGCGCGCGTGACCGCCGGCGGGCTCAGATGCAATTGCCGCGCGGCTTCGGCAAAACCGCCGGTTTCCGCCACGCGAACGAATATCTTCATGGCCTGCCAGCGGTCCAACACCATCCCCCTTCATCATCGCTTCGGCCGAAAAAAATGCGCAGAACCCCATGCGCCGGTCAATCTTCCTGCGGGAAGCGGTCGGCCAGCGGCGCCGCCAGCACGGGATAGGACAGGCCGTCCCTATGCGGCAACCGCGGCAATATCCGCGCCAGCCCCAATGGGCCGCGATCACCCCGCGAGGGTAGGGCTGAGCAGGATGCCGACCAGCAATCCGGACATCACCGTGCTGACCGATGCACTGCGCTTTTCCGGCGGGGACAGATGCGCAGCCAATGGAACCAGTTGCTGCGCGACGCTGGCCGCAAGACCAAGCGACATCGATGCGACAAGCAGGAACAAGCCCGATGGCGCCATGCCAGCCGCGTCAGCGTCATGGAAAGAGGCAGGCACTGGCCGAAGATCCTCGCGGCCTCTATGCCGCCCCCTCCTATGTTACGACGGCCGTCATTGCACGGGATCAACCGCGCCATGACGGCCGCGCTTGACCATTGGGTGCATCTGCTCAATCCTGCGCCGGTGAGCGAAGCCATCGTCGATCCCGCCCCGTCCCGTTCCGGTCCCTGCGTGGTGCTGCCGGCCCGACCCGAAGCAATCCGGATCGATGCCGCGACGACGGCGCTGATCGTCGTCGACATGCAGAATGCCTATGCCAGCAAGGGCGGCTATGTCGACGAGGCCGGCTTCGACGTCAGCCCGGCGGCGGGTGTGATCCCCCGGATCGCGGAGGTCGTCGATGTGGCGCGGGCCGCGGGCATGCCGGTGATCTTCCTGCAGAATGGCTGGGACAGCGGCTATGCCGAGGCCGGCACGCCGCTGTCGCCCAACTGGCACAAGTCCAATGCGCTCAAGACGATGCGGGCGCGGCCGGACCTGGCGGGCAAATTCCTGGCGCGCGGCGGATGGGACTATGAACTGGTGGAGGCGCTGGCGCCGCGCGAGGACGACCTGCGCGTCCACAAGCCGCGCTATTCCGCCTTCTTCAACTCGCAACTGGATAGCGTGCTGCGCGCGCGCTGCATCCGCACCCTGGTCTTCACCGGCATCGCCACCAATGTCTGCGTGGAATCGACCCTGCGCGACGGTTTCCATCTCGAATATTTTGGCGTGCTGCTGGAAGATGCGGTGCATCATCTGGGGCCGGACTTCATCCGCGAGGCAAGTCTCTACAATGTCGAGAAATTCTTCGGCTGGGTGAGCAATGTCGCCGATTTCCGCACCGCCGTCGGCCAGCTTCCGCCCAAGGAGATCTGATGCCCTTCGAACCGATCAACCCGCCCCAGTTCCCGACGCCGATCGCCCCCTATTCGGCGGGCGCCAGGGCCGGGAATACGGTCTATGTCTCGGGCGTGCTGGCGCTGGGCGAAGGCGGCACGGTTCTGCATGTCGGCGACGCCGCCGCGCAGACCCGCCATGTGCTGGACGTCATCAGGATCACGGTCGAGGCAGCCGGCGGCACCATGGCCGACATCGCCATGAACCATATCTTCCTCAAGGATCTGGACGATTACGCGGCCTTCAACGCCGTCTATGCCGAATATTTTCCCGGCGACAAGCCGGCGCGCTACTGCATCAGGTGCGATCTGGTGAAGCCCGATTGCCTGGTCGAGATCGCCTCGGTCGCGCATCTTGGCTGAGGCCGCCGGCCTCTATTATGAAACCCATGGGCGCGCGGACGCCCCGCCGCTGATCCTGTCGAGCGGGCTTGGCGGATCGGCCAGCTATTGGGCGCCGAACATCCCGGCGCTGGCCGAGCATTTCCACGTCATTGCCTATGACCATCGCGGCACCGGCCGCAGCGACCGGACATTGCCCGAAACCACCTCGGTCGAGGATATGGCGGGCGACGTCATCGTCCTGATGAATGCGCTGGGCATCGGCAGCGCGCATTTCATCGGCCATGCGCTGGGCGGCGCGATCGGCATGGAACTGGCGATCGCCACCACACGGCTCGACAGCCTAATCGTCATCAACGGCTGGCGGACGCTGTCACCCCATACCCGCCGCTGCTTCGAAACGCGGCTGGCCCTGTTGCGCCATGCCGGCGTCGAGGCGTTCCTGCGGGCGCAACCGCTGTTCCTGTTCCCGCCGGACTGGATCACGGCTCATGACGATGCGCTGAAGGCTGAACTGGCGCATCATCTCGCCACCTTCCCCGGCGCGGCGACGATGGAAAAGCGGATCGCCGCCGTACAGGCCTATAGCCCGCACCTGCTCGACCTGACGGCCGTCGCCAAGGTGCTGGCCATCGCCACCCGCGACGATTTCCTCGTCCCCCATGCCAGCGCCCTCGATGTCGCGGCGCCGATCGCATGGGCCAGGACTGCCAGCTTCGATTGGGGTGGTCACGCCTGCAACGTGACCGACCCGGATGCTTTCCATCGCCTCGTCCTCCCCTTCCTCAGGAGTTGAAGCCATGCAGGTCGGCGTTTTCGTTCCCATCAACAATAATGGCTGGCTGATCAGCGAGAACGCCCCGCAATATCTGCCGAGCTTCGACCTCAACAAGGAAATCGCCCAGCGCGCCGAGAAACATGGTCTGGATTTCCTGCTTTCGATGATCAAGCTGCGCGGTTTCGGCGGCAAGACGCAATTCTGGGAATATGGCCTCGAAAGCTTCACGCTGATGGCCGGCCTTGCGGCGGTGACGGACCGGATCAAGATCTTCGCCACCTGCCCCACCCTCATCATCCCGCCCGCCTTCGCCGCGCGCATGGCCAACACCATCGACTCCATCAGCCATGGCCGCTTCGGGCTGAACCTCATCACCGGCTGGCAGCCGCCCGAATATACCCAGATGGGGCTTTGGCCGGGGGACGAGCATTTCCGCAATCGCTATGATGTGCTCGACGAATATGCCCGCGTGCTTCGGGAATTGTGGGAGACCGGCCGATCGGACTTCAAGGGGCAATATTACCAGATGGACGACTGCCTGGTCCGGCCCCAGCCGCAGGCGGACATGAAGATCATCTGCGCCGGCTCATCGGACGCGGGCCTGGCCTTCTCGGCCAAATGGGCGGACTATGCCTTTTGCCTGGGCAAGGGCGTCAATACGCCGACCGCCTTCGCCTTCAACAATGACCGGCTTGCGAAATTCACGGCACGGACCGGCCGCACCGTGTCGGTCTTCGTGCTGGTCATGGTGATCGCGGCGGAGACGGACGAGGAAGCCATGGCCAAGTGGCAAAGCTATAATGACGGGGTCGATATCGAGGCGATCGCCTGGCTGGCCGATCAGGGCGCGAAGGACACCGTCAACATCGACACCAATGTGCGCCAGCTGGCCGCGCCTGAAGGGGCCGTGAACATCAATATGGGCACGCTGGTCGGCAGCTATGCCAGCGTGGCACGAATGCTGGACGAAATGGCGCAGGTGCCCAATACCGGCGGCGTGCTGCTGACCTTCGACGATTTCCTGGAAGGCGTGGAAGCCTTCGGCACCCGCATCCAGCCGCTGATGAAGAGCCGCGCCGAAAGCGACCGACATTCCCGATCTTCCCACAGAAGTTAATCACCAAAGCCGTTGGCAGCCGGGATGCCTGGATGCACGCCCCCCCCTTTCCTACCACGGCAATTCCGCATGATTGTCCAAATCCCGCGCGCCCTGGCCACGACGCGGGCGCCATGTCCCTCTAGCGTGACCCAAGGAGACGCCGACCCGCATGGCTGCGTCATGGCGGGAGGATCAACAGGGTGGCGAGCATGGATGCGCCGATCGTCGGCACATATCGCACCGTCCGCTTCCGCGCCGGGCCGGTCGATGCGATCGCGAGCGATGTCGATCTGCTGATCGTCGGCATGCCGGTCCTGTCCGCCACGAGCCGGATCGATCCTGGCGCCTGCGCGCTCGACGCCGCCCTGTCAGGCACCTTGTCGCAATTGCGCGCGGGCGGCCTGTTCGACGGCAGGTTCGGCGAGACGATGATCCTGTCCAGCCCGCCGCCGCCGGTGCGCTGCCGGTCGCTGATGATCGTGGGCATGGGGGAAATCGACGATCTGGATGCCGAACGGCTGGGCCGGCTGGCCGCCGTGGCGATGCGCGCGGCGCTCCGGCTCGACAGCTGTTCGATCGCCTGCCTGCTGCGGCTGCTCGATCCGGCGGCAACGAAGGTCGCGCAACGCGCCGCCGCCCGTGCGATGATGGCCGGCGTGCTGACGGCGCTGGACGCCTATCTCTCTCCCGGTCCCACTCCCGGCCGGTTCGCCGGCCTGAACTGGACCTTCGACCAGCCCGACAGCGCCGCCGACGTGCTGGGCACGATCATCGCACAATGGCCGGCCGCGCCGCGATGAGGCACGACTATCGCATGGACTTGGGAAGCGGAACACGCCACTCTGGCGCGATGCAGCCCGGTCCGATCCACAGCCACGACATGCAGCCTGCGATCACCCCCATATCGATCCTGGTGGTGGACGATCATGCGCTGCTGCGCGAGGGCGTGCGGGCGATGCTGGCGACCCAGGCCGATATGCGGATCGTCGGCGAGGCCGACAATGGCCGGCGCGCGGTAGAGGAATATGCGCGGTTGCGCCCCGACATCGTGCTGATGGACCTGCAGATGGCGGAAATGCCGGGGCTCGACGCGATCGCCGCGATCCGGGCCATCCATCCCGACGCCCGGATCATCGTGCTGACCACCTATTCGGGCGATGGCCGCGCGATCAAGGCGCTGCGCGCAGGGGCGATGGGCTATCTGCTCAAGGCCAGCCTGCGCAAGCAGTTGCTCGACGCGATCCGGTCCGTGCATCTGGGCGGCAAGCATCTCGACGCCACCGTCGCCACCGCGATCGCCCTGCATGTGCTGGAAGACCCGCTGACCGAGCGCGAGATCGCGGTGCTTTCGCTGGCGGCCTGGGGCAACAGCAACAAGCAGGTCGCGGCGCGACTCGATATCAGCGAAGAGACGGTGAAGGGCCATATGAAGTCGATCTTCTCGAAGCTCGACGCGACCGATCGCACCCATGCGGTGACGCTGGCGATCAAGCGCGGACTGATCGACCTCTGACGACACGGCGCGCGAGCGCCCCCTTTGTATCGGAATGATCGCTAACATGTCAGCCTGATCCAAGATCGGGCGGCGACGGACAGCTATGATCGCGCGCGTCAGGCCAGTGACTGACCATTTCTATTTTTTAGAACAAGCCGGTGCATTTTATCTGGATATTTCGGACCAGGCACGCCGGCTAACACTGTCTTCACAGCAGCGACGACTGCTCGAAACCAAGGAGCCGACCCATGACGATCACCGCCACGCCGACGCCGGGCAAGTCCCTCATCTCGCCGACCGACCACACTTTGGTCCTGATCGACTTCCAGTCGCAAATGGCCTTCGCCACCAAGTCGATCGCGCCGGAACTGCTGCGCAACAATGCCGCCCTGATCAGCCGCGCCGCCAAGTCGTTCGGCGTGTCGACCATCCTGACCACCGTGGCCGAAAAGAGCTTTTCGGGGCCGATGTTCAGCGAGATCACCGACGCCTTCCCCGGCCAGCCCCTGCTCGACCGCACCAGCATGAACACCTGGGAAGATGCCGCCGTGATCGAGGAAGTGAACCGCATCGGCAAGGAGCGGATCATCTTCGCCGGCCTGTGGACCAGCGTCTGCATCGTCGGCCCGGTCGCCTCCGCGATCGACCAGGGCTTCGACGTCTATTTCATCGCCGACGCCTGTGGCGACATCAGCGAGGAAGCGCATGAGCGCGCCGTGCAGCGCATGATCCAGCTCGGCGCCAAGCCGATGACCTCGCTCCAGTACATGCTGGAACTGCAACGCGACTGGGCGCGCACCGAAACCTATGAGTCCACCACCGGCATCGCCAAGGAATTTGGCGGCGCATACGGCCTGGGCATCAAATATGCGAAGGCCATGTTCGGCGCCTCCGAAGGCGGCCACTGACCTGCGCCAGGGACCGGCGGTGTCTCCCCCTCTTCCCATGCACCGCCGGCCCTTTCCCCTCTCCCCTTTCCCCACCCGAGCAAAGGAAATCCCCATGAGCTTCGTGACCACGGATGACGGCGTCGACATCTTCTTCAAGGACTGGGGTCCAAAGGACGCCCAGCCCATCATGTTCCACCATGGCTGGCCGCTGTCGTCGGACGACTGGGACGCGCAGATGCTGTTCTTCCTGTCGAAGGGCTATCGCGTCGTCGCCCATGACCGTCGCGGCCATGGCCGCTCGGCCCAGGTGAGCGAAGGCCATGACATGGCCCATTATGCCGCCGACGCCGCCGCCGTCGCCCGCCATCTCGACCTCAGGAACGCCATCCATATCGGTCATTCGACCGGCGGCGGCGAAGTGGCCGCCTATGTCGCCCGCCATGGCCTGCCCGAAGGCCGCGTGGCCAAGGCCGTGCTGGTCAGTTCGGTGCCGCCGATCATGCTGAAGACCGACCGTTATCCCGGCGGCCTGCCCATGGACGTGTTCGACGGGCTGCGCGCCGGCCTCGCCGCCAACCGTGCGCAATTCTTCCACGATGTCGCCGCCGGCCCCTTCTACGGCTTCAACCGCGACGGTGCGGACGTGAAGCCGGCCGTCATCGACAATTGGTGGCGCCAGGGCATGATGGGCAGCGCCAAGGCCCATTATGAAGGCATCAAGGCCTTCTCCGAAACCGACCAGACCGACGATCTGACCGCGATCACCGTGCCGACCCTGGTGCTGCATGGCGATGACGACCAGGTCGTGCCCTACAAGAATGCCGGCGTGCTGCAGGCGCAGATCCTGCCTAATGCGACCCTCAAGATTTACGAGGGCTATTCGCACGGCATGCTGACGGTGAATGCCGACGTGCTGAACGCCGACATCCTCGCCTTCATCCAGTCCTGATCGCAGACGCAGGAGACCGGCGATGAAAGTCTATCTTCTCTCCCTCGGCGCCGGTCTCCTGGTCGGCATCGTCTATTCGCTGCTGGGGGTGCGCTCGCCCGCGCCCCCGGTAGTGGCCCTGATAGGCCTGCTAGGCATATTGGTCGGCGAACAGATCGTGCCGATCGCCAGGCGCTGGGCCGATGCCCATGAACTGACCCGCTTCGTGCGCAACGAATGCCGCGACCATGTACTGGGCACGCTCCCGAACAATCGGGCCGACAATCAAAAGGGCGACGCGTGATTACCCGCCGCGACGCCATGGCCGGGGTGGCCGCCTCCGCCCTTCTCTCCCCCTTTCCTGCTCAAGCCAAGGACCGCCCCATGACCGACACGATCATCGTCAATGCCAAGGTGACGACGCTGGACCGGAGCAATCCGGTGGCGGAAGCGGTCGCGATCCGCGACGGCAAGTTCCTGGCCGTGGGCAGCGAAGCGGAGGTGCGCGCCGCCGCACCGGATGCGACGGTGATCGATGCCAGGGGCCATCGCCTGATCCCCGGCCTGATCGACAGCCATATGCACATCATTCGCGGCGGCCTGAATTTCAACATGGAGCTGCGCTGGGACGGCGTGCCGACGCTGGCCGAGGCGATGGATATGCTTAAAAGCCAGGTCGCCCGTACCCCTGCTCCGCAATGGGTCCGCGTGGTCGGCGGCTTCACCGAACATCAGTTCGCGGAAAAGCGCCTGCCCACCATCGCCGAACTCAACGCCGTCGCGCCCGACACGCCGGTCATCATCCTGCACCTCTATGATCGCGCGCTGCTCAACGCCGCCGCGCTGCGCGTCGTGGGCTATACCAAGGACACGCCCAATCCGCCGGGCGGCGAGATCGTCCGCGACGCGGCCGGCAACCCGACCGGCCTGCTGCTCGCCCAGCCCAATGCGACCATCCTCTATTCGACCCTGGCCAAGGGGCCGAAGCTGCCGCAGGACTATCAGCTCAATTCGACCCGTCACTTCATGCGCGACGTCAATGCGCTGGGCGTCACCGGCGTGATCGACGCGGGCGGCGGCTTCCAGAATTATCCCGACGATTACGAGATCATCGAGAAGCTGCATCAGGACGATCAACTGACCGTCCGCATCAGCTATAATCTCTTCACCCAGAAGCCCAAGGAAGAGCTGGCCGATTTCTCCGGCTGGGTTCGCCAAGTCACGCCGGGGCAGGGCGACGATACCTATCGCCATAATGGCGCGGGCGAGATGCTGGTCTATTCCGCCGCCGACTTCGAGGATTTCCGCCAGCCCCGGCCGGATATGCCGGCCAATATGGAAGGCGATCTGGAGCCGGTCATCCGCCTGCTGGCCGAACATAAATGGCCCTGGCGCCTGCATGCCACCTATGACGAGACGATCGGCCGCGCGCTCGACGTCTATGAGAAGGTGAACCGGGATATCCCGCTGACCGGCATCCACTGGTTCTTCGACCATGCCGAAACCATCAGCGACCGCAATATCGACCGCATCGCCGCGCTGGGCGGCGGCATCGCCGTGCAGCATCGCATGGCCTATCAGGGCGAATATTTCGTCGAGCGCTATGGCGCCAAGGCGGCCGAGCGCACCCCGCCGATCGCCCGGATGATCGCGGCGGGCATCCCCGTTGGCGCAGGCACCGACGCCACCCGCGTCGCCAGCTACAATCCATGGGTATCCTTGAGCTGGCTCGTCACCGGCCGCACCGTCGGCGGCTTCGCCCTCTATCGCGGCGACAATCGCGTCAGCCGGGAAAAGGCGCTGGCGATGTGGACGCATGAGAATACATGGTTCTCCAACGAGATCGGCAAGAAGGGGCAGATCAAGGCCGGGCAACTGGCCGACCTCGCCTTGCTGTCGGCCGACTATTTTGCGGTGCCGGAGGATCAGATCGTCCATATCCGATCGGTCCTGACCCTGCTCGGCGGCAAGGTGGTCCATGGCGAGGGCGATTATGCCCCGCTCGCGCCCGACCTGCCAAAGCCCATGCCCGACTGGTCGCCGGTCGCCACCTTCGGCGGCTATCACAAGACCCGCGAGGCGCGCGCGCAGCTGGCGTCAGCCTGTGGCTGCCATTCGGCCTGCGGCGTCCATGGCCATGACCATGCCGCGGCGCTGGGCGCAGATGTGCCGGCCGCCGATGTCCAGACCTTCTGGGGATCGCTCGGCTGCGGCTGCTGGGCCGTCTGACGATAACCGCAAATCATTGTCATTCCCGCGCAAGCGGGAATCCATCTCGCAACCAAGCCCGACGGCGCAACGCCCGGAGATGGATCCCCGCCTTCGCGGGGATGACGAGAAAGACTTCCTGCCTGGAGATAGTCCATGAAGCGCTTCGCCTTCCTATTCGCCGCCGCCATCCTGATGCCTATGCCGGTCGCCATCGCAAAGCCCGCCGCCAGCGCCGATTATGCGGTCGGCCCGCAATATGACACGACCCATGTCTATGTGCCCGAAGGCCAGTTCGACGCCTTCGTCACCAGCTTCGTCGCGACCTTCGGTGGCACCACGTCGAAGCAGGGCGAGTTCCAGGTGACGCCGACGCCCAGCCTGACCAAGTCGCAACTGGCACTGACCCCGGCCGGCACCGTCTCGGTCTTCGGCTTCAAGACGCCGATCCCCTATCCGTTCGGCGATGAGCGGACCGGCTATCTGGTGAGCGACATGGACGGTGCCGTTGCCTCCGCGCTCAAGCATGGCGCGGTGCGCCGCATCACCACCTTCCCCGATCCGATCGGCCGCGACGTGGTGGTGCAATGGGCCGGCGGCGTGAACATGCAGCTTTACTGGCACACCGCCAAGCCCAGCTATCCCGCGCTGACCACCGTGCCGGAAAACCGCATCTACCTGACCGCCGACGTCGCCGACCGGTTCATCAGGGACTGGACCGGCTTTGCCCATGGCAGGATCGTCTCTGACGATCGCGCCGCCAAGGGCGAGGAAATCGGCCAACCCGGCAAGACCATCCGCCGCGTCGCCATCGAGAGCGGCTATGGCAAGATGACCGTCTTCGTCTCGGACGGCCAACTCCCCTGGCCCTATGGCCGCGACATGACCGGCTATGAGGTCGCCGACATGGACGCCACGCTGGCCAAGGCGAAGACCGCCGGCGTCGAAACATTGGTCGCGCCGCAGAGCATCGCCGGTCGCCAGAGCGTGATCCTGCGCTTCCCCGGCGGCTATATCGCCGAAGTTCATGCGCCCGAGGCGAAGTAGGATGCGCGCAGACCGCGATCCCCGCTTCGTTGACGCGATCCTCGACTGGAAGCCGACCTGGTTCATCGCGCGGCTGCTGCTGGTCGGCGCCTATCTGCTGGGCGGCATCGTCAAGCTGACGGACTGGCCGGCGGCGGTTGCCGAGCAGGCGCATTTCGGCATGAACCCGCCAGCGCTCTGGGCCGCGCTTACCATCGCGATCGAACTGATCGGGCCGATCCTGATCCTGACCGGCCGCATGGCCTGGCTGGGCGCGGGGATGCTGGGCGTCTTCACCCTGCTGGCCGCCTTCACCGCCAACGCCTTCTGGACGATGCCGATGGGGCAGGAGCGGTTCATGGCCACCAATGCCTTTTTCGAGCATCTGGGCCTGATCGGCGGCTTCATCCTGGCGGCGCTGGTCGCCGAACAGGCGCAGCGCCGTGTGTAAAAAATCAGTCTGCCTTGCCCTCTCGCTCTGCGCTTGCCCGCCGCTGGCCGCGCAGACGCGGGAGGCCTGGCAGGCGCCGACCCTGTCGATCACCCGCTATGACGAGGATTGGTCGGATCTGGCGGACGCGCAAAAGCGCGGCCATCACTGGACGGGGCAGTTCAAATATATCCCGCTGGGCGACGATGTCTGGCTGTCCACCGGCGTCGAGCTGCGGCTGCGCAACGAAAATTATGCCGACAATCTCTGGGGCGGGGCCGATGCGCCCGACAACAGCTATTTATGGGCACGCGCCATGCCCTATGCCGACCTGCATGTCGGCGCGCCGGACCGGCTCCATGCCCGTGCCTTTGTCCAGCCGATCATCAGCCATGCGGTCGGCGTCGCGCCCTCGGCCAGCCCGATCGACCAGAGCCGGCTCGACCTGCTCCAGGGCTTTGCCGAAGTCGGCGCCGGACCCGTCACCCTGCGCGCCGGGCGCCAGATGATTTCACTCGGCACCGAAAGGCTGGTCGGCACCCGCTATGGCCCCAACACCCCGCTGGCCTTCGACGGCGTGCGCGGCAGCCTGTCCCTGGGCGAAGGCCGCGCGCTCGACCTGTTCCTGCTCAACCCGGTCCAGCCCGGCCCCGCCAGTTTCGACGATCGCACGTCCGACACCCGCAGGCTGTGGGGCGCCTATGCGACGCTGCCGGATCTCGACCTCTATTATCTGGGCTATCGCAACCGCGCCGCGCGCTTCGGCGGGCTGACCGGGCGGGAGGAGCGCCACAGTCTCGGCCTTCGTTCGCATGGCGTGCGGGGCGACTGGCACTGGAATGTCGAGGGCGTCTATCAGTTCGGCCATTATGACGGGCAGCGCATTACCGCCTGGACGCTCGGCACCGAAGTCGGCCGCACCCTGCCCGGCCTGCCGCTGTCGCCCGACGCCACCTTGCGCTTCAACATCGTGAGCGGCGATCGTGACAGCGAAGATGACAGGCTGGGCACGTTCAACGCGCTCTTCCCCAAGGGCAAATATTTCGGCGAACTCTCGCCCGTCGGACCGACCAACATCGTCAGCCTCAATCCCCGGATCAGCGCGCCGCTGGGCGACGGCTTTTCCGCCAGCGTCGCCGGCATGGCCTATTGGCGTTACGCCCGCCATGACGGCGTCTACGACATTCCCGGCAACCTGGTCCGTGGCCCCGGCGACAGCCGCGCCCGCTTCATCGGCAAGGAGGTGGAGGCGACGCTGGCCTGGCAGGCGACGGCGGAGCTGGAACTGTCAACTTCGCTGTCCTTCTTCGCACCGGGCGCCTTCATCCGTGAGACCGGCCCGGCCCAGACCATCGCCATGACCGGCCTTGAAGCCAATTTCCGTTTCTAGATCCTGTGAGGAGCATCATCATGCCGCCAGCGTCCCAAAGCGCATCCCCCCTACCCGGCCTGCTGTTGCTGCTGTCGGCGACGACCGGCCTGGTCGACGCGGTCAGCGTGCTGGGCCTGGGCAAGGTGTTCACCGCCAACATGACCGGCAATGTCGTGTTCCTGGGCTTCGCCGCGGCGCAGACGCCGGGCTTCAGGGTGGCGCCCTATCTGGTCGCGCTGCTGACCTTCTTCATCGGCGCGCTGATCGCCGGCCGGGTTGGCCAGGGCTTCGGCAAACGCCCGCTGCGCCACTGGCTGACGGTCGCCGCGCTGATCGAGGCGGCATTGCTGTGGATCGCGGCGGTGGTCGCGCTGAACTTCCATGTGCCCACGCTCCAGCCCGCTGCCGGCCTGTTCGCGATCATCAGCCTGACCGCGATCGCGATGGGCTTTCGCAACGCCACCATCCGGCAGTTGAAGGTGCCCGACCTCACCACCACCGTGCTGACCCTGACCGTCACCGGCATTGCGGCGGATTCCAGCCTGGCGGGCGGCGCCAATCCCAATCTTGGCCGGCGGATCGCGGCGATCGTCGCCATCTTCGCGGGCGCGGCGGCCGGCGCGCTGATGGTTGTGCATATGGGGCTGGCGCTGCCGCTGCTGGTGTCGGGCGCGATCGTGCTGGTCGGCACCCTGCTGTGCGTCCGCCACCCGGCGGCCGCCCTGCCCCACGGGGGCTGAAGATCAGGGCAGCGCGACCCGCGCGAACCGCCGGTCGGGCACGAACCAGAGCGCGACGACCAGCACATAGAGTGCGACCGCCAGCCAGCGGCTGACGAAGCTCAGGGGAACCGCCGCGCCATAAATGGCCAGCGTTCCCCAGCCCTTCCAGTCCATGCCGAGCGCGCGGGCGAGCCTGGAGCCTGCGCCATTGCAGGCGATGATCGCCCGTTCGGTCAGGAAATAGCCGATCGCCGCCGCGCCCAACACCATGCCATAGGCCGCCGTCGCTCCGGTCGACCAGGCGCTCTCGTCCAGCCAGCGGATGACGAACGGAACCAGGCTGAGCCAGAAGAGCAGGAAGAGATTGGCCCACAGCACCCGCCGTCGATGCGCGGGTTGAGCTGGAACAGATGATGGTGATTGTTCCAGTAGAGGCCGACATTCACGAAGCTGAGCAGATAGGCGATCAGCAACGGCAGGCATTGGGTGAGATCGGCGAGCGATCCCCCGCGCGGCACCTTCAGTTCCAGCACCATGATGGTGATGATGATCGCGATCACCCCGTCGGTGAACGCCTCCAGCCTTTTGCTGTTCATGCCTGTGCCGCCAATGGCGATCCCTGCCAGGTCCGGCGCCAGGACAGCGGCGTGGTGCCGACCAGCCGCTTGAACAGCCGGGTCAGGTGCGCCTGGTCGGTCAGGCCGCAGGCGCTGGCGATGTCCGACAGGCTGTGGCCGGTTTCCAGCATCAGCCGCTGTGCCCGGCGGATGCGCTGGCGGATGACATAGGCATGCGGCGTTTCGCCCATGCTGACCTTGAACGCGCGGCAGAAATGACCGGGGCTCAGGCACGCCACCAGCGCCAGTTCCTCCGTCACCAGCGTGCGGCCCAGCCGCGTCTCGACATAGGCGGTCACCTTGCGCAATTGCCAGCCGGCCAGCCCGCCGGTCGGCGGCGGGCAATGGCTGTCGGGACGTCGGGCCAGCATGACGGCGCCGTCGTCCGCGTCCGTGCCCTGCCACAGCAGGTCGCGCAGTTGATCGAGGCACAGGTCCGCCCGGTTGGGGTCGCGATGCAGCAGCGTCTGCGCCCGCGCCAGCAGGTCCAGAAGCGGCGCGGCGTCGAGCCGATACGGCAGGTTGGGGCGGGGGTTGAGACTGGCGATATCCGGCATGGCGGGAATGATGCGGCTGCGTCACGATTTCCCAAAGCCCGGATGGAGGGGGCGAGCGTCCCTCTAACGGGGGGCTTGTATCGCATCGGCCCGCAGCGCTACGGCTGTCGGTTCCTCCCGCCCCAAGGCCCCCATGTCGCGACCGAGCAGAAGATCATGAAGCGCCGGGCGATCATCACGGCGATCGCGGCCATGCTGCTGGCCCAGCCGGGGCAGGCGCTGGACCCGAGCCAGTCGATCAGCCAGTTGCGCCACAGCCGCTGGACGCTGAAGGACGGAGCGCCGGGCAATGTCCGTGCGCTGGCGCAGGGCAAGGACGGCTATCTGTGGCTGGGATCTTCGACCGGCCTCTACCGCTTTGACGGCATCCGGTTCGAGCGCATGCTGGCCGATCGCGACGACCCGCGCCGATCCTTGCAGGTCACCGCCCTGCTGGCGGCGCGCAATGGCGACATCTGGGTCGGCCATGATTTCGGCGGCATCGCCCGCTATCGCGACGGCCATCTGCGCGATGCCAATCCCTGGCCGGCGCAGGGCGGCGTCGCTGGCATCGTGGAAGCGCGCGACGGATCGATCTGGGTCGCGGCGGAAGCGCGCGGCAAGATGCTGCTGTCGCGTTACCAGCATGGCCGCTGGCGCCGCTATGGCGCGCAGCAGGGCGTGACCGACGGCCTGATGGGGCCGATGCTGGCCGCGTCGGACGGCAGCCTCTACCTCGCCTTGCCGCCGCACCTGCTGCGGCTGGCGCCCGGTGCCGCGCGCTTCACCCCGCTGGCGATGCAGGTCGCCCCCTTCGCCGCGCTGGACGAGGGCAAGGCGGGCCGGATCTGGCTGGCGGACGACGGCGGCATCCGGCCGATTTCCGGCGGGCAGGCCGCGGCCCGGCTCGATCCGGTCAACACCCCCTATGTCACCCGCCATATCCATGTCGATCGCCAGGGCACGGCCTGGATCACCGGCCAGAATGGTGGCCTGGCACGGCTTCCTGCGGGCGGCGACAAGGTCGAGGTCGCGGCCGGGCACATGCCGCTGTCGCTTGCCGCACTGGAGGACCGGGAAGGCAATATCTGGGTCGGCACCGAGACAGGGGTGGAGCGCTATGCCGCCGCCAGCCTGATCGGCGCGGGCGAGGAGGCGCTGGTGACCGGCTTCGTCGCGCCGCCGCGATCGGCCCATATCTTCTATGCCGGTATCGGCGGCGTCTATCGCGTCGGGCCAGGCCAGCGCCAGCCCCGGCTGATCTTCCCGCGCGCCGACATCGGCGTGCTGTGCGGCGATGACCGGCAATTGCTGGCGATCAGCCTGGATGGCGCCTTCCTGCTCGACCTGGACGATCGCGGCGATGTCCGCCGCACGACGTCGGTGGAGGGGCCGCTGTCGGTCAGTTGCGCACGCGACGATCGCGGGCAGTTCTGGACCGGGATGGACCGGCTCTACCGGCTGGACGGCAAGCGGCTGGTGCCGGCGAGCGGCGCGGCGGGGCAGCCGGGCGGCACCATCACCCTGTTGCGCGCCGATGCGCATGGCGGCCTGATCGCCGGGCGCAGCCGGCGCGGGCTGCTGCGCATTCGCGATGGCGAGGAGACGGCGCTGCTGCCCGCCGGGACCAGTCCGATCGGATCGATCCTGACCCTGCGGGCCGATGGCGACCAGTGGCTGATCGGCGGGATGAAGGGGCTGGCGCGCCTGAAGGTCGGCCGGTTGCAGTCATTGGGCGAACGCACCCATCCCTATCTGGCCGGGATTACCGGCATCGCCCGCACCGCCGATGGCTGGACCTGGATCAACGGCGCAACCGGTATCGTGCGGATGCGCAGCGATGCGCTGGACAAGGGCCTTGCCCAGCCCGATCGCCCCATCCCCTATCAGCGGGTCGGCCAGGAAGCCGATTATCGGGCGCGATCCAACCTGTTCGAGGCGAACGACATCGCCCTCGATCGCGACGGCCAGCTCTGGTTCGCCACCGACCAGGGCCTGGCCTGGACCGACCCTGCCCGGCTGGCTCGCAACGCAGTTCCGCCGCCTGTGGCGATCCGGTCGCTGCGGGTCGATGGCAAGGCCTATCCGCTGACCGCGGGCAGCATCGCCCTGCCCGCCCATAGCGGCCGGGTGCAGATCGACTATAGCGCCCTCAGCCTGACCGATGCGGCGCAGAACCGTTTCCGCTATCGGCTGGAGGGCAGCGGCACCGGCTGGTTCGATGCCGGGACGGAGCGGCAGGCGCTCTATACCAATCTGGCGCCCGGCCAATATCGCTTCCATGTGATCGCGGCCAACAATGACGGGGTATGGAACAGGCAGGGCGCGGCACTCGCGTTCGAGATCGCCCCAGCCTTCTACCAGACGCGCTGGTTCCGCATCCTGTGCGTCAGCCTGATCCTGCTGGCCGGCTGGCTGCTCTACCGCCGGCGCCTGCATGTCGTGACCGAACGGGCACGCAGCCGGGTCGAGGCGCAGTTGACCGAGCGCGAACGGATCGCACGGGAACTGCACGACACGCTGTTGCAGGGGTTCCAGGGGCTGATGCTGCGCTTCCAGGCGGTGGTCGAGTTGCTGCCGCGCGGCGAACGCGCCCGCACCGAGCTGGAAGGCGCGCTCGACCGGGCCGAGGATGTGCTGGTCGACAGTCGCGAGCGGGTCCATTCGCTGCGACAGGCATTGCAGCCGGTTGCGATGGCGATGCGCCTGCGCGCACTGCTGGACGAGATGGTCGGCGACCAGTTGGACTGGCGCCTTGAGGAGGCCGGCACCGCGCGGCTGGTCTGCGCCCCGGTCGCTGACGAGATGATGCGGATCGCGCGCGAGGCGATCAGCAACAGCCTGCGCCATGCGGCGGCGCGGACCATCATCGTCGAACTGCATCATGGCACCGACCGGCTGTCACTGGCGATCATCGATGATGGCATCGGCCTATCCGCAGCGGTGCTGGCGGCCGGATCGCGCGAAGGCCATTATGGCATGGTCGGCATGCGCGAACGGGCGCGGCGGATGGATGGCGCGGTGGAGATCATCTCCACCGCCAGGACCGGCACGACCATCCGCGTGACCGTGCCGGCCCGTGTCGCCTATCTGTGAGCGTCAGGTGGTGGCGGCACGCGGCGCGCCGCTGCGGCGGCTGAGCAGCAGCGCGATCAGCCCAAGGCTCGAAGCCCCCGCACCAGCGATCGCGACGAACGGCAGGCTGAGGCCGGCGGCGATCACGGCACCGCCCAATGCCGCGCCGATCGCATTGCCGAGGTTAAAGGCGCCGATGTTCATCGAGGATGCGAGGTTGGGCGCTTCGGCCGCCGCGCTCATCACCCGCACCTGCAGCGGCGGCACCAGCGCGAAGCTGGCAATGCCCCACAGGAAGATCAGCACCGCCGTCGGCCCGGCAAAGGGCATGGCAAAGGCGAAGGCGATGAGGATCGCCGTCAGCGCAGCGAGCGTCACGATCAGCGTCCTGTCCACCGACCGGTCGGCAAAGCGTCCGCCCAACCAATTGCCGATGGTGAGACCCACGCCATAGAGCACCAGCATCGCGGTCACGAAGCCGATCGAGCCATGAGTCTGATCGCGCAGGATCGGCGTGATATAGGTGAAGACGGTGAACATCGCACTGGCGCCGACCACGGTGAGGCCGAGCGCGGCGAGCACTGGCCCGCGCATCAGCACGCGGAGTTCGGACCGTGCATCGCCCTCGGTCGGGGCCGGCATGTCGGGCAGGGTCAGGCGCAGTGCCGCGATGGTGAGGAAGCCCAGCGCCGCGATGCCCCAGAAGGCCGCACGCCAGCCCATGACTTCACCCGCCCAGGTCGCCAGCGGCACGCCGACGACATTGGCGATGGTCAGCCCCATGAACATGGCGGCGACCGCGCCCGCCTGCCGCTGGGGCGGGACCAGGCTAGCAGCGACGATCGATCCGACGCCGAAGAAGGCGCCATGGTTGAGCGAGGTGATGATGCGCGCGAACAGCAGCATCGCATAGCTGGTGGAGAGCGCCGCGATCAGATTGCCGATGGTGAAGATGGCGGCGAGGCCGATCAGCAGGGTGCGGCGCGGCAAGCGGCCGGTTGTCAGCGTCATCAGCGGTGCGCCCAGCATGACGCCGATCGCATAGGCGCTGATGAGCAGGCCGGCGGCGGGGATGGAGACGCCAAGGTCGGTGGCGATGACGGGCAACAGGCCCATCGGCGCAAATTCGGTGACGCCGATGCCGAAGGCACCGGCCGCCAGCGCGAGCAGCGGTGGATTGATCTTCATGATGCTCCTCCCGTCAGACAAGCGGCGGGTTCAGCCGGGCGAAACCGGCCTGTTGATGATAGGGGGCATGGGGATAGGCCGGCGTCTGGTAGCTGGCCCGGTCGAGCCGGGCGACCTGATCGGCGGTCAGCGACCAGCCGATCGCACCCAGATTCTGGCGCAACTGTTCCTCGTTGCGGGCGCCGATGATGACCGACGACACGGTCGGCCGCTGCAACAGCCAGTTGAGCGCGACCTGCGGCACCGTCTTGCCGGTTTCCGCCGCAATCTCGTCCAGCGCGTCAACCACGCGGTAGAGATGCTCCTCCTCCACCGGCGGCGCGAAGGCGGCGGTCTGGTGCAGGCGGCTGCCCTCCGGGATCGGGCTGCTGCGCCTGATCTTGCCGGTCAGGCGGCCCCAGCCGAGCGGGCTCCATACCAGCGCGCCCACGCCTTGGTCGGCGGCGAGAGGCATCAGATCGGCCTCATAAGCGCGGCCGATCAGCGAATAATAGACCTGGTGTGCGACGAAGCGCGGCCAGCCATGGCGATCCGCCACGGCCAGCGCCTTCATCAACTGCCAGCCGGGATAGTTGGACACGCCGACATGGCGCAGCTTGCCGGCGCGGACCAGCCCGTCGAGCGTCGCCAGCAATTCCTCGACTGGGGTCGAGGCGTCGAAGGCGTGCAGTTGCAGCAGGTCGATATGATCGGTGCCAAGGCGCCGGAGCGCGGCTTCCACGCCGCCGATCAGCCGGTCGCGCGACACGCCCCAGTCATTGGGGCCATCGCCGGTCGGCAGGCCGAGCTTGGTCGAGATCAGAACCCGATCGCGCCGTCCCTTGATCGCCGCGCCCAGCACCTCTTCCGATGCACCGTTCGAATAGACGTCGGCAGTGTCGAACAGGGTGATGCCGGCGTCGAGGCAGATGTCGAGCAGCCGGCGCGCCTCCTGCGCGTCGCTGTTGCCCCAGGCGCCAAACAGGGGCCCTGAGCCGCCGAAGGTGCCGGTGCCGAAACTGAGCGCCGGCACGCGCAGGCCTGATGCCCCCAATTGCCGATATTCCATCATCATCCCTTTCCATTCCGTGATGGACGCATAAATGGAAGGCAGGACTCCCCGCGTTTAGAGGGCCGCAAGGCGAAGGATCTTTGCAATGGATGAAAAGATACCCTTTCATGCCGATCGGGCACGGGCGCTGGAAACCTTTGCGACCGTGGTGGCCGAGGGCAGTTTTTCAGCCGCCGGGCGAGTCCTCGGGCTGACGCCGTCGGCGGTCAGCCGCGCGGTCGACCGGATCGAGGACAGGTTGGGGGTGCGGCTATTGCTGCGCTCCACCCGCGCGCTGACGATGACGGCGGAGGGCCAGGCCTACCTGGCCAGCGCGCGCCGCATCCTGGCCGATCTGGACGAGGCGGAACAGACGATCGCCGATCGCGGCGCGCCGCGCGGGCGGCTGCGGGTCAGCGCTGCCCACTCCCATGGCCGGCTGTGCATCGTGCCGTTGCTCGGCGAATTTGCCCAGCTCTATCCGCATATCTTGGTCGACATCAGCCTGAGCGACCGGCTGGTCGACATTGCCGGCGGCCAGGCCGATGTCGCGATCCGCTTCGGCCCGCTGGCCGACAGTCCGCTGACCGCCCGCAAGCTGGGCGAAAATGGCCGCGTCATCGTCGCCTCCCCGGCCTATCTCGCCCGGCATGGCACGCCGGTCGTGCCGGAGGATCTGCACGACCATAATTGCTTGAACTTCAATTTTCGCCGCGCCGAACCGGTCTGGCCCTTCCGCAAGGACGGGCGTGACTATGCACTGAGCGTGCGCGGCACGATCGAGGCGAATAATGGCGAGACGCTGGGGCAGTTGGCGGCCGATGGCGTCGGCATCACGCGGGTCGGCCGGTTCAGCGTCCAGCCCGAACTGGCGTCGGGCGATCTGGTGCCATTACTGGAAGACTATAATCCGGGCGATATCGAGACGATCCATGCCGTGTTCCTGGGCGGCACCAATGTGCCGGCACGGCTGCGCGTGTTCGTGGACTTCCTGGCGGAACGGCTGACGCGACCTGTATTGGTGGCCTGAGCCGGGCGGCGCCTATATATCCCCGCGGCGGACCAGTTGCCGGCTGATGCGGGTCGGTGCCAGATGACGGCAGAGCGCGTCCAGTGCCGCCGTCATATAAGCTGCGCATCACTGTCATGCGCGCTTCATACTCCCCTCCTACCCGAGCGCCGAAAGGGGAGAAATATCATGCACTTCCGTTCTCTTGCTCTGGCCGCTATCAGCCTGCCCGTTTTCGCTACGGCAACCGCCCATGCCGAAACGCCCGATGCCGCGTCGGCCGATTCGATCATCGTCACCGCACAGCTGCGCGAACAGGACCCGATCGACGTGCCGATGGCGCTGAGCGTCGTCGGCAATGAACAGATGGACCGTATGGGCCTTTATGAGTTCGACGCGCTGTCGCGCTTCGTGCCGGGTTTCGACGTCCAGAACCAGTCGCCCAACAATCCCGGCTTCGTGATGCGCGGCATCACGTCGGATAGCGGCACCGCCAGCAACGAACCGCGCGTGTCGGTCTATCAGGATGGCGTCTCCATCTCCAAGTCGCGCGGCTCCTATGTCGAGCTGTTCGATATTGAGCGGGTCGAGATCGCCAAGGGGCCGCAATCGACCCTCTATGGTCGCGGTGCGCTGATCGGCGCGGTCAACATCATCCAGAACAAGGCGCAGCTCGACAATGTCGAAGCAGCGGGCCGGGTCTCCTATGGCAATTATAATAGCTGGCTGACCGAGGGCATGGTCAATGCGCCGATCGGCGAAGGCATGGCGATCCGCCTGGCCGGCCGCATCCGCAAGCGCGACGGCTATACCGAAAACCTGCTGGGCGGCGCCGACTTCAACTCCGCCGACACCAAGGCGGTGCGCGGCAGCTTCCATGGCGAGAAGGGCGATTTGAGCTTCGACCTGATCGGCAATTATCAGAAGGACACGCCAAGCGGCACCGGCTTCAAGTCGATCGCCTATAACCCGACCGATCCGGCCACCGGCGTGGTGATCGGCGATCGCGGCCGCAACAGCGGCGCCGCGCTGGCAGCGGCCGATGGCTTCGAGGGTGGCAAGGGCCTAGGCCTTGATCGCCAGGTCTGGGGCGTCACCGGCATCGCCAGGCTGAAGCTCAACGACCAGTTCAACCTCACGTCCACCACCGCCTTCCGCCGCTTCGACGCGCTGGAAATCTTCGACGCGGACGGCATTTCCCTGCCGATGCTGACCGCGGCGGAAGATGCGCGCGGTCGCCAGTTCAGCCAGGAATTCCGCCTGACCTATGACAGCGGCCCGATCACGGCATTCCTGGGCGGCAGCTATTTCTGGGAAAATGGCACGCAGCGCGTTCCCACCCAGTTTGACGAGCGCGCCACCCTCGCTCGGCTGGCCGGCGCGCTGAACGGCGGCGGTGCCATCCCCGGCCGCGCCGCGAGTGATCCGGTGCCGGCCGCCCTGCTCGCCAGCCCCGCCTTCACCGGCGCGCTGCTGCAGGGTGTCGCCAGCGCCTATGGCGTCGCGCTGTCGAGCGCGCAGGCCCAGGCGATCGCCGCCAACCTCAAGTCCAACCATCTCGAAAGCACCACCAATGGCGCGCGCACCCGCGCCTTCGACCTGTTCGGCGACGTGACCCTGCGCCTGTCCGATCAGTTCGAGCTTGGCGGCGGTCTGCGCTACACCCATGACGACAAGCGCAGCACCTATATGTCGTCGGTCGACAATGGCCGCTCGATCCTGGGCGGGCTGATCGGCGCGCTGAGCCAGCCGGCGGCGGTGCGCACCGCGCTGCTGCAGGCGCTGGCCGTGCCCGGCGCGGCGAACATACCGACCTCGGCCGCCTATCCGGTGCCGATGTTCGGCCTCGGCGCCCAGCCGACCGCCGGCAATGGCGGGGTCGACAGCGACACGCTCAGCAATGGCGGCTTTTCCTGGCGGCTGACCGCCCGCTACAAGCCGGGCACCGACACCAGCCTCTATGCCACCTATGCCCGTGGCCGTCGCCCGCAAGTGCTGGCCGCCAGCGCGCCGTCCGCGCCGCTGGGCGCCACCCGCTTTTCCGTGCTGGACTCCGAAACGGTCGACAGTTTCGAACTGGGCGCCAAGACCGCGCTGATGAACCGCACCCTGTTCGTCGATGGGGCGGCCTTCTTCTACCAATATGATAATTTCCAGACCACGGTGCAGCAGGGCACGCAGTTCGTCCTGACCAATGCCGGCAAGGCGGAAAGCTATGGCTTCGAGGGCCAGCTGCGCTGGGTGCCGAGCGACGTGCTGACCTTGTTCGCGACCTATGCCTATAACCACAGCCGCTTCAAGACGGGCGTGCGCGACGGCAACCACTTCCGCCTGTCGCCCGACCATAGCGCGTCCTTCGGTGCGCAGGCCTCCCTGCCCGCCGGCCCCGGCCGCATCGTCTTCACGCCCAGCGTCACCTGGCAGTCCAAGGCCTATTTCGACGATGACAATGACCGCCCAGACCTGCAGCAGCCGCCCGCCGCTCTGGTCGCCGACAATATCCAGGACGAATGGCAGGGCAGCTATGCGCTGGTCAATGCGCGGCTTGGCTATGAAGCGCCCGGTGGCGCCTGGCGGATCGAGGGCTGCATCGAGAACGCCTTCGACAAGAAATATATCATGGATGCGGGCAATACCGGCGACAGCCTGGGCATGCCGACCTTCATCGGCGGGGCGCCGCGCTTCTATGGCGTGTCGGCCAGCTTCCGCTTTGGCGGTGCGCAATGAGCGAGGACAGCATGAAGCTTGACCGTCGCGCGGCGCTGGGCCTGATCGGCTCGGGTGCCGCCCTCCCCGGCATCGGCATGGCGGCGACACAAGCCGCCGCCAGCTTCGTCCATGGCGTGGCCAGCGGCGACCCGACCGAGCGCGGCGCGATCCTGTGGACCCGCGTCACCCCGGCCGACCCGGCGCAGCAGGCGGCGATCGCGCTGCGTTGGCATGTCGCCGAAAGCGCCGGCGGCAAGCCGGTCGAAAGCGGCGCGGCGCAGGCCCGCCCCGCCCGCGACTTCACGGTCAAGGTCGAGCCGCGCACGCTCAAGGCCGGCCATGACTATCATTACTGGTTCGAACTGACGGACGGCACGCCATCGCCGGTCGGCCGCTTTCGCACCCTAGCCAGAGGCGCCTCGGCCGATGCGGTGCTGGCGGTGGTCTCCTGCCAGCTCTACCCCGGCGGCTTCTTCACCGCCTATGACTCGATCGCCGCGCTCGACCGGATCGATGCGATCGTGCATCTGGGCGACTATATCTATGAATATGGCGCCGACGGCTATGGCGCGGAGATCGGCCAGAAGATCGGGCGCGGGCTGGAACCCGCGCATGAGATCGTGACGCTGGCCGACTATCGCACCCGCCACGCCCATTACAAGGGCGACAGAAGCCTGCAGGCGGCCCATGCCCGTGCCGCCTTCATCTGCGTCTGGGACGATCATGAAACCGCCAATGACAGCTGGATCGGCGGCGCGGAAAATCACCAGCCCGCGACCGAGGGCGACTGGGCGAAGCGCAAGGCGGCCGCGATGCAGGCCTATTTCGAATGGATGCCGATCCGCGATCCGCAGGGCAATGATCCCTGGGAAGCGATCAACCGCCGTTTCGACTTTGGCGATCTCGCCACCCTGCTGATGGTCGAGACGCGCCTGCTCGCCCGCAGCGAACAGGCCGGATTCAAGGGCGAGACGCCGGGCCGATCGGAAGTCGCGGCGGTGCTGGCCGAACGCAACCGGCCGGACCGCGAGATGCTGGGCGAACCGCAGCGCGCCTGGCTGGAAAAGGAACTGGCCGCGTCGGTCAAGGCCGGCACGCCCTGGCAGATATTGGGCAATCAGGTGGTGATGGCGCGGGTCAACGGCCCGGACCTCGCCAAGCTGTTCGGCGCGGAAAAGGCCGCGGCCATGATCGCGACGCTGGAACCGTCGGTGCGGGCGCAGGTGGAACTGGCGCAAGCGGGCTATCGCGCCGGCCTGCCCTTCAACCTCGATGCCTGGGACGGCTATCCCGCCGCGCGCGAGCGGCTGTACCAGAGTATCCGCCGGGCCGGCGCCCATCCGCTGGTGCTGGCCGGCGACAGCCATGCCTTCTGGGCCAATCAACTGGCCGACGCACAGGGCAATGCCATCGGCGTGGAATTTGGCACATCATCGATCAGCAGCCCGTCGATCGGCGACATGCTGCCGAAAATGCCGATCGGCGATCTGCTGCAACAGGCAAGCCCGGAGGTCGCCTTTTGCGACCAGCGCGCCAAGGGCTATATCCTGCTGACGCTGACACGGGAAAAGGCGACCGGCGACTATATCGCCATGTCGACCATCTATGCGCCCAAAGCGGAGGCGCGCACGCTCAAGCGCGTCTCGCTGCCAGCCGGCGCCACCCGGTTCGACGCGACCTGAAAGCGTCGGGGGCTGCGGATGCCCTGCCCGCAGCCCCCGATCTCGCGAGACTTACCGCTCCCTGATGACGAGCGATTTACCCGCATATTTCGCCGGATCGACGTTCGGCAAGGTCTGGATCTTGCGCCCCTTGCGGCTCATCCAGGTGACTTCGACCTTGACCGCGTCCATGGTTTTCAGGCCGAAATGCAGAGGCGCCGCATTCTCCGAATTATAGCCGTCGCCGGTCGACAGCTGTCGCGTGGCCAATATGTTGCCGGCCTTGTCATAGAGGCGCACTTCTGCCCCCATACGGGTGAAACGCGCCTTCGCGTCGAGCAGCGTAACCGACAGGCTGCGCCTGGCCGCTGCCCGGTCCAGATCATTGTGGAACAGGAAATGGCCGCCCTGGCTGGTATAGCCACGCATCACCGACAGATCGAGCGCACCGTCCCGGTCATAATCGACCCATTGCACGCCATGGTCGCCGACATTGAGCTGCGACGTTTCGGCCAGAACCTGGCGGAAGCCCTTGCCCGCTTCATTATGGAAGAGGCTGTCCCTGGGCTGCTGCTGGTCGCGCGGGCCATGATAGGAGGTGACATAGAGGTCGAGATAGCCGTCATTGTCATAATCACCCCACACCGCGCCGACGGCATGATTGTCGATGCCGACCCCCATCTCCTTGGCGACGTTGGTGAAGGTGTCGTCGCCATTATTATGGTAGAGCGCATTCACGCCATAATTGGGCACGAACAGATCAAGATAGCCGTCATTGTCATAGTCGCCAACGGCGCAGCCGACACCGCCTTCCTCCTTGGAACGGCCCGGATTGTCCAGGCCCAGTTCGGGCGCGACATCGGTGAAGCTGCCGTCGCCATTGTTGCGCCACAGCGCATCGGCCGCGCCTGACTGATTGGCCAGGAAGACGTCCAGAAAGCCGTCGCGATTATAGTCGAACCAGCAGGCGCCCACGGTCGGCCGGCTATCCGACACGCCGGTGCCGGCCAAGACCTGCACGAACTTGCCCTTGTCGTTGCGATAGAGGCTGTTGGGGCCGATGCGATTGGCAGCATAGACGTCGAGGTCGCCGTCATTGTCATAGTCGACCCAACTGGTCTGGCGCGCGGAACGGTTGGGGATGGTCAGTCCCAGTTCGGGCGCGACATTGGTGAACTTCCTGCCGCCTTCGTTGCGGAACACAAGGCTCTGTTCGCCCGGCATGGTCGCCCCGCCCAGCAGGTCGATCCAGCCGTCGCCGTCATAATCGCCCCAGGCGACGCCGCGCATTTCCGGGCCGGATGTGGGAAGTCCCAGTTCCGGCCCGACGTTCACGAACGTGCCATTGTCATTGCGATAGAGGCGGATATCGCCCCCCTTGAGCGAGACAACGAGATCGAGGTCGCCATCATTGTCGAAGTCGGCCCAACTGTTGGACAGGGATCCGGCGATGGCGAAATCGCCCGGCTGTATGGAGGTGAAGGGTGGCTCGGCAGGCGGTGCCGCATCCTGCGCCGTTGCCGGCTGGCACAGCAGCATCAGCGGCAGGATATGGCAAAGCGTCCGGTTCAGCGATGGCATGGATATTCCCCTCTTCCTGTCAAATTTTGCCGGTTTTGCGCGTGTCGGGCATGCGCAGATAGACGATCAGCGACACCGCGATCATGGCGGTGACGTACCAGTAGAAGCCGCCTTCCATCCCGGCATGCTTCATCCAGAGCGCGGCATATTCGGCGGTGCCGCCAAACAGGGTGTTGGCCAGTGCATAGGGAAGCGCGACGCCCAGTGCCCGGATATTGGCCGGGAACAGCTCTGCCTTCACGATCGCGTTGATCGAGGTGTAGCCGGTGACGATCACCAGGCCGCCCAGCACCAGCAGGAAGGCGCCGAAGGAGGAGGTGACGCGTTCCAGCGCCGTGAAGATCGCGGTGGTGAACAGGACGCCGCTGATCCCGAAGCCGATCAGCAGCGGTTTGCGGCCGATGCGATCGGACAGCCAGCCGGCCATGGGCTGCAGCAGCATGTAGATGAACAGCGCCGACGCCATGATCGCGGTCGCGGTCTGGCGGCCGAAGCCGGCGCTGTTGACCAGGAATTTCTGCATATAGGTGCTGTAGGCATAGAAGGCGAGCGTGCCGCCGGCGGTGAGCGCCATGACCAGCAGCACTTCGCGCGGATGGCGGCGGATGAGGTTGAGGCCGCTGGAGTGGGGCTGTTCGCTGACCGCCGCGCTTTCCTCGAAGGCTTCGGTTTCCTTGAGGCCCCGGCGCAGGCGATAGACGCCGACCGCCATCACCCCGCCGATCACGAACGGCACGCGCCAGCCCCAGCTTTCGAGCTGATGTTCGGTGAGGAAAAGCTGGAGCAGCAGCAGGACGCAGAGCGCCAGCAACTGGCCGGCGATCAGCGTCACATATTGGAAGCTGGAGAAGAAACCGCGCTGGTCGCTCTGCGCCATTTCCGACAGATAGGTGGCGCTGGCGCCATATTCGCCGCCGATCGACAGGCCCTGCATCAGGCGCGCGAGCAGCAGCAGGGCCGGCGCGGCGACGCCGATGCTGGCATAGCCGGGGATGGCGGCGATCATCAGCGATCCGCCGGCCATCATCATGACGGACAGGGTGAGACCCGCCTTGCGCCCCCTGCGGTCGGCATAGATGCCCATCGCCCAGGCGCCGATCGGCCGCATCAGGAAGCCGACGGCAAAGATCGCCGCCGCATTCAGCAGCTGGGCGGTGCTATCGTCCGAAGGGAAGAAGACCGGCGCGAAATAGAGGGTGAAGGCGGAATAGACATACCAGTCATACCATTCGATCAGATTGCCGATCGATCCGCCAAGGATGGATTTCAGGCGATCCTGGCGGGAAAGACTGGCTGGGGAGAGAGACGCAACATGTTCCATCCCCGTTGATACGGACGGCCCGGTGCGTTCTGCTAAAAGGCTGACTAGAAAATGCGCGGAAGAGCGCATTTTCGATGCGGATGCGCCAGAGGCGCATGCCCAGACAGGCTCTAATTGCCGTCGGCAGACACCAGGATTATCGAATTGTCGCTGCCCGGAACGGCGCGGATGCCGAAGCCGCTTTCGAGCGCGTCGACGAAATCCTGCGACCGGTCGAGGCGGAAGGCACCGCCGACCCGCAGGCTGGCGATCGCCGGATCGCCGATCACCAGCGGGGTGGGGCGATAGCGGTTGAACTCCTCGACCGCCTGGGCGAGCGTGTCGCCCTCGAACTCGACCATGCCGGCCTGCCAGGCGGTGCGCTGCCGGATCTTGGCCGGTTCCAGATGGGTGACGGCGATGCTGCCGCTGCGCACGGCGGCGCTGCGCCCGCTTTCGATCCGACGGACGGCGGAGTCGCCGTTGCGCACCGCCACGATCCCCTCGATCACGGTCAGTTCGGTGACATCGGCGCGCAGGCGGACGTTGAACATCGTGCCCACGGCGCGCACCAGCGTCCCGTCGGCATTGACGATGAAGGGCCGCTTCTTGTCATGCGCGACGTCGAACTGTGCCTCGCCCTTCAGCAGGGTGATCTGCCTGATGTCGTCGCGCAGGGCGACCTCGACCGAGCTGTTGGTGTTGAGATGGATGCGGGAGCCGTCGGCAAGCTGCACCGTGCGGGTTTCGCCTAGGGCCGTGCGATAATGATCGACCGTGCCGAGCAGGCGCAGCGCGACGGTGGAGGCGACGCCGATCGCGGCGGCTGCGGTCGCCAGGCCGATGAGCAGGCCACGCCGGCCGACCAGTCGCGGCCGGATTTCGGCAACGGGTTCTTCCGGGGCGGGATCGTCGGGCAGCGCGATTGCCGGCGCTGCAGGTTCGTCCTGCTGGCTGGCGGGCAACTCATTGAGCCGCTCGGTCAGTTCCCAGCCGGCCTCCGCCTTGGCAAAGGCGAAACCATGGGCAGGGTCCAGCGCCACCCAGGCATAGGCGTCATTCCAGTCTTCCGGGGCGTCGCTCGCCCGCGCCTTAAGATACAGACGAGCCGCTTCGGCCTCGATCGCCTGCATGTCCTCCGCGCTTCTGTAGCGACCAACCAAATCCAGAACCCTCAAACTGTCCGATGGCTTGCATTATCTTCACAGCCGCGCGCGTCAAATGCTTGTCCACTGTAAAGACGGATAGCTGCATCTCCTCTGCTATCTCCTTGACCGATTTCTCATGGACCCGGCGCAGGATGAAGGCCCGCCGGCATTGCGCCGGCAGCGTGTCGAGAATGGCCTGGAGATGGCGCAGCTCGTCGCGCGCGTGCAGCGCTTCCTCGGTCGAATTGTCAGTCTGGAGCACGTCGAGTTCGGCGACCAGTTCGAGCGATACGATCTTCTCGCGCCGGGCTTCGTCGATCAGCAGGTTGCGCGCGATCTGGAACAGGAAGGCCTTGCCGCTCTGCGCGCGGTGAATGTCGCCATTCGCATAGGCGCGGGTCATGCATTCGGCCACGATGTCGTCCACATCCTGGCGATGGGACACTATCCGGCGCAGGCGGGAGCGCAAGGCGCCCTCATGGGGCAGGATGGCCTGCTTGAACCAATCCAGCCTTGCCCTGATCGAGTCCACATCCACAGCCACGCTCGTCCCCCTGTGCTTATCATTCTCCCCTCCGGCGCGCCCGATCCGGCGCTGCGTCGAGGCAGTGCCAGACCGATAGCGAAGGCCCCCTCGTCACAAAAATGAGATATTTTTAAGCGTCGTTAGCAGAAACGCGATCGGCCTCCGTATCCACCACCGAAGGGCAAATAATTTCGCAGCCCAATCATTTCACGGGGGATATGATGTCGCGTAATTTTCGGAACGTTTCTCTGTGCGCGGTCGCAACAGTTGTTGCCCTCAGCACCCAGTCGGCGGCAGCCGCGGAGCCGGCGAAGTTCAAGATTCCGGCCCAGTCGATGCAGACGGCGCTGACGCTCTTCGCCAAGCAGTCTGGCATCCAGCTTCTCTTTCCCTATGACCAGGTCGCCGGTCTGCATGCCCAGTCGGTCAACGGCAAGATGGCGCCCGATGTCGCGTTGCAGCGGCTGATCGCCGGATCGGGGCTGAAGATCACGCTGTCGAACAACAATGTCATTGCCCTGTCGCTGAGCGCCCAGGCGCACAAGAGCCGCGCCGTCGAAGTCGCGAGCCTGGGCATCACCGCCCTTCCCTTCGCGATGCAGGCCAGCGCACCGCAACAGGCCAGCACCGCCGCGGCCGAGGAAGCCCCCGGCCCGGCGATCGTGGTGACCGGGTCGCGCGGCCAGGCCCGTACCGTGACCGACAGCCCGACGCCGATCGACGTCATTTCGGGTGCGGATCTGACCCGCACCGGCAAGGCGGGCGTGTTCCAGGCGCTCAACACGCTGGTGCCATCCTTCAACCTGCCGGTGCGGGCGGGCGGCGCCACTTCCACCGTCATCGCGACCGGTGGCCTGCGCGGTCTCAATCCCGACCAGGCGCTGATCCTGGTCAACGGCAAGCGCCGCCACAAGACCTCGCTCATCAACGCGGTGTCGACGCTCTACAACGGTTCGGTTCCGGCCGATCTTGACATGATCCCGACCGCCGCGGTCGATCATATCGAAGTGTTGCGCGACGGCGCAGCGGCCCAATATGGGTCGGACGCCATCGCCGGCGTCATCAACATCATCCTGAAGGATGACAGCAACGGCGGCTCCGCCAATTTCACCGCCGGCCAGAATTTCGACCGCTCCGACGGCGAACTCTATCAGGCCGATCTCAATTTCGGGATGAAGCTGGGCGAAAATGGCTTCGCCAACCTGTCGCTCAACCTCAAGAAACAGGAAATGTCGAACCGGGCGCTGCCGCTGGCCGACTGTTCGGTCACGGCCACCACCACCTGCCTCTATCCGCTGGTGAACGGACAGCTCGATCCGCGCGACGCAGCCGCGGTCGGCACCGAACGCATCGTCACCACCAGCTATGGCGTCATGCCCTCGCGCAGCATCAATACTGCGCTCAATGCCGGATATGATCTGGGCGGCGTCGAACTCTACGCCTTCGGCACCTACAGCCAGCGGCGGTCGGACCTGTGGTACAGCTATCGCTACCCCAAGGACATCAACAATGTCATGGGCATCTACCCCAACGGCTATCGCCCCCATATCATGATCGACGAGGAGGATTTCGAACTCACCGTCGGCGCCAAGGGCGAAGTCGCGGGTTGGGACTGGGACTTTTCCACCGGCTATGGCCGCAATCGCGCCCGCCAATCGTCGGAAGGAACGCTGAACCCTTCGCTGGGGACGCTCAGCCCGACCGAATTCTACATCGGCACGCTCAAATCCTCGGAGTTCGTCACCTCGCTCGACGTGACCCGCGGCTATGATGTGGGCGGCGGCAATCTGCAGGTGTCGGCCGGCGCGCAGCAGCGCCATGAACGCTACCAGACCTTCGCCGGGGATGAGGCCAGCTATGCCGTAGGCCCGGCGATCGTGTCGGGCATGACGCCGGGCGCGCAAAGCTCGGCCGGCTTCCAGCCGGGCGACGCGGCCTATATGTCCCGCGACAATTATTCGCTGTATGCCGACGTGGCGTGGGATCCCAACAAGGACATCACGATCGGCGCCGCCGCACGCTTCGAACATTATGACGATGGCAGCGGCAACACGCTGATCTGGAAGGTCAATGGGCGCTATGCGGCGACCGACTGGATCGCCTTCCGCGCTGCCGCCAATACCGGCTTCCGGGCGCCGGCCGTCGCCCAGCAAATCTATACCCAGACGACCAACCAGTTCCGCACCGTCAACGGTGTTCCCAACCAGTTGCTGCAGATCAAGACGTTGGCCGTCGACGATCCGGCGGCGATCGCGCTGGGCGCCAAACCGCTCCAGCCCGAAACGTCGTTCAACATCTCCGCTGGCGTGGTGCTGACCCCGCTCCCCAATTTCAACCTGACGATCGACGCCTATCAGATCGATGTGGATGATCGCATCACCATCACCAGCACGCTGACGGGCACGGCGATTTCCAACATCCTGATCGCCAGCGGCGTACCCGAAGCGGAAGCGCGGACGCTGACGGCGCAATATTATACCAACGCGATCGACACCCGCACCCGCGGCATCGACGTCGTCGCATCCTACAAACATGGCCTGTTCGACACGGTGAACATGCAGTGGAATCTGGGCTTCAACTACAACAAGACCAAGATCACCCACATCATCGACAATCCGCCCGAACTGGCCGCGCTGGGCAGCGACTATGTCCTGTTCGATCGCGCGCGTCGCAGCAACATGACCAACAATCTGCCGCGCACCAAACTGTCGATCAGCAACCTCGCCACCATGGGCGACTTCACCCTTTCGTCGCGCCTGACGCGCTTCGGCGGCTTCAAATCCTATCAGAACGGCGTCACCAGCAATGGCGTGACCACCTATCCGAATGATCGCAGCTATGGTGCCAAGTGGATCACCGACCTGGAGGCCAGCTGGCAGGTCACGCCACTGGTCAACATCGCGATCGGCGCGAACAATATCTTCAACGTCTATCCCGACAAGAACCGGGCCAGCGACGTCAGCGCCACGCTGGGCCAGGGGCTCTATGCCGGCACCTCGCCGATCGGGTTCACCGGCGGCTTCTATTATGGCCGCGTAGGCCTGAGCTTCTGATCCATCACCGACCAAGGCGCGGCTCCGCACCGGGCGGCGCATTTTCTGCACTGACGGGAGAATGATGGCTATGCGCCATATGACGATCTGGCTGGCGGCCCTGGCTGCTTCCTCCGCGATGACCGCCTCGGTAGCGGCCCCCTCCACCCGTTGGGGCGGCGGCGAAATATTGTGGGACAGTTTCGGCGTGCCCCATATCTACGCAAAGACCGAGGAAGGCGGCTTCTACGGCTTTGGCTATGCCCAGGCCCAGAGCCACGGCAACCTGCTGTTGCGCATGTATGGCGAAAGCCGCGCTCGCGCTGCCGAATATTGGGGCGAGAAATATGAGAGCCAGGACAAATGGCTGGTCGCCAATGACGTGCCGGCCCGCTCCGCCCAGTGGTTCAGACAGCAGACGCCGCAAATGCAGAAGAATCTCGAAGCCTTTGCAGCCGGGGTGAATGCCTATGCCGCCGCCCATCCCGACAGAATCGCGCCGGAAGTGAAGGTCGTGCTACCGCTCCGGGGCGTCGACATCATCGCCCATGCCCAGCGGCTGATGAATTTCGGCTATATCGCATCCGACCGGAAGGTGCTGACCGATCCGTCGATCAACGAGGCCGGCGGGTCGAACGCCTGGGCGGTCGCGCCTTCGCGCTCGGCCAGCGGCAAGGCAATGCTGCTCGCCAACCCGCATCTGCCCTGGGCGCCGAGCCAGCTTACTTATTATGAGGCACAGATCACCGCGCCGGGCCTGGCCATCTACGGCGCGACGCAGGTCGGCCTGCCAGTGCTGCGCTTCGGCTTCAACAATGATCTGGGTTTCACCAACACCGTCAATACGATGCAGGGCTTCACCAGCTACAAGCTGGTGCTGGAAGGCGATGGCTATCGCTTCGACGGCAAGACGCTGCCGTTCGACACGGTGGCGAAGAGCTACAAGGTCAAGCAGGCGGACGGCACGCTGAAGAGCGTCAGCTTCGAACAGAAGAGCACGGTCCATGGCCCGGTCTTCACCCTGCCTGACGGCAAGACGACGGTCGCGCTCAAGGTCGCCGGCCTCGATCGGCCCGGCGTGCTGGAGCAATATCTGGAGATGGGCAAGGCGCGCAACTGGGGCGCGTTCGAAAAGGCGCTGCGCAAGATGCAGGTGGTGATGTTCAACATCATCTATGCCGACCGCGCCGGCCATATCCTCTATCTCGACAACGGCCTGCTGCCCAAGCATGCGAGCGGCGACCTCAAATATTGGTCGGCGCCGGTGCCGGGCGATACCTCGGCGACGCTGTGGAAGGATGTCCACAGCTATGACGACATGCCGAAGCTGCTCGATCCGGCGACCGGCTTCGTCCAGAACGCCAATGATCCGCCATGGCTGGCTACCTGGCCCCGCGCACTCGATCCCCAGAGCTTCCCCGCCTATGTCGCGCCGGTCGGGCCGATGAGCCAGCGGGCACAGATGTCGGTCAAGCTGATGAGCCAGACGCCCAAGATCAGCTTCGACGATTTCGTGTCGCGCAAGCTGACCACCACCTCGCTGATGGCGGAACGGATGCTGCCCGACCTGCTGGCGGCAGCCGCCGGATCGAACGATGCCGAGGTGCAGGCGGCCACGGCGTTGCTCAAGGGCTGGGACCATCGGTTCGAACCCGACAGCCGCGCTGCGCTGCTGTTCGAAACCTGGGCCGGCCTCTTCGCGCCCAAGAATTTCACCGACCAGTCCAACTATGCCGTCAAATGGACTCTGGACGACCCGCTGGAAACGCCACGCGGCCTGAAAGACCCGACGGCGGCCGTCGCCATGCTGAAGGAAGCGGTCGCGAAGACGAAGCAGCTATACGGCGCGATCGACCGTCCGTTCGGCGATGTCTCGCGCTTTCATATCGGCGATGTCAGCGTGCCGGCCAATGGTGGCTTCGGCAATACCGGCGTGTTTCGCACCATCACCTGGGGGCCGATGAAGAATGGCGAGCGCATGCCCGTTCATGGCGAAACATGGGTTTCCATGGTCGAATTCGGCACGCCGATGAAGGCCCTGGGCCTGATGAGCTATGGCAATAGCAGCCAGCCCGGTTCCCGACACAATAGCGACCAGTTGCAATTGCTGGCCGACAAGAAGTTCCGCACCCTGTGGATCAGTCGTGCTGACGTGGAAGGGCATCTGGAAGAGAAGACCGCGTTCTGACAAGGAGCGCGCGCCGGGGTGCAGGTGCTGCATCCCGGCGCGCGCGAATGGATGCGGCTGTGCTGCATCGCGCAGGCACAAAGCCGCTCCCCTTTTACCCCTCTTCGCCCATCAAAGCCTCGCCGTCGTAACCCGGCGTTGCGGCTCAGTGATGCGCACGCCCCCTGCCCAGACCGCTCGCCGTCCGAGAATATGACCCTCCACGCATATTTGCGTTGACTTCAATCAACTGCGTTAATATCAAAATTGCACTATCGGATAAAAATAAACCGAGAGGATGGGGAGAAGTGCAATGCGAGGACGAGCGTCTTCATTATTCCTGACGGGTACCGCCCTGTTCACGATGGCCAGCGCGGCCGCCGCCCAGGAGGCCACGCCGCCGGCGGACGCCCAGAGCGGACAGGCATCAGCCCAGGATATCGTCGTCACCGGAACCCGCATCGTGCGCGACGGCTATACCGCGCCGACGCCGGTGACCGTCGCATCGACCGAAGAGCTGGTGAAGGCGACCCCGTCCAACATTCCCGACGCGCTCAACAAGCTGCCGCAGTTCCAGAACTCGTCCAGCCCGTCGCGCAGCTCGATGAATTTCGCCAACACCGCGGCGCACGGCAATGTGCTGAACCTGCGTGGCGTCGGGCCGTTGCGCACGCTGATCCTGTTCGATGGCCAGCGGGTGGCGCCGACCACCTATCTCGGCACGGTCGACGTCAATGTCATCCCCAACCTGCTGATCCAGCGGGTGGACGTGGTGACCGGCGGCGCTTCGGCGGCCTATGGCTCCGACGCGGTCTCGGGCGTGGTGAACTTCGTGCTCGACAAGAAATTTACCGGCCTGACCGGCGTCGCCCAGGGGTCTACCTCGCAGCGCGGCGACAATCAGGGCTATCGCTTCGGCATCGCCGGCGGCTTCGACTTCGGTGGCGATCGCGGCCACCTGTTGCTGAGCGCCGAGACTTTCAAGAATAACGGCATGCTGCGCAGCGACCGCAAACTGGGACGTGGCGCCTACAGCTATGTCGGCAGCACGGTCGGCTGCACCAATCCCAATGCTGCGACCGATCCCACCGCCTGCTCGCCGGGCGGCTCGCTCAATCCCTATATGATCGCATCCGGCGTGACGCTCAGCGCCGCGTCGGAATATGGCAAGATCACGTCGGGGCCGTTCACCAATTACCGCTTCGACGCCAATGGCGCGCTGGTGCCGTTCAGCAACGGCACGGCAACCGGATCGCCGGGCTATTTTGTCGGGGGAGACGGTTATGCGATCTCGCCCGATACCCAGGCGGTCGCCCCGCTGCACACCTATCAGGCCTTTGGCCGGGCGAGCTGGGACTTCACGCCGGACGTGACCGGCTATGTCCAGGGCAGCTTCTCGCGCGGCGACCTGTCCTACACCTCGCTGGCCAACAGCCTAGTGCCGCCAACGGCCGCCACGCTCTACAGCGGCAATCCCTATCTGCCGGCCGAACTCCAGGCGGCCTTCACCCCGACCAGCCAGTCGATCACGCTCGCCCGCTATGGCGCCAATTCGCCGCGCCCCCACACGACGGAACGCACCGATTACTGGATGGTCAATGCCGGGTTCGAAGGGACGCTGGCGGACAAATGGAAATGGAATGTCGCCTTCAACCATGGAGATTCCAATTTCTCGGTCGCACAGGAAGGCGTCTGGGATTGGCAGCATTTCTATGCCGCGACCGATGCCGTGCGCAATGGCAGCGGCCAGACCGTCTGCCGGGCCAGCCTGAATGCCGATCCGACAATCGCAGCCCGCTATGCCAATTGCCAGCCCTTCAATCTGCTGGCCACCGGCGGCACCTATGCCAGTCAGCCTGGCTATGACTATGTCGTGGGCACGTCGCGTTACCGCGCCCGCATCTGGCAGAACGCCATGTCGGCCAGCATCCAGGGCGGTTTGTTCGACCTGCCAGCCGGCCCGGTCGATGTTGCGCTGGGCGCGGAATATCGCCGCCAGAGCCTGCGCCTGACCAGCAACGCCAACCCCGCCGATCTCGACACGACGGCGGAACGCAATGCTTATTTCGCCGGCCTGCGCGGCGTGCCTTCGTCGGTCTATTATTATTGGCTGACCAATGTCGGCGAGGCGTCGGGCGACCTGAGCGTCAAGGAGGTGTTCGGCGAACTGGCGGTGCCGCTGCTCAAGGACCAGCCCTTTGCGCAGGAACTGAGCCTGAACGCGGCCGGCCGCTATACCGATTACAGAACGTCGGGATCGGTCGAGACCTGGAAGCTGGGCGCCATCTGGAAGCCGATCCGCGACCTGCTGCTGCGCGGGTCGGTCTCGCGCGACATTCGCGCGCCCAATCTGTTCGAACTGTTCGCCGGCGACCAGAGCGCGATCAGCCTGCTGGTCGATCCGGTCAGCGGCATCACCGCCAATGTGCCGCAGGTGACGGGCGGCAACCCCGATCTGAAACCGGAAAAGGCCGACACGCTGACCTTCGGCGCGGTCATCACGCCGTCCTTCCTGCCGGGGCTCAGCCTGTCGGTCGATTATTACCGGATCAAGATCAAGGATGCGATCGGCACGTTGAGCCTGACCCAGATCGTCAACAATTGCAGCCAGAGCGGCGGCACCGCGCCCGAATGTGCGCTCGTCACCCGCGACACGCCGACATCCTTCCCCAGCCAGATCCGGGTGGCCCCCGCCAATATCGCCTTCCTGGAAACCAGCGGCATAGATTTCGACGCGTCCTACCGGACCGAACTGGCCGGCGGCAATCTGGGCCTGCGCCTCTATGCCAGCTATCTCGACAGCTATCAGACCCAGCAGTCATCGACCGCGCCGGTGCTGGAATATGCCGGGATCAGCACGATCAGCAGCACACCGGAAGGCCGCCCGCGCTGGCGTGGCACGCTTAGCTTCAATTACGAGATTGGCCGGGTCGGCGTCTTCCTCAACCAGCAACTGATCGGCAAGGTGAAGCTGGGCATCCCCGGCGGGCTGGAAAACGGCCTTGGCCAGACGATCGGGGCGGTCGGCTATACCGACATGACGCTCAGCTACCGCTTGCCGGTCGCCAATGGCCATGTCGAATTCTTCGGCACCGTCAACAATCTGTTCGACAAGGATCCGCCGTTGATCCCTGGCACCATTCCGGGCGTCAACATCGCCACCAATTTCGCGCTTTACGATACGGTGGGCCGCGCCTTCACGGGCGGCATCCGCTTCAAGTTCTGAAAGCCGGACGGCGGCCTGGTGCCGCCGTATCTCTCTCCCTGGGCGCCGGCTGCCAATGCAACCGGCGTCTCTTTTTTTGTCCAAGGAGGTCGCCTTGCCCCATGCTTCGCCCCGTCCCGTCCGTCGCCCGTCCAGCGGGGTCTTGAGCGCGATATCCTCCCTCGCGCTGCTCATGGCGCTCTCAGCGCCTGCCGTCGCCCAGACCTCCGATGCTTCGGCCGCGAAAATCTACGGCCGAACGCCGGCGGAATCCTCGCCGCCCAGCTGGCCTCAGCCAGTCCGCGCCGCCAAGGGGGCTCCCAACATCCTGATCGTCATGACCGACGATGTCGGCTTTGGCGCCAGCAGCACCTTTGGCGGCCCGATCCCGACGCCGACCTTCGACGCGCTCGCGCAGGCCGGGCTGCGTTATAACCAGTTCAACACCACCGCCATCTGTTCGCCGACCCGCGCCTCACTGCTGACCGGGCGCGATCCGCAGGCGGTGGGCATGGGCTATGTCGCCAACTGGGCGACCGGCTATGATGGCTATAACAGCGTCATCCCCAAAAGCGCCGGCACCATGGCCCAGATCCTGAAGGAAAATGGCTATAACACGGCGATGATCGGCAAGGGGCATGTCACCCCGGAATGGGAAATGAGCCGCGCCGGACCGTTCGATCGCTGGCCCACGGGCCTGGGTTTCGAATATTTCTACGGCTTCCTGGGGGCCGACAGCAGCATGGCCGAACCCAATCTGGTCGAAAATACCGCGCATGTGCAGGCCCCAGCCGATCCCACCTATCATCTGGAACATGACCTGGCCGATCATGCTATCCGCTGGATCGACGAGCAGCATGCAGCCGCCCCGGACAAGCCCTTTCTCCTCTATTATGCGACCGGCACCGCCCATGCCCCCAACCAGCCGCCCGCCGACTGGATGGCGCGCTTTCGTGGCAAATTCGATGCCGGCTGGGACGCGATGCGGGCGGAAACGGTCGCCCGGCAGAAGCGGCTGGGCGTGATCCCGCAGGGGACGGACGATGCCCCCCGGCCCGACACATTGCCGCGCTGGGACAGCCTGACCGCCGACCAGAAGCGTCTCTATGCCCGCTATATGGAGGCTTATGCCGCGTCGCTCGCCTATGCCGACGCGCAGATCGGCCGCGTCATCCAGCGGCTGCGCGACAATGGCGAGATCGACAACACGCTGATCATCTATATCCAGGGTGACAATGGCGCGAGCGCGGAAGGCAGTTTCGACGGCAAGCTGTTCGAGCAGTCGGCGCTGAGCGGGGTGAAGGAAAATCCCGATTATGCCCTGGCCCATATCGACGATATCGGCACGCGACATGCCTATAATCTGATCCCCGGCGGATGGGGCTGGGCGCTCAACGCTCCCTTCCCCTGGGCCAAGCGCTATGGCTCTCATTTCGGCGGCACACGCAACGGCATGGTCATGTCCTGGCCGCGCCATATCCAGGATCCGGGCGGGCTGCGCAGCCAGTTCCACCATGTCAGCGACATCATGCCGACCGTGCTGGAGGCCGCCGGGGTCAAGGCGCCCGAGATATTGGACGGCGTACCGCAAAAGCCGATCACCGGAACCAGCATGGGTTACAGCTTTGCCGCGAAGGACGCCCCCTCGCACCGCACGACCCAGGTGTTCGCGATGGCGCAGAATCTGAGCGTCTACAAGGATGGCTGGGTGGCCGCGACCGCGCCGATGGTGACGCCGTGGGAACGCACGCCGCCGCCGCCCGTGCCGATCGACCAGCGCGTCTGGCAGCTATATGATACCCGCTCGGACTTCAGCGAAGCGCATGATCTGGCCGCTGCCAATCCGCAAAAACTTGCCGCGCTCAAGGATCTGTTCTGGGCCGAAGCGGCGACCGCCGGCATCCTGCCGATCCATGGCAGCGAAGGCGGGCAGAAGGGCCGGCCCGACCATAATGCCGGGCGCGCCCACTTCACCTATCATGGCCCGATCGGTCCTATTCCAGAGAGCGCAGCGCCGGGCCTGGTCGGCCATTCCTTCACCATCCGCGCGCAGGTGAGCGTGCCGGCCGATGGCGGCCAGGGTGTTATCGCCGTGCATGGTGGCCGCTTCGGCGGCTACAGCCTGTTCCTGGACAAGGGGCGACCCAGCTTCACCTATAATCTGACCCCGGCCCATATGAGCCGGATTGCCGGCACCGCGCCCCTGACTGCGGGGCGGCACGATATCGGCCTGCGCTTCGTCATGGACCAGGAAGCACCGACCAGTGGCGCCACCGCCACGCTGCTGGTGGATGGCAAAGAGGTCGCGCGCGGCCGGATCGACCGCACCTTCGCGCTCGTCGTGTCGCACACCGAGGATTTCGAGGTCGGCCAGGACAGTATCAGCCCGGTCGATCCTGCCTATGATGTGGCCAGCGGCCACTTCACCGGGACGATCGAGCGGGTGGATATCAGCCTGCCCTAGGGTGCCTTTGCTTTTCGCATTTTGCGAGCCGTCCGCTGTGCCAGCTGACTTCAAAATGCTCTAGCAATAGCGCGCCAGCCAGGCCTCCACCGACACCGGCAGTTCGGCTTCGCCCGGCGGAGCCAGCAGGCTGGCGCGCGCGCTCATCATGACGTCGCGGACATGCGCCTCCAGCGGCACGGTGCGATCCTCGGACGGCATATGGTCCCAGCGGACCAGCAGGCTCTGCAGCATCATGTTGCACAGCAGGATGCGGTTGCGCGCGACGTCGGGATGCACCCCCTCCATCAGCGCGCGCAGATGGCCGATCACCCGGAACAGGTTCTGCGCCCTGTCTTCGACCGCCGCAAACAGGCTGGAGGTCAGCGACCAATATTGGGTCGCGAAATGCAGCAGGAAATGGGCATAGGGATGGGTGCCTGCTTCATCCTTCAGGTCGAGCTGCGGCAACAGCAATATGCCCAGCAATGCCATCGGATCGCGCAGATGGCCGTTCGCTTGCGCCTGTTCCAGCATCCGGCCGCGCACCGGATCCATCTGCTCCACGCGAGCGCCGAAGACGGCGGCGAGCAGCCCATCCTTCGATCCGAAATAATAGGTGACGGCATTGGTGTCGCCACAGCGGGCGGCCGTGGCAATCTCGCGCATCGATACGGCATCGATGCCGCGCGCCGCAAACAATGTTTCGGCGGCACGGACGAGCCGCACCATCGGCGGCTCTGCATGGCGCACCCGCTTCCTGGCGGCGCTCAACTCTGGCAAGGCAATCATCTCCCGGCAATTGCAGGTCAAATTATTGCCGGATGGCGCTGGAAACCAGCCCCTTTCGACAAGCGGGGAGCGCGGAATTTAGCAGCACCGGCCCGCTTTCGCGCATCGCGCCGCCGCCAGGATCATGCCCCCCTGCGCATCAGATAGATGTCCATGATCCAGCCATGCCGGGCCCGTTCCTGCGCGCGGAGCCCCGCGATCCTGTCCCGCACGACCGCCAGCGGCCCTTCGACCAGGAGTTGATGCTCCATGCCGAGATAGGCCCCCCACCAGATATGGATGCCGGCGGGATCGAGCGCATCGAAGGCGCAGCCCTGATCCAGCATCACGGCGACGCTGTCGCCGTCGGCCGGCCAGCCATCGTCGCGCAGCCGGCGCCCGGTCGTGATGACGACCGGCGCGCCGAGCCGATTGAGCGGGATGGCATGCGCCGCAGTCAGCGCCTGCAGGCTGGTGATGCCCGGCACGACGCTTACCCGGATCGCCAGCCCCCTCTGCGCCAGCCGGTCGGCGATCCGCAGGCTGCTGTCATAAAGGGAGGGGTCGCCCCAGACCAGCAGGGCAAGGCGGCCGCCATCGGGCAGGTGGCTCGCGATCTGTCCGGCCCAGGCCTGGGTGATGGCATCGTGCCAGTCCTGGACGCCGCCCATATAGTCGCCGCGCGCATCGCGCACGGGCAGGTCGAACTCCACCACGCGCACCGCCCGCGTCAGCACGGCCGCACAGATCGCGCGGCGCAGATCGACAAGGTCGGACTTGGCACTGCCCTTGCGCGGCAACAGGATGAGGTCGGCGCTGTTCATCGCCCGCACCGCCTGGGCCGTCAGATGATCGGGATTGCCGGTGCCGATGCCGATGAGGTGCAGGTCGATCATCATGCGCTCGCGATCATGTGGAAGAAGGAACCGCTGGCCCAGCCGCGCCGCGAGCCGGTTTCCGCGACCGCCGCGCCATCGGCATCGGTCACCCGCATCAGCGGCGCGTCATCCTGGCCCATGATGGTCGAATAATGGAACTCATGGCCGCGCAACATGGTGCCGGCTCGCAGCCCCGCAACAGGCGCCAGCAGCTCCGCCCGCCGATAGCCCAGATGCAGCCGGCGGTCCGCATGGCTGGTGACAAGGCCGAGCAGTCCTGCCATGCGATGGGCGGTGCCGTCCCGGTCGATCAGCGCGTCGCCCAGCACCATATAGCCCCCACATTCGCCATGGACCGGCCGATCCTGAGCATGGCGGCGCAGGCCCGTCAGGAAGTGCTGCGCGCCGGCGATGGTCCCGGCGTGCAGTTCGGGATAACCGCCGGGCAGCCAGATCAGGTCGGCATCGTCGGCTGGCGCCTCATCGGCCAGCGGGGAGAAGGGCATGATCTGCGCCCCGGCCTGTCGCCAGCCCTCCAGAAGATGCGGATAGAGGAAGGAGAAAGCCACGTCCTGCGCCACCGCGATCCGCTGCGCCGGGGGATCGGGCAGGCGCCCGCCGCCCCTGATGCCGTGCGAGCGGGCCGCGCCCCGAACCGCGGCGAGATCGACCCGCTCCCGCATGAGTGCGCCATAGCGCTCCAGCACCTGATCGAGCCCCTGCTGCTCGCCGGCCTGCACCAGCCCCAGATGCCGTTCGGGCAGGCTGAGGTCGGCGTGCCGGGGCAAGGCGCCGAACACCGCAATGCCCGCCGCCGCCAGTCCCGCGCGCGCCAGCCGTTCATGGCGCGGGCTTGCCACGCGATTGAGGATGACGCCTGCAATCGTCACGTCGGGATCGAAACGTGCAAAGCCGAGCGCTGTCGCCGCACAGGATTGCGCCTGTCCGGATATGTCGAGCACCAGCAGCACCGGCCAGCCCATGCGGCGTGCCACGTCGGCGGCGGTGCCATGGCCAGTGGCGCCCCGACCCGCCACCCCGTCGAACAGGCCCATCGCCCCTTCGGCCACGATCATGTCGGCATCGCCGGCCTCGGCCACCACCCGGTCCAGCAGCGCGCCGTCCATCGCCCAGCTGTCGAGGTTGAAGGACGGCCGGCCACAGGCAACGCGATGGAAGGCCGGGTCGATATAGTCCGGCCCGCATTTAAGCGGCTGCACCGTCACGCCCGCGTCGCGCAGCGCACGGAGCAGGCCGAGCGTGACGGTCGTCTTGCCGGTGCCCGATGCGGGCGCCGAAACGAGCAGGCCCGGCACCGTCACTCGGACGACCCGGCATAGCGCGATCCGGCATGCTGCGGCCGGAAACGCCGGTCATAACCCTGCGCGTAGAGGCTGCTTTCGGCAAAATCCGCCGCGTCCAGCGCCGGGCCGACCAGGATGATGGCGGTGCGCTCCATGCTGCCCGCGACCGCCGCCTCGATCGACGAGAGGGTCGCTCGCACGATCCGCTGGTCGGGCCAGCTTGCCCGCCACACGACCGCGACCGGACAGTCCACGCCATAAGCCGGCATGATATCCGCCACCACCTGCGCCAGATTGTGGATCGACAGATGGATGGCCAGGGTCGCGCCCGTCACCGCGAAATTGGTCAGGCTCTCGGCCGGCGGCATGGTGCTGGCGCGCCCCGGCGTGCGCGTCAGGACGAGCGACTGGGCCAGTTCAGGCAGCGTCAGTTCCACCTCCAGCGCCGCGGCCGCCGCAGCGAAGGCGGGCACGCCGGGGGTCACGGTGAAAGGAATGTCCAGCGCCCGGAGGCGGCGGATCTGCTCGCCCATGGCCGACCAGATCGACAGGTCGCCGGAATGGAGCCGCGCCACATCCTGCCCGGCGGCGTGGGCGGTGGCGATCTCCGCCATGATGGCGTCCAGGTCCATGGGCGCGGTGTTGACGATGCGCGCGCCGGGCGGACAATGACCCAGCAGCTCCGCCGGGACCAGCGACCCGGCGTAGAGGCATATCGGGCTGGCCGCGATCAGATCGCGGCCGCGCAGGGTCAGCAGGTCGGGCGCGCCGGGGCCGGCGCCGATGAAATGGACGGTCATGATGATGCTCCTTGAGCGATGGCGCAGGTCGCCATGCGATCGGGGGAAAGGCTGCGGGCGGCGCGCAGGCGGGCGCCTTCCCCCGCGCCGGCCAGGGCACAGGCCTCGGCGACGCTGCCGGTGCCGCGCGCGGCCAGCGAGGCCGGCGACCGGCTGATGGTGGGCAGGGACGCGAGGCGATCGGCCGCAATGGGGATGAGCGGCAGGGCCAGTTGCACGGCGAGTTCCGCCAGTCCCCCGGCCTTGTCCGCCAGCGTGGCAAGATGGGTGACGTCCCGTCCGCCGCCGGCCGCCACCAACGCCGCGTGCAGGGACGCGGTGGTCGCGCCGGCACGGAAACCGAAGCCCGCGACGATCATAGCGTGATGCTCCACTGCACCACCGGATAGCGCGACCGCCAGCCATGGCGATTGCCGAGCGGCGCGGCGTCGGCCAGTTCGATCCGCAGCAGGCTGCCGCCCCGCCGCCCGTGCCAGAGCGCCAGCAGCGCCTCCGACTCCAACGTTACGGCATTGGCCACCAGCCTTGTGCCGGGTGGCAGCAGCGCCTCCAGCCGTTCCAGCAGCACCTGCGACAGACCGCCACCGATGAAGACCGCCTGCGGCATCGGACCATCAGGCAGCACGTCCGGCGATCGACCGATCATCAGCTCCAGCCGATCCACGCCCAGCGCACGGGCATTGGCGCGGGCGCGATCCGCACGGGCCGGATCGGCCTCCACCGCGCAGGCGCGATTGGCGGGATGGGCCAGCAGCCATTCGATCGCGATCGATCCCGACCCGGCGCCGATGTCCCACAGATAATCCCCCGGCCGGGGCGCCAGCGCCGACAGGGTCAGGGCGCGCACCGGCGCCTTGGTGATCTGTCCGTCATGGTCGAACAGCGCGTCGGGACGACCGCTGGCGACGGTCAGTACGGGGCCGTCACCGGCGACCTCCAGCCCGACCGCCACGGGATGGGCGATGTCGGCCGGTATCGTCGCCCCCGCCTCGATCGACCGGATCCGTTCGCGCGGGCCGCCGAGGCTTTCCAGCACATGCAGGCGCGACGCGCCAAATCCCCTGGCCGACAACCAGGCGCCAAGTCCCGTCACCGCCGCCCCGTCGCGCAGTAGCAGCAGCGCCCGCGCGCCCGGCGCAAGGTGCGGACGCAGCCGTTCCAGCGGCGCGGCATGCAGGCCAAGGCACGCGACATCCTGTATCGCCCAGCCCAGCCGCGCCGCCGCCAGCCCGAAGGTGGAGGGCGCGGGATGCGCGCACCATTCATGGGCCGCCAGATGGCGCGCGATGCTGCTGCCCGCGCCGAACCAGAAGGGGTCGCCCGACGCCAGCACCACCACCGGCCGCCCACGATGCGCCAGCAGCCGCGCGATCCCGTCCGCGAAGGGCACTGGCCATTCGACCATCGGCGCGCTAATCCCGCCCAGCAGCGCAAGGTGCCGGGCCGGCCCCATGACCAGGTCCGCCGCCGCCAGTGCCGCGCGGCTTGCCGCAGACAGGCCGTCCATCCCGTCCTCGCCGATGCCGACGATCGTCAACCAGGGGGGAGAATTCATGTCATCCATGCCCAATATCCTGCTGCTTGGCGGCACGACGGAGGCAAGCGCGCTGGCGGTCCTGCTGGCGGCGCGCGGCATCCGCGCGACCTTCAGCTATGCCGGACGCACGGTCAGCCCGCGGGCGCAGCCGCTGCCCGTGCGGGTCGGCGGCTTTGGCGGGGTGGCGGGACTGGTCGCGCATTTGCGCGCGGAAGGCATCACCCATCTGGTCGACGCCACCCACCCCTTTGCCGCGACGATGAGCGCCCATGCGGTCGAGGCCGCGCATGGGGCGGGGATCGCCCATGCCGCGCTGACCCGAGCGCCCTGGACGCCCGTCGCCGGCGATCGCTGGATCGCGGTGCCGGACATGGCCGCGGCGGTGACCGCGCTCGACGGCCCGCCTCAGCGGATCATGCTGGCCCTGGGGCGCATGCATGTGGAAGCCTTCGCCGCCCAGCCCCAGCATCATTATCTGCTGCGCTTCGTGGATGCGCCGGATGCGGTGCCGCCCCTGCCCGATCATGCCCTGGTCGTGGATCGCGGCCCGTTCACGGTGGCGGACGACACAAAGCTGCTGCGCGATCATCGCATCGACCTGATCGTCGCCAAGAATGCCGGTGGCACGGGCGCGGCCGCCAAGCTGGACGCCGCGCGCGCGCTGGGCCTGCGCGTGCTGATGATCGACCGGCCCCCGCTGCCCGACCGGCAGGAATTCCACCGGCCCGAGGATGTGCTCGACTGGATCGCTCATCCCGCCACCTCGTCGGGGATGCCGCGCGGCGTGTAGAGGATCGGCCCGCGCGCGCGCTCGATGATGCGGGTCCGGCTCGACCCGACGATCACCATGGTGCGCATGTCCGCCATGTCCGCCCGCGCCTGCCCCAGTGGCACGATATGCAGTGTCTCCTGCGCGGTGGTGACGGCGCGGGCGAAGAGGATCGGGCGCGCATCGCCACAAAGCTCCCGCAACAGCGCCAGTGTGCGCACGAACCCTTCCGGCCGGGACGCCGAGCGGGGATTATAGAAGGCCATGGCGAAATCCGCCTCCGCCGCCAGCCGCAGCCGCTTTTCGATCAGGGACCAGGGCTTGAGATTGTCGGACAGGTTGATCGCACAGAAATCATGGCCAAGCGGCGCGCCCGCACGCGCCGCGGCGGCCAGCATCGCGGTGATGCCGGGCAGCACGCGAATGTCGATGTCGCGCCAGGGAGCGGGGCCGGCCTCCAGCGCCTCGAACAGGGCGGACGCCATGGCAAAGACGCCCGGATCGCCCGAGGAGACGACGACAACCCGACGCCCCTGCGCCGCCAGCTCCAGCGCATGGGCCGCCCGGTCCAGTTCCACCCGATTGTCCGAAGGATGCAGCATCAGCCCCGCACGCGGCGCGACCCGCGCGACATAGGGGATATAGCCCACCACGTCGGTCGCGGCAGCCAGCGCGGCATCCACCTCCGGCGTCACCAGCGCTTCGTCCCCCGGCCCAAGCCCCGCGATCGCGATCCAGCCCCCCTCTGCCGCCGCAAGGCTCATGGCCGACGCCCCTGGCCGTGGATCAGCAGGATCGAGAAATAGGGCGTCACCCTGTCGACATCGGCCAGCCGGGTCACGCGCTGTTCCGGCATGGCGGCATGTTCGACCAGCCATGCTTCATCGCTGCGCCCGGCCGCCGCCACCGCACTGCGCAGCTTGGCCAGGTGGCGACCTATCTTCATCACCACCAGCGCGTCGGTATCGCGGATGCGGCGGACCAGTTCCTCTTCCGGCAGCGTCGCCATCGCCACGGTCAGCACATCGTCACCCCAGGTGATCGGCAGGCCGGTCGCATTCCACGCGCCCGACATGCCCATGATGCCGGGGACCACTTCGACCGGGACCAGCCCCGACAGCCGACTGTGCAGATGCATGAAGGAGCCGTAGAAAAAGGGATCGCCCTCGCACAATACGACCACATCCTCGCCCGCCTCCGCGATCGCCAGCAGCCGGCCGGTGCAGTCGGCATAGAAAGCGGCAAGGCAGTCATTGTAGCGCCGATCGGTGAGCGGAATTTCGGTTGTCACCGGATATTCCATCGCCAGTTCGATCGCATCGTCCCGCAACATGCCCTGCGCGATGCGGCGCGCCTGTCCCGGTCGGCCGGCCTTGCGGAAATAGGCGACATGCCTTCCGCCCCGCACCAGCCGGTCGGCGCGCACGCTCAGCAAGTCCTGCGCGCCGGGGCCAAGGCCCACGCCATAGACGGTGCCGCTCATTCCGCGTGGCTCGCCAGCGCATTGATCGCCGCGACCGTGATCGCGCTGCCGCCAAGCCGCCCGTCGACGACGCAGCAGGGGACCGGCTGCGCCGCCCACAGTGCCGCCTTGGATTCCGCCGCGCCCACGAAGCCCACCGGGCAGCCGATGATCGCCGCGGGACGCGGACAGGCCGGGTCGTCCAGCATGTCGAGCAGGTGGAACAGCGCCGTGGGCGCATTGCCGATGGCAACCAGTGCCCCGGCAAGATGCGGCCGCCACAGTTCCAGCGCGGCGGCGGACCGGGTATTGCCCATCGCCCGCGCCATGTCCGGCACGGCGGTGTCGTGCAGGGTGCAAAGCACGGCATTGTCGGCGGGCAGGCGCGCACGCGTGACCCCTTCCGACACCATGCGCGCATCGCACAGCACCGGCGCCCCTGCAGCCAGGGCCTGCCGCGCCACGGCTGCAAAGCCCGGCGAAAAGCGGATATGGGCCGCCAGGTCCACCATGCCCGCGGCATGGATCATACGCACGGCGACCGGCTCCTCCTCGGCAGCAAAGCGCCCGAGATCGGCTTCGGCGCGGATGGTGGCGAAGGACTGGCGATAGATTGCCGCGCCGTCCCTCTCATAATCATGGGGCATCAACAGGCTCCGAAATGGGCAAGAAGGTCGGTGGCGGTGAGGTCAGGACGGACGGGCGCCGATCCTGCACGGGCGTGGAAGGCCAGGTCGTAGCGCCCGTCCCGCCCCGTCAGCACGATATCGGCCGGCATCGAACAGGCGCATCCCTTGGCGCAGCCGGAGACATGAAGGCGGCCCGCCACATGGGGGGCCAGCCGGCGGGCGAGGTCGCGGGTCGCCACGCTCGCCTGCGGGCAGGCAGGCGCGCCGGGGCAAGCCTCCACATGGATCAGCGGGTCGGCCGCGTCGGCGGACAGGCCGGGCAGTTGCCCTTCGGCCAGCAGCATGCGCCACGGGGTCAGCCGCATGGCCGGCGCGTCGAGAAGATGCCGCGCGTCGATCCGGCCGAAGGGAAGACCATAGGCCATGCCACCATCCCATGCGCCGGAGGTCAGACGCGGGCGCGGCGACGCGGCCTCTGCCCTGCCCGTTGCCCAATCCGGCAGGGGCGCATCATGCCGGGCCATGCGCCCCGCCCGCGCGCCGTCGCTCTCCACGAACCATCGGGCGAGTGCGAGCAGCGCATCCACTTCGCCGCCGCTGTCCACCGGCACGCCTTGTGCCCGCCCCTCCGCACGCAAGATCAGGCCGCCATCGCGCGCCCGCTCGATGCGAAAATCCCCCGCTTCGCTCGACAGGAGCGGCGCGGCGCCGGCATCGATGACGAAGCCCATCTTGCCCGGCAAGTCCGGTAGTTCGTCCAGGCGATCGAGCAGCTGGCTGGCGATGCGATAGCTGTCATCCCCTTCGCGCCAGTCCGGCGCGATCATCAGCATCCGCGCGCCCTCGCGCCGGGCATCGCGGTCCACCAGGCCAAGGTCGAGCAGCCGGTCGAGCAAGGGGCGCCAGCTTTCGTCGCGCACGCCGCGGATCTGGAGGTTCGCGCGCCGGGTCATGTCGATCAGGCCGTTGCCATGGGCGATCGCCACTTCGCCCAGCGCCGCCATGTCGTCGGCCGAAAGACGGCCGAGGCGCGGCTTCACGCGCACGATCAGCCCGTCGCCCGCCGCCATCGGGCGCCAGGCATCGGGACACCAGCCCCGAACGGCCGGCCCGTGGGCCACCGCATGGTTCGCGGTCGCCCTATCCCTGCCCGCGCCGGTCTGGCTCACAGGCAAATCCTCCGCGCGCCGGGACGCAACCAGGCGGGGCTTGCCGGCATCACCGGTCGGCGCGAGGCGGCAGGCAGGCGCGACAGGCGCCCGACACCACGCGGCCGTGCAGCCCCAGCCACACGCTTCGCCGCCCAGACGGAAGAGAGACCGTGCCATGACCAATCCCTGGGTCAGGACAAGAGCGACCGAAACGCCGGCAGGTCTCCTGGCTCGCGGGTCGTTGCGGGATGCACGCCTTCCCGGACGCTCTGTCCAGTGGCTGCCCTCACGGGCTCGTGCATCGCGCTATCCGCTTACAGTTGCAGGGACAGCCACGGAATAAGGGGCCAGGCCCCCGCACCGCATTCCCGATTAAGTTCCTTGCGGAACACCGGCGTCAGTTATGCAATGCGCCAGCATGAACCGGCGCATCGTTGATGCCCTAGTCGAAACATCGGGCTTAGCCAAGACATGGAATGGGTATCCGCAGTCCCGCTGCCGGCTCGACGCCCAAGGCATACCGACGGAAGATGCCGAAACGGAAACCGGAAGCAAGGAAAGCGACGCGGCGTCGGATACCGAAATTTTGGCTGGGGCGGCAGGATTCGAACCTGCGCATGGCGGCATCAAAAGCCGCTGCCTTACCGCTTGGCGACGCCCCAGCAATGCGCCGATCCAAGTCAGCGCGGGACCGCCATATAGCGGCTGATGCACGAAAGAAAAGCCCTCCTGACGATGGACTTCGCCTTTCCCTTTCCTTCCCGCCCAACCCATCTTAGGGATCAACGCCACGCCCCCGCCCCCGCAACCGGAAACCCGCGCCGATGTCCGTCCAAGCCCCCTCGCCCAGCCAGATCGCACCGGCCTCGCCGCTGTTCCTGCGCGAGGACGAAATCCGGCGCGGCATCGAGATGCTCTATTTCGGCTATTCCGCGCTCACCCGATCGATCGACGAGGGGCTGGCGGCGCAGGGGCTGGGTCGCGCCCATCACCGCGCCCTCTATTTCATCTCGCGCCAGCCCGACCTGACGGTGAAGGATCTGCTGCGCCTGCTGGCGATCACCAAGCAATCGCTCGGCCGGGTGCTCAATGACCTGATCGAGCGCGGCTATATCGAGACCCGGCCGGGCAGCAGCGACCGGCGGCAGAAACTGCTGCGCCTCAGCGCCGCCGGGCGCGCGCTGGAGGCCGAGCTTTTCCGCGCCCTGCGCGAGAAGATGGCGGCTGCCTATGCCCAGGCCGGACAGGGGTCCGTCACCGGTTTCTGGCGGGTGATGGAGGGCCTGATCCCCGATGCCGACCGGTCGATGGTGTTCGGCCTCAGCGGCGGCTGATCGCGAAACCACGCAACCTTATGGCCGCTGCCGCGCTTTTACGAGCGTCGTGCGGAAAAGTGGGAACCGGTTTTCCGCTTAAAACGATGCGACAACGAGAGATTAGGCAGCGCCGCGTCAGATATGATGCGGCGCTGCCCAAGCCTTGCCAACGCAATGAGGAGACATCATGCGCGCACCCCTTCTGGCCATCACGGCCCTGTCCGCCCTGGGCCTGAGCCTGTCCGCCTGCTCGGAAAAGGCGTCGGACAATCTGGAAAATGCCGGCTCCGCGATCGGCAATGACGTCAGCAACGCCGTCGACGATGCCGGCGAGAAGATCGACAACGGCCTCGACCGCGCGGGCGCCGCGATCGACAATGGCGCAGACCGGATCGGCGCCGCGACCGACCGGGCCGCCGACGATGCCAAGCGCGAGGGCAAGGAAGCCAAGCAGGATGTCGGCGCCTCGCTGGAGCAGGCCGGCAAGGATCTGCGCAACGACAGCCATTGAGACGTGCCGGGCCTCCCCATGGGGAGGCCCGGCCTCAGGCCGCGAGGCTATATCCGGGCGGCCTGGACGCGACCGGAAGTGGCTATTTCCCTCTTCGTCATCCCGGCCCCTTCGACAGGCTCAGGACAGGCTTGATCCGGGATCGCTTGAGCGCTCCCTATCCGCCGTAGCCCAGAATGGATCCTGACTTTCGTCAGGATGACGCCTGTGGGGATTGTCGGATTTCCACCAATTTGGGCAATGAACCGCTAATTTTTTGGCCTCAGAAGCGCACTAACCGATCACCACCTATTGATCGCCACGCCAATAGCGAACCTTTACCTCCGGTTCCAACTCGCCAGCTAAACGCTCGCTCAGTTGCCGTCCCCGTTCTTCAAAAGCCTGTTCATCAGCGCTAGATCTGAAACCCGATCTGGAAGGATCATCCACATTCAGAGTGGCATCATAGTCCTTCGACCATGCCCATAGATCGGCACAAAGCCCATCACTGAGCCCCAAAGAATCCGGTTGGATATCTCCCATCTTCTCGGGGCTTCCTTCATCCCACCAGAGAGGGGCGCATCCATAATCTGCCATGACCTTGATCTGCATGACGACGGGCTATCGCCTCTAGCGACCGCTTTCCACTGTTTCTGCAGAAAAGCAGTCTGTCCGCAAACCGCTTAACTCCGTCACCCCAGCGAAGGCTGGGGTCTCAGGCGGCAGCAGAAAGAGGCCAGCCGTCTAGCGCTATCCGTTTATGTCGCGTGCGCCGGCCTGAGATGCCAGCCTTCGCTGGCATGACGGGATAAGGGCCAGTCCGCACCCCACCCCTCCCGGCATTCGTCCGCGCCGCCTAGAACACCACGTTGCGCACGAAGCGCAGCAGGTCGGTTCCGCGGTTGACGAAGACATAGGGGCGGTCGCTGCTGAAGATGAGGAAGTCGCCCGCCGTGATGGTGCGCGTGCCGGCATCCATCTCGACCGTCAGCACCCCTTCCACCACATAGAGCATCTCGTGCCAGTTGGCGGCGTCCGCCTCGGCCGGGTAGCGATCGCCCGGCGCCAGCGACCAGGTCCATAGCTCCGCCTCGCGCGCGGCCGGCACGGTGCCGAGCAGGGTCGCGCGGCTATGTGCATCCTCGCCCTGCCAGGCGAGGGTATCGATCCGGCTATTGTCGGGCATGTCGGGCGCGCGCACGACGTGCGAGAAGCTGACGTCCAGCGCCTGCGCCAGCCGGTCGAGCGTCGACAGGCTGACATTGGCCTCGCCGCTCTCGATCCCCACCAGCATGCGCCGGCTGACCCCGGCCGCGCTGGCCAGCGCATCCTGGCTCAGCCCCTTGGCGGCGCGCAGGCGGCGGATATTGCCCGCGACATGGGAAAGAACGTCCGGGCGCGGGACTTCGACTTGACTGTGCAATATATTGCTCATAACGCGATGTGCATTATGTTGCACAATGCCGCCCTCGACAAGAGCCCAGCGCCCCGGCTGATCATCGGCCGTCCCGAACTCGCGCTGATCGGGATCACCGTGCTGTGGGGCGCGACCTTCCTGATCGTGCATCATGCCATGCAGCAGAGCGGGCCGCTCTTCTTCGTGGGGATGCGCTTCGGCACGGCGGCGCTGCTGGCGCTGCCGCTCGCCTGGCCGGTGTTGCGCGGCCTGACGGGGCGCGAACTGCTGGCCGGGTCGATGATCGGCCTTGGCATCTTCTGCGGCTACACGCTCCAGACCTGGGCGCTGCAGACCATATCCAGCAGCACGTCCGCCTTCATCACCGCCGCCTATGTGCCGCTGGTGCCGATCCTCCAATGGGCGATATTGCGGCGCCGGCCGCGCTGGACCAGCTGGGTCGGCGTCGCGCTGGCCTTTGCCGGCCTGATCCTGATCGCCGCCCCGCGCGAAGGGCTGTCGCTGGGCAAGGGCGAGGCGCTGACGCTGATCAGCACGCTGGCGATCGCGCTGGAGATCATCTTCATCAGCCTGTGGGCCGGCAAGGTCGACATTGCCCGCGTCACGCTGGTGCAACTGGCGGTCACGTCGCTGCTCGCCTTCGGCCTGATGGCGCCGATGGGCGAGGCGATTCCGCCCTTTTCCTGGACGGTGATCCTGTCGGCCTGTGGCCTGGGCGCGATGACGGCGCTGATCCAGTTCGTGATGAACTGGGCGCAGCGCACCGTATCGCCGACCCGCGCGACCCTGATCTATGCCGGCGAGCCGGTCTGGGCCGGGATATTGGGCCGGATCGCGGGCGACCGCCAGCCCGCCACGGCGCTGGCCGGCGCGCTGCTGATCATCGCCGCCGTGATCGTGAGCGAACTGAAGTTCGAGCGGCGGGGCAAGGACTGATCCCTTCCCCCCGGCCGCACTTCGATCAGGCCCGCTTGAAGACCGGCGCGCGCTTTTCGAAAAAGGCCATGAACGCCTCCTGCGCCTCGGGCGAGGCCAGCGCTTCGCGGAACAGCCGGGCTTCTTCGGCGATGCGCGCCTGCAAGGCGGCGGGGTCACCCTTCATCAGCCGGCGCGTCGCCATCAGTGCCTGGGGCGGCTTGGCCATCAGCGCCGCCGCCTTGGCGCGGGCATGGTCGAGCAGCGTTTCGCCTGTCACGATCGCCGTCACGAAACCAGCGCGATCGGCCGCTTCCGCATCCATCGGCTCGCCCAGCATCAGCATCGCCGCCGCCCTGGCATGGCCCATGATCGCGGGCGCGAGCAGGCTGGAGCCGGCCTCCGGCACGATGCCCAGATTGACGAAGGGCATGACGAAGCGCGCGTCGGGCGCGGCATAGACCAGGTCGCAATGGAACAGCATCGTCGTGCCGACGCCCACGGCAAGCCCCTGCACCGCCGCGACGATCGGCTTGTCGAAGGCGGCAATCGCGCTGATGAAATCGAAGGCGGCAGCGCCGCCCTCCGGCCCGGCCATGAAGTCCTTGAGGTCATTGCCGGCGCAAAAGGCGTCGCCCCGCCCCGCAAACAGCACCACGCCAATCTCCGGCCGGCTCGACGCATCGGCCAGCGCGGCGATCATCGCGCGGTACATCGGCCCGGTCAGCGCATTCTTCTTGTCGGGCCGGTCGATATGGATTTCGAGCACGCCGTTCGTCTCGATGATGGCGATATGGTCGCTCACGCAAATTCTCTCCCGATACTCTGTGCCAAGGCTGTTGGCCCAGAGGATGGGGCGGCGTCTATCCTTTTCCAAGCCCCTTCCCTATGCCCGAAATCATGATGACTCGCCTGCGCCTGATCCTCGATCCCTTCCTCGTCCTGCTGCTCTGCACCGTTGCCCTAGCGTCGGTCCTGCCCGCGCGCGGCCAGGGCGCCCATGTCGCGTCGATCGTTGCGGACGCGGGCATCGTGCTGCTTTTTTTCCTGCATGGGGCAAAATTGTCGCGCGAGGCGATCTGGGGCGGCGCCAAGGCCTGGCAACTCCATCTCGCGACTCTGGGCACGACCTTCCTCTTCTTCCCGCTGGTCGGCATCCTGCTGCAACAGATCGGCGCGATCCCGGAGAATATGCGCGCGGGCCTGCTGTTTCTCGCCCTGCTCCCTTCGACGGTGCAAAGCTCGATCGCCTTCACCGCGATCGCGCGCGGCAATGTCGCCGCGGCGGTGGTCAGCGCCTCCTTCTCCAACCTGCTCGGCATCGTGCTGACGCCGCTGCTGGTGGCATTGCTGATGCAGCGCGGCGGCAGCAACCTCATCTCCCTTTCCTCGGTCGAGGGGATCATGCTGCAATTGCTGTTGCCCTTCGTGCTCGGCCATCTCGCCCGTCCCTGGATCGGCGGCTTCGTGTCGCGGCACAAGACGCTGGTCGGCCGGGTCGATCGCACATCGATCCTGCTGGTGGTCTATTCCGCCTTCAGCGCGGCGGTAGTCGAAGGACTGTGGCACCGGGTATCGCGCGCGGAGCTGGCGCTGCTGGCGCTGCTCTGCATCGCCATGCTGGTGATCGTGCTGCTCTTCACCTGGGGGCTTGGCCGGCTTCTCGGCTTTTCCCGCGAAGATGCGATCGTGCTGCAATTTTGCGGCTCGAAGAAGAGCCTCGCCTCGGGCGTGCCGATCGCCGGTGTCCTATTCCCCGCAGCGGCCGTCGGGCCGATCATCCTGCCGGTCATGCTGTTCCACCAGATTCAGCTGATGGCTTGTGCCCTGCTGGCACGGCGCTATGGGGCGCAGGCGGCCGATAGGGCCGATTCGCAGATGGCAACCATATCATGACCCAACCGATCCTGACCGACATTCCGATGGAGAGCTTCCTCTCCCACATCGACGCCGTGGCCGGCGCGATCGCCAAATCGGACTGGCGGCCCGACTATATTGTCGGCGTCGGGCGCGGCGGGCTGGTGCCGGCCACCTATCTGTCCCACGCCATCAGCCAGCCGATGCTGTCGGTCGACCTGTCGGCCCAGGTCGTGGGCTTTTGCGACGAACTGCTCGACAAGCTGGTGGCGATGGCGCTCGAAGGATCGCGCCTGCTGTTCGTCGACGACATCAATGACAGCGGCCGCACGATCAACCAGTTGCGCGCGGCGCTGGCCGGCGCGCCGGCCGATCATCTGCGCTTTGCCGTGCTGATCGACAATGTCAGCTCGGCCGCGAAGGTCGAATATCGCGCAACCACGATCGACCGTGTCGTCACCAAGGACTGGTTCGTCTTCCCCTGGGAAGCGGTTGCCAGCCGCGCGTCGATCCTGTCGGACTGGGGCGAAGTGCCCGAACGGACCAGCTGAGAATAGCTGTCACAAAAATATAATGGAAATTCCCCGCCCGCTCGTTATACAAGCGTACAACTGCAATGGGGCATGCGGGGTAGATGGGCGAGACGGGATGCGGACCGGATCCGGACGCGGGCTATAGCCTGCCGGCATGGACCTATAGCGATCCCGAATTTTTCGCCGTCGAGACCCGCCGCATCTTCCGTCCGAGCTGGCAGATCGTCGCCCATGACAGCGACCTGCCGGCGCCGGGCGATTTCCATGTGCTGGACTATCTTGGCGAGAGCGTCATCGTCGTCCGCGGGGATGACGGCGAAGCCCGCGCCTTTACCAACGTGTGCCGCCACCGCGGCGCGCGCCTAGTGGACGGGCCCTCGGGTCGCACCAGAAAGCTGGTCTGTCCCTACCATGCCTGGACCTATGGTCTGGACGGTTGCCTGACGGGCCTGCCAATGGCGGGCAGCTATGGCAATCTCGACCGGTCCAGGCATGGACTTTCCCCTGTAGAAATCGAGAATTTCCACGGCTTCCTGTTCGTCCGACTGGAGGATGATGGCGGGCCGTCGGTGGCGCAGATGATGGCGCCCTATATCGACGAGATCGCCCCCTATCGCTTTTCCGAACTGCGCGCGCTTGGCCGCGTCACGCTGCGCCCGCGTGCGGTGAACTGGAAGAATATCGGCGACAATTATTCCGATGGCCTGCATATCGCGGTCGCCCACCCCGGCCTCAAGCGGCTGATGGGCGATGGCTATGGCGTCGAAGCCAGCCCCTATGCCGACAAGATGTGGGGGCCGATCCTCGATCGCCCGTCCACTAACCTGTCCGAGCGCGCCTATCAGCATTTCCTGCCGGCCGTCCCGCATCTTCCGCCCGATCGGCAGCGGCTTTGGACCTATTTCAAGCTCTGGCCCAATTTCGCCTTCGACATCTATCCCGACCAGGTGGATTTCATGCAGTGGCTGCCGGTGTCGCCGACCCAGACGCTGATCCGCGAGATCAGCTACGCCCTGCCCGATGACCGCCGCGAGATGAAGGCGGCCCGCTATCTCAACTGGCGCATCAACCGCCAGGTCAATGCCGAGGATACCGAGCTTGTCGCCCGCGTGCAGGCGGGCATGGCGTCGGACAGTTTCACCGTCGGCCCCTTAAGCGACCAGGAAGTCGCGCTGCGCCATTTCTGCGCGCGGATGCGCACCATCATTCCGCAGGCGCGCCAGCATCGCGCGCCGAAAATGGGATGGTCTTTCGACTATCATGATTCTCGTCATTCCCGCGCAGGCGGGAATCCATCCCCCGACCTCACCTATGGGGAGATGGCTGGAGATGGATCCCCGCCTGCGCGGGGATGACGGCGCTTTTTCGGGGAGGGATATGTTGTGACCAAAGCCTATGACGCCGTCATCATCGGCGCGGGCCATAATGGCCTTGTCTGCGCCTTCTACCTGGCCCGTGCCGGCTACACGGTGCGCATGGTGGAGCGCCGCGATGTCGTCGGCGGCGCGGCGGTGACCGAGGAATTTCACCCCGGCTTCCGCAACTCGACCGCGAGCTATACGGTCAGCCTGCTCAATCCCAAGGTCATCCGCGACATGAAGCTGGCCGACCATGGCTATCGCGTGATCGAGCGGCCGATCAGCAATTTCCTGCCCCAGCCCGATGGCGGCTATCTGAAGCTGGGCGGCGGGCTGGAGCGGACCCAGGCCGAGTTCGCCCGGTTCAGCGCGCGCGATGCCGCGACCCTGCCCGCTTATTATGACGCGCTGGAAGTGGTGGCCGATGTGCTCCGCGATCTGGTGCTCAAAAGCCCGCCCAATGTCGGCGATGGCCTGACCATGGTGGTCGAGGCGCTGAAACAGGGCCGCCGCGTCGCAGGGCTCGATATCGAGCAACAGCGTGACGTGCTGGACCTGTTCACCAAATCGGCCCGAACCTTCCTCGACAGCTGGTTCGAGAGCGAGGCGGTCAAGGCCGCCTTCGGCTTCGACGCGGTGGTTGGCAATTTCGCCTCGCCCGACACGCCGGGCAGCGCCTATGTGCTGCTGCACCATGTGTTCGGCGAGGTGAACGGCAAGAAGGGCGCCTGGGGTCACAGCGTCGGCGGCATGGGCACGATCACCCAGGCCATGGCGAAGGTCGTGCAGGCGATGGGCGTCGAGATCAGCCTGGAGGCGCCTGTCGATCATGTGCTGGTCGATGGCGACCGCGCCGTCGGCGTGAAGCTGGCCAGCGGCGAGGAAGTGATGGGTGCCAGCATCATCGCCAATGTCGGCCCCAAGCTGCTCTATGAGCGAATGATGCAACCGGCCGACCTGCCCGCCGATTTCCTGAAACGGATCACGGCGTTCAAGGCGGGATCGGGCACCTTCCGCATGAATGTCGCGCTCTCTGCCCTGCCCGACTTTACCTGCCTGCCCGGCATTGGCGAGCATCACCAGTCCGGCATCATCATCGCGCCGACGCTCGACTATATGGACCGCGCCTATCTGGATGCGAAGCGCGACGGCTGGTCGAAGGCCCCCATCGTCGAGATGCTGATCCCCTCGACCATCGACGACAGCCTGGCGCCCGAGGGATGCCATGTCGCCAGCCTCTTCTGCCAGCAATTCGCGCCCGAACTGCCCGACGGGCGAAGCTGGGACGATGAGCGCGAGATAGCGGCCGACCATATCATCGCCACGGTCGAGGCCCATGCGCCGGGCTTTGCAAAGAGCGTGATCGCCCGCCAGATCCATTCGCCACTCGACCTGGAACGCAAGTTCGGTCTGGTCGGCGGCGACATCATGCATGGCAATCTGACGCTGGACCAGATGTGGGCGGCGCGGCCTGTGTTGGGGCATGGCGCGTATCGCGGTCCGGTGAAGGGCCTCTATATGTGCGGCGCGGGCACCCATCCGGGCGGCGGCGTCACCGGCGCGCCAGGCCATAATGCCGCGCGCGAGGTGCTGAAGGATCGCGCCCTGTGGGGGAAATGGCGCGGCCGGGCCTGATCGGGTCTTTCCCCGCCTTGCCCCAACCGAAAGCCTGGCCTAAAGACCCGGCTCATGCCCGACATCTTCATTCCTGATGCAACGCCCGAGCTGACCGGCCGGGCGCTGTTCCCGCACCGGCACCTGCTGTCGATCGCCGACCTCAAGCCTTGGGAAATCCGTTTCCTGCTGGATGAGGCCGAACATTGGGCCCGCACCAACAAGGGCCAGGCGCGCAAGCATGACGACCGGCTGGCGGGCATGACCCAGATCAACGCCTTTTTCGAGAACAGCACGCGCACCCTGCTGTCGTTCGAGATCGCCGGCAAGCGGCTGGGCGCCGACGTCGTCAACATGGCCGCGGCTACGTCCAGCGTGAAGAAGGGCGAGACCCTGATCGACACCGCCATGACGCTCAATGCCATGGCCGCCGACGTGATCGTCATCCGCCATGCGAGTTCCGGCGCGGTCGCACTGATCGCCGACAAGGTCGACTGCCCGGTGCTGAACGCGGGCGATGGCTGGCACCAGCATCCCACGCAAGCGCTGCTCGACGCGCTCACCATCCGCCGCCGCAAGGGCGGGTTCGAGGGGCTGGTGGTCGCCATCTGCGGCGACGTGCTGCACAGCCGCGTCGCCCGGTCCAACATGCTCTGCCTCGCCGCGCTCGGCGCACAGGTACGCGCGGTCGCCCCGCCCACCCTGCTGCCGCCCGAGGTCGAGATGCTGGGTGCCACCCCCTATAGCCGGATGGAAGACGGGCTGGATGGCGCCGATGTCGTCATGATGCTGCGCCTGCAGAATGAGCGGATGGACGGCGCCTTCATCCCGTCGGCCCGCGAATATCACGCACTTTACGGGCTGACGCCCGAACGGCTGGCGATCGCCAAGCCCGATGCCCTGGTCATGCACCCCGGCCCCATGAACCGCGGCGTCGAGATCACCAGCACGGTGGCGGACGATCCGGATCGGTCGGCGATCACCGAACAGGTGGCGATGGGCGTGGCGGTACGCATGGCGTGCCTGGATGTTTTGACGCGCCAGGCGCGTGGTGTGGAAGGCTGGGCATGAGCAGGATCGCAATCGTCAACGGCAAGCTGGCCGATCTGGCGGGCGACGCCCTTGCCCCCGGCACCGTCCTGATCGAAGGTGATCGCATCCTGGCCACCGGCGCGGTCGACATTCCTGCCGATGCGCAGCAGGTCGATGCCGGCGGGCTGGTGGTCGCGCCGGGCCTCATAGATTTGGGCGTCTTCGCCACCGACAAGCCCGCCTTCCACTTCGGCGGCATCACCCGCGCCGCCCTGATGCCCGACCAGCGCGCGCCGCTGGACGAGGTCGGCCTGATCCGCGAAGCGACCCGCGCGGGCAAGCCCGACTTCTGGGTCCACCCGATCGCCGCCGCGACCCGCGGCCTCAAGGGCACGGAAATGGCCGAAATGGGCCTGATGCAGATCGCCGGGGCCAAGGCGGTCGGCACCGGTCGCCAGTGGATCGCCGATTCGGGCGTGATGCTGCGCATCCTCTCCTACGCCTCGGGCCTGGGCCTCACCGTCATCGCCCATGCCGAGGATGGCGGCCTGTCCACCAAGGCGGTGGCGACCAGCGGCGAGACTGCGACGCGCCTGGGCCTGGCCCATGCCCCGGCCTGCGCCGAGGCGATGGCGATCGCGCGCGACATCATGCTGGCCCGCGAGACCGGCGCTGCCATCCATTTCCGCCTGGTCACGACCAAGGCCGGTTTCGACCTGATCCGCGCCGCCAAGGCGGAGGGGCTGAAGGTCAGTTGCGGCATCAGCCCGGCCTATCTGTTCCTGAACGATCAGGCGATGACCGACTTCCGCACCTTCGCGCGCCTGTCGCCACCGCTGCGATCCGATGCCGACCGTCATGCCAGCATCGCCGCCGTCGCCGACGGCACCGTCGACGTCATCACATCGGGCCATGATCCGCGCGGGCCCGAGGACAAGCGCCTGCCCTTCGCTGACGCGTCGCCCGGCATGGCCGGCGCCGAGACGCTGCTGGCGCTTTCGCTCAACCTGGTGCGCGAGGGTCATGTCAGCCTCAACCGGCTGATGACCCTGCTCAGCGCCAATCCGGCGAAGATATTGGGCGTCAATGCCGGGAGCTTTGCGCCCGGCAGCGCCGCCGACCTGATCCTGGTCGATCCCGACGCGCCATGGATCGTCGATTCGGCGAAGATGGCGGCCTCGGCCGGCAACACGCCGTTCGACAAGGTGCCGGTGCAGGGCCGCGCGCGCCGCATCATGAAAGGCGGGCAGTTTTTCTAGAGCCTGATCGTCGGAGGTGGAAGCGCTCGGCGCTTTCACCGATGGCGTGAATCAGGCTCTATTCCTTGAATCAAGGCCTAAGCGGACTGGCGTTGCGGTTCGCCGAGCCGCCGTCCCTTGCGCTGCCGCTTGTCCGCATAGAGCCGCGTGTCGGCGACATGCAGGACGGCGGCGGCTTCCGCCCCGTCCTGCGGGAAGCTGGCGATGCCAAAGCTGCTGCCGACCGACAGGCTGCGCCCCTGCCAGCCCACCGGCGCAGCGATCGCCTGCCGGATGCCCGGCATGCGTCGATGCAGGGCGTCGACATCGGTTTCCGCGTCATGGAGCAACGCAAATTCGTCGCCGCCCAGCCGCGCAATGCTCACCGCGTCCGGCATCAAGGCCCGCAACCGACCACCCAAGGATGTCAGCAGGACATCCCCTGCCTGATGGCCGTGCAAGTCGTTGCACTGCTTGAAGCCATCGAGGTCGGCGAGCAGCACGCTGAAGGCCGCGCCCCGCTCCACCCGTTCTTCGATCGCGCGCATGAAGCTCAGCCGGTTGTCGAGCCCGGTCAGCGCATCGGTGCCGGCCAGCCGCGCCAGTTCGCGCTGCGACACCAGCATCGCTACCGTCTCGCGAAACTTGCCCAGCACCAGATTGGCCTGCATCACCGTGACGATCGCCATCATGACCGCCATCGCCCGCACGCCCAGATTGTCATAGAGCGCCATCTTCACCAGGATCGGCAACACCGCCGCGCCCATCGCCCCGATCGCGGCGCGCGGCACGCTGAGCAAGGTCGTCGCCGCAACCAGCGCACCGATGCCGATGAACACCGGCGCCACCATGCAATAATAGATTTCGGTTTCGGTGAAGGCGTTGACCGCCCACAGCCCCGCCACCAGTCCAGCCCCGGTCGCGACATGCGCGACCCGCTTCAGGCTGCGCGCCTGCACCCTGGCGTCGGTCGCGATCGGCACGCCGCGCCAGCGCAGCAGGGATATCGCACAGGCCAGGAAGATCAGCGCAGGCGGCGTCACCTGTTGCCACAAGGGCAGATCGCCCATCACCGCGAGCGCCATCGCGACGGCATTGGCCATGATCAGCAGGCACAAAAGCGGCAGCGCCTGATGGAAACGGCGATATTGGGTATCCAGCACAGCCTCGCGCGCGCTGTCCGGCACCGGTGCCGTGAACGGGCCGTCCCAGCCCTTCAGCCGCTGTTGCCAGCGCTTTTCCGCCACTTGTCCGCTCCCTGCCGCCTCGCTGCGAGCGGCCGTTGGTAGCGAAAGGAGGTTAATCCTCCAACAACGGGAAACCCTAACCGGGGAAAACCATGAGGGAGGCGAATCAGGGAACCCTATCGCCGTTCAGGCGCTACCCCTGTTCAGCAGGGGACAATCATGACCGAAACGATCGCCCAGCAGGTGCATGTCGATGCGCCATGGAAAATACCGCCGCGTGCCTGGTGGGAGATATTGAAGCGCGTCTATGCCGCCATGTCGGCCAATCATCTGGGCCTGCTGTCCGCTGGCGTGGCTTATTATGCCTTCCTGTCGATCGCCCCGCTGCTGGCCGCGGTCGTCCTGACCTATGGCCTGGTCGGCGATCCGCAGATCGTCGCCCGCCACATGCAGGCGATCATCACCGTCGTGCCCGCCGATGCCGCCCAACTGATCAACGACCAGTTGCTGGGCATGGTCAGCGCGCGCAAGCCGGCGATCGGGTTCGGCCTGTTCCTGGCGCTGGGCCTGGCGGTCTATGGTGCCACCCGCGCCGCGTCCGCGATCATGGAGGCACTCAACATCGTCTATGCGCAGAAGGAGGGGCGCAATATCTTCGCCTTCTATCGCGTGTCGATGGGAATCACCTTTTCCGCCGTGCTGGTGGTGGTCGCCGGCGTCGTGACCGCGACGATCATCGGCCTGCTCCAGAAGTTGCTGACCAACTGGGGACCGGGCGCGCTGTTCGCGATCAAGGCGACGACCTGGATCTGCGCCGGCCTGCTCGCCAGCAGCATCTTCGGCCTGATCTACCGCTTCGGCCCGCATCGCCGCCGGGTGCAATGGCAATGGCTGACCGTGGGATCGATCGCCGCGACGCTGTTCTGGCTGGTGGCGACGCTGGGCGTCTCCTTCTACGTCTCGACCTTCGGCGATTACAACAAGACCTATGGCTCGCTCGCGGCCGTGGTGATCCTGCAGCTCTGGCTGTTCGTCTCCGCCTATATCGTGCTGCTGGGGGCCCAGATCAACGCGGAAGCCGAGCGCCAGACCAGCGCGCATATTCTTGTTGAAGAAGTTGCATAAAGTCGCTTGCCCTCCCCGATAGGCCACGCTAAAGCGCCCTCCTTCGCTGGCTCGGGCCAGTGCAGGAGTGTAGCTCAGTTGGTAGAGCGTCGGTCTCCAAAACCGAATGCCGTGGGTTCGAGTCCCTCCACTCCTGCCAAGCGAACTAGCCGCGAACCTTGAACAATCACGGGTTCGCGGCTAAGTGCGCTTAGCGAAGCATCGGTCGCGAAGCGCGACTGCCTCCCCCGACACCGACTTATCGCGGGAAACGGGAGGGCGGACCGCCGTTTCGCGCTTTGGTATTGATTTTGAAGGTGAGCTGACAGCGCGATGGCGAAGACTTCTCCGAGCGAATTCGTCAATCAGGTGCAGACCGAAGCGAAGAAGATCGTTTGGCCGACCGGCCGTGAAACGATCATGACCGCGATCATGGTCGTCATCATGACCTCATTGCTGGGCATCTTCTTCTTCGGTATCGACACCTTCTTCGGTGCGATCGTCCAGTGGCTGCTGAGCCTCGCATCGGGTCGTTGAACGCTCGGCGTTCAAAAGGGAGTTTAAGACGGTAACATGGCGCGCTGGTACATCATCCACGCCTATTCGGGCTTCGAGAACAAGGTCAAGGAATCGATCCTGACCGAGGCCGAGCGCATGGGCCTGTCGCAACTGGTCGAGCAGGTCGAGGTTCCGACCGAGACCGTGACCGAAGTGAAGCGCGGCAAGAAGGTCCAGGTCGAACGCAAGTTCATGCCGGGCTATGTCCTTGCCAAGCTGGCGATGAACGACGACGTCTATCACCTCGTCAAGAACACGCCCAAGGTCACCGGCTTCCTGGGTTCGTCGGGCAAGCCCCAGGCGATCAGCGAGAGCGAAGCCGCCCGCTATTTCGGCGCCCAGAAGGAAGCCGCCGCCGCCCCGAAGCACAAGGTCAATGTCGATTACGAAATCGGCGACAGCGTCAAGGTGCTGGACGGCCCCTTCGCCAGCTTCAACGGTGTGGTCGAGGAACTGGATTTCGAAAAGAACCGGGTCAAGGTGTCGGTGTCGATCTTCGGTCGCGCCACCCCGGTGGAACTGGACTTCGAACAGGTCGAACTGTCGAAGTAACCAGCCGCCGCAAGGCTGTTCAAAAAGGGTCGCCCGCTTTTCAGCCGGCGGCCCTTTTTGTTGGGGAAGCCCTGCGCTTTCGGCCGAATCGGCCGAATGACAGACTCCCCCTTCCCTTTGGACAAGAAGGTCGCTATAGGGCCGCGCTTCCATGCCTCCCCACGGGGCGGCTGGACATGTGCGGGAGGTTCCCTTGCGGGAGCCGTTAGACCGCTAAACTTGAACCGGTGAATCTGTCCGCAGATTTACCAGCTATAGAGTGAGTGAAAATGGCCAAGAAGATTACGGGCTATATCAAGCTCCAGGTGCCCGCCGGAGCCGCCAACCCCTCGCCGCCGATCGGCCCTGCCCTGGGTCAGCGCGGCGTGAACATCATGGAATTCTGCAAGGCGTTCAACGCCTCGACGGAAAAGATGGACAAGGGCACCCCGCTGCCGACCATCATCACCGTCTATGCGGACCGTTCGTTCACCTTCGTAACGAAGCAGCCGCCGGCCACCTATCTGATCAAGAAGGCCGTCAACCTGAAGTCGGGTTCGAAGGAGCCGGGCAAGGTCGTCGCTGGCAAGATCACCCGCGCCCAGCTCGCCGAAATCGCCCAGGCGAAGATGGCTGACCTGAACGCGAACGACATCGACGCTGCAACGAAGATCATCGAAGGTTCCGCTCGCGCGATGGGCCTCGAAGTGGTGGAGGGCTAAGACCATGGCAAAGCTGACCAAGAAGGCGAAGGCCCTGGCGACCGCGATCGACCGCGAAAAGCTGCACGGCGTTGACGAAGCGCTGGGCCTGATCAAGACCCACGCCACCGCCAAGTTCGACGAAAGCGTCGAAATCGCGATCAACCTGGGCGTTGACCCGCGTCACGCCGACCAGATGGTCCGTGGCGTCGTCACCCTGCCCGCCGGCACCGGCAAGGACGTTCGCGTCGCCGTGTTCGCCCGCAACGACAAGGCTCAGCAGGCGCTCGACGCCGGTGCCGACATCGTGGGCGCCGAAGACCTGCTCGAATCGATCCAGGCCGGCAACATCGACTTCCAGCGCGTCATCGCCACCCCCGACATGATGGGTCTGGTGGGTCGCCTGGGTAAGGTTCTGGGCCCCAAGGGCCTGATGCCGAACCCGAAGCTGGGCACCGTCACGCCGAACGTCGCCGAAGCCGTGAAGGCCGCCAAGGGTGGTCAGATCGAATTCCGCGTCGAAAAGGCCGGCATCATCCACGCTGGCCTCGGCAAGTCGAGCTTCTCGGCTGAAGACCTGCGCAAGAATTTCGACGCGTTCGTCGACGCGATCGTCAAGGCGAAGCCCTCGGGCTCGAAGGGCAAGTATGTCCGCAAGATCGCCCTGTCGTCGTCGATGGGTCCGGGCGTGAAGGTCGACGTGGCCGAAGTCGCCTCGATCTGATCCCGTTGGGATAAGAATTAAAGGGGCCGCCTTCCCTCCTTGCGGGGGAAGGCGGCCTTCTTATTTTATAGGACCAGCCGCTCACTCAAGAAGCGGCCCGAGGGCCACAAGGCCGGGCAAAGGGGCATTCGCCGCCTGCGCCATAGGGGGACACCCCTCCACCGTCGGCGATGTCGACGGTCCCCCTCCCCCGACAAGGGGAGGATTTTGGAACCAGGGACGCGACCTACCCCTGGGCTCTCCACGGCGGGAGCATGGCAGGTCTTCACGTATCCGTCGGGAATGGCGGGTCGCTTTACCGATGGAAAACGAAAAAATGTCTTTTGAACATCTCCCCTCCATGCTCGCCCAGGCGCTGACCACCAAGGGCTATGAGAGCCTGACCCCGGTCCAGTCCGAAGTGACGCAGGACGAAGCGCAGGGCCGCGACCTGCTGGTGTCGGCACAGACCGGCTCGGGCAAGACCGTCGCCTTCGGCCTGGCCATGGCCGCCGAACTGCTGACCGGTGGCGACAAGCTGCCCGTCGCCGGCCTGCCGCTGGCGCTGGTGATCGCGCCGACGCGCGAACTGGCGCTGCAGGTCAGCCGCGAGCTGGAATGGCTCTATGGCGCCGCCCGCGCCCGCATCGCCACCTGCGTCGGTGGCATGGACGCCGCCAAGGAACGCCGCGCGCTCAGCCATGGCGCCCATATCGTCGTCGGCACCCCCGGCCGCCTGCGCGACCATCTGGAACGCGGCGCGCTGGACCTGTCGGGAATGCGCACCGTCGTCCTCGACGAAGCGGACGAAATGCTCGACATGGGCTTCCGCGAGGACCTGGAAGGCATATTGGACAGCGCGCCGGAAGATCGCCGCACCCTGCTCTTCTCGGCCACCATGCCCAAGCCGATCGTCGCGATGGCCAAGCGCTATCAGTCGGACGCGCTGCGCATCTCGACCGTGGGCGAAGAACGCGGCCATGGCGACATCAGCTATCAGGCCGTCACCGTCGCCCCGTCGGACATCGAGAATGCGGTGGTCAACCTGCTGCGCTATCATGAAGCCGAAACCGCGATCCTGTTCTGCGCCACCCGCGACAATGTCCGCCATCTGCATAGCAGCCTGACCGAGCGTGGCTTCGCCGCCGTGGCGCTGTCGGGCGAGCATAGCCAGAATGAGCGCAACCACGCGCTCCAGGCGCTGCGCGACAAGCGCGCGCGCGTCTGCGTCGCCACCGACGTCGCCGCACGCGGCATCGACCTGCCCAGCCTGACGCTGGTGGTCCATGTCGAACTGCCGCGCGACGCCGAGACGATGCAGCATCGTTCGGGCCGCACCGGTCGCGCCGGCAAGAAGGGCACCGCCGTCCTGATCGTCCCCTATCCGCGTCGCCGCCGTGTCGAATCGATGCTGCGTGGCGCCAAGATTCCGGTCGAATGGGGCACCCCGCCCAGCAAGGAAGCGATCCTGGAACAGGACAATGCCCGCCTGCGCTCGACCCTGATGGAAAAGGCCGAACTGGACGAGGCCGACTGGGCGCTGGGCGCCGAGTTGCTGGCGGAAAAGTCGGCCAAGGAAATCGCCGCGATGCTGGTGAAGAGCGCCCGCGCCTCGCTGCCCGCGCCCGAGGAACTGCTGGACCGCAGCGAAGCGCCGCCGCGCCAGGAAGGGCCGCGTCCGGGCTTCGAGGATACCCAGTGGTTCCGCATGGACATCGGTCGTCGCCAGAATGCCGATCCGCGCTGGATCCTGCCGCTGATCTGCCGCCGCGGCCATGTGTCGCGCGGCGACATCGGCGCGATCCGCATCACCACCAACGAAACCATGTTCGAAATCCCGCGCGCGATCGCCAGCCGCTTCATGTCGGCCGTCAAGCGCTCGGGCGAGGCCAATGACGAGGGCGCCGACGTGGCGTTCGAGATGATCGACGGCGCCCCGCGCGAGCAGGCCCGCGACAATCGCCGCCAGGGCAATCGCTCGAACGACCGTGGCCCGCGTCCGGCCGGCTACGCGCCCCGCCCCTTCAAGGGCGGACCCAAGCGCCCCGGCGGCCCGCGCAAGCCGCGCGGCTAAGCGCTTCGGCATAGCCTCCTGAACAAAAAGGGCGGTGAACGATCGACCATCGTTCACCGCCCTTTTTCCTTGTCCGTCAGCCGACGCCGCAAAGCTGAAGCATGCGCCCGGCCAGTTCGCGCTCGCCCATCACGACATGGCGCACGCCCAGCGCTTCAAGATGCGCGACCTCGGCATCGCTATGGGCGCGGGCGATCACCTGCAAATTGGGGTTGAGATGGCGGGCATGCTCGTTGATCGCGCCGCCCTCGAACCCTTCGGGCACGGCGATCAGCAGGTAACGCGCCTCGCATATGCCTGCCGCCAGCAGGTGCCGGTCCTCCAGCGCATTGCCGCGCACCACCGACAGGCCGGCCTCCTCCGCTTCCTCGACCCGTTCGGGATCGCCCTCGATCACCACGAACTGGACATGACGCTCGGCCAGGCGCTTGGCGATCAGCTTGCCGACCCGGCCATAGCCAACCAGGATGACATGGCCGAGGCGCGGCTGATCGGTTGCAGGTTCGGCCTGCGCCTCATCCTCCTCCTTCTTGTGATCGCGCACGATCAGCGAGAAGAGGATCGGGTTGATGAAGATCGACACGATCGCACCGGCAAGGATCAGATCGCGCGCCTCGGCCGGCAACACGCCCAGCCCCGCTCCCAGCGACGCCAGGATGAAGGAAAATTCGCCGATCTGCGCCAGGCTGGCGGCGATCGTCAGCGCCGTGACATTGGGATGGCCAAAGGCACGGACAATGCCCCAGGCGGCGATCGACTTGCCGACGACGATGATGAGGACCGTGGCCAGCAGCGGCAGCGGCTGTTCCACCACCACCGCGGGGTTGAACAACATGCCGACCGACACGAAGAACAGCACCGCAAAGGCGTCGCGCAGCGGCAGCGTCTCCTCGGTCGCGCGACGGCTGAGCGGGGTTTCGCCCAGGATCATGCCGGCAAAGAAGGCGCCCAGCGCAAAGGACACGTCGAACACGATGGCGGCACCGAAAGCGACACCCAGCGCAATCGCCAGCACGGCGAGGCGGAACAGTTCGCGCGACCCGCTATGCACGACCCAGTGCAGCGCCCAGGGGATGAGGCGGCGGCCGACAACCAGCATCAGCACGACGAAGCCGACGACCTTGAGCAAGGTGCCGACCAGCGGCGCGATCAGCGCGCTCGCCCCGCCGCCCGCATCGGCATTGTTCATCACCCCCGCCAGCGCCGGCAGCAGGACGAGAGCAAGGACCATCACCAGATCCTCGACGATCAGCCAGCCGACCGCGATGCGTCCGCGCCGGGTTTCGACCAGGTCCGCCCCCTGCAACGCACGCAGCAGCACGACCGTGCTGGCGACGGACAGGGCCAGGCCAAAGACCAGCCCGCCCATCAGCGGCCAGCCCATCAGATAGCCAAGGCCCATGCCGAGCAGGGTCGCGACCGCAATCTGCACGATCGCGCCGGGCACGGCGATCGCCTTGACCGACAGAAGATCCTTGAGCGAGAAATGCAGGCCGACGCCGAACATCAGCAATATGACGCCGATTTCGGCCAGTTCATTGGCCAGGCCGCTGTCGGCGACGAAGCCGGGGGTGAAGGGGCCGACCATGATGCCGGCGACCAGATAGCCGACCAGCGGCGACAATTTCAGGCGATGGGCAATGGCGCCCATGATGAAGGCCACGACGAGGCCGGCAACGATCGTCCCGATAAGGGGCGTGTGGTGGGGCATGAAATTCCTTCCCTGTCCGCCGGCAGCAGGCCTTCATCCTGCCGCCGGCGCGGAACATTGTCTATTATTCGACGATGCCGAGCATCGCGATCGAGAGCAGGGCGCCGGCGGCGCCGAGCCCTGCCATGACGACGGGCATGAACCAGCCGGGCGGATTGCGCCGGCCACCGCGCATCTTTCTTCTGCGGGGCATGATCTCAATTCCTTCTGTCTGACGGACGCCCGCCATGGCGGGCGGGGAAAATATCAGAGGAAGGCGGGCGGGGCGCGGGCGCGGCGACTCCGCGCGCGAAGATGGCTGTAACGGCCTGCCAGAAGCGGCAGGGGCGCGTCGGGCGCCAGACGGCGCCAGGAGAGCATGAGGGCGAGCGCCGCCGCCAGCAGCCAGGGCAACGCCATCCCATCCCCATCGGGGCGGGGCGCACGTGCCAGATGCGGCGCGGGCAGCGAGCGCGCCTTGAGCACCACGCCGGTCGTGGCGGAACTGAAGGCCGAGCCGTTGAGCTTGCTGGAAGGCGGACCGTCCGGCGCGATCGCACACAGAAGCGCGACCAGGATCGCAGCCCACAGCGATGCGATGAAGGGCAGCCTGCCCTTGCCGGTCGCATCCTGGGGATGTAATCTGCACATCGGCGCTTATATTCCCTTCCATCACCGATGTAGGAAGACTAAGAGCCAAAAACCAGCCCACAAGCTGGGCCCATGGCGGTTGACAGAATCGAGTCATTCCACTACCGGGCCACATTCCCGCGCGGGTCGAACAGGCTTTTTGTCCTCGACGATCTGCGTAAAGCAGATTTGAACGAGAAGAGACCAAGCCATGTTCGCTATCGTGCGCACGGGCGGCAAGCAGTATCGCGTCGCCGCCGGAGATAAGATCGTCGTTGAAAAGCTCGCTGGCGAAGCCGGCGACAAGGTTACGCTGGACGACGTCCTGCTGGCCGGCGAAGGCGGCGACCTGAAGGACGCAGCCAAGCTGACCGTCGCAGCCGAAATCATTGCGCAGGCGAAGGGCGAAAAGGTCATCGTCTTCAAGAAGCGTCGTCGTCACAACTATCGCCGCAAGAACGGCCACCGCCAGAATCACACGATCCTCAAGATCGTGTCGATCGCCTGAGCGCAGCTTAGATAAGGAGTTTAGGTCATGGCACATAAGAAAGCTGGCGGTTCGTCGCGTAACGGTCGCGATTCTGAGTCGAAGCGCCTTGGCGTGAAGAAGTTCGGCGGTCAGGAAGTGATCGGCGGCAACATCATCATTCGCCAGCGCGGCACCCGCGTATATCCCGGCCGTAACGTCGGCATGGGCAAGGATCACACCCTCTTCGCCCTGGGCGAAGGTCGCGTCGTGTTCCACGACGGCAAGCTCGGCCGCAAATATGTATCGGTCGACGCGGTAGCCGCGGCAGCCGAATAACGGACGATCGATGACGGGTCGTCCTTCGCAAAAGGGACGTCCCGCCTGATCGGTTGCGCACATAAGTGCGTCGATCGGGATCGAGGGAAAAAAGGGCGCCCCTTCACAGGGAGCGCCCTTTTTCCGTTCTGACGAACATCACCGGGCACTCCTCCCGATTTCCCTCAAACCTCTGGAACTACTGGCCTTCTCGCGCGTCGTGCGGGCGGGGCTCAGCCAGAGAAGACCGTCGTCAAGCCGTCATGATTGGCAGCTATTGGCGCGCACGAAGAGGAGAGACGTGAATGTTCGCCCGTACCCCCCGCCTGCTGCTGCGGCCAGGCTGGATGGAAGATGCCCCCGCCCTGGCCCAGGCCATCGGCAATGACGCGGTCCTGCGCAATCTGAGCCGCGCTCCCGCCCCCTATGGCCTGGCCGATGCCGAAGCCTTCCTGGCACTGCCGCAGGATTCGCGCATGCCGCGCCTGCTGGCCTTCACCCGCACCCAAGGCGCGCCGCGCCTGGTGGGCGGCTGCGGCATCCATGAGGCCGAGGATGGCACGCCGGAACTGGGCTACTGGATCGCCCGCCCCTATTGGGGCCTGGGCTTCGCCACGGAAGCGGCCCGCGCCGTCATGAGCATCGCCCGCGCGCATAATCTGCCGGCGGTCCGTGCCGTCCATTTCGCCGACAATCGCGCGTCGGGCCATGTCCTGCGCAAGATCGGCTTCCGCGCCAACGGCACGGTCGAGCGGCGCTACAGCCCCGCCCGCGGGGCCGAGGCCGACTGCCTGGTCTTCGACGAGGGCGAGGCCGCCCGCATGAGCGTGGACTTTGCCCTGGACCTATATGGCGACGCGCTGCCGGCGCTTGCCGCTTGACTGATGTGCGCGGGCGCCGATCAGGGCGCCCGCGTCTCACCTCTGACAGGGCCGATCGAAGACACGGGTCGGCGCGCCATGGAAATCGACTTCGGCCAGGGCGGCAAAGCCCAGTTTCTCCGCCACCTTGATCGACCCGCCATTGTCGGGCGCGATGATGCAGCGAATCGACGGCGCCGCCAGATGCGCATCGGTCCAGGCAAAGATCGCCGCCATCGCCTCGGTCGCGATGCCACGCCCCCAGGCCGCCGGGCCAAGCACCCAGCCCGCCTCCGGCACGCCGTCCAGTTCGGCCAGCCCCCGCGCCGCGCTCAGCAGCCCGGCCTCGCCCAGCAATTCGCCATTGGCGCGATCCTCGATCGCCCACATGCCATAGCCGAGCAGCGCCCACATGCCGGCATAGCGCAGGATGCGGAACCAGACCGCCTGCGCATCGAGCGCCGCGCCGCCGATGAAGCGCACCACGTCCGGATCGGCCCATAGCGCCTGGCAGGCGGGATAATCCTCCACCCGATGCGGGCGCAGGATCAGGCGGTCGGTGGTGAGGATCGGTGCATCGGTCATCGCCAATCTATGGGCGGCCGCGCAGGGGCCGGTCAAGCAACCCCGCACATGGCTATGGCCTTCCCCCCGCCCCTGTGTCATGGGCAGGGCACGTTGCCCGAACCGATCCCCCTCAAGCGCTCGCGCCTCAGCCCCGACGAAAGTCGCCTGATCGCGCTGGAAGCCGCCCGCGACCTGCTGCTGGAAGCAGGGCCGCAGGCCGTCACGCTGAAGGCGGTGGGCAATCGCATCGGCCGCACCCACGCCAATCTGCTCCACCATTTCGGATCGGCCGCCGGCCTGCAGAAGGCGCTCGCCGGCTATCTGGCCGACGCCATCACCGCCACGATCGGCGACGCGGTGAACGCTGCCCGGCGCGGCGAGGTCGAACCCCGGCGGATCGTCGACATGACCTTCGACGCGTTCGACGCAGGTGGCGCCGGCGCGCTGGCCAGCTGGATGCTGGCGTCGGGTAATGAGGATGCGCTCGACCCGGTTGTGGATGCAATCCATCGACTGGTCGACAAGCTGGCCGCGACCGCGCTGCGCCCGCAACTGGCCGAGGTGATCCGCGACAATACGCTGATGCTGGTCCTGCTGGCGCTGGGCGATTCGCAGATGGGCGGTCCGATGGCCGCTGCGCTGGGCCTCAATCGCGAGAAAGCACGCGAACTGGCGGCCCGCAGCCTGGTCTCCGCCCTGACCGAAGAAGCCCGGTTGACGGCGACGGCAAAAGTGTCGCAAGCTAAGGTTTAATTTTGCCCAAGAAGACGCTATGGGCGCGCCATGCATTTTCTCGATCAAGCAAAAATCTATATCAAGTCCGGCTGGGGCGGTCCCGGCGCGGTCAGCTTTCGGCGTGAAAAATATGTCGAATATGGCGGCCCGGACGGTGGCAATGGCGGCAAGGGCGGCGACATCATCTTCGAGGCCGTGGCCGGCCTCAACACGCTGATCGACTTCCGCTACACCCAGCATTTCAAGGCGCAGCGCGGCATGCCCGGCATGGGCAAGAACCGCTATGGCGCCGGCGGCAACGACCTGATCGTCAAGGTGCCGGTCGGCACCCAGATCTTGTCCGATCCCCAGCCGATCGAGGGGACCGAGGACGAAGACGGCTATCCCGAATATGAGGAACAGGAAATCCTGGCCGACTTCACCGAGGTGGGCCAGCGTGTGAGCTTCCTGCGCGGTGGTGACGGTGGCCGCGGCAACCTGTCCTACAAGACCAGCACCAACCGGGCGCCGCGCCAGCATGGCACCGGCTGGCCAGGTCAGGAAATGTGGGTCTGGCTGCGCCTCAAGCTGCTGGCCGATGTCGGCCTGGTCGGCATGCCCAACGCCGGCAAGTCGACCCTGATCAACCAGGTGACGAACACCAAGGCGAAGGTCGGCGCCTATGCCTTCACCACCACCAAGCCGCAGCTTGGCGTGGTGCTGCACCGTGATCGCGAATTCGTGCTGGCCGACATTCCCGGCCTGATCGCGGGCGCGGCCGAGGGCGCGGGCATCGGCGACCGGTTCCTGGGCCATATCGAACGCTGCCGCGTGCTGCTGCACCTGATCGACGCGACCGGCGACGATCCGGTCGAAGCCTTCCGCATCGTCACCGACGAACTCGCCGCCTATGGCGGCGGGCTGGACGAAAAGCCGCAGATCGTGGTGCTCAACAAGGGCGACCTGCTGGGCCAGGAACTGATGGAAGACATTGCCGAGCAGCTGCGCGAGCAGGCCGGCGTGGAAGATGTCTTCATCATTTCCGGCGCGACCGGCGAAGGCGTCACCCCGTTGCTCGACGCCGTGCTGGAAATGCTCGACGAGGATCGTGAAGAGGACGACGCCGACGACAGCGACGGCGAAGCCACCTGGTCGCCGATCTAAGGCATCAATAGACTTATCTCCGTTCGGTTCGAGCTTGTCGAGAACTGCGCGCGAGGTTCTCGACAAGCTCGAACCGAACGGATGTTGTTGTAAAAGTGGCCACGAACGCCCTGTCCGGCTTTCCCCCTGCCCTGGTCCGCCGCCTGGTCATCAAGATCGGGTCGGCGCTGCTGGTCGATCCGGCCGGGGAAGTGCGCGTCGACTGGCTGCGCACGCTGGTGGCCGATGTCGCCGCGCGCAAGGCGGCCGGGCAACAGGTCATCATCGTGTCGTCGGGCGCGATCGCGCTGGGCGCGCGCCGGCTGAAACTGCCCAAGGGCGGGCGCGGCAGCCTGGAGGATGCGCAGGCGGCGGCCGCCACCGGCCAGATCGCCCTGTCGCAATGCTGGGCCAGCCTGCTGCATGAAAAGGGCATCACCGCCGCGCAGATGCTGGTGACGCTCGACGATCTGGAGCATCGCCGCCGCTATCTCAACGCGTCGGCCACGCTGGAGCGGCTGATAGCGCTCGGCGTCGTGCCGGTGGTGAACGAGAATGACAGCGTCGCCACGGCGGAGATCCGCTTTGGCGACAATGATCGCCTCGCGGCGCGCATCGGACAGGCGGCACGGGCCGACGCGGTTGTGCTGCTGTCGGACGTGGACGGGCTTTACACCGCCAACCCGCACGCCGATGCGAATGCCATGCTGATCGAGAGGATAGAGCGCATCGACGCGCGCATTGCCGCCATGGCCGACACCGGTTCGGCTTCGGGCATGGGATCGGGCGGCATGGTGTCGAAGATCCAGGCGGCACAGATCGCCACCGGCGCCGGCGCCCATCTCGCCATCATTTCGGGCAAGGTCGACGCCCCGCTCAGCCATTGGGCCAATGGCGGCCGTGGCTCCATCTTCCTGGCCGCCGAAAGCCAGGGCGCGCGCAAGGGCTGGCTCTCGGGCCGCCTCACCGTGCTTGGCCGGATCATCGTCGATGCCGGCGCCGAAGCCGCTCTGGGCAAGGGCAACAGCCTGTTGCCGGCCGGCGTCGCGCGGGTCGAGGGTGTGTTCGCGCGCGGCGACGTGGTCGACATTCTCAATCAGGATGGCCGGGTGATCGCCCGTGGCCTCATCGAATATGACAGCGAGGCCGCCGCGAAGATCGCCGGCCGCCGCAGCGAGGATATCCCCGCCCTGCTTGGCGAAATGTCCCGCACCGTGCTGGTCCATCGCGACCATATGGCGATGGTCTGACCTATTATGTCCCTTAGAATTGCCATGACCGGCGCGACGGGTTTCGTCGGCGCCGAAACGCTCGATCAGGCGCTGGCCGCCGGTCTCCAGGTCAACGCCCTCACCCGCCGGGCGCAGCCGCCACGCGCCCATCTCAAATGGGTGCCCGGCTCGCTCGACGATGCCGCCGCGCTCGACACGCTGGTGCGCGACGCCGACGCCGTGATCCATATCGCGGGCGTGGTGAACGCGCCCGACCGCGACGGGTTCGAGGCGGGCAATGCGCGCGGCACGATGGCGGTGGTCGACGCCATGCGCAAACGCGGCGTGCGCCGGCTGGTCCATGTCTCCTCGCTCGCCGCGCGCGAACCGGGCATGTCGGACTATGGATGGTCGAAGGAACTGGCCGAACGCCATGTGAAGGCCAGCGGCCTCGACTGGACGATCGTGCGCCCGCCCGCCATCTATGGCCCCAATGACCAGGAAATGCTGGAACTGTTCCGCATGGCCAAGCGCGGCATCATGCTGCTGCCGCCCGGCGGCCGGCTGTCGGTGATCCATGTCGCCGATCTGTCCCGCCTGCTGCTGACGCTCGCCTGCGAGAAGGAGCAGAGCCAGACCCGCACCTATGAGGCGGACGATGCGACGCCCGGCGGCTGGGACCATCAGGAATTCGGCCAGGCGATCGGCCGGGCGGTGGGTCGCAATGTCCGCACCTTCGCGACGCCGCAATGGCTGCTGGCGACCGCCGCCCGGCTCGACCGGCTGGTGCGCGGCCGCAACGCCAAGCTGACCCCCGACCGGGTCGATTATTTCTGCCACCCCGACTGGGTCGTCGCCAAGCGCAAGCAGCCGCCCAAGCGGCTGTGGACGCCGCAGATCCCGACCGAGGAAGGGCTCAGGGCAACGGTCGAAGCCTATCGCGCCAAGGGCTGGCTGTAGCCTGCCCAAGGACACGAGTCCGCGCGGGTCACGACCGAAGTTCACAGTGTAAACGGCCTTTCCGGGACTTTTGCGCCTGCTTCGCCCCCATGATGCACCGCCCACGCACCGGTAACGCGCCATGGCAGGTTCGGCAGACGCGCCCGGCGCGCGCCGACAAGGCCCCACCCGCGCACCTGCGCAGCGACAGCGACGCCCCCGTCTCGCGCCAGTTGCATGGATAGCGGAGACAGGATGAGCGGCAGCGGCATGCCCCAGCTTAGAACAGGGGCAGAGCTGTAGGACAGCGGCATGCGGGCGTGACGGAGCGAGTTTCGACCATCTCCCGTCGTTGCGAGCGGAGCGAAACAATGACGATGTCAGGCCTTGACGACTGACGACCAGAAGCGGCTGTAAAATCCTCCCCTGCAAGGGGAGGGGGACCACGAAGTGGTGGAGGGGTGTCGCCCTATCGAGAGGGGAAGCCCCCCTTCCGTCTGGCCTTCGGCCAGCCACCTCCCCTTCCTGGGGAGGGTGGTCTCAAAGCTACCAGTAGCAGACATGTAGCGGCCTGCGCGCTAGGTTGTCCAAGGATGCCTCCTGTGGCCATATTGCTGCTTTGGACCGTCCAAGTGGCATCAGCTAGATCGGTGGATACGCCCGAGCCCAAGCGAAGCGCTTCGCCAGCTGTAGCTTAGGGCTCCAAATACATCGACCATAACGCAGAAAGGCTCTCTCGCTTTATAATGGCCCGTTAAGATTCAGACCCATCCTTCCACGAGAAATCAATGCTAGCAGCGCTATAGATGAGCCATCGCACGGGCGTAAAACACTGCCCTAGATTTCATTTCGACAGCGTGACATATTTTTTAACGCGGTGATAACGTCTCTCTGGGGGGAGGGGGCATGAGTAAAACTGGCACAGAAGGAAATGATGAATGGGGGCAGCCCACTGAAACACGTTCCATCAAGTTGGACGGATCAGTATCCGCTTTTGATATCGACAGCTTCGCGACTTCCAACACGATAAAAATAGGAAAAGTTTCCGCCAGATGGATTGAGGCGGATAAATTCTGTCATGAGCATAAAATTAATTCTGAGTGGAAAATTGCTGTCGAGAGATGGATTCAAGATCAGTTAAAAATTAATGCAAATTATAATTTAATTTCTCATGGATGGGGGATGGTTATCGGCGAATGTGAATTGTGGGAAAATCACCCAAAAGGATTTAGATGCCGCGGAACTTTGTGTGGATCTGTGTGGGCTTGCTTCCAACGCGATGAACCTTCCTGACAATGATACGCAGCTTTTTTGATCCTGTATTATTATAAATTAGCCGACTCCTGGGCTCTTCAGTGCTACGCATCGTGGTCGTACCCGAAATGCGCTCCATTATGCGACCAGGCGCAATCACAAGCCTTGGACCGCGGGTGAAAATTCGGTCAGTCCGCTTCCCACCCACCCCGGTCACGCCGCCGGATCGGACTCCGCCGGCTTCTGCGCGCGCTGTTCGTCGACAAATTCGCTGATCGCCTTGCCGCTGGCGTTGAGCAGCGGATAGGTACGGGCGTCGGACAGCCAGTCGGGGCGGCGCGCGGCGCTGCCGTAGAATGTGTCATAGACCAGGGAGAAGGCGAGGAAGACCAGAGTCGCGCCAATCAGCCCCTTGATCGCGCCGAAGCCGCCGCCCAGCACCCGGTCGATCGGGCCGAGCACCGACTGGCGGGTGCGCTGGCCGATCGCGCGGGCGAGCAGCTTGCCAGCACCAAAGGTGACGGCGAAGATCAGGAAGAAGGCCAGCACCGCCGCCCCGCTCTCGCTGCCGACAAAGCTGGTCAGCAATTCGGTGACGGAAGCGTGGAACAGGCTGATTGCGAAGATGCCCGCGACCCAGGCAATCAGCGACAGGGTTTCGGTCACGAACCCGCGCAGCAGGCCGAATATGGCGCAACCGCCGATGAGGAGGAGGACGAGGATATCGACGGCGTTCATGCCGCGCTGGCTATCCGCGCCCGAGCATCTGGTCAACCAGCTGCGCAAGGGTGCGAAAACCGCTGACCGAAATCCCCTTCACCCCGTCCGCGCCCGACGCCGGCACGAAGGCCCGGTTGAAGCCCAGTTTCGCCGATTCCCGCAGCCGCAGCGGCGTGTGCGAAACGGGGCGAATTTCGCTCGACAGCGCAATCTCGCCGAACAGCACGACATCGGCGGGCACCGGCCGTTCCGACAAGGCCGACATCAAAGCGGCGGCGACGGCCAAGTCGGCGGCCGGATCGGACAGGCGATAGCCGCCCGCGACATTGAGATAGACTTCGCAGGTCGAGAAGCTGAGGCCGCAGCGCGCCTCCAGCACGGCGAGGATCATCGCCAGCCGGCCGCTGTCCCAGCCGACCACCGCGCGCCGGGGCGTCGCCCCGCTTGACAGCCGCACCACCAGCGCCTGGATCTCGACCAGCACCGGCCGCGTCCCTTCCAGCGCGGGGAAGACAGTGGCACCCGTCACCGTCTCGTCGCGATTGGTGAGGAACAAAGCGGACGGGTTGGCGACCTCCTCCAGCCCTTCGGCGACCATCGAGAAGACGCCGATCTCGTCGGTGCCGCCAAAGCGATTCTTGATCGCGCGCAGGATGCGGTACTGGTGGCTGCGCTCGCCCTCGAACGCCAGCACCGTGTCGACCATATGTTCCAGCACGCGCGGACCGGCGATGCTGCCATCCTTGGTGACATGGCCGACCAGGATCAGGGCGGTGCCGCGCTGCTTGGCGAATTTGATCAGTTCCTGGCTCGACGCGCGCACCTGGCTGACGGTGCCGGGCGCGCCCTCGATCAGGTCGCTGTGCATGGTCTGGATCGAATCGATGATCAGCAAGGCCGGCGGCACGCCCTCGCTCAGCGTCGTCAATATGTCGCGCACCGATGTCGCGCTCGCCAGTTGCACCGGCGCATTCCCCAGGCCCAGCCGCTGGGCGCGCAGCCGCACCTGGTCCGACGCCTCCTCGCCGCTGATATAGGCGACGGTCAGCCCGCGCGATGCGACCCGCGCCGCCGCCTGCAGCAACAGGGTCGACTTGCCGATGCCCGGATCGCCGCCGATCAGCGTCGCCGATCCCGGCACGATGCCGCCGCCCAGCGCCCGGTCGAACTCGGCGATGCCGGTGCTGGTGCGCGCGGGCAGTTCCACCTTGCTGTCGAGGCCGATGAGGGTGATCGCTCGGCCGCCGCCCTGCAGGTCATGCTTGGCGGAAAAGACGGTCTCGGCCGCTTCCTCGACGATGCTGTTCCATTCGCCGCAGTCATCGCATTGCCCCTGCCACCGGCCGGAGACGGTGCCGCATTGCTGACAGACGAATTTGCGCTTTGCCTTGGCCATGGTCCACGCATAACAGAACATAAAAGGAACACAAACGCGATCTTGCATCGAGGCTGGAAACCCCCGCGCCGCTGGCGCATTGAAGCAGCATGTCCGCCACGATCCGCGTCGCCAGCTATAATATCCGCAAGGCCATCGGCACCGACCGCCGCCGTTCACCCGAGCGGGTGATTGACGTGCTGAACGAGGTGGATGCCGACATCATCGCGCTGCAGGAGGCCGACCGGCGTTTCGGCATACGCTATGCCGCGATCCCGCCGCTGCTGCTCGAGCGCCAGAGCGGCTACAAGCCGGTGCCGCTCAATGTCCAGACCGACAGCATGGGCTGGCACGGCAATGCCATCATCGTCCGCAAGGAAGCGGAGGTCGCCGCCTATGACGTGCTGCACCTCCCTTGCCTGGAACCGCGCGGCGCGACCATGGCGGAGGTCGCGATCAAGGGCGCGACCCTGCGCGTATTCGGCATGCATCTCGACCTGTCGGGCCTGTGGCGGCGCAAGCAGGCGGCGGCGGTGATCCATGCCGCGGCCCAGGGCCATGCCCTGCCGACGGTGCTGATGGGCGACCTCAACGAATGGAGCGCCGAACGCGGTTGCCTCGCCGACTTTGCCCGCCATTACAGCTTCGCACCCTGCGGCCGCAGCTTCCACGCCCGCCGCCCGGTCGCCCGGCTCGACCGGATCATGCATTGCGGCCGCATCCGCCTGGTCGACAGCGGCGTCCACGAAAGCGCCGCCGCGCGCAAGGCGTCGGACCATCTGCCGATCTGGGCGGAGTTCAAGCTGGGGTGAATGCGGCGCGTGTTGGGGGGACGGCAGAGGGTCTGAAGACGGCCATTCTTTGCCATTCGTGGTCGCTTTTCCGGCGCCTCAAACCAGTCACTTCAATGGGGGGGGGGCGGAATTTGCAGATGGCCTGTTGATCACGCATAGGTGTGAGATGCGCGGTCCTTCAATAGCCTTACTGCTCCTCTCCTTGATGTCGTGCGCACCACCTGTCGAAGCGCCGAAGTCAATGTGTCAAATCCCGCGCGGGTTTCCGGGCTGGTGGGGCACTTCGGTGCGGTGGAAAGGCATCCTTATCGGCACATTCGAGCACGGCTTTGCGCTTGTCAGCACTGAGTGCAGTCGAAGAGGCATCGCCATCATGTTTGGAAATAGACGTTTAAGCGACCAATTCTACAGCGCGCTCTACCATCCCGGAATTTCGAGCGAATTGATCGAAGCTGATTTTACTGGGAAAATAACGAGGCGCGGATTGCTGATAAATGAGATACATAGCCTGCGCACCCGACGCATCAGTGATGAAGAGGAAAACGCTTTATTCAAGGCGCTAGGCTTTTAGCGGCTCGCCATAAATCGACCATTTTTGGTCGTTCCCAGTTCCTCCCCAAGCTTGTCTTGGGGAGGTGGCAGCGCGAAGCGCTGACGGAGGGGAAATGGCGCAAGCGCAACGCTATTGCCCCTCCACCGCCTTCGGCGGTCCCCCTCCCCAAGCAAGCTTGGGGAGGATTTTCGGACAGTCCGCTCCCCAACCCATTTTGTCATTCCCGCGTAGGCGGGAATCCATCCCCTGACCTTGCATCTGGTCCGACGCTGGGGAGATGGATCCCCGCCTGCGCGGGGATGACGGTGGAAAACAGGCCGTTGCTTAGCCACCCACCTCCGCCCCCTTCCCGCTTTCGGACAGGGGGTGGGACATTCCGCCTCTCGACAAGGCGGCCTGGCTTTGCGATCCCTATCCCCATGAGGGAGAAGGAATTACGCCTCGCGCTCGTCTGTTATGGCGGGATCAGCCTGGCCGTCTACATGCACGGCATCACCAAGGAAATCTGGCACCTGACGCGGGCGAGCCGGGCTTTTCATGACGGGGTGGCGCCGCAGGAGGCGAGCGAGACGGTCTATCATCGGCTGCTCGCCGATATCGAGGCAGCGAGCGGCACGCGGCTGCGCATCCTGCCCGACATCATCGCCGGCGCCAGCGCGGGTGGCATCAACGGCATCTTCCTGGCCCAGGCAATCGAGACCGGCCAGTCTCTGGAACCGCTGACCGCGCTGTGGCTCGACAATGCCGATGTCGACGAACTGCTCGATCCCGATGCCCGCCCCGCCCGCGCGCTGACCAAATTCTGGGCGACGCCGCTGGTATGGATGGCCGCGCGCCGCCCCGGTGACGCGGTCGAGCGCACCGTCGCCCCGGACACGCGCGAAGAGGTGCGGATGAAATTGTCGCGCTTCATCCGCTCGCGCTGGTTCGAGCCGCCCTTTGGCGGGGCGATATTCTCGACCATGCTGCTCGACGCGTTCGACGCGATGGCGGCGACGCCGGCCGGCCCGTCGCTGCTGCCCGACGGCCATCCGCTCGACCTGTTCGTCACCGTCACCGATTTCGACGGCCATGTGCAGAGCCTGAGCCTCAACAGCCCGCCCCAGGTGATCGAGACCGAACATCGGCTGTCGATCGGCTTTCGCGGCCGGGGCGGCAGCGCCAGCGGCTTTGCCGATCCGGCCGAGCTGGTCTTTGCCGCGCGCGCCACCGCCAGCTTCCCCGGCGCCTTCCCGCCCTTCACCGTGCGCGAGCTGGACCGGGTGCTGAAGCGCCGCCACCGCGCCTGGCCCGGCCGCGACGCCTTCCTGGCGCGCGTACTGCCGCGCCGGGCGGCACGGGGCGAGGCGGAGGACGCGGTGCTGATCGACGGATCGGTGCTGGCCAACGCCCCCTTCGCCCAGGCGATCGGCGCGCTCAAGAACCGGCCGTCGCGGCGCGAGGTCGACCGTCGGTTCGTCTATATCGATCCCAAGCCCGGCCACCGGTCGATCCACCTCAACCGCGAGGGCGAGGAGGAAGCAGCGCCGATCGGCGAGAATATGCCGCTCCCCGGCTTTTTCCGCACCATCTTCGGCGCGCTGTCGGACATTCCGCGCGAACAGCCGATCCGCGACAATCTGGAGGCGATCGACCGCCATTCCGCCCGCATCCGCCGCATGGGCCGGATCATCCAGGCGCTGCGCCCCGGTATCGAGGCGGAGGTGGAGGGGGCTATCGGCCGCATGCTGTTCCTCGACCGGCCCACGCCGGCGCGCCTGTCGGCCTGGCGCGGCAAGGCGCAGCAGCGTGCCGCCGCCTCGGCCGGTTTCGCCTTCCCCGCTTATGCCCATCTCAAGCTGTCGGGTATCGTCGAGGATCTGGCCGCGCGTCTGTTCCAGTTGAGCGGCGAGGATGCGCCGATGATGCGCGAAGCCTATCGCCAGGCGATCTGGAAGCAGGTGCGCGCGATCGGTGCCGACCAGTTGACCGAGGATGCCGGCTCCGCCGCCGCGCCCGTCCTCTTCTTCCGCACCCATGACCTCCCCTTCCGCATCCGCCGGCTGCGCTTCCTGGCGCGGCGGCTGGCCGAGACGCTGGAGTTGGAGGCCGATGCCGACAGCGAAGCGGTGCAGGCGATGCACGACGCCATCTATCGCGCGCTCGCCCTCTATACCGAATGCGAGGGCAATGATTTCTACAATGATCATGTCCGCGCCGCCGCGGCGCAGGTGCCGACCGACGCCGGTGCCGCGCTGGAGGCGATGGCGCAGGCGCGCGGCCTGCGCGCCCGCGACGAAGCCGCCGACATGCTGCTGGCCGAAGCGCTCGCCAACTTGCCCAAGGCCGGGCGCCGCACCATGTTGCTGGCCTATCTCGGCTTCCCCTTCTCCGACATCGCGACCCTACCGTTGCTTCAGGGTGACGCTGTCGATGAATATGATCCGATCAAGGTCGACCGGATTTCGCCCGAAGATTGCACCGCCATCCGCGCCGGCGGCGCCAACGCCACGCTAAAAGGCATAGAATTCAACAATTTTGGTGCCTTCTTCAGCCGGGTCTATCGGGAGAATGACTATCTGTGGGGCAGGCTCCATGGGGTGGAGCGTCTGCTGGATATCGTAATTTCCGCAATTCCTGCCCCAACCCGTCTTCCCGAAGGGGCGTTGCGCAACTATAGGCGGGCAGCGTTTCTGGCGATCCTCGACGAGGAAGAGTCGCGCTTGCCGCATGTTGCGGATCTGATCGCCGGACTGCGGGAGGAAATCGGGTGAAGGGGCGTTTGAAGCTGTTTCCGATGATGCTGGCGCTGGTGCTCGTCACCGGCTGCAAGGGCTCGTCCGATGACAGCGCACAGGCCGCCCCGGTCAGCACGCCGCAGCAGGTGGCCGTTGCCGTCGTCCAGCCCGATCCGCCGCCGCCCGCTCCGCCCGCCGTCCTGCCCTCGCGCCCGGCGCCGATCGTCACCGTCGGCCCGCCCGGCCCGACCAATTCGCTCGACCTGCCGCCGTCCAGCAATGCAGCCCAGCCCGCCCCCTTCCCGCGCGAAGTCACCGCCTTCATGGTCGACCGCGACAGCTGCGACCATTTCCGCGGCGAGGAACCCTATGATGCGGAACGGCGCGCCTATATCGAGGAAAGCGTCGCCGAACTCTGCTCCGGCACCGACGCGAAGCTGGCCTTGCTGCGCAAGCGCTACGAAAAGATGCCGGACGTCATCAGCGCGCTGAGCAGTTATGACGCCCGCATCGAGGGCGAGGAACCCTGAGGCCGCCTCGCCCGCACTAGCGCCATCCGGTCAGGCGGCGACTGCCAGGCAGGCTTCCCTGATGTCGCGGGCCAGTTCGTCGACCCGTTCCACCTGTGCATCCCAGGCGAACATGAATCGCGCACCACCGCCGATGAAGGTGTAGAAACGCCAGCCGCGCGCGCGCAGGGCATCCAGCACCGGTGCGGGGGCCGACAGGAACAGCGCATTGGCCTCCACCGGGAAGATCGGGCTGACATCGGGCAGGTCGGCGATCGCCGCCGCCAGCCGGCGCGCGCAATCATTGCCGTGGCGAGCGTTGCGCAGCCAGGCGCCGCTTTCCAGCAGGCCGATCCAGGGCGCCGATAGGAAACGCATCTTCGACGCCAGTTGCCCCGCCTGCTTGCAGCGATAGTCGAAATCCTGCGCCAGCGCGCGATCGAAGAAGATCACCGCCTCGCCCACGGCCATGCCATTCTTGGTGCCGCCAAAGCAGAGCACATCGACGCCCGCCTTCCAGCTGATCTCCGACGGGTCACAGCCAAGGCTGGCGCAGGCATGGGCGAAGCGGGCGCCGTCCATATGCAGCTTCAGCCCCAGTTCGCGGCACACGGCGGAAATCGCGCGCACTTCCTCGACCGTGTAGACAAGGCCGGTCTCGGTCGGCTGGGTGATGGTGACGACGCGCGGCTTGGGGAAATGGATGTCGGACCGGCTGGTCGCGAGCTGCCGGATCGCATCCGGCGTCAGCTTGCCGTCGGCCGAGGGCGCGGCGAGCAGCTTCGACCCGTTGGAGAAGAATTCGGGCGCACCGCATTCGTCGGTCTCGACATGGGCAGACGCCGAACAGATCACGCTATGATAGGATTGGCACAGCGCCGCGAGCGCCAGCGAATTGGCGGCCGTGCCGTTGAAGACGAAGAAGACCTCCGCATCGCCGCCGAACAGGGTGCGGAAATTGTCGGCCGCGCGCTGCGTCCATTCATCCTCGCCATAGGCCGTTGCCGATCCGCTGTTCGCCGCAAGCATCGCGTCGAGCGCCTCGGGGCAGGCCCCGGCATAATTGTCGCTGGCAAATTGCTGTGTGGAAATGGGCACGTCATGCTTCCGTCTGCTGGTGTGTGACCAAGCATCGGATCAACGTCGTCGTGGCTGCATGTCCCGTTGGATTGCCGGTCCGGCCACATCCCCCTCTTTCGAAAGGCACCACCTTGCTCGGGGAGCAGGTTGGTGTCGGACGTTGGCCCGACTCTTGATGTTGCCGGGGCGATTATCGGCCGGGCGATGCCGCGTCAAGCGTCAGCGCAGCAGCGCCTCTATCCCCTTCGCCAGATCGATGTCCCGTTGCGACAGGCCGCCGGCATCATGGGTGGTGAGCGTGATTTCGACCCGGTTATAGACGTTCGACCATTCGGGATGATGGTCCGCCTTTTCCGCCAGCAGCGCCACCCGCGTCATGAAGCCGAAGGCGGCGACGAAGTCGGGAAAGGTGAAGCTGCGCGCGATCCCGTCCGGTTCGGCGACCGCCGTCCATTCGGGCAAATCCGCCAGCGCGATCGCCCGTTCCGTTTCGTTCAGTCTGGCAAGCATTTCTCTATCCTGCGTTATTTCTTTCGCCTATGTGACAGCCATGCCTGACACTGGTCAATCGTTCCGCTTCGCCCCTACCCCACAGGAAATCGAGACACTCGCGCTGGAGGCCCTGAACCGCCTGCCCGAGCCCTTCCGTTCCTATCTCTCCAATGTCGTGATGCTGGTCGAGGATTTCGCCGACGCCGATATATTGAAGGAGATGGAGATTGACGATCCGTTCGGCCTGACCGGCCTCTATAGCGGCCGTCCCTTCGGGCAGGAGGCGCAGACCGGCGACCTGCCGCCGACCGTGCATCTTTTCCGCCGCCCGCTGCTCGACGAATGGGTCGAAACCGGCGTGCCGCTCGAAGCGCTCATCACCCATGTCGTGGTGCATGAGATCGGCCATCATTTCGGCCTGTCGGACATCGACATGCATGTGCTGGAGGATATGGTCGCCCCATGAGCGGCGCGGCGCTGCGCCTGTCGGGCCTGGCCTGTCTGCGCGGCGGACGCCTGCTCTTTGCCGGCGTCGACCTGGTGCTGGCGGCTGGCGGCAGCGCCTTGCTGCACGGCGCCAACGGCATCGGCAAGTCGAGCCTGCTGCGCCAGTGCGCCGGACTGCTGCCCGCCTATGCCGGGACGATCGACCGCCAGGGCAGCGTCGCGCTGGCCGACGAGCGGCTGGCACTCGACATGGAATTGCCGCTTCATCGCGCACTCGGCTTCTGGGCACAGCTTGACCGGGTGGATGCGGCCGCGCTCGACCGCGCGCTCTACGCCCTGGCGCTCGCCCCCTTGCGCGATGTGCCCGTGCGCATGCTGTCCACCGGCCAGCGCAAGCGCGCCATGCTCGCCCGCGTGATCGCCAGCGGCGCGGATATCTGGCTGCTCGACGAGCCGGCCAATGGCCTGGACGATGCGTCGGTCGCGCTGCTCGGCGCCGCGGTGGCAGACCATCTGGCGGCCGGCGGCATCGTCGTCGCCGCCTCGCACCAGCCTTTGCCGCTGACCGATCCGGTGCGGATCGCCATGGCCGCCCATGTGCCGGACCCGGCGCAGGAGGCGTCATGCGACTGATCGCCCTGCTCGTCGCCCGCGACCTGGGACAGGCCTGGCGCTCGGCCGGCCTGTGGCTGCCGGTCGCCTTCCTGTTGCTGGTCGCCAGCCTCTATCCCTTCGCGGTCGGCCCCGATGCCGCCCTGCTCGCCCGCACCGGTGGCGGCATGTTGTGGATCGCGGCGCTGCTCGCCAGCCTGCTGCCGGTCGACCGGCTGGTCGCGCCGGATCGCGATGCCGGCATCCTGGACCAGATCGCGCTGCGCGGCATCAGCGAGGAGATGGTGGTGATCGCCCGGCTGATCGCCCATTGGCTGGGTTTCGGTCCGCCGCTGATGATCGCCGCCTTGCCCGCCGCCGCGCTGCTGAAGCTGGACGGCGCCACGATCCTGACGCTGGAGGCCGGGCTGCTGATCGGTACGCCCGCGCTGGCCGCGCTTGGCCTGCTGGTGGCGACCCTGACCGCCGGGCTGCGCTCGTCGGGCGCGCTGGCGGGCCTGCTCGCCCTGCCGCTGGCGGTGCCGCTGCTGATCTTTGGCGCGGGCACGCTGGGCGACGGCAGCGGCGCCGCGTTCAAATTCCTGGGCGCCGCCTCCCTGCTGCTGGTCGCGATCACGCCGATCGCGGGCGGCGCGGCGATCCGCGCGGGTCGGGAATGAGGTTTGTGCAACGCGCAGGGCGTTGACATTGGCGGGCCGCAATGGTCCCATGCTGCATCGCAACAAGCTCCGACAGCGGGCCATGCCCGCCAAGCGCGAGGTGCCCGATGCCCGATCCGACTGCCGCACCGCAAAGCCGCCTGATCGACCTGGCCCTGCAGGGTGGCGGCGCCCATGGCGCCTTCACCTGGGGCGTGCTCGACCGCCTGCTGGAGGAACCCTGGCTGCGGATCGATGGCATATCCGGCACGTCGGCCGGGGCGATGAACGCCGCCGTGCTGGCCAGCGGTTATGCCCATGGCGGCGCGCCGGGTGCCCGCCGCGCCCTCACCCGTTTCTGGAGCAAGGTGTCGGACGGGGCGATGTTCAGCCCGTTCCGCCGCAGCCCGCTCGACATAGCGCTCGGCCGCTGGACGCTCGATTATTCGCCACTCTATGTCGGCATGGACCTGATGGCGCGGCTCTGCTCGCCCTATGATCTCAATCCGGGCGGCTTCAATCCGCTGACCGACATCCTCAACGAGTGCGTCGATTTCGACCATCTCGCCGCCAGCCCGATCCGCCTGTTCATCACCGCGACCAGCGTGCGCACCGGCCAGGCCCGCGTGTTCCGCAATGCCGAAATCACCCCCGACGTGCTGCTAGCCTCCGCCTGCCTGCCCACCATGTTCCACGCGGTCGAGATCGATGGCGAGGCCTATTGGGACGGCGGCTATTCGGGCAATCCGACGCTGACGCCGCTGGTGCGCGATTGCGATTCCGACGACACCATCCTGATCCAGGTGAACCCGGTCGAGCGCGCTACCGACCTCTACGCCGCGCGCGACATTGCCAGCCGATTGAACGAGATTTCCTTCAACGCCGTGCTGTTGCAGGAAATCCGGATGATGGCGCTGCTGCGCCAGGTCGCCGACCCCGGCCATGGCGAGGGCGAGAAATGGGCGAAGATGCGCATCCACCGCATCGCCAGCGCCGACATGCTGCAATTCGGCCATTCGTCCAAGCTGAACGCCGAATGGGCTTTCCTGTGGAAGCTCAAGAAGATCGGGCGCAAGGCGGCGGACGATTTCCTGAAGGATCATGGCCAGGCGATCGGCCGGGAATCGACGCTCGATATCGACGCGCTGCTCGCCCATGTCTGAGGCATTGAGCTTCCTCGGCATCCTGGTCGCGCTCGGTGCGCTGATCGCCATGGCCTATCGCGGCTGGAGCGTCCTGTTCCTCGCCCCGGCGCTGGCGATGATCGCCGCCAGCTTTTCGGGCTATCCGATGCTGGCGAGCTGGACCCAGATATTCATGGTCGCCGCCGCCGGCTTCCTCGCCCAATTCTTCCCGCTGTTCCTGCTCGGGGCGATCTTCGCCAAGCTGATGAACGACAGCGGATCGGTGCGCAGCATCGCCGATGCCATGATCGGCTGGCTGGGGTCCGGCCGCGCGATCATGGCGGTGGTGCTGGCCGGCGCGATCCTGACCTATGGCGGGGTCAGCCTGTTCGTCGCCTTCTTCGTGCTGGTGCCGATGGCGCAGGCGCTGTTCCGCGCCGGCAATATCCCCCGGCGGCTGGTGCCGGCCACCATCATCCTGGGCACATCGACCTTCACCATGACCGCCCTGCCCGGCACGCCAGCGATCCAGAATGTCATTCCCATGCCCTTCTTCGGCACCTCCATCTATGCGGCGCCGGGCCTGGGCCTGATCGCTGCGGTCATCATGCTGGCGGTGGGGCTGGGCTGGCTGCTGCGGGCGCAGGCGGCCGCCGCCGCCCGGCTGGAAGGCTATGACCCGAGCCTCTCCCCCGCCGCGCCGGTCGACAGCGCGCGGATGCGCGAGCATACGACCACCGCCTCCACCTTCGACCCCGCAGAGATGGACAAAGGGGCGCCGACCGACGACCGCCCCTCGCTCGCCATCGCCTTCCTGCCGATCGGGGTGATGATCGGCTGCAACCTCATCCTCTCGCTCTGGCTGTTCCCGACCTGGGATGCGCCCTTCCTGGCGGAGCCGCTGTGGGGCAGCACCAGCCTGGGCGCGGTTGCGGGCATATGGTCGGTGACGGCGGCGCTGATGATCGCGACGCTCGCCATCATCCTGTGCAACCGGGGCCGCCTCGTCAGCCTGCGCGACAGCATCGATTCGGGCGCCAACGCCGCCGTGCTGCCGATCATCAGCGTGGCGAGCCTGGTCGGCTTCGGCGCGGTGATCGCGGCGCTGCCCGCCTTCCACATGATCCGTGACTGGGTGCTGGGCATGGGCGGCGGGCCGCTGGTGTCGCTGGCGGTGGCGACCAACCTGCTCGCCGCGCTCACCGGATCGGCCTCGGGCGGGCTCACCATCGCGCTGGAGGCGCTGGGGCCAACTTATATGGAGATTGCGGCGCAGACCGGCACCGATCCCGCCATCATGCACCGGGTGGCGGTGATCGGATCGGGCACACTCGACATCTTGCCGCATAATGGCGCGATCGTCACCCTGCTGGCGCTGAGCGGCGTGACCCACCGCGAATCCTATCTGGATATCGCCATGGCCGGCATCGTCAGCTCGCTCGCGGCACTGGTCGCCGTGATCCTGATCGGGTCAACGATCGGCAGCTTCTGATCCCTTCGCCCCTTGGCCGGGTCGACAGGCGCGCGCGCATCGGCCATGGGCTGCGCCATGTTCGGCATTATCGCATCCCTGTTGTTCGTCCTGATCTGGTCCACCGGCTTCATCGTCGCCCGCGCGATGGTGCCCCATGGCGCGCCTGAGCTGATCCTGGCCGCGCGCCTGTGCCTGACCGCGCTGCTGCTGGGCGCGCTGGCACTGCATGGCCGCCAGCCCTGGCCGCGCGGCCGGCAATTGGGGCTGCATCTGGCGGCAGGCGCGATGCTGCATGGCCTTTACCTGACGCTCAGCTGGTGGGCGGTCAGCCATGGCATGCCGGCCGGCATCATGTCGCTGCTGGGCGCGACCCAGCCGCTGATGGTCGCGGTCGCCAGCGTCGCGATACTGGGCGAGCGCTTGCCCGCGCGCGCCTGGACCGGCCTTGCCATCGCCATCCTTGGCGTCGGCTGCGTGCTGATGCCGGCGATCGCCAAATCAGGCGCGGGCGCGATCACCCTGATCCCCGCCGTTGCCGGCATTGTCGCGGTGCTGGCGATGACCGGCGGCACGCTGATCCAGCGCGGCACGATCGGCGGCGATCCGATCTGGGTGTCGGGCGCGGTGCAGAATGCCGGCGGCGCACTGGTGGCGATCGCCGCTACCCTGATCGTGGGCGAATGGCGCTGGGACAATAGCCCGATGATGTGGATCGGCCTTGGCTGGTCGGTGCTGGGCCTGTCGGCGGCCGGCCTGTCGCTGCTGGTGTGGCTGGTGCGCACCCAGGGGCCGACGCGCATGTCGATGCTGCTGCTGCTGGTGCCGCCGCTTGCCGCAGTCGAGGCCTGGCTGCTGTTCGGCGAGAAGCTCGGCCCGGTGCAGATCGCCGGCTTCGCGCTGGCGCTGGGCGGCGTGCTGCTGGGCCGGTCGCAGCCGAAACCCACCGAGGTGGTGGAGCCGGCCTGAGCCGCCACCGCGCCGTCACAGGTTCGTCACATCCTGCAACATGGCGGTCATGATCGCGCGCTAGGGCGGGTCATGAGCAAATCCGGCCGCACCCCGCCGCTGCCCTCGATCCTGTCGCAGGCGGCGGACATGCAGATGCAGATGACCCTGCGCCAGGTCGGCTTTGGCGCGCCGTCCGCCAATGCCATGCCCCATGTGCCGCCCAAGCCCGCACCAGCGCCCCGCGACGACAGCGCGCTCGCGCTCAAGCGGCGCGACTGGCTGCTGAATGTCATGGAACAGCAGCGCGCCCTGTCCCCCTACGCCTCCGGCCTGCTGACCGCCGACGCGCTGTCAGGCGAGGATTTCCTCCATAATTTCTACGCGCCCGGCCGCCCGGTCCTGATCAAGGGGGCGATGGAGGGCTGGCCCGCCTGCGCAAAATGGACGCCGGACTATCTGGTCGATGCCATTGGCGCGGCGGAAATCGAATATCAGGGCGGCCGCGCACAGGCCGCCGACTATGAGCTGGCCAAGGACCGGCACAAGCGCCGCGCGCCCTTCCGCCAGTTCATCGCCCTGGTGCGCGACGGCGGCAATGATGCCTATCTGACCGCCTATAACAGCGCAGCGAACGGCCCGGCCCTCGCGCCGCTGCAGGCCGACCTTGGCCATCCCGACACCTATCTGGCGCCGACGCCCGGCATGCTCTGGATCGGCGGCGCGGGCGCCTTCACCCCGCTGCATTTCGACCTCACCAACAATCTGCTGGCGCAGGTGACGGGCACGAAGCATGTCATTCTGGTGCCGCCGTCGCAGACCAGCCGGCTGGCGCATAACCGCCATGTCTTCAGCGATGTCGGCGACCTCACCGATCCGGCGCGGCTGGATCAATACCCGCGCGCACGCGACGTGTTGCGCTACGAAGTGCGCCTGACGCCGGGCGATCTGCTCTTCATCCCGATCGGCTGGTGGCATCAGGTCCGGTCGGAAAGCTTCTCGACCATGCTGACCTACACGCATTTCCACTGGCCCAATGCGGGCCATGAAAATTATCCAGCGGGTTAGAGCGTTGTCTGGAGAATGTGCTGCCGCACATCCTGCCGCACCACCGCCTCAAAAATGCGCTCTTTCGCGCATTTTTTTAAAATCAGCCTTCCCGCAGCCGCTCATGATGGCGGATCACCTCGTCGATGATGAAGCGCAGGAATTTCTCGGTGAAGTCGGGGTCGAGATTGGCGTCGAGCGCGAGCTGGCGCAGGCGCGAAATCTGGCGTTCCTCCCGGCCCGGATCGGCCGGCGGCAGGTCGTGGGTCGCCTTATATTCGCCCACCGCCTGGGTGACCTTGAACCGCTCCGCCAGCATGAAGACAAGCGCCGCGTCGATATTGTCGATGCTCTCGCGATAGCGCTTCAAAGTCTCATCCACCTGGCATTCTCCACAGGGGCATCGCGGCGGGAAAAGGCGTGGCTTTTCCGTTACTGCGATGCGTCAATCAATCGTCCGGCGCGCTTTTTGCGCCATTGCGCCGCGCAGGCAAGCTATTCCCGCTTGCCATCTGCTTTTTGCCCCGCCAGAGGACGCTTGTCATGACTGCATCCTCCCCCGGCAACGTCCACCCGATCGGCCGCACCAGCGCCCCTTCGCTCGCTCCCATCATGGCGCTCGTCGCCGATGGCATGAACCAGGTGAACAGCGTGATCCTGGACCGGATGCAGTCGCGCATCCCGCTGATCCCGGAACTGGCCGGCCATCTGATCGCCGGCGGCGGCAAGCGGCTTCGGCCGATGCTGACGCTCGCCTGCGCCGACCTGGTCGGCTATGCCGGATCGCGCCATTACAAGCTGGCCGCATCGGTCGAGTTCATCCACACCGCCACGCTGCTGCATGACGATGTCGTCGACGGATCGGGCCTGCGCCGCGGCCGCAAGACCGCCAACATCATCTGGGGCAACAGCGCCTCCGTGCTGGTCGGCGACTTCCTCTTCTCCCGCTCGTTCGAGCTGATGGTCGAGGCCGAGTCGCTCAAGGTGCTCAAGATCCTGTCGGGCGCATCGGCGATCATCGCCGAGGGCGAGGTCAACCAGCTGACCGCCCAGCGCAAGATCGACACCAGCGAAGAACAATATCTGGACATCATCGGCGCCAAGACCGCCGCTTTGTTCGCCGCCGCCTGCCGCATTTCCGCCGTGGTCGCCGACCGCAGCGAGGCGGAGGAACATGCGCTCGACGTCTATGGCCGCAATCTTGGCATCGCCTTCCAGCTGATCGACGACGCGATCGACTATGAATCGGACGGCGCCACCATGGGCAAGGATGCCGGCGACGATTTCCGCGACGGCAAGGTCACCCTGCCGGTGATCCTGGCCTATGCGCGCGGCTCGGACGAGGACAAGGCCTTCTGGAAGGCCGCGATCTCGGGCCATCGCATCAGCGACGAGGATCTGGCCCACGCCACGCAGCTGCTGCGCCAGACCGGCGCCATCGCCGACACGCTGGCCCGCGCCCGCCATTATGGCCAGCGCGCGATCGACGCGCTGGGCATGTTCGATGCCGGCAAGGCGAAAGCGGCCCTTACCGAAGCGGTCGAATTCGCGATAGCACGGGCGTACTGAAGCATTTTCGAAGCGGACGGAGGTCCGCTGACTCGGAAAATGCGGCAAACCATAAGTTGAGGAGACGGGCACTTCTGCTCGTTTCCCCTTCCAATATCCGTTCGCCCTGAGCGAAGTCGAAGGGCAAAACTGAGCCGCAGGCGAAGTTCCTTCGCTTCGCTCTGGTGCGGGCTTCGACTTCGCTCAGCCCGAACGGGGTAAATATCATGATCCTGTCCCCCGAAACCATCGCCTTCCTCATGGCCGCCGCCTTCATGGCCGGCTGCATCGACGCGATGGCCGGCGGGGGCGGCCTCATCGCCCTGCCCGCGCTGCTCGCCGCCGGCGTGCCGCCGGTGCCGGCGGTCGCCACCAACAAGCTGCAAAGCTGCCTTGGCACCTTCGGCGCCTGCGTCGCCTATGCCCGGCGCGGCCATATGGACCTCAAAACCTACAAGGGGCCGGTGATCGCCGCCTTCATCGGGTCGATCGGCGGCGCCTGGCTGCTGCAACGGGTCGATCCGTCGATCCTAGCCGGGCTGATGCCCGCGCTGCTGATCGCGATGGCCGCCTATTTCACCTTCTCGCCCAAGCTCAGCGATGCCGATCGCCATGCCCGCGTCGGCCTATGGGGCCTGTCCGGCATGATCGGCGTGGTCGGCTTCTATGACGGCTTTTTCGGGCCCGGTGCCGGCGCCTTCTACACCACCATCTTCATCGCGCTGGGCGGCCTGTCGCTGCTGCGCGCCACCGCCCAGACCAAGGCGGCCAATTTCGCCTCGAATGTCGCGGGATTGCTGACCATGGTCGCGGGCGGTCATGTCATCTGGATCGCGGGCCTGGCCATGGCGGTCGGATCGATCACCGGCGGCCAGATCGGATCGCACCTTGCCATGCGTTTCGGATCGAAGCTGATCAAGCCGCTGCTCATCATCATGTCGCTGGCGCTGACCACCAAGATGCTGCTCGATCCCAAGAACCCGATCCACATCTACCTGTTCGGCTAGGCGCCCCCCCCTTCGCCGGGCATAGGGGATGTCCCCGCCGCTTCTCGGGATTATCCCCATGCAGCGTCGCGGCCCGCTCGCCGCTAGCCTCCCGTCCATCCATCAGGATCGGAGACTCGGCATGGCGAAGAAGCAACCCAACATCCTGGTCATTTTCGGGGATGACATCGGTTACTGGAACATCAGTTCCTTTGGCGGCGACACGATGGGGGTGGCCACGCCCAACATCGACCGGATCGGCCATGAAGGCATCCGCCTGACGTCCTTCTATGCCCAGCCATCCTGCACGGCCGGGCGCGCGGCGTTCATCACGGGACAGATGCCGGCGCGCACGGGCCTGACGACCGTCGGCTGCGCCGGCGCGCCGCAGGGCATGTCGGAAAAAGACCCGACAATCGCCCAGATCATGAAAATGGCAGGCTATGCCACCGCGCAGTTCGGCAAGAACCATCTGGGCGATCGCGAGGAGCATCTGCCCCATCGCCATGGTTTCGACGAGTTTTTCGGCAATCTCTATCACCTCAATGCCAATGAAGATCCGGAAGATCCCGATCGCCCGCAGACCAAGGAATTCGAACAGAAATGGGGCGTGCGCGGCGTCGTGTCGGGAACCGCGGACGGCCCGACCAAGGATGAGGGCCAGCTGACGACGGAACGGATGAAGACGATCGATGACGAAATCGTCGCCAAGTCGTCCGATTTCATGGAGCGGCAGGTGAAGGCGGACAAGCCCTTCTTCATCTGGCACTGCGCCAGCCGCATGCATGTGTTCACGCATATGCTTGATGAGCGCAAGGGTGTCTCGCGGGCGTCCGAGGCCGACATTTATGGCGACGGCCTTGCCGAACATGATGGCCATGTCGGCCAGCTTCTGGCCAAGCTGGAGGACCTCGGCATCGTCGAGGACACGATCGTCGTCTACACCACCGACAACGGCGCCTATCAATATATGTGGCCCGAAGGCGGCACGTCACCGTTCCGCGGCGACAAGGGCACGACCTGGGAAGGCGGCGTGCGTGTCCCTTGCGTCATCCGCTATCCGGGCAAGATTCCGGCCGGGCAGGTCAGCCCCGAAATCGTCGCGATGGAAGATTTCTTCATGACCTTCGCGGCGCTGGTCGGCATGCCGGACATCGACAAGAAGCTGAAGGCCGGGGTCGAGCATGACGGCAAGACCTACAAGGTGCATCTCGACGGCTATGACCAGACCGCGCTGTTCACCGGCAAGGGGCCGTCGGCCCGCAAACATTATTTCTATTATGACGAAACCAACCTGACGGCGGTCCGCTACGGACCATGGAAGGTGACGATCGCCGCCAAGATGGAAGGCAAGTGGGACAACCCGCTTGTCCATCTCGGCCGGCCGATGATCACCAACATCCTGATGGACCCGTTCGAACGGCAATGGGGCGACGTCAATCGCAAGCTGGCCGAACATAAGGGCTGGGTATTGTTGCCGATCATCGACTTCATGACGAGGCATGTCATGACCTTTCAGGAGTTCCCGCCACGGCAGGAGGCCATGTCGGGCGACTTTTCCAAGCTGATCGAGAAGTTCAAGGAACACGCAGCGCAGGATTGAAGTCAGGGGCTGCCGCAGACAAGCCTGCGGCAGCCCCTTTCTCTTTTGAACAGGAAGCGCTTGCCGTGCCGTCCGCCCCGACCGGCACAACATCGCTCGGGACCACAGCCCTCCCTTCCCGACGCTCCAGGTCATGACCATTCCCCCATCGGGAAATTCGCCGACCACTGGATCATCGTAGACGTGCTCTGCTGTTCCAAGCCCAGGCCGCCAGCACGATAGCCGCACAGCCGACTTGTGGTCGCGGCGCATTGGCGTCAGAGGAACGGCCATGACCGCCCCCGCCCTGCCGATCCATGCCGTCCTGCCTGACCTGCTCGCCGCCCTGCGCGCTCGCAATAATGCCGTGCTGGTGGCGCCGCCGGGTGCGGGCAAGACAACGGCGGTGGCCCCGGCGCTGCTCGACCAGCCCTGGTGCGAGGGGCAGGTGCTGCTGCTCTCCCCCCGCCGCCTCGCCGCCCGTGCCGCGGCCGAGCGCATTGCCGAGATGCTGGGCGAACAGCCCGGCGGCACGGTCGGCTATGCGACGCGGATGGACAGCAAGGTCAGCGCGAAGACGCGGCTGCTGGCGCTGACCGAGGGCATTTTCGTCCGCCGCATCCAGGATGATCCCGAACTGGCGGGCGTGTCGGCGGTACTGTTCGACGAAGTGCATGAGCGCAGCCTGGACAGCGATTTCGGCCTGGCGCTGGCGCTCGATGCGCAGGCGGCGCTGCGCCCGGACCTGCGTATCCTGCCGATGTCGGCCACGCTCGACGGCGCGCGTTTCTCGACACTGCTCGATGGCGCACCCGTCATCGAGAGCGAGGGCAAGATCCAGCCCCTGGAGTTGCGCCATATCGGCCGCCATGCCGAAAAGCGGATCGAGGACGAGATGGCCGCCGCCATCCGCCGCGCGCTGGAGGAAGAAACGCAGGGCGACCTGCTCGCCTTCCTGCCCGGCGTCCGGGAAATCGAGCGCACCGCCGAGCGGATTGAGGGGGGCGCGTTTGAGGTCCACATGTTGCACGGCTCGCTCGATCCGGGTGCCCAGCGCGCCGCCATCCGCCCGTCGCGCGAAGGGCGGCGCAAGGTGATCCTCGCCACCTCGATCGCCGAGACCAGCCTGACCATCGACGGCGTGCGCATCGTCGTCGACTCCGGCCTTGCCCGCCGCCCGCGCTATGACCGCGCCGCCGGCGTCACCCGCCTTGTCACCGAACGCGCCAGCCAGGCGTCGGCGACCCAGCGCGCCGGCCGTGCTGCACGCCAGCGACCCGGCGTCGCCTATCGCCTGTGGGAAGCGGCAGCGACCGCGGGCATGCCGCCCTTCGACCCGCCCGAAATATTGGAAAGCGACCTGTCCAGCCTGCTGCTCGACTGCGCGCTGTGGGGCGTGAGCGATCCGGCCAGCCTGCGCTGGCTCGACGCGCCACCCGCCGCCGCCGTGGCCGAGGCCGCCAAGCGACTGACCGCCCTGGAGGCGCTCGACGCCGACGGCCGCATCACGGCCCATGGCAAGGCACTCGCGACGCTGCCGCTGGCGCCGCGCATCGCCCATATGCTGGTGCGTGCCGGCGAACGCGGCCTTGCCCGCACCGCCGCCGAGATCGCGGTATTGCTGGGCGAACGCGGCCTGGGCGGACAGGATACCGACCTCACCCTGCGGCTCCAGCGCTGGCGGCGCGAGGGCGGCAAGCGGGCCGAAGCAGGACGCGGCCTCGCCAAGCGCTGGGCGCGCCTGGTCGACGGCCGCCCGCCCGCAGAGGGCGGACTGCACGATGTCGGCCTCTGCCTGGCCCTTGCCTTTCCCGATCGCGTCGCCAAGCGCCGCTCGGCCGACGGTGCCGACTGGGCCAGCGTGGGCGGGCGCGGCTTCCGGCTCGATCCGCTCTCGCCATTGGCCAGCGAAGCCTGGCTGGCGGTGGGCGAAGTGCAGGGCAGTGCCGCCGGCGCGCGCATCCTTTCCGCCGCCCCGATCGGCGAGGCAGACGTGATCGCCTTGTTCGGCGAGCGCATCGCCGAGCATCGCACGGTAAAATTCCGCGCTGCCAATGGTGGGATCGAAGCCTTGCGGGAGCGCCGGCTGGGCGCCGTGCGCCTGTCCTCCGGCTCCGATGACCGGCCCGACCCCGATGCCGTGGTCACCGCGTTGGTCGATGGCGTGCGGCAGGGCGGCCTTGCCCTCCTCCCCTGGTCGGAAGCCGCACAATCGCTGCGGATGCGGGCCGAGTTTGCAGGAATCGAGGCGCTGTCCGACGCCGCCCTGATCGACACGCTGGACGACTGGTTGCCGCCGCTGCTGCCGGGCAAGCGCCGCCTGTCCGACATCGACCGGTCGCAACTGTCGGGCGTCCTTGAAACACTGATCGGCTGGGACGGCAAGCAGCAGCTCGACCGGCTGGCCCCGCCCGATTTCCGGTCACCCGCCGGCTCCACCCATGCGATCGACTATGCGGCCGAGGGTGGCCCGCGCGTGGAATTGCGGGTGCAGGCGCTGTTCGGCCTGTCGCAGCATCCGACCGTCGGCAATCAGCGCATCCCGCTGGTCCTCTCGCTCACCTCCCCCGCCGGCCGGCCGATCCAGACGACGCGCGACCTGCCCGGCTTCTGGACCGGCAACTGGCGCGACGTGGCCAAGGAAATGCGTGGTCGCTATCCCCGCCACCCCTGGCCCGACGATCCGGCGAGCGCCAATGCCACATTGCGCACCAAAAATGCGGACGCGCGCCGGAACTCTTGACTTCACGGCGACCGCTGGTGCAACGCACAATGACGATTTTACGGAGTTTCATCGCGATGACCGCGCGCATTTACCAGATCCAGAAGAACGCCCTCCAGTCCGGCAAGGCGCTGACTCACAAGTGGGTGCTGGAATATGCGCCCGCCGAAGCGAAGAAGGCCGATCCGCTGACCGGCTGGGCCGGTTCGGGCGACACCAAGCAGCAGCTGAAGCTCAGCTTCTCCTCGCAGGACGCCGCCGTCGCCTATGCCGAGCGCGAGAAGATCGCCTACACCGTCATCGCGACCCCGCCCAAGACGCTGAAAATTCAGGCCTACGCCGACAATTTCCGCTGATCCTTCAGCCCGTTCGAGGCTGGAATAGCAGAGCGCGGCGCGACACGGCGCGCCGCGAACAAGGCATTTTGCCCCAGATGCTGCCCGATTGACGCCTTATTCGCTTGCCAAAGAGCGGCGTGAGGCGGCAAAAGCCGTGCTTTCATGGAAAGATTGAAGAGATAATGACCGATCGCAGCGAGATTTTCGACAGCGTCGCAGCGCAGATCGCCCCCTTCAACAAGAAGGGCGTCGAACTGTCCGAAGCCACCACCTTTGCCGGCGACCTGGAATGGGACAGCCTGACCGTGATGGATTTCGTCGCCGCCATCGAGGACGAGTTCGACATCATCATCACCATGAACATGCAGGCCGAGATCGAGACCGTGGGCCAGCTGGTCGACGCGGTCGCCAAGCTCAAGACCGCCTGAGAATTTTACGCCGTTCGTCCTGAGTAGCTGCTGAGCGAAGTCGAAGCAGCGTATCGAAGGATCGGGGACCAGCGCGAAGTGCTTCGATATGGGCCTTCGACAAGCTCAGTCCCTACTCAGCACGAACGGGTTGAGGAACAAGATCATGACCGACGCCGCCATCGCTACCGAAACCCGCGATCTCTTCTCCAAGTTCGATCCGCTGATCAACGAGCGCGAGGCGCTGCTGGCGACGGGCGTGCGCGATCCCTATGCGATCGTCATGGACCAGGTGCTCTCGCCCACGCGCGCGATCATCAAGGGGAAGGAAACCATCCTGCTCGGCACCTATAATTATATGGGCATGACCTTCGACCCGGATGTAGTCGAAGCCGGCAAGAAGGCGCTGGACGAGTTCGGCGCCGGCACCACCGGCAGCCGCGTCCTCAACGGCACCTATCAGGGCCACAAGGAAGTCGAGGACGCGCTCAAGGAGTTCTACGGCACGTCGGGCGCCATGGTCTTTTCGACCGGCTATCAGGCGAACCTGGGCATCATCTCCACCCTCGCGGGCAAGGGCGATTATGTCGTGCTCGACGCCGACAGCCATGCCTCCATCTATGATGGCTGCGCCATGGGCAATGCGGAGATCGTCCGCTTCCGCCACAACAGCGTCGAGGATCTGGACAAGCGCCTCGGCCGCCTGCCCGCCGACGCGCTGAAGCTGGTGGTGCTGGAAGGCGTCTATTCGATGCTCGGCGACGTCGCCCCGCTGCCCGAAATGGTCGCCGCCATCCGCAAGCACCCCAATTGCATGATCCTGTGCGACGAGGCCCATGGCATGGGCTTCTTCGGCCCCAACGGCCGTGGCGCATACGAGGAACAGGGCGTCGAGGGCGAGATCGACTTCGTGGTCGGCACCTTCTCCAAGTCGGTCGGCACGGTCGGTGGCTTCTGCGTATCGAACCACCCCAAGTTCGAGATACTGCGCCTCGTCTGCCGTCCCTATGTCTTCACCGCCTCGCTGCCGCCCAGCGTCGTCGCCACCGCCGCGACCAGCATCCGCAAGCTGATGCACGCCGGCGAGAAGCGCGCCCATCTGTGGAAGAACAGCCAGCGCCTGCACCAGGGTCTGACCGACCTCGGCTTCAAGCTGGGCAGCGCCACGCCGCAGTCGGCGATCATCGCCGTCATCCTGACCGACCAGATGCAGGCGGTAGCGATGTGGCAGACGCTGCTGGAGCTGGGCCTCTACGTCAACATGGCGCGCCCGCCGGCAACCCCGGCCGGCACCTTCCTGCTGCGCTGCTCGCTCTGCGCCGAACATAGCGACGAGCAGGTCGAACAGATCATCGCCATGTTCGAAGCCGCCGGCAAGGCCACCGGCGCGATCAACTGATCGCGCTTTTCGATACTCCGACGATCGACCGGGTATTTCCTGCGATAGAATCTGCTACAGCAGCGGAACCATCTAACCTGCATATTCGCGCGGTTAACATAGTTCGGTTAGTGTAACGGTATATGGCGGAACGCGAAGTGATCGATGAACAGGACCGGGGCTGGCGCGCCGCGGCGCGGCGCTACATGCCCCTGGTCCTTGGCATATTGCTGATCGGATCGCTCGGCGCCCTGCTCTACAGCGCCAGCAGCGCCTCGCGCGATCATCAGCGCGCCCTCGCCGAACAGCAGCGCAGCTGGGAAATCATGGCGCTCGCCCGCGCCTTCGAGGCCAAGACCGCCCGCGCCGAAGTGACGCTGGCCCGCTATGTCATCAGCCTTGATCCCGACACCGGCCGCCTGTTCCAGGACCAGTGGCGCACCGCCGCCAGCCAGCTCAAGTCGCTGACCTATGCCACCCGCAAGTCCGACTGGCAGCGCGGCAATGTCCGCGCGCTCCAGGCCGCCTTCGAACAGCGCGGCAAGACGCTGAGCGAAATCGGCCTGCGCACCACCTATGACCAGAAGATGGGCGCGCTGGCGCAATTCCATCAGGCCGGGCGATCGCAGGATATCAAGCGGCTGACGGCGCTGATCGACCTGGTGATCCAGGCCGAAAATGCGCGGTTGCGCGAACGCAGCCTGGCCGTCAGCCTGGCGGGCGACCGCACCGAACTGGTCGGCAAGACGTCGCGCATGGTTGGCCTCGCTCTGCTGGTCTGCGTGCTGTTCGCGCTGTGGCTGGTCAATGCGGCCTATACCGAACGGCGCAACGCGCGCCGCATGGCGGATATGGAGGCCGAACGCGCCGACCGGCTGGAAGAGGCGGTTTCGGCCCGCACCAGCGAATTGTCGGATGCCTATGAGCAGTTGAAGCGCGAATCCGCCGAGCGCGCCGCCGCCGAGGATAATCTGCGCCAGATGCAGAAGATGGACGCGGTCGGCCAGTTGACCGGGGGCATCGCACACGACTTCAACAATATGCTGGCGGTCGTCGTCGGCGGGCTGGAACTGGCCAAGCGCAAGCTGCGGCTGAAGCCGGCCGAGGCGGGCCATCATCTCGACAATGCGATGGAGGGCGCCAACCGCGCCGCCGCGCTGACCCGCCGCCTGCTTGCCTTTGCCCGATCCGAACCGCTGCTGCCCAATGCGGTCGATCCCGACAGCCTGCTGCGCGGCATGGCCGATCTGGTCGATCGCACGATCGGCGACCAGATCATCGTCAGCTTCGCCCACAAGGCGAGCGGCTGGCGCATCTTCGTCGACCAGCATCAGATGGAAAACGCCCTCCTCAACCTGTGCGTCAACGCCCGCGACGCGATGGAGGGCCGGGGCAAGCTGACCATCTCGACCGGCCAGGCCCAGCTTGCCGCCAACCAGATCGGCGAATGCCCGGCCGGCGACTATGTCACCGTCAGCGTCACCGACAATGGCTGCGGCATGACGGCCGAGGTCGCCGCCCGCGTGTTCGAACCCTTCTTCACCACCAAGCCGGTCGGCAAGGGCACCGGCCTTGGCCTCAGCCAGATTTTCGGCTTCGTGCGCCAGAGCCAGGGCGAAATCCGCATCGAGTCCGAACTGGGCACCGGCACCAGCGTCCATATCTACCTGCCGCGCCGCATCCTGACCGAGCAGGAGGCCGCCGCAGAGGCCCCGGCGAGCGAGCAGTTGCACACGCTCCATCCCCCGACCCGCATCCTGGTGGTGGAGGATGATCCGCGCGTGCTGAACCAGACGATGGCGGCGCTGGCCGAACTCGGTCATCTGCCGATCGCCTGCGACCATCCCAGCAAGGCGGCCAAGCTGCTCAGCAACAATGCCGATATTGGCCTCATCATGAGCGACGTGCTGATGCCCGACATGACCGGGCCGGAAATGATCCGCACCCTGCCCGCCCATATGCGCCATCTGCCGGTGCTGTTCGTCACCGGCTTCACCGGCGACGCGACCGACAGCGACGATTTCCGGGGGCATGAGGTGCTGCGCAAGCCCTACACGCTCAATGCCCTGGGCCTTGCGCTGTCGAACGCGCTCAGCGGATCGAACCACCCAGGAACAGCCGCGGCAGCAGAGTGACCGCGCCCAGCAGCGGCCAGCGCCGCTGCCAGGGCTTGATCTCGATTGCGGTGCCGGCATGGCGGTTGATCTTCCACGCCAGATAATCGATCCCGCCGGCATAGGTGAAGCTCGCCTTGGCGAGGCGCACCACCGACAGATATTTGCCGCGTCGCTGCAGTCCGCGCCAGACCTTGTCCGCATGGTCGGGCGACGGCGGTAGCCCCTCGGCCAGCGCCGCCGCGCCGAAACGGCGATAGCGCTCGGGATCGGCATCGACGATCGAGAGCGAGCGCCCCGTCTTCTCCGCCCGCAATTCGGCGTTATAGGTCAGCGTGAAGCCGGTCTTCCACAACAGGATCGGGTCATCGCCCTGCCCGTCCGCCATCGGCCGGGCGAGCGACAACAGGGTCGGTGCGGCCTGTGCCACCGCCGCCAGCGCGCGCTGGCGCGCCAGATCGTCCGCCGACCATAGCAGCCGCGAGGGCTGGGCAAAGCGCGCCCAGACCGAGACATTGTCCGCCTTCATGCTGTTCAGCCGGGCAAAGTCGGCCTCCGACAGCACGGCATATTTGGCGATCAGGCCGCCATGTTCGAACGGAAACACATTGGGCGGGATCGCCCGGTTGGCGCGCGCCAGCCAGCCCTTGCCATAGGCCGCCTCATAATCGGAGACGATCAGGTAGAAATCGAGCATCAGCCCGTCGAGATTGGCCTCGCGCAGGCAGGAGCCGTAGAAGAGCACCGCCCGTGCCGCGCCGGGATATTTCGCCGCCAGCGCCCCGGCCATGGCGGCCGCGCGCGGATCGGCCGGCGCGGACAGTTCAGCAGCGACAAGCGAGAACAGGCTGTTGGTCATCGCCAAGCGCTTTAGAGCCAGATCCCGCCGGGTGGAAGCATCTTGCGCGGATCATGCGCGGACGACCATCAGCGCCCTATCCCCGGCGATAGACCAGCATCAGATTATTGGCCGGCATCGCCACCCGCCGGGTGCGGTCGAACCCGACATCGGCCGCTGCCCGGTCGAGATCGGTCAGGGTCCGCAGGCCCCATTGCGGGTTGCGATCCTTCAGCGATCGGTCGAACGCCAGATTGGAGGGGGCGGTCGGCACATCATCCTCGACATAGGCACCGTAGAGGATCAGCGGCGCGCCCGGCGCCAGCAATCGCGCGCCACACGCCAGCAGCCCCAGCGTCGCCGCCCAGGGGCTGATATGCACCATGTTGATGCACAGGACCGCGTCCGCCGCATCGATCGGCCAGTCGGCACCCGCCGCGTCGAGCAGCAGCGGCGCACGCAGATTGGGCAGATTGGCGTCGCCGCGCAGCGCCGCGATCGAGGCGAGCGCGGCGGGATCGGGATCACTGGGCTGCCAATCGAGCGCCGGGAAAGTGACAGCGAAGTGGACGACATGTTCACCGCTGCCGCTCGCCACTTCCAGCACCAGCCCGGCATCGGGCAGTTCGTCCCGCAGGACAGTCGCGATCGCATCGCGATTGCGCAGCGTCGCGGGGGCATGGCGGCGCGGATCGGGGCCGTCGCCCTGCGGCGTCCAGGGTGCAGGGGCGTCCTGTGTCATGGACAAATCCTTGTCTGTGGCCGACCGATGCAAAAAGGGCGGTGGAGATCCTCCACCGCCCTTTGCTTCCGCCTTATTCGGCGGCGACCGCCAGATCCGGTTCGGACCAGGTCAGCACCGGCTTGCGCGCGGCCAGCGTCTCGTCGAGGCGACGGCGCGGGGCGTGATAGGGCGCGCCCTTCAGCGCTTCGTCCCCTGCCTTGGCCCGTTCGGCGAGGCTGCGCAGCGCCATGATGAACTGGTCGAGCGCGGCCTTGCTTTCGGTTTCCGTCGGTTCGACCAGCATCGCGCCATGGACGACCAGCGGGAAATACATGGTCATCGGGTGGAAGCCTTCGTCGATCAGGCCCTTGGCGATGTCGAGCGTCGTGAAGCCTTCGGCCAGCCCCTTGTCGCTGAACAGCGCCTCATGCATGCACGGGCCGGCCGCACCGAAGGGCGCATCCAGAACGTCATCCAGGCTGCGCAGGATGTAATTGGCGTTCAGCACCGCATCGCTCGCGACCTGGCGCAGGCCATCGGCACCGTGGCTGAGGATATAGGTCAGCGCGCGGGTGAACATGCCCATCTGGCCATGGAAGGCGACCATGCGGCCAAAGGTCTGGGCGTGATGATCCTCCGCCGTTTCTTCCTCGACCAGCACGAACTTGTCGCCCTGCTTCTCGACGAAGGGCAAAGGCGCGAAGGGTGTGAGCGCTTGCGACAGCACCACCGGACCCGAACCCGGACCACCGCCGCCATGCGGCGTCGAGAAGGTCTTGTGCAGGTTGATGTGCATGGCGTCGACGCCCAGGTCGCCGGGACGGACCCGGCCGACAATGGCGTTGAAGTTCGCGCCGTCGCAATAGACGAAGGCCCCGGCGGCATGGACCGCGTCGGAGATCGTCTTCATGTCGCGCTCGAACAGGCCGCAGGTGTTGGGGTTGGTGATCATCACCGCCGCAACGTCCGGTCCCAGACGGGCCTTCAAGGCTTCCAGGTCCACGCGGCCATCCGGGGTCGCCGGGATATCCTCGACCTTGTAGCCGCAGAAGGCAGCGGTGGCCGGGTTGGTGCCATGGGCGCTTTCGGGGACGAGGATGACGCTGCGCGCGTCGCCACGGGCTTCGAGCGCGGCGCGGATCGCCAGCAGGCCGCACAGTTCGCCATGGGCGCCCGCCTTGGGCGACATCGCGACCGAGTGCATGCCGGTCAGCGTGACCAGCCAGGCGGCCAGTTCATGGATGACGGCCAGCGCGCCCTGCACCGTCGACTGCGGCTGCAGCGGATGGATGTCGGCGAAACCGGGCATCCGCGCGACCTTTTCATTGAGGCGCGGGTTGTGCTTCATGGTGCAGCTGCCGAGCGGGAACAGGCCAAGATCGATGGCGTAGTTCTGGCGCGACAGGCGGGTATAGTGGCGCACCGTTTCCTGTTCCGACAGGCCCGGCAGGCCGATGCTGTCGGTGCGGGCGAGCGAACCGAGGCGGCTGGCCACCTTGGGCGCGTCGGCGAAATCGACGCCAGTGGTGTCGGTCGAGCCGATCTCGAAGATCAGCTTTTCCTCCAGCATCAGCGCGCGGTTGCCGGTGGCGGTTGCCGGGGCCATATGCTCCTGCGCGACGGCCTGCGGGGTGGTCGGGCGACCTTCCTTCAACATGGTCATGCCAGTTCCTCCTCAAGCGCTGCGGCAAGGGTTTCGATATCCTCCGGCGTGACAGTCTCGGTCACGGCGACGACCAGGCCGTTGCCGATTGCCGGCGCGTCCGGGAACAGGCGGCCGAGCGAGACGCCGGCCAGCACGCCCTTGTCGGCGAGGTTGCGGACGACCTCGCGCGCATCCTTGGTCAGGACCAGCGTGAATTCGTTGAAGAAGCCGTCGTTGAGCAGGGTCACGCCCGGCACCTTGGCGAGGCGATCGGCAGCCTGCACGGCCAGGCCGTGGTTCAGGGTCGCCAGTTCGCGCAGGCCCTTCTCGCCCAGCAGGGTCATGTGGATGCTGAACGCCAGCGCACACAGGCCCGAGTTGGTGCAGATGTTCGACGTCGCCTTTTCGCGGCGGATATGCTGCTCGCGGGTGGAAAGCGTCAGCACGAAGCCGCGCTTGCCGGCCGCGTCGACCGTCTCGCCGCACAGGCGGCCCGGCATCTGGCGAACATATTTCTGCTTGCAGCCGAACAGGCCCAGATAGGGACCGCCGAACTGCAGGCCGACGCCGATCGACTGGCCTTCGCCCACGACGATGTCCGCGCCCATATGGCCCGGTGCCTTGATCGCGCCCAGAGCGACGGGTTCCGTCACCACCGCGACCAGCAGCGCGCCGGCGGCGTGCGCCGCTTCGGCCAGCGGGGTCAGGTCGGCGATGCGGCCGAGGATGTCGGGATATTGGACGACGACGCAGGACGTGTCCTTGTCGATCGATGCGATCAGCGCGTCGATGTCGGTCGCGGCGTCCAGCGTCGGCGCCTGATGCACCAGCGCGTCGCCGGTGAACTTCGCCATGGTGTTGGCGACCGAGACATAATGGGGGTGCAGGCCGGACGACAGCAGCGCCTTGCCGCGCTTGGTGATGCGGCGGGCCATGCCGATCGCTTCCCAGCAGGCGGTCGAGCCGTCATACATGGAGGCGTTGGCGACATCGACGCCGAGCAGGCGGGCGACCTGGGTCTGGAACTCGAACAGCACCTGCAGCGTGCCCTGCGCGATTTCCGGCTGATAGGGCGTGTAGGCGGTCAGGAACTCGCCGCGCTGGATCAGATGATCGACGCTGGCGGGGACATGATGCTTGTAGGCGCCGGCGCCCAGGAAGAAGGGCGCTTCCCCTGCCGACAGATTCTTGCGAGCGAGCGCGCCCATATGGCGCTCGACCGCCAGTTCGCTGGCATGATCGGGCAGGCCGGCGATGGTGCCGCTCAGGCGGGCTTCGGCGGGCACGTCGATGAACAGGTCATCGATCGTCTCGGCGCCGATGACGGACAGCATTTCCTGCCGGTCGGTGTCGGTAAGGGGTAGGTAGCGCATTCTGACTCCTTCTCCCCTCCCCTTCAGGGGAGGGGCCGGGGGGTGGGGGCTGTCCGCCTGGCGCGGCGCCCTGGGGCGGTCCCCCACCCCAACCCCTCCCCTGAAGGGGAGGGGCTAATGTTGCTTAGAGGCTCGCCACGAACTTCTTGTAGGCGGCTTCGTTCATCAGGCCTTCCAGCTCGCTGGCGTCGGCGATGCGCAGCTTGAAGAACCAGCCATCTTCCTCGGCATCGCTGTTGACCAGCGCCGGCTCGTCTTCCAGCGCGCCATTGGCTTCGACGACTTCGCCCGAGATCGGGGCATAGACGTCGGACGCGGCCTTGACCGATTCCACGACGGCAGCGTCATCGCCCTTTTCGAAGGTCGTGCCTTCGGCGGGCAGTTCGACGAACACGATGTCGCCCAGCTGTTCCTGCGCATAGTCGGTGATGCCGACGGTGGCGATGTCGCCTGCAACGTCGATCCATTCATGTTCGTCGGTGAAATAGCGGCTCATGCTTGCTCTCCTCGAAAAGCGGTAATTCAGGCCTTGCGGCGATAACGATGCGGAACGAACGGCATCGGCGCAACCGCCGCTGCAATCCGCTTGCCGCGCACCTCGATCTCCAGCGCGGTGTCGAGCGCGGAATAAGGCAGGCTGACCCAGCCCATGGCGATCGGCGCGCCCACGCTCGGCGCGAAACCGCCCGAGGTGACTTCGCCTACCAGCACATCGCCGGCATAGATTTGCGCGCCCTCGCGGGCCGGCAAGCGGCCTTCGATCTTCAGGCCGACGCGCTTGGAACCGGGGCCTTCGGCCAGTTCCTTCATCACGCGGGCATGGCCGATGAAGCCACCTTCCTCGCGGCGGCGCTTCTGGATGGCAAAGCCCAGGTCCGCGCCGATGGTGCTGACGGCGGGCGACAGGTCATGGCCATAGAGCGGCAGGCCGGCTTCCAGACGGAGCGAGTCACGCGCGCCAAGGCCGATCGGCTTGACCTGCGGCAGCGCGCACAGCGCATCGGCCAGCAGCGCGACGGAATCGCCCGGCACGCTGATTTCAAAGCCATCCTCGCCGGTATAGCCCGAACGGCTGATCCACAGCGGCACGCCGCGCCAGGTGAAGGGGCCGGACTGCATGAAGATGAGGTCGGCGGTTTCCGGGATGAGCGCGGCCATTGCCTCGCCCGCTTCGGGGCCCTGCAGCGCCAGCAGCGCCTGGTCGGCCATATGGTTCATGGTGACGTCGTCGGGCAGATGTTCGATCATCCAGCCGATATCGTCATATTTCGTCGCGCCATTGACGACCATGTAGATCGCCGAGCCATCGAACGCGCCGTCACCCGGACGCGAAACCATCAGGTCGTCGAGGATGCCACCTTCCTGATCGAGCAGCATCGAATAACGCTGGCGGAAGGGCTTCAATCCCTTGATGTCGCTGGGCAGCAGGGTTTCGAGCGCGGCATCGACGCTGGCGCCGCCGGTCTCGTCGGAGAAGGTCAACTGGCCCATATGGCTGACGTCGAACAGGCCGGCATGTTCGCGGGTCCAGCTATGTTCGGCCATGATGCCTTCATACTGGATCGGCATGTGATAGCCGGCGAAGCCGACCATGCGCGCGCCCTTGGCACGGTGCCAGGCGTCCAGCGGCAGGGCTTCGAGGGGCAGTTCCGCTTCGAGGGCGGCGACGTCGTCAGTGGCGGTCATGGCAAGACCTTTCCGTAGGAGGGATGCGGCGACAGGCCAGCGCAGCCGACGAATCGGCGCTTCCGGCATGCCACCCCCTCTGTCACGGAACCTGAGAGCTTTGACCAGCGGCCTGGGACCGGCTGGCTTACCCCTTCGGTGGGACGGCACGGGGGCCATCCGCTTTCCAGAGTATCTACGCGCGATGCGGTCCTTTGGCCTGAGAGATTCCGGGGCGGTTGCTCCTTCGGCGACGGGCTCAAGCCTGAAAGGCGCCCATGCTCTCCCGCATCGTGCCCGCTGCCGAATCCTCGGCACCGGAGACGCCCCACGCATTTGCCCAAAGCGCGGGCGGCGTCAATCGGGCAAATGTCGCAGGGACGCAGGTTATAGCCGGATCAGCCTTCCTCGCGCGCCAGCCGCTGCGCCATCGCCAGCGCCGCCGCCCGGCATTGGGTCAGCGCGGCATCGGCTGCTTCGTCCGATAGGGTCAGCTCGGCAAAGCCGCCTTCCCCGTCGAACATCTCCAGGAAGCGGGTGACGCCGGCATAGTTGGAGTCCGCGACAGCGCGCTGGATGAGGTCGATCCGATCTGCCCAGGGCCGCGCGCCCTGTGCCCGCAACAGGCGGGAAAGATCGTCAAGCTGGGCGGCAAAGGCCGCGATCTGGGGATGCAGTGTCATGGGCAGAGAGATAAAGCCCGCGCGACGACCGGACCAGCCGGCGGAACGCCAACGCAGCGTTTCCGTTGGGGGAGTTTGGGTGGAGCTTGCTCCCTTCCTGTCCCGTCATCGTGCGCCGCTATCCGCCCACCCTCACGGCATCAGCCGGCGGCGCCCTTCCCACAGATGCCAGCGCATCGCCAGCGCGGCGCCCTCGGCATCCTGGGCGCGGATGGCGGCGACGATCTGTTCATGTTCGCGCAGCATGGTCGCGATCACTTCGGGCGGGCGCGATCGGCTGATGTCGACGCCGGCGCGCATCACCTTGTCGACATCGGCATGGAGCGCGTCGAAGGCGATCAGGAAGGCCGGGTTGCCGGTCGCCTCGGCAATGCGGCGGTGCAGTTCCATATCCTCGGCATGGGCCGGTTCGCTCGACAGCAGGGCGGTGCGCAGCATCTCCATCCCTTCCTCGACATGGGCCATTTCGATCGGGCTGCGGCGGGTGGCGGCGAGGCGCGCGGCCTCCGCCTCCAGCACGAAGCGCACCTCATAGCTGCCAAGCGTCGCGGGCAGTTCGGTCGCCGGCATGAAGGCGGCGAGGCGCTGCGACGGGCGGCTTTTCACGAAGGAGCCGGCACCCCGGCGCGCCTCGGTAATGCCGTCCGAGGCGAGGCGGACCAGCGCCTCTCGCACGATCGCGCGGGAGACGCCGAACCGCTCCGCCAGCGCCGCTTCCGACGGCAGACGGTCCCCGACCGCCAGATCCTGGTCATTGATGATCTCGACTATGCCGGCATAGGCATGGTCGGACAATCGAGCCTGGTTCATCGGCGCACCTGTGGATCGCTGGGCAACATCCTGTGCCTCCTAGTCATGAGAGGCTGCCGACGACAAGCGTCAGCAGCGCCCTAGTCAGAAGATGCTGCTGGCGACGAGCACCAGCAGCAGGCCGACCACCGCGACCACGGTTTCCATGATCGACCAGGTCTTGAACGTGCCCGGCATGTCGGTGCCGAGATAGGATTTGACCAGCCAGAAGCCGGGATCATTGACGTGGGAGAAGAAGAGCGAGCCCGCGCCGATCGCCAGCACCATCCATTCGGGCTCCACGCCCGATGCGGCGACCAGCCCCTGCATCACGCCGGCGGTGGTGATCGTCGCGACGGTGGCCGAGCCGGTGGCGAGGCGGATGCAGACCGACACGCCCCAGGCGAGCAGGATCGGCGAGATCGCGCCGCCAGCGGCAAAGCGGACCAGCAGGTCGGAAAGGCCGGCCGTCACCAGCACCTGCTTGAGCGCGCCGCCCGCGCCGATCGCCAGGATAATGCCGCCGGCCGGGATCATCGCTTCGGACCAGATCGCGTTCTGGATCTTCGCGTCGGTGATGCGGCGGCCGAACAGCAAGGGCAGCGCCACCAGCACCGCGATCAGCAGCGCGACGACCGGATCGCTGACCCAGCCAAGCCAGTGGAAATGCGGCGCGACCGATGCCGGCAGCAGCGCCACCGCCTGTCCCGCGGCGATCAGCACCACCGGCAGCAGCACGGCGGCCAGCGCACGGCCGACCGAGGGGGTTGCGACATCGACCTTGACCGTATCGAGCAAGGGCGGATTGAGCTTCACGCCGGGGGCGGTGAAGCGCGCCAGCAGCGGGCCGGCAATGATCGCGGTCGGGATGCCGACGATCAGGCCATAGAGAAGGGTGAGGCCGAGATTGGCGCCGAGCGCGTTGACGGCGAGCAGCGGCCCCGGATGCGGCGGCACCAGCGCATGGACCACCGACAGACCCGACAGCGCGGGCAGCATCAGCTTGAGTTTCGCCGTATCGCCATTCTGCCCGGCCGGCAGCGCGGCGGCGGCCGACGCGACGATCGGCAGCAGCAGGACGAGGCCAGTCTCGAAGAAGAGCGGCAGGCCGATGACGATGGCGGTGAACAGGCTGGCCCAGGGCGCGCCCTTCACGCCGGAGATGCGCAGCGCCGAGCGGGCGAGACCGCCGGCGCCGTCCGACAATTGCAGCATCGCGCCAAGGCCCAGACCCAGCGCCACGACCAGGCCGGTGCCGCCCAATATGGTGCCCGCGCCCTTTTCGACCGCCTTGGCGGTTTCCTCCATCGGCAGGCCGGCGATCAGGCCGACGGTGAAGGCACCGCACAGCAGGCCGACAAAGGGATGGAGCCGGCCGCGGATGATGAGGGCGATGGAAAGGGCGATGCCGATGACGGCGGCGATCAGCAGGCGATAGTCGGCGGGGGTCATCGGATCATGCCTCCCTGTAGTCTGCCCTGGCTGAACGCCCGGCCACATGGCACCGATCGACGATATGGTAACGCCATCCCCACCCTCTCTTTCCTATGCGTAGCCGGTCATCCGCAGGGCGAATCCCGAAAATCTGTTAGACAGGTTATAGCTGTATTTCAGCCACACGCTAGGTTATTTCCCGAATATTGCAAAATTCCGCTTGAACCTGTCTGACTGATTCCAGTATCGTTAGCGCTAACGAATCCTGGGCCAAACCAGGCTCCAACGCGGATCAATCATAGGGAGAGGCAGGATGCAGGATCTGCACATTCTCGATCGCCAGGACCAGATGGTCCCCGAAGCCCCACATCTCACGCCGACCCAGATGAAGGTGATGCGCTGCGTCCATTCGGGGCTGCTCAACAAGCAAATCGCCTATGAGCTGGGCATGGCCGAGGCGACGGTGAAGGTCCATATGACCGCGCTGATGCGCAAGCTCAACGTCCGCAACCGCACCCAAGTCGCCATCGCCGCCAGCCATTTCGGCTGGATGCGCCCGGCGCTGAGCCGCGCCGCCGACTGAAAATTGCCCTCTTGGCGGGAGACGCCGCATGGATCGTTCGCGACGGGAATTGTTGGGGGGCATCGGCGCCGGGCTGGTGCTGGCCGGCATGGGCAGCACGGCCGCCTGCGCCGCGCCACAGCGCAAGCTGGGCTATGCCATCGTCGGCCTGGGCTATTATGCCACGCAGCAGATCATGCCCAATTTCGCCGGCTGCGAGCATGCGAAGCTGGTCGCGCTGGTCAGCGGCACGCCCGCCAAGCTGGCGCAATATGGCGACCAATATGGCATCCCCAAGACGCATCGCTACAGCTATGCCGATTTCGACCGCATCCGCGACAATCCCGATATCGACATCGTCTATATCGTCCTGCCCAACAGCCTGCATGCCGAATATAGCATCCGCGCCGCGCAGGCGGGCAAGCATGTGATGTGCGAGAAGCCGATGGCGGTGTCGGTGGCCGAATGCCAGGCGATGATCGCCGCCTGCGCCAAGGCTGGGCGCAAGCTGATGATCGGCTATCGCTCGCGCTTCGAGCCCTATAATAAACTGTCGATCGAGCTGGCGCGCGGCGGCCATATCGGGCCGACGCGGATCATCACCGCCGAACATGGCTTCCCGATCAAGGCCGGGCAATGGCGGCTCGACAGGCCCCTGTCGGGCGGCGGATCGATGATGGACATCGGCATCTATAGCCTGAACGCCGCGCGCTACCTGACCGGCGAGGAGCCGGTGGAGGTGAGCGCGATCGCCAGCACCGACCGCAGCGATCCGCGCTTTGCCACCGTGGAGGACCGGATCGACTTCATGCTGCGCTTTCCGTCGGGCATCATCGCCAATTGCGTGTCGAGCTACAGCTCGGCCCATAATGGCTATCGGGTGATCGGCACCCAGGGCTGGATCGATATGGAGCCGGCGACCCAATATAGCGGCCAGACGATGATGATCCGCAAGGATGGCGTGACCGCGCCGCGCAGCCTGCCGGTGCCGGCGAAGAACCAGTTTGCCGCCCAGCTCGACCATCTGCCCGAATGCATCATCAACGGCACCGCGCCGATCGTCGCGGGCGAGGAGGGGCTGGCCGACCTGCGCGTGATCGAGGCGATCTATCGCTCGGCGGCGGAGCATCGTTCGGTTAGCCTGACCGCATGATCGATCGTCGCACCCTGCTGGCCGGGATGGCCGCCCTGCCGCTCACCCACGCGCTCGCCCACGCCGCCGACCTGCCGTCCGCGCGGATCGACCGGATCGACCCGGCGCTGGACCGCATCATCGCGCCCGGCGCGCAGGTGGAGATATTGGCGCAGGGCTATCGCTGGGCCGAGGGGCCGACCTGGGCCGCGCCGATCGACGCGCTGCTGTTCGGCGATCCGCCCTCCAACATCGTCTATCGCTGGACCCGCAAGGATGGTGTGTCGCCTTTCCTGTCGCCCTCCGGCCTGCAGGCCGCGATCCCGAAGGAGATACGCGAAGCCGGCCTCAACGGCATCGCGATCGACAAGGACGGCCATCTGGTCGGCGCCGACAGCGGAACGCGGGCGATCGTGCGGGTGGACCTCAAGACCAGGGCGCGGACCATCCTCGCCGACCGTTACCAGGGCAAGCGCTTCAACAGCCCGAATGACCTGACGATCGCGGCCGATGGCAGCATCTATTTCAGCGACCCGCCCTATGGCCTGACCGATGGCGACACGTCATCGCTGCGCGAGATCGGCTTCAACGGCCTCTACCGGCTGACGCCCGATGGCACGGTGACGCTGATCGATGGCAGTCATCGCCGGCCCAATGGCGTCACCCTCTCGCCCGACGGCCGCACCCTCTATCTGGCGCTGTCGGACGAAAAGCGGCCGCAGGTTCTGGCCTACAGCCTGGGCGCGGACGGCATGCCCACGGGGCAGCGCCTGTTCCGCGATATGGGCAAGGAACTGGCCGCCGGCGAGCCGGGCCTGCCCGACGGCATCAAGACCGCGCCCGACGGCACCGTCTTTGCCACCGGCCCCGGCGGCGTCCATGTCTGCGCACCCGACGGCAGGCTGCTCGGCAAGATCCGCACCGGCAAGGCGATCGCCAATTGCTGCATCGGTGAGGACGGCAAAACATTGTTCCTGACGTCGGCCGACCGGCTGGCCGCAGTGCCGCTGATAGCCCGCAGTGGCTAGCGAAAGGAGGTGGGTTCCTTACGCCTCGATTCCCACCAGCCATTCGCCGATCATCGCCCGGCCCGCCGCCACCGCGCCCGGCCCATGATCGTCATGATCCTTCCGAAGCGCGATGCCGCATTTTCCGGCCACGTCCAGATCGGCCCAGAAATGGGTCAGCCAGTCCTCGAAGCGCGGATCCTCGCCCATTTCGGCGTGGAATTGCAGCGCCAACAGATTGGCTCCGCGCCGGAAAGCCTGATGCGCATAGCGGTCGGTTGATCCCAGCAGTTCGACCTGATCGGGCAGGTCGAACGTGTCGCTATGCCAATGCAGCACCGGCACCCCATCGATATGGCGCAGCGGCGAACCCGCCCCCGCCGCGTTGACGCTGACCGGCGCAAAGCCCAATTCCATATGCCCACCCGGATAGACCCGCGCGCCGAGCGCCGCCGCGATCATCTGGCTGCCCAGGCACACGCCCAGCGTCGGCCGGTCCGCCGACAGCCGCGCGGAAAGCTTGCCGATCTGCACCGGAATCCAGGGATGCACATCCTGTTCATAAACGCCCATCGGCCCACCCATCATGATGAGCAGGTCCGGTTCGGTCAGGTCGATATCGGCGAAATCGGGGCTGGCCACATCGATCCGCTCGATCTGATAGCCGGCCGCCTCGATCGGCTGGAGATAGCCTGCCGCACCCTCGCGCGGCACATGTCGGACGATCAACGCTCTTTTCATTACCTGCGATAGCTAGCCAGCCAAACCCGCCGACGCCAGCCCAGCCTTTCTTGGGGACAGAAAATTGCCGCTATCGGCTTGGCCCGACCGCCCGGCCATGATTTAACCCAGCGCCATGATCCTGACCCGCATCGCTCGCCCTTTCCTGCTGGCCGCCCTGCTCGCCGGCACCGCCCTTTCCGCCCAGACCCGCGAAGCGCCTTCCGCGCCGGTCGATGCGGTCGATCCCTTCATCGGCACCTCGGGCGAAGGCCACACCTTCCCCGGCGCCGTCGCCCCTTTCGGCATGGTCCAGCTCTCGCCCGACACCCATGTCGGCCCGGCGCGCCAGACCTATAACTGGGCCGCCGGATACCGCCATGAAGACCCGGTGATCCTCGGCTTCTCCCACACCCATTTCTCCGGCGCGGGCCATAGCGACCTGGGCGATTTCCTGGTGATGCCGGTCAGCAGCGACAGCGTCCCGCTGGAGGCCGGCGACGACAAGACGCCGGGCTTCCGCTCGCACAAGGCCGATGAGGTCGCCTCGGCCGGCTATTATGCCGTCACCCTGACCGATCCGGGCGTGCGTGCGGAAATGACGGCCGGCACCCGTATCGGCGTCCACCGCTATACCTTCCCCACCGGCAAGGCCGCGCATCTGGTGCTCGACCTGCGCTCGATCATCTATGACTATCCCGGCAAGATCCTCTGGTCCTCGATCCGCATCCGTCCCGACGGCACGATTACCGGATCGCGCGAGGTGCGCGGCTGGGCCACGCCGCGGCGCATCTTCTTCGCCATTCGCTTTTCCGCGCCGCTGACCAGCCATCAGTTCGTCAGCACCGAAAAGGACATTCTGTATAAGGGCTTCAAGGGCCCCGGTCGCGGCCCCGAGACGCTGGATTCCCTCTCCGGCCGCGCGCTGGTGGCGCAACTCGACTTTGGCACGCTGACGAAGCCGCTGGAGGCGAAGGTCGCGCTGTCGGGTGTGGATGAGGATGGCGCCATCGCCAACCTCGCCAGCGAGCCGGGCGATTTCGACGCGATCCGGGCCAGGACCCGCACCGCCTGGAACGATGCGCTGGGCGCGGTGAAGATCGACGCGCCGAAGCCGATGCGGACCAATGTCTATACTGCCCTTTATCACAGCCTGATGGCGCCCAGCGTCTGGAGCGATGCCGATGGCCGATGGCGCGGACCGGATGACCAGGTGCATGCCGGAGCCGGCTTCACCATGCATTCCACCTTCTCGCTATGGGACACGTTCCGCGCCGAACATCCGCTGCTGACGCTGATCCAGCCCGAAGCGAAGAATGCCGATTTCGTGAACTCGCTGGTCGCAGGGCAAAAGACCAGCCCGTTCGGCATCCTCCCCGTCTGGCAGTTTGGCGGCAAGGAAACCTGGACGATGATCGGCTATCACGCCGTCCCGGTCATCGCCGACGCCTGCCTGAAAGGGATCAGGGGCATCGATTGCGTCGGCGCGCTCAAGGCCATGGTCGCGAGCGCCGATTATGCCCCTTATGGCGGCCTCGGCGACTATATGACGCTCGGCTATGTCCCCATCGACCGCGAGCCGGAAGCCGCGTCCAAGACGGTCGAATATGCCTATGACGACTGGACCATCGCCCGCCTCGCCCGCCAGCTGGGCGACACCGCCACGGCCCAGCGCTTCGAGAAACGGTCGCAAAACTGGCGCAACAGCTTCGACGCCAAGACCGGCTTCCTGCGCGCGCGCAAGGCGGATGGCAGTTTCCGCACCCCCTTCGATCCGACCGCGATCAACTATGGCAGCGACTATACGGAGGGCAATGCCTGGCAATATAGCTGGTTCATGCCGCATGATCAGGGCGGCCTGTTCCGCCTGCTGGGCGGCGACACGAAAACCGTCGCCAAGCTCGACGCCATGTTCGACTATGACAATAGCAAGATCGACTATAGCCATGCCGAGGACATATCCGGCCTGATCGGCCAATATATCCATGGCAACGAACCCAGCCACCATGTCGCCTATCTCTACAGCTATGCGGGCCAGCCCTGGCGCACGCAGGAGCGCCTGAAGCAGATCGTCGACAGCCAGTATAAGCCCACGCCCGATGGCCTCGCCGGCAATGACGATCTGGGCCAGATGTCGGCCTGGCTGGTCTTCACCGCATTAGGCTTCTACCCCGTGGCGCCGGGCAGCAACGAATATGTGATCGGCCGCCCCTTCGTCGACCGTGCGGAGATGACCTTGCTCAGCGGCCAGCGCTTCACCGTGATTGCCGATGACCTGTCCGACGCCAACCGCTATGTCGGCCAGGTGACGCTGAACGGCAAGCCGCTCGATCGCGGCTATATCACCGACGCGGAAATCCGCGCGGGCGGCGAATTACGCTTCACCATGCAGGCGAGCCCCAACAAGACATGGGCGACCGGCGTGAAGGCGCGGCCCTTCTCCATGACCGGCTATGGCAAGTGAAGGCGCGGGACCGCCATTATCTCTTCGTCTGCAGCCAGAACAAGCTGCGCAGCCCCACCGCCGAACAGATTTTCGCTGACCATCCCGGCATCGAAACCCTGTCGGCGGGCACCAACCATGATACGGAAACGCCGCTGGACGATGAGATGCTGCGCTGGGCCGACACCATCTTCGTGATGGAAAAGGCCCATCGCAGCAAGATCCAGCAGCGTTTCCGCGGCGCGTAGGCGGCAGGCCAGATCGCATTTCCGGATTGCGGTCGCCCCGGTGCAGGATCATAGTCGCCCCGACGGCCGCTGACGCTCCGATGGAGGATGCATGCTGATCGCGATGATGATGGCCGCGCACGCTGGCGCTGCCCTGCCCGCCTCCACGCGGCCGACAATCATGGCATCCATGACCGTCTCGCGCCCTTCGACGCCCCCTGCACCATCGCCGGTCGGCAACGAAGATACCATGCTGATCGTCGACGGCGTGCGCATCGATGCCAGCGCTGCGGCGCTGGCGGCCTGCCTCGCCCGGTCATGCCCTCCAGACGAAGATATGGAGGCTGCCACCGTCCACGCTGAAAATCAGTTGCTGGCGGGCGATCATCAGGGCGCGCGCGATACGCTACGTCAGGCCCGCGCCCGCAACCAGCGCCACCAGCGGGATTATGCGGTTCAGGTCGGCCAACTGCTCGACTTCGATGCCGAGGTCGCGTCCTACAGGGGGCTGGCGGACTATAGCCGCACCGGCACCATCGATGCGCTCGACGCGCTCAAGGCTGGACTGCCCCCGCAGGATCGCCGCATCGCCATGCAGCGGATGCACGTTGGCGACGTCTTTCTGCGTCAGGGCAAGATGCGCAGCGCCACCGGTTTTTACGACCGCGTAGCCAAGGAAGCGAGCGCCCAGGGCTGGCCCGAGATGGAAGGGTTCGCCCTGTTTCGCGGCCTCACCGCCTATGCGACTGCAGCCAGTGTCGACCCGGCCTATGATGACGAGGCGCAACGCCGCTACGCCGCATTGAAAAGCCGGACAGCTCCTGCCATCCGCCCCTATCAGGACGCTGCGCTACTCATGCTGGCGAAACTGGAACTGATGAAAAATGGCCTGTCCGAGGAGGAACTGACGCGCCGCCTGTCGGGCCAGCGTTCCGCGTCGCCCCTGCTGGTGGTCGGCCCGCGGATAGAAGCCCAGGGTAACAGCCTGGTCCTGTGGACCGACGACCGGCGCAAACATGTGCTGCTGCCCGCCAATCCATCGGGCCATTGGGCGGAGTTTCGCTATCTCATCACGCCCGATGGCCGGATCGACGCGATCGAGCAGGTGGGTAGAGGCCGAGCGACCAGCCATGTCGCCCCGGAAGCCTGGGCCGACCTGGTCGGCGAAGCGCTGGCCCAGCGCCGCTATTTGCCTCTCGCTCTGGCGGCCGGATCGCCGGGCCTGTGGCAACGCGAACGCTTCTTGCTGACGGCCGACCTGGAACTTCCGCAAAAAAGCCACACCCGCATCCGCCGCCCCGGGGAGAAACTGCACATCCGCAGCTTCCAGATTACGGAAAACGACGCCGACTGATGGGCCGAAAATGGCCGGCGAGGTTTCGACCTGTTTTTGCCGTTCCTTCTCCCTTGGAGGGAGAAGGATGAAGTCCCCCGCCCCATGTGCCAGTTGGAAGAGGGAGGGAACGAAAACTGATCCCCGAATGCTGCCCGTTCGGTCCCTCCCCCGCGAGTTCGGTCTTCGGAACAGCGCTAAAGGGTGGGAACAAGACATTCCTCCCCGGCACGGGGAGGGGGACCGCTCGCGTAGCGAGTGGTGGAGGGGCACAGGCCGGATAGCGCATCGCTAAGAGGCACCTGCCCCTCCGTCAGCGCTTCGCGCTGCCACCTCCCCAAGCAAGCTTGGGGAGGAACTGGAAACGTCAGCTTCTGGTCGTTAAGCGTCACAGCCCGATGCCACCATCGCCCCCTTTTTCCATTCCGGTACTTTGTATTGACCCCCGACCGGCGGTGCGCCCCTAGACCAGTGCCCCGCAAATCTCGGCATGCCGCTTTTCGGCATAGCGATCGGTCATGCCGGCGATGAAGTCGGCGATGTGGCGGCTGCGGGTAGGTTCCTCCAGCGCGCATTCGTCGCGCCATTCTGGCGGCATCAGCGCGGGATCGGCCAGATAGGCGCGGAACAGGTCCATCACGATCACCCGCGCCCGGTCGGCGGCGGCCAGCTGGTCGGGATGATGATAGAGGGTCGCATACATGAAGCGCTTCAGTTCGCGTTCCTGCGCCGCCAGTTCGGGCGAGAAGGCAACCAGCGTGCGGCCCAGCGCGCGGACATCGGCGACCGTTTCCACCCCGGCGGCCGCGATATTGGCGCGGGTGGTGGTGAGCAGGTCATTGGCCATCACGCCAATCTGTTCGCGCACCAGTTCGCGCAGCAGCCGATCCTGCGGCACATCGGGATAGCGGGCCGTCACCCGGTCCCAGCAATGGCGCACCAGCGGCACCGTCAAAAGCTGTTCCAGGCTCAGCAGCCCGGCGCGCAGGCCATCGTCAATGTCGTGATTGTCATAGGCGATGTCGTCCGACAGCGCCGCCAGCTGCGCCTCCAGCGAGGCATGGCTGGTGAGATCAAGCGGGAACAGCGCGTCCAGTTCGCGCATCGCCCAGCCGGGCTTGGTCACCGGCCCATTATGCTTGGCCAGCCCCTCCAGCATTTCCCAGCTGAGGTTGAGCCCACGAAAGCGCGGATAGGGCGAATCCAGCAGCATCAGCGTGCGCAGCGTATGCGCATTATGATCGAAGCCGCCATGATCCTCCAGCGCCGCCTCCAGCGCATCCTCGCCGGCATGGCCGAAGGGCGGATGGCCGATATCATGGGCCAGGCACAGCGCCTCGGTCAGATCCTCGTTGAGGGCGAGCGTGCGGGCGATGGCGCGGCCGATCTGCGCCACCTCCAGGCTGTGGGTCATGCGCACGCGATAATGATCGCCGTCGGGCGACACGAACACCTGCGTCTTGTGCCGCAGCCGGCGGAAGGAGATCGAATGGATGATGCGGTCGCGGTCGCGCTGGAACACATCGCGCGGGCCGCGCATCTCGCCGCCCGGTTCGGCATGGAGCCGTCCCCGGCTCTGGTCGGGCTGAGAGGCGTAGGATGCGAGCATCGTCATGCGAACCCCTTATTTGCTTCCCAGCTTTTCGACCACCTCGCCCGCGTCGCTCTGCCAGGCGAAGGCGTCGGCACCGGCCTTTTTGAGGTCCGCCTCGACCGCTTTGGCGCGGGCGAAGCTGGCAAAGGGACCGATGAGCAGGCGCGAGGTCTGGCCCCAGCTTGCGCTCCAGCCATCTTGCGGCGCAACCGCGTCATACTTGCCCTGCAAGCGCTTGAAGGTGAAGGCCAGCGCGCTCTTCTGCCCGGTGCCGATCTGCACCCAGTTGCGCGCGGGGTTGGCGGCCAGCCGCTTCTTTTCCTCGGCTTCCTTCTTCGCCTTGGCATCGGCTTCCGCCTTGGCCTTGGCGGCGGCCGCCTTCTTCGCCTTGTCCGCCTCCGCCTGGCGCGCAGCGGCGCGGCGGGCAGCCTGCAGCTTCTCGACCTCGGCCAGGTCGACCGCGACCACGTTCGAGCGGCGCTCGCTGTCGGGCACGTCGATGGCGTGAATGATGTCGGCCAGACTGCGCGTCGCCTCCGGCGCCGGCTGCGGCGCGGCGCTGTCGGCCGGCGGCGTAAATTGGGTGGCGACCGGCGCCGATGGCGTCGGCGCGGGCGGCGTGCCCTGCGGCGCGGGCGGGGTCACGCTCGACGCCTGGGCAAGGGCGCTCGAATTGAGCTGCGAGGCGGCGCTCGGCTGGCCGGTGGTCGGCGCCGGCGCGGTGGAGCGCGGCGCGCCGTCATCCAGCGCGTCGAGGCCCGGCGCGGGCGGCCCCTGCACATCGGCCGATGCGCTGCGGACCGGGGCGGGAGTTGGTGCCGGGGTTGGCGCGGGCGCTGGCGTCTGACCGGGCACCGGCTGCACCACCTCGGAACGAGCGCTCTGGCTCCGCGTCGGCTGGACAACCGGCTGGCGTCCGCGCATGTCGGCGGGCAGCGGCTGGACCGTTGCGGGCGCAGGCGTCGGCGTGGGGGCAGCAGGCTGCGTGGCCTGTGCGGCCATCTGCGTCCGGCTCTGGGTCGGCGCGGGCTGGCTGGCGGCAGGCTGGCTGGCAGTAGGCTGGCGGGCGCGGGACTGGCTAGAGGGGGGCGTGCTGAGCGGCGCGCGGGCCAGCGACGTGCCGCGCTGCCGGCCACTGCCGTTGCGGGTCGTACGGCGATCCCCCTGGGCCGGCGCGGTCGACGCGGCGGCGGCGGGTGCGGCGTCGCGCGACGCCAGCTGGACGCCCGGCGCCGGCGGAGTCGGCATGATCGGCGTGATGCTGGTCGCGACCACCTGCGGGAAATGGCCGAAATGGACCGCAGCCGCCTTCTGCGCCGCCGTCAGATAGGGCATTTTCTGCATATAGGGGGTGATGGCGCTCGCCAGCTGGGCGGGCATGGTCTGGTCGACCACCTTCTTGGCCTCGGCCTGGCGGTTGTTCATCGCCAGGATGAAGGCATTATAGCGCCAGGCGGCCCGGTCGCTCTTGTAGAGCAGCGGCTGCAACACCTTGTCGGCGGCATCCACCTGTCCCGAAATACCGAGCGAGGCGGCGTAGCGGCGCACCAGTTCGGCATCGTCGGGGGTGCGTTGCAGGGCGGCATGATAATCGCGCTGCGCCCCGGCCTGATCGCCGGTCATGTCGCGCGCAAGGCCACGGTCGCCCTGGATGGTCGCTTCGGGATAGCCGGCACGGGTCGCCTGGTCGAACAGGCGCAGCGCTTCGGCCGGGTTCTGCATCTTCAGCATGACCCGGCCCAGGCCCGCCTTGGTGCGTCCATTATTGGGCTGGATCGCGTCGGCGCGGGCAAAGAAACCGGCGGCCGCGCGGGCATCGTCCAGCTCCAGCGCGGCTTCCCCTGCCCCCACCAACGCGCTGAAATCACGCGGATTTGTGGCCAGTTTCGCCAGATTATTGTTGAGGTCCGCGGCGCCCGAGGGCCGGACCAGATCGGCCTGGTCGGTTTGCGCCTGCGCAGCCGTGGCAAGAAGCAGGCTGCCGAGAATCCATAGATGAGATCGTGTCACATCGCTCCCTTAGCGGATCGCGGAAGCAATGGGAAATGACCTGCACAAAAAAGCGCGCCGGGTCGCCCGAAGCGACCGACGGCGCGCCTTTGGCAGGCCGGTGCGGGCCTATGCCCGCACGCTGGCCTTACTGGTTGTTCTGGCGGTTGAGAAAGCGCGGGATATCCAGACCCTGCGTGCCTTCTTCGGCGCCCGGTGCCTTTTCGCTGCCACGGGTAAGGCCAGCCATACGTTCGAACAGCGTGCCACCGGTCGCGACGCGCGGCGCCGGCTGGGCGGGCTTGGGCGCGGCTTCCGGTGCGGTCGGTTCGGCCGCTTCGGCGCCGAGCAGCAGTTCATCCTGCGAGGGATCCTCGTCGGAGAAGACGGCCGCGGGACGCGCAGGCGCGAAGGCCGGCGGTGCCTTTTCGGCGGCAGGCGCGGCGATCGGCGCGGGCGCCGGGGCTTCGGGCACGTCCAGTTCCAGCGCTTCGGGCTCGGGCGCGGCGACCGGGGCCGGTGCAGCAGCGACCGGCGCGGCTGGGGCGGGTGCGGCCACCGGTGCCGGACGCGGTGCCTGCGGCACGGCGACGGCCGGACGGCTGGCGAAGCTGAACGGCTGGGTCAGCGGCGCGGCCTGGCTGCCGACTTCATTGTCGATGCCGGTCGCGACGACCGACACGCGGATCTTGCCGTTCAGATTGTCGTTGAAGGCGCTGCCCCAGATGATGTTCGCGTCCGGGTCAACCAGTTCGCGGATATGGTTGGCGGCTTCGTCAACTTCCATCAGGCGCATGTCGTCGCCACCGACGATCGACACGATCACGCCCTTGGCGCCGCGCATCGACACACCGTCGAGCAGCGGGTTGGCGATCGCCTTTTCCGCGGCCTGGAGCGCACGGCCGTCGCCTTCCGCTTCGCCGGTGCCCATCATCGCCTTGCCCATCTCGCCCATCACCGACCGCACGTCGGCGAAGTCGAGGTTGATGAGGCCCGGCATGATCATCAGGTCGGTGATCGAACGCACGCCCTGCTGCAGCACCTCGTCCGCCATCTGGAACGCTTCCTTGAAGGTCGTGTTCGGGTTGGCGATCAGGAACAGATTCTGGTTCGGGATGACGATCAGCGTGTCGACATGCTTCTGCAGCTCGTCGATGCCGCTTTCCGCCGACTTCATGCGGCGATTGCCCTCGAAGGTGAAGGGCTTGGTCACGACGCCGACGGTCAGGATGCCCTTTTCACGCGCCGCCTTGGCGATGACCGGGGCCGCACCGGTGCCGGTGCCGCCGCCCATGCCGGCGGTGATGAAGCACATATGGGCGCCTTCCAGCGCCTGTTCGACGGTGATGATGGTTTCTTCCGCAGCCGCGCGACCGATTTCGGGGCGCGAACCGGCGCCCAGACCCTCGGTGATCTGCGGGCCAAGCTGGATGCGCCGTTCGGCCGGCGAGGCGTTCAGCGCCTGCGCATCGGTATTGGCGACGATGAAGTCGACGCCCTCGACGCTGGCCGCGATCATGTTCGCGATGGCGTTACCGCCTGCACCGCCAACGCCTATCACCGCAATGCGTGGCTTCAATTCGTCCACATGCGGCGGGCTGATCTCGATGCTCATATACTTTGCTCCCTCAGCTTCCTCGTCAGGAAGTGACAACCGTCATCAATTGTTAACACCAGAAAATAGAGTATTTCACCTGCTATTTTCGTTTTCGTTCAAATTCGCTCAGTAATTCGTCCGCATCGCCCGCATCATGCGCTGCCACCATTGCGGGGCGCCCAGACGATGCACGGTTTGCGGCGCAGGCGCCATCGCCCTAAGATCAACCGGGTTTGAAGCGCCGTAAAGCGCCAATCCGGCCAAAGTAGCGAAGGCCGGGCCACTATGCGCTTCGGGCATGGCTGACAAGCCGCGTGGGCGACCGACCCGCACCGCACGCCCCAATGCACCTTGCGCATAGTCGGCAATGCCCTTCATCTCCGCGCCGCCGCCGGTCAACACGACCTGGCGTCCGGTGCTGTTGAAACCCATGCCGGCCAGCGCCGCATTCACTTCCGCCATGATCTGGTTCAGTCGTTCGCAAATGACGCCGACCAGCGCCGCGCGGGTGATCTTGCCGCCTTCCGCATTGGGGCCGGCGCTCTGCCCCGGAATGGCGACATCGCCATGGGGCGTCGCGATCTCGATCATCTCGCGGAAGTCGCGGCGGTTCTGCATCGCCGAACCATAGAAGCATTTTATCCGCTCCGCCTGGCTGCGGCGAATGCCGAAAGCCGAAGCGATATCGTCGGTAATATCGGACGCGCCCATCGGGATCGAATGCAGCCCCACCAGCATGCCGCCGGCATAGAGCGAGACATTGGTGACCCCTGCCCCCATCTCGACCAGCGCCACGCCCAGGTCGCGCTCCTCTTCCGACAGGCAGGCAAGTCCGGTCGCGATCGGCGAAGCGACGATCGAATTGACGTTCAGATAGGCGCCACGCACGCACAGGTCGAGATTGGCGAGCGGCGCGCCATCCGCCAGCACGACATGGATGTCGACGCCCAGCAGATCGGCGTGCATGCCCAGCGGCTTCTTCACCGGCACCTTGCCATTGATGGTGAAGCAGGTCGGCTGCGCATGCAGGATGATGCGGCCATCGGGGTCGATGCCCTGCTGGCCGGTGGTCAGCAGATCGTCGATGTCCGGCTGCTCGACACGATAGCCGCCCATGTCGCGCTCGACCGTGACGACGTCGCTCACCAGGCTGCCGCCCGAGAAGCTGACCCAGACATCCTCGATATTGGTGCCGGCAACACGCTCGGCCTGTTCCACCGTCTCGCGCACGGCCAGTTCGGTGCGTTCCATGTCGGCGATGAAGCCGCGGCGCACGCCCCGGCTCTCGCGCTGGCCGGTGCCCAGGATCGCCAGCTCGCCCGTATCGGTGCGCCCCGCGATCAGCGCGGACACCTTCCACGATCCGATATCGATCGCGGTGATGAGCTTTTCGACCTTGGGCTGCGCCATGACTTAGCCTTCCTCGCCCGCGGCAGGCGCACTTGCGGTCTTTTCCGCCTTGGCGTCCGCCGCTGCCGGCTTATCGCTGGTCTGGCCCTGCGGCAGACGCAGCACGAAACGATCGGGATCGCGCATGTCGAACTTGACGATGCCCCGGCCGAGCAGCCGGTTGACGCCATCCATGCGCGCGAAATTCACCAGCGCTGCCGCCGATGTCTGTTCGCCTTCCGGCAGCGACAGCGTCTCCCCCGACTGAAAGCGCAGATCCCAGCGACGGTTCCCGACCCAGGTTGCGCCAGCCAGCATCGGCTTCAAGGCCGGCGCACTTTCCATCAGCTTGTTGAGGCCGGCGGTCTGGAGATTGGCGTTGGGGCCGACCACCAGCGGCAGGTCCGGCATCGCGCCGGCCGACACCGATTGCAGCACCACGCCCGCCACGTCGATCAGATGCAGTTGCCCGTCATGCTGCCACACCGCGACCGGATCACGCTCAACGATATCGACGACCAGCGTATCGGGCAGGCGACGGGAAATGCGCGCATCCTTGACCCAGCCAAGCTTCAGCATTTCCTGTCGAACCTTGGGCAGGTCGAGCGAGAGCATCGAGCGATCGACCTGGCCGAGCGCAATATTATAGACCGGCATCTCGTCCATGCGCTCGACGCCGCGCACCTCGACCTTCTCCACCTCGAAACCGGCGCGCGCGGCCAGGCTTGCCGCCTGCTCGCGCGCCATGTCGGGCAGCCCCGCATAGATGGCGATGGCGATGGCGATGCCACCGAAGATCGCGAAGATCGCCCAGGTCGCCAGCTTCTGCAGCGTATCCTCGCTGATCGGCAGCAGTTCGAGCAGCCGGTCGAACGAGGACTGGCGCTTGAGCTGGCGGCCACGGCCCGATCCGGCCTTGGCGCGCACCTTGCCCCGCGCCGTGCTCAGCCGCGCCGTGCCGCCGCGCCGGATCCGTGCCTCAGCCATTGCCAGCCCCCATGTTCGGCCCCCTCGTCAATGCTTCCTCGCAGATCCGCTCGACCAGCTCGGCATATTCGATGCCCAGCTTTTTCGCCTGTTCCGGCACCAGGCTCAAGGGGGTCATGCCCGGCTGGGTATTGACCTCCAGCAGGTAAAGCCCCTCGACGCCCTGGCTGTCGTCCCAGCGGAAGTCGGAGCGCGACGCGCCCTTGCAGCCAAGCAGCTGGTGCGCCTGGAGCGCGATCGCCTTGCACGCCTGCGTGATCTCGTCCGGTATCTCCGCCGGGCAGACATGTTCGGTCATGCCGTCGGTATATTTGGCGTCGAAATCATAGAAGCCGCTCTTGGGGCGCAGCTCGGTAACGAGCAGCGCCTCATCGCCGAGCACGGCGGTGGTCAGTTCGCGCCCGCGAATATAGGGTTCGGCCAGAAGCTCGGGAAATTCCTGCCATGGGCCGACGCTGTCGCGGGCGATGGGATTGCCATAATTGCCCTCGGCCGTGACGATCGCGACGCCGACCGAGCTGCCCTCATTGACGGGCTTGAGAACATAGGGGCGCGGCAGCGGATCGCCGGCATACAGGCTCTCGCTCGCCACGATCTGGCCACCGGGCATGGGGATACCGTGCGGCACCAGCGCCTGCTTGGTCAGTTGCTTGTCGATCGCGATGACCGATGTGGCAAGGCCGCTATGGGTGTAGGTGAGGCCCATCAGGTCCATCATGCCCTGCACCGTGCCATCCTCGCCCGGCACGCCATGCAGCGCGTTGAACACCACGTCTGCCTTGGTCTCGGTCAGGCGCGCGGCGACGTCGCGATCCATGTCGATCCGCGTGACCCGATGCCCGCGCGATTCCAGCGCCTTGGCAACGCCCTCGCCGCTCGACAGCGACACCGGCCGCTCCGCCGACCAGCCGCCCATCAATACGGCGACATGCCAGGGACCACGGCTCATGCAAGACACTCCAGATACATCGTCATGCCAGCGAAGGCTGGCATCTCACTGCCTTTGAACGCAGCGAAGGAAGAAAAGAGGGATCCCAGCCTTCGCTGGGATGACGGATTGGAAGCACAAATCACTTCGCCAACCCCACGGCATCTCTGTTTGCGCCGTCGGCAAACATGCCGACACGCTGGATTTCCCATTCCAGCTCGACGCCACTCTTTTCCTTCACGCGGCGGCGGACTTCCTCGCCCAGCGCTTCGATGTCGGCGCTGGTGGCATCGCCGGTGTTGAGCAGGAAATTGGTGTGCTTCTCGCTCACCTGCGCGCCGCCCAGCGCGAGGCCGCGACAGCCCGCTTCATCGACCAGTGCCCAGGCCTTGTGCCCGTCCGGGTTCTTGAAGGTCGATCCGCCGGTCTTGCTGCGCAGCGGCTGGCTTTCCTCGCGCGCGGTGGCGATGCGGTCCATTTCCGCCTGGATCGCGGCCGGATCGCCGGGTTCGCCGCGGAAGGTGGCCGACACGACAACCGCGCCGTCGACCATGTTGGAATGGCGATAGCTGTAATGGAGATCACTCGCGAGCAAGGTCACCTGCTCGCCCGAGCGCAGCACCACCTCGCATTCCACCAATATGTCCGCGGTCTCGCGGCCATAGGCGCCGCCGTTCATCCGCACGAAGCCGCCGACCGTGCCGGGGATGGAGCGGAGAAATTCGAGACCAGCAATGCCGGCATCCCGCGCGGTCGAGGAGACGAGGATGCCCGACGCACCACCGCCGCAGACCAGCGTCGTGGCATCCAGCGCCTCCACCCTGGCGAAGGGCTTGCCCAGGCGCACGACCACGCCCGGCACGCCGCCATCGCGAACGATCAGGTTGGAGCCGAGGCCGAGCGCCATCACCGGCATCGCCGGATCGAGCATGGCGAGGAAATCGGACAGATCGTCGGCGTCCTTGGGCTCGAACAGCCATTGCGCCGCCCCGCCCGCCTTGAACCAGACGAGCGGTGCCAGCGGCGCATCGGCCTTGAGCGCGCCGCGAACGGCCGGGAGAGAAGCCATCATCGTCAACCGCGCACGCCCCAGAGATTCATCCAGCTCTTCATCGCCTTCATGCCCGCCTCGCCGGCCTGATGCGCGGCCATGCCGGTCTGCACCTGCTTCTGCGCCGCCTCGACCATGTCGCGCGCGACTTCCACGCCCTGCATCTGCATGTCGATCATGCGCTTCTGCATTTCGAGGCCGACATTGAAGAGCTCGAACATCAGGCGGTTTCCTTGACCTTGGCGGTGACCGCAGCGGACAGGCCCGCCGCCCATTTGGTGATGTCGCCGGCCCCCAGGCAGATGATCATGTCGTCGGCCTGGACATCGGCGGCGATGACGCGGGCGAGATCGTCCGCATCGGCGACGGTGGCGGCGTTGCGATGGCCACGGCGCTTGAGGCCGGCGACCAGCGCTGCGCTGTCGACATCCTCGATCGGCTGCTCGCCAGCGGTATAGACCGGGGCGGCATAGACGATGTCGGCATCGTTGAAGGCCTGCTGGAAATCATCCATCAGGTCGCGCAGGCGGGTGAAGCGATGCGGCTGGACCACGGCGATCACCCGGCCCTTGGCGCCTTCGCGCGCAGCGGCGAGCACCGCCTTGATCTCGACCGGATGGTGGCCATAATCGTCGATGACAGTGGCGACGCCTGCGCCGGCCGGGATTTCGCCGACCTTGGTGAAGCGGCGCTTCACGCCGCCGAACTTGGCGAAGCCGGTCTGGATGGTCGCGTCATCAATGCCCATCTGCAGCGCCACGCCGATCGCGGCCATGGCGTTCAGCACATTGTGGCGGCCGGGCATGGGCAGTTCGATGCCCTCGATCCGGCGGGTCGCGCCGTCGCGCTCGCGAATCTGGACGTCGAAACGATTGCCGCCGGGCACCGGCTGGACATTCTCGCCGCGAATATCGGCCTGGGCGGAGAAGCCATAGGTGACGATGCGGCGGTCCTGCACGCGCGGCAGGATGGCCTGCACCTCGGGATGGTCGAGGCAGAGCATCGCCGCGCCATAGAAGGGCACATTCTCGACGAACTCGACAAAGGCGTCCTTCACCGCGTCGAACGAGCCATAATGGTCGAGATGTTCGGGATCGATATTGGTCACGACCGCGATCGTGCCGTCGAGGCGCAGGAAGCTGCCGTCGCTCTCATCGGCTTCCACGACCATCCAGTCGCTGTTGCCCAGGCGCGCGTTGGAGCCATAGCTGTTGATGATGCCGCCGTTGATAACGGTCGGATCGACCCCGCCCGCGTCCAGCAGCGCCGCGACCATCGAGGTGGTCGTGGTCTTGCCATGGGTGCCGGCGATGGCGACCGTGGACTTGAGGCGCATCAGTTCGGCCAGCATTTCGGCGCGGCGGATCACCGGCACGCGATTTTCCAGCGCCAGTTCGACTTCCGGATTGCCCCGCTTGATCGCGGTCGAGGTGACGACCACCGCGGCATCGCCCAGATTTTCGGCCTTGTGGCCGATCATCACCTTGATGCCCTTGGCGCGCAGCCCTTCCACGACATAGCCTTCGGCGACGTCGGATCCTTGAACCTTGTAACCCAGATTATGCATGACTTCGGCGATACCGGACATGCCGATGCCGCCAATGCCGATGAAATGGATCGTGCCGATGTCGGTGCCGACACCCTTCATGCCTGATATTCCTTGTTCCAATATCCGTTCGCCCTGAGCGAAGTCGAAGGGCCCAGCAGAGCCGCAGGCGAAGCGGCTTCGCTCCGCTCAGCAGAGGGCTGCGACAGGCTCAGCCCGAACGGGGAGAGATATGTGCGGATCATGCAGGGACGCCCTGCAAATTGAGCGTGGTCGGCGTGGGGCCGACGCGAAGCGGGTCATTCATGATCGGCGCGGGGCCGATGCTTTCGAGCAGGTCTGCCATGTCGCGCGCCGCATCCGGGCGGCCACAGGCACGGGCGCGCTTGGCGGCATTTTGCAGGGCGCCCGGTTCCAGCGCCATCTTCTGCATCTGCTTGGCCAGTTCCACCGCGGTGAAGCGCGACTGGGGGATGGTGCGGGCGCCGCCAGCCTCGGTCATCTCGCGCGCATTGGCGGTCTGATGATCGTCCATGGCGCTGGGCAGCGGCACCAATATGGCGGGACGGCCGGCACAGGTCAGCTCGGCCAGGGTCGATGCCCCTGCCCGCGCGATCATCAGGTGCGACCAGCCGAGCTTTTCGGGCACGTCGTTGAAATAGGTGGCGAGATCGGCCGGGATCTCCATCTCGGCATAGGTGGCGCGGACGCGTTCGATATCCTCGGCGCGACACTGCTGCGTCACCTGAAGGCGGCGGCGCAGCGCGATCGGCAGCATCGACAGCCCTTCGGGCACGACGCTCGACAGGATGCTCGCCCCCTGGCTGCCGCCGATCACCAGCACGCGGAACACGCTCTCGTCGGTCAGCGCGGGAAATTCCTCGTCGCGCAGCGCCTTCACTTCCTCGCGCACCGGATTGCCGACCAGATGCACCTTGCCGGCATATTTGTCCTTGAGGCGCTCGACCAGCGGATAGGCGGTGGCGATCGCGTCGACCCGGCCGGCGAGCAGGCGGTTGACCCGGCCCAGCACCGCATTCTGTTCATGGATCGCGGTCGGGATACCATCGGCCAGCGCGCCCAGCAAAGCAGGCATGGCGGGATAGCCGCCAAAGCCGACCACGGCGGTCGGCTTGAACGTGTCGTTGAGCCGCCGGGCCATCGCGCGCCCGGCCAGGATCGCCTTCAGGGCGCCCGGCCAGCTCGCCGGATTCTTGGTCATGCGGCCCGCCGGCATGACATGGACCTGTGCCTTATCGAAGATGCCGGGGATCTTCGCGCCCCGCTCATCGGTGACGAGGGCGACATGATGGCCGCGCGCCATCAGTTCCTCGGCCACCGCATGAGCGGGAATCATATGACCACCCGTCCCGCCGGCGGCGAGGACGAAGTGACGGGAAATGCTCATCGACCACTCCATTTGACGACCGTGTGCCGACCCATGAAGGGGTTGCGCCGCGTGAATGCGAGCAGCAGGCCGACGCCGATACAAAGCGCGAGCATAGAGGAGCCACCGTAGCTGATAAAGGGCAGCGTCATGCCCTTTGACGGAAAAATCTGCGCATTGACGCCCATATTGATGATCGCCTGCAGCCCGAACTGGGTCGTGAGGCCGGCGGCGGCGAGGATGGTGAAATTATCCTCCTCGTCCAGCAGGCGCAGCAGCACGCGCACGACGATCGCCAGATAGACGCAGGCGATGGCGATGCAGGCGAGCAGGCCGAACTCCTCGCCGATCACCGAGAAGATATAGTCGGTATGGGCTTCGGGCAGGCGGAACTTGTTCTGGCCGCCGCCCGGCCCGACGCCGGTGAAGCCGCCATGAGTGATGGTGCGGAAGGCCAGGTCCGTCTGGTCCGGGCCGGTATCCATCTGGACGCCGATGCCGAGGAAGTCGTTGATGCGCTGGCGGCCATTTTCATAGAACATGTAGACCGCGACAAGCCCCGCGAGCGCCAGCCCGCCCAGCATGGCGATCCAGCGCATTTCGAGCCCCGAGAGCATCAGCAGCACGCCCCAGCAGGCAAGGAAGATGACCGTCTGGCCAAAGTCCGGCTGCTTCATCAGGATCGCGGCGATCAGCAGCGTCATCGCGCCGGTGAGCGGCATCACCGGCAGGCTCTGGTCCTTGGCGCGCAGCGACAACAGCCAGGCCAGCGTCACGACATAGACCGGCTTCAGAAATTCCGAGGGCTGGAAGCGGAATCCCGGCAGGTCGATCCAGCGCTTGGCGCCGTTCACCGTGGAACCCAGCAGCGGTACGAACAGCAGCATCAGGAAGAAGAAGACGGCAAGGAAGATCGCCAGCCGCCGCGCCTGCGGCCGCGGCAGCATGGAGATGACCAGCATGATCGGCAGGCCGATGAACACCCACATCAGCTGGCGATAGAAATAGATCAGCGGATTGACCGCCACCTGCGCGGTCGAGCGGTCGATCGCGGCCACCGGCGATGCCGCGGCCACGGCGACCAGCCCGATCGCCATCAGCGCGACGATCAGCGACAGCAGCACCCGGTCGATTTCCCAGAACCAGATGGCCAGCGCGGTACGCTCGCGCGGCACGGTGCGGGTCTTGAAGCCCTTCACCAGTTCGCCCGCCCTGAACATGCCCTTACGTCCCTCGCTATCCATCCCGTTGCCCCCGATCGCCCTGTCTATTCCAGTGCGTTCTATTCCAGCGCGCTCACGGCCGCCGCAAAGGCATCGCCGCGCGCCTCGAAATCCCGGAACTGGTCGAAACTGGCGCAGGCCGGCGACAGCAGCACGACATCGCCCGGCTGGGCGATGCGCGCGGCGCGACGGACGGCGGCGCTCAGCATCTCGCTGTCATCGACCGCCATGTGCGGCCGCAACAGGTCGGCAAACATGTGACCCGCCTCACCGATGGTGTAGGCATGGGCGATATTGCCATAATAAGGCGCGCATTCGTCCAGATTGTCGGACTTGGCGACGCCGCCCAAAATCCAGTGGATGCGCGGCTTGCCATCCCTGGCCGGCCAGGCGCCCAGCGCCGGCGCGGTCGAGGCGGCATTGGTCGCCTTGCTGTCATTGACATAGAGCACGCCATTATGCGTGCCCACCGCCTGCATCCGGTGCGGCAGGCTGGCATAGCTGGCGAGCGCGGCCATGATGGTCGCGTCGTCGATGCCCAATGCCCGGCCGACCGCGATCGCGACCGCGGCATTCTGGGCATTGTGCGGCCCCTGCAGCGATGGCCAGCCAAGCTGAGCCTCCGGATCGATATCGGCGGCCTTCACTTCGCGCAGTTGCGCCGGGGCCGATGCGGCGATGCCACGGCTCGGTTCATCCTCGGTCGCGATCACCGCGACATGGTCGGCCGACTGCATCGCGAACAGCCGCGCCTTCGACGCGACATAGCCGGCAAAGCCATTGTAGCGATCGAGATGGTCGGGCGTGATGTTGAGCAGCACCGCGACATCGCAGTCGAGGCTATGGGTCAGGTCGATCTGATAGCTCGACAATTCCAGCACATAGACGCCCATGCCGTGCAGGTTCGGTTCCAGTGGTTCCTGGCCCAGGATCGGCAGGCCGATATTGCCGCCCATCCGCGCCGGGAAGCCAGCCTGTTCGATGATATGATGGATCAGCGCGGTGGTGGTCGACTTGCCGTTGGTGCCGGTGATGCCGACGACCTTGTGCGGCGGCAGCGTCGGCCGGGCGAGCGCGAACAGTTCGATGTCGCCGATGATCGGCACGCCGGCGATCTTCGCGCGCATCGCGATCGGATGCTTGTTGAGCGGCACGCCCGGCGACACGACGATGCCGTCGAAACCGGCCAGGTCGATCTCCATCGGGTCGCCCAACTCCGCCTTGTCGGCGACGGCAGCCCGCGCTTCCTCGCGACTGTCCCAGGCGACGACGCGCGCGCCGCTGGCGACGAGCGTCTCGACCGTGGCCACCCCCGAACGGGCCAGCCCCAATACGGCGTAGGTCTTCCCCTTGAAGGCCTGCGAAACGATCATCCGCTTACCTCAGCTTCAGCGTGGCGAGGCCGGCGAGCGCCAGCACGAAGGAGATGATCCAGAAGCGGATCACCACGGTCGGTTCGGCCCAGCCAAGCTGTTCGAAATGATGGTGGATCGGCGCCATCTTGAACACACGCTTGCCGGTCCGCTTGTAGAAGAAGACCTGGATGATGACCGACAGCGCCTCGACCACGAACAGGCCGCCGACGACGCCGAGCACGATTTCATGATGGGCGGTGACCGCAATCACGCCGATCGTGCCACCCAGCGCCAGACTGCCGGTATCGCCCATGAAGACGGCAGCGGGCGGCGCGTTGAACCAGAGGAAGGCCAGCCCCGCGCCGATGATCGCCCCGCACAATATGGTGAGGTTGCCCGCGCCCGGCACATGCGGGATGCCGAGATAGGTGGCGAAGTCCGCGCGACCGACCAGATAGACGATCGCCATGAACGCCATGCAGGCGATGATGACCGGCATGGTGGCGAGGCCATCAAGCCCGTCGGTCAGGTTCACCGCATTGCCGAACGCGACGATGACGAAGGCGGCGAACAGGAAATAGAAGGGCCCCAGTTCGATCGCCGGGCCATTGTAGAAGGGCACGTAGAGCGCGGTGTTGCCATGCTGGTTGACGATCATCCAGGCGGCGAAACCGGCGATCAGGAACTCGAAGGCCAGGCGCATCTTGGCCGACAGCCCCTTGTGGCTGGCCTTGGTCACCTTGTCATAATCGTCGAGGAAGCCGATAGCGCCGAAGCCCAGCGTCACGAACAGGCAGGCCCAGACATAGGTGGAGGACAGGTCCATCCACAGCAGCACCGATACAACCATGGAGGTCAGGATCATCAGGCCGCCCATGGTCGGCGTGCCGCGCTTGGCCAGATGGCTCTGCGGCCCGTCGCTGCGGATCGGCTGCCCCTTGCCCTGGCGCACGCGCAGCCAGCCGATGAATTTGGGGCCGATGACGAGGCCGATGATCAGCGCGGTCGCAATCGCCGCGCCCGCCCGGAAGGACAGGTAGCGGATGAGGTTGAAGGCCCCCGCAAAATCCAGGGTCTGGGCAAGCCAGTAGAGCATCAGTCTTTATCTCCGTCGCGGGTGGCATCGCCAAGGGCGGCGACCAGGCGGGACAGCCCGATGCCATTGGAGCCCTTGACCAGGATCGCGTCACCCGCACGCATTTCCTTGTTGATCAGATCAGTGGCCGACGCAGCGTCCGGCACATGGTCGAAGGCGACGAGGCCGCCAAGGGCGTCGGCCAGCGGCGCCATCTCCTCGCCCACCAATATCGCATAGTCGACGCCATTCTCGCTCAACGGTTGCGAGAGTGCGGCGTGCAGTTCGGCACTGCGGCTGCCCAGTTCGCGCATGCCGCCCAGCACGGCGATGCGGCGGTCGGCCTGCTCGCGCCCCAATTGCTTGAGCGTCGCGGCCATGCTCAAGGGGTTGGCGTTATAGCTTTCGTCGATCAGCAGCGCCTCGCCACCCGCCACCGGCAGGATGCGGCGCGCGCCGCGTCCGGGCAGGCCCGGCATTTCCGCGAGCGCAAGGCCCGCCGCGGCCAGATCGCCGCCCAGCGCCTCGACTGCGGCCAGCACGGCGAGCGAATTGGACACCCAATGGTCGCCCGGCGCGCCGACGGTGAAGCACAGTTCCACCCCCGGCAGCGCCGCGGTCACCAGCGTGCCGCCGCCCGGCGCCGGCACGGTATCGCGCACGAAAATATCCGCCTCCGGGCTGAAGCCGAAGGTCAGGATATGATCGGCATGACGCTCCGCCTTGCCATAGAGGGTCGCGACATGCGGGCTGTCATAGGGAATGACAGCGGTGCCGCCCGGCTCCAGCCCCTCGAAAATCTCGGCCTTGGCTTCGGCGATCTTTTCCTCGGTCCCGAAAAATTCGATATGGGCCGGCGCGATGGCGGTGACGATCGCCACGTTCGGGCGCACCTGCCGCGTCAGCGCAGCCAGTTCGCCGGCATGGTTCATGCCCATTTCGAACACGCCACAGGCCGCATCGCGCGGCATCCGCGCCAGGCTCAGCGGCACGCCGACATGGTTGTTATAGCTTTTGACCGACCGATGAACGCCGCCCGGACAGGCCCGTTCAAGGGCATGGAACAACGCTTCCTTGGTGCCAGTCTTGCCGACCGATCCGGTCACGCCGATGATCTTCGCGTTGCTGCGCTTGCGCGATGCACGGCCCAGCGCTTCCAGCGCGGCGGCACTGTCGGCCACCAGCACATGGGGATAATCGACCGGCTCGCTGACGATGGCGCCGGCCGCGCCCTGGGCGAAAGCCTTGTCGATGAACTTGTGGCCGTCGGTCGTTTCGCCCTTCATCGCGACGAACAGGTCGCCCGCGCCCACCTCGCGACTGTCGAAGGCGACGCCAGAAACGGCGAACGGCGCCGACACGGCGCCGCCCGTAGCGTCTGCGATCTCGGCCGAGGTCCAGAGATCGCTCAACCCGCGCACTCCCGTGCCACGGTGACATCGTCAAAGGGTAGCACCCGGTCGCCGATGATCTGCCCCTGCTCATGCCCCTTGCCGGCGAGCAGGACGATATCGTCGCCCCCTGCCTGACCGATGGCGGCGGCGATCGCCGCGCGGCGCCCGCCAATTTCCTCCGCCCCCGGCGCGCCCGCCATCACGGCGGCGCGGATCGCGGAGGGTTCTTCCGAACGGGGATTGTCGTCGGTCACGATGACATGGTCGGCCAGATCGGCGGCGACCTTGCCCATCAGCGGGCGCTTGCCCGCATCGCGATCACCGCCCGCGCCGAACAGAGCGATCAGCTTGCCCCTGGTATGGGGACGCAGCGCCTCGATCGCGGCGCGCAGGCCGTCGGGCGTATGGGCATAATCGACATAGACGGGCGCGCCCGCCTTGCTGATGACCGCGCGTTCCAGACGGCCCCGCACCGGCTGGACCCGGCCCAGCAATTCCAGCACCTTGGCGGTATCGCCGCCGGTCGCAATGACCAGACCGGCCGCCGTCAGCGCATTAGCCGCCTGATAGGCACCGATCAGCGGCAGATTGACCTTGTAGAGCTTGCCATCGGCTTCGATTTCCAGCGTCTGGCCCAACTGGGTCGGGGTGCGGTTGGCAAGACGCAATGCCTGCCCCTGCACCCCGACGCTCAGCACACGAAGCCCCCGCTTCGTAGCCCGCTGGATCGCCTTGTCCGACCATTCATCGTCGGCCCAGATGACGGCCGCGCCGCCGTCGCCCACGACTTCGTCGAACAGGCGCATCTTGGCGTCGAAATAGCTGTCCATGTCGCCATGATAATCGAGATGATCGCGCGACAGGTTGGTGAAGGCGCCGGCCGCAACCGGCAGCCCCTCGGTGCGATACTGGTCGAGGCCATGGCTGGACGCCTCGAACGCGGCATGGGTGATACCCTCGCGCTTGAGGCCCGACATGTTGGCGAGGAAGGTGACGATGTCCGGCGTGGTGAGGCCAGTCGATACCTGATCGACCGAGGTGGTGACGCCCAGCGTCCCGATCGAGGCCGACTTGTGGCCCAGCATGCGCCACAGCTGGCGCGCCAGTTCGACCGTGCTGGTCTTGCCATTGGTGCCGGTGACGGCGACGGTCACATCCGGGAAAGGCGCGAAATAGCGCGCGGCCAGTTGCGCGAACAGGCGGCGGGGATTGGCGTCGGCGATATGCACCGCGCCCTCGACCTTCGCCTCCGGCCGGGCGACGATCGCGACCGCACCGGCCTTCACCGCGTCGGCAATAAAATCCTCGCCATTGACTCGCAGGCCCTGAAAGGCACCGAAGATGGTGCCCGGCGCAACCTTGCGATTGTCGATGGCAAAACCCGTCACGGACGTGTCGAGGCCGGTGTTGCCACCGACCTCGACGCCCAGCTCCTCGATTAGCGACCCGAGGCGCATCACTCTGTCTCCTTGTCGCCGTGCAACAGCGGCATCAAATCCGAAATATCCACGTCCCGCCGCTCGTCCGGCATTACGCCAAGCATCGGCCCGGTGCGCTCCACCACCCGCTTCACCACCGGCGCCGCCGTCCATGCAGCGGTACGCAGGCCATATTGGCCCGTCGCCTCGTCCATCGTGACGAGAACCACATAGCGGGGATTGTCCATCGGGAAGGCGGAAGCGAAAGTCGTCACCAGCGAAGTCTTGTTGTAGCGCCCTTCCTGGGGCTTTTCAGCGGAACCCGTCTTGCCGCCCACCCGGAATCCCTTGGCGTCGGCGCTACGCCCTGTACCTGCCGACACGATCATCCGCAACAGCTGGCGCATGCGCGCGCTGGTCGCGGCGGAAAAGACGCGGCGCCCCTCGGGCACTTCATCGGCCTTGAGCTTGCGGATCGTCGCCGGACGCCAGATGCCGCCATTGACCAGCGCCGCATAGGCCGCCGCCAGATGCAGCGGCGTCACCGCGATGCCATGGCCGTAGGACGTGGTCATGCTGGTGATCCGGCCCCAATTGGTCGGCCACAGGCCACCAGCACGCTCATTGAACTCGATCGGCGCACGCTGGTCGAAATCCAGGCTGCGGAACAGCTTCTGCAACGGCGCGGCGCCCATTTCGTCGGCGATCCGGGCGGTGCCGATGTTGGAGCTGTGGACCAGGATTTCCGGCACGTTGATCCAGCGGCCAAGCGAGTGGTCGTCCTTGATGCGGAAGCCGCCAACGGCCAGCGGCGCGGTCGCGTCATAGCGCTTGCTCATCGATGTCACGACGCCCGCATCCATGGCCGCCGCGATCGACAGCGGCTTGAACGCCGAACCCAGCTCATAGCGGGCCTGCACCATATGGTTGCAGAGCGGCGATTCGGAGCAGCGCTTGCCGGCATAATTTTGCAGCTTGTTGGGATCGAACACCGGGATCGATGCCATGGCGATCACTTCGCCGGTATTGACGTCCAGGATAATGCCACCGGCACCCTTGGCCCGTGTCTGGACCAGCTGGGCATACAGCTCGCTTTCCAGCGCGCCCTGCACCCGGCTGTCGATCGACATGGCGAAGGGCCGGCTACGCTGCGCCGGATCGATCATCCGATCATTGAACGCGGCCTCCACGCCCATGCCGCCCTTGCCCTCGGCATTGGGCGCAAAGCCGAGAATATGCGCGGCCAGCGTGCGCTGGGGATAGAGGCGCTCCTTCTCGCGCGGAAATTCGATGCCGATCTCGCCCAGCGCGTTCACCGCCGCCACTTCCTCGGGCAGCGCACGGCGGCGCAGATAGGCCCAGCCGCGCCCGGTCAGCTTCTTGGCGAAGACTGCTTCGGATTCGTCCGGGAAGATTTCGTGCAGCTTGCGCGCCAGCTCGTCGGGATCACCGATCAGCTTGGACGGGCGCACCGCGATCGAATAGGCGTCCATGGTCCGCGCCAGCGGCACGCCATTGCGGTCGACAATGTCCGCGCGCGCCGGGGTGAAGCCCGACAATCCATCGCCATTGCCGTTGCCGCTCGCAAAAATGCCGACCCAGGTCAGTCGCAGGATCAGCACGGCCGTGATCATCATGAACAGGATCAACAGCAACATCAGGCGATTATGCGCGATCGCCGTCAGGTTGACCCGCTGCCGCCCGGCACGGGCGCCGCCCGGCTGGACGATGATCGTGGCCATTAGCGGCCTCCCTTTCGCTCGCGCGCCGCACGCGCACTGAGGTCACCCATGGTGCTGTCGTCCAGCAGCTTGGCGTCCAGCATCGCCATGCGCTCGGCCCGGCGCGCGACCGGATTGGGCCGCGACACGTCGGCGTCGGCCTTGGCGCGCTGTTCGGCCAGCTTCACCGGCGCGGCGGGCTTGGCCAGCTTCTCGACATTGTCGGCGGCGTGCGCCTCGCGGATCACGGCGATATCGCTGCGGATCTGGCTGGCGGCAGGACTGGCCGGCGCGGCCTGCGGCGCGGACGGCAGATCGGCCGGCGTCTCGACCATCGCCACCATCACCGGCGGCGCGACATAGTCCGGGCCGTTGGGCTGGACACCATCCAGATGCGCCAGCGCCTGTTCGCCCGCCAGATACTGGCCGGCGGTCGGCGTCGCATACATGAAGTCGTCCTGGTTCCACCGCTCCAGCTGGCGCATGCTGGCGCGCGCGCTGAACTCGGTTTCCAGATAGCGGATATCGCCGCGCGCCTGCGCGATCTGCATCCGCACCCGCATCACGTCATTGCGCTCGGTCGCGACCTTCAAGGAGACGAGATAGGCGCCGAGCGCGCCCAGCGCGACCAGCAACACCCAGATCAGGCTCTGCAATCTCTTGACCGCGATCATGGCCGGGCACTCCGATGGGCATTGGCAACAGGGGCGCCGGTCCGCACGGCGCTGCGCAGGGTGGCGGAACGGGCACGCGGATTGCGCGCCAGTTCAGTTTCGCCGGGCTTGACGGCCTTGGCGGGCTTTTCGAATGCAGGCGCGACCTCGGCCTTCTTCTCGGGCAGGTGGCGTGATCCGCCCGCCTCGCTGCCGCTGCGCTTGCGCAGGAACTGCTTGACGATGCGGTCCTCCAGACTGTGGAAGGTCACGATCGCAAGCCGGCCGCCCGGCTCCAGCAGCGCTACCGCCGCTTCGAGCGCGCGCTCCAGCTCCTCCAGTTCGCGATTCACATGGATGCGGATCGCCTGGAAAGTGCGGGTCGAGGGATCCTTCTTGTCATGCGGCTTGTAGCCCAGCGCCCGGCGCACCACGGCAGCAAGCTGCCCGGTCCGCTCCAGCGGCCGTGCATCGACGATCGCGCGGGCAACCCGGCGCGAACGCGGCTCCTCACCATAGCGATAGATGACGTCGGCAATATCCTCTTCCGCGGCGGTGTTGAGGAAATCGGCCGCGCTCATGCCACCCTGGCTCATCGTCATGTCGAGCGGACCGTCCGCCTGGAAGGAAAAGCCGCGTTCGGGCCGGTCAAGCTGCATCGACGACACGCCGATATCCAGCGTGATACCCGACACGCTGCTGACGCCACGTTCGGCCAGCAGTTCCTCCATCCGCGAAAATTCGCCGGGGATCAGGGTGATACCCTTTTCATCGGCCAGCGCCTGCCCTTCCCGGATCGCATCGGGGTCGCGATCAAAGGCGAAGACCTGCGCGCCAGCCGCCGCCATGGCGCTGGAATAGCCGCCCGCGCCGAAGGTGCCGTCGACATGTCGCTCGCCTGGGGTAATGGCGAGCGCATCGAGCACTTCGGTCAGGAGGACAGGGATATGCGGCGCGGCGCTCATTTGCCGCCCTCCGCTGCGCGCTGTTCCAGCCAGCGGCGCACCTTGTTGCGGATCAGCGCCGGGCGATCCGGGCTTTCGACCAGCGCCTCGGGCTTCCAGATCTGGAAATAGCGGCCAACGCCATAGAAGAACACGACGTCGGTGATACCGGCCTCTTCCTTGATATCGGGGTGCAGGAAGAAGCGGCCACCCTCGTCGAAATTCACGTCCTCGATCGTGCCCAGGCGATTTTCGCGCTCCAGATCGCCGTTGAAGGGACGATTGGCGGCGCGTGCCTCGCGCTCCAGCTCATTCACTTCCTCGAACAGGAACAGCTTGTGGGACAGGCCGAAGCCGGTGGCGCAGCCATTGTCCATATGGACCGACAGGCACAGACGGTTCTCGCCGCCGCTCGCCAGCTTCACCTGGCGGCGCATCTCCAGGGGCAGCACGAAACGGCCCTTGCCGTCCGCGACGCTGAACGCGTTGCCCGAATAGAGAATGACGTCCGACACGCTGGAAATTCGCCCCTTTTAAGCAGGGCGCAGGCCTCCCGTCGCCGGAATCGCGTTTTCGAATCCCGGCGCAAGACTCTCGCAAAGCCTGACTAACCCCAATGTTGGAATATCTACCAAGCATGAGGCGGCCTGCAAAGGGAAATGTTGGGTGAAGTTGGGAAAAGCCGGTCAGAAACGGGATTAACCGTTTTTTCCTCCTTTCACCAGCTTATTTTCACTTTTTGTTCTCATGCCATTCCGCCCGGACGACGGCGCAGCAGCATCAGACCCACTATCGCCCAGCCTGTCCCAGCCAGAAGCGCCGATCGCAGCCCCAGCCGGACATCCGCGACATTCCGCATCCAGCGGCGACCATCCGGCATCTCCGCCCCCAGCCATTGCGCCACCAGCGCCGGCGTATCCGCGCTCCAGGCGCGCGGATCGAGCGGACGCGCCGGATCGGCCAGCCACAACCGGTCGTCGATCAGGTCCGCGTCGCCCAGCAGCAGCGCCTCCCCGCGACCGATCCGCAGCCGCAGCGGAACAGCGCCCTCCTGCCCCTCCAATGACAGGGGCTGCATCCCGGCCATCGTCAAAAGCCGGTCATCGGGCAGGAAATGGCGTATTTCCTGATCGCGCACCGCCCCGCCCCGCACGCCCCAATGCGCCAGCAGAGGGCCAAGCGTGCCGACCATCGGCGCCCGGCGCCGGTCACCCAGCGGCAGACCGGACGGCCAGCGCAGACGCGGATCGGTGAGCAGCAGCAGCCGGCCGCCATCCCGGACCCAGCGGTCAAGCGCGACCAGCGCCTGCGGCGTCATCGGTCGGGGCTGCGCCAGCAGCAGCACGGGCGCGCCGGATGCGGCCAGTGCCCGCACATCATCGATCGGCCGCACGTCGAACCGGCTGCGCAGCAGCGTCACGATCGGCGCGTCCCGCCTTGTCCCAGCCCCACCCTCTTCCCAGAAGAGCGGCAGCGCGGTGATGACGGCAAGCACCGGACGATCAGGCTGGGAGGAAATGGGACGGGCCGGACCGAAGCCGAGCAGCAGCAGCGCCGCGGCCAATGCGACACATGCCGGCAGCCAGCGCCGCTGCCACAGCAAAGCGCCACCGCCGGCCGCCGCCAGCGCCAGCAGCAGCAAGCCGATGATGGCCCAGGGGGCAGGCATGCGTGCAGCAGCCAGGGCGCAGAAGAGCAGCGCCATCCCGGCGCCACCCAGCCCCACCCACAGCGCCTGCAGAAAGCCCTGCCGCGCCAGCCACCACCCCGTTGGCACGAGCAACAGCAGTGCCGGCCAGCCCCAGCACCATGGATCCGCCTGCCCGGTGCGCCAGGCAGCCGCCAGACCGGCGAGCAGCATCAGCGTCGCCGGCAGCAACAGGGTGAGCAATCGCGAAAGACAGCGAACGAACGACATCATCGCCCGTCAGGGCGTCTGCGGCGTGGGTTCCTGGTCCATCGGCTTGCGGATCTTGGGATCGGGCTGCAGATCGGGGACGATCGGCGCCATTTCCGGCGCGGGTTGCACGCCCAGTTCGGCGAGCGGCTCCTTGGGCGTGGTGGCGGCAACAGCGGCATTGACGTCGATCGTCGGCACGGCCGGCGGCGCGGACGCGATATCGTCCACCCGCGCCTTGTCGATGACGATGTTCGCCAGTCCGACCAGCAGGACAACGCCTGCCAGGCCGGTCAGCCCTATCTGAACGCGCTGCAACCCCTCCTGTCGGCGGGAATGATCAGCCATGAACATGCTCTATTTTATGCCGCCGCGACCCGTGTCGGCCCGTCAATTGTGCGCGAGCCAGGGGAATATCGTCAAGCCCTTCGATTCGAGCCACTGCCGGTTGTAGAGGGTCGACAGATAGCGGAATCCGGTATCGCACAGGATTGTCACGATTTTCTTGCGCGGCCCAAGCTGTTTCGCAAGCGCAACGGCACCCGCGACATTGATGCCCGACGACAGACCCAGGCACAGCCCCTCCTCGGCCAGCAGGCGGCGGACCCACTCCAGCCCTTCCTCGTCGGAAATGCGGAACTGGGTGTCGATCGGTGCGCCTTCCAGATTGGCGGTGATGCGCCCCTGGCCGATGCCTTCGGCGACCGAATTGCCCTCCGCCTTCAACTCGCCATGGGCATAATAATTATAGAGCGCCGCGCCATGGGGATCGGCGAGGCCGATGACGATATTCTCGTCATGCGCCTTGAGGCCAAGGCCCACGCCGGCGATCGTGCCGCCGGTGCCCGCCGCACAGATGAAGCCGTCGATCCGGCCTTCCATCTGGGTCCAGATTTCCTCGGCCGTGCCGACGATATGCGCCTTGCGATTGGCGATATTGTCGAACTGGTTGGCCCAGATCGCACCTTCCGTCTCCTCCGCCAGGCGGCGCGAGGTGTGGACGAAATGGCCGGGGTTGGAATAGGGCGCCGCCGGCACCGTCACCAGTTCCGCGCCCAGCGCGCGCAGTGTGTCCATCTTTTCCCGGCTCTGCGTCTCGGGCATGACGATGATCGACTTGTAGCCCTTGGCATTGGCGACCAGCGCCAGGCCGATGCCGGTATTGCCGGCCGTCCCCTCGACGATCGTGCCGCCGGGCTTCAACAGCCCCTTCTCCTCGGCATCATTGACGATGAACAGGGCGGCGCGATCCTTCACCGATGCGCCGGGATTGGCGAATTCGCACTTGGCGTAGATATCGCATCCGGTGGCTTCGGACGGACCGGCGAGACGCACCATCGGGGTATTACCGATCAGGGCGAGGCTATCTTTCTGGAGCAGCATGCACCCCGCATAGCGGAGCCGATACGTGCTTGCCAAGCAAGGGAATGCTGCATCACGAAAAGAGCCGGTTTGCCCCGGCTTTGCGCGCCGCCCCCCCCCACTCCCGACACATGCCCCGCCCGATTCCGTGGAGGAATTGGAAAGGAAAATCGGCTATGGCCAAGGCCGCGCGGCAATCGGGCCCGCTCGATACCGGCTGGATGATGCGGCTTTCGCGACAACAGGAACGATGGATCTGGCATGGCGGCCTGGGCGCACTGGCGCTTGCGGTGCTGGTCGTGCCGCATCTCATCACCGCCGCGCCGCTCGACATGCTGGCCGAGGATCATCATGGCCCCGACCCGGCCGAACAGGCGGGCGCCAATTTCCCCGGCTCCGCCTTCTTCTATGCCGAAGGCGCCTTTGATCCGGCGCCCGGCGCACTCACCATCCAGAGCCCGCATGTCATGGGCCTGGCCGAGGTCAAGGCGGCACCGGCCGCCACCTTCCGCGGCATCACTCCAACAGACAGCTATCGCGCGCTCAACTGCCTGACATCGGCCATCTATTATGAAGCCGGGAATGAGCCGGAGGAGGGCCAGCGCGCCGTCGCACAGGTGGTATTGAACCGCGTGCGCAGCCCGCTCTGGCCCAACAGCGTCTGCGGCGTCGTCTATCAGGGGTCGGAACGCACCGACTTCCACTGCCAGTTCACCTTCAGCTGCGATGGCGCCATGGCCCGCCTGCCCAACGCCGTCGCCTGGGTCCGCGCGCGCGGCATCGCCCAGCAGGCATTGTCGGGCAAAGCCTATGCCCCGGTGGGCCTTGCCACCCATTATCATACGCTGGCCGTCCGCCCGGCCTGGTCCGCCACGCTGCAGCCGGTTGCCGTGATCGGCGCCCATATCTTCTATCGCGGCATGGGCTTCAACGGCACGCCCGCCGCCTTCAGCGACGCCTATCCGGGGCGCGAACTGATATCCGGCCCTGCCCGCCGGATCTGGCCGGTCCAGCCGGTTACGCCCGTCGAACTGATGAGCGCGGGACCGGCAACCGCCTATGTGCCCCTGCCGCCGGTCGCGCCCTCCACGCCGGTGCCCCAGCCCGCCCCCGCGCCCGTCCTCACCGCGCCGATCGACAATCTGCCGGAATCGACGATCCGCCCCGAATATCGCAACAGCGGCCGGCCGCTCGGTTGAACCGCACCATCTTTTTGCGCTCGCCTGGCGAGATTATTTTAGGTTAATATCCAATTAACCAGCGAAATGCCTGAAAACAAGGGTAATTAAAATTCGCGATCAGGAGCGGAAATCGGGAACCACCCGCTTTGCCGCTCGTTCTGCATTTCGGATAGCAAATCTTTTGCCCCCCGCTCTTGCTATCCAAAAAATATGAGCCCGGAACGCATCATCCCCCCCCGACGCGTTCCGGGCTCAGACTTTTTCGGGCCACCCTCCCTCATCGCCGAACCAGCGTCAGCCGGCGGAACCCTTCCCGTCCAGGCGTGTTCTCCAGCGGTCACCGATATGGCTCGCCATGCGGTCGGCCGAATTTCGGAAGGAGAAACCGATGACCAAGACAATCGTCACCGCCCTGCTGCTCACCGGCTCGCTGCTGGTATCCGCCTGCAACACGGTGGAAGGCGCTGGCAGGGATGTGCAGAGCGCCGGCAAGGCCGTCGAGAAGTCGGCCAACTGATCACATAAAAAGGCCCGCGTTTCGCGGGCCTTTTCTTATGCGGATGCTTCCTCGGCCGCCGCTTCTGCGGCGGCACGTTTCGCCTGGCTGCGATCGGTGAACCAGATCGCGACCAGCGTGATTTCGTAGAGCAGCAGCAACGGGATGGCGAGCATCAGCTGCGACACCACATCCGGCGGGGTCAGCACCGCGGCCAGGATGAAGGCGCCGACAATCATGTAGCGGCGCATGCCCTTGAGCTGCTCGCGCGACACGAAGCCGGCCCGGTTGAGCAGCATCAGCAGCACCGGCAGCAGGAAACAGATGCCGAAAGCCAGGATGAATTGCATCACCAGGCCCAGATAGCTGTCCGCGCTCGGCAGCGCCTCGACCTGCAGCCCGCTACCATTGCCCTGATAGCCCAGGAAGAAATGGAAGGCGGTCGGCATCACCACGAAATAGGCGAGGCTCGCGCCCAGAGCGAACAGGAAGGGGGTTGCGATGATGAAGGGCAGCAGTGCCTTCTTTTCCTTCGCATATAGCCCCGGCGCGACGAACGCCCAGAGCTGGTTGGCGATGATCGGGAAGGACAGGCAGAAGGCGCCGAACAGCGCGATCTTGATCTGCACGAAAAAGGCTTCATAGAGCTTGGTATAGACCAGCTTGCCGCCGGCATCGCCAAAGGCTTCCTTGAGCGGATGCACCAGGATGGCGAAGAGCTGCTCCGAAAAATAGAAGCAGATCGCCCCGGTGATGGCGAGCGCGTAGACGCATTTGAGCAAGCGGCTGCGCAGTTCGATCAGATGGTCCAGCAAGGGCGCCTTGCTGTCGTCAATATCGCCGATCATGCCGCCGCATCCCCCTGCTTGGGTGCAGCGGGTTCTTCCGCGACATAGGGCGGCTTGTCCGCCACCGGCGGCGGCGCAGCCTCCGCCACATAGGGCGGCGCATCGGCAGCGGGGGCCGCCGGCGCTTCCGCCACATAAGGCGGCTTGTCGTCTACAGCCGAAGCAGCGGGCGCATCGCTGGCCGAACCATGCTCGATGACCTGGGTTTCGGGAACCTGGGTCTCGGGCGGATGCTCGGCCATGATGCGCTTATTCTGCTCGGCCCATTTCTTTTCCAGCTCTTCCAGCTCGACTTCCCGCACCATGGCATCAATGCCGGTGCGGAAATGCCGGGCCATGCCCTGGGCCTTCCCCACGATCTGCCCCACCTTGTAGAGCGCGCGCGGAAGATCCTTCGGGCCGATCACGATCACCGCAATGATCACGATCACCAGAAATTCGGTCGAATCGATGCCAAACATGCGCGACTACCAGCCTGCGTTAGAGATCAGGCCTTGGTCTTTTCTTCGGTTGCGCTCGGCGCATCCTGTTCGGGCACGCGATGACCCTCGATCCGGGTCGCTGGCTTTGCCGGCGTCGCGTCATCCTCGTCGTCGGCCATGCCCTTCTTGAAGCTCTTGATGCCCTTGGCCACGTCACCCATCAGGCCGGAAATCCGGCCGCCACCGAACAGCAGCATGACGACCAGGAGCACGATCACCCAGTGCATCAGCGAGAAAGAACCCATTTTCACATACTCCTGAAAGGAGGCCTTTCTAGGCCTCTTCCTCATCCTTTTCCAGAACGGATTGACCGCCCAGACCCTCCAGCGCCAAATCCACCGGATCCAGCAACCCCGCAGCCCGCAAATCGTCCAGACCCGGCAAGTCCCGGCGGCTGCTAAGGCCAAAATGTGACAGAAACTCTACGCTGGTCGCATAGATGAGTGGGCGACCCGGCACTTCGCGCCGCCCCACCGGACGCACCCATCCGGCCTCCATCAGCACATCCAGCGTGCCCTTGGCCACCTGAACCCCGCGAATCGCCTCGATCTCCGCGCGGCTCACCGGCTCATGATAGGCGATGATCGCCAGCGTCTCCATCGCCGCGCGGGACAGCTTGCGCGTCTCGTCCCGTTCCCGCCGCAGGATATGCGCCAGGTCGGCGGCCGTCTGGAAATGCCAGCGCCCGCCCCGTTCGACCAGATTGACGCCGCGTCCGGCATAATCCTGCGCCAGCCCGGCCAGCGTCGCGGGCAGGTCGCCGCCATCGCCGACATGGGCGCGCAGTTCGGCGGGCGTCAGCGGCTCCTCCGACGCGAACAAGGCCGCCTCCACCGCGCGCGCGAAATCATCCATCTCCCGGATCACCGCAACTGCTCCCATTGATCGCCCGACAGCGCCGCCCGCAAATAGATCGGCTCGAATATTCCGTCCTGCCTTATGTCCACCCGCCCCTGCTTGGCCAGTTCCAGCATCGCCACGAAGCTGCTGGCCAGCGCCGATTTCGCCATCGGTCCGTCGCGATCGTCGGGCAGGAAGGATTCCAGGGTCGTCCAGTCGAGCGCCGACCCGACCAATGCACTCACCCGCTGGATCGCCTCGTCCAGAGTCATCACCGGCCGCACCGCGACCATATGCACCACCGGCTGGTTACGCGCGCGGATCTGGCCATAGGCCTGGATCAGATCATAAAGGCTGGCGCTCCACTTCGCCCGCCGCACCATGTGCAGCCCCTCGGGCCGGGGGCGGACGAACACGTCGCGCCCGATTCGATCGCCGGCCATCAGCCGCGCGCCGGCCTCGCGCATGGCGTGCAGCCGTTGCAGCCGCAATTGAAGCCGCAGCGCCATTTCCTCGGGACTGGGCTCGGGCTGCGCTTCCTTGGGCAGCAGCATCGCCGATTTGAGATAGGCCAGCCAGGCCGCCATCACCAGATAGTCGGCCGCCAGTTCCAGCTTCAGCTGCCGCGCGCCATCGACATAGGCCAGATATTGCTCGACCAGCGCCAGGATGGAGATTTCGCGCAGGTCGACCTTCTGCGTCCGCGCCAGCGCCAGCAACAGGTCGAGCGGCCCCTCCCAGCTTTCGAAGCTGACGGTCAGAACCTCGGCGGGCGTCGCGGCCGGGGCGGTGAAGAGATCGTCCATCGCCCCCGCGTCCGCGATCAGGCCGGAACCAGCGCCAGCAACGTGTCGCGGGTCGCCAGCAACTCCTCGAACGGCGGCAGGTCGGCGACATGGGCCGAGCCCATCGCCCGATCGAGCCGCGCCCGCGCAGCCGGCGTGATATCCGGCAGCAGATTGGCGATGCCGACCATATCGTCCATCCGCCCCCAGCAATTGAGCGCCAGGTCGCACCCGGCCGCGACCACGCCGGCGGCCAGTTCGGGTATCGAGCCCTTGAGCGCCTTCATGTCGAGATCGTCGGACATCAGCAGCCCGTCAAAGCCGATGCGCTGGCGAATAATCTCCTCGATCACGATCGGCGACAGGCTGGCCGGCCGGTCGGCATCCCAGGCGGTGTAGACGACATGGGCGGTCATTCCCATCGGCGCGTCCTTGAGCGCGCGGAACGGCGCGAGGTCGGTTTCCAGTTCCTCCGTCCCGGCATGGACGACCGGCAGCTCCAGATGGCTGTCGACCAGCGCGCGGCCATGGCCCGGCATATGCTTGACGATGCCCACGACATTGCCGTCGGCCAGCCCCTCGATCACGGCGCGGCCAAGCGCCGCGACGCGCATCGGCTCGGCGCCCAGCGTCCGGTCGCCCATGATGTCGCTTGCGCCTTCCTGCCGCACGTCCAGCAGCGGCAGCGCATCGACCGTGATGCCAACCTCCGCCAGCATCAGCGCGAGCGCCCGTGCATTGGCCCGTGCCGCCGCGATCGCGCTGGACGGCGCAATGTCATAAAGGCGGTCGAACACGGCGCCGGCGGGAAAGCTGGGCCAGACCGGTGCCTGCATCCGCGCGACCCGGCCGCCCTCCTGATCGATCATGATCAGCAGGTCGTCGCGCCCGTGCAGCGCGCGCAGTTCGTCGGTCAGCGCCCGCACCTGCGCGCGATCGGCAATGTTGCGCTTGAACAAGATGTAGCCGGCCGGCTGCGCCTCGGCAAAGAAGGCGCGCTCGTCGGCGGTCAAGGTTTCGCCGGATAGGCCGAAGATAACGGGTTTCATGACGCCGATGCTAATGACTAAGGCGCGGGCTGTCGACGCCCGCGCCCTGTTTGGGTCAATTGACGATGATGCAGCTTTCGCCCGCGACCTTCAGCTTGCCGCAAACGGTGCCCGCCTGTCCGCCGGCGCTGGCGCGCAGGCGATAGACGGTGCTGCCGCCCACTTCGGCCGGCTCGACCGACATGGCGAGCGGCGCCAGATAGGCAAAGCGCTTCGACAGGCGGCCCCAGGCATCCTTGGCGCCCGACGCGCTGCCATAGGCGCCCAGCTGGATGACGCCACTGCCGGCGGCCTTGGGCGCGGCTGCCTTGGGCGCGGCCCTGGTCTCGTCCTCGACCTTGGCGGTGACGCTCTGCGCGGGCTTGGCGGGAACAGCGGGCTTGGTGCCTGCAGGGGCAGCGCCGGTCGGGGTGATTGGCGCCTCGGGCACGCGGCTCGGGTCGATCTGGCCATCGCGGGCCACGCCCTCGCTCGCGGCGAAGCTGGCATCGCCCTCGCCCTGGAACTTCTTGGCGTCCGCTTCCTTGGCCGCGATCTTGTAGTCGCCCTGCGGCGCGGCGATCAGTTGCCCCTCGCCCGCGCCACCGCCGTTGCGGTTCTGCAGCCACCACATGCCCGCGACCACCGCGCCGATCAGCACCAGGCCCAGGATGATGAGGCCTAGCAGGCGCAAGGGCGAAATCCGTTCCTCATCCGCCTCGTCGAGCGCAGGTTCCAGCCAGGGCAGCCGGTCCTCGTCATCGAGGTCAAGTCGCCCACGTGCATAGTCACCCATTATCGAAACTCCGCTCGGCTCACTGCATTTCGGTCAGCGCGACCACGCCCATCAGGGCAAGGCCGTTGCGGATGATCTGCCCGATTCCGCGGCTCAAGAAAAGCCGGGCCGAGGTGAGGGCCGGATCGTCCGCCAGCACGACGCGCGCGCGCGGATCATCATTGCCCATATTCCACCAGCCATGGAATGCTGAAGCCAAGTCATTGAGATAGAAGGCAATACGATGCGGCTCACGGGCCTGCGCCGATCCTTCGACGACGCGCGGGAACTGCGCTGCCAGCTTCACCAGGTTCAGCTCCGCCGTCCCAAGCAGGGACAGGTCGGGCGCGGGAAGCTCGATCCCGGCCTCCTCTGCACGGCGGCCGAGCGAGGAAATGCGGGCATGGGCATATTGCACATAGAAGACCGGATTGTCCTTGGACGCTTCCACCACCTTGGCGAAATCGAAGTCCATCTGGGCATCGGCCTTGCGCGTCAGCATGGTGAAGCGGACGACATCCTTGCCCACTTCGCGCACGACATCGGCCAGCGTGACGAAATTGCCGGCGCGCTTGGACATCTTCACCGGCTCGCCATCGCGCAGCAGGCGGACCATCTGGATCAGCTTCACGTCGAACCGCGCCTTGCCCTCGGTCAGGGCGGCGACGGCGGCCTGGATGCGCTTCACCGTACCGGCATGGTCCGCGCCCCAGATGTCGATCAGCTGATCGGCGGTCCGCGCCTTCTGGAAATGATAGGCCATGTCGGCGCCGAAATAGGTCCAGCTGCCATTCGACTTCTTGATCGGCCGATCCTGGTCGTCGCCGAACCTGGTCGAACGGAACAGCGGCAGTTCCACCGGCTCCCAATCGTCGGGCAGTTCGCCCTTGGGCGCTTCCAGCACGCCATCATAGACCAGATCATGGGCACGCAGCCAGGCCTCGGCCTCGGCCGGCTTGCCTGCCGCCTGCAGTTCCGCCTCCGACGAGAAGATGTCGTGATGGATGCCCAGCAGCGCGAGATCGCTGCGGATCATGTCCATCATCTTCGCAACGGCAAAGGTGCGGAACAGGACCAGCCAGTCACCCTCGGGCGCGCCGACGAACCTGTCGCCATATTCGGCGGCCAGCGCCTGCCCCACCGGCACCAGATAATCGCCCGGATAAAGCCCCTCGGGGATCGCGCCGACATCCTCGCCCAGCGCTTCGCGATAGCGGACATGCGCGGAACGGGCGAGCACGTCGACCTGACCACCGGCATCATTGATATAATATTCGCGGATCACCTTGTGCCCGGCATATTCCAGCAGGGTGGCGAGCGCGTCGCCGACCACCGCGCCGCGGCAATGGCCCATATGCATGGGACCGGTGGGGTTGGCCGAGACATATTCGACGTTCACGGTCGTGCCCGCGCCGAAATCGGACCGGCCATAATCGGCGGCTTCGGCATGGATCGCCGCCAGTTCGGCGCGCCAGGTCGGGTCGGTCAGGGTCAGGTTGATGAAGCCGGGACCGGCGATGCTGGCTGCCTCGACCTCGTCCAGCGCCTGCAGCTTGGTGACGATCGCGTCGGCCAGCGCGCGCGGATTGGTGCCGGCGGGCTTGGCCAGCACCATCGCGGCGTTGGTGGCCAGGTCGCCATGGCTGGGATCGCGCGGCGGCTCCACCGTCACCGGCTTGCGGTTGAGGCCGGCGGGCAGCGTGCCTTCAGCCTCCAGCGCGTCGAGCACGGCATCGAGATGGGCGGTGAAACGGGTGTAAAGGGACATCAAACTATCCTGCGTCACAAAATCCGTTCGTCCTGAGTAGCCATTGAGCGCAGTCGAAATGGCGTATCGAAGGATGTATGTGACACAAGATGCTTCGATATGGGCCTTCGACTTCGCTCAGTCCCTACTCAGCACGAACGGGGAAAAATCTAAGCGGAAACGACCTTAACGGGTCGCGTTATATTTGAGCTGATCCTGGGTCAGGTTGAAACCCACGAGCAGCTCGAAGCTGGTTCGCTGCAGCGCCGCCTTGACGTCCGGCTGGGCGAAGGGGTCGATCGCGGCATCCGCGTCGCCCGCCTTGCGCTTCTGCGTGATCTTCTGCTGAATTTCCGGCGGCAGCGTGGCCGATGCCTTGTCGACATAGGAGCCGGCCGTGGCGGTCGCGGTCGCGCGATATTCGCCCGGCGCGAAGTTCAGCGTCACCTGGCCGATCCGCTTGGCGACGACGGCGCTGCCGCCGCGCACGATCGCCGAGAAATAGGGCAAGGTCACCTGGCGCGCGGCGCTGGCGTCGTTGCGACGCGCATTCACCACGAAGGTCGCCTGGGTATAAAGCTGGGCGCCATCGGAACAGGTCGAGCGCAGATCGGTGATGTTCGCCACCACGTCGATCGCGGAGGCATCGCGGCTCTGGGCCGGATTGAACAGGGTCACGTCACCGGTATAGGCCGGGATTGCAGCCACCGGGCAAGCCGAACGCACCGTGACGATACCGCCCGTCGGGTCGATTTCCCCCCGGCGAGAACAGCCGGCAAGGGCAAGGGCGAGCATTCCGGTCAACGCAATTCGGGACAATGTCACAGGCAGCAATTCCTCAGCATGCCCCTTGGACAGAGGCGTCCGGCTTCCTTATCCATCCCCCGCCGCCCACGCAACACAAAGCGCGGTGATTTGCGTTGGCCCTTCCTTCGGGCGCGACATTGCCCTAAGCCGCGCCCATGACGCAGAGCCCCGCCCCTCGCCCGCCGATGACCCTGTTGATCGCTGCCCCGCGCGGCTTCTGTGCCGGTGTCGACCGCGCCATCATCATCGTCGAGCGCGCGATCGAGAAATATGGCGCGCCGGTCTATGTCCGCCATGAAATCGTCCACAACAAGTTCGTGGTCGACAGCCTGAAGGCCAAGGGCGCGATCTTCGTCGAGGAACTGGACCAGGTGCCCGACGGTGTGCCGGTGGTCTTTTCCGCCCATGGCGTGCCCAAGGCGGTGCCGGCCAAGGCGGAGGAGCGCGGCCTCGACTATCTCGACGCCACCTGCCCGCTGGTCAGCAAGGTCCATCGCCAGGCCGAACGCATGGTGACCGCCGGCCGCCACATATTGTTCATCGGCCACAAGGGCCATCCGGAGGTGATCGGTACCTTCGGCCAGGTGCCCGACGGCACGATGACGCTGATCGAAACGGTCGAGGATGCCGAGGCGCTGGCGCCCAGCGATGCCGACAATCTCGCCTTCCTGACCCAGACGACCCTGTCGGTCGACGACACCGCCGCGATCGTCGCCACGCTGGAGCGTCGCTTCCCCTCGATCATCGCGCCCAAGGGCGAGGATATCTGCTATGCGACGTCGAACCGCCAGACGGCGGTCAAGGCGATCGCCGCCCGCTGCAACGCCGTCTATGTGATCGGCGCGCCCAACAGCTCCAACTCGCTGCGCCTGGTCGAGGTCGCCGAGCGCGAGGGCACCCCCGCCCGCCTGATCCAGCGCGCCGAGGAGATCGACTTTGCCTGGCTGGACGGCGTGACGACGCTCGGCCTCACCGCCGGCGCCTCCGCGCCCGAAATATTGGTGCGCGAAGTGGTCGACCGGATCGCCGAGCGCTTTGCCGTGACCGAGGAACAGGTGGAAACGGCGCAGGAGAATATCTCCTTCAAGCTGCCGCGCGGACTGGAGGTCGCATAACCCCCATGGCCGTTTATACGCACGTTCCCGCCGAAGAGATTGACGCCTTCCTCACCCGCTATGATGCCGGCCGGCTGGTGTCCGCCAAGGGCATCGCCGAAGGGGTGGAAAACAGCAATTATCTGCTCGAAACCACCGGCCATGACGGAAACGGCCACCGCTATATCCTGACCCTCTATGAAAAGCGGGTGGATGAGGCGGACCTGCCCTTCTTCATGGACCTGCTCGACCATCTGGGCGCGCGCGGCTGCCTGGTGCCGCGCTTCATCGCCGACACCGATGGCAAGCGGCTGCAACAGCTGGGCGGGCGCCCGGCCTGCCTGATCGAGTTTCTGACCGGCATTTCCGTGACCGAACCGACCCCGGCCCAGGCGCGCGCCTGCGGCGTGGCGCTGGGCGAACTGCACAAGGCGGCACAGGGTTTTGCCGGCGAACGGCGCAATGCGCTCGACAAGGATGGCTGGCACGCGCTGGCGGCCAAGTGTGGCGATGATTTCGACCAGATCGCGCCGGACCTCGGCGCCCGCGTGGCGGAGGAACTGGCCTTTCTCGACGCCCACTGGCCGGCCGATCTGCCGCGCTCGGTGATCCATGCCGACCTGTTCCCGGACAATGTCCTGATGCTGGGCGATGAAGTCACCGGCCTCATCGACTTCTATTTCAGCTGCACCGACATTCGCGCCTATGACCTGGCCGTCACCCACAGCGCCTGGTGCTTCAGCAATGACGGCGCCACCTGGTATGGCGACCGCGCGGCCGCGATTGGCGCAGGCTATGGCCAAGCCCATGGCCTGACCGATGCGGAACGGGCCGCCTTCCCGATCCTGTGCCGCGGCGCCGCGCTGCGTTTCCTGCTGACCCGCGCCTATGACTGGATCAACACGCCCGCCGATGCACTGGTGACGCGCAAGGATCCGCTCGCCTATCTGCGCCGCATGGATTTCTACGCCAAGGCCGACCCGGCGGAGCTGCTCGGCGCATGAGCGACCTGCCCCAAGTCCAGATCTTCACCGACGGCGCGTGCAAGGGCAATCCTGGTCCGGGCGGCTGGGGCGCGGTGCTGCGCTTTGGCGACCAGGAGAAGGAAATCTCCGGCGGCGAGGCGATGACCACCAATAACCGCATGGAGATGATGGCCGCGGTCGAGGCGCTCAACACGCTCAAGAAGCCGTGCCAGGTGACGCTCTACACCGACAGCAAATATGTCATGGACGGCATCACCAAATGGATCTTCGGCTGGCAGAAGCGCGGCTGGAAGACGGCCGACAACAAGCCGGTCAAGAATGTCGAGATCTGGCAGGAACTGGTGAAGGCCGCCGCCCGGCACAAGCTGACATGGCAATGGGTCAAGGGCCATGCCGGCCACCCGGAAAATGAGCGGGCCGATGCCCTCGCCTGCGCCGCGGCGGAAAGCTTCCGCAAATAGGGACGGACGGGGAGGTCACCCTCCCCGCGCCGCACGGATTATTCGGCTTCTTCGATCGGCGCGCCAGGGCCGTTCTTCAGGATCGACTCGATCGCATTCTTCGCGCTGGCCTTGGAGCTGTAGCCCTCGGTCCAGAAGATGATCTCGGCATTATATTTGAACTTGGCCACGAACTCGCCGGCCTTGTTCTTCTCGATCACGAACTTGTGCGCCATCATGCTCTCCTGCTGGTTGCGCTATCGAAACCGTTCGGGAGCATAAGCAGCGATATCGAGGCTGGCAATCGCCTGCGGCAAGGCCGTGCCGGTCAACAGGCTGGCGCCCAGCAGCGCCGCCGCCGGGGCGGTCTGGATGCCAAAACCGCCCTGCCCGGCGAACCAGAAGAACCCCTCGACCGCCGGCTCGAAGCCATAGACCGGCACCCGGTCAGGCGCGAAGCTGCGCAGCCCGGCCCATTTGCGCTCGACCGCCGCGATCCGCCAGTCGACCGCCGCCTGGAACCGGTCGATGGCCTGCGCGATCGCCAGTTCCTCGGGCGCGGCGTCACAGGGGGGCGAGGCAACCTCGTCATGCGGCGTCAGCCAGATCCGCCCCTGCCCCTCCGGCTTGAAATAGAAGCCGCCCTGCATGTCCATCACCAGCGGCATCTCGTCGGCTGGCATATCCTCCAGCCGCAACTGCACCACCGTCCGGCGGTAGGGCGTGATGCCGACCGGCGCGACACCGCAGGCCACAGCGACATCATCCGCCCAAGCCCCGGCGGCATTGACCAGCAGGCCGCATTCGATCGGCCCGTCACGGGTCTCGATCCGCCAGCCATCGCCCTGTCGTTCCGCGCGCTCCAGCCTGGCACCCAGCCGCATTTCGCCGCCCAGCTTGCGGAACCGGCGCAGATAGGCCTGATGCAGCGCCGCGACATCGATGTCGCGGCAACTCGGTTCCAGCACGCCCAGCACCCAGTCGGGCCGCAACCCCGACACCAGACTCGCCGGCGCCACCGGCTGCAATTCGACCGCCCCGGCAAAATCGGCCAGCAGCGCGTCGCGCAGCCCCTCATCCCCGGCCCGGCCGATATGCAGCGTGCGGCGCGGCGACAAAAAGGAGCCATCGAAGAAATCGGGATCGGGCGACTCCAGCAACACGCCCGAGGCCGTGGTCAGCGGCTGGACCACCGGCCCGCCATAGGTTTCTTCCCAGAAGGCGACCGATCGCCCCGTCGCATGATAGCCGGCGCTGTCCTCCATCTCCAGGATCAGCACCCGCGCCGTTTCCGCCAGCACCGCGCCCAGGCTGGCGCCTGCAATCCCGCCACCGACAATCACGATATCGGGTCTGTTCAACGGGCAACCTCATCCAGGAAACGGTCGATCCGCCCCAGCGCATCGAGCCGCACCGGGTCGAGCTCGCGCAGGATTTCATGCGCGGCCTCGCGCCCATAGACATGCAGGCGGGCATCGGGCAAGCGCGCCGCAATGCGCCGGATGGCCGGCGTCGCCACCAGCCGGTCGCGACAGGCGGCCAGGACCAGGGTCGGCACCGCGATTCGCTCCGGCCCGTTTCCCGCCTCCAAGGCGCGAGTCGACTCGAGCGCCAGCCGCACCCAGTTCCAGCTCGGCGGCCCCAGCGCGATGTCCCGGCTATGGTCCCGCCACCAGATTTCATCGGCGTAGCGATCGGGATCATGGGTCAGCCGCTTCTGCCGCATCTGGCGCTGCCGCTCGCTCTCTTCCTTCTGTGTCCAGGCCCGCTTTTCCTCCTGGCCGATCGCGCACATGAAATTGGCGATCGCCACCGCCAGCCAGCGCGGCAGCGGGGCGGTATGCAGCCCAAGCATCGGCGCCACGGCCACGGCCGCATCCGGTTCGGGCAGTCCTTCAGCCAGCGCCCGCAACAGCATATGCCCGCCCATGCTGTGCCCCAGCATGACCGTAGGGCCGCTGCCCTCCGCGCGCCAATCATTTGAAAGCGCGCGCAAATCATCAATCCACCGGGCGAAGTCGTCGATATGGCCGCACAGCGGGTCATCGGTCAGCCGGCCCGACCCGCCCTGCCCGCGCCAGTCGAAGCTGGTCACCGCCCAGCCCCGCTGTGCCCAGTGGTGGATCACCTCCAGATATTTCTCGATCATGTCGCCACGACCGTTGAGGATCAGCATCCGGCCACGGGTGCCAGCGCCCAGCCGATAGCGGCGGATCGGCCAGCCGTCGGGGGCCTGCCAATAATCGAGCTGGCCACCCATCGGCCAGGCGCGACGGTCAAGGGCGAGCGACGGGAAGATCGGCGAATCCATGGGCCATGGTTACGGTTTGGTAAGCCATATGGTCTAGTGCCTGACCCTCATGTTGGGGGAATATTTCAGACTGGCGCTGATCGCCGCACTGGGCATTCTGCTGATCGCAGCCGCGATCACGGACCTGCGCGCGCGCATCATCTCCAACCGGCTGAACCTGGGCGTCGCCGCCCTGGCGCCACTATGGTGGATCGCCTGCGGCTTGCCGCTCTGGCCGGGCATGGCGGTGCAGTTGCTGGTCGGCCTGCTGGTCTTCGTCCTGTTCGCCGCGCTGTTCGCGTTCGGCATGATGGGCGGGGGCGATGTGAAGCTGCTGGGCGCGCTGGCGCTGTGGTTTCCGTGGCAGGCGGTGCTGACCCTGTTGACGCTGATGGCGATTCTGGGCGGCGCCGTGACGATCGTCACGGTGATCCACCACCGCCTCCGCCGGAAGCAGGGCCAACCCGAAATACCCTACGGCGTAGCCATATCGATCGCCGCCCTTTGGTTACTTGGCGAACGATATCTTAACCAATTTGCGTGATGATTGGGCCCCTGGGGGCAGGCCGCCCATTTGAGAAAGGCGAGTTTCGTCATGGATGCTAAGAAGATCGTGCTGCTGGTGGGGGCGCTAATCATAGCGGTCACTACAGCCTTGCTTGCGCGCAGCATGCTGAGTTCTTCATCTACGCCGCAGGTGAACGCGGCCGCAATGCCGAACGAGGCGGATCAGCCGCATGTTCTGGTGGCGACCAAGGCCCTGCCGGTGGGGACCATCCTGGACGCGGAAAGCTTCCGCTTCCAGCCCTGGCCCAAGGATCTGATCGAAGCCGCCTATTATCTCAAGGGCCAGACCGATCCGCTCAAGCTTGCAGGCAGCGTCGTGCGCAACGCGATCACCGCCGGCCAGCCGCTGACCCAGGGCGCCGTCATCCGTCCGGGTGACCGCGGCTTCCTGGCCGCAGCCCTCGGCCCCGGCATGCGCGCCGTCACCGTGCCGGTCTCGGCCCAGAATGCGGTTGCCGGCTTCGTCTTCCCTGGCGACCGCATCGACCTGGTGCTGACCCAGACGGTCTCGGGCGGCGGCGATGGCGCTCCGCTCAAGGTTTCGGAAACGATCCTGCGTAACCTGCGCGTGCTCGCCACCGACCAGCGGACCGACGCCATGGGCCCCGATGGCAAGCCCGTCGTCCAGACCTATTCCAACGTCACGGTCGAAGTGACGCCCAAGATCGCCGAAAAGCTCGCCGTGTCGCAGACCATCGGCTCACTGTCGCTGTCGCTGCGCTCGATCGCGGACACCGCATCGGACCTTGACGCCGCCATTGCCGGTTCCGACGTCGACCTGCCCGATGGCACCAATCCGGGTTCGGAAAAGTCGATCATTGCCAAGATCGCGGCCCGCCCGGTCGATCGCGGCTCCACCTATTCCACGGGCGCCGACGTGTCGCGCTACCAGCGCAGCAGCGTCCCGGCCAAGCCTGATGCGGCCATGCCCGCGATGGCAGCTCCGGGTGGCGCACCGGTCGGCACGGCCGTCTTCAAGGGGCCGACCGTCCGCATCGCCCGCGGCACCAATGTGACCGAAGTTCCGGTCGGGGGGAAGTAAGATGAACGCTTACCAGATGCTCGCGCGGCACAAGGCGGCCCGTCCGCTCGCCGCGCCGGCGATCGCGCTTGGCCTGGCGCTTGCCATGGTTGCCGCGCCGACCACCGCCCTCAATGCCGCCCCCGCAGCCGATCAGGACAATGCGATCCTGATGTCGGTCGGCGGCAGCAAGGTCGTCAACCTGCCGGCCAAGATGTCGGACGTCGTCATCGCCAACCCCGAAGTCGTCGATGTCCATGTCCGGACCAACAACCAGCTCTATCTGATCGCGAAGAAGCCGGGTGAAACGACCATCTTCGTCACCGCCGGCAATGGCAAGGTGCTGTTCTCCGGCACGGTCCGGGTCGGCAACAACCTGACCACCATCGACGACATGCTGCGCCTGGCGATGCCGGGTGCCAACATCGCCGTCAACAAGATGAACGGCATGGTGCTGTTGACCGGGACGATCAAGGCGCCCGAGGATGCGGCCGAAGCCGAACGCCTGACCCAGGCCTTCGTTGGCAAGGACGTGACCGTCGTCAGCCGCCTGCTGATGGCAACCCCGCTGCAGGTCATGCTGCAGGTGAAGATCGCCGAAGTCAGCAAGGATGTCGGCCACAAGATCGGCACGAACTTTTCCAGCCAGGATAATAGCGGTGGCAAATGGGGTGGCGCGATTGGCGGCGGCACCCGTGACTTCGCCAGCTATGATTCGACCAACAACAGCTGGTCCTTCACGACTCCGACCGACGGCTCCTACAGCCTTGGTGGCGTCGCTCGCCTGTTCGGCATGGACATTGCCGGTGCGCTCGACCTCGCCGAATCCAGCGGCCTGGCCAGCACCCTGGCCCAGCCGAACCTGACCGCTCTGTCGGGCGAAACCGCCAGCTTCCTGGCCGGTGGCGAATATCCCTATACGGTCAACAACGGCCCTTCGTCGGGCAACAGCATCCAGTTCAAGCAATATGGCGTGCAACTGGCCTTCACCCCGACGGTTCTTGCCGACGGCCGTATCTCGCTGCGCGTCCGCCCGACGGTGTCGAGCCTCGACTTCAGCGTCAGCAGCTCGGTGCCCGCGCTCAAGAGCCGCACGGCGGAAACCACCGTTGAACTGGGTTCGGGCCAGGCCTTCATGATTGCCGGCCTGCTCAACAATGAAACCGGCAACACGATCAACAAGGTGCCGGGCCTGGGCAATATCCCGGTCCTGGGCAGCCTGTTCAAGTCGCGCAGCTTCCAGCGCAACGAGACCGAGCTGGTGATCGTCGTCACCCCCTATCTGGTGAAGCCGGTCAACGCCTCCGACATTCGTCTGCCGACCGACGGCTTCCGCAATGCCAATGTCGGTCAGGGCCTGTTCCTGGAACAGATGCATGACGGCGTCAGCGGGGCCCAGCCCAATATGCCGACCCGCGCCCCCGGTTCGCCCGTGGCGCCCGCGCCCGGCCCGCAGGCTTCGATCGCCGCGCCGGCGCTCGCTGCGCGCGAAGACAGCCGGTCGTCCGGCAAGTCGGGCGGCGCAACCCCCGGCTTCAGTTTCTGACGGAAGGACGAAAGACATGACTTCCACCTCCCGCAAGACCCTCGTCCGCCTCGGCGCCATCGCCCTGCTGGCACTGCCATTGGCAGCCTGCTCGACCGACAGCGTCAATCGTGGCGTGGATTCGGTCCATCAGCCGGTCGTCAGCTATGCCAGCTACACGTTCGACGTGCAGGCCGGTGGCGCTCGCCTCGCACCCGCCGAAGCCGCGCGCCTCGACGACTGGTTTGCCACGATCAAGCTTGGCTATGGCGACCAGGTCGCGATTGTCACTGACGCCGGCTATTACAGCCCCGATCTTGGCGAGGACATTGCCAATGTCGTCGCCCGCCACGGTATGTTGCTGGGCCAGGACAGCTCGGCCGCCGCCGGCTCCGCGCCGGAAGGCAGTGTCCGTCTGGTCGTCCGCCGCACCACCGCCTCGGTCCCCGGCTGCCCCGACTGGTCCAACAAGTCGGAAACCGGCATGAGCCTCGGTTCCTCATCCAATTTCGGCTGCGGCGTGAACAGCAATCTGGCGGCAATGGTTGCCGATCCCGAAGATCTGGTTCGTGGCCAGAGCACGGACAGCGAATTGCGCACCGCGACCTCGAACCGCGCCATTTCCACCTATCGCGACAAGGCGCCGACCGGCTCGGGCGACCTCAAGCAGCTCTCGAACGGAGGCCAGTAAGATGAACGCACCCTGGAAACATGGTTCCGTGGGCCAGCGCGACCCCTTCCACGCCTTCGTCTGCGACGACCACAGCTTCGACCTGCTCCGTGCGGTCGCCTCCGAAATGGGCTGGGCACCGGAAAAGGTGAACAAGGGCGGCATGCGCAATGCGGTGCAGAGCCTGTCGATCACCGCCAGCCCGCAGATCCTGTTCGTCGACATGTCGGAAAGCGGCGATCCGCTGAACGACATCAACAGCCTCGCCGAAGTGTGCGAACCCGGCACCGTCGTGATCGCGGCGGGCCAGGTCAATGACGTGCGCCTTTATCGTGATCTGGTCGCCAGCGGCATCCAGGACTATCTGCTCAAGCCCTTCGGCGCCGACCAGTTGCGCGACGCACTGGCCCAGGCCCAGGCCGTCTTCCTCGCCCCGCGCGACGCCGGGCCGGAACGCCCGCACATGACGGTTGCCGTCGTCGGCACCCGTGGCGGCGTCGGCGCATCCAGCATGGCGACATCGCTCGCCTGGATGCTGAGCGAGAAGAAGAAGCGCCCGACCGCGCTGCTCGATCTCGACATCCATTTCGGCACCAATGCGCTGGCGATGGATCTGGAACCGGGCCGTGGCCTGACCGACGCGATCGAGAATCCCAGCCGCATCGACGGCCTGTTCATCGAGCGCGCCATGGTCCGCGCCAGCGACATGCTGGCCATCCTGTCGGCCGAAGCGCCGATCAACCAGCCGATGATGACCGACGGCGGCGCCTTCTACCAGTTGCTGGAGGAGTTCCGTCAGGCGTTCGAATGCAGCATCATCGATCTGCCGCGCAACATGCTGATCCAGCACACGCACCTGATGACCGACGTCAATGTCGCGGTGGTGGTGACCGAACTCAGCCTGGCGGCGGCGCGCGACACGATCCGCATCCTGTCCTGGCTCAAGTCGAATGCACCGCAGGCCCGCATCCTGGTGGTCGCCAATCGCGTCCATCCCGGCGCGCCGGAAATCAGCCGCAAGGATTTCGAACAGTCGATCGAACGCAAGGTCGATGTGATCGTGCCGTTCGACCTGCGCATCGCGGCCCAGGCCGCCAAGCTCGGCAAGACGCTGGCCGAAACCGCCAAGGGCAGCAAGGTCGGCGCCGCCTGCACCGCCATGATGGACGAAGTTCTGGGTCTGGCCGGCGATGAAGCCGATAATCCGGGCGCCAAGTCGACAGCCAGGAAGGGAGATTCCCTGCTCGGCAAGATCGGCGATTTCAAGAGCATGATCCCGTCGCGCCGCAAGGACAAGGCGACGGCACTGGAAGGCTGACGCGCGGGCCGCTTCAGGGCGGCCCCGCACAGCCATATTCACGCACGGGGAACGGGCGAACAATGGACGGCAATTTCCTTCTGATCTTGGTGCTGGTCGCGACCATGCTTGGCCTGGTCGTGGTCGCCTTTGCCGGCCCCTCGCCCGACAAGGCGCAGAAACGCCGTGTCGCCCTGATCCGGGGCCGTCACAGCGATTCCACCGAGGCGATGATGGAAGCGCGCATGCGCAAGGCCATCTCCACTCGGGCGACCGGCAACGAAGCCAAGATGCTGGTCTCGCTGATCCCCAATCCGGAGAATCTGGCCAAGCGCATCCGCATGACCGGCAAGAAATGGACGCTCAGCCAATATATGACGTCCTGCGCCGTGATCTTCCTGGTCGCGACGCTTTTCCTGCTGATGCGCGGCTTCCCCTTCCTGCTGGCCCTGATGGTCGGGCTGGCGGCAGGCCTTGCCTTGCCGCATCTGTGGGTCGGCCGCCTGATCAAGAAGCGCATCAACCAGTTCACGACGAAATTTCCCGACGCCCTCGAACTGCTGACCCGCGGCCTGCGCTCGGGTCTGCCGGTCGGCGAGACGCTGGGCATCGTGTCGAGCGAAATCCCCGGACCGGTCGGCGAGGAGTTCAAGCTGATCACCGAACGGATCAAGATCGGCAAGAGCATGGACCAGGCGCTGCAGGAAACCGCCGATCGCCTCGGCACGCCGGAATTCCAGTTCTTCGTCATCACCCTGGCGATCCAGCGCGAAACCGGCGGCAACCTCGCCGAAACGCTGCAGAACCTCGCCACCGTGCTGCGCCAGCGCGCCCAGATGAAGCTCAAGATCCGCGCCATGTCGTCGGAATCCAAGGCATCGGCCTATATCATCGGCGTCCTGCCTTTCCTCGTGTTCGGCATGATCTGCTACATCAACTTTGGCTATATGAGCCCCTTCTTCACCCCCGATCCGGCGGGCATTTTCGGGCTCTCGACCATGCAGGTCGTCGGCATTGGCGGCATGTGCTGGATGGCCATCGGCGCCTTCATCATGGCCCAGATGATCAACTTCGAGATTTGACGGGGAACGGATAGAGATATGGACGCCCCTACCCCCACCGGCACCCTGTTCGGCATGACCGCGACCGATTTCGGAACGCTGCTCGCCGCACTGGCCACGCTTGCCACCCTCTACGCGCTCTATGCGGTGATGACCGTGCGCGATCCGATGGCCAAGCGGGTCAAGGCGCTCAACGAACGCCGTGAGCAGCTCAAGGCCGGCATCACCGCCTCGACCGCCAAGCGCCGCGCCAAGCTGGTCAACAAGAATCAGACGACCGACCAGATGCGGTCCTTCCTGACCAGCCTCAAGGTGCTGCAGGACGATCAGCTCAAGGACGCCCAGATCCGCCTGGCCCAGGCCGGCATCCGGTCCAAGGACTGGGCCGTCGCCGTCATCTTCGGCCGCATGATCATGCCGATCCTGATCGGCGGCACTGCCGCGATCCTGCTCTATGCCGTGGGCATCTATCCCGAATGGGGCGGCGCCAAGCGCTTCATGGCCTTCGCCGGCGCACTGCTGCTCGCCTACAAGGCGCCCGACCTCTTCATCGACAACAAGATCGCCAAGCGCTCCGCCGCGATCCGCAAGGGCCTGCCCGATGCGCTCGACCTGCTGGTCATCTGCGCCGAGGCCGGTCTGACCGTCGACGCCGCCTTCAGCCGCGTCGCCCGCGAACTGGGCCGCGCCTATCCCGAACTGGGCGACGAGTTCCAGTTGACGGCGATCGAGCTCAGCTTCCTTACCGAACGCCGCATGGCTTTCGAAAACCTCGCCACGCGCGTGAAGCTGGATGCAGTCAAGGGCGTGGTCACGACCATGATCCAGACCGAAAAATATGGCACGCCGCTCGCCTCCGCGCTGCGCGTGTTGTCGGCCGAGTTCCGCCATGAACGCATGATGCGCGCCGAGGAAAAGGCCGCCCGTCTCCCCGCGATCATGACCGTGCCGCTGATTCTCTTCATCCTGCCGACCCTGTTCGTCGTCATCCTGGGTCCGGCCGCCTGCTCGATCAGCACGGCTTTCTAAAAAAATTCAGGGCAAGGAGGGGGCGCTGCCGTAGCGTCCCCTCTTTCCGTTTCCGTAAACTGCAAGCGAAGCGCTGGCGCGCCGCATTTTCCTCCCTTATTCTCACCCTCAACCCAAAAGGAGAGGATCGCATCATGACCATCAAGACCGGCGCTCGCGTCGCCATCGCCGCTCTGGCCGCCTTCACCACCGCCCTGCCCGCTTATGCGGCCCAGCCCATCACCGGCCGCTGGTCGACCGTCGATGGCAAGGCGATCGTCCAGATCGCACCCTGCGGAAAGAGCATCTGCGGCAAGATCGAGAAGATCGTGAAGCCCACGCCCGGCCGCCCCCAGACCGACATCAAGAACCCCGATCCGGCGCTGCGCTCCAAGCCGCTGGTCGGCCTTGCCCTGCTGTCAGGCTTCAGCGATGCCGGCGACATCTGGAAGGGCACGATCTACGACCCGGAAAGCGGCAAGAGCTATACGTCCAAGGTCAGCCGCAATGGCGACGGCACGCTCAAGGTTCAGGGCTGCATCGCCTTCTTCTGCAAGACCCAGACCTGGACGCCGCTGCGCTGATCCCGCGCACAGCCTGGAAAACGAAAGGGGCGCCAAATGGCGCCCCTTTTTTCTGTCGATACGGCCCCGTTCAATCCCCGGCATGTTCCATCGGCGTGAAGCGCTGCGACCAGAGCGCGCCATAGATCGCCATCCACTGCACCACCGGCCCCAGCCCTTTGGTCCGCGCCGCAAACCAGGTTTCGCGCCCCGTCCGCCGGGCCGTCACCAGACCGGCGCGCTTGAGCTTGCCCATATGGCGCGACACCATCGGTTGCGACACGCCGGCCACGGCGGTCAGCGCAACGACATTCTGCTCCCCTTCGCGCACCAGATATTCCAGCAGGGCACGTCGCGTGCCGTCGGACAGCGCCTTGAAGAGTGAATCGCTGTTCGCTCCAAGATCGCCTCTGAATTTCACTTCCGTCATGCAAATTTCATAATCATCTGGTTATGAGTTGGTCAAGCGGAGGATGATTTTCGTCTCGGTCGCGCCATTAACTAAAAAAAGTGCGAACCGCCTCCTCGCTGAGTCTTTTGAGTCACACCACCCGATGATGAGTCTCCCGCGACTCGCATGACTCAATATGTTGTGGCTACCCGCTTCGTTCTCCACCATCCTCGCAATCCTGACAGCGACGACCGCTAAATCCCTGACCTTGACGGCAGACTCCTGAGGACTCAGTGCTGATGGACGAAACATATGGGGGTTGCACACATGGGTGTCATGGAACGCGTCGCACCGCGGCGGAAGAAGGCGGTTGCGCTCGCGCCGGCACCGGCGATCGAGGCAAACCGCCTGCTGCGCGGTGACTGTATCGCGGAAATGGCCAAGCTGCCCGACGGCTGCATCGACATGATCTTTGCCGATCCGCCTTATAACCTTCAACTGGGCGGCGACCTGTTCCGCCCCGAGGGCGGCCGCGTCGATGCGGTCGACAATGACTGGGACAAGTTCGACACGCTCAGCAGCTATGACCGCTTCACCAAGGCGTGGCTGGCGCAGGCGCGCCGCATCCTCAAGCCCAATGGCACGATCTGGGTGATCGGCAGCTATCACAACATCTTCCGCGTCGGCGCTGCCTTGCAGGATGAGGGCTTCTGGATCCTCAACGACATCATCTGGCGCAAGGCGAACCCGATGCCCAATTTCAAGGGCACCCGCTTCACCAACGCACATGAAACGCTGATCTGGGCCAGCCAGGGCGAAGATGCGAAGTACACGTTCAACTACAAGGCGATGAAGACGCTCAATGACGAGTTGCAGATGCGCTCCGACTGGGTGCTGCCGATCTGCGGCGGCCAGGAGCGACTGAAGCGCAACGGTACCAAGGCGCATCCGACGCAGAAGCCGGAATCGCTGCTCTATCGCGTGATGCTGTCCTGCACCAAGCCGGGCGACATCGTGCTCGATCCCTTCTTCGGCACCGGCACCACCGGCGCCGTCGCCAAGCGCCTGGGTCGCCAGTGGATCGGCATCGAGCGCGAGCCCGACTATATCGAAGTTGCCGAGGAACGCATTGCCGAGGCGCTGCCGCTCGATGAATCCGCGCTCGCCATCATGCAGACCGCGCGCCAGCAGCCCAAGGTCGCCTTCGGCACGCTGGTCGAGACCGGCTATCTCCAGCCCGGTTCGGTGGTGATGGACAGCAAGCGCCGCTGGAGCGCCACCGTGCGCGCCGACGGCTCGCTCGCCGTGGGCAGCGACACCGGTTCGATCCACAAGCTGGGCGCCACGCTTCAGGGCGCGCCGAGCTGCAACGGCTGGACCTTCTGGCATATCGAGAAGGCGGGCAAGCTCCACCCGATCGACACGCTGCGCCAGACCTATCTGCTCGCCAACGAGCCTTGATTTCCGTCCCTCGTTCGGGTTGAGGCAGCCATAGTTCTTCCAAGACATGGCCCCGACCCGTCCGGGGCGAACGGAGCTTTATGACCCTCTCCTCCATCCCCGCTGATGCCCGGCTCTACCTCAAGCCGACCTGGTTCGTGCCGAGCCCGATCGGCCTGGCGGACGGATCGACGGCGCGGATGGGCAATGGCCTGATCTGGTTCCAGGCCTATGAACTGACGGCGCGCCATGCCGGCCGCCGCATCGCCCGCGAAACCATCCCGGTCGCCGCGTTCGAGGCGATCACCGCCACCCTGCCCGACCCGCTGGCCGAGCGTGCCCGCCAACTGGCCGCGAACATCTCCGCCCAGCGCGCGCCGCTCAGCCTTGGCGATCGCGTCATCCGCTTCGACGCGCCCCAGGCGATGGCGATCCTCAACATCACGCCCGACAGCTTCTCCGACGGCGGCAAGCATATGACCGACCCGCAGGCGGCGGCCGATGCCGGCTTTGCCATGGCGGCGGCCGGCGCCGCGCTGATCGATGTCGGCGGCGAATCCACCCGGCCCAAGGCGCCCAAGCTATGGGAGGGCGACGAGATCGCCCGCATCGTGCCGGTGATCGAGAAGCTAGCCGCGGCCGGCGTCGCCATGTCGGTCGACACGCGCAAGGCCGCGGTGATGGAGGCGGCGCTGGCCGCCGGCGCCCATGTCATCAACGATGTCAGCGCGCTGGAACATGATCCGCGCAGCCTGGAGGTCGCGGCCCGCGCCGGCTGTCCGGTGATCCTGATGCACGCCCCTTCGACCGGCGACGATCCGCACGACAATCCCAACGGCTATGCCGATGTCGTCACCGACGTGTTCGACTATCTCGATGCCCGCATCGCCGCCTGCCTCGACGCTGGCATCGCGCGCGAGAAGATCATGGTCGATCCGGGCCTGGGTTTCGGCAAGAGCCTGGCCGACAATCTGGCGCTGGTGAACGGCCTTGCGACCTTCCAGGGGCTGGGCGTACCGCTGCTCTTCGCCGGCAGCCGCAAGCGCCTGATCGGCGCCCTGTCGAACGAGGCACCGGCGCCAGACCGGCTCGGTGGCTCGGTCGCCCTCGCCTTCCGCGCGGCGCAACTCGGCGCGCAGATGGTGCGCGTCCATGACGTCAAGGAAAGCGTCCAGGCGCTCCATCTGTGGCGGGGCCTGGCCGATGCGGGGCTGAGCGCGGTCTGACACCGCGCCCGGCCACCACCATCCTTATTCGCCCAGGATGAAGTCGACGCCCGCCATGGCGTGGATTTCGGTGCAGTCGTAGATCGGCAGCACATTGGCCTTCACGTCGACGATCATCTCCAGTTCGGTGCAGGCCAGCACAACCGCCTGCACATCCTCCTTGGCGATGTCGGTCAGTTCCGACTTCATGAAACGCTCGGAATCGCGGTTGATCTTGCCGACGGTCAGTTCGTCATAGACGATCCGGTCGATCCGCTCGGCCAGCGCGACATCGGCCGGCAGCAGCGACACGCCGTGCGACACCAGCCGCTGGCGATAATATTTCTCGGTCATCACGTTGCGCGTCCCGATCAGCGCGGCGCGATCGATCCGGTCCGCCTTCATCCGCGTGCCGACGACATCGGCGATGTGGATGATGGGAATGGCGATGCTCGCCTGGATCCGGTCATAGATGCGGTGCATGCTATTGGCACAGATCAGCAGCGCTTCCGCCCCGCCCTGTTCCAGCCGCTGGGCCGCGCCGATCAGATGGCCCGATGCGCAATCCCAGTCTTCCTGCGTGATGCAGCCGGAAACCTGTGCGAAATCCAGGCTCTCGATCAGCAGCCGCGCACTGTGCTGGCCACCCTTGGCCCGGTGGATCGCCTGGTTGATGATCTCATAATAGCGGGCGGTGGACGTCCAGCTGAGACCACCAATCAGACCGAGTTTACGCATGTCGCTCCCAATATGGGGGCGCCTGTCCGGCCCCGTGCGGGCCGGGCATGTCGGTGCCCCAGCCCTTCTTTTACGAAAGATGCCGGCTTCGACAAGTCAGGACGATCCACCCGCCCCGTCGACGGGGCGATCCGGCGCGGGTGGATCGGGTCACTTTAATGGGCCAGCGCCTTGACGATCTCCTCGACCATCTTCTTGGCGTCGGCCAGCAGCATCATGGTATTGTCCATATAGAAGACCTCATTGTCGACGCCGGCATAGCCGGCCCCGCCCATGGAGCGCTTCACGAACAGCACCGACTTGGCGTTGGCCACGTCCAGGATCGGCATGCCATAGATGGGCGACGTCTTGTCGGTCTTGGCGGCCGGATTGGTCACGTCATTGGCGCCGATGACGAAGGCGACGTCGGCCTGGCCGAATTCGCTGTTGATGTCCTCCAGCTCGAACACCTCGTCATACGGCACGTTCGCTTCGGCCAGCAGCACGTTCATATGGCCGGGCATGCGCCCTGCGACCGGATGGATCGCATATTTGACGTTCACGCCTTCCTTCTTGAGCAGGTCGGCCATTTCGCGCAGCGCATGCTGCGCCTGGCTGACCGCCATGCCGTAACCGGGCACGATGATGACATTGTCCGCCTGGCTCATCAGGAAGGCCGCATCCTCGGCGCTGCCGCGCTTGTAGGGACGGTCGACCGCTGCCGCGCCACCGCCCGACGGGCCGGCTTCCGCGCCGAATCCGCCGGCGATCACGCTGATGAAGCTGCGGTTCATCGCCTTGCACATGATATAGGACAGGATCGCGCCGGAGCTGCCCACCAGCGCGCCGGTGATGATCATCGCCGTGTTGCCCAGGGTGAAGCCCATCGCCGCTGCGGCCCAGCCCGAATAGCTGTTCAGCATCGACACCACGACCGGCATGTCCGCGCCGCCGATCGGGATGATCAGCAGGAAGCCGATGACGAAGCTCAGCGCGGTGACGGTCCAGAAGATCCAGGGCGACTGGTCGGTCACGAAATAGGCGATCAGGCCCAGGATCGCCGCCAGCGTCGCCAGATTGATGACATGGCGGCCCGGCAGCATGATCGGCTTGCCCGACATGTTGCCGTTCAGTTTCAGGAAGGCGATGACCGACCCCGAGAAGGTGATCGCGCCGATCGCGACGCCCAGCCCCATCTCGATGCGGCTGGCATTGTGGATCTCGTTCGTCAGCGGATCGAGAATGCCGAACGCGCCGGGATTGAGATAGGCGGCCGCACCGACCAGCACGGCGGCCAGGCCGACCAGCGAGTGGAAGGCCGCAACCAGCTGCGGCATCGCCGTCATCTCGATGCGACGGGCGATGATGAAGCCGATGCCGCCGCCGATGGCGATGGCGCCCAGGATTTCGGGCAGGCTCAGCACATCATGGGTATAGAGGGTCGTGACCACGGCAATCGCCATGCCGACCATGCCCATGCGGTTGCCGCGACGGCTGGTCGACGGGCTCGACAGGCCGCGCAGCGCCAGGATGAAGAGGACGCCGGAAACCAGATAGGCCAGCGCTACGAAGGGCGAGACGGGCGCAAGCTCGTGCATCACTTGCGCTCCTTCTTCTTGTACATGGCCAGCATGCGTTCGGTCACGGCAAAGCCGCCGAAGATGTTGACCGATGCAAAGACCACCGCGACCAGCCCCAGCAGCTTGGCCGCCAGGCTACCGGCCTCCGCCGACGCGACCAGCGCGCCGACGATGATGACCGACGAAATGGCGTTGGTAACCGCCATCAGCGGCGTGTGCAGCGCGGGCGTCACCGACCAGACCACATAATAGCCGACGAAGCACGCCAGCACGAAAATCGACAGGATGGCAATGAAGTCCATCGTTCCTACTCCCTGTTCGCCCCGGAGCATCGCTCGCGAAGCGTCTGCGCCATTCGCGCCCGGCCTGAGACCGAAAACGCGCAGCGATATGCGTTCAGCCCAGCAGTCGTTCGTTGACGACCTTGCCCCCCTGGGTCAGGCGGATGGCGTTGCCGATTTCCTCGTCCAGCACCGGCGCGTTCTTGTCCTTGTCCCAGAAGGCGGACAGGAAATTATAGAGATTGCGCGAGAACAGGGCGGAGGTGTCGGCGGCCAGGCGGCTGGGCACGTTGCGATGGCCCACGATCTTGACGCCGTGGCGCACGACCACTTCGCCCGCGACCGCGCCCTCGACATTGCCGCCCTGCTCGACGGCCAGGTCGACGATCACGCTGCCCGGCTTCATCGATGCGATCTGCGCGTCACTGATCAGGCGCGGCGCAGGCCGGCCGGGGATCAGCGCGGTGGTGATGACGATGTCCTGCTTGGCGATGTGCGACGACACCAGCTCGGCCTGAGCCGCCTTATATTCGTCCGACATTTCCGTGGCATAGCCACCGGTGCCTTCCCCCTCGATGCCGGCCACCTTCTCCACGAAGATCGCCTTGGCGCCGAGCGATTCGATCTGCTCCTTGGTCGCGGCGCGCACGTCGGTCGCACTCACCTGCGCGCCCAGCCGCCGCGCGGTGGCGATCGCCTGAAGGCCGGCCACGCCCACGCCCATGACGAAGCATTTGGCCGCCGACACGGTGCCCGCCGCTGTCATCATCATCGGGAAAGCACGGTCATATTCGGCCGCCGCGTCCAGCACCGCCTTGTATCCCGACAGGTTCGACTGGGACGACAAGATGTCCATCGACTGCGCACGGGTGATGCGCGGCATGAATTCCATCGCCAGCGCCTCATAGCCACCGGCGGCATAGGCATCGACCCGCGCCCGCTCGCCGAACGGGTTGAGGCCCGCGACGATCCAGGCCCCCGGTGCCGCACCGCCAAGGCTGGCCGGATCGGGGCCTTGCACGCCCAGCAGGATATCGGCCCCCGCCAGCGTCGCGGCACGATCGCCAACGCTGGCACCGACAGCCGCATAGGCGTCGTCGGCAATCGACGCCGTCGCGCCAGCGCCAGCCTCGACGGCCACGCTTGCGCCCAGCGCGATGAATTTCTTCACGGTCTCGGGCGTACCGGCCACGCGCCGTTCGCCCGCAGCCTGTTCCTTCAATATCGCAATTTTCATTATATCAGCATCCCCCTCCTATAGCGTCGACATGGCTCAGCTGGAGATCAGCAGCACGACAATCGCGGCGACGATGAGGCAGGCAATGGTGCCCCACTTCACGAAGCCGACAAACCCTTCATAGGTCTGGGTTGCGCTCTTGATGTTCCCGTCAGAAGCCATATCCGTTCCCCTAGTTATTACATCGTTGTGCAACCTCTTATCCTGTCCCCCCACCCCCCTCAAGCCGTAGGGGCACAAGAAAATCTTTACAGGTTAAGGGCGCTTTTACCCCCGGCGCCTAGGATGACCTCCTGTTTGCACAAGAGGGGTCCAGATGGTTCGCGAAGGCGTTCCCTTGCTGATGTTGATCGACGACGAGCCCGCGCAGCGCCGGCTGGTGTCCGCGCTGGCCGCGCGCGCGGGATGGCGGACCATCTTCGCCAGCGATGCCGAAACCGCCCTGGCCACGCTCGGCACGCAGGACGGCATGCAGCTCGACGCGGTCCTGATCGATCAATGGAGTCCGGATTTCGATCCGGCCGACCTGATCGGCGACATCCATGCGCAGCGCCCCGCCTTGCCGATCCTGGTGCTGACCGCGCATAACAGCGTCGCCGTCGCGGTCCAGGCGATGCGCGCGGGCGCCACCGACTATCTCTCCAAGCCGATCGCACCCGAACGGCTGCTCGCCGCGCTCAACGCCACGCTGGAGGGCAATGTGCGCGGCGAACTGCGCCCGCTCACCGAGAAGATCAGCGCCCCGCTGGCGTTCGAGGATGTCGTCGGCGCCGCGCCCCAGTTCCGCACTGCCCTCGCCATCGCGGCCAAGGCCGCACGCGCCCGCGTGCCGGTGCTGATCGAGGGCGAAAGCGGTGTCGGCAAGGATGTCGTCGCCCGCGCCATCCACGCCGCCTCGCCGCGTCACAAGCAGGCGATGGTGACCGTCAATTGCGGCGCGATCCCCGCCAACCTCGTCGAATCAGAACTGTTCGGTCATGAACGCGGCGCCTTCACCGGCGCCTTCGACCGCCATGTCGGCAAATTCCTGTCGGCCGACATGGGCACCATCTTCCTCGACGAAGTCAGCGAAATGCCGCTCGACGCACAGGTCAAGCTGCTGCGCGTGCTTCAGGATGGCGAGGTGCAGCCGATCGGCGCCCGTCGCCCCGTCCATGTCGATGTCCGCGTCATCGCCGCCACCAACAAGAAGCTCAGCGACGAGATCGAGGCGGGCCGGTTCCGCGAGGATCTCTATTATCGCCTGAACGTCGTCCAGTTGACCGTGCCCCCATTGCGGGAGCGTATGGGCGACATTCCCGCCCTTTGCCGCCATCTCCTCGCCCGCATCGCGACGCAGCCGGGCCTGCGGGGCCTGGGCCTCACCGACGATGCGCTGGCGCTGCTGATGCAGCATGACTGGCCGGGCAATGTCCGCCAGCTCCAGAACGCCCTGTTCCGCGCTGCCGTGCTGTGCGAGGGCGATGCGCTGACCCCGCATGACTTCCCGCAGGTCGCCGCCCATATCCTGTCGCGCGGCGCCAGCGGTCCGCGCCAGCGCGCTGCCGCCACGCCGCCGCGCGAAGCGGCCGGCATCACCCTGTTCGAAGGCGACGGCCATGTCCGCCAGCTCGCCGAGATCGAGGCCGACGTCATCCGCCTGGCCATCGGCCATTATCGCGGCCGCATGACCGAAGTCGCCCGCCGGCTGGGGATCGGCCGCTCGACCCTCTATCGCAAGCTCGCAGAACTCGGCATCGACAACGCGGCCTGATCGCGGGACCGGGCGCCCTGCGGCTGGGGCATATTGTCGCGGGGGTTCCGCTACGGCGTTGAATTATCCCCGCGCCTATGCTTTTGAACGGGGCATGAAAGCGCCCCTCCTCGCCGCCTGCTCCCCCCTCCTGCTGCTGGTCGCCTGTGGCCGCGCCGAACCGGTCGCGGACATGCCGAGCCAGGAGGAACTGGCCGCCGCCGCCAATGCGGCCGCTGCCAATGCGCTGGCCAACGCGCAGAAGGATGATGCCGGCGACAGCCGCAACTATGTGAATATCGACCATGGCTATTCCGTCACCATGCCCGAAGGCTGGATGAAGGATGGCGAAGCCAGCAATGCCGATGGCGTCGTCTATCAGGATCCCGGTGCGGGGGCCGACGTCCGCGTCTTCTGGCAGAAGAATGACAATGACCAGACGCTGCAGCAGATTGTCGAGGCGCTGTCCGACGGCGCCGAGGGCGTGGATGGCGATTTCATCGGCGAGAATGAATATCGCGGCACCGCCAATGACGGCGAAGGCAATAATGTTGCGCTGCGCCTGCTGAAACAGCCTGACGGCGCGATCGTCACCGCCACCTTCGTCTATCCCGAGATGCTGAGCGAACAATATCAGCCGATCGCACAGGCCCTGCTCGACAGCCTGCGCATCTTCGCGCCCAAGGCCCAGACGCCGGAGGGGGCCAGCGCCACGGCCACGCCCGCACCGGCAGCCAACGCCAGCAACTGACCAGCGGCTTTCGGCGCCCTCGTTCGTTTCCGTCCGCGTCGATCATTCCGAACCGCTGCCAGGAAGCCCAGCCCCTTGCCCCTGATCCGCCCCTTCGCCCCCGCCGACCAGCCGGGCATTCTCGACCTGATCCTGGGCATCCAGCGCGACGAATATGGCATCGCCATCACCGCAGCGGACCAGCCGGACCTCACTGACATAGCCGGCTTCTACCTGCCCGGCGCCGGCGGCTTCTGGGTCGCGGAGGAGGATGGCCGGATCATCGGCACGATCGCGCTCAAGGATATCGGCCAGGGTCAGGGCGCGCTGCGCAAGATGTTCGTGGCATCCAGCTATCGCGGCCGCGCCGCTGGCGTCGCCCAGGCGCTGCTCGACCATCTGCTCGACGCGGCGGCTGATCGCGGGCTGGCCCAAATCTATCTCGGCACCACCGCCCGTTTCCTGGCGGCGCATCGCTTCTACGAGAAGAATGGGTTCGGGCTGGTCGACGCCGACGGCCTGCCGCCCGCCTTCCCCAGGATGGCGGTCGACACGCGCTTCTACGAAAAATCGATCGAACCGGCGAAAGCCGGATAGATTACGGATTATCGGTGCTGTTGGCCTTGGCGCCGGGCACCGCTTCCTTGCTGGTCATCGCCACTGCCGGCGGTCCCTTCTGGATCGCGGCATTGAGCTGCGCGACCTCGGGGCAGCTGCCCTTGCACAGATTCTGCGCCTGGGCCAGATTTTCCTTGGCCTTGGCGATCGCGCCCTTGGCCACCATCGCCTCGCCCTGCCCGGCGATCGCGGTCACGTCGGTCGGGTCGAGCAGCAGCGCTTCCTTGTAGAGGCGGATGGCCTTGCCCTGCAGCCCCTGCGCGCGCGCCACTTCGGCCAGTTCGATATAGGCCGCGCGATTGCGCGGATCGACCGCCAGCGCGCTTTCCAGCGCGTCGGTCGCGCCAGTCAGATTGCCCGCCTTGCGTGCCGCCTCGCCCGCCTTCTGCCATTCGATCGACCGCGGTTCGATCTGGGTATCGGGGCGCTGGGTCAGGCCCACGCTGGAAACGGTGGTCAGAAGGACGGCAAGGGCAATCGAGGCCGGGGTGAAACGCATCAAAATCTCCAGCCATGTTTCAGGCATTGACTCAGGCCCGCAGACCGAAGGGCAAGTGTCGCTATTTTGCGCGCGCTTGTCCATGGCCTGTTTCAGGCGGTCCTCCGCAGCCGGGCGAAGTAGAAGCCGTCAGTGCCATCATGGCCGGGCGTCAGCAGCAGCCCATGGCCATGGGCGCGGCCCATATCCGCTTCGATCGGCTCGGCACTCCAGCCGGCCTGACGCGCCAGAAACGCATCCACCTGATCCCGCCCCTCTCTGTCGGTCAATGCGCAGGTAGCATAGACCAGCAGACCGCCGGGCGCCAGCAAGGGCGCGGCAAAATCCAGGATCCGGGCCTGTTCCGACACCAGCCGGTCGAGCCGCGCCTGGGTCAGGCGCCAGCGCGCCTCGGGATTGCGGCGCCAGGTGCCCGTACCTGAACAGGGCGCGTCGACCAGCACGATATCCGCCCGCCCCGCCAGCGGCGCCAGCGCGCGCGCCTCATGCCCCTGATCCAGCAGCAGCCTCTCGATACAGGTCACGCCCGCCCGCTCGGCACGCGGCGCCAGCCGGTCGATCCGGTTGCGGATCGTATCGGCGGCGATCAGCCGGCCCTTGCCGCCCATCGCTGCGGCGAGCGCCAGCGTCTTGCCGCCCGCGCCTGCGCACAGGTCGATCACCGTCTGGCCGGCCTGCGCGCCGCATGCCGCGGAAATGAGCTGGCTGCCGGCATCCTGCACCTCGACCGCGCCGCGCTTCCACGCCTCGCTCTGCTCGACCGGATAGCCTTCGGGCAGGCGCAGCGCGTCAGCTATGCCGGCGATCGGCGTCGCATCCGGCAATTCGGGCGCAACCTGCGCGGGCGTCGCCTTCAGCCGGTTGACGCGCAGGTCCACCGGCGCGCGGCCCAGCAGGGCGTCCTGCTCCACCGGCGCGGCCAGCAGGGGCTGCAACCAGCCCGGCACCGCGCCGGCCGCCGCGCCCGTTTCGCCCGGCTCGATCGGCAGCGGCGCATGGGCCGATCCGTCGAACAGCGCCGCCAGCTCGGGCTGCGCCTCGACCAGGCCGATCATCGCCGCGCGGCCGGTCTCGGGCCGATCGGCGACGCGGCGGATCGCGTCATAGACATGGTCGCGCACCGCACGGCGATCGCGCGACCCGGCATAGCGCCGTTCCTTGAAATAGCGCGCGATCAGCGTGTCCGCCGCCGGCCCGCCATCACGGGCAGCGGCAATGATCGCGTCCAGCAGGTCGATCGCGGCTTGGATACGGGCGGATGGAGTCATTTATACCTTCCCCCCTCCCTTCCAGGGAGGGGCTTGGGGGTGGGTGCCTCCGCAGGAGGCTCGCTCCGCTCGCCACCTACCCCTACCCCCTCCCTTGAAAGAGAGAGGAATGAAATGGGTTAGCGCGTCGGATAGTTGGGGGCCTCACGCGTGATCGTCACGTCGTGGACATGGCTTTCCGACAGGCCGGCATTGGTGATCTGGACGAAGCGGGCACGCTCCTGCAGATCCTTGATGGTGCGGCTGCCGGTATAGCCCATCGCCGCCTTCACGCCGCCGACCAGCTGGTGGATGACATCCTTGGCCGGGCCCTTGAACGGCACCTGGCCTTCAATGCCCTCGGGCACCAGCTTCATCTGGTCCTTGATGTCGGCCTGGAAATAGCGGTCGGCGCTGCCGCGCGCCATCGCGCCGACGCTGCCCATGCCGCGATAGCTCTTATAGGCGCGGCCCTGATACAGGAAGGTTTCGCCCGGCGCTTCGGCCGTGCCGGCCAGCAGCGACCCGACCATGACGCAGCCCGCGCCCGCCGCCAGCGCCTTGGCGACGTCGCCTGACGTGCGCAGGCCACCATCGGCGATCACCGGCACGCCATGCTTGTGCGCTTCATTGGCCGAATCCATGACAGCGGTCAGCTGCGGCACGCCCACGCCGGCGACGACGCGGGTGGTGCAGATGGAGCCGGGGCCGATGCCGACCTTCACGCAGTCCGCGCCAGCGTCGATCAGCGCCTTGGTCGCTTCGGCGGTGGCGACATTGCCGGCCACGACCTGGACATGGTTGGACAGCTTCTTGACCGCTTCCACCGCGACCGCGACCTGCTTGCTGTGGCCATGGGCGGTGTCGATGACGATCAGGTCGCATTCCGCGTCGATCAGCGCCTTGCTGCGCTCCAGCCCCTTGTCGCCCACTGTCGAGGCGGCGGCGACGCGCAGCCGGCCCGACGCATCCTTGGTCGCCTGCGGATAGGTGACGGCCTTCTCGATATCCTTGACGGTGATCAGGCCCACGCAGTGATAATTATCGTCCACCACCAGCAGCTTCTCGATCCGGCGGGCGTGCAGCAGGCGCATCGCCTCATCCTGGCCGACACCGGCCTTGACCGTCGCCAGATTGTCCTTGGTCATCAGCTCGCTGACCGGCTGGCCGGGATTCTCGGCAAAGCGGGTATCGCGATGGGTCAGGATGCCGACCAGCTTGCCGTTCGCCTCGACGACCGGAATGCCGCTAATCCTGTGGCGCTGCATCAGCATCTGCGCGTCGGCCAGCGTGGCGGTCGGCAGGATGGTGATGGGATTGACGACCATGCCGCTTTCGAAGCGCTTGACCGCGCGGACCGCATCGGCCTGTTCCTCGACCGTCAGGTTACGATGCAGCACGCCGATGCCGCCCAGCTGCGCCATGACGATCGCCATGTCGGCCTCGGTCACCGTGTCCATCGCCGACGACAGGATCGGGATGTTCAGCTTGATCGCCTTGGTCACATGGGTCGACGTATCCGCCTGGCTGGGCAGCACATCGGATTCGGCGGGCTGCAACAGCACGTCGTCAAAGGTGAGGCCAAGGCGGATGTCCATGTGAAAGCCACTTTCTGCTGCGCGGGTCGGGCGGAGGGGAACCGGACCGCTGGGGATTCGTGGCGGCCCATGTAACCATTAACCCGCAAAACGGCCAGACCCCTTGGGGATTTTCTTGCCGCCTTTCTTGCGATCCCGATCTTGGCGTTCGGCTGGTCGCTATGCCCCCTGGCTGCCCCGCCCGCGATAGACCAGATTGGAAAAGCGCGCCTGCCCGGCTCCCGATACGAACAGCGCCGGGCGCAGGCTCAGGAAGCCGTCCGCCAGATTATGATGATAGCTCGACACTTCATAGGAAATGATCTTGCGCCATGCCTTGCCTGCACCGCGAATATGGAAGCTCGCGACATTGTCGTCATTCACGACCCGCAGCGAAAAACGGCCGCCTTCCGCCGGTCCGGGCGGCGGATAGCCCTGCTCACGCCCGACCTTGTAATTGTGCAGCGCGCCCACGTCCGACCCCAGGCCGACAAAATATTGGGGATTGTAGAAGAGCAGCAGCCCCGCCTGAGCGCCCCCCTCCAGTTCGACATCGACGCTCACCTCATAGGAACGATCCCCGGCGATGAAGGCCAACGGTGATGACTCCGCCGGCCCCTTGCCCTGCGCCTTCAGCACCAGCGCACCATCCCTGAAAGCGGCACGATCGAGATAATCCTTCTGCGGCGCAAAGAAGGCCAGCCGGCTCCCCATGTCGCTGGGCTTGAACGGGCCGGACAGCGCAAGCCCCGATCCGCCCGCGCGCCTGGCCGCCGGCATGGGCAGCGCCGCTGACAGATCGCCACCGGTCATGCGCGGCCAGCCATCCGCGTCCCAGACGAACGGCTCCAGCAGCATCTGCCGTCCCAGCGTGCGATAGCCATTTTCATAGCCATGATAGGCGAGCCACCAATCGCCCGCCGGCCCTTCCACCGCGGTGCCATGGCCACGCGACCACCAGGGCTCCCCCGCCAGCGCCGTCCGCACGATGGGATTATGCGGGCAATTTTCCCACGGTCCGTTGATCGAACGGGACCGGGCGACAATCACCATATGGCTGGTCGGCGGCCCGGCCGTCCCTCCCTGCCCGGAAAACAGGTAGAACCAGCCATCCCGGCGCAGCGCCTTGGGGCCTTCCAGCGCGAGCGCCTCGATGATCCAGTCGTCCGGGATCGGCCACCCCTCATAGACCTGCTCGATCGGCCCGTCCCGGCGCAGCCCGTCATCGCTGATCCGCACCCGCGCGCCGCCATTCAGGAACAGATAGCGTTTACCGTCCTCGCCCACCGCATGGCCGGGGTCGATATAGCCCTTGATGTCCATGTCGACGGGGGCGCTCCATGGCCCTTCCATCCGGTCGGCATGGACGACGAAAATCTTGCAAGGAATGGCCGGCCCCGCCGAAAAGCTGGGATCGGTCGGATTGAACACCGGAATATAGATGAAATAGCGGCCTTCATGCTTGGCGATGTCCAGCGCCCAGACCGAACCCAGAGGCGCGGTCAGCGCCGGCCCCACCGGCCGCCAGTTCACCAGATCGCGCGAATGCCAGATCACGACCGCCGGGAAATAGTCGAAGGACGAAAAGGTCGCCCAATAGTCGTCGCCATCCTTCAATATGTTGGGATCGGGCCGATCCCCCGACAGCACCGGGTTCAGAAAACGGCCATTGCCAAGGTCCGCCAGCCGCTCGCCCTCAGCGCCATGGCGCCAGGCCGGCGCAGAGGCACAGCTATCCGACGCCCTCGCCTTGCCCAGCCCCGGCATCGCCAGCCCCGCCGTCGAAGCCAGTCCCAGAAACATCGCGTCACGGCGGGAATGGGCCAAGATATTTCCCCAAAATTGATGGTGTCTGGCCCCGCTTCTGGTCCGCTCGCGCACGCAACGCAATGGTCCGAAACGCAAAACTACCGGAAACGAAAAAGGGGCGCGACCATCATGGCCGCGCCCCTTGTTCATTCCATTGCCTGCTCGGCGCTTAGGCGCCAGCCGGGGTCGGATCGCCGAACGGACCCTTGCGCTTGCGCGTCTTGGGGATGGACGACCCCGCCGCCGGGATCACCGAAGGCTTGATCGTGGTGCCGTCGTCGCGGGTGATCTCGCCCTTTTCCAGCAGCGCCTTGATCTCCTCGCCGGAGAGCGTCTCATATTCCAGCATCGCGTTGGCCAGCAGGTGCAGTTGGTCCTCATGGCCCTTCAGCAATTCCTGCGCACGGGCATAGCCCTGCTCCACCAGACCACGGATTTCCTTGTCGATCAGCTTCGCCGTCTCGTCCGACATATGGACGCGCTGGCTCTGCGAATAGCCAAGGAAGGTCTCGCCCTGCTGCTCTTCATATTGCAGCGGGCCCAGCTTGTCCGACATGCCCCACTGGGTGACCATGTCGCGCGCCAGCTTGGTGGCGTACTGGATATCGCCCGACGCACCCGACGACACCTTGTCATAGCCGAAGATGATTTCCTCGGCGACGCGGCCGCCCATGGCCACGGCCATGTTCGCGTGCATCTTGTCGCGATGATAGCTGTAGCTGTCCCGTTCCGGCAGGCGCATCACCATGCCCAGCGCACGGCCGCGCGGGATGATCGTTGCCTTGTGGATCGGGTCGGAGGCCGGCTCATGGACTGCGACGATGGCATGGCCCGCCTCATGATAGGCGGTCATCTTCTTCTCGTCGTCGGTCATGACCATCGAGCGACGCTCGCTACCCATCATGACCTTGTCCTTGGCCGCCTCGAACTCGTCCATGGCGACCAGACGCTTGCCGCGACGGGCCGCCATCAGGGCGGCTTCGTTGACCAGGTTGGCAAGGTCAGCGCCCGAGAAGCCCGGCGTGCCGCGCGCGATGGTGCGCGGATTGACGTCGGGTGCCAGCGGCACCTTCTTCATATGGACGGCCAGAATCTTCTCGCGGCCCTCGATGTCGGGACGGGGCACGACGACCTGACGGTCGAAGCGGCCTGGACGCAGCAGCGCAGGGTCCAGCACGTCGGGGCGGTTGGTCGCCGCGACGATGATGATGCCCTCATTCGCCTCGAAGCCGTCCATCTCGACCAGCAGCTGGTTCAGCGTCTGCTCGCGCTCGTCATTGCCATTGCCCAGGCCCGCGCCGCGATGGCGGCCGACCGCGTCGATTTCGTCGATGAAGACGATGCACGGCGCGTTCTTCTTGGCCTGTTCGAACATGTCGCGCACGCGGCTCGCGCCGACGCCGACGAACATCTCGACAAAGTCCGAACCCGAAATGGTGAAGAAGGGCACGCCCGCTTCACCCGCGATGGCGCGGGCCAGCAGCGTCTTGCCGGTGCCCGGCGAACCGACCAGCAGCGCGCCCTTGGGAATCTTGCCACCCAGCCGCGCGAACTTGCTCGGGTCCTTCAGGAACTCGACGATTTCCTGCAGTTCCTCGCGCGCTTCGTCGATGCCGGCGACGTCATCGAACGTCACCTTGCCATGCTTTTCGGTCAGCAGCTTCGCCTTGGACTTGCCAAAGCCCATCGCGCCACCGGCGCCTCCGCCCTTCTGCATCTGGCGCAGCACGAAGAAGGCGATGCCCAGGATCAGCAGGAACGGCAGCGACTGATAGAGCATGATCTGCCAGAAGCTGGGCTGCTGTTCGGCCTGGCCCGAATATTTGACGTTATAATCGTCCAGCAGGTCGGTCAGCTTGGGATCATTGACCGGGACCGTGCTAAAACCCTGGCCACTCGACAGGGTGCCGGTGATCCGGTCGGGCGCGATCGCCACATCCTTGACCTGGCCTTCCTGCACCTTGGCGCGGAATTCCGAATAGGCGATGGCGCTACCGGCCTGGGTGGTCGGGCGCTCGAACAGCGAAACGAACAGGAGCAGGGCGATGATGACCCCTGCCCAAATCATCGCACTCTTGATCCAGGGATTACCCTGTGGGTCTTTTTCGTCGTTCATCATCACTCTCTTTCACCCCGCAAGATAGGGTGTGGCCGGCAAAGCGCAAGCTGGACGCGCCGTCCGCTGCCGATTTCCGGCCCTGTCGATTGTCAGATGGTCAGTTCCCGGTCAGCTGGAACAGCGCGACATAGGCCAGCACCAGCGCCAGGCCGGCGGACAGGCCGCACAGCAGATAGCCCATGTAGAGAAGCAGCGGCGGATGCGCCTTGTTCAGCTTCCGGTTCCGCTTCACGGCCGAGAGGATCACGCTGACCAGCAAGCCATAGGTCAGCGCCGCAAATTCCATCATTCCGAACAAATCCCGCTATTGGTCACGCCATGTGGTTAACGGCCCATGGGTTAAGAACCGGTCAGCATGCCGCCCAAAAGCGACCGGCCGTTGGCACCTTGCGTCGGACGGTGGAACTTTTCCGAAAATCTCAGCGTCGCGGGGGTGCCGGTGACAGGGTCCAGACCGCGCCACCGCGCAGCAGCCAGTCGCCCAGACTCGCCTGCCGCCCCGCCCGCGCCGCGGCAATCGCCCGGTCCAGCGCCTCGCCGCGCGGCAGCACGATCTCCGGGTCGGCGGAACAGAGCATCTCGATCAGCAGCCGCCGCAAAAGCTCGCGCGGCAGGTCGGTGCGGTCCAGCACCCAGGCGTCGGTCGACGGATGGATATGCGTGGCCGCCAGCCCCGCCACCGTCCATTGCAGCGCCGCCTCCGCCTCCGCCAGCGCCGCCGCGCTGCGCGCCGCCGCCTCGGCATCGATCCAGTCGACACCATCCAGCCGCTTGCGCAGCGCCGCCCGGTCGAAGCGTGGATCGGCATTGGACGGGTCCAGCACATAGGGTAGCCCGGCCTGGTCGGCATGGGCCTGCAACTGCGCCTTGCGCACCGTCAGCAACGGCCGCAGCACCCGGCCGGCCCGCGCCCGCACCCCGGCCAGGCCGCCGACCCCCGATCCCCGGTTGAGCCGCATCAACAGGGTTTCCAGCTGGTCGTCAGCATGATGGGCGGTCAATATCCAGTCCAGCCCGGCACCGGCCCGCCATGCCTCCAGCTGAGCATAACGCTGCCGCCGCGCCCAATCCTGGATATTGCCGGACACTTCCGTCTCCGGCGCCAGGGTCGCATGAGGGACGCGCCGCTCCGCACACCAGCGCGCGACCATCGCCGCCTCGGCCGCGGATTCAGCCCGCAATCCATGATCCAGCGTCGCCGCCGCCACCCGGCCGGGCCAGGCCTGCACCGCCAGGTCCAACAGCGCCATGCTGTCCGGCCCGCCCGACACCGCGATGCCGAACCGGGCCGTCTCCTCCCCGTCCACCAGCGCGCGCACGGCCAGCCGCAGCGCATCGGGGCGATGGGAAGGTGCCAGCTCCGGCACGTCTATCGGCTCACACGCTGCACTTGGCCTTGGTCCGGCCCTTGTCCATCATGCCGCGCAGGCCGCTCGACAGGGTCGAACCATAGACCTGTTCCAGCTCCGCATAGACCTTGCAGGCATCCGCAGGCTTCTTGAGCTGGATCAGCGCCTCGCCCAGATAGGCCAGGCTGTCGGGGGCGCGCTCGCCACGCGGGCGCTTCTGGTAATTTTCGTAGAAGGCGACCGACGCCAGCGCCGGCTTGCCATCGTCCAGATAGGCGCGGCCCAGCAGGTTGGCGGCGCGGCTGCCGACCGACCCGTCGCCATATTTGTCGACCGTCGCCTTCAGCTGGGCCTGCGCCTCGGGATAGAATTTCGCGTCCCACAGGCGGAAGCCATAGCTATAGGCATCGCCCGCCGCATCGCCGGTATCCGGCTTCTCGATCGCCGCCACCGCCGTCTTGCGGGCATCGCTGGCCGCCGGCGCGGCGGCGGACTTTGCGGGCGGGGTCGTCGGCTTGGCAGCAGCCGGCTTGGGCGCGGGCGCATCGGTCGCGACCGTCGGACGCATCACCGGCGGGCCAGCCTCGACCGGCGTCGCGGCCCGCGCTTCGGCTTCCGCCTTGTAGCGGTTGAACGCCTCTTCCAGCTGCTTGAGCTTGTAGCTGTTTTCCTCGACCTGGCCGGTGATCGAGGCGAGCTGCGACTCCAGCGCCCCCACCCGCGCGGTCAGGTCGGCCACCGGGCTCGACGTCGGGCTGCCCGGCGCGATGGTCGGCGTCTGGGGACGGGTGATTTCCGCCTCTACCGGCGTGCCGGCCGGGAACACCTTGCGCTGCACCGCCCGCATTTCCTTTTCCAGCCGGTCGACCCGCAGTTCGACCGTGGGATTCTGCTGGGCAGCGGCCGGCACGGCCGACAGCAGCGGGGCCGCCAGCGCGATGGCGGTGGTGGCGAAAAAGGCGTAACGCATGATGATCCCCGACTAAATCTTTCCGCCTTTAACCATAGGCGGACGCGCCACGCAACAAAGCGCGGCCCGCTCGTACCTGTCCGGCTATGGGACGGATTAGTTGCCTGCGCTGGGCTGCGGCGCGGCGGTCGGCGGCGGGGACGAAGCCGGCGTCGGCACGCTCCCCTGCCCGCCCGCGGGCGTCGTCGGTGTGCGCGGCGGCTGGCCAGCCGGCGCCGGAGCGCCCACCGGAGCCCCTGCCGGTGCAGCCGCCCGCGCCAGCAGCGCCTCGGCACTGACCGGAACGTCGGCGATGGTGCGGTCGGCCGCGCCCAGTGGCGGGATCGCCTTGCCACCCACGGTCACGTCCAGCGCCTGCGGGCGACCGGTCAGGATCGTCGGATTGCGCGCGCCGGCCGGCAGGGTGAAGCTCTCGCCCTTCTTCAGCAGCCCGTCCTTGAGCCGCTCGCCCGCCTCGTCGACGATGCGCATCCACACATCGTCATTGGCGGTGAACACCACCGGCCCGGTGACGGGCGCCGCGATCGGCGCCTGCACGCCGGCCTTGGGCGCGGCGGCGGGCTTTTCCGCCTGCTGCTCGGCGATTTCCTCGCCGGTCGGCGGGGTCAGCAACTGGGTGCGCCAGATGGTGAAGCCGGCAATCACGATGATGCCGATCACCGCCGCGGTCCAGGCCAAGGTGCGCGACGGCACCCGCGCCGGATCGGCCGGCTCGAACGCTTCGTAGCGGGTCGCCCCCATGTCGGAATTATGCACGGCATTGCGCACGTCGGCGGCGATCGCCACCTCGTCCAGGTCGATCGCGCGGGCATAGGCGCGGGCGAAACCCACCGCATAGGGAATGCCCGGCAAGGCGCCATAATCGTCCCGCTCGATCGCCTCCAGCTGGCGCTGGGCGATGCGGGTCCGGGTGGCGATATCCTGCACCGACAGCCCCTGCGCCTCGCGCGCGGCGCGCAACTTGGCGCCGGGGGTGCTGGGCTGCGCTGCCGTCGCGTCGTCCGCGACGGGTTCGAATTCGGGTTCGTCTGCCATGCTGCTCCGCGACCTTGATTGGCGGCCTTGTCTCATTGCGGGACGGCGCTTGTCAACGCCGGGGCGGTGTCTTTTCAGGCCAGCTCGATGTTCCGCTGCTCGGCCCAGCTGGTCAGTTGCGCGCGCAGATCGCTCGCCCCGCTGTCCAGCAGATCGCGCATCAACGCCTGCAATTCGGCCGCGTCGATCGCGCGGATCATCGCCTTGACCGGCCCGACCGATGCCGGCGTGATCGACAGCCGCCGCACACCCAGGCCAATCAGCGCCATCGCCTCCAGCGTGCGTCCGCCCATTTCGCCACAGACCCCGACCGGCACCTTGTAGATCTCGCAAATCCGCACCACCCGATCCAGGAAACGCAGGATCGCCAGGCTCAGCCAGTCATAACGCTCCGCCAGCTTGGGATGGGCACGGTCGGCGGCGAACAGGAACTGGGTCAGGTCGTTGGTGCCAATCGACAGGAAATCGAGCTGCGGCAACAGCAGGTCCAGCACCTCGGCCAGCGCCGGCACCTCCAGCATCGCGCCATAGCGCACCGCCACCGGCAGCTTCTTCTTCTGCCCGATCAGCCATTGCCGCTGATGCTCGACCAGCGTGCGCGCCTCCTCGAACTCCCAGGGTTCCGACACCATCGGGAACATGATGTTCAGTACCTTGCCCGCGCTCGCCTCCAGCAAGGCGCGCGCCTGCGCCTTCATCAGGCCGTCGCGGTCCAGCGCCAGGCGGATCGCGCGCCAGCCCATCGCCGGATTATCCTCATGCTCGTCATCCTCGCGCGTCATATAGGGCAGCGCCTTGTCACCGCCGATGTCGACGGTGCGGAAGATGACGGGCCGGTCGCCGGCCGCGTCCAGCACATCCTTGTAGAGCCGCTGCTGCTTCTCGCGCTGCGGCAGCGTCGCCGACACCAGGAACTGGAATTCGGTGCGGAACAGGCCGATGCCGTCGGCGCCGACCATGTCCAGCGCCTGCGCATCCTCGCGCAGACCGGCATTGACCATCAGCTCGATCCGCGCCCCATCCTGCGTCACCGACGGCAGGTCGCGCAGCGCGGCAAATTCCGCCCGCCGCTTCTGGGTGATGTGCAGCTTGGTCTCGAACGCCTCCTCCATGTCGGGCGTCGGCCGGATCAGCAGCGCATTTTCGGCGACATCCATCAGGATAAGGTCGCCTTCATTGACCCGGTGGCGAATGTCGCGCACCCGGCCCAGCACCGGCACGCCCATGGCGCGGGCGACGATGGTGACATGGGCGGTCGGCGACCCTTCCTCCAGGATCACGCCCTTCAGCCGCCGCCGGTCATATTCTAGCAGCTCCGCCGGCCCCAGGTTGCGCGCGATCAGGATGGCGTCCTGCCGCAACCCCAGTTGCGCCGCCGTGCCCAATTGCCCGGACACGATGCGCAGCAGCCGGTTGGCCATGTCCTCCAGATCGTGCATCCGGTCCTGCAACAGCGGATCGTCGATCTGGCGCATCCGCATCCGGGTGCGCTGCTGCACCCGCTCGATCGCCGCCTCGGCGGTCAGGCCGCTGTCGATCGCCTCGTTGATGCGGCGGATCCAGCCCTCGTCATAGGCGAACATCTTGTAGGTTTCGAGCACCTCCTGATGCTCGCCCTCGGTCCCGAAATCGGCCGTGCCGGTCATCCGGTCGATCTGTTCGCGCATCTTGGCAAAGGCGGAAATGACCCGCTGCCGCTCCGCTTCCGTATCCTCGGCGACGGTATGCTCGATATGGACGCGCGGCTGGTGGAAGACGACATGGCCCCGCGCCATACCCATCACCAGCTGCAGGCCGGTCATGATGTTCGACCCGGTTTCCTGCACCCGCGCATCGGTCGGGCCGTCATCGGCCAGCTCGGCATTGGCGATCAGCTCGGACAGCACCATGGCGACCGTCTGCAACGCCTCGATCTCGACCTCTTCATATTTGCGCGGCTCGACATGCTGCACGCACAGCACGCCCAGCGCCCGCTCGCGCCGCACGATCGGCACGCCGGCAAAGCTGTGGAACAGCTCCTCGCCGGTTTCCGGGCGATAGGAAAAGTCGGGATGGGCCGCCGCCTCGTCCAGGTTCAGCGGCTCGACATTGGTGGCGATCAGGCCGACCAGCCCCTCGCCCTTGGCCATGCGGGTGACATGCACCGCCTCCTGCTTCAGGCCGCGGGTCGCGAACAGTTCCAGCACGCCCTCACGCACCAGATAGATGGAGCAGACCTCGCTCGACAGCGATTCGCCGATGATCTCCACCACCTTGTTCAGCTTGGCCTGCGCGCTGGTGCGCGCCGCCATCACCTCCTGAAGGCGGACGAGGATCTGGCGGGCGGCGGCGGCGGGCGTACTGGGCATGGCAAATCGCTAACAGATGGATGGCTTTCTTTCCAAGCGCTTTCCTCGCGATATGTTGATGAACACCGCAGAAAAGCACGATTGTTGCGCATCGCTGATAAGCTAGGTCATCTTCCTCATTTGCGTGGCGGATACATGCTGTACATTCGTCTAACGCCACAAAGGCAGCATCAAGCATGTCTGGGAGTCAGGGATCATGGAAACGACCACGCCAACGGAGTTTGAACAGGAGCTTCTGGACCGCGGCTATTCGCGCCGCCAGCTGGCCAAGGTGACCGCGCTACTCGGCGCCGGCGCCGTCGCGATGCGCACCGTCGGTGCCGCCGCACAGCAGGCCGCCAAGCCGGTCGAGGGCGCGGTCCGCATCGGCGCCAACGAATGCTGGACCGGCCCCTTCCCGGTCGCCGCCGAAGCCGCCTTCAAGCTGGTGACCGAAGGCAATCGCTACGAACCCGACAATGAGCATGAAAAGCTGTTCGCCGCCGTCGCGCAGGTGGAGGGCATTCCGGCCGACCGCATCGTCGCCTGGCCCGGCTCGTCCGATCCGCTGAGCCGCGTCGCCGTCGCCTTCGCCTCGCCGACCAAGGGCATCGTCACCGCGGACCCGACCTATGAAGCGATCTGGCGCACCGGCGCCTGGCTCGGCGCCAAGGTGACGAAGGTGCCGCTGACCAAGGACAATGCCCATGACGTGAAGGCGATGCTGGCGGCCGATCCCAATGCCGGCGTCTATTATATCTGCTCGCCCAACAACCCGACCGGCACGATCACGCCGATCGCCGACATCGAATGGCTGGCCGCCAACAAGCCCAAGGATTCGGTGCTGGTGGTCGACGAAGCCTATATCCACTGGACCGATACGCCGCGCGCCGCCAAGCTCGCCGCCACCCGCGACGACGTGCTGGTGCTGCGCACCTTCTCGAAGCTGTTCGGCATGGCCGGCATGCGCCTGGGCCTCACCTTCGCCGCGCCCTCGCTGATGGAAAAGATGATGCGCTATGACGGTGGCCAGGTCACCGCCATGCTGCCGATGACGGCCGTTGCCTGCGGCACAGTCTCGGTCGCCCAGGCCGATCTCATCAAGGCGCGCCAGGTCGAAATGGCGGCCAACCGTGACAAGGCGATCGCCCATCTGACCAAGAAGGGGATCAAGGTGCTGCCGGGCAGCATGGCAAACATGTTCATGGTCGACTGGGGCAAGCCCGCCAAGGACATGCAGGCCGCCCTGCTGACGCAGAAGGTGCAGATCGGCCGCAACTGGCCGATCTGGCCCAATGTCTCGCGCATTTCGGTCGGCTCGGCCAGCGAAATGGACGCCTTCTGCAAGGCCGTGGATGCGGTCTGGAAAGCCTGATCTGACCTGACCTTGCGAAAAAGGGGCTGCGGCGCGCAAAATAAAGCGTGCCGCAGCCCCTTTTGCATTGCGGAAATTGTTTCCGCCTTCGTTTCTCCAGACGAAATCCAAGGCATTTCGCAGGAAAACAAGGGGACAATCGGCATGACCATGATGTTGGACAAGGAAGCGCGGGAAGACCTGATCGAGCGCGGCTATTCGCGCCGCCAGCTTGCCAAGGTTGCCGCCCTGATCGGCGCCGGCGCCGCGATGCACGAAATGCTGGCCGCGCCCGCCTTCGCGCAGCAGCAGGCCGCCCGCGGCATCAAGGGCGCGGTCCGCATCGGCTCGAACGAATGCTGGACCGGCCCCTTCCCCTCGGGCGTCGACGCCATTGCCAAGGCCGGCGCGGTCGGCAACTGGTATGATCCCGACAATTATCGTGGCGACCTGGTCTCGACCATCGCCAAGGTGGAGGGCATTCCCGAAGCGCAGGTAATGCTGTGGCCCGGCTCGGGCGGCCCGCTGGTCTCGACCGTCGCGGCCTATTGCTCGCCGACCAAGGGCCTGGTGACCGCCGATCCGACCTTCGAATCCGCCTGGCGCACCGCCGATTACCTCAAGGCGCCGATCGCCAAGGCCCCCCAGGCCGTCGGCAAGGGCCATGACGTGAAGGCCATGCTGGCCGCCAACCCCAACGCCGGCCTCTATTATATCTGCACGCCCAACAACCCGACCGGCACGATCACGCCGATCGCCGACATCAAGTGGCTGCTCGACAACAAGCCGGCCGATTCCATGCTGCTGGTAGACGAAGCCTATATCCACTTCTCGGACGCACCCAGCGCCGCTTCGCTGATCGGCAACCGCAAGGACATCATCGTCATGCGGACCTTCTCGAAGCTGTTCGGCATGGCCGGCATCCGCCTCGGCCTCACCTTCGCCGATCCCGAAGTGCAGAAGCGCCTGATGCTGTTCGGCCCGTCGGCCGGCGGCCTGTCGATCACCGCCATGGCCTGCGGCAACGCCGTCTATCCCGAAGCCGCGCTCATCAAGGCGCGCCGCGACGAGATGATCGCCGCCCGCGACCAGACCATCGCCTGGCTCACCAAGAAGGGCATCGAAGTCCAGCCGGGCAGCCAGGCCAACATGTTCATGGTCAACTGGAAGAAGCCGGCCAAGGAAATGCAGGCCGCCCTGCTCGCCTCGCCGGAAAAGGTGCAGATTGGCCGCAACTGGCCGATCTGGCCCAATGTCTCGCGCGTCACCGTCGGCTCGGCCGAAGACATGACGAAATTCTGTGCGGCTGTGGACAAGGTCTACAAGGCCTGAGCCACGGCATCCCATAGCAAAGCCGTCACGAAGGAGGGGCGTCCGGACAACCGGGCGCCCCTTTTCATATCAGGGCGCATCGCCTTCCTGACTGTCCAGCGCCTTGCGATCCTCATGCGACACGAACTCGCAGGTCAGCAATGTCCGCCCGGCCAGGGCAGGCCCCTGCCGCGCAACGACGGAAATCAGCCCCATCTCGCGCATGTCCTGCGCCCCATCGTCCAGTTGCCGCGCAAAGCCCAGGCTCGACGCGCCGAACAACCGGCTCTTTTCCCTGGCAAGCCCATAACGGGCGGCCGCGGCCTCCGCGACTTCGCCATCCAGCAGCACGCCGACCGACATGCCGGCGAAGACCACCGCCCGCGCCGCAAAGCCGTCCCGCTCGATCGGCGTGGGCAGCGTATAGATCGCCGCCCCCAACATCGATGTATCTGCTTTGGCGACCTTTTCGGCGGCTTCATACAGGGCGGTCGCGCTGTCGGTCGAATAGGGCGGCTGGCACAGCGCCGCGCCGAAAAAGTCCGGTGCCTCCTGCGCAGCGGCGGGCGTCCCCAGCAGGACGCCGATCGGCGCCCCGATCCGGGCAAGGAAAGAGATTTTGCTCATCCGCGTCAGATGCGCATTTTATGACGCATTTTCAATCAGGTTGAAGGGGCAGCCGGTCATCGGCCGCCCCTTTCCCGTTCAGAATATCTTGCGCACCGACAGCATCAGCGTCCGCCCCTCGGGATCGAGATAGGCGGGCTGATAGGCGACCGGCGTCGCGCCCGTGCCATCGGTCACGCTCTGCCGCCGGTTGAGCAGATTGCCGACGGTGAAGCTCACCCGCATGCCCCGCGCCCAGTCCTGGCCGCGGAACCGGTTGGCCATGTTGGCGAACAGCCGCAGGTCGAACGTCACCAGTTGGCCAAAGCGCAGGTCGCCACCCGACGCCGTCTGGTCGCCGGTCACATGCGACGCGCTCTGCCAGTTGCCGTCCAGCCGGATGCCGACGCCATTGTCGATCACGCCACTGCTCAGCTGCACCTTGTGGCGCGGCTGCGGACTGCCGCCCAGCGTGCCGCCGTTCAGCAGGTCGACCCACGGACCGCCCTCGCTCAGCAGCACCGCGTCGCGCAGCATGATGCTGTGATAGAGCGAGAGTTGCAGCCGCGCGCCATTGTCGCTGCCGCCGCCGAACGGACCGCCACCGGGCGGACCGAAGCCGCCCCGTCCGCCGGGTCCACCGGGACCGCCCGGACCACCAGGTCCACCACCGGGCGGCGGACCATCGGGCGGCCCCATGCCATCGGGCGGAGGGCCTGGCGGCGGACCAAAGCCATCCGGCCCGCCAAAGCCGCCGGGCGGCCCCATCGGTGTCGCATCATCGGGCCGGTGGCCATCGACCAGGATCGCATCCTGCTCGGCATCGGGACCACCGCCGGGCGCGCCCTCTGCGGGCTGCCCGTCGCCACCCTCCGCCTTTGGCGCCGCCATCTGCGCCTCATCGCCCTGCGCCGCCGTCCGCCGCCATGGCGGCACGAAACCGGCCGGCGGCTCGGGTCGCTTGGGCTTGCGCAATATCTGCGTGAAATTGAGGCCCCAGCGCAGCTGCTTCACCTCCTCGCGCGCGACATTGACGGACCGTGTGTCGATCCGCGTCAGCATCCCGTCCTCGTCGCGGCTGTAGCGATCGGGGAAGGCCGCCTCCAATGCCGAGGATACGCCGGTCAGGCTGATGATCGCGTCGCGCGTCTCGCTGCTCACATAATTGGCCGACAGGGTCAGGTTGACCTTGGTGAGCGGCTTCACCGTCGCGCCCAGCTTGAACTGATGGCGATTGTCGGCGGTCAGCGCCGGATTGCCGCCGCTCACCTGCGTCACCGTCACGCTCTGCCCGCGCACATAGTCATAGACGCGCACATTGCTGGTGGTGATGGTCGGGCTGTTGCGCTGGTCCAGCGTCGGCGCGGTCCGGTCATTATTGACCGCCGCGATGATGGTGATGCCGGTGCGCGGCGTCCAGCTGAGGCCATAGCCCAGCGTGCCGAGCGTGCCATAGTCGGAAACCTGCGTCACCGACGCGTTCATATTGGCGGTCAGCGTCCCCAGCACCGGCAGGAAGCCATTACGCCGGCTGGCAATCGGCAGGTCGAAACTGATCTGCGCGCCGCCATTGGTGCGGCTCGCGGTCCGCTGCGACATCACCCCATCCAGCGTGCTGGACGATCGCAGGCTGCTCGTGTCGCCGCTCAGGCGCAGGTTCATGCCGACATTGCCGGCCGGCAGCTTGAACAGCTTGCCATTGACAAGCAGGCTGGCGCTGCCCGTGTCCTGCAACGCGCGCGCCTTCTGCGTGCCCATGGCCCCCAGCAGGCTCGCGGGCAGCACGCCATTGGCCGCCACATCGCCCGCGTCCAGCGCCGCCTGCACATCGTCCAGATCATAGCCGCGATCGCTGTCAGTCCGGCTATCGCTATGGCTGTAGCTGCCGATCACCGACATGCGCCAGGTCTTTGACAGGTCGATGTTCAGGCTGACGCCGCTGCTCAGCGTCAGCGCGCGCGTGTCCTGATGCAGCGGATCGAGCGACAGGATGCGGTCGACCGTCTCGTCGCCATCGGTCAGGCTGCCGGTGGGCAGGCCATTCAGCGCCTTGCTGGTCTTGTAGTCCGCCCGCCCGTTCCAGGACAGGTTCGCCGTCTCGCTCAACTGATGCGCGACCGTGGCGTTCAGCATATAGCTGCGGGTGGCGGGCGACAGGGTGCGATAGGCGCGGTCGTCACTGACCCGCCCGGTCGGATCGCCCGCCGCCTCCGGATCGACGATCACGTCGCGCTCGCTCTCCAGCAGCGAGGCGGAGGATTTGGCCCGCGCCGTCACGCTCACCCGGTCATTGTCGCGAATGCGGGTATAGCCGACATCGCCGGCCAGATTTTCGCCCTGCCCCGCCGTCGCGATCCCGCCGCCCGCATTGGCCACCTGCGACCGGAAGCGGCGGTGCAGGATGATGTTCACCACCTTGCGCTGCGCATCATAGCCATATTTGAGCGCGACCTCCTCGGGCAGGATGTCGAGCCGCAAGATCGCCTCGGTCGGCAGGTCGCTGACCTCGTTGACGCCCGAAATCCGCTTGCCGTTGACCAGCACCACCGGGCCGTCGTCGCTGCGCCCCTGGTTGCTGCTGGTCTGCGACGCGATCTCGTCCAGCAATTCGCTGACCGTGCCGACGCCATAGGCATCGATGTCGGCACGGCCCAGCTGGTTCTGCGCGGGAATGTCGCCGATCACCGCCCCCGGCGGCGCCTGCCCGGTGACGACGATATCGTCGCTCGCCACGCCCTGCGCCACAGCCGGCGTCAACAGGGCGAACGGGGACAGGGCGAACAGGCTGCATCCGGCGCGCAGCAGGGCGCTGCCCGCCCGACGGCAGGACAAGGATAGGCAAGGCATCGGCATCTATCCCGTCAGTTGCGCGGCGGCGGTCCGCCCGCGCCGCCCGGTCCACCCGGACCGCCGGGGCCTCCACCCGGACCACGCCGCGGCATCAGGCTGCGCATCTCCTCGGCCGACAGCACGCCGTCATGATCGGCGTCCGCCGCATCGAAGCGGGCATGTTCGAACGCCAGCACTTCCTCCAGCGAGGCGCCGGCATCATAATTGCTGTTGGCCTGGGCGATCGCGCTGGCATTGAGCGGCTCAATCAGCCGGCCCAGTATCGCATCCTCGGGGTCGTCGCCCAGCTTGGGCATGATCGCTTCGGCCACCGGCCCGCCCTGATCGCCCATCGCGCCCGTTTCCGACAGCGCGACCGATCCCATGCTGCTCTGCCAGGCCTGGAACTCGGCCAGGCTCAGCGTGCCGTCATGATTGTTGTCGATCGCGTCGAAACGCGTGCGGATGATCGCTTCGCGCCGCGCCTGCACCACCAGCCGCAATTCGTCGATCGTCACGATGCCATCGCGATTGCTGTCGGCTTCGGCAAACATGGCGGTCACGATCCTGTCGATCTGGCTGCGCTTGATCGGCTTCATCTCGCGCGGCTTTTGCGGCCGGCCTTCGCCGCCACCGGGAGGGCCGCCGCCGCCGCCGGGCGGGCCACCGCCCATGCCACCCATGCCGCCGCCGCCCATACCGCCACCCATGCCCCCCTGGGCCAGCAACGGCGCCGAACAGAGCAGCAGCGCCGCCCCGATCATCATCTTGCGCATCGCGCCTCGTCCTTCTTCATGAAAACAGGAACGGGGCGGCGCCGTCCCCCGGCGCCGTCCCGCGTCGATCGCGATCAGAGCGTGCAGCGCACCCGCTTGCCGCGATAGAGATAGCTGTCCAGCCTGGCGTCATAGCTCTTGTAGCGATTGCGGCAGGCCTTCTGGTGCGCCGCGCCGGTCGAACGGCCCTGGGCCTTGGCGGGTGGGGCCTTGGCCGGCTGAGCCTTGGCCGGGGCAGGCTTCTTGGCCGGCGTCTTGCTGCTCACCGGCTGGCTCGCGCCATGATGCGGCGCCTGCGCCATGGCCGGCGCGCCCAGCGTCGCCATCAGCGCGGCGGCGCCCAGGGTCAGGAGCGAGGGATAAGTCATGTCATGGCCTTTCATCTGGGTGGAAAATCTCCGCCCCGTCTGTGGCCACCCGATTTTGCCCCGTCATTTCACGAATATTTCAGAAGCCCGCGCCTTATTGCCCTCCTCTGTCAAAGACTTGGCCCGGCAAGCACGCGCCGCGCCGAGATCACAGCCGCCTTGCCAAATTCCCGATATGCGGTATCCAATCCCGCAAATTGAACTTGAGCTGGGAGGATGGGATGCGGTTGAGGCAGGCAATGATCGGGCTGGCCCTTCCCCTGCTCGTCGCGGCGCAAGCACCCACACCCGCCGCGTCCCCCGCCAGTTGGACCGACCCGACCACCGGCCACCGCATCGTCCGCGTCGATGACCGGCCGGGCAATTACGGCCTCTATTTCAACTATAATCCCTTCACCCCCGACGGAAAGCGCATGGTCTATCTGACGCCGGAGGGGATCCGCGTCGCCGACACCAGCGACTGGACCACCCGGCTGGTGCTGAAGGAAAAGGTCGACCGGCTGCTGTTCGTCGGCCACCGCGCCAATGTCGCTTATTATACCACCAACCCGACCGGCAGCAGCGAGGGCGAGCCGTCCTTCATCGTATGGTCGGTCGATCTCGACAGCGGCAAGCGCCGCCGCATTGCCGAAATGCCGGGCGGCCGCATCGAATCCATCAATGCTAACGACACGCTGCTCGCCGGCCATCGCGAACTCGCCCCGCCGCCGCCCGCCATCGCCGCCCAGGGCAAGCGCGATCCGAAAACCGGCTCGCCCAGCTATAGCGGCACCGACGATCAGGGCCGCCCCCTCTCCTTCGCCGCCGCCAAGGAAAAATGGATGGAGGCCCGGCTCGCCGCCGGCGTACCAATGGAAATCTTCGCGATCGACATCGCCACCGGTCAGCAGCGCCGCATCACCGCGTCGAAGGACTGGCTCAACCATGTCCAATTCTCGCCGACCGATCCCGATCTGCTCATGTATTGCCATGAAGGCCCCTGGCAGCAAGTCGATCGTATCTGGACCATCCGCACCGACGGCAGCGCCAAAACCAAGGTGCATCAGCGCATCCTGCAGGGCGAGATTGCCGGCCATGAATATTGGGCGCCCGACGGCCGCACCATCTGGTATGACCTCATCATGCCGCAGGGGATGCGCTGGCTCGCCGGCCATGACGTCGCCAATGGCGCGCGTCGCTGGTATGCGATCCGCCCCGGCCAGGGCTCCTATCATTTCGCCTCATCGCCCGACGGCCGCAGCTTCTCGGGCGACGGCGCCAATGACGGCAAATATATCAGCCTCTTTCACCCCCGCCCCGACGACAATCCCCGCGCCCGCAACACGCTGAACGGCGACACGCTGATCGCCACCGGCACGCTGGAGACGGAACGGCTCGTCGATTTGGCGAGCCATGACTATACGCTCGAACCCAACCAGCATTTCACGCCCGACGGCAAATGGCTGGTCTATCGCAGCAATGTCGCCGGCAGCCCCGCCATCTATGCGGTGGAAATCGCGAAACCACGCTAGACCGCGCGCACACAAGTCCGACGCCCGCCGAATGGCAAGGATGGGTAGGGTGCGCAATGCCCCTTATCCCGTCATGCCAGCGAAGGCTGGCATCTCAGGCAGGCGCACGCGACATAAACGGATAGCGCAAGACGGCTGGCCTCCTTCTGCCACCGCCTCAGACCCCAGCCTTCGCCGGGGTGACGGAGTTGGGCGGGAACAAGACATTCCTCCCCGGCACGGGGAGGGGGACCGCTCGCGCAGCGAGTGGTGGAGGGGCACAGGCCCAATAGCGCAGCGTCAATAGGCACCTGCCCCTCCGTCAGGCGCTCCGCGCCTGCCACCTCCCCGTTCCGGGGAGGAATGTCTGCTTCTGGTCGCTCGCAGACAGTCCGAATTTGTCCACGCAGCCCCGAACCAAAGAATAGCGCCCGTTTCACACCATCGGCGAATGCGCGTGACGCTTCCGTCTCGGGCGATCTGGCCCAACAGGGTAAACACCCCTTTCAGCCCATTCCCTCATATTCTGGTAACAGCTTCCCCGTCAGGCTGCCGCCGCGGCGCGCCCGCATTCCTTCCTGCCGGACCCTTGCCATGCGCCGCCTCACGACCAGCTTCATCGACAGCGCCTTTGGCCATGGCGCGGACGGCCGCCCGCTGTTCATGCCCTTCGGCCTGATCGGCGGCCAATATGCCATCCCCGACATGGCCACCGCGCAGCGCCTGCGTCGTGGCGTCGCGCGCCTGCTGCCGCTCGCCCTGCTGCCGATATTCTGCCTGTTCGCGCTGTTCCTGCCGCCGCTGCGCAACGCCTACGCCCTGCCGCTGCTCGGCGCGATGGCGGCCAGCTTCGCGCTGTTCAGCATCACCTTCTTCCTCTGGGTCCGCCACGCCACGCGCGGCCTGCACCGCGTCGATCGCGCGCGACAGGGCATCCCCGCCCTGCTCGATCCGGACGAGGCGCTCGCCCGCCGCCTGCTCGACCGGGTCCGTCCGCCGCGCACCCGTTCGGCCGAAGCGACGCTGGGCGCCCTGGCCGGTTTCGCCTGCCAGATGCTGCTGCGCCATCGCGCCGAGCAGGAAGGCACCGCCGCCCCGTTGATCGAGGTCGCGACCCATGACGGGCGGTTGCGCTATTTCGGCGATGCCCTGAATGGCCTGCTCGCCGAATATCCCGGCTCGCTCTGGGCGGGCGTGGGCGATGGCAAGCCGGCGCTGCTGCTCGGCCCGATCTTCCGCGAGATGACCGATGCCTGTGTCGGCGACTCCCGCGACTATGCCGACATGATCGGCCTGCTCCAGCGGCACTGGAGCGCCACCGCGCTGATCCTGCGTGGCCAGGGCGTGGATATCGAACGCTGGCCCGACCTGTTCGTCCGCGCGCTGCGGGAACAGGTGCAGGAAGGCGGCGACACATCGCTGCGCCCCGCCCTGCTCTTCATGCGCGCCGCCATCGCCATGTCGAAAATGGACCCGGCGGAAATATTGGTGCCCGACCAGCCCGCCGGCGATCCGCTCAGGCGCTCGCGGCCGACGTCTCGCACAGCGCCTTGAACTGGGCCATCATTTCGTCCCAGCCGGGATGGAAGCCCATTTCCTCATGCCGCGCCTTCGCCTCCGCGTCCCAGTGGCGCGCGGTCGCGGTGAAGCGGGTGCCATCGCCCTCCGCCGCAAAGTCCCAGATCGCGGTCATGAACGGGCTCTGCGGTATCCAGCCGGCGGCATAGGCGTCGGTCGTCACGATCCGCGCGCCGGGCACCACCTCCAGGAATATCCCTTCCATCGGCCCGGTTTCCTCGCCATTCGGCCCGAACATCTGCACCGCGCTGCGGCCACCGGGGCGCATATCCTCCTCGATCACCTCGGCGCGCCAGGGCTTGGGACAGAACCATTCGTCCTTCAGGTCGGTCCACACCTTCCAGCAAATCTCGCGTGGCGCCTCGATCAGGCAGGTGACCGACAGCTCATGCTCCGCCCCGCTCATGCCGCCTCTCCCAGGAACGCCGCATGCATCGCGCCGCTGTCCAGCTTCTGCATCACCATCATCGCCTGCATCATGCGGGCGATGCCGGCGCGATCGCCCGTATGATAATTGTCCATGATCTGGCGCGTCACCAACTGCCAGGAGAGGCCATATTTGTCGGTTACCCAGCCGCACGGCCCGGCCGTGCCACCGTCACCGGTCAGCCGGTCGAAATAGCCGTCCAGCTCGGCCTGGTCCGCGCATGCCACCGACAGCGATATCGCCTCGTCAAAGCTGAATTGCGGCCCGCCGTTCAACGCCTGATAGCTTTGCCCGAACAGGCTGAACTCGACCAGCAGCACGCTCCCGCCCGGCAGCGGCGAAGGCGACGGATTGACCTCGGGATAATAGCTCACATGGTCGACCGACCCGCCGAAGACCGACGCATAATAATGCGCCGCTTCCTCGGCCTGACCGTCGAACCACAGACAGGGGGAAATCTTGTCCATCACCCCTCTCCCTTGCTGCCGACCAGCGCGAACATCGCGCCCTGCGGATCGGTCGCCTGGATGATCCAGGCGCCACCCGGCACCTCCATCGGCCCCTGCAGCACCGTGCCGCCACCGGTCGTCACCCGCTCGACCGCCGCGTCGATGTCGCCGACGGTGAAGTAGAACAGCCATAGCGGCACCGGCATCATCGGCGGCACCGGCATGATGCCGCCGGTCATGCCGTCAAAGTCCGTCGAGCCGGTCTGCGAGACAAGCTGGTAGCTACCCATCTCGCCCATATCCATGGCCTCGCCCTTCGACCAGCCGAGTTGCCCGGTATAGAAGGCCAGATCCTTGTCGAAATCGCCGGCATAAAGCTCGTGCCAGCCGACATGGCCCGGCGCCATTGGCGGCGGCGCATCCATCCCCTCGGGGCTTGATCCCTTGAGCAGCATGAACACCGCGCCGCCCGGATCGGCCATCACCGCAAAGCGGCCGACGCCCGGAATATCCTCGGGCGGCCGCTTCACGTTGCCACCCGCCGCGCTCAGCCGTTGCGCATCGGCATCGACATCGGCCGACCCGACATAGCCGCCCCACCAGGGCGTCATGCCGCACTCCTTCGCCTCGGCCGGGATCGCCATCACCCCGCCCAGTGGCCCGGCGCTGCCGGAAATCACCTGATAGGGCCCGTCGGGCAGGTCGCCGCCAAACGGCTCTGCCGTCCAGCCGACGACATCGCCATAAAAGGCCAGCGCCGCCGCGGGATCGCTGGTCATCAGTTCATACCAGAAGAATTTGCCGCTAAAGTCGGTCATCCTCTTTCTCCCGAAAACGATATTGGGAAAGCTCAGGCGGTCGCGTCGACCAGCACCTCGAACCCGCCATAGATCAGCCGCGCGCCGATGAAGGGCATGTCCTCGCCCTCCTTGGGCTGCATGCGCTCGTCCTTCATCACCTTCTCGGCGCCGGCATCGCGGGTCGCCTTGTCGGGCCATTCGATCCAGGAGAAGACGACTTCCTCATCCTCTTCGGCGATGACGGCAGTGCGGAAATCATTGACCTTGCCGGGCTTGATATCGTTGGCCCAGCATTCGACCACGCGCAGCGCGCCATATTCGATGAAGATCGGCGCGGCGAAGGCCGCGACCTCCTTGTAGCGTTCCTTGTTGCCCTTGGGCACCGGGATCACGAACCCGTCCATATAGCTCATCGTCTCTCTCCTTGTGCAAGGTCGTCGACATCAGGCGTCGGCAGTTTCTCCCTGGTTCGCGGCCATCGCGGCGGCGACATCCATCCACATCGCTTCCCAGATATGGCCGTCCAGATCGGCGAAATTACGGCCATACATGAAGCCATGATCCTGTTTCGGATTGGGCTCGGTCCCGCCCGCCGCCAGCGCCCTGTCCACCGTCGCGTCCACCGCGTCCCGGCTCGTCTCGCTCAAACACAGCAGCACCTGTGCGGTTTCATGGGCATTGGGGATCTTGCGCGGGGTAAAGCCGGCGAACCGTTCATGGGTCAGCAGCATCGCGTGGATCGTCTCGGAAAAACTGATCATCTGCGCGCTGTCATCGGCGAAATCATTGTTCCGCACGGCGCCGACCGCTTCATAGAAGGCGATCGCGGCGGGCAGATCGGTGACAGGCAGGTTGACGAAGATCATCTTCGGCGCGGGCGCATCGGCCATCGTCTCTCTCCTCATGCTTTCATGGCGGCTCGCACCTTGTCGTGAGTCGCCGACTTGAACTTTGTGCGCCCGAAGATTACATTATGCAACAGACAAGTTAGAAAAGATAACCAATGAGTCCCAATCCGCGCAAACGCGCCTATCTGGATGGCTGTGCCACCGCCCATGCGCTCGATCTGATCGGTGATCGCTGGGCGATGCCGATCATGCGGGAATTGCTGCTCGGCCCCAAGCGCTTCACCGACCTGCGCGCCAGCCTGCCCGGAATCAGCGCCAATGTGCTGACCCAGCGGCTGGAGGAACTGGAAGCGGCCAGCATCCTTGTCCGCCGCCGCCTGCCCCCGCCCGCCGCCAGCCAGATTTACGAGCTGACCCAATGGGGCCGCGAGTCGGAAATCTTGTTCATGGTGCTGGGCCGCTGGGCCTGCCGATCGCCGACGATGCAGCCGGGCATGCCGATGAGCCAGGTGTCGGTGGTGATGTCGATGCGCACGATGATCGACCGCACCGCAATCGGCGATCTGGATGCCACCATCGGCTTCCGCTTCGGCGAGGAGGAATTTCGCGCCACGCTCCATGATGGCGATTTCACCATCGACCGGGGCGAAGCGGCCGGCGCCGACCTGATCTTCACCGGCGACCAGAATGCGCTCGCCGCCATCGTCTATGGCGGCCAGTCCTTCGCGGCGATGGCGCCGGCCTTGCAAATGGAGGGCGACCGGGCACTGGCGGCGCGCTTCGTCCGCCTCTTCCCGCTGCCGCCCAAGGCACCCTCGACAGTCAGCCAGGCGACGCCAGCTTCATCATGACCAGGCCCGACAGGATCAGCGCCGCCGCCGCCAGCCGCGCCGGGCTGATCGCTTCCCCCAGGAAGGCGACGCCGACGGCAAAGGCGCCCAGCGCGCCAATCCCGGTCCAGATCATATAGGCGGTGCCCAGTGGCAGGCTGCGCATCGCCAGCGACAACAGGCCGAAACTGGCGATCATCGCGCCAAGGGTGATGAGGCTCGGTATCAGCCGGGTGAAGCCATGCGACTGCTTCATCGCAAAGGCCCAGACGATTTCGAGCAATCCGGCAAAAAACAGGGCAATCCAGGCCATGATGGCGCTCCTTCACAAGGGGCGCCGGGCCGTCCCGGACTTGAAACCCGCATGACGGGGGAGGACGTGGCCTCGCTTGACGAAGCCCAGATAGTCCTCCCCGATGCAGGAGGCAAGCTTTGCGGGCGTCAATGCGCCCCGTTCAGCATCCCGAACACCTGCTCGAATTCGCCGCGCTTGGTCGCCTCGCTCAGGAACTTGACCCGCTCGACATGGATCTCGGCCGGGGTCGGCTCCTGCCGCAACAGGCCCATCGTCTCGCTGATGAAATCGGCCAGCGGCATCATCTGCGGATTTTCGGCATGGCCCGGCATCAGGTCGGTCTGCACGCCCGGCGGCACGATCTCCACCACGTCGACGCCCGTGCCCTTGAGCTGCTCGCGCATCGAGATCGACCAGCTATGGATCGCCGCCTTGGTCGCGCTGTAGGTCGGCGTCGCCGCCAGCGGGACGAAGGCCAGGCCCGACGACACGGTCAGGATCGTCGCGCTCTTCTGCGCCAGCAGATGCGGCAGCAGGGCATGGGTCAGGCGGATCGGGCCGAGCAGATTGGTGGCCACCGTCGCCTCGGCGATGGCGAGGTCGATCTGGTCCTCCGCCACCATGATGCCGGCATTCAGCAGCACCGCGTCGAGTGCCGGGAAGTCGGCGACTAGCTTGTCCGCGAAGGCCGCGATCGCCGCCGGATCTTCCATGTCGATCACCATCGACGCCATGCCGGGGTGCGCCGCGACCACCTCGTCGAGCGCCGCCTGCCGCCGCCCGGCGATGATGACCTGGTTGCCCGCTGCGTGGAATTCATGGGCCAGCGCCGCGCCGATGCCCGAACCGCCGCCGGTGATGAGGATGGTGTTGCCGGAATTTTTCATGGGAAAGCTCCTTAGTTTGGTGGCTTGCCCATTAATTTAGGCCTATACTCTCTTTTGGAAAGAAGGCACCGAAAAGTGCCATAGGCACCCAAAGGTAAGAAATGGCAAATCCTCTGGAATCCCGCTTCGCCACCGCTGAAATAGCGGCCGCCGAGCAATATCTCGACCATGATCCGCCGACCGAACTCGATCCGCGGGTCGAGCGACTCGTCAATGAACTGATCGGCCGGGTCGCCGACAAATGGACGATGCTGATCCTGGAATTGCTGGAGGAGCGCGGCACGCTGCGCTTTACCGAGGTCGGCCGCGCGGTCGAAGGGATCAGCCAGAAGATGCTGACCCAGACGCTGCGCCAGATGGAGCGCGACGGCCTGCTCACCCGCACCGTCCATCCGGTCGTGCCGCCGCGCGTCGACTATGCCCTCACCCCGCTCGGCAACAGCCTCAGCGCCGCCTTCTGCGGCGTATGGGTCTGGGCCGAACGCAATCTCGCCACGGTCGAGGACGCCCGCGCCCGCTTCGACGCGCGCGACGCCTGACCGGCGATCAGCTTTCGGGCGGCGCGGGAACCGGCTGCAACGGCAATTTGGGCGCCTGCGCCTGCGGCTGGGTCGGCACCACCGGCGGCGGCACGCTCGGCGTTCCCGGAACAGACAGGGCTGGAGCAGCAGGCGCGGGCGCGGAAGCCGGCGCATCGGGCAGGATCATGTCCGACGGCCGCTGCATCGGCGTGGCCGGCACCTGCCCCATCGGCGCGGGCGCGGTCGGCGCCGGCGGTTCATGGTCGTTCAGATCATCGCCGCCGACCGGGCCGACCAGCTTCACCGTCGCGCCGAAACGCTTGCGCCATTCCTCCAGCCGCCGCAGATAATCCTCATATTCCGCCCAGAAATCCCGGAAGGGCTGTTCCAGCTCATCCAGCGCCTTGGGCGCATAGGCGGCCAGCGCCTCGGGCGTCAGCCCGTTGATGATCGTCATCGTCGCCACCGCCTTCTGGCAGAAGGCCTTCTGCGCCGGCGGCAGGGCGAAGAAATTATAGACCAGCGTGTTCAGCACTTCGCGCATGCGGATCGCGCTGCTGCCGTAACGCTGCTGATAGCTGACCTCCAGCGTGTCGTTGGCGCGCTTCAGCGACGCGCCATGCACGGTCAGCATCTGGTTGTACAATATGCGCGTCTGGCCATTGGTCTCGGGACAGCCCAGCGCCGCGACGTTCAGCCCCATGCGCACATGCCACAGCGCCTGGTCGCCCTCGGAATCGCGATTGGGGGTGATGAACTTCCCGGCCTCGTCCTTGTCCGGCGGCACCATGTCGGGCGCGGAATTGCGCGGCGGGGTCGGCATCACCGTGGGCACCACCGCGGGCGGCGGCGCGGGCGGCACTTGCTTCACCGGCGTCGCACAGGCCGCCAGCGCCGTCAGGGCAAGCAGCGACAGACGGGAAGACAGGGAACGTGGCAGGAACATCAACTACTCCGACGATCTGGCCCGACCAACATGCCGGGCATTTCCACCGGAGGAAATATGCTTAACGCGCAGCCAGGGACGGCCCCGCCTGTGGTTCACCGCTGAACCCCCGCCCGGTTGCTGTTAAAAGCCCGCTATCCCAATTGGTTGCAATGCAGCAAGCCGAGCAGCGCGAAAAAGGCCGGAAATAACCGATTTTTCTCAGTCGGCCCGCGCCAGCAGACGCGGCATCGCCCCCTTCGGCACCGTCACGCCATCATCCGCGATCAGCTCCGCCCGGCTCAGCCCGACCTCCAGCACCACCGGCGCCATCGCCAGCGTCCGCCCCGAACGCCATGCCGCCAGGTCGGTCTGATAGCGGGCATAGGCATCGAAGAAGTCGGTGAAGGGCTTTTCCAGCGCAGCGAGGCCGGTCGGCGCATAGGCCAGCAACTGGTCCGTCGGCAGACTGTTGACGGTCGCCCCCACCCGCACCGCCTCCGCGCAGAAACCCGCCTGCGCCGGCGGCAGGGCAAAGAAATTATAGACGATAGTATTCAGCCGCTCGCGCTGCGCGATCGCGCCGCCGCCGAACTGCGCCTTATATTCGCCCTCGACCTGCGCATTGGCCCGCGTCAGCGCCGCCCTGTGCCGGGCCAGCAGCGCATTATATTGCAGCCGCGCCGCGTCGCCGCTCCCCTGGCAGGACAGGGCCGCCACGTTCAGCGCCATGCGCATATGCCACAGCGTCGCCGCCCCGCTCAGGTCGCGGTTGGGCGTAACGCGCAGGCCATCGGCGCCGATCGGCGGTATCTGCATGGTGGCCGTCGCGCCCAGCGGCGGCAGCGGCTGGGGCACGGGCTGTGCCCGCACGGGCGCGGGCGGCGGCGCAACCGCCACCTCCCGCTGTCCCGCGCAGCCCGACAGCAGCGCAATCCCGCCCAGCGGGCACAAGAGCAGGCGACGGATCGAGGCACGCATGGACGGTCTCCGGCAAATCTGATGCCGGAAACCATGCCCGATATTGGTTAAAAGCCGATAAAGCCTGTTTTCCAGGCAGCGGGGATCAGGCCGCGCGGCGCTCCAGCGCCGTTGCGGCCTGCGCCATCAGTTCGGCGATGATGTCGGCGACCGGCTCTTCCTTGGTCACCATGCCGACCGACTGGCCCGCCATCAGCGACCCGCCCTCGACATCGCCGTCGATCACTGCCTTGCGCAGCGCGCCGGCCCAATAATGCTCGATCTGCAACTGCGCCTCGCCCATGTCGACCGCGCCGCTGTCCAGCAGGTTGGCGACTTCGCGCTGCTTGGCGGTGAAGGCTTCGGTGCCGGCATTCTTGAGCGCGCGCACCGGGATCACCGGCAGGCGCGGGTCGATCTGCACGCTGGCAATGGCATCGCGCGCCGACGCGCGGAAGAAGGCCTTCTTGAACGCGGGATGGGCGATGCTCTCGCTCGCGCAGGCGAAACGGGTGCCCAGCTGCACGCCGGCCGCGCCCATTTCCAGATAGGCGGCGATCGCCTCGCCCCGGCCGATGCCGCCGGCCACGAACACCGGAACCTGCTGCGCCATTTCGGGCAGGATTTCCTGCGCCAGCACGCTGGTCGCGACCGGACCGATATGGCCGCCCGCTTCCATGCCCTCGACCACCAGCGCATCGACGCCCGACCGCACCAGCTTCTTCGCCAGCGCCAGCGCCGGGGCGAAGCAGATCAGCTTCGCGCCATTGGCCTTGATCGCCTCGATGCTGCCCTTGGGCGGCAGGCCACCGGCCAGCACGACATGGCTCACCTCATGCTTGGCGCACACCGCGATCAGGTCGAACAGCTGCGGATGCATGGTGATCAGGTTCACGCCGAACGGCTTGTCGGTCAGCGCCCTGGTCGCCGCGATTTCCGCGTCCAGCAGTTCGGGCGACATCGCGCCACAGGCGATCACGCCGAAACCGCCGGCGTTCGAGATCGCCGACACCAGATGCCGCTCGCTGACCCAGCTCATCGCCCCGCACAGGATCGCGCTCTCGCAGCCGAGACATTCGGTACCGCGGGCCATCAGGGAAGCGAGTTTGGCAGTGGTCATCGTCATATCCTACAACATAAAAAAGCCCCTCCCTTTCAAGGGAGGGGTTGGGGTGGGTAGCGAGCGAAGCGAGCTTCCTCCCTATCCACCAAGGCAGGCGGCGATTGCTGACGCAATCGCACCCACCCCCATGCCCCTCCCTAGAAGGGAGGGGAGTATGTCTGTCAAGCCGCCGGGGCGTCGAGGCCGTAGGCGGTATGCAGCACGCGCACCGCCAGTTCGGTCTCGTCCTCGTCGATCAGCACCGAAACCTTGATCTCGCTGGTGGAGATCGCCTCGATGTTGATGCCGCGCTCGGCCAGCGTCTTGAACATGGTGGCGGCGACGCCGGCATGGCTGCGCATGCCCACGCCCACGACGCTGATCTTGGCGACTTCGGTGTCGGTGATGATCCGGCGGAAGCCGATCGCGTCCTTGTTGGCTTCCAGGATGTCGACGCTGCGGGCGAGGTCGGCGCGCGGGACGGTGAAGGTGACGTCGGTCTCCTCATTGTCCTTGCTGTCATTCTGGATGATCATGTCGACGTTGATCGCCGCATCGGCCAGCGGGGTGAAGATGCTGGCCACCGCGCCCGGCTTGTCGGGCACGCGGGTGACGATGATCTTCGCCTCATTCTTGTCATGGGCGATGCCGGTGATGAGCTGACGTTCCATCTTGGTTTCCTTGAGCTTGGCTTCCAGTTCCTCGTCGCTCACGATCAGCGTGCCGGGGAGGTCGTCCTGGGTGGGATCATCGAAGGAGGAAAGCACCTGCACGACCACGCCTTCCTTCATGGCGAGGCCGACCGACCGGGTCTGCAGCACCTTGGCGCCGACCGAGGCCAGCTCCAGCATTTCCTCATAGGTTACGAGGTCCAGCTTGCGGGCGCGCGCCACGATGCGCGGGTCGGTGGTATAGACGCCGTCGACGTCGGTATAGATGTCGCAGCGATCGGCCTTGACCGCCGCGGCCACCGCGACCGCCGACGTGTCGGAACCGCCACGGCCCAGCGTCGACACCCGGCCATCGTCCATCATGCCCTGGAAACCGGGGATGACGGCGACCTGGCCGGACTGCATCGCCGCGATCAGCGCGTCGGTCTCGATCGTGCTGATGCGCGCCTTGGCATGGGCCTCGATCGTGCGGATCGGCAATTGCCAGCCCAGCCAGCTGCGCGCGTCCACGCCGATTGCCTTCAGCGTCATCGCCAGCAGGCCGCTGGTGACCTGCTCACCTGCCGCCACGACGACATCATATTCGGCCGGGTCGTAAAGGGCGGAGGCTTCCTTGCAGAAGCCGACCAGGCGATCGGTCTCGCCGGCCATGGCCGATACCACGACCGCCACTTCATGGCCCTGGTCGACGACATGTTTGACGCGCGCGGCCACGTTGCGAATTCGCTCCATCCCCGCCATGGAGGTGCCGCCGAATTTCATCACGATGCGCGCCATTTGCTTGTCGAACCTATTCCAGTTTGTGAAACAAAATGTCCCAAAGGGCCAAAACGGCGCTCCTATTAGCAGCCGCGGCGGATATGGCAAGCAATCCTGCCTCACCGCCCGCCGCAGCAGCGGTCCATTTACCGCACCATGCCCCGCCTTCAAAGACATAGCTATGACAGCATGGCACATTGGCCTTCCCACCGCCCGCTGCTAGAACGGCGGCACGGGTGCTTCGCCACCCAGCAAGACCCAAGGTGCATGATGACAGAGACGACCGCGACGATCGACCCGAAGGAAGCCGCCCATTTCGGCACCATGGCCGCCGACTGGTGGGATCCCAAGGGGTCGAGCGCGATGCTGCACAAGCTGAACCCGGTCCGCCTCGCCTATATCCGCGCCGCGATCGACCGGCATTGGGACAGCGACGATCATGGCTTCCGTCCGCTCAGCGGCAAGCGCGCGCTCGATGTCGGCTGCGGCGCCGGCCTGCTGGCCGAACCGCTCGCCCGCCTCGGCGCCAGCGTCACCGGCCTCGACGCGGCGCCGGAAAATATCGCCGTCGCTGTCGCCCATGCACACGGCCAAGGCCTCGCCATCGACTATCGCGCCACCCCGGTGGAGCAGGTCAGCGACAGCGGCTATGACCTCGTCACCTCGATGGAGGTGATCGAACATGTCGCCGATCCCGCCGCCTTCGTTCGCGCCCTCGCGGCCAAGCTCGCGCCCGACGGGCTGATGATCCTCTCCACCCCCAACCGCACGCCCATGTCCCGCCTCGCCATGATCACCATCGGCGAAAGCATCGGCGGCATTCCCAAGGGCACGCATGACTGGTCCAAGTTCATCACCCCCGATGAACTGACCGCCCTGCTCGAAGACGCCGGCCTTGAAGTCACCGACAGCAGCGGCCTTGCCTTCGATCCGGCGCGCGGCTTCACCCTGTCGGCCAACACAGCGATCAACTATCTGCTGACGGCGCGTCACAAGGGCTGACGAAGACTCGGGCGCGCCAGCCTCAAGTCGACCGCCCCGCCATGGTCGAGCGCGCCCCCGCCATCCTGCGCCATGCCGGCCCACGCACCGGAATAGCGCGCGGTTTTCCGTGACTTCTTCCCTTCCCCTGCCATCCAGCGCCAGAGAGGTCGCCCAAGAAACGCTGTTCTCACGAAAAGCATTTGCAACTAAATTTTAATTACCAAACATCTTAAGCATCTAAATGGCAAATTCATTTGCAAAATTGTCATTTCATCTTTCGCCTGATAAAAAATGCGGGTGCAGACATTGCCGGGTCGCCGTCTGCACCTTCGACCGCATGCGGGCCGACCAACGACGTCCTTCCCGCCCCCGGCCGATCATCCGCTCTCAGGAGATCGAAACATGAAACTGCTTTTCTGCCTCTGCCTGGCCGTGCCGCTGCTGCTGCCGGCCGCATCCCGCGCCCAATCATCCGCCCCCTCGATCGACGTGACGGCGCCCACCACCGCCCCGCCCACGCTCGACCGCTGGGTCGAACGCACCGGCAACATCCTTTCCAACCGGCTGCGCTATCCCACCATCCTGTCCGGGCCGGAGGAAGGCATCGTCCAGGTCAAGTTCGCCTGCAGCGACAGCGGTGCGCCGGCCGGCATCGCCCTGCTCAACTCGTCCGGCTCGCGCCAGCTCGACAAGGCGGCGATGCGCGCCATCCAGAGCATCCCGACCCTGCATCCGCTGCCCGCCGGCATCGGCGCCGGGCAGAATTATGTCGCCACCATCCTCTTCGCCACAACCCAGGCCAGCTACAACCGGCAGATCCGCGATCTCCGGCGGCAGGCGCTCGACAATAATGCCCGCTTTGCCCGGCGCGCGGGTGGCCCGGCCATGGCCATCGCCCTGCTCGACACGCCGGACACCCCGCGCGCCGCCAACTGAGCCAGGCTCTGCGGGCGCGTAAAGGCGCGCGCCCGCAGTCCCCCTCGCTGCGCCCCGTGCGTTGCACTGCCCGCCGGCTGATGGCATCACCAGCCGATCGGGACAGCCGCTTAAGCCCGCGGCACAGCGAGGGGGATCATCCTATGGCCATGGATCCGCGGATCGACGCCTATATCGCCGCCCAGGCGGATTTCGCCCGCCCCATCCTCGACCATATCCGGGCGCTGATGCACGCCGCGTCACCGGACATGGGCGAAGCGGTCAAATGGGGCATGCCCTTCTTCACCTACAGGGACCAGAATCTCGCCAACATGGCCGCTTTCAAGGGCCATGCCGCCTTCGGCTTCTGGCATGACAAGGTTGGGCGTGAAGGCGCCAGCGACGACGCCATGGGCCAGTTCGGCCGCCTCACCGCCCTTTCCGACCTCCCCTCCGATGCCGACATCGCCGGGCTGATCGCGCAGGCCATGGCCCTGATCGACGCCGGCGACCGCCCGCGCACCGGCCCCAAGACACCCAAAGCGCCCTTGCCCGTCCATCCTGCCTTCGCGACCGCCATTGCCGCTGCCCCGGCCGCCGCCGCCATCTGGGCCGCCTTCCCGCCCGGCAAGATCCGCGACTATTGCGAGTGGATCAATGAGGCGAAGACCGACGCCACCCGCGACAAGCGCATCGCCCAGGCCGTCGACTGGATTGGCGAGGGCAAGGGCCGCAACTGGAAATATGAGAAGAAATAGGGATCTACTTCCGTCCCTCCCGCGGCTCTGCGGGCCAGCAATTGGTGCAGCGCCGCCAGCAACTGACGCCCGGCATCGCGATCGCCGGCTTCAGCCCCGGTTCGGGATGCAGCCCCGCCAAAATATCCGGTGAGACACCCTCTGGCGCGGCGCGGCTGTGGCACATCAGGCATCGGGCGCGATAGGCAGCCCGCGTCAGGCCGGAATGATCCTCCTGCGCGCGCGGCCGCTCCGGCATGACGAGCAGCATGCCCGCCACCCCCATGAAAATGGCCATGCCCCGCGCGCATATCGTGCGGGGCATGGCCATCCTGTTCGGCGACCTGTTTAAAATTTTTGGCCGAACCTTATGCCGAAGAATTGCGGCTTGATCGTGAAGGTGCGCGAGCTGTTGGCGCAGAAGTCGATCGAGCAGAAGGTGTTGCGCGTCAGCTGCCCACGCTTGTCGAAGGCGTTCTGCAGGAACAGGGTGACGCTCCAATTATCCTTCTTGATCCCGCTCGAAAAATCAAAGCTGACAAAGCCCTTGGTATTGCCCAGCAGCTCGTTGCTCTCGACGTTCAGATCCTGCGTCGCGCCGGTCTGGTAGAGCGCCGCGCCCTGGATATAGGCGGCATAGTCGCCCAGGTCGGTGTCATAGCGGATCGATGTCGTCCCCTTGAAGCGCGGCTGGCGCGGCAGGCGGGTGCCGTTGGCGGCCGCGACCTGCGGCGTCGGCGGGCTCGATCCTTCGACGAACTCGCCCAGCGTACAGCTGCTCAGCTGCGCAATGGACTCGGTCTCGGTATTGAGCGCGAAGTTGCAGAAATCGCCCTTCAGCTTGGCATCGTTGAACGCGCCGGAGGTGGAGATCGTCACCTTGCCCAGCCGCAGGTCGGCATCATATTCGATGCCCTTGACCTCGGCCTTGCCGGCATTGCCGGTCATGCCCGCGCCCTGTGCGCCCGACACGACCACGCCATATTGGATATTGTTCCACTTCTCATAATAGACGGCCGCGTTGAAGCGGAAGATATTGTTCCAGGTCGTCTTCACGCCGACCTCGAAATTGGTCAGCGTTTCCGACTTGAACGGCGCGACATTGACGATCTTGCCCAGGCTGCGGATGCGCAGAGGCCGGTTGAACCCGCCGGGGCGGAAGCCGGTCGAATAGTTGAAATAGACCATCTTGTCGGGCTGGAACTGCCAGTCGAGCGCGACCTTGTGGGTCTCGCCATCCTCCTTGTAGCGGCCAGTGCCGTCCGCCGCATTGGGGTTGGTGTTGACGCAGGTCAGCCGCTCGTCATCGGGCAGCGGCGTGGTACAGCCCACGCCTGCGGCCGATCCGGCCACGCCCGCAAAGCCCCGAACCTTATAGTCGGTCCAGAAATAGCGGATGCCGCCGGTCAGCTTCAGCGTCGGCGTGATGTTGTAATGGCCTTCGGCAAAGATCGCCTTGTCATGATAGAGCTGGTCCTGCTCGACATAATAGAAGGCGTCGCCCTTCACCGCCTGGGTGCCCAGGATCATTGTACCCAGCGGATTGCCGTTCGGATTGATGACATCGCTGGTATCGAAGACGGGATTACCGTCGTCATCATAGGTGATGCCATACATGGCCGGCACGCCGATCAGCCCGCCCGCCACATCGCCGCCGCCGGTCGCGGTATAGCCGGTGATCGTGTCGAGCCCGCGGATCGCATAGCTGGTGTTCAGCTCATTCTTCTGCCGCTGGTAGAAGCCACCGACGGTCACGTCGAACGGCCAGTCCTTGGGCGTCGAAATCCGCAATTCCTGGGTGAATTTGTTGCGGTGCGTGTCGGCATGATAATATTGGGTCGGGTTGATCATCTGGCACTGCTGACTGGCGCCAGAGCCGGTGCAATTGTCGAAAAATTGCAGATAGCTTTCATAGCCCGGCCCGAAGCCGTCATAGGTGACCGTGTAATAGGTATAGTCGTTCAGCGTGCGGGTGCGGCGCTTGAAATAGCCGGTGGCCGAGACGATGTCCCAGTCGCCGATATGGCCGTGGATCGACAGCGCCGCCTGATACCAGCGATCGTCATTCTTGGTCTGGTCATAGTCATGGACTTCCAGGTCGCCGACCCGCGGATCATAGCCGAAATAGCCGCGCGCGACCTGCTTCTGGGCCGTGATCTCGGGCGTGATGTCCCAGCCCTCGGTCGGCTGCCACAGCAGCTGGAAGCGGCCGCCAAATTCGCGGATGGTGTTGTAATCATCCTTGGCGATATCGCTATTGTCGAGCGTGTAGGATGTGTTGGGGTTGTTGTCGCCCAGTGTCAGGGTCGACGAACTGCCATCGTTGAACGTGCCATTGTTGGGCGTGTTGTCGATATAGCCGCCGTCGCGCCGATAATAGCCCATGGCCCGCACCGCCAGCGTCGGCGCCAACGGCACGTTGATGTAGGATTCCAGCTGGCCGCCGAAATCGCCCTTGCCATATTTATTGGCTTCCACGTCATAGCCGAACTCGAACTTGTCGAGCTTGGGCTTGTTCGTGATCAGGCGGATGGTGCCGGCCAGCGAGCCCGCGCCATAGAGCGTGCCCTGCGGCCCGGACAGCGCCTCGACCCGTTCCAGGTCATAGGCATGGATATCGGGCACTTCGGTGCCGGTGATCGGCATGTCGTCGAGATAATAGCCTACCGAGGCATAGGCGCCGCCGGCGGGCACGATGCCGCGGAAGAAGGCGGTGTTGCGGCCGGGGCCAATGCCCTCGAACGAGACCGACGGCAGCAGGGCGGCGAAATCGCTCAGGCCCTTCACCTGTCGCTCCTGCAATTTCTCCGCGCCCAGCGCCTGCATCGAAATCGGCACCTTCTGGATGCTCTGCGCGCTGCGCGTCGCGGTGACGACGATCTCGCCCAGCCCCTGTTCGGCCTCGGCTGCGGCCGCATCGGCGGCGGCGGCATCCGCCGCCGGAGCCTGCGCCAGTGCCGGCGCGGACAGGATCATCGGTGTGAGGAACGTGCCCGTGCCAAGCGCGCAGAACGTGCGCACTCTTCGCGAGCGGAGACGAATGGCCATACGAATACCCCCTGATACGCGTTGCGACTCGTCCTCTCCTGCGAAATTCGCCCGGTGCTCCGGGTCTCCTTCCCTGACGCGTTCGCATGGCCTCGCGCACCGACGGCCGACAGGGCGAAGGATGCCCCGCCCGAAAGAGAGACTCTTTCAGGATCGCCGCCAGACGCTGGCCACGCTGTTTATCTGTTCCATAATCCCCGGACAGTTCGCTTTTGCAGCAATCAGAACAACTGTCCTAAATTCGATACTGCCGATCGGACACGCCCTGTCAAGCGGCTGTTCGGCGACTTTTTGAAACTTTTACGACAAGCTGACTCGACGCCCGCCTGCAGCCGACATAAGATTTTGAGCAGTCGCACAAATATGAGGGGCTATGGGGAACGCGTCCGCCGTACCGGCAACCGACAGCATCCAGACGGCGCTGGCAGACGCCGCAGCCCTGCTCGACGCCCGCCCCGAGGCGGCATTGGCGCAGGCCGAGGCGATCCTGCGCCGGGCCGGGCGCCTGCCCCCCGCCGAACTGCTGATCGGCCAGGCGCTACGCCGCCTCGGCAAGCCCAAGGCCGCACTGGCCCGGCTCAATCCCCTCGCCCGCCAGCATCCCAGCGTCCCGGCGATATTGTGGGAACTGGCCCAGGCCGCGCAGGAAGCCGGCGACCATCGGCAGGCAATCGGCGCGCTGGAAAGCCTGACCCGCCAGCAACCCGGCGTCCCCGGCGGCTGGTTCCTGCTGGCCGGGCTGCTACGCACGGTTGGGCGCGATGGCGATGCCTGGCGCGCCGACCTGTCGGGGGTTCATGCCGCCTCGCGCGATCGCGACCTGCTGGCAGCCGCAATGGCGATGAACGAGGGGCGGCTGGACGACGCGGCCGCGCTGCTGACGGCGCGCGCCGGTCGCCTGCCCGACGATCCAGCCGGCATCCGCCTGATGGGTGAGGTGCAATGGCGGCGCGGCGACATGAATGCCGCCCTCGCTCATGTCGAGCGCGCCGTCGCGCTGGCGCCCGGCTTCGACCTCGCCCGCGATTTCCTCATCCGCCTGCTATTGCAGAACAACCGCCTGAACGAAGCGCTGGCCCATGCCGAAATCCTCGCCCGCTCGCCGATCCATAATCCGGGCTATGACCTCATCCGCGCATCGGTGCTGGTGCGGCTGGGCGATCAGGACGCGGCACGCTCCATTTATGAAAGCCTGCTGGCCGATCGTCCCGACCAGCCGCAGGTCTGGCAGAATCTGGGCCATGCGCTCAAGACGCTGGGGCGACAGGCCGACGCGGTCCATGCCTATCGCCAGGCGGTCCATCATCGCCCGACCATGGGCGAAGCCTGGTGGAGCCTCGCCAACCTCAAGACCGTGACGCTCGACGCCGACGACCTCGCCACGATGGAGCGCGCGCTCGAAACCCTGGCCCGCGATGGCCAGACGGAGGGCGAGGATGTCTTCCACCTCCATTTCTCGCTCGGCAAGGCGCAGGAGGATCGCAAGGCGGACGAAGCGGCCTTCCGCCATTATGACGCCGGCAACCGGCTGCGCCGCGCCATGATCCGCCATGATGCCGGCGAATTTTCCGCCGAAGTCGCGGCCACTGCCACGACCTTCAGCGCGCCCTTCATCGCCGCCATGGGCGACGGCGGCTGCACTGCGCCCGACCCGATCTTCATCGTCGGCCTGCCGCGCGCGGGATCGACATTGGTCGAACAGATCCTCGCCAGCCACAGCCAGGTCGAAGGCACGATGGAACTGCCCGAGATGATGATGATCGCCAGCCGCCTGCAATCGCGGGTGGACGATGGCGAATTTGCCGATTTCGCGACCATGGCGGCGTCGCTGACCCCGGCCGACCGCCGGCGGCTGGGCGAGGAATATGTCGAGCAGACCCGCGTCCACCGCCAGAGCGGCAAGCCGCGCTTCATCGACAAGATGCCCAACAACTGGCAGCATGTCGGCCTCATCAAGCTGATCCTGCCCAATGCCAGCATCATCGACGCGCGCCGTCATCCGATGGGCTGCTGCTTTTCCGGCTGGAAACAGCATTTTGCGCGCGGCCAGGCCTTCACCTATGACCTCACCGACATCGGCCTTTATTATCGCGACTATGTCGCGCTGATGGCCGCCTATGACGCGGCCGCGCCGGGCCGGGTCCATCGCGTCATCTATGAACGGATGGTCGCCGACACGCCGGGCGAGGTCGACCGGCTGCTCGCCTATCTCGGCCTCGATTTCGAGACCGCCTGCCTGTCCTTCTGGCAGACCGACCGGGCGGTGCGCACCGCCAGTTCCGAACAGGTGCGCCAGCCCATCTATACCGGCGGCGTCGATCATTGGCGGCGCTTCGAACCCTGGCTGGCCCCACTGGCCGACGCACTTGGGCCGATCGCGCACAGCTATCCCGACCTGCCGCCGCGCTGATCATGCGCGCCTTTGCTCCCCTCCCTTCCAGGGAGGGGCCGGGGGTGGGTGCGCCACGAAGCGGCCGCCTGCGCGCCAGTGGGCAGAAGCGCTAAACCCCGCCATCCTCCCCCCGTCGCGGAAAGCGCACCCGGATATGCGTGCCCGCGCCACTCTCGACAATCTCCACCTGCGCGCCCATGCGCGACGCGGCGGACTGGACGATGGCAAGGCCCAGCCCCGTCCCCTCCGGCGCGCTGGCGCCGCCCACGCGGAAGAAGCGCTCGAACACCTTGTCGCGATGCTCCACCGCAATGCCGGGGCCGTCGTCGCTGACCGTCATCAGGGTCGCGTCCTCGCCCTGCGCCAGCGCGATCGTCACCGTACCGCCGGGCCGGTTATAGCGGATGCCATTGTCGACCAGATTGGCCAATATCTCGAACACCAGCGTGCGATGCGCCTCGACGCGATAGCTTTCCGCGTCCGATGCCTCCAGATTGAGTTCGACCTGCGCCTGGATCGCCTGGTTGATCAGCCGGTTGACCACCACCGCGCTCACTTCCTTCAGGTCCACCGTCTCCAGCGGCGGCGATGCCCCGGCTTCCTCGGCCCGCGCCAGCGCCAACAACTGCGTCACCAGCCGCTCCAGCCGCTGCGCCGCATCGGCAATCTCGTCGAACGCCTCGCGCGATCCCCGGCGCGCCAACTCGATCTGCACCTTAAGCACCGAAATCGGCGTGCGCATCTGGTGCGAGGCATCGGCGGTGAAGCGGCGCACGCCCCCCGTCGCCTGGTCCAACTGGCGCAGCAGCCGGTTGAACGCCCGCGCCAATGGCCGCAATTCGCTCGGCAGCGGCCCCGCTTCGAGTGCCGAGAAATCCGGCCGCGCGCCGCCATCGCGCACCTCGACCGCGCGCCGCAGCCGCAGCAACGGCCGCAGGCTCCAGCCCAGCGCCGGCCGCAGCAGCAGGATCGCCACCCCCACCAGCGTCAGTTCGCCGATCAGCAGCGCGATCATCAGCCGGTGCATCAGCGCCCGCCGGTTATCCAGCGTCTCGGCCACCTGCACGATCACCGGGTCGGCGATCCGCGGCAGGCTGCGCTTCACCTCGCCGATGCGGATGTCCTGCCCGCGATACCGGGCAAAGCGGAACCGCGGCTGGTCGACCGGCATGGTCCGCGGGTCGGGCGCGGGCAGATCGGCATAGCCGGTCAGCAACGTGCCGCCCACCGCGATCCGGTAATAGACATTGTCCCGCTCGCTATTCTCCAGCATGCCGAAGGCGGCGGGCGGCAGGTCCAGCGTCACCTCGCCCCGCTCCACCTGCACGGTTTCGGCGATCGCGCCCAGCGCGCCGCCCAGCACCCGGTCGTTGGTCCGGCGGACCACGTCGGAAATCAGCGTCGCGCCGCCCACGCCGATGATCGCCGCCGCGCCCAGCATCGGTCCCAGCATCGCCGCCAGCAGGCGGGTGCGCAGGGCAATGGCCCGCCCCTCGCCCGATGGCCGTCCCTCATTGGGCATCGAGCATATAGCCCACGCCGCGTACCGTGCGGATGCCCGGCCCGTCGGGCGCCAGCTTGCCGCGCAGCCGGGTCACATGCACCTCGATCGCATTGCTGCCGACCGGCTCGTCAAAGCCGAACACCTCGCCGATCAGCAATTCGCGCGGCACCACCTGCCCGGCCCTGGTCGCCAGCGACTCGAGCACCGCCAGCTCGCGCCGGCGCAGGTCCAGCGCCCGTCCGGCGACATCGGCGGCCCCGGTCGATCGATTGATGGTCAGCGGCCCGACCGTGATTTCCGGGGTCGGATCGCCCCCCCGCCGCCGCCCCAGCGCCCGCACCCGCGCCTCCAGTTCCTGCGGCTCGAAGGGCTTGCGCAGATAATCGTCGGCGCCTAGGTCCAGCCCCCGCACCCGGTCGTCCAGCGCATCGCGCGCGGTCAGCATCAGCACCGGCACTTTCTCGCCGCGCCGGCGCAATTCCGCCAATACGGTGAAGCCATCGATATCGGGCAGGCCCACGTCCAGTATCACCAGCGCATAGGGTTCCCCGCCCACCACCGCCAGCGCATCCTCGCCGGTCGCGACATGGTCCACCGCATGGCCGCCCGCCCGCAGCAGGGCTGCAATGCTGCGCGCCAGTGCGGCGTCATCCTCGATCATCAAAATCCGAATAGGGCACCCGATGCTGAAAGGTTGATGACAGCTTGGCTTCGTAACTGCCTCTCCCAATCCGACAGAAGAACGGAACATGTGAGGAGCAGGGTCGATGCGAAGGGTTATTCAGATAGTGGCGGCGCTGGCAAGCCTGTCCGTCACCAGCGCGACAGCGGTAGCGCAAAGGCCAACCGGCTATCCGCGTTCCTATGACGATCTGATCGGCGATGCCCGTGCCGAACGGCAGGTCATCGTCTATGCCAATGCCGACACGTCGGAAATGGCACCGGTCATCCTGGCGTTCCAGCGCCGCTATCCCGGCGTCACCGTCAGCTATTCCGACCTCGGGTCGAACGAGATGTTCCGCCGCTTCTCGAGCGAGGCGCGCAGCGGCCGGATGTCGGCCGACCTGGTCTGGTCGTCGGCGATGGACCAGCAGGTCAAGCTCATCAACGACGGCTTTGCCCAGGCCTATGCCAGCCCCGAAAAGCCCGCCCTGCCCGCCAATGCGGTGTGGAAGAATATGGGCTTTGGCGTCACCGCAGAGCCGATCGCCTATGTCTACAACAAGAAGGCGATTGCCAATCCGCCGCGCAGCCATGCCGCGCTGGAGGCGATGCTGCGCAAGGATCGCAAGGCACTGACCGGCAAGGTCGCGACCTTCGATCCTGCCCGCTCGAACACCGGCTATCTCTATCTGACCCAGGATTATGCCATCACCCGCGACACCGGTTCGCTGGTCGAGGCGATGGCCGCGACCCGGCCGCAACTGCACATCACCACCGAACCGATGCTGCGCGGCGTGGCCGAAGGCAAATTCTCGATCGCCTATAATGTGATCGGCTCCTACGCGCAGGAACGCGCCCGCCGCGACCCGCGCATCGGCGTCGTCTTTCCCGAAGATTATACCATCGTGATGTCGCGCATCGCCTTCATCGCGCGCGAGGCGCGGCACCCTGCCGCCGCCAAGCTGTTCCTCGACTTCCTCCTCTCGCGCGAAGGGCAATCGCTGCTCGCGCAACATAGCCTCTGGCCGGTGCGGACCGATATCAACGGTCGCCGCCTGCCCGCTGCCCAGGCCCGCTCGATCCGCGTCGGCCCGCAGCTTCTCGTCAATCTCGACCGCCTCACGCGCCAGCGCTTCCTGCGCGAATGGCAGGCGGCCCTTATTTCCGGAGCCCGATAAGCATGTCCCATCTGATGTTGCGCGGCGGTTGCGCCGCGCTGGCACTGATCGTCGCCACGCCCGCCCTTGCTCAGACGCCCAGCGCCGATGACCTGGCCGCACTGGTAAAGGCCCAGGCCGCCGAGATCGCCGCGCTCAAGGCCCGGCTCGACAAGATCGAGGGGCAACAGGCCGCCGCCCAGGCCGCGGCGCCCCCCGCCGCTGCGCAGCCCGCGCCGCAAATGGCGCAGCAGGACGCGGCCCAGCCGCTGGTCATCGCCCCCTTCGCGCCGCAGATCGTGCCCCCCGGCCCGGCCGATATCGACGTGGCCCAGGCCCGCGCGGTCGCCGCCAACCCGTCCGGCGTCACCACCGAATGGGGCGCGGGCCTGCCCGTCTTCCGCTCGGCCGACGGCGTCTTCACCTACAAGCCGCGCGGCCGCATTCTGGTCGACGTCAGCTCGACCATGGGGTCGAAATATGGCGGCCGCAACACGACGACGACCGGCATGCGCGCGCTGCGCCTGGGCCTGGAAGGCGGCGTCGGCCCGCATTTCTTCTACCAGTTCGAAAGCGATTTTTCGGAGAATGAGGTCGACATCGTCACCGCCTTCCTGGGCTATCGCAACAAGATCAGCAGCAAGGTCGATTATGACGTGCGCGCGGGGCACCTGTTCAACGACCGCGCCTTCGAAGGCAGCACCGGTTCGGACTCCACCCCCTTCCTGGAACGGGGCGTGGTGTCGACCGCCATCATCCCGCAACGCGGCTTCTACGGCATCGGCATCATGGGCCGCATGTTCGGCCCCAACTGGCATGCCTCGCTCAGCGTGACCGGTGACCGCGTCGATGGCGAACAGGCGACCAATGACAGCCGCACCTTCAGCGGCCGTGCGCACTGGAACCCGATCAGGACCGATCGCTCGCTGCTCCATGTCGGCGGATGGTTCTTCGACGAAGCCCTGTCCTCCGCCGCGACCACGCTCACCCGCAGCACCGTCATCGGCGGCCGCTTCAACGGCGCGGTCCGCGTCACCACCGGCGAACTGCTCGGCGGCCGCTCGACCACCGGCTATGGCGCGGAACTGGGCGGCTATGTCGGCGGCCTGTGGGTGATGGGTGAGGCCGGTCGCCGCATCGCGCGCCTCGACGGCGGACGCCCCAGCTTCGAAAGCAAGGCCTGGAGCCTGTCGAGCGGCCTGTTCCTGACCGGCGAACTGCCGCCCTACAACCCGCGCCTCGGCAGCTTCGGCCAGCCCAATGTGCTCGATCCCGTGCTGGACGGCGGCCTCGGCGCGATCGAGCTGACCGCCCGCTACGAAAATCTCGATTATACCGACCTGGTGCTGGGCGGCGACGGCTGGGCCGCGACGCTGGGCGTCAACTGGTATCTCAACAGCTTCACCCGGATTCAGCTCAACGGCATCCAGTGGCACACCAACAACCGCGCCGGCACCTACACGGGCGGCGATGACGGCCAGACCGTCAGCGCCCGTGTCGGCGTGACCTTCTGATCCTCCTTCCTCCAGCCCCCTCAAGGACGCAGCGATGAATCTTGCCCTGCTCGGCTTCCTGATGGTCGCCACCTTCATGACGCTGATCATGACCAAGCGGATGACCCCGCTGGTCGCGCTGATCGTCATCCCCTCACTGTTCGGCGTGATCGCCGGCCAGGCCGCCGGCCTTGGCGACATGATGATCGACGGCATCAAGAATCTGGCGCCGACCGGCGTCATGCTGCTGTTCGCCATCCTCTTCTTCTCGACCATGACCGACACCGGCCTGTTCGACCCGCTGGTCGCCCGGCTGGTGAAGATCGTGCATGGCGATCCGCTGCTGATCCTGCTGGGCACGGTGGTGCTCTGCTCGGTCGTCAGCCTCGACGGCGACGGGTCGACCACCTACATCATCACCATCGCTGCGCTGCTCCCCCTCTACAAAAGGTTCGACATGAACCGGCTCTATCTCGTCTGCCTGCTGATGGTGACGAGCGGGATCATGAACCTGACCCCGTGGGGCGGGCCGACCGCCCGCGCCGCGAGCGCGCTGAAGCTGGACCCGGCCACCCTGTTCCTGCCGCTCATCCCCGGCATGATCGCCGGCCTCGCCTTCCTGCTCGGCCTCGCCTTCTGGTTCGGGATCAAGGAACGCCGGCGCCTGGGCAAGGTGCAGGCGCGCCAGTCGGTCGCCCCGTCGGACCTGGGCGTCTCGCAATATCCCGAAGCGCGCCGGCCGCATCTGCGCTGGTTCAACGGCCTGCTGGTGGTGGCGCTGCTCGTCCTGCTGGTCTGGGGTGTGCTGCCGCTCTCGGTGCTGATGATGATCGCCTTCGCCATCGCCATGATCGTCAACTATCCCGGCGTCGCCCAGCAGAAGGAACGGATCGCCGCCCATGCCGGCAATGTCCTGTCGGTCGTGTCGCTGATCTTCGCCGCCGGCATCTTCACCGGCATCCTCGGCGGCACCGGCATGGTGGAGGCGATGAGCAAGGAAGTCGTCGGCGTCATCCCGCCCGCGCTCGGCCCCTATATGGCGCCGATCACCGCCCTGCTCTCCATGCCCTTCACCTTCTTCATCTCCAACGATGCCTTCTATTTCGGCATGCTGCCGATCCTCGCCGAAGCCGGCGCCCATTATGGCGTCGAACCGATGGCGATCGCCCGTGCGTCGCTGATGGGCCAGCCGGTCCATCTGCTCAGCCCGCTGGTCCCCTCCACCTATCTGCTGGTCAGCCTGGCGGGCGTGGACCTGGCCGATCATCAGCGCTTCACCCTGCTGCCCGCCGCCGCGGTCGGCATCGTCATGACCCTGGTCGGCATGATCGCCCTGGCCTTCCCCTTTGTCGCCTAGGGGATTGGACACACTTCTCCGCTTCCTGGCGGCGCTTGCCGTCGGGGCGGCCGGCGGCGCGCTTTTCTGGTCGATCCATGCGCCACTGCCCTGGGTGCTCGGATCGATGGCGGCCTGCGCGGTCGCCAGCGTCGCCGGTTTGCCGATTCAGGCTTCCGCCGCCACCCGCCGCCCGATGGCGGCGGTGATCGGCGTGGTGCTGGGCAGCAGCTTTGGCCCGCATCTTCTGCCACAGGCGCGCGACTGGATCATCCCGCTCGCCGCCCTGCCCTTCTTCCTCGCCACCGCCGCGCTGCTGTGCGTCACCTATTTCCGCAAGGTCGCGAAGTTCGATCCGGCCACCGCCTATTTCGCCGGCATGCCCGGCGGCATTGCCGAGATGGTGGTGATGGGGGCGGAGCGCGGCGCTGACGAACGCGCCATCGGCCTGATCCATGGCGCGCGCATCTTCCTCGTCGTCTTCATCCTGCCCTTCCTGATCCGGCTCGACCATGCGCCGGTCGCGGCCAGCGCCATCACCCCGGTGACTGGCGACGTCGCCAGCTGGTCGCTGCTCTTCTGGGGGCTGGGCTGCGCGCTTCTGGGCCTGCTGATCGGCCGGCTGCTACGCCTGCCGGCCTGGCATCTGGTCGGGCCGCTGGCGGTCAGCGCCGCCGTGCATATGAGCGGCCTCGCCGATTTCCGCATTCCCGGCTGGGCGCTGGCCGCGGCACAGGTCGGCCTGGGCGCCACCATGGGCTGCCGCTTCGTCGGCCTGACGTTGAAGGAATTGCTGCGCATCCTCGCGCTGGCGGCAGGGTCGACGGCGATCCTGCTGGCCGTCACCTTTGCCTGGGCGGCGGGGATCGGTACACTTGCCGGGGTCGATCCGGTGCTGCTGACGCTCGCTTATTCGCCGGGCGGCCTCGCCGAAATGAGCATGGTCGCGCTCAGCCTGGCGCTGGAGCCGGGCGTCGTCGTCATCCACCATCTGACCCGCGTCATCCTGGTGCTGATCGGCGCGCCGCTCGGCTTTGCCTCCATGGGAAGGAAGAACGGGGCCGACTGACCGGCCCCGCCTTCTTATTTGGAAATGCACCTCTGGCGCATCCGGTGCCGCATCGAAAATGCGCGCTCCCGCGCATTTTCCAAACCAGCTCTCAGAACAGGGTGATGAGGCCCGTGGCCGGGTCGATCGCCCCTTCATAGATCATCTTGCCGGCGACATAGAGGATCACGACCAGGCCGAAATAGGCGATCGCGCGATAGCGTTCGATCACGCGGGCCAGCAGGTTCGCCGCCACGCCCATCAGCGCCACCGACAGGACAAGGCCGATCACCAGGATGCCGGGATGCTCCCGCGCCGCCCCGGCCACCGCCAGCACATTGTCCAGGCTCATGCTGACGTCGGCGATCGCGACCGCCCAGGCCGCCTGGGCAAAGCCCTTGGGCGCCGCCTTGCCGGCAATATCCTCGGCATCTTCCGGTTCGCCATGCGCGCGCAGTTCGCGCCACATCTTCCAGCCGACCCAGACCAGCAACAGGCCGCCGGCAAAGACCAGGCCGACAAGCTGCATCAACTGCGTCACCAGCAGGGCAAAGGCGATGCGCAGAACCAGCGCGGCGATCACGCCGATCGCGATCACCTTGCGCCGCGACGCAGGCGGCAGGCCGGCCGCCAGCGCGCCGACGACGATCGCATTGTCCGCCGCCAGCATGATGTCGATCAGCACGACCTGGCCAAAGGCGGCCAGCGCGGATGGAGAGCCGAGATTGGAAAAATCGGCGACTATGTGAGTCCAGATGTCGTTCATAAATCCTCTCGCCGTCCCGCAAGGCAACGACGTGAAGAACATCACCGCCGCAGCGAACAGCCTATTGGGTGTGAATTGGGCCGCCGCCGATTAGCGAAGCAGCCTGTCATCAACCTTTCAGCCGCGCTGTGCGGACATGGTGCGATGCCGCTGGCGCGGCTTGTTGAAGAAACGGATCGCCAGCCACCCCAGCAGCAGCGGCACCAGGCACAGGCCCAGCGCCATCATGGCGAAATGCTCCGCCTCGAAATCGAAATGGGTCAGACGGCCGCCGGCCAGATAGCCAGGCAGCAGCAGCGCCGGCACCCACAACAGGGCGGACAGGATATTGGCGATCTGGAACGGGCCATGCGGCATCTTCACCACGCCCGCGACCACCGGCACGGTCGAGCGGACCGGCCCCAGGAAGCGGCCAAGCAGCACCGAGATGAAGCCATAGCGGCGAAAGAAGAGCCGCGCCCGCGCAAAGGCCAGCCGATGCCCGCGCAGCCAGCGATGGCGATAGATGGCCGGCCCGACCGACCGCCCCAGCGTATAGGATACCCAGTCGCCCAGGATCGCGCCGAACACGGCGCAGGCGAACACCGGCGCCGGATCGACCAGCCCCGCCCCGATCAGCCCGCCGACCGCGATCATCGTGGCGATCGCCGGCACGAACAGCCCGATCACCACCAGCGATTCGAAAAAGGCCAGCACGCCGATGATCGGCCCGCTCCACCAGCCATAGCGGGTAATCATGTCCAGGATGAGATCAGACAGGTCAGACATGCTCGATCAACGCACCAACAGGGAAGGAGTCGCAACCTAGGGCGATCCGATGAGCCTTTGGTTAACCGATGGACGAGTTGTTTCCTGTCTGCGGCCGGACGGATGCTGTCAATGATAGTTTCTCAACCGATCCCGCCATGGCTTTGCATTTCCCGACAAACGGCTAGAAACCAGTCGCTTGCCACGAAAGGGCCATGACATATGGAATATCGCACGCTCGGTCGAACCGACCTCTGGGTCAGCCTGATCTGCCTTGGCACCATGACCTGGGGATCGCAGAACAGCGAAGCCGAAGCGCACGCCCAGCTCGACTATGCGATCGGCCAGGGCGTCAATTTCATCGACACCGCCGAAATGTATCCGGTCACCCCGGTCAGCCGCGACACCCAGGGCCTGACCGAAGCCTATATCGGCAGCTGGATCGCCGGGCGGAAGAAGCGCGACGACATCATCCTGGCGACCAAGGTGGCCGGCCCCGCCCGCGACCCCTCGCGCGGCATCCGCACCGCGGACCGGCTGGATCGTCGGAACATCGAACAGGCAATCGACGACAGCCTGCGCCGGTTGCAGACCGACTATATCGATCTGTATCAGGTCCACTGGCCCGACCGGCCCGTCCCCTCCTTCGGCGTGCGCGGCCTGTCCGCTCTGGCCGACCGGCCCGACACCGTGCCGATCGAGGAAACGCTCGATGCCCTTGCCGATCTGGTGAAGGCGGGCAAGATCCGCCATGTCGGCGTGTCGAACGAAACGCCCTGGGGCGTCAGCGAATATCTGCGCCTGGCGCGGGACCAGGGCCTGCCCCGCATCGCGTCGATCCAGAACGCCTATAATCTGCTCAACCGCGTGTTCGAAATCGGCCTGTCCGAATTTGCCCTGCGTGAAGATGTCGGCCTGCTCGCCTATTCGCCGCTCGCCGGCGGCAATCTGACCGGCAAATATCTGGGCGGGGTGATCGCGCCCGGCACCCGCCGCGACGTGGCGCGCCAGTTCGTCCGCTACGACCTGCCCGGCCAGGCCCCGGCCGCCGCCCGCTATGTCGCGATCGCCCATGCCCATGGCCTTGATCCCGCACAGCTCGCGCTCGCCTATGTCAACAGCCGCCCGTTCGTCACTGCGACGATCATCGGCGCAACCTCGCTGGACCAGCTCAGGGCCGACATTGACAGCGTCAACCTGACGCTCAGCGCCGACGCCATCGCCGCGATCGAGGCGGTCCATCGCGACCTGCCCGATCCCTGCCCCTGACCGGGGCCGGCCGCCGCGCTACAACGTCAGCCGGAACAGCGCGCCGCCCGACGGCGCGCTGTCGATCTCGATCGTGCCGTCATGCGCCAGCAGCACCTGCCGGCCAAGGCTCAGGCCAATGCCGCTGCCGGTCTTCTTGGTGGTGAAGAAGGGCAGGAAAATGTCGTGGCGCAGCGCCTCGGGCACGCCGGGGCCATTGTCCGCCACCTCGATCCGGGTGCGCCCGGCGTTGATCGCGGCGATGCTCAGCGACACTTCGGGCCGGTCGCGATGGCATTCGGCCGCATCCGCCGCATTGCGCAGCAGGTTGATGACCACCTGCGCCAACAGGTCGGGATCGGCATCGATGCGATGGTCCGCCGGGCTGACCCGCACCTCCAGATGCACGCTCGCGCGATCGGCATCGGCCGCGAACAGCTTGGCCAGTTCATCGGCAAAGGGCCGCGCCGCGAACAGGCGGCGATCGACCAGCGGCGGGCGCGTGATGGTGCGATAGGTTTCGACGAAATGCATTACCCCGTCGGCGCGCCGGGCCAGCGTATCGACGGCGGCACGGGCATCGGCGATCAGCGGATCGCCGCCATCGTCCGCCTGCGCCATCAGGTCCGACGCGGTGCGGGCGAGCGATGTCACCGGCGTCATCGAATTCATGATCTCGTGCGTCAGCACGCGGATAAGGTCGCTCTGCGCCGCCACCTCGACCGCGTTCAGGGCCTGCTGGATCACCTGCACCGCAATCACCCGCGTCGCCCCGCCCAGCCGGGTCAGGCTGGCGCAGCGGATCAGCACGCGCTGCGGCCCGATATCGGTCTCGATCAACATGGTCTGGCTGCGCCCCGGCTCCAGCGCCGTCAGCGTCGCGGCGAAATGGCCGCCATAGGGGGCATAATCGTCCGGCCGCACCCCGGCATGGCGGTTGAACAGCTTGCGCGCCGCCTTGTTCACCGGTTCGATCCGGCCATCGGGCGCGATCGTCAGCAGCGCGGCGGGCGCGTCATCGGCCAGCGCCTCGTAGAAGCGCGACGCCTCCTGCAAGCGCACCCGATCGTCGCGCAGCTTGCGGATGCCGCGATCCAGCGCCGCGCCCAGCTGGTCGAAGCCGCTGTCCGACCCCGGCCGGGCAAAGCGCGCCTGCAGGTCGCCAAACTCGATCGCCTCGACAAAGCGGGCCAGTTCGAAATTGGCGCGGCGCACATGATGCCATAGCGCCATAGCGCTGACTGCCGCCCCGATCGCGCACAGGATGCGCACCGCGCCAAGGTCCGGCGTCATCAGCGCCCAGGCGAGCGCCGCCAGGCACGCCATCGCCATGACCAGCCGCAGCGCCAGGCCGATCGAGAAGCGCCGATCAAAGCCCATGTTTTTCCATGCGGCGATAGAGGGAGGCGCGGGTCAGGCCCAGTTCGGCGGCGGCGCTGGAGATATTATAGCCATGCTTCATCAGCGCGGTCTCGACCAGCCGCCGCTCGACCCGTTCCAGATTCATGTCGTCGGGCGGTGGCGGCGCCTCCACCACGGCGGCGCGGTCGATCCGGACCGGCTCGGGACTGCCATGGCTGCGCAGCGGGATATCCTCGATGCCAAAGGGCGCGTCCCCGGCCAGGATCACCGCCCGTTCGATCGCATGGCGCAGCGCGCGGACGTTGCCCGGCCAGTCATAGGCGATCAGCGCCGCCATCAGATCGGGCGCGATCGGATGCACCGGCCGGGCATATTTGCGGGCATAAAGCGCATGATAATGGGCGACCAGCGCGGGAATATCCTCGCGCCGCTCGCGCAGCGGCGGCAGCACTATCTCGACCGTATTGAGCCGGAACAGCAGATCCTGGCGGAACCGCCCCTCGTCCGCGATCTGCCCGGCGCTCAGGTTGGTCGCGGCGATCACCCTGATGTCCACCGCCACCGGCTTGTTGGCGCCCACCGGCGTCACCTTGCGCTGCTCCAGCGCGGTCAGCAGCTTGGGCTGCAGGTGCAGCGGCAGATTGCCGATCTCGTCCAGGAACAGGGTGCCGCCATCGGCCGCCTGCAACCGACCGATCCGGTCGGCCCGCGCATCGGTGAAGGCGCCCTTCACATGCCCGAACAATTCGGAATCGATCACGCTTTCGGCCACCGCGCCCAGGTCCACCGGCAGCATGATCCGCTCGGCCCGGCGCGATCGGCGATGCAGTTCGCGCGCGACCAGTTCCTTGCCCGTGCCATTCTCACCCAGGATCAGCACATTGGCGTCGGTCGGCGCGGCACGGTCGATCAGTTGCTGCACCCGCGCCATCGCCGGCGACGTGCCGAGCAGCGGCGTCTCCCCCGCCGGCGCCGCCGCGATCATCGCCACCTTGTCCTTCTGCGCCACCGCCTTGCGCGACGCGCGCAGCGCTGCGGCCGTGCGCACCGTCGCCAGCAGCCGCTCGTTCGACCAGGGCTTGGTCACGAAATCGGTTGCACCGCGCTTCATCGCCTCGATCGCGACCTGCACCCCGGCATGGGCGGTAATCATCACGATCACCGCTTGCGGATCGCGCGCCAGGAAACGGCCGAGCCATTCGAACCCTTCCGCCGCATTGGTCGCCCCGCGCGAGAAATTGGCGTCGAGCAGGAACGCTTCGGGGGTCAGGCCGGCGGTCGCGGCAAAGGCGGATTCGGGGTCGCGAAAGGTCAGCACTTCGCCAAAGATCGCGCGCAGCAACAGGCGCGCGGCCAGCAATATGTCATCATCATCATCGATGACGACGCACAGCTCGAATGGCTTCTCCTGTGTCATCCGCCCCTCTGTCATCCGTTCGCTCCCGTACAGCGCCTGTCCGGAACCGTGCAATCAATATCCGTGCCAGACCCGTCACGACCCGGATTCTGTCCCGCACATGCCCGCAAAAAGGCAACTGGCACGCCGCTTGCGAAGCATCGGGCAAAGGGCGTGCGCGCCCATGTCCAGATGGAGACTGACAATGTATCGCCGGCCCGGCTCCTCGCTGTCAAAACCGCTTTCGATCCTGCTCGGCATCGCCGCCACCCTGCTGGTGATGGCCGCGCCGCAGGCCGCTTCCCGGCCGTTCGGCTGCGAAGCGCCACGCCAGATGGCGGCCGAGGCCGGGCATCTCCGCTGTCCCGCCCGCGCCGGCACCGGCTGCAAGCCCTTCCTCGCCTGATGTTCGGTATCGGACAAGCAATGTTCGGAATCGGACAGTGGAGCCGCCGCGCATGAGCGTCGTCAGCATGCCCAGCGAAACGCCGCGGGCCGCCGCGCCCACCAGTGGCGGCGCGATGGACCGGGTGGTGGCGCGCAAGACCCTGCCGCTGCGCGCGAAGATCGCGCTGGGCGCCGCCGGCGCGATCGCACTGCTCGGCACCGCCTGGTATTATATGCCCAGCAGCAACAGCCAGACCCTGCCGGCCGACCGCATCGTCGTTTCCACCGTCAGCCAGGGCCGGTTCGACGATTTCCTGCCGCTGCGCGCGCGCGTCACCCCGCTCATCACCGTCTATCTCGACGCGATCGAGGGCGGCCGGGTCGAAGAGGTGCTGGTCGAGGATGGCGCCACCGTCCAGAAGGGCCAGTTGCTCGCCCGCCTGTCCAACGCCGAACTGCAACTGTCGGTCCTCGCCCGCCAGACCGAAGTGACGCAGCAGCTCAATTCGATGCGCAGCCAGGAACTGGCGCTGTCGCAGAACCGGCTCACCAACAACCGCGCCATGCTGGAGGCCGATCTCGACCTCAAGAAGGCGCAGCGCCAATATGAGCGGGAAGCGCCGCTGGCCGCGCGCGGCTTCGTCGCCGGCCGGACCTTTGCCGACACGCGCGATGACCTCAGCTATCAGCGCGATCGCCGGGCCGTCCTCGCCCGCACCCAGCAGACCGACGAGCGGCTCCAGACCAGCCAGCTCGCCCAGTTGCGCGCCTCGGCCGAAACCCTCCAGTCCAGCCTCGGTGTCGCCCGCGCCAGCCTGGAGGCGCTCAATCTGCGCGCGCCGGTCGCCGGCACCGTCTCCGCTTTCTCGATCCAGGTCGGCCAGTCGATGGCGCGCGGCGAACGGCTGGGCCAGATCGACAGCCCCGGCCGCAACAAGCTGGTCGCCGGGATCGACGAATTCTATCTGCCCCGCGTCCAGCTTGGCCAGACCGCGACGGTCGACTGGGCCGGCAAGAGCTATCGGATGAAGGTCGCGAAAATCTATCCGACCGTGCGCAACGGCCAGTTCGAGATCGACCTGCAATTCCTCGACGGCGAACCGCCCCAGATCCAGCGCGGCCAGACGCTCCAGGCCAAGCTGACGCTGGGCGATCCGGTGCGCGCGCGCCTCATCCCCAATGGCAGCTTCTACAATGACACCGGCAGCTGGGTGTTCGTGGTGACGCCCGACGGCGGCGAGGCGGTGAAGCGCGCCGTGCGCCTGGGCCGGCGCAACGCCGATTATATCGAGATTCTCGACGGGCTGGAGCCCGGCGAGCAGGTGCTCACATCCCCCTATACCGGGTTTGCCGACAAGGATCGGCTGGTCCTCGAAAAGAAGTGAAAGGCAAAGACATGACCCAAGCGTTGCTCAGCCTGCGTGAACTCAGCCGCGTCTATCGCACCGACATGGTCGAAACCACCGCGCTCGACGCGATCGACCTCGACATCTTCCAGGGCGAATTTGTCGCGATCATGGGCCCGTCGGGCTGCGGCAAGTCGACCCTGCTGAACATGATCGGCATGCTCGACAGCCCGTCGAGCGGCTCCTACCGCTTTGGCGATACCGAGATTGCCGGCCTGCCCGAACCCAAGCTGGCGGGCATCCGCAAGACGCATCTGGGCTTCATCTTCCAGAGCTTCAACCTGATCGACGAACTGAGCGTGGCCGAGAATATCGAACTCGCCCTGCTCTATCACGCCATGCCCGCCGCCGAGCGCAAGGCGAAGGTCGAGGCGGTGATGGACCGGGTCGGCATCGCCCATCGCGCCCGCCACCGCCCCAGCCAGTTGTCGGGCGGCCAGCAGCAGCGCGTCGCCGTCGCCCGCGCGCTGGTGTCCGAACCGCGCCTGATCCTGGCCGACGAACCGACCGGCAATCTCGACACCAGCCATGGCGAGGAAGTGATGAAGATGCTCCAGACGCTCAACGCCGAAGGATCGACCATCGTCATGGTCACCCATTCGCCCGCCCATGCCGATTATGCCAGCCGCGTCGTCCACATGCTGGACGGCCGCATCCTGCAGGAACGGCGCCGCGCCGCCTGATAGCCCAAGACGGAGAGACTTCCCATGTGGCGCAATTATCTGACGGTCGGCCTGCGGTCGCTGCTCAAGAGCCGCACCTATGCGGCGATCAACATATTGGGGCTGGCGACCGGCATGGCGGCCTGCCTCATCATCCTGCTGTTCGTCCGCAATGAACTGACCTTCGACGCCTGGATGCCGCAGGCGGACCGGACCTTCCAGTTCCAGACCTATTATACCGATCCGCATGGCGGCCGCGAAAACAACCTGCAGATGGCGCCCTATGTCGCGCAGGCGGCGCTGCGGAAGGATTTCCCGCAGATCGCGGCGGCCGTCCATCTGCTGTCGGCGGGGCCAGTCGTGCTGCGCAACGGCGTCGCGACCGAAGTGGACGACATGAAATTCGTCGACGGCCCGGTATTCGACGTGCTCGACCTGCCGCTGGTGAAGGGCGATCCGCGCACCGCGCTGGCCAAGCCCGGCGACATGGTGCTGACCGACAGCGAGGCGAAGCGCCGCTTCGGCAGCGAAGACCCGATGGGCCAGACGCTGACGCTCATCTCGCGCGGCATCTCGACCGACTATCGCGTCAATGGCGTGCTCAAGGATCTGCCCAAGGCTTCGCACCTCAAGCTCACCATGCTCGCCCGCTATGATCCGCCCAGCTACTGGGCGCAGACACCCGATTTCCTCAGCCAATATGGCTGGCAGTCGGGCTGGATCTATGTCCGGCTGAAGCCCGGCGCCGATGTCAAGGCGATCAACGCCCAGCTGCCGCAATGGGAAAAGCGCAACATCCCCGACCAGTTTTTCGGCGGCCGCCGCTTCAACCAGGGCGACGACATGAACTTCGCCCTGGTCAATGTCCGCGACGTCCATCTTGGCCGGGCCCAGAACGGGTCGATGACGCCGGGCAATGATCGCGGCTCGATCATCACCTTCGCCATCGTCGCCCTGCTGATCCTGGGCATGGCCTGCGTCAATTTCGTCAACCTCGCCACCGCCCGCGCCAGCCAGCGCGCGCGGGAGGTTGCCCTGCGCAAGGTGCTGGGCGCCAATCGCCGCCAGCTGGTGTTGCAGTTCATCGGCGAATCCATCCTGGTCTCGGCGGTGGCGATGCTGGTCGCGCTGGCGCTGACCGAATTGCTGCTGCCGCTGGTCAGCCGCTTCCTCGACGCGGACCTCAGCCTCCATTATTTCGGCAGCGGCGGCCTCATCCTGCCGATCATCGGCCTGGTGCTGCTGGTCGGCGTGGCCGGCGGCGCCTATCCCGCCTTCTACCTGTCCCGCTTCCAGCCCGCCCGCGTGCTCAAGGCCAACAAGTCGGCCGCCGATGCGGAAGGATCGGGCCGGCTGCGCAGCGCACTGGTGGTCGCCCAGTTCGCCGTGTCGATCGGCCTCATCATCTGCACCGCGGTGGTCTATGCCCAGACCCTCTATGCCCGCAATTCCGATCCCGGCTACAAGCGCGAAGGGCTGATCCAGATTTCGGGCATCAGCCGCCGCCAGCTCGACCCGGTGCTCGACACGATGGTGCGGGAAATCGAGAAGGTCGACGGCGTGACCTCGGTCGGCCGCACCAATATCGGCATCAGCACCACCAACAACACCAACAGCGGCATATTGGTGCCCGGCCGTGAAGAGCCGATCAGCATGGGCATCTATCAGGTCGACACGAAATTCTTCGACACGATGGGCATCAAGCTGCTTGCCGGGCGGAGCTTCGACATCAACCGGCCGATCGACGACATCACCCGTCCCTTCCCGGAGGATCCGGAGGCCGAGCGGGCCTTTGCCGCGCGCGGCGCCAATACCGTGGTCAACGAACTGGCGGTCAAGCGCTTGGGCTTTGCCTCACCGCAGGACGCGATCGGCAAGCAGGTGCGCGGCGGTCTGGTGCGCGACGAATTTGGCGGCAGCGTGCCCATCACCATCATCGGCGTCGTCCAGGATTCGCGCTTCCGCTCGATCCGCGATCCGATGGACCCGATCTTCTTCCTCTTCGATCGCGACAATCATAACGAAATGCTGATCCGCTATCATGGCAATCCGGCGACGGTGCTGGCGCGGATCGAAAGCGTGTGGAAGCGGCTCGCTCCCGAAGTGCCCTTCACCGCCCGCTTCAGCGACGACATCGTGCGCGAAGTCTATCATGCCGAGGAAGCACGGGCCCAGGCCTTCGCCGCCTTCGCCCTGCTGGCGGTGATCGTCGGCTGCCTTGGGCTGTTCGGCCTGTCGGCCTTCACCGCGCAACGCCGGACCAAGGAAATCGGCATCCGCAAGGTGCTGGGCGCCAGCACGGGGAAGATCGTGCAACTGCTGGTCTGGCAGTTCACCCGCCCGGTGCTGATCGCCAACCTCATCGCCTGGCCGGTCGCCTGGTGGGTGATGCGCGACTGGCTCAACGGCTTCGACTCCCGCATCGCGCTGACGCCCCTGCCCTTCCTGCTGGCCGGCGGACTGGCGCTGCTGATCGCGATCCTCACGATCGGCGCGCACAGCTTCCGCGTTGCGCGCACCAACCCGATCCACGCGCTGCGCTACGAATGACAGAAAACAGGCCGGCCATCCTGGTGGATGACCGGCCTGCCTGTTTGCGGGACTGGCCCGCGCTTATTTCACCTGGGCGAGCGCCGCATTCATCCGCTTGGCGGCGAAGGGCGGCAGCTTGACCGCCTTGGCCGCCGTCACATCGGCCGCTGTCGGCTTGCCCACCTGCACCAGCGCCACCATGCCCATCGAATAATGGGGCATGCACTTGATGCCATAGAGGCCCGGCTTGCTGACGGTCAGCACCGCCTCCTTGTTCATCGCCCCCTTCATCGGGGTCGCGCCGGCCGGCAACATGGTGGAGATGGTCTCGGCATTATGGCTGGGATCGGTCGGCTGGAAATGGATCACGTCGCCGGGCGCCGCCTTCACGAAGGACGGCTCGAACACCATCGCGCCATCGGCGCCCTTGTTCTTCATATGGACGGTGATATCCTTGGCCGCGGCCGGCATCGCACTGGCCATGGCCAGGCCGCCGATGATCGCCAGCGCCGAACGATGAAGCATTTACTCTCTCCCGAAAATCAATGGTTTGAACTACCCCGTTAGCGTGCAACATGCCCAGAAACGGGGGCCAGACAATTGACCTTTGGTCCTATCGGCGCGCGGGTTGGACGGGCGTCAGGTCGCGTCCCAGATCGCGCCAGCCGTCCGTTCCCTCGGCCAGCCACCAGATATTGCGATAGCCCATCGCCCGCAGCCGTCGCGCCGCATTCCAGCCCATCCAGCAATCCGCGCGGCAGAAGGTGACGATCATCCGGTCGCGCCTCCCGCCGGTCAGCCGCGCAACCCCGCGCGCGAACCAGTCGGCGATATCCGGCATCGGCGCGCCCCGCCCGCTTTCGGGAAACCAGTGGGCGCCGGGGATGCTCTCATGCGGCTGGGCCAGTTGCCAGCGTCCGTCCGCCGCGCGATGGCCGCCCTCGGCCGGCAGCACATCTATCAGGATCATGTCGATATCAGGCCGCAACCCCGCGATAGCAGCCGGTGCGATCCGCCCCACCCCCTCGGGCGGGCGATGCACGGGGCTGCGATAATAAGCGATGCGATAGCCAGCCGCATCGAACAGCCCGGCCTCCTGCGCCTGCGCCTCCGTCACGCCAGGCACCAGCAGCAGCGCCGCCATCAGCCCGATCCTTGCCCGCATCCCCATCCCTCCCAGGCTCCACGACCCAAGGTGCAATGGTAGCCGGTTTTTCCCGGCGCTAGGCATGGACTTTGGGAGAAGAGGATGAACAGGCGCAAGACCCTGACAGCCATGGCCATGTCCTGCCTGCTGGCGATCGGCGGCGTCGCGCCTGCCCGCGCGCCCTATCCCGCCGATCCGCTGCATTCGCCCATGTGGACCGCCCATGCGCAGACCATCTTCGGCGACGATCCGGTCCGCTTCGATCCGCGCGTGAAGGTCAGCTATCCCGAAATCGCGGAAAACCAGCGCAGCTTCCCGGTCGCGCTCGACGCGCGCGGCCTCGGTCCAATCAGGCGCATGCTGATCCTCGCCGATCTCAATCCCATCCCGATCGCCATCGATTATCGGCCCGACGGCGCCGAACCTTATGTCGCCACCCGCATCAAGCTCGACCAGCGCACCCCGGTGCGCGGCGCGGTGCAGCTGGCGGACGGCCAATGGCTGGTCAGCGGCGGCTGGGTCGATGCGGCAGGCGGCGGCTGCTCGGCCCCGCCGGTCAGCCGGGTGAAGGGCGACTGGGCCCAGCATCTGGGCGAAATGCGGGGCGAAGCCTGGCCGATGGCCGATGGCGCCAGCCGGCTGCGCGTCACCTTCCGCCATCCGATGGACACCGGCTTCGTCGCCAATATCCCGACCTATCATATCGAACAGATGCGCGTGACCGGCCCTGACGGCCGCCTGCTTGGTCAGATGGAGATATGGGCCGCCGTGGCCGAAGACCCCGCCATCACCCTGATGCCCCGCGCCCATCCCGGCGACACGCTCTCCATCGCCGCGCGCGACACCAATGGCCGCGCCTATCTCGCCAAGGTGATGGTCGCCCGCCAGTCGCCCCTGCCCGCCGCCACCGGCGCGACCGGCCGATGATGCTCAGCCGCCGACAGGCGCTGGCCGGCATGACCGGCGCCCTCCCGCTGCTGACCGGCGCCGCAACCGATGACTATCGCATCGATCCGCAGCCGGTCGCCGATGGCCTGTGGATGATCCATGGCGCCGATGAACCGATGCTGTTCGCCAATGGCGGCGCGATCGCCAATATTACGATCATCGCCACCCCGGCCGGCACGCTGCTGGTCGATGCCGGCCCGTCGATCCGCTATGGCCACATGCTCAGGAAAATGGCGGAGACGCTGACCGGCCAGCCGGTCGTGCGGGTCTATGTCACCCATCTCCATCCCGACCATGGCATGGGCATCGCCGCTTTCGATCCCGCCATCGTCGCCGCCCTGCCCGGCACCATCGCCGACATGGAACGGGACGGGCGCGGTTTTTCCGATGCGCTCTATCGCCTGCTGGGCGACTGGATGCGCGGCACCGACCTCGCCCTGCCGGGCCGGCGGATCGACCAGCCGGCGGAGGATTTCGGCGGCCGCCGCCTGCAACTGCTGCCGCTCGCCGGCCACAGCAATGCCGATCTCGCCTTGTTGGACGAACGCACCGGCACGCTGATCGCGGGCGACCTGCTCTTCCTCGACCGCGCGCCCAGCACCCCGACCGCGAACCTCGCCCGCTGGCGCGAGAGTCTGGATGCGCTGGCAAAGCTGCCGCACAAGGCGGCGATCCCCGGCCATGGCCCGTTCGATCCCGCCGGCACCCGCGCCATCGCCCAGACCCGCGACTGGCTCGACTGGCTCGATGCGACGCTGCGAACCGCCGTGCAGTCCGGCCTCGACATGGTGGAGGCCGGCACGCTCCCCATCCCCGACCGCTTCGCCACCATGGCCGCCGCCCGCTACGAACTGCAACGCAGCGTCGCGCACCTCTATCCCGCGCTGGAGGCAGAACTTCTGCCCAGGGTGGACCTGCCCGAAGGATGATATCGCCGGCGATTTTTCAATGGGATTCCAGCCCGTCCATGATGCCCTGCAGCACCGCCGCCGACGCCTGCAGCGCCGCCCGTTCCTCCGCATCCAGGTCCGGTGCCAGCACCCGGCTCACCCCCAGCGCCCCGATCACGCAGGGCAGGCTCAGATAGACGCCCGCCACCCCGCATTCGCCATGGGCCAGCGTCGACACCGGCAGCACCACCTGCTCGTCGCGCCGCACCGCCTCGCACAGCCGCACGATCGCCGTCGCCACGCCATAGCTTGTATGGCCCTTGCCATAGTTGATCGCATAGCCCGCCCGCATCGTCTCATGCGCCAGTTCCGCCCGGTCCAGCACCGCGCCGCCGCGAAACTGGTCCAGCGTCACCCCGCCGATCCGCACGCCCGAAAAGACCGCCACCTCGCTGTCGCCATGTTCGCCCAGCACCTGTCCCTCGACCGACACCGGCGCCACCCCCAGCCGGTCGGCCAGCCGTCGGCGAAAGCGCGCGCTGTCGAGCAGCGTCCCGGTGCCGATCACCTGCCCCACCGGCAGCCCCGACGCGCGCTGCGCCACCTGCGCCATCGCATCGACCGGGTTGGACGCGACGATCATCACCCCGCCAAAGCCCGCTTCCACCACCCGCCGCGCACAGTCCGCCACGATGGCGGCGCTGCGTCCGGCGACCGACAGCCGGCTTTCCTCGCCATGGGTGGTCGCGCCGGCGGTGATGACCACGATCGCCGCATCGCCCGCATCCCGATAGTCGCCGCGCAGGACATGGGCCGGCCGCGCCAGCGCATTGGCGTCGGCAATGTCCAGCGCCTCGGCCTGTGCGCGCGGCCCGTCCGCGTCGATCAGCACGATCTCGGTAAACAGCCCGCGCAGCATCATCGCATAGGCGGCCGTGGCACCGACATGGCCGGTCCCGATGATCGCAACCTTGTCGAACCGCACCGCCATGCCTTGTCGCCTTTCGCTATTGCCCGACCGCCTCCGCCCGCGCCACCAGCGCCCGCGCCTCGTCGACATGCATCGCCTCGATCATCCGCCCCTCGAAGCGCTCGGCCCCGCCCGTCGCCGCCTCGATCAACCGGCGCGCATCCGCCACCGCCTGCGCGTCCGGGCCGAACGCCTGGTTCGCCACCGGCACCTGTCCGGGGTGGATCAGCGTCTTGCCGTCAAAGCCGAAGCCATGGCCCTCGGCGCATTCCGCCTCCAGCCCCGCCTCGTCGTCCAGCCGGTTGAACACGCCGTCGAACACCGCGATCCCCGCCGCCCGCGCCGCCAGCACCACGCTCTGCAGCACATGGGCCAGCCCCGCCCGCCCGGCCGACGGCGGTATCGCCAGATCCTTGCGCAGGTCATTGGTGCCCACGAACAGCGCCGCACAGCCCTCGCCCGCCGCGATTCCCGGCGCCGCCAGCACGCCCTTCGCGCTCTCGATCATCGCGATCACCGGCTTCTGCGCGACGGAATAGACATCCTTCACCTGCTTGGCATTCTCGACCTTGGGCAGCACCACATAGTCGGCCGCGGTGCGCTTCAGCGCCACCATCTCGGGCCCATGCGAGGGCATCCCCTCGACATTGATCCGCACCGCCATCAGCCGCCCACCAAAGCCCTCGCCCACGGCCTCCACCGCCGCGTCCAGCGCCGCCGCCTTGTCCGCGTCGGGCACCGCATCCTCCAGGTCCAGGATCACCATGTCGCACGCCAGCGTGCGCGCCTTGGCCACCGCGCGCGGATTGGACGCGGGCAGGAACAACAGGGATCGGGCGTGGCGCAACTGCATCTTATGTCTCTCCATCACTTTGCCTTTTCCCGTTAACGAATAGCCGCCATAGTGCGCTCCCACATTGGGGAGGACATATGGTGACGACCTTCGCACTCACGGTCACGTTTCTGGTGCTCTTCTACCTGGCGGTCAGCGTCAAGGTGGTGCGGCAGGGCTATCAATATACCATCGAGCGTTTCGGCCGCTTTACCGAGGTGGCGAAGCCCGGCCTCAATTTCTACCCCGCCTTCTTCTACGCCGTCGGTCGCAAGATCAACATGATGGAGCAGGTCGTCGACATTCCGGGGCAGGAAATCATCACCAAGGACAATGCCATGGTGTCGGTCGACGGCGTGGTCTTCTTCCAGGTGCTCGACGCCGCCAAGGCCGCCTATGAAGTGTCCGAACTCTATGTCGCCATCATGCAGCTCGCCACCACCAATTTGCGCACCGTGATGGGCTCGATGGACCTCGACGAAACCCTGTCGAAGCGCGACGAGATCAACGCCCGCCTCCTCTCCGTGGTCGATCACGCCACCAACGCCTGGGGCATCAAGATCACCCGCGTGGAACTCAAGGACATCCGCCCGCCCGCCGACATCGTCAACGCCATGGGCCGACAGATGAAGGCGGAGCGCGAGAAGCGCGCCAACATCCTGGAGGCAGAGGGCCTGAAAAGCAGCGAGATCCTGCGCGCCGAGGGCCAGAAACAGTCGCAGATCCTGGAAGCCGAAGGCCGCCGCGAAGCCGCCTTCCGCGATGCCGAAGCCCGCGAGCGCGAGGCGGAAGCCGAAGCCAAGGCGACCCAGATGGTGTCGGACGCGATCGCGGCCGGTAATCCGCAGGCGCTCAATTACTTCATCGCCCAGAAATATACCGACGCGGTGCAACAATTCGCCACCTCGCCCAATGCCAAGACCATCCTCTTCCCGGTCGAGGCAACCCAGCTGATCGGCACGCTCGGCGGCATCGGCCAGCTCGCCAAGGAAGCGCTGGCCGACACCCCCACCCCGCCAGCCCCACCCGCCGCGTCCCGCCGGGGCCCATTCGGCCAGGCGCAGGGCTGAGGCGCGTGGCGATGCGCGGTCATCGGGCAGCACTGTCAGGCAAAGCCGGCTGGCCCGCCACACACCCCATCGCCATCCCGCGCGCCCAAAACATCCCCACCATCCCGAAGCGCCCACCACATCCGTTCGCTTCGAGCCAAGTCGAGAAGCCAGCAGCGCAACGCCCGCCCCAAACACCGTTCGCCCTGAGCCTGTCGAAGGGCTCAGCCGAACGAAGTGAGGCCTTCGCTCCGCTCAGGCGAGGGCTTCGACAAGCTCAGCCCGAACGGACGAAAGCTGGCCCCACCCACCCCCGTCATTCCCGCGAAAGCGAGTCGAAGAGAGGCCCGCGCCTCTCTTCGACATCTCCCGCACTTTCCGCTATCCGCGACGCCAGAGCAATTGCGCCCCGCCGCCACCGAAACGACGCAAAAACACCCCACACCACCAACCACAGGACCACCCCATGAACGACTGGCTAACCCTGCTCCAGGATCATTGGGCCTGGCTGGTCTTCGCCGCGCTGCTGGCCATTGCGGAGGTGCTGATCCCCGGCGTCTTCCTGATCTGGATTGCGATCGCCGCCGCCATCACCGGCCTCGCCGCACTGGCGCTGCCGATCGGCATTCCGCTCCAGCTGCTGATCTTCGCCGCGCTCTGCGTCGTCTCGGTCTGGGCCGGGCGGCGCTGGTATGTGGACAATCCGGTGCCCTCGACCGACCCCAATCTCAACGACCGCACCGCCCGCCTGATCGGCGAACTGGTGACAGTCGCAGAGCCGATCCGCGGCGGCGAAGGCCGGGTCAAGGTCGGCGACAGCGTCTGGACCGCCCGCGGCCCGGACAGCGAAGCGGGCGCGCGGGTGCGCGTGACGGGCGCAGAAGGCGCGGTACTATGGGTGGAGGGAACATAACCCCACGCCATCCCCACCGAACCGCCGTCATCCCGGACTTGATCCGGGATCCATTCGGCACTCGCCCCCGATCGTAGCGCCACGCGCGCACCACAACGAACGGAGCGGCCGCTCCCTCAGATCAAATGCCGCCCTGTATCCTGCCGCCCATGCAGGACACGGACAATGACCAGATGATCGCCCCCGTCGCGATAATAGATCATGTGCGATCCCGCCGGTGCCTTGCGATAGCCGGGCCGCACATCGACCGGCAGCCCCGGCCGCCGCCCATCCGCCAATGCTAGGCAGACATCGCGAATCGCGTCGATATAGAGATCGGCCTGATCCATGTCCCAGGTCGCCGCGCTATAATCCCAAATGTCGGACAGGTCGGCCTGCGCCGCCGGCGTAAAAAGCAGCCGCTTCACCGCCACGCTCGCCTCAGCCGCCGCGCTTGGCCGCCTTGAACGCCTCGAAATCGAATGGCATCGCCGCGCCCGATTCCTCCCCGGCGATCAGCGCCGCCTGCAACGCCTGCACCTGCGCCTCATGTTCTTCCAGCAGACGCAGCCCCGCCCGCACGACATCGCTGGCCGATCCATAGCGACCGGTCTGCACCTGATCGCTGATGAAGCGAGTAAAATGATCGCCGATCGTCACCGATGTGTTGCGCGCCATCGCCGCACCTTCCTGTTGCAGAGCGAGGCGAGGATATACCAAAAAATATTACAGCTCAATGAGAGGGCAGCGCGGGACGGCTTTGCACTACTCTCCTCCATTCGCCTGCAACTTCTCTACACTTGGAAGCGGACATAAATTCGGGGTTCTCGGAGGAGCGAGCAGCTACATAAACTTGCGCTTCATCGAACCTCGCTGCGCTGCTATCCAAATGGCGTGATTTGCGCGGAGATTGAACCGCACCGGGTCTGCCGGAGGCATTGGGTTGTGAGTCACGCTGCCATATCGATGTTGGCCGCGGCAGCATAATATTGTTCTTCGGCTTCGGCAGGAGGGATGTTGCCGATGGACTCCAGCAGCCGACGATGGTTGAACCAGTCGACCCATTCGAGCGTGGCATATTCGACTGCTTCGAAGCTGCGCCATGGTCCACGCCTGTGGATCACCTCAGCCTTGTAAAGGCCATTGATCGTCTCGGCCAAAGCGTTGTCATAGCTATCGCCGACGCTGCCGACTGAGGGTTCTATCCCGGCTTCGGCGAGACGCTCGGTGTACTTGATGGAGACGTATTGCGACCCGCGATCGCTATGATGGATGAGGCCGCCCCGATGGGCCGGCCGACGATCGTGAAGCGCCTGTTCCAGAGCATCGAGCACGAAGCTGGCATGGGCCGTTCTGCTGGCCCGCCAACCTACAATCCGCCGAGCATAGGTATCGATGACGAAGGCAACGTAGACGAACCCCGCCCAGGTCGCGACGTAGGTGAAGTCCGACACCCACAGCATGTTCGGCGCTGGCGCGTAGAACTTGCGGTTGACGTGATCGAGAGGGCATGGCGCCGCCTTGTCACTGATAGTTGTGCGCACCGGCTTGCCCCGGATCACCCCTGCCAAGCCCATCTCCCGCATCAACCGCGCGACTGTGCAGCGGGCGACCGGAAAGCCTTCCCGCATCATCTGCCGCCAGACCTTGCGCACGCCGTAGACCGCGAAGTTCTCGGCGAATACGCGCGCGACCTCGGGCTTCAGGGCGACGTCCCGCTGCGCCCGCGCCGACAGGCGTGTCGGATCCTGCCGCTTTGCGACGCGCTCGTGGTAAGTGGATGGGGCGATCGGCAGGACACGGCAGATCGGCTCGACCCCATAGGCATCGCGGTGATCGTCGATGAAGGCGATCATCGCCGGAACGGGCGGTCGAGCTCCGCCTGGGCAAAATATGCCGATGCCTTGCGCAGGATCTCATTGGCCTGTCGCAGCTCGCGGACCTCGCGCTCCAGTGCCTTCATCTTGTCGGCTACCTCGGTCGGGACGCCCGCGCGCTTGCCGCTGTCGACCTCAGCCTTCTTCACCCACTCATGCAGCGTCTGCGGAACGCAGCCGATCTTCTCCGCAATCGAAACCACCGCTGCCCAGCGAGAGGGGTAATCACGTTCGTGATCGATCACCATACGCACCGCGCGCTCGCGGACTTCCGGCGCAAACTTGTTCGTTGTCTTGCTCATACAGGCTCCACCTTCTCAGGAGTTGGAGCCTCCGGCAAACCCGGGGCGGTTCAGATACAGGGTGGGAATTAATAATAGCGGGGAATTTTTGGCGGAGCTTAAAAAGCATCCAGAGAACTTCTATATCATCCATTACTCGTGCCAGAGCTTATATGATGAAAATGATCAGGGCTTGTCCCCTCGCATAACGTCTATCGCTGTCACGCATTTTGCAACAGAGCAAACCGTTAGCTTCTCGACTCATGCAGTTGCAGAGGAGTTAAGCATTCCTCGCGAGGAAGTACGAGATAGGTTTGACGAGGTTGAGCGGAGGCTGCTGGCTAATTTTTACGCTTTTGTCCGTGATCGCCGTGACAAGTTCTGGGTGCATTGGAATATGCGCAACCTCACGTTTGGTTTCGAGCACCTCGAGCACCGTTACCGCGTCCTTGGGGGTGGGGATGCTCCGGTCATTCCAGTGGAACGGCGTCTAAATCTTAACGATCTGTTGAGCGACCGCTATGGGAGCAATTATGCAGCTCACCCAAAACTCAAATCGCTCATGGAATTAAACGGTGGAATTCATCGACATTTTTTGAGCGGTGAGGAAGAGGTCCACGCATTTCAGAATAACGAGTTCATCCGGATGCATAACTCCACGCTCGCCAAAGTGGGGTTCTTTCATTCGGTCATTAGGAAATTCATAAAGAGTAGGCTCCGGACCGCTTCTAAGGGCATTGGCGTTGCACTTGATCGCCTTTTTGAAAGTCGGATGGCGAAAGCCATCGGCCTGATCGGGACTCTCGTGGGCCTCGGGGGAGGTGGGTGGCAAATCTATCTCTGGATCGCGTAAGGCGGACGAAGGATAGTGGCTACTGAATTGAGATTTTGCCTCTCTAGTATTTTGAACGAAGGCTCAGGTCCATCTCTAGTCACTCACAAACCCGCCGCTCCCCTATCAGCCATACTGTCCTACACCTCCCCCCGCATGATAGCCTCGCCGGCATGACCGACATGCCCCTTCTCCATTTCACCTCCGTCCCGATGCTGCGCCGGCGCGCGTCGGGATGGTCGCCGGCCGCGCAGCGGGCCTTTATCGACATGCTGGCGCGCTGCGGCGTGGTGGCGCAGGCGGCGCGCAGCGTCGGCTGTTCGCCGCGCTCGGCCTATCAGCTGCGGCAGAAACAGGGGGCGGAGAGTTTTGCCGCCGCCTGGGACTGGGCGCTGGAGATGGGGCTGGACGCCGCCCGTGCCCAGGCGATCGCGCTGACCCGCTGCGCGTAGGTCCGCCCCATCGTCCGGCGCGGCGTGGTGGTCGGCCATCGCCGCGCGCCCGACAATCGGGTGATGCTGGCGGCGATGCGCACCATCTGTGCCGAGCGCAGCGGCGCCCGCGCCGCCATGCCCCATCGCCAGCGCATCGCCCTGCGCGAACTGGTCGCGGAACTCTCGATCAGCGCGCCGGAGATCGACCTGGGCAGCATCGCCCGATTATTATGATCTGTCGCGGGTAGGAAATAAGATGTCGAAATGTGCGGGAAATATGCGAAGTTAAGAGGGCGATTTCCAATCCGGCGCCCCGCCGGATGACTCGGAAATCGCGCCAGCCGCGTGAATTCCTACGGAGACCCTTTTCGCCATGACGACCTCCCGCCGCGATTTCCTCGTCGCCGGCTCCTCCGCCCTCGCTTTGTCCGCCCTCCCCGCCCGCGCCCTGGCGCAGGCAACGACAGCCGACGCCCGCGCCGAAGCCCTGCTCGCCGGCATGGCCGAGGCGATGCTGGCCGATGCACCCGAAACGGCGAGCGGCCTTGGCCTCGACACCGGCGCCCGCGCCCCGCTCAAAGCGCGCCTTGGCGACAAGAGCCCGGCCGGCCAGGCCCGGATCGCCGCCCATGTGAAGGATCGCCTGACCCAGCTGCGTGCCGTCGATCTCGACGCCCTGTCCCCCGCCACCCGCACCGATGTGGAGGTAGTGCGCGCCGCCCATGAACTGGCCGATGCCGGCTTCGCCTTCCCCTTTGGCGACATGGCGATGATGAACAGCAACTGGTCCTATCGCAACGCGCCCTATGCCGTTGCCCAGAATACCGGCGCCTTCATCGAGACGCCCGATTTCCTCGACGCCAATCACGCCATCGCCACCCCGGCCGACGCCGACGCCTATCTCGAACGCCTGACCCAATATGCCGCCAATCTCGACGGCGAGACCGAGCGACTCCGCCATGATGCCGGCATCGGCGTCGTCGCCCCCGCCTTCCTGCTCGACAAGACGCTGGGCCAGATGAAGGCGGTGCAGGGCCAGCCGATCGACCAGTGGGTGCCGGTCGCCTCGATCGCGCGCCGCACCCGCGACATGCAGGGCGATTATGCCGCCAAGGCAGCGCAGATCACCCGCACCGCCATCGCCCCCGCCCTCGCCCGCCAGGCCGCCGAACTCACCCGCCAGAGTGGCCTTGCCACCATGGATGCGGGCGTGTGGAAACTGCCGCAGGGCGATGCCTATTATGGCTGGGCGCTGCGGGCCGGCACCACCACCACCATGTCGCCCGACGAAGTCCATGCGCTGGGCCAGGAACAGCTCAAAGCCCTCCAGTCGGAAATGGACCGGCTCTTGAAATCCCTCGGCATGACCAAGGGGACCGTGGGCGAGCGGATGACGGCGATGGGCAAGGATCCGCGCTATCTCTTCCCCAATGACGACAAGGGTCGCCAGCAGATCCTCTCCTATATCGACGGGCGCCTGGCCGACATCCGCACCCGCTTGCCCCGCGCCTTCGCGACCCTGGTGCCGGCCAGGCTGGTGGTGAAGCGGGTGCCGGTGGAGATCGAGGCCGGGGCGCCGGGCGCCTATGCCGGCGCGGGCACGATCGACGGCAGCGTGCCGGGCAATTATTATATCAACCTGCGCGATACCAGCATCTGGCCGCGCTATTCGCTGCCGACCCTCTGCTATCATGAGGGGATTCCGGGCCATATCTGGCAGGGCGAATATACCTACAAGCTGCCGCTGATCCGCTCGCTGCTCGCCTTCAACGCCTATTCGGAGGGTTGGGCGCTCTATGCCGAGCAACTGGGCGACGAGCTGGGCGCCTATGATGGCGATGTCGCCGGGCGGCTGGGCTATCTCCAGTCGATCGCCTATCGCTGCTGCCGCCTGGTGGTCGACACCGGCCTTCATGCCAAGCGCTGGACCCGCGACCAGGCGATCCACTGGTTCGCTACCACCAACGGCTCCACGGTCGAGGATGTCCAGGGCGAGGTCGACCGTTATTGCGCCTGGCCGGGCCAGGCCTGCGGCTACAAGGTCGGCCATGGCGAAATCGTCCGCCTGCGGGCACAGGCGCAACAGGCGCTGGGTGACAAGTTCGACTTCCGCCTGTTCAACGACGCCGTGGTCAAGGGCGGCGGCGTGCCGATGACCGTGCTGGCGAAAAATGTCGACGCCTATGTCGCCCAGAGGAAGGGCGCGTAACGGCCTATCTCCCCTCCCTTCTAGGGAGGGGCCGGGGGTGGGTAGCCTCCGAAGGAGGCTCGCTCCGCTCGCCACCCACCCCTAACCCTCCCTTGAAAGGGAGGGGGACAGGACAACAAAAAAGGCCGGAGGATCGCTCCCCCGGCCCTTTCCTATCTTTTTGCGTCCGACCCTTAGCCTACGAACGCGCGCTCGATCACGAACTGACCCGGCGCCGCGTTGGAGCCTTCGGTGAAGCCCTGCTCCTCGAAGAACGCCGCGAACTGCTTGATCATCTCCATGCTGCCGCACATCATGATCCGGTCGGTTTCGGGGTCGAACTTCGCCGCGCCCGGAATCCCCTCGAACAGCTTGCCGCTCTCGACCAGCTTGTCGATGCGCTCATTGTTGGGGAATTCTTCGCGCGTCACGGTCGGCACATAATGGAACTGGCCGGCGGCCTGTTCCGACACCAGCGGGTCTTCGGCCCACTTGCCTTCCATCTCTTCGCGGAAGGCGAGGTCGCTGACGCGGCGCACCGAATGCACCACCACGACCTGCTCGTAGAACTCATACACGTCCGGGTCGCGCGGCAGGCTCAGGAACGGCGCCAGGCCGGTGCCGGTCGACAGCATGAACAGCCGCTTGCCCGGCAGCAGCGCGTCGGTCACCAGCGTGCCGGTCGGCTTGCGGCCGAGATAGATCTGGTCGCCCGGCTCGATCTTCTGCAGCTTGCTGGTCAGCGGACCATCCTGCACCTTGATCGACAGGAATTCGATTTCCTCGTCCCAGGCGGGGCTGGCAATCGAATAGGCGCGCAGCAGCGGCTTGCCGTTGTCGCCCTTCAGGCCGATCATGATGAATTCGCCCGAGCGGAAGCGGAAGCTTGCCGGGCGGGTGATGCGGAAGCTGAACAGATGCTCGTTCCAGTGCTTCACCGACAGCACGGTTTCCACGGAAAGCGCGCCGGTGGGTTCCAGAACCGGCTTTTCGATCGTCACGTCGGTCAAGACCTTATCCTTGCATTTCGTCGGCGCCGCCATGATCGGGCGGCGCTAGTTGCGGATCATTCGCAATAATGGTGTAGTCCGCAAATGGCCCCACCGCATCGCGAAGGCAAGGCCAAAAAAACTTGGGGGCAACCAAGGGCCGGCTTTGCCGGCCCGCGCCGCAACCTGTTCAGCCGAACAGCCCCTTGGCCAGGCCGCTCAGCTCATTGAGCGGATTGCCGTCGCCATCGCGGTCCAGGAAGCCGCCGAGCTGCCCCAATATCGCCTCCGGTCCGCCAAACTGGCCCAGCAACTGCTGCAGCGCATCCGCCGACACGCCATGTTCGGCCGCCGTCTCTGCCAGTGCCGACACGCTGGTTTCGCCGCTGCCGATCTTGGCGCCGATCTCGTTCAGCAGGCCCTGCATCTGTTCCGGCTCCAGCCCGACCTTCTGCGCGATCGCTTCCAGCCCGCCCAGATTACCCATCAGATTGTCGAACATGCCCATGCTAATCTCCGCTGCCATGATAGGCGGGCAGCATAGCACCGCCGCGCCCCCGCCAAAAGCAAAAGAGCCGGAGCGTTTCCGCCCCGGCCCTTCACTAGAATGCTGCGTCCGATCAGGCGCCCATTCAGGCCGCCGTCAGCGCCGCGCTGCGCACGCCATCGTCGACATGCTCCTCGAACTGGGCGAAATTGTCGACAAAGGCCTTCACCAGCGTCGCCGCGGTCGCGTCATAGCCGTCCTTGTCCGCCCACATCGCGCGCGGGTCGAGGATCTGGCTGTCGACGCCATTGACCGCCACCGGCACCTCGAACCCGAAATTGGGATCGGTGCGGAATTCGGCGCTGTTCAGGCTGCCATCGAGCGCGGCGTTGAGTAGCGCGCGCGTGACCTTGATCGGCATGCGCTTGATCCCCGGCATGGTCGCCTTGCCACCGGCCCAGCCGGTATTGACCAGCCAGCAGGTGACGCCGCCCTTGTTGATCCGCTCTTTCAGCAAATTGCCATAGACGCTGGGGTGGCGCGGCATGAAGGGTGCGCCGAAGCAGGTCGAGAAGGTGGCGGTCGGCTCGGTCACGCCAATCTCGGTGCCCGCCACGCGCGCGGTGTAACCGGACAGGAAGTGATACATGGCCTGTTCCGGGGTCAGCCGCGCGATCGGCGGCAGAACGCCATAGGCGTCGGCGGTCAGGAAGATGATGTTCTTGGGCACCGGCCCCAGATTCTTCTCCGACGTGTTCGGGATGAAGTCGATCGGGTAGGAGCCGCGGCTATTTTCCGCCAGCGAGTTGTCGTCCAGGTCGATCTCGCGGCTTTCCTCGTCGATCACGACATTTTCCAGCACCGTGCCGAACCGCTTGGTGGTGGCGAAGATCTCCGGCTCGGCCTCGGCCGATAGGTTGATCATCTTGGCATAGCAGCCGCCCTCGAAATTGAAGACCGCCTGGTCCGACCAGCCATGTTCGTCATCGCCGATCAGCGTGCGGCTGGCATCGGCCGACAGCGTCGTCTTGCCGGTGCCGCTCAGGCCGAAGAAGACCGCGGTGTCGCCGTTCGGGCCGATATTGGCCGAACAGTGCATCGGCATCACGCCCTTGGTCGGCAGCAGATAATTGAGGATGCCGAACACCGACTTCTTCATCTCGCCGGCATAGCGGGTGCCGCCGATCAGGATCAGCTTCTCGGTGAAGTTGACCGCGATCACCGTCTCGCTGCGGCAGCCATGGCGGGCCGGATCGGCGACGAAGGTCGGCAGGTCGATGATGGTATATTCGGGTGCGAAATCGGCCAGTGCCGCCGCGTCGGGCCGCACCAGCAGCGTGCGGATGAACAGGTTATGCCAGGCGAACTCGTTGATGACGCGCACATTGACCCGATATTCGGGCTGCGACCCGCCATAGAGGTCGGCGACATAGAGCTTGTCCTTCTCGCCCAGCGCCTTGAAGAAATCCTCCTTCAGCGCGGCGAAGTGCGCCGGCGTCATCGGCACATTGGTCTTGCCCCACCAAACGGTGTCCTGCGTTTCGGCATCCTGGACGATGAACTTGTCGCTGGCGCTGCGGCCGGTATGCTTGCCGGTCTTGACGACCAGCGGGCCGTCCTTGGCCAAAATGCCCTCGCCATTGGCAAGCGCGGCCTCGACCAGCGGCGCAGTGCCGAGGTTCCAAAACTGGGTGGCATGGGTGGAGATGCCCTGGTCGACCAGGGTGATTGAGGATTTGGCCTGCACGCCTTAGCTCCTGATGTAAAAAGTCCCTTAGTCGCTTGTCTTTTTATGCGACCGGCCCGTCCGGGAGCGCCGCGATCCTTGTCGCGCGGACATCCTCCCCTTCAAGCCATACCGGCATAGGGCTTTGCGCTACGGCCGTCAAATAGGGGCGAACCACAGCCCGTCCCGAAAAACGACGCATGGGTCGCAGCAACAATTGCAACGCCCCTTCCTTGCAGGCCCGGCAGCCATCGTCTAACGCTGGATGCCTTCACCCATTTTATCATGACGTTCCGGGACGCAGCATGACCGCAACCATCGCGCTGGTGGATGATGACAAGAATATCCTGACGTCGGTGTCGATCGCGCTGCAGACCGAAGGGTTCGTCACGCGCATCTATACCGACCCGGAAGCTGCGCTGAAGGCGCTGACCGATAATCCGGCCGACCTTGGCGTGTTCGACATCAAGATGCCGCAGATGGACGGGCTGGAACTGCTGCGCCGCCTGCGCGAAAAGAGCCAGATGCCGGTCATCTTCCTGACCTCCAAGGCGGACGAGCTGGACGAGGCGCTGGGCCTGGCCATGGGCGCGGACGATTATATCTCCAAGCCCTTCTCGCAGCGGCTGCTGATCGCGCGCATCCGCGCCATCCTGCGCCGCGCAGAGATCAGCCGCACGCCCGAAGCCGCCGATGAGCCGCCATCCGATCCGATCGTGCGCGGCCGGCTGGAAATGGACCCGCCCCGCCACCGGGTGAAATGGGACGGCAAGGATGTGACGCTGACCGTCACCGAGTTCCTGATCCTGGAAACCCTTGCTGCACGGCCCGGCGTGGTGAAGAACCGCAACCAGCTCATGGACGCCGCCTATCAGGACGACGTCTATGTCGACGACCGCACGATCGACAGCCATATCAAGCGGCTGCGTCGCAAATTCCGAGAGGTAGACCCTGACTTCAACGCAATCGACACGCTCTATGGCGCCGGATACCGCTTCTCCGAAGAATGAGGACGCGCCGCTCGCGGTGCGCTGGTCGGGGCGATTGAGCCTCACCCCGCGCATCCTGGCGGTCAATGTCTTCGCGCTCGCCCTGCTGGCGGGCGGCTTTTTCTATCTGGACAGCTATCGCACGCGGATCGTCGACGATCGGCTGGAACAGTCGGCGCGCGAGCTGAAGCTGCTCGCCATTGGCCTGGAAAATGCACCTGCCGACCGGCAGAATGCGCTGATCGCCGCCTATGCGCGCCAGACCGGCGACCGGGTGCGCCGCTATGACGCGGCCGGCAATCTGATGGCCGACAGCTTCGCCATGGATGCCCCGCGCTACCGGCTGCGCCTGCCCTCGGAAGAAGAATGGCAGCGTCATGTCGCCCGCTTCCTCGACAAGGCGGTCGACCGCGTCGTCTCCGCCGATCGCCCGCCCAATTTCGAGGAACCCGCCGTCGATCGCGCCAGCGCCTGGCCCGAACTGGTGCTGGCCGCCAAGACGCGCCAGCCCCAGGCGATGAACCGCTACGCGCCCGATCGCACCTTCATGATTTCGGCCGCCGTCGCCGTGCGCGACGGCTCGGGCCTGCTCGCGACCGAAAATGCGCGCGACATCACCCGCATCGTCCGCGCCGAACGGCTGCGCCTGGGCATCGTGCTGGCTGCCGCCGTCCTCGCCTCCGTGCTACTGTCGCTGTTCCTCGCCCGCACCATCGTCCAGCCGCTCCAGCGCCTGGCCCGTGCCGCCGTGCGCGTTCGCCTCGGCCGGGCGCGGGAGGTCACCGTGCCCCGCCTGCCCGAGCGGCGCGACGAGATCGGCATGCTCGCCCGCGCCCTGTCGGACATGAGCCATGCGCTGCGCCAGCGGATCGACGCGACCGACGCCTTCGCCGCCGACGTCAGCCATGAACTCAAGAACCCGATCGCCTCGCTCCGCTCCGCGCTCGATTCGCTCGAACGGGTGGACCGGCCGGACCTGCGCGACCAGTTGATGGCGATCGCACAGGATGATGTCCGCCGGCTCGACCGGCTCGTCACCGACATCGCCGAAGCCTCCCGCATCGACGCCCAATTGTCCCGCACCCGGTTCGAGCCGATCGACCTTGGCCTGCTGATCGAGCGCATGGTGCTCGCCCGCGAAGCGCGCGGCGTGCCGCGCGGCATCCGCCTCGCCTTCGCCCGCCCGCGCAAGGAAGTCGCCGTCGTCCTGGGCGAGGAACAGCGGATCGTGCGCGTGCTCGACAATCTGATCGACAATGCCATTTCCTTCTCGCCCGACGACGGGCTGGTCCAGATCATCGCCACCGTCGCCGACAATGAAGTGCTGGTCAGCGTCGAGGATGAAGGCCCCGGCGTCCCCGAGGGCGAGCGCGAGCATGTCTTCCGCCGTTTCCACAGCGTCCGCCCGGAAGGCGAGGCGTTCGGCAAGCATTCGGGCCTCGGCCTCGCCATCGCCCGCTCGATCGTCGAGGGGCATCAGGGCAAGATCAGCATCGCCGATCGCGAGGACATGCAGAGCGGCGCCCGCTTCATCGTCCGTCTTCCCATGGCCGTGGAACGCGACCCCGGCATAATGTCCGAATGAAAGCAATAAGCTGTTCATTCCTGCTGGCCACAATACTCCGCTGCGATGTCGCGTGAATCGACGCAATTCGATTTCCAACGCGGCGAACTGGGGCTAGAAGCAGGAAGGCAGGGGAACATGGTGCGGGCACTTTCATCAGAGACGCTTCACGCAACGACCGTCGCGATCGAGGGACGCTCGGTGCTGCTCTATGGCGCCAGCGGCATGGGCAAGTCCGACCTCGCCCTGCGCCTGATCGATCGCGGTGCGACGCTGGTTTCCGACGATTACACCCTGCTCAAGCGGGTCGACGGCCGGCTGATCGCCACCGCCCCCGAAACCATCAGCGGCAAGATGGAAGTGCGCGGCATCGGCATCGTGCCCGTGCCCCATGTCGGCGATTCGCCGGTCGCGCTGATCGTCGATCTGGCCGAAACGGTCGAACGCATGCCGATGCACGCCGCCACCCGCACCATCGCCGGGGTCGAGATTCCGCTGGTCGCCGTCGTCGCGCATGAGGCGTCCGCCCCGATCAAGGTCGAACTCGCGCTCAAGGCCCTGGGCAAGACATGAGCGATAGCGCGCCCAAGACCATCCTGCTCGTCTCCGGCCTGTCGGGCGCCGGCAAGACCACGGCGCTCAAGACGCTGGAGGATATGGGCTGGGAAGTGGTGGACAATCTGCCGCTGGTGCTGCTCGACCGCCTGCTCGACACGCCCCTGCCCGCGGGTCATGGCGGAGAGGATGACCGGCCGCTGGCGCTCGGCATCGACGCACGCACCCGCGGCTTCGACGCCAATGCCATCGTCCAGCGGATCAAGGCGCTGCGCGAACGCCATGGCCATGATATCGAGACATTGTTCCTCGACTGCTCGGGCGCCGAGCTGGAACGCCGCTATGCCGAAACCCGTCGCCGCCACCCGCTGGCGCAGGATCGCCCGGCCGCCGACGGCATCGCCCGCGAACGCGAACTGACCGAACCCCTGCGCCGCTGGTCGGCTCAGCTGATCGACACCACCAGCCTGTCGACCAATGCGCTGCAGCAGGAAATGCGCGCCCGCTTCGCCCGCGAACAGCTCTCCGACCCGGTGCTGACCATCCTCTCCTTCGGCTATTCGCGCGGCGTGCCGCGCAATGTCGACCTGATGTTCGACATGCGCTTCCTGCGTAACCCCTTCTGGGACGAGGATTTGCGTCCCAAGACCGGCCTCGACGCCGATGTCGCCGCCTATATCCAGGCCGACCCTGCCTATCAGGAGGCGCTGGGCAAGATCCAGGATCTGCTGACGACCCTGCTGCCGCGCTACGCCGAAGCCGGCAAAACCTATATTACCGTGGCTTTCGGCTGCACCGGCGGGCGCCATCGCTCGGTCCATGTCGCCGAACATGTCGCTAGATACTTGCAAGATGCGGGCTTTTCGCCCACCGTCTCGCACCGCAATATGGAATCAGCGCCCCAGGACAGTCTGGAGAAGCGCAGACCGGGAGGCCCGAAAGCAATATCATGACAAAGGTGGGCCGCGGAAGCAGATGATCGGACTCGTACTCGTCACCCATGGGTCGCTTGCGACGGAATTCGTCGTGGCCATGGAACATGTCGTGGGACCGCAACAGCAGATCGAAACGATCTGCATCGGGCCGGAGGATGACATGGAATTGCGCCGCGCGGACATCGCGGCGGCGGTCGCGCGCGTCAACGACGGCGCCGGCGTCATCCTGCTGACCGACCTGTTCGGCGGCACCCCCTCCAATCTCGCCATCTCGCTGCTCAAGGCCGGCGAGATCGAGGTGATCGCGGGTATCAACCTGCCCATGCTCATCCGCCTGGAAAGCGCCCGCAAGGTGATGGACGTGCGCGCCGCCGTCGCCGCTGCCCGCGAAGCAGGCCAGAAATATATCAGCGTCGCATCGGAATTGCTGGGCAGCACCTCATGAATGATATCAGCCGGGAAGTCAGGATCAGCAACAAGCGCGGCCTCCACGCCCGCGCCAGCGCGAAATTCGTGACCCTGGCCAGCGGCCTGCCCGCCCAGATCACCGTCAGCAAGGATGGCAGCGAAGTCACCGGCACGTCGATCATGGGTCTGATGATGCTCGGCGCCGCCATGGGCGACAGCATCACCATCAGTGCCGCCGGCCCCGACGCGCATGACAGCCTTCACCAGCTTGTCGCCCTGGTCGAAGACAAGTTCGGCGAGGAATAGGCGCGCGACCAGCGGCCGCGTTGCCGCGACGGGTTCCCATCCCGACATTGACGTCACGGCCCCGCCGCCCCATCTTGCAATATAGGGCGACCGCTGATCGGGAGGCAGCATTCGCCACCGGTTCAAGTGGATAGGCGCCATGCTCGACACGAAATTGAACGACGAAGCCGCCCGCCTGGCTGCGCTCGGGCGCTACGAAATTCTCGACACGCCGCCCGAGCCCGCCTTTGATCGCATCACCCAGCTTGTCCGGTCGATCCTGGGTGTGCCGATGTCGGTCGTGTCGCTGATCGACGGCGATCGCCAATGGTTCAAGTCGCGCACCGGTATCGACGCGACCGAAACCCCGCGCGACATCGCCTTCTGCAACCACACCATCCGCGACCGCGTGCCGATGGTCGTCCCCGATGCCTGTTCCGACCAGCGGTTCAGCAGCAATCCGCTGGTCACCGGCGATCCCAATATCCGCAGCTATGCCGGTGTCCCGCTGGCGACGCCCGACGGCTATAATGTCGGCACCCTCTGCGCGATCGATACCGTGCCGCGCGAATTTGATCCCGGCCAGATCGCCATCCTCGAAAATCTCGGCGCGCTGGTGGTGGAGCAACTGGAACTGCGCCGCATCGCCGAGCGCGACCATCTGAGCGGCGCCCTCACCCGCCGCGCCTTCGTGGCGGAGATGGACAAGCATATCGCCCTCTTCCGCCGCTATACGCGTCCGGCCAGCCTGCTGCTGTTCGACATCGACCATTTCAAGCGGGTCAATGACAGCCACGGCCACCCCGCCGGCGATATCGTGATCCGCGAGGTCGCGGCCTGCTGCGACCGGACCAAGCGCCCGAACGACATATTGGGCCGGCTTGGCGGGGAAGAGTTCGGCGTGCTGCTCCCTGAAAGCAATGCGGCGCAGGCCGGGGCCGCTGCCCAGCGTTTCTGCGATGCCATCGCCGCGCTGGAAATCGTCCATATGCCGCCGCTGCGCGTCACCGCCAGCTTCGGCATTGCCGAGATCGGGCCTGACCGGATCAGCAGCGACGCCTGGATCGCCGCCGCCGATGTCGCCCTCTATGCGGCCAAGCATGGCGGTCGCAATCGCGTGGTCATCGCGAAAACGGACGCCGCCCAGCCCGACTGACACCGAAAGGCTGTCCTTTTCCCCATTCCCTCGATAGAGAGGCCGCTTCGTCCGCACTGGTCGCGGACCAGAAGGCAGGACGCAGAACGTGGCACGCGAAATCACCGGTTTTTCCAACCCGCTGGTCAAGCGCGTGCGCTCGCTGCGGGAAAAGAAATATCGCAAGGCCGAAGGGCTGTTCCTGGCCGAAGGGCTGCGCATCCTGACCGAAGCGCGCGAGGAAGGCGTGCTGCCCGAAATGCTCTTCCATGCCGGCTCCACCCACCCGCTCGCGCTCGACCTGATCGACGCGATCGAGGCGGACGGCGGCGACGTGATCGAAACCACGCCCGACATCCTGTCCAAGATCAGTGGCAAGGATAATGCCCAGGCCGTGGTCGGCGTCTATCGCGACCGGCTGACCCCGCTGGAGAAGCTCGATCGCAGCACGGCCGACATCTGGATCGTCGCCCAGTCGCTGCGCGACCCCGGCAATCTCGGCACCATATTGCGCACAGGTGACGCGGTGGGCGCTGGCGGCCTCATCCTGATCGACGATTGCGTCGACCCCTTCTCGGTCGAATCGGTGCGCGCCAGCATGGGCGCCCTCTTCACCCAGTCGATCACCCAGGCACGCTGGGGCGAGTTCATGCACTGGCTACGCCAGGGGCCGGGCGAACTGATCGGCACCAGCCTGAAAGCGACCCAGGATTATCAGGAGCCGAGCTATCAGAGCCCCAGCTTCCTGCTCGTCGGCAATGAGGCGCAGGGCCTGCCCGAAAGCTACGAAGCCGAATGCGACCAGCTGGTGAAGATGCCGATGCTGGGCAAGGCCGACAGCCTGAACGCCGCGGTCGCGACAGCCGTCATGGCCTATGAGCTGCTGAACCAGAAACGACGGAAATAGAGGCGAATGTCATCATCCTCCCCTGTAAGGGGAGGTGGCAGGGCGAAGCCCTGACGGAGGGGTGTCGCCCTATCGCGCGCGGCAACACCCCTCCACCATTTGCCAGGCAAATGGTCCCCCTCCCCTTGCAGGGGAGGATGGCGGCGCGAAGGGATTGAGAAGGATGGGGGCGATGACACAGACGAGCGGCATGGGCGCAATGTGGCTGCACAAGCGGGTGCTGGCAGCGAGCCTCATCGGCACGGCGGTCGAATTTTACGACTTCTATATCTACGCCACCGCCGCCAGCCTGATCTTCCCCTCGCTCTTCTTCCCGGCCTCCTCGCCCTCGGCGCAGTTGATGGCTTCCTATGGCAGCCTCGCCCTCGCCTTCCTCGCCCGGCCGCTCGGCGCCGCCGTCTTCGGCCATTATGGCGACCGCATCGGGCGCAAGGCGACGCTCGTCACCTCGCTGATGCTGATGGGCGGCTGCACATTGCTGATCGGCTTCCTGCCGACCTATCTCATGATCGGCTTCTGGGCGCCGCTGATCCTGTGCGTGCTGCGTTTCGGCCAGGGCTTTGGCCTGGGCGGCGAATGGGGTGGCGCGGCGCTGCTGGCGGTCGAGAATGCACCCGAAGGCTGGCGCGCCCGCTTCGGCATGTTCCCGCAGCTGGGCGCCCCGGTCGGCTTCATCGCCGCCAACGGCCTGTTCCTGCTGCTCGGCGCCTTCCTGACCGATGCGGAATTTTTCGCCTGGGGCTGGCGCCTGCCGTTCCTGGGCAGTTCGGTCCTCGTGATCCTCGGCCTCTGGGTCCGCCTCAAGCTCACCGAGACGCCCGAATTTGCCGCCGCGCAGCGGGAAGCACCACCGCCCGCCGTGCCGCTTGCCACCCTGCTCTCGACCCATCTGGGCGCGGCCATCGCCGGCACCTTCGCCTGCGCCGCCTGCTTCGCCGTCTATTATATCGCGACCGCCTTTGCGCTGGGCTATGGCACCACCGCACTCAAGATCGACCGGGAAATCTTCCTCGCGATCCAGCTTGGCGCCATCATGTTCATGGCGCTCAGCATCGTGATCGCCGGCTGGTGGTCGGACAAGAGCAGCCCCACCCGCGTCCTCGCCTGGGGCTGTGCCGGCACGCTGGTCATGGGCATCGTCTTCGGCCCGCTGATCGGCACCGCGGCGCTGCTGCCGATCTTCGTGGCGCTCAGCCTCGCTCTGTTCGTGATGGGCTTCATCTACGGCCCGCTAGGCGCCTATCTGCCCGCCCTCTTCCCGACCCAGCTCCGCTATACCGGGGCGTCCTTCGCCTTCAATCTGGGCGGCATCCTGGGCGGCGCGCTGGCGCCGATCGTTGCCACCTGGCTGATCGGGATGCAGGGCGTCGCGCTCGTCGGCCTCTATATGGCGGCGGCCGCGCTCATCAGCCTCGCCGGCCTGTGGTGGACCAGTCGCAACTGAATCAGATTGCCTTGCGCATCAGGATCATCGGGACGCCACTATCCTCGAACGGGCGGACATCGATGAACCCGAAGCTGCGATAGAGCGGCACGCCGGCCATCGTCGCCGACAATTCCAGCGCGGCAAAGCCCTCCTGCCGGGCGGCAGCCTCGCACAGCGCCAGGATGGTCGTGCCGACGCCTTTGCGGACATGGTCGGGATGGGTGTACATCGCCCGCACCTTCGCCGCCTCGGTCGCGGGATCGAGCATGCGGTCATCGCGCCCGGCCGTGTGGTCGCCGCCATAGGCGGTCGCCCGGCGGCTCCATCCGCCGCATCCGGCGATCGCACCATCCGCCTCCACCACGAAATAGGTCCGGTCACCGATCAGCCGCCGGTCCAACCCCATGAAGCCATGGCTGGCCTGTACCTGCGCCGCGGTCAGATAGGCCGACTGCAATTGGTCGATGGCCAGCGTCATCAGGGTGGACAAAGCGGTTTCGTCGGCGGCGGTCGCCAGGCGGTTGGTCAAGGACATGGCCCCTCCTGCAACGAAATCGGCCGGCCCCGCAAGGGACCGGCCGATCGGATCATGATGATGCGGGATCAGAACTTGAATCCGACCTTCGCATACCAGAAGCCGCCGTTGAAGCCGAAGGGCGATACGTCGGGATAGATGTCACCGGTGAAGCGACCACCCGTCGACGCATAAACCGGCCCCAGCCCGCCGGCGCGATTGTCATATTTGTCGGGATAGTTGCTGAACAGGTTCTGCGCGCCGGCACTCAGCGTGAAATTGTCATTGAGCTGATAGCTGACTTCCAGATCGAACACGAACTCGCTGCCAAAGCTCTGATTGACATAGCTTTCGCCGTTCGCACCAGTGCCGTCGTCATAGACCTTGTACTTGCCATACCAGTTCGCCCGGCCGAGCACCGACAGCGCACCGCTGGTCCAGTTCTCGGTCAGGATCACGCGCGTCTTGGGCAGCGTATTCTGCAGCTGCATGATGCGCGTGTCGCTGATGATCGGCGATCCGGTATCGGGATCCAGTCCGACGCGGATGACCTTCGTCTTGTTGTAGTTGAAGGCCAGCGTGGTGTTGAACGTCCCCATGCTGTCGGTCGAGAAGCGATAGCTGCCAACCACGTCGACACCCTGGGTCCGGGTATCGAAGGCATTGGTCAGGAACTGCACCTCGTTGACCGTGGCATAGTTGGCCAGGCCCAGCGCCTGAAGTTCGGGCCGCTGATCGTCGGTGATCACCCGCGATCCGGTGGTGCCGATGCGGTCCTTCACCTTGATGTTGTAATAGTCGATCGTCAGCGACGCGCCGGGCGCCGGCGTGAACACCGTACCGGCCGAGAAGCTGACCGACTCTTCCGGCTTCAGCGGCACCGCGCCCAGATATTGGGCGACCGGGCTGGCGACCGGCAGCGTCATGAACTCGATCGCGTTGGGATTACCCGGATTGAAGGTGGTCGCGATGCTGCTGGTGTTGGTCTGGCCCGGCGTCGGCGCACGGAAGCCGGTCGACAGCGTGCCGCGAACCGCGAACACATCCGGCACGATGGCGTAGCGTGCCGACACCTTGCCCGTGGTCGAATTGCCGAAGTCGGACAGATGCTCGTAGCGGCCGGCAAAACCAAGCGAGAAGGCTTCGGTGATGTCGCCTTCCACGTCGATATAGAGGCCCTTGGAATTGCGGCTGCTCTCACCCGCGATCGCCGGACCATAGCCGGGGAAGCCATTGGCGCCGACCGGCAGCGCGACCGAGAGCTGGCTGCCATCCGCGTTCAGCACCGGCGTGCCATCCTGATGGAAGACCAGGTTCCCGGTATAGGGCCCGATCGCATAGGAGGCCGCGTCGCCCAGGCCCAGTTCATAGGATTCCCGGAAATACTGCCCACCAAACGCAATCGTGATCGGGCTCGCCAGCCCGACTTCCCAGGGATAGCTGAAGTCCGCATTGAACAGCGTTTCGCGCTGTTCCAGCTTGCCGAGGTAGAATTCGGTCGGCGAGGTGATGCCCAGCGACGGGTTCATCGTGCCGTTCATCGTATATTTCAGCGTGGACTGGCCATAGCTGCCCGACAGGTCATAGTTCAGGCCAAAGCCGAGCGTGCCCTTGTAGCCGACGGTGCCCGAAATATCGTCGATCTTGCCGAAGAAGATCGGCGTGAAGCCGCCCGAATAGACGCAGCTCCAGTTCTGCACCAGCGGATCGGAGCAATCCGACACCTGCGTATAATCCCGCGTCGTGGGGTCATAATCGTTGGGCGCATAGACATTGCCGCCCGCCGCGCCGGTCTGGATGCCCGGCGTAGTGTTGTCGAAATCGGTGAAATAGTCGTTGAAGATGCCGTTCAGGCCGAAATTGGCGGAATTGACCGACTGGCGATAGTTGAAGCTCTCTTCCTGGAAGCTGTGGCCGTAATTGCCAAAGAAGTAGATGCTGCTTTCGTCGCCCAGGTCGAACCCGCCATTCACGAAGAAGCGATAGGATTCCATCTTCGGATTGCCGTAGCGCTGCGCCAGCTTGGGCACGCCGATGTCGGGCTGCTCCTGCGACAGTTCCAGCGCGCCGGGTCGGGTGACGCCGCGGCTGGTCTTGCCGGCGTTCACATATTCGCCGCTGATGTTGATGAAGCCATTGTCGCCCAGTTTGAAACCGCCGTTCAGTGCGACCTGATAATCCTCGCCATCGCCGCGATAATATTGGCCATAGCGGGCATAGCCCGAAATGCCGTCGGTATCGTCGCGCAGCGCCATGTTGATGACGCCCGCGATCGCGTCGGAACCATATTGGGCCGAAGCGCCGTCGCGCAGCACTTCGACGCTGCGCACCGCAATCGCCGGAATCTGCGCAAGGTCGGCCGAATGGGCGCCAGCGGACTGGGCGTTCGCGCCGATCTGCACCAGCGCGGAGCGGTGCATGCGCTTGCCGTTCACCATCACCAGCGTCTGGTCGGGCGCCAGCCCGCGCAGGTTGGGCGGCCGGACGAAGGAGGAGCCGTCACCAATGGCATAGCGCGCCACCGAGAAGGACGGGACCAGGTTCTGGATCACCTGGTTCATGTCGGCGACGCCCTGCTTCTGCAGTTCCTCGCCGGAATAGACATCGATCGGCGTCGGCGATTCGGCGACGGTACGGTCGGTACGCCGCGTGCCGGTGACGATGATCGTCTGGCCGGGCGTTTCCGCTGCGGCCGCCTGGGGCGCAACATCCTGCGCAAGAACAGGCATTGAATAGGACAGTGCAATGGCAATCGCACTGCATGAAAACAGACCCTGATACTTCATCAAAAAGCCCCCTATTTCTTTTTTTAGAGACCTTTCGACACCCCCCTCTTCTTGTTGCCGGATGAGATCGGAATGGACGCAACTATCCGTTCCTGAAATCGGAAATTTCAGTGCGTTTCACTCAGTAACATCTGGAAATATCAGGCTGGCATAATTGCATCGACTGCGAAATGGCCCTTTGGGCGGCCGCAAAAATTTGTTCGCAAGCGCAATAATTCATGCCGTAAAACAATGTGTCAAATCATTGTAACACAAAGAAAAAGGCGGCAGCCCCGGGGGCCACCGCCTGTTTCATTTTTACAACTGTCAAGGACAGTTTTGAAGGATCAACCTTCGGTGCGGGTATCGCGGCGCTCGGCGATACGAGCGCGCTTGCCGGTGCGGCCACGCAGATAATAGAGCTTGGCACGACGCACGACACCGCGACGAACGACGGTGATCGAATCGAGGTTGGGCGAGTAGAGCGGGAACACGCGCTCCACGCCTTCGCCGAACGAAATCTTGCGAACGGTGAAGTTGCTGCCCATGCCCTTGTTGGAACGGGCAATGCAGACGCCTTCATAGTTCTGGACGCGGCTGCGCTCGCCTTCGACAACCTTCACGCCGACGCGCAGGGTGTCACCGGGACGGAAATCGGGGATTTCCTTCGCCAGGGCGGCAATGTTTTCGGCCTCGATCTGCTGGATCAAGTTCATGTAACTCAGTCCTTATTTTCGCGTTGCGCACCAGAGGGCGACTGGTCCCGAACACCGATATGGCGTTCCCAAAGGTCCGGCCGCCTTAGCCGTGTATCTGCCTCCGCCTGTTGTTTCCGCCAGGCGGCGATCTTCGCATGATCCCCCGATCGCAACACTTCGGGAATCCTGCGCCCCTCCCATTCGACCGGTCGGGTATAATGCGGATATTCAAGAAGCCCCGTTTCAAAGGATTCCTCGACACCGCTGGAAGCGGCGCCCATTACACCGGGAAGCAGGCGGATGCAAGCATCCAGCAGCATCAGCGCACCCATTTCCCCGCCGGACAGGATGATGTCGCCCATCGATATCTGCTCGATCGGCCGGGCCTCGAAAATCCGCTCGTCAAAGCCCTCGAACCGCCCGCACAGCAAGGTCACGCCGGGACCGTCCGCCAGCGCCCGGATCCGTGCCTGGGTGATCGGCGTGCCGCGCGGCGTCATCGCCAGGATCGGCAGGGCGGGCCGCTGCGCCAGCGCATGGTCGATACCGCGCGCCAAGATGTCGGGCTTCAGCACCATGCCCGCGCCGCCCCCGGCCGGCGTGTCGTCGACGGTGCGATGCTTGTCGGTCGCAAAGCCGCGCATCTGGATGGGATCGCACGACCATTTCCCCTCGGTCAGCGCACGTCCCGCAAGCGACACGCCCAGCGGCCCGGGAAACATCTCGGGATAAAGGGTCAGGATCTGGGCCGCAAAGCTCATCGCCGGCGCGCCCCCAGTCGGGCGGCGGACAGGCCGCCAACCAGGCAGAGTGCACCGCAGCCCATCATCACGAAGCCGATCATCCGCAGCATGTCGGCAAAGGGCCGTTCGGGATGCAGCATACCTGGCAGCAGCACCAGCAGCGGCAGGGGACAGACCAGCCCGATCGCCACCAGCCCCTTCACCCAGAGCGGCCAGCCAAGGCCGAACAGCCGCCAGCCCCCGGCCAGCATCATCAGCAGATAGATTGCGGTCAAAATTTGCGCCATGGCTGCGCGCCTAGAGCATTTTCGCCGCAGGGGGAACTGTCGATCGCGCCCCGCTCAGGGCGCCTTGACCTCCAGCTTCAGCTCCTGGATTTCCGCGTCGGCCGTCGGCGCCAGCAGCAGGCTGCCCGCCACCCGCCCCTTCTCGCAGGTCCAGGTGAACTTGCCCGACAGATTGCCCGTCGCGCTCAGCGGTGCATCGACCGCGCAGCTACCGACCTCACCCTTCAACGCCGCCAGACGCTTGCCCCAATGCACCGCATCGGCATCCATCAGGAAATTCATCGCCAGATTGTCGCGGGCGGCCAGCACATCGCCCGACGCATAGATGCGCCCCGCCGCGGCATAGCCCTGCGCCAGCAGCGGACTGACCGTCACGTCCCGCGCGATCAGCGCTCCCGCCTTCTGCAACAGCATCGCCGCATCCCAGGCGGCGCCCGCCCCGCCATTATAGGTGCGATTGGTGAAGACGAAGATGCCGACACCATAATCCGGCATCAGCATCACATGGCTGCCATAGCCGGGATAGCCGCCGCCATGGGACAGGGTCAGCCCCAGGTCGCAATCCTGCGCGATCCGCATGGCAAAGCCATAGGCCGCCGCCTGACGGCAGGCGGTCGCCCCGCTCTTGCCGTTGCGCTGGCCGACGCTCATGAAATTGCTACCCTCCGCCAGCATCCGCACCGACGCCCGGCTGACCGGACCGCTCTCCGCATCGTCGCGCGGCGGCCAGGCCGACAGCAGAAAGGCCACCCAGCGGGCATAGTCATTGGCACTGGTCTGCAGCCCCCCCATCGCGCCAAAGGCGCCGTCGGCCATGTCGGGCTCGCGCTTCCAGCGCCCATCTTCCCAGCGATAGCCGAGCGACCGCCGCGCAATCGGCCATTCACTCAGCTGATAGCCGCTCGACGCCATACCCAGCGGAGTCAACAGGCTCTGCTCGACATAGCGGCGATAGGGCATGCCCGAGACATTGGCGATGATCCGCCCCAGCAGCGCATAGCCGAAGTTGGAATATTCATAATGGGTCGCCGGCGCGCTGCTCATCGGCACGCCCTGCTCCAGCATCCGGGTGAAGTCCGCGTCGGGCAGCGGCGTCTGCCGGTCGCCCCACGGATTATCGTCGACAAAGCCCGCGCTGTGCGTCAGCAGGTCGCGGATGCGGATTCGCGGACTATCCTTGGTCGCATAGGTCCAGCCGCGCATTTCCGGCACATAAGCCTCGGCCAGATCATCGAGCGAGAGCTTGCCCTCCTCCCGCAGCTTCAGGATCGACAGGGCGGTGAACGCCTTGGTCATGGATGCGATGCGGAACAGGCTGTCGGCCGTCACCGGCCGCTTCTGCACCAGATCCTGCGCGCCAAAGCCCTTCACATGGACCAGCCTGCCATCGGCGACGATGCCATAGACCATGCCCGGCGCATGGCTATCGACCTGGAAATCGGCAAAGAGACGGTCGATCTCCGGGATGGCAGCATCGATCTTCCTGGCATCGGCAGCAACCGCCGGCGCAGACAGGATGGACAGAAGTCCCGACAGGGCCACCATGCGCACAGCCATGGTCATCATGCGCTCCAATCCTCCACTGTCAGGCCGGGAATATCGGCGAAATCCTTTTCGTTGCGCGTCACCAGCACCATGGCCGACGCCATCGCCTGCGCTCCGATCAACCGATCGAACCCCCGACGACGCACCCCCACCAGGCGCACCATCTCGGCATAGGTGTGCGCCGCCGCATCATCGAACGGCAAGATATTCAGCAGCGCCAGAAATGTATCGACGCGCCGCAGGTCGCCGACCGGATCGCTCGAGCCGCGATTGCCGACCCGCAATTCGGCAGCGGTGACAGCGGAAACCGACAGGCGATCGAACTCGGCCGCCATCCGCTCGGCCAGACGGGCGCTCCGTCCGAGCAGGAAATCAATGCAAACATTGGTGTCGAGCAGATAAGCGACCTGCGTCATGCCGCAGACGACGCCGGCCCGGTCCAATCGCGATCCCCCTGATCGATATCGCCGCGCCCTTCCGCCATGAAGCCGGCCGACATGCTGCCGAACAGGGACAAAAGGATGTCGCGCTGCTGACCCTGCTTCCAGAAGGAAAAACTGCCATCGGCATGCGGTATCATGACGACTTCCTCGCCGTCATTCAGCCCCAGGCTCTTGGGCAGCCGCAAGGCCAGGCTGTTGCCCGACTTGAAGACCTTGGCCCGATATTCTTCGCCCATGGAGAAGCTCCGTATATACGGAGCGTATATACTATTCGGTAAAAGCCGCGTCAATCACGGCGCCGTCCTCGCTCAGCACCACCACATGCATCGGCGCCATGAAGCGCTTGCCGGGCTTGCCCTCGATCGACGGACGCTGCACCTCGATGATGTCACCGGCGCCGAAATTCTCGACCGCGATGATCTCGCCCAGCGTTTCGCCGGTGCTGCTGGTGCAGGGAAGGCCGACCAGGTCGGCATGATAATATTCGCCCTCGGGCAAGGCCGGCAGGGCGGAACGCGGGACGGTCAGCGCCGTGCCGCGCAAGGCTTCGGCCGCGCCGCGATCGCCGATCTCGGCAAAGCGGGCCACCGCGCCATTGGGGCCGGGGCGCACCGACTTCAACGTCAATGTGCGCCCCGCCGCATCGAAGCTCTTGTAGCTTTTCAGGGCCTCGGCCCCTTCGCCAAACAGCTTCAGACGGACTTCGCCCGCCACGCCATGGGCACCGATGATCGCGGCCAGGGTGACGGGCTTGTCGGTCAAGAGGATCAGCCCTCGGCCTGCTCGGCAGCAGCTTCCTCGGCGGGAGCGGCTTCTTCAGCGGCCGGAGCAGCGGCAGCGGCAGCGGCTTCGCGCGCAGCTTCTTCAGCTTCGGCAGCCTTCGCAGCGCGGTCTTCAGCGCGGTCCTTGGCCTTCTGGCCCGGCTCTGCCTTCTTCGGGTTGTTGCGGGCAGCGCGCTCCTTCACGCCGGCGGCGTCCAGGAAGCGGGCAACGCGGTCGGTCGCCTGGGCGCCGGCGGCAACCCAGTGCTTCGCACGCTCGACGTCGATGATGACGCGCTTTTCGTCGCCCTTGGGCAGGACGGGGTTGTAGCTGCCGATGCGCTCGATGAACTTGCCGTCACGCGGGGCGCGGCTGTCGGCCACGACGATGCGGTAATAGGGGCGCTTCTTGGAGCCGCCGCGCGACAGACGGATGGAGGTTGCCATGGAACTAGACCTTTCTATTCAAACCAAATTACGGAAATTGCTTATTTCTTCATGAAATTCTGAAAGCCGGGCGGAAGCTTGGGCATGTTGCCGCCCAGGCCACCAAGGCCACCCAGACCCGACAGGTCGGGCGGACCGCCCTGCCCATCCGCGCCGCCCGGTCCACCCAGGCCGCCCAATCCACCCATGCCACCGCCGGTGAACATCTTGGCCAGCCCCTTGAGGCCGCCCATCTTGCGGATCTTCTTCATCGCCGATTCCATTTCCTGATGCATTTTCAGGAGACGGTTGACGTCCTGCACGGTGCGGCCGGCGCCCTTGGCGATACGGATCTTGCGCTTGGCGTTGATCAGCGCGGGCTTCTCGCGCTCCTTGGGGGTCATCGACCCGATCATCGCGTCCAGATGCAGCAGCGTCTTGTCGTTGGCACCGCTATTGGCCATCGCCGCCTGCGCCTTCTTGAGGCCCGGCAGCATGCCGGCCAGCGCGCCCAGACCGCCCATGCGGCGCATCTGGTTAAGCTGGCTGCGCAGGTCGTTCATGTCGAACTGACCCTTGGCCATCTTCTTGGCCAGCTTGTCAGCTTCCTCGGCGTCGATCGTCTCAGCGGCCTTCTCGACCAGGCTGACGACGTCGCCCATGCCCAGGATGCGCTGGGCAACGCGGGCCGGATGGAAGGGTTCAAGTGCGTCCAGCTTTTCACCGGTGCCGGCGAACTTGATCGGACGGCCGGTGACCGCGCGCATCGACAGCGCGGCGCCGCCACGGGCATCGCCGTCCATGCGGGTCAGCACGACGCCGGTCAGCGGCACCTGCGCGGTAAAGCTGGTCGCGACATTGACGGCGTCCTGGCCGGTCAGCGAGTCGACCACCAGCAGGATTTCCGCCGGATTGGCGACGTCGGCAACCGCCTTCATCTCGTCCATCAGCGCCTGGTCGACATGCAGTCGGCCGGCGGTGTCGAGCATGACCACGTCGAAGCCCTGCAGCTTGGCCGACTGCAGCGCGCGCTTGGCAATCTCGACCGGCTGCTGGCCGGCGACGATCGGCAGGGTCGCGACATCGATCTGGGTGCCAAGGACGGCAAGCTGCTCCTGCGCGGCCGGGCGCTGGACGTCGAGCGACGCCATCAGCACCTTCTTTCGCTCCTTGTCCTTCAGGCGCTTGGCGATCTTCGCGGTCGAGGTCGTCTTGCCCGAACCCTGCAGGCCGACCATCATGATGACGGCGGGCGGGGTCACGTCGATCAGCAGGTCGCTGGTTTCGGCGCCCAGCGTCTCGGTCAGCGTGTCGGAGACGATCTTGACGACCATCTGGCCGGGCGTGATCGACCGCAGCACATCGCTGCCGACGGCCTTTTCGGTCGCCTGATCGACGAACTGGCGAACCACGGGCAGCGCCACGTCGGCTTCCAGCAGTGCGACTCGCACTTCGCGCATCGCGGCACGGACATCGTCCTCCGTAAGCGCACCGCGCCCACGCAGCTTGTCGAATACCCCACCGAGACGATCGCTTAGCGAATCGAACATCATCACCTCAATTCGGGCCAAGGCCCGGAAAATCCATGCACCACCCCAAAACGACAAAATCGCCGGCGGGCGAAAACTCGCCGGCCAGCGTCCATTCGATATCCCTCTTGGATATCCTGGAGTCGTCAGGTTTCCAGGACCAGAGTCCCGGATGCAGGGCGCCCCTTAAGCCAAAGCGGCCGCAAGCGCAAGTGCGCTATCCCGCAGCCAGCGCGGCAGCCGCCCCAGTGACGATCGCCGTGCGCCCCAGCAACTCGACCAGCAGCAATCGCCCGGCGATCACCGCCAGCCCCCAGCGATAGGCCGGATGCACCGCGCCGCGCAGCCCGGCATCGGCGCGCATGGCGATCCCGACATAGAGCAACTGCATCAGCGTCGCGCAGGCGCCCGCCCATGGCCCCAGCAGCGGCATCGGCAATATCCGGCCGAATGCCGGCTCCATCATCGCGATGGTCCCGCACAATATCAGCCGCTTGTGCCAGTCGCTCCGCTGCCGCAGCAGGATCGCCGCCAGCGTCAGCGCACCAAAGGCCAGCATGTCGAGCGGCCCCAGCACCAGGAATATGCCCGGCGGAAAAAAGGGCGGCGCCCGCCCCATCTGCACCGCCAGGATGGACGTCGCGATACCCCAGGGGATCAGGAAACAGGCAAGCCCGGCCGCAACCCAGCCCAACTGGCGATGGAGATCGGTCCGCCGCTGCGCCACCAGCAGCGCCTGCGCCAGGAACAGCAGCGTCCAGGCCAGCAGCGACAGCGCATGGACATGCACCCACCAGGGCACGGTCGCCACGTCGACATAGCCGCGCAGGGCAAAGCTGCCGAAGCCGCCAACCACGGTGACGGCGACCAGCGCCGCCATGCCGGTAAAGATGCGCCGTTCCCGCGCCTGTCGCTCCACTGCACCGATTGCCGTCGCCATTGCGTCGACCTCCCGCTCTTTGGCAACAATAGCGCAGCAACCACGCCCAATATTGTAAGAAGTCGCCACGTTCCGGCTCGGCGCTTGCGCCCGCCCGTCGTTTGCGCCAGCAAACCCGCCACAGACCGCATAACAGGGGGAGCTTTTCTATGAGTTGGACACGTCGCAAGCCGATGGAGGCGATGACGCCCCAGGGAGGCGGCCACAGCATGGCGCGCACCCTGTCCTGGCCGCATCTGCTGGCGCTGGGCGTCGGCGCGATCGTCGGCACCGGCATCCTCACCCTGATCGGCGTCGGCGCCGATCGCGCCGGCCCGGCCGTCCTCATCTCCTTCGCCATTGCCGGCGCGATCTGCGCCTGCGCCGCGCTCGCCTATGCCGAACTGTCGACGATGATGCCGGCGGCGGGCAGCGCCTACAGCTACTCCTACGTCGTGCTGGGCGAAGGCATTGCCTGGATCGTGGGCTGGAGCCTGATCCTCGAATATTCGCTGGTCGTCTCGACCGTGGCGGTCGGCTGGTCGGGTTATGCCGCTCCCCTCCTCACCCCGCTCGGCTTTCCCGAGGCGCTGACCAAGGGGCCGGAGCTTGGCGGCCTCATCAACATCCCCGCCATCTTCATCATCGGCGTCGTCGCCGCCCTGCTGATGTTCGGCACGCGCGAAAGCGCCCGGCTCAACACGCTGCTGGTGCTGATCAAGATCGCGACCTTGAGCCTCTTCGTCTGGGTCGCCCTGCCCGCCTTCGACGCCCAGCATCTCGAACCCTTCATGCCCTTCGGCTTTGCCAAGCATATGGGGCCTGACGGCATCGAGCGCGGCGTGATGGCCGCCGCCGCGATCATCTTCTTCGCCTTCTACGGCTTCGACGCGATCTCGACCGCGGCCGAGGAAGCCAAGAATCCGGACCGGGACCTCGCCATCGGCATCGTCGGCTCGCTGATCGTCTGCACCCTCATCTATGTGCTGGTCGCCGCCGCAGCGGTGGGCGCCATGCCCTTCACCCGCTTTGCCGACAGCCCGGAACCGCTTGCCCTCATCCTGCGTGAAATGGGCCAGGGGTCGATCGCCCGGATCGTCGCGATCGCCGCCGTCATTGCGCTTCCCACCGTGCTGCTGGGCTTCCTCTACGGCCAGAGCCGCATCTTCCTGGTGATGGCGCGCGACGGCTTCCTGCCGCAATCGCTCGCCCGCATCTCGAAGCGCGGCACCCCTGCGCGCATCACCGCCGTCACCGCCGTGCTGGTCGCGGTCATCGCCGGCGTGCTGCCGATCGACCAGATCGCCGCGCTCGCCAATGCCGGCACGCTGATCGCCTTCACCGCAGTGGGCGCCTGCCTGCTGATCCTGCGCCGCCGCGCGCCGGACCTCAAGCGCCCCTTCCGCACCCCGGCAGCGACGCTGGTGGGCCTGGGCGCCGTGCTCGGCTGCGCCTATCTGTTCCTCAGCCTGCCGATGAAGACCATCTATGCCTGCCTGATCTGGAACGCGATCGGCCTCGCCGTCTATTTCCTCTACGGCCAGAAGCGCGCCTCAGCCGCCCGCTAGGGCCAAGGTCCGCACAAAGAAAAAGCCTCCCGTCGCGACAGCAACGGGAGGCTTTTTCTTTGCCTCGAACAGGGCAGCGCTCAGTGCGCCGCCGACGTGTCCACCGGCCCGCTGGGCTTGGGCGCCAACCAGACGATCACCGCCGCCGCAAACAGCACCAACGCGGAGATGAAGAAGACATAGTCGACCGAAATGGCGATCGCCTCCTGCTCCACCAGATTGGATATGGTCTGGCGGATCTGCTCGGTCGTCATCCCCATGCCCGACAGCGCGCGCTGCGCATCGTCGGGCTGCAAGGCGCCGGCCAGTTCGTTGCGCGACACGCGCTGGCTGTCGCTCCACCCGGTCAGCACCAACGACGTCGCGATCGCGATCGCCATGGTCCGCAGGAAGTTCTGCAGGCCGGCGGCCGACGCGGTCTCGCTCGGCGGCACCGACCCCAGGGTCAGCGTCGTCAGCGGGATCATGAAGAAGGGCATGGCAAAGCCCTGCACGAACTGCGGCAGCGCCAGTCCGAAAAAGTCGATGCCGCTGGTCCAGTGCGCCCGCCACAAGGTCATGCAGCCCAGCCAGAAGACCGCGCCCGAAATCATGATGCGCGGATCGACCTTGCCGGTGAAACGCGCGGCGAAGGGGGCACTCATCACCGCCGCCATCGCCGTGAAGGCGGTGACGATGCCCGACCAGGTCGCGGTATAGCCCATCGACATCTGCAGCCATTGCGGGATGACCACGATGCTGGAGAAATAGGCGCCGAAGGCCAAAGCCAGCGTGAAGACGCCCGATGAGAAGCCGATATGCCGGAACACCCGCAGGTCGACGATCGGATGCTCCTCGGTCAGCTCCCAGATGATGAAGACGATGAAGCCGATGCCGGCCAGGATGGCGAGCGTCAGGATCAGCGGGTCGGAGAACCAGTCATGGTCGCGACCGATGTCCAGCATGACCTGCAGGCAGCCGATCCAGAAGATCAGCAGGCACAGGCCGATCTTGTCGATCGGCTGGTGCGCCGTATCGGTTTCCACCGGCCGCAGCATCGCCATCGCCGCGAACACGCACAGCGCCGCGATCGGCAGGTTGATGAAGAAGATCCAGTGCCAGCTCCAATTGTCGCTGATATAGCCGCCGACGATCGGCCCCATGGCCGGCCCCAGCAGCGTCGTCATCGCCCACAGGCCCATGGCGCGCGGTCGCATTTCCGGCGGGAAGATGCGCAGCAGCAGGGTCTGCGACATCGGCATGATCGGCCCGCCACAAATGCCCTGCCCCAGGCGCGCGGCCACGATCATGCCCAGCGTGGTCGACAGGCCGCACATCATCGAGAAGAAGCCGAAGCCGATCATCGCCCAGATGAAGGTCCGCACCACGCCGAAACGCAGCGCCAGCCAGCCGGTCAGCGGCACGCAGATCGCCTCCGCCACCGCATAGGATGTGATGATCCAGGTGCCCTGGTCGCCGGAGATGCCCAGATTGCCGGCGATATGCGGCACCGAGACATTGGCGATGGTCAGGTCGAGCACGACCATGAAGTTGCTCAGCGCCAGCACCAGCCCGGCAAGCGTGCGGGTGCGTGGCGAAAGCAGATTGAAGGTTTCGGGACCGCTCACGCGCTCGCTCCCTTACTTGCCGGCCAGATCGATCTCGACTTCGGTGGACAAGCCCACGCGCAGCGGATGCTCTGCCAGTTCCTTGGGGTCGAGCGCGATGCGCACCGGCAGGCGCTGGACCACCTTGATCCAGTTGCCGGTCGCGTTCTGCGCCGGGATCAGCGACAGCGACGAACCGGTGCCGCCGGAGAAGCCCACGACCTTGCCATGATAGACGACGTCGCCGCCATAGATGTCGGCCACGACCGTGGCGGGCATGCCCACCTTCACATGGCGCAGCTGGCGCTCCTTGAAATTGGCGTCGACATAGACCTGCGACAGCGGGACGATGTTCATGATCGGGCTGCCCTGCGCCACGCGCTGGCCAATCTGGACCGCACGCTTGGTCACCACGCCATCAACGGGCGCGCGGATGATCGTGCGCTCCAGGTCCAGCTTGGCATTGTCCAGCTTCGCCTTGGCGATCATTACCGCGGGATCACTTTCCTCGGTCGAACCGCGGATCAGCGCGTCATTGGCGGCCAGCTGGCCGGTGGCGGCATTGCGGGTCGCCTGCGCGGTCTCGACACCGGCACGGGCCAGGTCCAGCGCCGCCTTGGCAGCCGCATAGGATTTGCGCGCCGCGGTGACTTCGTCACCCGAAACCGCGCCGCCCGCGACCAGCGCCTCGCGGCGCTGCAGGTCGATGCGGGCCTTGTCGAAATCGGCCTGCGCGGTCGCCAGCTGGGCACGGGCCTGGACGATGTCGGCGCCACGCGCCTCGACCTGCGCCGACAGCGAACCGCTGGTCGCGCTGGTCTGGCGGAAGCGGCGACGGGCATCGGCCAGATCGGCCTCGGCCTGCTGCAGCGCGATCTGCGCATCGGTCGGGTCCAGCTTCACCAGGATATCGCCACGCTTCACCGTCTGGGTGTCGGTGACGTTGACCTCGATCGCCTGCGCCGACAGCAAGGGGGTCACCTGAGCGACCTCCGCATTCACATAGGCATTGTCGGTGCTGACATGGTTGCGGCCGATCAGGAAATACCAGGCCGCCCACAGGACACCGACCACCAGCACGGCGATCGCCAGACGGGTCAGCCAGGTCTTGCGGGCATTGCCGCGCTGCTCGGCCAGTTCGGGGGAAGTTTCGGTGGCGGCATCAGCCATTGGGTCGATCCTTGGACTGAGCGTCGCTCGCGGCAAAGCCGCCGCCGAGCGCGCGAATGAGGGCAATATCGAGAGAGAAGGCGCTCGCTTCCAGCTGCGCGACGGACTGACGCGCCGCGAGCAGCTGGTCTTCGACGTTCAGCACGTCGAGATAGGTGGAAAGCCCGCCCTTGTAGCGCTGCTGGGCGACGCCATAGGCATCCTGCGACGCGGTCAGCGCCGCCTTGGCGTCGGTCAGCCGCTGGTCCAGCGTCCGGCGGCTGGTCACAGCGTCGGCGACGTCCTGATAGGCGCCCAGCACCGTCTTGTCATAGCTGGCGACCGCCTCGTCATAGGTCGCGCGCGCACCGCGATACTGGCCGCGCAACTGCCCGCCATGGAAGATCGGCAGGCTGATCGCCGGGCCGGCGCTGCCGAACAGCGAATCCTTCTTGAACAGATTGTCCGCGAAGGATGTCGAACCACCCGAAGCACCGGTGCCGGTGAACAGCGTTTCATACCCCAGCGACTGGACGCCGATCAGGGCGCTCAGGCTCACCGCCGGATAGAAGGATGCCCGCGCCACCTTGATCCGGCTGGCTGCGGCCTGCGTCCGGGCCAGCGCGGCGGCGACGTCGGGGCGACGCGCCACCAGATTGGTGGTGACGTCCGCTGGCAGACCCAGCGGCGCCAACTGGCCGATCTGCGGCCGGGTCATCGCCAGGCCGCGGTCCGGCCCGGCGCCGATCAGCGCGGCGATCTGATGCTGGCGCAGTTCGATCGCCACGCGGGCGGCCGCCAGTTGCGCCTTGGCCGAGGACACGGTGGCGTCGGCCTGGCGCACGCTGCCACGCGTTTCCAGGCCATTCTGTCGCCGGTCGGCGACCAGCTTCTGGCTGGCCGTGCGGATTTCCAGCGTGCGCTCCTGGATTTCCGCCTCGTCATAGAGGCGGGCCAGGTCGGCATAGGCATCGGCAATCGCAGTGGTCAGCGCCAGGCGTGCCTGCTGCGCGTCGATCTCGGCCGCGCGGGCCTCCGACGTGGCGGCCGCCAGCGACGCCCGGTTCTTGCCCCACAGGTCGATGTCCAGACCAAAGTCCAGCCCGACCTTGCCGGTGCCCAGCCAGCCCTGCGGCACGAAATCCTTGGGCATGCCCATATTATAGCTCTGCTTGGTCACGCCGGCATTGGCCGTGGCGTCGACCGTGGGCAGCAGCGCCGCGCCCGATTGCTGGGCCATCGCCGTCGCCTGGCGGAAGCGCGCCAGCGCCACCGCCATGTCGGGCGAATTGCGCAGCCCCTCCTCGATCAGCGATGTCAGCTGCGGATCGCCATAGGCGCTCCACCAATTTTCGCTGGGCCAGGCGACCGTGTCGGCGCTCAGGCTGCGCCCAGCCTCCACGCTCTGCGGCGCGCGAATCTCGGGCTTGTCGCCCAGATCGGGTATTGAAGCACAGCCGGCCAGAAGCAGCGCTGTCACTGCAATACCGCCGGTGCGAATGGAAAAACTGATGCGACTCACGGACATATCCAAACCGTACCATCCAGTATGAAAATCGCCTTTGCCCCGCCGTACCACCCTTGTCAATATAAATAGCGTACTCTATGGTACGCTTATATGACATGCCCGGAAAAAGCTTTAGCCCCCAGTCGTCGGGAGGCCCGCCGCCTCGACCGGCGCCAGACGATATTGGAGGTGGCTGCCCGGCATTTTCTGGAAAATGGCTATGCCGCGACCAGCATGTCCGCCATCGCCGCCATATTGGGCGGGTCGAAGGGCACGTTGTGGAATCATTTCCCTTCCAAGGAGGAATTGTTTCGCGCGGTTCTCGAAAATGCGACCAGCACCTATCGCGCGCGGCTTTCGGAAATATTGGACCCCGGCGGCGACCTCCCCTCGACGCTGCATCGCACCGCGCTCAGCCTGCTCGAAAAGGTGACATCGCCCGAAGCGATCGCCCTGCACCGGCTGATCGCGTCGGAAGGTGGCCGTTTCCCGGAAATGAGCCGCATTTTCTATGAAATGGCGCCCAGCCATACCCGGATGCTGCTCGCCCGTTTCCTCGAAGGGGCGATGGACCGCGGCCAGTTGCGCCGCGACGACCCGGACAAGGCCGCCCGTGTGCTGATGCGCCTGACGACATCGGGCTGCCATGAACTGCTGCTGCTCAGCCAGATCGAACGGGTCACGCCGCAACAGATGGAAAGCGACGCCGCCTTCGCCGTCGACATTTTCCTGCGCGCCTATGGCGCCGAAGGCATGGCGCGTTAACCATTTCTTTGCCGCCAGCTTCTATCCTGCCGATCGCAGGAGTTGCTATCCAATGCCGTTTTTCAAGCGCAAGCCCCTTCATCAGATCATCGCGCAGCAGCCCGAAAGCGGGGCCACGGCCTCGCGTCGGCTGCGCGTGCTGCTGATCGACGAGAATGCGACCGCCCGCGCCGTCATCGCCCGCCGCCTGTCGCGGCTTAACTATGACGTGGTGCTGGCCGAAAACGGCTTCATCGCCCTCAACCTGCTGGTCACGCGTCCGGTCGACCTGATCCTGATCGACATGGACCTTTTGATGCTGCCCGCCGTGGCGACGATGAAGCGCATTCGCGCCACCGCGCTCGCCCCCCATGCCTGCATCGTCATGCTGACCGGCCGCATCGACAGCCAGTCCGCCGTCGAAGTGCTGGAAGCCGGCGCCGACGACCATATCGTCAAGCCATTCGATTTCGACCTGCTCGATGCGCGGCTGCGCCATCTGTGCGCGCGCGCCGAACGGCTCGGCATGCTCAGCCGGCACAATGCCGAACTCGATGCCCGCATCGCCCGCCGCGCGGTGGAACTGGGTGAAACCCGCGACGCCCTGCAGGAAATGCAGCTCGACCGCGCCCGCCTCGTCTCCTCGATCCAGGCCTTGCAGGATGAAGTCGCCCGCCTCAGCGCGCGGCAGAACTGACCCACAGACTGAGGCCGGTTTCAAGCCGTTCGGGCGGACCATCCGCCGCGATCCGCTCGGCATCCGCCCGCGCCCGGTCCAATATCGCCGGCGCCACCGACCCATCATGATAGACCCGGTCGGCCAGCGCCAGCATCCGCGCATCGCGCACGGTCAGGTCGTCGGGATCGGCCGACGACAGCCGGACAAGATATAGCTCGCCATTGTCCGCCTCCGGGCCCTCCGCCAGCCAGAAGTCGACATCCGGATCAAACCCCAGCGGATCGATCGCTCCGCCCGGCGCCAGCGCCTTGCCGATCGCCTGCCGCCGCGCGCCGGCATCGGGCCACAGGTCGCGCAACCGCCCCCGCGCCGCAAACAGCGCCCGCGCCAGATCGCCCAGCCCGCTCGGCAACAGCGCCTCGATCCGCTGCCGCAGCGCCGCCGCCAGCCCCGCCGACGCCCCACCCGTGCCGATCGCGATCAGCACCGGATCGCGATCGACGATCGCCGGCAGGGTGAAATCGCACAGGTCCGGCTTGTCGGTCGCATTGACCAGCACGCCGCGCGCGCGCAGTCGCGCCACGACCGCCGCGTCGCCATCCGACACGATCGCGACCCGCGCATCCGCATCATCCTCGCCGACGATGCGCGCGCCGGCGCGCTCCAGCAGCCGGCGCTTGGCATCGGCCGCCTCGCCCTGTCCGGTCAGGATGACCGCCCGCCCCTCCAGCCGCAGAAAGACGGGCAGGCTGTGCATCAGCCAGCCACCCAATCGGGGATATGGTCGCCCGCGATCAGCGCCTCGATCGGCGGGCGCGCGCGGACCACCGCCCATTTGTCGCCCGACACCAGCACCTCGGGGGTCAGCGATCGGCTGTTATAGGTGCCCGCCATGGTCGCGCCATAGGCGCCGGCCGTCATGAAGGTCAGCAGGTCGCCGGCCGCCACCACGTCCATGTCGCGGCCCATGGCAAAGGTATCGCCGGTTTCGCACACCGGCCCGACCACGTTCGACGCGATCCGGTTGCCGTCCGGCGCCACCGCGCGGATATCGTGCCATGCGTCATAAAGGCTGGGGCGCATCAGGTCGTTCATCGCCGCATCGACGATCACGAACGGCGCCTGCGCGCCCTGCTTGACGCGGATCACCTTCGACAACAGCACGCCGGCATTGCCCACGATCACCCGGCCCGGCTCGAACATCAGCCGCGCATCCCAGCCCTGCGTCACTCGCGTGACCATCGCGCCATAGTCGGCCGGACTCGGCGGCAGCGGCTGCGACGGGTCGTAGGGCACGCCCAGGCCACCGCCCAGATCGGCGGTGCGGATGTCATGGCCCGCCGCGCGCAGCTGCTTGATCAGCGCGCCGACCTTGACGAAGGCCGCCTCCAGCGGCGCCAGGTCGGTCAGCTGGCTACCGATATGCACGGCGACGCCCTGCACATCGAGACCCGGCAGGTCGCGCGCGGCGGCATAGCTTTCCAGCGCCCGGTCATAGGGGATGCCGAACTTGTTTTCCGACTTGCCGGTCGAAATCTTGGCATGGGTGCCGGCGTCGACATCGGGGTTGATGCGATAGGCGACCGGCGCCTTCTTCCCCATCGACAGCGCGACCTCCGACAGCATTTCCGCTTCCGGTTCGCTTTCCAGGTTGAACTGGAAAATGCCCAGCTCCAGCGCCAGCTTCATTTCCTCGGCGGTCTTGCCGACGCCGGAAAAGACGATGCGATCGGCCGGAATGCCCGCGGCCACGGCGCGCTGCAATTCGCCGCCCGACACCACGTCCGCGCCCAGCCCCAGCTTCGCCAGCGTCGCCAGCACGGCCGCATTGGGATTGGCCTTCACGGCAAAGGCGATCAGCGGATTGTCGAGCTGGGACAGCCCTTCGCGGAACACGCCGACATGGCGTTCCAGCGTCGCGGTCGAATAGACATAGACCGGGGTGCCGACCTGCTGCGCAATTTCCGTCATCGGCACCTGCTCCACATGCATGGTGCCGTCTACATAATCGAAATGGTCCAAGGTCTGATCCTTGCGGGAATAGGGACTATTGTTGCGGCCGGCTTTCCGGCGGCAGGTCGAACTCGTCATTGCCGCGCTGGCGCGACTGGGTCAGCAGTTCGACATTACGTTCCGGGCGGGCCTGGGTGCCCGGATCCATCATGTCGGCGGCGGTCGGCGCGGTCGCCGCCCCCACCGGCACGGCGGGCAATTTCTGGCCCGCCACGGGTTTGAGCGATTCACGGCCACCACAGGAGGCCAGCGCCAGCGCCATTGCCCCGATCATCAGCCCGTTGCGGACATGCCGTGCCATCTGCCTCACTCCTATGTCGCGCGCGCCGCGGCGATCCGCGCGCGCACCTGATCGGGCGCCGTGCCGCCATGGCTCTTGCGGCTGGCGACCGACGCATCGACCGTCAATACCGCATAGATGCGATCGTCGATACGCGCATCAATGGCCTTGAGCGTTTCGAGCGGCAGGTCGGCCAGCTGCACGCCGGCCTCTTCCGCCGCCGCCACGGCACGACCGGTGATATGATGCGCCTCGCGGAAGGGAATGTCGCCCTCGCGCACCAGCCAGTCGGCCAGGTCCGTCGCGGTGGCAAAGCCGCTTTCGGCGAGGCCGCGCATCCGGTCGGTGCGGAACGTCACCGTCTCGATCATGCCGGTCATCGCGGCGATCGACAGGCCCAGCAGGTCGTGCGCCTCGAACACCGGCGGCTTGTCGTCCTGCATGTCCTTGGAATAGGCGAGCGGCAGGCCCTTCATCGTCACGCACAGCGCATTCATGCAGCCCATGATGCGGCCGGCATGGCCGCGCACCAGTTCGGCCGCGTCCGGATTGCGCTTCTGCGGCATGATCGAGCTGCCGGTCGAATAGGCGTCGGGCAGCTTGACGAAGCCGAAGGGCTGGCTCGCCCAGATGATGAATTCCTCGGCCAGGCGCGACAGGTGCAGCGACGCCTGGGTCGCGGCCATCAGATAGTCGAGCGCGAAGTCGCGGTCGGACACGCTGTCCAGGCTGTTGTCGGTCGGCTTGGCAAAGCCCAGCGCCGCCGCCGTGGCATGGCGATCGATCGGGAAGCCGGTGCCGGCCAGCGCGGCGGCGCCCAGCGGGCATTCGTCCAGCCGCACGCGCGCATCGGCAAAACGGCTACGGTCACGCCGCACCATTTCATAATAGGCCATCAGATGATGGCCCAGCGTCACCGGCTGCGCCGACTGGAGATGGGTGAAGCCCGGCATCACCGCATCGGCATGTTCCTCGGCGCGGGCGAGCAGCGCCTGCTGCAAGCCGGCCAGGCCCGCCATAACTTCATCCATGGCGTCGCGGACCCACAGGCGGAAATCGGTCGCCACCTGGTCGTTGCGGCTGCGCGCGGTGTGCAGGCGTCCGGCGGCCGGGCCGATCAGTTCGGCCAGCCGCGACTCCGTGACCATGTGGATATCTTCCAGGTCCAGATTGACCGGAACGCCATTGGCTTCATATTCCGCCGCGATCCGGTTCAGCCCCTCGGTGATCGCCTGCGCATCCTCGCCATCGACGATGCCCTGCTTGGCCAGCATCGCGACATGCGCCTTGGACCCGGCGATATCCTGTTTCCACAAGCGCTTGTCGAAGGGGATGGAGGCATTTATCTCACGCATGATCGATGCCGGGCCGGCCGCGAACCGGCCACCCCACATGCTGTTGGAGCCTGCTTCCATGATATCGTCCTTGCGCTCGGTAATGACACTGCTCCTGCTGGCTGGGCTGGCGGCATGCGATAGGCAATCCCCGCCCGCGGGGCAAGCCAATGCGAGCGCCAGCGGCAAGGTGACGGGCGACGAGGTGCAACCCGCTGCCGGCGGCAGCGCCAAGGGTGATTTCAACTACACGATCGACCGCAGCAAGGCGGGCACGCCCGCGCCGACCTTCGCGTTCGAAAATCCGCAGGGCGGCACGGCGACGCTGCAGGACTTTGCCGGCCGGCCGCTGCTGGTCAATCTCTGGGCGACCTGGTGCGCACCCTGCGTCGCGGAGATGCCGACGCTCGACGCCCTCGCCGCACAAAGTGACAGCGAAGGTGACAGGAGCCTGGCGGTATTGACGATCTCGCAGGACGTGCAGGGCCAGGCCGCAATCAAGCCATTCTTCGCCAAGCACAAGCTGCCCCACCTCAAGGGCTGGACCGATCCGGAGAACAAGCTCGGCCTGGGCTATGCCACCGGCGTCCTGCCGACCACCGTCCTCTATGATGCCAAGGGCAAGGAGGTTGCGCGCGTGGTCGGAGCCATGGACTGGACCGGCGCAGAGGCCCGCAAGCTCATCGCCATGGCCAAGGGCGAATGAGGCACAAGTAAATCAACAACGAACCAGGATCAAAAATCCTCCATTCCAGTTGATTGCAAAACGCATCAATGTCGATGCATTACATATAATTGCACAGTCCGGCAGCACCGCAATAAGCTAATGAATCCTGACACGGAAAAATTGCAGAAACATTTCATTTTTACTTAAATTTTGTGCGGCGCAATAGAGGATAGTTCGCAGATCATTCGTCACCCCCTATGTCGATATAATGACAAAATCAGGGGGCATCGAATGAATAGACTATCTGCTCTAAAAATTTCTCTGATCGCCGCATCATCCTGGTCGGCCTGCGCCATGGCGCAGGAAGCACCGCAGGAACCGCAGGCCGATGAAGGTGCAGCCATCATCGTTACCGGCACCCGCGCAACCGGCATGCAGGCCGCGGAAAGCGCCGCGCCGGTTCAGGTCTTCGGCGAGGAAGCGCTGAGCCATGTCGGCCAGCCTAACCTCAACCAGGCCCTGACCCAGATGGTGCCAAGCTTCACCGCCCAGACCCAGGGCACCGACATGTCGAACTTCTCGCTGTCGGCCCGTCTGCGTGGCCTGAGCCCCAACCACACGCTGGTGATGGTGAACGGCAAGCGTCGCCATGGCTCGGCCATTCTTCAGGTCATCGCCGGTCCGTTCCAGGGTTCGGCCGCCCCCAGCATCGACCTCATTCCGCCAGATGCCGTATCCCGCATCGAAGTGCTGCAGGATGGCGCCGCCGCCGTCTACGGCACCGACGCGATCGCCGGCGCCATCAACATGATCCTCAAGGATGACAGCGAAGGCGGCAGCTTCAAGGTCACTGGCGGCCAATATTACAACAGCGAGGGCGAACTGTTCTCGGCTTCGGGCAATGTCGGCTTCAAGCTGGGCGAAGACGGTTTCTTCAACCTGACCGGCTTCCATCGTCGCCAGAACTACACCTCGACCGGCACCGGCCAGGTGACCATGTCGGACATTGATGGCAATCCCTATGTGCCGACGGCCGGCACCTATCCGGGCTCGTTCGGATCGACCAACAATTATTATGACCCCGCCTGGGCTGGCCTCGACCTCAACGGCATCAACGGCGGCCAGGCCAAGTCGCAGCTCAACCTGCTCTTCTACAATATGGGCTATGATTTCGGCGGCGTCGAACTCTACAGCTTCGGCGACGTGTCGCGTCGCGTCGGCTATGCCAAGCAGGGCTATCGTCCGCCCAACCGCATCTGCGCCAGCACCACCGACACCAGCACCTGCTTTGGTGACACCGGCACGTTCGGCATGGTCCCCCAGCAGAAGGTGGAGCAGAAGGAATATAGCTTCACGGTTGGCGCCAAGGGCGAATTTGGCGGCGGCTGGAACTATGACGTCAGCACCACCTATGGCTATGACCAGAACAAGATCTGGACGATCGAATCCGCGCATCGCGCCATGTGGATCGAAAGCTACACGGCCGCACAGAATGACTCCAGCATCACGCCCTACACGCCGACCGACGCCTATGACGGCGGCTTCAAGCTTAGCCAGCTGACCAACACCCTCGACATCCGCAAGGAATTCGACGTTGGCATGGCCGAACCGCTGACCCTGGCCTTCGGTGGCGAATATCGTCGCGATACCTATGAAATCGTCGCCGGCGACTTCGCATCGACCTACAAGGAAGGCGTCCAGTCCTTCCCCGGCTACAAGGATGTCGATGCCGGCAAGCACAGCCGCAGTTCGAAGGCTGGTTACATCAACCTGATCGCCAGCCCGGTCGAAGGCTGGACCATCGACCTTGCCGGCCGCTACGAAGATTATAGCGACTTCGGCGACACCACGATCGGCAAGATCACCACCCGCTACGACTTCTCGGATGCCTTCGCGATCCGTGGCACGGCCAGCACCGGCTTCCGTGCGCCCACGCTTGCGGAATCCTTCTACTCGACCGTCAATGTCGGCCCGACCAGCGCGGTGCTCCAGTTGCCGGCCGGTTCGCCAGCCGCCATGCTGCTGGGCTTCAATGCCCTGCGTCCGGAAAAGTCGACCAACTTCTCGGCAGGCATCGTCCTGCGTCCGGCTCCCAAGCTCGCGATCACGATCGATGGCTATTATATCAAGATCAAGGATCGTATCTCGGCAACGGCTTCGCTGCCGGCCATTCAGGGCGGTCTGCCCGTCGCCGGTGCGGAAGATATTCTCGCGGCGATCGCGTCCACCGGCCTGGTGCTCGACACCGGCCTGCAGACGCTGGGCGTGGCGAGCTTCACCAACCTGATCGACACGGAAACCTATGGTGTCGACTTCTCGGCCAACTATGTCGTGCCGCTCGACTTCGGCAAGCTCAACCTGTCGTTGAACGCGAACTACAACAAGACCAAGATCACCGACAACAAGAACACCAGCCTGTTCAGTGCGCAGTCGGAAAGCTACATCGAAGACGCTTCGCCCGACTACAAGATCGTCGCCGGCATCAACTTCGCCAGCGGCCCCTTCTCGGCCAATCTGCGCCAGACCTTCTACGGCAAGACCAGCATCCTCGTCCGCTCGGCCCTTTCGGCAGCGGCGATGAACGGCCAGCCGCTTGAACGTGACGGCGTGGTCAAGGCGACCGGCATCACCGATCTGGAGCTGGGCTATGACTTCACCGATTATGTGAAGTTCTCGATCGGCGCGAACAACCTGTTCGACAAGCGCCCCGAAAAGCCCAAGCTGCTCAGCGGCGTGACCGTCCTCCCCGGCCAGTCGCCCTATGAGAACGGCTCCACCAGCTGGAACTCCTATTATGGTCACGGTGCCTATGGCTCGGCCGGTGGCTATTACTACGCCCGCGTAGACTTCAAGTTCTGATAGGCTAGAACTGAAGGGCCGGTCTCCCAGGAGACCGGCCCTTTTGCTTTGTTCGCGGTCTGAAGCCGGTCGGCATGACCGGCGGCTCGCAGGACGCGGCAACAATGATAGGGATGTGGATCGATGCCTCGATCCCCATCAGGGGGAAGCGAAAACCATGACCGACCGTCCGGACACTCTCAGCCGCCGCATGCTAATGCGCGGCGTCATGGGCGCGGCGGCAATAGCCGGCGCGGCACCCGCCCTCGCCCAGCGCGACCGCAAGGTGGCGATGAGCGATGATCCCAAGGCCATGGTCGCCACGCTGACCGACGGCATCTTCATCAACAGCAACGAAAACCCGCTCGGCCCCGCGCCCGCCGCGCTGCAGGCGCTGTCCGGGCTCGATCCGCTCGCCGGCCGCTATGGTATGGCCTTCGCCTCGAAGCTGGAAAGCCTGTTCGCTCGCCAGAACGGCCTGGCACCCGACCAGGTTCAGGTCCATCCCGGCTCCTTCATGCCATTGCGCTCGGTCGCGCTGACCTACTCGTCGAAAACCCGCCCGATCGCCTATTTCGAGCCGACCTTCGATCAGGGCTTCCTGGGCAAGGGCAACCAGCCGGTCACCCGCGCCGTCGCCCTGCCGCTGGCCGGCGACTTCACCGCCGATGTCCGCAAGCTGCTGGCCGCCGCGCCCGACGCTGGCGTCTATTATCTCTGCAACCCCAACAACCCGACCGGCCTGCCCATCCCGCGCGCCGACATCGAATGGCTGCTCGCCAACAAGCCGGCCGGCTCCGTGCTGCTCGTCGACGAAGCCTATATCCATTATAGCGACGCGCAGAGCTGTCTCGACCTGGTGGCGAAGGGCGCGGACGTGCTGGTCACCCGCACCTTCTCGAAAATCTACGGCCTGGCCGGCCTGCGCTGCGGCCTGATCGCCGGGCGCAAGGATCTGCTCGACGGCATGGCCGACTATGGCGTCAACATCACGCCGATGCCCGCCGTGGTCGCGGCCGAAGCCAGCCTGCTCGATCCCACGCTGCTGCCCCAGCGCAAGGCCTATAACAAGGCGGTGCGCGACGATCTCTTCGCCTGGCTCGATGCCCGCGGCCTCAAATATCTCCCCTCGCAGACCAGCTTCGCGATGATCCATGTCGGCCGCCCCGGCGCCGATGTCACCGCCGCCCTCGCCAAAGAGAAGATCTTCATCGGCGGCCCGCGCAAGCATATGGACGATTGGGTCCGCGTCTCCTTCGGCACGCCGGCCGAGATGCAGGCGTTCAAGACCGCGCTCGCCCGGATCATGGCATGAGCCTCAGCCGGCGTCAGGCACTGGGGGCAGCGCTCGCCGTGCCGCTGGCGGCACAGGCCGCTCGCGCCGTCGCCGCACCGCCATCGCTGCCCGACAAGGCCAGCTTCGCAGCCACCCCGGTCGCCTATCTCGACAGCGCCTCCACCCATCCGGTGAGCCTCAGCGCCAAGGCCGCCGCCGACGCCTATCTCGCCGGCCGCACGCTCGATCCCATCGCCGCCGCGCGCAAGCCGGTGGACCGCGCCGCGCCGATCGCAAAATTCGCCGCGCTGATGGGCGCCGATGCGGACGAGATCACCTGGGTTCAGTCCACCACCATGGGCGAGCAGGCGGTGCTGCGCGCACTGGGCTTCCCGCATGATGGCGGCCGCGTCGTCACCGACACGCTCCATTTCTACGCCGCCTTCCCCATGTATCAGGAAATGGCGAAACAGGGCGTCGATGTCGCCTGGGTACAGGCGCGCGAGGGCCGCATCGCGCCCGAGGACATGGCCCGCGCCATCACGCCGGGGACGAAGCTGGTCAGCGTCTCAGGCGTTTCCACCTATAATGGCTTTCAGCATGACCTGAAGGCGATCAGCGCCATGGCGCACAAGGTCGGCGCGCTGGTCTATGCCGACATCATCCATGCCGCCGGCGCGGTGCCGATCGACCTGCATGACAGCGGCGTCGATTTCGCTGCCTGCGCCACCTATAAATGGCTGATGGGCGATTTTGGCCTGGGCTTCCTCTATGTCCGGCGCGACGTCGCCGACCGACTGCCCCGCAGCGAATATGGCTATTATGGCTTTGCCGCGCCCGGTGCGCCGCCCGGCATCGGCCTGTCCCCACCGCAGACCCATGTCTTCCCGCTCGATCCGCCCGGCGATGCGCCGACCAGCTATGTCGCCCGCCCCGGCGCGCTCGGCCATTTCGCCACCGGCACCTATGCCCAGGCGATCAGCGCCATGCTCGATCATTCGATCAGCTACATCTCGACCATCACCGTGCCGGCGATCCAGGCCCATGCCCAGCAACTGATCGGCCAGTTGCGCGACGAGCTGCCGCGCAAGGGCTATCGCCTCATCACCCCGCCGGGCACGACCAGCCCGCTCTTGAGCTGCGTCCTGCCCAATGCGAAGGGCCTGCTCACCGATCCGCTGGCGCGGGCGCAGGTCCGCATGTCCGTCCACGACAATTATTTCCGCATCTCGCCATCGCTGTTCAACGATGACAGGGATGTCGAACGGCTGATCGCCGCCCTGCCCCGCGTCTGATCCTTTTCGGAGCCTTATGATGAAAAAGCTGCTCGCCCCCGCCCTTCTCGCCAGCCTCATGATCGCCGCCCCCGCCGCCGCGCAGAAGCCGCTGCCGGCCAAGCTGCCCTTCTCGCCCGCGATCCGGGTCGGCGACATGCTCTATATGTCGGGCCAGATCGGCCAGGTGCCCGACGGCATGGACCCGCACAAGGAAGGGTTCGACGCCGCCGTCCGCAACGCGATGGATTCGATCGGCAAGATATTGAAGGACAATGGCCTCGACTTCGGCCATGTCGTCAAATGCACGGTGATGCTGGACGACATGGCCGACTGGCCGCGTTTCAACACCACCTATGTCAGCTATTTCGAGGGCAAGCGCCTGCCCACCCGCAGCGCCTTCGGTGCCGACGGCCTGGCGCTGGGCGCCCCGCTCGAAGTGGAATGCCTGGCGTCCTTCAAATAGGCCAGCCGGGCCTCGCCTGGACCGTCACGGGCAGGCGAGCGTCCCGTCTTTCCTACACGCGCTTTTCCTGATCTATCCTGACGGATGGACCAGCCCCGCCCCAATCCGCCCGTCCCTGCAACCCGGCACGCCCGCCGCCAATGGACGCCCGATCGCCAGCGCCGCTTCCTCACCGCTCTGCTCGAAACCGGCAATATCAGCCATGCCGCGCAGATGGTGGGCATGTCCCGCTCCAGCGCACACCGGCTGCGCGATCGGCTGGCCGGGACCGGCTTCGACCGCAGCTGGGCCAGCGCGCTGGCGCTCCACGCCGCCCGGCGGGCTGATCCGCTCGCGCCGATCCGCCCGCACCGGGGTCCGATCGGCCGATAAATGTCGCCTCACTGTCGTTTCGCTGTCGCCTGACTGTCGCTTCGGCGTGACCTTAGTGTCGCGTCACCGGCGCGTTACAGGCGCGTTTCCGCCGAAATCGCCCGGAAATCGCGACGCAGAACGGTGTGAACTTTCAACTGTCGCGTCGTTTCAGCCCCTTCCCTTCCCCCGCTTCGATCCCCATAGAGATCAGCCATGACCGACCAGCCTGCGCAAGCCGCCATCGAAATCCGCGACCTGACCAAGGTCTATAAGGGCGGCAAGCGCGCGCTCGACGGGATCAACCTCAGCATCCCGCGCGGCCAGATCTATGGCCTGCTCGGCCCCAATGGCGCCGGCAAGTCGACCACGATCAACATCCTCGCCGGCCTCGTCAACAAGAGCAGCGGCTCGGCGAGCATCTGGGGCTTCGACATCGACGCCAATCCGCGCAATGCCAAGAACAGCATCGGCATCGTGCCGCAGGAGATCGTCTTCGATCCCTTCTTCACGCCGTTCGAGACGCTGGAGAACCAGGCCGGCTATTATGGCGTGCCCAAGGACAGGCGCCGCTCGATGGAACTGCTGCGCGCGGTCCATCTGGAGGACAAGGCCAATGCCTATGCCCGCACGCTCTCCGGGGGCATGAAGCGCCGGCTGCTGGTGGCCAAGGCGATGGTCCATTCGCCGCCGATCCTGGTGCTGGACGAACCCACCGCCGGCGTCGACGTGCAACTGCGCCAGCAGCTCTGGGCCTATGTGAAGGAACTCAATGCCATGGGGGTGACGATCGTGCTCACCACCCATTATCTCGAAGAGGCCGAGGAGCTGTGCGACCGTATCGGCATCATCAACCATGGCCGGGTCATCACCGACAAGCCGACCCGCGAGCTGATCGCGATGGCGCAGGAAAAGGTGGTGCAGGTGACCGTCGACCGCGACATCGCCACCCCGCCCAGCGATCCCAGTTTCGAGAAGGTCGAGCTGACCGACGAGCGCACCCTCACCATCACCTATATGAAGAACCGCGCCAATGCAGGCCAGGTGCTGAGTGCGGTGCAGGCCGGCGGCCTCGCCATCGTCGACGTGGTCACCCGCGACCCCGACCTGGAGGATGTCTTCCTCAACCTGACGGCGGCTGCCTGAAGACACCCCGTTCGGTTCGAGCCTGTCGAGAACCGGTGCGCAGGGTTCTCGACAAGCTCGAACCGAACGGGATAGGGCAAAAGCCCGGAGAGTGAATATATATGCCCACCATCACCCATGACGTCGTCATCATCGGTTCCGGCGCGGCCGGGCTGACAGCCGCCATCAACCTCGCGCAGGACCGCAAGGTGGTGGTGCTGGCCAAGGGCGCGCTGGATGGCGGATCGACCAACTGGGCGCAGGGCGGCATCGCCGCGGTACTCGATGCGGGTGACAGTTTCGCGGCCCATGTCCATGACACGATGGTCGCAGGTGCCGGCCTCAACGATCAGGACACGGTCGAATTCGTCGTCTCCGAAGCCCCCGCCGCGATCGAGCGGCTGGCGGAACTGGGCGTGCCCTTCAATCCCAATGAAGAGGGGGATGGCGACGAGTTCGGCGAACGCTGGCATTTGACGCGCGAGGGCGGTCACAGTCATCGCCGCATCGTCCATGTCGACGACGCCACCGGCCACGCCGTGCAGGTCGCATTGCTCAAGGCCGCGCGCGCCAATCCCAACATCACCCTGATGGAGGATATGGTCGCGGTCGACCTCATCACCTCGCGCCATGGCGAACGCTATTCGGGCGATGGCCATGTCTGGGGCGTCTATGCCTTCAACAAGCAGACTGGCCATGTCGACGCGATCCTCGGCCGCGCGACCATCCTGTGCACCGGCGGCGCGGGCCGTACCTATCTCTTCTCCACCGCGCCGCGTGGCGCCACCGGCGACGGTATCGCCATGGCCTGGCGCGCGGGCTGCCGCGTGTCGAACATGGAGATGAACCAGTTCCACCCGACCTGCCTCTATAATCTGGAGGTCAAGAATTTCCTGATTACCGAGGCCGTGCGCGGCGAAGGCGGCCACCTGAAGCTCCCGCCCGGCGTGCCGGGCGGCGGCGAGCGTTTCATGCCCCGGTTCGACGCCCGCGCCGAACTGGCGCCGCGCGATGTGGTCGCCCGCGCCATCGACCATGAGATCAAGCGCCTCGGCCTCGACTATGTCCATCTCGACATCAGCCACAAGCCGCCCGAGTTCGTGAAGCAGCATTTCCCGACCATCTATGCCCGGCTGCTGGACCTCGACATCGACATCACCAAGGAGCCGATCCCGGTCGTCCCGGCGCAGCATTATACCTGCGGCGGCGTCATCATCGACCTGGACGGCCGCACCGACCTGCCCGGCCTCTATGCCGCCGGCGAAGTGACCGAGAGCGGCCTGCACGGCGCCAATCGCCTCGCCTCCAACTCGCTGCTCGAATGTTTCGTCTTCGGCGAGGCGGCGGCCAAGCATATCCGCGCCCATTGGGACGAACTGCCCGCCCCGCCGCCAATCCGGCCATGGGACGAAAGCCGCGTTACCAATGGCGACGAAGAGGTCATCGTCCAGCATAACTGGAAGGAAATCCGCCGCTTCATGTGGGACTATGTCGGCATCGTCCGCACCACCAAGCGGCTGGAGCGCGCCCAGCATCGTATCGACCTGCTGTCAAAGGAAGTCGATGAATATTACGGCAATTTCCGCGTGACGCCGGACCTGATCGAACTGCGAAACCTGCTCGAAGTCGCCCGGCTGGTGGTCCGCTCGGCGCTCCATCGCAAGGAAAGCCGGGGCCTGCACTATACGCTCGACTATCCCGAAACGCTGGCGCAAGCGGTCGACACGGTGCTGGCGCCCTGACCAAAAAAAGAGGCGCGGCCGGGCAGCCGCGCCTTTGAAGGGAGGAGGAGCAAACGCCAGGGGCGTCGTCTCGCCGACCAAATTAGCGCCGACGCAGGCCGGCGCTTTCATCGAGGTCAAACGCCTTTGAGGAAATTGCCGAGCGCCGCATTGAACCGGGTCGGCTGGTCGGCCATCACGACATGGCCGCTCGGCCCGATCGGCATCAGCTTCGCGTCCTTCTTGGCCGCATAGGCGGCCCGGAAGCGCCGGGTGATCTCGACCGACTGGGCCTGATCCGCGCCGACGGCATAGACCACCGACATCGGCACCCCGATCCGGCCGAGTTGCGGGCCAAGATCGGTATTGGCCAGGTCACGCAGCGCGGTGGCGATCACCTCCGGATTGCTGCCCTCCGCCCCCGGCGCCTGCGCGACGATCTGGGCGAGGTAGCGGCGCCCGGCCGCCGTGCCGGTGAAATATTGGCTTAGCTGGTCCGCCAGATAACCCATGCCATTGGCGGTGCCGCCGACCATAGCCGCCCCGGCCGGCAGCATGTCGACCACCATCACCCGGCTGGCGAGGCCTTTGATGCCCTGCATCATCGCCAGCGTGCCGCCCATGCTGTGCCCGACCACCGCCGGTCGCCGCAGTCCCGCGGCGGCAATATAGCGGGCAATCTCGTCCGCCACCGGCTGCACCACCGGCCCGCTACCATTGGCGTCGGCAGCCAGTCCAGAAAAACCGCGGACATGGACCAGATGCCAGCGATAGCCCGGCATCTGCCCCGTCACGCCGTTCCAGATGCCCGGACCACTGGCAAGGCCGGGGATCAGCAGCACGTCCCGGCCACTGCCGCGCACCGTCACCATGATCCGGCGCGAGGCAAAATCCGCCGCCAGTGCCGGCATCGCCCATCCCGCCGCCAGTGCGCCCGCGCCGCAGAGCAGGCCGCGTCGATCCATCAGTCCATCCGTCATCCGCTCCCTATTGCCGCCTCGCCGCTGAACCGCAACTGAGCGCCGTTCCGCCGTTCAGACTCCTTACATCGCAATTGTGGAATCATTCGTCGCATCGTCCTTGCCTACAATGCGGGTCGCCGCGCCTTGTAACGGCTTGAAGTGCGGGGTTAGTGATGAGTTCGAATGATAGCAGGCGCGTCTCGTCGCGCCTTGTGCTTGCGGTGGTTGCCTTGTCCGCCTGCGTCGGCGCGCCCCCCCAGCCGGGCGCCCAGGCCAGCAGCGCGCGACCGAATAATCCGCCGCGCCAGACGGTGCAGCCCACGACCAACACATGGCCGATCAAGCAGGTCGCCAATCCCCCCGCCCCGTTCAAGGATATCGACCAGCGCGAGCAACCCTCGCCCGCACTCGTCAGCGTGATCCAGAATCTGGGCCAGAGCTTCCGGGGCAAGGTCGGCATCGCGGTGCGCCGGGTCGGGGCGGACTGGACCGTCGCCTATAATGGCAATGCCCTGTTCCCGCAGCAGAGCGTGTCGAAGCTGTGGGTATCGATGACCTTCCTCGACGCGGTCGATCGCGGCAAGATCCGCCTCGCCGATTCGACCACCATCACGAAGAAGGATCTGACCCTGTTCCACCAGCCGAGCGCGGCGATGGTGGGATCGGGCGGCTGGACCACCACCTATTCCGACCTGATGCGCCGCGCGATGACGCAGAGCGACAATACCGCCAACGACACGCTGCTGCGCGCGGTCGGCGGGCCGGACGCGGTGCGCGGCTATCTGGCGCGCCGCCACATCGCCAATATCCGCTTTGGTCCAGGCGAACGCCTGCTGCAATCGACCACCGCCGGCCTCGACTGGCGGCAGGATTATTCGATCGGCCGCAATTTCTACGCCGCCCGCGCCGCGCTGCCCATGTCGGTGCGGCAGAAGGCGCTCGACAATTATCTCGCCAGCCCGCCCGATGGCGCCGCGCCGGCGTCGATCGTGCAGGCGCTGGCCAAGCTCAAGGAAGGCGACATGCTCTCTTCCGCATCGGCCCGCGTGCTGATGAACTTCATGGAGGAAGCCAAGACCGGGCCGCAACGGATCAAGGGCGGCGTCCCCCATAGCTGGACCTATATGCACAAGACCGGCACCGGGCAGGATCTGCCGCCGCGATCGACCGGCTATAATGATGTCGGCATCATGACCGCCCCCGACGGCACTAGCTATGCGGTCGCGGTGATGATCGGCAGCACAACCGTGTCGATCCCCGAACGCTGGCAGCTGATGCAGGCCGTGTCGCGCGCGGTGGTCGCCAATCATGAGAAACGCTAGAGCATTTTGAAGAAAATTAGAGGATCCTCCGATTCACCCTAATCGGAGGATCCTCTAAGGGTCAGAAGCGCCTGACGACGCCGACATAGAGTTCTGCATGGGGGCTTTCATGGTTGAGGCCCAGATTGGCGCCGGCATCGAACTGCATGTCGTCGCCCGCCTGCCAGCCCAACGACAGGCCGGCCAGCGCCTGGGTGGCATGGCCGTCGGGATCATCGTCGCGCATCAGCGACGCTTCGATCGATCCGGACAGGCTGTCGCTGATGTCGAAGCCCAGCCCGGCGACGCTGCCATAGGCGAGATGCCGGCCATCGCCATCCTCATCGACCGCCGCATCCACTTCCGGCGTTGCCAACAGATTGAAACCCTGCCCCAGATCATAGCTGATCGGCACCAGCATCCCGGCGCTCCAGTCGCCCTCACCGATCGTATCGCCGCCGGTCGGCAGGCTGGCATAGGGCATGACCGCGATCGAAAAGCCCGAACCATCCGGATTGCGCAGATTCTGCCGCAGCGCGACGCGCATGTCGCCGATGCCACTGTCCTTCTCGACCGCACCGGTCACGCGATCGCGCGTGCGCACATGGCCAAAGGCGGTCCAGCCCAGTTGCGCTTCCAGGCTGTCGGTCAGGCCGATGCGCAGCAGTGCGTCGCCGAAGTTCACAGTGTCGATGCGGCTCTCCGTATCCTGCTCGCGGGTCCAGTCGCCCAGCCCCAGTTCGACCTGAACCTTGCCCGGCGCCATGGTGCAGGGCGGCGTGTCCAGACCCGGCCGGTCGGCGCAGAATTCCCGCGCGTCCTGCGCCCAGGCTACGCCACCCTGCGCCGCCATCGCCAGCAGCATCGCTGCGCCCCATGCCCGCATCACATGCCCTCCCCTTCCCAATCCGTTTCCAGCGCAACGAAACGGATAGGAAGCAGCAAATATCCCGCACTGGCCTTTGCTGTCCCGCTGCGGCACTAAGTTCCTATGCCGCGCCCCTTTTCCTCGCTGCTCGACCGGGTGACGCCGCGCACCATCGATGAACTGGAATGTGCGCTGTCGGTGCTGGGCGCGATCCTGCTCGCCCATTTGCTCGGCGCCACCCATGTCTCCTGGGCCGCCTTTGCCGGCTATATGGTGATGCGTGGCCATGCCGCCGAGACGCTGGCGCGCGGCGTGCTGCGGATTGTCGGCACGGTCGCGGGCGGCCTGATCGCGCTGGGCAGCGCGCCCTTCATCGTCGGCTACCGGCCCGCCGCCGCCGCGGCGCTGGCGCTGATGGGCACGATCAGCCTCTATGCCGCGATCACCTCGCGCCGCTCCTATGCCTGGCTCTTCTTCGGACTGACCTATGCGATGGTCGTGCTCGACAAGATCGAGCATCCTGCGATCGCCCTGCCCGAATTCGTCCAGACCCGCGTGCTCGAAACGCTCGCCGGTATCGCCGCCAGCCTGATCGTCAGCCTCGCCTCCACCCTGACCCTGCGCCGCCGCTGGCCGGCCAAGCGCACGCCCGCCGCGACCGGCGCGGGCTGGCACGGGGATTCACTGCGCCACGCGCTGCAGGCCGGCGTGGCGCTGGCGCTGCTGGTGGCGCTCAATGCCTGGATTCCCGTACCCGCGCTGGCGCAGGGCGCGATCATGATCATGGCGGTGATGCTGCTGCCGGTCACCGGCATCGGGTCGAGCGGCCTCGCCCCGGTCAGCCAGCGCATATTGCAACGCATGATCGGCTGCATCGGCGGCGCCCTGTTCGCGGCCTTCTTCCTGGTCGCGGGTGCCGACAATATGGCGCTGCTGCTCGGCGCCACCGCGATCGGCGTGATGCTGGGCCGGCATCTGGAAAATGGCGATCCGACCCATCGCTATGTCGGCACCCAGTTCACCCTGGCCGTGCTGGTGATGCTGGTGCCCGACCGGTATGACCAGCTGGTGCTGGAACCGGGCGTCGAGCGGCTGATGGCGATCTTCATCGGCATGGCCGTGCTGATGCCAGTGCTGCTGGTCGGCCATCTGCTGAGCCGCCGGCGCGCCGACGAAGTGACCGCCCCGGCCAGCGGCGAGAGCGGCGGCGTGTAAGTGCGGATACAGGAGCGTCGGGCACTGGAGCGGCGCGCCAATCCCCGCTATCCCCTGCCCCATGTCTCAGCAGAATCATCTCTATCTGGTCGATGGCAGCGGCTATATCTTCCGCGCCTATCACCAGCTTCCGCCGCTCACCAACCAGCATGGCCAGCCGGTCGGCGCGGTCTATGGCTATACCACCATGCTGTGGAAGCTGGCCGAGGAGCTGGGCAAGGCCGAAGGGCCGACCCATCTGGCGGTCGTGCTGGACAAGGGCAGCCACACCTTCCGCAACGACATGTACGACCAGTATAAGGCGAACCGGCCGCCCGCGCCCGAGGATCTGGTGCCCCAGTTCCCGATGATCCGCGATGCCACCCGCGCCTTCTCGCTCCCCTGCATCGAAGAAGCCGGGTTCGAGGCGGACGACATCATCGCCAGCTACACCCAGGCCGCCGTGCGCGCCGGCTGGCATGTCACCATCGTCAGTTCCGACAAGGATCTGATGCAGCTGATCCAGCCCGGCGTCGACATGTACGACACGATGAAGAATGAGCGGCGCGGCGCCGACTATGTCATGGGTAAGTTCGGCGTCCTGCCCGAGCAGTTGGGCGACGTGCTGGCGCTGATGGGCGACAGCGTCGACAATGTGCCGGGCGTGCCGGGCATCGGCCCCAAGACCGCGGCCAAGCTGATCACCGAATATGGCACGCTGGAAGCGGCGCTGGACGCGGCCCCTGCGATGAAGAAGTCGAAGATGCAGGAAAATCTGATCGCCCATGCCGACATGGCGCGGCTGTCGCGCCGGCTGGTCGCGCTGCATGACAGCATGGACCTGCCCGAGCCGCTGGACGACCTGACCTTGAAGGGCATTCCCAAGGAGCCGTTGCAGGCCTTCCTGTCGCATCATGGCTTCAAGACCCTGCTCAACCGCCTGGGCGCGCCGGCCGCTGCGGTTGCCGTGGCCAGTGCTGCCGCTGCGACCAACGGCGCCGACGCGCCACCGCCGCCCCCGGTAATCGAGGTCGAGCATCCGCCGATCGACTGCGCCCTCTATGAAACCGTCACCACGGTCGAGGCGCTGCAAGTCTGGATCGACGAAGCCCGCGCGCTGGGCGTGGTCGCGGTCGATACAGAGACCGATGCGCTCGACAGCATGGAATCGGGCCTGGTCGGCATCAGCCTGGCCACTGGCCCCGGCCGCGCCTGCTACATCCCGCTCGCCCATCGCTCCGCGGACGACATGTTCGGCGAAGTGCCGCAGCAGATCCCGCTCGACGACGCCATCCGGTTGCTCAAGCCCCTGCTTGCCGACGATGCGGTGCTCAAGGTCGGCCATAATATCAAATATGACCTCAACGTCCTCGCCCGCGTCGGGCTGGAGGTGACGCCGATCGACGATTCGATGGTGATGAGCTTCGACCTCGACGCCGGCAAGTCGCTGGGCGGCCATGGCATGGACGAGGCGGCGAGCGTCCACCTCAATCATACATGCATCAGCTTCAAGGACGTGACCGGCACCGGCAAGAAGGCGATCAGCTTCGCCCATGTGCCGCTCGACAAGGCCACCGCCTACGCCGCCGAGGATGCCGAAGTCACCTGGCGCCTGTGGCACAAGCTGTCGGGCCGCCTGCCGGCCGAGGGCGCAACGCGGGTCTATCAGCTGGTCGATCGGCCGCTGATCCCGGTGGTGGCCGGCATGGAGCGGCAGGGGATCAAGGTCGACCGCGAAGCCCTGTCCCGTCTCTCGGGCAGCTTCTCGCAGTCGATCGCCGGCCTGGAAGCCGAAATCCACGAACTCGCCGGCCACCCCTTCACCATCGGATCGCCGCAGCAGCTGGGCGTCGTGCTGTTCGACGAGATGGGCCTCAAAGGCGGTAAGAAGGGCAAGAGCGGCACCTATTCCACCGACGTCACCGTGCTGGAGAAGCTCAAGGCCGAAGGCTCGGCCATTTGCGGACTGGTGCTGGAATGGCGCCAGCTTTCCAAGCTCAAGTCGACCTATACCGACGCGCTGCAGCAGCAGATCAACCGCGACACCGGCCGGGTCCATACCAGCTACTCGCTGACCGGCGCCCAGACCGGCCGCCTGTCCTCGACCGATCCCAACCTGCAGAATATCCCGATCCGCACCGAGATCGGCCGGCAGATCCGCCATGCCTTCGTCGCCGAACCCGGCAATGTCATCCTGGCGGCGGACTATAGCCAGATCGAGCTGCGCCTGGCCGCACACATGGCCGACGTGCCCGCGCTCAAGGATGCGTTCGAGCAGGGCGAGGATATTCATAACCGTACGGCCATGGAATTGTTTGGCGAGGTCAATCGCGACACGCGCGGCCGCGCCAAGACGATCAACTTCGCGATCCTCTACGGCATTTCGCGCTGGGGCCTGGCCGGCCGGCTGGAAATCAGCGCCGACGAGGCGCAGGACATGATCAGCCGCTATTATGAGCGCTTCCCCGGCATCAGCGTCTATATCAACGAGACGCTGGAGAAAGCGCGCGCCAACGGCTTCACCGAAACCCTGTTCGGTCGCAAGACCTGGTTCCCGCGCATCAAGGCCGCGGTCCAGCACGAACGGCAGGGCGCCGAGCGCGCCGCGATCAACGCGCCGATCCAGGGCACCAGCGCCGACATCATCAAGCGGGCGATGGCGCGTATGGGCCCGTCACTCGAAGCCGCCGGCCTGCCCCGCGTGCGCATGCTGCTGCAGGTGCATGACGAACTGGTGTTCGAACTGCCCGAAGCCGATGTCGAAGCCGCCAGCAAGGTGATCCGCCAGGTCATGGAAAGCGCCGCCGAACCAATGGTCAGCCTGTCCGTGCCGCTGGGCGTGGAAATCGGCACCGGCCCAAGCTGGGGCGCGGCGCACTAAAGGTTGATGCCATGTGGCGCTGGCTCAAATCCAAATTACGGCTGCCGCGCAACGCAAAGGCAGAAGAAGCGGCAGCGCAAGCACGTACCGCTTCTTATCTGCAAGATGGCGCCACGCCAAAACAATGGCTTCGCACCGCGTGGGCCGGCGGCGAGTTTTATGAGCCGCCGCCATCGGACGCCTGGAGCCAAATAGAGGCGCTTGAAGAGCGGTATGGCATCCGCATACCCGAGGATTTCCGTGACTATCTTGGCGATGTCGCGCCGAATGAAGACTTCATGGATGATATCGGGGTCACATGGTGGTCGATCAAGAACATCAAGAATATCCCGGACGAATGCCCGACATCGCCGGGCGATATCAATCCTCTGATAGAGGAAGAATCAGACAAATATCTGATATTCTCGGATTTTTTGATCTGGTGTTACGCATGGGCGATTTGCTGCTCCGAAGGAGAAAACCGGGGCAAGATCGCACTTATTGGTGGATCGCCGGATTGCTTTGTCGCGGATGATTTCCGCCAATTTGTCGCGCTCGAACTCGCAGATTCGATCACTATCCATACAAGCCACAATTGAAAAAGGCCGGCCCCATCGGGACCGGCCTTTTTCTCAATCGAACAGCTCTTCCAGAAAGCTCTTCCTGCGTTTCTTGGGATAGCCGCGCCCATCGTCGCGATATTCGCGGTCCGGGCGGTAGCTCATCTGCGGCGCGGCGGGCGCCGGGGCTGGCTGAACCGAGCGCTCGATGATCTTGTCGAGTTCGCCCCGGTCCAGCCAGACGCCGCGACATTGCGGGCAATAGTCGATCTCCACCCCCTGCCGGTCGCTCATGTGGAGCCCCACATGGCAGACCGGGCAGAGCATGGCCGACACGGTGGCCTGGTCCCGCATGCTTATTCGCGCTCGCCGGTCAGGCTCAGCAGCATCTGGAACAGGTTGACGAAGTTGAGGTAGAGCGACAGCGCGCCCATCACCTGCATCTTCTGCGCCACCTCATGGCCGGCATAATAGAAATATTCCGACTTGATGCGCTGCACGTCCCAGGCGGTGAGGCCGGTGAAGACCACCACGCCGATGATCGAGATCACTAGTCCCATGGCCGACGAGCCGATGAAGATGTTGATCAGGCTGGCGACAACGATGCCGATCAGGCCCATCATCAGGAAGCTGCCCATCTTGGTCAGGTCACGCTGGGTGGTATAGCCCCAGAGCGCCATGGCGAGGAACATCACCGCTGCCGAGAAGAAGGCCTGGGCGATGCTGCCGCCGGTGAAGACCAGGAAGACGCTGCCCAGCGACACGCCCATCACCGCCGCGAAGGCGTAGAAGGCGGTGCGTGCGCCAGCGGTCGTCATCTTGTCGATGCGGAAGCTGAAGAAGAAGACAAAGGCCAGCGGCGCGAAGATCGCGACCCACTTCAGCGGCGTGCCGAAGATGGCAGCGGCCAGCACCGGGGTATTGCCGACCAGGGCGGCGACCAGGCCGGTGATGACCAGACCGATGCCCATGTTGCGGAAAACGCCGAGCATGTGCGCGCGCAGGCCAGCATCGGTCTGCGCCGTCTGGCTGGCACCATAGCCCGGCATGCGTACGGGATTGTTCACGGCTTCACTCACTCCATCATAAATGTGGTTCGAGTGAGCCCGGTGCGGTCTCCTGCGGCAAAAAGAGGGGGGAATTGCCACAAAACCTGCACCGGGCGCACCCGATGCGGTCCGACATCGCGACCTGGATCAAGGGGGAAGAGATCCATGTCGCCAGAGGGGCCCGGTCCGCTCCAGCAATATCGGGTGGCCCGGACGATCGCGCAAGGCGCCACCGCCCGAGCAACAATTTATTACATTCGTCGCGCCGCGCCGACGCTGCGGATGAAGTCCCACACTTCCGAGGCGAAGGGCGGCTGCCGCTCGTCCTTCCACTCGTCGACATGATCGTACATGCGCGTCACCCCCTCCATCATCGCCGGCGTGGCGATGGCGGTGAAGGGCGCGAGCAGCGCCTGCCATTCGTCATAAAAGGCCCCGGCTGCGGCGCTGGCCGGGTCGAGTGGCAGCGCCGCCTCGATCCGGGCGGTGAGGTCCGCCCATTGCGCGCTATAGGCCGCCTGATCGAAATTGCCCGGCATCCTGGGCATCGTCTCGGCAAAATCGGCCTCGGCCTGGGCGCTGATATAGCGGCCACTGACCGCCTTCCATTCTTCTTGCATGGTCATGCTTTCTCCACTGCGGATCAGCGAGCAAAGGGTCGCGGCATCGAGCGGCTCGCCACGGTCGATGCGGGACAAGGCGATTTCCAGATGGCTGCGCGCCTGCGCCAGTTCCTGCGCCTGCGCGTCGATCGCCGCGACCTGCGCGCGCAGCAGCGCGCCAAGGTCGATTGGCCGGCCTTCGAATAATGTCTTGATCTGGGCGAGGCTCAGCCCTGCGCGCTTGAGCGCCAGCAATTCGTGCAGCCGCGCCAACTCGGCCGGGCCGAACAGGCGCCGCCCCGACGCGGTGCGCAGCGGCGCGATCAGCCCGCGCGCCTCATAGAAACGCAGCGCCCGGCTGGTGAGGCCGGTGGCGCGGGCGACGGCGGCAATATCCAGAATCTCGGTCATGCCCCTTGCTACCGCTTGACCCAAGGTCAAGTTCAAGCGCTTTTTTGCGGTGCCCGCCCCGTTGACGATCGCGCCGTCTCGCGACATGGCTGGCGCCATGAGCCAAGACCAGCATAGCGACGCGCCCCTGCGCCTGTTCAACAGCCTGACCCGGTCGATCGAGCCGTTCGCGCCGATCGAGCCCAACCATGCGCGCGTCTATAGCTGCGGCCCGACCGTCTATAATTATGCCCATATCGGCAATCTGCGCGCCTATGTGTTCGTCGACACGCTGCGCCGGACCCTGCTGTGGAAGGGGCTGGACGTCACCCAGATCATCAACATCACCGATGTCGGCCATCTGACGTCGGATGCCGACGCCGGCGACGACAAGATGGAGGCCGCCGCCCGCGCCAGCGCCAAGAGCATCTGGGACATTGCGGCCCATTACACCGAAGCCTTCAAGGCCAATATCGCCGACCTCAACATCATGGCGCCCAGCGAATGGACGGTTGCGACCGACTATGTGCCGCAGATGATCGCGTTCGCGCAGAAGATCGCCGACGTGCATTGCTACGAACTGGACAGCGGCCTCTATTTCGACAGCTCGACCGTGCCCAATTATGGTGCGCTGGCCGGCGGTCGCGACGATGCCGCCCATGCCCGCATCGATCCGGTGGTGGGCAAGCGCAACCCGAGCGACTTCGCGATCTGGCGCAAGTCGCCACCGGGCGAGCAGCGCCAGATGGAATGGGATAGCCCCTGGGGCAAGGGCGCGCCGGGCTGGCATCTGGAATGCTCGGTCATGTCGCAAGCGCGCCTGGGCCAGCCATTCGACATCCATACCGGCGGCATCGACCATCGCGAGATCCATCATCCCAACGAGATTGCCCAGAACCAGGCCTATTGCGGCTGCACCGATGCGCAGCCCGATTTCACCGGCGCGCGCTGGTGGATGCACAATAATTTCCTGGTCGACCGGCAGGGGAAGATGTCGAAGTCGAAGGGCGGCTTCACCACCCTGTTCAGCCTGGTCGACGCCGGCGTGCATCCGATCGCCTATCGCCTGCTGTGCCTGGGCGCCCATTATCGCAGCGAGTTGGAGTTCAGCGCCGACAATCTGGCCGCCGCGCTGACCCGCCTCAAGCGGCTGGTCATGGGCGTCGAGGGGCTGAAAAGCCGGGCCGAGGGCATCACCTGGCAGTCGGTCACGCTCGATTATCTGCGCGCCAATCTCCACCCCAAGCTGGTGCCGCTGCTGGAGCAGTTCGACGCCGCGATCGCCGACGACCTGATGACGCCGCGCGCCTTGCCGCTGCTGGAGGAAGCGATCGCCATGAAGAAGGTGCCGGTCGACGAGAAGCTGTGCCTGATCGCCGCCTTCGACCAGGCGCTGGGCCTGCGCCTGCTGGACCTCACCCGCGCCGAGTTGCGGGTGCAGCCCAAGGATGCGCAGATCACGCCCGAGGAGATCGAGGCCGAACTGGAACGCCGCACCGCCGCTCGCGCCGAAAAGGATTTCGCCCTGTCGGACGAGATACGCGACGCGCTGATCGCGCGCGGGGTGGAGGTGATGGACGGCGATCCGCTGCGCTGGGACTGGCGCCTGACACTGGCCTGATGGCTTGACGCCGTCCTGGGTTCGACCCAAGACGATATCGGGTCGAGAAAAGTGGGGCGCATCATGCTGTTTTCCACGCGCGCGGGCGCGTTGCTGCTGGCCTTGGCCGGCCCCGCGTTGCTGCCCGCTGCCGCCGCCCCGCAGCCCGCCTTCCGCACCGATGATCCGCGCTATGCCCGGCTCTACGCGCTGGAGGACAAGGCCGATGCGCTGTTCGAGAGCGACGATTATGCCCTGTCCATGTCGCAGAAGACGCGCGATGCCTGGACAGCGCTCGAAACGGCGGCATCCCACAACAAGGTGCAGGGCCAGGCCCATCCGCTGGCGGGGGTCGCGCTCATCAACCTGTCGTCGATGGACCAGATCGACGGTCGCAACCCCGACGCGCTCGCTCATGCGGACCGCGGCCTTGCCCTGCTGTCGCCCTTCCGCGACGCCTATCCGATCTACTGGATGCAGGGCCTGTCGATCAAAGGCTATGTCCAGGTCACGCTGAACCAGATCGGCGCCGGGGTCGAGACGCTGGCCGAAGCGAGCCGCTATATCGACGGCTATTTCGCCCGCACCGATCCCAAGGCGCTGGATGAATCGGCGATGATGCTGAAGTCCAACATCGCCTTCGCCCATGCCCAGGCACTGTCCCGCCTCGGCCGCAACAGCGAGGCGGTCGAAGCGCAGCGCCGCAGCATGGAGGCGCGGGTCGCCGCCAGCGGCCAGAACAGCGCGGACGCGGTCGGCGCCTATTATATGTATGCGCAGATGCTCTCGCGCGCGGATCGCGATGCCGAGGCGGAAATCTATGCCCGTCTGGCGGTGGATACCGCGACCGACCATGTCGATCGCAAGCATCCCAATTATGCCCGCGCGCTCGAAGCGCTGGGCCTGCTGCTCTCACGCACCGGGCGGCGCAACGAAAGCCTCGCCTATCTGGAACGATCGATCGCGATCAAGCGCGAGACCAGCGGCACGAAGAGCCTGGCCTTTGACTTCGCGCTGCAAAATCTCGGCAATCTGCTGCTGCCGCTGGAACGCTATGACGAGGCCGAACCGCTGTTCCTGGAGGCCGAGCGCGGCTTTCGTGACATCGAAGGTGACACCAGTCCGCAGTCCGCACGCGCGCTGGCCTTTGCCGGCGTCGCCGCTTTCGCCCAGGGACGCAGGGAAGAAGCGATCAGCCGGCTACAGACCGCGCTGGCGCGTGGCCGCACCGGCAGCGCCGAGGATCGCGACATGGGGCAGCGCGTCTATCCCTTTTTGATCCCCGCGCTGATCCAGGCCGGCCGGATGGACGAGGCGCGCGCTGCCGCCGCCGATTTCGACCGGGAAACCCGCCAACTCGACAATCTGCCCGGCTTCGCCATCGCCAATGCCGGCATGCTGTCCGCCTGGGCCAATGGCGGCGACAGCGTCGATGCGGCCTGCCGGCTGATCGCGCTGCTGCGCACCAGCCTCAGTCTGCAGGAGGACGGCGCCCTGACCGAGGATCAGCGCGCCGCGCTGGACAGCGTGCTGGCGATCGCGACACAGGCGCGCGATGCCGGGCTGGCGATGGACGCCATGGCCCTGCTCGCCGGGTCGGGCATCGTCCAGGCCAATCATCTGGTCGCGCAGCGGATGGTGGACGACCCCGCACTGGGCAACCGGGTCCGCGCGCTGCAGGACCGGACCCGCGCGCTACAGTCCGCCGACAGCCTGTTGCTGCAGGCGCTCGCCCGCGACGAAGGCGTCGCCGCCGCACGCGCCAGCCGTGCTACGCTCGCCAAGCAGGTCGATGCCGACCGCACCGCCATCGCCCATGATTTTCCCCGATGGCTGGAGGCGCGCGGCGGCGCCCTGCCCGACCTGACATCGCTGCAAGCCAATCTGGCGGCGGACGAGGCGCTGCTGGCGGTGACGCCGGCCTTTGACGGCGTCTATATCCTGGCCGTCAGCCGCGAACGGACCGCCATCATCCGGGCGCAGGAGACGCGCGCCGATCTGGTCGGCCGGATCGCGCGATTGCGCGCATCGCTGAGCGCCACCGGCTTCGACCAGCAAGGCGCCCATATCCTCTACACCCAGATCTTCACGCCCGATGTCCAAGCCGCGCTGGGCAAGGCGCAGCGCCTGCGGGTCGTGCCGACCGGCACTTTCGCCGCCCTGCCCTTTGCCATGCTGCCGCAAAGGCCGGTGCAGCATATCGACCGCAACACGCCCTGGCTGATCCGGCGCTATGCGCTGCGGATCGACAGCGGCTTCCGCCCGGTCGTGGCGCAAAAGCTGGCGGCGCAGGATGACCGGATGCTGGGCATCGGCGCGCCCCTGCCCTTTTCGCAGGAGACGCAGGCCATCGCCCTCAAGCAGCGTGGCGGCGGCGCGGCCACGCTGGCGCAATTGCCGCCCCTGCCCGGATCGGCCGAGGAATTGCGATCGGTCGCGCGCTATTTCGGCCCCGATCATGCCCGGCTGCTGATCGGCGCGAACGCCAGCGAGGCGATCCTGCGCACCAGCGACCTGCGCCCCTATTCGGTCATGCTGTTCGCCACCCATGGGCTGGTCGGCGGCCAGATGGAGGGACTGGACGAACCGGCCCTGCTGCTGTCGCCCCCCGATACGGATTCCGGCAATGACGGGATACTGACGGCATCGGAAGTGGCGCAGATGCGGATCGGCGCCGACTGGGTGATCCTGTCCGCCTGCAACACCGCCGCCGGCAGCAGCGCCCAGGCGCCGACCTATTCCGGCTTGGCCCAGGCATTCCGTTATGCTGGTGCCGGCGCCCTGCTGGTGTCGCACTGGCCGGTGCGGGACGATGCCGGCACCTTCATCACGGTCGAGACGGTCAAGGCCAACCGGCGCGGCACCTATCGCGGGGTGGCGCTGCAACGGGCGATGCTGAAGCTGATCCGGTCCGGCAAGCCGGACGCGGTGCAGCCCTATGTCTGGGCGCCCTTCATCCTCGTGGGGCAATAGCCGCTTGCGGATCGACCCGGTTGGCGAGCGGACGACCGGCGGCGAAATCGCTGATATTGGCCATCGTCGTCTCGGCGATGCTGGCCAGCGCCTCTTCGGTCAGGAATGCCTGATGCCCGGTGACCAGCACGTTGGGGAAGGTCAGCAGCCGCTGGAACAGATCATCCTCGATGATCTCGTTGGACAGATCCTCGAAGAACAGGTCCGCCTCCTGCTCATAGACGTCGAGCGCGACGCCGCCGATCTTGCGCGACTTGAGCCCCGCCACCAGCGCCTGCGTATCGATCAGCGCGCCGCGGCTGGTATTGACGATCACCAGTCCATCGCGCGCCCGGCCGATCGCGTCGGCATTGATGATATGGCGCGTATCCGGGGTCAGCGGGCAATGGAGCGAGACGATGTCGACCTGTTCCAGCAGGTCACGTGGCGGCACGTAGCGCACGCCCATCGCCAGCAGCTCGGGATCTTCCGCCACATCGCTCGCCAGCACCTCGCAGCCAAAGCCCAGCTTCAGCGTGCGGGCGACCAGCGCGCCGATCCGCCCGGTGCCGATCACGCCCGCCACCCGGCCATGGAGGTTGCGGCCGATCAGCCCGTCGAGCGCGAAATTATTTTCCCGCACCCGCGCCCAGGCGCGATGGATGCGCCGGTCGAGCGCCATCAGCAACGCGACGGTGAATTCCGCAACCGCATGGGGCGAATAGGCCGGCACCCGCACCACCGTCAGCCCCAGGTCCGCCGCCGCGACCAGATCGACATTATTATAGCCGGCACAGCGCAGCGCGATCAGCCGCGTGCCACCGGCCGCCAGCTTGGCCAGCACGGCTGCGTCCAGCCGGTCGTTGACGAACACGCAAACCGCCTCGAACCCTTCGCCCAGGCTCGCGGTGTCCGCGTCCAGACGGGGTTCCAGGAAATGCAATTCATGTCCCTGATTGGCGGCCGACAGGAAATGCCGGTCATAGCCCTTGGTGCCGAAGATCGCGATGCGCATGGCGCCATAGTGCCCGCCCGCCCGCCATCGTCAAGCCGCGGCATATACTGAGCCAGTCCGTTTTACATGTCGGCCAGTCCGGTTGGACAGGCTATCCCAAAGACGGCACTTTGCGTCGCATCCTCAACGATCCGATATGAGTGCCCCGCCCCCATGTTTGCGCTTCTGCTGGCGATCGCCGCCGCATCATCCAGCAAGGTTCCGCCGCCACCGCCCGCATCGGACGAAGGCGGCATCTACATGTTCGAGACCGGCTCCAGCCTGCTCGCCAAATGCCGCAACAAGGCGCCGGAATATAAGCTGGCCTGCACCGCATATATCGCCGGAGCGACCGACGGCATCCGCAAGGAGATGTTCCTGGGCCGCGCCCGCACCGTCTGCTGGCCCAAGCGGATGGCGGCCGAGGATGTGAAAAACACCGTCGTCGCCTATCTGGAGCGCTACCCCGATCAGCGTGGTGCTGCGGCGTCGGCGCTGGTCAGCATCGCCCTCAACGATCGCTATCCCTGCCAGAAATAAAGCCGCTCGATCAGTCTGATCGATAGTATCCTTGCGCAAAGAGGCGCTGCAACCGCTATAAACTTGCCCTGCCGGGCGGTTGCGCGTAGATGCGGCCCCTATTTTTTTGACGTGAAGGAGACTCGACGTGGCGGCGAAGTGGACGCCGGAAAGCTGGCGGGAGCATAAGGGCATCCAGATGCCCTTTTATCGGGACCAGGAGGCGCTTGCCTCGGTAGAGGCCCAGCTTGGCCAGTTTCCGCCCCTCGTCTTTGCGGGCGAGGCACGGAATCTGAAGGCCGATCTTGGCCGCGTCGCGAACGGCGAAGCCTTCCTGCTGCAGGGCGGCGACTGCGCCGAGAGCTTTGCCGAGTTCCATCCGAACAATATCCGCGACACGTTCCGCGTGCTGCTGCAGATGGCGGTCGTCCTGACCTTCGCCTCGAAGCTGCCGGTGGTGAAGGTCGGCCGCATGGCGGGCCAGTTCGCAAAGCCCCGCTCGGCCGATACCGAGACGATCGGCGGCGTGGAACTGCCCAGCTATCGCGGCGACAATGTCAACGACATCGCCTTCACGCCCGAAGCGCGCGAGCCCGATCCGCAGCGGATGATCCGCGCCTATAACCAGTCGGCGGCGACGCTGAACCTGGTGCGTGCCTTCTCGACCGGCGGCTATGCCAGCCTCGACCGGGTGCATGGCTGGATGCTCGATTTCATGGGTCGCAGCCCCTGGGCCGCGAAGTTCGAGGCGATGGCCGACCAGATCGGCCAGGCGCTCGACTTCATGCGCGCCTGTGGTCTGGACGCGGACAGCGTGCCGCAGCTTGGCGGCACCAGCTTCTACACCAGCCATGAGGCACTGCTGCTGCCGTTCGAACAGGCGCTGACCCGTCAGGACAGCCTGACCGGCGACTGGTATGACACCTCGGCGCACATGTTGTGGATCGGCGACCGCACCCGCTTCGAAGGGTCGTCGCATGTCGAATATCTGCGCGGCATCGGCAATCCCATCGGCATGAAGTGCGGCCCGACCCTGGAGCCGGACGAATTGCTGCGCCTGCTCGACCTGTTGAACCCGAAGCGGGAAGCCGGTCGCATCACGCTCATCACCCGCTATGGCCATGACAAGATCGAGGCCGGCCTGCCCAAGCTGGTGCGGGCGGTGAAGCGCGAGGGGCATTCGGTGGTCTGGTCCTGCGACCCGATGCACGGCAATGTCATCAAGGCGGCCAATGGCTACAAGACGCGGCCGTTCGACCGCATCCTGGCCGAAGTGCGCGGCTTCTTTGCCGTGCATCGCGCCGAAGGGACGTTCGGTGGCGGCATCCATGCCGAAATGACCGGTCAGAATGTCACCGAATGCACCGGCGGTGCGATCGCGATCACCGACGAAGGTCTGGCCGATCGCTATCACACCCATTGCGATCCGCGCCTCAACGCGGCGCAGAGCCTGGAACTGGCTTTCCTGTTGGCAGAAATGCTGAACGAGGAACTGAAGGAACGCCGCGCCGCGGCCTGACGAAAAAGGAACCGGCCCCTCCGAATCGCAAGGAGGGGCCGGCCCAGCCGGCTTCTGCCCCCTGTTCAGCCGGGATCTGCGATCGGGTCGAACTCCAGATGCAGGTGCCGCAGCGCCCGCAATATATAGGTGGGCTCATAATCGAAGCGCAGCGCCTCACCCGCCCCATGATGAGCCGGCGACAGGCGGATATTGCCCATCCGTGCCAATAGCCGTTCGATGCTGACCGCTACCTCGCGCCGGGCGAGCGGCGCGCCGATGCAGGTATGGGCGCCCCGGCCGAACGCCAGATGCTCCTTGGCGCGCGGCCGATCCATGTCGAACTGCGCCGGATTGTCGAAGCGGCGCGGATCGCGATTGGCGGCCATGTGCGACATCAGGATCGTCGTCCCCGCCTTGATCTCGACCCCGCCCAGTTCCGTCGTCCGCGTGCAGATGCGCCCGCCACTCTTCACCGACCCGTCATAGCGCAGCACTTCCTCCAGGAAATTGGGGATGCGCTTGGGGTCGGCGCGCAACTGCGCCTGGATATCCGGCCGGATCGCGATGATGCGGAAGGCGTTGGCCAGCAGCCGGTTGGTCGTGTCCTGCCCCGCGCCGAACAGGAAGGCCGCCATCGCCGTCAGGTCGACCAGGGTCGGGCTCGTCCCATCAGGGAACTTCGCCAGCGCCAGCGTCGTCAATATGTCCTTCTTCTCCGTGTCCGCGCCCAGCAGCCGGCGTACCGGCAGCACCGCCGGATGGTTCAGGAAGCGGCGCCAGGCGATGTAGCGGAACATATGCTTGCCAAGGCCGACCAGCGGATTGTGCTTCAGATCCTCGGGCGATCCGTCGATCTGGGCCGGCACCGCCCCTTCCAGCAGGACGCGGAAGGCCGCGCGCCCCTTGGCCGGGATGCCCAGCAGATCGGCGATCACCAGCGTCGCATAGGGGCCGCCATATTGGCGCACCAGATCGACCTTACCGTCGGCGGCAAACTCGTCGATCAGGCTGTCGGCGGTCGCATAGAGGGATGGCTCCAGCGCCTTCAACCGGCTGGGGGTGAACAGGCTGCCGATCACCGATCGCAACTTGGCATGGCGGGTGCCGCTTTCCGTCACGATCTGGTCGGCGAAGGCGATCTTGGGCCGGGCGGCCTCCAGTTCCGCCGCGATGTCGTCGCCCTGCGGCGTGAAGGGCAAGTCCGTCATCGGCCCGGTCACGGCGTTGATGCTGGAAAAATGCTCGGTGTCGAGCATCACCTGCACCGTTTCCTCATAGCCCGTCACCGCCACCACATTGCGATGGGGCAGCCGCGTCACCGGCCCCTGGGCGCGCAGAAAGTCGAAATAGGCATGGGGATCATCAACCAGATCCACATCCTTGTAGAAGTCCGCCGTGGCGTAATCGCGCATGATCCTCACCCATTTATGATATACATTGGATCATATCATCCACCCTGCCGCTGTCAACGACGGCAAAATGGTAAAGCAAATCGCAGGGCTTTCGCGCTAGGACAGCGCCATGCATGGGTCGGCACCACAGGAAAGCAGCATGATCGGGGCGGGTCGTTATCGCCGCGACATTGACGGGCTGCGCGCCATCGCCATCCTGCCGGTGCTGCTCTTCCATGCCCATGTGCCAGGCTTTTCCGGCGGCTATGTCGGCGTCGACATCTTCTTCGTGATCTCCGGCTTCCTCATCACCGGCATCATCGCACGCGAGGTGGATGAACAGCGCTTCTCGCTCGTCCATTTCTACGAACGCCGCTTCCGCCGGATCATGCCGGCGCTCAGCCTGATGATCCTGGCCGTGCTGGCGGCGGCCTGCTGGCTCTATCTGCCCGGCGATATAGAAGGCGTGCCGAAATCCGCGCTCGCCGCCACGCTGTTCGCCTCCAACCTCTGGTTCTTCACCGATACCGGCTATTTCGCTGGCGGCGCGGACGTAAAGCCCTTGCTCCACAGCTGGTCGCTGGCGGTGGAGGAGCAATTCTACATCGGCTTCCCGATCCTGCTCATGCTGATCGCGCGCTTTGCCGCCCGCTGGCGCAGCCTGATCGTCGGCGCGATCGCCGCGATTTCGCTGGCACTGGCGATCGCGCTTCAGCGCGACACCAGCGGCTTCACCTTCTACCTGCTGCCCACCCGCGCCTGGGAATTATTTGCGGGCGCCTTGCTGGCGCTCGGCGCCATCCCGGCGACACGGGCGCGCTGGCTGCGGGAGGCGCTTGCGTGGAGTGGCCTTCTATCTGTCACCTTCGCTGTCATCTTCTATACGCGCGAGACCGTTTTCCCCGGCATCACCGCCCTGCCCCCGGTGCTGGGCGCGGCGCTGCTGCTGCACAGCGCGCCGGGTACCAGCGTCGGGCGCCTGCTCAGCCTGCCCCCTTTCGTCGGCGTGGGCCTCATCTCCTACTCCCTCTATCTGTGGCACTGGCCGCTGATCGTCTTCACCGAATATGCGACCGATGCGGCCCTGACCGGATCGACGGCCATCGCGGTCGTGACAGCCTCCTTGGTCGCCGCCATCCTCTCCTGGCGCTTCGTCGAGCGCCCCTTCCGCGATGCCCGCCGCATCCCCGCCCTGCGCATCTTCCAGTTCACCGGCGGCGCCATGGCGCTACTGTGCCTCCTGTCGTTGGCTCTGCTGGCGATGGGCGGCTGGCCGCAGCGCTTTGCGCCGCAGGTGCTGCAACTCGCCGCCGGCCGCACCGACATCAGCCCCGCGCGCAAGGCCTGCCACGACACGTTCGCCCGCGGTGCCCAGCCCTGCATTCTCGGTGCCAAGGTCCGACCCGACGCCCTGCTCTGGGGCGACAGCCATGGCGTCGAAATGGCCTATGCCCTGTCGCTCAGGGCCAGGGCAGAAGGCCGCGCCCTGATCGAGCGGACCACGTCCAGTTGCCCGCCGGTACTGGGCTATGACGCGCCCAAGGATGCCCGCTGCGCCCGCGCCAACCAGGCCGCCCTTGCAGCCATCCGTGCCGATCCGGGCATCCGCCGCGTCTATCTCGCCGCCTTCTGGGCCAATGGCGAATTTGACGATCCCGCCTTCGTCGCGAAGCTGGATGCCACCATCCGCGCCCTGCGCGCTGAAGAACGGCAGGTCATCCTGATCGGACCGGTGCCGCCCCAGCCCTTTGACGTGCCACGCCATCTGGCCCATCTCGCCCGCGCCGGCGATCTTGCGCAGGCGCAGGGCGTGGAACGCGCCACGATCGAGGCCCGCACCCGCAATCTGCGCGCACTCTTTGCCCGCTGGCAGGCACGGGGCGTGACGCTGATCGATCCGATGGCGCGGCTATGCGATGCCCGCCGCTGCACCATCATCCATGACGGCAAGCCGCTCTATTTCGATTCCCATCATCTGAGCCTTGCCGGCGCCCGGCTGGTGATCGGCGAATAGGCTATTCCGCCGCCATCGCGTAGCTGCGCGGCAGTTCGTTCGCCAGTGCCTCGGCAATGGCCGCCACCACGCCCTGCATGCGCGTCAGCCCCGGCCCCGGCCGATCGAGCGTGACGTCGAGATAAAGGGCACGGTCCACCTCCAGCTGCAGCGCATGGAAACCACGCTCCGGCCGGCCATGCCGCTCGATCAAATGATCGCCGGCATAGGGATGGTTCTGCGACGTCAGCACGCCATGCCCGGCCGCGACATCGGCTGCCAGCATCATCAGCCGTGTCGCGGCGCTGCGGCCGAAGCGATCGCCCAGCACCAGCGCCGGGGCAGCCTGTCCGGCGGCCGGCGGCGGCAGCGGCGGCATCGAATGCAGGTCGATCAGGATGGCATGACCATGCCGCTCCCGCGCGGCCGTCATCATCTGTGCCAGCCGGGCATGATAGGGCCGATGCACCGCCTCGATCCGCCGCCGCGCTTCCTCCCAGGGGATCGGACGCTGCCACAATTCCAGGGCGCCGGGCAGGCGACGGGGAATGAGGCCCAGCCCGCCGCGCAATTTGGCGCTGCTCTGCAGCGGCTGATCGCGGGGCAGACCGGTCACCATCACCGGATCCAGCTCCCGCTCATGCCGGTTGAGGTCGATCATCGCACGCGGCGCGCGGGCGACCAGCACGCTGTAGCCCCGCGCGACCAGCGGCCCTGCCAGCATGTCGGCCCAGCGATCCTCCAGCCGGCGCAGCACCTCCGGCCGCACCCGCGCCAGAGCCAGCAAATCAGGGGAATAGTCGCGCCCGGCATGGGGCACGGACACAATCAGCGGACCATTGGGAAGAGCAGGACCATGAAGATCATAGGCCGCCGTCGATTCGGTTGGCGGACACGTACCAAAATGATCCAACGCCATTCCTTTCACCGGCCGTGGAAAAATATGGTCGGCTGGATAATCTTTAATCCTTGTCGCATATATCCGAACGGCTTGCCAGTCTGTGGGCAAGGCAAGGGGCGCCGCGGAAGACGGCTTACAGGAAATTTGGGGTCAATGGTTCGAATCCTGCTGGCGGAAGATGATGACAGCATGCGCGCCTATCTGGCGCGGGCGCTGGAAAAGTCGGGTTATGAGGTGGTGGCGGTCGCCACCGGCACCCAGGCCGTGCCGCATATCGAATCGGATCGGTTCGACCTGCTGCTGACCGACATCGTCATGCCCGAAATGGACGGCATCGAACTGGCGCAGCACACGGCCAATGTCGCGCCCCAGACCCGCATCATGTTCATCACCGGCTTTGCCGCCGTGACGCTGAAAGCCGGCAAGGCGGTGCCGCAGGCGAAGGTGCTGTCAAAGCCCTTCCACCTGCGCGACCTGGTGCTGGAAGTCGAACGAATGTTCGGCAGCGAGACGCTGACCGGCCTTAGCTGAGCGCTTCGGCCTCATCCGCGACCTGCCCCAGCGGCGGCAGCGGCTTGCCCGCCATGGCCGCCGCAAAGCGCTCGCGATCCAGGCCCTTTTCCCAGACCGACACCACCACCGTCGCCACCGCATTGCCGACGAAGTTGGTAAGGCTGCGGCATTCGCTCATGAAGCGATCGACGCCCAGGATCAGGGTCATGCCTGCGACCGGCACCGACGGCACGATCGACAGGGTGGCGGCCAGGGTGATGAAGCCCGCGCCGGTGACGCCCGCCGCGCCCTTGGACGACAGCATCGCCACCAGCAGCAGCAATATCTGTTCCTCCAGGCTCAGATGCACATTGGTCGCCTGCGCGATGAACAGCGCCGCCAGCGTCATGTAGATATTGGTGCCGTCGAGGTTGAAGCTGTATCCGGTCGGCACGACCAGCCCGACCACCGACTTGCGGCACCCCGCCTGTTCCATCTTCTCGATCAGGCTGGGCAGCGCCGCTTCCGACGAGGATGTGCCCAGCACCAGCAGCAGTTCGGCGCGCAGGTAGCGGATCAGGTGCAGGATGTTGAAGCCGGCGAACCAGGCGACCGTCCCCAGCACGACGAGCACGAACAGCAGCGAGGTGAGGTAGAAGGTCGCGACCAGCCCGGCGAGGTTGGCGAGCGTCCCGACGCCATATTTGGCCACGGTGAAGGCCATTGCGCCGAACGCGCCAAAGGGCGCTGCCTTCATCAGGAAGGACACCAGCTTGAAGATGGCGAGGCTGGCCGATTCCAGCACCGTCATCAGCGGCTCGGCCTTTTCCCCGATCATGCTGAGCGCGATGCCGAACAGGATCGCGACGAACAGCACCTGCAGGATATTATGCCCGTCGGCCACCGCAGACACCAGGGTCGCGGGAATGACGTTCAGCAGGAAGGCGACCAGCGTGCGGTCATGCGCCTGCTGCGCATAATCGGCGATCTTGCTGGCATCCAGGGTCGCCGGATCGATGTTGAGCCCGGCGCCAGGCTGAACGACATTGGCGATGATCAGGCCGACGATCAGCGCCAGGGTGGAGAAGGTCAGGAAATAGGCAAAGGCCTTGGCCGCGACCCGGCCGATCGCGCCCAGTTCCTTCATGCCGGCAATGCCGGTGACGATCGTCAGGAAGATGACCGGCGCGATGATCATCCGCACCAGCGCGATGAAGGCATCGCCCAGCGGCTTCATCGCTTCGCCCGTCGCCGGGAAATAATGGCCGAGCAGCACGCCCAGCGCGATCGCCACCAGCACCTGGAAATAGAGATGGCGATAGAAGGGGAGCGGCCGAACCGGTTCCGTCGGCGTCGATGGCGTAGGCAACATGATGTTTTTGCGTCCCCCCTTATTTGCACCGCAGCATATGGCCTCCCCACCCCCTGTCCAGCGGGTTGGAAAAGTTTCTACAAAAAAGTGTCATTTAGCGCTTGCGCGAGTCACCGACCCCCGTTATTGGCCCCCTCCACGGCGGGCGTGTAGCTCAGTGGTAGAGCACTGTGTTGACATCGCAGGGGTCGCAAGTTCAATCCTTGCCACGCCCACCATGATAAGGCCTTGGAAGTCTCCGGATTTCCGAGGCCTTATTTTTTGCCCTTTTCCGGCTATGACGCGCAGCAGCGAGACGGAGACCAGCAGATGACGGCGACATGTGTAGTGATGGGCGGACGGCGGGTGCTGTTCGTGATGGCGATCGACGCCGAATATGGCCCGCATCTGCAAGCCCGGATCAGCCCGCTGATGACCGGCGTCGGCCCGGTCGAGGCGGCGCTGGCCATGGCCGTGACGCTCGACCGGATGGCGCAGGCGGGCACCCTGCCCGATCTGGTCGTGTCGCTGGGCTCCGCCGGGTCGCGGGTGGGCATGCTGGGCGAGGTCTATCAGGTCGCCAGCGTCTCCTGGCGGGACATGGATGCCTCTCGTCTGGGCTTCACCAAGGGGGTGACGCCGCTGATCGACCATCCGGTCGACATTCCGCTGGTCACGCCGCTCGAAATCCGCGCCCTGCGCCTGTCGACCGGCGCCAATGTCGTGGGCGGCGAGGAATATACCGCGATCGATGCCGACATGGTCGACATGGAGACTTTTGCGATCGCCCGCGCCTGCCAGCGTTTCGGCGTGCCGCTGATGGGGTTGCGCGGCATTTCCGATGGGCCGGGCGAGCTTGAAGACATGCTCGGCTGGACGCAGTTGCTCTCGCTGATCGACGAGAAGCTGGCGGTGGCCGTCGATGCCCTGGGCGAGGCGCTTTAACAGCCGCCCGGCTGGCGCGCGGCGTCGCGCGGCCAGGACAGTTCATAGGTGACGAGGAAGCCGTCATGGTCGGACAATTCCGGCCCGCTCGGCCCACCATCGAACATCGCCTCCACCCGGATCGGGCGGACCGACACCCGATCGCCCGGCCAGAAGAATTGCAGATCCTGCGTATCCATCCACGGCTCGTCGCCATCCCAGGACATGCGTACATCGCAGCCTGACGCCGCATCGGCGCAGACGCGATGGACCAGGTTGAGCGCCTGATAGCGGGAGAAATTCTCCCAGCGCGGTTCGGAATGGCGCATGTTGAAATCGCCACCAAAGATCAGCGGATAGGCGTCGTCATGGCTTGCATCGATGAAGGCCGAGGCTTCGAGCGCCTGCCGTTCATGCGCGGCGAGATTGCGCGGTCCGGGCGCGCGGGAAGCCCCGCGCGAGTTCATGTGCGTGTCATAAATGTCAATCGGCGTCGGCACGCCGGGCATGGCGATGCGGGCCAGCACGATTCCCTTGTTCGACAGGCAATCGAGGCCAGCGCAGGATTTGCGGCCATAGGCCCGCTTCTGCGTCAGGAGAATCGGATAGCGCGAGGCGACGGCCAGGCCACTGCCGGAAAAATGGATGCCAATCTCGCCCCGATTGATATGCGACTTGCCCGGCAGCTTGTCCTTGGTCGACCCGCGCGCGCGGGTCGTACGATGCGGACCGGCGGCGATTGCCGGATAGCCGGTATCGGCCACCGCCTGCTTTGCCGATCCGCTGAACATTTCCTGGAACAGCACCACGTCGGGTGCCGTCCCCGCCGCGCGCATGGCGGCCAGTCGCTCCGCTATCTGGTCAAGTGACGGCCCACGCCCGCTGCGTGCCGGCCAGCCCAGCCCCTCGATATTATAGGTCAGCACCGACAGGGTGGTGGTGATCCGCTGCGCATCCGAGGCGGCGAGCGCAGGCGCGACTGTCGCGCCACAGGACAATTCGCGATAGGGGGCCGGCGTCGCACAGGCCGATAGCAGCAGCGGCGCCACACAGGCACCGAACCGGCTGAGGAAGCGGGAAGTAGCGGCCATATGCTCCTCGTCATCGGATCGGCGCATCATGACGCGAAAGGGCGCCGGCGACAACCGGCGCCTGGACCGGATCAGTCGCCCTCGAACAACAGGATCGCGCGCGAGGGGACACCGTCCTGCTCCAGCGCGGCAAGCCCGCCCAGATCCGGCAGGTCGATCGCGAACAGCGCCATCAGGACCTGCGCGCCCTGCTCGCGCAGCAGCCGCGCCGCCGCCTGCGCCGTCCCGCCGGTGGCGATCAGGTCGTCGACCAGCAGCACGCGCGCGCCCTGTGGCACCTGCCCTTCATGCAGTTCCAGCCGGTCGGTGCCATATTCCAGCACATAGTCGATGCCGACGGTCTTGCCCGGCAGCTTGCCCTTCTTGCGGACCGGCACGAAACCCTTGCCCAGCTTCAGCGCCAGCGCCGCGCCCAGGATGAAGCCCCGCGCCTCCACGCCGACGATCAGGTCGGGGTCGAGCGGTCCTGCCACCTTCGCCATCTGGTCGATCAGTTCGGCCAGACCCGGCCCATCGGCCAGCAGGGTCGTGATGTCGCGGAACTGGATGCCCGGCTTGGGGAAGTCGGGGATGGTGCGGACCAGCGCGGTCAAACTGTCGATGCTCATGGTTGAAGCCCCATAAGGAAAGGGCGCGCTCCCGACAAGGAAGCGCGCCCTTTCTTTCATGCCGTCGGGCAGAAGTGCGGTCAGGCCGCCTTCTTCTTGTCCGCCCAGATATTCTGATAGGCCATATAGGCAAGGCCCGTGGCGATCAGCAGGAAGAGGATCGTCGCCACGCCCGCGCGGCGGCGATTTTCCAGCTTCGGCTCGGCCGTCCAGGTAAGGAAGGCGGCCACGTCCTGCGACATCTGGTCGATGGTCGGCTTGGTGCCGTCGCCATAGGTCACCTGGCCATCGGCCGACAGCGGCGGCGCCATGGCAAGGTTCAGGTTGGCGAAATAGGGGTTGAAGTGCAGCCCCTCGGGCGTCTTGGCATCCGGGAAATGCTTGAGCAGTTCGGCCGGCTGTTCCTGGAAGCCCGTCAGCAGCGAATAGACATAGGCCGAGCCATGATGGCGCGCCTTGGTCATCAGCGACAGATCCGGCGGGATCGCATTATTGTTCGCCGCCGCCGCCGCGACATTGTTCGCGAAGGGAGACGGGAAATAATCGGCCGGAATGCCGTCGCGGGTCGAGGCCTCGCCCGTCGCCGGATCGACGCTGGGGGTCTTGATCGCCCAGTTCTTGGCGATCGCCTTGATCTCCGCCTCGTTATAACCAATGCCGGCCAGATCGCGGAAGGCGACGAACTTCAGGCTGTGGCAGGCCGAGCAGACCTCCTTGAACACCTGGAAGCCACGCTGGAGCTGCTGATTGTCATAGCGGCCCAGCGGCCCGTCGAACGAGAAGGAGACATGTTTTGGGGCCAGGTGGAACTCATGCTCCACCGTCTTGGCCGGAGGCTCCACCACGTAGGAATAGGCACCCACGAGGAAGGAGATGAGCAGCCAGCCGGCGAAGAAGAGGCCGACAAGGAATGCGCCGATGCGTACCATGCTTGTCTTCCCCCTTATTCGGCCGGGACTGCGGCGGGTTCGCCGTCAGCCTTGGCATATTTGGCCAGCACCGCCTCGGTGATCGAATTGGGCAGCGGCAGCGGCTTTTCGAAGCGCGCGATCATCGGCAGGATGATCAGGAAATGCGCGAAATAATAGGCCGCGGCGACCTGGCTGATCATCACATAGGGCTCTTCCGCCGGCGCACCGCCGCAATAGCCCAGGATCAGCACGTCGAGCACTAGGATCCAGAAGAACGTCTTGAAGGTCGGGCGATAGCTGCCCGAGCGCACCGGCGAGGTGTCGAGCCAGGGCAGGAAGAAGAGCAGCAGGATCGATGCGAACATCGCCAGCACGCCCAGCAGCTTGGCCGGCACGAAGAAGAAGTCGACGGTGAAGGCGCGCAGGATCGCGTAGAAGGGCCAGAAATACCATTCGGGCACGATATGCGCGGGGGTCGAGAGCGGGTTCGCCTCGATATAATTGTCCGGGTGACCCAGATAATTGGGCGCAAAAAACAGCAGGATCGCGAACAGGATCAGGAAGACGCCCGCCCCGAAACCGTCCTTCGCGGTATAATAAGGATGGAAGGGCACGGTATCCTGCGGGCCCTTCACCTCGACGCCGGTCGGGTTGGAGGAACCGGGAATATGCAGCGCCCAGATATGCAGGATCACCACCGCTGCGATCACGAAAGGCAGCAGGAAGTGGAGCGAGAAAAAGCGGTTCAGCGAGGCATTGCCGGGCGCAAAGCCGCCCAGCAGCCAGGTCTGGATCGGCTCGCCCACCACCGGGATCGCGCCGAACAGGCCGGTGATGACCTTGGCGCCCCAATAGCTCATCTGCCCCCAGGGCAGGACATAGCCCATGAAGGCGGTCGCCATCATCAACAGGAAGATGACGAGGCCGAGCAGCCAGACCATTTCGCGCGGCGCCTTGTAGCTACCGAAATAGAGACCGCGGAAAATATGGAGATAGACGACGATGAAGAAGAAGCTGGCGCCGTTGGCATGGGCATAGCGCATCAGCCAGCCCGCATTCACGTCGCGCATCGTCTGTTCGACAGTGCCGAAGGCGACCAGCGTGTTGGCGCCATAATGCATCGCCATGACCACGCCGGTGACGATCTGGATCAGCAGCGCCAGGCCGGCGAGGACACCGAAATTCCAGAAATAATTGAGGTTGCGCGGCACCGGATAGCCGGCACCGACGGCATTGTAGACGAGGCGCGGCAGCGGCAGCTTCTCGTCGACCCACTGCATCAGCGGATGCTTGGGGGTATAATGTTCAGCCCATGGAAAGCTCATGACGGTCCCCCTCAACCCACAAGAATGGCAGTGTCGGAAGTGAAGCTATACTTCGGCACTTCCAGATTCTTGGGGGCAGGCCCCTTACGGATGCGGGCGGCCGTGTCATAGGACGAACCGTGGCAGGGGCAGAAATAACCGCCGAATTCGCCGCGATTCTCACCCTCGCCCGCGCCCAGCGGCACACAGCCCAGATGGGTGCAGACGCCCATGGTGATCAGCCACTGCTTCTTGCCGTCGACGGTGCGTTCCGCCAGCGTCTGCGGATCGCGCAGCGTGGACGGGTCGACCTTGTCGGCCTCGGCAATTTCCTTTTCGGTGAGCTGGCGAACGAACAGCGGCTGCGACCGGAAGGTGGTCTTGATCGCCTGGCCCGGCTGGATCGCGGAAAGATCGACCTCGGTCGATGCGAGCGCCAATACGTCGGCGCTGGGGTTCATCTGATCGATGAGCGGGAGAATGACGCCGACGGCGCCCACCCCTGCGAAGCTCACCGCAGCGATATTGATGAAATCGCGGCGACGCACTCCGTCTTCGCCGGATAGACCCTGCCCGTCAACTTGTTCTGAGTTCGCCATGCACCTCTACCCTTGCAAGACTTCCCTATTCACGCCGGAATGCCTTGAGTGATCCTGATTATCAAGGGAGTTAGGGTATACCCCGCCTCCCCCCGGCGTGGGTCAAAGGTCTGATAACCGGACTGTCAGGGCTTTGCCAACCGCAAAGTCATCCAGACTATGACAAATCGCCGCGCTGCATTATGCGACAGCCATGCGTATCGCTCTCTACCAGCCCGAAATCGCCGGCAATGTCGGCGCCATCCTGCGCCTCGCCGCCTGTTTTGCCGTGCCCGTCGACATCATCATGCCGACCGGATTCGCCTTTTCCGATGCCCGGCTGAAGCGCGCGGCAATGGATTATGGCGCAGCGGCCGAAGTCGTGCGCCACGCCAATTTCGAGGCGTTCGACGCGGAAAGACGGGCCGCCGGCCGCCGCCTGCTGCTGATGAGCAGCCACGCGTCGGAACGACTGCCCGATGTGACATTTCGCAGTGACGATGTCTTGCTGATGGGATCGGAAAGCGCGGGCGTGCCCGATCATGTCCGCGATCTGGCCGATATTCGCGTGCGCATTCCGATGGCGCCGGGCTTCCGCTCGCTCAACATCGCCGTTTCCACCGGCATCGCCGTTGCCGAGGCCCTTCGCCAGACCGGGAGCTTCCCTGCATGACGCCTGACATCCGCTTTCCCCTGAACCCGCAGCAGCAGGCGGCCCGTGCCTGGTTCGAATCGCTGCGCGACCGGATCTGCGCGGAGTTCGAGGCGATCGAGCGCGAGGCCGGCAGCGACGCCAGCTTCGCCTACACCCCCTGGGATCGCGAGGCCGAAGGCGTAGCGCCGGGCGAAGGCGGCGGCGGCGTGCGCGGGGTGATGAAAGGCAAGGTCTTCGAGAAGGTGGGCGTCAATGTCTCGACGGTGACCGGCGATCTTGCCCCCGGCTTTGCCCAGACCATCCATGGCGCGGCCGACAATCCGGCCTTTTTCGCCACCGGCATCAGCCTGGTCGCGCATATGGCGAACCCGCATGTGCCGGCCGTCCACATGAACACCCGCTTCCTCAACACGACCAAGAACTGGTTCGGCGGCGGCGCCGACCTCAATCCGCCCCTGCCGCGCGACGAGGATACGGCGGATTTCCACGCGGTATTGCAGGCCGCCTGCGACGCCCATGATCCGGCCTATTATCCGCGCTTCAAGGCCTGGGCCGACGACTATTTCTTCATCCCCCATCGCGGCGTGCATCGCGGCGTCGGCGGCATCTTCTACGATCATCTCGAATGCGCGGACGATGCCGCGTTCGACGCCAATTTCGCCTTCACCCGCTCTGTCGGCGACGCGTTCCTGGCCGCCTTCCCGCCGATCGTGCGGCGGCGGATGAACGAGGCGTGGAGCGAGCAAGACTATCGCACCATGCTGGAATGGCGCGGCCGCTATGCCGAATTCAACCTGGTCCATGACCGCGGCACCCTGTTCGGGCTCAAGACCGGCGGCAATATCGACGCGATCCTGATGAGCCTGCCGCCGATGGCGAGCTGGAGCTGATCGCGTGGCATTGACCCCGGTCGATCCGCGCGAGATCGCGACCATCGTCACCCATCTGGAAATGCGCGAGCGGCCCAGGCCCGCGCCGATCCCGCCCGCGCCGCTGCGGCTGGTGCCATGGAAGACGCCGGACCTTGCCGCCTATCGCGCCCTGTTCCGCCGCGTGGGCGAGCCGTGGCTGTGGTTCTCGCGGCTGGTGATGCCGGACGATCAGCTCGCGGCCATCCTGCATGATCCCCTGATCGAGGTCTATGCCGTCACCGACCCGCGCGGGGTCGAGGTCGGCCTGCTGGAGCTGGATTTCCGCAGCCCGGCACAATGCGAGCTGGCCTTTTTCGGGCTGGTGCCCTCGCTCAACGGCAAGGGCCTTGGCAAATGGCTGATGGCGCAGGCCAAGTCGCTCGCCTGGCGCAAGGGAGTGGAGCGCTTCTGGGTTCATACCTGTACGCTCGACAGTCCGGCGGCGCTCGGCTTCTACATCAAGTCGGGCTTCACCCCCTATGGCCGGGAGATCGAGACCTTTGCCGATCCGCGCCTGCTGGGCCTGCTGCCGCCCGGAGCGGCGCCGCAGATCCCGATGTTCGGTCAGCCCGCCGACGCCTGACGATAGATGCGGGCCAGCATCACCAGCATATAGACCTGGATCACGGTCGACACCGCCGCCGAGGCGACGCCGCCCACCAGCCGGGCGGCCTCCGGCCCGGCGGCAAGGCCGGCGAGCGCACCGAAGATCGTCTGCGCCGCCATGCTGGCAATGCCCGACAGCAGGGTGATCAGGATGATGAAGCCCAGCAGCCGCCAGAAACAGCCGCGCGTCAGCGCCCAGGCATGGCGCAGCGAGGGCACCACGCCCTGATTGCCGTCGATCACCGCCGGATTGAGCAGCATCAGCCGGACACTGGCGAAGATGGTGGCGCCGCCGACAAAGGCGCCGAGGATGGCGCCGATGCTGGTGCCCACGGACTCCGAGACCAGGCTGGCCAGGACGGCGACCAGAATCGCGGCCAGCATCACCCCGCCAATCAGGAACATGGCGAGCAAGGCGGTGCCCAGCAGCACCGGCAGTCGCGCGAAGCCCAGGCGCAACGCCTCCCCAACGCTGATGCCCGGCCGCAGCGCGAGAGCGAACAGCGTCAGCGATCCGAACCAGATGATGATAACGCCCAGCAGCATCGCCAGCGCAAAGCCCGGCGGAATTTCGGGCAGGCCAGTGCGCTGGGGATTGGCCATCCATTCGGCCAGTTGCGGCGGCGTCATTTCCTGCAGGATCAGCCCCGGCAGGGCCAGGAACAGCAGCGCGACGGGAAAGAGCAGCGACGCTTCGCGGGCAACGAAGGCAACCGCCTCCTCCCACGCCTTGCCGATCGAGACTGCCGCCATATCTAATGCCTACCCCTGTCCTGCGAAATGCGGCCCGAGACTTGATCGCTCGCCCCGCTCAAGTCAAGGAAGCGCCATGACCGATCCCCTGCCCTTTCCTGACGTCGAGTGGCGCAGCGATGCCGCCCCCGTCGACTATCCGACCGCCCTTGCCGATATGGAGGCGCGAGCCGCCGCCATTTATGAGGGCGAGGCGCGCGAGCGCGTCTGGCTGCTGGAGCATCCGCCGCTCTATACCGCGGGCACCAGCGCCGATCCGGCCGAACTGATCGATCCGCGCTTTCCTGTCCATGATGCCGGGCGCGGTGGCCGCTACACCTATCATGGGCCGGGCCAGCGCATCGGCTATCTCAACATCGACCTGCGCGAGCGCGGCAAGGATGTGCGCAATTTCGTCCATCATCTCGAAGGCTGGATGATCGACGCGCTCGCCGACCTGGGCATTGCCGCCCGCCGCGCCGAAGGCCGCATCGGCATCTGGACCGACGACAGGCAGGGGCGCGAGGCGAAGATCGGTGCGCTGGGCATTCGCGTCCGCCGCTGGGTGACGCTGCACGGCTTTTCGATCAACGTCGATCCCGACCTGTCCCATTTTGGCGGCATCGTGCCGTGCGGGATCAGCGAGTTTCCGGTGACCAGCATCGCCGCACTGGGCGGCAATGCCTCGATGGAAGCCCTTGATGCCGCGCTCAAGGCGCATTTCCCCGCCTTTCTCGGTCGGCTGCGGCGCTGCGGATCGGGCGACGGCACGGGACTTGAGCAATGCGGGACCGCCCGCTAGGGTCCGCCACTTCGCCAGGTGGGGGGCCGCCGGGCATGTTGAGCCATGTTATGGAGACCCGGATGCGCCTTGACGCAAGGATGATGACTGCCGCCCTGTTGATCGGCTGCATGCCGCTGGCAGGCTGCGGCGGTGGCGGCGAAAAGAGCGGCAACACGGTGCAGATGAAGGATATGGAAGTGGTCGATGGCACCGCCACCGACGCCATGACCGATCTGGACGGCGTACAGAGCGAAGGCACCAGCCTGGCCCTGCCGGAAAACCGTACCGAACCCAAGGCCGCTGCCCCGGCCAAGGCGGACAATGCGACCGCACCCGCCAATGATGAGGAAGTCGTGTCGGATCAGTGAGGCTTTTGCCGTTCACTTCCGATACAGCCGCGCTATAGTCGATGCCGTTATGGGGGAATTGGGCGTTCGCGCCGTCAAGACCCCGGCTGAGAGGGTTTATTCAATGACGTTCCGTTTTCGCTCGCGCCAGGCCTTTGCCGCCCTGACGATCGCCGCCGCGTCGCTCGCCGCCGCGCAGCCGGCCGCCGCGCAATTCTTCTGGTCGCCGCCCGACATGTCGGCCCCGGCCCTGACCGACGAAGCCGCCGCCACCGCGCTGGGCCTGCCCGGCGCCACGGCCGACGAAATCAAGGCTGGCCTCACCTGGAACCTGCGCGCCGCAATCAACGTGGCCGCGCTGCAGTGCCAGTTCGAACCGACCCTGCTGTCGGTCAGCAACTACAACGCCATGATCGCCCATCATGACGCCGAACTTGACGCAGCGCAGGCGACGCTGCTCAGCTATTTCCAGCGCACCAAGGGCAAGGGCAAGCCCGGCCAGTCGGCGTCCGACATGTATAATACCCGCATCTATTCGGGCTATTCGACGGTCCAGGCGCAGCGCGGCTTCTGCCAGGCGGCAGCGGCGGTCGGTCGCCAGGCGATCTTCGCCGATCGCGGCCAGCTCAACGTCGTCGCCCGCCAGGGCCTGGCTTCGATCAAGAAGTCGCTCGTCCATGCCGGCGAGCAATATTATGGCGATCCGGGCTGGAACTATCAGCTCGCTTTGCCTTCGCTCGACGCAAAATGCTGGAAGAAGGGCGTGCTGCTGCCCGAATGCCACCAGCAGTGGAACCAGAAGGCGGGCGTCCAGCCCTGATCTGACAGACGCTTAACGCAGGCCCAGATATTTATGGGCCTGCACCGTCAGCCGCCAGCGCGGCCGGGCCATCACCAGATCGATGGCCGCGCGGGCATTGTCCACGGCATGGGCATCGTCGAGCGGCTGGACCAGCAGATGGTCGAAGCCCCAGCCTTCCATCGCCTCGACATCGGCCAGGCTGTGGCCGCCATCGGGCTGCGGCCAGACCAGCTTCAGCTCATTGCCCTTCACCTGGACCACGTCGCTGCCCGCCTTGGGGCTGATGCAGACCCAATCGATGCCCGGATGCGCCGGCAAGGTGCCGTTGCTTTCGATCGCGATGGTGAAGCCACGGCCGTGGAGCGCATCGATCAGCGCATCGTCGACCTGCAGCATCGGCTCGCCACCGGTCAGGACGATATAGGGGCCTTCCCCCTCGCCCCAGAAGGCGAATGCCGCATCGGCCAGCGCGTCGGCGGTCGCGAACTTGCCGCCGCCATCACCGTCGGTGCCCACGAAATCGGTGTCGCAGAAGCGGCAGACGGCATCGCGCCGGTCCTGCTCGCGCCCGCTCCACAGGTTGCAGCCGGCAAAGCGCAGAAATACCGCGCGCCGCCCCGCCTGCACGCCCTCGCCCTGCAGGGTCAGGAACATTTCCTTGACCGCATAGGTCATGTGTCAGGCCTTTCCGGGACGCGTCGCATAGACGGTGGGATCGGGCAGGCCCGCTTCCTCGAAGCCCTTGGAGCGCAGGCGGCAACTGTCGCACAGGCCGCAATGCTTGTTGTCGGGCGTCGGATCATAGCAGGACCAGCTGAGGCCGGCATCCAGGCCCAGGCGATGCGCCTCGCGCACGATGTCCGCCTTGGTCATGAACTGCAGCGGCGTGTTGATGCGGATCGGATGGCCCTCCACCCCCGCCTTGGTCGCCAGCGTCGCCATTTTCTGGAACGCGTCGATAAATTCGGGACGGCAGTCGGGATAGCCCGAATAATCGAGCGCATTGACGCCGATATAGATGTCGCTGGCCGACGCGACTTCGGCCAGGCCCAGCGTCAGCGACAGGAAGATGGTGTTGCGCGCCGGCACATAGGTGACCGGGATTTCGTCGCCCACGCCGCCCTTGGGCACTTCGATGTCGGCGGTCAGCGCCGACCCGCCAAAGGCCGTGAGGTCGAGCGGCAGCACGATATGCGACATGGCATTGAGCGCCGTCGCGACCTTGGCAGCGGCGCGCAGTTCGACGCGATGGCGCTGATTATAATCGATCGTCAGCGCCAGGACGCGATAGCCCGCTTCACGCGCGAGCCCGCCCGCGACCATTGAATCCAGCCCGCCCGAAAGCAAGACGACGGCGAATTTTCCATTCTGTGCGACCATGATGCTGCGCTAGACCTCGTTATGTTGCAGTGCAAGGGGGCCGCCGGTCAGCGGCATGCCCCGACATGGCGCCCTTCGACCATGTTGGAAAAGGGCGCACCGTCGCTGATCCCCTGCGATCGTATCTGGATGAGACGCGGCGTTTCGACGCGCAGGTCGGTGCGCGCATTGCCGGCCGCCCCGCAATCGAAGGTCACGGTGGCGGCAGCAGGCGCGTCGCTGACCACGAACGGCTTGCAGCCGGGGCCGGCATTGGCCGGCTCCAGCAACTGATGCGGCATCGTCACGCACAGGCGGCGGGGCGGCGCAGACGGATCGTCGCGCAGGCGCAATTCCCATTCGCCTGTTTCCAGCTTGGCGAGCGCAGCCAGTTGCGGCGCGTTCGCCGCCCCGGCCCAGCTTGCCATCATCATTGCCGCCGCGGCGCCCAGCGCCTGCAGCCCCAGCCTTGCCATCTTGCGTCCAGACCTTGTCATCGGCGCCGGGGAGCGGCGCCATGCTTCATCCTGTTGTGCCGCGCAATTGCGGCAATTTGATAGCGCGGGGCGAACGGCCGTGCCGCAATTGCCCCGCGCCGGCTTTCAATGGGTCACGAAACTGTCCAGCGCGAGCGGGAACAGCCGCGAGCAGAAGGCGCAATCGACGCCGATAATGCCCTTCTCGTCCGCCATCGCCACCCGCTCGTCCGCCGGGAAGCGGCCGATCACATCGCGAATATGGGCAAGGTCACAGCGACAGCCCTTGGCGAGCGCCGTCGTCTCGGTGACGCGCACTTCCTCTTCTTCATGGAACAGGCGCCAGGCGATGTCGGTCAGCGGCAGGTCGAGATCGGTCAGTTCCTCGTCGCGCAGCGTGCCGGCCAGCGCCTGCACATGTTCCCATTCGGGATGGTCATGGCGCACATGCAGGCGCTCGCGTCCCACTTCGCCCTCGGGCAGATGCTGAAGCAGCAGGCCCGCCGCGATGCAGCCTTCGCCCGGCTCATGCCGGGTCGCGATCTGGACGATGCTGGGGATCTGTTCGGACTGGAAGAAATAATGCTCCGCCGCCTCGGCCAGCGACGATCCATCCAGCGGCACGATGCCCTGATAGCGCTCCCCGGTCGCCGCCTGGTCGAAGGTGATCGCCAGATAGCCCTTGCCGAACAGGCCGAACAGGGTCGGGTCGCTGCCAATTTCCGCCAGCCGCTCGGCATCGAACTTGGCATAGCCGCGCAGCTCGCCGCCCTTGTAGTCGGCCACCAGCAGGCTGACGACGCCATTTTCGGTCTGCGCCTGCAGGGTCAGCTGGCCGCCGGCATCCTTGAGCAGGCTGCCGAGCAGCGCGCCCAGCACCAGCGAGGACGCCAGCACCCGCTCGATCGCCGGGGGATAGGCATGGGCAGACAGCACCTGGTCCAGCACCGGCCCCAGCCGCACGAAACGGCCGCGCACATGGCGCGAGGGGATGGTGAAGCCAAGGGCCTGATCGACATTGGAACTGGTCACGATATTTCCTTCCGATCCACCCGCCCCGAAAGCCGCGAGGGCCCGTCCTCCGCTCCGCAGCGCAGGACAGGCCCCGTCATCTTTCAGGGCGAACGGAAAATTTCGCCCGAATATAGGGTGAGCTTACAGCTTTCCAAGCGCCCAGAGCAGAACCGACTTCTGGGCATGGATGCGGTTCTCCGCCTCGTCCCAGATCAGCGACTGCGGACCGTCGATCACCGCCTCGACCACTTCCTCGCCGCGATGGGCGGGCAGGCAGTGGAGGAATTTGGCGTCCGCCTTGGCGCCCGCCATCAGTTCCGGCGTCACCTGATAGGGCATCATCGCCGCCAGCTTCGCCTCGGCATGGGCCTGGCCCATGGAGATCCAGGTGTCGGTGACGACGACGTCGGCGCCGGCCACCGCCTGCGCCGCGTCGCGAGTCAGGGTGATGGTCGAACCGGCCGCCTGCGCCGCCGCGGCAAAGGACGGATCGGGATCATAGCCCTCAGGAATGCCCATGCGCACGTCGAACTTCATCAGGCCGGCGGCCTCGACGATCGAGTGGAGAACATTATTGCCGTCGCCCAGCCACGCCCATTGGCTGCCCGGCAGCGCCAGCCCATGTTCGACCACGGTCAGCAGGTCGGCGACGATCTGGCAGGGATGCGACAAGTCGGTCAGGCCGTTGATGACCGGGACGCTGGCATATTCGGCCATTTCCTCGATCTTGGCATGATCGTCGGTGCGGATCATGATCGCGTCGGCCATGCGGCTGAGCACGCGGGCCGTGTCGGCGACGGTCTCGCCGCGTCCCAACTGGCTGGTCGCGCCGTCCAGGATCAGCGAATTGCCGCCCAGCTGGCGGATCGCCATGTCGAAGCTGACGCGGGTGCGCGTGCTGTTCTTTTCAAAGATCATCGCCAGCGTGTGACCGGCCAGCGGCGCATCGGCGTCGACCCAACCCTTGGGCTTGCCCGCGCGCGCCGCCTTGCGGTCGATGGCGTCGGCGATCATCGCGGCGATCGCGTCGCCGCCCGCATCGGTGAGATTCAGGAAATGCTTGGTCATTGGAAGTTTTCCCCGCTTCCAACCACCGTTCGTCCTGAGTAGCCATTGAGCGAAGTCGAAATGGCGTATCGAAGGATGCTTCGATACGGGGCTTCGACTTCGCTCAGCCCCTACTCAGCACGAACGGGGCAATATATGGTCAGGCCGCCTTGGCGTCCGCGAAGCTCCGCGCACCGGCGGAAATCTTCTCGATGCACTCGGCGATATGGCTTTCGTCGATGACGAGCGGCGGCAGGATGCGCAGCACATTCTGACCCGCCGATACCGACAGGAAACCATGATGGTCGCGCAGATGACCGACAAAGGCGCGCGCGTCATAAGCGTCCTTCATCTTGACGCCCAGCATCAGCCCCATGCCGCGCACATCCTCGAACATGTCGTCATGGTTCGGGATCATCTGCTCCAGCGCGGAACGCAGACGCGCGCCCATGGCCGTCACCTGCTCCAGGAAGCCGTCCGCCAGCACCTCTTCCAGCACCGCGATGCCCACCGCCATGGCGAGCGGGTTGCCGCCATAGGTGGAACCATGGGTGCCGAACACCATGCCCTTGGCCGCTTCCTCGGTGGCGAGACAGGCGCCGAGCGGGAAGCCCGCGCCGATGCCCTTGGCCACCGCCATGATGTCCGGCTTCACGCCATATTGCTCATGGGCGAAGAAGGTGCCGGTGCGGGCATAGCCGCACTGCACTTCGTCCAGGATCAGCAGCAGGCCATGCTCGTCGCACGCCTTGCGCAGGCCGGCCAGGAAGGCCTGGGTTGCCGGGGTCACGCCGCCTTCGCCCTGCACCGGTTCCAGCAGGAAACCGGCGGTATTGTCGTCGATCGCCGCCAGTGCCGCGTCGAGATCGTTGAAGGGCACGACCTGGAAACCAGGCAGCAGCGGCTCGAAACCATCGCGCATCTTGGGCTGGCTGGTCGCCGAAATAGTGCCCAGCGTGCGGCCGTGAAAGGCGTTGTCGAAGCTGATGATCTTGTGCCGGTGCGCTTGCCCATTGGCATAATGATAGCGGCGCGCGGTCTTGATCGCGCACTCGACCGCCTCGGCACCCGAATTGGTGAAGAAGACGGTGTCCGCGAAACTGTTATCGACCAGCTTCTGCGCGAACGATTCACCCAGCGGCGAGCCATAGAGGTTCGACGTGTGCATCAGCGTCGCGGCCTGATCGGCGATGGCCTGCACAAGCTTGGGATGGCCATGGCCCAGCAGATTGACGGCGATGCCGCTGGCGAAGTCGAGATAGCGCTCGCCGCGCTCCCCGATCAGGTAGCAGCCCTCGCCTCGGACCGGACGCACATCGCACCGGGGGTAAACGGGCATGAGCGGCGTAATCGACATGTGCCTTCCCTTTCTGGGTTGATGCTGCGCGTCCGTGCGCATTGGATATAACGCAAAAAGGCGGCCCCCGCCGGGCCGCCCTTGTGCGAGTGCCGCCTATACAGGCCACCGGAAGGGGGTGCAACCCCGCAACCGGGCCAGTCGGCAGCCTATGGACTGATCGTCCCGTGAGCGATCAGGGCTGGCCGATCTGGCTCCAGGCATCGGCAATCTCGCCGACCATGGCGCGGGCCTGCTCGACCGGCGCAGCATCATGCTCTTTGGCGCTGACCAGCAGCAGCCGGCGGGCCTCGCGATAGATGCGCGCCAGGCCGGTGGCGATGTCGCCGCCCTTGTCGAAGTCGAGGCTCGCTTCCAGCGCGAACAGGATCGACATGGCGCGCGCCTGCTTGTCGGACACCTTCAGCCGGTCGCCATTGCGTTCGGCCAGCGCCGTGGCATCGAGCGCGATCAGCAGTTCGTCGAACAGGATCTTGACCAGCGCGTGGGGCGTGGCGCCCTCGATCCGGCTGCCCGAATGCACCGCCGCATAGCGCCGTGCCGCTGCCGTACCCGCAAAGCTGTGATTATAGAACATGTTTCAAAGTCCCCGATTAACTGTCGCTCTTGTTCCAGGCATCGATCTGCTGCTGGAGATAGCTTTGGGTTGCGTTGAGCGCAGACAGCTTGGTCTGCATTGCCGAATAGATGGAAGTCAGGCGCGTCTCATAGTCGGCCATGTCCTCGTCCAGCTTTTCGAGCTGTTCGGTCAGGCTGTCGGCCAGCTTCTCATAACGGTCCTGCGCCGCCTTGATCGGGCCGTTGTCCAGCTCGATATTGTCGCGCACGCTGTCCATCAGGCCCGACAGGCCCAGATTGTCGGCGGTCGACTTGGCGGGATTGAGCATCTTGGTGATGCCCGCCGGATCGGCGGCCAGCGCCTTGTCCAGCGTGTCGGTGTTGAGCGTCAGCGTGCCGTCGCGGTTGGTCGCGATGCCGATATCGGCCAGCGTCTTGTAGCTGCCGGTCGAAGCCAGCTGGGTCGAGGTGATCTTCGAGAGCTGCGACTTCATGTCGCGCACCGCCGACACACCGTTGAGGACGCCCGCGGTCGATGAATCCGTCCCGGTCGAGGTCGACGTGTTCAGCGCCTTCATCAGCGTATTATAGGCGTCGACAAATTCCTGCAGCAGATCCTTCATCGTCGCGGTCGGCTGGGTCATGGTCAGGTTGACCGTGCTGTTGACGTCCGCCGCGGTCAGTTCGATCCGCAGATAGGGGATCGCATCGTCGATGGTGTTGCTGGCATATTCATAATCGGTGCCGTCGAGCGTGATCTTCGCATTGGCCGGGTCCGACGTCGAGGTCATCGCGCTGCTGTTGAGGCCGGCAAGGACGCTGGTCGAACTGCTGGCCGAGCTGGTGATGGTGAAATCATTGGCCGCGCCGGTTTCGCCCTTGAACACCAGCCGCGTGCCCTGCGCATCGGTGACGACGCTCGCGGTCACGCCGATGTCGGCCGCGTTGATCGCCGAAGCCAGGCCGGAAAAACTGTTATTGCTCGAATCGACGGTGATCGTCGCGGTCTTGCCACCCGCCGTCGTGATGGTGAGCGATCCGGTACCGACCGCCGTGCTGCTGGTGGCGCCGCTGGTCGAGGTCGAGGCGAAGATGCGGGCGGTCGCCAGCGACTTCACCACCAGCTGTGCCGGCATGCCGGTCGGCGTGCCGCCACTCAGCAGACTGACCGACGCGATGTTGGTGTTGGTCGAATTGGGCGTGCCGGTATATTCGGCACCCGACAGGACGCTGGTGAGCGCATCGGCGAAGGTGTCGAGCGAGCTGATGGCCGACGCCAGCGCCGAGATGCGGGCATTGTTGGTCGTCTGCTGGGTGGTGATCGCGGACTGGCGCGGGTCGCGGGTGGCGCTGACCAGGCTGGTGACGAGCGCGCTCGTGTCGATGCCCGAATTGGCACCCAGCGCCGACAGGATGCTGCTCCCTACCGATGTCGTCGTCGTTGCCATGGGCCGTCCTTTCAAATGAGAGAACGGCCGTAGCGCGAAGATGTTTAGGAATGATTTTCAAGCTGATGGCAAAGCCCGCAAAAAAGCGGGCATGGCCGCGATCAGATCGCCGATGCGGACAGGATCTGGTCGACGGTTCCGCGCGCGACATGCGCCTGGGCCGCATAGGCATAGCTGGCCTGCTGGGCGATCCGCTTGGCCAGATCGGCGGCCTGCTCCACCGCCTCGCGGGTGGCGGGCGGCAGCGGAATGTAGATGAAGGGCTGCGGCATCATCGCCTGGACGGCGGCCGATGCGCCATCGACCGACACATCCCCCTGCCCGGCGCGCATATCGGCCAGGATATCGGCGATCCGGGCATGGATGCGCGCATATTCGGCGGCGCCGGCGGCATCCTCGTCGACCGCAACGATATCGACCGCAAAACTCTCCTGCCTGCGCGCATCGCTGGCAGACATGTTGCCCTGCTCGGTTGCCGATTCCGTCGCTGAAACCGGCTGAACGGCCGCAGCCGGCACCGGCGCGCGAACGACGCTCCGATCCACTGGCGAAATCTCGCTACGCGAAAAATACTCGTTCATGACGCACCATCCTAATGCGTCCCCGTAAACAGAATACGGACAAGCGTGGCTAAACTTTAATTCACCATCGCCCTAATTCTTCGATCAACTGCCAAGTATCAGCAAATTCTCTACAATTTCTTTCCATCCGGATTGAAACGCAGATCTTCGGGCACGGTAATGAACGGACGGTCCATTTCCGTCGCCATCTTGTTCTCGACCCGGAAGACGAAGGCCAGCACCGTCGCCACCGCCATGTAGAGGCCTTCATTGACGATCTCGCCAGCGCGCGAGGTGAAGTAGATGGCGCGCGCCAGCTCGGGATATTGCAGCACCGACACGCCATGATCCTCGGCCAGTTCGCGGATCGAGGCGGCGATCGCGTCACAGCCGCGCGCGACCACGACCGGTGCGGCATCCACGCCGGGCCGATAGCGCAGCGCCACCGCGAAATGGGTCGGGTTGGTGATGATGACGCTGGCCTCCGCCACCGCCTGGCGGGTCGATCCGTTCAGCACCTCGAACTGGCGCCGGCGGATCTGGCCCTTGAGTTCGGGCGAGCCTTCGCTTTCCTTATGCTCGTCCTTGATGTCCTGCTTGCTCATGCCCAGCCGCTTGGCGCGCTGGAAAATCTGCATGGGCACGTCGATGCCGGCGATCACGAACAGCCCGCCTGCCATTACCAGGCAGACCAGGATGAACATGTTGCCAAGGTCGCTGACCGCATTGCCGACCCCCGCCTTGCCCAGGCCGATGATCGCGGTCAGCCGGTCCCAGATCATCCAGAAGCCGACCGCGCCCAGCAGCCCCACCTTGGCGATCGACTTGACCAGTTCGATCAGCCCCTGTGCGCCGAACATGCGCTTGAGGCCAGAAGCCGGATTCATCTTCGACGCCTTGGGCGCGAAGGCGCCGGGACGAAAGCCCAGCGAACCGAGCAGCGCCGGCGCCGCGATCGCGGCAAAGAAGGTCGCGAGCAATACGCCGCCCACCGGCAGCGCGATGTCCGCCAACAGGCCGGTGCCGCGCGTTACCGGCGAGAAGTTCACGATATCCTCGCGCCCGAAGCGCAACGCCCGCGTCAGCATGCCCGACAGCGCGTCGATCAGGCCCGGCCCCGCGACCGCCAGCCAGCCGATGCCGGCCATCACCACCAGGGCCGTCCCCAGTTCGCGGGACTGGAGGATATCGCCTTCCTTGGCGGCATCCTGCAATTTCTTCTGTGTCGGTTTTTCGGTCTTTTCGCCGCCCTCGGATCCGCCCGCCATGGCTCAGCGTCCTTCCGAGATGGCGCGGGCCTGTTCCAGCCCCGACTTGAGCGCGATGGTAATCCCCTCGCCCATCACCGGCACCGCCATCGCCAGCAGCACCAGTCCCGCCATCACTGCCATCGGCATGCCGACGGCGAACAGGTTGAGCGCGGGCGCGGTGCGCGCCAGCATGCCCATGACGATCTGCACCAGCACCAGCGCAAAGCCGACCGGCAGCGCGATCGTGACCCCGGCTCCCAGCAGCGAGCCGCCAAACTGGATCATGTGCCAGACCGCATCATTGCTGAGCATCGCCGCGCCCGGCGGCAGCGCCTTGTAGCTCTGCACCACGAAGCTGACGAGCAGCAGATGGCCGTCCATCGCCAGCAGCAGGAAGGTCGAGAGGATCGACAGGAACTGGCCGACCGCCTGCGTCCCCTGCCCCGACCCCGGATCGACCATCGCGGCAAAGCCCAGCCCCATGGTGTTGGCAATCGCCTCACCAGCGACAAAGGCGGCGGAATAGCCGATCTGCACGGCAAAACCCATGGCAAGGCCCGTCAGCACTTCGCCGGCGACCAGCATTACGCCTTCGAAACTGGCGACGCCGTCATGCGGCAACTGGATGGTGACGCTGTTGAGGGCGGCCATGCCAAGCGCGAGCGAGAGGATCAGGCGCAACTGAAGCGGCATCGCGGGCGCACCGAAGACGGGCGCGGCCAGAAAGGCCGCACCAGGGCGGATCATGGCTATCAGCCAGATCCACAATTGCGTCTCGACGCCTGCGAAGCCGGGTGCGATCATTGCAGCAGGTCCGGTATCCGCTCGAATATCTCGCGCGTGAAGTCGGCGATCAGCACCATGATCGACCCGCCGAACAGGGTCAGCATCGCCCCCACGACCAGAATCTTGGGAATGAAGCTGAGCGTCTGTTCGTTGATCGACGTCGCGGCCTGGACCATGCCGATCAGCACACCCGCGACCAGCGCCGGAATCAGGATCGGCGCCGTCGCCAGCGCCGTGATCCACAGCGCATGCTGTGCCAGGCCCATGAAGAAATCCGCATTCTCCATTGCCGCCCTCCTATGTCGCGAAGGAGCCGGCGAGCGACCCCATCGTCAGCGCCCAGCCATCGACCAGCACGAACAGCAACAGCTTGAAGGGCATGGAGATGATCGTGGGCGACAGCATCATCATGCCCAGCGCCATCAGGGTCGATGCGACCACCAGGTCGATGATGAGGAAGGGCAGGAAGATCATGAAGCCGATCTGGAACGCGGTCTTCAACTCGCTGGTGACGAAGGCCGGCAGCAGGATCGTGAAGGGAATATCGTCAGGCGTGCGGAAGGCCGGGGCCTCGGCCATGTTGGCGAACAGCTTCAGGTCGCTCTCGCGCGTCTGCTTGGCCATGAAGCCGTGCAGCACCTTGCCCGAACGGCCGACCGCTTCCTCGATCGATATCTGGCCCTTGCCATAGGGATCATAGGCCTGGCCGTTGATCTGGTCGATCACCGGCCGCATCACGAACAGCGACAGGAACAGGGCAAGCCCCACCAGCACCTGGTTAGGCGGCGTCTGTTGCAGGCCCAGCGCCTGGCGCAGCAGCGACAGGACGATGATGATCCGGGTGAAGCTGGTCATCATGAGGATCAGCGACGGCAGGACCGACAGCAGGCTCATGAGGACGAGGATCTGCAACGACAGCGACAGCGAGCGGCCGTCGCCCGAAATCTGTCCCATCGCGCGGGTCAGCGCGCCGCCATTGTCGACCGGCGCCGGCGCGGCCGGCACCGCCTGCGCCAGCGCAGGATCGACCAGCATCAGCCCGACGGTCAGCAGGATGCCGCCGACCAGCCAGTGACTAGCGCGCACGATAGGGGTCGCCTTCCGCGATCTTCTCGATCCGACCACGGGTAACCGACAACAGGATCTTCTTGCCCTCGAACTCGACCACGGCCAGCTTGCCGAACGTGCCCATCGGCAGCGCTTCCAGCAGCTTCAGCGACCGGTCATTCTGGCCGACCATCATGCCGGGCTGATATTTGCGCCACAGCCACAAGGCACCAAAGGCCATGCCGCCCACAAGCGGCAGCAGGATCAGCAATTTGACGAAATACCAGAACATGCACGCGCCCCGCGTTTAGGTTAATGCGTCATCCGATCCGCAAGAATGGGCCGCAAGGCAAGCGCAAAAGCACGGCCCTGCGATCAGCCGCGCCGTTCGACCCCGGCCATGCGGGTTTCGGTGGCGGCGATATCGACGATGCGGATGCCATAGCGGCCGTTCACCGTCACGACCTCGCCCTTCGCGATCAGCGCGCCATTGACCATGATGTCGAGCAGTTCGTCGGCCTGGCGATCCAGTTCCACGATGCTGCCTTCGGCCAGGTCCATGACTTCGGCCAGGCGCAGCGAGGTCGATCCGACCTCCACCGACATGCGCACCGGAATATCGGCCAGCAGCTTGAACTGGCGGTTCGCCGCCATGCGGCTGGCGCTGTCTTCCCCACGGGGATCCATCATCGGGGCGTCGCTCATATCACTCATTGTTCCGGTCCCTGTGCAATCTTTTCAATCTGGAAGGCGGCACGGCCATCCTGTTCGCCGATCGTGCCGTGCGCGACGATCCTGTCGCCGACGATCAGCGGCAGGCTGCGGCCGATCGTCACGGGTATGATGTCCCCGGCCTTGAGCTGCATCAGCTCCGCCAGCGAGAGATTGGGGCGCGCCAGCACGGTGCGGGCCGGCAGGCGGATGTCGCGCATGCGACGCGCCACACGAGCCTGCCATACCGGATCGACATGCTCGTCGTCGCTTGCGACCTTGCTGCCCATCAGCGCCTCGACGCCGCGCAGCGCCGCCAGCGGGAAGACCATGTCGATCGACCATTCGCGATCCCGGTCCAGGCCGACGCGGAAGCGCTGCACCACCATCTGGTCGGCGGGCTGGGCAGCGGCAGCGAAGCCGATGCCGGTTTCACGCAGCAGCAGGCCGGGTTCCAGGGGCAGGACTTCGGACCAGCATTCGACCATGCGGGCCATGATGGTTTCGGACAGGCGGGCGATCAGCCGGTCCTCGGTCGGAGTAAATTCGCCGCGCGCGGGCAGCGCCCGGTTGCCAAGGCCGCCATAGAAACAGTCGACCAGGGTCGAGATCATGGTAGCGTCCATGCACAGCAGCATCTGCCCCTTCAGGGGCAGCAGGCGATAGATGGACAGGCTGCAGAAATTGGGCGCGCCGGCCGACCAGGCGCCAAACTCCACGACCCGTGCATCCTCGGCCGCGACATGCGGGCGGATGCCGGAAATGGGTTCGATCAGCGCACGGATACGCCGGCCGAGCTTTTCACCCAGCCGGTCGAGGCCCGACAGCATTACCGGAGCTTGCGCGTCTCCCCGCCCGAAGGCGAAGGATTGAACGTGATTCATGTCTGTCCCCTGCCCTCGGCCAGGGGACTTCCCAGCGTTCAGGCAGCGCTATTGAATAACGAAATTGGTAAAATAAACGTTATCGACACCGCCATAGCCGGTCTTCTGCTTGAGTACATCGTTGATGATGCCCCGGATTTTTCCTTGCAGCATGCGCTTGCCGTCGGGCGTGACCAGCTGCTCCTCCGGCTGTTCGGCGAGCATCATCAGCACCTGGCTGCGAATCGCCATCTCGTGCATCTTGATCGCGGCGATCACGCGATAGTCATAATAGGTCGACACCGCGACGGTGATCTGGGCGAAGGCGTCGGTGTCCGTCATGTTCGACGTGAAGGGCGCCTGGAGCTGGAAATAGGTGGCCTGATAGGCGGTCGGATTGCTTGGTGCCGGCAGGTCGATGCCCTTGCCCGGCGCATGGGCGGCCGACGGGGCATGCCCCTCGCCACCGGCGCTCGCATGGCCACCGCCTTCGCCACCACCGCCGCCGCCTTCACCGGCCCAGCCATGGGCGGTGGCGACAGCCTGCGCATCCTCGCCCGCCAGGACGAGCACGGGCTTGTTGGGATCTTCCTTGGGGCCCTCGGCCTTGGGGCTGAAGAAGCCGGCGGCGTACAGCCCGCCCGCAGCGCCGGCACCACCCACCACCATGGCGACGGCGACCAGCAGGATGAGCTTCATCCCCCCACCCTTCTTCTTCTTCGCCTTGGGTTCATCGCTCATCGTTCACGTCCCCTGGAATATCCCGTCCCGGCCGTCAGGCGTAGCGCGCGCGGCGGACGTCACCGGCGCTATCGCCGGTGTCACCATGGTTAAGAACGGCCGGATCGCTCCCGGCTTTATGGCCAAGGCCATTATTTTCACGGCCCTGCCAGCGGCCCTGCGACGAGGATTGGCCCATCGACTGGCCCGCCATCTGGCCGGCACCTTGCCAGGCGCCCTGCTGCTGGGATGCATTGCCCTGCTGGCCGTTCGACTGGCTGCCGGCCTGGCCATTGGCATCGGCCTTGGCTGTTTCGGCAACATGCGGCGCGCGCTCGATCTTCACTTCATGGATGCGCACGGCGGCAAGGCCGGCGTCCAGCTTCAGCCGGTCACTATCCTGGCGCAGCGCCATTTCCGCCGCCTCGCTGGCGACGGTCAGGCTGACCGCCGCGCCATCGCCATCCTGGCGGATATCGACCTGGATCGGGCCAAGCTGGTCGGCGTTGATCTGGAACCGGCCCTGCGCGCCATTGGCCGACAGGCCGGCAATGTCGCGGGCCAGCCCATCAATCCACTGTCCCGACACGCCCATATCGACCACCTGCTGGCCAAGGCTGGCCGACAGGTCAACCGTCGGCATCGCCGCCGGGGTGACCGAAGGGGTCTGGGGCGTGGCTGCCTGGGGCACGGCCATGTCCGCGCCACGATGGGCCGCGGCGGGGGTGGCGGCGACCAGCGGATCGACGGCCGTGGCCGCCTTGTCCGGCGTGTGATCGCTGATCGGCGCTGCCGCTTCGGCGCTGTCGCGCACCGGCGTCGTCCGGCGGTTCATATGGTCGCGCACCAGTTGCAGCAGCGACAGGGCTTCCGCCTTGGCCGGCTTGGCGGCCACGGGCGCGGCCGGGATGTCGGTGCTGGCGGATGCGATCTCGACATCTCCCTCATCCGGGCTGCTGGTCGTAGCCGCAGGCGCGGTCTTCTCGGTCGGCTTGGCGCTCGCCACGACCATTTCGGCGGGCGTGTCAGGGTTGACCTCCGGCGCCGCAGCGACGGCGGGCATGACCTGCTCGACCGGGCGCGGTGCCATCGCGGGCTGCGGGGCGGCCTGGACCGGGGCCTGCACGACATTCGGGGCCGCGTTGGCGGCTGGCGCAGGCTGGGCCGGGATCATCGCAGCGACCAGTTCGGGCGTCATTTCAGGCGTCGTTGCAGGCGCCGCCACGGGCGTTGCAACGATCTGGTCATCCTGCCCATCCGCGCCGACCACCGGGGCCATCACCGCTTCCTGTCCCACGGCCGGTTTCGAAGGGGCCTGGGTTTGGGACAATGAAGGTGACAGCGAAGGAGACACACTCAAAGGCATCTCCCGGGTCGGCGCGGATGGAGCCGAAGATGCGGGGGCATCGATCGGCGCCTGCGGCAAGGGGGGGAGTGCAGCAGGCAAGGAATGGGCAATCGGATCGGCGACAATCGGCGCATCGCTGTCGACGGGCGCATCGGCTGTCACCGTGTCAGCTTCGCTGTCAGCATCGACGATGTCGTCAGCCTCGGGCGCGGCCATCGCAGCCGGCAGAGGCTGCGGCGCGTGCGTCAGCGTGGTCTTGATCGGAGCATCAGCAAGGGCGAGCGCGATCGCGCCTTCAGCGTCGACCGGCAGCGGCAGGGCCACATCGGCGGTCGGAACCGGCGCCGGCGTCCGGATATCGGCAGGCGCAGGCGCGACCGCCGGGATCGGCAGAGGCAGCGGAAGGGCTTCGGCGACAGCCTCGCCTTCGGGCAGGACGATCGGCGCGGGCTCGGCCGATACGGGCGCAACGGCCGCCTGATCCTGGACCGGCGCAGCGACGGGCAGGACCGGCTCTGCAACCGGCAAAGCGGCCGCAACGACCGGCAACGCCGGTTCTGCGGCCGGCTGGACCGGCATGGCCCGCTGGGTCAGAAATTCGGCGGTGTCCGGCAGAGCCGGCGCCTCGATTGCTTCGGGCGTCACGACCGGCGCATCACCCTCGATCGTCGCTTCCACCGGCAGGGCTGGCGCGCCCACGGTCGTGGCAGGCGCAGCCGGCTGCGACGCGCCATCGACATCGCCCAGCAGTGCAGCGAAGTCGGCCGCACCCTCGGCAACCGCCGAAGCAGCGGCCGTCGTCGCACCGGCCAGCGGCGTCGAGGAGAAGAGCAGCGATTTGAGGCTGGCGAGCATGGTCATGTCAATTGTCCCCCGTGCGCTGCATGCGGCGATAGCGCGGCAACGCGGCAAGCTTGTTCTCGCGCCATTCTTCCAGCGCGACGCGGGCCCGATCCTTCAGGCGCGCGGCAATTTCCTTCTCGCGGTTGGCCGCGATGCTGAGCCCTTCCTTCGCCTCCACCTTGCGGCGAGCGTCGTAGAGCGCGCCGTCGAGCTGGCGACCGGCCTGCTCCAGACGGCTGGCCAGTTCCTGCATCGAGGCGAAGGAGGCGCCGGTGGCGCCGCCCTGGACACCGAACAGCTCGCCCCGCACCCGGCGCAGACGTTCCAGGTTGGTGGCGATCCCCTCCGCCTCGTCACGGGCGCGCGCGGTCTCGGCCATGGCCATGGCATGCTGGACATGGCGCACGCGCAGCACGCGATGGCGGCGGGACACCAGCCCCTTCACGCGCCGAACTCCGCGATCAGCGCGTTGGCGCTGGTATCAAGGTCGATCCGGCTCTTCTGGTCCTGGCGGATGAAATTCAGAATTTCCTGGCGACGCTGCACCGCCTCGTCGATCACCGGATCATTGCCGGGACGATAGGCGCCCATCAGGATGAGGTCGCGATTTTCCTCATAGGCGGCCCAGAGGCGGCGATAGGCGGCAGCGGCCTGGCGATGCTCGTCGGGCACGACGTCGGCCATGACGCGCGACAGGGACTTGCCGATGTCGATCGCCGGGAAGATTGCCTGTTCCGACAGGCTGCGCGACAGGACGAAATGGCCGTCGACAATCGCGCGGGCGGCGTCGACGATTGGATCGTCGGTGTCGTCGCCATCAGCGAGAACGGTGTAGAGCGCAGTGATCGAGCCGCCAGTGCGGGCGTCGACGCCGGCCCGTTCGACCAGGCGCGGGATCAGCGCCAGCGCCGAGGGCGGATAGCCCTTCATCGCCGGCGGTTCGCCGAGCGCCAGGCCGATCTCGCGCTGGGCATGGGCGCAGCGCGTGAGGCTGTCGATCAGCAGCAGCACCTTCTTGCCGCGAGCGCGGAAATATTCGGCGATGGCCGTGGCGCGCGCGGCGGCGCGCAGGCGCAGCACCGGCGGATGATCGGCCGGCACGGCAACCACGATGCTCTTGTGCATCGCATGCTTGAGCTTGGTTTCGAGAAAGTCGCTGACCTCGCGGCCACGCTCGCCGATCAGGCCGGTGACGACGATATCGGCTTCCGCGCCGGCGATCATCTGGCCCATCAGCACCGACTTGCCGACGCCCGAACCGGCGATGATGGCGATGCGCTGGCCGCGCCCGGCGGTCAGCAGCGCGTTGACGGCGCGGACCCCAAGGTCGAACGGCTCGGTCACGCGGCCGCGATCGAGGACATTGCCCTTCACCCCGTTGAGCGGCCAGACGCCGCCGGCGATGATCGGCCCCTTGCGATCGAGCGGCTGGCCCATGGCGTCGATGACGCGGCCGATCAGCCCCTCGCCCACCTGCACCATGTTGGCCTGGCTGTCGGGTTCGACACGAATGCCGTTTTCCAGCGGCGCGTCAGCGTCGAGCGGCACCAGCAAAGTGCGCTCGCCACGAAAGCCGACGACTTCAGCGCGGCAGACCGATCCGTCGCTGGCGAGGACACGGGCGCCCGAACCAATCGGACGGCGGAAGCCGGTGACTTCCAGCATGCCGGCATCATGGCTGACCAGACGGCCGACATGGCGCGGCTGGCGGTTCTGGACCTGAAGATGCTCGAACAGGGTTTCGGCCTGCGCCAGTTCGGCGCGGATCATGCCTTACCCTCCATGTCGTCCATCAGGGCGCGCAGGCGCGCCAGACGAACGTCCGGGCCATCCTCGACCCAGCCGTCGGCGGTTTCGAGGCGCACGCAGCCACGCTGCATGTTCTTGTCCGACACCAGCGGCACGCCGATCTGCTCGCCTTCGAGCAAGGCGACGTCGTCAGGATGCAGATGCAGCGCGCTCTTGTCGCTGCTGTCGTCGATGAAGGCGGCGACCGCTTCGCAGCGCTGGGTCAGCCGGTCGAGATCGATCTCCACTTCGCCGACAATCTGTTCGACCAGGCGGACGACCGTGGCCGACAACATGGTCGACAGGCTGCCGCTGGGCGCCGGTGCCAGCATTTCAAGCGCGGCGGTCAGGCGGTTGCGCGCCTCGATCTCGTTCGCCTGATCTTCCCCGGCGGCGCGATAGCCCTCCTCGAAACCCTGCGAGAAGCCCGCCATATGGGCTTCGTCGATCGGGTCGGTTTCCGGTTCGGCATGGATCGGGGCGCGGGCGGGCGCCGCGACGACGTCGCCGGGCAGCGCCGAATAGAGGCTGCGGAAGCCGTTGCTGGCCACCTGGCCAACGCCGATCATCGGCACGCTCGATACGTCGTGGCTGGCTTCGGCGGCCCAGATCTTAGACAAAGTCGTTCCCCTTGCCACCCAGCATGATGGTGCCGGCATCCGCCATGCGGCGGGCGGTGGCGATGATCAGCTTCTGCGCGTCGATGACTTCGGCCAGGCGGATCGGGCCGCGTTCCTCGATCTCGTCGGCGATCGCCTGTGCGGCGCGGGCCGACATGCAGCTGAAGATCTTGGCCTTGAGCATGTCGTTCGCACCCTTGAGCGCCACGACCAGCACCTGGCTGTCGACGGTGCGCATCAGCGTACCCAGATTCTTGTCATCCATGTCGATCAGGTTATCGAAGACGAACATTTCCTCTTCGATGGTCTGGGCGATCATCTTGTCGCGCTTGGCGACGGCCTTCATGATGCGCTGCTCATTGTCCTTGCGGACATTGTTCATGATCGCGGCCGCTTCGACCGTGCCGCCGCGCTGCGACGCCGCACCCTGCTTGTTGACCGGACCGCGCAGCAGCAACTGCTCCAGATCGTCCAGCGCCTCGTTCGACACCGGGCCGAGCGTGGCGATGCGATAGACGATCTCTTCCTGATATTCGGTCGGCAGCAGTTGCAGCACGTCGGCGGCAACCGGCGCTTCCAGATGCGCGAGCACGATCGCCATGATCTGCGGATGCTCCATCTCGATCAGGACGGCGATTTCCTTCGCATCCATCCACTTCAGCATTTCCAGCTGGGTGGAGCGGGTCGGCGGGGTGATGCGCGCCAGGATGGTTTCGGCCCGTTCCTCGCCCAGCGCCTTGGTCATCGCGCCGCGGATATGGCGGGTCGCGCCATATCCGATGGTGGTGCGCTTCTTGGCCTTGGTGACGAAATGGTCGAGCGCCTCGTTCACTTCCTCGGGATCGACATCCTGCACATCATACATGGCATAGCCGAGCTGACGGACTTCTTCGGGCTCCAGGCGCGACAGGATCTGGGCGGCTTCATCCTCATCGAACAGCATCAGCAGGACGGCGGCGGCGGCGCTGCCCTTGAGCGCCTCGGGACGGCCGGGGACGATCTCAGGCATTTTCCTTCTTCCCTTCCTTCAGAAGGTCGCGGACCACCAGGGCGGCGCGATCGGGATCCTGCTTGACGAAATTGCGGATCAGGTCGGCGCGCTGGGCATAGTCATAGGTGGACGAGATCATGTCGAGCGTCACCGGACGGCTGGGATCGGGATTGACGACGGCCTGCTTCTGCAGTTCGCCGGAAATTTCGCGACCGATGCGCTGGCCGGTTTCGGCCGCCTGCGCAGCCTGTGCCTCCTGCGCGGCGGCGCGGCGCTTGAGCAGCGGGCGACCGATGCCGAAGATCACCAGCAGCGCCACCAGCAGAGCCGAGACATTGCGGACCAGCGGCGACATCCAGTCGGCCTCATACCAGGGGGCGACGACCTCTTCGGGTTTGGCAAAGCTGCGGGCCGACAGAGCGACCACGTCGCCACGGGCCTGATCGAAGCCGACGGCCCCCTTCACCAGGGCCTCCAGCGCGGCGATTTCCTGCGCCGAGCGGGGCTTGCCATCAGCCCCGGTGTCGAGCGCGACCGCAACCGACAGGCGCTTGACGGTGCCGACAGCGTCCTTGGTGACGGACACTTCACGGCCCAGTTCGAAGCTGCGGTTGAAGGTCTCTTCGGTCTTCATCGGCGGCAGGCCGGGGGTGGCCGGCTGCTGCTCGGCGGTCTGGCCCTGCTGCACCGCCTGACCATTGGGATTGGTCTGGGTGACGGTCGGGTTGACCGGCGCCTGGTTGCTGAGCGCGCCGGGGATGCCCGATGCCTCGCCAGCCTTCTGGCCCCGCTCGTCCGACGACCAACTGCCCTGCTCGGCACGCAGGCGCGCCTCGTCCTGGGGGAAGCTTTCGCGGGTCGCCTGGCGTTCGGCGAAATTCAGTTCGGCATGAACTTCGGCCGAGAATTTGCCGTCGCCCAGGATCGGGGTCAGCAGCGCGACCACCGACTGGCGATAGCGATCCTCGATCCGGGTCTGGATGGCGAGCTGGCGATCGTCGGCGGCATTGCCGTCATTATTGCTCAGCAGGCGGCCATTCTGGTCGACGACCGAAATATCTTCCGGGTTCAGTTCCGGGATCGACGAGGCGACGAGATGAACGATGGCGCTGACCTGTGCGTCGGTGAGCGTGCGGCCCTGCGACAGGCGCAGCATCACCGAGGCGGAGGGCTTGGTGCGTTCGCGCAGGAAGACGCTGGGCGCTTCGACCGCGAGATGAACCTTGGCGCTCTCGACACTGTCGATCGCCTCGATCGTGCGGGCGAGGTCGGTCTCGCGGGCGCCGCGCAGCTTCTCATTCTCGACCGCGCGGCTGGCGCCCATCGGCAGGCTGTCGATCATGCTGTTGCCGTCAGGCGCGCTCTTGGGCAGCCCCTGGGCGGCGAGCATCATCTTCGCCTTGAAATAGTCGCCCTCGCCAACGGTCATGCCGCCGGCATTGTCGAAGTCGTACTTGATGCCATTCTGGTCGAGCACCTGGGCGACGGCAGACTTGTCGCCATCGGGCAGGCCGCGGAACAGGTCGCGCTGCGGCGGTTCGCGCAGGGCCAGCCAGGCCGCGCCAGCCACCGCAACGGTGCCGAGCAGGCCGAGCAGCGGCAGGCTCTTGGCCACGGCCGGCTGCTTGATGAAGCCGGCGAAGCGCGCCTTGAGCGCGTCCACGCCCTTGGCATTGCCGAAGCTGACACCGGTGACGGCCGGGAGGGCCGGGGCAGCGGCCGAGCCGCCATCGATGGTGAGTGCGTTCTCGCTCATGGGTTAGACCGGCATGCTCATGATGTCCTTGTAGGCGGACAGGAGTTTGTTGCGGACCTGGAGGGTCGCCTCGAAGCTGACCGACGCCTGCTGCTTGGCCAGCATGACCGCAGCGATATCGGTGGTTTCGCCCCGCTCGAACGCCGAGGCGGCATCGCCGGCCTGGGTCTGCAGGCCGTTGACCTGCTGGAGCGCGTTGTTGAGCGCATCGGTGAAGCCGCCAGGCGCCGTGCCCTGCGTTGCGCCAGCGCCGCCAGCCGAACCGACATTGCCGGTCGAGGCGACGTCGCGCAGCGCGGCGTTCTTCTGCAGGATGGCATTGCGCATCGCCATCACGCTGTCGGTGGGAGAGATACCGGTCATGCCCTAACCCTCCTTAAGCCGCAGCCAGCTCGCGCATCTCGGCGAGCCGATAGCGCAGCGTGCGTTCGGAAATGCCCAGCTTGCGGGCGGCGGCGGCGCGATGGCCGTCGGTCTCGCGCAGGGCGGTGCGGATCGCTTCCAGCTTGGAATGATGGGCAACGTCGCGCAGGCGGATCGGTTCGGCCGGCGCGGCAGCGACTGCGGCAACCGGCGCGGCCGAAACGATACGCAGCGGCTGCGGCGCGCCAGCGACATGCAGGTCGTCGGCCTCGATACGTTCACCGTCGCGCAGCACCAGCGCGCGCTGCAGCACATTGCCCAGCTCGCGGGCATTGCCCTGCCAGCGATGGGCGGCCAGCTTGTCGAGCGCGGCGGCAGTCGGCCAGACAAAGCCGTCCTTGCCGGCATCTTGGTGGCGCAGCAGCATGGCGGCGGCGATCGCGGCGATGTCGCCGGGACGTTCGGCCAGCGGGCGCAGTTCCAGCGCCATGACATTGAGGCGCCAGTAAAGGTCTTCGCGGAAGCGACCGGCGGCGACTTCGTCGGCCAGGTTGCGGTTGCAGGCGGCGACGATGCGGACATTGACCGGCACCGGATGGGTGGCGCCGACCGGCAGCACTTCGCCTTCCTGGAGGGCACGCAGCAGCTTGGCCTGGAGCGCGAGGGGCAGCTCCGCGATTTCGTCGAGGAACAGGGTGCCGCCGTCCGCGGCCAGGAACAGGCCATCCGAGGCATTGGATGCGCCGGTGAAGCTGCCCTTCTTGTGACCGAACAGCATGGCTTCCATCATGGTTTCGGGCAGCGCGGCACAGTTGACGGCGATGAAGTCATGGGTGACCCGGCCGGACTGGGTATGAAGGAAGCGCGCCATGCCTTCCTTGCCGGTGCCGGTATCGCCCTGGATCAGGACGGTGGCATCGCTGCGGGCCACGCGGCCGGCGAGCGTCATCAGGCGGGCGCTGGCGGCATCGCCAACCGCCGGGACCGAAGCCGGACGGGCCAGTTCGGCGATCAGCGCGAAGGCAAAGCCCATGTCTTCGAGGCCAAAGGCGACGCGGGCGGGCAGGCCATTGGCCGCCGGCACCAGCGACGGCTTGCCGTCGACCAGATTGATGAGGATATCGCGATGGGTGGCATGGCCGATCTCGGTCGCGAGAAGGACGCGGCGGCTATCCCGCTCCCGCGGGCTCTGCGCATCCACGATCCGCACCGTGTACAAGGCATTTTCGAGCCAGTGCTGCAAGCCCGGAACGAGCGCGCAGACCCCACGGCTCACGTCAAGCGATGACATGAACTGTCCCCAGTGTCTTGGCAGGTTTGTGCCCCCGCACGCCCCTACCCCCTTCGATGACTTAAATTTACGCCTACGTGGTTATTAGATGGTTAACGCGGCCATTAACTTGCCGGTGACCGGCAATTTTTTTCCGCTCCGCCGGCAGAAAAATCGCACTCTATATATACGCGCACGCGTAGAGGGCTGTTTTTCCGTCTTTTTCCAGAAAAATCGCATCAGCCCCTAAAAGCTTTTCGCGGCCCGCCGTTATCCCCTTTCGAGGCCGCAAGCGTCAGACGACAGCGACCTGATGAACGGAAAGGGAATATCATGACTGTTATCGGAACCAACTCGTCGGCGCTGCGGGCCACCAATGCTTCGGCCGCCTCCAGCAAGGCTCTGTCCACCGCCATGGAGCGCCTGTCGACCGGCAAGCGCATCAACTCGGCCAAGGACGACGCCGCCGGCCTCGCCATCGCTTCGTCGATGACCTCGCAGATCAAGGGCATGACCCAGGGCATCCGCAACGCCAATGACGGCATCAGCCTGGCGCAGACCGCAGAAGGCGCTCTGGGCGAAGTCAGCAACATGCTGCAGCGCATGCGTGAACTGACCGTCCAGGCCGGCAATGGCACGAACAACGACACTGCCAAGACGAACATCCAGTCGGAAATTTCGGCCCTGTCGACCCAGATCAGCAAGGTCATCTCCGACACCAGCTTCAATGGCATCAAGCTTTTTGACGGTAGCGGCGGCAATGCCGGCAAGATCAGCATCCAGGCCGGCACCAATTCGAGCGATGCGATCGAGATCGATCTGGGCAACCTGACCACGCAGACTTTCAACGATACTGCGGGCGCAGAGGTTGCCGCCAGCTTGGGCGATATCGTCAAGATCGGTGCCGGAACTGTCACAGTTGAAACCGATGTGACGAAAACCCCGGCTGGCGCCACCCCGGTCGTGGCCACTGAGTTCGACCTCGACACGGTGTTGAAGGCTTATGACTCTGTGCTTCAGCAGATCGACACCTCTCGTGCCAATCTCGGTGCGGCACAGAACCGCCTGGAATCGACGGTCAACAGCATGACCGCGAACGTCACCAACCTGACCGACGCCCGCAGCCGCATCGAGGACGCCGACTTCTCGACCGAGACCACCGCGCTCGCCAAGGCCCAGATCCTGAGCCAGGCATCGACCGCGATGCTGGCCCAGGCCAACCAGAGCCAGCAGAACGTCATGAAGCTGATCCAGTAATCCGGATCGGACACCGAAAATGACGGGTTGAGGTATTGGTCACCGGCAACCCGCCATGTCACCCCCGGCACATCAACAGTCCCCACCGTGCCGGGGGTAACACCTTCGATCAAACGGCCAAATTCGAAGCCTCCGTCCCCCCGGGCGGGGGCTTCATCGCGTTTGATTACAGGCACATCTTGCAATGGCGCGATCAGCACCCATGATGGACGCATGACCATGATCGACCGGCGCGCCTTGATCGCTGCTTCGGGCGCAGCGCTGCTGCTCCCCCGCCCTGCCCTTTCCCAAACCCGAAACGACCGTTTCTCGTGGGACGGCATCATCGCCATGGCGCAAAAGCTGGCGCGCGCGCCCTTTGCCGAAACCCCGCCCAATCCGGTCGCCGCCAAGGTCGGTTATGACCAGATGCACCAGGCCCGGTTCCGCGACGAGAAGACGATCTGGGGCGACCTGCCCGGCGATACCGGCGTCCGCCTGTTCCCGCTGAGCGGCACGGCCCAGCAGCCGGTGCAGATCGCGTTGGTGGACAAGGGCGTGGCGACGCCGCTGCGTTATGATCCCGCCATGTTCGAGACGCCCGACGGCAATGCCGTCGCGGACCTTGGCCCGGACGCGGGCTATGCCGGCTTCCGCATCATGAATGCCAGGCGCGACGGCGACTGGCTGTCCTTCCTGGGTGCCAGCTATTTCCGCGCGCCCGGCCCGACCAAGCAGTTCGGCCTGTCCGCCCGCGCGATCGCGATCAACACCAGCATTCCGGGCAAGGAGGAATTTCCCCGCTTCACCCATTTCTGGCTGGAACGAACCGGCGACAACAGCGTCACCGTCTATGCCCTGCTGGACGGGGCTTCGATCACCGGCGCCTTTCGCTTCGTCAACCGGCTTGGCCCCAAGGGGGTGACGCAGGACGTGACCGCCGCCCTCTTCCCGCGACGGCCGATCCCCGAACTGGGCCTGATGGCGATGACCAGCATGTTCTGGTATGATGAGGCGCACCGGACCAAGGGCACCGACTGGCGCCCGGAAATCCATGACTCCGACCTGCTCTCCATCGCCAGCGTCGATGGTAGCGCGCAGGCCCGTCCGCTGGTGAACCCGTCCGTCCCGCGCGTCGATGGCTTTACCGAGACCAGCCCCAAGGGCTTTGGCCTGTTGCAGCGCGACCGCAATTTCGACCATTATCAGGATGACGGCGTCTATTATGACCGTCGCCCCTCGCTATGGGCGACCCCGTCTGCGCCGCTGGGCGCGGGACAGGTACGGCTCTACACCTTCCCGACCGACAGCGAATATACCGACAATGTCTGCGCCTATTGGACGCCGGCCAAGGCCGCGCGTCCCGGCAGCCGGATCGACGCCGCCTATCGCCTGGACTGGACCGCGGACCGGGCACCCGCCGGCAGCAATCTGGCGATCGTGCAGGCGGTCTGGCGCGGTCGTGGTGACGAAGCCGGGGTCGAGCGACTGGTGATCGACTTTGCCGGCCTGCCCGCCGACGCGAAGCCCGACCTGTGGACCGACATCGGCAATGGCACCATCGTCAAGAAGGGCGGATATCCGGTGCTGGGCCAGGCGGGATTGTATCGCGTGGCGATCGACATCCGCAAATCGGGCGACAGGGCGGCGGATATCCGGGTCCAACTTCGCTCTGGCAATCGCGCGTTCAGTGAATATGTGCATTATCCGATAGGCGCATGAAGGGAACCACGCGGGTAGCGAAAGGTTCTAGCGCTCGGGTTAACCAGGAATGGGTCTGACATGACATCGACAGGAGGCACGAACGTGGCCGATGGGGCCACGGGGTCGCAAGCGCTTGTCCGGGCGTTCGAAAGCGTGCCGGCAGAGGCGCCGCTTGCCATGCCGGTGCAGGATTTCGCGACCGCGCCGGGTCGGATCCATCGGCCGCTGAACATCGACCTGTGGGCCCGCCGGCTGCTGGTCGTGCTGCTGGCGCTGCTGCCCGCCGCGCTTGCCGCGCACGAGATGCGCCGGTCGATCGGCCTGGACGGCATTTCCTTCTGGGAGGGCGTCTATCTTGCCCTGTTCATCCCGCTCTTTGCCTGGATCGCCTTCGGCTTTGCCACTGCCGCGATCGGCTTCCTGCTGCTGACGGTCGGCAAGGGCAAGGGCGTTCGCCCCTATATCCCGCGCGACCGCACACCGCTCAAGGCGCGCACCGCGATCCTGCTGCCGGTCTGTAATGAAGATTTCCTGGGCGTGCTCGGCCGCCTGTCGATCATGGAACGATCGCTGTCGCAGGTGATGGGCGGCGAGCGCTTCGAATTCTTCATCCTGTCGGATTCCAACCCGGAAAATGGAGAAACCGAGCGCAAGGCCTATCTGGAAATGCGCAAGGCCTTCTCGCGCCCGGTCCATTATCGCCGCCGCGCCCGCAATATCGGCCGCAAACCAGGCAATATCGAGGAGTGGGTGACCCGTTTCGGCGGCGCATATGACCATATGATCGTGCTGGATGCCGACAGCGTGATGAGCGGCCAGACCATGGCGCGCCTGTCGGTCGACATGGAACGCCACCCACATCTGGGCCTCATTCAGACCGTGCCGACGGTGATGGGCGCCGCCACGCTGTTCGCCCGCTGGCAGCAATTTGCCAGCCGCCTGTTCGGGCCGATCTCGGCCGCCGGCATGATCTGGTGGGCCGGGTCCGAAGGCATGTTCTGGGGCCATAATGCGATCGTCCGGGTGCGCGCCTTCGCCGAAAGCTGCGGCCTGCCCGAACTGCCGGGCCGTGCGCCCTTTGGCGGCCATATATTGAGCCATGACATGCTGGAAGCGGCCCTGCTGCGCCGGCGCGGCTGGGACGTCCACATGGTCACCGCCGACGACAGTTTCGAGGAATTTCCGCCGGCCATGCCCGACCTGTTCACCCGCGATCGTCGCTGGTGCCAGGGCAATATCCAGCATGTCCCGCTGCTGGCGAAGATCAAGGGGCTGCACCCGGTCAGCCGGTTCCAGCTGTTCGTCGGCGCCTCGGCCTATTGCACCTCGCCGCTATGGCTGGCGATGATGCTGGTTGTTCTGGGCGGCGTCGCCACCGGCGTCTGGCCGCCGGCCGCCGTGCTGCCGTCCAGCACGCTGCTGACGGTGACCGCCGTGCTGCTGTTCGGTCCCAAGATATTGGCGATCGGCTGGGCCATGGCCGACCCGTCACGGCGGATCGGCTTTGGCGGCGCGGTGCGGATGACGCGCGGCGTGATCGCCGACATAATCCTGTCGATCCTGATGGCGCCGGTCGCGATGCTGACCCAGACGATCAACCTGTTTTCCATCCTGATGGGCCGCAAGGCGAGCTGGAACGGCCAGACCCGCGACCGCGACGGCATGGCGATCCTGGGCGCGATCTGGCTGTTCAAATGGCATATCTTGCTGGGCGTCGGCCTGGCCGTGCTGGCGGTGCGCGCCAATGCGATCGGCTGGATGAGCCCGGTGCTGGCCGGCCTGTTCGCCGCGCCCATCCTGGCCGCGCTGACCGCACGCAAGGATCTGGGCCAGCGGGCGGAAAATAGCGGCCTGTTCCAGGTGCCCGAACCCTGGTGGCGGACACAGAATTACCGGCCGCTGCGTTTCCGCTGGCCGGTTCCGGGTCGCAAGGCATCGGTATCGCGCCCCGCCAACGACGGTTGACGGGCGCGCGGGCCGGTCAGTTCCAGTCGCTGAGCTTGCCGCGCAGCTTGTCGAGCGCCGACTTCTTGATCTGGCAGACGCGCGCGGCACCAATGTCCAGCGTCTGGCCGATTTCCTCCAGATTGAGTTCCTCGACGAAATAGAGTTGCAGCACCAGCGCCTCGCGCTCGGGCAGTTCGCCGATGCATTTGGCGAGCGCGCCCTTGAGCGATTCGCGCTCCATGATGTCGTCGGCACGATCCTCGACATCGGCGAACCACATGGACTGGTCGGAATAGACCTCGTCCATGCTGGTGTGCTGGACCATCTCGGCGCCATCGGCCGCCTCGCGATAGTCGGCGGCATCCATGCCCAGTTCAGCGGCCATTTCCGCTTCCAGCGGCGTCCGGCCTAGCTTCTGTTCCAGCTTCGCACGGGTGGCGGCCAGCTTCTTGCGGGTCGCCATGGCGGAGCGGCACAGGGTCGAATGGCGCCGCAGGTGATCGATCATCGCGCCGCGCACGCGCAGCTGCGCATAGGAGGCGAAGCCGAGGCCGCGATCCTCGAAACTGTTGGCAGATTCCACCAGCGCGACCATGCCGATCTGCAGCAGATCCTCCACCTCGATCGCGCTGGAAACGCGGCCATGGACATGCCAGGCGATCTTGCGCACGAGCGGCATGTAGCGGCGCGCCAGCTGTTCGGGGGAATTGGCAAGCCCTGCCCGTCCATAAGTGAGGACATCCGAGCCTGCAGCGACCTTATTCATATACATTGGTCAGTCTCCTCAGGCGACGCGTTCACGCGGCAGCGGATCGTGCCGGGGCGTGGGACGCTGCTCGCCACCGACGACGGCGACAACCTCGACACCCTTGCCGTCCGGGATTTCCAGGAAGGACAGCACCGGGGTCTCGGGCAGATGGGGTTTGAACAGCCGGGCGAGCGCGCGGCGCGCGACCGGCGAAGTGACGATGGCAAAATTGCGCGCCTGGCCCAGCATCGGCCGGGCGGCATGCACGACCGATTCGACGATGCGATTGCCCAGGCTCGGCTCGATCGGATGCTTGGCGTCGCCCGCGACACGCATCGCCTGCGCCAGCATCGCTTCCAGATCGCCGTCGAGGGTGATGACCGGCAGCGGCATCTTCACCGGGACGAGGCCCTGGATGATGAGCGCGCCGATGCGCTGGCGCACCGCTTCGACAAGCTGTTCGTGGTTCATGTCGGGGCGGGCCGCGTCGACCATCGCCTCGCAGATACGGCGGAAATCCTTGAGCGCGATCCCTTCCGACAGCAGCGCGCGGCACAGCGTGGAAATCTGGGTCAGGCTGAGCGTGCCGGGGGTCAGGCCATCGACCAGCTGCGGCGCGACATCCTTGAGATTGTCGAGCAGCTTGCGGGCTTCGTCCAGACCAAACATCTCGGCCGCGTTCATCGCGATCAGCTGGTTAAGATGGGTGGCGACCACCGTCGGCGGATCGACCACGGTATAGCCGGCGACCACCGCCTCGCTGCGCTTGGCCGGGGAAATCCAGACAGCGTCGAGGCCGAAGGTCGGATCCTTGGCCGGGCGACCGGCGACCGTGCCTTCCAGCATGCCGCTGTCCAGCGCCAGCAGATCGTCGGGCCAGATATCATCCTCGCCCACGACGACGCCGGCGATGGTGATGCGATACTGATTGGGTTCAAGCGCCAGATTGTCCTTCACGCGGACCATCGGCACGACAAAGCCCAGTTCCTTCGACAGCTGGCGACGAATGCCGGTGATGCGGGCCATCAGCGGCGCGCCCTTGCGCTCGTCGACCAGGCCGATCAGGCCATAGCCGATCTCCAGACCCAGGATCGCGCCATCGGACACGTCGTTCCATTCGATGATCGCCGGGTTGGGCGGCGGCGCGACCGGTTCGGGTTCGGCGGCCTTGCGCTGGCCGGCCTTGCGCAGCTGCCAGGCGATACCACCGGCGATGGCGGCGGCTGTCAGGATGATGAGATGCGGCATGCCCGGCAGGATGCCGAGGAAGCCGAGGATCGCGGCAACGGGCACCCAGGCCTTGCCGGTACCGAACTGGCCGGCGACCTGCGCCGACAGATCCTGTTCAGACTTGACGCGGGTCACGATCGAGGCGGCGGCGATCGACAGCAGCAGCGCCGGGATCTGCGCGACCAGCGCGTCACCGATGGCGAGCAGGATATAGGTCTGGGCCGCATCGCCCATCGCCAGGCCATGGCTGACCACGCCCAGGATGATGCCGCCGATGATGTTGATCGCCAGGATCAGGATGCCGGCGATCGCGTCGCCCTTCACGAACTTGGACGCACCGTCCATCGAACCGTAGAAATCCGCCTCGGTCGCGACTTCAGCACGGCGCAACTTGGCTTCTTCCGGCGTCATCAGGCCAGCGTTGAGATCGGCGTCGATCGCCATCTGCTTGCCCGGCAGGGCGTCCAGGGTGAAGCGGGCCGACACTTCCGACACGCGGCCGGCGCCCTTGGTGATGACCACCAGGTTGATGATCATCAGGATCGCAAAGACGAAGATGCCGACGACATAATCGCCGCCGATCAGGAAGTGGCCAAATGCCTCGATCACCTGGCCGGCCGCGTCCGATCCCTCATGGCCCGACACCAGCACGACGCGGGTCGAGGCGACGTTGAGCGCCAGGCGCAGCAGGGTCGCGAACAGCAGCACCGTCGGGAAGCTGGAAAAGTCGAGCGGCTTGGCAGCGTTCAACGCCACCATCAGCACGGCAAGGCTGATCATGATGTTGGTGATGAAGCCGATGTCCAGCATCACCGCCGGCACCGGCACCATCATGAACAGCACGACCATCAGCGTGGCGAACGGCAACACCGCCCCCTTGGCGGCGCTCATCCAGATCTTCGCTTTGACTTGGGTGGGAGTCATGAGAGGCCGTTACCTTCCGAGGGTGGCGAGCATGAGATAGGCGAGACGCGCGGTCTGCGGTTCCGGGCGGACGGTGACGTCGGCCTGGGTCGCAAGGCGCTGGGTTTCGATCCGCACATAATCGGCGGGAGCGACGGTCTTCGCGCCACTGGGCAACGAAGCATCGGCATATTGAACATTGCCGGTGCCGATCGAATCGACACCCTTTTGCAGCTTGCTGGCGAAGCGATCGCGAATATCGGCGAAGCTGCGGGCATTGCCCTGCTTGTCATAGAAGATCGAGCGATTGGCGCGGGCCGCCGCCGGGAAGATCGAGGCAGCCGTTGCGCCAGGCGCGCGATCATTCATCGACAGGAATTTGGAAGCACCACCCACGCCCAGGAAATGGGCGAGGTAGAGATCGACCGGCTCGGCCTCACGGCCCAAGCGGCTTTCCAGATAGGCCTTGTTGTCGGCGGCATGTTCCGCCGCCATGACCGAGGCGGTCTCGGGATGCTTGCGCAGGTCGAGGATCTGCTGGCGCAGGTCCGGGTCCGACACATAATAGCGGCCATTGCTGCCCTTGCTGATCGCGTCAGCCGCCCAGCCCAGCCCATATTCGGCGCCATGCTTGTCGACGACGGCGAGCCAGCTCTGGTCGACGAACTGATAGAGGCCGGTGGCGGAAGAGGTGGCGGCACGCGCGCTGGGGTTCAGGCTGGATTCGATCTTGGCCTGACCAAGCAGGTAGGAGAAGTCCACGCCGGTACGACGGCTCGCCATCGCAATCGCGTTGGTGACGCGATTACCGGCCGAAGCTCCCGTTGCTGAAATGTCTGCAAGTGCCGACACTGACCCACAATCCCCATTTGGTACCGTGGGCTATTAGAGCAATGCTTGTGCCAAGATTTGGTTAACGCGGTTAAACAAGATTCTGCGTAAAACGAAAAACGGCGCCGATTGGCGCCGCTTTAGCCCGAAAGCAAAATTTATTTTTGTCAGCGCCGACCGTAGGTGAGCGGCGCATTGCGAGCGCCGTTGGAGGTCAGGATCGCGAGTCGCTGGCTGGTATAGTCCGCCAGCACATTGGTGCGCACGCGCGCCGCTTCGATCAGCGGCAGGAGGCGGTTGAGCCGTTCGACCACATCGGGTTCGGAACGCCAGGCGCCGATCGCACGGGCAGCGGCCGCCGCCGTGCTGACCCTGGTGCTGGCAGCTTCGATCGCGGCCGCATCATTGCCGTCCAGCGCAGCGCGCAGGTCGTCAAAGGCGGCGAAGAGACCATCCAGTGCAGCAAGGCCGAGGGGCATGAAGGAATGTCCTGTTTAGGCGGGAAGATCGAGCGCCATCATCCGGTCGGCGATCACCGACGGGTTGACGGGGTAATTGCCCGAAGCGATCGCAGCCTTGATGGCGGCGATGCGGTCCATGTCGACAGGCGCGCCTTCGGCCGCCATACGCGCCGCCGGGCTGGCCGACGTCGATGCCGACGCGGTGGTGCCGGTCGATCCGGTTGCCGATGCGGCGCGGGTCTTGCCCCCTTCGCGCAAGCGGTTAGCCTCGATTGCCGAACTGATGCTCTGGCCGACTGAGTTGATCATTGGTTCATTCCTTCACTCGTCCCTTGAACGCTATAACGGACAAGTTCAAAAATTATTAAATCCCGGAATGCGCACTACGCCCATGTCCACGATCTGGGCAAGTACAGGCGATGACTTCTTGTCTTCGCGCACGCGAATCGTCTCGCCAATTGCGCCATCTTCATCGGCGATCATCATGCGCGATACGCTGAAACTGGCATTACCGGCCATGAGCTGGACCGGATCGCCGCGTTTGACGACCGATTCCTTGGCGACCGGCCGCGCGGCCGGGGCATAGCGGCCGACCGGACCGGAGGCCGCGGCAGCAGCGCCCGCGACCAGCGGCACGCGGATGCGCCAGCCCAGTGCATCGCACTTGACCATGGCGGCGCCGAAGATCGGCCCTTCGACGCTGGGCGTGGTCGGGCAGGCGGCGAGGCGGAGGCGACGATCGACCGGCGCCAGCGGGCCACCGGGCTCACCCATGTTCGCGCCGACGGTCATCGCGACCAGGCTGTCGATGCGATCCAGATTCTCGAACTTCTGCTGCGCCAGCGCAGGCTGCGCAGCGGCGCAGGCCAGGGCGATGGCGAGGAACTGGACGGGTCTGGTCACGGCGCTTCTCCGAAAATGCGGACTTTCGCCATGGTTAAAAGCAATTACCGTGCCAGTTAAGGATCAGGACTTCACGGCCTCACCCGGCGCGATGCGGATCAGCTGCCCCTGCCCGTCGGCGCTGTCCGCCTGATCCAGGCCGCGGATGAGCAGGCGATCGCTCCCTATGCCCTGCGCCTTGAGCGCGCGCGCCACGGCGCCAAGCCGCGCTGCCGCCAGATCCCAATCGTCGAAACGCTGTCGCGCCCGGTCCTGCCCCTGGCTGCGCAGTTCGATCATGCGGTCATCCTGCATATAGGGCCGCACCGCCGCGCGCAGACGCATTTGCCCCTGCGGCGTCAGCATCGCCTCGCCCGGCGCAAACAGCTCTGCCGCGCGCAGCTCGATCGCGGTGCGGGCGGGACGGCCGCCAAATTGGCGACTGACCTCGGCCAGCATCGCATCGCGGCGCTGGCTGCCGGTCGCCTGGAGCAGCACGAAGAAGCCGAGCAGCAGCATCAGCAGATCGGCAAAGCTGACGGCCCAGCGATTGCGCCGGGCCGCCGTTGCTGCCGATGGGATTGCAGGCGCGGTCATGCGACTTCGCGGATCGATGCGCGGCGCAGCGGCGCATTTTCGCGCCGTGCGATCGCCAGCATGCGTGCCACCGCCTCCTGCTGCCAGGCCAGTTCCTGTTCGGACAGGGTCGCCAGACGCGCAGCGATCGGCGCGGCGAGCAGATTGGCGATGACCACGCCATAAAGGGTTGTGAGCAGCGCAAGCGCCATGGAAGGACCGAGCGCGGACGGATCATCCATCGCTGCGAACATGCCGACCAGCCCGATGATCGTGCCGGCCATGCCCAGCGCCGGCGCCGCATCGGCGACCGACAGCCAGACATTGCGCACGCTGGCGTGGCGCTGGGCCCGATCGGCCAGCGCCTGCGACGCCCAGGTTTCGAATTGTTCGACGCGATCGCAATTGGCGAGGCGCCGCGCGGCATCGACCATGAAGCCACTGTCGCTCTTCACCCGGTCGATGCACATCAGGCCGCGCAACTGGGCCACCTGGTCAATCTGGAGCAGAGTCGTGCGCGCCGCATCCCGGTCGCGCAGCGGATCGGCGCGCAGCAAAGGCCGCAACGCCACGCAGGCCCGGCCGACCGCCTGGACGCCATTTTGCGCCAGCGCCACGACCGCGACGCCACCCAGCATCGCGGCGAGCGTGAGCGGATCGAACAGATGCGCCAAAATCCCGATCATGCCACCTTCCGTTCCGCCATGCTGACCAGGCGGCAAAAGATTGCCGCCACCCGGCAAATTTTTGCCGCCCTTGCCGCCCGATGCCGCGAAAGCCCGGATTTCCGGCAGTTTGCCGCGCCATCCTGCGTCACCCACGCAAATTGGCACGGTCCTTGCGGATATCCGGCTGGATCGCTCGCATCGAACGCCATCAGGCAGGAGAACGGCGGGACGATCGAAAGCTTTAGGCCCGAATGGGCAAAAAGGGACTGACGGGAAATGTCGCTGGAAGACGGTTTGTTCGGGATCCATGGAAAGGCGCTGGCGCTTCGCTCGCAGCGCCTGTCCCTGCTCGCGTCCAACATCGCGAACGCTTCGACCCCCAATTACAAGGCGCGCGACATCGACTTCGATGCCGCGCTCAAGGAAGCGACCGCCCAGAGCGACCGCGGCCCGGCCGATGTCGGCCAGGCAGTGGACGATGCCATGGGCTATCGCGTGCCGTTGCAGCCCAGCCTTGACGGCAACACCGTCGAACTGAGCACCGAACAGACCCTGTTTGCGGAAAATGCGGTGAAATATCGCACCACCCTCTCCTTCCTGGAGGGCCGCATCAACACCATCAACCGCGCGCTGAAGGGAGAATGAGCATGAGCGGTTCAGGCCCCATGAATGTGTTCGACATCGCCGGCCGCGCCATGAGCGCGCAGTTGGTGCGTCTGAACGCCACCGCATCGAACATGGCCAATGCCGGCAATGTCACCGGCAGCGCCGCCGAAGCCTATCGCGCGATCAAGCCGGTTTTCCAGTCGGTTACCGACAGTCCCGGCGTGTCGACGGTCAAGGTCGCCAATGTCGTGACCACCAATGCGGAACCGACCAAGCGCCACGACCCCAATCATCCGCTGGCCGACGCCAATGGCGATGTCTGGGAATCGGCGGTCGATAGCAATGCGGAGATGGTCGACATGATCGAGACCGCCCGCATGTACCAGAATAATGTGCAGGTGCTCAACACCGCCAAATCCCTGATGCTCGAAACCATAAGGATCGGCAAATGACGACGACGTCTACCGTCACCGATAGCGCAGGCCTTTCGGTCTACAACCCGAATGCCAATGTCGGCACGGGCAGCGCGACCATGGATCAGTCGAGCTTCCTGACCCTGCTGACCGCGCAGATGCAGTATCAGGATCCGTTCGAACCGGTCGACAATACCGAGATGGTGTCGCAGATGGCGACCATCACCCAGTCGACCGGCATTGCCGAAATGAACCAGTCGCTGAAATCGCTGGCTTCGGAACTGAGTGGCACGCGGCTTGGCGATGCAGCCAGCTGGATCGGCAAGTCGATGCTGGTCCAGAGCAATGTCGCGGTGCCCGATTCCAGCGGCTATTATGCCGGCCAGATTACGCTGAGCGGCGCCAGCGATGCCGTCAGCGTCGACCTGGTCGATGGCGACGGCAATGTCGTCAAGTCGATCGACCTGGGCGCGCAGAGCGCCGGCGAAGTCGCCTTCTACTGGGACGGCAAGGATGATGCGGGCGAAACCGTTTCCTCCTCCGCCCTGCAGGTCAAGGTCAATGGCGGCACCACCAGCCAGGTCGCGACCTGGGCCACCATCGCCGCCGTCCAGTCACCCGCCGACGGTTCCTCCTCCAAACTGATCACCGCGCTCGGCAGCTATGCGCCGACCGACGCGATCAGCCTGATGTAATTTCACCCATCCTTTTCACCCAAGGAGCTACGCCATGTCCTTCTATGTTTCGCTTTCCGGCCTCAAGGGCGCACAGGCCGACCTGTCCGCCGTCTCGAACAACGTCGCCAACGTGAACTCGACCGCCTTCAAGAAGAGCAAGGCCCAGTTCGGCGACATCTTCGCCGCTGCGCCGATGCAGACCACCCACCAGGTCGCCGGCCAGGGCGTGCGCGTGCAGGGCATCACCCAGCAGTTCACCCAGGGCACGATCGAAACCACCGACAAGACGCTGGATATGGCGATCTCGGGCGAAGGCTTCTTCACCGTGAAGGGCGAAGACGGCACCATCAGCTATACCCGCAACGGCGCCTTCTCGGTCGACAATGACCGCTATGCCGTCGACACCACCGGTTCGCGCATCCAGGTGTTCGCGGTCGACCCCGACACCGGCGAGATCACCACCCCGCCGACCAATTCGACGACGCCCAACGACCTGACCGACCTGCAGATCCCGACCACCTACAAGGGCGAGGCCGATGGCGCGCAGCTGACCAGCGTGGGCGTGGGCAAGGACGGCCTGGTGTCGGCCATCTATGCCGACGGTTCGACCGTCTATCTGGGCCAGGTCGCGATGGCGTCGTTCAACAGCCTGGAAGGGCTGCGCCAGCAGGGCGACGCGCACTGGACCTCGACCGTGGAAAGCGGCAGCGCGATCATCGGCACGCCCAACCAGGGCATGTTCGGCGCCGTCAACTCGGGCTCGCTGGAACGTTCCAACGTCGACATCACCGACGAACTGGTCCAGCTGATCGCTGCCCAGCGCAACTTCCAGGCGAACTCGAAGGCGATCGAGGCGGCCAACACGCTGACCACCACCATCGTCAACATCCGTAGCTAAGGCTTAGGGTAGAAGGGGTAGCCCATGGACCGGCTCGTCAACACGGCACTGACCGCGATGCGCGGTGCGATGGCCCGCCAGGCGTCGATCGCGAACAATCTCGCGAACGCCAACACGGTCGGCTTTCGTGCCGAAATCGCCAATGCCGAGACGCGCTGGATCAAGGGCGATACCTTCGATACCCGAGCCCAGGCATCCGAACAGGTGATCGCCGCCGACATGGCGCAGGGGGCGGTCACCGAAACCGGCAATCCGCTGGACGTGGCAATGAACGGCGACGCACTGCTCGCCGTTCAGGCCCCGGACGGACAGGAAGCCTATACGCGCCGTGGCGACCTGAAGGTCAATGACAGCGGCCTGCTGACCACCGGCGACGGCCTGGCCGTGCTGGGCCAGGGCGGCCCGATCACCCTGCCCCAGATGGACAGCGTGTCGATCGCCCAGGATGGCAGCATCTGGGGCGTGCCCCAGGGCGGCGATCCGGCCAATCCGCAGCAGGTCGACAAGCTGAAGCTGGTCAATGCCGCCGGTTCCAGCATCGCCAAGGGCACCGACGGGCTGTTCCGCGAAGTGAATGGCGGCGCCCTGCCCGAAGATCCGATCGCGACCGTCACATCGGGATCGCTGGAAGGATCGAACGTCAACGCGACCGCCGCGCTGGTCCAGATGATCGAGGCCAGCCGCGCCTGGGAAACCCAGATCAAGATGATCGACACCGCCAAGCAGATGGATGACGGCGGCGCATCGCTCATGAAACTGGATGGTTAATTTTGGCACGCATCTTGCTGTGAACGACGCATGAGCATCCCTTCGGGGAGCCGCACGGAGATTGAACGATGACCAACGCCGCCCTTCATGTCGCCCGCACCGGCCTTGACGCGCAGAACACGAAGATGCGCGTGATCGCCAACAACCTGGCGAACGTCAACACGACCGGCTTCAAGAAGGACCGGGCCGACTTCGAGACGCTGGCCTATCAGCAGATCGTCGCCGCCGGCGCCAACAGCGACAGCCAGAACAAGTTCGCCACCGGCCTCAATCTGGGTTCGGGCGTCTCGTTGCAGGGCACCAGCAAGATCAACACGCAGGGCACGTTGCAGGAAACCGGCAATGCGCTGGACATGGCGATCGAGGGATCGGGCTATTTCCAGGTGCAGCAGGCCGACGGTTCGACCGCCTATACCCGCGCCGGCAATTTCAGCGTCACCGCCGAAGGCACCGTCGTCACCAGCGACGGCCTGCCGCTGATCCCGCAGATCACCGTGCCGCAGGGCGCGACGTCGGTCACCGTCGGCAATGACGGCACCGTGTCGGCGACGCTGCAGGGTGAGAGCGAACCGACCCAGCTGGGCCAGATCGAACTGGCGAGCTTCATGAACCCGGCAGGGCTTCAGTCGATCGGCGGCAACCTGCTGGTCGAAACCGCCGCCAGCGGCACGCCGCAGGTCGGCACCGCAGGCCTGGAAGGCCGCGGCCTCATCCGCTCGGGCAATCTGGAAACCTCGAACGTCAACATCGTCGAGGAACTGGTCGACATGATCGAGACCCAGCGGGCCTATGAGGTCAATTCCAAGATGATCAAGGCGACGGACGAAATGCTCCAGTACGCCAACCAGAATATGTGAGCCGATTGATGCGCGCGCTCTCCACTTCGCTCGTCGCCCTCGCCATGGTCTCCATGGCCGCGTCGCCCGCCTTCGCTGCCAAGAAGAAGCGCGAGGTCGAGCGCGAATATTATGCGCCGACCGTCATCGCCCAGCCGCAGGCCCCGCAGGCCAATGGATCGATCTTCCAGGTGTCGACCGGCTACACGCCGCTGACCAGCGGCGCGCGTGCCGGCAATGTTGGCGACATCATCACCATCGTGCTGGTCGAACGGACCCAGGCGACCAAGAGCAACAGCGCGGACACCAACCGCAGCGGCTCGATCGGCCTCAACCCGCCGACCACCGGCCCGCTGTCCAAGCTCTTCTCGTCCAGCGACATCGCGATGGGTGGCAACAACACGTTCACCGGCAAGGGCGCGGCGACCCAGTCGAACGCGCTGAACGGCGAGATCACCGTGACGGTTGCGGCCGCCTATCCCAACGGCACCATGCTGGTGAAGGGCGAGAAGGCGCTGACGCTCAATCGCGGCGACGAGTTCATCCAGATCAGCGGCCTGGTCCGCCAGGCCGATATCGGCCCGGACAACCGCATCCTGTCGACCCGCGTGGCCGACGCCAAGATCATCTATACCGGCAAGGGCGAGATCGCCCGCGCCAGCCGCCAGGGCTGGCTGCAGCGCTTCTTCTCGATGATCAGCCCCTTCTGATGGAGACCCGGACCGCCATGACACGCCTGTTCCGCTTCCTCCTGCCGCTGCTGGCGCTGATCGCCGCGCCGGCCCATGCCGAACGCGTCAAGGATCTGGGCACCTTCCAGGGCGTCCGTCCCAACCAGCTGACCGGCTATGGCATCGTCGTGGGCCTGGCCGGCACCGGCGACGACAGCATCGAATATACGGTGCAGGGCATGAAGGGCGTGGTCTCGCGCTTTGGCCTGACCCTGCCTGCCGGCGTCAACCCGGCGCTCAAGAACGCCGCCGCCGTGCTGGTGACGGCCGACCTGCCCGCCTTTTCCAAGCCCGGCCAGCGGCTGGACGTCACCGTGTCGGCGATGGGCAAGGCCAAGTCGTTGCGTGGCGGCACGCTGATCATGACGCCGCTGCGCGGCGCCGATAACGAAATCTATGCGATGGCGCAGGGCAATCTGGCCGTTGGCGGCCTGGGCGTGTCCGGTGCCGATGGCAGCCAGGTGTCAGTGAACATCCCGTCGGCCGGCCGCATCCCGGAAGGGGCGACGGTCGAGCGTGCGGTTGCCACCGGCTTCGACACCGCGCCGACCCTGACCTTCAACCTGTCCGAAGCCGACCTGACCACCGCGCTGCGCGTGGCCGACGGCATCAACAAGACCTTCGGCGATCGCCGCGCCCGCGCGATGGATGCCGTGTCGGTCGCGATCGACGCGACGCCGGGTGCCGAGGAACGCATCCTGATGATGGGCATGATCGAGAATATCGAGATCACGCCCGCCGATGCCCCGGCCCGCGTGATCGTCAACGCCCGCACCGGCACCGTCGTCATCAACGGCGCGGTGAAGATCCATCCGGCCGCCGTCGCCCATGGCAAATTGACCGTCAGCGTCAATGAAAGCCCGCGCGTGGTTCAGCCCGCGCCCTTCAGCCAGGGCCAGACCGCCGTCGAGCAATCGTCGAACATCAGCATCGACGAACAGAAAAAACCGATGGTCAATTTTAAAGGTGGGGCGTCGCTGGCCGATATAGTCAAGGCGGTCAACGCCATCGGGGCATCCCCGGCGGACATGGTCGCGATCCTTGAGGCGCTGAAACAGGCGGGCGCGATGAAAGCGGAACTGGTGGTGTTGTGATGCAGGTATCGAACGCAACCGCGGCGAGCGGCACGTCCAACCCCTTCGAGACCAAGGCTGCCCTGCAGAAGGCGGCGCAGCAGTTCGAAGCGGTGTTCCTGCGCCAGATGATCGGCGCGATGCGATCGGCCAGTCTGGCCGAGGGCATCACCGATTCGAGCGCGACCCAGCAATTCCAGGACATGGCCGATGCGCGCACCGCCGACGCCATGTCGACCAAGGGCGCGATGGGCATCGCCGAACTGCTGATGCACCAGTTCGGTGCCCGCGTGAAGGACGACAGCCCGGCCCAGACCGGCAGCACGGCCGCGACCGGCACGGCAACCACGGCTGAGGGCGCATGAGCGACCTGTTCATCATCGGTGCGTCGGGCACCAAGGCCTATCGCACGGCGATGGCCGCCATTTCCGAGAATATCGCCAATGCCAGCACCGACGGCTATGCCCGCCGGTCGGTGACGACGGTGGAATCGGGATCGTCGACCGCGACCATGGCGACCTATGTCGCCAAGGCGAATTTCGGCGGCACCCAGGTCGCCAGCATCAATCGCGGCACCGACCCCTATCTGGATGCGTCGGTGCGCATCACCGCCATGGCGCTGGGCAGCGCGAACGCACGCGTGCGCTGGCAGACCGACATCGAAACCGCGCTCAATGACACCGCCACCGGCGTCGGCCAGCTGATGACGACGATGTACCAGAATCTGGACAAGCTGGCGGCCAGCCCCAGCGACACGTCGCTGCGCGTCACCACGCTGGACAGCATCGGCCGCGTCGCCGAATCCTTCCGCCAGACCGCCGCCGACCTGGAAACCATCTCGACCGGCATCAATACCGAGGCGCAGGCATCGGCCCAGACGATCAACCAGCAATTGTCGTCGCTGGCCGCGATCAACAACAGCCTGCTGCGCGCGCAGCCGGGCACGTCGGCCTATGCCCAGTTGCTCGACAGCCGCGATTCCGCGCTGCAGACGCTGTCTTCCAACCTGAATGTGACGATCAGCTTCGGCGCGCATGACAGCGCCGAGGTCAGCTATAACGGCACCACTTTGGTATCGGGCGACACCGCCGCGTCGGTCGCGGTGACCGCGTCCGCCACCGATGGCCGCCTGTCGCTGGCCCTGTCCGACGGCACGGCACTTGCCGCCCCGTCGAACGGCACGCTGGGCGGGCTGTTCGCATCGGCCGACACCACCGCCGAACGCCGTGCCAGCCTCGACACGCTGGCCGAGCAGTTCGCCACCGACGTCAATGAGTGGCATGCGCAGGGCTATACCGATACCGGCGCCAGCGGCGTGCCGCTGCTGTCCTATGGTGGCAGCGCCGCGACGCTGGTCGCGCTGGACGTGGAGCCGGATGCTCTCGCGACCAAGTCGGCCGACGGCACGCTGAACGGCAATCTGCTGACGGTATCATCGACCCTGCGCGGCAGCGGCAGTGTCGAACAGGGCTGGACGACCCTGATCACCAGCAACGCCAATCTGCTGACCGCCAGCACGGCGGAAAAGACCACGGCCCAGAGCCGCAGCGACCAGGCGGTCGCCGCGCGCGAAGCGGTGAGCGGGGTCGATCTCGACATGGAGGCGGCAGACCTGCTGCGGATCCAGCAGGCCTATTCGGGCTGCGCCAAGATCCTGCAGGTCGCCAAGGACACGGTCGATTCGATCCTGCAGATCATGTGACGGAAGGACGCTGAGACATGGTAGGCATCACCAACAAGATCATGCTCGCCGAAATCCGTCGGCAACAGCAATTGTCGCAGAGCATCGTCGACGGACAGACCTCGATTTCGACCGGCATCACCCTGAACAAGCCGTCGGACGACGCGCTCGCCTGGGTCCAGGTGTCCGACATCGGCCGCGCCCAGGCGCAGCAGTCAGCCTGGCAGACCAATGTCAGCTATGGCACGACCCGCGCCGGCAATGCCGAAGCCAATCTGGAAGAAATCAACAATCTGATGACGCGGGCGCAGGAACTGGTGACGTCGGCGCGCAACGGCGCGCTGAACGATACCAGCGCCGCCGCCATCGCCGAGGAATTGAAGACGATCCGCACCACGGTCGGCGAATTGCTGAACCAGAAGGATTATCAGGGCGTGTCGGTGTTCGACGACGGCCAGAGCGTGCTGGTGCCGGTGAGCCGCGGCCTCAACCTGGCAGTGGTCGGCACCAAGCAGGAAATTTCCGAGAATATCGACGTCAACGGCACATCGATGTCGCTGGACGATATCTTGGGCAAGGCGATCGACGCGGTCGAGGGCGGCAATGACACCGACCTCGCCAGTTCGCTGGATGCGATCCAGATCGGCCAGAATCGGGTCGTGGTGGAGCGCGCCAAGCAGGGCGTGCGCGCCGACCGGCTGGAGGTGATCGGCACGCGTCTGACCGATGTCGACATCAACCTGTCGGAACGGCGCGACACGCTGGAATCGGCCGATCTGACCACGGTCATTTCGAACGTGAAGGCGCAGCTGCTGCAGCTGGAGGCGGCCCAGTCCGCCTTTGCGCGGATCAACCAGCAGACCCTGTTCGACCTGATCAGTTAAAGGCGGCGAAAAAGCGTCGCCGTCCTAAAGGGGACGGTAACCAGTCCGTATTAACCAGAAAGGGACTGGCGCCACGGGGCGCCGACGGAGCCACCGCCTCCAGGCGCATTTTCGGGGATCAACATGTTTGCAATCATCGGCCTTGTCGTGCTTTTGGGCATGGTCTTCGGTGGGTTCATCTTCACCGGGGGCGACATCGGACCGGTGCTGCACGCCCTGCCCCACGAAATGATCATCATCGGCGGCGCCGCCGTGGGCGCGCTGATCATCGGCAATTCGGGTTCCGACCTGAAGGCGCTGGGCGGCGGCCTGGGCAAGGTGTTCAAGGGACCGCAGTACAAGAAGCAGGACTTCTTGGACTGCATCTTCCTGGTCAGCAAGCTGATGAAGACGCTGCGCGTCGAAGGCCCGGTGGCGCTGGAGCCGCATATCGAGGATCCGGGTACCTCGCCCATCTTCGGCGAATATCCCAAGCTGATGAAGGACAAGACGCTGATCCACCTGATCAGCGACACGCTGCGCCTGGTCGTGGTGTCGTCCGGCACGCTCGATCCGCATGCGGTCGAGGAAGTGATGGATAACAGCCTCAAGACCCATCATCATGAAGCGCTCAAGCCCGCCGACAATCTGCAGGGCCTGGCCGACGCTCTCCCGGCCCTCGGCATCGTCGCCGCGGTGCTGGGCGTGGTGAAGACGATGGGATCGATCGACCAGCCGCCTTCGGTGCTGGGTGCGATGATCGGCTCGGCGCTGGTCGGCACCTTCCTGGGCGTGCTGCTCGCCTATGGCATGGTCAATCCCTTCGCCAATCGCTGCCGCGCGGTGATCGAGCAGGACGGCGCCATCTATCATGTCGTCAAGCAGATCATCATCGCCTCGTTGCACGGCCATCCGCAGCCGCTGGTGATCGAGGCCGCCCGTTCCAGCCTGATCCATGCGAACCAGCCCGGCTTTGCCGAAGTGTTCGACGGCATGCGGAACAAATAAGCCATGGCTGAGAAGAAGCGCGGCGCGAACGAGCCGGAACCCCGGCCGATCATCGTCAAGAAGATCATCGTCGAAGGGCATGGCGGCCATCATGGCGGCGCCTGGAAGGTGGCCTATGCCGACTTCGTGACGGCGATGATGGCCTTCTTCCTGCTGATGTGGCTGCTGGGTGCGACCACCGAAAAGCAGCGCAAGGCGCTGGCCGACTATTTCACGCCGACGCTGGTCGAGCTGAAGATGAATTCGGCGGGGTCCACCGGCATGTTCGGCGGCGACAGCCTGATGGCGAAGGAAAATTATCCGACGACGGGCGGTCAGGGCAACCTGGCCATCACCATCCCGCGCGATGCCACCGGCACCAAGGACCAGGGCGGCAAGGCATTGCGCGCGGCCGACCGGCAGAAGTTCGAGAATATCAAGAAGCAGCTTGAGGACCGCATGTCCAAGAAGGGCCTGGCCCGGCTGCGCAAGAATGTCCGCTTCACCGAAACCCGCGAAGGGCTGCGCATCGACCTGATCGACGAGGCGGATTTCGCGATGTTCCGGTCGGGCACCGACCAGTTGCTGCCCGAAGCCAAGGCGCTGATCGCCGAGGTCGCGGACGCACTGGCGACCATGCCCAACCCGCTGATCGTGCGCGGCCATACCGATGGCCTGCCCTATGCTTCGGGCCGGAGCATGAACAACTGGATGCTGTCGTCGGCCCGTGCGGAATCGACCCGCAAGGCGCTCGCCGAAACCGGCATTCCCAATGCCCGCTTCGCCCGGATCGAGGGGGTCGCCGATCGCGAGCCCTTCGTGAAGAGTGACGCCTATGATCCGCGCAACCGGCGCATGTCGGTCATCCTGGGCTGGACCCGTGGCGGCAATGCCTCGGCCGACGAGGATGACGCGCAGGATCCCGAAACCCAGGCAGCGATCAAGGAGCGGGACGATCCGCAGCGGGTCGCGCGGGAACAGGCGCAGAAGCTGGACATGGGCGGCACCGGCCTGCCCAGCGGCGCGGCACTGATCAACCCGACGGCGGCGGGCACATCGTCCAAGCCGGGCAAGCATTGAGGCGGACAGTCGGGGCGGCAAAATAGGAAATCGCCGCCTTAACTTCCCATATTTCCCGCATATTCGGCAATTTTGATGCAGGGGTTGGAAATCTTGTTTCCAACCCCTGCTTCGTCATGTCCGCCCGCAATTCCATCGCGACGCAGCATAAGCCATGATGCGCCAATAGGACAGGCCGGGGTCGGCTCACCCCCGTGGCGGCACGGCCTGCCCCTTTGTTGCACCTTTTTGCGGGCGATTGCCTATATGGGCTCCTCCTCGCTTGATGCCCCATGCGGCGTCGCAACGTTCCAAGGCCCTGATTATTGGCCGACATTGCCTGTCCGATGGCTGTGAGGCGCGCCCCGCGTGCCCGCCTGGACGGGCCGGGAGATTACTGTGTCCACATCTGCCGCGCATGCCGCGCGCCACACCCATTTCGGCTGGTTCAAGCGCCGCCGCGACCTGGAAGTCGATGACGTCACCGTCGTCGACCGGTCCCTGCTGAACCGCGCGGTTGGCGCCGCCGCGCTCGGCAATGCGATGGAATGGTTCGATTTCGGCGTCTACGGCTATATCGCCGTTACGCTGGGCCATGTCTTTTTCCCGTCGAGCGATCCGGCAGTGCAGCTGATCGCGACCTTCGCCACTTTCACCGTCGCCTTCCTGGTCCGGCCGCTGGGCGGACTGGTGTTCGGGCCGCTGGGCGATCGCTATGGCCGGCACAAGATATTGGCGATGACCATGATCCTGATGGCGGTCGGCACCTTTTCCATCGGTCTCATCCCCTCCTATGCGCAGATCGGCATCGGCGCGCCGCTGATGCTGCTGGCCGCGCGGCTGGTGCAGGGCTTTTCGACCGGCGGCGAATATGGCGGCGCGGCGACCTTCATCGCGGAATATTCGACCGACCGGAAGCGCGGCCTGATGGGCAGCTGGCTGGAGTTCGGGACGCTGGGCGGCTATATCGCCGGCGCCGGCACCGTCACCGCCCTGCAAATGTCGCTGAGCGATGCGCAGATGCTCGAATGGGGCTGGCGCATTCCCTTCCTGGTCGCCGGGCCGCTGGGCCTGCTTGGCCTCTATATGCGGCTGAAGCTGGAGGAGACGCCGGCATTCCAGGCCTATAGCGAACAGATCGATGCGCGCGAAAGCGAACGGCCGGGGCTTGGTACCCTGTTCCGCGTGCATTGGCGGCAGTTGCTGAAGTGCGTCGGGCTGGTGCTGGTGTTCAACGTCACCGACTATATGCTGCTGACCTACATGCCCAATTATCTCAGCGTGACCATGGGCTATGCCGAGACCAAGGGGCTGCTGCTGATCATCATCGTGATGCTGGTGATGATGCCGCTCAATGTCGTGGGCGGGCTGTTCAGCGACCGGCTGGGCCGGCGGCCGATGATCATCGGCGCCTGCATCGCGCTGATGCTGTTGTCGGTGCCGTGCATGCTGCTGATCGGCACGGGCAATGACGCGCTGATCTTCCTGGGGCTGATGCTGCTGGGGATTGCGCTGGTCTGCTTTACCAGTTCCATGCCCTCCACCCTGCCCGCGCTCTTCTATACGCCGGTGCGCTACAGCGCGCTGTCGATCGCGTTCAACATCTCGGTCTCGCTGTTCGGCGGCACGACGCCGCTGATCACCGCCTGGCTGGTGCAGAAGACCGGCGATCCGCTGGTGCCGGCCTATTATCTGATGGGCGCGGCGCTGATCGGCCTGCTGACCATGCTGACGGTGCGCGAGACGGCGGGCATGCCGCTACGCGGATCGCCGCCGGCGGTGGCGAATGAGGCCGAGGCGATCGCGCTGGTCGAAAGCGGCGAGCCGGTGACGGTGGACAAGGCACTGCCCGACCTGCCGCCGGTCGCGCCGGTCGCGGTCGAGACGCCGGGCATGATCCGGCCGCTGGCGAGCTAGGGCCACATTTTCCTCCCCCTGCAAGGGGAGAGGAACCGCCGAAGACGGTGGAGGGGTGTCGCCCTCTCGTGAGCAAAACACCCCTCCGTCAGGCGCTACGCGCCTGCCACCTCCCCTTACAGGGGAGGATGAGGTAGTAGAAGCACGCTCTCTCGCTCCATCAGGCCGGGAGGACGAGGCTGGCTTCGAGGCCGCCGCCGGGGCGGTTGGCGAGTTGGAGCGCGCCGCCATGTTCGGCCATAATCGCGCGGACGAGGGCCAGGCCGAGGCCGGCGCCGCCGGTCTCGCGGTTGCGCGAGCCTTCGAGCCGGGTGAAGGGCTCCATCATCTCCCCCATCTTGTCCTCGGCAATGCCCGGCCCTTCATCGGCAACGATGATGCGGATCATGCCGTCCTGATGCTGGACGCTGACATGGGCGCGGTCGCCATAGACGATCGCGTTTTCTATGAGGTTGCGCAGCGCGCGGCGGATCTGCTGGGCACGGACGAAGGCGACGGCGCGATCGCTGTCGATCATATCGACCGGCGATCCCAGTTCGATGAAATCCTCGACCACAGCGTCGGCGAGCGAGGTCAGATCGACCTTCTGCGCCGTCTCGCTGCTGCGGCCGGCGCGGGCGAGCGAGAGGATGTCGTCGAGCATCCGGTTCATTTCCTCGATCGTTTCGGACATGCGGGCGCGTTCGCCCTCATCCTCGACCGATTCGGTGCGGACCCGCAGCGAGGCGAGCGGGGTGCGCAGGTCATGGCCGATCGCGCCCAGCATCCGGTCCTTCTCGTCCAGCATGGCAATGATGCGCGCGCGCATGGCGTTGAAGGCGGTGGTGAGCTGGCGCACGTCGCCCGGCCCGCTTTCCTCGACCGGATCGGCCGCGCCGGTCTTCGCGAACTGGCGGGCGGAGCCGGTCAGTTGCTTGAGCGGGCGGGCAAAGCGGCGGCCCATCCAGAGCAGCGGAATGAGGACGATGACGTAGAGGATCAGCGTCTGGGCCACCAGCCAGCCGCCAAAACGCGGCGGGCGGCTGCCGATGCGGGCCATCGCGGTCACCCATTTGCCCGGTTCATATTCGACCGCCAGAGAGAGACGGCCGAGACGACGATCGCCCGGCTGCTCTCCCGTCGCGCGACGGCGTATCTGTTCCCAGCGACGCTGCGGCATGATGCGACTATCTTCCGTCGCGACCACCGAATGGACGGTCAGGCCGATATCCTCGAACATGGCGACGGCTCGTGTCTCGACATCTGGTCGAGGCTTGCCAGCAAGGACGGGCCGCGTCGTCGAAAATTCCACATTGCGTCGGTCACGTTCCTCTTCCTGCTCGTGATCGCCGCGCCGTGGCCGACGATCGGGCCGGATATCGAGTGCGTTGATCACCCGATAGACGACCGGCGCGGTCTGGCTGGTCAGTTCGACCCGATTGCGTTCGCGCAGCAGCAGGCCGAAATTGATCGCCTGCGCCACGAACAGCGCGATCGCGACCAGGATGATGATCTGTCCGACCAGGCTTTGCGGCCAGAGGCGCAGTTGCTTCACAGTTTGCGAACCTCCGACGACAGGGTGTAGCCGCCGCCCCAAACGGTCTTGATCAGCGTCGGGTTCTTCGCATCGGGCTCGATCTTCTTGCGCAGGCGGCTGATCTGGTTGTCGATCGCCCGGTCGAAGGCATTGGCCTCACGCCCCTGGGTGATGTCGAGCAACTGGTCGCGGCTGAGCACCTGATTGGGCCGGGTGGCGAAGGCGAGCATCAGATTATATTCGGCGGTGGAAAGCGGCAGCGACACGCCCTCGGCATCGACCAGGGTGCGTTCCTGCGTCTTCAAGAGCCAGCCGGCAAAGGCATAGGTGGCGCCGTCGGGCGCGGTGACGCGCTGACCGCCGGTGGCGACGCGGCGGAAGATCACCTTGATGCGGGCGACCAGTTCGCGCGGCGAAAAGGGTTTGAGCACATAATCGTCCGCGCCCATTTCCAGTCCGACGATGCGATCGGTCTCTTCCGACCGGGCGGTGAGCAGGATCACCGGAATCTCGCTGGTCTCGCGGATATGGCGGCACAGCGACAGGCCGTCCTCGCCGGGCATCATGATGTCGAGGATGACGAGATCGATGGCATTGGCGGCCAGACGCAGCCGCGCCTCCGCCGCATTCTCGACGGCGGTCACGCGGAAGCCGTTGCGGGAGAGATATTGGGCCAGCGGCTCGCGGATCGATCGCTCGTCATCGACGAGCAGGAGATGGGGTCGTTCGCTCATTTTGCCTGTCTGTCATGCCGGGGGACGGGTTGGAAGGGCGAAGGCAGGGGAACCTTCGCCCTTCCCCCTTGGGACGATCGACTGGAGCGGGGCGCTAGGGGGAAAAGCCCCGCTCCGGATCGTCGGCGCTGTCAGCCGATCAGTTGGCCGGCGGCGGCGGCGGTGCCTGGTCGGCGCCGGGGCCACGACCCGGACCACGATCATGTCCGCGACCCGGACCACGCATCGCCTGGCGGGCGGCCTTCATTTCCTCGGCCGTGACCTTGCCATCCTTGTTGGCGTCGGCCTTGTCGAACATGGCGAGCGGGCCGGCCATGAACTCTGCCTTCGTCACGGTGCCGTCCTTGTCGGCGTCACCAAAGCCGGGACCGCGGTGCATCATGCCGCGACCGGGACCGCCATGGCCACGCCCGCCCCAGCGCTTGCCGTCGGGGCCGCCGGGCTTGCCGGCTTGCGGGCCGCGATCGGCGCGGGGCTGGTGGCCGGCCTGATATTCGGCCTTGCTGATCTGGCCATTCTTGTCGGTGTCGAGCGCGGCGAAGCGTTCGTCCAGACGCTGCTGGCGGCGGATGTCACGATCCTCCTTGGTCAGCTTGCCATCCTTGTTGGCGTCGAGCTGGGCAAAGCGGGCTTCGAGCGAGGCGGTCAGTTCCGCCTTGGTGATGGTGCCATCCTTGTTGGCATCAGCCATCATCATGGGACCACCGCGCATGCCGCGCGGCCCCGGACCACCATCCTGCGCGAAGGCGACATGGGTGGCCGCCAGACCGCCGACGAACAGCGAACCGACCGCGACGGTGGTGAAGAATTTGCGGAGCATTGGGTCTTTCCTTCCAAGTTCAGTCGTGGATGGCGTGTCGACCATCCTTGACGTCGCTTATCGGCAAGACTTGTCCCGCAACTTTGTCATGTCACCCAATAGTTTGTCGCAATTTGTATCGCGGGGACAAACGAGAAAGGCCCCGGCCCGCTCATGTGCGGACCGGGGCCTTCCCCGAAACATCAATGCTGCGCTAGATCAAAGACCGTCGCGGCGACCCAGCAGGCGCAGGCGCAGCGCGTTGAGCTTGATGAAGCCTGCGGCGTCGCGCTGGTCGTAGGCACCGGCGTCGTCCTCGAAGGTCACGACCTTCTCGCTGTAGAGCGTATAGGGCGACTTGCGGCCGACGACATAGACGCCGCCCTTGTACAGCTTCAGGCGAACCGTGCCGGTCACCTTTTCCTGGCTGTGGTCGATCGCGGCCTGGAGCATCTCGCGCTCGGGCGAGAACCAGAAGCCGTTATAGATCAGCTCGGCATATTTGGGGGCCAGCTCATCCTTCAGATGGGCAGCGCCACGGTCGAGCGTGATCTGCTCGATGCCGCGATGGGCGAGGTGATAGATGGTGCCGCCCGGCGTTTCATACATGCCGCGCGACTTCATGCCCACGAAGCGGTTTTCGACCAGGTCGAGACGGCCGATGCCATGCTTGCGACCATATTCGTTGAGGGTTTCGAGCAGGGTCGCGGGCGACATGGCGATGCCGTTGATCGCGACGCCGTCGCCACGCTCGAAATCGACCGTGATATATTCGGGCGCGTCGGGCGCGTCTTCCGGGTTGACGGTGCGCGAATAGACGAAGTCGGGGGTTTCCTCCCACGGATCCTCCAGCACCTTGCCCTCGGAGCTGGTGTGCAGCATGTTCGCGTCGGTCGAGAAGGGGCTTTCGCCACGCTTGTCGCGCGGAATCGGAATCTGGTGCTGTTCGGCAAATTCGATCAGCTTGGTGCGGCTGGTCAGATCCCATTCGCGCCAGGGGGCGATCACCTTGATGTCGGGCTGCAGGGCGTAATAGCCCAGCTCGAAGCGGACCTGGTCATTGCCCTTGCCAGTGGCGCCATGGCTGACGGCGTCGGCGCCCAGCTGCTTGGCGATCTCGATCTGGCGCTTGGCGATCAGCGGACGGGCGATCGAGGTGCCGAGCAAATAGAGGCCTTCATAGAGCGCATTGCCGCGCATCATCGGGAAGACATAATCCTTCACGAATTCCTCGCGCAGGTCGTCGATGAAGATATGCTCTTCCTTGACGCCCATCAGGCGGGCCTTGGCACGGGCGGGTTCCAGTTCCTCGCCCTGGCCGAGATCGGCGGTGAAGGTGACGACTTCGCACTGATAGGTCTGCTGCAGCCATTTCAGGATCACGCTGGTGTCGAGGCCGCCTGAAAAGGCGAGGACGATACGATTGATCTTGTCGGACATGGTGGGCGACTCTTCTGCAGGCCAATGATGGCGTGGGATATAAACCGCGCGCCGGTAACAGGCGGGACGGGCAAGCGCAACAGCGCGGGGGCGCCTGTTGGAAGCTGCGGGCCTTAACTTCCCATATTTCCCGCAGATTTTGACATAATCTTGCTGAACGCTGATCCTATCGGAAAGCTCAATGGACTTCCGTGCCCCTGCTTCTATCAGGCAAAGCAGACTGTAGGACAGGCAAGACAAAGGGGACGATGGCGGGCCACCGTCCCCTTCATTGTCAGCTCAGGGCGTCGATCAGCTGGTGCGCGGCTTGAACAGGCCCGGACGGGCGCGGTCGCTGCCGAAGCGATAGACGGTCTGGCTGCGATCGGTCGCCGCGGCACTGGCCGGGGTCGCGACCGGCGCGGCGCGGGCGACCGGATCGGCCGTGCGGAGCGCCTGTCGCTGGGCAAGCAGGAAATGGGCGCGGCGACGGCGGTTGCGCTGGGTGAGGAAGGGATTGTCGCGGCTGGGGGCAGCGGCGACCATCGCGTCGACATCGCTGGTGGGTGCCGTAGCCGCGGCCAGCGGGGTGCGCGCGGCAATGGGAGCAGCGGCCGGAGCAGCAGGGGCCAGCGGCATGGGTGCCGGGGCCGGGCCAGCCTCGATCGGCGCGATCGCTTCACGCTCGGCTTCGACACGCTGGCGGCGGCGACGGACGACGGCGGTGGCGCCAAGGCCGACCAGCAGCAGCGAACCGCCGCCCAGTGCCAGCAGCAGCGCCGGATCGATCAGGGCCGAAGGCTGTTCGGCCGGCGCGGTAGCCGGGGCGGGTTCGGCAACCGGGGTGACGGCAGCCGGTTCCGGAGCCGGCGTTGCGGCCGGGGCTACGGGTGCCGGCGCTTCGGTACGTTCAGCCGCGACCGGGGTCGGAGCAGGTGCCGGGGTAGGTTCAGAAGCAGGTTCAGACTGGCGGACTTCCGCGCGGCGCGGTGCCGGGGTGGCCGGGGCAGCGCGGCTTTCCTGCGCGGCGGGCGGTTCAGGCTGCGGCTCCGGGGTCGGCGGCGTCTGTTGCACGACCGGCTGGCTGGGCGCGAAGACCGGCGCCGCCGGGGTAGCAGCCGGTGTGGCAGGCGCTGCGGGTGCGGACTCTGCCGCCGGCGCCGCAGGAGCGATGTCGACCGGCGCGGTCGGCGCCATTGCGGGCGCGGCCGGCGGGGGCGTCATCACCTCCTGCGCGAACAGGGGCGTTGCGGACAATGCCAGGACAGCGGCGATCGCGGCCGAGGCGGGACGGATGGATCGAATATTCTTGGTCATAGCGATAGATCAACCGCCGACCATCTCCATTGGCCTCAAACATATCGTCAAATGCGGGACGATCTGTTTTTCAATATCGATGAATTGAAAAATCCCGCTTCAATATGAACGGATTTTCATTTCAAACATGAACAACAGATTTATATCATGACTTCACGGCATCAGACATCGTCGCTGGACTCTTCCTTGCACTCAAGACGCACGCCATCCAGCAGAGCCGCCTTTCGACGTTCTTCTTGCTGATCGGCAAGTTTCTGTGCCTTGGTCCGGCCGAACTTGGCGCGGTTGCTGTCTGCCGCCTGCGCCTTGTCGGCCCGATCCCTGGCCTTGCGCGCCAGACGAAAATTAATGACGTTGCTCATCTTCCATCCTTGGTCCTATGGGGAATAGTGCCACAAAGATCCGGGGCAGCACCAGTCGCCTTCGGCCCGGCCATACAGGAAAATCATGCCCAGCATCCATGACGTCGCCGCCCTCGCCAAAGTCTCGATCAAGACGGTGTCCCGCGTTGTCAACAAGGCGCCGAACGTCAGCGACGAACTGCGCGAGCGGGTGAATACAGCGATCGAGCAGCTGGGATATCGCCCCAACCAGTCGGCGCGGCGGCTGGCCGGTGGCCGGTCCTTCATGATCGCCTATCTCTACAGCAACCCCGCCCCCGCCTATACCGGCGGCATCCAGTCGGGCGCAGCGGCGCGCTGCCGCGACCTTGGCTATCATCTGGTGGTGGAGCCGATTTCCGACGGCGGCGAGGAGCGGATCGAAGTGCTGGACCGGTTGGTCGCGGCGCTGCGCCCCGACGGCGTGTTCCTGGTGCCGCCGCTGTCCGACGATGCGCTGCTGCTCGACCGACTGGCGGAAATGAACCTGCCCTGCGCACGGATCGCCGGCACGGCGGACGCATCCAGGGGCGGCATCAACATGCCGACGCCCGAACATGCCGCCGGGCGGATGGTGGCCGATCATCTGGCGTCCTTGGGCCATAAGCGGATCGCGGTGATCACCCCGCCCCCGACCCACAAGGCGGCGCTGCAGCGCGTCGAAGGTTTTCGCGAGGGGATGGCGGCGGCCGGCCTGCCGATCGACGACAGCCTGTTCATGCAGGGCAGTTTCGATTTCGCGTCCGGCATCGCCTGTGCCCAGGCGCTGCTGCAGCGGGACGACCGGCCGACCGCGATCTTTGCGACCAACGACCCGATGGCGCTGGGCGTGCTGACGCTGGCGCATGACCTGGGCCTGCGCGTGCCCGAGGATCTGTCGGTGGCCGGGTTCGACGATACGCCCGCGAGCCGCACCAGCTGGCCGCCGCTGACCACCGTGCGCCAGCCGCTGGACCATATGGGCCGCGCCGCGATCGACGCGCTGATCAACGGTCCGGGCGAACCGCCGCGCTTCACCTTCTCGCTGGTCGCGCGCGGCAGCACGGGAGCAGCGACGCCGTAAGACGAAGGCAAGGCCCGGCATTGCCAGCGAAAAATCCGTCCGTCCTCCCCGACGCAGGGAACCGAAAGCGGCGCGGGCCGTCATGCTCATTCGCCCCCCCTATCGTTCATGCGCGCCCTGCCCCGTCGACCTGCCTGGAGCATCATCATGGGCATGATCGCCACCGATGCGCGCTGCAAGAACCGGCGCGACCTGACGTCGGCGGACCGGATCCCCTATCACCTGACCAAGGTGGTGCCCCAGAACGCTGTGGACTGCGGCGCCCGGCGGACGATCCGCGACAATATCCTGTGGCAATATCGGGGGGATGTCCCGACGATTATCCTTCGAAAGTCCTGACGCTGTGGACCAGGGGCGATTTCAATTACAGTTCGGGCAAGCGACTGAACACCATATTGCCCCCCTATTCGCAGGTCGATCCATCCGGCTTGACGCGCGGCAGATGGAGCGGACCTACTGGACCCGCGAGTTTGGCCAGGTGCGCTGGGAAGCGTGGAAGCGGGACGATTATACCCGGTCGCGCGACGGCAAGTCGGCATCGGAAATGGCGGAAAGCTTCTTCGACGACATAGCCGGGCGCGGGCTTCCGCATCCTGGCGAGGAATTTCGCGGTGTCCCCGGTCAGCCGGTCGATATGCCGGCGATCCACGCCCGGCGCGGGAACGATCTGCACCGGCGGTCCCATCAGGGCCGGCAGCGGCGCGGGAAAATGATGGGACGAAGGTTCGCCCTTCATGTCCCAACCGCCATTGGTCGCGGCATTGAGCGCGGCCTCCAGCGTGGCCGTGCGCGCCTCGTCACCACGATTGAGGCTGATCGCGCGGCGCAGGAAAACGGCATAGCGCGGATCGGCCGCCGCATTGGCGCGCGCCAGCAGCATGTCGGCCCCAATATCGCCATGGCCGCTGCGCTGTATCTGTCCGACCAACGGATAGAAAAGCGCATGGCCGTCCGGCAGGTCGATGATTTCCGGTGCGAGTGCAGCAAGCAGCGTCTTGTCGTTAAGGGCGCAGGCGGCCGTGACCTTCATCCGCAACAGCGCGGGATTGACCTCCTCCAGTTCCACCGAGGTCGCCAGCGTGTAGACATCATGCCAGCGCACATCCAGGCAGAGTGCGCGACAGCTTTCGATGATCCGGTCAATTGCCGCCGCATTCTCCACCCTATCCATCGCCCGGCCTTGCCCCTTTCGTCAGATCGGACATGCGGCGCGCGGGGGCGCCATGTCCAGCAAGACGGCATATTGCCGCTGGCGACGCTTCGGACAATCCCCGTATTCACGCGGCAAGTCACAAGATCGCAGCGTCATCCAATTGAAATGCCTTGGTCATCAAACTGACCGCAGCGCCCGCTAAGCGGCCGGTCGCATGAGCGAGCATCCTTCTGAACAGGCGCTGCGGGCGCCGCGGCGGCTATGGACCGGCTGGGCCGGGCTGCTGGCGCAGGTCGAGCGGATGACGCGGCGTTCCGACAGCGAGGATCTGTTGCACGATGCCTATGTCCGCATGGCGGCCCGGCCCGAACGGCCCGACAATGAGGAAGCCTTTCTGGTCCGCGCGGCGGTCAACCGGGCGAAGGACAGCTATCGGCGGGAAAAGGTGCGCGGGCCGGCGGGCGGCGAGGATGCGCTGGCATTGTTGCGTGACGGCGCGCCGTTGCAGGACGAGGCGCTGATGGCACAGGCGCGGCTGCGGCGCGTGTCGGAAGGGATCGACCAGTTGCCGCCACGGACCCGCGAGGTGTTCCTGCTGCAGCGGATCGACAATCTCAAATATCGCGAGATTGCCGAACGGCTGGACATCAGCCAGAGCGCGGTCGAGAAGCATATGGCCAGGGCGATGAGTTTCCTTGGCGAATGGACGAAGGATTGGTGAGCCCCGACATGCCCGGTGAGCGCCCCATGGCCCGGACCGCCGCCGAGTGGATTGCAAGGCTGAATGCGGACGAACGGACGGTGGACGACGAGCAGGCCTTTCGCGCCTGGATCGCCGCCGACCCTGCGCATGCGGCCGATTTCGAGCGGGCGACCGATATCTGGGCGCTGGTGCCCGGCACCGATGCGGCGGCGCGCCCTGCGCCGGCATCCGCACGCCCCCTTTCGCGCCGGCGGATGATGGCGGCCTGCGCCGGCACTTTGGTGGTGGGCGGCGGTGGCATGGCGATCATGCAGACGGCGATGGCGGGCACCCGCTATCGCACCGGGATTGGCGAGCAGCGCCGGCTGACCCTGCCGGAAGGATCGGCGCTGTTCCTGGATACCGATACCGATGTCCGGGTGCTGGCGAGCGCCAGCCGGCGGCGGCTGTGGCTGGAACGGGGGCGCGTCGCGCTGACGGTGAAGCCGTCCGCCGTGCCCTTTGCGATCGATGCCGGCCGGGGGCGTTTCGTCGCCGGCAGCGGCCGGTTCGATGTGCGGCGCGACAGCGATGACCGGCTGGCGATGACGGCGCTGGCGGGACAGGCCGATGTCGCGGTCGCCGGCGGGCAACGCAGCCTGTCGGCCGGGCAGCGCATCCGCACCGATGCCGCCGATGTCGTGCAGCTTGATCGGCCCGATGTCGAAACCACCCAGGCCTGGCTGAGCGGCCGGGCGGCCTTTCATGACGACCGGCTGGATGCGGTGGCGGCGGAGGCCAATCGCTACAGCCTGACCCGGCTGGTGATCGCCGATCCCGCCACCGCCGCGCTGCGGGTGAGCGGCATGTACCGGATGGGCGACAATGTCGCGCTGGGCCAGGCGCTGTCGCAATTGCTGTCCGTGCCCGTCCGCCAGATGGACGACCGGGTGCTGCTGGGCGGCTGAAAAAAATCGCCGATGCCGGGGTGGGGTAAAATCCCGCTGGCGCGTCGGGGAGGCGCGGCGCCTTCTGCCGCTGTCCACGGGGGATGATCGTGACCGTTTCTTCTTCGCGCACTTTGCGCCGCTCTCTGGTGCTGGGCGCCGCTCTTGCCGCCTTCTGTGCGGTTCCGGCCCAGGCGCAGCAGCGCCAGGCGACCGTCCAGATCGCCGCGCAGCCGCTGGGGACCGCGCTGGAGGCGCTGGCGCGCCAGACCGGCACCGACATATTGTTCGCGCCGCAGCTGGTGGCCGGGATGAGCGGTCCGTCGCTGAGCGGCCGGATGGACGCGATGGCGGCGGTCGAGCGGCTGATCCAGGGCAAGCCGCTGGCGGTGCGGCGGCAGGGCAATGGCGCGCTGCTGATCGTGGCGGCGCCGGCCGCGCCGCAGGAGACGGTGGCCAGCGGCGGCGTCGAAGTCGCGCCCGACATCATCGTCACCGGCTATGCCGCCAGCCTGTCCGGCGCGCTGGCCGAAAAGCGCAAGGCGACCAATGTCGTCGACGTGGTGAAGGCCGAGGATATCGGCAAATTCCCCGCCCAGAACATCGCCGAAGCGCTGCAGCGCGTGCCCGGCGTATCGATCGTGCGCGATCGCGGCGAAGGCGTGTTTGTCCGCATCCGCGGCCTGGGCGCCAATTTCCAGGTCGTGACGCTCAATGGCCGGTCGGCCGCGGTGAACGAGAATGTGCGCGACAGCGGCCAGAGCGGGCGCCAGTTCCGCTTCGACACGCTGCCGTCCGAACTCATGTCGGCGGTCGAAGTCATCAAGAGCCCGCGCGCGGACCTGGCCGAAGGCGGCATCGGCGGGATCGTGAACCTGCAGACCTTCCGTCCGATCGACCTCAAGAAGCCGGTGCTGGCTTTGTCCGCCACCGCCAGTTCGCCGCGCCTGGCCGACACGGTCGATCCGCGCCTGTCCGGCATGGCCAGTTGGGTCAATGAGGAGGGCACGTTCGGCGCGCTGATCGCGGCGGTCTATGACGAGCGCACCACGCGGCAGGACCGTGTCACCGGCGTCGGCTGGGCCGACGGGCGGATCGATGCGGATGGCGACGGCACGCTGGACAGCGACACCATATTGGTGCCGACCAGCACGCGCCCGACGCTGGAGCGCGAGAATCGCGACCGCATCGGCCTCAATGGCGCGATCCAGTGGAAGCCCGACGACCGGTTCGAGCTGAATGTCGATGGCCTGTGGAGCCGGCTCAACATCGATTATGACGAGCTGACCTATTCGACCGATTTTTCCGCGACCACGCCGGGCGCGATCGTGCCGGGCACGGCGGTGATCGAAAATGGCGTGCTGACCGCCGCGACCGTCAACACATCGACCCAGATCGGGCGCGAGACGTCGCGGCTGGAATATGAGAATTGGCTGATCGGCGCGAACGCCAAATGGTCCGCCAATGGCTGGACGCTGGCCGCCGATGCGAGCCTGGGCCGGGCCTATTCCAACACGCCCACGCCCATCTATCGCACCCGCCTGCTCGGCAGCGTCGGCCAGGTCGCGTTCGATTATGGCAAGGTGGGCGAGCGGTTGCCGAACCTGGAGTTCCTGACCGCCGACCTGACGCAATCGACCACCTTGCCGGGCCGCCGGATCGAATATCGCGTCAATGACTCGCTCGATCGCCAGCGGGCGGCCACCTTCGACGTCAAGCGCGAACTGAGCGGCGTGGTGCAGGCGCTGCGCTTCGGCGCCAAATATGAAAAGCGCGACCGCACCTATAATCGCCGCGATATCAACTTCACCAGCGGCATCGCCGGCCAGCGCTTCGACGACAGCTATTTCGAGGCCTTCCCGGTCGACGACTTCCTGAGCGGCGTGGGCGGCAACCTGCCGACGAACTGGGTTATGCCCGATCCCGACCGTTTCTGGGACGCGGCGACCGGCAAGGAGGCGCTGCTCGACGCGCCGCTGACCCGTGGCGACCGGCGCAACAGCTATGCCATCGATGAACGGATCATCGGCGGCTATGGCATGGCGGAGTTCAGCCTGCCGCTGGGCGGCATGACCATCCGCGGCGACGCGGGCCTGCGCTACGCCCATACCCGCCAGACATCGTCGGGCTATGCCGACAATGGCAGCGCGGCGCTGCCGGTCAGCTATGAGCGCAATTACGGGAATTTTCTTCCCTCGCTCAACCTGGTCGCGGAGTTCACGTCGAACCTGCAAATGCATCTGGCCGCGTCCAAGGTTATCACCCGGCCGTCGCTGGCCGACCTGGCGCCGCGCCTGACGATCAATTCCAACCCGACCGTGCTGACGGCGGTGGGCGGCAATCCCGAACTGCGGCCGTTCGAGGCGTGGCAATATGACGGCACGGTCGAATGGTATTTCGCGCCGGGCAGCGCGCTGATCGGGGGCGCCTTCTACAAGGACATCACGACCTTCGTCTTCCAGCAGACCCGCAATTTCGACCTGGATGGCCAGATCTATCGCCTGACCGCGCCGCAAAATGGCGGCAATGCCTATGTCGCGGGGATCGAGATCGCTTATCAGCAACTGTTCAAGATGCTGCCGGCGCCGTTCGATGGCCTGGGTTTCCAGGCCAATTACACCCATACCAAGAGCAAGGGCACCTATGCCCTGTCCGATGGCACCACCTTCCGCGACGACCTGACCGATGTGGCCGGCGACAGCTTCAACCTGACCGCCTTCTACGAAAAGGGGCCGGTCGGCGCACGGGCCAGCTATAGCTGGCGCGGCAAGGTGCTGCGCGATGTCGGCGGCGCGGGGCTGGCCGCCAATAACGACGCGGCGTTCGGCAGCCTGGACTTCGACATTTCCTACAAGGTCACGCCCAATGTCACATTCGTGGTGCAGGGCATCAACGTGGCCGGCGGCGTCCAGTGGCAATATGTCCGGGACGATCGCTTCGCGGGCTACACCGATTATGGCACCACGCTGATGGCCGGCCTGCGGGCCCGTTTCTGAACGGAAGGACGGCAATGACGATGCGATCGATCGGGATCATGCTGGCGGCGGGCGCAATGCTCGCCGCCGCTCCGGCGCAGGCCCAGGACAAGGCAAAGGATGGGGCCACGCCACAACGGGCGCGCAACATCATCCTGTTCCTGGGCGATGCCGGCGGCGTGCCGACGCTGAACGCTGCGGGCATCATGGCGCATGACCGGCCGCAGTCGCTGTTCATCCAGTCCATGCCCCATGTCGGCCTGTCCGATACGTCGGCACTCGACAATTGGGTGACGGATTCGGCGGCGGGCATGAGCGCGATCATGACCGGGCACAAGACCAACAGCGGCATGATCTCCGCGCTGCCGGCGGCCGATGGGGCGATAACCCCGGTCAAGAGCTTCCTGGAATATGCCGAGCAGCGCGGCCTTTCCACCGGCGTCGTCACCAACATGCCGATCTGGGACGCGACCCCGGCCGCCTGCTTCGCCCATGTCGCCACGCGCAAGGACAAGGACCAGATCTTTCGCCAGATGCTGACCCCCCGCTTCGGCAATGGTGTCGACATATTGATCGGCAAGGGGCAGGCCGATGCGGTCGCGTCCTTCGCCAAGGATGGCACCACGCCGCAGGCGGCCTTTGCCAGGGCGGGCTATCGGTTCGGGGATGATCCGGCACTGGTGAAGGATAGCGGCCGGGCGGCGGTGCTGCGCGATGCGGATTATGCGCCGATCCCGGCGGTCGAAGCGACGATCGGCCAGCTGGCGCGCAATCCCAAGGGCTATTTCCTGATGGTCGAATGGGACATGCACACCGACAAGCCGGAAAATGGCCTGAAACATGTGATCGAGATGGACGAGATGATCCGCCGGGTGAGCGCGATCGCGGGCAAGGATACGCTGATCCTGTTCACCGCCGACCATAGTTTCGGCCTGCGCATGACCAGCGGCAAGCGCACCGCGCCGATGGCCCAGCAATATGCGGCCGCCGCCGCCAAGCCGGGGGCAACGGTCGCCAGCAATGCGATCATCGGCGTCGAAGACAGTCACACCGGCGAGGAAGTGATTGCGGCGGCCGCCGGGCCGGGCGCCGATCAGGTCCATGGCTTCTTCGCCAACACCCGCCTGTTCGACGTGATGCTGAAGGCGATGGGCTGGACGAAGGAGGATTGAACGCCGCAGCGGCACCCGGCCCGATCCTGCGGATCAAGCTGCGGTGCCGCTGATATGTCGGGGATGACGGACTGGAGCGGGTAGCGGGGATCGAACCCGCATCACAAGCTTGGAAGGCTAGTGCTCTACCATTGAGCTATACCCGCCCGTCAGGTGACGCGCCCTGCCATCATTCACCGGGGCTCGTCAACAGCCCATTGATGGTAAATGCGCGAGAACGCCTCTTAACCCGGCCTCGTCTTTGTTCTATCGCTCGGCCATGACCAACCCGTCCCTGCGCCAACTCGACATTTTCGCGCAGATGGTGGCCGCGGGCAGCCTGTCGCGCTGCGCCCAGACGCTGGGCGTTTCATCCGCCGTGATCGAGCGCGACATGGCGTCGCTGGAAATGCGGCTGGGCTATCGCCTGTTCGACGATATTCGCGGCGCGGCGCGGCTGACCCCGGCGGGCCGGCGCACGGCGCAGGCGATGACCCTGCTGGCGCAGGACGATCCCGAAGATTGGGCCGAGGAAGCCACGCCCGCCCCCACCCCGCAACCTGATCCATCGCCAGCCCCGCCGCCCGCGCTGCCGGAATTGCTGCTGGATGCGGATGCGCAATTGCCGTCGCTGCCGGCCACGCCGCCGCCCGCCAATCGCGCCATCATCCTGGCGACGCCGGCGCCGGTGTTCGGCCATTTCCAGGACGCACTGACCGCGTTCGAGGCGGCCAATGACGATATCGCCATCACCCTGGACCTGAGCGTCCAGTCGGCGGTCGAGGCGGCGCGGGCGATCGAATCGCTGCGCGCCGACATCGCCTATTTCTATGCGCTGGAGGAGCCGGCCGGCCTGCCGTCGCGCTATGGCTGGTCGGAACAGGTCAATCTCTATGCCGGGGCGGACCATCCGCTGGCGCGCGCGGGCAGCGTATCGCGCGGCGACCTGACCATCACCCCGCAACTGGCGGTCGATCCGCGCAACGGGCTGCGCCCGATCATCGACGCGGCGCTGGCGCGCGGCGGCGCCCGGCTGGGTCCGGTGATGCTGGAAACCGACAATATGTTCGACATCATCACCGCCCTGCGCGAAGGCGCGGGATGTTTCGCAGCGTTCGGTCCGATGGCCCGCGACCTGGGCCGGATGAGCGGCATTCGCCGGCTGGCGCTGGACGTGCCATTGCCCGCGATCGAGGTGCGCCAGACCGTCAACGAACGATCGCTGTCGCGCCCTGGCGTGCAGGCGCTGGCGGATTTCCTCTTCCTCTGACCGGCAAATGATGGCGGAATTGCGCGGCTGATCCGTCTTGGCGGCGGGTAATATGCTGCGCGCCATGCCGTGCAAAAATGCAACAGTTGGTGGTGAATGCGGCAGAAACGGCCTTCATTTCGCCGATCATATATTGATATGATGTATCATGACCGATACGCGGAAGCCGACCCACATATTCTGCAAGGATAAAAAGCCTGATGCTTCGTTCCCCGTCGCTGCGCGCCGGCTGTGCCCTCACGGCCCTTTGCCTGGCATGGCCCGTCGCCGCCCAGACCGCAGCCCCCGCCGACACCCAGGCCGATGGCAGCTATCATGACCCGCGCAGCGACATCGTCGTCACCGCCCTGATCCCCCGCAGCCAGGGCGACATATTGTCCGGCACATCGATCGTCACTGGCGAGGAACTGACCCGCAGCCTGCGCCCGACCATCGGCGAGACGCTGGCGCGCCAGCCCGGCGTGTCGGCCACATCCTTTGGCCCCAACGCATCGCGCCCGATCCTGCGCGGCTTCCAGGGCGAGCGCGTGCGCATCCTGACCGACGGCATCGGCAGCTTCGACGTGTCCAATACCTCGGTCGACCATGCGGTCGCGATCAACCCGCTGACCGCCGACCGGATCGAGGTGCTGCGCGGCCCGTCCGCCCTGCTCTATGGATCGTCGGCGATCGGCGGCGTGGTCAATGTGATCGACAGCCGCATCCCGCGCCGCGTGCCGGACGAGGCGATCCATATCGACGCGATCGGCACCTATGGCAGCGCCGCCAACGAACGCAGCGGTTCGGGCGAGATCGAGGTGCCGCTGACCGAGAATTTCGTCGTCCATGTCGATGGCAGCTACAGCAAGACCGACAATCTGCGCACCGGCGGCTACATCCTGTCCAAGGCGATGCGCGACATCGCCGCCGCCTCCGACGAGGAGGAAATCCAGGACAATGCGCGACTGAAGGGCAAGCTGGCCAATACCGCGGCGGAAGTGTGGGAAGTGGCCGGCGGCTTTGCCTATATCGGCGATGGCGGCAATCTGGGCATGTCGATCTCGCACAGCGAGAACACTTATGGCGTGCCGTCGCGCCTGGAAGTGGCCGAGGAACATGACCATGATCACGATCATGACCACGATCATGAGGAAGAGGGCCACAGCCACGAGAATGTGACGCTGGCGATGAAGCAGACCCGCGCCGACCTGCGCGGCGAGGTCGCGGTCAATGGCGGCTTCCTCGACAGCATCCGCCTGCGCGCGGGCTGGGCCGATTACCAGCATCAGGAAATCGAACCGTCGGGCGAGGTCGGCACCACCTTCAAGAACCAGTCGATGGAAAGCCGGCTGGAATTCGTCCAGGCCGACCGCAATGGCTGGCAGGGCGCATCGGGCGCGCAGTTCTTTACCCGTCGTTTCCAGGCCGATGGCGAAGAGAAATTCCTGCCCAAGAACCAGACCGACCAGTTCGGCCTGTTCACGCTGCAGTCGCTGGACCTGGGCGACACCCGCCTGGAAGCGGGCGCGCGCTATGAACATAGCAAGCTGCAGGCGGACCCCGATGCCGACCTGTTTGCCGAAGCCAGCCAGCGCAGCTTCAACGCCCTGTCCGGATCGCTGGGCATCAGCCAGGCGATCATGCCCGGCTGGCGCGTGGGCCTGAACCTGTCGCGCAGCGAGCGCGCGCCGTCGGCCGAGGAGCTGTTCGCGCGCGGCAATCATGCCGGCACCCAGGCGTTCGAGCTGGGCAATCCCGATTTCGGCAAGGAAAAGAGCTGGGGCGTGGAAGGCACGCTGCGCGGATCGGGCAATGGCTACAGCTTCAGCCTGGCCGCCTATCATAACTGGTTCAGCGGCTTCATCTATGAAAGCGTGGTCGACGACAGCGTCTGCCAGGCGGCCAATGGCGGGGCCGAGATGGAATTCCCCTGCTATGCCTATGCCCAGGCCGATGCGCGCTATTATGGCTTCGAAGCCGAAGCGTCGGTGAAGCTGGCGCAGGTCGGCAGCTATGCGATCAACATCGACGGCGTCGCCGACTATGTCCGCGCCACGATCAAGGGCAATGGCCCGGCGCCGCGCATTCCCCCGCTCCGCCTGCTGGGCGGGATCGAGGCGCAGGGCGCACGGCTGAGCGCCCGCGCCGAGCTGGAACATGTGTTCGAGCAGGATCGGGTGACCGATTTCGAAACGCCGACCGATGGCTTCACCATGGTCAACGCATCGATCTCGTTCAAGCCGCTGGCCGGCAATGACCGCACCACGCTGATGCTGTCAGCCAACAATATCTTCGACGTGGAAGCCCGGCGCCATGCCAGCTTCCTGAAGGATTTCGCCCCGCTCGCCGGGCGCGACATCCGCCTGACGGCGCGCATCTCGATCTGATCCGCCTCCCGGCCTCGCCCAGCGGGGCGCCGGTCGCTCCCTTCGCCTGCCCCTCTGGGCGAAGGGAGCGATTGCAAAAAATGACATTTTCGTTACATAGCGCCGATGGAACGCGCTGCGGCAGAGCATGAGGATTCGGGCAGGTCGCCCGTAAGCCGCCGATAATGCGCCAGATTGCCGCTCTCCCCTATACCAGCGACCCGATCGACGGGTCGATGCAGATCCTGCTGATCACGTCGCGCGACACCGGGCGCTGGGTGATTCCCAAGGGCAATCGCATCAAGGGGCTGGCCGGCCATCGCGCCGCGGAAGTCGAGGCGTTCGAGGAAGCGGGCATCCATGGCATCGCCTGTCCCGCGCCGATCGGCCGATATAGCTATGACAAGCGCAAGCGCAGCGGCAAGTCGCGCGAGGCGAATGTCGAGGTTTTTCCGCTTGCCGTGACCGGCCATCTGACGCAATGGCCCGAAAAAGGGCAGCGCGAGCTGCGCTGGTTTTCCGTCGCCGAAGCCGCAAAGGCCGTCGACGAACCCGAACTGCAATCGATCATCGCGGCTTTCCGCGAACCGCCCGCGGATCCGGGCTGGTTCCTCCGGTTGCTGCTGTCGATCCGCGAGAAGCAAAGTGAAAGGACTGGAATGCTGCGCTGGTTTCACGCGCTGATGCCCAAGCAGGGGCGTTTCTTCGAGCAATTCGAAGACCATGCCGCGACCCTGGTCGCCGGCGCCGACGCCCTGGCCAAGCTGCTCAAGGGCGGCCCGGACATGGACGCGCATATCAAGGAGATTTCGGACCGCGAGCATGAGGCGGACGACATCATCCGCGAGGTGCTGCAGGATGTCCGCCGCATCTTCGTCACCCCGTTCGACCGCAGTGCCATCACCGGCCTGATCGGCGTGATGGACGACGCGATCGACCAGATGAACCAGACCGCCAAGGCGATCGCGCTCTATGAGGTCAAGGATTTCGCGCCGCAGATGCAGGACATGAGCGCGCTGATCGTCGAATGCGCGCGGATCACGGCGGAGGCGATGCCGCTGCTGCGCTCGCTCAACATCAATTCGGCGCGCCTGCACGAGCTGACCGAGCGGCTGGTCAAGCTGGAAGGCCATGCCGACATATTGCATGAGGCGGGCCTCAAGGCCCTGTACCAGCAAGCCCGCGCCGGCAACCCGATGGACTTCATCGTCGGCAACGAAATCTACAGCCATCTGGAAAAGGTGACGGACCGGTTCGAGGACGTCGCCAACGAGATTTCCGGCCTGGTCATCGACCACGCCTGACAGGCCTGACCGGATATGGAAGCCCATCTCGCCTTCCCGCTGCTGATCGCGCTGATCGGCGTTGCGCTGCTGTTCGATTTCCTGAACGGCCTGCACGACGCCGCCAACTCGATCGCGACCATCGTGTCGACGCGGGTCCTGAAACCCCAATATGCGGTCGCCTGGGCCGCATTCTTCAACTTCATCGCCTTCCTCTTCTTTGGCCTGCATGTCGCCGAGACGGTGGGCAAGGGCATCGTCAGCGCGGACATCATCGACGCCTCGGTGATCTTCGGCGCACTGATGGGGGCGATCGCCTGGAACCTCATCACCTGGGGCCTGGGCATCCCATCCTCCTCCAGCCATGCGCTGGTCGGCGGCCTGCTGGGCGCGGGTACGGCCAAGTCGGGCCTGTCGGCGATCGTGTGGAGCGGCGTGTTCAAGACCAGCGCGGCGATCGTGATATCCCCCGCCGTCGGCCTGTTCCTGGCGCTGATGCTGGTTCTGGCGATCAGCTGGATCTTCCGCAAGTTCACGCCGCAGGGCGCGGACCGGGTGTTCCGCAAGCTGCAGCTGGTGTCCGCCTCGCTCTATTCGCTGGGCCATGGCGGCAATGACGCGCAGAAGACGATGGGCATCATCGCGGTACTGCTCTATTCGCAGGGGCTGCTGACCGGCGGCTTCCATGTGCCGATGTGGGTGGTGCTGAGCTGTCAGGCGGCGATGGGCCTGGGCACGTTGCTGGGCGGCTGGAAGATCGTCCACACCATGGGATCGAAGATCACCCGCCTGACCCCGGCGCAGGGCTTCTGCGCGGAAACGGGCGGCGCGATCACCCTGTTCATGGCCACCCATCTGGGCGTGCCGGTATCGACCACCCATACCATCACCGGCGCCATCGTCGGCGTGGGCGCATCCCGCCGGCTGTCGGCGGTGCGCTGGAACGTCGCGTCGAGCATCATCGTCGCCTGGGTCGTGACCCTGCCGGCAGCGGCCGCGATCGGCGCGCTGTTTTATGGCCTGACGCGTTTGTTCTGAGTCTTTTGCCCGCTCACGCGGGATGCGGCACCGGCCTTCGAGCGAGGCACGTGACTCACTCGAACCCCACCCGGCCTCCCACAGTATATCCTGGATGGGAGGCCGGGTGGGGGCGCGGGCCGGTGCCGTTTGCTTCAGCTAGGCTGAAGCCAGATCACGCCACGCGGCCAAGGCGGTGGTAGAGATTGGCGTATTTGACCGATTCCGGCTGGTCCTGCACTTCCTTGAGATAGTGGGCGATGGCGGTGCGGATCAGGCCGAAATCCTCCTGGCTGAAGACCGCGCGCGAGCGGGCGGGCTGGGGCGCTTCCATCGTATCGGTCGTCATCTTCCTGTCCTTCCTGCCTTGTGGCTGTGCTGGTTGATGACAGCGATATTGACAGGTCGAAGGCAAAGCGGAAGGGCGATGAGTGGCCGCAAGTCACGCCGCGACTTGTTCATATTGTCAAATCATGACAATATGACCTTATGGCAGATGTGACCGACCGGAAGCTCTATCTCGGCCCCAAGCTGCGCGTGCTGCGCCGCGAACTGGGGCTGAACCAGACGCGCATGGCCGAGGAACTGGGCGTGTCGCCCAGCTATCTCAACCATCTGGAGCGCAACCAGCGGCCATTGACGGCACAGATGCTGCTGCGGCTGGCCAATACCTATGACATCGACATTCGCGACTTCACCGCCAGCAGCCAGGATGGCGCAGCGAGCGACCTGGCCGAGATATTGTCCGATGCGCTGGTGCGCGACATCGGCATTGCGCGCGACGAAGTGCTGGAAGTCGCGGAAAATTATCCCGGCGTCAGCGAGGCGATCGGCCGCTTCTATCGCGCGCTGGCCGACCTGCGCCGCCTGCCCGAGCAGATGCAGGCGAGCGGGCGCGGCGCCGCCCCTGCCCCGCTGGTCGCGCCGGTCGACTGGTGGCGCGAGACGGTGGCCAAGGCCGGCAATCATTTCGCCGAAATCGACGCCGCAGCCGAAGGGATCGCCGCGCAGCTGGAGGAAGACCCGGCGCTGTTGCAGGTCGGACTGCGCGCGCGCCTGAAGGAGCGGCATGGCATGGCGGTGCAGATGGTGCGTGCCGATGTGCTGGCCGGGACAGTGCGCCATTATGACATGCACCGGCGGCGGCTGATGCTGAGCGAGCGACTGCCGGCATCGGGGCGGCTGTTCGCCATGGCCTATCAGCTCTGCGCGCAGGAGATGGCCGACCTGATCGCGGCACAGGTGACGCGTACTGCGCCGCCGGACGAGGACAGCCGGCGGCTCGCCGTCATTGCGCTCACCAACTATGCCGCAGCGGCGCTCATCATGCCCTATGACCGGTTCCGCCAGGCGGCGGAGGCAAGCCGGCACGACCTTCCCCTGCTGCGCGCGCGCTTCGGCGTGTCGACCGAGCAGCTGGCGCACCGGCTCACCAGCCTCAACCGCACCGGCGCGCGCGGTATCCCCTTCTTCATGGTGCGGATAGACCGGGCAGGGATCGTGTCCAAGCGCTTCGATGGCGAGGCCTATCCCTTTGCCCGCTATGGCGGCACCTGCCCGCGCTGGGACGTGCATACGGCCGACGCGCCCGACATCGTGCTGCCGCAACTGATCGAGACGCTGGACGAGCGGCGCTTCCTCACGCTGGCGATCGCCCTGCCCCGTGCCGATGGCGCGCGCGGGCGGCAGCTGATTGCGCTGGGCTGCGAAGCGAAACATGCCGGGCGGATCATCCATGCCGATGGCATCGATACCGAGCGCGACGACGCGGTGACGGTGGGGCCGACCTGCCATCTGTGCGAGCGGCGCGACTGCCCGGACCGGGCGCTGCCGCCGGTGACGCGCGCACTCGACCTGCACAGCTATGAGCGGACCGCCAGCCCCTTCCCGTTCCGGCGGGTATGATAGGCGCTCCGCCCCGCCCCCGTCACTGAGAGGGGCCCCGGCCGTCGCCGGGATGAAGGGGGCGGAAACGGAGCGCCTGCCGCCAACCCTCAGGCAGCTACGGGTCTGGGTTGGGGCGATCGGGCGGAGCGGTTCTTCACGCGGCGCATCGGCAGGTTGCGGCAATGGCGCTTGAAATAGACGATCTCCAGCAGGGTCGGCCAGATTTCGAGCGAGGAGCGGATCAGTCCGACCTCGTCATCGACCATGCGGCTGACATTCTGCTGGAAGAAATCCGGCTCGAAATCATAGAAGGTGCGTGACAGGCCGGCGGCAAAATGGCCGAGCGCGTCGCGCCGCTCGGTCGTGCGCGCGTCGGCCATGCTCTTGAGCACCCGGTCATGCAAGGCGCGGGCGCTGTCCAATATCTCCTCGCTGTCCTGCAGGCTGACCGCGCCGTCATAGTCGAAGGCGATCGACCATTCGTCGGTGCGCTTGAGGCTGGTGCGGATCTTGCGCTTGAGCAGGCCGCAGATCGCCTCGTTGAACACCTCCGACGCCAGCGGATTGCGCATATAGCTGTTCTTGATGTGGGTCTGGGCGGAATCGACATGGGCCGAGACCATGTTCGACTGCTGAATCCAGAGGCGATAAATATAATCCTCGAACCGCAAGCGCGTCGGGAAGAAGGGCGGCAGGCCGGTGCGATTATCATAGCCCGCGACGCCGCAATCCATTCGCCAGTTGAGATTGGTGAGGCAGGGGCGGAAATTGACCAGCACATAGGTATCGTTGAGCCGTTCGGCATCGACCTCGTCCGGATCGTCGAGGAACTTGTCGACGAAATCGACCGCGTCGATGTCGTTGGTGCCGGTGCGGAAGGTCTGCGCCATCTTCACCACCGCCGAGCGGGGCAACCGCCCCTCCTGAAGGGTCAGGCTGTTTTCCCGCGCGAAGCCGAGCGAATTGTTGGATTCCAGATCCATCGCGCTGTCGATCACCAGTTCGCCCTGGTCGTAATTGGCCGGCGCGTCGGCCACCGTCTTGCCCAATATGTCGCGGAAGGATTCGAGGATGTCGTAGGATTTGCGGGTGTGGCCATTGGCGCCGCGCGGGATGGTCTTGCCCCGGCTGATTTCCCGTTCGCCCAGCGTTTCCGGGCTGTCCTCGATCAGGGCATAGGGGCGCATGTCGTCGTCGGCGCTGACCATCAGGTCGCCCAGTGTGTACATCAGGGTGAAGTTGCGATTGCCGCCATAGCTGGGGCGGAAGAGGTTGCGGACCAGCACGTCGAGCTTGCGATCGCGCAGCCGCTTGCAGATGTAGGAGACGAACTGCTCCTTTTCGGCGGGGCCGACATACCAGAGGTCGTTGACCGTCTTGGTCGCCTCCAGCGCGCCGAAATATTTGTCATGATTGGCGACCGAGGAATCATCGAAGACGATGATCGGCGCGGTCTGGCCGCTACGGGCGAAATTCTCGTCATAGGCCTCGACGGTCGCGCCGACGTCGCGCAGGCGATAGGTCGGGATCACGAAATGCAGGTCGCGTTCGCTCACAAATTTGTCCTCTGGGAATATGGGAAGGGGTTCAGTCGCGCCGGGCGCGGGCGGCCAGAAAGGCCGCGAGCGGGGCGCGATCTTCGGTCAGGATCAGGGGATCGCGATGGCCATCGCGCTGCGCCTGGCGCCGGTCGAGGTCGCGGCGCCAGCCGTCACGCAGGCGCACGCCCTGGCAGAGCAGCAATATGCCGAGGCTGGCGAAGCTGAAGCTGGCGAGGGCCAGCGCCATTTCAAGCGGCGCCGACGCCGGGCCGTCCAGGGTCAGGGCGCGATGCAGCAGCGAACTGCCGGCCGCCGCGCCGACGAGCAGCAGGCCCAGGCCACGCCAGGCGAGGTCGCGCCGGGTCATGATGCCCGGCTCCGTTGCCATGCCGGAGGAGCCGGGGCGGCGCGCGGCCGGATCGACAGGCGTCCGGTGAGCCGTGGCCGATCGCTGCGCCGCCCGGCATCAGCAGAGGCGGCAGGAGGAGGTCGGTGGGTCATGGGACAAGGGACTTAATGGCCCCCGTCGGTCAAATTCCAGCCGACCTCCGGCCCGTTTTCATAGTATTTGCATAGGGATGATCAGCGGCCGCCCAGCAGGCCGCTCTTCACCGTCAGTTGCAGCATCACCGCACGCGGGGCGCCGAGCGAACCCAATATGTCGCCTTCGCGCACGGCGTTGGTGCCGGTGCCGGCCGCGCTCGCGCCCACCACCGACCCGCCGACGATGATCAGCTTGTTGGTGAGGTTGCGGCCGATCAGCGACAATTCCCAGGGCTTGCCCGCGCCGCCATTGATCGAGAGGACGGCGTTGAGCTGGACATAATCATCCTGCAGCGTCCTGGGATTGCCCTCCGTTTGGGTGACATAGGCGCTGCTGTAATTGAAATCGACCGACAGCGAGCCACCGAGCCGGTCGGCGAAGCTGTGATCATAGGTGAAGCCGCCGGTGATCGCGATTTCGGGCGCGCGGAACAGGCGTTGGCCGGTCTGGTCCTGATTCTGATAGGGATTGGCGGCCGTGCCCCAGGTCGATTGCGGCAGATTGGGGTTGAGCGGATTGAGATTGCAGCCCTGCGCGATCGACTGGCCCGCATAGCAGCCGCCGATGAAATCGGTGTAGCGGGCGTTGTTGTAGGCGATCGCCGTATTGAACGTCAGGCCCGCGAGCGTGCGCGGCCGGATGGTGAGGCTGAGTTCCGCGCCCTTGATCTCCGCCCCGCCCGCATTCTGGGTCAGCTGGGTGAAGGAGGCGTTGTCGTAGCGCGACAACTGGAGCCCGCTATATTTATAATAATAGCCGACCAGATCGTAGAGGATCTGGCGATCGGCGACATAGCCCTTGGTGCCGATCTCGCCGCCCTTCGCGGTCATCTGGTCATAGGAGAGGTCGATCGCGGCGCGGCTCTGGTCGGCATCGGTGCGCAGCCGCGTCGGCACGGTGTTGAAGCCGCCCGAGGTGAAGCCCTCGCGATAGGCGGCGTAGACGGTGCGGTCGCTGTCGGGGCGCCAGGTGAGCGTCACGTCGGGCGAGAAATCGGTATAATTCTGCTTCGGGCCGAGAATCTGGATCGGGCTGCCGAGCGAGGTGCCGGTCAGCGACTTGTCTTCCCAGCTATAGCGGCCGCCGACGGCCAGTTCGAGCGGATCGGCGATCTTGTAGCGCAGCTGGCCGAAGACCGACGTCGCCTTGGTATGGACGTCATAATAGGTCGATCCGACCACGAAGGGCGTGCCGAAATTGGTGGTGAAGGCCTGACGCGTGAGGAAATGGGCGTCCTGGAAGAAACCGCCGACGAGGAAGTTCAATGGCCCGTCATAGTCGGACGCGAGGCGCAGTTCCTGGCTGAAGCCCTTGGCGGTGATGTCGTTCGACGCGCCGAAATAGGGATTGTTGGAGAAGGTGAAGCTGTCGACCGAGCGTTCGCGCAGACGGTAATAGCCGGTGACCGAGGACAGGGTATAGGCGTCGCCCAGATCCTGGTCGATGCTGAGCGAGGCGAGGAACTGCTTCGACTTCATGAAGGGCACGCCATCGCCATAGCTGGGATCGCTGGCGGCGGTCGCCGGCGCGAGGATGGCATCGTAGAAATTGCGGTTGAGCGTGCAGTCGGTCGAGCCATAGCGGCTGACGCCGGCGGGGCAGTAGATGATCTGGCTGAGGCCGGTGGGGCCGACGCCGTCCCGTTCGCGCTGGCCATAATTGACCTTCGCCTTGATCCGGGTCGATCCGCCCGCATCATAGGCCAGCGTGCCGCGGACGAAGACATCTTCGGAATTGAGGCTGTCGGCGCCGCGCCCCGGCGTGATGCCGGCGATCGGTTCGGCGACATTGCGGAACCAGCCATCCTCCTTGGAATAATAGCCGACGACGCGGGCGGCGAGGCCGTCGGTCAGCGGCACCGAGGCGCTGGCCTCGACAAAGCGCTGGTCGGCCATGAATTCATAGCCGGTGCGCAGCTTCGCCTCGAAATCCTTGCCCGGATCCTGGGAGATGAGCGAGACGATGCCGCCCGGACTGTTCTTGCCATAGAAGAGCGCCTGCGGTCCCTTCAGCACCTCGACCCGGCCAAGGTCGATCTGGCCGAGGCGGATGGCGTTGCCATAGCTGATCGGCACGCCGTCGAAATTCAGGGTCACGGCGGTTTCGGTCGAGGGGTTGGAGATGCCGGCGCCGATGCCGCGCAGGTTGATCGAGCCGCCGACCTGATTCTGCGATTCGGCGATGACCAGTTGCGGCACCTGCTGGCTGATCGCCTGGAAGCTGGTGGTGGCATAGCGTTCGATCTGGTCGGTCGAGAGCGCCGAGACGGCAACCGGTACGTCGATCAGCCGCTCGTCGCGCTTGCGGGCAGTGACGATGATCTCCCCTGCCCCGGCGTCAGCCTGGGGCGCGAGTGCGGCGGCATCCTGCGCCTGTGCGGTTGCGAGCATCAGGGCCGGGCCGGCAGCAACAGTCGCCAGCAGACGGCCGATCAGGGCCTGCTTCATATCATCCTCCCATTGGGTCAGGCCTTGTCGACAATGCCGCAAGGCTCATTCCATTCGGGATGATTATGATCCGAGGCCAATGGTCAGGCAAATTCGCCGAATTGACCGATGGGGCAAATGATCATCAGAAAAACATGCAGATCAACATGTTGATCAATTGCAGATAAGCGCCGAATTTACGGCATTTTTGATCTGAATATCATCGGATATTTTCGCCGATATTCACGATTCATGCACCACATCAAGGCGCATCGCTTTGACGATATATGGCAACATGTCGGCTGATCGAGATGAACGGCAGAAACGAAAAAGGGGCCGCCGGGCAGGCGACCCCCTTCGATATTCCTGTCACGTCGCCCGTACGGCGAACGGGCGACGGCCGATCAGTCGGCCTTGGACTGGAGATTGACGGCCGCGTACTTGCCGCGACGATCGACTTCCAGTTCGAAGTCCAGACGGTCACCCTCGTTCAGGGCGCCCATGCCGGCGCGCTCGACAGCGCTGATGTGGACGAAAGCGTCCGGCTGGCCGTCATCACGCTGGATGAAGCCGAAGCCCTTCATGGCGTTGAAGAACTTGACCGTGCCGCTGGCGCGTTCGCCGGTCAGCTGACGCTGCGGGCCACGCTCTGCACCACCGAAACCACCGGCGCGGGGCTCGCGCGGTTCACGCGGCGGCGCACGATCGGTCACGGGGAGCGGTTCGCCGTCGATGACCAGATCGGTCGCCGACACCTTGCCACCACGATCCACCAGGGTGAAGCCGAGCGGCTGACCTTCGGCCAGACCGGTCAGGCCGGCCTGCTCGACCGCGCTGATGTGAACGAACACGTCTTCGCCGCCATCGTCACGAACGATGAAGCCGAAACCCTTCTGGCCGTTGAAGAACTTGACGACACCCTTGCCTTCGCCAACGACCTGGGCCGGCATGCCGCGACCACCGCCGCCGCCGCCACCAAAGCCGCCACCGCCGAAGCCACCGCGGCCACCGCCGCCGAAACCACCGCCGCCGCCGCCGAAGCCACCGCGATCACCACCGCCGAAGCCACCACGACCACGATCACCACCGCCGAAGCCGCCACCGAAGCCGCCGCGGTCACCAAAGCCACCGCCGCCGAAGCCGCCGCCGCTGCCCTGGTCGTAGAAATTGTCGTCGCCGAAACCGTCGCGCTTGTCCTTGCCGCGCCCGCCGCGGCGCCCTCTGTCAAAACTCATGCCCTGTTAGTCACTTTCGCTTCGCCCCAAGACACATTGGACAAACATGTCGGGCGAATGACATGCACAATCCACCGCAAAGTCGCGGTTTGGGAATCACTATATCAAGTTTTCCGGGCAGCGCGAATGATTTCGCATATCGGGCAAAAAGAGCGCCCGCAGCGCCGATTTACAGGCCCTATCTGCCAAAGCCTTGATTGCGATATGGCCCGTTTCCCCATAGAGGGAAAAGTCATGACCGTCCATTTCCATGAAGAAGATCTGCCCGAGGGCGTCCTTGCCCCCGGCCCGATCGCCGTCGATACCGAAACCATGGGGCTCATCACCCCGCGCGATCGCCTGTGCGTCGTCCAGATCAGCGACGGCAAGGGCGATGAGCATCTGGTCCGCTTCAACCCCGGCAGCGATTATGCTGCGCCGAACCTGAAGGCGGTGCTGGCCGATCCGGAGCGGATCAAGATCTATCATTTCGGCCGATTCGATATCGCCGCGATCCAGCATTATCTGGGCGTGGTGGCAGCGCCGGTCTATTGCACCAAGATCGCGTCGAAGCTGGTGCGCACCTATACCGACCGCCACGGCCTGAAGGAGCTGGTCCGCGAACTGCTGGGCCAGGACATCAGCAAGCAGCAGCAGTCGAGCGACTGGGGCGGCCCGAACCTGTCCGACGCGCAGAAGGATTATGCCGCGTCCGACGTGCGCTTCCTGCACCAGCTGAAGACCGAACTGGACAAGCGCCTGACCCGCGAAGGACGGATGGAACTGGCCCAGGCCTGTTTCGACTTCCTGCCCCATCGCGCGGCGCTGGACCTGGCGGGCTGGCCCGAGAACGACATCTTCTCGCACATGTAAGCGACAGGGCGGCAGGCAGACATGTCCATCCAGGCCGAGCAACAGCGCAACGTCCGCCGCCATTGGGCCCGGCCCGGTGGCAGCCATGACAAGCTGGTGCGCCTGCTCAAAAATTATCTGCCGGTGGCGGTCGGCGTGCTGACCGCCCTGCTGGCCATGGCCCCCTTCACCGGCGGCGACAAGGTCAGCTTCGTGCTCGACAAGAACAAGGTCGAGGTGGCGAAGGAGCGGATGCGCGTGTCCGAGGCGCTCTATCGCGGGCAGGACAGCAAGGGCCAGCCCTTCTCGCTGCGGGCCGGTTCGGCCGTGCAGAAAAGCTCACGCGAGCCGATCGTCGACCTGAACGACATGGCCGCGCGCATCCTGCTGCCCGAAGGGCCGGCGGTGCTGAACGCGCAGAAGGGCCGTTACGACATGGAGACCGAGCGAGTCGCGATCGTCGGCCCGGTCCAGTTCGAGGCGGCCGGCGGATATCGCCTGGTCACCCGCGACGTCGGCATCGATTTGCAGACGCGGCGGATGAAGAGTGCGGGCCGGGTCGACGGGCGCATCCCGATCGGCACGTTCAGCGGCGACCATCTGGAAGCGGACATGAATGCACGCACGGTCACGCTCAACGGCCGGGCGACCTTGCGCATCGAACAAAATGGCCTCAAAGGGCAAAAGTGATGAAACGCACCCTCATCCTGTTGTCGACCGTTGCGCTGGGCGCGACCGGCCTCCTCTACGCCGGCGCCGATGCGCAGGTGTTCAAGAATCATGACAGCAATGCGCCGGTGAACTTCACCGCCGACCGGATCGAGGTGCAGGACCGCGCCGACCGGGTGGTGGTATCGGGCAATGTCGAGGTGACGCAGGCCGGCATGACGCTGAACGCCGCCCGCATGACCGTCGCCTACAAGCAGCAGCCCAATGGCGCGGCGAACACCGGCAATGGCGTGGAAATCCAGCGCATCGACGCGTCTGGCAATGTCGTCATCACCAAGGCCGACCAGACCGCGCGCGGCAATGTCGCCATCTATGACCTCAATGCCAAGCTGATCACCATGGTCGGCAATGTCTCGCTGACCCAGGGCGTCAACCGCCTGACCGGCGGACGGCTGGTGATGGACCTCAACAGCGGCCGCACCACGGTCGACGGCCGCTCGACCGGCGGCGCCGGCACATCGACCAGCCCCAGCGGCCGCGTGTCGGGCACCTTCACGGTGCCGCAGCGCAAGAACTGATCCGGGGTTCGGGAGGCCGGGCGACGCGTTTCAGGCGGTCCAACGGCTATCGATTCTCGTCATTGATGGCGGGCTTTGGCGGCTAACGACCAGAATCTGACGTTTCCTACTCCCCTCCCTTCCAGGGAGGGGCCGGGGGTGGGTGCGCCGCGTAGCGGCGGTCTACGGTCGATAGGGCAGAAGCTCGCTGCGCTCGCAACCCACCCCAACCCCTCCCTGGAAGGGAGGGGCTATGTCTTGTTTCCACCCAGAAGTGGGCATTCCTCCCCGGAACGGGGAGGTGGCAGCGCGAAGCGCTGACGGAGGGGCAGGTGCCTCTTGGCGCTGCGCTATCCGGCCTGTGCCCCTCCACCACTCGCTACGCGAGCGGTCCCCCTCCCCGTGCCGGGGAGGAATGTCTACTTCCCACCCTCCTGGCCATTTAGCTGGCATCGTGCCGATGCCGTCCCATATCCGGGACAGTCGCCCCATGGCCCCGGATGTTGCTTGCTCCGCACCAGGGACGCCGGCCTTTGGCTGCGTGGCTGCGAAATCCGTTATTTCTTCGGGAACAGCAGGGTGAAGATCATGCGGATGCCCCATTCGGGGCCGCCGTCGGGCGAGACGGCATAATATTTGCCGCCAAGGCCCACCTGCACCGCCTGATCGCCGACCTTGGTCAGTTGCGTGACGGTGAGATTGACCGGGATCAGCCAGTCCTTGCCCTTCCAGTCATAGGCCGCTTCGGCGTTGATGCCATAGGTGGTGGCGTGGGACGTAGTGTGGCTGAAGAAGGGCTGCATGAAGCTGGCGCTGACTTCGGAACGGTCATCCTTGCCGGCGATCGACCAGATATGGTTGCCGAGGAAACCGACCGTGTTCTGGCCCATCTGCTTGAGCAGCACGACGGTCGGGCCGGCGTTCCATTTGTCCCCACCCAGATAGCGATCGGTTGCCGAGGGATAGAGGATGGCGGGCCCCACGCCCCAGATGATGCCCTTGTTCGCCTTGGGCGAGAAGAAGAAGCTCTGGGTGATATCGCCAAGGCCGAAGGCATCCGTGCCCGGTCCCTGATAGCTATTCTGCGCGACGACCGGCACGATGGTGCGCACGATCATGTTCCAGTCCTTGCCGACGCTGATCGGCACCACCGGCTGGATATTCAGCGTCGACTTGATGCCATCATCCCCGGCGCCGAAATCGAGATTTTCCTGGAACGGCACGCTGATCAGGGAGGCGACCGGGTTGGACAATTGCAGCGCCAGATCCTGGTCGCTGCCGCCCGCCGGCGGTGGGCCGGAGGTGATGGCAGGCGCTGCCGGCGATCCCGCATCCTGCGCGATCGCCGGCAGCGGCGCCATGGCGAACAGGCCCGCGAGCCAGGCGATCTTGCGATGATATCCCGTCTGCATGGCCAAGCGCCTTCCCCTTTCGAACATTCTGCGCGGGGACAGAATGACCCGATCGAGAGCGGCGGCCAATCGCGGGCTTTGCGGAGATCGGCCGGGAATAATCCCTAGGGGCGCTCGTCCCAGCGCAACAGCCGCACCTGGCCCGGCGCATCGACGACCAGTTCGCCAAAGGCCCCGGTGCGCAGCTTGAGCTGGCCATGGGCGAGGCCCAGCGCCAGCAGGGCGAAGCGGGCGGCGCCGTTGCTGGTGACCAGCAATTCCGTCCCCTCCCCTTCTGCGGCGAACCAGGTGCGCCAGGCAGCGATGCGCGCGGGGGCGTCGACGGTCCAGCCATCGGGCACGATGCCGTCCCGGTCCCAGGCGGCGATCGCCGCTTCGCCAAGACGCGCCACGACGGTCGCCTCGGGCTGCCCCTCGTCCGGGCCATGGTCGATCTCGTCCAGCCAGGGCAGGATGGCGTCGACCGGATGGTCGAGCGCGGCCGCGATCGGCGCCGCGGTCTGGCGCGCGCGCTGCAACGGGCCGCTGTAGAGACGCACGGTGCCGAGCGACTGGGCCGCGAAATGGCTGGCGAGACGCTGGGCCTGGGCCATGCCGCTGTCGACCAGCGGAATGTCGGTGCCGGCCCCGACCCGGCGCGCATCGGCGCTGGAGGCGAAGGTGTTGCCGTGGCGGATGACGAAGATGCGCCGGCTCATGACAGGGCCGGCGTCGGGTCTCCATGGGCGGCGATCAGCGCCTCGACCCGCTGGATATCGGCCTCGGTATCGATGCCGCTGCTGTCGAAGACGGGCGGATCGACCGGGACGGTCATGATATCGATGCCCAGTTCCAGCAGCCGCAACTGCTCCAGCCCCTCCAGATTTTCGAGCGCCGTGGGCGGCGATGCCTCGAACCGGGCGAGCGCGTCATAGGCATAGCCATAAAGGCCGACATGGCGCCAGACGGGGGATATGGGGCCGGCGGCACGCAGCCTGTCCTCATCGCGGATGACGGGAATGATCGTCTTGGAAAACCAGAGCGCCCGGCCATCCGCACCGCGCGCGCAGGTCGTGCCGCTGAAGGGCGAGCGTTGCTTATGCTCGCGCAGCGCATCGAGCGCGGCCCAGTCGAGCCCGATCACCGGGGTCGCGACCTGCGCGCCGGCATCCAGCGCCTCGATCACCGCGCCCAGCGCCCCTTCGGGCTGGAAGGGAGAATCCCCCTGGAGATTGACGACGAAGTCGGGCTGGGTGGTCTGCGCGCGGGCGGCGGCGAGAGCGCGGCCCGAGCCGGTGGCGATCGCGCTATCGGTCATCACCGCGTCGCAGCCGGCGGCCTGCGCATGGGCTGCAATCTCGTCATCATCGGTGGCGACGACCAGAGCCACGCCGGCGCGCACGCCGATCGCCGCGCGTGCCATGGCGATCGTGCGATGCAACAGGCTGCGCCCCGCAATGAGGCGCAGCGGCTTGCGTGGCAGGCGGGACGACCCCGCCCGCGCCGGAATGACCACCAATATGGTCAGGCGACCCCGGCGTGCAGCAGGTCGTGCATGTGGAGCGCCCCGACCAGATCGCCATCCTCGCACACGAACAACAAGGTGATGTTGCGATCGTGCATGATGCGCAGCGCTTCCGACGCCAGTTCATCCGGACCGATCGTCTGCGGCGTCACGGTCATGAAACGGCCGACCGCGTCGGTCAGATTCTGCTTGCCGGTCACGGCCCTGCGCAGATCACCATCGGTGAAGGCGCCGATCAGTTGACCGCCCTGGTTGACGACGGCCGTGCCGCCCAACCGCGCACGCGTCATCTCGATCGTGGCGTCGAGTAGCGAGGAATCCTCGCACACCCGCGGCACGTCACTGCCCGCCGACATCAGCTCGCGCACCTTGACGAGCTGTGCGCCGAGCCGGCCATTGGGGTGGAATTTGTAGAAATCGTCAGCCGAAAAGCCGCGCATTTCCATCAACGACATCGCCAGAGCGTCGCCAAAGGCCATCTGCAAGGTGGTCGAAGTGGTCGGCGCCAGCATATTGGGGCAGGCTTCACGCACAGCCGGCATCAGCATGCAGACATCGGCGGCCTCGGCCACGGTGCTCTGCGCCTGCGCCGTCATCGCCAGCAGCGGGATGCCGAAGCGCTTGCAATAATGGATGATCGGCCCGAGTTCGGTCGATTCACCCGAGTGGGACAGCATCAGCACCACATCGTCCGGGGTCACCATGCCCAGATCGCCATGGCCGGCATCAGCCGGATGCAGGAACAGCGCCGGCGTGCCGGTGGAGGTCAGCGTCGCCGTCATCTTGCGCGCGACGATGCCGCTCTTGCCGATACCGGTAACGATCACGCGTCCACGGACATTGATGATGATTCCGACGAGCCGCAGAAAGGCAGCGGAAAATTCCCGGTCGGAAAATTTGGCTTCGAGTGTATTGAGCCCCCTGGCTGCCAGGGCGAGACTGCTGCACGCTGTCTCCACAATATGTACACCCGAGCCGAACGGTACGATCTTCGAAACTGTCGACACGCTTCTTGCCCTTTTTTCCGCGCATCGTCGCCGATATGTTCCGACTGACGCCCGCGGTGTCGATGCGCCTTGACCAGCGCAACGTCCATCCCTTGTTCCGCGACCCCAAGCCGATTTTGCAATCAGCACCCGGCAACTGTCTACGCCGTTTCAGGCACTTATGGCAATGCGTTTCGCAAGTGCAAAAAAGGCTCGCAGCATTGCGCGCCGGGCGAATTTCCCGAAAATTTCCGATGAAACGCCCAAAATTAGAGACAAGCCGAGGAACTTTTCCGCCTTTCGACACATGCCGAAATAGTCATCGGCCATGATAGTCGCGATACCAGCTGACGAATCGGGGTACGCCCGACTCGATCCCGGTGGTGGGCGCAAAGCCGATATCCTGGGCAATCGCACTGATGTCGGCGAAGGTCGCCGGCACGTCGCCCGGCTGCATCGGCTGGAAGTCCAGCTGCGCCTTGCGCCCCACAGCCTCCTCCAGCACGGCGATCAGGTGCATCAGCTCCTCGGGCCGGTTATTGCCGATATTGTAGAGCCGATGCGGCGCCCGGCTGCCGCCCGCCTTGAGCGCGCCGTCGTCGCCCGGCGGGGAATCAAGGCAGCCGATCACCCCGGCGACAATGTCGTCGATATAGGTGAAGTCGCGCTGCATCCGGCCATGGTTGAAGACCGGGATCGGTTCGCCGGCGAGGATCTTCTGGGTGAAGATCCACATCGCCATGTCGGGCCGGCCCCAGGGACCATAGACGGTGAAGAAGCGCAGTCCCGTCATCGGCACGCGGAACAGATGGGCATAGGTCTCGCTCATCAGCTCGTCGGCCCGCTTGGTCGCGGCATAGAGGGAGACCGGATGATCGGTGCGATCCTCCACGCGGAAGGGCAAGCTCTCATTGCCGCCATAGACGGATGAGGAGGAGGCGTAGACCAGATGACGCACCCGCCGTTCCCGCGCCAGTTCGAGCATGTTCACATGGCCGGCAAGGTTGGAGCGGACATAGGCATGGGGATTGATCAGCGAATAGCGCACGCCGGCCTGGGCGCCGAGATGGACGATCGCCTCGATCGGATGATCGGCGAGCAGCGCCTGAAGCGCGGGCATGTCGGCAAAGTCCAGCTCGGCGAAGGTGAACAGCTTGCCATGGCGCTGTTCGAGCGCCGCGATCCGGTCGCGCTTGAGCGAGACCTGATAATAGTCGTTGAGATTGTCGATGCCGATCACGGCGCGCCCATCGGCCAACAGCCGGTCGGCCACCGCCATGCCGATGAAGCCGGCCGCGCCGGTTACCAGGATCGTCAAAGCGTCATCCTCCTTGATCGGGCCGACAGGCGCGTCGCCGCCAGAGCCATGGCGGTTCACAGACAATCCGACGCGCGATGTAAAGCCCTTTCCCTCATAAGCCGTTCGATACAGGCTTCCATGCGGCGGAATACTTAGGCATTCCCTAATCTTTCCCGGCTAAGGCGAGGCGATGGACATGGCAGCGTACCCATCTCCCCCCTTTGCATCCGACAGCCTGGCGCTGACGGACCCGCGCGCGCGCTGGGCGGCGCTGGCGGAGGGTGCGGCCGAACCCAATGCCTTCTACGCGCCCGACCTGCTGGCAGCGGCGATCGACCATCTGGCCGGCAGTGGTGACGTGCGTTTGATCGAGGCGCAGGCGGATGGCGAACTGATCGGCCTGTTGCCGGTGACGGTGCAGGCGCGCCATGGCCGCTTGCCGATCGGCTGCGTCGCCAATTGGATGCACGACCATTGCTTCTTCGGCGCGCCGCTGATCCGGCGGGGCCAGGAGATGGCGGCGTGGCGCAGCCTGCTGGCGCAGTTGGACGCGGCCGAATGGGCGCCGCATTTCCTGCACCTGCGCGCGCTGGACGCGGCCGGCGCCAATGCCGCCGCGCTGGAAGCACTGTGCGTCGAACAAGGGCGCGGCCGGCGCGAGGTGCATCGCCATGACCGGGCGATGCTGCGATCCGACCTGTCGGCCGACGCCTATTGGGAAACCCATGTCCGCGCCAAGAAGCGCAAGGAAATCCGCCGCCTGCAGAAGCGACTGGCGGAACTGGGGTCGGTCGAGCAGCGATTGTTGGACGATGGCGCCGACCTGCCGCGCTGGTGTGGCGACTTCCTGGCGCTGGAGGCGTCCGGGTGGAAGGGCCGCGAGGGCAGCGCACTGGCGAGCAGGCCGGATGACATCGCCTTCTTCCGCGCCGCCTGCGCCGCCGCCTTTGCTACGGGTCGGCTGCATTTCCTGCGCATCGACCTGGATGGCCGGGCGATCGCGATGCTGGTCAATTTCCGCCATGGCGACGGCGCCTTCTCGTTCAAGATCGCCTTTGACGAGGAGATGGGCCGCTTTTCACCCGGCGTACTGATCGAGATCGCCAATCTGCACGCGGTGCAGGATGATCCGGCGATCGGCTGGATGGACAGTTGCGCCGCCGCCGATCATCCGATGATCGACAGCCTGTGGGCCGAACGCCGCAGCATCGTGCAATATCGTATCGCCCTGCAGGGCAAGGGCGCGACGCGCCTGCGCCGGGCAGCGGCCTTTGCATTGGCCGGCGGGGTCGAACGGATCGCCAGCCGCATGAAAGGACAGGAATGACCGTGCATAGCCCGATGGCGCCCGCCACCGACGCGCCGCATTTTTCGGACAGCGCGCGCGCCGCCTTTGCCGCCGCCTATCCCGACCAGCCAACCAAGCTGACGCATCAACTGGTCGGGCATGAGTTGCTGACGCTGGATGCGCTCGCGACGCTGGCCGAGCGGATGCCGGCGAGCGCGGTCGAATATAATCTGGGCAAGCTGCCGCTGGGCGTGCGGCCGGAGGATACGCCGTCCAACGGGCTGAGCCTGGGCGAGACGATCCGCACGATCGAGAGCAATGGCAGCTGGGCGGTGCTGAAGAATGTCGAGCGCGACCCGGCCTATGGCGCGTTGCTGGACGCGGCGCTGGCGGAGCTGGAGCCGATCGTCGCGCGCAGCACCGGACCGATGCTGCACCGCGAGGCGTTCATCTTCCTGACCTCCCCCGGCAGCGTCACCCCGTTCCACATGGACCCGGAGCATAATATCCTGCTGCAGATCATGGGGACCAAGATGATGACTGTGTTCCCGGCGCGCGACGAGGAACTGGTGCCGGCGCGCAAGAGCGAGGAATTTCACAATGGCGGCCATCGCAACCTGATCTGGCAGGACGGGTTCAAGGCGCGTGGCACCCCCTTCCCGCTCAGCCCCGGCGAGGCCGTGCACGTGCCGGTCAAGGCGCCGCATTTCGTGGAAAATGGCCCGGCCGTGTCGATCAGCCTGTCGATCACCTGGCGGTCCGACCGCAGCGTGGCAGAAGGCGAACTGCACAGTTTCAACGCCCTGCTGCGCAAGCGCGGCCTGCCGACCGGCGCGGTGAGCGAACGCCCCGAGCAACAGGGCATTCGCCGCTTCGTCTATCGGGTCATGCGGAAGCTGGGCGTTTAAGGATCCTGCGCGCCAGCGCCTCGGCCTCCAGCCGGGGACTGAAACGCTCGACATGCCACCATTCCAGCGCTTCCTCGCGCGTGGAGAGGCTCTGCTTGTAGCGATCCTTGCCGGCGAGCAGCGAATAGAGCCGGAAATCCTGCGCGGCATAATGGCCGACGGCAGCGGCGTGACAGAGCAGGCCCGGCTTGTCCTTGGCGGTGCGCGGCTGGGCAAAGGCGGACTGATAGTTCATCGCCTGCCCGTCCTGCACGAAATTGACCAGCAGGCCGACCGCGCCGCCGGCATCGGCAAAGCGCAGCAGTTCGACCGCGCCCGAGGGCAGGCCCCGCGCCGCGATGGTCGCGACGAACTGGCGAAACCCCTGATCGTCCCAGGCATTGTCGACATGGCGCCCCATGTTGAGCGCCGCCATCTCGTCCAGCCAGGGGGCGATGTCATCCAGCGTGCCGACGGCGACATCGGGCAACGGCCCGCCATGATCCTTCATCGCGCGGCGAATCTGGCTGCGCGTATTGCTGCTGAGCAGCGAAAGATAGTCGCCGTCGGCGGCGCGCACGGCATCGAGATCGACCTGGTAGACGGGCGAGGCATCGACCCGCAATTTCCGCCGGGACGGCAGGCCAAGCAGCGGCGAATCCGGGGCGATGCCGCTCAGCCGCAACACACGCCAGTCACGGCGCCGGGCGATGGCGTCGATCGCCGCAGCGACGGCCGCCACCTCCTGCCCGCGCGCGGCGAGCAGGCCATTATATTCGACATAGGGCCGGTCGATCGCCGGGTCGCCCGACTGGTTGAGGCTGAGCGTCGCCACCGGGCCGAGCAGGCGCGGGCGCATCGCATGGCCGACCAGCGCCAGCGCGACATCCTGTCCGCTTTCATCGGTGACGGCGAGCAGTTCGGCCCGGACGCCATAGCTGTCGAGCCAGGCGCCCACCCAGCTCCAGCGCAGGAAGAAGGACGCATCGCTGCGCGCCTCCAGCGCCTGCCAGCGGGCGGCCAGCGCCGACCGGTCGGTCGGCAGGGAGAATGTCGCGGTGAGCCCCATCGCGCTTCTCTTGTGACAGAGCGGCGGCGGGAATCAAGCGGGTGTGCTGTGGATCACCCTCGAATGCGACGCTGCGGATCGACCGTGCCGTCGGCGCGGATGCCGGCACGGGCCAGATCGCGGCGCATATGGCCGGTCAGGAAGCGCTGAAGCATCACGAAATCGGCGCGCAGCGACCAGAGCGGATAGCGGAAGGTGGCGGGGCGATTGCGCTCGATCAGCATATGGCTGACCCAGGCGAAGCCATAGCCGGCGACCGGCAGCCCAGCGGCCAGCCACCATCGACCCGTAATGGCCGCAGTGGCCGCGATGCCGACCACCAGGCTGGTCCCGGCATAATGCATGGCGCGCGTCGCGGGCCGGGCATGTTCCTGCAGATAATAGGGCCAGAAGTCCCGGAACCGGGTGATCTGGGTCATAAGGGGCATCCTCTCTGTTATGCCCCATCTTTTATACGTGGACGTTCAACTTGTTAAGCGCCACGCGCCGCTTGGGCGCAAAGAGGAAATAATCATAGGCCGCGCGGGCGGCCTGGGCCATGATCTGGTCGCGCGAGACATGACCCCGGCTGTCCTTCATCACGAAGACGGTGATGGCGAAGCGGCGGCCATCGGGCAGGCCGATGATGCCGACATCATTGCCGACGCCGTTGAGCGACCCGGTCTTGTGCGCGACCGGGGTGCCGGGCGGCAACATGCCCGACAGGCGCAGTTTGCCGGTCTGGCAATGGCCCATGATGGTGAAGAGCAGTTGCGTGCTTTCCGGCTTCAATGCCTTGCCCGATTCATAGGCGACCAGCAGCTGGTTCATCGCCAGCGGCGTCGCCGTGTCGCGCGGATCGAGCATGAAGTCCATGTTCGGCAGGTCGCGCACGTCACGCCGCTGGATCATCGGATCGGCGCGGCGGGCGGCGCCGGCATTCTGCTGGAAGGTGCCGGACTGGGGATTGATGCCCATGGCGCGGTAGAGAAGATGCGCGGTATCGCTGTCGACGCGCAGGCCATGGATGCCGAGGCCGGCGACGAAATCGCTGACCGCCTTTGGCCCGCCGGCGCGGGCGACCAGCACGTCGGTCGCATTATTGTCGCTGCGCGTCAGCATCAGGTCGAGCAACTGGCTGACCGGCAGGGTCGCGCCGGGGCGCGAGAACATCCAGGCGATGCCGCCCTCGCTCGCCAGCGCGGGATCGAGGGCGAGCCGGTCGTCGAGCTTCAGGCTGCCAGCATCGACCAGCGAGAGGATACGGCCCGCGACCGCGACCTTGTAGGCGCTGGCCATGGGGAAGAGCGTGTCGCCATTGCGCGACTGAATCTCACCGGTCTGCAGATCCTGCACCGCGACGCCGACCGTGCCGTCCGACAAAGCGGCGAAGCGGTCAAACTCGGCCAGAAGATGCGCCTCCGCCGTCAGCAGCACCTGTGGCCGGGGCGGCGGACCGAAGGCATCGGCGCTCGGCAAGGGCGCAAAGAACAGGCCAAGGGCGGCGCAGCTGGCGCCAATTTGACGGAGAGACGGCATGGCCCGTCTGTCGCCCATCATGGGTCGGGTGGCAAGATATTTGATCGGCTTTTCCCGCGGTTGACGCAGACATGCCGGGGGTTCATCACGCCGGCCATGAACGACACCATCAAGCTGCACGAAAGCTGGCGCGCGCCGCTGCGCGACCAGTTCGCCAGCCCCCATATGCAGGGCCTGAAACAGTTCATCGAAGCGGAAAAGACGGCGGGCAAGCGCATCTTCCCCAAGGGGAATGAATATTTCCGCGCGCTAGACCTGACGCCGCTGGACCAGGTGAAGGTGGTGGTGCTGGGACAAGACCCCTATCATGGCGAGGGCCAGGCGCATGGCCTGTGCTTTTCGGTGCAGCCCGGCGTGCGGACGCCCCCTTCTCTGGTCAATATCTACAAGGAGCTGGAAAGCGACCTTGGCCTGCCGCGCGCGCGGCACGGCTTTCTGGAGCATTGGGCGCGGCAGGGCGTGCTGTTGCTCAACAGCGTGCTGACGGTCGAAATGGGCCGGGCCGCGTCGCACCAGGGCAAGGGCTGGGAGACGTTCACCGACGCGATCGTCCGGCTGGTGGCGCAGAAGGAGGAGCCGGTCGTGTTCCTGCTGTGGGGCGCCTATGCCCAGCGCAAGGCCGGCTTCGTCGATTCCGGGCGCCATCTGGTGCTGAAGGCTGCCCATCCTTCGCCATTGTCGGCGCATAACGGCTTTCTGGGATGCCGCCATTTCTCGCAGGCCAATGCCTTTCTGGAGGCCAAGGGGCGCGGCGCGATCGACTGGCGCCTGCCGGAGCCGGTGGCATGAGCGGGCCAGCCGTCGCCCTGCTCTATCAGGCGCTGCCGCCACCGGTGATCGACGGGCTGCGCAAGGATGCCAAGCCCGGCGGCTATTCCGACGGTGGGGCCGATATCGGCTTTGCATTGAAGGGCCTGGGCCGCACGGTGGTAACGCCGGTGCCCGCGCCCGATCCGGCGCAGGCGATGCAATGGGTATTCCCCGACACGGCCGACGGCATAGCAGCCGCGATCGCGGCAGGCGCCGACACGATCTGGGCCAATAGCGTGCTGTTCGAGGGGCATCCGATCGAGGCCGTGATGGGCCAGGTCGCGATCGTCGGCCAGACCCCGGCCGCCACGCAGAAATATGACGACAAGTTCGCCACCAACCGGATGCTGGAACAGGCCGGCTTGCCGGTGGCGCGCGGCTTTTTGCTGGCTGATCGGCCGAGCGAAGGCGTGCATGCGCTGGCCGATGTCGGGCAAGTTCTGAACGATCTGGCCATTCCCTTCCCGCTGATCGTGAAGCCCGTGCGTGGCCGGGGCAGCCAGGGCGTGACGCTGGTGCGCGATGGTGATGCGCTGAACGCCGCGGCCCGCAGCCTGATCGACGAGGGCAAGTTCGGCACGCTGCTTATGGTCGAGGAATTTCTGGACGGCGAGGAAATGACCATCACCGTCCTGCCGCCCACCGCGCCGCGCCCGTCAGGCGAAAGGGGCGACCGCCATTTCGCGCTGCGCCCGGTGCTGCGCTTCGACCAGAAGGACGGTGTCGCCCCCTATAATGGCGATGTCGCGGTGACGCAGAACAGCGTCGCGATCAGCCCGGAACGGATGGAGGAAGCCCCGGTGCTGGCGATGCTGGATGCCTGTGTGAAGGCGGCGGAGCTGGTGGAATCGCGCGCAGTGATCCGCATCGACTGCCGCGCCGATGCCAGCGGCCAGTTCAAGCTGTTCGACCTTAACATGAAACCGAACATGACCGGTGCGGGCCGGCCGGGCCGCGCAGACCAGGATTGCCTGTCGGCGATCGCTGCGCGGGCCGATGGCTGGTCCTATGCCGACATGCTCGACGCGATGCTGGCGACGGCCTGGAAATAACGCCCCTAAATCCAGTGCCCAGAATCATTGAGGCCCGGTCCCGCTTGCGCGGGCCGGACCCCTTCCCTCTCCAAACCGGAAAGTGGAAAAATCAGCCGTCGTAATCGCCGCCGATATTCTGGTTGCGCGGCGGAGCCGCAGCGGTCAGGCGCAGGGCCTCCGCCGACTGGGCGATCGAACCGATTTCATCGGGCGTATCGTCGTCGTCAATCTGGACCTTCTGCAGCGACGCAACGACCGAATCATGCAGGTCAGCGGGCAGAATGGTTTCCTCGGCGATTTCGCGCAGGGCGACGACCGGATTCTTGTCGCGGTCACGCTCAAGCGTCAGCTCGGCGCCACCGGAAATTTCACGCGCGCGCTGGGCGGCGAGCAGGACGAGATCGAAACGGTTGGTAACCTTGTCGACGCAATCTTCGACGGTGACGCGGGCCAATCGGGCCTCCTGAAAAATCAATAGGGAATCTTGAACTTGGCGCCTAGCAGTGGCGGCCTGTCGAGTCAATGAAAAGCCCATAAAGCCATGGCGCGCCGCGGCAAAGCGGCGCATGAAGGGGCCATGGCGTCGCGACAACAGGAAGCCCCGACCAGCCCGATCAGCGTCACGCTGAACGGCAACCGACTGACCGTCATCGAAGAAGGCGCGGCGCTGCGCGATGCGCTGGTCAGACTGATCGACGGTGCGCGCACGAGCCTGAAACTCTATTATTATATCTTCGCCGACGATGGCAGCGGCCGGTTGATCTGCGAGCGGCTGGTGGCGGCGCGGGCACGCGGCGTGGCGGTGACGCTGATGATCGACGGCTTCGGATCGTCCGATACGCCCGACAGCCTGTTCGCCCCGCTGATCGCGGCGGGTGGCCATTTCGCCCGGTTCGGGACGCGCCGGTCGACCCGCTATCTGATCCGCAACCATCAGAAGATCGCCCTGGCCGACGACAAAAGGCTGATGATCGGCGGCTTCAATGTCGAGGATGGCTATTTCGGCATTCCCGCCGACGATTGCTGGCGCGACCTGGGGCTGCTGCTGGAAGGGCCGCAGGCCGAGGCGATGGCGCGCTGGTATGGCCAGCTATGGCGCTGGGTCACGAGCAAGGGGCAAAGGTTCCGCACGCTGCGCGCGATGGTGCGGCACTGGCACCCATCGCTGCATCATGATCCGGCCGATCCGTTCCGCTGGCTGATCGGCGGACCGACACGGCGGCTGAGCCCCTGGGCGCAGGTGGTAAAGCATGACATGGACCGGGCGCAGCGGCTGGACATGGTCGAAGCCTATTTCTCGCCCGGCCGGGGCATGATGAAGCGGATAGCCCGCGCCGCCCGGCGCAAGGGCGCGCGCCTGATCCTGCCGGCCCTGTCGGACAATGGCGCGACGATCGCGGCGGCACGGCTGCTCTATGGCCCGCTGCTGCGGCGCGGGGTCGAGATATATGAATATCAGCCCTGCAAGCTGCACATGAAGCTGATCGTGATCGACGATGCGGTCTATATCGGATCGGCCAATTTCGACATGCGCAGCCTGTTCCTCAACCTGGAGTTGATGCTGCGAGTGGAGGATGCCGGCTTTGCCGAGGCGATGCGCAGCTTCATCACCCAGCGGACGGGCGAGAGCCGGCAGATTTCGCTGGAGACCTATCGCGCCAGCCGCACCGGCCTGACGCTGATCAAGCAGTGGATCAGCTATCTGCTGGTCGGCGTGCTGGACTATACCGTCACGCGGCGGCTGAATTTTCGCGATCCCGACGCGGACTGAGCGGAACGTCGGGCGCGATGTTGCGGCGCAGGCTGGTGAGCGCCAGCAGCGCCAGCCGCCGATCATCAACCGCGCCGTTCCGGCCGATGGTGGCGAGCGCCGTGTCGATGGCCCGCACCAGCGCAGGATCGGGATCGCCCTGCCCCCTGGCGCCAAGCCGATCGAAATGCTGGCGCACCCGCCCCAGCACGACGTCGAGCAGCCGGTCGTCGCGGGCATGGGCGCGCACCCGGAAGCGGTGGAGATCGTCGAGCGACATGCCCACGCGCGTGTCGCGCAGGATATCGAGCAAGGGCGCGGTGGTGTCGCTGCCCAGCTCGGCAAGGCGCGGGGTCAACAGGCCGATACGGTCGAGCATGGTGTTGATCCATTTGACCGTGTCGGGCTGCTGGCGCGGATCGGTGCGCAGGGCAAGATCGCGCCAGCCCGCCCGGAGCAGGCGCAGCGCGGATTGTTCGGCGCCCACGGTGCGAACCATCTTGAGCGCCCAGACCGCGAGCAAGGCGCCCAGCATCTGGGCAATGGCGGCATTGGCGAAACTGTCGAACTGCCCGGTATAATAGCCATCGAGGCCCATCAGGCCGGGCAGCGAGAGGATCATGCCGATCGCCATCGCCGCCAGCCGCCGCCGCACCATCATCGCGCCGACCAGCAGGAAGGCCGGCGCCAGCACCGCGACCAGCACCGGGAAGTCGGACACGCGCGGCAGGATGGCAAAGGCATAGGGCGCGGCCACCAGCACCGCGCAGCAAGTGCCCTGCCACACTTTCCAGGCAGCAGGCGCGGGATCATCCATATTGCTGAACAGGGCGCAGATGATGCTGGCGATGACGACCGCCCCTGCCCCGGCCGGCCAGGCCGACAATATCCAGAGCAGGCAGCCGATCAGCACGGTGAGGCTGGTCGCCAGCGCGCCGCGCAGCGCCAGGCCATAATCGCGGTGCAGGACGCGGCGGCGGGCGTTGCGGATCGCTTCCCGCGCGGGCGGTGACAGGGGGATGCGATCGGCGCCCATCGCCGCCTGCAACTCGCGGCAGATGGCATGGACGGCGACCAGTTCGGCCAGCCGGTCGAGCATGCTGAGCTGCAATGCCGCGTGCCAGGCGAAGGGCAAGCGGCAATCGGGTTCGCAGGCGCGAGCGCGGGCGCGCAGTGCTTCGGCCGCCCCGCCCTCCCCGTCCGGCGCGCCCAGCCAGGCGACGACATCGTCCAGCAGGGCATGGACTGCCGGCGGCAAGGCATCGGCCCGCTGCAACTGGCGACAGCGATCCTCGACCGCGCTGGCCAGCGGCAGCAGCAGGCAAAGCTGCGTCTCCAGCGCGCGCAGCACCCCGGCCTTCAGCCGCAGCGCGCTGCTTTCGAACGGCAAATGGGTGGCAAGCTGGTGCAGTTCGTGGATGTCGGTCGCCAATTGCCGGCGGTCGCGCGTCACGACCGCATCGCCATGGTCGACCCGCAGGGAATCGCGCGACCAGCGTTCGGCGTCGATCATGATCGCATCGATCCGCGCCTGGAGGCGAGCCGACACGGTGCGCGGGAAGACGAGGCTGTGGACCAGCGTGGCCGAGGCGATGCCGATGCCGATTTCCTGGGCCCGCAGGCTGGCGGCGGTGAAGATCGTCGCCTGCGCCTCGACCGCCGGGAAGGCGACGATCCCGGCGGTATAGCCCGCCAGCAGGAAGGTGTAGGCGCGCGGCGTCCGGTCGAGCAGCGCGACGAAGGTACAGAGGCCAAGCCACAGCGCCAGTGCGAGCGAGAGAAGTTCGGGGGCATTGCCGAGCAATGGCACCAGCAGGATCGCCACACCCGCGCCGATGACGGTGCCGAGCAGGCGGAACATCGCCTTGGACGACACCGCGCCGGCGAGCGGCTGGGCGACGATATAGGCGGTGATGATCGCCCAATAGGGCCGGTCCAGCCCGATCCGCAGCGCGATATAATAGGCCAGCATCGCCGCGAGAAAGGCCTTGAGCGTGAACAGCGCGTCATGGCCGCCGTAGCGATCGGCCATCCAGCGCGCTTGAGGCAGGGCAGGCGTCACGCGGCACATCCAGCATCATCGGGCGGGGCCAGGCAGGGCGGCGACGCCGGTCGGGAGAATGAAAGCCGGACGCGTCGGCCCGCCACGCCGGATCGGGCGCGCATTGCTGGAGCTTCAGGCAAGCCCTCTATGCGCCTGTCCATGTGGCGAAACAATATGAGCCCAAGGCACAGTCATTGTGCATGATATGCACAACCAAACCGGGCCAGCGGGTATCAATCATCCCCTTGCCGCCGCCCCCGGCTTTCTGCACAGTCGCGCCGCCCAGCCGGGCCAGGGAGACGCATTTCCAAGCGTCGCACAATCAGAACAAGGACATCGCCCCATGCCATCCCGTCGCTTAGTTGCCGCCTTGCCCGCCGCCGCGCTGCTGGCCGCCAGCCTCAGCCCGCTGCACGCCGCTACCGCGGCCGACACGCAGGCCCGCGCCGGCGAAGCCGCCTTCCGCACCCTCTACAAGGAACTGGTGGAGACCGATTCGAGCTGGCCCAATGGCAGCTGCACGCTCGCCGCCGAACAGATTGCGGCGCGACTGAAGGCGGCGGGCTATGCCGATGGCGACATCGCTGTCGTGGTCGATCCGGCCCATCCCAAGGAAGGCAATCTGACCGCCGTGCTGCGCGGTTCGAACGCCAAGCTGCCCGCGCTGCTGCTGCTCGCCCATATCGACGTGGTCGCGGCCAAGCGCGCCGACTGGACCCGCGATCCCTTCACCCTGATCGAGGAAGGCGGCTATTTCTATGGCCGGGGCACGTCGGACGACAAGGCGATGGCCGCGAGCTTCGCCGACGCCATGATCCGCTTCAAGCAGGAAGGCTATAAGCCCAAGCGCACGATCAAGATGGCGCTGACCTGTGGCGAGGAGACGGAGAAGGCGCTGAACGGCGTCGAATATCTGCTGAAGAACAAGTCCGATGCGATGGCGGCCGGATGGGCGCTCAACGAAGGCGGCGGCGGGTCGCTGGACGAAAATGGCAAGCCGGTCAGCCATGGCGTGCAGGCGGGCGAGAAGGTCTATCAGGACTTCACCTTCACCGCGACCGCGCCGGGCGGCCACAGTTCGCGGCAGGAGCCGCATTTCAACGCGATCGGCTGGATGGCGCAGGCGCTGGCCAATGTGAATGCCTATGATTTCCCGGTGAACCTGACCCCGGCGGCCAAGGCCTATTTCGGCGCGTCGGCGCCGCTCTATCCCAAGCTGTCGCAGCCGATGGCGGCGGTCGGCGCGGGCAAGGCGACCGAGGCGGACTATGCCGCGATCTCGGCCGCCAATCCGAGCTGGAACGCGACCCTGCGCACCACCTGCATCCCGACGCTGATCAATGGCGGCCATGCCCCCAATGCCCAGCCCCAGTCGGTGACCGCGAACGTCAATTGCCGCATCATTCCGGGCGAGGATGTCGAGGCGGTGCGCGCGAAGCTGGCGCAGGTGGGCGGCGACGAGAAGGTCAAGGTGACGCTGGCCGATCCGCCGCAGCCCAAATCGTCGGCGCCGCAGCTGACGCCGCAGATCATGGCGCCGATCGAGGCGCTGACCAAGGAAATGTGGCCGGGCGTGCCGGTGATCCCGCGGCTCGCCACCGGGGCGACCGACGGGCGCTTCACCAATGCGGCGGGCATCCCCACCTATGGCGTGTCGGGCATGTTCGCCGACCCCGATGGCCAGGGGGTCCATGGCCTCAATGAGCGCATCCGGGTCAAGTCGCTGCTCGACGGCCGCGCCTTCCTCTATCGCCTGACCAAGGCCTATACCCAGTAATGCGAAAAGGGCTGGCCCGGATGACCGGACCAGCCCTTTCTATATTTGGATCAGCGCCGCGCGGATCAGCGGCCGCTGCTGCCCAGCACCCGGACTTCGCCGACCGGATAGCCCTTCTCGGCCATTTCCTTGGCATAGTCGCCACGGGCATCGGCCAGTTCGGTGCGATATTCCTCCCAGGCGTCGCGATTATCCTCCGCATCGCTGGAATGGCGCAGATCCTTGGTCAGTTCCTTGCGCGCCTCGGCCAGGTCGGTCTGGTAATTGAACCAGTAATTATTCTCCACGCCGGCGATCGGCGCTTCATAAACAAGCTGGTCCTCGACCGACGCCAGTTGTTCCTCATAGCTCACCGGGCCTTCACCCGGAGCCGGGCCACGCGCCTGGGGCTGGGCCATGGCGGCGATCGGGGTCATGCCGACCATGGCGATGGCGGTCAGAAGCATCGAACGGTTCATGACGTTTCTCCTCTTTCCTCATCGAACCTGCGGCAATAACGCACCGGGACCGGCATTTTGCGCCTGAACGGATGTGCAGAATGGACGAAGCGAGGCGCGGCAACGGCAGGCCGTAGCGCCCAAAAGGGCCGAATATCGGGATTTTCCGCCCTGTTTTCAGATGATTGGGATCAGATCAGCGGATCACCAGATAGAAGGTCGCCGGCGCGCTGCCGCCATTTTCTATCTCGATCGCATAGCGTTCGGTGAACAGCGGCAACCAGGCGCAATCGGCCTGCGGCGCGGCCACCGGCTTGGCGCAGAGCGTGCCGCCATCGGCATTGCGCACCCGGACCGACAGGGATGCGGCGATGCCGGTGGCGCGTGCCACCGAAATCTGCGCGCGCTGGCCGGCAAGGAACAGCTGGCGCAGCGTCACCCGCCCGCCCGCCGCCAGAGACCCACGGCGATAGGCGGGGCCGAGCGCGCGGCCGCGATAGACCGGCCCGGCATGGACCGCGCCGCCGGCCTGCGCCTGCTGCGACCAGAGGGAGGACAGGTCATCCTGCCCCTCGGCCGGGCGCGCGCCGAGCAGCTTGAGAGTGTCGGCCGCCGCTGCGAGCGCGGCTTGATCGCCGCGCGCCTGCGCCAGATCCCCCTCCGCCAGGGTGCGCATCAGCGCATCGGTCGGCATCGGCTCCTCGACCACCGCGACCGGGCCGACGCCCAGCATCAGCAGGGGCAGGAAGAGCCTAATCATCCGCCATCTCCGGCTGCACGACGAAGCGGGCGCCGGGCGCGGCATCCTCGACATGGATGGTCAGGCCATGGCGTTCGGCAATCGCACGGGCCAGCGCCAGCCCCAGACCATGGCCGCTGCCGGGCGACGGATCGAGCCGGACATAGCGGTCGAAGACCAGTTCGCGCGCATCGGCCGGTATGCCCCGGCCATTATCCTGCACGATGATCAGCGGGCCCGGCGCCAGGCTGAGCAGCACGCTGCCGCCGCGCGGCACATATTTGAACGCATTGTCGAGCAGGTTGGACAGCAGCCGGGTGATCTGCATCGGATCGGCGCGGAAGGATATGCCCGGCGCCACCATCGCGTTGAAGGCGATGCCCAGATCCTCTGCACTGGCGCCATAAAGGTCCGCCAGATTGTCGGCGATCTCGCTGAGGTCGACATCGGCAAGGCCCCGGCGATCGCCGCGCAGCGCCTGGGTGCCGGCAATGTCGAGCAGGGAATCGAGCAGCCGGACGACACTGCGTATCTCGTCGCGCGACCGGCCCAGGGTCCGCAACAGCCCCTCATCCCCGGTCCGCTCCATCGCTTTCAGGATACGCGTGTCGAGATGCATCAGCGGGGTGCGGATCTCGTGCGCGGTCTGATCCGACACGGAGCGCTGGGCCTCCATCAGCCGCTGCACCTGATCCAGCATCGCGTTGGTGTTCGCCGCCAGTTCGGCCAGTTCGTCGCTCGCCCCGGTGGCGCGTGCGCGCGCACCGATATCGCCGGCACGCACCGCGTCGAAGACATGGTTGATCCGTTCGACCCGACGCCGCAGGCGGCGCGCCGCGAAATGGCCGGCAGCAAGGCTGAGCAGGGCGACGATGGCGCCGGCAATGGCAAAGGCGATGGCGAGCCGGGTCTGCAGCGCCCGTGCCCGAATGTTGCTGCGCCCGACGATCAGCCGGGTGTCGGGACCAAGCAGCGTCGCCCGCGCGAACATGCGGTCGCCGCCGGGCAGGCGGATCAGCCGGGCCTCGGACACTTCGGACGCCAGGGCGGGCCAGTGATCGATATTGCCCGCCACCCGGCGCCCGGCCGCATCGGCGAGCAGATAATAGGCCTTTTCGCTGTCGCCGCGCTCCATCGCCAGCCGATCGGCGATGCGCGCCCTCAGTTCCGCCTCGCCACTGCTGACATAGATGTCGGCCAGGCCCGCCAGATCGGTATCGACCTCTCGCCCCAGCATCACGCGCCCGTCAGTCTCGACGATCCGTTCGACCACCAGGAACAGCACCAGCGTGGACGCCAGGCTGACCAGCAGGGCCGACAGCGTGACCCGGCCAAAGACCGAGCGCAGCAGGCCGAACCTAGCCATGGGCGGCGATCAACCGATAGCCGGTGCCCCAGACCGTCTCCAGGACGGCGCTGTCGAACCCTTCCTCCAGCTTGCGGCGCAGGCGCCCGACATTGACGTCGACGACATTGGTCTGGGGATCGAAGCTGAGTTTCCACACATGGCGCAACAGCATCTCGCGCGTGACCACTTCGCCGGCATGTTCCATGAGGTAGCGGAACAGCGCAAATTCCTTGGGCGACAGCGGTACATGGCGGCCCGCGCGATGGGCCGTGCGCGCCTTCACATGGCATTCCAGGTCGCCGAACAGCAACACCGAATCCTGCTGCAACCGCCCCGCCCGGCGCCACAAAGCGCGCACGCGGGCGACCAGTTCGTCCGGCTCGAAGGGCTTGGCCATATAGTCATCGACGCCGCTTTCCAGCCCCTCGACCCGATGCTCGCTGCGGCCAAGCGCGGACAGCATCAGCACCGGCGCCTCGATCCCGGCGACGCGCATGCGCGTCACCACGTCGATGCCCGAAAGATGCGGCAGGGTGCGATCGAGGATGATGACATGATAGCGGCCCGATGCGGCGCGCTTGAGCCCCTCCGCGCCATCCTCGGCCAGGTCGACGACCATGCCGGCGCGGACGAGGATTTCGGCGATATTGGCGCGGGCCGCCGGGTCATCTTCCACCAGCAGCACGGAAATCGGGTCGGTTTGCGCCATCTTCACCGCCTGTCAGATAGCGCGAACGGCCGCCAGTGACAAAGCCTGTTAAAGCGGTCACTGGCGGCCGTTAAGAGCCTGTTTGAAAAATCGCGAAAGAGCGATTTTTGGTTACGGCACCAGCCCGCTCCCCCGCCCAACCGCCCGATCCAGTGTCATCCTGTCGGGCGGTTGGGCGGGGGAGCGGGCTGGTACCAGCTTTCTCAAACAGCCAGATTATCAGATCATTATCAGATCTTGAGCCCCGCGCGCAGCATCAGCGCACCGATGATCAGCAGATAGACGCCGAAAATCTTCTTCAGCGGCCCGGCGGGCAGGCTGTGGGCAGCGGCCACGCCCAGCGGCGCGGTCAGCATCGACATCGATGCGATCGCTATCGTCGCGGGGATGTTGATATAGCCCAGCGAACCCCAGGGCAGGCCACCTTCGCGGAAGCCGATGATGGCAAAGCCGATGGTGGTCGGGATGGCGATCAGCGTGCCGATGCCCGATGCGGTGGCGATGGCGCGGTGGATGGTGCGGCCGCACAGCGTCATCGTCATGATGGCAATGGTGCCGCCGCCGATGCCCAGCAGCGAGGAAAAGGTGCCCAGCCCGCCTGCAATGCCGATGCGCGCCAGCCCCGACGGCATCTGGTCGCTGATCACCTTGCCGTTCAGCACCGGGATCAGGAAGTTGAGCGACATCAGAATGACGCCTGCGCCAAAGATCATCTTGAGCGTGCGGCCATCGACATGGCCCGCCAGCACGACGCCTGCGCCGCAGCCCAATATGATCCAGGGCGCCCATGTCTTGAGGACGTCGAACTCCACCGCGCCGCGCTTGGAATGCGCCAGCAGCGATCGGATGGAGGTCAGGATGATCGTCGCAGCCGACGTGCCGATCGCGACATGGGCGATGCCGTCCTTCGTCCCGCCCAGCAGCGGCAGCACGACCAGCAGCGCCGGCACGACGACGAAGCCGCCGCCGATGCCGAAGATGCCGGCGGCAAAGCCGGCGAGCAGGCCTGCGGCCAGCATGGCAACCAGCGGCACGAGCCAGGTCATGATATCACCGGACATCAGCACGCCCCTTTCTGCAGTGCGCGACCGGCGCGCATGATGGAGCGATCGCCTTTTTGGATCAAGGCGGCGAATGTGGGGAAATCGACCATGATGTTAAACCATGCCTCTCTTCGGCGGAACCAGGATGCATGGGGGGCATGTGGTCATGTCCCCCTGCCCGACTAGACGAACGAGATCTTGGAACCCGCAAGAGAATCCATGGCGTTTATTTGACAATCGGGAAACAAAGCCGGGCAACGCGGCGTCACCCCAGCGGAAATAACGGGGCAAAATAAAAGGACGCCAGCCCCGCAAGGGAGGGCTGGCGTCCTTTTGCCCGGCCGCTGTCGGGGCGCCGGGAAATAGAGGCGGGACGATCAGGCGATCGCGTCTTCCGCCGGGGTGTAGGGCAGGCCCAGATCGTCGGCGACGGCCTTGTAGGTGACCTTGCCGTCCCAGACATTGAGGCCCGCGAGCAGGTGCGGATCGCGGCGCAGAGCGTCCTTCCAGCCCAGTTCGGCGATGCGCAGCGCGTGCGGCAGGGTCACATTGTTGAGCGCATAGGTGCTGGTGCGGGCGACCGCGCCGGGCATGTTGGCGACGCAATAATGGACGATGCCGTCGATGATGTAGGTCGGGTCGGCATGGGTCGTGGCATGGCTGGTTTCGAAGCAGCCGCCCTGGTCGATCGCGACGTCGACCAGCACCGCGCCCTTCTTCATGGTCTTGAGCATGTCGGCGCTGACCAGCTTGGGCGCGGCGGCGCCCGGAATCAGCACCGCACCGATCACCAGATCCGCCTCGGCCACGCATTCGGCCAGGTTCGCGCGGTTCGAGAAACGGGTCTTGGCGCGCGCCTCGAAATACATGCCCAGCTTTTCGAGCACTTCGGGATTGCGGTCGAGGATGGTGACGTCGGCGCCAAGGCCGGCCGCCATCTGTGCCGCGTTGAAGCCGACGACGCCGCCGCCGATGACGACAACCTTGGCCGGCAGCACGCCCGGCACGCCGCCCAGCAGCACGCCGCGGCCGCCATGCGCCTTTTCCAGCGCGGTCGCGCCGGCCTGGATCGACATGCGGCCAGCGACCTGGCTCATGGGCTTCAAGAGCGGCAGGCCGCCGCTGGCGTCGGTCACGGTTTCATAGGCGATGCAGGTCGCACCTGAGGCGATCAGGTCGCGGGTCTGCTCCGGATCGGGCGCGAGGTGGAGATAGGTGTAGAGGATCTGGCCGGGGCGCAGCATCGCGCGCTCGACAGCCTGGGGCTCCTTCACCTTGACGATCATCTCGGCGCGCGCAAACACTTCGGCGGCCGTCGCGATGATGGTGGCGCCGGCCCGCTCATAGAGCGCGTCATGCGCGCCGATGCCCTCACCCGCGCCGGTCTCGACCAGAACCTCATGGCCATGGGCCGTCAGTTCATGGACGCTCTCGGGGGTCAGGCCGACGCGATATTCGTGATTCTTGATTTCCTTGACGGTGCCGACGATCATGAGACGCTCTCCATTTTGCAGCGGGATGGCCCATCCTGAAAGGACAACGCAGCCCCGCCGGTTGTGGCCCCATCATATCGCCAAGCGGGTGGCGATTGTTCCCTGATTTGCGCTTGCGATCGCCCGCATGCAGGATGATATATCGCAAAATATTATTTTATCGGGATGACATTGCATGGATCGGTTCGACATCGCGTTGCTGGAGGCGCTGCAGAGCGATTCCCGCCGGTCGATGAACGAGCTGGGCGAGCAGATCGGCCTCTCCTCCTCCGCCTGCCATCGCCGCATCCGCGCGCTGGAGGATGCCGGCATGATCGAGGGCTATGCCGCCCGGCTCGATCCGGCGGCGCTGGGCCTGACGCTCCAGGCCTTTGTCGAGATTTCGCTGACCAGCCAGAGCCGCGAGGCGATGGAACGGTTCGAGACGGCGGTCGCGGGCTTCCCGGAAATATTGGAATGCCATCTGATGGCGGGCCAGGCCGACTATCTGCTGCGGGTCGCCGCCGCCGACCTCAAGGGCTTCGACGCGGTCCACCGCGACTGCCTCGCCCGCCTGCCCGGCGTGTCGGCGATCCGCACCAGCTTCGCCATCCGCCGCATCCGCGACTGGCGCGGCTATCGGCTGCGCGACCTACCTATTTAGGGCGCCAGGCGCACCGGCACCGGCGCGTTGCAAAGATCAACGCCCCCGGCAGGCCGATCGTAGAAATCATCCTTCCGGTTGGCGCGCAGCCGCAGATAATCGGCGAAGCTGGCCGAGCCGGTATCCATCACTTGGACATGCGGCTGCTCCGCCTGCGGCAGATCGCTTGCCAGACGCACCGAGATGATCGGGAGCTTGCGTTCGGCGTCGGTGTAGAAGCCCAGCTCACCGCTGCCGCGCGGCAGGCTGGTGAGCGCCGCCATCCCCTCGACGACGCGGCCGACGACCGCGATGTTGCGATCGAGCTGGCGCGGCGCCTGGCCGATCACGGTGTAGAGTTCCGCGCCCGTGCCGGCATCGGGCGACATGTTGCGGCCGACGCCGATCATGCCATAGCAGTGCGGCAGCCAGGCGGCGTCCCCGTCGATCGCCACCGGCCAGCCATCGATGAAGCCGGTCGCCGACGCATAGGGATCGGGATAGGGCAGCGGCGTCAGCTTCGCCTTCATGCCCCCAAGCGGCCGGACATAGTCGGCCGGACTGGTCGGCGCGAGGCCGGCGGGCAGCGGCTTCTTCTCGGTCGCGTCGCCCCATTGGACGACATAATTGTCCTGCACCCGGTTGATGCTGGTGCCGTCCCACCAATGGGCGGTGGCGAGCGCGCGGATATTGGCGACATGGCGCGGACCGAATTGCGGCGCCAGCTGTATCACCACGCGCTTGCCGCCCTCGATCATCATCACCAGCAAATCCTGCGCCGGGACGGTGCGCCAGGCACTGGCCGGCGCCTGCGCCACGACCGCGCTGGGCGTGGCCGGCGGATCGGCCGCATCGGCAGCGGCAAGGGGCAGGATGGCGATGAAGGGCGCAAGCAGCGCGGCACGGCGGCGAAGGGTCATGACGCGATCAAACAATTGCTGCGCAAGAAAGTAAAGCACCCCTTGCCTAGTGCGTTGTCGCGCGATAGGGAGCCGCCTCCAGTGCGATGGAATATGAACCCGATTCACGCCGCTTACAGCGACGATGGGGTTCCTGCGGAGCGGTGGCCGAGTGGTCGAAGGCGCTCGCCTGGAAAGTGAGTATACGTCAAAAGCGTATCGAGGGTTCGAATCCCTCCCGCTCCGCCATTTCGCTGTTTCTCAGCGTTCGCCAACGACCGAAAAACCCCCATAAATCACTGGAAAAAATGGATTTATTGCCGCCTGAGCTCGTGGCCGTTCGCGGTCGGCCGAAAATGACTGTGGGCCTCAGTGTGGGTCTGTGAGGGACTCAGGGGCTTCAAAATCAGCTTCCGCCGTGCTAATTTTTCCACATGGGAAAGCTTACCCCTGCGATCGTGAAGGGTTTGTCCGAGCCGGGACGCTATGTCGACGGCGACGGGCTCATGCTCAAAATCTCGCCTTCGGGCGGGAAGAGCTGGATCATGCGGGTCCAGGTCAACGGCAATCGGCGCGACATCGGCCTCGGCGAAGCGCGGCATGTGACACTCCGTGATGCGCGCCTAGAGGCCGCCGCGATCAAGAAGCTCGCAGCGTCAGGCGTCGATCCCCTGGAGGAACGCCGAAAGGTCGAGATCGTCATCCCGACCTTCGAAAAGGCCGCGAAGGACGCCCATGCAGAGCTTCTCAAGGGCTGGAAGAACGGCAAGCACACCAACCAGTGGCTCAAGACGCTTGAACTCTACGCTTTCCCCAAGCTCGGCAAGCTGAAGGTCCATCAGATCGATGGCCCCCTGATCAGGGATGTCCTCGCCGAAATCTGGCTGGAAATCCCCGAAACGGCGCGGCGTGTGCGCCAGCGCATCGGAACCGTGCTCGACTGGTCATACTCCAACGGGTTTCGCGACAGCGAGGCGCCGATGCGCTCCATCTCCAAAGGCCTTCCGCGGCAGCCGAAGAAGAAAGGCCATTTCGCCGCCCTGCCGCATGCGCGAGTCAGCGAATTTCTGGATCGCCTTCGCGCCAAAGCGCCCTGCGCCAGCACGCTTGCGCTCGAAGCCCTCATCCTCACCGCCGTCCGCTCTGGCGAAATCCGTGGCGCTGCATGGTCCGAGTTCGATGAGGCGCTGACCTTGTGGACCATCCCGGAGGACCGGATGAAGATGGGCATCGAACATGTCGTGCCCTTGTCCCGTCAGGCGGCAGACGTTTTTCGCCGGGCTCGGGCTCTTCGTCGCGCCGACTGCGATCTGGTGTTCCCTGGGGCGATCGGGGAATCGAGCCTTTCCGACATGGCGCTGCTGGAACTGGTGCGGGGCATGGACCTGCCCGTTACCGTCCATGGCTTTCGATCGAGTTTCCGGGACTGGGTTGCTGAGGAAACCGATGTCGCCGACGCTGTTGCCGAAGCCTCGCTCGCCCATGCGGTCGAAGGTAAGACCAAGGCCGCCTATCTGCGCACCGACTTTTTCAAGAAGCGTCGCGACCTGATGCAGCAATGGGCCGACTATTGCTCGCCGGCGCAGAAGGCCAAGCCCCAGAGCCGAGTACGACGTTCGGCGAAGACGGCCCAGAAGCCGACCGCATCGGCTCCCTCCGCCAGACAGGCGCCGCGCCGTCAAAGGACGGCCGCCCTATGAAGTTCGCCTATGAAGATCTGAGCGAGGACCAGTTCGAGAAACTGATCGTCCTTCTCTGCCAGAGCCTCCTGGGACTGTCGGTCAAGGGTTTCGCAAAAGGGCCGGACGGCGGCCGGGACGCGAAATTCGTGGGCACGGCCGAGCTGCATCCGAGCAAGGCCGCGCCATGGACGGGCACGGTCGTCGTCCAGGCAAAGCACACCAACGGCTATAATCGTCATTTTGGCGAGGCGGACTTCCACAGCGCCAAATCGAGCGACACGGTGATCGGCAAGGAACTGCCGCGCATCACCAAGCTGCGGCAGGCTAATCAGCTCGACCACTATATGCTGTTCGCCAATCGCCGCCTGGCTGGAAATGCCGACCAGACGATCACCCAGCATATCGCCAAGACCTGCGATCTTCCCGAGGGCTCGATCTATCTGTGCGGTCTCGAACAGCTCGAACTCTACATGAAGCAGTTTCCCGAGGTGCCGGCGCTCGCCGATCTCGATCCTGTGGACTCTCCTTTGATCGTCTCGCCCGACGAGCTGGCCATCGTCGTCGAGGCGATCGCCAGCCACGAAGCCGATCTGTCGGCCGTGCTCGACACCCCGCCGGGCGAGCGCACCTCCTATGAGGAGAAGAATTCGCTCAACAACATGACGGCCGACTACGCCAAGGCACTGCGCAAGCGCTACCTCAAGGATACGGCGCAAATCCGGGCGTTTCTGGCGGCGCCCGAGAATCTCGAAATCCTGAAATCCTATGAGGCCACGGCCGAGGAATTTCAGATGAAGATCATCGCCAAGCGGAAGGATTTTCAGAATTTCGACGCGGTCATGGAGTATCTACTTGATCTCCTGTTCCAGCGCGATCCAATCCTGCGCCAGAAGCAGCACAAGCGCCTGACTCGCGCGGTGTTGTTCTACATGTACTGGAACTGCGACATCGGGGAGGTCGCCGATGCTGAGGCCTAGCAAACACGCACACCCCGACCGCACCGTCGTCAATGTGGCGCTGCTGATGGTGACGCGCCTGCGCGCCCTGCGGCTGTGCGACTATGATGCGCTACTCGCCTTCGTGCGCAAGAACGTCGTCGGGGGCGACGTCCTGTTCCTGCCCTCGCTTAACTTCCTCTTCCTCCTCGGTCTGATTGAATATCATCCCAAGACCGACGCCATCGAATATGTGGGGCAGAATGAAGCCGTCTAAGCTTTATTCCAGCCGGCCCGCCGCGTTCGCCGCCGTCGAATTCGAACCCGACCTCAACGTCGTGCTTGCGGAGATCCGCCTGCCCGAGAACCGTGACCGCGATACCCATAATCTGGGCAAGACAACTCTTGGCCGGTTGCTGGACTTCGGCTTCCTGGCAGGACGCGACGCGAAGTTTTTCCTGTTCAAGCATCTCGATCGCTTTGAGGATTTCGTCTTCTTCCTCGAGATCGAGCTGCTCGACGGCGGCTATGTCACCGTGCGCCGGAGCGTCGCCGAGGCCACGAAGATCGCGTTCAAGAAGCATGTCGCGCGGCATCAGGATTTCTCCACGCTGCCCGATCGCGAATGGGACCATATCGACGTCCCCTTTGATCGGGCTAAGGAACTGCTGGACAGCCTGCTCGACTGGCGGGCGGTCAAACCATGGCACTACCGCAAGGGCCTGGGCTATTTTCTGCGCTCGCAGGAGGATTTTCGCGACGTCTTCCAGCTCCGCAAATTTGCCAACTCGCATGCCGACTGGAAGCCGTTCCTGGCTCACATCCTAGGGTTCGACGCAGAACTCATCACCAGGCACTACGCCAAGGAGGATGAACTTAAGGAGAAAGAGCAGAAGGCTCTCACGATCCGGCAGGAGTTGGGCGGCGAGATCGAGGACGCCGGAAAGGTCGATGGCTTGCTGCTGCTCAAGCGGCAGGAAGTCGACAAGAAGCAGCAACTGCTCGACGCTTTCGATTTCCGTAGCCAGGACAAGAGCGACACGAAGCAGCTTGTCGATCAGGTCGACGAGCGGATCGCCGCACTCAACCAGCGTCGCTACTCGCTGAACCAGAACCGCAAGAAGGTGATCGCGTCACTCGAAGAGGACCAGATACTGTTCGACCCCGAGGACGCGACCGAACTGTTCCGAGAGGCCGGCGTCCTCTTCTCCGGCCAGATCAAACGCGATTTCCAGCAGTTGATCGCGTTCAACAAGGCGATAACCGACGAGCGGCGCGGCTATCTGGTTGAGGAGCGCGCCGAAATCGAGGTGGAACTCAAGACCGTCAATTCCGAACTCAACAGTCTCGGCAAGCGTCGTTCGGAAATGCTGGCGTTCCTGAGCAGCACGGACTCGTTCGCCAAATATAAGCGGCTTTCGAGCGAACTGGTCACATTGCGCGCCGATATCGAGGGGTTGGAGCGCCAGCGAACCTTCGTGCAACGCCTGCAGCAGCTGCGCACCGACATCCGCAATCTCGACGAGGAGAAAACCCATCTCCAGGCGGCCATCGAAGCCGATGTCGAGGCCAAGAATGCGGATGTTGGCAGCCTGTTCTCGCGCATCCGAATCTTCTTCAACGAGATCGTCGAGGAGGTGATCGACCAGCAGGCGCTGCTCAGCGTTGTGGTCAATCACTTGGGGCACCTCGATTTCCGGGCCGAATTGCTCAACGACGCCGGTATCGCGACCAGTGCGGACCGCGGCTTCAGCTACAAAAAGCTGCTCTGCATCGCCTTCGATCTCGCCCTTTTGCGGGCGCATCTCGACGACGCGTTTCCGCGCTTCGCCTTCCACGACGGCGTGTTCGAATCGCTCGACGATCGCAAGAAAGAGAACCTTCTCGCCGTCATCCGCCGCTACACGGGCCTCGGGATCCAATCCATCATCACGCTGATCGACTCCGACTTGCCCCCGCGCGATGCCGACGAGCCCGTGTTCGAGCCTTCTGAGATCGTGGTGTTGCTCCACGATGAGGGCGACAATGGCCGCCTCTTCAAAATGAAGTCCTGGTAGCGCGGCCTCGCATGTGGTGGGCCGCTAGGGACGAGAAGAGGCCGCGAGATCTACAAAGGATTTGCGTGGACGACCATGCTTCCTTCTCGGAACGTTCGCCATTCGCGACAACGCACATTCGCGCTCGATGAATGCGTGGACACTCCCTACTACGATGAGCGTTGCCCGGCCGACCTTCAGAGTGTCGATCTCGCGCTGCGCGATCAGCTCGTAGAGCTTGGTCTTGCCGATACCGAGCATATGGGTGGCCTCGGCGACACGAACGGTCAGCGGCGGTCGATCGCTGCCACAACGCGATTTCATACGCGCTTATCTTTCAAGGTCTCACGGGCCTTTGCGAACCCACGATCTGCCGCGAGAAATGCAGCGAGCATGTGCGGGACCAGATCGGAAACAGGCTCTTCGCTGCCATAGACCTGCGCATAGCAGCGCGCATATTCGCGCAGCGTGTCATGCAAGTCCGGCGTGATCGCCATCTTGACCGGCGTCCGATCCGGGAGCTTGTTCAGTTTCAATTCGACCATTTTCGCCCTCCGGTGTGAACTTAAAACCAACGGCTCTCGCCGCTGCGGTAGAAGGCCGAATGTCCCCCATTTCAGCGAATTACGTCAGAGGCTCGCGAGTGACGCCAAGGGCCTCGCTAGGGCCATACCGCTCGGCTTCGGCGCCGGCCGTCCGCTTCTCAAGTTTCTGAAGAAAAGTGCGCTAGGTCATCTGTTCGCCGCACCGAGCGAAGCGTGATGCTCAAAGTTATGGTTGTCACAAAAACCGCCAATTTAGATCAATTCAAGATTTCTACTTCGCGCACCGACCGGATATGATAGTCTTCGGGCAGACTTCCGTAGAATCAATCATCGTTGACTGTATATCGCTTCGGGGGAACTGCGATGGCAAAGGTCAAGATCAAGGTTACACGCGAGAAGAATGCAAGCGCCAAGCGGGCGCTCGTCCTCATCGACGACCGGGTGCTGCGATTTAAAAACAGCGATGAAATCAACGTCATGGTGGAAGCCGGGGATGAACACGGCATCACGCTTTATTGTGAGGGGCCGAAGGGGGCGAGCGCGACCGTGAAGGTCGAGAAAGCTGGCGGCAAGGTCATCGAACCGCTCAAGGCGACTGTGAAAACCGACTATGGCGTCACGCATTCGAGCGACGTCTTCAAGGTCGATGCTGCCTGATGCGCCGTGCCGCCCTCCTGATCGTTCTGCTCGCGACCGCAGCCGCCACGCCCGTCCAGGCCCAGACCCGCGACTCCGAGCTCGATATTCTCCGCGCCAAGCTCGAAGCGGCGCTCGCCCATATCGAGCAACTCGAAACTCGGTTGAACGTGGTGGAGGGGCACACGCCACCGGCCGCATCCGTCGCCGCTGCGGCTCCGGTGGCGCAAGCCGCTGCAGCCGCGCCGCCTGCGGCCAAAGATAGCGACGATGCCATCGATCTAGCCGACCTACCCAGAGCCAACGAACAAAACGGCCTTCCCGTAGCAGGTGGGAGCCGGTCTTGGACACTAGCGCCACCAGGGCCGATAGACGAACCACTTCGTCCGGTCGGCAATGGCCATGCCGCAGCGTTCGAACTGCTCGCCGGCACCGGCAGCGGCCGTGCCTCCTTCACCTTCTCCCAGTCGAAGGATCGTGGAGACGCGCCGGGTGCGACGGCAACCGCAGTTTATAACGACACTTTCACGTTGTCGCTCTCAGCGCCGCTTGCCAAGGACGGCGATACGAGCTTCGCTACGCTCGATGGCCTCGCGACAGGCTCGAAACTCGAATTCGGGTACACGCAGTTTCGCGGCCGCGTCCTCACTCAGGCGCAAGACAGCCGACACCCGCTGCTCATTCGCGCGCGTCAACGCTGCCGCGAACAGGTGCCAGCCTACAAGCCCGGCTGCGTGCGGCTGGACGATGACTTCAAGCGGCTCTTCTTCACGCCGACCGAACTCGACGCCTATGAGCGCGACTATGCCCGCCAGACCATCCAGCAAAGCCTCGCCTGGTCGCTGCGCGCCGCTGTCGGCTATGATGAGTTCAGCTATTATCCGGCACCATCGCTAACCAAAGCGACCGATCGTAAGGTCTCGTGGAGTGTCGGCGGCGGGCTCGCCCTATTCCCATTCGACCGCTCCTCGGCCTCCCTCAATCTCGACTATCAGCGCGCATTCAAGGCTCGCAAGGCGCAGGCGACATGTCCCGTGGCGGCCGCCGGCGCGACCTTTGTCACTTGCGTGCCGGGGCCTTTGATGGGGCCGGAGCTCACCAGCAAGCTGATCCTCGCGCCTGAACTGCGCTACATCCAGCCGCTCTCCGAGAGCGGCCTAATCCGCGATCTCGGCTTCGCACCGCGCGTCGAATTCGATCTCCTCGCGGACAGCATTGCCTTCGACCTGCCGATCTATTTCGCCGCCGACGACAAGGATGGCCTGATCGGCGGCTTTCGCTTCGGTTATCTAACCGAAGGCGACGAGTTCAAGTTCGGCATCTTCGTGGGCAAGTCCTTCTCGCTGTTCCAGTGAGCGAGGGCCAAGGACATCCTCGGCCAGTCGGGTCGCTTCCCGTCATGGCCATGCGGCTTTCACGAAGCGGCGCAATATTAAGTCGGCACGGTTGCGATAGCAACGAATCCAGCATCGCGATCATGTTCGGGAGGCCAGGTCGATGAAACTCAGCGCGCTCGATCTCGGCCTGTTCATGCAGGACGCTCCCACCGCTGAGCCGGTTCCCTCAGGAGGCGCTTCCGCCGAACTGGTCGCGCGACGCTTCAAGTTCCTCACCGCCGACGGCCAGGTCGCCACACCGCTCGAACAAGAAGCGGTGATGGGCACCAACGACCTGCTCGATGTTCATTTTATCGATCGCTGCATGCTCGCCCGCCAATGCGTCGGCCGCATCCGGGTGCGCGGCGGAGGCCGGACAGGCTGGGCGACCGGTTTCTTGATCGCGCCAGGCCTCCTACTCACCAACCATCATGTCTTTCCGACCAGCGCGTCGGTCGCGAGTTCGACGGTCGGTTTCGACTATTGGTTCGACGTCGCCGGCCATCCACCGGCCGATCCCGACGAGTTCGATCTGCGCGCAGACCAGTTCTACGCCTCAGACCCCGACCTTGATTTCGCGGTCGTCGCGGTTCGCGGCAACTCCGCCGCCGGGGCCGATATTGACGGCCGCGGATATCTGCGCCTCATCCCCGAGACCGGCAAGGTCAGGGAGCAGACCGACTTTGTCACGATCCTCCAGCATCCCGACGGCGTGCCGATGCAGGTTGCGCTGCGGGAAAACCAGGTGATCCGGGCCGGCGATGGCGAGCCGTATATCTGGTATCGGGCCGACACCGCGCATGGCTCCTCTGGGGCGCCGGTATTCAACGACAGCTTCCAGGTCGTCGCATTGCACGCCAATGGGCGCATCAAGCGTGACAACGGTAGGTTCGTGCTGGCCGCCGGCGGCACCACCGACACGCTCGACGGTCTTGAGGAAAACGAAGTGGTCTGGGAGGCCAATGTCGGCTTCCGCATCAGCCGGATATCCGCGCGCCTGCTCGAACTTGCACAAATCGACTGGCCCGAAAGGCTGCCGGACATCGAAGCGGCGATGCGCGGCGGCGACGTCATGTCGGCGACGATCAGGGTTCTTGAGAACCGCGACGCCGATGCCGATCGTCCATCATCGGGCACGCCGCAGGCCCCCAAATCGCAAATGGAGAAGGAAGCCATGATCGACGATCAACCCGCATCGCCGACGCGCAGCTCGGCTGGCGAGCTCGTCATACCGCTGCAGCTGCGGATTTCGCTGGAAGCCGTCGGTCAGGCCGCCCGGGTAGTCGGACCCTCGACCATAGCGCCGGCCAGCCCGCTCGAGACCGAAGCGCTCCAGCTGCAAATTCCGTTCATTTATGACGGCCTTGATGAGCGGCCCGGCTTCAACACCCGTTTCCTCGATCAGAACAGCGACGTGCCCGGACCGGAGGTGACGGCCACCGGAGAACGCATTCTGGCGCCGCTTCTCAATGATGACGGGTTCGAGCTCAAATATCGGCATTTCTCGATCTGGATGCACCGCGAGCGACGGCTGGCTCTTTATACGGCCTCGAACATCGACTGGCGTCGCCGCAAGAAGATCGTCGATGGCAAGCCGACCAACCGCGACTCTCTCGCCGGATGGCCGCCCGACAACAAGTTCATGGAGCAGTGGGTCGAGGACCCGCGGATGGACTCGCGGTTCCAGCTACCCGACGTCTTCTACTCCGAAGATCGCGGCGCGTTCGACAAGGGGCACATCGTCCGGCGCGACGATGTGTGCTGGGGCGAGCACTTCGAAGAAATCCAGATGGCAAACGGCGACACCTTCCACGCCACCAACTGCTCGCCACAGATCAAGCCATTTAACCAGGGCACCTACGGCGAGGAGAATTGGGGCGACCTCGAAACCGCAATCGAGAAAGTGACAGAGAAGGAAGTCGAGGCGGCCTGCATCTTTGCAGGGCCGATCTTTGGAAAGACCGACCGCTGGTTCCGCGGCAAGGACCAGACAGGCGCGGCACGTATCCAAATCCCCGATCGCTTCTGGAAGATCATCGTCGTGAAGGAAACCGCCGGCTACGAAGCCTATGGCTTCATTCTGGGGCAGGACGTCAAGGCGATCACCGAGGCCGAATTCTATGTGACGGAGGAATGGATGGCAGCATGGAAGCCGATCAGCACCATCTCCGCAGCCATGCGAGGCTGGCTTGACCTCAGCGCGCTCGAAGCGATCGACAAGCACGCTGAAGCCTGACCCAGCTCACCAGTCTTCCATTCTATCGTGCCCCCGGAACGCGCCAGGGCGCAAAGACCAGATCGCGAGTCACGAGAAGCCGAACCTGCGCGCCGGGGCGGATCGTAATAGTCGGCTGGATGTCGAGATTGCGCTGGGTGATCTGGTCACCGGCCCGCGCCACGTTAGATTGTGAGGACTCGCGGATCGCTTGCACGAGATCGCTTTCGCCGGAGATTGACAATTCGGAGCCGACGCCGAGCATGGTCGCGATCGCCACGCCCTTGAGAAACGTCCATGTGTGGAAATCGACCTTGTCAGAAAGGCCCGCATAGCCCGACGCATCAGTCGCCGGCATATTGTCGAGACGGACCGAGCTGCCATTGGGCAGGATGAGCCGCTGCCAGATGACCAACGCCCGTCGCTGTCCGAACGCGACCACGCTGTCATATTTGCCGATCAGCCTGGTGCCCTGCGGCACGAGCAGGATGTCGCCGGTGACCGTGTCGAAAACATTTTGCGTCACCTGTGCAGTGACCATGCCCGGCAGGTCGGAATTTAGCCCGGTGATGAGACTGGCCGCGATCACGCTGCCGGCGAGCAAGCTGTTGGGCGACACCGGAGCAACCAATCCACCTGAGTTGAGATCGCCATCGGTGTTTCGCGCCGATGCGAATTGCTCCTTGCGCGTGCCGGGCGGGGCTTGCGACGCAGCCGGTACGGCCGAGGCGGCAACAGCCGGATCGATGGACTGAGCGGCGGCAGCAGCTCGGCCGCCTGTCACCTGCGCCATCAATCCCGACTCTCGCGCCGCCTTGAGATCGGCAAGGCGCTGTTTCCGGGCCGCCTCTGCGGTATAAACGCGCTGAGGCGCGGTCGTCGCTTCCGCCTGCTGCTGCGCGCGCAGGATCGGACGCCCGAGATCGCCGGGCAGTGGCGGACCGAGCTTGGGCGCATCACCATAACTGGTGGGAAGCCCGGACAGCACGTCGGAAGCAGGCTTCGCCATCGGCTGCGACAGTTCGCTATCCTGGGCAACCTGCCGGAAGACTTGCGGCTTCAATGCCATCCAGGCGATGCCCATCAGGCTTGCCGACCCAAGCGCCGCCGCACCGATGATCGCGCCGCGCTTGAACCGAATGGCGCGAGCCGGCCGCGAGCGGATGGATAGGGTCTCGGGATCGACTTTCGGCGGCGCGGCAGGCGCCGGGGAAGCTGCGACGGGATCGGTCATGCGCCCCTCCGCTTGGCGGTAGAAGACACGCGATCGATGCGTACCACCTGCTGCGGCTTCGTGCCGAGCCGGAGTTCGGCGGCGTCGAAGATCCGGTCGATGACATAGAAGCGCTCACGCAGCCGATAGTTGACCAACTCGGCCTTGCCGCCCGCGCCGATCAGGAACAGCGGCGGCGCCTCGCCCGTCGCCAGCGACGCCGGAAACTCGACATAGGTCTTCGACCCGTCGTCGAACACGCGTAGAGGCCGCCAGGCCGGCCGGTCGCCGCGGATCGCATAGTTGAAGTGCAGCTGTTCGATCGCAAGCCCGCTGGCGATCGGCGCCGCGGCCTGCACCGCTTCGGCCTTGCGACGCAGCGCGATCAGTTCGTCCTGAGGATAGGTCCAGCGCATCGAAGGCAACGCCGTGCCGCCGGTGCTGACCAGTGCCCGTCGATCCTGCTCGGCGACACAGTGCCTGACTTCTTTCCCGCAATCGACGCATTGCGCCCGGACCAGGCCGAGGCCGCCAACCTGTTCGTTCGCGCCCAACTCGGTGAAATGGGCTGAGGGCATTTGAGGCAACGAACCAGCGATGCCGGGCGCCCGGCATCGTGGATCCTTCGAAAGATCCAGATACGCCTATCTCGATCACGTCGATGTCGCCGGCTTGGCGTGGGAATGGATGCGCCGCGATGACGCCTATCGCCGGCTCGCTCCGTCATTTTCGCGGCGCGGTCCATCTGGCTGCACGATCTTCGTCCCGGCGCCGCCGCATGTGCAATCGCGCTGGGGATGCCTCAATGTCGCCGCCCCGGCCCTCGGCGCGGACGCAACTCAACATCTGTGGACGCGCGATGTTGATCGATCAGTTCTGACCGTTGCTGCTATATCTGCGCCAACTGCGCCGGATGTAGCCTTTGATTTGAGCCAGTGGCGAGACCGAGCGACGATCGTCAGGGGAGCAGACTGCGAGCATGTTCTCGTCCACACAGAGAGAGGTAAGCTACGCTTCGATGTATGCGACGGCACCGTCATGAAGGGGCCGGTTCGTATCTTCCTGGATGTTCTGAACAACGATGCCGGATGCCAGGCGGCTGACAATCTTCGTCGGTTAAGAGATACGCTCGTGAACCGCGATGCCGGTCACCCTGCCCGAGTGCCCGATCAGGCGCATCTTCGCCAGATTGCAGCTCTTCGCACCTTTGATGCGCTCGCCGACGGCGCCAGCATTCGTGATGTCGGCATTATGCTCTTTGGCGATGCGCGTGTTCGAGATGAATGGCTCGCACCTGGCGATGCTCTCAAGTCGACGTCTCGCCGATTGATAGCCTTCGCTCGTTACATGGGCAGCGGCGGGTACAGGTCGCTGCTTGATTCAGATCGCCCGGTTGCCGGATCGGTTCGAGCTTGCTGAATCAGCTTTCGAGCAGTTTTGTTGGATGAACTTTCAGCGCCGCCGCGAGCTTGCCCAATGTGGTCACGGTCGCCGACACCCTGGCTCGTTCGATCGATCCGACATAGCGCATGCTGAGCCCGGTCAACTCCGCCACATCCTCTTGTGTCAAATCGCGGTCGTGCCGAAGCCGACGCAGATTGGTCGCAAGAACATGCTTTAGATCCATAGAAAATTGGATCACCGAGCAGGAACGAAAGTTCTAGGAACGATAGTTCCTAAACGTTAGGGTGGGTCCGAACTGGTGCCATTCTCAGGGCAGGCGATCGACATGACTGGATTGGAGGCGATAGCGCCGACGGGGGAAACGGTGGTCGACTATGATCAGCGCAGTCTCGCTCTATATGCAGCATTGCTCGAAGCCCACGATGCCGCGGTCGATTGGCGCGCGGCGGCCGCAGACATCATGGGTCTCGACCCTGAGCACCCGGCCTCTGAGCCATGCTGGCGCTCCCATCTCGAACGCGCGCAGTGGATCGTCGGTGACGGCATGGCCACCACGCTGGTCTCGTTCGGCAAGCGGGTGCTGCTGGCGCGCAGCTGACTTCTTGAGCGATAGACAGGCGGCTCATTCTTGCTGTCAGCGCGACACGCATCAGCTAAGAATGCGCCATGGCTCGAAACCCTCTCTGGATTGCCCAACGTCACGGTCAGGACTGGAACGACGCGGAGTCGATCGCTGCGATCGAATGGATGGTCGCGCAGACGCCGCCCGCCGAGTGGCAATCCCGCCTCGACCGGGTCCGCCAGACCTTCTTCGCCGCGCGGGATCGATGGGCCGCAGGGGACCGCATTGCCTTGTTCGATCCTTCTGACCTCATCGCCTGGTATGTGTTTCAGGGCGCAGCCTACGCCACGGCGACCGAGCGGGGGAATTGGGTCGAGCATGAGGCGTTCCGCATAGCCCCGGTATTCCGACGCCTCGGTCAATTGCTGCCCGACCTGCGCAAGGTTGCGGGTGTCGAGCAGCGCGTTGCCACGTTGATGCGCGGAGGACGATCCACCCCGGACAACGGCATCTACGAGCTACTAGTCGCTGGTGCCTATGCCCGGCGCGGCTGGCGCCACGTCACTTTCGTCCCCGAGCAGCCCGGCGTGGCCCGAACCCCGGACCTCGACGTCCGGCGCGGGCGGTCGCGGTGGGCGGTTGAGTGCAAGCGAGTCGGGCAATCGGAATACTCGGGATTGGAGCGCGACCGGGCGGAGCTGATGTCGGGCCTGGCGCATGCAGTATGCGAACAGGCCGCAGCCTCGCTCGACATCAAGATCGCTTATCTCGACGAACTCTCCCGCATCGACGAAGCCTATCTCGCCAATCATGTCGCCGCCTTCCTCGACGGCGGTCCGCCGCATTGGAAGGACGCCTTTGGCGAAGGGTTCCTCGCGCATATCGATCGCGCGCAGATCGATGCCGTTCTTCGACACGACGACGTCTATTTTGGATCGAGCCGCATGATCGAGCTTCTGATCGGCGACTATCACATGGCCGTCGATTATGACGTGCGCGGTGATTGGGAGCCCGGCGCGGAACGCCCTTTCCATGCCACCACGCTCGGCCGCGTCAGTGTCGTCAGCTGGCTCAGCGTCTCCGACGAGGCGGCCCGCCGCAAGGCTCGCCACTTCAGATCGATGGTTTCAGGGGCGGCGTCCCAGCTTCCCGGCGACTGCCCTGGCGTCGTGCATGTCGGCTACGAGACAACCGGCGGCAACAGCGTCGACGGCCGGCGCCACGGACTCAATCTCGCGCAGATCGCGACCTTCCAGCCCGGAGCCTCCCGCCTGCAATGGGTCTATGGCAACTACATGACCCCCGAACACAGCGTGGATCGCAACGAGTCTGCGGCGCTCTCCGAGACGACCGCAATCTATCCGGTTCGCGGGCGTCGCAATACCGAGCCGCTGCCGAACCATATGTTGTTCATGGATGAAGATGGCGACCCAGGCTATCACTGGCATCGGTGATGGACCGCCTGAGCCGTCGCCATTCCATCTGCTCGCCCAACCGCGCACGCCGTGAGGAACCATGCACCTCGTCGCCCGCATTGACCTCATACGCCTCGCGCGTCATCTCACCGACACCGGAGGTCATCCGACACTGGTGAAAGCGATCGAGCGCGCCGCGGCGGCAGGTTCGATCCGCGAGGATCTGCGCAGCGCGCTCGCCTCGCTCGATCAGATCGTTCGGATTCAGGAGCAGTCCGATGCCGCCCCCGACGGCACGCCAGGGTGGTTCGACGAAACCACGATCACCGGCGGGCTCTTCGTTCAGGCTGTCGTCCTGTACGCCCGGGCAACCGCCACAACCGGCGACCGCCGGCCGCTCCTCGGCGAGGCCAAGCTTACTGTCGAACAGCGTGCTATCCATGACGAGGCGATGGATTATCGGAACAAGGCGATCGCGCATTTCGGCCGGGGCGAAGCCTTCAGCGACGGACCGCTCGTCAAGGAAGCGGTCTTGCTCAGCCTGTACAACGACAAGGGACGGCCCAAGAAGCAGATCGGTGCCTACACCACTCGCGCCCAGCACAGGATCGGCTTTTCCGCCAGACTCGCGACCTTGATCGAGGTCCGTATCGATGAGATCGGCGCGCGCTATCAGGCCTTGTTCGATGCCGCCGATGCCGCGCTGGAAGAGGCCGTCAAAGCCGATCCGGACCTCGGCCGGGCATTGCCCGGTTTCGAATTCAACATAGATGCCTTCTGCACCTCGCCCGATACCGCAGCCCGGCTGCAAGCTCAGCTCGACGCGGGCTCGGTCGAAGATATGGACTATACCGTCCAGGTGCCGAAGCCATGACCGCCGAAGAACAGGCCTACGGCGGCCGTCAACGGCACTACACCGATCCATTGGGACGGCGACTGCCTGAACTCGAGCGCTGCATGATCCGGCACCGCGCCCTTCAGATGGTCCTCATCATATACCACGCCGAAGAGCTGAAGCGTGACATCCTGAGCGGGGCCGCCGCTCAGCGGCGCTGGCGCACGACCGAGAACCAGCCGCCGGACGGCGAAGACGAACCGGCCAAGGACACCAAGAAGCTCAAGCGAGCTTTCGCCTATCTGATTGAAGACGGCGTGCTGACGCCCGGCGAGAAAAAGCACATGGTCGCACTGATCGATCGCCGCAACGGCATCGCCCATCATCTCGACGAAGTGACCGCCGATCTCTCCACCGATCGTTTCGTGCGCGAGACCCTGCCATTTTTCCCCGATCGCAAGAGCCACGATTACGAGACCCTTGATCAACTGCGCGCTGCGCGCCGGCTCCTTTCGGATCGCATGATAGCCAAGCATTATGTGGGCGAGATTGGCCTTCGTTCGCTGTTCTTCGACGCGACCGAGCGCGCGCTTGACGCCGATCTCAAGGCTCTTGATCGCCGTATCCGCAAGCTGGTCCGCAAGCGGCGCGACGATATCGCCGCTCTCAATAGTGAGCTGTCGCTCGATGGAACGGAGCTCACGGGCCTCGCCGATCCGCGCTGCCCTGATAACCGCTACAACCGCGGGAGACTGACCCCGAAGGGCGTCGAGACCTGCTACCAGCTACTCGACGCTGGAAAATCGGCAATGACGATCGCCCATATCATGGAGCTATCGCTCGCCTCCGCGCGTCGTCGCGAGCGGATGTGGAGCGCGCTGGGCGGCCCTAACCGGTCGAAGCGCGTGCTCGCCGATTCCCAGGGCTCGCATTCGCTATCGTCCGGAGGACTAGAAAGTCGGTCCCAGCTACGGGAAGGAAGCCATGCGGCAACAGCATGCGCTGTCCGCATCGCGCCCTCAGGCGCCTGAATCGTGCAGCCTCCCGCTACCGCGCGACCGCGCTCTACGGCGCGCCAGCAGGCTGGCTTGCCGCCGAGCCCCGGACCGGGTCTCGGCCTGGCGGTAACGATCGCTGGCGGGGCCATGGACGCCGCGCCCTGTCGGCGCGGCGGCGTTGGTTTGTAGCCTCTCCCGTTGCGGCGGGAGTGGGCGGCGCTCCCGGCTAGGCCCGTTGCGGCCGCCGCCAACCCCTTCGGGGTGCTCCACTGTCGTTCCACCCTGGCGGTGTCGTCGTCCGCTCGTGCCGGGCCTTTTGGTCGCGTCTCGCCGCCCACCCCCGCCTTCGCGGGGAGGCTTTGTGCCTTTTTGGGGTGGCTTGGAGACGAGCCGTGCCGAAACCAACCAGCCGCAGCGCCCGTCGCAAGGGCAGCGAAACGAAGCCGCAGGACAAGGGCAATCTCTATGACGAGGTGACCTCCCGCATCATCGCCGAACTGGAGGCGGGACGCCTGCCTTGGGTCCAGCCGTGGGGGCGGACCGGAACCACCGGCCCCGGCCTGCCGCGCAATGCCCTGACCGGGCGCAACTATTCCGGGGTCAATGTCCTGATCCTGTGGGGCGCGGTTATCGAACACGGTCTCCCGACGCAATCGTGGCTGACCTTCCGGCAGGCGCAGGAGGCGGGCGATTGCGTAATGAAAGGCGAACACGGCGTGACCGTCGTCTATGCTGATCGCTTCACTCCCGAAGCCGAAAAGGAGCGCGCCAGACGCGACGGTGACGACGCGCGCGCCGTGCCATTCCTCAGACGCTTCACCGTCTTCAATGTCGCCCAATGCGAGGGGTTGCGGCCCGGCTTGGCCAGCGATCCAGCCCCCTTGCCAGAACGCGAGATCGTGCCCGTTGCCGAGGACGTCATTGCCGCGTCAGGCGTGGATTTCCGCATCGGCGGCGACCGCGCGTTCTACGCCCCGGACCCTGATTTCGTGCAGGTGCCGCCGCAACCCGCTTTCTTCGAGCAGATCAACTATTATCGGACCTGTCTCCACGAGCTGACCCACGCCACCGGCCACCCCAAGCGGCTCGGCCGTGACCTCAAGAACGCCTTCGGCAGCAAGGATTATGCGCGGGAGGAACTGGTCGCCGAGATGGGATCGGCCTTCCTGTGTGCCGCGCTCGACATCGCCCCGACCGTGCGCCACGCCGACTATATCGGCTCATGGCTCGCGGTGCTGCGCGAGGACAGTCGCGCGATCTTCTGCGCGGCGAGCGCCGCGACCAAAGCCGCCGACTGGCTGCTGACCCGTCACCGCGAAGCCCAAGACGCCCGCATGGTCGGGAGCATGGCGACATGATCCTCCTGCCCCCCGACATTCGTTTCGCGCTGCGCGCCAACGACATCAACCGCCGCGCGGCACAGCGTGACGGCAAGCCGGAACCCGACCCGGTGCCGGTGCTGAAACTCTTCAATCCGCTCGGTCCCGCCACATGGCTCGCGACCGAACTGGCGGAGGATGGCGATGCCCTGTTTGGCCTTGCAGACCTTGGCTTCGGAAGTCCGGAACTCGGCTATTTCAGCCTGTCCGAAATCGCATCCGTGCGCCTGCCGTTCGGCCTTGGAATTGAGCGCGATCTGGGTTTCGAAACTCCCAACCGGCTGTCTCTCTGGGCCGATGCCGCACGTCGATGCGGCTCGATCCTTGACGCTCAATACGAATTCCGCCGCGCCGCGAGCCGCGCGGCCACCGAGCTTCCGCGCCCACGCGGATGACGCAGGCGGCCGTTCGCCACCACCCCGTAAGCCGATCCGCCCTCCCGCAAAGAACGACGGACCGGCACTCACAAGGAGTTGTGCCATGACACTCGTTTTTATCGCCCAAGACAAGCTTTCCGTCAGCAAAACCAACATGCGCTATGGTAAGAAAGCCCCCGATGTCTCCGATATCCTGCCGACTGTCCGCAAGCGCGGCATCATCCAGACGCTACTGGTCCGCCCCAATTGTCAGGAGGGGCATTTCGAGATCGTCGCAGGCGCGCGGCGCTATCATGCCGCGCTGATCGTGGCGCAGGAAACCGGCGAAGCCGAGCCGCTGCCCTGCCGCGTCCTCGCCGAAACCGACGATGCCGCCGCCGTAGAAGCCTCTATGATCGAAAATCTGGCGCGGCTCGATGCCGACGAGGTGACGCAGTGGAACACCTTCACCCGGTTGGTGAAGGAGGGCCGCGAGGTGGACGACATCGCCGCTACCTTCGGGCATCCCGATCTGATGATCCGGCGCATCCTCGCGCTCGGTAATCTGCTGCCGCGCATCCGCGACCTCTACCGCGCCGAGAAGATCGACCGCGCCACCGTCCGCCACCTGACCCTTGCCAGCAAGAGCCAGCAAAAGGCGTGGCTCGGGCTCTATGACGATCCCGACAGCTACGTGCCGACCGGCCGCCAGTTGAAGGCGTGGCTGTTCGGCGGGCAGTCGATCCCCTCGCGCTTCGCGCTGTTCAGCCTCGACGATTTCAAGGGCGCGACCATCGCCGACCTGTTCGGCGACGACCGCTATTTCGCCGATGCGGATGCGTTCTGGGACGCGCAGAACGCCGCCATCGATGCCGCGAAGGACACCTATCTGGAACAGGGTTGGAGCGATGTCGTAATCGTGCCGCCTTCCGATCACTTCCATTCATGGGAGTTCGAGAAAGCCGCCAAGCGCAAGGGCGGGCGCGTCTATATCGATGTGCGCGGGACCGGAGAGGTGACCTTCCATGAGGGCTATCTCAGCCGGAAGGAAGCGCGCCGGGCCGAGCGCGGCGAGGCGTCGAATGCGGCAAAGCCGCAGCGACCCGAGATCACCTCGACCCTGCAAACCTATGTCGATCTGCACCGTCATGCCGCCGTGCGCGCCGGATTGCTCGCCCATCCGGGCATCGCGCTCCGGTTGATGGTTGCCCATGCCATCGTTGGTTCGCACCTGTGGACCGTGCGGCCCGAACCGCAATCGACGCGCAACGACGAGGTGCGCGAAAGCATCGAAACCGCGCGGGGCGAAGCGGTGTTCGACGAGCGCCGCCGGGCCGTTCTCGACATGCTGGGTTTCTCCGCCGAGGAACCGACCGTCACCGGCGGCAACGGCGACGACTATGGCGTGACCGGCGTGTTTCTGCGCTTGATCGAACTCCCGGACCCCGCCATCATGGAGGTGGTCACGGTCGTCATGGGCGAGACGCTGGCCTCTGGCGGTGCCGCCGTCGAGGCGGTGGGCACCGAGATCGGCATCGACATGGCCGATTGGTGGCAGGCCGACGACGCGCTGTTCGGTCTGATCCGCGACCGCGAAGTGCTGGGCTGTATCGTCGCCGAGATCGCGGGAAAGACGATCGCCAGCGCCAATGCGGGCGAGAAATCCGAGACCTTGAAGCGCATCATCACCGACCATCTGGCGGGCAATGACGGGCGCAAGCAGGTTGAACGCTGGGTGCCCCGGTGGATTGCGTTCCCGCCGAACGCCTACACCGCGCGCGGCGGTGTCGCGACCGTCACGGCCCACGCCAAGGTCATGGCCGCGCGCGATCAGGCGGCGCAGCCGGACCCCGAGGATATGGAGGTGCCGTTCGCCGAGGCGGCATGATGTGATGCGGGCGGGCTTCGGCCCGCTCGCATTCCGAACCTGAAAAAATCGCGCCGCGCGCCTCCGCCTTCCGGCGTCGGCGCGCGGCATTATGGCGCGGAGGTCAGTTGCCCGAGCGACGTCGGGAGAAACCACTCCCGCCAGATATCCTCATAGGTCTTCGGCAGCAGCGCCAGAAGCCGCCATAGCTCGAACACGTCCTGCTTCTCGAAATGCTCTCTGAAAGCATCTGGATCGAAGCCATCGGGCAAGTCTGCCGGCACTTTGAAATAGCCGGGCTGCCCAGTCTCCAGGAAACGCCTCAGCCCCGCCGCGTGATAGCGGATCGGCTCGCACATCTCCGTGTCGTCCCAGAAATCATACTGGACGATCCGCTCGCCGAAATAGCGCGCCAGCGTTCGCCAATCGCCATTGTCCGGCCATTGCAGCTCGGAATATTGGAACGCGAACCGCTGAAACGCGGCAAGCAGCTTGGCGCGCTTGGCGTACCAGCGCAGCCCGATCATCCCGGCGTCGGACCCGATCTCAGTCCACAGCGGAATGTGGATCGTGCGCGATCCGGCCGTCCGATAATCGTCGTGCTGGGGGATCAGAATCTTGTCGATATAGTCGTTCAAACACACGAACGAGCAGCGCTGGCGCGCCAGATCGGCGATCACCAGCAGCACCGGCACGCCGATACCCATCCGCTCGATCGTAACCAGTTCCGACATTTCCAGCTGGAATCGATAGGTCTCGATTTCGGCGATCTTGTCGGTCAGGTCGAGCGTCTCGCGAGCCTTCTCGACATTGCCCCGGTTGTAGATTTCGAGCGTGTGGACGCTCGGCTCGGCCACGCTCTTAAGTTGTACGAAAACATGTTCGCCCAGCGTTTCGAAGGTTGGCCGCCGCCCGTCGGTCGTTTCCGACTCGAGGGTTCTGAACGTCTCGATCGTGAAATCCAGACCGTAGTCCGGGCGATATTCCCGCAGGAGCCAATGGCGCGGGAGCTTCGATCGAAGGAGGGCTATCCCGTCCTGATCGATTAGGTGTTGCTCCGATCGCTTCTTTCCGGCTGCCATGCTGACGGTGCTACGGCACCACCTGCTGTGCGACAATAGCGAAGGCAAACGAAGTCCCTGTCAGCTGATGGGCAGGCCGTCCGGCCGAGGCATGTGCAGCGACCTGGCAACGACGCCCGGCCTCCCGAAACCATCGCCTTCAGCTTATTTCCCCGCCCGTGTGCCACGGGCTCCTCGCGGCCGCTTCGCTCCAAATAAGCCTGCGGCTCCGGTCCTCCGCTGCCGCTCCGGCCATCCGGTTCGGGTGTCCAATCGCATCGCCTGACGGTCTGCACGCCCGGGCGGAACGGCCGCTCGCGCGAGCATCAAAGGAGACTTCAAATGCCCGCAATCGGATATGTGCAGAGGCAGCAGGACGGCGCCTATACGGGCCAGCTCAAGATGGCATCGCTGCGCTGCGACCTTCAGATCGTCCCAAATCGCCGCAAGGCGAACGAAGATCAGCCCGACTACATCGTGCGTGCCGGCGACATCGAACTCGGCGCGGGCTGGATCCGGACCGGCGAGGTTTCACAGCGCGAATATGTCCGCGTCAGCCTCTCGGCGCCCGAGCTTCCCCGCACCATTTGGGCCAATCTCGGCCGCTCCGCCGGGCAGGACGATGACGATGCCTACGCCCTGATCTGGAACCCGGTCGACTGACCTTCACGCCCCGCGCCCAACGGCGCGGGGCTTTCCCTCGATAGGGGTGTCGATTTGCCCATCGGCACTTCGACACTCTTCGCCCGGTGTCCCGCCCGGCATCTGCGGTGCCGCGATCGCGCCCTGCGATTCCCCCGCGACAGGACACCATCTTTATGGACGACAACGACGACATAACGCGCGCCAACCGCGCCAAACGCGGTTCTCCCTTCCTCAATACCGATCAGGCCGCCGCCTACCTCAAGCTCTCGGTCCGGCAGCTCAAGCGCCTGCGCCGTGCCGGAAAAGGCCCGGTCTTTCGCCGGCACAGCCGCTACGTCCAATATCATATCGACGACCTCGACGCCTGGAGCAGCGAGAACAGCGCCCGGGGGATCGGCGCATGATCGGGCCGCTGTTCGACTGGGGCGACGCCCTGCGCGCCGAGAAAGCACGACGCACCAAGCTCAATCGCCGCATCGCCGCGCTCGGGGTTTTCGTCGGGCTGACCCTGTCTCCCGCGATCTTCCCGCCGCTGCCGCGCCTCGTCTGGAACGCCAGCGCCAGCGCCCCGACCGGCCTCTACTCGGTGTCGCCCGGCGTGCCCGCCGATCCCGGCGACATGGTGATCGCGCGGGTGCCGCAGCCATGGCGCGACCTTGCCGCGCGCCGTCATTATCTGCCCGCTAACGTGCCGCTGGTGAAGCGCGTCGCTGCCGCCGCCGGCGATGACGTGTGCGCGCTCGGGCAGGAAATCTTCATCAACGGACGCTGGGTCACCCAGCGCCGCGTGGCCGATGCCAAGGGCCGGCCGATGCCGATGTGGTCGGGCTGCGTGCGCCTGCGCGGCCGCCAGCTCTTCCTGCTTATGGACAATTCGGCGTCGTTCGACGGGCGCTATTTTGGTCCCACAGGCGGCGCTGACATCATTGGAAAGGCGCGGCTGCTATGGGCGCGCTGAGGATCGCTGTCGCCGCTGCCGGTTTCGCGCTGGCCGCACCTGCAAACGCCGAATCCGTCGCCGACTGGCATCCCTATGTCGCCGAAGCATCCGCCCGTTTCGGTGTGCCGACAGCATGGATCGAGCGCGTCATGCGCGCCGAAAGCAACGGTCAGACGACCCTCAACGGCCGACCGATCCGGTCTTCGGAGGGAGCGATGGGGCTGATGCAGCTGATGCCCGCGACCTGGGCCGACATGCGATCACGTCTCGGCCTCGGTTTCAATCCCGATGATCCGCGCGACAACATTCTCGCCGGCACTCTCTACCTTCGCCTGATGTACGACCGGTTCGACTATCCTGGTCTCTTCGGTGCGTACAATGCCGGCCCCGGCCGCTACGCCGAGCATCTTGCCGGACGCCGCACGCTATCGGTTGAGACCGTCGTCTACCTTGCCAAGGTCACGCCGACTGCCCCATCCTCGGTGACGATCGCCCGCATACAGGCGCCGCCGGCCACGCTGTTTGTCGTGCGGAATGACGCGCGCCGGGCGGAGATCGAGGCGCCGGCAGGCACCGCCGCATCGTCGCTGTTCGTCGCACTGTCGCAGGGGAATTGAGGCGATGTTGCGCACACCCGAGAGGGTGGAAGCTCGTCTCGATAGACCCAGCATGACGGCTGGCGGAACGGCTATCAAGGCCCGCGGGTGCCCCCCAATTTTCTTCGAAAATCGGTGCCCCCCACGTCCGCTTCGCGGCGCTGCGCTTCGCTCCGCGGCCCTGACAGCCGCTCCGCCACCCGTCCCTCGGACGCCGTTCTCGATGATGAGGACGCAAACGTTGGAGGTCATCATGAGCATGTATCAGAGCATTGGAACGGCGTCGGATCGCGTGATGGAAGCGCTGGTCGCTGGGCTTGAACTGGAATTCGGGCGCGGTGCCGGAGAGGCATTGGCGCATCGGTTTCTGGAGGCTGAGGAAACGGATTTTCGCTGGGATGCGCGGGTCGAGGAGCGCTGGATCGGATCATATGACAGTGCCGACGATGAGGATTTCGAACTCGATCGGATAGCGATTTGCGGGCGGCTCGACGGGAAGTGGTTCTGCGCCACCATGCTCGTGGATGGCGATGGTCGGGCGCACGGGATGATGGGGTGCCGGCAGTTTCGGTCGCTGGTCAGGGCGCGGGATGCGATGCTCCATGCGCACTGATCGCAGCGCATTTCCCGGGGAGAGGCGGCGTCGGTTCTGCGTCGTCTCTCCCCTTTTTTTGAGCCGTGAGGGTGGGGAGAAAGGAAGAGAGGGGAAACAAGATAAAGGCAGTGCCTCGCGACACATGGTAAGCCTTTGTCTACACATCTTTTTTTTGAGAGACAGCAGCCTGCGGCTGCGAGACAGTCACGCAAGAAATGGTGAAAATCCGCCATTCCTGCCCCGAGATCGCGAGATTCCCGGGTGCTGCGATGCCGGATGACGACTTCAAGCCCCGGCTCGGCGGCAAGCGCAACAGGGACGGCAAGCGCGTGGTCAAATATGGCGGGCGCATCCTCGCCGCCGCGCGCCTCGCCGGCACCAAGACCGGGTTGAAGGTTCGTCGCTTCGACGGCAGCCGCATCGGGCGCGGCGCGAGCATGGGACGGCTCTTGTCGAGCCGCGATCGGCTTGCCGGTTTTCGTGGCCGCCGCGCGGTCGTGAAGGCGAGCCTGATCCGGTTGCAGGGCAAGGCTGGACAGGTCGCCCGCGCGCACATGCGCTACATCCAGCGCGACGGGGTCACGCGCGAGGGGCTGCCGGGCGAACTCTATGGCCCAGACACCGACCGCGCCGATGGCGACGATTTCCTCAAGCGCACGGCAGGTGACCGGCATCAGTTCCGCTTCATCGTGTCGGCCGAGGACGGCGCCGAGTATCCCGACCTCAAACCCTATGTCCGGCGGCTGATGACGCAGGTCGAACAGGATCTGGGAACGAAGCTCGACTGGGTCGCGGTCGATCATTTCAACACCGAGCGACCGCACACCCATATTGTGCTGCGCGGCGTCGATGGTCGCGGCGACAATCTGATCATCGCCCGCGAATATATTGCGCACGGGCTACGCGAGCGCGCGTCCGAACTGGCCACGCTCGACCTGGGGCCTCGCACCGATCACGAGATCGAGGCGCGCCTACGCCATGATGTCGATCAGGAGCGGTTGACCGCGATCGACCGGCGGCTGTTGCGGCGGATGGATGCCGACCGGACGGTCGCCGCGACCGACAATGATCCCCTCCAGCAATCGGTCGCCGCCGGGCGGCTTCGAAAATTGAAGGCGATGGATCTCGCTGAGGATGTCGGCGGTGGCCGCTACCAGCTCGCCGACGGGCTGGAGGATACGCTGCGCCGCATGGGCGAGCGCGGCGATGTCATACGGCTCATGCAGCGCGAACTGACTGCGCGGCGGCTCGACCGTGCTGGTGTCGAGCAGGTAGTGTCGAATGACCTGCGCGAGCCCCTCTTGGGTCGCGTGATCCAGCGCGGCTTTTCCGACGAGCATCGCGACCGGCACTATCTGATGGTGGATGGAGTCGACGGGCGGGTGCATTATGTCGATATCGGCCGAGGCGATGCGATCCCATCCGTGCCCGAGGGCGCAACGGTGCAGATCGCGCCATCGCGGGTCGAGGCGACCCAGGCCGATCGCACGGTCGATGCCGTCGCCCGCGCCAATGGCGGGCGCTATTCGGTCGATCTGCATTTGCGGCATGACCCACAAGCCAGCGAGGCGTTCGCGACCAGCCATGTCCGGCGGCTCGAAGCGATGCGGCGCGCAAGCGCCGGCCCGGAGCGTTCGGTCGATGGCACCTGGACCATCCCCGACGATCATCTCGCCCGCGCCGAAGCCTATGCCGCGCGTCAGCAGCGCGGTCGGCCGGTGACGCTGTCGGTCCTGTCGCGGTCGCCGGTCGCGGAGCTCGCCGTGAAGGAGGCGTCGACCTGGCTCGATCGCGAACTGGTCGAGGGCGGTCATAGTGCGGCACGCGATGTCGGCTACGGGCGCGAAGTGCGAACCGCCTTGGCGGCGCGGCGGCAGTGGCTAATCGAGCAGCAACTTGCGGATGTCGAGGGAACGGCCTTTCGGTATCGGGGGAGTGCGCTGGATACCCTGCACCGGCCCGAATTGCAGCAGGTTGGAGAGCGGCTGGGGGGCGATGTCGGCAAGCGGTTTGAGCCAGCGAGAATTGGTGATCGGATCGAGGGCGTAATCGCGCGTCGCATCGATCTGGAAAGCGGTAGCTTTGCCATGGTCGAACGGTCGCGGGATTTTACGCTCGTGCCGTGGCGCGATGTGCTCGAACGGAATTTTGGGAAGGCAGCCTCCGGAATTCTGCGAGCTGACGGCATTAACTGGCAGTTTGGCAGAAGTCGCACTGGACCGACGATCTCGTAGAATGAGGTCACTATCGCCAGCTTCAATAATCCCTGTTGACGTGTACCCCCGAGAGCGAAGACGATCCTGTTCATCAACATGACCAAGTCGGTGGAATATTGTGGCCATCAAAGAAACCAGTACCGCAAACTCTGGCTCGCGCTGGCTGCGCTGGGACCCTCATTTCCACGCGCCCGGGACCGCACTCAACGATCAATTTGGCGCACAGGAATCAGACTTCGACGACTATCTCAAGAAAATCGAAGCTTCGGCGCCGATCATCCGCGCGGTCGGCATAACTGACTATTACCTGCTCGATACCTACGAGCGCGTGAGAAAGGCCAAAGCGGACGATGGCCGGCTCGCGACCGTCGATCTCGTCTTTCCGAACGTCGAACTTCGGCTTGACTTTGGCCTCCCCAAGGGCGGCTGGATAAACGCGCATCTGCTGGTTTGCCCAGATGATCCCAATCATCTTCTGGAAACTAGAAACCTCCTTTCGCAACTTACCTTCCGAGCGGACGGCACGCTCTACAGTTGTAACGAGGATGGTCTCATCCGTTTGGGTCGCTCGGTGGACGCAAAGCTGGATGGCAAGGCCGCCATCGCTATGGGGGCAACGCAGTTCAAGGTGAACTTTCAGCAGCTGCAAGACGTCTACCGCGACATGCATTGGGCATCAAAGGATCGAAACATCCTGATCGCCATCGCCGGCAGCAAGACCGATGGAACGTCGGGACTTCAGGGAGAGGCCGAGGGGAAGACCAGACAGGAAGTCGAGCGGTTTGCGCATGCCATTTTCGCGAGCAGCCCCGCGCAACGCGATTTCTGGCTGGGCAAGAAAAGCCTGAGCCCCGACCAGATCCGTCAGCGCTACGGCGACCTGAAGCCGTGCATCCACGGCAGCGATGCCCATGAAATCGACAAGGTCGGCGCTCCGGACGAAGATCGGCTGTGCTGGATCAAGGGTGAACCAACGTTCGACGCATTGCGCCAAGCCGTCATTGACCCAGAGGGCCGAGCCTATGTCGGGGCCACTCCACCGATGCAGGCGCCGCCGTCGCGAGTGATCTCGCGCATCGAGTTCGTGAACGCACCATGGGCGACGACTTCGGTCATGGATTTGAATCCTGGGCTCGTTACCATAATCGGCGCGCGTGGCTCGGGAAAGACCGCCCTTGCCGACGCTATTGCAACCGGCTGCGATGCAGCCGCTGAACATCTGACCGAGGCGTCCTTCATCTTCCGCGCTGGACCGCTATTGCGCGATGCCGAGGTTCGTTTGACTTGGGGATCTGGCGACACGGTCGCCCGCGAGCTGCTCGATTACGAGTACGATCCTGACTTTGGCGGTCGTTATCCGAGCGCTCGCTATCTGTCGCAGAAGTTCGTTGAAAAGCTTTGCTCGGCAGACGGCATGACCGACGAACTGATGGAAGAAATCGAGCGCGTCATTTTCGACGCGCAGCCCGCGACCGACGGTTGCCTGAGTTTCGACGAACTTCGCGACCTGCGAGCCAGCCGCTTTCGGGCCGCACGAGAACGTGACGCGGCCGCCGTCATTAATCTTTCCGACGCCATCGGCCTCGAGCGCGAAAAGAAGGGTCAGATCGTCACCCTGAAGGGTAGGATCGCGCAGAAGGAGAAGCTGGTCAAAGGTTTCGAAGACGACCGGAAGAAGCTCGTTACCAGCAAGGACACCGAGACCCGAGCGAACGCGCTGGCGCTCATCATCAACGCGATCGAGAAGGTCAATCGCAACATCAATCACTTTGTGTCCAAGAAGGAGGCACTCCTCCGGCTTCAGGACGAAGTGGAAGGCTTCCGAGCCTTCACCGCGCCGGAGAACCTGCGCGAAACGAAGGCGAATTATGCCGCTGCTCGTCTCGAAGATGCCGATTGGGAAGATTTCCTACAACGTTATGCCGGCGACGTGGACACAGCGCTCACGGCCCAGATAGCCAAAGCCCAGAAGGATGCTGACGGCTGGCGCGGCCAAGCACCATCGGCACTCACCGACAAGACGCAGTCATATCTTCCCGACGGTGCCGACCCGAACAAGCAAACGCTCAGCCGTCTTGAGGCCGAGCGCGATCGTCTACAGTCGCTCATCAACATTGACGAGGATGCACGCCGCAAACTCGTGAATCTCAGCCAGCGTATCGCCGCGGAAAACACGGATCTGGAAAACACTCGGACCGCCCTGACCGAGGCCGAAGGCTGGAATGAGCGATCAAAGGAGCACGACAAAAACCGGCGGTCAGCCTACATCCGCGTCTTCCAGTCCGTGATTGCGGAAGAGTCGGTCCTCAACGAGCTTTACAAACCACTGATGGACCGCCTGCACAACGGCAAGGGCTCGTTGGAAAAGCTCTCTTTCACCGCGGCTCGCAAAGCCGATGTCAGCGCGTGGGCATCCGAGGGCGAGCAGCTTTTCGATCTTCGGCGGGCCGGTGATTTCAAGGGCAAGGGAAAGATTGAAACCTGGGCCGGGACCAATATGCGCCATGCGTGGGAAACGGGCGACGCGTCGGCGATCGAACATGCGCTTCAGCATTTCGCCGACGAATGGCAGGATGAGCTGGTAGAGGTCGCCAACGTGAAGAAGGAAGACGTGACTGCCTATCGCGGCTGGCTGCGCCGCTTCGCCAAATGGCTCTACAGCACCGACCATATCTCGCTTCAGTACGGCATCGAGTACGAAGGCACTGATATCACCAAGCTGTCGCCGGGTACGCGCGGTATCGTCTTACTACTCCTATATTTGGCGCTCGACGACGCTGATGATCGGCCGCTCATCATCGACCAGCCGGAGGAGAACCTCGACCCGAAATCGATCTTTGACGAGCTGGTCCATTTGTTTATCGCAGCGAAGACCAAGCGACAGGTCATCATGGTGACCCACAATGCCAACCTTGTCGTCAATACCGACGCGGATCAGATTATCGTTGCGACGGCGGGAGCCCACACGCCAGGTCAATTGCCGCCAATTTCCTACGTCTCAGGCGGTCTAGACCAAGATGCGATGCGTCAGCAGGTTTGCAACATCCTGGAAGGCGGCGAGAACGCGTTCAAGCAACGCGCGAAGCGCCTGCGTGTGGCGCTTGAGCGCTGATGGTTGATACGGTCTCGCGCTCGCCAAGCGGCATCAGCCTCACTGACACTGTCCTCATCAACAGTGTCATCTGGATCCGCTCACTCGGCGATCACGAGCTCAATCCGTCGCGTAGGATGGTTGAAGATTTGACCGTGATGGCGAATGCTGGACACTTCGCCTTCGAGGAGAAGGTGGTTCGCAACCGCGCCGAACTGTTTATCCTTCTGGATAGCGTTGCATCTGCTGCTAGTACGGGGCTCCGGCCAATCCTGCACTTCGACTGCCACGGCTCGGCCGCTGATGGTCTCCACGTCAGACCAGCCAACGAATTCTGCAGCTGGGGGGATCTCGCCGCCCGACTCCGGGTCATCAACGTCGCGACGCAAAACAACCTGTGCTGCGTTTTCGCAGCCTGCTTCGGGATGTGGCTCGCAACCCAGCTTCGTCTCTCTCTACCCACGCCGTGGTATCTCACAATCGCTCCCGAGAACGAGATTAGCGTCGGCGTGCTCGAGGATAGAACCGCGGCGTTCTATCGTGAGGTCTTTGCGAGCGCGAATATCACCCAGGCCTATGACCGCGTGCTCAGGCCCGATCTCGACATCCTGTTGTGCAAGAAGATCTTCGCTGAATCGCTCGCGCACCATGTCGCGGTGAATTGTCGCGGGGCATCCGGACGCAAGCGGAAAGAGGATGCGGTAACAGCGGTGCTGAAGGGGCGTGGCATTTTCGCGGCGACCAATCAGCAGCTGGCGCAGGCACGACGCGAAATTCGGCACAAGTTTCAGGCATCACAGTGGCTGATTGACCATTTCGCCAGCAAGTTTTTGATTGGACGTGACCCCGGCATCGACGTCGCCGATCTCGCGCGTCTTTCTGACAATTACGTCCGTCGCGAGCAGCGTCGTCGAGCGCGCGCACAGAAAATGGCAGGCATCAGCGGTTAGGAGATCAAACATGGATTTTCATGTGCGCGAGATCGGCTTCGAGTTGGCCGTCATGTCGGATGCTTTATAGGTATCCGCCCGTTCGTTCTGAGTTGGCGGACGATGCCGTTGTAGGCCGCGTGCAGCCCCTGGCTGCGCCCGATATCGTGGTCCGAACCCGCCGCGTCCCAGAAGGCAACGAGCCAGTCATCCGGGCACCATTGACGCAGATCCCAGAGCGCTAGCGCGACGCCGCGCGTCTGCATCTGTTCGCCAGCGGAGGCTGCCTCGCGCAAAACATTGAGGGCTCTTGTGATGGTGCCGGCAGCGCGCGCATCGGACTTAATGGAAGTCATGGCTGCGGATGCGCATCGTCTCTTCCTCATCGGGCACCAAGTTGAATGGACGGTAGGATAGCGTTCGTCCCTTCGGGAAGCCGGCGTCGCGGGGATCAGGGCCACCACCACTGGTCGCCCCATCGCCATGGCCCGGCATCACCCGGAAATCGCGCCCGGCGATCGAGCGCAGCATCGCGTCGTGATCGGTGATGCGATCGCAGATGATATGGATGACCTCGCCTTCCTTTTGGAGCTTGCCCCGCATCGCGATCATCGAGGCGGACATGACCTGGCGGCGATAGGTTTCAAAGCGATCTGGCCAGAGGATGCCCTGAGCAACGCCGGTCTCATCCTCGATCGTCACGAACAACACGCCCTTCGCCGATCCGGGGCGCTGGCGCACGAGGATGACGCCGGCGACCTCGACATTGCGACCGTCTCGAATGTTCGGGAGATCGGCGCATTTGACGATGCGCATGCCGTCCAGCTCGGCGCGCAGAAATTGCAGCGGATGACGGCGTCCCGGATTATAATCGCTATATGGCGCGCAACACGCCTTATGCGGAGTGGTTCGCGGCTCTGCGATGACTTCCCGCAAGCATGGCGGAGAAAATAAGCGAGAGAAACGACGACGCTGGCAATGCCCCTCTTGATGACGGCCTGTTGCTATGGGCAAGAAGGACTCATTGGGGGGAGTGCGACCGTCATGTTCAATGTCATCATGCGTCACTATGATTGGAACGACCCGACAGCATCGATAGAGGTCGGGCGGGTATTCGAATATACTGACCCCAACCTCGCCGCGCAGTTCACCGAGGGCGGCCTTCCCGCGCTAGACCGGCTGCGAGCGTTCCCTTGTCTGTTCATTCCCGAGGGTATCGGCAACGAAATTTGCCGCGTGGGAACGGTAACGGCCGCGCGCATAGCCAACGGCGAGGTGCGGTTCGAATATGCGCTCGATCCCGACGTGCCCCCAATGACGAACAGCTTCCTGTTCGCGCAGAAGGCTCGGCTCGACATGGACCGGCACCGGCATGACTGGGATTGGAGTCGAAACCACTGGGCGCTCAAGGATGTCGACCTTTATCGCGTCCTCTATCGGAGCGTGAACCCGCGCCGCCAGCGGCCATCGGTTTTTGCTATCCCCGAACATGAAGCCATCGAACCGCAGCTCGTCTCGGTCATGATGCCGTTCGATGCCGCGTTCGCACCCGTCTATGCGACGATCCAAGAGGCTAGTGCGGCCTGTGGCCTCTTGCCGCGGCGTGCCGACGAGATCTGGGAAGCGCCCGGCATCATTCAGGATGTGGTGAGCCTACTCGACCGCGCGCGCATCGTCGTGTGCGACCTAACCGGCAGAAATCCGAACGTGTTCTACGAAGCCGGCATCGCGCACACGCTGGGCCGCGAAGTGATCATCATCGCCCAGAACCGCCAGGACGTGCCGTTTGACCTTCAGCACCTTCGTTACATTCCTTATCTGAACAACAATGAGGGCCGCGCCGCGCTGAGCCAAGCGCTTCAGGGCCGTATGCGGACGATCCTGGGTCACTAATGTGATCGAACGTGCGCTCGATCAGATCACGCTCGCCGATATCGAAGCGCTGGTGACCTACCGGCGGAGCGAAGGTGCGACGCTCGATTTCAAGGAGGCGTTCCCCCCCGGCGACCACAAGGGTGTCCGGGACTTCCTGGCCGATGTTACAGCATTCGCGAACACCGATGGTGGGGACATCATCGTGGGCTTGCGCGAAGACAAGAACGGCACCGCGCAGGAAATCGTCGGCATCGACAAAGCCGGTCTCGATGAAGGGCTCCGCCGGATCGACGATCAGCTGCGAAGCTGCATCGACCCTCGCGTGCCGCTGTTCCGAGTTCAGGAGATAGCATGGCGGGGCGACAAGGTCGTCCTTATCATGCGGGTGGGCGCGAGCCTGATAGCGCCACACCGAGTGGTCTATGAGAAGAGCAGCCGCTTCTATCGGCGTGCGAACCGAGGCAATTTCGAGATGAGTACAGCCGAGATCCGCCAGGCATTCGCTGCCTCCGCTGATCTTCCTGAGAAAGTTCGCGACCTCCACCACAAGGCGGTCGTCGCGATCGGCGGCAAGGACATGCCCTGCCGCATTCATGATCGCCCGACACTAATCGTCACCGTTGCGCCACTGTCGGTGCTTCGCAAGGCGCGCGATGTCAGGATTACCCGGGACAACGCAGTGATGCCACCCGATCCGATGGGCGGGATCGACTGGATCGTTGGTCTAGACGGACTCATCGTGATTGCGAACCGAGAAGAGCAAGGCGCACGCGCATGGTCAGTAAACCACCGACGGGGCTATCTTGATTTCGCGTGGGCGATCGGGCGTCTCGCCGACGGACAGAAGATCATCTGGCCCAAATATGTCGTCGACCACCTGCCGGGGGCCGTCCGCAGCACGACGACAATCCTGCGAAGCGTTGGCGTCGAAGGTCCGTGGATCGTGATGGCGAGCGTGACCGGGCTGAAGGACTTCCGCCTGATCATGTCGGACCATCACTGGACGGATGCGGCCTGGCAGGATTCGGCGTATCTTGGTGAGATCATCGACGACGCGATGTCCGAGGATTCGCTGCAGCCCCTCGTCGAAGGGTTCTGGCGCCTATTCGGTGTCGAGAACCCGCCGAGGCCGCAGCGCTAGAAAGGAACAGTCGATGGACGCGCTTTATTTCCTGAAAAGCCGCACCGCGTTCATCTGCTTCTTCTTTGCGGAGAGTGCCAAGGCGTTCGTCGATGTGAAGCACCGCATCGAGAACGAATTGCCGCCATTCGATGACCCGCCCTATAGCGAAGATCCGGAGCCGGCCTATCTTGAGGAGTGGATGGACGCTGAGCAGGCGCTATCAGTACTGGGAATCACTTGTGTCTCGATGCTATCGGATACGCTCAAGCTCTATTTCAAGACGCTGTCTGACCGCGTCATTGGCTTCTCGTTCGAAAACCAGAAAAAGGCGTTCGCTGGAGGATTTGTGCCCGCCTATTTCGAGGCGCTCGGCGAGATTCTCGAAACAGACTGGAACGACTGCAAGGTCGACCGCGCATTGATCGAGCAAATCGTGCTTGCCCGCAACCGCGGGCAGCATGGTGAGTGCCTGACTACGCTCACCGTTAGCCATGACAAGGCGACTTTGGAAAAGCACCCGCGGCCATACTTCATTGGCGACGATGAGATTTCGACCTTGACGTCAGAAGACGGCTCGTTCGCCTCCTTTCTTATGCCAACTATCAAGGTCACGGCCGAAGCACTACTTAGAGCGATCGGCGAGGTCGAAGCGCTCGGCGAGTATGTCGAGAGCCGGCTGGACAAGGCACACGAATGGCGGATGCGACAACGCAAGCCCGCTGAGGCTTAGTAGTCGATGCACGTCGTCCAAACGGTGCCTTCGACCGAAGCTAGATCTCCACGGCGAAACATGGGGGCTATAAGGGCATGTGGGCCTAAGTGTGGGGCTGAGCGGCATAGAATAATTTTCCATCTGTTTTTCATGGCCTTATGGCTGCCGAAAAATCCCTCCCGCTCCGCCATCATCCTGTCCTTTCACATCCGTTTCGAATCAGAAAAGCCCAGCTTTTCTGCGGCTTTCAGCGTGCTTCGCATCCACGTTCATCCCTGCCAGTCCACCGGTGACCGATTGGAAATGTGGGAGATTTGGTGGCATGGGAAAACTTTCCGCAACCGCTGTGAAAGCAGCAACATGACCTGGGCGGCTTAGCGATGGCGATGGCCTGTTCCTCTTCATCAAACCCGGCGGTGGGAAAAGCTGGATGTGCCGGGCGCAGAAGGATGGGAATCGAGGCGATTTTGGTTTGGGGAGCGCGTCGAAAGTCTCGCTGGCAACCGCTCGGGAGCGGGCGCGAGAAATCCGAACCTGGGTGGAGCTAGGGCTGGATCCAATCTTCGAGCGGCGCAAGGCACAGGGCATCCCCACATTTCGTCAGGCGGCTGCCAAGGTGATCGCGGCGCACAGCAAGACAGGCGGAACCAGAAGCACGAGAAACAGTGGCTCCAGACGCTCGAGGCTTATGTGTTCCCGCACATCGGCCATGTGCGGGCCAATGAGATTACAGGGCCCATGATCCGCAACGCGCTGGCGGATATCAGGCTCGCCAAGCCCGAGACGGCGCGACGGGTCCGGCAACGGATCGGCACTGTTCTCCATTGGACATATGCGTCGGACTATCGCCAGACTGAAGCACCCATGCGCGCGATCACCAAGGGGCTGCCGCGACAACCCAAGCAAGAAGGGCATTTCGCAGCCATGCCTTTACCGGCATGGGCCAGGATGTTTTCCAGCAGATTGGCGACTGGGTGCTTGAGCGATTGCGCATCGCCCCGCACCTCTACCGCCTGCAGGTCGACTGTCAGACCGTCATCGTCGAAGGCTGGCCGATAGGTATCGACAACATCGGTCACCATCTCGTCCAATTGCAATCCGACAAAGCGTTTCCGGGCTGCAAAGCCGCGCACCTCGCGCCCCCCCCAACAGGCCAGCGAACAGATCGAGCAGCGCGTCGATGTCGACCGTGGCGCGTTCCGCCGATTGGCTGGTGTCCGGCTCGTTCGTCGCGGTAGCGAGCCGCTCCATATCCTGGCGGATGCGGCCGAGCGGGGTGCGCATGTCATGCGCAAGATCACTTGATACCTGCCGCAGGGAACCCATCAGTTCCTCGATCCGGCCGAGCATCTGGTTGAGGATGGTCGATATCCGGTCGAACTCGCTGCTCGATCCATCGACCGGCACGCGGGGGGCATAGTCCCCCTCGATGATCCCCTGCGCCGTGCCGCTGCTCAGCACCATATAGCCCGATCCCCGGACCGTGCGGATCGCATCCCCACGTCCACCCTCGTTCAACTTGGTGCGCAGTCGGCTCATATGGGTTTCGACGATATCCTCATCGGTGAGTTGCTGGGACCTCGGCGAAATGCTCCACCGGCGGTCCAACCCGACCGCCGAGCAGTCTTTCGACCAGCCGCCGGGATTCTCCCGCGACATAGGCCTCGCGCCACGAGGGACCGATAGAGATAGCGCCGCCCCTCCACCTCATGGGCGAACGCCCTTGTTAACGAGCCGGGCGAGCAGCGTCTTGACGGTCTGCAAGCTGATCCTCGCAAGGCAGTGGATAGACCTTTTCTGAACCAAAAGGTCTGTCTCCGATCCATCCGCCAAGCCTACGTCCTGATCCTTTCGATGGAGGCCCAGCCATGCAGGATGGGCCGGAATGGTCTGATCCGTCGTGAGCCATATCGTCTGGGCACCGGCGCGCTACCCTGACAGCCTTGACCAGGGAGGCCGCGCTCTTGGAGACCTGCAACGTTCTTCTCGTGAAAGATGGGCCGCAAGATCCGTTCGACGCTATCGGGCAACGACTTGCGCTCGACCCCAATGTCACCCTGGCGAGCGAGGCCCCCGTCAGCGTGGAGCAGGCCGTCGTCATGATCTGGGAGCAACCCGAGATCGCTGTCATCCTCATCATCGGGCAGGAATCCGCCATTCCGGCGATCGTGTCGGCCATCCGTGCGGCCCGTAGCGACGTTCACATGCTGGCCGTTTCCATCGAGACCGGCATCACCAACCTGTCGATGCGCAATCTCAGTTTCGATCAGCTCAGCCGCATCATTCACATGCTCGCCCGCCCCGCGGCTCCCGCGAACGAAGGGCGTGTCCTTCGCTTTCATCTGCGCACCGAACCGAACGATGCCGAAGAAGCGGAAGAGGCCGCGCAGGCCGCCTATCCCCCCGCCCCGCTAGCCGTCGAAGTGGACGGGCGGATCGCGGACCTGATTGATCAGTCGCTCGACTGGGTTGAAGCGGCGACGCGCGTGCTGCTTGATGTCTGGTCGCCCCGGAAGGATGAGGCACCCGGCTTTGTCCCAGACCTGGAACTGTTGGAACGGCTTCTCGAGGGCTTCGTCAGCCTGTTCGGCGAAGCGCCGGAGCGGCCCGAAAAGCTGTTCCGTAAGCTGGTCGCGTCGCTGCGTGCCCCCGAGAACGCTCAAGCGCCGCTCGCTATCCTGTTCCGCAAGATCGATGATGATCAGCAGGCGCTCAAATTCTTGCTGCTCGCAGGCGCGAGCGATTTCGACATTCGCTTCCACCGCCTGTTCGGCACGCTACACGACGATCTCTCGCGGCGTTATCCGTCAGTCGGGCTGGCCTGTGCGATCATCGCCGCGGGCATTCGCAAGACGACGCCTGCGAGCATTCGCGGCGCATTTGCGCTGAACGACCCGCTGCGCCGGCTCGGCATCGTTCCGCGTGCCGGGCCGGCCACTTTGGCGGGCGACATGCCGCTGCGCCTGCCGCAGGCCTTGGCCGACTGGCTAGTAACCGGCGATTCCGATGCCCTGCTGGGCGCTGAGATCCGGCGGCTGTATCGGCTCGCGCCCGAAGACGCCGCTGCTTTGCTCTCTGCCGACCGCAAACGGCGGATCCGTGCGGCCGTGCGCCATGCGCTGATCGGCCGCGATCTGGTATCCGCGATTTTCCTGACCGGATCGTCGCCCGGCTGGACAGTGGTCGAAGCGGTCGCCATCGCCGATAAGCCACTCGTCCTGGCGCCGCCCGCGAGCCCGCTCGCGCCCGAAATGCTCGCAGAGACTCTTGCCGAGCTCGCCAGCGCCGCGCGACTGGCGGGATGGACCTTGATCTTCGATCTGGGCGGGAAAAGTCCGGAAAGCGATGCGTTGTGGAGCGCGCTGAATGCTACCTGGCCGCAGTTCGCGCAGCCGCCCTATCTCATCGCCGCCAATGCGACCGAGCGGCTCGCTGGCATGGCCGAATCCCACATCGTCTCCGCGGACCTACCTGTGGTGACGCGTCATGATCGGCAGGAAGTCATTGCCAACGCCTTGTCGAGTCACAATGTCGAAGACGACGCGCTGGCCGAACATATTGCTGACGCCTTCCCCATCGCACTCGATCGCATTCCCCAGGCGATTGCGCTCGCGCAGACGCTGGCGGCTGCCAATGGCCGGCCCAGCAGACCGGAGGCGGATGACTGGCTCGGCGGCTTCCGCCGCATGGCGGGCGCGCGCCTGCCCAGCCTCGCTCACCGCGTCGAGCCTGCGCCCCGCGTCGCGGGCGCCCCGCCGGCAATCGAGGCGGTCGTCCTGCCCGCCATCCAGCGCGGCCAGCTTCGCGAACTGGTCAGCCATGTTCGCCACACGCGCGAAGTGCTGGAGGACTGGGGCTTCGCCGAACTCACCGACGGCCGCGGCGTCGCGGCGCTGTTTTCCGGCGAAAGCGGCACCGGCAAGACCACCGCCGCCCACGCCGTCGCGACCGAACTCGGCGCCGACCTCTACGTCATCGAACTGGCGCAGGTGGTCAGCAAATATATCGGCGAGACGGAGAAAAATCTCGACCTCATCTTCGGCGATGCGCAGGACGCCGGCGCCGTGCTGCTGTTCGACGAGGCCGACGCCCTGTTCGGCAAGCGCAGCAGCATCACCGACGCCCACGACCGCTACGCGAATATCGAGGTCGCCTATCTCCTCCAGCGCATTCAGCGCTTCACGGGCCTCGCCATCCTCACCAGCAACCATGCGGAATCAATCGACGCCGCCTTCACCCGCCGCCTGCGTTTCAAGGTGGAGTTTCCGCGGCCCTCGGCCGGCGACCGGCTGCTGATCTGGGAACAGTCGATCCCCGTTCCCCTGCGCGCCAAGCCGCTCGCCCTGCGCCCACTCGCCCTCGCCCTCGACGTCACCGGCGGCGTCATTCGCCAGATGGCGCTGCACGCCGCCATGCTCGCCGCCGAGGCGGATCGACTGATCCGCATGGAGGACGTGCTGGCCGGCGCGCGCAGCCAGTTCGTGCGGCTCGGCCGCTTCGCCGATCTCGCCCGCGTCGACGCCATAGAGGCGGCGTACGGCAGGGAGGCGGCGTGATGGCGCTCGACCTCGTCACCGCAGCGATCATCGACATGCTGCGGCTGTCGCTCGCCAATCAGCCTGGCGTGCCGCCCAGCGCCTATAAGATCAGCCTCGCCTCACCCAATGAAGGCGCGGCGGACGCCGACCTCGTGCTGTTCCTCTACCTGGTGACGCCCGCCGCCGACCTGCGCAACGCGCAGCGCATCCGCCCTTGGCCCACCGCCAATGACAGCCCGGTGCTGCTCGAACCCGCCGTTCCGCTGGAGTTGCACTATCTGCTCACCGTCGGCGCCGGCGCGCCGGCGGGCGCGGACGGGCTCGGCCGTCTGGCCGACGCGGTGCGCGCGATCGAGACGGGATCGCCCCTCGCCGTGCCCCTCGCCTTTCAGGAGGCAGTGTGGCTGTCGCTCCTCTCGCTTAATTCGGACGAGATGGCGCGCATCTGGGGCCTGTTCCCCAATGAAAATTGCCGCTCCTCCATCGCCTTTCGCGCCAGCCCGGTCTGGATTGACCCGCGCGCGCCGGCCCCGTCCGCCGCGCCGGTCACGGACGGCGACATGCGCCACGCCTGGATGGAAAGCGCATGACCGCGCTCTTCCCCCTCGCGCATGCGGACCGCGTCAAGCGGCGCGTGCTGCTCGCGCTGGAACTGGTCGATCCCGTCACCGGCCAGCTGGCCGGCGAGCAGATGACGGTCACGGCGCCGGGCTTCCGGCCGCCCACCATCACGAAACTCGGCCAGTTCGTCTGGATCGATCCGGAGCCACCTGCCAACCGGACCGTGACGATAGAGGCGGTTGCGACGCGCGGCCAGTTCGCCCCCTATAGCGCCACCGTCGCGGTGCCGATGCGCGCGCCGCAGACTCCCGTCCTCGTCCAGCGCGCCACGCTGACGCCCACCGGCCTTTACGAGCCGCCGGCCGGCCGGCTCGGCGTGGCGGGCATGCTGGTGGAGGATGCGGCCGTCGATCCGCCCGTCCCCGTCGCCGACGCCAAGGTGAAGATCATGCTCCAGTCCGCCAGCGACGCCGGCCCGCTCGACGGCGCCTATACCGGCGTCACCGACGTCCGCGGCGGCTTCGTCGCGATGGTCGGATCGCTGGGCGACGACGCGCCGATGCCGCGCGTCCCCACGACCGCCGACCCTCGCGTCGCGGACGGCGCGATCATCGGCTGGATCAGCGTGGAGCGCGCCGGCGCGCCCCGCTTCTCGGCCCTACTGCCGATGCGCCGCAACCAACTGTTTCGTGCCCCCGCCCCGTTCGGCTGGGCCGCCCTTTCCGCCACCGAGCCAACCCTGCCTCCGGCACCGTGAGGCGATGAGGAGAATTCGCATGACCGGCGACACTGACACCATCGACTCCGCAACGACCGCCCTCCCCGCGGGCGGCGATCAGACCGTTACGCCCCCCGGAGCGGCCGGGGGAGGCGCTGCTGCGGCGCCCGCCCCTCCGCCTCCGCTTGATTATGTCCGCGACATCGCGATCAGCCGCGCGCTCGCCGACCTGATGAAGCCCATCGAAACGGCGGCGACGGACCTGTTCGCGCTGGAGAAGCAGGCCGCGCGCGACGCCATCGTCAAATCCTATCGCGCCGCCTTTGCGTCCGACGGCACGCTGCGCGTCAAGATGAAGCAGGCGGACAAAGAGTTCGACCGCGCGGCGGCCGACATGCTGGTCGCGCTCGACAACTGGACGCCGCTGATCGGCGATGTGACCAAACCACTCGGCAAGCTGCTCAAGGCCCGCGCCGCGCTGGCGACGAAAATGGCCACCTTCGTCGGCGCGAAGGAAAAGGCGCGCACCGACGCGCAGCAGGCGACCAAGGACTGGGCCGCGCGCCACGCCGACTGGTCCGCGCCCGAAGCCGCGATCGGCAAGATCGTCGACGGCTATCTGCCGCAGATCAACACGCTCAGCGCCGCGATCAACACCGCGGACACTACGGACGCCCCGATCCTGAGCTTCTGGCTGGAGGTCGCGCCCAGACATCTTCAGATCAGCGACGGAACCCTGAGCGCCAACGCCAAATCGGCGCTCAACAAGGTGACGGGCGCGCTCAAGACCGCCGGCTATGATGATCTCGCCGACTGGCTCGACCCCGCCAAGAGCCAGGCCAATGGCGCGGTCCATCTAATCGACCCGGACGCGCTCGACCAGAAGCGCAAGGACGTCTTCGCCGGCTGGAAGGCCGCCGCCGAGACGCAGGCCGCCGCCGACTATGACTTCAAGCTCGACCCCGACGACATCGCGACGCTCAAGGCCGCGTGGGACAAGCTGAAAGGCGACGTCTGGATCAAGGACGCCAAGGCGTCGCTCACTCCCGCATCCTGAGATTGAACGGAGGCTGACATGGCAGAATATCTGGCGCCCGGCGTCTTTATCGAGGAAATCGAGCGTGGTCCCCGCCCCATAGAGGGCGTCGCGACCAGCACCTCCGCCTTTCTGGGCGAGACGGAGCGCGGGCGGACCAAGCCCCGGCTCGTCACCAGCTTCAACGACTATCGCCGGCATTTCGGTTCGGTCTTCGCGGACGGCAAATATATGCCCGACGCGGTGTCTGGCTTCTTCGAAAATGGCGGCCGACGCGCCTTCATCTGCCGTATCGTCGGTCCCGACGCGACCGTCTCCACGCGGACCGCGGGCGGGCTGCAGATCGACGCGATCGGTCCCGGCTCCTGGGGCGACCGGGTGTTCGTGAAGATCGTGGAGAGCAGCACCAAGAAGGGCGACACGCCGATCGGCTTCCGCCTGCAGGTCGCCTATTGGCAGACGCCCTCGCCCGACGGCAATTACTCCGATCCGTTCGACCGCACCCAGCCGCCGCGCCTGCCGCTGCCCACGCTCGCGGAGGATTTCGACAATCTCGTCTGGGACGACCGCACCTCGCCCGATTATTTCGAGAAACGGCTTCAGGACAACAGCGCGCTCGTCACCGTCACCGCGCCGGCGCCGCTCACCACGCTGCCTTCCGCCGGCTTCGACAAGCTGACCGGCGGCGCGGACGCCAGCGCCGCGCCCGGCGTCAACCAGTTCAAGGGCGAGGACGCCGACAGCAATCTGCGCACCGGCCTCTCGGCGCTCGACCTCGACGATTATCGCGAGGTCGCGTTGGTGCAGGCGCCCGCCGCGCCCGACGACGTCGTCGCCGCCGTCATCGCCCATTGCGAAAAGAGCCAGTTCCGCTTCGCCGTCGTCGACACCGCCAAGAATATGGGCGACCCCAATTCGGTCGATCCGCGCAGCAAGTGGGACACGCAATACGCCGCCTTTTATTATCCGTGGATCTGGGTGTCGGATCTGCAGAGCGGCCAGCGCAAGCTCGTCCCCCCCGGCGGCCACACGCTCGGCCTCTACGCCCGCACGGACACCGACCGCGGCGTGTGGAAGGCGCCCGCCAACGACACGCTGCGCGGCGTCTTCGACCTTGAATATCTGGTCGACGACAATGTGCAGGAGGTGCTGAACCCACGCGGGGTCAACGCCATCCGCCGCTTTCCCGGCCGCGGCATCCGCGTCTGGGGCGCGCGCACGCTCTCGTCCAACTCGCTGTGGAAATATGTCAGCGTCCGGCGCCTGTTCATCTTCCTCGAGCGTTCGATCTACGAGGGCACGCAATGGGTGGTGTTCGAGCCGAATGACGAACGCCTGTGGGAGCGGGTGAAGGACACCATCCGCCTATTCCTGCGCACCCAGTGGCGCGCCGGCGCGCTGATGGGCGTGACGGAGGAGCAGGCCTTCACCATCGCCTGCGACCGCTCGACGATGACGCAGGACGACATCCTGAACGGCCGCCTGATCTGCGAGATCGGCATCGCGCCCGTGCGCCCCGCCGAATTCGTGATCTTCCGCATCTTCCAGAACACCGCCGAAGCCCAGAGCTGACCGGCGCGCAAGGAGACGCAGCATGGCACGCAACGACCCGATCCGGAACATGCGCTTCCGGGTGGAGATCGACCAGATCACCCAGGCCTATTTCAGCGAGGTGATGATCGGCGAGACCACCAACGAGGCCATCGACTATCGCGAGGGCATCGACCCCACCCATGTCCGCAAGCTGCCGGGCCTGACCAAGTACGGCAACATCACCCTCAAATGGGGCGTCACGGACTCGCAGGAACTCTACGAGTGGCACAAGAAGATCGCCGGCGGCGGCATCAAGGAAGGCCGCAAATCCGTGAAGATCATCGTCATCGACGAATCCGGCGCGGACAAGGCGAGCTTCCTCGTCTCGGAGGCCTGGCCCACCAAATACGATCCCAGCGACCTCAACGCCAAGGGCAATGAGGTGTTCATCGAGCTTCTCGAGCTGGTGAACGAAGGCATCGAGCGGACCCGCTGACGGCCGCGAGAGGAGAGCAGACATGGACCGCATATCCGCCGCCGGCTTCCGCACCGAAGTCGAGTTCACTTTGCCCAAGGGCTATATCGACGAGACCGGCCTTCTCCACAAGCGCGGCGTCATGCGCCTCGCCACGGCGGCGGACGAGATCCTGCCGCTGCGCGATCCGCGCGTGCAGTCGAACCCGGCCTATCTCACCGTCATCATCCTCGCGCGCGTCATCACCCGGCTCGGTAATATGCCGCATGTCGACACCGGGCTGATCGAGGGGCTGTTCGCCTGCGACATCGAATATCTGCGTCAGCTCTACGAGGACATCAATTCGGCCGAGGAACCGGACGGCGTCCCCGTCGCGGCCGCCGCAGCATCCTCCAATGGCCGCACGGTCGGCGGGATGCCCGTGCTGGGGGAAGCCTGATGGCCTACCCCGTGGCCGAACTTTACGGGGAAATGGCGTTCATCGCCGCGCATTTCCACTGGAGCAGCGAGACGCTGATGACCATGGAGCATGGCGAGCGCCGCCGCTGGTGCCGGGAGATTTCCGGCATCAACCGCCGTCTCGGCGGCGCGCCCGACGATCCGTTCGCGGGGCTGTAGGCGATGGCGCTGCACGATCCCTATGCGGGCTTCCGCTTCACGGTTCTGGTGGACCAGATCGTCAAGGGCGGCTTCACCAAGGTACGCGGCCTGACCCGCGAGACGAAGGTGGAGAGCTTCCGCGAGGGCGGCGTCAACGACCATGAGCACAAGTTCGCCTCGCTCACCAGCTATGGCAATCTGGTGCTGGAGCGCGGCCTCGCCGACCCCTTTCTCTACATCTGGCATCAGGCGGTGGTGGAGGGCGTCATCAAGCGCGCGGTCATCACCGTCACGCTCAAGGATCCGCAGGGCAAGGACGCCTGGAGCTGGAACATCCTGAACGCCTATCCGGTCAAATGGTCGGTGGCGGACTTCGACGCCAATTCGGGGCAGGTCGCGGCGGAATCGGTGGAGTTCGCCCATCATGGTTATCTGCTTCGGCCCGGCCTCGGCAGTCTGACGAGCGCCTTTTGATGACGCCGCGCCCGCCCCTCGGCCTCGTCCGCCCGCTGCCCCCGGTCATGCCCCTGCCGGACGGCCGCGCTGCGCCCCAGCCGCGCCGGGGCATCGTGCTTCGCTGGCGCCGCATCGCCCGCCATCGCGCAGAGCGGACGGCGCCGGTCGCCGTGACGCAAAGCTGGCGGATCGCGATCCACCTCCATTGCCGCACCCATGTCCACGCCGCGCCGATCCCGTCCACGCCCGCGCCGGATCGCATCCAGCCGACGCCCGCATCGCCCGTCGCCACCGTCCGCCTGCACTGGCTACGCACGCCGGACCTTCGCTTCCCGGCAGCCACCTTCACCACGCCCGCTCCACACGGCGCCCGGACGACCCCGGCGCCCGACGCGGCCGCGCCGCACGCCCGGCCCCGGCGAGCCGCACCGCGTCTCCCCTCGCCCGCTGCGATCCTCTGGCGCCCGGCCGTAGAGGCCCACGCCCCGAACAGTTGCACGACCCTGCGCCTCGCCACGCTGACGCACCGCACCGAACGGCGCTCCGTGGCCACCGCCGCGACCCTCATTCATCGTGAGAAGCGCCGCCGCATCGTCGCCGTCCTGCCGCAGCCCCACCTCGCCACGTCCCAGCCTGCCCCGTCCGCTCCCGCACGGCGCGCGCGCCTCGCTCTGCCCTACGCCGCCCCGACCATGCGCCCGCTCGCGCCGCCCCCGGCCGCCATGCCGCAACAGCCCACCCGTCCGACCCAGGCAAGCCCCGCCCAGCCCCGCGCCCCGCTCCGCCTCGTCCACCGCGCTCATGCGCCCGCCGAACGCCCCCGCGTCACCGCCGGCCGCCGGGCGAGCGCAGACCTCATCTGGGCCGATCCGAAATCTGGTGGCGCGCTCCCCGGCTTCGGAACCGCCTTCCAGCCCGCCTTCTCGCCTGCGACCGCCTCCGCCCCGCTCGCGCCGCCGCACGCGCCTGCCTTCGCGCCGCCCCCGTCCGCGCCGCCGCCCGACGTCGACCGCCTCGTCACGGAGGTGATGCGCCGCATCGAACGCCATGGCCGCACCGAAAAGCTGAGAAGGGGTCTGTAGATGTTCGGAAGATCCCTTGAAAAAGCCTATATAGAGGTGCTGGCGGGCGTTCGGCAGGGAGCGCGCATCAAGGTGCTTTTCAACCCCGCCGAATACAGCCTCGAACGCGCCAACGCCTATAAGGCGACCGCCCTTCCCGGCCTTGGCAGCCCGCTCATCCAGTTCGTCAACGGCGACGCCGCTACCCTGTCGATGGACCTGTTTCTCGACGACTGGACCGATCCCAACGGCCCGCCCAGCGACATTCCGCTCCTCGGCGGCGCCGACGGGGCCAAGAGCATCAAGGACCGCATCGACGAGATCATCGCGCTGCTCGACATCGACCGGACGCTGCACGCGCCGCCGCCGGTGCGCTTCGTCTGGGGGCCGCTGCGCTTCGAGGCGGTGATCGAGAAGATCGGCCGCAAGACCAGCCTGTTCCGTCCGGACGGCACGCCGGCGCGCGCTTCGCTCTCGATTTCCTTCAAGGAATTTCGCGCCGCCTTCGACATCCGCCTGGAATCGCCGGACAAGACCAAGCGTCGCCAGATCGACGTGTCCGAATCCATCTGGACCATCGCCGACAAGGAATTTGGCGATCCGCGCCGCTGGCGCGTCATAGCCGCCGCCAGCGACGTGGACGATCCGCGATCGCTGCGCCCGGGCGACTGGCTGCGCGTCCCCCCGCTGGAGGTGAGCAATGCTCTTAACCGAACGCAATAGCGCCCCCGGCGACTTCTACGTCCCCGGCGCGTCGATCTGCATCGGCATGGACGGCGCGAACATGCGGGAACGCTATGGCCTGCATTTCACGCAGGTGGAGGTGGACCTGCAAGTGAGCGTGCAGGGCACCTTCCGCTTCACCATCCCGCGCGCCTTCGACAATGAACGCAGCGACTTCTTCACCCCCTCGGGCGATCCGCTGATGCCGCTCATCAAGCTGGGCGCGCGGGTCTGGATCCGCATGGGCTATGGCGATCTGCGCGCTACGACGCCGCTCATCTCCGGCTACATCACCGCCGTCTCCACCGGCTTCGCGGAGGGCGGCGCGCCCGACATAGAGGTGACGGGCATGGACGCCACCTTCGTGATGACGCTGGGCACAAGCGAGCATCGGCTGGAAAACCGCACGGTGCAGGACGCGGTGCAGGAGGTCGCGCAGAAGAACGGCCTCTCGCTCGACTTCTCCGGCAATGCGCCCGCCAACATCACGCTCGACTCCAACCTCCAGTCGGACCTCGACTTCCTGCGCAAGGTGGTGGAGATCTTCTCCAAGTCGGGCGCGAAATGGGAGTTTTTCGCACGCTCCTCCTTTGGGCGGGACATGCTCGTGGTCCGGCCGCGTACCGAACTGAAGCATCCGCTGCTCACCCTCGTCTGGGGCGGCGACCTCATCAGCTTCAAGCCGGAGATCAACCTCGGCAATCAGGTCCAGAGCGTGAAGGTCTATGGCTGGGACGAGGTGAAGAAGAAGGAGATCATCGGGACGGCGCCCACCGCGTCGGGTCCGAAAAGCGAACCCTCCGGCGGCGACATCCTGCGCAGCGCCTTCGGCCGCGACGCGGTGCTGGAGCTGCGCCTGCCGGTGAAGACCCAGCAGGAGGCGGACCAGCGCGCCGCCGCCGCCTTCGCCAACCGCTCCAACGATCTGCTGAAGGGCGAAGGGGAGACGTTCGGCCGGCCCGACCTGCTGCCCGACAGCTGCATCGAACTGACCGGCATCGGCCAGCAATTCTCGACCTGCTATTATGTCGCCAAGACCGTGCACCGCTACGACACCTCGGGCTATCGCACGCGCTTCTCCGTCGAAAGGCCGGTCGCATGAGCGCGCTCGCCTTCGAGACAGAGGTGAACCGCGAGGTCGGCGGCGCGGTCGCCGGCGTCGCGGTCGCCACCGTCACCGCCAATGACGATCCACAGGGGCTTGGCCGGGTGAAGCTGAGCTTCCCGTGGCGCGACAAGAGCTTCACCTCGGACTGGGTGCGCGTCCTCGCCCCCATGGGCGGCAAGGATCGCGGCGCCTATTTCCTGCCCGAAGTGGGGGATGAGGTGCTCGTCGCCTTCGACCGCGACGACATCCGCTACCCCTATGTGCTGGGCGCGCTGTGGAGCGACGCGGACAAGCCGCCCGAGGCCAATTCGAGCAAGAAGAACGACATTCGCGTCATCAAGTCGCGCAAGGGTCATATGCTGCGCTTCGACGACGCTGACGCGAAGGGCGTCATCACCATCCAGCTGAGCGACGGCAAGAAGATCGAGGTGGATGACGACGGCATCCGCATCACCGACAAGAGCAACAGCATCACCATCGACACCAAGGGCGGATCGATCAGCGTCAGCGCGCAGACCTCGCTGTCGCTCAAGGCTCCGCAGATCAGCATCGAGGCGTCCGGCACGCTCGACCTCAAGGGCGGGTCGAGCCTCAGCGCGTCCGCCGGCGTGGTGAGGATAAACTGATGGCGAGGATAAACTGATGGGCCAGCCCGCAGCCCGCGTCGGCGACACCACCGGCCATGGCACGCCGCTCGGCCCCGGCCCCGGCGCGCCCACGGTGCTGATCGCCGGCATGCCCGCCTGGCGCGCGGCGGCGGACGTGCATGTCTGCCCGCTGGTCGATGGGGTGAAGCCGCATGTCGGCGGCGTGGTGGCGAAGGGGAGCGCGACCGTACTGATCGCCGGGCTGCCGGCGGCGCGGCAGGGCGACATGATCGTGGAGGCGGGCGCGCCCAATCCCATCGCCATCGGCGCCCCAACCGTGCTGATCGGAGGATGAGGATGGACCGGCAGGGACAACGCGACTTCCTCGGCGTCGGCTGGCGCTTCCCGGTGGCGACCGACCCCGCCACGGGCGACATCGCGCTGTCCGCTTATGCGCGCGACCTCAAGGAGGCGATCCGCATCATCCTCCTGACCGCGCCCGGCGAGCGCGTCATGCGGCCCCGCTTCGGCTGCGGGATACATGATCTGGTGTTCGAGGAGATGAGCACCACCGTGCTGTTCGCGGTGGAGGCGGCCGTGCGCGACGCGCTCACCGTCTATGAACCGCGCATCGACCTCATCAGCGTCGCGGTGGACCCGATCGGCGCGCTCGACGGCGTGCTGCTGATCGCCATCGACTATCGCGTCCGGCGCACCAACCAGACCGACAATCTCGTCTATCCCTTCTACTTCAAGGAGAGCGGAGCGCCATGACGCCGAAGCTCGACGGACGCTCGCAGGCGGACATCGCGCAGCAGCTGCTGCGCGACGCCGCCGCGCTCCTTGGCCCCAATGGCCAGCCGGTGGAGCCGGGCCGCATCGGCGGCGCGATCATCGCCAGCGCCGCGCGCCTGTTCGAGGAGGTGACGCGCCGCCTCGACCGCGCGCCGGACAAGCAGGCGGACAATTTCTACACCGCCATGGGCCTCGGCCGCGACCCTGCGCAGCCGGCCGGCGTCCCGGTCGCCATCGCGCTTTCGGACAATGCGCCGGACGGTCTGGTCGCGGAGGCCGGCACGAAGCTGACCGCCGATGTCGGCGGCGATCCGGCGATCTTCGAGACGCAGGCCGGGATCGCCCTCGCGCGCGGCAAGGTGACGGCGCTGACCGCCGCCGATCTGACCGGGGACCGCATCTTCCTCGCGGCCGGCGCGGTCGTCACGCCCGTCCTGCCCCGCCCCGTCGCCGTCTCCCGCTTCGTGCGCAGCGCCGCCGGCGCGGGCGCGACGATGCTCCAGATCGACCCGGCGCAGGGTCTCGCTCCCGGCATGACCCTGCGTTTCGGTTCCGATCCGGCCTCGCCCGAATATGACGTCACAAAGGTCGAGAACGACGTCGTCACCATCACCCCCGCGCTGGAGGCTGCGGTGGCCGAACACGCGCCCGTCACCGAAGTCGCCAGCTTCGCGCCCTTCGCGCCCGGCGCCCGCGATCGCCAGTCGCACAGCCTCTATCTCAGCCACCCGACCCTGCTCGACGTCCCCGCCGCGCTCACCATCAGCGTCGGCGGCGTCGCCAGCACGCAGACGATCGACTGGCGCTGGTTCGGCCGCAAGGCCACCGATCCCGAAGGATCCGCGCCCGACTGGCAGGATTTCGACAAATCCGAATTTGTGGCCGGCGCGTGGCGCCTCACCAAGGCGAAGGGCAAGCCGGAGAAGACCGACGTCAACGCGCGCAATGGCCTCTGGCTGCGCGGCCGCCTCACCTCCCTTCCCGCCCGGACCGAAAGCGTCGGCCAGATCACCCTGGCGGTCGCGAGCGAGGTCTGCAAAGTCGATCATCACGACCGCTGCGAGGCAGCGAAGGTCGACGCGATCGACTATGAGGCGGTCGCCGTCACCACGCCGGTCGTGCCCAACAAGCCTTATTATCCCTTCGGCCGCGAACCCCGGCTGTTCGACGCCTTCTACATCGGCTGCGCGGAGGCGTTCGGCAAGGCGGGGGCGGAGGCGAGCCTGTGCTTCACCATCGGCGGCGCCTCGCTCGGCGCGCTCACCGCGGTGTTCGCCGGCCGCAGCGCGCTCGTCTTCGGGGTGGGCACCGACCGCCAGCTCTACCTCGCCCGCTTCACGCCCTATCGTCCCAGCTTCGCACCGATGCCCGGGCCGAAGCTCGCCGGCCAACCCGTCTTCCTCGCCTCGCAGGCCCCGCTCTCCGCCAGCGCGACCTTCGACGGCATGGTCCGCCTCGCAGTCGCGGGCGACGGCGCGATCCATGTCGCCGAATTTCCCTTCGCCGGCCCCTTCACCGACGGCCTCATCCCATGGCGCAGCCTCGCGCTGGAGGAGGCCGACGCCGCCAAGCCGGTCCGCGCCCTGTTCGTCAGCACGGACGACGCGGGCAGCGTCCACGCCCTGGTCGGCGACCGCATCCTCATCTGGACGCGTGGGCCACGGGGCGAACTGACCGCGCGGCCGCCGATCCCGAACGCCGTCGACCTCCTCCCGCTTCAGGGACCGGGAGCAGACGCCGCCCTCCTCATCAGCGCGGCGAAGGACGGCTCCTTGACCGTGGAGGCCAAGATCGCCTCCGTCACGGCGCTCCACCCGCTCGGCTCGCTCGAAGCCAATGCGCTCCCCAGCCTCCAGCGCGCCGCCTGGGCCTCGCAGAGCGACCTGACGCGGGCGGAGATCGTCGTCGCCGGCTATGAGAAGCGCACCGACGCCAGCACGCATCTCGCCGTCCGCCGCATCGACGCCGAAGCGCCCGCATCGCGGCCGACCGTGGACGACAGCGACGCCCCGCCGCTGCCGATCTCCTTCGAGGCCGGCATAGGGACGCTGCCCACCATCCTCATCGCCGATGCGGAGCCGATCCGCTTCCTCGCGCGCGGAAGCCGATACACCCGCGCCGGCGGCGTCACCGGCATCGGCGCCAGCGCGAACGGCCAGCGCCGCTTTCTCGACGCGGGCTGGACGGTCGTGCAGGACGCCGATCAGGGCCTTCTCTACCGCAGTAGCCCGGCCGGCGGCCTGCTCGCCGTCGATCGCTTCCACGGGGTCAAGCGCACCGCCGTCGCCCCCGCGGACATCCCGATCGGCGCGACATGGTTCATCGCGGCCAATGGCGCCAATGGCGAAGGCTTCGTCCTCGCCGTCAGCGCCGGCGGAAACGCCCTGCTCCTGCCCCTCATCGGCGACATCAGCCCCCCCACTTCGCAGGGCCGCCTGCGCGGCCGCTTCCTTGCGCCCACGAACGTCACCGGCTCGATCAGGCAAGTCGCCGGAACCATCAGCCTCGCCGTCATGACGGGCCAGGCCTCCGATGTCGAACGGTCCGTCATCCTCGCGCTGGCGAACGCCAACCACCAGCCGCTCGGCCTGTGGGCGCTCGATTACACCGCCGCCAATGGCTGGACGCTTCCGCAAGGCTCGCCGGTCCTGCCCGCCACCGCAACCGACTTCACCCTTCTGCGCTACGCCCCGAACGACAGCCTCGCGACCATCCCCGCGCTCGACTATTTCGCGCCCGACAGCACTGACCTTCTGCGTCTCGACGCCCGTCTCGCCGCCGGCCCGCTCAGCACCTATTATGGCGACCGGCCCGTCACCGCGATCGAACTATTCGACGGCGTCTCCGCCATCGCCATCGACCATGACGAGGTCGCCGGCGCGCTCATCACCCTCGCCTTGCCGCAGACCGCATGGTCCACGCTCGGCCCCGACGAACCGGCCAATCCCGCCTTGTCGTGGGAATATTGGAACGGCTCCTCCTGGTGGGCGCTCGACAGCGCGGCCTCGGATTTTCTCGACCGCACCGGCAATCTGCTGGTCGACGGCGGCGTCTATTTCCGCGTCCCCGCCGACCTTCAGGAGACGGAAGTGGGCGGGCGCAAGAACCGCTGGATCCGTGCCCGGCTGGTCGGCGGCGATTATGGCGAGGCGCGCGTCAGCGTGCACACGGTCGGCCCGCCCGACGACCAGACCCAGACGATCACCCGCGATCTCAGCGCGATCCGCGCGCCTTATGTGGTACGCCTGCGCATCGGCTATTGCGCGAGCGCCCCTACCCCGCCAGACGTCGTGCTGACCGCCGACAATCTGGATGCGCTGGACCAGAGTGAGGCGAACAAGCAGGGCCTTCCCGTCCGCATTTTCCAGACCGTGGCGGATGCGCTCGCCCCCGCGCCGCAACCGGTCGAAACGGATGCGGTCATCGCGGACTGCTGCCGCCCGACGCCCCCGCCTTCTCCGGAACCGGATCCCGAACCGCCCTGTGCCTGCGAGGCCGAAGACGCGGCGGCCGCGCCCGTCGCCGCGCGCACGATCCTGATCGGCTTCGACCAGCCCGTGCGCGGCTCGCCCTTGTCACTCTATGTCGACGCGGTCCCGGTCAGCGGCGACTGGACGGTGACGGCGGAGGTCTATCGCAAAGGCCGCTTCACCCCCGCCCTCGTCATTACAGACAGCAGCAGCGGCCTCGGCGAAAGCGGCGTCATCGCCATTGAGATGCTGGAGCCGCCCGACCGCGCGCAGCTGCTCGGGGCCAGCGCCTGCTGGTTGCGCCTCTCGCCGGTCCCTGATGATGCGGAAAACTGGTCGCCCCGGCTGCGCGGCGTCTATCTGAACGGCGTCATGGCCGCCTCGGTCGAAACCCGGTCGATGGAGACGATCGGCACGTCGGACGGCTCGCCCGACCAGAGCTTCCGCCTGTTCGCCGATCCGGTGGACGGCGCCAGCCTCGACCTCTGGTTGTCCGAACAGGTCGGCGAAGACGAAGGCGCCGCCCTCGGCGCGGAAGCCGCCATTTCCGGCATGCCCGGCCCCTGGGTTCGGTGGACGCAGGTCCGCGAATTTCCGTCCGAAGATCAGGATGCGCCCGCGCGCTTCTATGCCGTGGACGAACAAAGCGGCCTCGTCAGCTTCGGCAATGGCCGCAACGCGCTGGCACCGCCGATGGGCAGCGCGATCCTCGCGCGCAGCTATCGCCATGTCACCGGAACGGCGGCCAACGCCGTGGCGCCGGGCGACAAGCTGCAACCCATCTCGCCCATCGCCGGTGTGGATCAGGTGATCGCGCTCGACGGCGCGCAGGGCGGAACCGATGTCGAGGCGCCGGAGCAGGCCCGCGCCCGCGCGCCCATCAAACTGCTGAACGGCGGCCGCATCGTCACGCTAGGCGATGTCGAAAATTACGTCCGCGCCCGCTTCCCCACCGTGGCGCAGGCCAGCGCCGCCCCGTGGCGCGGCGCCAGCCGCCTCGTCGTGGTCGGCCGGGGCGACGTGCTCATCCCGCCGCCCGCCGCGCTGAAGGCGGTCGCCGCGCGGCTGCACGGCGTCGCCAGCTTCGGCCTCCTCGCTCCCGGACGGCTCGTCATCGCGCCGCCGCGCCTGCTCAACGCCAGCATCGACCTCAGCGTCGATGTCGACCCGGGCGTCGATTATTCGGGCGTGGAGCAGGACGCCAAGAGCGCGCTCGCCGCCTTCTTCCATCCCGAAACCGGCGGCCATGCCGGGCAGGGCTGGCCGGTCGGCGCGGCGCCCACGGCTGCGGACGTCGCCGCCGCGCTGGCGGACCTTCGCGACCGCGCGGTCATCAGCGCCATCGTCGTCGCCCGCGCCGACACCCGCGCACCGCTGCCCGATCTGCTGCCCGCCGATGTGCTCGTCCTCGTCGCGCGCGCCGCCGTGACCGTCCACCAGTTTGGGGAGGCCGGCGCATGATCCCGCTCACCACCAATCTTGACGATACCGATTTCGACCGGCTGATGGCGGCCGCGCGCAGCCGCCTGCCCGCGCTCGCGCCGGAATGGACCGACTATAACATCCACGATCCGGGCATCATGCTCATCGAACTGCTGGCCTGGCTGGTCGACACCCAGATCTATTCGGTCGCGCGCGACCGGCTCGACGAACGCCTCGCCATGACCCGATTGCTGGACGCCCCGCCCCGCGGCGCCATCCCCGCCAGCGGCGTCGTCTATCCCGTGGAGGCGCCCACCGCCGCGCAGGCCATAGACGCCGGCATGGTCCTCCTGCCCCGGACCAGCTCGGTTCAGCGCGTCGAGACGACGCAGGCCATCACCCTCCTGCCCCACGCCATCTCGCGCATCGCCACCGTCGCGCCGGATGGCCGCGCAATCGACCAGACGCAGATCAACGATCGCGCCCGCGCCGGCTTCTCGCCCTTTGGCGACGCCAATGACGGCGCGCTGCGCATCAGCCTGACCGGCCCCACACTTCCCGCCGGCGCGGCCGTCCGCCTGTCGCTGGGCTTCGAGGTGGAGGGCGCGCCGCCATTCCAGCCGACGCTTGACCTGGGGACGCTCAGCGTCACCGACGCGGCGGGCGCCCCGATCGCCGTCGCGCTGGACGGCACGGCGGGCCTCCAGCGCAGCGGCGCGCTGATCCTCAGCCTGCCCGCCGGCGCGGTCCCGCCCGCGATCATCCTGCGCCCGTCCCAGCATTATGTGCTGACCCCGCGCCTCATCCGCGTGGCGCTCAACGCGCTGCCCGTCGAACAACGCGCCACGATCGCGCTGCCGGTGCGGGACGGGAACAACCGCCCCGGCCAGACCATAGAGATCGATCCCTCCACGCTCTTTCCGGCGGACGAGCATGGCGACGGCCCGATCTGGCGACTCATCGACGCGCCTGTGGTCGAAAGCCTTGATACGGTTCCCCGCGCGGCATGGAACAATGGCCCGCTCGATCCCGCCGGCCCCGCCGACCTCCGCTTCGCTTATGAGGAACGGACGGACGGCGCACTCATCCGCATCCGCTTCGGCAATGGCGTCAACGGGCGCAAACCGGCGCTCGGCGAACCGCTCGGCGTGACGCTCCGCCTCACCTGCGGCGATGGCGGCATGGCCCGCCAGCCGGTCGACTGGGTGCTGGACGGCGCGCGCACGCTCTGGCGCAACCGGGAGGCGATCGGCGGCGGCGCGGACGCGCAGACGGTCGAGGACGCGCTGGCCGGCATCCGCGCCATGCTGGATGACGGCCGCCTGCTCGCCACATCGGCTCAGCTCGCAGAGGCCGCCCTCACCCTCGGCACAGCATTGGGCGTCGCCCGCGCGACCGTCGAGGAAGGCTGGCAGCGCGGCCGGACATCGCCCGCCATCGCCGCCACCCGCACGCTCATCGTCGGCCACCGGCTGCCGGGGCGGGAGACGCCGGACTGGCTCGCCCGCATCGCCGCCGCGCTGCGCCCCCGCATCGCCATCGGCGAACGGCTGCTCGTCGTCGCGCCGGTCTACCGCTCCTTCACCTTTACCATAGCCGCCGGCCTTGCGCCGGGGCAGGACGGGGCGGCCGTCAAGGCCGCCGTCGCGCAGATGATCGCGGATCGCTTCGCCCTGGGCGACGCGCGCTGGCCGCTCGGTCGCGATGTGGAGGCCGCCGCCATCGCCGGCTGGGTCCGCCGGATCGGCGGCGTGGCCGCGCCGGTCATGGTGCGAATCATCACCGATGACGGCCTTGTCGAGCGTCTCCCGGTCGGTCGCGGCGAACTGCCCCGGCTGAGCGCGCCCGCCGCCATCAGCATCGCGGGCGCGGCATGAGCAGCGACGGCCTCACCTATCGCTTCGAAACCGCGACGCAGCAGGCGCTCTGCCTCGTCATGGCCGCGCCGGAACGCCATGATCTGGGCCGCGTTGATGGAGAGGTCGTCGCGACCTTGTCCGGCGCCGTCAGCGCCTTCCTGATGGCGCTCGGCGGCCGGCCTGTCTGGATCGACGCGGACGGCGCCCTGCGCGCCGACGCCTGCGCCGGAACGCGGGTCGGCTCCGTGCGCCGCATGGTGGGGGGCAAGCGCGCCCTCTGGCTCCTCTCCGATGCTGCAATGTTTCATTTCGATAATGAAACATTGCAGCTCATGGAGATGCTGGACGCCAACGGCGCCGCCGACATCGCCATCGGTGCCGACGGCGTCTGGCTGCTCCTGTCCGATGGTCTTCTGCGCATCGGCCGCAAGCCGCTCCGCCGTCCCCTGCCTGCCGGCGGCGCCATCGACCGCATCGCCATTCATGGCGACAGCCTCGCTTTGCTCGACCGCGCGGCAAACCGCCTCATCCTGCAACGGCCGGACAGGCCCGATTTCGCGCTCGATCTCGCGCCCCTGCTCGGCGTCGGCGAACCCGCCTTCCTCGCCCACGACATCCAGCCCGCCCCGGCCGGCTTCCTTCTTGGCGGCGACTGGGACGGCGTGCCCGGCTATCTCATGCTCGACGCCAATGGCGAACCGGGGGCATGGGGCCTGTTCGACGCCGCGCCCACCGCCTTCGCCGCGCAGGGCGACGCGCTCTATGCGGTCTATCAGGACGGCTCCGTCGCCAGCCTGCTGCGTTTCCCCGGCGCGGCCGCGCTCGGCGGCCAGCTCTGGCTGACGCCCGCGCTGGAGAGCGACACGCTGGCGGGCGACTGGCTGCAGGCCAGCATCGCCGCAACCCTACCCGAGGGCGCGACGCTGTCGCTGCGATGGGCCGCCAGCCGCGACGCCGCGCTGCGCCTCTCGGCCGACGCCCTGTTGGATGACGACAGCCTCCTCCTCGGCCAGCGCGCGCGCATCCTCGGCAACCTGTTGGATTGGTCGCCGGTCACCCGAACCTTCTCTGGATGCGCGCATAGCGCGCATAAGCCCGCCCCCCATAGCTTCCCCCTCACCGGCGCGAACGGCAGTTTCCTCTGGCTGGAAGTCCGCCTCGACCGCAACAACGCCGCCAGCGCGCCCATCCTCCACAGCCTCGTGGTCAGCCATGATCAGCCCGGCCTGATGCAATGGCTCCCCGCGGTCTACTCCACGCCGCAGGGCGATCTCGACGGAACCCTCGGCCGTCTCGTCGGCCTGTTCCAGGCGGTCGGCGGGGAACTGGACGACGCCATCGACGCGCTCGCCCTCCTGTTCGATCCGAAGGCCGCGTCCGCCGCCTGGCTCCCCCGTCTCGCGGGTCTCCTCGACCTGCCCTTTGACGAGACGCTGCCCGAAGCGGCGCAGCGCGCCATCATCGCCGCCGCCCCGCATCTGCTGCTACAGCGCGGCGCCCGCACGGCGATCCTGACGCTGCTCGCGGCCACGCTCGACGACCGCCCCTATCGCGTCATCGACCGCACCGGCGAATTCGCTCCCGTAACCCTCAGCGGCTCAGCGCTGCCCGGCTTCCTCGCCGGCCCCTCCGCCGCCAGCCCGCAATTGAACGCCCGCCTGATCCTCGGCCGCACTCCGCTTGGCTGCCCCGGCGCGCCGAGCGTCAGCCGGGCGCCGGAGCTGTTCGTGGAGATCCCCGCCACCCCCGCCGAAACCCGCCGCTACCGCAAGGCGATCGAGGCGATGCTCGCCAGCCTCGTCCCCGCTGGCGTCCGCCTTCGGACCCGCTGGACCGCGCTGGCGGCGGCGACGGGCGCGGACATCCTCGCCGTCCTCGACGACGGCCGCCCCATCATTCTCGGCGACGCCCGTCCGCTCGGGATCGCGCCGCTCGGCGGCGACGACAGCCTGATCGGCGGCGCGGGCTCGTCCATCCCGGTGACATTGCCATGATCCAGCAGGAGACATCATCATGAGCTGCGACCCGCCAGCCCCAAAGGCCGCGACCACCTGCGGCCCGTGCAGCGCGTCCGAGCGCAACCGCTATTTCCCCGGCCGGCGGCTCAGCGTCGCCGACTATCAGCTCGAACAGCGCCACCTGATCGAACGCCGCCGCCTCATCAACCGCGCCATGCTCGGCTGGGGCGTGGTCGAGGGGCTGGCGGTGGAGCCGGTCACGCAGGACGCGGAGAAGAACCGCGTCATCGTCGTCGGCCCCGGCTTCGCGCTCGACCCGCGCGGCCGCGAACTGGTCGCCTGCGACGCGGTGGAGCTTCGCTCCGCCTGCGACATCCTCTGGCTTGAACACACCAAGGGCTGCCCGGAGCCTGCCGAACCGCCGCAGCAGGAGGAAGGCGACGCCGCGCCGCGTCATTATCTCCTCAGCGCCCATTACGCCGAACGGTCAGTGGACTCGGTCAGCATCGGCGAAGACTGCACGCCCGCCCGCTGCGAGGCGACGCACATCTGCGAGACGGTGGTCTATTCGCTCATCCGCATCGAAACCTGCCCGTCCGGCCTCGCCCCCTGCCCCGACCCGTTCTGGCCGCGCGGCGACTGCCCTTCCGTCGATGATCACTGGTGGAGCGTGCCGGAGCCGGCCCCCGGCGCCGATCCCGCGATCGCCCGGATCAGCGACCGGGGCACGCATCGCCAACTCGCCAAATGGAGCCTGGAACGGCTCGACAAGGGGCTGTGCCGCATCGACTGCCTGGACCGCCTCGGCCCGCTCCTCGTCGCGCTCGACGACGGCGTGCCGCTCGCCTGCGTCACCGTCGGTTTCGACTGCGGCAAGCCCTATGTCATGAGCGTGGACGACAGCTGGTATCCGCGCCGGCTCGCCAGTCCCAACCCGACCCTGTTCGACCTGATCCGCGGCTGCGACCTCACCCGCATCAAGGATGTCGGCTGGGCCGAATGGTTGCCCCACGACCGACGCGTCGTGCCGTTCAACGCCTTTGCGAAGAAGTTCTCGGCCCCGCCTCCGGTCAGCAACCCCAAGGCCAAGCGCTACAAAGGCGAGCCGGTCGCGACCGACTTCTGGCTCTGCTTCACCGGGCCGGTGCAGACCGCCTCGCTGACGCCGGACATTTTTGCCATCACCCTCGTCCAGCGCGACGAGAATGAGGATGTGGGCGAGGTGCGCCGGATGCCGGTGCGCGCCATCGACGTCGCGCCGCAGACCGCGGGCGATCCCGACGGCACCACCCGCGCCTGCCGTCCCCGGGTCAGCTTCCGCTTCTGGAACGGCGAGATCAATCCCGACAACAGCTCCGGCTTCGAGCAGGAGACGCTGGTCGAGATCGAGGTGCGCACCGCCTTCATCATCGACGCGCTCGGCCAGAAGGTCGCGGGCGGCGGCCGCTACGTCCCCAGCGACGACTGCACGCCCGGCGACCGCTTCCTCAGCAGCTTCGTCGTCGAACCGTCGCCGGAGGAACCTGACGGCGGAGAAACCGACGGCGGAGACAGGGACAATGTGCCGGCAGGTCCGCCGGACGTGAAGAAGCAGGACGACCCATCGCAGCGAGCGGCCACGCCGCCAGCGCAGGAGGCTTGAAATGACCCATGACTGCAACTGCCACGGCGGCGGCGACCACCGGCTGGCGACCATCGTTCCCGGCAGCCTCGAACGCCCGCTCTACGCGCCTGGCCTCATCCTGCAGGATAGCGACCTGACGGCCGCGGTGGACTATACCCGCGAGTTGAACCGGCTGCTATTCCGCACGCTGTTCGGCTGCGGCGTGCTGTGCGGCCTCACCGTTTCGATCAGGGAGAATTGCGGCCTCATCGTCACCGTCGCCCCCGGCCTTGCGCTCGACGGCTGCGGCGACCCGCTGCATCTGCCTGGCTCGGCGGTGATCAAGCTGGAGGAACGCGACGGCGTCCTCTCGCCCGCCGGAACCAATGGCGCGCCGCGCTTCACCCAATTCTGGGTTCTGGCCTGCGCGAAGGACGGCAAGTGCCGCCCCCGCCCCACCGTCTGCGACGACTCCCTGGACGACCGCACGCAGGCGACGCGGGCGCGCCTCAACACCGAAATCTCAGTGACCATCGCCCCGCCGACCTGCGCCTGCGGCTGCATGGATTTCAGCAATCAGCATGGCGACGAGGAAGGCGGGAGCGAAGGGGAGATCGGCAGCGGCGATATCGAAGTCGACACCCCGCCCGACCGCGTGACGGACTGTTACGACAAGCACAATTATGATCCCGCCTGTCCGGAGGATTGCGGCTGCGGCTCCGCCTGTTCCTGTGGCTGCTGCGTCCTGCTCGCCGAGGTGCGCTGGGTGGAGAATGACGGGCAGAATGGCTGGCAGGTGCGCCACAAGGGCGTGCGCCGCTTCGTCCGCCCCGCGCTGATCCCCGACCCCATCTTGTCCTGACGTCCACGGGAGACAGGGGAGACGCGGCGTGGAGCCAGTCCGCAAGCCCGCCAAGACGCTGCCTCCGCCGACGCCGGCGAAGGCGCCGCCAAAGGCCGCGCAGGTTCCGCTGTCACAGGCGGCTCTGTTGCAAAGCCGGATCGGCGCGGCGGGCGTCGGCAAGCTGATCGCAGCGCGCTCGGGCGGCGGCAAGGCGCCGGCCGCCACGCCCGGCGCCCCCTCTCGCCACGCATCCAATGATCAAGCTCCGCAACCCAAGGGGCCGCACGCCGCAAAGGCGAAGAAGGACGCCGACGGTGCCCCCGGCAAGGCGCGGGAGGCCGTCCCCGAGGGCGAAGCGCCGATGGCGGCCGGCGCGGAAGGCAAGGATGCGGGCGGCGTCACGCTCCACATGCCGGAGCCGCCGACCAAGCCGTCCAAGGCCACCATGGGCCGGATCGCGGGGGTGCAGAAGCGGGCGGGCGGCGCGGCCGCCGCGCAAGGGACGCTCCCCGCCGCCGACAAACAGGTGGCCGACGCACAGAAGGCGGTGACCGAACCGGACGCGCAGCGCATCGCCGAAGCCCGCGCGCAGCTCATTGCGGAGATGCACGCCGCGCCCAGTCCGGAAATCGAGAAGCTCTGCACCGACATCGCGGACGCCATCCGCCGCCGCCGCCCGCCCGACGAGGACGCGCTGGACAAGGCCGAACCCGCCAAGGAGGCGATGGAAGCAGGCGCGACGCTCAACTCCACGGTCGAGACGCAAAGCAAGAAGGTCACCGACAATTATGGGCCGCTGGACAAGCCGCCCGAGCCGGTGCCCGGCGCGCCCGCGCCGCCGCTCGCCCCGCAGCCCGCCGCCGCAGCAGCAGCCGCACCCGGCGCAAAGGCGGCCGTTCCCGATGCGGTCGGCGCCGACAAGCTCTCGCTCGACAAGGACGCAGAGGAGGCGCGCAAGAAGGCCGATGACGCCGGCATGAACAAGCCAGCGGCCGCGCTCGTCCAGTCCGGCCCTGTCGCGGAGGCGCGCGAGGCGCAGGGCGAGCTGGACCAGACCGCGAAGGAAGACCCCGCCAAGATCGTCGCGCAGCAGAAGGAAGCGCTTGCTAAGGCCAATGAAGACATGGGCGCGCTCCAGGTCCGAGCGCTGGCCGCCCTCACCGCGCATCGCGCCGGCACGGTCGGCAAGACGACGCAACGCCAGACCGCGATGGTCGGCACCGAGGCGCAGATGCGCGAAGAGGCGGGCACGCAGGCGCGCGCCGCCTTCACCAGCGCCAAGGAGGATGTGCAAGGCCTTCTCAAAGACCTTGTTCCCAACGCCATGAACAAATGGGAGGCGGCGAAGACCGACCTCACCACTACTTTCAAAGCGGACCTCAAGGGCGTCGCCGATCAGGTCAAGAAGCGCCATGAAAGCACGCTCGCCGCGATCGCGGACTATTTCACCGGCCTGCCCGACTGGGCGACCGAGGGCTATGACCGGGCGGAGAAGAACTTCGCCGACGGCGTCATCAAGAAACTGCGCGAAATCTCGACCGAAGTCGACGCGATCATCAAGGCGTGCGAGGCGCGCATCAAGCAGGCGCGCGACGAGATCGCGGTCATCTTCAACGCCCTGCCCGCCTCGCTCAAGGAGTGGGCCACCAAGGAACAGGCCGGCTTCGACACCCAGCTCGACAAGCTGGGGCAAGAAGTCCACCAGGCCCGCGACGCATTCAACAAGGATCTGGGCCAGCGCGCGGCGCAGGCAGTGGACGAGGTGCGCGCCGAGATCGCTGAACTGCGCAAGAAGGCGGGCGGCCTCGTCGGGCGCATCGTGGACGCCGTCAAACGCTTCGTCGACGATCCCGTCAAGTTCATCATCGAGGGGCTGCTGGAACTGCTCGGCATTTCCCCGCCCGCCTTCTGGGCGGTGGTCGCGAAGATCAAGAAGGTGGTGCGCGACATCATCGACGACCCGGTGAACTTCGCCAACAACCTCCTGAAGGGCATCGGCCAGGGCTTCAGCCAGTTCTTCGACAATTTCCCCACCCACATGATCAAGGGCTTCCTCGGCTGGCTGCTGGGCGACCTCAAGGACGTGCAGGTTCCCAAGGACTTCTCGCTTAAGAGCGTCATCACCTTCTTCCTCCAGATCATGGGCATCACCTGGCCCAATATCCGCAAGATCATCGCCAAGAAGATCGGCGAGAAGAATGTCGCGCTGATCGAGCAGGTCTGGTCGCTCGTCTCAATGCTCATCGACAAGGGGCCGGAAGGTATTTTCGAGATGATCCGGGAGAAACTCGACCCGCAGTCGATCCTCGACCAGGTGATCCAGATGGCGGTCGACTATATGGTGACGGCCATCGTGAAGGCGGCCGCCGCGCGCCTGATCCTGCTGTTCAACCCGGCGGGCGCGATCCTTCAGGCGATCGAAGCGATCTACAAGGTGCTGAAATGGGTTTTCGAGAACGCCGCGCGCATCTTCACGCTTATCGAGACGATCGTGAACGGTCTGGCGGACATCATCGCGGGCAATGTCGCGGGCTTCGCCAATGCCGTGGAGAAGGGACTGGCGATGCTGATCGCGCCGGTGTTGGGCTTCATCGCGGACTATCTCGGCTTTGGCGACCTGCCCAAGGCGGTCGCCAAGCAGATCAAGAGCTTCCAGAAATGGATACTCGGGATCATCGAGAAGGCGTTCGACTGGCTGATCGAGAAGGGCAAGGCGCTGCTGGCGGCCCTCGGGATCGGGGGGAAGAAGGACAAGGATAAGAAGAAAAATCCCAATCAGGATGTGGCTATTGGCGAGGACATACCGTTTGAGGCAGGCGGGGAAGCGCACCATGTCTGGGTGGACGTATCAGGCGGCAACGCCACGCTCATGGTCGCGAGCAAGCAGCAAACCGTCGCAGCGTTCCTCAACGAGGTGGAACAGGATGGCGGCGAAATGGCCGCGAAGGCGAAGCGCGCAAAGACGTTGTTGGGCAAGACGGACAAAGCCGCAGACGAACTGGCGAAGATCGCTGCAAAGCCATCTACTGACGACAAGGCGCCTGCCACCGGCAAAGCCGACGCCAAAAACAAGGCGCTCACCGAGGACGAGAAGGCGCTCGTGTCCGTGCTAGCGGAAATATTTCAGAGCCAGTCTCGATCGATTCAGCGCTATATCGGCAAAGGCGTCGACACCATCGACGACAAGGCGACCCCGCTCGGCTATGATGTTTGGCAAGACAACGGCGTTTACGAATATGGCGACACCTACGACAATCGCGAGATTCAGCGCGCCGGCGGATATGGCTCGGCGGATACCAAGAAAATCCCGAAAGTCCATGTCGATCAAGGTGGCTTGGTGCAGGAGGGGGCAGACATTTTGCGGTCTGACTGGGAGGTTATCCGCAAATATGAGCAGGCGATCCGGCCCCTGAAAGTCAAGGCTGGCGGCTCCTTCCAAGGCGTGGACGGCGCGCCGACGATCTGGACGACCTCGGGTGCCGACAGCCTACCCAATAATCTGAAGAACAGTCAGAACAAGAAACGGCAGTTCAATCGAGGCGTCCGCAAGCAGATGGAAGCTATCATCCAAGCGATCCATACCGGCACGGACATCCGCGGGATCGAGGTGACGATCCCTCAGAGCAGGATCGACTACGTCGCGAGGATAAAAATAGACGGCAAGACGCAGGACGTCATGGTCGAGTACAAGCACTGGACCGGCAATCTGCCTGAAGGCCGCGCGCTACTGCTCGCGGAAAACCTGGAGGACCAGTTGGCCCGGCATATCTCAGGGGGCGCAGGACGCTTCAAGGTGCTGATCATCCGCTGGCCGGCCTTCAACCAACTCGACGCCGCGTCGCAAGCCGATTTCAAAGGCGTGATCGAGGATGCGCGCGAAATGGGTAGGCGGTTCGACATCAAAGTCATCTTCACGCGATTGTAGGAACGATCATGGAAGCGACGCAATCCTATGCGGTCTACCTGATGCTGCTGATCGAGAGAGACCGGCAGGCGGCCGACGGCGAGCTGCTTCGGCATGCCGCGGCGGCTCTCGGCGACTGGAACAGCAAGCCCTTCGAAGCGGGCACCAGCCGTGCTGCCGCCGTGCTGCGCGGCGAGGGATCAGGGGCACGTATCACCCTCGTCCACCCCGATTTCTCTAACACTGATGGTCGGCCGGTGCTGTCACTGTCGCTTGCCGTTCGGTCCATCCGGTCAAGCGAAACCGACATCGCAATGCTGTTCGTCAACCGAACCGATACGGATGAGATCGTTCAGCAATGGGAGATGGGGCGCACCCTGTCGGCGCGGCTGGTTGAAGCGCTTAAACCGATGCGCGCCTTCATGTCTGCGAAGCCTGTTGATGTGGAAGATACGGCGTTACCATCACAACGAGACGGCGATCGAGGCTTTCCAAGCGCGCTTATGGCATGGACCTATCTCGGCGCTGATGAGGTGACCGGTGCGCAACGCGACGCCTTATCGACCCTACCCGTATATCTTTCCGCACCTCTGGGAAATGGCTGGCTCCTAGAACTGACCGATAGCCCGCTACGCAAGCCAGAACCTGGATCGATCAAGGCCATCGAGGCGCTGGCTGGTCACCCTGTGCGTTATATCGCCCCGATACCGCCGAAGGAGTGAAGCCAATGAACCTTGCGGAGCAACTTTGGTGGACCGAGAACCGGCGACGCCAGTTCATTCTGCCTGACAACGAAACCCCAAAACCAGGCACGATCGCTATCGCAGCTCTGGATGGCAGAACGGCAACGGCAGACGCTGATTGGCTCGCCAGCTTCGAAGTCACCGAAGCCCAGGCCCATGAATGGGCAAAACAGGAATTCGGGGCCGCGCTCTCCGACATCCGCCAGCGCATCGACCGCAAGATCGGCCGCACTCGCGCCGCGCTCAAGGCGGCCCGCGATACGCCGATCGCCTCGGACAGTGCCGTCACGGCCGACGCCCTGCCTGCACTTCTGGCCCTCGCCAAAGCGCTGCCCGGCGCAATTCTCGGCTCGCTGTCCGGCGACCCGGAGAAGCTCCGGACCGCGCAAAGCAATCTGTCTCACGTTCAGAAGCGGCTGAACGCCGCTGGGGTCGACGTGGAAGACAAGCTCGCCGCCTTCCCCGATCGCCTGGCGGCACTGCGCGAGGATTTTCGGCGGCGGGCGAGCAAGACCGGCGAGAAAAGCTAAGTCAGTGGATTGCGAAGTCGGCCTCAGCTCGACGCACGGGTCGGCTCGGTCTCCATGTCGAACATCCGCGTCCGCCGCATCAACTGTCGGCGGGTGGGCAGCTCCAGCTTGCTAAGGATAGAATGAACGTGATGCTTGACGGTGGACTCGCTCAGGTCGAGCAGCAGCGCGATCTCCTTGTTAGACAGCGCATCGGCGACATGCCTTGCGACCTCCTCCTCACGGGTGGTCAGCGTCGCGTTCCTGCCATGGCCCGGGTCCGCGCTAGCCGATCCGGGAGCGCGAAACAGGGCGCGCATGATCGAGCCGGCAATTTCCGGCGAGCAGGTCATTCGTCCTGCAATCGCATCGCGCACCGTGGCGTACAGCCGCTCGATCCCGTCCTCCCGGCGCACGTAGCAGCCAAAGCCGGCACTGCCATGCGCCACTACGGCCTGCTCCTGCTCCTCCAGGCCGAGGGCGAGCAACGCCAGATCGGGATAGCGACGATGAAAGGCGCGCACGGCGTCGAGATCCACGCCCTGCGTCAGATCCAGAATGGCAACATCGAACCGCAGGCCGCGCGCCATGAGGTCGCTCAGATCCGCAATCGTACCCGTCAGCAAGACATCGAGCGCTGAATCGCGCGTCATCAAGGAATGAGCCACGCATTCGCCAAGCAGTCGAATTTCGCTGGCAATCACCACCCGCATATACACCCCACGCATAAGCAAACTCGAACTCACCCGTCAGTGGTCGTCGCATTTGCGCAGGGCTGTATGAATTTTGCGACCGATTGCCCTCGTCGCTTGCCATGAAGCTACACCTTCAGCGCCGGTTCCGCGATATCGACCGCTCTGTTCGGGCGCGAAATCAACTCAATCCGTCGCGAGAAGCGGAAATCGAGGAAAAATTCCGGGTCAATTCGCCGACGATCGGCAAAGTCCCCGAGCGTTTCTGAACACCGGCGATCAACAAGCCCGCTCGCCATGCAGATTGGGCCGTGAGCTCATAAATGGGTTGATTGGGCGATAAGGGCTGTTGGCGCGAGTGGTTCCCATAGGAGCGATTGTCCGTCTGCTCCCGTTGGCAGCTATGGGAGTAGCGCCGTGGCGATGTGGTTCTTGCCGGTACCAGGCAGGTCGGTGAGACCCGCTCGGCATGCTCGACAAAGCCATCGAAGGCCCGTCCCAGCCCCATCAGGTTATCATGAACAGAAGGCAGCTAACAGGTGGCTCAATTCCGGCCCGCAATGTCGAAGGGTTTCGGGCGCCGGCAGGCGTACGTAAACCCTGACATGTACGACCCGCGGATCGTCGAGAGAGGCGCTATGGGGATATCAGCTTCGGGACGACCAAGCGCCGGATACGCTGTGGTAAGTGTTGCAGATATTTGGTCGCCACCTGCGCAACATAATGGCGACTGGACGTGTCTGCGGCGCGTTGTTGAGCGGGAGACGGTCGTCGTTGTCCAGTGAACATGGCGATCGGCGCGACAGGGCCGAGCCCGCGAAGCCAGGTCTTGCAGGAGGGATTACGCTTGAGCCATGCCGGGTCATGACGCGTGTTCCCGGATCAGCAGGGCCGGCACAGGCGGCGCGCGCGGTTGCCGCCAGCGCTCGAAGGTCTCGATAATGATCATATGGCCGCCGCAGCATGGGCATGGCGGGCGCAGGTCCACCGGCTCTTGGGCGCTGGGTTCTTCAGGCTCGGGTGCGACGTGAAGCAGATCACGAGCAAGGGCCAGGCTGGCCTTGCGACTGGAGCCGGCGAGCAGGCCATAATGCCGGATCCGATGGAAGCCGCGCGGCAGGACATGGGTCAGGAACCGCCGGATAAACTCGTCAGCGGGGATAGTCATGATGCGCTCGCGATCAGCCCCATCCTTGCGGTAATCCTTGTAGCGCAGGGTGACGTCGGACCCATTGAAGGCAAGGATCCGCCTGTTCGATATCGCGACCCGATGCGTATAGCGCGACAGATAGGCCAGCACCGCTTCCGGTCCTGCGAACGGCGGTTTGGCATAGACCACCCACCGCTTCTTACGGACGGGAGCGATGTGACGCAGGAACGCCCGGCGTTCGCTCAGCGACGCGAGCGGTCCGAAGAAGGCGAGCTTCCCGGTATCGTAGAGCTGGGTCAGCCGGGTCAGAAACAGCCGGCGGAACAGCTTGCCCAGAACCCGGACCGGCAGGAGGAAGGCGGGACGCGAGGATATCCATCGTTCCCCGCCTGGCGCGATGCCCCCACCCGGCACGACCATGTGCACATGTGGGTGATGCGTCATCGACGCCCCCCATGTGTGCAGCACAGCAATGATGCCGATGCGCGCGCCGAGATGCCTGGGATCGGCCGCGATCGTCAGCATGGTCTCGGAAGCGGCACGGAACAGCAGGTCGTAGAGCAGTGCCTTATTGTGGAAGGCGATCGCCGCGATCTGCGCCGGCAGCGTGAAGACGACGTGGAAGTAGCCGACCGGCAACAGATCGGCCTCGCGTTCCGCCAGCCAGGTGCGCGCGGCCGCGCCCTGGCACTTGGGGCAGTGCCGGTTGCGGCAGCTGTTATAGGCGATCCGCCAATGTCCGCAGTCTTCGCAGGCCTCGACATGACCGCCCAGGGCAGCGGTGCGGCAGTTCTCGATCGCCGACATCACCTTGAGCTGTGTCAGGCTCAGATGTCCGGCATGGGCCGTCCGATAGGCTGGCCCGGCGGCGCGGAAGATGTCGGCGACCTCATGGTCAGCGCGCACGGCTCAGCCGTCTGGCGACACCTGTGGCTGGGGCGCCGGGAGCAAGGCCAGCTTGTCGAGCGGACTGATGACCGCCCGCGCAGTTCGGGTTGCAACCTTGGTGTAGAAGGCCGTGGTCTCCAGCTTCTCGTGTCCCAGCAATGCCTGGATCACCCGGATGTTCACGCCATCCTCCAACAGGTGGGTAGCAAAGCTGTGTCGCAGGGTGTGTGGACCGACCTTCTTCGCGATCCCGGCAGCCTGTGCCGCCTCCGCGACAATCCGGTAGAGATGGCGCGTGCTGATCGGCTTGAGATAATGCTGTCCGGGGAACAGCCAGCCATCGGCATGCATGACGCCCTGCTGCCGCCCGACCTTCCACCACTCGCGCAACAGGATCAGCAGGTCAGCCGGCAGGATCGCGTTGCGATATCGTCCGCCTTTGCCGCGTTCGACGCGGAGCAGCATACGCTCGCTGTCGATATCGCGCACCTTGAGCATCGCCACCTCGGCCACGCGCAGGCCCGCGCCATAGGCCACCGATAATGCCGCCTGATGCTTGAGCGAGGTGGTCGCGCCGAGCAGGCGTGCAACCTCATCGGGACTAAGGACCGTGGGCAACGATCGAGGGTGTTTAACGAAGTAAAGCCTGCGGGCGAGATCGGGCCGATCGAGTGTGCGTGTGAATAGGAAGCGCAGCGCTGATACAATGCTGTTCATCGTCGGCAGACCGACGCCTGCGTCCTGCTGATCAATCTGGAACTGACGCAGATCCTCCGGTGTTGCTGTGTCGGGAGGACGTCCGAGATAATAGGCAAAGCGCTCGACGTGGCGAACATAGTCGATCTGGGTCTTACGCGCGAACCGGCGCATGTTCATCTCGTCGATCATGCGCTGACGCAACGAACTGACTGGAAGGTCGGAAATAATCTCGATCATCGTTCGACTCCTTGGTTGAAAGGAGTTGCGATGGTCTGCCTACCCTTAGCGGGGCTCAATCATGGTGCGGCATCAGATCGATGGCCGACGTGGGGCCAGACGTCACTCCCGCGCAGCGGGTTCGTACATGTCCCATCGTTCGCCATTATTCGCTGGTCCAAAACCTATCAGATGCAGATAAAAGTGACCCCACCGGAAAGATCTCCGCGGCGGGACCAGAATTCAGGGAGGGCCGCTCCACAGGGGAGGAGCGGCGGGCCGGCTACGGTGCGCAGCGATGACGTTATGATGACGATGCCTTCTGCCACTTGCCGAAATCCTAGACCGTCCAGAACATGGGATTGCGCAGCCAGTCGTCGATGGCAGATTCGCGCCCATTGTAGACTTCAGTCCTCATGCCCTTCCTGCGAGGTCCAGACCTCATGCGCGTCGATCTGGATGCGCAGGATGGCGCGCAGCAGCGTGGCGCGGGCGTCGATTTCCTGGCGGCGCGTCTCGTTCGCCTGGCGGCGGGCGAGCAGCGTATCGGCAAGGTCGATCTGGCCCAGTTCATAGCCTCTCTTCGTCCGGGTCGCGGCGGTGGCGGCACTGACGGCGGCGCTTTCCATGCTGCGCCAGACCGCTTCGCGGGCGCGGACATTGCTGAGGTCGGCGGCGGCGGTCGCCTCTATCTCGCGCCGCACGCGGGCGAGTTCCAGTTCCGCCGCACTGGCGTCTGCGGTCGCCTGGTCATGAGCGGCGCGGCGATAGCCACCGCCCAGCGGAATCGAGCCGACCAGACCGACGCCCTTTTCCAGCCCGCCCCGTTCGCTGAAGACGCGCACGCCGAAGGACGGGTCGGCGATGCGATCGGCCCCAGCCCGGCGAGCGACCATGGCCAGCCGCTGCGCCTCCCGCTCCGACGCGCGAATTTCATGGCTGCGCTCGATCACCAGATTGCGCAGATCCTCCAGCGCCGTGGCGGGCATGGCCGGATCGGCAAGCAAGGGTGCCTCTTCGGGCAGAGCGAGGCCGGGGAAGCCGGCGGCGAGCTTCACCCGCGCCTCATCCCGCGCCGCGCGGGAGGTCGCGGCCTGCGCTTGCGCCTGAGCCAGCGCGGCTTCAGCCTGGTCGACGTCCAGTAGCGACGCGTCACGCAACTGGGCACGGCGGCGCACGGCCGCCATGTCCTGCGTCAGGCTGGCAGCGGAATCGAGGTCGGTGCGATGCTGGGCACTGGCGACCAGCCAGTCATGCCAGAGATCGGAAAAGGCGAGCGCGGTCTGATGCCGCACATCCTCCATCAGATTATGGGCGACTTCGACGCCCAGTTCGCCGGCCTTGCGGTCCAGCGACGCCTTGCCGGGCAGGCGGAACGGGCGGGTGAGGTTGACATCATATTCGCCATAATCGCCCTCCCCCTCGGCCGAGCGGCGGGAAACCGTGCCCTGGAAGGTAAATTCGTGACTGCCCCGGCGGAGCATGGCGGCGCCAGCCTCGGCCGAGCGCACCCGCGCCTGTGCTGCAGCCACGGCGGGATGGGTATCGAGCGCTTCGACCACCAGGGGTTCGGGCGGCAGGTCGGTGCGCTGGGCGAAAGCCGGCGTGGTAATGAGGGCCGTGGCCGACAGGAGGAGCACGCGGATCATGCGATGCGCCCCCGTGCCGCGACCGGGCAGGCGTGCCAGCGGACCGGATGGCCACGCCGCGCATCGGTGACGGCGGCGACCAGCGGATCGATATCGTCCGCCGGCACGATCAGGTCGATCGCCGCCCGGCGCAGCGTGCCGCGCACCTGCTCGCCTGCGCCGGCATCGCCGAAATCGCGGCCCAGCACCTGCTCGTCGCGCAGATGGAGTGGCGCCGGGGTGCGGCTGCGCAGGGCATCGGCCACACCATCGCGGTCGATCGCGGCGCAATAGAAGGTCAGCAACATGTCGGTCATGATTGGGCTTCCGTGGCGCCTTCACCGAAGCGCTCGAACAGGATGGGCAGGAGGATGAGGGTGAGCAGGGTCGAACTGATCAGCCCGCCGATCACCACGATGGCGAGCGGCTTCTGGATTTCCGACCCCGGTCCGGTCGCGAACATCAGCGGGACAAGGCCGAAGGCCGTGATGCTGGCGGTCATCAGCACCGGGCGCAGCCGCCGTTCGGCGCCCAGTCGCACGGCCTGGGCCATGCTCTGCCCTTCTTCGCGCAACTGGCGGAAATAGGCGACGAGGACGAGGCCGTTCAGCACCGCGATGCCCAGCAGGGCGATGAAGCCGACCGAGGCGGGCACGGAGAGATATTGGCCCGAGCCCCAGAGCGAGATGATGCCGCCGACCATGGCGAAGGGGATGTTGGCGAGGATCAGCAGCGACGCGCGCATCGAGCGCAGGGTCATGAGCAGCACCAGCAGGATCAACAGCAGTGCGACCGGGATGACCAGCATCAGACGGGCGGAGGCGCGCTGCTGATTTTCGAACTGGCCGCCCCAGACCATGCGATAGCCGGCCGGCATCTTGATCTCGCGATCGACGGTGGCGCGCGCCTCATCGACATAGCCGACCAGATCGCGGCCCGAGACGAAGGCCTGGACCAGCGCGTAGCGCGAGCCATTTTCATGGTCGAGCTTGACCGGCCCCTCGGTGCGTTCGACCCGCGCCATGTCGCTGACCCGCGCGACGGTGCCGTCGGGCGTGCGCAGCGGCAGGTCGGCAAAGCGGGTCGCGTCGCTGCGGATTGTCTCGTCGCCCTTGACCAGGATCGGCACGCGCTTCTGCCCGTCGGCGACGACGCCGGCATGCACGCCCTCGATCTGGGCACGCAGCGTGTCCTGCATCTGGTCGATCGGCATGCCGAAACGGCCGGCGGCGGCGCGATCGATATCGAGCTGGAGATAGTCGACATGGTCGTTGGCGACCGTCGTCACCTCCGAAACGCCGCGCGTCTTCGACAATATCTTCTGCACCTGCCCGGCCAGGTCCGACAGGGTGGCGAGGTCCGGGCCGAAAATCTTGACGGCAAGGTCGCCGCGCGATCCGGTCAGCATTTCCGAGACGCGCATCTCGATCGGCTGGGTGAAGGTCGGCTCGATGCCGGGCGGCCGGTCGAGCGACTTGCGGATTTCATCGACGATGAATGCCTTGTCGCCGCGCCATTCCTTCTGCGGTTTGAGCACCACGAAACTGTCGGTCTCGTTCGGGCTCATCGGATCAAGGCCGATCTCGTCGGTGCCGACGCGGGCGATGATCTGGGCGATTTCGGGCACATCCTTCATCAGCGACTGCTGCACCGCCGTGTCGCCCAGCACCGACTGGTCGAGATTGATGGTCGGCAGCTTGGCGGTCTGGACGATCACCGAACCTTCATCCATCGAGGGCATGAAGGTCTTGCCGACCGCGCCATAGGCCAGGCCCGCCAGCACCAGACCGAGCGCAGCCAGGCCATAGACCAGCCGTTTGCGGCCAAAGGCACCGTCGAGCAGCGCCCGATAGCGCGGCGTCAGCTTGCGCATGATCCAGGGTTCGCCATGATGGCCGGCCTTGAGGCCGAGCGAAGCCAGCACCGGCACCAGGGTGAGCGCGATCAGCAGCGATCCCGCCAGCGCGAAGATGATGGTGAGCGCGACCGGGGCGAACAGCTTGCCCTCCAGCCCTTCGAGCGAGAGCAGGGGCAGGAAGACGAGCGCGATGATGACGATGCCGGCCGATACCGGCACCACGACTTCGCCGGTGGCGCGGTAGACATGGTGCAGCCGCGGCGGGCCGTCATCCTTCGCATGGTTCAGCCGTTCGACGATATTCTCGACCACCACGACCGCGCCGTCGACCAGCATGCCGATGGCGATGGCCAGACCGCCCAGGCTCATGAGGTTGGCCGACAGGCCCATGCCGCGCATCATCAGGAAGGTGACGAGCGCCGACATCGGCAGGGTGGCGGCCACGATCGCCGCCGCGCGCCAGTCGCCCAGGAACAGGATCAGCAGGATGATGACCAGGATGGTCGCCTCGATCAGCGCCTTTTCCACCGTGCCGACGGCGCGGCCGATTAGGTCGGATCGGTCATAGAAGACGGCGATCGTCGTGCCCTGTGGTAGGGTCTTTTCCAGTTCGGCGACGCGCGCCTTGACGCCATCGACCACGGCGCGGGCATCGGCACCGCGCAGCGCGATCACCAGCCCCTGCACCGCCTCACCCTTACCGTTGGCGGTGACCGCGCCATAGCGGGTCAGGCTGCCGGTGCCGACGGTCGCGACATCGCCCATGCGGACGATGCGGCCATTGCGGGTGGCGATCACCATCGACTGGAGGTCCGCTTCCGACTGGATCGCGCCGACGGCGCGGACGATCAGCGATTCCTCGCCCTGGGACAGGCGACCGGCGCCGTCATTGCGGTTGCCGCGTTCGATCGCTTCCTGAAGGTCGGCGATGCTGAGGCCCGCGCTGGCGAGCGCGATCGGATCGGGGCGGACTTCGAAGGTGCGGACATAGCCGCCCAGCGCATTGACGTCGGCGACGCCCGGCACGGTGCGCAGCGCCGGCCGGATCGTCCAGTCGAGCAGGGTGCGCTTTTCCTCCAGGCTCAAAGGCCCTTCGATCGTGAACATGAAGATGTCAGACAATGGCGTCGAGATCGGCGCCATGCCTCCCGATACCGCCGGCGGGAGATCGCCCATCACGCCCGACAGGCGTTCGGCGACCTGTTGACGCGCCCAGTAGATGTCGGTGCCATCGACGAAATCGATGGTGATGTCGGCGATCGCATATTTGGCCGAGGAGCGCAGGATCGCCTGCCCCGGAATGCCCAGCATCTCCATCTCGATCGGGGTGATGACGCGGCTTTCCACCTCTTCCGGCGTCATGCCGGGCGCCTTGAGGATCACCTTCACCTGGGTCTGGGCGATGTTGGGATAGGCGTCGACCGGCAGGTTGACGAAGGCCCAGGCCCCCAGCACGGCGGTCAGCAGGGCGAGCGCGATGACGATCAGGCGATAGGAGAGCGCCCAGGCGGCCAGCGATTTGAGCATCCGGCCTTACTCGCCCATCGCCAGCGGCTTGAGCGCGCTGGTGCCGGCCACGACCACCTGCTCGCCCGGCTTCACGCCGGAGAGGATCAGGACATAATCGCGATCCTTGCCGCCGGTCCTGACCGGACGTGCAACAACGCCGGCGCGGGTCCGCACGAACACTGCGTCACCGCCGGGCAGCGTCGTGACGGCGGCGGCGGGCACCATGGCGGCACCGGTCGGGGCCGGGCCGAAGATCGACAGGCTGGTGGCGCGGCCGGCCATGGCGCCGGGGCCGGCCGGCAGCCTGGCCTTCAATGTTACCGATCGGGTGGCGGGATCGATGGTCGACCCAACTGCCGTCACCGTGCCGCGCAGATCATCGCCCAGCGCCACGGTCATGCCGGGCTTCACCTGGCCCGCCAGCCGCTCGGGCAATTGCGCCTGCGCCTCATATTGGCCGGCCGCATCGATCACATAGGGGGCGGTGGTGCCGTCGACGACGCTGCCGGCATGAATGGCGGCGCTGGTCACGCGACCCGCGATCGGCGCGGTCAGCGTGTAGGTGCCGCTGGCGCCCGATCCGTTCACCATCGTCAGGATGCGGCTCTTTTCCGACACGTCCGCGCGGGCCTCGCCCAGCACGGCGCGGGCCTCGTCCGCGCGGGCGCCGGCGATGATGCCTTCGCGTTCCAGTTGCGACAGGCGGCTGGCGCTCGATTGCGCCACGCCCAGCCGCGCGCTCGCGCGATTGAGGTCCGCGCCCATGGACAGGACATCACGGCTGGAAACGATCGCCAGCGGCTGGCCGCCCCGCACTTCCTCGCCCTCGACCACCAGAATGCGGGTAACGACGCCGGGCAAGGTGGCGGCGACCGCGACACGGGCGTTGGGCGGCGGCGCGATCAGCGCGGGCACGACCGCGATCGGCGCTTCGGTAGCAGCGACGGCCGCGCCGAATTTCAAACCCAGCCGGGCGATATTGTCCGCCGTCAGCGGGATCGATCCATCCGCCGGCTGCGCCGCAGCGCTGTCATTGGCGGGCGCGGCCTGCTCCCCCGAACAGGCGGCAAGCGACAGGAGAGCGAGGGCGCCGGGCAGGCGCACGAATCGGAATAGCGGGACCATGTCCCTGCCCTATGGGATCAAACTGACGAGACCCTGACGAGGGGTTTTCGGACGATCAACGTGGCGGCGCGAAATCCAGCACCAGTTCCTGTGCATCGGCCACGCTGGAGAGGGTGCCGCCATGCGCGGCCATGATGCGGGCGACGATCGCCAGCCCCAGTCCGGCGCCTTCGCTGCTGGCATGATCTGCGCGGCGATGGCGCTGGACCAGTTCGGCCAGCCGCTCGGGCGTCACCCCAGCGCCACCATCCTTCACCCGCAAGCGCGGACCGGGGCCAGCGATCACCGTGACGGCGCCACCCGCCGGCGTCACCCGCAGCGCATTTTCGACAAGGTTGCGCAGCGCCGCCGCGACCGTCTCGCGCTGCCCCATGATTGGCGCGACATCGCCGACGCGGGTCAGCGACAGGCTCTTGTCGGCGGCGATCGCGCCGGGCGCCATCAGGCTGACGACGTCGGCGCTCACATCCTCCAGCCGGACGCTGTCGCGGATCGACTGGGCCACGCTCTGCGCCTCGACCCGCGCGAGCAGCATCAACTGGTCGATCAGCCGGCGCATCGCGATCACCTCGGCGCGCAGACGCGGCGCGTCGGGATGGTCGAGCCCGTCCAGTTCCAGCGCCAGCACGGCGAGCGGCGTGCGCAGTTCATGCGCGACGTCAGCGGCGAACGCCTCATGATCGCGCGCCGCCTGATCGAGTTGGCCAAGCAGGCGATTGACCGCCTGGGCGAAGGGCACGGCCTCGGTCGGGAAGGCGGCATGATCGATCAACACGCCGCGCTGATGACGTTCGGCCACCTGCAACTGAGCGACCGCCTCCCCCAATGGCGCCAGCGCCTGTCTGATCACGATCAGGCTGGCCATGCCCATCGGGATGATCAGCACCAGGATCGGCAGGATCACATGCTCGAACAATTCGCGGAAGGCATGGCGCGCAGCGGCCGGGTCGCCCAGCGCGGTGAAGCTTTGCCGATGTTCGTTGATGATGAAGAAGAGCAGCAGCGTGGTGCCGATGAAGCCCACGATAGAGAGGCCTATGAAGAGCCGCCGGGCGATCGAGCGACGCTGGCTCATGCCGCCGGCTCACGCAGCATGTAGCCAACGCCGCGCACGGTATGGAGCATGCCGCGCGCACCAGCTTCCTCCAGCTTGCGGCGCAGGCGCGACACCGTGGCCTCGACAGCATTGGGGGTGACCGGCTCGGCAAAGGAATAGAGCGCGCTTTCGATGCTTTCGCGCCGGACCACGGCGCCGGCCTGGCGCAGCAGCAGTTCCAGCAAGTCGGTCTCGCGGCGGGACAGGTCGATCGCCTGCCCTGCGCACAGTGTCATGCGCCGCGCCGAATCGACCAGCAGCGGACCGAAGCGCAATTCGGTCTGGGCACGCGGCCCCGGCCGACGCATCAGCGCGCGGATGCGGGCCGCGATCTCGTCCACCTCGGCGGGTTTCACGACATAATCGTCGGCGCCGGCATCAAGGCCGGTGATCCGATCCTCCAGCGCGTCGCGCGCGGTCAGGATCAGCGCCGGCTGCATGAAGCCAGCCCGGCGCATGCCGCGCAGCCAAGCGATACCATCGCCATCGGGCAGTCCCCGGTCGACAATCAGTACATCATGAACTTCCGCTGCGACGGCCTCTGTCGCAATGGTCAGCGTTTCGGCATGGTCGCAATGGAACCCCCGCCGCTCGAGGCCGGCAATCAGCAGTCCGGCCAGTCGACTATTGTCCTCAATCAGCAAGAGACGCATGACCAGTCTCATCCCGTTTCATCCATGGCGGATCAACAGATTTCTCTGGAAGTCGCCAAGTTTCTTGGCCCTCGCCGCCTTCTCCTGCTCATCCTTCGGCGTGAAACGGTCGGCATAGCAGACGCTGGTCCTACCTCGCCCTTGCGGACATTGCCGCCCAGCGCCTGCGCCTGCCGATAGGCGATCCAGCGCTGTGCGCCATAGCCCCGCTCGAACAGACGGTCCAACAGGATCAGGATATTGATGCCTGAATAGCAGCGGCCCGTTGCCGCATTGCGGAGAAGCCCCGTGACAGTGAGGCTCGTGTCCCAGGGCTGCACCCATGGCAACCGCCCCTCTTCCAGCTGTGCGATGATGTGCTGCGTCACATCGTCATAGAGCGATCCGTTCCCCGTACCCATGTCCTTTCTCCTGCCTCTCCAGCACCGGCCGCGGGGATGGGCGGCAAGGAGGCCCACGGCAGGCCCGTGCCCATAAGGCGGGCTGCACCCGCAGGGCCGCAACGCAAGGGAAGGAGCCGGTGCAGTCGCGCTGGCCGCAGCCAACAGCCCAAAAGGCTGCAATGCGTCAGCGGCCGTCACCTATATGGGACGAGATAGGCAAAGCCGTCTCGGAGGTGCCAGGGCGCTAGGGCGCCATAGGGCGTGGTCCGCCAGAGGCGGAGACGCCAAAAGTAAAGATCACATCGACAGAAAAATCTGACAGGTTTCAAATATTTTCACACACTTCATGAGCATTACAGAAAGGTAAATTCAGAATTATAAAACATGGTGATTTGATGATTACAAGAGATGCACACACTAATTATTGCACCATCACTTGAATATAGCTAAAATAATATATTTGACTTTAACCGATTTTATCTAGACCATTAAATACACCACCCCACCAATACAATCAGTGAATTCTTGATAAATAAGGAATGACCGCAAAGGACACGGCGACATCAATTGCGCGTGACCTGCCCCAGCGTGAGCATCACCACACTGTGCTGGGGCAACGTCACGGTCAGAGCGCCTTGCGAGAGGGTCGCGCCACTGAACGGGACAGGCCTCACCACATCGGGCGATCCGAAATCATTGTGCGACTGGACACTCGGCGCGGTCAGGATACGCCCCTCGACCATAGAGGCGGTTACCCCCTCCAGTTTCGCGGTCACTGTCATCGGTCGATTGGGGTCGGTGTTGGTAAGGGCGATATGCACAATGCCTACCCTGTCGCGCACCGCCGCTGCGCTGAGCGCAGGCATCGCCCATTGATCCCTGCTGTACCAAGGGGATGCCAATTCCAAGGGCAGGAAGGTCGCATCCTGGAAGGGCTTGTACATGTCGAACACATGATAGGTAGGCGTCAGCACCATCTTGTCGTCGCGGGTCAGGATCATGGCCTGGAGCACATTCACCATCTGGGCGATGTTGGTCATGCGCACCCGGTCGGCATGGCGGGCGAACAGGTTGATGTTGAGCGCGGCGATGATCGCATCGCGCATACTATTCTGCTGATAGAGGAATCCGGGATTGGTGCCGGGTTCAACATCGGTCCAGATGCCCCATTCGTCCACCGCCAGGTTGACGCGCTTTTCGGGATCATATTTGTCCATGATCGCGCCATGCTTTTCCAGCAGTTCCTCCATGACCAGGGTGCTGGCAAGCGTGCGGGCATAGTTCGTTTCGGTGAACTGGGTCGCCGATCCCTTCACCTTGCCGCGCGTGGGGTGCGTGTAATAATGCAGGCCGATACCGTCGGTCGACTTGCCGGCGACGCGCATCATCACGTCGGTCCAATCATAATCGCGGCTGTTCGCCCCGCTCGCGATCTTGAGGATCTTCGTGCCACGCGGTGCTTTCACGAAGGTCGCGTAACGGCGTGTGACGTCAGCCGCATATTCGGCGCGCATGTTACCGCCGCATCCCCACAGTTCGTTGCCGATACCGAACATCGGAAGTTTCCAGGGCTCCTTGCGGCCGTTCTTCGCGCGTTCCTGCGCCAGCGTACCGGCCGGCGCGGTCATATATTCGACCCACTCCGCCATTTCCGCCGGTGATCCATTGCCGACATTGCCCGACACATAGGCTTCCGCGCCGATCAGTTCGGCGAAATCCATGAACTCATGCGTGCCAAAACTATTGGGTTCCGCGACGCCGCCCCAATGGGTGTTGATCTTGACCGGACGCTTGCCACGCGGGCCGATCCCCTCGCGCCAATGATATTCATCGGCAAAGCAGCCGCCCGGCCAACGCACCAGCGGCACGTTCAAATGCTTCAGGGCGGCGACCACATCATTGCGATAGCCCCGCGTGTTCGGGATTTTCGATTCCGGACCGACCCAGATGCCACCATAAATGCCATAACCCAGATGTTCGGCAAATTGACTGAATATCCTACGATCTATTGTCGCACCGGGCTGGTCGGCATGAAGCGTCGCCGACACGTTCAGGATCGTGGCGGCTGCCGGACTTTCCTGCGCCATTACTGATGCATGCGGCGTCATGATCGCCGTCGCCAGCAACCCGATGGACAATATGGAGCGCTTGATCATTCCGCCCTCTCCCAATCCGGCACGTTTCACGCGTTTCTGAGCGGCTCCACGATCGCGGCGATGTCGCGATGTCCTTCCCCGGCAGAGTCGGCCTCGACGAAGCGCTGCCGTGCGGCCTGGGCGATAGCAGAGGTGATGCCGACATCGGCCAACGCCTGCGCAGCATATCCCAGATCCTTTGCCATCAGCGGCACCAGGAAATGCGGGGCATAATCGCGATCGAGCATCCGTCGGCCCACGCCCTTCACCATCGGACTGGCGGGGGCACCGTCGAAGAGGATGGACATCGCCTGCTCGACGTCCAGTCCATGCTTCTCGAACAAGGCGATGGCTTCTGCCAGGCTGGCCGCCTGCACGCCGCACAGGTAATTATTGGCAAGCTTGACCGTAGCGGCGCTGCCGACGGGGCCGAGATGGACAAGCGCCCCGCCCATGGCATCAAAGGCTGGGCGAGCGGCTTCGATCGCATCCGCGTCGCCGCCGACGAGGAAGCGGAGCGTACCCTGCGCCGCCTGATCGCGACTGCCGGTAACGGGCGCTTCCAGGAAACCTATGCCCCGGGCGACGGCTTCGCGCGCCAGACCGAATACCCAATCGCCGGTCAGCGTGCTGGATTCGATCGCGATCGCGCCCGCCTTCATCGCGGCGAGCGCGCCATCCGCTCCGGTCCAGACCATCTTAGACACGTCGTCATTCGCCAGCATGGCGATGACGATGTCGGCATCTGTCGCCGCCTCCGCCGGCGAGGCGGCGATATGGGCGCCAGCCTCCCCCAATATTGCCGCCTTATCGGCACTACGGTTCCACACCGTCACGTCGAAACCGGCCGACAGCAACTGGCGCGCCATGCCCGATCCCATGATGCCCAGACCAAGTACCGCCACTTTCATCTTCATCATCCGATCACCTTGAAACGCGCGAGCGCGGCCTCGTCAATTTCGAGCCCCAGGCCCGGAAGATTATCGTCAAGATCGATATGGCCATCGACTGCCTGGGGCTCGCCCTTGAAGATGTACCAGAAGAGCTCGTTGCCCACCTCCACATCGACCATTGGGAAATATTCGGCGATGGGGCTGTTGAGGCTCGCCATCACCACATGATAATTGTGCATCTGGCCGGCATGAGGGACGACGGGGATGGAATAGGCCTCGGCGAGCGCCTGTATCTTTCGCGCGGCGGTGATGCCGCCGACGCGGTTGGTGTCGAACTGGAAATAGTCGAGCGATTTCGCCTCGATCATCTGGCGGAAGCCATAGCTGGTAAATTCATGCTCGCCCGCCGCGATCGGCGTCGTGCCGAACCGGCGCAGTTCATGATAGCCGTTGATATCGTCGGGAATGATCGCCTCCTCCAGCCAGCGCAGGTTGAAGGGTTCGATGAGGCGCATCATGCGCTTCGCATAGTCGAGACTCCAGCCCATATAGGCGTCCGCCATGATGTCGATTTCGTCACCCACCGTTTCGCGCACGGTGCGGATCAGTTCGACATTGCGTGCCATGCCCTCCGCCCCGTCGATCGACCCCCAGCCGAAACGCAGCTTCATCGCCTTGTAGCCCTGCGCCTTGTAATTGGCGGCTTCCTGCGCCAGCTCGTCGAGCGGGATCGAGTAGAGGCGGCTGGCATAGACCGGGATCTTCGCCTTGGTCCGGCCGCCCAGCAGGCGGAAGACGGGCTGTTTCGCAGCCTTGCCCATCAGATCCCAGATCGCGATGTCGAGCGCGGAAATCGCAACCAGCGCTACGCCCTTGCGCCCGAATGCCATGGTCTTGCGATACATATGCTGCCACAGAAACTCGCTGTCCCACGGATCCTGGCCGATCAACAAGGGGGCAAGATACTGGTCGATCAGTTGCTTGGTCACAAGCGGCGCGAGCGCGGCATTGCCGATCCCGACCAGCCCCTGGTCGGTGAAGATTTCGACAATCAGCCAGCCATGGAAGGTGAAGGTGCCCATGGTTTCGGGCGACAGCATTGGCGACACCATATCCATGGGATTGGTGCAGAAGTGCGGCGGCAGCGGGACGGTTTCGCCTTCCCACTGGACGACGCGGGTGCGGATTTCGGTGATTTTCAAGGGACGACCTTTCGAGTAAAGCTGAGAGGCGAAATGCGGGGAATCGAGCGGCAGATCAGCGCGAAGGCGATCAGGTGCAAGGTGGCAGCAACGGTGAGCACCGGCGCGTAGCCAAGCCCGGCGTCGAGTGCCCAGCCAGCCGCCTGCCCCATGACGATGCCACCAAAGGCGCCACCAAGGCCGACCAGCCCGGCAAGACGTCCCAGGGCGCTGCGCGGCGCAAGGTCGGTCGGCAGGGTCATGACAAGGGTCGACCAGCTTTGCTGCCCGAAGAAGGCGAGACTGAAGATGGCAATGACCGCTGCGACCGAGGCAGTCGCGGGCGCCAGCATGACCCAGGGCATGCAGGCGGCGCTCAGGCCCAGTGCAATCTTGCGGGCGGCATCGACCGAACGGCCGGCGGAAAGGAGGCGGCTGGAGAGCCAGCCGCCGCACAGGCTGCCGACACCCGATGCCGCATAGGGAATCCAGCCGATGGTCGCCGCCTGCTTGAGATCGAATCCGTGCGCCTCGAACAGATATTTGGGCAGCCAGAAGAGGTAGAAATACCAGGCGCCGTCGCTGAGGAACTTGGCGCCGACGAGACCACGCACTTCACGACGGGCAAGGAGCGTGGCCACGGTCGGCGCCGGCCCTGTATTCTGGGTAGCGGACGCCGCCTCCCCAGCGGGCGTGCGATAGGTCAGGAACCACCAGAGCGCCCAAGCGAGGCCGAACCCGCCGGTGATGAAGAAAACCCACCGCCAGCTCGCCAGATCGAACCAGTGCCCGTAGGCTAGAATGCCCGCGATCAAGGGCGGTGCGACGACGGCGCCCACTGCCGTCCCGGCATTGACGAGGCCCATGGCGGCCGCGCGGCGTTCAGGCGGAAACCATTCGGCAATGGCGCGGGTGGCGGCGGGGAAGCCGCCGCCCTCCCCTATGCCCAGCAAGAGGCGGCTGATTACCAGCGCGGCGATGCCACCGGCCACACCATGGCTGGCGCAGGCAAGCGACCAGAAGATCATGATCGCCAGAAAGCCGCGCCGCGTTCCCACCCGGTCCAGCAACCAACCGCCGCCCAGATACATGAGGCCGTAGGTGGCGAGGAAGGCGGAATCGAGAAAGGCCTTGGTCTGGTTTCCAATGGGAATGTCGGCTTCGATATATTTGATCGCCCAGGGAAGCGTCTGGCGATCAAGGTAGGAGATGGCGATGGCGACGGTGATCATCGCCGCAATCGCCCAGCGTCCCCGGTACGGCCCTGATGCGGCCACAACGGCCATCCTATTGCGCGTCCAGGATCAGCAGGGCGACACCCTGGCGCGGAAGCGCAAGATCGATGCTGGCCGCGCCACGCGGGCCGGCGACAGCGACCGTCTCCGCCTTCATGACCGACGCGGCCTCCAGCTGCGCATATTGATCCTGATCGGGCGACTGGGGCGAGCCCATCTTCTTCCAGGCGGCAAAGGCATTGGCATGATCGCCATCCACTCGCCACAGTGTCGCCGAGGACGGCGCAGCCTTCAGTCCCTTCAAGCCGATCTTCAGCTGCGCATCCGGCCCGGCGACATCATCGTCATGATAATGCCAGAGTAGCAAGACGACCTTGCCGTCCGCTGTGCGGGTGGCGATCGATCCGATGTCGGCGTCGCCCTGAATCCCCTTCGTCATCGCCTGATCGAGCGGGATCTGTGCGCTGTTGACGGTCGAGAGCTTCGTTTCACCAAGCTGCGCAAACATGCGGAAGACATTGAGAACCGGCAGGTCGACGCCATTGGTGGAAAGCTGCCGATAGCCCGCAAACCAGGGCTGATCCTCGAATTCGAACGACCAGGACAGGACGCCTTCCAGATTGACCTTTCTCCGTTCCGCCAATTCCCAGATGCGCGCGAAGCTGGCGGCGGTGTAGCTCGAATACATGGTGCCATTGCGATAGTCGTTTTGCGGTCCCGGACAGGCCGCGCAGCCTTCGGGATCGCTTTCGCCGATCACCACCGGCTTCCCGGCCAGCGACGGGATCGACAGCACTTTGGTAAAGCCGCGATCCGCTTCCCGCAAATGGGTCGCGATCCCCATGCGGACATGGCCATCGACAAACTCCGGCCGGCCCTTGGCATGGAAGGACAGGAAGTCGGTGGGCGTCCCGGTCTGGCCGGTCACATAATTCTTGCCGGACGACACATGCTTCAGGAAGCCGTCCATGAAAGCGCCGCCAGCGCCCGCGACGTCCGGACCACCGACCCGCGCGGTCGGCAGCGCCCGACGCACCGCGCCAATCGCATAGTCATGCAGCTTGTAGAATTCCTCCGGCGAAGCGGTCCAGTAGAAGGGCGAGTTCGGCTCGTTCCAGACCTCGAAATACCATTTCTCGACCTCGGCCTTGCCGTATTTCTCGATATTGTGGAGCGTCCACTGATAGACCAGTTCCGCCCATTTTTCGTAATCCTTGGGGGGATAGGTCCAGCCCGTCGCGATCAGCTTGTAATCGAACCCGGGCCGCCAGCTATGCTGATAGGGCGTGCCGGCCGGCGCGGATGACATGGCTTCGGGCATGAAGCCGATCTGCAGATAGGGTCGGACGCCGCGAGCCAGATAGGTGTCGATGATGCCGTCGACAACTTTCCAGTCATAGACGGGTTTGCCGTCCCTGGTTTCGATATAGGCGTTGCTGCTGCCCCATTTGAAGGCGGCGGTACCATCGCCGCTGCTCAACAGGTTATGGGCACGGAAATAGACCTCGCCCTTCTTCAGTTCGCCCAGTTCGACCAGCAATTTCCGGCCGTCCTTCATGGTCGCATAATTGGGCTCGTCCGCGCCGAAGAAGCGCCAGATGGGCGGCAGCTTGCCTGCTGGCTTGGCCGCGTCCACGCTGATCGCGACCTGCCGCGCCGGCACTGTCTGGCCATGGGCCAGTTGCGGCAGCGCCAGCAGCACCGACAGGGCGGCGATCACTCGGGAAATGGTCATGGAACATCCTCTCGATATGGACTTGTTCAAAGCTTTGCCCGGAAACCAAGGGCAAAGGTGCGCGTGTAAAGAACCGTGTCGCGCGGATAGAGACTGGGGTCGTTGAAAGAGGTTTGATAGAGATTTTTCAGAATGTTGGTCGCGTCGAATACGACCGTGAACTGGGGATTGATCTCGTAGGACAAAGACAGGTCCAGATTGCTGATCGCACCGTTGGTAATGAAATTGGGATTGACCCCAGTAAAATGCAGGCCAGCATTATATTTGTCGCGCCAGACATAGGAGGCGCGACCGGAAAAGCCGCCCTTCTCATAGATGAGCGTGGCGGTACCGGAATATTTGGACACATTCTGGAAGGGGATGTCCATATAGCCGGTAACGCCAGGCAGCGGCGAGAGCGCCTTGTTGTTGCCATCGATATAGGTGCCGTTGGCACTGATGCCGATGCCGTCCAGCCATTGCGGCAGTCCCTTGGGGAAGAAGGTGAAGCCGCCCTCGATTCCCTGCAGGCGTCCCGAACCGGAATTTTCCGGGCGGGTGATCTGATAGACGCCATTGTCGTCGCCCAGATAATCGATGTCGAAATTGCTGGTAACCGACTGGATGAAGCCCTTGACGTCGCGACGGAAGATCGTGGCGGTGATCGAGCTGGAACGGTCGATATACCATTCGAGCGACAGGTCGTAATTGTCGGAGCGGATCGGTTTCAGATCGGCGTTGCCGCTCGTTCCCCGGCCGAACGGTTGCTGACCGGGTACCGGTGGCGTCAAAGTGAGCGCCGGATTGAGCTGTGCGAAGCTCGGGCGCGTGATCGTCTTGCTGGCAGCGAAGCGCAGGAAGAGATTGTCCTTCAGCTTGTAGCGCAGCGCCAGGCTGGGCAACACATCCGTGCTCTTGTTCCGGATCGTGACGGGTGAGGTGGCGCCGCGCAGAACCAAGAAGGCATTGGATGTGATGTCGGTGCGGATCACGCGCACGCCGACCTGCCCGTCCAGTTGTCCGACCTCGATATTGGCCTGGCCATAGCCGGCCTGGTTTTTCTCCTTGATGTCGAAGTGCTGGGTATCCTGGAAAGCCGGATCACCGGGCGCGAGACCGAATAATTGCCGTAGCGATCCGACATTGTTCAGCAGATAGTCGGTGCCCGGCGTTGCCCATTGCTCCACGAACTTGCCGGTTCCCGTATCGAATCCGCCAGGTGTCACCGTCATCAGCCCCGGCAGGCTGGCCGCCTTGACAGCATAGCATTTGACCGCAACCGCCGGACCGCAATTCACGGTCTGGGTGAAACTGTCCGACTGCGCATCGCGCTGGCTGAGCCGAAGGCCCGTATCCAGCCCGGAAAAGATCAGGAAAGGCGCGCGGTAGGAGAGATCGCCCCGCCAGGCCCATTCCCTGCCGTCGCCGATCGTGCGCGTGGTGGACAGGCGAGACAGATAATAGCGGTCCGGATCGGCAATGTCGTCATTGGGTAGGGAGAAATAGGGGGTGCCCGATCCATCATTGAAGACGGCATCGGTGCGGGACGCGATGAAGTCGACGTCCAGATTATTGCCGACGTCGGTGGCCTTAGACCTTGTGTAGGACAGTTCCGTCGCGGCCTTCCAGTCGTTGACCTCCCAATCCGCACCGATCGCCCCTTGCCAGCGATCCGCCTTGTTTCGGTAGGCCGTGCCGAAATTGGCGACACGCCCGCCGCTGATGCTGAGCGATTCTACCAGCTTGGTATCGCCCACGAATGCGAGCGGCGAGCGCAATGTGCCATTCATCGACGTGAAATTCTGATTGCCGTTGCCGCGTTCGCGATAGCCGTAAAAAAGGCCGTCGGCATGAATGGTCAGGCGATCATCCGGCGCCCATTGCAGCGTGGCATTGACGGCCGGGCGGGTCCGAGTGCCGATCCGGTCGAAGGCACCGATAACGTCGGTCCGAAACACGGCAGGGTCATTTGCGCCGTTACCGCGCGGGTCGAGCGGGACGCCCGGGGTGTAGGGCGCGCGGCTATTGTCGAGATTATAGCCGAAATATCCGCCGCTATAGACCGTGAAGTCGCGATAGCGGGTCTTGTGGTAGGAGACGCTCACCAATGCGCCAATCTCGCCGATGCCGGTCGACCAGCGATTGCTGATGAGCGCGCTGGCATAGGGATCGATCTTATCGGGCTGCTCGCTATAGACTTCGCGTCCGGCCAGCGCAACTTCCAGCCCCTTGAAGTCGAAGGGCCGGCGGGTGCGCACGTTGATGAGCCCGGCAATGCCGCCTTCCAGTTGATCGGCGGAACGCGATTTGTAGACGTCGACGCCGGCAACCAGGTCTGCCGGCACATCGGCCAGCGACAGGGAACGGCCGGTGGTACTGAAGATGTTGCGGCCGTTGACCAATGTCACGACGTCGGGAAGGCCACGGATCAGCACGGTCGCGGATTCGCCGCGCGCGCGGGGCGAAACCTGGATGCCGGGCACGCGCTGAAGCGCCTCGACCACATTGTTGTCGGGTAGCTTGCCGATATCCTCGGCAACGACAGAATCCACCAACTGCTGCGCATTGCGCTTGATGTTTTGCGCCGACGAAAGGCTGGCTCGCATGCCGGTGACGATGATGTCGACATCGCTCACGCCCGTCCCGCTCGCCTCCGCATCACCCTGTGCCACGGCCTCTTGCGCCGCCAGCAACGCGACCAATGAGATGGACAGCTTCATAGCGCCTTTTATCACAGCAATCCCTCCGAGTCATTTTTATTTCTCATACTAGACTATGCGAATTAAACGTGGTTTCAAGCGATACTTTGACGGAGTAATAGGGATATGTCGAAAATTCTCCATTTTTCCTCATACCAGTTCTGGCAAATGTCGGATCAGGCTTGACGATCGCAGCCGCAAATCGGACGAGAACCTATGACGCAAGCAGATGAGCACCCACTATCCCGCCCCGCCAGCCAGCCCCAGCGCGCCGTGCACGACAGGATCGCGCATGACCTGGGCATCGCCATCGTGGGCGGCCGCTATCAGCCGGGAGACATATTGCCAGGCGAGGAGCGCTATAGCGCCGAACAGGGCATCTCGCGGACCGCCTATCGTGAGGCGGTCCGCGTCCTGTCAGCCAAGGGGCTGGTCCATAGCCGGACGAAGAGCGGCACGCGCATCAACGACCGGCTTCGCTGGAACATGCTGGACCTGGACGTTCTTGCATGGATGTTCGAAGCCGGACCCACGCCCGAGTTTCTCCGCGACATCTTCGAATTGCGTATCGTGGTGGAGCCGGCCGCAGCCCAGTTTGCAGCGCTGCGCCGTGATACGCAGGACATTTCACGCATGGGTCATGCGCTCGAGGAAATGCGGCGCTGCGGACTCCAGACGATGGAGGGACGCGCAGCCGACCAGAATTTTCACCGCCAGATCCTGCTCGCAACCCGCAATGAATCCCTCATCACGCTCGCGACATCGGTCACGGCGGTAGTTGCCTGGACCACGCGCTTTGCGCGCGATGAGCGCCAGGAGTCGCGCGATCCGATGCCCGACCATGACGCCGTTTTCGACGCGATCATGCGAGGAGACGGTGAGGATGCACGTTCGAAAATGCTGCTGCTGATCGGCAATGCATCGAGCGATGCCGGCATGCTTTGAACGAGAAAAACTATTTCTCATACCAGATATTGCAGTATCCGGCAGCAGACCGAACGGAACAACCCGCGCCGTTCACCCCACCTGACACAGCGCTTGCGCTTCGAGCGCGCCCTGCCCGTTCCATAGCCGAGTGCCCGACATGAGCTGCCCCAGATCGCTTCCCGCGGGCCGCTGGAACAGGCGCAGCCCGAATTCGGGCAGGATCGCGATCAGATGGTCGAAAATATCGGCCTGTATGCCTTCATATTCGGCCCAGACAATGGTGTTGGCGAAGGCGTAGATTTCCAGCGGCAGTCCATGTTCGCTGGGCGCCAGTTGGCGCACCAACAGGGTCTGGTCGGGGCGGATATTGGGATTCGCGCGTAGATAGGCCAGCACATAGGCGCGAAAGGTGCCGATATTGGTCAGCCGCCGGCTATCCAGCCTGTTGTCCGCCGCATGGTCCACATTCCAGCGGGACAGATCGTCCTGCTTGTCGTGCAGATAGGTCCGGAGCAGGCCGAAGCGCGCGACGACGGCACCAATATGCGCGGCCTCGACCCGGAACGGCAGATGATCGATAAGTCGCAGCAACAGGGTCAGGACGATACGCTTGGCCACCCAGTTGGCCGCCCAGGCGAATGCGCCAAGCAGCAGCAATCCCGTCACGGCCTGCAACCAGACATTCTCGACATAGCCGCGGGTCAGGATCTGGAGGCTGTCCGACGCGATATAGAGCTGGCTGATCATGCTGCACGCTCCCGTCCGAACGGATCGTCGCGGAGCGACCGGCCTGCCGTTTCCGGCATGAAGCGCAGCGCAATCAGGCCGATGATGCAGGCCGCCATCATGTAGAAGGCCGGCATGAGTTCATTGCCGGTCGCGCCGATCAGCGCACTGCCGATCGCCGGCGCGGTGCCGCCGAACAGCGAGGTCGACAGATTATAGGCGATCGCGAAACCGGCGAAACGCGCGATGGTGGGGAACAGCGCCGGGAAGGTCGCCGAAATCGTCGCCAGTTGCGGCACATAGAGCAGGCCGAGCAGGACAAAGCCGATGATCGCGCCGGCCAGCCCCGTCGCCATCAGCATGTAGAGCGGGACCACCGCGACCAGCAGACCAATGAGCGACAGCCGCCACATCGGACGCCGGCCCACCCGATCGGACATATGGCCGGCGATCGGCAGGAAGACCATCATGAAGAGCATGCCGATGATCGGCACCACCAGCGCCTCGTCCGGGGACAGGCCGATGCGGCGCTGCAAATAGGTCGGCATGTAGCTGAGCAGCGTATAATTGACGACGTTGAGCGCCACGACCAGCCCGCCCACGACCAGCATCGGCCGCTTATGATCACGCAGCAGCCGGGAAAGGGACGGCGATCCGCTGCCTTCGGCCGCCTGCTCGCGGAAGACCGGCGTGTCCTCCATCCGCGACCGCAGATACATGCCGATGAGGCCCATGGGCGCGGCCACCAGGAAGGGAATGCGCCAGCCCCAGGCATGCATGACCGCGTCCCCCAGCAGCAGCGAAAAGCCCAGCATCAGCGCCGCGCCGAAGGAGAAGCCGGCGAGCGTGCCGAACTCCAGGAAGCTGCCATAGAAGCCGCGTCGGGCGTCGGGCGCATATTCGGCCATGAAGGTCGCGGCGCCGCCATATTCGCCGCCAGTCGAAAAACCCTGCACCATGCGCAGGATGATGAGCAGCGCGGGCGCCGCCCAGCCAATCTGCGCGTAGGAGGGGATGAGGCCGACGGCCAGCGTCGCGCCCGACATCAGCAAGATGGTCAGCGCGAGCACCGACTTGCGCCCCAGCCGGTCACCCAGCGGTCCCCAGAACAGGCCACCCAATGGCCGGACGAGGAAGGAAATGGCGAAGGTCGCCAGCGCGAACAGAATGGCATCGTCCACCGCGCCGGGAAAGAGCGCGGCGGAAATATAGGTCACGCCATAGGCATAGATGCCATAGTCGAACCATTCGGTGGCATTGCCCAGCGCCGACGCGGCGATGGCCCGGCGCAAGGTGGCCTTGTCGGCCTGCATCGGGGCAGCAGCGGTGGCAGGAACGGCGGAAGCGGTCATTCGGTCAGTCCGTCTACAGTATTGGGATCGAGCAGCGAGGCCACCGGCGTGGTGCGCGGCACGATCTGGAAGTCCTGCTGTTCGGGCACCGGCACGGGCGGGGTCGCCGTCTGGCGCCAGAGGCCGAAGGCCAGCGTCGCGCCGGCACACAGGGCAATGAAGAGAAAGAGGCCGCTCGTCGGCGCCAGGCTCATCAGCAGCGCAGCGCCGAGCGGACCGATCGCCGCGCCAACCGAATAGAGCAGCACCAGCCGCCCGCTCGCCGCGACCCGCTCGGTCGCCAGCAGCCGGTCGTTGCAGTGCGCGACGCAGAGCGGATAGAGGGCGAAGCTGAGGCCGCCGAACAGGGCGCCAAGCGCCAGCAGCCACGGGCCGCCCGACACCAGCATCGCCAGCGCCGTGCAGACAGCCAGCGTCGCGGCAAAGCAGCCGACGATCACCCGCCGCCGGTCGAGCCGGTCCGACAGGCGCCCCAGCGGCCATTGCAGCGCGACGCCGCCCAGGATGACGATCATCATGAAACTGGCGGTCGCGCCAAGGTCCAGCCCCAGCCGGCGCACATGCACCGCCGCCATGCCATAGAAGGCGCCCAGCATCAGCCCGGTCGCGACCGAGCCGACCGTGCCGAGCGGTGAGGCGGCATAGAGGGCGCGGATGGTGAAGGCCTGCGCATCGACCGGCGCGGGGGCGCTGCTGCGCGTCAGGCAGAGCGGGATGATGGCCAGGGAAATGAGGATGGAGGCGATCTGGAATGGCACCGCCGGCAGGGCACCGCTGGCGCCCAGCAGCAATTGCCCGACCGCCTGCCCCGAATAAAGGGCGACCATATAGGCGGCGAGCACGCTGCCGCGCGTTTCCGCCTCCGCCCGGTCGTTGAGCCAGCTTTCCAGACAGATGAACACGCCCGCGACGCAGATGCCGTCGATCAGGCGCAGGCAGGCCCAGAAGAGCGGATATTGGACCAGTGCATAGGCCAGCGTGCTGGCCGACAGCAGCGAGACGAAGGCGGCGAAGGCGCGGATATGCCCAACCTGCCGCACGATCGCCCCGGCGCGCAGCGCGCCGACCACGAGCCCGCCGAAATAGGCGGTGGCGACCGCACCGATCGCCATCGTGCCTGCCCCCGCCCGCTCCAGCCGCAGGCCGATCAGCGTGGACAGGAAGCCGCTGCCCGCCATCAGCATGAAGATGGCGAGCAGCAGGCTGCGGACGGGGTGAATCGCGGCGAACATGGAGGATGACCGGGGGCGGATCAGGCCGCGCGCCGATCCTCCGCCGGTTCCGCCCCGTCCTCCACCAGGGCGCGGTGCAGCGCGCCCACGGCGGTTTCATAATGATCAACATCGACGATGAACTGGACGTCGACATTGCGGATCTGGTGCTGCATCGCGACGATCGGCACATGGGCATCGGCCAGCGCCCGAAGGGCATCGGGCACCAGCCCCGGCCGCGCGATGTCGCTGCCGATGACCGACACGATCGCCACCGGCTGGGCCGATATGGCAGCGTCGGGATAGCGCGCCTGCAAATCCGCGATCACCCGCTTCACCGTCGCCGCATCGGCGGACAGATAATGGGTGATGGTGTTGGCGTTCGACGCCTTGCTGACGATCCAGGCGCCATGGCGGGCCAGCGCGTCCAATATCGCCGCGTCATAGCCTTTCACGCCGACCATATCCTGCTCGAAGAACTGAAGCGCCTGCGCTTGGCGCACGCCGGTGACGATCTCGACGCGCGGCGTGTCGGAGACATAGGCGCCGCAGATCAGCGTCCCGCCATCTTCCCGGTCGAAGGTGTTGCGCACCCGCAGCGGAATGTCGGTCTGGCGCAGCCCCCTGCCCGCGCCGGGATGGATCGCCTCCATCCCCAGATTGGCAAGCTGGTCCGCCACGTCATAGTTGGTCCTGCCGATCTTGCGCGCCTTGTCCGTGCCGACCAGGCGCGGGTCCGCACTCGACAGGTGAAACTCCTTGTGGATGATCGCCTCGCGCGCCTTCGTCAGCACGGCGATGCGCGAAAAGGTCATTTCCGAATAGCCACGGGCATAGAGGCGCACCATGCCCTCGCTGCATCCGGCATAGCCGGTGACGATCGGCAGGGTGGTTGCCAGATCGATCGGCGCAAAGGCTTGGCCGATCCGATCGTCCAGTTCGCGCATGTCCTGCTGGTCCCACAGGGTCAGGTCGACAAACTGCGCATTGACGCCCCGGTCGCGCAGCAGCAGCGCGGTCGAATGCGCGCTATGCGCTTCGCCCAGACCCGCCAGCAGTTCGCGCACCGTCACCAGTTGTTCCTTGACGCAGAAGCGACCATGACTGCGCAGCCGCGCCAGATCGTCAAGACAGGCGGCGACCGCATCGATCCGCATGTCGACAAAGGCATTGGCCTCCGCCAGCCGGTCGGCGCGGACGAACATCGTCGCATTGCGCTCCTGCATGGCGCGGCGCACCGCCTCCATCGCCTGGCGCCAGCCGTCCGCATCCTCGTCCGCCACGAAACGGGCATAGACACCCGGTTCGCCGCTTTTCTTGTGCTCCAGCAGCAGGTCGGTCATGCCCGCATAGGCCGACACGACGAAGATGCGATGATAGAGGTCCGCGCCCTTGCGGCCGGCGATCAGCACATTGTCGAACAATGTCGCGGTCGCGGCCATGGAGGTTCCGCCGATCTTCTCGACGCTATGCAGGCTACTCATGCCAGCGCCTCCTGCATCAGGGGGCCGGTGATGGGCGTGATGACCGGCGGTTCGCCGCGCGCGGCGATGAAGGCAGGGCGCGGCCGGTCGACACCAAAGGGCGCCTCCAGCCGGTTGGACACCGCATTATAGACCAGGAAGGCATTGGCGCGCGGGAAAGGCGTGATGTTGCCGTTCGACCCGTGCATGATGTTGCAGTCGAAGATCACCACCGATCCGGGCTTGCCGGTCGGCGCGACAATGCCATGATGATGCGCCAACTCGGCCAGGCTGTCCTCGTCGGGAACGCCATATTCCTGGCGCTTGAGCGACTGGCGATAATGGTCTTCCGGCGTCTCGCCGACGCAGGTCAGATACTGGCGATGCGATCCGGGGATCAGCATCAGCGGACCGTTATGCGGCGTGTTTTCGGCCAGCAGCACCGACATGGACAGCGCGCGCATGCGCGGCATGCCATCCTCCACATGCCAGGTCTCGAAATCGCTGTGCCAGTAGAATTCCTTGCCCTGGAAACCGGGCTTATAGTTGAGCCGCGACTGGTGGATATAGACATCGTCACCCAGCAGGAAGCGGGCCACGCCGGCCAGGCGGCTGTCCGCCGCCAGCCGCTCGATCACCCGGCTCTGGGCATGGATGCGGAAGATGGAACGGACTTCCTTGCCGCCCGGTTCGGTGATGACCGTTTCGCCTTCCAGCGCATCGGGATCGGCCAGCAGCTTGCGGGCCTCGTGCTGGAGGAAGGCGACTTCCGCGTCTGAGAAAATGTCTTCCAGCACCAGATAGCCGTCGCGCTCGAAGGCATCGGCCTGGTCGCGGCTGATCGGCGCGCCAGCGCTCCAGTCGGCATGGACGACCGGATCGTGGCGCGGCAAGAATTCCGCCATGTCGGCATGGCGGGACGGGTAGAGGTCTTTCATGGGACTCCCCCTTTTTCAATCTAAGGTAAGAAAGGCGTGGCTGGCTCGGGCAGCCCCAAGCCAGAGCTTGATCCGTTCATACTGAATCGGATCAAGCTCCAATTTTCGTTGTTGTCCGCATTTCCGAGTCAGCAGATGTGGCTATCTGCTTTGAAAATGCTGGAGCGTCACGCATCAGTCGGCCAGCGCAGGTTCGCGCGCGGCGCTGGTATCGGCGGGATAGGCGCCATTCTCGTCATGCACTTCCTTGCCAGTGACCGGCGGATTGAAGGTGCAGGCGCACAATATATCGGTTTCCGGCCGCACGATATGCTGGTCATGGGCGTTGAGCGCATACATGACGCCGGGCGCCAGCTGATGGGTGATGCCGGTGCCCAGATCTTCGATCGTGCCCGTGCCCTTGAGCACCAGCACCGCCTCCAGATGGTTCTGGTAGTGCATGTGCAATTCCTCGCCCGCGTACATGGTGGTGACGTGGAAGGAAAAGCCCATATTGTCGTCCTTCAGCAGAAGGCGGGCACTTTCCCAGCCCTTGGACTTCACATTGCGGTCGGACTTGCGGATGTCCTGAAGCTTGCGAACGATCATGTCTGAAATCTCCTCTTATTCTGCGGCGACGCCATAGGTGACGGTCAGCGCGGACCGGATGCTCTCCTCGAGAATGTCGAGCCCGGCCGACAGCACGGCGTCCTCGATCACGAGGGGCGCCAATATCTTGACGATCTCGTCATGCGCGCCGCTGGTTTCGATGACGAGCCCCTGCGCAAAGCAGGCGGCGGTGATGGCCTGAGCGACTTCGCCCGATCCGACGTCGATGCCGCGCATCATGCTGCGGCCGCGCGTCGACAGGCCATGTTCGGCCGCCATCGCGTCCAGCCGCCGTTCCAGCAGCGCGCCGCGACGGGCGATATCCTGTTCGAACTGCGCATCGCCCCAGAAATGGCGCAGCGCGGCGGTGGCGGTGACGAAGGCATGGTTATTGCCCCGGAAGGTGCCATTATGTTCGCCCGGCGCCCATTGATCCAGTTCCGGTCGGAACAGGGTTAGTGCGAAGGGCAGGCCCATGCCCGACAGCGACTTCGCCATGGTGACGATGTCGGGGGTGAAGCCCATGCCTTCGAAGCTGAAGAAATTGCCGGTGCGGCCACAACCGGCCTGGATATCGTCGACGATCATCAGCGCGCCGTGGCGCCTGGCGATCTCGGCGATCCGGCGCAGCCATTGCGGCGAGGCGGCATTGAGGCCACCTTCCCCCTGCACTGTCTCCACCAGGATGGCGGCCGGCGCGTCGAGGCCGCTCGACGGATCGGACAGGCGCCGTTCCAGCAGGGCGGCGGTATCGACATCGGGACCATGATAGCCGTCATAGGGTTCATGGGCGACATGGCTCAGCGGCACGCCCGCGCCGCCGCGCTTGGCGGCATTGCCGGTGCAGGCGAGCGCGCCCAGCGTCATGCCGTGAAAGCCGTTGGTGAAGGCGATCACCAGTTCGCGACCGGTGATCTTGCGCGCCAGCTTGATCGCGGCCTCGACCGCATTGGTGCCGGTCGGCCCGGTGAACATGGCGCGATAATCAAGCCCGCGGGGACGCAGGATCACATCCTCCAGCGTGGCAAGGAAGTCGGCCTTGGCATCGGTGTGCAGGTCGAGGCCATGGGTGATACCGTCGCCGGCGATATAGTCGACCAGCGCGGCCTTCAGGACCGGGTGATTGTGGCCATAATTGAGCGTGGAGCAACCCGACAGGAAGTCGAGATAGCGGCCGCCCTGATTGTCGTGCATCCACACGCCTTCCGCGCGGTTGAACTGGCGCGGCATGGCGCGGGCATAGCTGCGCACGGCGGACTCGCGTCGCTCATAAATGGCCGTGTCGGGCATGGCGCTGGTGGGTTTGGGCTGGGTCGTGACGGTCATGGTTTCAATCTCTCTCAACTCTGTGCCGGGGTCGGCAGCGGGCCGATGCGCGCCTGCCATTCGGTGGCGTGGGCGCCGGCAAAATGGGCCTGTTCTTCAAAGCGGGCGGTCTTTTCGATCCGAACGCCCCAACGCCGCGCCAGCCCTTGGAACAAGGCCCAGGAGGCGCGATTATCGTCGGTGATGGTCGTCGTCAGATGGGTGACGCCGGCCTGCTCGGGCCGGGCCAGCAGCGCCTCGATCATGCGCCCGGCAAGGCGCTGGCCACGCGCGGCGGACGACACCGCGACCTGCCACACGAAGAAATTGTCGGGCGCTGCCGGCGGGCGATAGCCCGACACCCAGCCGACCACCGCACCGCCGCGCTCGGCGACGATGCAGCTGCCGGCAAAGTCCGTGCATTGCAGCAGGTTGCAATAGGCCGAATTGGGATCAAGCGGCGGACAGGCCGCAATCAATCCGCTGATGGCTGGCCCGTCCGTGGCGACGGGCTTGCGTAAGACGATGTCCTGCCCCTCGCCCGATCGAGAGCGCGCAGAAGCCCGTGGCGGCGAAGCAGCCGCTGTAGCTTGGGAATCGAAGATTGTTCATCTCCCGAATTATATTTTACTCGGAGAAGCAGATTCTCCGGCGAGACGGGCGGTCATATGCCGATTATCGGCGCCACCTTCAACCCCAAAGTCGAAATTATATTTCATGTGATGAAGTATATGATGAGGAACTTTTGGCCCCGTTGGCGCTTTGCGGGACTTCGCGCTATGCGCCTTCCCATGGATTCCGAAATTGCCTCCCTGACCCTGCGCGCGCTGCGCCGCGTCCTGCGCGCGACCGAAATCGGCAGCCGTCAGCTGGCGACGACGACCGGGCTCACCCCCTCACAATTGCTGGTGCTACGGGAAATCGACACGCGCCTGTCCGTCACCCCCTCCGCCGTGGCGCAGGCGTTGCAATTCAGCCAGGCGACGATCACCGCGATCGTCGACCGGCTGGTCGCGCTCGGCTTCGTCCAGCGCCAACGCGGCGAACGTGACAAGCGCCAGATCCACCTGACCCTGCTGCCCGCCGGCCGTGAAGCCCTGGCCGACGCCCCCGACCCGCTGCAGAAGCGCTTCACCGATCGCTTCGATGCCCTGCCTACCTGGGAACAGGCCATGATCCTTGCCGCGACGGAAAGGCTGGCGATGCTGATGGACGCAGATTCGATCGATGCCGCACCGCTGCTCGACAGCGGCCGGATCGACCGGTCCGAGCCGCTTTGACGCCCCACTGCGCTCCGCCGTCAGCGTCTCCCCCTTCATGGACTATGCATAGATTCCCTATTCGACGCATCGTCTGCCCTTCGGCCGCCAGTCAGGAATCGCTGTCAGTTGCCGCTTCGATCCGTTAGGAGGGCGCGATGAACGGAGTTATTTGCATGTTGCGCCATTCCGGCCGCCCCCTCCTGATTGCAGGATCGATGGCCATCGGCACTGCTGCGCCTGCGCAGCAGGCCGCGCATGGCTCGCTGCTGGTCGGCGCGGTGGTCGTGCAGCCCTGCCGCATTTCCAGCGACCAGGCTGCTGTAAATTGCGGACAATATCATTATCGCATGGTGAAATCGTCCAGCGACAACGGAACAGTCGTCTCCCTTCGCAGCGGCAATATGGATCACAGCCGGCAGGACGACATCCTGTCCTATGAATTCTGACGGATCGCTCCGTTATCTTGCGACGAACGCGATTTACGCAAAATATTGGTAAAGCCGCCTTTTGCCCAAAAGCGCGTTATTAACCGACATTGACGATACTCCCTCCATCAAAGCTTGAGGTGTTGGAGGACACATGTTTCGTTTCAAACTGGCCGCATCCCTCGCAGCCGCGGCCCTGCTGACGGGTCTTGCAGGCACGGCCCAGGCAGCCACCACCACCACGACCTTCCCGGTTACCGCAACCGTGATCAAGGCCTGCGTCGTGTCGGCGACGGCGCTGGCGTTCGGCAATTATGACCCGACCGCAACCGCGCCGACCGACGCCACCTCCACCCTGTCGGTTCTCTGCACGGTCGGCACCACCTACACGGTCGGCCTGACCGCGGGCACGGCATCGGGGGCGACCGTGACCACGCGCAAGATGTCGAGCGGAAGCAATCTGCTGAGCTATGCGCTGTATCAGGATTCGGCGCATACGACGAACTGGGGCAACACGCCTGCAACCGACACCGCCGCCGCGACGGCCCCGGTCGGCACCAATGCCCTGACCGTCTATGGCCGGATCACGGCCGGCCAGAATGTCCCGATCGGTTCCTATAGCGACACCATCACCGTCAACGTCGTCTATTGATCGATCCGGAGCGAGGCGGCCATGCCCAAGATGTTCGCACGACGCGCGGCAGCGGCCCTGCTCGCCCTGGCACAGCCAACCACCGCCTGGGCCGCGACGCTGAAAATCTATCCGGTCCTGGTCGCGCTTGACGACAAGACCCCGGTCGAGACGATGACGATCGAAAATAGCGGCGATGCGCCGGCCCGCATGCAGGTGCGGGTCGTGGCATGGCGGCAGGATAATGGGCAGGATCTGTTCGAGGAAACACGCGACATCCTGGCCAATCCGCCGCTGTTCGAAATAGCCGCAGGCGGGCAGCAGATTGCGCGCTTCGGCCTGCGCACGGCCGCCACGCCGACCGAGAAAAGCTATCGCGTCTTCCTGGAGGAGATCCCGACCGATCGCCCGACCGCCGCTGGCGAGATCCGCACATTGCTGCGCGTCAGCATCCCGATCTTCGTGACCGCGCCCGGTGCGCAGGCATCCCTGGCGTGGCAGCTGACCGCCACCAGTGACCGGCAGCTCACGCTGACCGCACGCAATGAAGGCAGCGCGCACGTCCACCTCAATCGCCTCGACCTGAAGCGGGCCGACGGCACGCCATTGGCGACGAGGCAGGAATCGATCTACATCCTCCCCGGCGCGACACGCAGCTTCCTGTTCGACATGCAACGACCGGTGGGCGGCGGAGAGAAGCTGACGCTGGAGGCGGCCACCGGCCAGCGCAGCCTGACCGCGGAGCTCGTCCTCCAGTCGGCATCCCATGCCGGTGGGACGCGCTAGCACCCTTCTTGTCCTGCCCTGCGTCGTGGCCAGTTGCGGCATTGCCAGCGCGCAGGACAGCGCGCCGACGACAGGCGCGATTGCGACGACGGCAGACGCGACGGCGACGCCGACAATGATGCTGGCCTCGGTCACGCTCAATGGCCGGCTGTTGCCAGGCGACTATCTGCTTGCGCGGCGCGCCGGCGCATTCCTGGTGCGCGTGAAGGATCTGGCCGCCTGGCGGATGCGCCCGCCGACCGGCACGGCAATGATGATCGATGGCGACGCCTTTGTCGCGCTATCCTCGCTCGGCGGCGTCGCGGCCGCCTTCGACGAGCCCAGCCAGGCCCTGTTGCTGACGGTGTCGCCCGAAGCCTTCGAAGCGACCAGCGTTGCGCCGGCCAGCGCCGTCGCCGCGCCCAGCGACAATATGCTCGCCGCCTTCCTCAATTATGACATTTCTGCCGAATATGCCGGCAAGGCGCGCCTGGGCGCCTTCGTGGAGGCCGGGCTGTCCGATGACTGGGGCGTGGTGTCGAACAGCATGCTGCTGGGCAACGGCACGGTCTATGGCCGGGCGACCCGGCTGGACAGCTATTATCTGCGTGACGATCCGATCAACCTGACGCGCCTCGTCATCGGCGATGGCGTAACGGATGCGCGCGACTGGACGCGGCAGATCCGCTTTGGCGGCGTGCGCTTCGGCACCGAGTTCGCCCTGCAGCCAAGCCTCCTGACCTTTCCGACGCCGTCCCTTGCCGGCAGCGCCGCCGTGCCGTCGAACGTGGAGCTGCTGGTGAACGGCACCCAACGCTTCCAGACCGACGTCGGCCAGGGGCCCTTCTCCATCAACCAGGTGCCGCTGGTCACGGGCGCCGGCCAAGTGACGCTGGTGATCCGCGATCCGCTGGGCGTGGAGCGGCGCGTCACGTCGAGCTACTATGTGAGTTCCCACCTGCTGCGCGCGGGCCTGGCATCCTGGTCTATGGAGGCAGGAGCCGAACGGCGCGGCTATGGGCTGCGCAGCTTCGGCTATGACAATCCCTTCCTGGCCGGCACCTATCGCCGCGGCCTGACCGACCGGCTGACGATCGAGGGACGGGCCGAAGCCAGCGCCGACGTCACCATGGCCGGCGGCGGCGTCAACATGATCATCGTTCCGATCGGCGAGATCAGCCTGGCGGCAGCGGGATCGACGAGCCAGGCCGGTGAGGGCCTGTTGTATCGGGCAGCCTTCGCCCGCAACGCGCCGACCTGGAACGTCGCTCTCAGTTACCAGCGGGCGTCGAACCGCTATCGCGAAATCGGCGTGGAGCGCGACAGCGAGCGGATCGTGGAACAGGTGCAGGGCTCTGCCGGATGGAGCCTGGGCACCATGGGCACGATCGGCGCATCCTATACCAGCCTGACCTATGCCGACAGCCAGTCCGCCCGCGTCCTGTCGGGCAATTACAGCCTGTCCCTGCGCGACAAGGCCTTTGTCAGCGCCTACGCGATCCGCAGTCGCTTTTCGGAAAGCGGCCATGAAAACAGCATCGGCTTCAATCTGACCATCCCCTTCGGCCCGCGCAGCAGCGCCTATCTCCAGGCCGATCGGGGTGGCGTGCGGGCGGAAATGCGCAGCACTCCGCCGCAAAGCGGAGGCTGGGGCTATCGGGCGGCGATTTCGACCGGCAGCAATGCGCAGCAGCAGGGCGAGATTCTGTGGCGCGGCAATGCGGCGGAGATGACCGCGCAGGTGGACCGTGCCGGCGGACAAACCGGTTGGCGTGTCACCGGCCAGGGCGGGCTGTTGCTGGCCGATGGCGCGCTGTTCCCGACCCGCCGGGTGGAAAGCGGCTTTGCCGTGGTGCGCGTGCCCGGCCAGGCAGATGTGCGCATCTATCAGGAAAACCGACTGGTCGCGCGGACCGACGCCCGTGGCATGGCCGTCATTCCCGACCTGCGCCCCTATGAAGTCAATCGCCTCAGCATCGCGGCGGCGGACGTGCCGATCGACATCCGGATGCCCAATGACCAGATCAGGGTGGTGCCGCGCTACCGGGGCGCCGTCAGCGCACGTTTCGTCGCGGTCCGGGAGCATCCGGCGACATTGCGCATCGTCATGCCGGACGGCGCGCCGGCCGAAATCGGCGCCAGCGTCACCGCGGAAGATGAAAAATCCTTCGTCGGCAATGATGGTGCCGTCTTCATCCGTAGCCTTCACCCCGGCATGATGCTGACCGTCGATACGGCACACGGCCCCTGCCATGTTCGGGTCGACGCCGTGCCGGACGAAATGCTACCAGTGATCGGGCCGCTGACATGCGTGCCATAAGGAGGATGAGGATGCGCACTGGCCATGCCCTCTACGCCGTTGCGGTCGCGCTGGCGGCCCTGTTCATGGCGACACCCGCGCAGGCAGCGTGTGATCCCCTGGCCCTGTGCACCTGTACCGTATCGGCAAGCGGCCTGAGCTTCGGCAATTACAACCCTGTCGCCAGCGGGGATAATGATTCATCGGGAACGGTGCGCGTGCGCTGCTCGCTGGTGGTCGCGCTGGGCGGCAGCTACACGATCCAGCTGAGCAAGGGGACATCGTCCACCTATGCGCCACGCGTCCTGACCAGTGGCGGCTCGACGCTCGCCTATAATCTCTACACCAGCAATGCGCGCAACCAGGTCTGGGGCGATGGGACCGGCGGATCGCAGACGGTGACCAGCAATTTCATCGCGCTGCTCAACCTGGACCAGACCACGACCGTCTATGGCCGCATCCCGGCCGGGCAGAATGTCCCGCCGGGCAGCTATTCGGACACGGTGCTGGTCACGGTCATCTTCTGATCAGGCGGCTCTGAACAGCGCCTATTCATTGGCTGCCAGGGAATAACCATGGCAGGTCTGCGCGTCGAACTGGGTGGTCGTGATGCAATCGCGGCCGCGCTGCTTGCTGGCGTAAAGCTGGCGATCGGCTTCCGCCATCCACAGCTCGGCGGGCAGGTCGGCATGGCAACGGGCACTGGCGACGCCGATGCTGACGGTGATGAAGGGACTGACCTGCGACTGGGCATGGGGAATGTTGAGCGACTGGATCTGCAGCCGGATTTCCTGCGCGACCAGTTCGGCCCCCTGGGGGTCCGCGCCGGGCAGGATGCAGGCAAACTCCTCGCCGCCATAGCGCGCCGGCAGGTCGGTCGCGCGCTTGACCGCGCGGGTCAGCGCGGCGCCGACCATCGCGATGCAGCGATCCCCGGCGGGATGTCCATAGGTATCGTTGAACTGCTTGAAGAAATCGATGTCAAGCATGATGACCGACATCCATTCCCCGGTCCGGGTCAGGCGCGCGCTTTCCGCCTGCAGCGACCGTTCCATGTGGCGACGATTGCTCAGGCCCGTTAGCGCATCGGTGACGGCCAGCGTCGCGAGCTGATCGCGCAGGCGCTTGAGTTCGACATGGTTGCCGACCCGCGCGCGCAATATCGCCGGCTGGATCGGCTTGGTCACATAGTCGATCGCGCCCAGCGACAGGCCGCGCATCTCATCTTCCGTATCGCCAAGCCCGGTGGTGAAGATGATCGGTATGTCGACCAGCATGATGTCCGCCTTGATCTGGCGACAGACTTCGAACCCGTCGATGCCCGGCATCAGCACATCCAGCAGGATCAGGTCGGGCTGCACCGTGCGTGCAATGTCCAGCGCCTGCTGGCCCGACGTGGCGAAGCAGATCTCATAATCATCCTCCAGCACGGCGTTCATGATTTCGATGTTCGAAATCTCGTCATCGACGATCAGGATGGTGGCCTTGCTCATGATGTCGCTCCTGCCGGATCGATCGACCGGCCTGCTGTGCCCGCGCCCGGCGCATCGATCAGCGCGAGGGCGGTTTCATAATCCAGTTGCTCCAGCGCCCGCTGAACCGGATGGCCGGCGCGCTGATCGGCCGTCAGCCCCATCGCCTGGGCCAGCCGCTCGAACCCGGCGCGGGCGCTGAGGCTCCGGCGCGCGAGCAGCCCGCGCAACTCGGTGCGCGCCTGTTCGACCGCGTCATCATCCTGGACGGTGACGATCGCGACGTCCGATGCCTCTGCCCCCCCCGTCAGGCTGCGCGCGGCAGCAATGGCCGGTGCGATCGCCACCTCCAGATCGACGATCGCGGCCAGCGCCGGCCCGGTTTCATCCGCCGCCAGCATCCGTTCGATATCCGACGCGATCTGCTGGACGCCAGGCAGTTCCAGCGATCCGGCCACGCCCTTCAGGCTATGGGCCAGGCGCCGCGCATCGGGCAGCAACCCTGCCGCCAAATGCGCCCGCAAATCCCGGCCGACATGGTCATAGCTGTCACCGAAGGTGACGATCAGCTTGCGCAGCAGCCCGGTCTTGCCATTGACCCGCGCCAGTGCGGCGGGCAGGTCGAAGGGCGGCAGCCGATCGGGCAGCGACGAACCGGCAACCGTCGGCACGACCGGCGACGGCAGCGGCGTGGTCACTCGTCCCGCCTTCAGCCAGCGATCCAGCACCCTGACCAGCACCGGCGGCTCGACCGGCTTGGCGATATGATCGTTCATGCCCGCGGCCTTGCAGCGCTGCTTTTCCTCCTCATAGGCATGGGCCGTCATGGCGATGATCGGCAGATCCTCGGCGTTCCATTGCTCGCGGATGATGCGGGTGGCGCTGATGCCGTCCATTTCGGGCATCTGCACGTCCATCAGCACGGCGGCATAACCCGCCCCCTTCTCGCGCACCATGTCGCAGGCGATGCGGCCATTTTCCGCGAAATCCACCTTCAACCCGGCATCGTCCAGCAGTTCGGCCGCAATCTCGCGGTTGATCTCATTATCCTCGACCAGCAGCACGCGCAGCCCGCGCAGCGCTTCGGCCACCATCGGCAAAGCGGGCGTGGCCGGCGCGGCGACATGGACGACGGGCGCATGTTCCTCGGCGAAAATCTCGGTGATCGTATCCAGCAATATCTTGGGCACGACCGGCTTGGTCAGGAAGGCGGCAACCTTGTCGGTATCGACACCCTGCAACAGATCGTCGGCGCCATAGGCGGTGATGATCAATGCCTTGGGCTGGGGATGGCGCAGCGCCCTGGCGCGCAGCGCATCGACCGTCTCCATGCCGTCCAGGCCGGGCATCTTCCAGTCGAGCAGGGCCAGGTCATAGGGCTCGCCCCGTTCGTCGGCATGTTCGATCGCAGCGATCGCCTCGCCACCCGACGCCACCAGATCCACCGCCATGCCCCAGCCGGCAAAGACGTCATGGATGATCTGGCGCGACGCCGGATTGTCGTCGGCGGCCAGTACCCGCAGCCGGCGGACATGCGCCGACATCGGCATTTCCAGTCCCATCGCCCGGTCGTCCGCATCCATCAGCATGTGGCAGATGAAGCTGCTGCCCTGGCCGGGTGCGCTCTCGACCGCAATGTCGCCGCCCATCTGCTCCACGATCTGGCGACAGATGGCGAGGCCAAGGCCGGTGCCACCGAACCGCCGCGTGGTCGAACTGTCCGCCTGGGTGAAGGAATGGAACAGCGATTTCTGCTGCTCGGGCGTCATGCCGATGCCGGTGTCGCGCACCGTCAGCTTCAGCCGCACCCGGCCATTCTGCTCGGACGCCGACAGGCCGATGGTGACGGTGCCTTCCTCGGAAAATTTGACGGCATTGCTCATCAGGTTGAGCACCACCTGGCAGAAGCGCATTTCGTCGCCGATCAGCCGCTCGGGCACATCGGCATCGACCCGTGAGACGACCCTGACCTGCTTCGCCTCGGCATTGGCCGCGACCAGCTGGATCTGGTTCTCGATCGCGCTGCGCAGGGTGAAAGGATGCGCCTCCAGCGTCAGCTTGCCCGCTTCATTCTTCGAGAAATCGAGGATGTCGTTGATCAGCCGTAGCAGCGATACGCCGGCCTGGTTGATCTTGCCGATATAATCCTGCTGCTTGGGGTCCAGGTCGGTCCGGGCGACCAGATGGCAAAAGCCCAATATGGCATTCATCGGCGTGCGAATTTCATGGCTCATATTGGCCAGGAACAGGCTCTTCGCGCGATTGGCCTCCTCCGCCTCGCGGGTCCGCGCCTCCAGCGCCTGATTCTTGGCCAATATCTCCTCGCCCATCTTCTGGTTGCGCTGGAAACTCTCGACCAGCTTGTCGCTCAGCCAGACCAGCACCGCCGTCTGGAAGGCGACGATGCCGGCATGCAGCAGCACCCGTTCCAGATTGCCCTGCCCCGGAAACACCGCATAGGGCAGCAGATAGAGCAGCAGCAGATGATGCAGCGCCGTCGCCGTCGCCGCCGCCAGGATGGCCCGCTTGTCGCACCAGGCGATGGTCAGCGCCAGCATGGCGAAGAAATACATGTGCATGTCCATCTGCCAGGCATGGCCGCGCAGCAGGAACAGCAGGATCGCCGGCTCGCCCATCAGTGCGACGGCGGACAGATAGCGGGTCGCAGGGGCGATCCCCTGCCGCCACCAGGTCAGATGATAGGCCCCCGCCAGCAATGTGCCGCCCAGCGCCGCCGCGATCGGCGAATGGCCCGTGAGCAGGGCCACCGTCGCCAGCAACGGCACATGCGCCCAGAAGAGCGGCACGAGGAAGCGGCCGAAATGGAAACGCAGCTTGTCCAGCTCGATAATCATGATGCCTGCCCCCCCGGCAATGGTTCGCCGCATTCGATCCGCGACGGCGTCGCGATCACGCCCCAGGCCCCCGCCCTGCGCAACGCCGCCGCGAAATCCGGCCGGTTCGACCCGGCAATGATGATGTTGGACAGGCGCCCCATGCCGACCAGCCCCCCGTCGGCCGCCCGCACCAGGTTGATCGCCTCGGCCCGCGACGCCCCCCAGGGCGCGATCACCAGATAGCGTCCCGAGCCGCTGCCGCTCATGATCCAGGCGGCCGCCAGCCCGACCAGCCCCGCCAGCAGCAGCAAAGCCGCAGGCAAATAGGCGGACATGGCGCAGGACGCGTCCATGCTGCCCGCGCGCGCGGGACGGTTCAAACCCTTGAGCAACCCTGCCTCATCCATCGCATTATTAAGCCATGGAAGCATTTTACAATGGTTAAGAGGCCTTTGCCTGTTCTGTTCGCAAAATGATCGCCTGCCTTTCTCGACACGCCCAATATTTACATATGAAATTACAGAAAACGGGCTTGGATTGGCGGCATAATTTACAAGTTATACGTCAACCGCGCACTCTTTTCTGCAATTCCGGCATCGGCTTGCCCGGCTCGCCCGAACATGGCATCTGCGCCGCCCGAACCCATATTTTTGCCGGACGAGCCCCTGTCTATGGTCGTGCACAACGCTGCGCCCGGCCCTTGGAGGCGCTTCTCCGGCATCGCCGAGGACAATGCGCCAGCCTGCCCGTCATCCGTCCCTGTCCGACCATCAGCGCACCGGCGATGACTCCATCGCCGCGACCGCGCCGGATCGCGCGTCCCGCCCGGCTGCGCATGATGCCGCCTGATGCTGTTCGGCCAGCTTCATTCCGATATCTTCGCGCTGTTCGCCGGGTCGAACCGCTTTCTCTACGAGCGCGTGCTGATCGGCCTCTATGAGGGCTTCTACCGTTCCGACCTGCATTTCCCGACCCAGGGTGAGGTCGTCCAGCTGATCTATACGCTGCTGGGCGACAATGCGGAGCTGTGGCGCGAGGATGAAAGCCCGGTGGTGCTGGACAAGCTGGCCGCGCGCCCCGGCCGCCGCGTGCGCCGGCGCAAGCTGGAAGCCGCCGACGCACAGGCGACCAGCGCGGCGATGATGCGCGCCCGGCACATCTACAACCGGCTGCAGGCAACCGGCTGGATCGAGGAAAGCCGCTATGGTCTGAAGGTCACGGTCGACATGCCGGCCGGCGCCATGCGCCTGGCCGAATTTCTCTGCAGCCTGCGCGAAGGCCTGTCCGACCAGCTTGGCGGCCTTGTCATCCAGGTGAAGAACGAGCTGGAAGCGCTGCAGCGCAATGCGCGGGAAAATGCCCCCGGCCTGCACAAGGCGGCGCGCGACGCCGCCAGCTTCGGCCGCTATCTGCGCAGCGTGCTGAGCGCGCTGCGCGACATCGACAAGCGGGTGGTGGAAAGCGACAGCGTGGGCCGCCGGCTGCGCCATTATTTCGAGGATTTCGTCGAGAAACTGTTGCTGCAGGATTATGCGGCCATCTCGACCACCTCCCACCCCTATCGCTTCCGCCATCGCATCTTCACCGCGCTGGACGCGATCGAGGATTCGATCGCCGACGTCGCCGCCATCGCCGAAGCCTATCATGAGGCCCGGCTGGCGCCCGATCCGTCTGCCGCCCGTGATCTGGTCTATGACGATCTGCACAAGGTGCGGCGCGTGTTCGACCAGATCGAGGAGGCTTTCGAGCGCATCCAGCAGCATCGCAGCCGGCTGGAAACGCGGCTGCGCAACACCGTCCGCTATGCCGGACGGCGCGGCAACAGCTTTCTCCAGCGCAGCGAGCCGATGCTGCTGCGACTCGACCGGCTGCTCGCCCGCACGGATGAGCAGGATATGGCGCCGTCCATGTCCGGCCTGCTGGAACCGCGCCGGTCCTATTGGTCCCCCGCCCTGCTCGCGCGGCCGCGCACCTATCGTTCGACGGTTTCGGGCGGGCTGCTGGTCCTGCCGCCGCCCGATCCCCTGCGCGAATGGCGCAAGCGGCTGGACCGCGACTATCTGGCCCGCCTGGCCGTCACGCCCGAACAGGTCAGCCGATTCCTCGAACGGCGCGTGGCGCCCTTTGGGTCCGGCGAGGCCAGCCGCTTTCCGATCGAGACGGTCGATGATTTCCTGACGCTCGAAGCCCTGCGCCTGTCGGTGCTGGCCGCCGATGCCGATGGCCGGGGCAATGCCATCGCCAACCATCTGGCGCCCCATTTCCGCTTCTCGGTCGATACCGGATCGACCATCGACAATGACTGGCTGCACTGCGCGGGCTTCACCGTCTCGCGCATTGGCGACGCCGTGACCCCAGAGATACAAGATGCTCAGTGAATTTCAGACCCTGGAGGCGCGCGATCCGCGCCGGATGCACCGCGTGACCCAGGCGATCAGCCAGTTGCTGCGCCATCAGTTCCTGCATGTGCAGGATCGCGGCTCATCGGCGCTGCTCGAAGTCCTGCTCCGCCCCGATGTCGAGCGGCTGGTGGCGGATTATTTCGAAGTCGCCGGCTATCGGCTGGTGGTGCGCGAAAGCGAGGGCTGGGCCGGCATCCTGCCCGACACCGAACAGATCGGCCATCCGCGCATGCGGATCGACGAAACGCTGGTGCTGCTGCTGTTCCGCCGATTGTGGGAAGAAGGCATCCAGGAAGGCGATGTCGAACGCTATGGCAGCGTGATGGTGACGCTCAACGCCGCCTATGACGCCTATCAGGACATGGTCGCCCGCGCCCGCCGCGCGACGCTGGGCATCAACGAGTTCAAGGCGCTGGTCACCGCGCTCGACCGCCGGGCGATCGTCCATATGGGCGACATCGACGAAGAGCTGGAGGACATGCCGATCACCATCCGCGCACTGATCGCCACCGTCGCGGGCGAGGAGTTCATGGCCCATCTCGAACAATTGCTGGCCGGCGGCGACTATCAGGAAAGCGAGACGGAGGAGCCCGTCATCGATCTGGATGACGCCGACGAGGAGGAGGTCGCATGATGCAGCTTGCCCATATCGCACTGGTGCAATGGCATCTGTTCGGTCGCGAAGACCTGGCCGTTGGCGGCGACACCGCCGTGCTGGGCCAGAACCGCTCCGGCAAGTCGACGCTGATCGACCTCATCCAGGCGGTGATGACCGGCGGCTCGCGGCGCTGGTATCAGTTCAATCGTTCCGCCGGCGAAACCGGCAGCCGCAAGTCGGAACGCACGCTGCGCGGCTATTGCCTCGGCCAGCTCAACGAACATGAATTTCTGCGCCAGGAATCCGTCACCCACATCGTGCTGACGTTCGACGACCCCGACGGCATGCGCCCACCGGTGAGCGTGGGCCTGTGCGTCGAGGCATCCGCGATCGAGGATGCACAGGTGGTCGGCCGCTATATCGCGCCCGGCGTGCGAGTGAATACCGACCTGCTGATCGAGCATCTGGATGGCGGGCAGCAGCGCTCGGCGCCCTGGAGCCTGGTGCGCGAACGGCTGGAGCAGGCCTGCGCAGCGGCCGGCACCCAGCTCATTCGCCCCGACGGCCCGCGCAACCATATCCGCGAATATATGCGCCAGCTGTTCACCGGCCGGCGCCACAGCGATCCGGATCGCTTCATCCGCGCCTTCGTCATGGCCCTGTCGTTCGAGGATATGCGCTCGGTCGAGGGCTTCGTGCATAATTTCCTGCTCGCCCGGAACGACATCGACATCGGCGAACTGCGCGAAGGCATCCAGCGCTATCGCGACATCCAGAAGGATGTGCATGAGCTGGAACGGCGGCTCGACGCGCTGCGGGCGCTGGCCGAACTCGTGTCCCGCTTCGTCACCTTGCTGGAACGGGAGGATGTCGCCCGTGGCACCGCCCGCCTCGCCGCCATGATCGAGGCGGGCGCCGCGCTGATCGCCAATCTGCGCGAACGGCGCGACACGTTGGCGGAACTGGACGACATCCAGCAGGATATCGGCCGCTGCGATGCGGAGATCGCGGCACTCGGCGAGCGGCAGGACAGCCTGCTCGCCCAGTCCGTGGCGGAGGGCGCCGCCGGCAAGCGTGCCGTGGTCGCCAGCGAACTCAAGGCCGTGGACCTGGCCCGCACCGGCGTGGTGCAACGGCTCGAAGCCCGTTTCCGTGCGGCCGCGCTCGGCGCCAGCCTGCTCGACCATCGCGAGCGGCTCGCGCCTCTGAAGCTCGCCCCCCTGTTCCAGGCGCTGGAGGCGCTGCGCCAGCAGAGCGATGGGCTGGAGCCGCCGACATGGCCGCGCGATCCGCTGGCGATGGAGGAACTCATCGCCACCGCCCGCCGCAGCGCCATCGATAGCGTCGCCAAGATCCAGGAACGGCGCGACCAGGCGATCGCCCAGCGGCGCGGTCTGCAGGACGAGCTGGCCGATCTGGTCGCGCGCCGCGACAAGGCGCGCGCCGGCCAGGTGAGCCTGGACGATCGCACCACCCGCCTGATGGCCGCGCTGGAGCGCGAGAATATGCGTCCGCGCACGCTCTGCCAGGTGGCCGAAATCGTCGATCCGCAATGGCGCGAAGCGGCGGAAGCACTGCTTGGGCGCGACCGCGAGGCGATCCTGGTCGATCCCGAACATGCGTCCCGCGCGGTCGAGATCGTGCGCGCCAACCGCGACGGCTTCCGCGGATGCCGGGTCATCAACAGCCGCCGCCTCGCCGAACAGCCGCCCGGCTTCGACACCGATTCCCTCGCCACCGTCTTTGCCAGCGACGACCCATTGGCGATCGCCTTCCTGCGCTTCCGCACCGGCCAGGTGCGCCTCGCCGGCACCCAGGCGGAATTGCTGGCCGGCGGCCGCGCGATCATGCGCGATGGCGCCTATAATAGCGGCATCGTGGTCGAGGTGCTGCGCACCCGCGACCTCAAGATCGGCCGGGCCGCAGCCCCGCTGATGGAGGCCGAACTGCTTGCCCGGATCGAGGATCGGCAGGCGCTGATCGCCGTCCATGCCGAAACCGAGCGGTTCCACGACGATATTCATCGCAAGCTGCTGCCGCTGATGGCCGATGTCGATCCGGCCGACCGGCTCGACCTGCTGGTCGCCGCGATCGACCAGCATGAGGAAAGCCGCACCGAATTGCGGCACCGGATCGACAAGATCGCGATGACGGTCGATCCCGCGATCCAGCACAATCTTGACAAGGTGAAGCTGCAACTGCGCAGCGCCACCGAGGAAAAGGAAGAACTGATCGGCCGGCGCGGCCAGCTTGGCCAGGCCAGGATCGAAATCCAGCGGCGGCTGGATGCGGGCGATGCCCAGCCCGGCTCCTGGCTCTGCCTGCGCTCGCGGCGCGCCCTGTTCAAGGATCGGGTGCGCTCATCGGCCAGCCTCTCGATCCTGCGCGAGGCCTATCGCCAGCAGCGCGGACGTCCCCTGCCCCGACTGGTGCAGGAGATGATGAAGCGCGCGGACGAGGCCCGCGACGCCTATCAGGCGTTGCAGGGCGAAATTCGCGAGACGCTGGGCCATTACCGCGCCGATTTCGACAATAGCGCGCCCATTGCCCTGCCCGGCGCGATCGCGACCGAGGTGAAGCCCTGGCTCGCCGCCAATATCGCGGCGCTGGAAGAAAATGAGCTGATCCAGTATCGGCGCCAGGCCGACGAAGCCGCCGAGCAGATCGGCCAGCTGTTCCGCACCGCCTTCATCCATGAGCTGAACGCCCGCTTCAACGATCTGCGTTCAGAGCTGGACAACCTCACCCGCGCGCTGCGGATGCGGCCGCTCCATGGCGAGATCTACACGCTCCATGCCCGTCCCAAGGAGGAGTTCGCCGCGCTCCACCGGCTGGCGCGGGAGAGCGAGCATGACGAACTGACCTTCGACGCCCTCTTTGGCCGGGCCGCGCCGCGCGACGCCGAACATGCCCAGGCACTGGCGGAGGTCGAACGGCTGCTGAGCGACGAGTCCCTCGATTTCTCTGCCTATCAGGACTACCGCAATTACTTCACCTTCGACCTGCGCATGGAGGATGTGAACAAGGGGCGCACCACCAGCTATGACAAGCGCAAGGGCACGGCGAGCGGCGCGGAGCGGCAGGTGCCCTATTATGTGGTGATCGGCGCGGCGCTGGCCAGCATCTATCATGGCGCGCGCCGGCAATATGAGCGGTCGGAACTGGGCCTGGGCCTTGCCGTGTTCGACGAGGCGTTCAGCAAGATGGACGGTCCCAACCAGCGCACCCTGCTCGAATTTTACGACGATATCGGGCTGCAGGTGGTGATCGCTGCGCCATCGGAAAAGCGCGCGGTCGTCTATGAAAATCTCGACAGCGTGATCGACGTGTTCCGCCATGGCGACAATGCCAGCGCCGAAGCCGTCCGCATCAAGCCCCACGCCCGCACCCAGATGCGCGCCGCCAACCCGCAACATTTGGACGATGCCGCGCTGGCCGAACGGCTCGACCTCTTCGCGCTCGACAGCGCGGAATAGGAAAGGCCGGCTTCAGGGGCACCGTCCCGCGCCCCTGAAGCCGCCATTCGATCAGGGGCGCGACGCTGCCACGCGGATCACGCCCACGCCCTTGACCGTCTCGATCTTCGTGCCGAACGGCGCGGACAGGCGCTGCAGCCGCTCCAGGATGCGCGCGCCCACGGTGGCATCGGCCAGGTGCGGCACGCCCTTGCCCGCGCCCGTCGCGTTGACGCCCAGGTCGACGGGATAGAGGCGGATTTCACTCAGCTGGCCATCCTTGTAATGGCTCACCGCGATCACCGTTTCATAGAGGTTGGGATCGCCAAATTCCTTCGCGCCGCGCGCCTGCAGCAGTTCGGGCGCGGTCACGCTGCCCGGCGTGATGCCGAACTGGTCGTACATGTCGGCCGGCAGGTCATCCAGGCTGTTGTTCATCATCGCGAAGTTGCCGAGCGAATAGAAGATCGGCTTGCCCTTGTAGATCTCGATCCCGCGCAGCTGGTGCGGGCCATGGCCGACATAGGCATCCGCGCCGGCATCGATCGCCTGATGCGCCAGACCCTGGGCGAAATTGGCTGGCGTCTGGTTGGCATTGCCGGGCTCATGATTATGCAGCGAGAAGACAGCGAAATTGCCATTCTGCTTGGCCTGGCGCACGGCCAGCATGTTCGCGGCGACATCCCTGGCATTGAGATCATATTCGATCGTCATCGGTGCGGTCGGGCTTGTCGTCGCCCGATATTCGCGGCCCTTCATCTTGACCGGCGCGCCCGCCTTGGTGCCCGCCAGCCGCGCGATCGTCGCCAGATCGGCGTCGGAGACCAGACCGACCTCGACGCTGCGGATGGCGTTGGCGCCGCCACGGCCGGGCACCTGGCCCAGCGGATCGGAGGCCGGCGACATCGGCGTGAAGCTGGTGGTGGCCGACACCAGTCCGACGCGGCCATGCGGCCCGTCATAATAGGCCGGGGCGCGGGCCGCGGTCATCGAACGGCCGGTGCCGGCATGGACGATATGCGCGCCATCGAGCAGCGCCAGCGTATCATACAGCCCCTCCACGCCCCAGTCGGTGGCGTGGTTGTTGGCATGGCCGACAATGTCGATGCCCATCTTCGCCACATCGGCCGGGACGGCGGGATCGGCCAGCATCCAGGTGCCGCCCGACTCCGCCTGGGGCGAGCCCTTGAAGGTCTTGAGGTCGAGCGCGGTCGTCTCGAAATTCCCGAAGGTCACGTCCGCACCGCGCAGGATGCGCAGCATGTCGGGCGACTGCTGCTCGATCGTCGCCAGCATCGGCCGCAGATAGATGAGGTCGCCCACCGCCGCGAAACTGAAATCACCGGCGATCGGGCTGGTCGGCACGCGGCTGGTCGACAGCTGGCCACCGCTTTCCTCTTCCTCGGCATGGGCCGCGATCGGCGCGGTCAGCATCAGCGCGGCGCCGGCCAGCGACAGGCTACGCACTGCGCGGCGGCGAAGGATATTGGACATCATCAACGGACTTCCCCTTTGTAACTTTATGTCGGGGATAGCCGGCCGGGCTGACATGAACCTGTCGCCGGGACAGGCTTTTCTGTTCGGTGGGCCTATTCGGCGCGAAATGCGATGGTGACGCACAGCCCCCGGCCGGTCCGGCCGTCGGCGAGGCTGATCTGCGCCCCCATCCGGTCGGCGAGCGCGCGGGCGATCGGCAGGCCAAGGCCGGTGCCCGGCGTCGCGCTGTTGCCCGGCATGCGATAGAAACGGTCCCACACCTTTTCGCGCTGGGCCTCCGGAATACCCGGACCATCATCGTCGATATCGACCATCGCCTGCCCCTCGCGGCGATAGAGATGGACGGTGACCGTGCCGCCCGGACGGTTGTAGCGGATCGCATTGTCGAGCAGATTGCCGATCAGTTCCGCCGCCAGCCCCGGCTGGCCGACCGCCATGGCCGGACCGACCATCGCCTTGTCATAGCCGATCTCGATATCGGCCGGCGCCTGGGCAGCGCGATCGGCGATCACGTCCGCGGCGACTTCGGACAGGTCGAACGGCCCCATGCGCATGTCGCCATCCTCCTCGCTGCGGGCGAGCGCGATCAGCTGGCGCAGCAATTGTTCGAGGCTGTCGATGGCGTGGGGAATATCCTGCAACGCCGCCTTGCCCTGGGGCGAGGCCGCGCCATAGCGATCGAGCACGTCGAGATGGACCCGCGCCACGGCAAGCGGCGTGCGCATCTGGTGCGAGGCGTTGGAGGTGAACTGCCGCAGCGAATTGGTCGCCCGCTCCAGGCGCGCCATCAGCCCGTTGAAGGCCGCGACGAACGGCTTGATCTCGACCGGCGTGGCGTCCGCCATTTCCATGCGGAAAGCCGGCGACGCCTCGCGCCGGGCGGCCTCCACCTGCCCCGTCAGGTCCGACAGCGGCCGCAGCCCCCAGCGGATCGCCCACCAGAAGAGCAGCCCGGTGACCAGCAGCACCGCGACGCCGACCAGCAGCACCTGGCGCAGGAACAGCCTTTCATAGGCGGACCGATCATCCAGATAGTCGGCAATCTGGATCGCGATCAGCCTGTCATCGCCATAGGCGCGGCGCATCTCGGTCGCGATCCGCACCGGCTTGCCGTGCAGCGTGCCGCTGCGCAGATAGGCCGCCTGGGTGACATAATGGGCGTCCGCCGGATCGAGATAGCCGCGCACCAGCGGCGTCTTGCGATAGGCATTCTTGAAGGTTGCAGGCGGATGGCGATCGGTCACGCCGTCCCAGTCCGCGCGATAGTCGGCGGGCGGCTTCAGGCTGGGATCGCCGGCGACCAGCGTATCGCCACGATAAACGCTGTAATGGACCACCGGCCGGGCGCGACGCTGGAGCAGGTGGATGACCAGCGGCACCAGCCGCTTCTGGTCGGCCGGCGGGCTGTTATAGGCCAGGCTGAGCGTGCGGACCGACCCCACCAGCACCCGGTCGACCGTGTCCGCCTCGGTATTGTGATTGACCAGTGCGGTGATGACGGAAAAGACCAGCACCAGCGCCGTCAGCGGCATCATCACCGCGCCGGTCAGGCGCAGCCGCAGCGAGGAAGACAATCTGCGCATGTGTCTGGCTGTCGATCAGTTCGGCGCTCAGGCCGCTTCGATCATATAGCCCAGACCGCGGATCGTACGGATCGACGGTCCTGACGGCTGCAACTTGCGGCGCAGGCGGCCAACATAGACCTCCAGCGCATTGGGCGTGACCGCATCGTCGAAGTTGAACACTTCGGCCGACAGCCTTTCCTTGGCCACCACCTTGCCCGGCCGGCCCATCAGCGTCTCCAGCACCGCCAGTTCGCGCCGACGCAGGTCGATCATGCTGCCTTCCAGATAGACGGTGCGGCTGGACCGGTCGAAGCTCAGCGTGCCGATGCGCAGCACCGGATCGAGCGTGCCCTGGCTGCGCCGCACCAGCGCGCGGACCCGCGATTCCAGTTCGCGCGGATCGAACGGCTTGGCCATATAATCGTCGGCCCCGCGATCCAGACCATTGATCCGGTCGTCGATCATGTCGCGTGCGGTCAGGATGATGATCGGCGTCCGCGCGCCGCGCGCGCGCAGCCGGCTCAGCACTTCCAGGCCGTCCAGATCGGGCAGGCCCAGATCCAGGATGATTGCGCTATAGGGTTCCTGATCGGCCAGCCGCAGCGCATCCTCGCCGCTGGTCAATATGTCGACGGCAAAGCCCGCGCCTTCCAGCGAGGCCATGATTCCCCGCGCCAGACGCTCATCATCTTCCACCAGCAACAAACGCATTACAGCACTCCTACCGATCCCGGCAGGCACCCTCGATCGACATTAAATTGCGATACGCATCCACAGCAGGAATGCAAATACCAAATAAAAAGCCCTTATCTTGCCGTTGATTGCAAGATCGGCCGCCTCACCCCTCTCTGTGTCAGGTTCGTGACAGCGACTCCGGTTAGGACTCGCCAGGAAAGACGGACGACGACGGATTTTCCGCCGTACGCGCCGCCAGAAAAAACAGATCGCAGCGCGGCAAGAGCGCTTCGGGCGCACAAGGGGAAAATAGATATGACGACCGTTCGGTCCTCGCTCGCGGGGGCGCTCATCTGCATGGCTGCGGCACTGCCCGCTGCCGCCATGGCGCAATCGGCCGGCCCGGCTCCTGCCCCGGCTGATGCCGCGTCGCTCGCCCGCCTCGACGCGCTGTTCGCGCGCTGGAACAGCAAGACCGCCCCCGGCTGCGCCGTCGCCGTCTCGCGCAATGGGCAGGCGATCGCCACCCGCGCCTATGGCATGGCCAGCCTGGAACTGGGCGTCCCCCTCACCCCGGACAGCATCTTCGAGGCCGGATCGGACTCCAAGCAGTTCACCGCCGCCGCGACCCTGATGCTGGCCCATGCCGGCAAGCTGTCGCTGGACGATGACATCCGCAAGGTCGTGCCGGAAATGCCCGATTACGGCACCCCGGTCACGATCCGCCACCTGCTGCACCACACCAGCGGCCTGCGCGACTGGGGTTCGGTCGCCGCGATCGAGGGCTGGCCGCGCAACAGCCGCACCGCCGACAATCAGGACATGCTGAACATCGTCGCGCGCCAGAAGGAACTGAACTTCGCGCCCGGCAGCCATTATCTCTACAGCAACAGCAACTACAACCTGCTCGCCATCATCGTCGCGCGGGTCAGCGGCCAGTCACTCGCCGACTTCACCCAGGACCATATCTTCAAGCCGCTGGGCATGACCCACACACGCTGGCGCGACGATCATGGCGATGTCGTGCCGGGCCGCACCGGCGCCTATGAATTTGACGATGGGGTCTATCGCAACGACCAGGTGATCGAGGACGCCTATGGCAATGGCGGCCTGCTGACCACGGTTGGCGATCTGGTGAAGTGGCAGGCGGCGCTCGACGCCGACACGTTCGGTACCGGCTTCACCGCGCAGATGCAGACGCCGACCAAGCTGAATGACGGCACGCCGATCGCCTATGCGCTGGCGCTGGTGAACCTCGACCATCATGGCCAGCAGGAAGTCAGCCACAGCGGTTCGACCGGCGGCTACCGCGCCTGGATGGCCCGCTATCCGCAGCACAAGCTGGCCGTGTCGCTGCTCTGCAATAGCGGCAATGCCGATACGCCGGTGCTGGGCCGCGATGTCGCCGACATCTTCCTGCCCGCCTACAAGGCCAAGGCCTATACCCCCAAGGGGCCGCTACCCTCGGGCACCTATGCCGACGGCATGACCGGCTTCCCGGTCCGCTTCGACAGCGACGACAAGGGCAATCTGCGCGCCGACGGCCGGGTGTTGACCCCGGTGGGTCCGGGCCGCTGGGCGCAGCGCGAGGATATCTTCGCCTTCGGCAAGACCGGCCTGACGCTGGAACATCGCGAGGGCGAGAAGATCGCCTATCGCAAGGTCGATGCCGTCACCGCCTTCGACGCCAAGCCCTATGTCGGCCGTTTCTGCGGCGTCGACACCTTCGCCTGCCTCAGCTTCAAGCAGCAGGGCGACACGCTGACCTATAGCGGCCCGCGCTGGTACAACACGCCGCTCAGCCCCGCTTATGCCGACGTCTTCACCGGCGAGGCCGCGCCGGGCGCCGGGCGCATCACCGTCAAGTTCGAACGCGACGCATCGGGCGCGGTCACCGCGCTGCGCTTTGGCGAAGGGCGTGCCTACGACGTCGCCTTCCGCCGCGTCGCCGACTGATTTTCAGCCATCACACAAGAGCCGCTCGGGTCGCGGCCACAACATAAGCAAGAGCAAAAGGGGACTATTGGAAATGCGTATTGAAGACACTGGATTTCGCCGCCTGCTGATGGCGGGCAGCGCCGGGGCCGCTCTGGTCCTGTCGCTCGCCACGGCGCAGGTCGCCATGGCACAGGACAGCACGCCCGCCGCCGACGATGACGCCGGTTCGATCGTCGTCACCGGTTCGCGCATCGACCGCAAGGGCTTCGACGCGCCGACCCCGACCACCGTCGTGGGCGAGAGCGAACTGCGCCAGGGCGCCCGTCCCAGCATCGCGCAGGTGCTGAACGACCTGCCGCAGTTCCGCGCAACCCAGTCGCCGGCCAGCACCGTCGCCAACACCAACTCCTCCTCGTCGGCGATGGACCTTCGCGGCCTGGGCGTCACCCGCACCCTGACCCTGCTCAACAACCGCCGCTTCACCGGCTCGTCGGACCTCAACACCGTGCCGCAGGGCCTGGTGAAGCGGGTCGAGATCGTCACCGGCGGCGCCAGCGCAGCCTGGGGCTCGGGCGCGATCGGCGGCGTCGTCAACATCATGCTCGACGATGATCTGGAAGGCCTGACCATCGGCGCGCAGAACGGCGTGTCGTCGCGCGGCGACGGCTATCGCTACAGCTTCGACGGCACCTTCGGCACCCATTTCGCCGACGGCCGCGGCCACTTCATGATCGGCGCCGAATATCAGAATGACGAGGGCATTCTCGACCGCAACTCGCGCAAGAATGTCGGCAGCGCCAACCTCTTCTCGCCGACCACGGGCGACCATGACTATATTCTGGTGCGCGACGTCAACAGCTCGACCACCAGCCTCGGCGGCCTGATCACCTCGGGCACGCTCAAGGGCCAGACCTTCAATTCGGACGGCACGCTGCGCGCCTTCCAGTACGGCAGCCAGATCAGCGGTTCGACCATGGTCGGCGGCGAAGGCGTGGCCACCAACGACGAATATGCGCTGACCAACCCCTATCAGCGCGTCAACAGCTATGCCCGCGCCAGCTTCGAGGTTGGCGACGCCACCTTCTGGGCGGACGGCAGCTACAGCCGCATCTGGGCCAAATATCCCTTCTATGCGGAAAATGGCACCTACACCCTGTCGGCCAGCAATCCCTATCTGTCGCAGTCGATCCGCGATCAGCTCGCCGCCGCCGGCGAGACCAGCATCAAGGTCGGCCGCTTCTTCGAGGATTATGGCTATCGCACCTTCGGCTATTATCGCCAGAATGTGGAAGGCGCGATCGGCGTCGATGGCAGCTTCGCGGACGGCAAATGGCGCTATTCGGCCTATTACAGCCATGGCGAAAACCGCAACATGCAGAGCTATGACAACCAGATCACCGGCGCGAACCTGACCGCCGCGCTGGATGCCGTGACCGACAGCAGCGGCAATATCGTCTGCCGCACCGCGCTCACCGATCCGACGACCGCCTGCCGCCCGCTCAACATCCTGGGCGAAGGCGCCGCCAGCCAGGACGCGATCGACTATGTGTTCGGCAATGTCGCCCGCGTCGTCTACACCACCAAGCTCGACAGCGCCGGCGCCAGCCTGCGCGGCGACCCCTTCTCCACCTGGGCCGGTCCGGTTTCGGTCGCCTTCGGTGCGGAAGCCCGCTGGGAAGAGCAGGTCACCAACAGCCTCGACGCCACCTCGGCCGCCAAGGGCTTCAGCCGCTTCAACTTCTCGCCGCTCGACGGCGGGTTCAACGTCCAGGAAGCGTTCGGCGAAGTCGCCATCCCGCTGCTCGACCAGCCGTTCAGCAAGCTCGATGTCAACGGCGCGGCCCGCTACAGCCGCTACAGCACCAGCGGTGGCATCTGGTCGTGGAAGCTGGGCGTGACCGATCGCATCTTCGACAATCTGCTGCTGCGCGTGTCGCGTTCGCGTGACATCCGCTCGGGCAGCCTGGCGGAACTCTACACCACCACCACGACCAGCTTCACCACGGTCGCGGAAAATGGCAGCACCTACTCGATCACCCGCTATGGCGGCGGCAATGCGAACCTGAAGCCCGAAATCGGCAGCACGCTGACCGCCGGCGCGGTGTTCACGCCGACCTTCCTGCCGGGCTTCAACCTGTCGGTCGACTATTACAACATCAAGCTCAAGGACGCGATCACCTCGCTGGGGGCGCAGGACGTCATCAGTGGTTGCGCCAACGGCAATACCGACCTGTGCAGCCAGATCGTGCGGGACAGCTCGGGTGCTCCGACCACCATCTACACCACCTATATCAACCTGGCCGAATACAAGACCGCCGGCGTGGATATCGAGGCCAGCTACACCCTGCCGCTGAGCAAGGTGAGCGGCGGCCTGGGCGGCACGATGCGCTTCCGCGGCCTTGCCACCTATGTCGACAAGGTGCTGATCAACGACGGCATGACCAGCGTCGACCGCGCCGGTGACGTGGGCGACAATGTCAGCTTCGGCACGCCGCACTGGCGCGCCACCGGGTCGATCAACTACAGCAGCCAGGACGTCTCGGTCGACGCCCGCGTCCGCTATGTCGGCGGCGGCAAGTTCAACCATGCGCTGGACATCGCCAACAACGACATCGCCGCCCGCGTCTATGTCGACCTCGGTGCCCAGGTGAATGTCGACAAGTTCACCCTGTTCGCCAACGTCAACAACCTGTTCGACCGCGATCCGCCGCTGACCACCTATGGCGCGATCCACTATGACACGATCGGCCGTTACATGACGGTCGGTGCCAAGGTTCGCTTCTGATCCCTGGCTGATCGATGTGCGCGGGCACCCCCTTGCCCCCTGCCCGCGCACATTGAAAACCCGCCTTCGAACGACCGGCACCCACGCGGCGGGCTTTCATGCGCCGCTCCGCTGGGCTAGCACGCGCTATCCATCCGGTGCAGGATCATGGACGTTCGATGCTCACGGTTCGACAGATAGAAATTTTCCGCGCCGTCATGATTACCAAGACGGTCAGCGGCGCCGCGCGGATGCTCGGCACGTCCCAGCCCGGCCTCAGCCGGATGCTCGGCCATATGGAGGACAGGCTGCAGTTCCGCCTGTTCGACCGCACCCGCGGCCGGCTGGTGCCGACCCAGGAAGCCGGCGTGCTGTTCGAGGAGATCGAACGCATCTACAAGGGCTTCGACGACCTCGCCCATGTCATCCGCCGGCTGGCCAAGGGGGAGGACAAGACCTTTCGCGTCGGCGCATCACCCTCGCTCGGCCATTCGATCCTGCCCCAGATGCTGGCGCGCCTCAGCGCCAATTATCCCGGCCTCACCATCCAGTTCGACATTCTCTCGGTCGAGCAGGCAATCGATTATCTCGCACTCCAGCGTGGCGAATATGCGCTGACCGTCTTTCCGATCGACCATCCCAACATCCTGTCCAGCCGGATCGGCGCGGGGCGCATGGTCTGCGCCGTGCCCAGCCATCATCCGCTGGCGGATCGCGACCGGATCGGCGTGGCGGACCTTGCCGGCGCGCAACTGCAATCCTTCCGCCCCGACACGCCCCATGGCCGGATCATCGCCGACATGTTCGCCCGCGCCGGGCAGGAGCCGGACGTTTCCACCTATATCCGCTTCGCCGAAACCGCGGTCGCCTTCGTCGCCAACGGCATGGGCGTGGCGCTGGTCGACAGCTTCACCGCGATGCAGCCCCATGCCGACACCGTCCGCTTCCTGGAATTTGAAGACCCCGGCGTGCTTCCGGTCTATATCAACCGCAATATGGAATCGCCGCGCGCCATCATCGGCGAAACCTTCGAGGAGATTGCCCGCAGTGCGATGCTCGCCCTGCCGCGCCCGCCAAAGCCATAACATAGCGATATAGCGAAGCGCATCTGGAGCGGTGGAAATTACCTATTGAATGGATGAGGCATAGCTATCCGCAGAATAGAAGCCGACAGGCCACCGGACAAGCAAGGCAAGGGCGCAGGGCGCCGCGAGAGGATGAAAGGCATTATTCGAAATGGCCAGCTATTCCGCCACCGGCAGCGTGTCCGTGCGGCCCTATGTGACCGTTGACGGCCAGGCTGCGCCCGTCGCGTCGGACAGCCTATGGACCGCGCGCCAGATACTGGTCGTCGCCATCTGCTTCATCCTCAACATGCTCGACGGCATGGACGTGCTGATCCTGTCCTATATCGCTCCCGCCCTGTCGACCGACTGGCAGGTGACGCCCGAACGGCTGGGCGTGGTGTTCAGCGCCGGGCTGGCCGGCATGGCCGCCGGTGGCCTGCTGATCGCGCCGATGGCGGACAGGTTCGGCCGCCGCAAGCTGATCCTCGCCTCGCTGGTGATGATGGCCGGCGCCATGTTCGGCTCGGCCATGGCCGCCAATATCGGCGAACTGATCGTCAGCCGCTTCATCGTCGGCATCGGCATCGGCACGGTGCTGGCCAGCATGGCGGCGCTGACCGCCGAATATGCCCCGCCCCGGCACCGCACCTTCGCGGTCGGTTTCCTCCAGGCCGGCTATCCGGTCGGCGCCACCATCACCGGCTTCGTCGTCGCCAACCTGCTGCCCATCTATGGCTGGCAGGCGATGCTGCTGGGCGCGGCGATCCTCTGCACCCTGTCCCTGCCCTTCGTCTGGCTGCTGCTGCCCGAAAGCATCGACTTCCTGCTGACCCGCCAGCCCAGGGGCGCGCTGGAAAAGGCCAACCGCCTGCTCCGCTCGATGGGCCAGCCGGCGGTCGATACGCTGCCCGCCAAGAAGGTGCATGAAGCCAACAAGGCCGGCGTCCGCGGCCTGCTGGCCGATGGCCGCGCGACCGGCACCATCCTGCTGTGGATGGCCACCATCTCGGGCTTCATGACGCTCTATTTCGTCATCAGCTGGATTCCCAAGCTGGCGGTCGAGGCCGGCCTGCCGGCCAAGGACGCCATCTATGCCGGCGCCATCTACAATATCGGCGCCTTTGTCGGCGTGACCCTGATCGGCATCGCCGGCACCCATTTCGACCTGCGCCGCCTCATCCTGGGCTATATGTCGGCCGCTGCCGTCACACTGGTCCTGTTCGGATCGGTCGCGATGCCGCTGGTCGCGACGCTCGCCACCGCCTTCCTGATCGGCGTCTTCGTCCAGGGCGGCTTCAACGGCTGCTATCCGCTCGCCGCCAGCCTCTATCCGCCCGAAGCACGCGGCACCGGCATCGGCTGGGCCATGGGCGTCGGCCGGATCGGCGCGGTGATCGGGCCGATGCTGGGCGGCTTCCTGCTCGCGGCGAAAGTCTCACTGCCTGTCATCTTCGGTGTCTTCGCGGTGCCGGCCGTCATCGCGGGCATCTGCGCCGCGATGATCCGCCTGCCCAAGGCCGACTGACCGCCCCTCTTCCAAGGATAATGCCATGTTCCAGTCGCCCGCGCCCGTCGCGGATCGCCCCCGCGCGTCCATTCTCTGCGGCCTGATCGGCCAGGGCATTGCCGGATCGCGCAGCCCGCACATGCACGAGACGGAGGCAAAGGCGCTCGGCCTGACCCTCGTCTACCGCATCCTCGATGCCGATCGGATGGGCTATGGCGCGGACGACCTGCCCCGCCTGCTGCCGATGCTGGGCGCGATGGGCTTTGACGGGATCAACGTCACCCATCCCTTCAAGCAGGCGGTCATCCCCTTGCTCGACAGCCTGTCCGACGCGGCGCGGGCATTGGGCGCGGTCAACACCATATTGTTCCGCAACGGCCGGGCGCATGGCGACAATACGGACTGGTCGGGCTATCGCGCCCATTTCCTCGCTGGCCTTGCCGATCGCCCGCGCGGCCGGATCGCGATGATCGGTGCGGGCGGCGCGGCGGCAGCGGTCGGCTATGCCCATCTCGACCTTGGCGCGACGCATCTTGCCATCGTCGATCCGGCACAGGAGCGCGCGGCGGCGCTGGCCGATCGGCTTGGCGCGCTCTTCCCGGCGGCGCGGGTGCAGGCCATGGCCCATGCGGCCGATGCCATCGCCGGCGCCGATGGCGTGGTCCAGACCTCCCCGATCGGCATGCTCAGCCATCCCGGCCTGCCCTTCGATCCCGATCTGCTGACGCCCGATCAATGGGTGTCGGACATCATCTATTTCCCGCTGCACACCCCGTTGCTGGCGGCGGCGCAGGCCAAGGGCTGCGCCATATTGACCGGCGGCGGCATGGCGGTGATGCAGGCAGCCCATGCCTTCGCCCTGTTCACAGCGGTCGCACCGGACAGCAACCGCATGCTGGCGGACTTCGCCCGCGCCACCGATGCGGCTGTCGCGCCATGATCGCCGACAGCCCGCCCGCCATCGTCCTGCCCGTCCAGGTCGCCGAAGCGGTGAAGCCCGCGCCGCAATTGCAGGGGCCGCCCGCCGGACCACAGACGCCCCCACCCCCGCCGCCGGCCGCGCCCCAGCCCGGTTGGCGCACACGGCTGAAGGACAGCGGCGTCAACCTCACCTTCTCCTATGTCTCCGAAAGCGCCGCATCGATCAGCGGCGGGCGCGATCAGGGCGCAGCCTATACCCAGCAATTGCTGGCATCGGCGGTCGTCGACACCGGCAAGGCGTTCGGCCTTTCAGGCGGGAAGATCATCGCGACGATCATCCATCGCAAGGGCGAGGATCTGACCGCCACCCGCATCGCCAATCTGTTCGAGGTGCAGGAACTGTTCGGCGGCGGGCAGGATCTGCGGCCGGCGGAACTCAGCTATGAGCAGCAATTGAATGATGGCAGGACCGCGCTCAAGATCGGCCTCTATCATACGGGCGACGATTTCGCGACCTTGCCCTCGGGCTGCCAGTTCCAGAATTTCGCCTTCTGCCCGCGCCCGACCACGCTCTTCTACAATAGCGGCTTTTCCGGCTTCCCGATCCCGCGCTGGGGCATTCGCGCCCGGCAGGACATCGGCCATGGGCTGAGCATCAGCGTCGCCGCCTTCGAAGTGAACAGCATCCGCGCCCAGACCGGCAATGGCTGGCAACTGGCGCCGCGCTTCGACAGTGTCGTCCTGCCGGTCGAACTGGGCTGGAAATCGGGCCAGGGCGCGGGCCAATTGCCCGGCCTGGTCCGGGTCGGCGGCCTGATCGATACCACCGACAAGCCCGATGTCTATGCCGACGCCAATGGCAATTCCTACGCCCTGTCCGGCCTCGCCCCGGCCACCCGGCGCGAACGGTGGAGCGCCTGGGCCATGGCGGAAAAGATGATCGTCCGCTTCGGCCCCGGCGAACGCGGCCTGTCGCTGTTCGGCACCATGACCCTGTCCGACCGGGCGACCGCGCGCGTGCCCCTGTTCCTGAGCGGCGGCTTCGTCGCGCGCGGCCTGTGGGACAATCGGCCCAAGGACAATTTCGGTCTCGGCCTCGTCTATGCCAGGGTCAATCCGCGCATCGCCGATCGCCAGCGCGACCAGCAGTCGTTGGGACAGGATGTCGATCCGCAGCGCTGGGAGGCAAGCGGCGAAATCTTCTATGGCTGGCAGGCGACCCGCGCATTGCTGCTGCGCCCCAACCTCCAATATATCCACCGCGTCGGGGCGACGAGCCGCTATCCCGATGCGGTGGTGGCCGGCATGACGATCAAGCTGATCCTCTGACCCCGCTCAATCGACCGGATTCTCGTCGCGGAACCGGTTCTGTGCGGCCAGCCGGACGCCGGCATTGGGTGCGCCATAGCCCATATAGCCACTATCGCGCTGGACGAACTCGAAGAAGAACAGCTTGTCGAAGGCGCGGCTGTAGAGCTGCCAGAAGCCGTGACCATCGGCATCCTCGTCATAGAGGATGCCCAGCGCCTGCATCCGCGCCACCAGCGCGTCGTCAAAGCCGAAGCGCGCGGCGATGTCGGCATAATAATTGGCCGGAATGGTCAGCACCGCCGCGCCCTCATCCCGCAATGCCTGCGCGGTCGCGAAGATATCGTCGGTCGCCAGCGCCACATGCTGATAGCCGCCGCCAATCCCCTGGTCGAGGAAGCGGGACGACAGCGTCTCGCGCGCATCCGACGCATTGAGCGTCACGCGGAAGGCGCCGTCGGGCGCCTGCAAGGCCTGGCTATGTACCAGTCCCGACGGATCGATCACATCCTGCGCCGCCTTGGCCTCCAGCCCGAACAGGGCACGCCAGTAAAGCTGCCAGGACAGGAATTCGTCATTATGGACGACGGCGGCAAGATGGTCGAAGCCATGGGCATGGACCGGCGCATCGGGCTCCGCCTCGATCGGCTGGAACTCGCGCGCCCACAGCCCTTCGACCTCATTATCGTCGATCAGATAGACCAGGCTGCCGCCGACCCCGCGCAGCGCCGGCATCGCCATGCGGCCGGGGCGCCCTTCCGCGCTATAGGCCTTGATCCCCAGCGCCGCCGCGCGCGCCTGCACCGCCGCCTTGTCCCTCACCCGCACGCCGATCGCGCAGATGGACGATCCATGCGCCGCACGATAAGCGCTGGCAAAGCCCTTGGGCTCGGCATTGACGACCAGATTGACGCCGTCCTGGCGCCATCGCGTCACCTTCTTCTGGCGATGCTCGCCGGCAAGACTGAAGCCCAGTGTCGCCAGCGTGCGACCCAGCCGCGCGGAATCGGCGCTGGCGGTGGTGAATTCCACGAACTCGGCGCCCAGCACCGGCTCCGGCGCGGGCATGGTCGACGGGCGCCCCAACTGCCGCAGCGCCGCATCGCGCACATAGTCGAGCGAACGATGCCCGTCCTCCGCCACGAGCGTCGCCGCATTGGAGCGGAACCGGTCGTTGAAGATTTCCAGCGACAGTGGCCCGTCATAGCCAGTGGCCAATATCTCCGCGACGAAGCCGGAGACATCCAGCCCGCCCTGACCGGGCAGGTTGCGGAAATGGCGGCTCCAATAGAGCAGGTCCATGTCGAGCAGCGGCGCATCGGCCAGCTGGACGAAGACAATCTTGTCGCCGCGTATCGCCCGGATGCTTTCGCTCGGAATCTTGCGCGACAGCGAATGGAAACTGTCGAGGATGATACCGATATGGAGATGATCGACCTGCTCGACGATCGACCAGACATCGCGATGATCGAACACATGCCGGCCCCAGGCCAGCGCCTCATAGCCCACCAATAGGCCGCGCCTGGCCGCCCGCTCGCCCAGGTCCCGGAAATCGTCGACGATCCGTTCCCGCTCCCCCAGCGAGGCGGGCGAGCAGTTGGAGCAGACCAGGATGCGATCGGTGCCCAGTTCGCCCATCAGATCGAACTTTCGCTCGGCCCGGTCGAAGGCGCGCTGGCGCAGCGCGCCCGGCATCCCCTCGAAATCGCGGAAGGGCTGGTAGAGCATGCAGGCAAGGCCCAGATCGTCCAGCATGCGCCGCACGTCCCGCGGCGCCAGTTCCGACCCGATCAGGTCATTTTCGAATATCTCGACCCCGGCAAAGCCGGCCGCGGCAGCGGCGCGCAGTTTCTCTTCAAGCGTGCCGCGCAGCGAGACGGTGGCGATGGCGTTGGACATGGGGGATCTCCTTGGAGTCCCCTTATCCCACAGCCCGGCACCGCCATTTAACCGCTCAAGACCGACTATCCCATAGCATAGAGTTATAGGATGGGCGCCCGGATCAGGACGGGATCAGCCCCTTGCCCGCCAGCCGGCCGCGCTCGGCCGCGACCTGCGCCGCGGTCTGCTTGCCGCCGGCGCGCACCTTGGCGACCTCCGCCGCGGTGAAGGGCGCGGCGGGCTTGGCCGCCTTCTTGAGCGACACCGCATGATTGAGCACATCGGCAATATCCTGGTCGGACATGGTGCCCATGCCGGGCATCAGGCCGGTGATCTTCCTGTCGTCCACGGTGATCGGGCCGTAAATGCCGTAGAGCAGCACCATGGCGAGATAGCGCCGTCCTTCCGGACTGGTCGCGATCTGCGCCACCCGGCCATTGAGACGCGGAAACTGGCCCGGCAGGCCCGCGCCCGAGGGCTGGTGACACATGGAGCAGCGATTGGCGAAGGTCTGCGGACCGGTCGCCTGTGCAGCCCCAGACAACGCGATCGCCCCGACCGCCAGCAGAGAGAATGTGACGCGCTTGATACCCTGAATCATCGCCTGAAATGTCCCCGCACATATGGACGTTTGCCCCGGAAGCCGCCCCCGCCAGGGTGCCGCACCGGATTTCACGCCTCTTCCCAAGATTATGTGGATGAGTGAATACTGGACAGTCTTCAAATATTCGTCAAGCCCGCCGTTGCGAGCGATGCGCAAAGGGTGGCGAAACGGGCCGCGCCGTGGTAGGAGGGCCGCCAAGGCAGATGTGATATGATACTCGCTCCCTCACGGCCCGGCATCTATGCCCGCGGGTCCGAAACGGTGGACCAGATCCTCAAGGCGGCGCTGGACGTGCTGATCGACGAGGGTGCCGATGCCTTCACCCTGCGCCGCATCGCCGCGCGCTGCGACATGAAGGTCGGCAATGTCAGCTATCATTTCCCGCGCAAGGAAATGCTCATCCAGGTGATGCTGGACGAGATGCTGGAATCCTATGACAAGCTGCTGGAGGAGATGGTGCGCAAGCCCGGCCTGACCGCCGAGGAACGGCTCAAGCTGGTCATCATCCTGTGCCTGGAGGATATCCAGACCAAGCGCACCACCCATTTGTTCACCGAGCTCTGGGCCCTCGCCAACCAGAGCGAGTTCGTCGCCGACCGGGTGCGCCTGTTCTACAGCAAGGTGCATGAGGTGATCGGCGAATATGTCGCGCAGATCAATCCGGCCCTGACCCCGGACGAGGTGCATAGCGTCGCCCTGTTCATCAGCGCATCGATGGAAGGATCGACGCCGTTCCTGGGGCATCAGAAGCCCTGGGCGGCCAAGATGCCGGTCTTTACCGCGCTCGCCGCAATGTCGTTCGTGCATCTTGCCAAGACGGTGACTTCACGCGATCTTGCAGGGCTGATGACAGAAGCGGCCTGACGCCGCCCCAAGGGGGAGAGATGGTCTGAACGGCAGGGGCGCCACCGGCGCCTGTTCATGCTGTGGGGGCCATCATGACGCAAAGCCGTATATTGCCCGGATGGGCACCGGACCGGACCATCGCCTGCATCGCCGCCGCCGCGCTCGCGCTGCTGCAGCCCGGCATCGATCCCGTCTTCCTCACCTTGTTGACCGCCGCCACCGGGCTTGATCCGTCCGACCATGGCTGGATCGTCGGCGCGACCCAGGGCGGCATGGCGATCGGCGCGATCCTGGTCTGGCGCGGCGGCGCGCATCTGCCGACCGGCGCGCCGGCCTTCGCCGCGCTGATCGCGCTGGCCGCCAGCCTGATAACGCCGGCGCTCGACGAGCTGGCAACGCTGGTCGTCGCGCGCGGCCTGTTCGGCGTCGGCATGGGCGTCGCCTATACCCATGCGATGAGCGCCGCCGCCTCGCAGCGCCCGACCGGCGCCTATGCCGCCGTCTTCCTGGTCCAGTTGCTGCTGTCCACCCTGGTCGCGCTGGCGCTGCCGGCGATCGGCGACAGCGCCGGGCCGGCCGCTGCGCTGCGCCTGCTGGCCCTCGCGCCGATCGGCGTGCTGCTGCTCAGCCTGTTGATGCCGGCCGCCGATCCGGCACACACACGGGGCCACGAGGCCGATGAACGCGCCCCTACCCCGCCGCGCGCCTGGGCACTGGCCGTCGCCCTGTTCTGCTTTATCGCCGCGACCATGATGATCTGGAGCTTTTCCGGCGCGCTGGCGCTGGCCGCCGGCATCGATGACAGCGTGATCGGCGAAGCCGTGGCGATCGGGTCGGTGATCGGCGCGCTCACCGCGATTGCGCTGATGCGCGAACAGAGCATCGTGCCGCTGCCGCTGACCGGCCTGCTGTGCGCCTTCTGCCTGCTCGCCCCGCTCGCCCTCACTCGCCCCGGCGCACCGACCCTGTTCATCCTGGCGATCGGCCTGCTCAATATCGGGTCGACCGCCACGATCATCCGCTTTTCGGGCCTCGCCACGGCAGCGGGCGGCAGCAGTCCGCTATTCCGCCGCTTCGTCGCCTGCGTCCACAGCCTGGGCATGATCGCCGGGCCGGTGGCGGGATCGCTGCTGTCCGATGCGCTGGGGCAACAGGGGCTGGTCGATGGCGCGCTGGTTGCCCTCACCGGCGGCTGTTTCGCGCTGCTGATCGCTGCTGCACCCGACAGGCTGCGCCTGCCCCGGATCGAGGGCGTTCACGAGATTATCGCTTAGTTTTGCTGCGGCGCAAAAATATTTTGCGGGAAGCGCCTCCACCCTCTTGACCAATCCTTGACACTTGTCCAGCCTTCATTCCAGCGGCGAAACGCGGACCAGATGAGTCCAGCGCCGCCGCACCGATCAAGGGGGATCACGCCAGATGTCGAGCGCCGCCGTCAGGGGATTTTTCGCCACCGCCGCCATGGGTTTCGCCCTGTGCGCAGCCATCACAGCCCATGCCGCGCCCGCCGACACCACGGCCGCGCTGGAACCGGAAACGTCCGATGTCGTGACGATGGAACCGCCCAAGCCCAACTGGTTCTTCGTCGACGGCGGATGGGACATGCCGGGCACCAGCATCTTCGACGGCGACAGCGGCAAGATGGTGGGCATGGTCGAAACCCGGCGCCTCGCTGACATGGCGATCGATCCGGCCGGCCAATATTATTATGTCGCCGAGACGATCTGGTCGAAGGGCGATCGCGGCACGCGGCAGGACATGGTATCCGTCTATGACACGCGCGAGCTGAAGCTGGTCACCGAAATCACCATTCCCGACCGCATCCTGATCGGATCGCGCAAGAACAACTTCATCATCAGCGACGATGGCAAGACCGGCTTCGTCTATAATCTCAGCCCCGCCTCCTCGGTGAACATCGTCGATCTGGTGAAGCGCAAATTCGTCGCCAATGTCGAAGTGCCCGGCTGCGCCAGCATGATGCCCAATCCGGGCGTCGGCTTTTCCGCGCTGTGCGCCGACGGATCGCTCGCCACCGTGAAGCTGACTGGCAGCAAGGCCGATATCACCCATAGCACCCCCTTCTTCTCGGCCACCGACGATCCGATCTTCGACAATTTCACCTATGACCGGAAGAAGAAGGAAACGACGTTCCTCAGCTACACCGGCCAGATCTGGACCGCGAAGCTTGGCCCGGCGCCGACCATCTCCGCCCCCTTCTCGATCCAGGCCGCCGCCGGTATCCGTCCCGGCGAAACCAAGCCGCTGGAGCTGAACTGGTATCCCGGCGGGCGCCAGCCGATGGCGCTTCACCGCGCGACCGGCCATCTGTTCGTGCTGATGCACATGGGCGAATATTGGTCGCACAAGGCGTCCGGCACGGAAGTCTGGGAAGTCGATCTCGCCACGCAGAAGGTGGTCAAGCGCCGCCCGCTGGAAGAGCCGATGAACAATATCGAGGTCACCCAGTCGGACAAGCCGCTGCTCATCATGGACGGCGAAAAGGGCACCGCCCTTGTCATCGACCTCGCCACCTGGGAAGAAAAGCACAAGATCGAGAAGGCCGGCGGCAGCACCATCACGGTCGCGGACCCGTCCTGACCATGGCACTGGGTCTGGCGATCGCCGCGCTGGCGGCTGCCATCGGGATCGGCCTCATCCTGTTGCAGGCGGGCCTGTCGAAGCTGCGCCACCGCATCCTGCTGCCCGGCGTGATCGCCAATTACCGGCTGCTGCCGCCGGCGCTGGTCGCCCCCGCCGCCATCCTGCTGCCACTGGCGGAGATCGCCATCGGCGCCACGCTGATCGCCGGCCTTGCCCCGGTGCCGGTGCTGCTTGCCATGCTGCTGCTTAGCCTCTTTGCCGGGGCGATGGCGATCAACATCGCGCGCGGGCGTAGCCATATCGACTGCGGCTGCGGACGTTCACAGTTACGCCATCCGATCGGCTGGCCGCTGGTGATCCGCAACCTGCTGCTGATCGCGCTGGTTGCGCCGCGCCTGCTGCCCACCCCGCCGCTGTCCGCGCTGGACATCACCACCGCGGCCGCGGGCGGCATCGCCCTGTTCCTCGCCTTCCATCTGCTCGGCGCCATCCTGGCGCTGATCGCCACGCCCGCCGCCGCCTACCGGAGATAGACCTATGCTGACCTCGCTCATCATCGCGCAGATCCTGTCCTGGGTCGCAATCTTTGCGCTCGGCATCGCCCTGCTGGCGGTCGCGCGACAGGTCGGCGTGCTGCACATCCGCGTCGCGCCCGCCGGCGCGCTCGCCACCAGCGGCGGCCCGGCCGTGGGCGACGCCATCGTCAAGATCGATACCCGCACCATCGACGGCGCGCCCGTCACGATCGGCGGCCATGCTCATGGCACGGCGCTACGCCTCTTGATGTTCGTCTCCGCTCAATGCCCGCTGTGCAAGAATATCATCCCGATGGCCAAATCCTTCGCGCGGGACGAGCGGGTCGCGCTGACCTTCGTGGGCGACGATGATGTCGCCGCCCAGCGCGCGATGATCGCCCAGCACGGGCTGGATGGCCATGCCTTCGTCAACGGGCCGGAGGCGGGCCAGGCCTATGGCGTCGCCAAGCTGCCCTTCGCCGTGCTGCTCGATGCCGAGGGCACCATCCTGTCCAAGGGACTGGTCAACAGTCGCGAGCATCTCGAAAGCCTGGTCGTCGCCCATGAAATGGGGATCGCCACGGTGCAGGATTATATCGGCTCGCTCAAGGCCCAGGCGGCCTGATCGCAAGTTCAAAGGGGGTCCGTGACATGAAGAAGTTCGACGCCGACGCCATGGGGGAAAAGCTGCTGCGACGCCTCGCCGGGGGGACATCGCGCCGATCGATGCTCTCGCGCCTGGGAGCCGCCCTGGTCGCTGCGCCCGCCTTCCCGCTGCTGCCGGTCAGCCGCGCCGAAGCGGCCAAGCCCGACCGCTCGCCCGAAGCCAAGACCGCCTTTGCCCGCACCGCGCAAAGCAAGGACGAGACCAAATGCGACTATTGGCGCTATTGCGCGATCGACGGCGCGCTCTGCACCTGCTGTGGCGGCGGCATCCACAGCTGCCCGGCGGGCGCGGAGCCCTCGCCCGTCTCCTGGGTCGGCACCTGCATCAACCCGGACGACGGCAAGGCCTATCTGATCGCCTATCGCGACTGTTGCGGCAAGCCAGCCTGCGGCCAGTGCGGCTGCGACAATACCGACCGCGAGACCCAGCTCTACATGCCCCAGCTCAACAATGACGTGATCTGGTGCTTCGGCACCAGCAGCATGGAATATCATTGTTCGACCGCCGTGCTGGTCGGCGCGGCCAGCTGAGGCCAGCAGGGCATGCGGCATGCGCTGCTGATCGGATCGCTGGCGCTGCTCGGCGCGGTCGGCATCGGCCGCGCCGCCCTGCCGCCGATGGGCCTGTTGCCCAGCGCGATCACCGATCCCGATCTCGCCCGGTCCGATTATGTCGAAAATTGCGGCGGCTGCCACGGGGTGCAGGGCAGCGCCGCGCCTGCGGCCCTGCCCGAACTGCGCGGCCGGGTCGGCTGGTTCCTCTGCACGCCGGAAACCCGCGCCTATCTCATCCGCCTGCCCAATGTCGCGCTTAGCCGGATCAAGGATAATCAGCAGCTCGCCGACATGATGAACTTCGTCGTCTTCGGCCTGGGCGGCGGCAGCGTGCCGCAAGGCAGCACGCCCTTCACTGCCGACGAAGTCGCCCATGAACGGCGCTTCGCCCTGTCCGCCGCCTCGCTGACCGCCGAACGCGCCCGCCATGTCGAAACCGCGATCCGCAAATGCCATGCGCCCGCGTCCCTGCGGCAAATGTTTCCGTCGACCAACCAGTGACGTAACGCGCCGCTTTTCTGATCTATCCCTCGCGATGCGACAGAGGCTGCTCCCCCTCGCCCAACCCGGCCGCCCGGTGCGTGGCAGGCGCCTATATGGCGCGCGGCTGTCGTGTCATGGGCGCGCGACAGGGGCAAGGGCGACGCGCTTCCATGCCCCTGCCCCCATTACCCCCGGCGCGGCACAGGCGCGTTACCGACGCGTCGCAGGTGCGCGACAGGTGCAAATGGCCCCGATAGGCCGTTTACACTGTGAACTTCGGCAGACGCGCGCCCGATCGCGGGTGCCGCCACGCTTCAGAATTTTGCCTTTACCCCGGCATACCAGCGGCGCGGCGCCCCCGCGCCATAGGCCCTCGGATCGCTCGCCCCCGGCGCCTCCTCCAGATCGATCTCGTCCACCTCGGTAAAGGTGCCGAAGGTCGCATAGTGGCGGTCGAACAGGTTGCGAACCTCGCCGAACAGGGTGACGTCGGGGATGATGTCGATGCCGGCGCGGATATTGGCGATCAGATAGCCGGGCGCCTTGGCATTCCGGTTGGCCTCGTCGCCGACCAGATATTGGCCGGATCGGGCGATCAAGTCGCCGCCGATCGACCAACGGCGCTGACCGCCCAAGGTGCCAGCATAATCCAGCGTCAGGGTCGCACTATGGCGAGGGATACCGGGCAGGCGATCGCCCTTGCCGACGGTGATCGTGCCGTCCTCATTCGCCTCCGGATTGGCCGGGCTGCTCAGTGTCAGCGCACCGCGATAGGTGGCATCGGTGAAGGCATAGCTCAGGCCCGCGCTGAAACCGCCCCGCGCCGCCTTGACCGACGCCTCGACACCCTGGCGCCGGGTCTTGCCGATATTCTGGAAATAGGCCCGGCCGCGAATGTCCGACGCGATATATTGGATGTCGTCATGATTGCCGGTGCGATAGGCGGAAACCAGCCAGTCGGCGGTCCATCCCCCGACGGCGAAGCGACCCGAACCGCCCGCCTCCCAGCTTTTCGCCACCACCTGCTTGAGCGGCGGATCGGCGATGAAGAAATTGGTCAGGCTGCACGGCGCATTCTCGTCGGCGCAGGACAATTCCGCCGGGGTCGGCGCGCGGTTGGTCTCGGCATAGCCGGCCCGCAGCGACAGCCCGTCCGAAACCCGATAGTCCAGCTCCGCGCCGGGATTGAGTCGCTGGAAATTGTGCCGGCCGTTCAGCGCCGTGCCGATCTGGTCGACCAGTTCGATCCGCGCATGGTTCCAGCGCAGCCCCAGCTCCGCCGTCAGCCCCGGCGCCAGCGGCAACCGGTCCTGAACGAATATACCCCAATAATCGGTATGCGCGACCAGCCCGACCGGCGCGATCGCGCCGTCCGGCTGGACGATGATCGATCCCAGCCCCTCGACGCTGCGCTCGTCCGTCATCGCGCCCAGTTCGGTCGATGTGTCGAACCGGGTGCGGCTCGTGTCGTAACTCATGCCGATCGCAAAATGATTGGTGCCGCCCATCAGCGCGCGATCGTCGATTAGCTGCACCAGCGCGCCCATCGCATCGGTCCGCGTCCGCCCCCGATTGAGCACGCCATAGCCTTCGCCGCCCAGGCTGTCGGCAATGGCATTGCCGTTCGCGTCGGTCAGGACCGACTGCGCCTCATCCTCATCATCGCCCCCCACCGTCTCCAGGCACAGCAGCCCGGCGTCATCCTCATCCTCGCACCCTTCGATATCGGCAGCATCGCCATTGACCGTGCGCAGGGTCAGCCGCTGGGCATAGAGCGTTCCCTCGATCCGGGTCGTGTCGGAAAGCGCGACCCAGGGGTGCAGGCTGATCCGGCCATAGCGGCTGCGACTATTATCGGGCCAGGTGAAGACGGCGCGCCGGTCCGCTGCCAGCAGTTCGACCGGCGATACGCCATTGCCGGTCAGGTTGGTCTTTGCCCCGACCAGCTTCATGTGCAGCCCGCCCTTCTCCGTGTCGAAGCCGAGGTCGGCATAGCCATTATAGAGATGCGACGGGCTATGATCCCGCCAGCCATCGTCATGGCTATACTGGAACGCCCCGAACGCACTGAAATTGCCACGCGCAAAACCGCCAGCGATGCTCGCCTCGGCATAGCCGAAACGGCCGCCGGTCGCGCTCGCCTCCAGCCCCGGATCGCTGCGCCCGTCCTTCGTCTCCAGCAGGATCGCCCCGCCCAGCGCATTGAGGCCATAGACCGGGCTGGCGTCGAGCAGGCTGAGCTTGCGGATCGCCGCCTCGGGGATCAGGTCGAACTGGACGGTATCGCCGAACGGCTGGTTGAAACGGGCACCGTCCATATAGACGGCCAGCCCCTGCGCCTGCCCCTGCAGCGGCGAGGCGACGAAGCCGCGATAGAGAAGATTGGGCTGCCAGGGGTTATTCTGCGCGTCCTGCAGCGTGATGCCGGCGATATTGCGGGTCAGCGCGCCGAGCAGGTCGGGCGTGCCGCCGATGCCGATATCCCGGCCGGAAATGGACAGCGCGTCATCGACATCGATCGCCCCGCCCGGCGCGGTGACGATGATCGTCTGCGCGGGCCCGGCCTCCAGTTCCTCGGCCTGCGCCAATCCCGGCATCAGCGCCACGCCCGCCAGACCCGCGCAAAGCCAGCCCTTGCCCCGCATATCCCACTCCCATCTCTGTTTATCGGAGGAACGCTAGGGAGGGCTGGCCATCGCCTCCATTATACCTTGGGTCGCATGCGACAATCAGGCCGCGACCCCGGCGCGGCTGCGCACCAGGTCCGCGACCACGCTGGGATCGGCCAGCGTGCTGACATCGCCCAGCGCCTGTGCCGACACCTCCCCCTCGGCGATCTTGCGCAATATGCGGCGCATGATCTTGCCCGATCGTGTCTTGGGCAGGCCCGGCGCGAACTGGATCACGTCGGGCGTGGCAATCGGGCCGATCTCGCTGCGCACCCATTGGGTCAGGGTCCGGCGCAGATCCTCGCTCGGCTCCTCGCCCACATTCAGCGTGACATAGGCATAGATGCCCTGCCCCTTGATGTCGTGCGGCATGCCGACCACCGCCGCCTCCGCCACGGTCGCATGCAGCACCAGCGCGCTCTCGACCTCGGCCGTGCCCATGCGATGGCCCGACACGTTGATGACATCGTCGACCCGGCCGGTGATCCAGTAATAGCCGTCGTCGTCGCGCCTAGCGCCATCGCCGGTGGTATATCTGCCGGGGAAAGTGGTGAAATAGGTCTGGAAGAAGCGCTCATGATCGTTCCAGACGGTGCGCATCTGGCCGGGCCAGGACCGGGCGATCACCAGATTCCCCTCGCTCGCGCCATCCTGCACCGCGCCTTCGCCATCGACGATCTGCGCCTCGACACCGGGCATCGGGAAGGTCGCACTGCCGGGCTTGAGGTCCGTGGCGCCCGGCATCGGCGCAATCATCGCGCCGCCGGTCTCGGTCTGCCACCAGGTGTCGATGATCGGGCAACGCCCCTCGCCCGCGACGCCATGATACCAGCGCCAGGCTTCGGGATTGATCGGCTCGCCGACGCTGCCCAGCAATTGGAGCGACGCGCGGCTGGTCTTCGCGACATGATGGTCGCCCTCCTTCATCAGCGCGCGCAGCACGGTCGGCGCCGTGAAGAGGGTGTGGACCTGATGCCGGTCGACCACCTCCCAGATGCGGCTGGGCGTGGGCCAGCTCGGCAGGCCTTCATACATCAGGGTCGTCGCGCCATTGGCCAGCGGACCATAGACGATATAGCTGTGCCCCGTGACCCAGCCGACATCGGCGGCGCACCACCAGATGTCGCCGGGCCGATAGTCGAAGCAGAGCGCGTGGGTGAGACTGGCCCAGAGCAGATAGCCGCCGCTCGAATGGACCACGCCCTTGGGCTTGCCGGTGGAGCCGGAGGTGTAGAGCAGGAACAGCGGGTCTTCCGCATTCATCACCTCGGCCGGACAATCGGGCGCGACGCCGGCCATCGCCTCGTCATACCAGCTGTCGCGGCCCGGCTGCATCGCCACCGCCCCGCCGGTTGCGCGCACCACCAATACACGGCGCACGCTGGTGCAATGGTCGAGCGCCAGCGCCGCGTCGACATTGGCCTTGAGCGGCACGCGCTTGCCGCCGCGTCGCCCCTCGTCGGCAGTGACGACGATGCTGGAATCGCAATCGGTGATGCGGCCTGCCAGCGCCTCGGGCGAAAAGCCGCCGAACACGACGCTGTGGATCGCGCCGATCCGGGCGCAGGCGAGCAGTGCCACCGCCGCCTCCGGGATCATCGGCATATAGATGGTGATGCGGTCGCCGCGCCGCGCGCCAGCATCCTTGAGCACATTGGCGAAGCGGCAAACCTCGGCATGCAATTCACGATAGGTCAGGCTGCGCGGTGCTTCCGACGGATCATCGGGCTCCCAGAGGATCGCGGTGACATCGCCGCGTTCGACCAGATGCCGGTCGAGACAATTGGCCGACACGTTGAGCGTGCCGTCGGCGAACCACTGGATGCCGAAATCCGCTTCGTCGAAGCTGCTTTCCGACGCGCGGGTCGGCGGCGTGATCCAGTCCAGCCGCTGCGCCTGTTCCAGCCAATAGGCATCGCCGTCATCAAGCGACCGGCGATAATCGGCGGCGCGCGCCGTCTGATTCATGCGGGCATGGGCCGCCCAGTCGGCAGGTATCGGAAACAGGTCTTCGGACATGATGGCTCCCTTCATTGGCCGAACCGCACGCCGATCCAGAGCGTCCTGGGCGTGCCCAGATCGATCGATCCACCGGCATTGCGGGTGACGATATCCTCGTCGAACAGATTTTCTCCGCGCGCGACCAGGCTGATGCCATGGCCGATCGGCAGCCGGGCGATGGCGTCCAGCGTCAGCGCATCGGGCAGCACATCGCTCTGCAGGTCATCCTCATATTGCTTGGCCGTGTAGCGCAGCGTCGCCGACAGTTCCGGCCCGGCCTTGGGTGCCCAGGCCAGCGTCGCGCTGGCCGAGTGGCGCGGCACCTGCGCCGGCGCGAAGCCGTCGAATGCCATGCCCGGCGCATCGACCTTGCTGTGACTATAGGCATAGGAAGCGAGCAGCGAGAAATTGGCCGGCAGTTGCGCGCTGGCGGTCAGTTCCACGCCCTTGGCCACGATCGCGTTCACATTCTGGCGCTTGCGGGTGACACTATCGATGGTGACGTTCGCGATCGCATCATCGAGCCGGTTGTAGAAGAGCGTTGCCGAAAGCTGCACGCCCGATGCTGGGTTGAGGTCGATGCCGCCCTCCACGCCTTTCAGCTTCTCTGGCTTCAAGGCCGCATTGGCCTGGGTGGTGATCGGGAAGACGACGAAGGGGCGATACAGCTCGTTGAGCGTGGGCAGGCGGAAGCCGCTATAGGCCGCGCCGCGCAGCGCCACCGCATCGCTGATATGGAAGAGCGCGCCGGCCCGGCCGGAAAATTCCCAGTCGGAGCGATTGGCATAGCTGCTGTCCTGCGTCACCACGCCCGCCGCACTGACCGCCTTGTAGAAGCCGTTGCGGATCGACCAGCGATCGGCGCGCACCCCGCCGGTCAGGACAAGATTGCCAATCGTCCAGTCATCCTCGGCAAAGATGCCGCTGCTGATCTGGTCGCCACCGGCATGACGACGCGATGTCAGCGGGTTGGTGGCGAGGCCCGCATTATAGGCGTCCTCATACATGTCGCCGGTGGCAAAGCGTGTATCCATACCGATGCGCAGCACATGGTCCTCGCCCACCGGCGGGCGCAGCTCGATCTTGCCGCCGATCCCGGTCGAGGGGGTGTTGCGCTGGTCGAGCGACTTGCGGAAGCTGGTGGAAGAGATGACGATATTGGAGAAATTGCGCGCCTGGAGATAGGCAAGTGCATCGACCTGCCAGCGGCCGCGGCTGATATAGCGGATGCTGGCATCCTGGCCCTGGCTCACACTGTCGGCGCCGGCAAAGCGCAGGGTACGGTTGTCCTGGAACAGGGTACCGCGAAACTGGATTTCCGAGGTCGCGTCGATCGGCGCGACGGCGCGCAAATTGGTCGACCAGCTATCATAGGCGGCGGGCACGGTGGCGGCGACGCGCTGGTCACGGGGCGTGGTCTGGAAGCCGTCACCCCGATCCCAGCGACCCGAGAGCGAGACATAGCCCTGGCCCAGATCCGGCGCGATGCTGGCGGACAGCTCGGTCGCGTCCCTGCTGCCATAGAAGGCGCTGGCGCCGAAGTGCGGCATCTGGTCGCGGGTGGCGCTGGCCAGTTCGATCGTGCCGGCGACCGCGCCCGCCCCGAACGCGCCGCTGCCCCCGCCACGCGTCACCCGCACCAGCGCCAGCCGGTCGGGCACCAAAGCCGAGAAGGGGATATAGCCGAAGAAGGGATCGGCCACCGGCACGCCATCGAGCAGCACCAGGGTCCGGCTCGACGCATTGCCACCCAGCGCGCGCAGCGTGGCGCCTTGGTTCGAGGGATTGGACGCGCGGCTGTCAGAGCGGCGGAATTGCTGGAAGCCCGCGACATCGGCCAGCACGCTCTCGATCCGCCCCGATGCCGCATCCTCAAGCCGGTCCCGGTCGATCACCACAGAGCCATAGGCCGGCGTCCCAGGCGGCAGAGCGAGGCCCGTGCCCGTCACCACGATTGACGCGGCGGCCATCACCTCGCCCGCGTCATCGGGCGCTTCCGCCTGCGCCGCAAAGGGCGCCATTGCCATGCCGAGCGCGAGCCATTTTGTTCTGCGCATATATCCTCCCCTGCCGCCCCGTCATGCGAAGGGGCGGCATCCCTTCGATAGGATGCCGCCCCTTGCCGGAACATTGGCCTTTGGGCCGATGGCCCTTCTTCCGCTCAGAAGAAGAGGATCGCGCCGGCGGCGATCGTGTCGCCCTGCGCCTCATTGCCATTATGCGCCTTGGACGTGCTGTGGATATATTCGCCGATCAGCGTCACCCAGCTGGTCAGGCCATAACGGCCCTGCCCCACCCAGCTGCTGTTCTTGCGGATAAGCGTCGGGTTGGCGAGTGCATCGGCGGCATTGGCATAATGGAGATTGCTCTCGCCATAGCTGCCGCCGACCGAGAATTTGCCGAAGGTCGCCAGCCCCTGAAGATAGAAGCCGTCGCTGTCGCGCTTGTTGCCCACCGCATCCGTGTCGAACAGGTTGAGCGCCGTCGTGCCCAGCCCCGAGCCATTATAATAATAGCCGGTAAGGACGATCGGGCCGTAGCCGATCTTGGCGCCGGTATCGAAACCGCTGCCGGTATAGGAAATGCCGTCGTCGCGATTATGCCGTTGGGTAATGCCGGACAGCCAGGCGCGGGCCGAGAAGTCGCCGAACTTGCCGTCATAGACGATCTTGCCCTGAAAGCCGGGCGACTTGTTGCTTTCACCCGGTCCCGTCAGCGATTCGAGCGGCTGGAAGACGCCGACCGAGACCTGGAAGCCCGACAGGCTGGGCGAGGTATAAGTGATCTGCGGCTGAAAGTCCGTGTAGATATAGCCGATGCCGATGCGGCCCAGCGAAGTGTTGGACGGCGCGACATTGCCGCCGCTCGACCCGACCGACAGCAAAGTGATGTCGTTCAAGATACCTTCCGAGCCGAACAGGCCGATGTCGCGACCCAGCTTGAACTCGCCCAGGCCCGAACGGCCGATGGTCATGTAGGTCTGGCGGAAATCGATGCCGGCGGTCTGCAGCGCCACCGGCCGGCCACCGGCATTGGCGCCGCCGCCGACGGAATAATCCGCGCTGTTGATGCCGGGATACATGCCGAAATGGGCGCCGACGTCCCAGCCGCCCTGGTTGGTGGTGACGTCGAACTTCAGATAGCCGGGCAACAGCCCGTTGCGGATCGCCGAACTATTGCCGCCGACCGGCACCACGCCGCCGACGACATCGGTATTCGGCCCGGCCGCCTGGCCATTTTCATGGGTGTAGAAACCATTGACCGATCCGGACATCTTGACCGTGACATCGCCCACCTCGAAGCCGACGCCGCTGTCGGCGACGCGCACCACTGGCTTCCCGTCCGAGGCGGCGGGCGCAGCGGCAGCGGCCGGCGCCGCAGCATCTTCCTTTGCCAGCTGGGCATATTCCTCGTCGGTGAGGATCCCCTTTTCATGCAGCCTTTTTAGCAGCTCCGTCGTCGTCCCGGCGCTAGCCGGCGTTGCCCCTGCGACGAACAGCAACGCCATGGCGGCGCTGCCGAGGAATGTTCCCCGTGCCATCTCATCCTCCCTCTTGTGCGCCGGTCGTGCCGGCTGTCGGGAAGAGTGGGCGGCGGCGATGACGGCCGAAATTGGACTTTGGTTCTCGTCCTCCCCCCGCGCACCTCGCTATACTTTTGGTCAGGGCGCGACGGCGATGCCCCACGGCCCGGCGCCGACCGCTACCGTGCCGACGACCTTGCCGACGGCCAGATCGATCACCGAGACATTGTCCGAAAGGCCATTGGCGGCAAAAGCACGCGCGCCGTCCGGGCTGACCGCGACATGCCAGACCCGCTTGCCGACCGGCACATAGGCGCGGACCTTGCGGGTGGCGACATCGACCAGCGCGACATGATTGGCGCGGCCGAGCGCCACGACCGCCGTCTTGCCGTCCGGCGTGAAGCGGATGCCGCAGGGCAATAGCTGATAATCCTGCACGCCAGGAATGGCGAAATGCAGCGTCTCGACGATCTTGCGCGTGGCCGGATCGGCAATCTGCACCGTGCCGCCCATCTCCGCCGCGATCCACAACTCCTTGCCATCGGCGGTAAATTCCACATGGCGCGGGCGCTGATCGGTCTCGGTCGCGTCGACCATCGTCTTGGTCGACAGGTCGATCCAGTTGACGACGCCATCATCCTCCGATGTCACGACCACCCATTTGCCGTCCGGGCTCTGCGCCACGCCCTCGGGCTCCTTGCCGACATCGACCTGGAAGGCGACCTTGCGGCTGTCGAGGTCGATAGCGGTCAGCGCGGCATTATCCTCATTGGCGACGAACAAGGTCCGGCCATCGCGCGACAGGAAGAATTGCTCGGGATCCTGGCCCGAAGGCAGGTCGGCGATGACCTTGCCGGTCGCGCGGTCGATCATCTGCACCGCATGGTCGTTGCTGGCGCAGAGCAGGATATATTTGCCGTCCTTGGTGAGGGTGATACCGCGCGGCCGTCCGCCCACCGGCCAGGTCGCGACCGTCTGCATCGTGGCGGCATCGATGACGCTGATGCTGTTGCCGCGTTCGTTGGAGACATAGAGCGTCTCGGCCCGGACGGACGGGATCGCCGCCGCCAGCGCAAGCCCCGCAATCACGCCCTTCATCATGCCCGCATCCTCTCGTCCTTTTGGCCTGATAGCGGATTAGCCCCCGGCCCGTCGCGGCGGGATTGTACCAATGGCCAATGGGGGCCGTCCCCGCCCTCCCCTACAGTCGTCAGCGACAGGGACGACATGCGGCCAGCACAGGCACGCGGCACAGACGAGGGTTTGGGATGAGGAATTACGGACGGATCGCATTGTTCGGCGCGGCCTGCCTGGCGGGCGCATCGATCACATCGGCACTGATGGCGCATGGCAATGTCACGCCGCAGGCGGTCGACACATCGGCCCTGCCGGAAATCGGTGCCGACTGGGTGCAGCACAATCCCTATCGCGGCAATGCCACGGCGGCCAAGATCGGCGAATCCGCCTATGGCCAGAATTGCGCGCGCTGCCACGGGCTGGACGCGGAAAGCGGTGGCATCGCGCCGGACCTGCGCTATCTGGAAGTCGGCGACAGCGGCGATGAATGGTTCATCCAGCGTTACCAGCATGGCTCCAGCCATGACGGCAAGGTCTATATGCCGCCCTTCGGCGACGTGCTGGGACAGAAGGCCGGATGGGCGATCCGCGCCTGGCTCGAAACCAAGCATCAGGAGTGATCGTGATGGATCGCCGCGCCTTCTTGAGCAGCGCGGCGGCCGCCGCGCTGGTTGGCTATATTTCGGGTGGGCAGGCCGCAAAGGCCGCACCGCTCGGCAAGGTCAGGGAATTGGGTGTCCTTCGGGTCGCAGTCTATAAGGACAATCGCCCCTGGTCCTGGCGCAAGGATGGCAAGCTGACAGGGATCGACGTCGATCTGGCCCAGGCGCTGGCCAAGGGGCTGGGCGTGCGCGCCGACATTGCCGAACTGGTCGCGGACGAAAGCGCCGACGACGACCTGCGCAACGGGGTGTGGAAGGGCGGCCTTCTGGGCTTCCAGCCGGCCGACATCATGCTGCATGTGCCGTTCGACCGGACTTTCGCCGCACGCAACGATCAGGTCGCGATCATCGCGCCTTATTATCGCGAAAGCTTCCAGTTTGCGGCGGTCAAAGGCGAGATCGACGTCAACGCGCCGCCGACCCAATATCGCGGCAAGCGGCTGGCGGTCGAGATCGACTCCATTCCCGATTTCTACCTGATCGGCACATTCGGCGGCATATTGGCCAGGGATGTCGTCCATTTCCCCGGCGGGACAGAAGCCGTCACCGCGCTGATCGATGGCCGGGCCGATGGCGCGCTCGCCAGCCGGGCGCAGATCGAGGCGGTGCTGCACGACAGCGGCGCCACCAACATCGTCCGTCGCACCAACCCCCTGCCCGCCTTTACCTCGGCCGGGTGGGACATCGGCATGGCGGTGAAGGAGAATAGCCGGAACCTGGGCGATGCGGTCGAGACCATCCTGGCCGACATGACGCAATCGGGTGCGCTCAAGGCGATCTTCGAGCGCCATGGCGTCGTCTATGCGCCGGCCGTCGCGGCGGGCTGAACGGGCGACCCAAGGTCCAATTGGCACGGCCGCCATGCCCCATAAGGTGCTGCATCGACGGCGTTGATCACGCCGGAAAACAAGGGAGGATGACTATGACGGGACGTTTCACGCGTTCGTTCCTGGGGGCAGCCGCGATCGCGCTGGTGGCCGGGGCTGCGCCACTGCTCGCGGCCGATGCGGCGGGCGGGCCGACCGATGCCGACCTGATGAACGATGCCGCATCGACCGGCGACGTGCTGACCTATGGCATGGGACCGCAGGCGCAGCGTTTCAGCACGCTCAACCAGATCAACACCGACACCGTCAGCAAGCTGGTGCCCGCCTTCGCCTCGTCACTGGGGGGCGAGAAGCAGCGCGGCCAGGAGGCCCAGCCGCTGGTCTATGACGGCACCATCTATGTCACCGGTTCCTATTCGCGGCTCTATGCCTTCGACTCCCGCACCGGCGAGGAGAAATGGGAATATAATGCCCGCCTGCCCGACGACATCATGCCCTGCTGCGACGTCGTCAATCGCGGCGCGGCGATCCATGGCGACAAGATCATCTTCGCCACGCTCGACGCGCGGCTGGTGGCGCTCAATCGCCATACCGGCAAGGTGGTGTGGAACAAGCAGATCGCCGACTACAAGGCCGGCTATAGCGCGACCGCCGCGCCGCTGATCGTCAAGTCCATGGTCATCACCGGCAATTCGGGCGGCGAGTTCGGCATCGTCGGCGCGGTCGAGGCCCGCGACGTCGATACCGGCGAGCTGATCTGGCACCGCCCGGTGATCGAAGGCAATATGGGCACCCTGCGCGGCAAGGATAACGGCATCACCGGCAAGCTCAATGCGACCTGGCAGGGCGATCTCTACAAGACCGGCGGCGGCGCAACCTGGCTGGGTGGCACCTATGATCCGGAAACCAATCTTCTCTATTTCGGCACCGGCAACCCGGCCCCCTGGAACAGCCATTTGCGGCCCGGCGATAATCTCTACACCGCGTCGACGCTGGCGATCGATCCCGAAACCGGCGTGATCAAATGGCATTACCAGACCACCCCGCATGACGGCTGGGATTTCGACGGGGTCAACGAGTTCATCCCGTTCGACGCGACGATCAACGGCAAGCCGATGAAGCTGGGCGCCAAGGCGGACCGCAACGGTTATTTCTTCGTGCTCGACCGGACCAACGGCAAGTTCGTCAGCGCCAACCGCTTCGTCATGCAGACCACCTGGGCCAGCGGCTATGACAAGAATGGCAAGCCGATCGTGATCCCGGCCGGTCGTCCCGGCGCGCCGAGCGCGACCGAGAAGGGCAGCACCGTCTTCTCCTCGCCCAGCTTCTTAGGCGGCAAGAACTGGATGCCGATGGCCTATAGCAAGGACACCGGCCTGTTCTACATCCCGTCCAACGACTGGGGCATGGACATCTGGAACGAGCCGATCGCCTACAAGAAGGGCGCCGCCTATCTGGGCGCGGGCTTCACCATCAAGCCGATCGCCGAGGATCATATCGGCGCGCTGCGGGCGATGGACCCCAAGACCGGTAAGATCGTCTGGGAATATAAGAACAAGGCGCCGCTGTGGGGCGGCGTGCTGTCCACCGCCGGCAACCTAGTCTTCACCGGCACGCCCGAAGGCTATCTGAAGGCCTTCGACGCCAAGACCGGCAGGGAATTGTGGAAGTTCCAGACCGGGTCGGGCGTGGTCGGATCGCCGGTCACCTGGGAACAGGATGGCGAACAGTTTGTCGCCGTCATGTCCGGCTGGGGCGGCGCGGTGCCGCTGTGGGGCGGCGAAGTGGCCAAATCCTTCAAGGATATCAATCAGGGCGGTTCGCTCTGGGTGTTCAAGCTGGCCAAATAAGGAGGCGAGGACGATGATCGTCATGGGGCGCGGACAGAATATGCACGGCGGAAATCGCGGGCAATTTGCCGCGCCCCCGCCTATGATCCATCATCATGGCCAGGGGGCGGACATGCAGGTCGAAGACAGTGATGCGATGATGGAAAGGGTGCTGATCGTCGACGATCATCCGCTGGTGCGCGACGGGCTGCGCAGCGTGATCGCGGTCAGTTTCGACGGCTGCGAGATTTTCGAGGCGGCCAGCCTGGAGGAAGCGCTGGCGACGCTGGAGAAACAGTCCAATTTCGACTTGGTGCTGCTCGATCTCAATATTCCCGACGTGAAGCGGCTCGACGGCCTGAAACTGCTGCGCAGCCGCCACCCGATCCTGCCGGTGGTGATGGTGTCGGGCGCGTTCGACCGGGGAATCGTGCGCGAGGCGCTGGGCGCCGGCGCGGCCGGCTTCATCCCCAAGTCGATGAAGCGCAGCGCGATCGTCGATGCGCTGCACCGGGTGGTGTCAGGCGAAATCTACATGCCCGACGCGATCGACGAGGCGCCGCAGGAAAGCGCCGAGGAAGCCGATATCCTGACCCGGATCGGCAGCCTGACACCGCAGCAGCGGATCGTGCTGACCCATCTGGTCCATGGCCGGCTGAACAAGCAGATCGCCCATGACCTGAGCGTGTCGATGACCACAGTGAAGGCGCATGTCTCCGCGATCCTGCAGAAGCTCAACGTCTTCAGCCGGACCCAGGCGGTAATCCTGGCCAATAGGGTCCATTTCGACGGCGACAACTGACCGCGCAAAATAGGAAATCCCGCGCTTAACTTCGCATATTTCCCGTACATTTCGACATTTTGATGCCGATGTTGGAAATCATGTTGCGCGCCCCATTCCTATCGTCCCCTGTTCCCGACTAGCATGGAACAGGGGCTGTAGGACAGGCAGGGACGGGTCAGAAGCTGGCCTTCAGCCCGTCGATCACGAACTGCGCCGCGAGCGCGGCGAGCAGCACGCCCAGCAGGCGGGTAATCACCGCCTCGATTTTGGTGCCCAGGATCGCCATCAGCGGCCCGGCCGCCAGCAAGGCGCCCAGCATCAGCACCAAAGTCACCGCCACCGCGACCAGCACGACCAGCCGGTCGACCATGCCATCGGCACGCGACATCAGCAGCATGACGGTCGCGATCGAGCCCGGTCCGGCGATCATCGGCATCGCCATCGGGAAGACGGAGACATCCTCCACCTCCGGCGTCTCGGCGATCTTCTGCGCCCGATCCTCGCGCCGCTGGGTGCGCTTTTCGAACACCATGTCCATCGCGATCATGAACAGCATGATCCCGCCGGCAATGCGGAAACTGTCCAGTTCGATGCCGAGCACGCCCAGCAGCTGCTTGCCCCACAGGGCGAAAACCAGCAGGATGGCGGCGGCAATGCCGACCGCACGGATCGCCATCGACCGGCGCTGGGCGATGCTCGCCCCGCTGGTCAGGCTGGCATAGATGGGCGCGCAGCCCGGCGGATCGATCACCACGAACAGGGTGACGAAAGCGGATATGAACAATTCCATCATGACGGCGCCCCCACCTTGTCGTCGATCACCACATCATAGCCGGTCCCGTTCCACATGCGGACGGTGACCCGGCGGCTGCCGTCGGTCGCGACATCAGCGGACCAGATCAGGCTGTCATCCTGCGGCACTAGCGGCGCCTCCCCCTTTGCCGGGGGCGGACCTTCGGGCCGCGCGCCGCGCTTGCAGGTCGCGACCTTGCCGGTCAGAAATTCCGGCGTGTCCCGTTCGGTCACCAGACGATCGCCATGATCGAGGATCCATTGCCAGCGGCCCTTCTTGTCGCGCCGCCACAGCGTGGTGAAATAGCCGACCGATCCGTCAGGCCGTTTCCAGTTGCCGGTGCTGGCGGCGAGCAGGCCGTCGCAGGAGACATAGACGATCGAGGGTGACCAGCTGACCGAGGCCGGCGGGTCCGCCTGCTTCTTCAGCCAGTCCTTCGCCACCACCCGCTGCGGCACGAACATCACCGCATCGTCCGCCGCCGTCTCGCGAAAGGCCGTCCATTGTCCCTTTTGCTGGGCAAGCCGGTTGAAGGCGATTTCGGCCGCGATCACCGAGCTGGGATCGGGCTGGTAACGCATCGGCGGCTTGGCCGCGACCAGCATCACCAGGCTGAGGGCGAGGAGCGCGCCGCGCCCCTTCACAGCCCCTCCGGCTTGGCGAGGCCCGCGCGCGCATGGGCGGCGACCAGCGTGTTGCGCAGCAGCACCGCGATCGTCATCGGGCCGACGCCGCCGGGCACCGGGGTGATGGCGCGGACATGCGACAGCGCTTCGGCCGTGGCGACATCGCCGACGATCCGGCCCTTGCCATCTTCGGTATCGACCACGCGGTTGATGCCGACATCGATCACCGTCGCGCCCGGCTTGATCCATTCGCCCTTCACCATTTCGGCGCGGCCGACGGCGGCGACGACGATGTCGGCGCGGTGGACGATGCTGGCAATGTCGCGGGTGCGGCTATGGGCGATGGTGACGGTGCAATTTTCGGCCAGCAGCAACGCCGCCATCGGCTTGCCGACGATGTTGGAACGGCCGACCACGACCGCCTCCATGCCCGACAGGTCGCCCAGTTCGTCCTTCAGCAGCATGATGCAGCCGAGCGGCGTGCAGGGCACCAAAGCCTCCTGCCCGGTGGCGAGGCGCCCCGTATTGACGACATGGAAGCCATCGACATCCTTGGCCGGGTCGATCGCGGCGATCACCGCTGCTTCATCGATATGCCTGGGCAGCGGCAACTGGACCAATATGCCGTCGACCCGGTCGTCATGGTTCAGCTCCTCGATCAGGTCGAGCAGGTCGTCCTCGCCGATGCTGTCGGGACGCTTGAACTCGAAGCTTTCCATGCCGGCGGCCAGGGTCATCTTGCCCTTGTTGCGGACATAGACGCTGCTCGCGGGATCTTCCCCCACCAGCACCACGGCCAGGCCCGGCTTGCGGCCCGTCTGTTCCACGAAGGCGGCGACGCCATCGGCCACCTTGTCCCGCAGTCCGGCCGCAAAAGCCTTGCCGTCGATAATCTTGCCGATCGTCATGTCGCGTCTATCCATGTCTCGATGATGGCGGTCAGCCGGTCCAACGCCTGCGCCCCGCCCTGTATCCGCAATCGCTTTAGCCGGTTGGTATCACCCGATTCCAGCAAAATCGCGCCCCTGGGCCAATCCAGCCGCTTGGCCAGCAGCGCGATCAGCGCCGCATTGGCCTTTCCCTTTTCCGGCACGGCGCGCACGCGGGCGGACAGCCAGTGCGCGCCATGTTCGTCGGTCCAGCGCCCGCCGACATCCTCGCGCGTGGCGCCGGGCGTCAGGCGGACCGCCAGAATGAGGTCATCCCCGTCCCGGCGCCACCCGGTCAGAGACTGTTTGAGAAAGCCGGTACCAGCCCGCTCCCCCGCCCAACCACCCGATCCAGTGTCATCCTGTCGGGTGGTTGGGCGGGGGAGCGGGCTGGTACCGCGCTGAAAAATCGCTCTTTCGCGATTTTTCAAACAGCCGGTCACATCAGGCTGGAGAAGAGCGGCGGCAGGATCGCCTGGCGGATGATGAGAATGCCCAGCAGGACGACCATCGGCGTCAGGTCGAGCGCGCCGAGGTCGGGCATGACCCGGCGGATCGGATTATAGATGGGCGCGGTCATCCGATCGAGCGCGACCATCACGGTGCGCACGAAATCGCTGCCCATGTTGACGACGTTGAAGGCGATCAGCCAGCTCATGACGGCCTGGATGATGATGATCCACCACAGCACGTCGAGCAGGATGACGATGGTCTGATAGAGGGCGTAGGCCATGCGGTCTCCGAAAGAGCGGTTGGCGCTCGCTCTAGCCGAGGCATGGGGCCGGCCACAAGTCGAGACAGTCCCTTATTCCACCAAAGGACGCCATAGTTCTGCAAAAGCCGGTTCGACAGGAAGGGGTAGCGGGACCAGCCTGTCGCGCTATAGCTGGGCCATGGATTTTCGTGACGCCTCCCCCGCCGATGCCCCGCTGATCGCCGCCATGCATGTGGAAAGCTGGCGCATCGCCTATGCCCATATCATGGACCCGGCCTATCTGGCGGGCGGGATCGAGGCCGAGCGGCTGGCCACCTGGACGCAGCGGCTCGAACATCCGGCGCCGGGACAGCGCATCATCATCGCCGAACGGGACGGGCAGCCGATGGGCTTCACCTGCATCATCGGCGGGGCCGATGATCGCTGGGGCACGCTGGTCGATAATCTCCACGCCCTGCCTGCTGCGCGCGGAACGGGCCTTGGCACGGCATTGCTGGCGCGCGGGGCGCAATGGGCGATCGAGGGCTGGCCCCAGACCGGCCTGTTCCTGTGGTGCTACAGCGACAATTTGGCCGCGCGCGGCTTCTATGCCTCGCGCGGCGGGGTCGAGGTCGAGGATTGGGACAAGCCCGGCCCGGACGGCCGGACCCTGCCGGAAAAGCGCATCTACTGGGCTGATCCGGCAATCCTGCTCCGATAAATCGGGGCTTATTTGCGGATCAGCGTGCCCGCACCGCGATCGGTGAAGATTTCCAGCAGCATGGCGTGCGGCACCCGGCCGTCGAGGATGACGGCGGCGTCGACACCGCTCTCGACCGCCTTGACGCAGGTTTCCAGCTTCGGGATCATGCCGCCGGTGATGGTGCCGTCGACCTGCAGCGCATGGATCGCCGCCGGATCGAGATCGGTCAGCAATTCCTTGTCCTTGTTGAGCACGCCCGGCACGTCGGTCAGCAGGAAGAAGCGCGACGCCTGAAGCTCGGCGGCGATCGCGCCAGCCATGGTGTCGGCGTTGACATTATAGGTATGGCCGTCGGCACCGATGCCGACGGGCGCGACCACCGGAATGATGCCGTCCTGGGTCAGCGTGTCGAGGATGCGACGATCGACCGAGACCGGATCGCCGACGAAGCCCAGATCGACATGGCGCTCAATGCCCGAATTGGGATCGGGCGCGCGGCTGTGGCCGACCTTCTCGCACAGGACGAGGCCGCCATCCTTGCCCGAGATGCCGACCGCGCGGCCACCCGCGCCGCTGATCCAGCCGACGATTTCCTTGTTGATGGAGCCGGCCAGCACCATTTCGGCGATCTGGGCGGTTTCCTTGTCGGTGACGCGCAGGCCGTTCACGAACTGCGATTCGACGCCCAGCTTCTTGAGCATCGCGCCGATCTGCGGCCCGCCGCCATGGACGACGACGACATTGATGCCGACCGCCTTCATCAGGACGACGTCCTCGGCGAAGTCGCGTGCAGCCTCCGGATCGCCCATGGCGTGGCCGCCATATTTCACGACGAAGGTCTTGCCCGCATAGCGCTGCATATAGGGCAGCGCCTCGACAAGGGTTTCGGCCTTCGCGAGGAGCGCGGGATCGGGGGCGTAGTTGCTGGTCATGCGCGCGCGCATAAGCCCATATGCGCGCTACGGCAAGTTATCGATCGAGGCGACGGCCCAATGCGACCGCGGCCGAGATGAGCGGCGGCACCAGGATGATCGACAGCAGCACCTTGGTAATCATCTGCCCGACCATCAGGTCCATGATCGGCCGCTCGCCATAGAAGGAGATGGTGATGAACAGCAGGGTGTCGACGATCTGCGACACGACGCTGGCCACCATGCCGCGCAGCCAGACCAGACGGCCCTCGCCACCGGCCAGTCGCGAGAAGATGAAGACGTTGAGCGTCTGCGACGTGCCATAGGAAATGAGGCCCGCCAGCATCATGCGCGATCCCTGTCCCACGACGATCGGGAAGGCATCGACCGCGGGCGGATACATGCCCGGATCATGCGGCAGGGCGATGACGATATGAATGAGCGCGGCCGACACCAGCAGCGGCACGAAGCCCAGCCGCACCAGCGCGGTCGCGGTCTTTTGCCCGTGCAGTTCCGACACGGCGCTGGAAATGATGACCAGCAGCAGGAAGGCGAAGATGCCGGCCTCCACCGCGAGCGGCCCCAGGGCGACCTGTTTCACCCCCAGCACGCCGGCCATGCAGACCATGCCGCCATAGAGGATGGAAAAGACGAAGAGGGAGCGGGTCAGCGGCGCGGGCGATGAAGTCATCGCCAGCCCTTACCGGGATTCGGCCTGCGGGGGAAGATGGCGCGGCACGCCCTGCCCCCGTCCCCTTTCAGGCCAGCATGGTCCGCAGCAGCGCGCGCAGCTGGGCGGGCTTTACCGGCTTGTTGAGCAGGGGGATGTTGGCAGCGGCGAGCTGGGTCTTGAGCGGTTCGCCGCGATCGGCCGAGATCATGACGGCGGGGATGCGGGCGCCGAAATGATCGTGCAGGCGGGTGATGACCGTATCGCCGGTTTCCCCGTCCTTCAGATGATAGTCGACCAGGATGATGTCGGGCCGGCGGCCATCGGCGAACAGCGCGGCCGCCTGGTCATAGCCGTCGGCGGTGACGACGCTGCATCCCCAGCCGGTGAGCAGTGTGCGCATGCCCGACTGGATCTGCTTTTCATTGTCAACCACCAGCACCGACAGGTCGCGCATCGACCGGTCGCGGGTCGGCTGGCCGGTATCGCCATCCTCCTCGCGCTGGGGCTGGCCGATGGGCAGGGCGATGGCGAAGGTCGCCCCCTGCCCCGGCTGCGAACGCAGGCTGATGGGATGGCCGAGCATGTCGCTGGCCCGCTTGACGATGGCGAGGCCCAGCCCCTTGCCCTGGCTGCGGGTGTCGAGCCGGCGAAACTCCTCGAAGATCAGCGCCTGCTGCTCGGGCGCGATGCCGGGGCCGCTGTCGGTCACGCTGATTTCCACCCGGTCGTCATGCTGGATGCAGGCGACCGAGACCGTCCCGCGCGGCGTGTAGCGGATGGCGTTGGAGATGAAATTCTGGAGGATGCGGCGCAGCAGGCGCAGGTCGGTCTCGACCCAGAGCGGCTGCGCCTCGATCCGGAAGGCAAGGCCAGCCGATCGGGCCATGGGGGCAAATTCGACATTCAGCGTCTGGAGCAGCCGGTCGATACGGAACGGGCCGATTTCCGGCTGGATCGCACCGGCGTCGAGGCGCGAGATTTCCAATAGCGCCTCCAGCAGATCCTCGACCGAGTCGAGCGCGGTCGAGGTCTGGTTGACCAGCGCGCGGGTCGGCAGCGCCAGCCGCCGGTCGCCCAGTGCCGCGACAAACAGCCGCGCGGCATTGAGCGGCTGGAGCAGGTCATGGCTGGCGGCGGCAAGGAAGCGGGTCTTGGACAGGTTCGCCTTTTCCGCGACGATCTTGGCATCGATCAGCGCCGCCTCGATCGCCCGGCGCTCGGTCACTTCGCCTTCCAGCTTACGGTTGAGATCGACCAGTTCGCCGGTGCGTTCCGACACGCGCCGTTCCAGCGTCTCGGCCGTTTCCTGAAGGCTGGCCTGGGCGCGCAGCATGTCGGTGACGTCGGTGAAGCCGAACACCTGGCCGCCATCGGCCATGGCGTTGCTGCGCAATTCGAAATGCCGTTCCCCGGCGGTGCAGAGGCAGACCATCGCCTGCTGGTCCGCGCCGCCGCCGCGCCAGTCGAGACAGCCCTGATCGTCCATCGCCAGCGTTTCGCGGCACCAGCGCTGCAATTCGGCATGGCTGCCAAGCGCGCCGGCGAAATTTTCCGGCAAAGCGAGCAACCGGCGCAGCGCATCGTTCCAGGCGGCCAGCTGTCCACTGCCGTCGAACACGCAGACCCCCTCCGACAGATTGTCGAGCGTGGACTGCAGCACGACATTGCGTTCGGCCAGTTCGCGGGCACGGGCGCGGGCATCCTCCGCCTTCGCCTCGGTAATGTCGGTATAGATGCCGACGATGCCGCCTTCGCTGGTGCGCAGTTCGTTGATCTGTATCCAGCGACCATCGGCCAGCCGCTGCACCTGGCCACCATCGGCGATGCCATGTTTGGCCAGGCGATCCGACACCCAGCGATCGGGCGCGACCTGTGCCCCGGCCGGCCCCTGGCTGTGGGCGGCGATGCGGGCGATGTCGTGGAAGGTCAGATTCTGGTCCAGCCGCTCAGCGACCTGCGGCCAGAAGCCGAGATAGGCTTCATTATAGAGGATCAGCCGGTCTTCGGCATCGAACAGCACGAAGCCTTCGTTGATCGATTCGATCGCATCGCGCAGGCGCACCTGCGCGGCGTCCGCATCGGCATGGGCCTCGGCCAGATCGGCATTGGCCTTGGCGAGGCGGCCCAGCGCATCCTCCAGCTGGAGCGTCCGGTCGCGCACCTTGGCTTCAAGCGAGATGGCGGTTTCGAACATGGAGAAGGCGTTGGCCGACATGTCGGTCGAACGTTCCACCCGGTCCATCAGTGCGCCGTTGATCTTGCGCAGCTTGCGTACCTCCTCGCGCAGGGCATCCAGCTCCGCGTCGGTTTCAAGGGCGGTGCGCAGCTCGCTCATCGGCCGATCGCCAATCCGCTGAAGGTCTGGTTGACGTGCAACGCATGATATTGCTCGCCATAGGTGTTGAAGCCGATGACCCGGTTGCCGGCATAAAGGGCGGAAACATCGCGCGAAATCTGGCGCTGCTCCGCATCGATGCGGTTGAGCACGCAGTCGAAGGCGATGATCCGGTCCACCTCGCCCACGCGGGCGTGCAGGTCGGAGAAGAGCTGCCGCATGCCGGCGATCCGATCGACCGGCTCACCGATGTTGAGCACGATCCCCTCGTCGATCGCGCAATAGAAGGTCAGGCTGCCGTCGGCATTGGCGCTCTGGATCGAACGGACATGATATTCGCCGCCGGCCCGGACCATCGGCGGATGCGCCGCGAAAAACTCCATGCCCAGTTCCTCGCCGGCATGGCCGGCCAGGCGCAGATATTCGGCCGCGGCCGGCTCTGCATTGATCTCGGTCACGATGCGTTCGTGCGGGATCGCGCCGGTAATCACCATCTTGGCCGCGCCGGGCTGATAATGCTGCGCCTTGAAGACGTGCATCGGCCGGGTCGAGGAGAGGATCGCCACCACGGCGGCGCGGGCATGGAAGCGGCCGCCATCGAAGATCGCGGTCTGGCGGAAGGCGAGATCGTCGCCGGATGACCCGCCGATCAGCGGAATATCACCCAGTGCGTCCTGGATCGTCATGGTCAGCAATTCCTCCCGGTGCGAGAGGCCGTCGACCAGGAACAGCGCGACATGATTGACCAGCCCGCCCAGCCGGCGGCTGTCCCGTTCCGCCTGCGCCGCCAGCGCCCGCACGATTTCGCGCGCGGCGACCGGATCGAAATTGTCGATGTCGTCGAAACAATGGGAGGTCATGCAGAAATCGGCGGCGGGAAAGCCGATCACGGTCAGGCTATCATGATCATAGCCCGCATCGGTCAGTTCGCCCGAGCTGGTGCAGCCGATCACGGTGGTGCATTCGCTATGCAGGTTGATCGCCCGCGCCAGGCTGTCCCGTTCATAATGCTGGGAACAGAAGATCACGGCGCCGGCCAGCGGCTCCGTACCCAGTTGATCCACCAGATCCGCCATCGCCTCGAACGGATCGTCGGCATGGGAGGACGCAAATCCTATCCCTGCCCTTACCCCTGCGCCTGTCGCCATTGTCTCTCCCCATCGCCCATTTTCTTATGCTTTGGGGCATTATCATGTAGCGGGTTCCGCTGGCCTGTCACGCGAAACAAGCCGGCTTCTGGCGCCGTGGATCAGGTGGAAGACCAGCAATGCGACGAATGGCATGGCAAGCCCCAGCAGCAGCGTCGCGGACAGGCGCGGCCAGTGCTTTTCCACGGCCTTGAGCGGATAGGAGAGCAGGCCGAGCGCATAATAGCTGACGGCAACCGTCGACAGCCCCTCGACCAGTTGCTGAAGCTGGAGCTGCATCCGCGCGCTGCGGTCCATCGAGGCGAGCAGGCGGCCATTCTGGTTTTCGATATGGGTTTCGATCCGGGTGCGCAGCAGGGCGGTGAACTGCGCCGCGCGGCCGTTGAGCAGCGCCAGCCGATCGGTCAGCGCCGCGCAGGTACGCACGGCAGGCCAGAGCCGCCTTTCGGTGAAGTCGGCGAGCGAACGATGGCCGGCGATCGGCACGACATCCAGTTCGGCGAGGCGACTGGCGACGATCCGGCCATAGACAGCGGTCGCGCTCATCCGATAGGCGCAGCCGCTGTCGATCGACAATATGTCGGCGGACAACTGGATCAGTCGCCCCAGCAGCACATCGTCGCGCACCTCGCCGGCGGCCAGCGCCCGGCCGACCTGCTCCAGCGCCTGTTCCAGCCAGTCGAGATCGGCCCAGGCCGTGCGCGCGGGCGGCAGGCCGAGCAGCGCCAGATTGCGATAATTGCCCAGTTCCTGCAGCCGCTGGACGCAGCGGGCGAGGTCGCCGGGCAGCAGGCCATTGGCGGCCACCACCATCCGGCCATAGCCATCATCATGGATGCGGAAATCGGTCCAGATGCGCGCGCCGCCACCGACATGGCAGGTGACGAGCTGGCCCGCCGGGAAACCGGCACTGGCCACCAGCTCCGCGGCGGCGCCCTCATCCGCGACGATCGCCAGCCGCACGGCGCGGATCACCGCACCCGGCAGATATTCGGCCCAGGCGATCGCGGCACGGGCGTCGGCCGCGTCGGGAAAATCCCAGCCGACCGGATCGCTGCCGCCGCGCACCAGGGTGACCGTGCTGGCCTCGCTATGCTGTTCCCAGTGAAGATGGATGTCGGCGCCCAGCCGGGTCTCGCGATGGCGGCTGTCATGCCCTGGACGCAGATCGCCCGGCATGGCGGGCACGGCCGCCAGTTCGGCCGTGCGCGCGTCCGCATCGAGCAGGCGGACAAGCTGGATCATCCGTGCCGGGACCGTCAGCGCAGGTTCGCGGCGCAACTGCATCTCACCCACCACCTGCGAGCGCAGCGCATGTTCGGTGAAGCGCCGCTCAGCCACCACGCGCCGGCTCTCCAGCGGCTTCCAGCAGATCCGCCTCCGCATCGGTGAAGACGCGCGAGCGGACGATGAAGCGCTGCCCCTCAGGGCTTTCGAGCGACATGCCGGCGCCCCGCCCCGGCACCACGTCGATCGTCACCTGGGTATGGCGCCAATATTCGAACTGGGCCGCGCCGATCCACACCGGCACATCGCCCGCGACATGGCCCAGCAGCACATCCTGCGGGCCGACCCGGAACTCGCCGCGCGGGAAGCACATCGGCGCGGAACCATCGCAGCAGCCGCCCGACTGGTGGAACATCAGTGGGCCATGCTGGTCGGTCAGGCGCGCGATCAGCGCGTCGGCCGCGGGCGTGGCGAGAATGCGGGCAGGACAATCGGCCATCGATCCGATCCTTCAGAACCAAAACCGCCAAAGGCAAAACAGGCAGAAGCAAAGCTGGCGGGCATCCGGGGGAGGATGCCCGCCAAAGGTGCGGAGCGCCAAGAAAGGAGAGAGAAGGGGCGCTCCGCTGTGGATCCGTCAGAAGAAGCCCAGCGCCTTGGGGCTGTAACTGACCAGCAGATTCTTGGTCTGCTGATAATGGTCGAGCATCATCTTGTGATTTTCGCGGCCGATGCCCGACTGCTTGTAGCCGCCAAAGGCCGCATGGGCCGGATAGGCGTGGTAGCAGTTGGTCCAGACGCGACCGGCCTGGATGCCCCGACCCATGCGATAGGCACGGGCGCCGTCGCGGGTCCACACGCCTGCGCCCAGGCCGTAGAGCGTGTCATTGGCGATGGCGAGCGCCTCCGCCTCATCCTTGAAGGTGGTGACGGCCAGCACCGGGCCGAAAATCTCCTCCTGGAAAATGCGCATCCTGTTATGGCCCTTGAGCACGGTGGGCGTCACATAGAAGCCATCGGCCAGTTCGCCGTCATGGGTGGCGCGATCGCCGCCGGTCAGCACTTGTGCGCCCTCTTCCTTGCCGATCGCGATGTAGGAGAGTATCTTTTCGAGCTGGTCGTTCGACGCCTGGGCGCCGATCATCGTCGAAGGATCGAGCGGGCTGCCCTGCTTGATCGCCTTTACCCGCGCGATCGCCCGTTCGATGAACTTTTCGTAGATCGATTCCTGGATCAGCGCGCGGCTGGGGCAGGTGCAGACCTCGCCCTGGTTGAGCGCGAACATGGCGAAGCCTTCGAGGCATTTGTCGAAATAATCATCGTCCGCATCCATCACATCCTCGAAGAAGATGTTGGGCGACTTGCCGCCCAGTTCCAGCGTGACGGGGATCAGGTTTTCCGACGCATATTGCATGATCAGGCGGCCGGTCGTGGTCTCGCCGGTGAAGGCGATCTTGGCTATCCGCTTGTTCGACGCCAGCGGCTTGCCCGCTTCCACGCCGAAACCGTTGACGATGTTGAGCACGCCCGGTGGCAGCAGGTCGCCGATGATCTCGGCCAGCACCAGCACCGACATCGGCGTCTGCTCGGCAGGCTTGAGCACGATGCAGTTGCCGGCGGCGAGCGCGGGCGCCAGCTTCCACACCGCCATCAGGATCGGGAAGTTCCAGGGAATGATCTGGCCGACGACGCCCAACGGCTCGTGGAAATGATAGGCGATGGTGTCATGGTCGATCTCGCTGATCGATCCTTCCTGGGCGCGGGCGCAGCCGGCGAAATAGCGGAAATGATCGATGGCGAGCGGAATGTCGGCATGGGTGGTTTCGCGGATCGGCTTGCCATTGTCGATCGTCTCGGCCAGCGCGATGAGGTCAAGATTGGCCTCCATGCGATCGGCCATCTTGAGCAGGATGTTGGACCGCTCGGTCGACGACATCTTGCCCCAGGCGTCCTTGGCGGCATGGGCAGCGTCGAGCGCGGCCTCGATATCCTCCGCCGTGCCGCGCGCGACCTGGCACACGACCTGGCCGGTGACCGGCGAGATATTGTCGAAATACTGGCCCCTGGCCGGTGCCGTCCACTGCCCGCCGATATAATTGTCGTAGCGGTCGCGGATCAGGGTCTGGCCGGCAAATTTATCCAGCGCCTGTTGCAGCATCATCTTGTCTCCTGGGTCGATTTTGTGATCGTCTTTCAGCCTTCAGAAGATGGCAAAGCAGGCCGCCGGTGCAATTGGACCTTCGGTCGGATCGCCCCGTCTGCGGGACGAGGCGGGCATGAGACGCGACCTGTGCCAGCCCCTCGACAGCGACCCGACGGGCTGCTCTATCTGACAGCCCCTGCCCTGCCCGGAGAGATTTCCCCCATGTTCCAAGTTTCCCACCTGGTCATCGTCGGTGGCGGGTTCAGCGGCACGCTGCTGGCGATCAACCTGCTGCGCTACGGGACGATGCGGGTGACATTGGTCGAGCGGCGGCCCGAACGGCTGGGCAAGGGTGTCGCGTTCGGCAGCGCCCTGCCCGATCATATCCTCAACGTCCGCGCCGGCAACATGAGCGCCTTTCCCGACCAGCCGGGCCATTTCGCGCAATGGCTGGCGGAGACGAGCGGCGGATCGGACGCCAGCTTCGCGACGCGGGCGACCTATGGCCGCTATCTTTCCGCGCTGCTGGACAAGACCCGCGCCGAGGCGGGTGACCGGCTGGACGTGATCGATGATGCGGCGGTCGACATCCGCATGACCGGCGATGGCTGTGTCGTCGAACTCGCGTCGGGCAAGACGCTGGCGGCCGATGCGGTGGCGCTGGCGCCCGGCAATCTGCCGCCGCATGACCTGCCGCCATTTCGGGACAAGGCGCCCCCGCTCTATGTGTCCGAACCCTGGGGCGCGGGCATTGCCGAGGGGCTGACGCCGAGCGACAAGATACTGCTATTGGGCACGGGCCTGACCGCGGTGGATTGCGCGCAGACGCTGGACAGCGCGGGTTTTCGCGGATCGATCCTGGCGCTGTCGCGGCGCGGGCTGGTGCCGCACAGCCATGCGCCGGCCATGCCCTTCCCCGCCCTGCGCGAGCGGCCCGCCGCCCATTGCGCTGGGCTGGTCCGCACCATCCGCCAGCGGGCCGATGCGGTCGGCTGGCGCCGCGCGGTCGATGAGCTGCGCCCCTTCACCCAGGATATATGGCGGGCGGCCTCCCCGGTCGAACGGGCGCGCTTCCTGCGCCACGCCCGACCCTATTGGGACGTGCATCGCCACCGCATCGCGCCGCAGGTGGCCGAACGGATCGCCGCGATGCAGGCGAGCGGGCGGCTGCGGATCGCGGCGGGCCGGATCATCGGCGCGCAGGACGCCGACCAAGGGCTGATCGTGCAATGGCGGCCGCGCGGCGGCGAACAGGTGCAGGAAATCCGGGTGGCGCGGGTGGTCAATTGCACCGGGCCGCTGGCCGACCTTGGCCGGACCGACGACGTGCTGCTGCGCCGGCTGGCGGATCGCGGCGCGATCCGGCCGGATGCGCTGGCGATCGGCATCGACACCAACCGGCAGGGCCATGCCATCGCACGCGACGGCAGCGCGCAGGAGCGGCTGCTGGTGGTCGGGCCGATGACGCGCGGCGCCCATTGGGAGATCGTCGCCGTGCCCGATATTCGCCGCCATAGCTGGGACATGGCGCGCGCGCTGACCGGCGCGCAATGGGTGGAGGCGGAAGGGCTTTAGTGCAAATTCCGATCCGACTGCGTCAGATCGGTTGCTCTAAGTTTTTGGTTTAACGCGTTTTCCGAGTCATGAGGTGATTCCACCTGATTAGAAAACGCTCTAAACCGGCAGCTCGACCTGCGCGCGCAGCCCGCCATCGGGCGCGCGCGCCAGCGACACCTGGCCCTGATGCGCCTGCGCTGCCGACTGGACGATCGACAGCCCCAGACCCACGCCGCCGGTGCTGCGGTTGCGCGAGGGTTCGCCGCGATAGAAGGGCTCGAAGGCGCGGGCGATATCGGCCTGCTCCATGCCCGGCCCGTCATCCTCGATCGTGACGATCGCCCGCCCCTCGTCGCGCATCACCCGCACCCGCGCGCGGTCGCCATATTTGATCGCATTGTCGATCAGGTTGGTGAACAACCGTTTGAGCAGAATCATGTCGCCCGCGATGATGACAGGCTCCGCGCCCAGCAGGGTCACGTCGCGGCCCATGTCGGCGAAATCATCGACCAGTCCCTCGACCAGCAGGCCAAGGTCGAGCGGTTCCTTGAGGCGGGGGCGGTTTTCATTGTCGACGAAGTCCAGCGTCGTGCCGATCAGCGCCTCCATCTGGCGGATTTCCTCCTCGGCCGCGATCCGGACCGGCGCGGGCGCGGCTGTGAGGTGGAAATGGAGGCGCGACAGCGGCGTGCGCAGATCATGCGCGATCGCGCCGACGACCGAGGTTCGTTCGCGCACATAGCGGGCGATGCGCGCCTGCATCTCGTTGATCGATTGCGCCGCCAGCCGGATCTCGCTCGGCCCGTCGAGCGGGATCGGCTGTTCCTCCTGCCCTGCCCCCATCCGCTCGGCCGAGGCGGCGAAGGCGCGGATCGGGCGGGTCAGCCGCGCGCTGAACCAGAGGCTGAGCGGCACCACCAGCAGTATGCCGACGAGGAAGGCATATTGGCCGAGCAGACGCCAGAGCGACCGACCGCCCCGCGCTTCCCGCGTGATCATCCGCCACTGACCGTCGGGCTGGTGGATCGCGGCGGTGAAGGTGCCCAGGATGAAGGGATCAGCAACGCCATCGGGGCCGTAGAGCTGCATCTCCTCGACGAACTGCCCGATCCGCTCGCGATCGCCGGGGTCGAGGCGGATGCGGACATCGGCCGCAGGCAGGCTGAGGCGCCGGGCCAGCAGCGCGGCGATCAGCCGATCGGCCGGGTCGGTCGATGCCGGCGGCGCGGCGGCCTGCCGCACCTCATGCACCACCGGCTCGTCGCGCAGCAGGGGCTGGCCATGGACGATGCGGGCAATCTCATAGACCGACAGCGGCACCCGTTCGGGCGGAATGAAATAGAGCAGCAGGGTGAGGCTGAAGGCGGTCAGCGTCAGGATCACGACCAGGGCCAGCGCCAGCAGATGGGCGTGGATCGAATTGGCCCAGCGCAGGAAGCCCGCCTTCATCCGCGCTGCACCGGCGCCTGGAAGATATAGCCTTCGGACCGGACGGTGTGGATCAGTTCGCCGCGCGCGCGGGTGCCGAGCTTGCGGCGCAAGCGGCTGACCTGGGTGTCGATCGCCCGGTCGAACACATCGGCATCCTCGCCGCGCGCCAGTTCGACCAGCGCGTCGCGGTTCAATATCTGCTGGGGATGCTCGATGAAGGCGAGCAGCAGGGCGAACTCCCCTTCCGACAGGCTGATGATGATGCCAGCCGGATCGCGCAGCACCCGGCGCACCGGATCGAGCTGCCACCCTTCGAAATGATAATGGGCCAGCACCGGCTGGCGGGTGTCGGCGACCGGACGGCGGCGGCGCTGCAGCGCACGGATGCGGGCGAGCAGCTCGCGCGGCGACAGCGGCTTGGGCAGATAATCGTCGGCGCCCATTTCCAGGCCGGTGATCCGGTCCCCCTCCGTCCCCAGTGCCGACACCATGATGATGCCGGCATCCTGCTGTCCCGCGAGCGAACGGGCGATCGACAGCCCGTCCTCGCCCGGCATCATGACGTCGAGGACGATGATGTCGACCGGCTGATGGGCAAGGATGGCCCGCATCGCCGGGCCATCGGCCGCTTCGCTGACGACATAGCCTTCCTGCATCAGGAAAGCGCGGACGAGCGCGCGCAGCGACGGATCGTCATCGACGATCAGGATATGCGTGTCGCCCGGCGCGCTGTCGCCTGTCAGCTTCGCTGTCACCCTTATCTCTCCTCTTCCCATTCCGCCCCTTCTAGCCGCCGGCCCGCGCCGGATTTTGTCAGGATCGACACAAAGGGCGGAATAAGCGCCCGCATTCTGCGCCGATTTTGTCGGCGCTGACAAATTAATCCGCCGCCCCCCTGCTAGAAGGATCGCACAAGAGGACCGGAGCAACCGGGCCGGCAGGGAAGAGGAGTGGGCCGCATGGCGGCAAGCCATCATCATGTCCGTCACTGGAGCCGCCGATCGGCGCTGGGCCTTATCGCCTGCGTGCCGCTGGGGCTGGCGAGCATGGCCAATGCCGCCGAGTGCGTCGATCCGGCCAGCCTTTCGGCCGCGCAGAAGAGCATGCGCAAGTCGCTGGGCTTTCGCACGTCGAACGATGCGACCAAGCGCTGCGGCCTGTGCGCCTTCTTCACCGCCGCGCAGCCGGGTTGCGGCAAATGCGCGCTGCTGAGCGGCGGCATCGTGCCGGCCGAGGGCGTGTGCGACAGCTGGGCGAAGAAGAGCTGATGGCGAACCCCGCGCGCCAATATGTCTGGGATCTGCCCATCCGCCTGTTTCACTGGGCGCTGGTCGGCCTGATCGGCTTTTCCTGGTGGAGCGCGGAAACCTATCACATGGACTGGCATCGCCTGTCGGGTCAGGCCGTGCTGTTCCTGATCGCCTTTCGCCTGATCTGGGGCCTGATCGGATCGGGGCCGGCGCGCTTTGCCCAGTTCCTGCGCGGGCCGCGGGCAATCATCGCCTATCTGACCGGCCGTACGCCTGCTGCGCCGGGCCATAATCCGCTGGGCGGCTGGAGCGTGGTGGCGATGCTGCTGGCGCTGTCGGTGCAGGTCGGCACCGGCCTGTTCGCGGTCGATATCGACGGCATCGAATCCGGGCCGCTGTCGCATCTGGTCGATTTCGATCAGGGCCGGCTCGCCTCCGACATCCATGGCATCAGCTTCACCATCCTGCAGATGCTGATCGGCCTGCATGTCCTGGCGGTGCTGTTCTACCTGCTGGTGCGCCGCCGCAACCTGATCGGGCCGATGGTCAGCGGCAGGGCGAAAGTGACCGGCGAGCCGGTGGCGGTGCGGCGCGCGTCACCTGTCGCCTTCGCTGTCGCCATCCTGCTGGCGGGCACGCTTGCCTGGTGGGTCTTTGCCGATCCGATGCTGTGACAGACATGAAAGGGACGAGGATGAGGATACACGATACAGCGCGGATGAAACGGCCGATCGCGATGCTGGCGCTGCTCTGCGCGGCGCCGCTGGCGGCGGCGCCCGGCGATATCGTCGCCACCCGGATCGCGGGTTTCCGCGAGGTCGGCGCGGCGTTCAAGAATATCAATGACGAGCTGAAATCGCCCACGCCGCAAACCTATGTAATCCAGATTTCGGCGCGGCAGATCCGCGATTATGCGCGCCAGCAGCAGGGCTGGTTCCCGGCCGGCAGCGGCCCGAAGCCCGGCGTCAAGACGGCGGCCAAGCCGGAAATCTGGAGCCAGCCGGCCGCATTCAAGGCGGCGCAGGACGGCTTCACCGCGCAGGCCAACAGCTTCGCCACCGTCGCGGCGAGCGGCGACGTGGCGAAGATGCGGGCGGCGGCCAAGACGCTGGGGCAAAGCTGTGGCACCTGCCACCGCAGCTTCCGCGTCGAGGAGAAACGCTGATGTGGCGCGGGGCGGCCGCGATCCTGTGGCTGGTGCAGCCGGCCGCGCTTTGGGCGCAGGCCGCCGACCTGCCGCCCGAGGCGGCGAGCGGCGAGCCGCTGCCGGCCGGCGTCAGCGTCCGCAAGGTCGGCGAGCAGAACATCTATGTCGATGCCCATGGCCGCACCCTCTATGGCATGGATATGCGCGCCGTGACGGGGAGGACCGGGCATCAGCCGCTCTGGTGTTCGGGTGATTGCCTGACCCAATGGACGCCGCTGGCCGCGCCCGCCAAGGCGGAGATCGTGCCTGCACCGCCCGAGTTCGGCGGCGATCGCAAGGCGCCCCGACTGAAGCAGGACGGCGCCGACTGGATCGTGATGCAGGGGCCGAGCGGGCCGCAATGGGTCTATAAGCGGGTAAATCTGGTCTTCACCCGTGCCGGCGAACGGCCCGGCACGATCGGGCATGAGGGCGAGGACGGCCTCGTCTGGAACAGCCTCAAATATATGCCGGCCGCGCCCAAAATCGAGGCGCCGGCCGATGTGACGGCGCGGCTGGTGGACGGGCGCTATCTGCTGGTCGATGGCCAGGGCAATTTGCTGGTGACGCATAAGGGCAAGGCTTGCGGTTCGGCCTGCGCCAACTGGCGCGTCTTCCCGGCGGGCATGGCGCGACGGGGCATGGGCGCCTGGACCGTGCGGCCCGATGGCGACCGCGCCCAATGGGCCTATCGCGACCGGCCGGTCTTCACCATCGCGGGCGACGACCCGGCGGACATTCCCGCCGAGGCCGAACCGCTGATCCCATGACATTTCGCAAGGAGAGGATGATCGTGCAGAATCATCGCAAACTGATCCTGCTGCTGGGCGCGCTGCCGCTCGCGGCGTCGGTGCCGGCATCGGTGTCAGCGCAGGGGGATGCCCCCGCAAAACCCGCAGCACTGCCCGCCCCGCCGGCCAATGGCGAGATGGGTTTCGTCGTCAGCCATTTCGCGCCCGCCATCTATCAGGGCAAGGAGGATTGCCCGCAGGGCCTGGCCGCCACCCTACGCGAAAATTATCTCCAGACCCAGCCGGCGGGCGAGCGGACGCGGCTGCTGGAAAAGGCGAACGAGAAGGAACTGACCGCGCGCTGGACCGGCTATGCCTTCGGACCCGACAATCTCAACATCTGCACCCATCCCGACAAGTTCGACCGGCCGCCCCAGCGCATGGTTCAAGGCAAGGTCGCACAGGGACTGAACCTGGACGATGATGCGGGTGGCGCGGCGGCGGACGACAGCTGCGGCCATGCCAATTTTACCGGGCCAGCCGGCGAGCCGGGCGTCGACAACCAGATGTGGCGGGCAATGGGCTGCGTGCGGACCTGGCGCGGGGTCGACGGCACGGGCGGCGATATCGTCAAGGGCCTGACCCAGTTTCTGGTCAGCGGCGAACATAGCCAGGTGCTGCTGCTGACCGGCGTCGACAGTCTGGAGAATGATCCCGACGTGACGGTGATCTACGCCAATACCGAGGATCGGGCGGTGGTGGATTCGCGCCAGAATTTCATTCCCGGCGCCAGCTACAGCGTCACCGCCAATGCCGATCATCGCAATATGCTGAAAGGGCGGATCGTCAACGGCGTGCTGACCACCGAACCGGCCCATATCCGTCTGAAGCAGAATTGGGGGCAAGGGTCGGAGCGGGACATTCGTGGCCGGCGCAACGAATATGATTTCACCAAAGCGCGGCTGCGCTTCACCTTCCAGTCGGACGGATCGATCAAGGGCATCGTCGGCGGTTATCAGCCGATCTGGAACGTGATGGCGAGCGCCTCGGTCGGTGGCGAGGGCGCGGCGACCACGGCAGGCTATGACTGCGCCGCCATGTATGCCGCCTTGAAGGCAATGGCCGATGGCGATCGCGATCCGGCGACCGGCCAATGCCGCCGCATTTCCAGCGGCATGGAGGCCTGGGCCGTGCCCGCCTTCGTCACCGACCGCCTGCCCCAGGCCAAGGTGGCGCAGCGATGAGCCGGCCGTTTCGCCACAGGGCGCGCTGGACGCTGCTCGCCGGGTTGCTGCTGAGCGCCTGCACGGTCGAGAAGGCGCCGCAGACCGCCGCCACGCCCGACGCCAGCTTCGCGCCCTTGAAGACGCCGCTGGGCCAGGTGGCGGGGATGCGCCGCCTGACCGAAGCGCAATATCGCAACAGCATCGCGGATATTTTCGGCCCCGACATCAAGGTCGCCGGCCGGTTCGAGCCGATCGTGCGGCCGGTGCATGAGCTGATCGCGACCGGCGCCAGCGCATCGACCATATCGCCCGCCGGGCTGGAGCAGTTCGACGCGATGGCGCGGAACATCGCCGCGCAGGTGTTCGCGCCGGATCGCCGCACCCAGTTCATGCCCTGCGTCCCGCGCGATGCGGCCGCGCCCGATGCCGATTGCGCCGCACGGACGCTGATGCCGATCGGTCGCTACCTGTTTCGCCGGCCGATGACTCAGGAGGAGATCGGCGCCTTCGTCATGATGGCCGGCAAGGGCGCTGGCGATGGCCAGGGCTTCTATGACGGGATGCAGCTGGCCCTCGCCGCCATGCTGGTATCGCCACAATTCCTCTACATCATCGAGAGCGCCGAGCCCGACCCGGAGGCGCCCGGCAGCCTGCGGCTCGACAACCATGCCCGCGCCGCGCGGCTGAGCTATCTGCTGTGGAACACGACGCCCAATGAGGCGCTGCTGCGCGCGGCCGACGAGGGCAAGCTGACCGATCCGGCCCAGCTTGCGGCGATCGCGCAGAAGATGGTGCGTTCGCCCCGGCTGGAGGATGGCGTGCGCGCCTTCTTCGCCGACATGCTGCTGTTCGAGAAGTTCGACGAAATGGCCAAGGACCAGATCGTCTATCCCCGCTTCAACCCCGATGTGGCGTCGGCCCTGTCCGAACAGATGCTGCGCATGATCGTCGACCAGCTGGTGACGCGGCAGGGCGATTATCGCGACCTGTTCACCACCCGGCGGACCTTCATCAACCGGGCGCTGGGGCCGCTCTATCAGGCCAAGGTGTCCAGCATGCAGGGCTGGATGCCCTATGAATTTGCCGATGGCGACGATCGCGCCGGGCTGCTGGGCCAGGCCGGTTTCCTGGCGCTCTATTCCCATTCGGGCCGCAGTTCGCCGACCCTGCGCGGCCGGGCGATCCGCGAGCTGCTGCTGTGCCAGCCGGTGCCCAACCCGCCAGGCAACGTCAATTTCACCGCCGTGCAGGATGTCGGCAACAAGGCGATGCCGACCGCGCGCATTCGCCTGAACGCCCATAACAGCGATCCGGTCTGTGCCGCCTGCCACAAGATCACCGACCCGCTAGGCCTGCCGCTGGAGCGGTTCGACGGCATCGGCGCCTTCCGCCGGACCGAGAATGACGCGCCGATCGATACCGCCGGCGTGTTTGAGGGCACGGCCTTTCAGGGCAATGTCGGCCTGGGCCAGGCGCTGGCGGCGAGCAAGTCGACCACCGAATGCGTCGCCGGCCGCGCCTTCCAATATGCGACCGGGCGTATGCCGGAAGATGAGGAGGCGACGGCCATGGCGCTGGAACAGGGCTTCGCCGCCGACGGCTATCGCATCCAGGCGCTGTTCCTGCGCGTCGCGACCATGGCCGATGCCTATCGCGTCAGCACCCCACCGCTGGCCAAGCCGCAGGTCGCGATGATGACCAGCCCGCATATCCGCGAAGGAGACCGCCCATGAGCTTCACCCTCGATCGCCGCACTGCGCTGCGCGGCATGGTCAACGGCATGGCCGTGGCCGTCGGCCTGCCGCTGCTCGATATCTTCCTCGACGGCAACGGCACCGCCATGGCGGCGACCGGCGCGCCGATGCCGATCCGTTTCGGCACCTGGTTCTGGGGGCTGGGCGTCAATCCGCCGCGCTGGTTTCCCAGCGCCGCCGGCAAGGATTATGAGCTGAAGGTCGAGCTGGCCTCGATCGAGGCGCTCAAGCACAAGGTCAATATCCTGGGCGATTTCACCCTGCCGCTCGATGGCAAGCCCAACCTGCCGCACATCAGCGGCGGCATCGGCATCCGCACCGGCATGGCGATCGATTCCGACCGGGGCCTGCCGGGGCCGTCCTTCGACGTGTCGATCGGCGATGTGATCGGCACCCGTACCCGTTTCCGCTCGATCGAACTGTCGGCGACCGGCGATCCGCGCAATTCGCTGTCCGGGCGCGGCAATGGCAATCTCAACCCGGCGGAAGTGTCGCCCGCCGCCCTGTATACAAGGCTGTTCGGCGCGGGCTTCCATGATCCCAACAGCGCGACCTTCACCCCCGATCCGGCGGTCATGGCGCGGCGCAGTGTCCTGTCCGGCGTGTCCGACCAGCGGCAGGCGCTGGAGGCGCGGCTGGGCGCGGCCGACAGGCAGCGGCTCGACCAGTATTTCACCTCGCTGCGGCAGCTTGAAAACCAGCTCGACGTGCAACTGACCAAGCCGGCACCGATGCAGGCCTGTGTCGTCCCGCCCAAGGTGCCCGACCTGCCCGTCAATGCCGAGATCGAGAATGTCATGCGCAATCACGAGATCATGACCGACCTGCTGGTAATGGCGATGGCCTGCGACAATGTCCGCCTGTTCAACATGAACTTCAACAATGGCGCATCGTCGCTGACGCGCGTGGGCAGCACCATCACCCATCATCAGCTGACCCATGAGGAGGTGCTGGACAACCGGCTGGGCTATCAGCCCGAAGTCACCTTCTATGTCGACAAGTGCATGGAGGCCTGGACCTATTTCATCAAGGCGATGGATGCGGTGAAGGAAGGCGACCGCACCCTGCTGGATAACAGCCTGGTCTTTGCCCATAGCGAGACCGAGTTCGCCAAATTCCACACCATCGACAATATCCCGATGATGACGGCCGGATCGGCCGGCGGACGCATCCATACCGGCCAATATATCACCGGCGACGGATCGCCGGTCAGCCGGGTCGGCCTGACCCTGCAACAGGCGATGGGCGTGCCGGTCGACCGTTGGGGCACAGGCAGTCTGGAGACGAACAAGATCATCCCCGGACTGATAGTTTGATCCCCTATTCCACCCGCGCCGCGTAAAGGCCGTGGTGCGACAGCATGAACAGGGTCTTGCCGTCCGGGCCGCCGAACAGCAGCTGTAGCGGCCGTTCGGGCACATCGATCCGACCGATCGGCTTGCCGTCGGGCGCGTAGACGAAGACCTGGCCATTGGCGACATAGACCCGGCCCTGCGCGTCGCTCACCACGCCCTCCCCGCCACGATCGGCGAAGGGCTTGAGGTCGATCAGCGTACCGTTGCCGGCGACCAGCGCGCTATAGGTGCGGTTTTCCGATCCGTTGGTGACATAGATGCGCTGGCCCGGCTTGCCCTGAACGAAGCCATAGCTGTCGAGCGTGTGGGAGAAGCGCAGGCCGCGATGGTCGACCGGTCCCTGGGCGAAGACGCGCCAGGCCGGCAGGGCGATGCTGCCGTCGGGCGAGACATAGGCCTGCGCATTGGACTGGGCGGTATCGCGGGCGAACATGTCGGCAAGCGTGGTGAACTGATAGGTCTTGGGATCGATCTGGTCTCTGAACTCGCCATTCACCCACCAGTTGACCGGGAAGATGGTGGCGACAGCGCCCTGCCCCGCAGGCGTCGCCGGGATGACGCTGACCTGCGTGTCGGGCGCACCGGGGGTGACGCTGTAGACGGTGCCGTTGCGGCCATAGGAAGAGAGAACGAGCAGATTGCCCGACTTGTCGATGGTCAGGTTGATCGGATCGAGCGCGGCGTCGCGGATCATCTCCAGCCGGCCCGCGTCGGACCAGCGCCAGATGCGCTGGAAGAAACGGTCGATGAAATAGAGCCGGCCCTGTGCGTCCACCGCGCCGCCGCCCAGGCCATAGAAGCCGTCAGCGAGCTTCTCCACGCTGGCGCCGCCGAAGGTCGAGGGGGCGACCGGATCGGGTTTCGCCGGCACGTCCAGCACAGCGAATTCGCGTTCGCGCACTTCCAGGCCGTGGGTGATGTCCTGAATCGCATTCTCGAACGGATATTTGGTGAGGCGCAGGAAGGTGCCGCAGCCATTTTCATCGCAGGTGCCGACCCCGCTTTCCGCGTTCACATGGACGTTGCGGAAGCGGATGTCGTGGGAATTGTAGAGCGACACGGCGGTCGGCGCAGGCTTGCGCGTGCGGGTGACGCGATAGCCGTGGAAATTGGCGACCAGGATGTTACGGGAGTCGCGGATTTCGAGCGCGACGGCATCGCCGCTCTCGCCCGCCTCCCCCTCGGTCTGGGGCGCCAGCAATTCCCAGTTTGCGACGCGGTTGAGGCCGATTTCGGTGCGGACATGATGTTCGACCGAGGCCTGGATCAACCGGCCCGGCGTGTCCGTGTCGGAGATCAAGATGCCCGGATGGCCGAAGGTGCTGGGACTCCAGATATTGGCGAAGGTGCCTCCGCCCCCCTGCGTCACCCAGAGGCTGGCATATTGGCCACCCCAGCGGCGCGATGCATCGGGATCGGCGGTGGCGTTGTTGTTGTAGGGGGTGCGCCGGCTGCCGTCGAAGGCATCGGTGCCATGGCCGCCCTGGAACTTGACGTCGTTGACCATGGAACTGGCGCCGGCCTTCCACAACAGGCCGGTCGCGCGCGGATTGGCGCCATTGGTGTCGAGCGCCAGGCCGGCGACGATCGCGTCACCGCCCTGCGCGCTTTCAATGAGCGCCTTGGGTGCGCCGACGCCCTGGAAGGCAGGCGTGCCATCGGGCAGGACGATCTGGGTCAGGCTGGGGTGGAGGCCAAGCAGCACCGTGTCGGCGCGCAGCCGCAACGTATCGCTGACCTTGTAGAAGCCGGCGGGGAGGTAGACGACGCGATGGCCGTCGATCGCCTTTTGCAGCACGGCGGTGTCGTCCGTGCTATTGTCGCCCTTCGCCCCCAAGGTGCGGACATTCACCCATTCGGCGACGGGCGGCAACGGGCGAATGGCGGGCGCGCCGGGCGCCGGCAGGCCGGCGATCGGCTGCGCCTGCATGTCGGTCTTGTAGTCGCCGATCCGGCCAAGGCCCGGCAGGGTCAGGCCATGGGTGAAGGAGGAGACCTTGTAAGCCTTCCCCTGCCCCGCCACCGTCCGGCCGCTTTCGCGGAAGCGGGCAAAGGTGGGCGTGTTGGCGGCCAGCACATTCTGGAAGCCGATCTGGGTATAGACATTCTTCTCGTTGGAGATGATGACGCCGGCCTTCGACACATTTTCGAACCGGACATCCTGGCCCCAGAGCCAGTCGCCATAGCCCCGGTCAATCTCGATCCCGACCGGCACATTGCGGAAAGCGACATTGAGCAGGGTCAGCCCCGCCTCATGCTCGCGAATGGCGGCGTCGCGCTGTCCCTCGAACGTGGCATCGACCAGGGCGAAGGGCCAGGCCGGCGAGGTCTTTTCCGCGAGGATGCCATAGCGGCCGCCCTTGAAGTGCAGATCCTCCGCCTCGTTGGCGACATGGTAGAGGCCGGCGAGGCCCGATCCGATGTCGAAATCGACATGGCTGACGAAACTGTGCTGGGCGGAATGGAAGCGGATCGCGGTCGCCGCCGGATTGCCGTCCATGATGCGGAAATCGATATTGCCGAGCGCGGAATAGAAGGTGCCCGGATTGGCGTCGGCAATTGTCTTGTCGAACGGCACGCTGCCGGCCGGCGGGAAGGCCGCGGGCCAGCTTTCCTTGTCGGTCTGGCGCTTGCCGCCGGTGAAGATCAGCATATGGGCGACGCCGCGTTGGAAACCGGGCGTGTTGGCGCCGAGCAGGATCACCGGGCGCTGGGCGCCGATGCCAAAGATGCGCACACCCGGCCACAGTAACAGGGTGCGGCTGATGCGATAGGTGCCCTGGGGCAGGAAGACGATGCCGCCGCCGGGCGTCGCGGCGGCGGCATCGAGCGCCTGCTGGATCGCGGCGCTGTCATCGGCGCGGCCATCGCCCACGGCCTTCACCGTCACGGCGCGCGCATCGTCGGGCATGGCGGTATAGACGGACGGGGAAGCGGCGGCGGGCTGTGCTGCGGCAAGGCACAGCAGGACGGATGCGCAGGCTCCGCTCAATCCACGATACATCTATCAGGCTCCGTAAAAAGAAGATGTCCCGGCCGTGCAGGACCGGGACAAGTTTGGGGGGAGAGATGTTATGTTTTATCAGAAATTGAAGCGGACACCGGCGCGGTAGATGCGGCCCAGCGTGTCGTAGAGCGCCGGGTTGATATCGAGACCGGTGTTGGTCTGGGGCGAGGCGACCGGATCCTTGTCGAACAGATTGTCGACCTTGCCATAGAGGGACACACGGTCGCTGAACTTGAAGGTGGCGCCGATGTCGACATAGAAGGCCCCTTTCATCTTGTTATAGTCGATGGTCGGGTGGTTCGCGGTCGAGGTCGGGCAGGACGACTGGCAGACCACATATTGATTGCCGAAGGTGCCGTCGCTGATCCAGCGTTCCTGCACCGTCAGGCTGAACTTGCCGCTGTCATAGGTCTGCACCGCCAGCCATTTCCAGTCGGGCGTGTTGCCGTTGTTGGCGCCAGCCTGGTCGACCGGATCGACACCGGCAATGCCGGCGTTGACGATGAACTTGCGGATATGGGTGCCAAGTGCGCGGACGGTGAAATTGCCCGGCAGGCCCAAGGGCTGCTGCCACTGATAGCTCGCCTCGATATCGAAGCCGCTGGTCCGCCAGGAGGCAAGGTTGAACGGCTGGACATTGATATAGTTGAGGCTGGGGTTAGCATTGTCGAGGCTGAAGCCGCCGCAGAAGGCCTGATTGCCGTCATAGCAGAACTGGACGATCTGCTGTGCCGACAGGCTGGAGACGACGCCCTTCAGCTTGATGTCATAATAGTCGAACGACAGGCTGAGCCCCGGCAGCCAGGAGGGACGCGCCAGCACGATACCGATTTCGGTGTTGCGGGCAATTTCCGGCTTCAAATTGGGATTGCCGATGGTGTTCTGGAATGCCTGAACCGCTGCGCCCTGGAAGGGATCGCTGAAGTTCGGCAGGGTCGTGACGGTCGGCGCTGCGAACAGTTCCGACAGGTTGGGCGCCCGGACGTCGCGCGAGGTAACGGCGCGCAAGCGGATGCCGTCGAGCGGTGTGTCCCAGGTGCCGCCGACCTTCCACGCCCAGACCGTGCCCGACGTGCTGTAATGGGTGCCACGGCCCGCGGCGTTCAAATTGGCGCGGCCGACCGCTTCGCTGTCGAACAGCGGCATGTCGATTTCCACGAAGCCTTCATAGACTTCATATTTGCCGCGACCGTTCTTGTAGTTGCCGGCTGCCCAGTTGCTGCCCTGTGCGCCATTGAGCAGCGGGTCGGCCGGATAATCGGCGCTGTTCGGACTGAGATCGGACACGCCCGCGCCATAGGGATCGGCGTTCACGCGGTAGAATTCGCGGCGATATTCCGCACCGAAGGCGACCGAAAGCGGCCCTGCCCACAATTCCACCGGATTGCCCGAGAAGTTGAGGCTGGCGACGTCCTGGGTCAGCTTGGTGTGCTGGAACGGACCATTGTCATGCGGCGCGACATAGGCGAGCGCGGCCGCCGAGGGGGTGAAGCCGCCGAAGATGTTGATCGGCTGGCAACCCAGCGCGCGAGCGGCCGGATCGGCGCAGACGATCGCGCCGTTGAGGGTGATCGCATTGGCCGCCGCAGCATAGCGGTTCTGCAGCACGATATCCTTCACCCGGATGTCCGAGATGGTGATGCCATGTTCATAATAGGCGTCATAATTCCAGTCGGTGCCGGCCGCGCCGAACTTGCCCTTGGCACCGGCGACGAAGCGATATTGCTTGCGATCGGTATAGACCTGCGGATCGGGGAAGGCGGCGTTGGACGAACCGAAGCCGAAGGAGGTGATGCCGGCGGTGGCGCAACGATCACGCACCAGCTGCGGCAGATAGGGGTTGGAGCATTGGACGGTCAGGTTGGCGCGGCCATAGCCGGGGCTGGGCTGGTTGTTGGTCTTCACCTGCGCGACATTGACCGTGACATAGGCTTCGTTGTTGTCGGCGAAATCATAGCCGATCCGGCCATAGCCGTTGATGCGCTCCAGCGAGGATTTGAGCGAGGCGCCCGAGCCGGGCGCGCCCGACAGGTCGCCGCCCTCGCAGAAGCTGTTGCCGCGATAGCAGTTGGTGACCGCGCCGGTCCCGGTCGGCGTGCCGTTCGAGCCATAGTTGAACTGGTAGGGATTGCCATTCTGGTCGAAGGCGATGCCCTGCAACGGGCCATTATTGATCAGGCCGTAGCGGGCATATTGATAGGGCTGGGCATAATCGCGGTAATTATATTGCGGCAGGCCATTGTTGGTCTGGCCGGTATTCATCAGCGTGGTGGCGCGATACCAGTTGCGGCTGCCGGCCAGGTCGGTGCCGAAGTCGCCGGCGCCCACGCCGCCTTCATGGTCATATTCGCCGCTGACCACGACATGCAGGCGATCGTCCATGAAGGATTTGCCATAGGCGGCCTGGACCAGCGCGGTTTCGTCATCGCCATATTTGGTGATGCTGCCCAGGACATTGCCCTTGAAGCCTTCGAAATGGGTGTCGGTGATGAAGTTGACCACGCCGCCAACCGCATCCGAGCCGTAGGAGGCCGAGGCACCGCCGGTGACGACGTCGACGCGCTTCACCAGCAGTTGCGGGAACATCGAGATGTCGGGCACGCCGGTGACATTGGCGCCGACGACGCGCTGGCCGTCGAGCAGGGTCAGGGTGCGGATCGCGCCCAGGCCACGCAGCGAGAAGGAGCTGAGGCCCTGCTGGCCGCTGGAGGTGGAGAAGGTGCCGGTGGCGGCGCCGGTCGAACCCTGGAGCGAGGGCAACTGGGCGATGGTGTTGAAGATGTTCGGCTGGGCGTTGTTGGCGATCTGCTCCTCACCGATGACGGTGGTTGGCGTCGGCGCATTGAAGCCGCTGGTGGTGATGCGCGATCCGGTGACGATGATGTCGGCGCTCTGCGATGCCGGCGTTTCGCTCGTCTGGGCCTGCGGCGCAGGTTCGGGTGCCGGTTCGGTCTGGGCCTGGGCGGTGCCGGCCAGCGCCATGATGGCGACGGCGGCCAGGCTGACGCCCGCCATATGCCGATGGATTGCGATCTGCACGTTCATTCCTCTTCCCCTCTTGTCACCAGGCGCCCTCCCGGCGTCGGCGCGCCCATGGCGGGCTATTGTGTGAGTATTAATCCCGAGCGGTCGCCACCGCACTTACGACATAGGTCGTAGGCGGCGGCGAACCGTCGCTATTTCAGGGCTTTGCGGCGTAAAGCGCGTGGTGCGTCAGGATGAAAAGCGTGCGCTTGTCGGGGCCGCCGAACAGGATCTGGAGCGGCCGGTCGGGCACGTCGATGCGGCCGGTTTCCTTGCCGTCCGCGCCGTAGACGAAGATCTGGCCATTGGCGACGAACACCCGGCCCTGCCCGTCCACCGCGACGCTCTCGCCGCCGCGATTGGCGAAGGGCTTCAGCGCCGTCAGCGTGCCGCCTGCGCCCACCGTGCCGCTATAGGTGATATTTTCCGACCCGTTGGTGACGAACAGGCGATCGCCGATCTTGCCGGAAACGAAGCCATTGGCGTTGAGGCCATCGGACCAGCGCCAGCCGGTATGGTCGATCGGCCCCTGCTGCCAGACGCGGAAGGCCGGCAGGGACAGGCTGCCGTCGGGGGAGAGATATTCCTTGGCCTTGGGCGTGCCGACGTCGCGGGCGAACATTTCTGCCAGCGTCGTGAACTCGTAGGTCTTGGGGTCGAGCTGGTCGCGAAACTCGCCATTATTCCACCAGTTGACCGGCAGCAGCGTCTTGGCCGCGCCAGTGCTGCGCACCGGGGTCGGCTGGATCAGCGTCAGCGCGTCCTTGGGGCCGGCCGGGTCGAACGAATAGGCGCCCCCCTTCGCGCCGAGCGAGGACAGGACCAGGACATGGCCCGAGGCGTCGATGGCGAGATTGACCGGATCGAGCGCATGGTCGCGGACGATCTCCAGCCCCTTGCCCTCGCTCCAGCGGTGGATGCGCTGGAAGCGGCGGTCGATGAAATAGAGCTGCCCTTGCGCGTCCACCGCCGCGCCGGAGATGGACCAGAAGCCATCCTCCAGCTTCTCGACCTTGGTGCCGGACGGTGCGACCGCCGGAACGGCACTGCCGGCCGGGCCGATGTCCAGTGCGGCAAATTCGCGTTCGCGGACCAGCAGCTTGCGGCTGACATCCTCGATCGCATTGTCGAACGGATATTTGCTGGCCCGCAGGAAGGTGCCGCAGCCCTCATCGTCGCAGGTGGCATAGCCGCTCTCGCCATTCACATGGACGTTGCGGAAGCGGATATTGCCCGAATTGGTGATCTTCACCGCGCTCTTTTCCGGCGCATAGGTGCGGGTGACGCGATAGCCATGATAGTTGGCGAACAGCAGGTTGCTGGAGTTGCGGATGTCGAGCGAGATGGCGTCGGGGCCGTCATCCACTTCCTGTTCGGTCTGGGGGGCCAGGAACTCCCAGTTGTGGACGTTATCGAGCACGAATTCGTTGCGGGCATGATGTTCGACCGACATTTCATAGACATGGCCGGGCGTGTCGGTGTCGGTGATGTAGAAGCCCGCCTGGGCAAAGCTGTTGGGGCTCCACACGTCGGCGAAGGTGCCGCCGCCGCCGTCCGTCACCCAGATGCTGGGATATTGGGCGTCGAGCCGGCTGTCGGTGACCGGGTCGCCGGTGTTGACGCGCAGCGTGCCGAGCATCTTGCCATCGGCGGTCGGCGTGCCGCCGCCGCCCATGATCTTGACGTCCTCGACCAGGCTCTGTTCGCCAGACCGCCAGAGCAGGGCGGAGGCGCGCGGGTTCACCCGGCCGGTGAAAAGGCCGAGGCCCGAGAGGATATTGTCGCCGCCCTTGCGGCTTTCGAGGATCGGCAGGACGGCGCCGACGCCGGCATGATTGGGATTGTTGTCGGGAATGAAGAGCTGGGTGATGGCCGGGTGCAGACCGATGAGGATGCTGTCCGGGCGCAGGGTCAGCCTGTCCGTCACCTTGTAGAAGCCGGTCGGGAAATAGAGGATGCGGTTGGCGTCGATCGCCTTTTGCAGGGCGGCGGTGTCGTCCGCCTTGCCGTCGCCGACCGCGCCCAGGGTGCGGACATTGACCCACTGGTCCATCGGCGGCAGGTCGCGGATCGCGGACGCGCGCGGCGCCGGCATGGCGGAGAGCGGCTGGATGTCGGCGGTGGTGGCATAGTCGCCCGTGTGGCCGAGTGCGGGGACGGCGAGGCCATAGGAGAAATTGGCGACCTTATAGGCCTTGCCCTTGCCGTCGACCGTCCTGCCGCTGTCGCGGAAGCGGGCGAAGACCGGGCTGTTCACGGCAAGCGCATTGTCAAACCCGATCTGGGTGAAGACATTCTTCTCGTTCGAGATGATGACCCCGGCCTTCGACACATTTTCGAACCGGACCTCCTTGCCCCAGAGGCTGTCGCTGTAGCCGCGGTCGATCTCGATCCCGACCGGGGTGTTCCTGATCGCGACATTGACAAGGGTAAGGTCGACCTCATGCTCGCGGATCGCCGCGTCGCGCTGACCGTCGAAGGTCGAATCGAGCAGGGTGAACTGCCAGGCGGGCGAGGTCTTTTCGGTGACGATGCCATATCGACCGCCCTGGAAATGGACATTCTCGATCACGTTTCCGGCCTGATAGACGCCGGCAAAGGCGGTGCCGAGGCGGAATTCCATATGGCTCAAGAAAGCATGCTGGGCCATGCGGAAGCGCACGCCGGCGGCGGCCGGATTGCCCGCGCCAATCTCGATATCGACATTGCTCATCGACGAATAGAAGGTGCCCGAATTGGCATCGCGAACGATCTTGTCGCGGGGCACGACGGTCGGCACCGGGACCGGCACCTTGCCGACCTGATATTGATCGCCGCCCGCGAAGATCACCATGGTCGACACGCCCTGCTGGAAGCCCGGCGTATTGGCGCCCAGCAACAGCACCGGCCGGGTCGGGCCGACGCCATAGACGCGCACGCCCGCCGGCACGATCAGCGAACGGGTGATGCGATAGGTGCCCGATGGCAGGAAGACGATGCCATGGCCGGTCGCGTCGCGGGCCTGATCGAGTGCCTGCTGGATGGCGGCGCTGTCGTCGGCACGGCCATCGCCGACGGCCTTCACCGTCACGGCATGAGGCTCGGCCGGTGCCACGGGGAAAACCGAGGTCGTCGCGGCGAAGGCCGGTGCGCCAATGCTTGTTGCCGCCAGCAAAGCCGCAATCATGTTGCGTCCGATCATGTCCGCCTCCCATCCTCATTTTTATAGATGGTGCATGGCTAGGGGAGCGGTCGCGGCTTGGCACTTGCGACAAAGGTCGTAGTTTTCCTGTGGGGTGGCGCGGCCTTATAGCGGGAAAACCAATCCCCCTGCCCCAGCGACCAAGGACGCCCGCTTGCCGATTTCCGCCGACCCTGCCCCCGTTTCGCCCAAAGCCGTGGGACGCGCCATCATCGTCATGGGGGTCAGCGGCTGCGGCAAGTCGACGCTGGGCGCGATGCTGGCGCAGGCGCTGGACTGCCCCTTCCTGGAGGGGGACAGCTATCATTCGGCGGCGGCGGTGGAAAAGATGCGCGGCGGGGAAGCGCTGACCGACGCGGATCGCTGGCCCTGGCTCGACCGGCTGGGCGCGGCGATCGCGGGCACGGTGGCGGCGCAGGGCGTGGCGGTTGCCGCCTGCTCGGCATTGAAGCGCACCTACCGCGACCGGCTGCGCGCGGCGATCGGCGTGCCGGTGCATTTCATCCTGCTCGACAATGACCGCGACGAACTGCTGGCGCGGCTGGGCAATAGGCCGGGCCATTATATGCCCGCCAGCCTGCTCGACAGCCAGCTCGCCACGCTGGAACCGCCGCTGCCAGAGGAAGGCGCGATGATCCTGACCACAAATGTCCCGGCGAGCGAGCTGCGCGACCGGGCGTTGGCCTGGCTGGGATCTAGCCTGGCTGGGATAGGGTCACACCGACGCGACAGTTGAAAGTTCATAGTGTCGATAGCCAGCGATAGCGGGCCGAAAATGGGCGTAATGCGCCTGCCACGCGCCGACGAAGCGACAGTGACGCGACACTGGCGCGCTTCCGACGCGACAATCAGGCGACAGTGAAGCGACAGCAAGGCGACAGTCGGACCGGCACCGGGCGGCGCGCGCGACGCCGAATAGCGAACCGGAGAAAGGCGTGATGGCGGAAGAGGGGTCTGTTCCATCCGGCAGGATAGATCAGAGAAAGACCAAGTAGGAAAGCGCCGCCAGACGACCGCAGGCGATCAATGTCGGACATTCCTCCCCGGAACGGGGAGGTGGCAGCGCGAAGCGCTGACGGAGGGGCAGGAGCCTATTAGTGCTGCGCTATTGGGCTTGTGCCCCTCCACCGCCTGCGGCGGTCCCCCTCCCCAAGCAAGCTTGGGGAGGAATTGGGTCGCGTGCGGCTCAGCGATAGCGGCCCATCGTCACCTTGAGCCAGACCGGCTGGTCGATGATGTTGAGGCCATAATCGGTCTGGTCGCCGTTCCAGATGCGATCGAACACCCAGTTATCGCCTTCGAAATGGCCTTCCTCGACCTTGACGATCATGCCGTTGGCCGGGGCGCCTTCGCGCGCGCCGAACTGGACCCGGACATGGTCGCCGGTGAAGAGAAATTCATTGGCCGACAGCTGCGCCACGACCATGCCGCCGACCATCGCCTTGTCCCAAGCCGGGGTGTCGGCATTGGGGAACCATTCGCGCTGGCCGAACTGCCACTGGCCAAAGCTGGCCGTGACCGTCCAGTCGCCCATGGTGGTGCTGAGCGGCGTGCCGTCGTCCGGCCGTGCCGCGCCCCAGGTCGGATGGGCGAAGGCGATCTTCGCCCAGGGACGCATCGCCGCGCCGAGTACGCCGAATTTCGAGGCAAAGGCGTGGATGGTCGCATCGTCGAAGCTCTTGGCGCCGAGCGGATAGTTGAAATAGTCGGCATCATCCATGCCGAAGGGCGCGAAGCCGATCGCGCCGCGCCCCAGCGCCGACCAGAAATAGCGCGCATATTCGGCGGCATTGCCGATTTCGGGCACCATCAGCGCATTGTCGGGCCTTGTGTAGAGATCGAGATGCTTGAAGACGTTGCGGCTGCCCCGGTCATAAATGTCGGGCGCGGCCAAATCGAGCGAGGGGGCCGCCGCCTTCCAGATGTCGATCACGTCGCCCTGCGGCCCGCCGCTCGACACGGTCATCGGGTCGACCGGCTTGTAGGGATCGGTCAGCGAGGCGTTCACATACATGGGCAGCGGCTTGATTGCCTTGCCGGCCTTGGCCAGTTCCTCGATATAGCGGGCGGTGTACCAGCTGTTGAAGGTGCGGTCCGCGGTATCGCCGAACACGCTCTTCCAGCTGCCCGCCGGCTTTTTCAGCGCACGGGTCAGTTCGGCCGGGACCGGGCCGTCGAACAGTTTCTGCGCGGTGGCGCTGAAGTCACGGGGATTCTGGTAGCTGCCGACCTCATTTTCGGGCTGCACCATGATGACCGTATTCTGCGCATCATGATCGCGCACATAGGTCATGAGCTTCAAAAAGGCGCGCTTGTCCGCCGCCAGCGTGGCCGCGCCATGGGGCGAGAGCACGCCATGATCCTTGCCATCGGCGGTCTTCATGCGCGGGAAGCGACGATTGTCGAGCTTCACCCAGTCCGGCGTATAGGCAAGGCCGGTATTCTTCCAGGCGCCGAACCAGAGGAGGACGATGCGCTTGTCATGGGCACGCGCCTCGTCAAGCAGGGTCTGGACGAAGCTGTAGTCGAACTGGCCTTCCTTGGGTTCCAGCTGTTCCCAGGCGACCGGCACTTCGACCGTATTGGCATGGATGCTGTCGAGCCGGTCCCAGACCTGCTTCAGGGGGGTGGCATAATTGCTGCTGTTATTGACCTGGCCACCCAGCATCAGGAAGGGCGCGCCATCGACGATCAGGGCGTGGCGGCCATTCTTGCTTTCGATATGCGGCACTTGTCCGCCATTCTGGGCGAGCGCGGGGGTGGCGAGCAGCATGGCGCCCGTGAGCAGGGGAAGAAGATTGCGCATCAGATCGGGTCTCTCAGGGCTGTTCGTCTAAGGAAAATATGCGGGTGGCGGCGGTCCATTTGGCGCCGGGAACGGACCAGGGCAATGGCCGCTGAACGCCATCCATCTGCGCTTCCCAGGCCTGCACCGCCGGATCGGCGGCGTCGGCCGCCGCCTTGGCCGCCGGGTCGAAATCCGGGCCGGTCTCCATCAGCATGACCAGCCGGTTGCCGCTGCGATAGATGTCCATCGCCCGAACGTCGGCGGCGCGGATGCTGGCGCCGATGGCCGGCGGCAGCGCGCCGGACGCATGCCAAGCCTCATATTGGGCGATGGCGGCCGCATCGTCGGCCAGGTCGATCAGCAACACATGACGCATCACATCACCCAGCCGCCGTCGATCACATGGACCGCGCCGGTGGTGAACGCCGCGTCTTCGCTGGCGAGATAGAGGACCAGGCCGGCAATCTCCTCCGCCTTGCCGAGGCGTCCCATCGGCTGGCGCGCGACGAAGGCGGTCTGGGCGGCTTCATAATCGCCGGTGTCGTGCAGCCGCTGCTGCAGCGAGGGGGTGTCGACGGTGCCGGGGCAGATGCAGTTGCAGCGAATGCCCTGCCCGACGAAATCGGCGGCGACCGCCTTGGTCAGGCCGATCACGCCCGCCTTGGTCGCGCCATAGGCGAAGCGGTTGGGGATGCCCTTCACCGAGCTGGCGATGGAGGACATGTTGACGATCGCGCCCGCGCCCTTTTCCACCATGCCCGGCAGGAAGGCCGAAATGGTGTGATATTGGGCGGTCATGTTGAGCGCGACGGCAAAGTCCCAGTCGGACTGGCTGCATTCCAGGATATTGCCGGCATGGACGACGCCGGCAATGTTGGCGAGGATGTCGATCGGGCCGATGTCTGCGGCCAGCGCGCGCACGGCGGCGCCGTCGGTGACGTCGAGGGCAAGGCGCTCGCAGCCCTCCAGCCCGTCGAGCGCGTCGAGATCGCGGTCGGTGGCGAAGACGCGGGCGCCCTCCGCCACGAAACGCTCGACCGAAGCCCGGCCGATGCCGCGAGCGGCGGCGGTGATGAGCGCGGTCTTGCCGGCGAGGCGGCCGTTGCGCGGGGCGCTCATGCGCGCGCCACCATCGGCAGACATTCGGGACCGATGGGATCGAAAGCCTTGTAGGTCAAAATAAACTCCTGATGGCCCAGTTGTTCGGAAAGGCTGCGCTCGCCCGCCGCGACGGCGAGGATGGCATCATAGATTTCCTGGCCGACCTGATCGAGGGTCGCTTCCCCCTCCAGGATGCGGCCGGCATTGACGTCCATGTCGGCGGCCAAGCGGCGGCCGGTTTCGGGATTGGCGCAGATCTTGATGACCGGCGAGATCGCCGATCCGACCACCGATCCGCGCCCGGTGGTGAACAAGGTGACATGCGCGCCGCAGGCGATCAGCTCGACGATCTCGGCATTGTCGGAGATGTTGGGGAAGCCGAAGCGCGGCTCGCCGTCGGGCACGACGTCGAGCAGATAGAGGCCGCCCATCGGGGGAATATCGCCCGGCTTCAATATGCCGTCGATCCGCGAGCTGCCCGACTTGCTGTAGGCGCCCATGGATTTTTCCTCCTGGGTGGTGAGGCCGCCTTCGGCATTGCCCGGCGCGAAGCTGCCAAAGCCCATGACGGTATAATAGGCCTCCGCCTTCTGCACGCACGCCTCGATCGCGGCGGCGAGTTCGGGCGTGGCGGCGCGGTCGGCCATGATCTTCTCGCAGCCGACCAGTTCCCCCGTCTCCTCGAAGATGCAGGCCGCCCCTTCCGCCACCAGCCGGTCGAAGGCGCGGCCGACCGCCGGATTGGCGGTGATGCCGCTGGTGCCGTCCGACCCGCCGCAGATGGTGGCGACGACCAGTTCCTCGACGCCCATCGGCACGCGCTCGACCGACGCGATCTGTGCCCGCACCCGATCGACCGCTTCCAGGCCGGCGGCGATGGTGGCGGCGGTGCCGCCCTTTTCCTGGATCACCAGCAGCTCGGCCGGACGGCCGCTCGCCTCCACAACGGCGCGCAGCTTCTCTCGATTGAAGCTTTCGCAGCCGAGCGAAACGATGACCAGGCCACCGACATTGGGATGGGTGGCAATCGCCTCCATCACCTTGGCCGCATAGGCATTGGGATAGCAGCCGGGGAAGCCGATCAGCTGGACATCGGGATCATCGGCCTTGTCGACGATGCGGCGCGCGACATGGTGCGCGCATTCGACCAGATAGGCGACGGCGACGACATTGCGGATGCCCTTGCGCCCGTCGGATCGGAGCCAGCCCTGGATCATGCGCCCTGCTCCAGCGCGGTGCGGGTGTGGCTGCTGATATAATCGCTCTTCATATTGTGCATATGGACCCATTGGCCGGCCACGACCGGCGCGGTCATCGACCCGATCGGCGCGCCATATTTGATGACCTTGTCGCCTTGCGCGAGTGCGATGCGGGCGATCTTGTGGCCGATCGCGATGCCTTCGCGCGCGGGGATGGTGCCGCCGGCGACAGGCAGGATATCGCCCGCCTCGATCGCGCTGACGCAGATCAGCACATTGTCGTTAGGGTGCAGCAGGATGAGGCGGCTGTCATGTTCAAGCATGGCTGTGGGCCTTGGCAAGAGGATGGGCACGGGCGGCGGCGTCGAGCGCCGACCAGAGCGTGGCTGGAATGGAGGCGCCCAGGCGGGCGATCGTGTCATGGACCTGATCCGCGCCGACCAGGCCGGGGATCACGGCCATGACCTGCGAGTGGCGCAGCGGAAATTGCAGCGCGGCGGCGGGCAGCGCGACGCCGGCATCGCGGCAGAGCGTCGCCATGGCCTGAGCGCGGGCGAGGATCGCCGGGTCCGGGGCGGCATAGTCGAAATGGAGCGGCCCGCTGAGATCGCGGGCGAGGATGCCGCTATTATAGGGACCGCCGACGATGACCCGCACATCGGCGCTGGCGCAGCGGTCGAGCAGTTGCTCCGCGCCGCGATCGAGCAAGGTGTAGCGGCCGGCGATCAGGATCGCGTCCAGTTCCACCCGGTCGAGCAGTTCATGGCAGATCGCGACCTCGTTCACGCCGATGCCGATCGCGCCGATCGCGCCGGCGTCTTTGAGGTCGCGCATCGCCCGATAGCCGCCGTCGAGAAAGGCGGCGAGATGATCGGCATGCGCATCGCCATGGGTCAGGCGGCCGATATCATGGGCGAGCAGCAGGTCGATCCGGTCGCGGCGCAGGCGCTTCTGGCTGCTTTCGAAGGACCGCAGCACGGCGTCATGGCCATAATCGAAATGCGGCTCGAACGGGTCGGCATCGACGAAGCCATGGCGTTCGCCTTGCGCGTCGGTGGGGCGCAGCAGGCGGCCGACCTTGGTCGAGACCCGCGCCCTGCCCTGCGGGTCATGCTCAGCGAGTGCCGCGCCGAGCCGCCGTTCGGCCAGGCCAAAGCCATAATGGGGGGCGGTGTCGAAATAGGCGATGCCGGCGGCGAAGGCGGCGTCGAGGGTCGCACGCGCCTCCGCATCGCTGACGACGCGATAGAGATTGCCGATGGGCGCGGTGCCCATGCCCAGGGTCGGGAAATCGATCATGCGGCGGCTCCCTGCCTGACGCGATAGAGGCGCGCGGCATTGTCGGCGAAGATGGCGCGATGGGCCGCGACCGGTAGCGAGGCGCGGGCGAGATCGAGCCAGGCGGCATAGTCGGACGCGAGGGTCAGCACCGGCCAGTCGCTGCCCCAGAGCAGGCGGTCCGGGCCGAACAGGGCGACCAGTTCGGCGATGAAGGGAGCGGCTGCGCCCTCCCCTGTCCCCGGCGCCAGCTCAGTGAGCAGGCCCGACAGCTTGCACGCGACATTGGGGCAGACGGCGAGATCGGCCATGGCGGCGCGCCAGTCCGCCGGGATCGCGTCGCCGACGAGCGGCTTGGCGGCGTGATCGATGATGATGCTGAGGTCGGGCTGGCGCCGGGCCAGCCGGGCGAGCGAGGCGAGATGCTGCGGCCGCACCAGCGCGTCGAGCACCAGCCCGTGGCGGGCCAGCGCCGCGAAGCCGGGCGCCAGCGCCGGATCGTCGAAACAATCGGGTGCGCGGCCCTGCATCATCGGGCGGATGCCGACCAGTGGGCCGGCGACCTGCATCGCGGCGACGCGAGCGGCGACGTCTCCTGTAAGATCGACCCAGCCGACGACGCCGGCGATGCGATCGGTTTCGGCCGCCAGCGAGAGCAGCCAATGGGTGTCGGCGTCCGATTCCTGGCTCTGCACCAGGATCGCGGCGTCGACCTTGTTGGCATCGAGCTGCGCGAACAGATCATCCAGCCCATAGTCGCGATGGATCGCCGGCAGGTCGGCGCCGGGCCAGCTGCAATCGTTGCGACCGAGCTGCCAGAGATGGACATGGGCGTCGATCATGCCACCCCGCCCTTGCCACGCATGCGATGGGCATAGGCCGCGACCACCAGAAAGCAGAGTGCGGGCACCAGCATTGCGGCGTTGATCGTGCCGGCCATGTCGGAAATCAGGCCCATGAGCGCGGTCAGCACCGCGCCGCCGATGATGGCCATGACGATCATCGACGCGCCCGGCTTGGTCAGCGGGCCGAGGCCGTCGAGCGAGAGGACGAAGATGGTCGGATACATGATCGACATGAAGAAGCTGGCGGCCACCAGCGCGACGACGCCGGGCAGGCCGAGCCAGATCGAGCCGACCAGTGCGAGGCCGAGATTGACGAGCGCGAACAGCCGCATCAGCCGCGCACCATCGAAGCGGGAGAGCAGCGCCGCGCCGGCAAAGCGGCCGGCCATGAACAGGCCGAGCGACAGGGTCAGCAGCCAGGCGGCATGCTGGGCGGTGATGCCCGGCAGCGCCGCCTGCGCATAGCGGATGAGATAGCTCCAGATGCCGACCTGGGCGCCGACATAGAAGAATTGGGCGGCGACCCCGGCCAGATAGCGCGGACGACGCAGCAACTGGCGATAGCCGGCCAGCGGCGAGGTGGCGCCGGCATGGCCCTCCACCGCCGCCTTCGGGAAGGGCGTGCGCGCGAGCAGAGCCGCCCAGGCCAGCACGACCAGCGCGATCAGCAGATAGGGCAGGCGCACGGCCGCGGCAGCAGCGGCGCCCTGTGCCGGGGCGTCGGACAGGATCAGCGTTGCGCCCAGCGCCACGCCGGTGATCGAGCCGAGCGGATTGAATGCCTGGGCGAGATTGAGGCGGCGGGCGGCACCGGCGGCATCGCCCAGCACCGCGACCATCGGATTGGCGGCGGTTTCGAGGAAAGCCAGGCCACTGGCGATCACGAACAGGGCGAACAGGAAGAAGGGATAGCTGACTGCGGCGGAGGCCGGCAGGAACAGCAAGGCGCCGAGCGCGAACAGCAGCAGGCCCAGGATCACCGTCGCCTTGTAGCCGAAGCGCTGCGCCGTCAGCGCGGCGGGAATGGCGAAGCAGAAATAGCCCAGATAAAAGGCCGACTGGACCAGGCCCGAGGCGAAGTCCGAAAGGGCGAAGGCGTGCCGGAAATGGGCGATCAGCACGTCGTTGAGATTATTGGCAAGGCCCCAGAGGAAGAAGAGGCCGATCGTCAGCATGACCGCCATCTTTGTGGCGCCGCTATCTTCCTGTCTGTCTACCCTGGCATCTGCCTGCATCACCCATCCTCTCTATTGGCGAACATGGCAGGCCCGTCCCTGTTGGGATCGGGCCTGCGCAGTCGGGGGAGGTTATACGCCTCCCATGCGGATCAGTAGGTGATCCGGGCCGTCAGGCTGATGCGACGGTCGTTGACCACCACGTCACGCGGACGGCTGTCGATGCCGAAATAGGTCGCACGACGGGTGTTGGTCAGGTTGGTGCCGTCCAGCGCCAGCGCGAACTGCGGAGTCACATTATAGCTGATCGACGCATCGAGCTGACCGAAGGGCTTGTTGAACACCGGCAGGCTGCCGGTGCCGTTGCCCGCCGTGGTCACGACATATTTGCTGCGCCAGTTATAGGCGACGCGGGCCGACAGGCCGCCCTTCTCGTAGATGCCGACGATGTTGTAATTATATTTCGACAGCAGTTCGAGCGGAACGTTGGTGACCGGACCGCTGGTGGCGGGCGACGGTGCCTGCGAGTCCACATAGGTGAAGTTCGCCTGCATGCCGAGGCCGTCGAACGGACCGGGCAGGAAGTCGAAGAACTGCTGATAGGCGAGTTCGAAGCCCTTCACCTTGCCCTTGGCGACATTGTTGTAGGACGTCACTTCATATTCATAGCTGTTGCCATTTGTCCGGCGTCAGCACCCATGGCACAGATTATGGGTTGAGATTTAAGGAGGGTTTGGGCTTCGTCGTAGTGACGAAGGAACGCAGATGAAGCCCAAACCCTCCTTGCGAAAATCGCCGACGAAGGCCTCTGCCGAAGCCGTGGTGAAGGATATTCGCCGACAGACGCGGCGGCATTTCTCGGCCGAAGACAAGATCCGCATCGTGCTCGACGGATTGCGCGGCGAGGACAGCATCGCCGAACTGTGCCGGCGTGAAGGCATTGCCCAGAGCCTCTACTACACCTGGTCGAAGGAGTTCATGGAAGCCGGCAAGCGCCGTCTTGCCGGTGACACCGCCCGCAGTGCGACAACGGGCGAGGTTCAGGACCTGCGCCGCGAAGCCCGTGCCCTCAAGGAATGCGTGGCCGATCTGACGCTGGAAAACCGTCTGCTCAAAAAAAGCATGATCGCGGATGGGGGCGACGACGAATGAGGTACCCTGCCGCAGAAAAGCTGGAGATCATCAGGATCGTCGAGCAGTCGCACCTGCCCGCCAAGCACACGCTGGATAAGCTCGGCATTCCCCGCCGGACGTTCTACCGCTGGTATGATCGCTTCCTCGAAGGCGGCCCCGAATCGCTGGAGGATCGCCCCTGTGCGCCAGGCCGGGTGTGGAACCGCATTTCCGAGGATGTCCGCGAGCAGATCGTCGAGATGGCGCTTGATGCGACCGAACTCTCCCCCCGCGAACTGGCCGTGCGCTTCACCGACGAGAAGCGCTACTTCGTGTCGGAGGCCACGGTTTACCGCCTGTTGAAGGCGCACGACCTGATCACCAGTCCGGCCTATACCGTGATCAAGGCCGCCGACCAGTTCCACACGAAGACCACCCGGCCGAACGAGATGTGGCAGACAGACTTCACCTACTTCAAGATCATCGGGTGGGGCTGGATGTACCTTTCGACCGTGCTCGACGACTATTCGCGCTACATCATCGCCTGGAAGCTGTGCACCAACATGCGCGCCGAGGACGTCACCGACACGCTCGACCTCGCTCTCAAGGCCTCGGGTTGCGATAGTGCCACGGTGCTGCACAAGCCCCGGCTGTTATCGGACAACGGCCCCGGCTACATCGCGGGCGAACTCGCCGAGTACATCGAGGCCCAGCAGATGAGCCACGTTCGCGGAGCCCCGTTGCATCCGCAAACTCAGGGCAAGATTGAGCGCTGGCACCAGACCTTGAAGAACCGCATCCTGCTGGAGAATTACTTCCTGCCCGGCGACCTCGAGGCCCAGATCGAGGCGTTCGTGGAGCACTACAATCACCAGCGCTACCACGAGAGCCTGAGCAACGTGACCCCGGCAGACGCCTACTTCGGCAGGGCTCCCGCCATCATCAGGCGCCGCGAAACCATCAAGCGAAAGACCATCGAACATCGCCGCTTGCTTCACCGCAAGCTCGCCGCCTAACATCAAGCCCCAGACGAGGCCCGCTCTCCGCTAATCCACGATCCCATCTGTGCCAAATGTTTCGACGACGGACAATAACCGCTCGATCGAATGGCACGGCAAGATCGACGTGGTCATGACCGGCAAGCAGCTGAAACCCTATGCCCGGTTCGGCATCGTCCAGGATGTCGAGCGCGGCTATACCGACCATATCTGGGACGAGCCCTGGCAGACCGATACCTGCATCGGCGACTGGTTCTACAATATCGCCCGCCTGACCGACAAAAGCTACAAGAGCGCCGAGCAGGTGATCCAGCGGCTGGCCGATGTCGTGTCGAAGAACGGCAATCTGATGCTGTCCATTCCGCAGCCCGGCGATGGCTCCATCGACAGCGAGGCGGAGAAGATACTGGACGCGATGGCCGGATGGATGGTGCATGGCGGCGAGGCGATCTTCGGTTCGCGGCCGTGGAAGCGCTATGGCGAAGGGCCGACCCAGGCGATCGTCGGCATGCAGAATGAGGAGAAGGCCAAGCCCTTCACCGCGCAGGACATCCGCTTCACCACCAACAAGGGCGCGCTCTATGCGCTGTTCCTGGGCAAGCCGGCCGGATCTACGACCATCCGCTCACTGGCGCGCGGCCAAGGGACTGGCACAATCGAACGAGTGACGCTGCTTGGCGGCGGCCAGCTTGCCTTCCGTCAGGATGGCGCGGGCCTCCACTTCACCATGCCGCACGGCATCGATTTCGTCCCCGCCGTCCGAATCGACGGCCGGGGTCTGGTTTAATGCAAGTACAGGGAATGACTGGGATGATCGCAAAGGGCTTCAAGGCAAGACTGGCGGGGATCGCATTGGGTGCATCCTGCATCGCCATCGCCGCACCGGCGCTGGCCGCACCGATGGCGCTGCTGGATCGCAATGGCAGCCGGGTCGCGATCGAACCCTATGCCCCCAATATCGTGCGCGTCACCATCGCGATGGACCCGGACCTGGCGCAGGCGGCACCGGGCGAAGGCCCCAATGCCAAGGCCGATGCCAGCGGCTGGACCCATAGCAGCGATGCGACCGGCGACATCTTCACCTCCTCGGCGATCTCGCTGACCATCGATGCCCAGCCTTGGCCCGGCGCGCCGACCCAGATGCAGCGCTATTTCGCCCCGGCCCTGCCGCCTGTCAGCCTTTCGGTGAAGGATGCCAGCGGCACCGTCCTCACCAAGATGACCGGCTGGGAAATGGCGCCCGTGACCGTCAATGGCGAGAAGACCTTCAAGGTCGGCGCCAGCTTCGACGCGCCGCTGGACGAACATTATTACGGCCTGGGCCAGAACCAGGAAGGCTATATGGATCTGCGCGGCAAGCAGATCGACTGTTCGCACAGCTATGACGCGCCGGCCGGCGAGACCGTCTGCGTCCCCTTCCTGGTCACCAACAAGGGCTATGGCATCGTCTGGGACAATCCGGCGCGCACTTTGGTGTGGCCGGGCCTGCACAATTCGACCCGCTTCCAGAGCCAGGTCGGTGAACGCGTGTCCTTCTTCGTCATCACCGGCAAGACAACCGATGACCTCTATGCCGGCTATGCCAAGCTGACCGGCGCGACGCCGCTGCCGCCCAAGGCCGGTTTCGGCCTGATCCAGAGCAAGGCGCGCTACGAGAGCCAGAAGGAGCTGCTCGAGGTCGCCAATGGCTATCGCCAGCGCAATCTGCCGCTCGATATCATGGTGCTCGACTGGTTCTACTGGACCCGCATGGGCCAGCTCGACATCGACCGCACCTATTATCCCGACCCCAAGGGGATGAACGACCAGCTCAACGCCATGGGCATGCGGTCGATCATCAGCGTGTGGCCGCGGTTCGAGCGCGAAGGCCGCTATTTCGAGTATCTCAAGTCCAAGGGCTGGTTCCTGAAGGACAAGGACGGCAATCCGGTCGACGGCCTGCCTATGCGGTCCGACCGGGCCGGCGCGCTGATCGACAGCACCAATCCGCAAGCGCGGGAATGGTTCTGGGGCAAGCTGCGCGATAATATCGCGAGCCAGGGCTTCGACTGGTTCTGGCTGGACGAGACCGAGCCGGATCTGGTGCCCGACGGCTATTTCTATTCGATCGGTTCGGGCGACCGCTATCATAACCTGTTCCCGCTGGTGCATACGTCGGGCGTGGCCGAAGGCTCGGAGCGCGACCGCCCCAATTTCCGCAACATGATCCTGGCCCGCGCCGCCTATCTCGGCTCGCAGCGCAATGGCGGCCTGTTCTGGTCGTCGGACATCAAGTCGACCTGGGAAGCGCTCGACCGGCAGGTGCCCGCCGGCCTCAACTTCACCGCGTCGGGCCTGGCCTATTGGGGCAGCGACATTGGCGGCTGGCAGTGGCCGAACGGCCCCAAGGCGCAGCATCCGGTGCTGCTCGATCCGGCCGGCATGACGGCGGCGGGTGCGGACTATACCGATTATCCCGAACTGTTCGTGCGCTGGTTCCAGTATAGCGTGTTCACGCCGACGCTGCGCATCCATGGCCAGCGCCCGGACACGGAATTGTGGACCTATGGCAAGGCGGCCGAGCCAATCCTGGCCGACTGGCTGCGCCTGCGCTACACGCTGATCCCCTATATCTATGCGCTGGGCCGCCACACCTATGACACCGGCGCGCCGTTCATGCGCGGCCTGTTCATGGACTTCCCGAACGATCCCAAGGTGTCGGATATCGGCGACCAATATATGTTCGGCCCCGCCTTCCTGGTCGCCCCGGTGACCAAGCAGGGCCAGACCAAGCGGTCGGTCTATCTGCCGGCCGGCACCGCCTGGTATGATTATTGGACCAACCAGAAATATGAGGGCGGCCAGACGATCGAGGTGGATGCCCCGATCAACCGCATGCCGCTGTTCGTGAAGGCCGGTTCGATCGTGCCGATGGGCGTGCAGGTGAAGAGCACGGCCGAGAAGCAGGCCCTGGAAAGCATCCGGGTTTATCCGGGTGCCGATGCGCGCTTCACCCTTTATGACGATGACGGCAAGACCAATGATTATCGCAAGGGTGGCATGAAGGCCGAGCTGGTCTGGGACGACAAGGCAAAGACGCTGACGAGCAAGACGAAGCTGCCCACCGGCCAGGCCATCAGCGGCCTGGTGCAGATCGTCGGTCAATAAGGAGACAAAGAAGATGACGGGTATCAATCGCCGCGAACTGGGCCTGGGCCTGGGCGCCGCCGCGCTGGGCGCGGGCCTGGCCGGCAGCACCGGTGCGAATGCGCAGGCCGCAGCGGCGGCCGCCGGCGCGCCGCAGGGCAGCCTCGCCTTCCCCGCCGACTTCCTGTGGGGCTGCGCCACCGCATCCTATCAGATCGAGGGCGCCGTGAACGCCGATGGCCGCGGCCAGACCAACTGGGACGTGTTTTCCCACACGCCCGGCAAGGTCGCCAATGGCGACACCGGCGACATCGCCTGCGACAGCTATAACCGCTATCAGGACGATATCGCCCTGCTCAAGGCGCTGGGGGTCAAGGCCTATCGCTTCTCCATCGCCTGGTCGCGCATCTTCCCCAATGGCCGGGGCAAGCCCAATGCCAAGGGGCTGGACTATTATAACCGTCTGGTCGACGGGCTGCTGGCGGCGGGCATCACCCCGCATGTCACCATGTTCCACTGGGATCTGCCCCATGCCCTGCCGGGCGGCTGGCAGAATCGCGACACCAGCTACGCCTTTGCCGATTATGCCGGCTACACCGCCGGCAAGCTGGGCGACCGCGTCAATCACTTCATGACGGTCAACGAACTGCGCTGCTTCACCGACCTCAGCTACATGACCGGTGGCAAGGCGCCGGGCCTGAAGCTGCCGATGAAGGAAGTGAACCAGGTGCGCCACCATGGCGTGCTGGCCCATGGCCTTGGCGTGCAGGCGATCCGCGCCGCGACCAAGTCGGGCACGCAGGTCGGCATTGCCGACAATCCCAACATCTATGTTCCCGCGATCGAGACGCCCGAACATATCGAGGCGGTGAAGAAGGCCGTGCGCGAGGAGAACGCCATGTTCCTGACCGCGATCATGGAAGGCCGCTATATCGACAGCTACCTGACCGCGCAGGGCAAGGACGCCCCGGTGGTCAAGGAAGGCGACATGAAGCTGATCGGCGCGCCGCTCGATTTCCTGTCGGTCAATGTCTATACCGGCAACACCGTTCGCGCCGACGAAACTGCGCCGTCGGGCTACAAGATCCTGCCCCATCCGGGCCAGGCGCCGCGCATGCCCTCCCCCTGGCTCTATGTCACGCCCGAGGTCATCTATTGGGGCATGCGCGCCATAGCCGAGAACTGGAAGCCCAAGGGCCTCTATATCTCCGAAAATGGCTGCTCGGCGGACGACAAGGTGGCCGAAGACGGCAAGGTCTATGACACCGACCGCGTCATGTACCTGCGCAATTACCTGACCCACCTGCAGCGCGCGACCCGCGAGGGGCTGCCGGTGAAGGGCTATTTCGTCTGGAGCCTGATGGACAATTTCGAGTGGGAGGATGGCTATACCAAGCTGTTCGGCATCCACCATGTCGACTTCAAGACCCAGAAGCGTACGCCCAAGCTCAGCGCCGACTGGTATCGCGAACTGGTGCGCACCAACAAGCTGGTGTGACCCGAGCGCCGCCGCCATCCCCTTGCGGATGGCGGCGACGACCTAAAATTCCACGCCATATCGACATATGGCGTCGCATGGGCATTATCCCCTCGCATTGCAGGCCGCTGACTCGCGCCGCGCAATATCCAAGAGAGATAAGGAGTTACCCATGACGATGTCGCCGCTGTCCCGTGCCTCCCGCGCCGCATGGCGGACGCTGGCCTGTGCCGGGCTGCTGTCCGCTTCCGCCCTGGCCGTGGCGGCCACGACCGCGCCGCAATTCGACGTCGCGCGCATCGTCAACGACATCAAGATCCTGGCCAGCGACGAGTTTGAAGGCCGTGGCCCGGCGACCCGCGCCGAGACCAAGACGATCGACTATATCGCCAAGCAGATGGCGGCGGCCGGGCTGAAGCCCGCCGGCGACAAGGGCACATGGTTCCAGGACGTGCCGCTGCGCATGTCGAACATCACCGGCACGCCCAGCCTGTCGATGACCGTGGGCGGCGCGGCCCAGCCGCTGACCCAGGGCACGGAAATCGCCGTGCGCGCGGCCGAGACCGGCCAGTCGGCGGTCAAGTTCGCCAACCTGCCGCTGGTCTTCGTCGGCTATGGCGTGAAGGCGCCCGAACGCGGCTGGGACGATTTCAAGGGCGTGGACCTTAAAGGCAAGATCATGGTCGTGCTGGTCAACGACCCCGATTTCGAGGGCGGCGAAGGCGATTTCGGCGGCAAGCTGATGACCTATTATGGCCGCTGGACCTACAAATATGAAGAAGCCGCGCGCCAGGGCGCGGCCGGCGTGCTGGTGGTGCATGAAAGCGAGCCGGCATCCTATGGCTGGGCGACGGTCAAGAACAGCAACACCAACACCATGTTCGACATTGTCCGCGCCGATCCCAAGAGCGCCCACACCCAGATGGAAGGCTGGATCCAGAAGGATCTGGCCGCCAAGCTGCTGGCCGCGTCGGGCGTCGATTTCGAAGCGGCCAAGGCGGCCGCGCGCAAGAAGGACTTCAAGCCCATTCCCCTGAAAGCGACGATGAGCGCCGACTATGCGGTGAAGTCGGAAATCATCACCTCGCACAATGTCGCGGGAATCCTGCCGGGCAGCAAATATCCCGACGAGACCGTCATCTATTCCGCCCACTGGGACCATCTGGGCATCGGCGCGCCGGACGCGAAGGGCGACACCATCTATAATGGCGCGCGCGACAATGCGTCGGGCACCGCCGCGCTGCTGGAACTGGCCCGCGCCTATGCCAAGGGACCGAAGCCCGAACGTTCCGTCCTCTTCCTGGCGGTGACGGCCGAGGAGAAGGGCCTGCTGGGGTCGGAATATTATGCCGACAATCCGCTGCGCCCGCTGGCGACCACGGCCGGCGTCATCAACATGGACGGTCCCTTCGCCGCCGAGAAGACGGTCAATTTCTCCATCTCCGGCGCGGCCAAGCTGGACCTGCTGACCCTGCTGACGCAGGAAGGCGAGAAGCTGGGCCGCCATTATACGCCGGATGCGCGCCCCGAAGCGGGCAGCTTCTACCGTTCTGACCATTTCCCGATGGCCAAGCGCGGCGTGCCCGCCATCTCGTTCAATCCGGGCCGCGAACTGGTGAATGGCGGCGCGGCGCGCGGCAAGGAACTGGGCGATATCTATACTCGCGATCGCTATCACCAGCCGGCCGACCAATATGACGACAGCTGGAACACCAGCAGCTGGGAGGGCGACATGACCCTGCTCTACAATGTCGGTCGCCGCGTGGCCGACGGCCATGACTGGCCCAACTGGTCGAGCGACAGCGAATTCCGCGCGGCCCGCGACGCCAGCCAGGCGCAGCGCAAATAAGATGTGAGGCGTGGCGGCCGGTGCCTACCGGCCGCCATGTCATATCGGCAGTTCGTGGGTCGACTTGATTTCGGACAGGGCGACGGTCGAGTTGATTTCCTGCACGCCGGGCAGCTTGCTCAGCCGTTCGAAGAAGAAGCGTTCATAGGCCTCGATATCCTTGGCCACGATGCGCAGCATGAAATCCATCGTGCCGAGCAGCACGAACGCCTCCAGCACTTCGGGAAAGCCGCCGATCGCGGCGCTGAACTCGTCCAGATTGGCACGGCCATGGGCGTTGAGCTTTACCTGGGCGAAGACCTGGGCATTGAGGCCGACCTTGCGCCGGTCGAGCAAGGCCACCCGCTTGCGGATCAGCCCTTCCTTTTCCAGCCGGTCGATGCGGCGCCAGCAGGGCGACGGGGTCAGCCCGACCTTGTCCGCAATCTCCGCCGTGGTCTGGCTGGCATCGCGCTGCAATTCGCGGAGAATCTTCCGCTCGAAATGGTCGAGTTCGATCATATTTTCCTACATATCGCCGATGGCAGGATAATTCATCCTCATATTGGCGATATCGGGCTTCAAATCAGGCAAGATTCTTCTCTGGCGACCGGCGATAAGGCGGCATCATCCCGAGGAGAAGAATATGGTTTCCCGTCCTGCCCGCCTGAACCCGCCGATGCAGTCGGTGCGGCTGCTTGATCCCGCCAGCGGGCTGGACGGCGTGATTGCCATCCACAGCACCGCGATCGGGCCGGGCGCCGGCGGCTGCCGCTTCTGGCATTATGCCGATATCGGCGCGGCGCTGGACGATGCCTGCCGCCTGGCCGAGGGCATGAGCTACAAGAATGCCATGGCCGGTCTGCCCTTCGGCGGCGCCAAGGCGGTGCTGCGCCGGCCCGAAGGCGAATTCGACCGGGTCGCGCTGTTCCAGGCGTTCGGCCGCGCGGTCGAGGAACTGGGTGGCACCTATGTCACGGCCGAGGATGTCGGCACCAGCGTCGCCGACATGCAGGCGGTGGCCAGCCAGACCCGTCATGTCGCGGGCCTGGATGTCGCCGAGGGCGCGGCCGGCGGCGATCCGTCGCCCTGGACCGCGCTGGGCGTGTTCGAGGCGATGCAGGCGGCCGCCCGCCAGTCGCTGGGCGCCGAACTGTCCGACCTGACCGTTGCTGTGCAGGGCACCGGCAATGTCGGCGCGGCGCTGTGCCGTCGCCTGGCCGATGCCGGCGCCCGCCTGGTGATCGCCGACATCGATCCGCGCCGCCGCAACACGCTGGCCGCCGTGCTGAACGCGAATGTGGTGGACGTGGCCGACATCGCCGCGGTCGAGGCGGACATCTTTGCCCCCTGCGCCCTGGGCGGCGCGCTCGATCCGCAGAGCGTGGCGGCGATGCAGGCGCGCCTGGTCTGCGGCGCGGCCAACAACCAGCTGGCGACGCCCGATGTGGCGGAGCTGCTGCGGGCGCGCGGCATCGTCTATGTGCCCGACTATGTCGCCAATGCCGGTGGTATCATCAGCGTGTCGGCCGAATATCTGGGCGAGGACCGCGCCAGCGTCGCCGCCCGCGTCGACCAGATCGGCGGCCGGGTCGCCCAGATACTGGACCAGGCCAAGCGCGAGGAGCGCTCCCCCGCGCTGGTCGCCGACGAAATGGCCGAGGCCATCATCGGCGAGGCCGAACGCCAGGCGGCGTAATCGCAAGCCGCAGTGATGCTGCGCATCAGCGGCTTGATAGTCCCCCTTCCCCTCTGCGCTGCCGGTCAGTCCCGGCAGCGCAGGGTGGCGAACGCGGCCAGCAGCATGACGGCGCCGGCAAAGGCCATGGTCCAGATCGGTTCGGTCGGGAAGAAATGGCGCATGATCGTGCCCATCACCGTCGCCACCAGCAATTGCGGGATGACGACGAAGGCGTTGAACAGCCCCATATAGATGCCGAGCTTGGTCTGCGGCACGCTGGAGGCGAGCATCGCATAAGGCATGGCGAGGGTCGAGGCCCAGGCGATGCCAATCGCCACTTCCGACAATAGCAGCGCCTGTGCATCGCGCAGGACCAGGAAGGACAGGAAGCCGAGCGCGCCGAGCGTGAGCGCCAGCGCATGGGTCCGGGCCTGGCCGATGCGGCGGGCGAGCGGCTGGAGCAGGAAGGGCGCGGCGAAGGCGGCGACGCCATTATAGGTGGCGAACAGGATGCCGACCCAATTGCCCCCTTCATTATAGGCGGCGCTGGTCGGGTCGGCCGATCCGAACATATATTGGGCGACCACCGGCGTGGTGTAGATCCACATGATGAACAGCGCCGACCAGGTGAAGAACTGGACCAGCGCCAGCTTCTTCATCATCGCCGGCATGGTCGCGAAATTGCCGACCACATGGCTGAGCAGATTGTCGGTCCGACCCTGCGCATGAAGGGCCCGCGCGACGATGCGGGCGATGCCATAGGCAGCAAGCAGCCCGCCCAGCAGATACAGCTCCTTTTCCAGCGCCCAGCCCCAGACAGCGGCGATGATGGCGAGGCCAGCGACGATCCAGAGCGGACCACCGGCGGGGACCGGCGCCGCCGCCTCCTGGCTTGCCGCGTCGCTGGCCTGGGCAAAGCTGGCCATCTGATCGGGCGAATATTCGCGGGTGGTGAGCACGGTCCAGAGCACGGCGAGGAACAGCGCGGCGCCGCCGATATAGAAGCTGATGCGCACCGTGTCGGGGATCATGCCGGCGGGCGCGACATTGGAGACGCCCATCTGGTCGAGCAGCCAGGGGGTGGAGGAGCCGATCACCGCGCCGGTGCCGATGAAGGCGGTCTGGATCGCATAGCCGGCCATATGCTGTTCCTTCGCCAGCATGTCGCCGACAAAGGCGCGGAACGGCTCCATCGAGACGTTGAGCGAGGCGTCGAGAATCCAGAGCATCAGCGCGGCGGCCATCAGGCCGGGCGCATTGGGCATGCCGAACAAAGCGAGTGCCGCAAACAGCGCACCGGCGAAGAAATAGGGCCGACGCCGGCCGAGGCGGCACCAGGTGCGATCGCTATAATGGCCGATCACCGGCTGCACCAGCAGGCCGGTCAGCGGCGCGGCGATCCACAGCAGGGCGAGATTGTCGAGATTTTCCCCCAGCGACTGGAAGATTCGCGACATGTTGGCGTTCTGCAGCGCGAAGCCGATCTGGATGCCGAAGAAGCCGAAGCTGATATTCCACAGCCCCCAGAAGCCCTGGCGCGGCCGACCGTCGGACGTCGTCGCGCCCGTTTCCAGCCCCATCTCATTCATCCCGGCCATCCCCATCCTTCACCTTAACTTCGCACATTTCCCGCACATTTTGACATTAAGTTGCGAGCGCCTGATCCTATCGGAAAGTCTGCCTTGTGCCGGGCCTTTGCAATCCGCAGCATAGAGGAGCGCCTTCTTGTAGGACAGGCCATAGCCGCTTCGTCATTGCGAACCCGACGATAGCCGGGTGAAGCAATCCACGGGATTGCCGCGGGCCTGCGGCCCTCGCAATGACGAGGTTCACTGGACTGTCACCGCTTGCGCTTGCCGCCGCTGGCGACGAAGCGGATCGCCTGGCCGCCGCCGGGCGCAAGGTCGATGGCGAGGACGTCGCCCTTCTTCACTTGTCTTTTCTCGATCACGATCGCGTGGCGTGCCTCTGTGCGATAGTCGGCGCCGGGGCCGTCGCGGTAGATTTGCGCGGTGTAGCTGCGGCCGGCATCGAGGAAGTCGAGCGTCACCTTGCTGGAACGCGCCTGTTCATCGCCGACCGCGCCCAGATACCAGTCGTCGCTGCCCTTCGCCTTGCGCGCGATGGTGACATAGTCGCCGACCTCGCCATTCAAGGCGCGGGTGTCGGACCAGTCGGTCGGCACGTCCTTGATGAACTGGAAGGGGCCGGGATATCTGGCGTAATTTTCCGGCGTGTCGGCCGCCATCACCACCGGCGAATAGAGGACGACATAGAGGGCGAGCTGCTTGGCGATGGTCGAGTGGATGGTGCTGCCTTCCGAACCCGACAGGCTGAGCACGCCCGGCGTGAAGTCCATCGGGCCGCCCAGCAACTGGGTGAAGACCAGGTTCGCCTCATGCTCGGGCGGGTTCTTGCCGCCGACCCAGGCATTATATTCCATGCCCCGGCCGCCTTCGCGCGCGACCCAGTTGGGATAGGTGCGGCGCAGGCCCGTGTCCTTGACCGGTTCATGGCTGTCGATACTGACATGATATTTGGCGGCGGTCTGCACGACGCGCAGATAATGATTCACCATCCACTGGCCTTCATGCCATTCGCGATGCTTCGCGCCATCGGCGTCGACCCGCTCGATCTGGCCGGCGTCGGTGACATAGCCGGTCTTCACCACCTGCTCGCCATGGTCGGCCGCCCATTTGAAGGCGGTGTCGAGTTGGCCGTCATAATGGCTGGCCGATCCGCCGGTTTCATGATGGCCGATCAGGGTGACGCCCTTGGATTTCGCATAGGCGGCCAGGCCGTCTGCGTCGAAATCCTCGGTCGGCTGCGAGAAGTTCATATCCTTGCCATTGCCGAACCAGTTGCCGTCCCAGCCGACATTCCAGCCCTCGACCAGCACGGCGGGGATGCCGCTGGCAGCAGCGAAATCGATATAGCGGCGGACATTGGCGGTGGTGGCGCCATGTTTGGGGCCGCGCGCCCAGCTCCATTCGCCCTTGATCATGTTCCACCAGACGCCGACGAACTTGCCCGGCTTGATCCACGAAACATCGCCGAGCTTGTTGGGCTCGTTCAAGTTCAGGATCATGTGGTTCATGTAGAGGCCGGCGGCATCGTCGGCGACGGCGATGGTGCGCCAGGGGGTGGAGAAGCCGGCGTCGCGCGACACCTTGGGCGCGCCTGCCCCCGGCGTCAGATCGGCGCGGAACGTGTTGCCCTCGGCACGGGCGAGATTCATGCCCGCATAATCGACCAGCGCGGCTTCATGCAGGGCGACATGGGTGCCGTCGGCCAGCTTGACCGTCATCACCGTCTGGGCGGTGCCGACCGCGTCGAGCGGGGTGCGGTTGTAGAGATATTCCTCGCGATTCCACTCATAGGCGGGCTTCCACCAGGCCGTGCCCCCTTGCGCGAAGGCGAACTGGGTCAGTTCCTCGGCAATGTTGGCGTGATGGAGATTGGCCTGGTCAGGCAAGGTATAGCGGAAGGCGACGCCGTCATCGAACAGGCGGAAGGTCACATCCATCTCGCGCTGGAGATCGCCCTTCTCCCGGAAGACCAGCTTCAGCTCATTATGATGGTCGCGGATCCTGGTCCATTCGCCCCAGGGCTGGGTCCAGCTCGTGTCGCTGCTCGCCTGCCTGGCATCGGCCAGCGTCAGGTTGCGCTCGATCTTCGGCGCGTCGGTGAACATGAAGCCCAAACGGCTGTCGGCGATCAGCGGCTTGCCATTGCGCTGCACGGCGTAGCTGGGGCGCCCCTCGCCATCGAGGCTGATGGTGAGGATGATATGGCCATCGGGCGAGGCGGCCCTGGCCACCACATCGGCGCGCGCGGCGGTGGGCGCGAGCGCCAGGGCAATGAGCGGGAGGGCGAGCGCGGTCAGTCGCGTCATGGAAGAATCCTTGTCTTTCGGCGCGTCATTGCGAGCGCAGCGAAGCAATCCATGGGCAGTCCATTTGGATTGCTTCGCTACGCTCGCAATGACGAGGGAGAATGTCATTCTGAATGGTCAAAGGCGGCGACGAGGCCGGATGCGGGGGCGAAATTCCAGTCGGCGATGCTGCCGGTCGACAGTTCGACCTGCCAGCGGTCCGCATCGGCCGGGCGCCAGGCGACGGGGCTGGTGCCGAGGTTGAAGACGCAGAGGCGCTGGTGCCCGTCCTGCGTCCGTTCAAAGGCGAGCAGATCGTCCGGCGTATCGAGAAAGGTGATCGTGCCGCTGCGCAGCGCCGGGGTGGCGTTGCGCAGGGCCAGCACCTCGCGCGTCCAGTGGAGCAGCGAGACGGGGTCGGCTTCCTGCACATCGACGGCGAGCGGGCGATGCGCCTCCCCCACCGGCAGCCAGGGCCTGGCGTCGGAGAAGCCGAGCCAGGGCGCCGCGCCGGTCCAGGGCATGGGCGTGCGGGCGCCGTCGCGCGACAGGGTCAGCGGCCAGTTGGCGATCGCTTCGGGATCCTGCAGATCCTCGAACGCGATATCGACCTGCGGCAGGCCCAGTTCCTCGCCATAATAGAGGAAGATATTGCCGCGCAGGCAGGCGAGCAGCAGCATCTTCATCCGGCAATAGGCATGGGCGTCGATGTCGCCGGCCCAGCGCGAGACGGCGCGCGGCGCGTCATGATTTTCGAACGCCCAGCTGGGCCAGCCAATCCCCTGCTCCGCCGGCCAGCGCGACAGCGCGTCTTTCAGGAACGGCGCGGTCAATTTGGGGGCGTAGAGGAAGTCGAAGCCATAGGCGGTGTTGAGGCGATGATCGCCCTGGGTGAAGGCCTTCATCTCCGCATCGCTGTCATCCCCGCCGACTTCGGCGACGGTGAAGCGATCGGGATATTCGTCGAACACCGAACGCACCTTTTCCAGGAACAGTGGAATGTCCGGGTGGCTCTGGCTGTAGCGCTTGATCTGGAAATCATAGGGGCGCGTGCGGATGCGGCCGTCTTCGGGCGCGGGCGGATTGTCGCGCAGTTGCGGGTCGGGCATCGAATGGTTGATCGCATCGATACGGAAGCCATCGACGCCGCGATCGAGCCAGAAGCGCACGATATCCAGCACCGCCGCCTGCACCTTTCCATTGTGCAGGTTGATCTGTGGCTGCTCCTTCAGGAAATTGTGCATATAATATTGGCCGCGCCGCGCGTCCCAGGTCCAGGCCGGGCCGCCAAACACCGACTGCCAGTTGTTGGGCGGCGTGCCGTCGGGCTTCGCATCGGCCCAGACATACCAGTCGGCATGGTCGTTCTGGCGGCTGGAACGGCTTTCGATGAACCAGGGATGTTCGTCGGAGGTATGGGCCCAGACCTGATCGACGATGATGCGCAGGCCGAGGTCATGGGCACGGGCGATCAGCGCGTCGAAATCGGCGAGCGTGCCGAAGATCGGATCGACATCGCAATAATCCGACACGTCATAGCCGAAATCGCGCATCGGGCTCTTGAAGAAGGGCGAGAGCCAGATGGCGTCGACGCCGAGCGAGGCGACATAGGGAAGATGGGCGGTGATGCCGGCCAGATCGCCGATACCGTCGCCATTGGAGTCGGCGAAGCTGCGCGGGTAGATCTGGTAGATGGTGGCGCCGCGCCACCAGGGAGCCATATCGGTCAGTGCGTCGGTCATTGCGGATTAGCGCTCCGTACAGCGCAGACGCTGTAGCCAAGGGGAGGAAGGTCGAGGGCGAGGCTGCCGGGCGCGGACGCGCGCGGGGCACAGGCCGCGCCGGCAAGGGTATCGAAAGCGGTGGAGGCAGCGCCCACCTGAACCTGCGCCCTGATCGGCGCGGTCGATGTGTTGAAGGCGATCAGATATTCCGCGCCCGTGTCGGGATCGAAGCGGGAGACGGCGAACAGGCCCGGCTCGTCGCCGCGCGCGCGGATCGTCTCGCTGCCCCGGCGCAGCGCGGCATGGCTGGTGCGCAGGCGGGCGAGCGCCGCGATCTCGCGATAGAGCGGATGGGCGGGGTCGAAGCGCGGGGTGGCGGTGGTCGCATCGCTGCCGAGCAGGCGATTGTCGTTATAGCTCGCCACCTGGCTGCCGAACATATCCTCGCGCGCGTCCTGATCGCCGCCATCGCCGACGAAACCCTGTTCATCGCCATAATAGATGGTCGGCACGCCGCGCAGCGTCAGCAGCATGGCGTTGGCGAGCATCACCCGGCGCAGCACCTCATCCTCGCCAGCCTGCGGGAAGGCGCGGCGGACGAAGGTGGCGAAACGGCCGGCGTCATGATTGCTGACGAAGGTCGGCAACTGGCGCGCGGTGGCGGCGCCACCCTGATAGAGGGCGTCGCCGGTCAGCATGCGTTCCCAGGTCGCGGTCGCCGCCTTGCCCGCGACGGTTTCCAGCGCGGCCTGGCGGAAGGCGAAGTCGAGCACGGCGGGGAAGCCGCCTTCGCGGGTGTGCCAGGCGAGCGGGCCGGCATCGACCGTCTCGACATAGACTTCGCCGAAGACATGGAAATTGGGGATGCCGCGCGCTTTGGCCCGCGCCTGCATGGCGGGGACGAACTGCTGCCAGAAATGCGGGTCGACATGGCGGGCGGTGTCGATGCGAAAGCCGTCAATGCCGAAGCGGTCGATCCAGCCGCCGAAAATGTCGATCATGCCGGCGATCACGCGCGGATGTTCGGTCATCAGATCGTCGAGCCCGGCAAAATCGCCCATGGTCGCGCTCTCGCCCGAATAGGTCGTCTCGCCGCGATTATGATAATAGCGCACATCGTTGAGCCAGGCCGGGCTCTTCACCGCCTGTTCGCCCTTCGGCACGAAGGGGGTATAGGCATAGGCCGGGTCGGTGAGCTTGCCGAAATTGGCGGCGCTATGATCGGCGTCGCCGGCAAAGCCCGGATTGATCGCCGGGCCGGCCACGCCGCCGCGCCGCTGATAGGGATAGTCGGCGCGCGAGCGATAGGGACAGGGCCGGTCGGCGCATTCGCGATATTGGATCACGTCGGCCGTATGGTTGGCGATGATGTCCATATAGACCTTCATCCCCCGGCCATGGGCGGCCTTCACCAGCGCGGCAAAATCCGCGTCGGTGCCGAAATGCGGATCGACATGCTCGAAATCGGTGATCCAGTAACCGTGATAGCCGGCGCTTTCCTGCCCCTTGGGGCCCTGCACCGGCTTGTTGCGGAAGATCGGCCCGGCCCAGATGGCGGTAGCGCCCAACCCCTGAATATAATCGAGCCGGCGGATCAGCCCCTGGATGTCGCCGCCATGGTAGAAGCCCTTGGACGCGGGATCATAGCCGGTCTGGAGCCGGTCGCCCTTGAGGCCGCCCTTGTCATTGGCGGAGTCGGCATTGTCGAACCGGTCGGGCAGGACGAAATAGATGACTTCATCTTCGGGCAGGCGGGCGCGAAAGCCGTCATCCTGTGCCATGGCCGGAGCGGGAAGCGCGCAGAGCGCAGCCAGCAGCATTGCCGTTCGTCCGCGCATGGCCTTCATCCCTCCCATTGCCGCTTGTGCCCGATTGCCGCGGCTTGGCCCCTTCTTAGTCGGCGGGGACAGGGCGGGCCAAGGGAGCGGCATACGTATTCAGACCGGTTTCAAACCCTTCTATTCCCAATGGAGACTCGCTGGCGTAGGGTCGCGCCATGGCCGCCAACGACAAAGTGACATCCTTCGACATCGCCACGCTGGCCGGCGTGTCCCAGCCGACCGTGTCGCGCGCGCTGCGCGGCGACAAGACGGTGAGCGAAGCGACGCGGCTGCGGGTCGAGGCGATCGCCCGGCAGCTCAACTATACGGTGGACAAGAATGCCTCGTCGCTGCGGCGGGGCAAGAGCAATACGCTGGCCCTGCTGTTCTTCGAGGATCTGCTGCCCGACGAAAGCTGGATCAACCCCTTCTTCCTGTCGATGCTGGGGCCGATCCTGCAGACCTGCGCCAAGCGCGGCTATGACCTGCTGACCAGTTTCCAGCAGCTGTCGACCGACTGGCATGTCGATTATGAGGATAGCCGCAAGGCCGACGGCATCATCCTTCTGGGCTATGGCGACTATGAAATCTATCGCACCCGGCTGGAGCAACTGGTGGCGCAGGGCACGCATTTCGTGCGCTGGGGGTCGGTCGACCGGCATGCGCTGGGGATGACGATCGGCTGCGACAACCGGCGCGGCGGGCGCGACGCGGGCGCCCACCTGATCGCGCGCGGATGCAGCCGGATCGCCTTTCTCGGTGACGCCTCGAGCCATTATCCCGAATTTCGCGACCGTTATGCCGGCCTGTCCGACGTGCTGCGCGAGGCCGGCCATGCGGTCGACCCCGGCCTGCATGTCGATGCGCTGTCGACCGAGCAGTCGGGTTATGAGGCGGCGAGCCGCCTGATCGCGCGCGGCGTGACATTCGACGCGATCTTTGCCGGGTCCGACCTGATCGCGATCGGCGCGATGCGGGCGCTGGACGAACATGGGCTGTCGGTGCCCGGCGACGTCGCCCTGATCGGCTTCGACGATATCCCCGCCGCCAGCCTGACGCGACAGCCGCTGACCACCGTGGCGCAGGATTATCTCCACGCGGGCGAGGTGCTGGTCGATGCGCTGATCGGCCAGATCGACCGCAAGCCGGTGACGCCGACGCTGCTGGCGCCGCGACTGATCACGCGGATGACGGCTTAGGGACAATCGACATTCAGCCCTGACGGCCTGCAAATGGCGGTTCTCCGCGCTTCCGGTGCTCACGTACTTTGAGTACGCTGCGCTCCGGGTCACGGAAAACCACCATTTTCGTCACGTCATCATCTGAATGTCGATCGCCCCTAGAGGATTGCCCAAGCCCCGCCCAGATTCGTCATCCCAGCGGAAGCTGGGATCTCTCTTTTCTTGGGCGCAAACAAGGCAGTGGGATGCCAGCCTTCGCTGGCATGACGAGCGAGGAGCGACACGCGCCTCCCCCTTCCCTCCAAAGAAAAACGGACCGCCCTCCCCTCTAAGGGGTGGCGGTCCGGGGAGGGGGATTACCCGCGTGCAGTCGGGCAATCCGGGGAGGAATTTCAGGACTTGCCCGACCGGCGCAAAGGCCGGTCAGAACTTGCCCGATCGGCCGCAGGCCGATCAGAACTTGTAGGTCAGGCCCAGATAATAATCGCGGCCGTAGCGCTGATAGTCGATGACCTGGCGCTTATCGCCATTCTGATAGGTGACGAAGGGCTGGTCGGTGAGGTTCTTGCCCTGCAGCAGGATCGACAGGCCGGTGAGCGGCCCCGACTGGAATTCATAGCCGATCTGCGCGTCGAGAATGCCCTCGGCCTTGGCGGTGCGGAAGGTCGGCGCGGCCGAGAGGCCGGCGACTTCGCCCAGGAAGGAAGAGCGATAGCGATAGGAGACGCGCGCCTGGAAACCGCTCTTTTCATAATAAGCGGTACCGCTGGCGACCCATTTGGACAGGCCCGGCAGGGTGACGACATCGGTCGGGTTGCTGCCATATTTGACTTCGCTGTGGGTGTAGGAACCGCTGGCGAAGATGCCGAAGCCGTCGAGCGTTTCGCTGAATACCTTGAACGGCAGCGAGACAGTGCCTTCCGCCCCCATGATCGTGCCCTTGCCGGTGTTGGCCGGGGCCTTCAGCAGGCCGATATAGCTGCCGTCGGCGATGATCTGGTTGCGGATGTCGGCAGGCAGCGAGGCCAGCACGTCCGAGAAATCATAGGCGATATTGTTGTTGGGATCGACGAAGTCGGTCAGATTCTTGAAATAGCCCGCGAGCGAGACATAGCCGCCGCCCGGAAAATATTTCTCGATCGACAGGTCGATATTGGTCGACTGATAGGGACGCAGCGCGATGTTGCCGCCGTTCGAGCTGAACGGGCTGTACTGCGGGTCGGAGCCAAGGCCGACATTGGCCAGGTTGAAATTATATTCCTGGTTGATCCGTTCCTGGTCCATGCGCGGACGCACCATGGTCTGGGCCGCGCCCATCTTCACGAAGAAGCCGGGCTCCAGCTCGACCGAGAATTGCGCGCTGGGCAGGAAATTGGTGAAGCTTTCCTTGCCCGAGGCCGGGACGACGGTGACGACGCCGTTGGAGAAGTTGGAGATGGTGCCGGTCGATGCCTGGCGGGTGTGGATCACCTGCACGCCGATCGCGCCCTTGAGCGGCTTGCCGCCCAGATCGCCGTCCAGCGTCATCTTGGCATAGCCGGTGAAGACATCTTCCTTCACGACATTGTCGCGCACCAGCGAGGACGGCCGGTTGTCATACACGGCATCCAGAACATTGTTGTAGAGATAGAGCGGGTCGAGCGTCAGCATCGCCGGCACGCCCAGATAGTCGAGCGAGACATTCTTGCCGAGCAGCGCTTCCTGCGGCACCGGCGCAGAGCCGGGCGTGCCATTGGCGATGGTGCAATCCGTGCCGCCGGTGGGGCAGAGGAAATAGCTGGTATAGGCGCTGGTCTTCTTGCGCCGGCTGTAATTGCCGCCGACTTCCCAGTTGCTGAAGATGCTGCCCGAAATGTCGCCGACCAGGTTGGCGCGGAACGACTTCATGTCGTCGATGAACTTGGGCCGGTTGAGGAAGCCCGCCTGCACAACGGCGGTGGTGCCGTTATAGCCCCAGCCATTGGGGTCGGTCAGGCTGATGACGTTGGTGTCGGCATAGTCGAGCGTCGGCACGATACTGAACAGGCCGTTCGACTGGCGCTCGACGCGCACCGTGTCGGACACGCCCGACCGCAGATAGCCGGTGCCCGAATAGGTTTCGAGCAGGAAGTCGGTGCGCTTGGCGCGCGACCAGCTGGCGTCGACATTGAGCTTGAGACGATCGTTCAGGCGGATGTCGTTGTTCCAGCCGAGCGAGATGGTGTCGGCCTTGCGCTTGTTATAGTCGTTGCGCTGGACGCCATAGACGTTGGAGAAGGTGGCGCCGGTGACGAAGCCATTTTCGACCGTCACATCGCTGACGCCAACGTCGGTGCCCCAGACGAGCGGGAATTCGATGCCGCGCAGGCGCTGCACCTCCTCGAAATGCGAGGCGAGGACATCGAAGGTCGAGTGGAAATTGTCGCTCGGCTGCCATTCCAGCGTGCCGACCATGCCGTAGCGCTTGAGCAGGTTCGACTGCACATAGGGCTTGGCGCCGCCGATGATCAGATTGCCGTCGGCATCGGTGGGATAGCCCCAGGCGTTGAAGCGCTCATTCTGCGACGGGGTCTGCGAGGCGGCGAAGCCCAGCGACAGGCCCAGCGTGTCGTCGGCGAACTGATCGACATAGGTGGCCGAGGCGCGATAGCCATAGCGTTCGCCATCGGGATTGAGCTTGTCCATGCCGTTCATCTGGCCGCGCAGCGACACGGCGAGGATGCGGTCATTCTTGTCGAGCGGACGCAGCATGCGCAGGTCGACCGTGCCGGAAATGCCGGCGGCGATCAGCGCGGCGTCGGCGCTCTTGTAGACATTGACGTTCTGGAAGAATTCCGAGGGATATTGGTCATATTCGACGCCCCGATTGTCGCCGACGGTGACCTGTTCGCGGCCGTTAAGCAGGGTGGTCGAGAAGTCCGGGCCAAGGCCGCGGATCGACAGGCGCTGGTCGCGCCCTTCGAGGCGCTGGGCGGTGACGCCGGGCAGGCGGGCGAGCGAGTCCGCGATCGACACGTCGGGCAGCTTGCCGACATCTTCGGCCGAGATGGAATCGACGATCAGCACGGAATCGCGCTTCACCTTGGCGGCGGAGGCGAGCGAGGCGCGGATGCCGGTGACGACGATGCCTTCGGTTTCGCCGGCGGCGGGCGCGGCGGGCGTCGCGGTTTCGGCGTCGGTCTGCGCATGGGCGACCGCGGCGAGCGAGAAGGAAGCCCCTGCCAGCAGCGCAGCGCGCAGGACGGTATGACGGAATTGATGCATGACAGTGATCCTCCCCAGGACGCATCTTGAGCGTTTCTTGCCGACATGTGTCGGTCTGGTTCAAATAGCGCCGCCCCCGTCCCTCTGCACAGATTCCAGCATACGTATTCAGCCATATTCACGACATGGCCGGTTACCGTAGCGGAAATGGCCGAAATAGCGGGTTCAGCCGTGTGATAGGACCGATGGCATGGGCGCAGCCGCCGACAAAAATATGCGGCTGATGCTTGAAAGCCACGCGCACTTTCCTAGATTGGTCCTGTCACTCTTCCCCCCCTTTGGAGTGACACCTCCCTGAACCTGGCCCCGTCGTCGAGCTTGCTCCGGCGGGGTTTTCTTTTGCCCGCCAGATCGGGGCAGGATGCGGGTCAGGATGCGGGCAGGAAGCCGGCGCGTTGCAGCCGGGCGACCGAATCGCGCGCGACGGGGACGCTGAGCCCGCCATCGAGGGTGATGAGCCAGCTGCGCCCGGCGGGATCGCAGCGCAGGATGGCGCGATGGGCGATCCACCAGCTGCGATGCACCTGCGCGCCGGCCACCCCCTCCATCTCCGCAATCGCGTCGCGCAGCCGCATCAGCAGCAATTCGCTGCCGCCCGCGCCATGGACGCGGACATAATGATCCTCGCTCTGCAGCGCCAGGATCGGCCCGGCAAATCCGGCCGACAGGCGATGGCGCAGGGCGGGCTCGGCCGGGGATGTGGCGGCGGCGCCTTCGGGGTGCGGGGCATCGGCGGGCGGGGGCAGGATACCTCGCTGGGCCAGCCGCCGGTCGGTCTGTTCGGCCCAGTGGGTGACGACCAGCACGGTGAGCGCGCAGAGGAAGGAAAAGGGCAGCAGGCCGGTAAAGCCGTCCAGATCGCGAAAGGCGGTGCGGCCGACATTGCGCCAGAGGAATGCCAGCGGCACGACGCACAGCGACACGCCGGAAAACACGGTGATCGACACCGACAGGTCGATCCGCAGCGCTAGCCGGCGCAGCAGCCAGATCGCCGGCCGGACGAGGATATAGGCGCCCATCAGCAGCAGCCACCAATGGCCGATCCGCCCCGGCAGACCGTCGCGCATATAGGTGCCGAACGGCCCCATGAAGCCGATGATGCCAGCCAGCAGCAGCATCGCCCATAGCTCCAGCAAGATGCGTCGGTTGAAAATCGGCTATTCCCCTCTCCGCCCCGCCTGTCGCCCTGCCCGTTCGCGAAGCGCCGGCTGGAAAATGCCCGGTTTTGCGGGACATTGGCAAGCCCTCTTTCCGCGTAACGGATTGGCGCTTGCCGGCCGGCGGGCAGGTGCCATCAGCAGAGCGGACGGCCGCCCGCTGCCCCTTGACCTAGGCCGCGATGAGGAGAGAATTTGGTGACCAAGCCCCCTTCCCGCCGGCTGCCTATGTTGGCCATGCTGCCCATCCTGATCGGCGGACTGGCGCTGGATGGCGGACCGACCCTGGCCCGGCCTGGGGCGAATGGCGCGCTGTTCGGCCAGCCGGTGATCCGCACCCTGACATTGCCGGCCGACATGCGGCCGCAAAGCGCCACCTACACGCCGTCGGGCCGGATATTGCTGACCTATGCCCGGCCCGGCGAGAGCGATCCGCGGCAGATCAACCTCGCCATCATGGACGATGATGGCAGTCATATCCGACAGATCTTCAGTGGAACGATTCCCGCCCGGCCGAAGGATAATGGCATCCGCTACATGGTGTTTGCCGACAATAAGCGCATCTTCCTGGGCGATTTCGTGATCGAATGCCCGACCAGCCTGGACGATTGCACGCAGGCGCAACTGGTGCCGGTCACCTATCCGCCGCAGGTGGCCGATGGCGCGCATATCTGGCATCGCTGGTCGGAAATGGTGGTGGCGCCGGACAATCGCCATATCGCCTGGACGACCTTGCTCGCCAATTACTCCGCCGCGGTGCTGACCGGCGAACTGACGCGCGGCCCGGACGGCTATGTCGTCACCCGGCCGCAGATCATCAGCAGCAACGATCCCTTCCGCCCCGATCCGGCCCATGCCGATGGCGTCATCCCGGCGCCGATCCGCGGCGGCGAGGTGAAGCAGTTCGTCCATGGCGGCAGCGCCCTGTCGCTGGTCGGCGCGGTGAAGCGCGACCTGCCCGATTCGGTGGTGATGGACCTGGCAAGCGGCAAGGTGACGCCGATCACCGATACGCCCGGCTATACCGAGACGACGATCTTCTCGCCCGACGAGCGGCTGGGCATGGTGATGACCACCCGCTTTTCGCAGACCGACCCGGCGATATTGGGGCTGATGCCCCGCCCCTATCCCGACAGCCTGAACATGGGGCTGAGCATGTTCGCCTATACCTATGCCGTCACCGGCGTGCGCACGGCACGGCCGGGCAATGTCGGGCCGGCGCTGATCGACATCGCCCGATCCCAGCGCGAGGACGGCTATCAGGGCGCGAACCTCAGTAGCCAGGCCGACTGGGTATTTCATTCGCCCATGTCCTGGCATCCCGACAGCCGCCGGGCGACCTGGATCGAGGGGCTGCGCGGCAGCGAGAGCAAGCGGGTCCAGATCGTCACCCTGCCCGGATACAAGGCCGGGCCGGCGGTCGCCCCGCATGCCGTGCCCGACAGCCTGCCCTATGGCGATAGCGACCTGTCCACCCTGTCGGCGCTGGCGGGCAAGAGCCAGAATATCGACGTGAAGGTCTATGGCCGGCGGTCGGGGCATATTCTCTATCGGCGCACGAGCGGCGCCATCGAGAAAATCTATGTCGATTTCAGCGACGACGGAAAGCAGGTCTATAGCGGGCGCGAGACGACGCAGATCAACATGCGCGGCGAGTCCAGCTACGAAGCGGACATCCGCCTGACCGGTCCCCGGCCCGGCATCATGAAGCTGCAGATGACGTTCGGACCGCTGGGCGGCCCCAAGCCTGCCGCGATCGACTTCATGCCCCAAGCCGATGGCCAGCCGCGCAGCCGGGGCTTTGCCGAATATGGCGGCCAGCGCCTGAGCGTGGACCGGCTGGCGCCGTGAAGAGCGGCCGGACGATCAGGCCATGGCGCTGATCGTCCGGCGGAAGCGGGTGAGTGCGATCAGGAAGAAGGCGATGCCGATCGCGGCGGTGGCGGCGAATTGCGGCCAGACGACGCCTATGCCGGCGCCCCGGAACAGGATCGCCTGACCCAGTTCGACGAAATGGGTGGTCGGCGCGAACAGCATCACATCCTGCACCAGCTTGGGCATGGATTCGCGCGGGGTGGTGCCGCCCGACAGCATCTGCAGCGGCAGCAGGACAAGGATCATCAGCATGCCGAATTGCGGCATGTTGCGTGCCAGCGTCGCGAGGAAAATGCCCATCGAGGTTGTGGAGAACAGCACCAGCGCAGCGCCCGCGAAGAAGAGCGCCAGCGATCCGGCGACGGGCACGTGCATCAACCCCTGCACCACCAGATTGATCGACAGGGACGAGGCGAGCAGCACGACCAGCCCCATCGACCAGACCTTTGACAGCATGATCTCGAACGGGGTGACCGGCATCACCAGCAGATGCTCGATCGTGCCATGTTCCCGCTCGCGGATCAGCGCCGCGCCGGTCAGGATGATCGACAGCATTGCGATCTGGTTGATGATCTGTGCCAGGGCGCCGAACCAGGTATGGTTGAGCGTCGGGTTGAAGCGCGCCCGCACCGCCAGGTCGACCTTGGGCACGCTGTTGGCGCGATAGCGGTTGACGAATTCATTCACTTCGGCGGTTGCGATCTGCTGCACATAGCTGCTGCCCGAGAAAGCCTGGCTCATGCGCGTGGCGTCGGTGTTGAGCTGGATTTCCGCCGAACGCCCCGCCAGCACGTCGCGCTGGAAGCCATGGGGTATGTGGAGGACGAAGGTGAAGTCGCCCGCGTCCATGCCCGGATCGATCTGCGCCGGCGCAATCATCCGGGGCAGCGTGAATTGCGGCGGATAGAAAGCGGCGACGATCCGCTGCGACAGGGGCGATTCATCCTCATCGACGATTGCGATGGCTGCATTGTGCAGCGTTTCCGGCTTGGAATTGGCCGAGGTATAGACGGAGACGGTGAAGACGAACAGGATCAGCACCAGCATGATCGGGTCGCGCCACAGGCTCCACAGCTCCTTCACGCCCAGCCGGTAGATGTTGGAAATCGTCGCGAGCATCGGCGTCAGGCCTCCTGCTTCTTGAGCAGCATGATCGCGATCCCGACGATCAGCGGCGCGGAAATGGCGAGTGGCAGGAAGGAGCCGGCCAGATCCGAAAAGCCCAGCGCCTTGGCAAAGACGCCGCGGCTGATGGTGAACATGTGGCTGGCGGGATAGATGTCGCCGATGATCCGCGCGCTGCCCTCCATCGAGGAGACGGGGTCGGTCATACCGCCATAGGTGGTGGCCGGGATCATCGTGCCGATCATCGCCAGGAACATCGCGGCGATCTGGCTGCGCGTCACGGCCGAGGCGAGCAGGCCCATGCCGGTCGCAGTGACGCAATAGATGGATGCGGCGAGCAGCAAGGTCGGGAAGCTGCCCTTCACCGGCACGCCGAAGATGAAGATCGCCATCAGTACCATCAGCAGGAAGTTGACAAGCGCCAGCACGACATAGGGAAGCTGCTTGCCGAGCAGGAATTCGCTGCGGCTGACCGGCGTCACATAGAGGTTGATGATCGACCCGATCTCCTTTTCGCGCACCACCGCCAGCGCGGTCAGCATCGCCGGCAGCATCAGCAGCAGCAACGGGATGACGATCGGCACCATCGCCGGCAGGCTCTGCACATCGGGATTGTAGCGATAGCGGTTCTCGATCGAGAAGCTGCTGCCGACCGCGCTGCCGCGCGCGGCCGCCTGCTGGCTCAGCCAATGCTGGTGCAGCCCCTGGATATAGCCCTGCACCGTTTCGGCGCGCTGCGGATTGGCGCCGTCGAACCAGGCGCCGACCGTGACCTGCCGCCCGGCCGCGATATCCCGGCCAAAGCCCGGTGGAATCTCGATCACCAGCGCCAGTTCGCCATCCTTCATGCGCCGGTCGAGATCATCATAATCGCGGATCGGCGCATGTTCGACGAAATAGGAGGAGCCGGAAATGTCGAGCGCATAATTCTGGCTGAGGATGCTGTTGTCGCGGTCCAGCACGGCATAGTTCAGTTCGTTGATGTCGGTGGTCATGCCGAAACCGATCACCAGCATCAGGATCAGCGAGCCGATCAGCGCGAGCGTCGCACGGACCGGATCGCGTTGCAGTTCCAGCGTCTCGCGCCAGGCATAGGTAAGCGCGCGTTGCGGGCTGAAGCCGCGCCTGATCGTGCCATGTTCCGCCTGCGCCATGTCCTTGAGCGCGCTTTCCTCGTCGGGCGGGCGGGTGTCGCCGCCGGCATCGACCAGATAGCCGATGAAGGCCTGTTCCAGATCGGGCGCGCCCCGTTTCTCGATCAGGCGCGCGGGCGCATCGCTGTCGAGCACATGGCCGGCATGCATCATCGACATGCGGTCGCAGCGCATCGCCTCGTTCATGAAATGGGTGGAGATGAAGATCGTCACCTTGTCGCGGCGCGACAGCTCCGCCAGCAATCGCCAGAAGCCGTCGCGCGCCACCGGATCGACGCCGGAGGTCGGCTCGTCCAGGATCAGCAGTTCCGGCTTGTGGACCATCGCCACCGCAAGACTGAGGCGCTGGCGGATGCCGAGCGGCAGGCTGTCGGGCAATTCCTCCATCACCGGGCCAAGATCGAACCGATCGGCCATTTCCGCGACGCGGGCGGGAATATCCTCGCGCGGGACATGGAAGAGATGGGCGTGAAATTCCAGATTCTGGCGGACGGTGAGTTCGGTGTAGAGCGAGAAGGCCTGGCTCATATAGCCGACCCGCTTGCGCGTGGACATGTCGTCCGGGTCCACTGCATTGCCGAACAGCCAGGCTTTGCCCTCGGTCGCGGGCAAGAGGCCGGTCAGCATCTTCATGGTGGTCGACTTGCCGCAGCCATTGGACCCCAGGAAACCGAATATCTCGCCCCGGCGAATGCGGAAGCTGACATGATCGACCGCAGTGAAATCGCCAAAGCGCATGGTCAGGCCCTGCGCCTCGATGGCGATATCATCCTCGCTGGCTTCGAGCGGCGGGATGACGACCGGCTCGTGGCCGCGCTTCTTCTCCTCGGGCAACAGCGCGATGAAGGCCTCCTCCAGCGAACTGGTGCCGGTGCGCGCGAAAATCTCGGCCGGGGTGCCGATGTCGAGGATCTGCCCGTCATCCATCGCCACCAGCCAGTCGAAACGCTGCGCCTCATCCATGTAGGCGGTGGCGACGATGACGCTCATCTGCGCCTGGGTCTGCCGGATGTCGTTGATGAGATCCCAGAATTGGGCGCGGGCCAGCGGATCGACGCCGGTGGTCGGCTCGTCCAGGATCAACAGGTCGGGATCATGGATCAGCGCGCAGCACAGGCCGAGCTTCTGCTTCATGCCGCCCGACAGCTTGCCCGCCGGCCGGGCAAGGAACGGGTCAAGGCCGGTCGCGCGGGTGAGCGCATCGATCCGCCGTCGCCGCTCCGCCCCGTCATGGCCGAACAGGCGGCCGAAAAACTGCAGATTCTCCTCGACCGACAGGGTGGGATAGAGATTCTTGCCCAGTCCCTGCGGCATATAGGCGATGCGCGGGCAGACATCGCTGCGATGGCGCTTGTCGCGCATGTCGCCGCCCAGCACATGGACATCGCCATCCTGGATGACATGGGCACCGGCGACGAGGGAGAGCAGGCTGGACTTGCCCACGCCATCGGGGCCGATCAGGCCGATCATCCGCCCGCCCGGTATGTCGAGATCGATGCCGCGCAGCGCCTGCGTCTTGCCATAATGGAGACGGACGCCGGACAGGCGGACGACCGGATCGACCGTCGGCGCGCCGATGGGGTCGGGCTGATTCACTGGACCGCCCGCGATCCTTCGGGAAGGGCGCGGACCGCAAGCGAGGCGGGCCAGGCAACGCCCGGATCGATCCGGACATAGGCCATGCCGGGCAGGCCGGTCTTCACCTGGGCGATATGCTTGCGCAGCAGCGCCGGATCGATCCGGGCCTTGACCCGGAACATCATCTTCTCGCGCTCGCTCTGGGTTTCCACCGTCTTGGGTGTGAACTGGGCGACGTCGGCGACGAAGCTGATCCGTGCCGGGATCGGATAGTCGGGAATGGCATCGAGCACGATCCGCGCCTCGCTGCCGATGGCGACACGGCCGGCGGCGGTGGCGGGCAGGAAGAAGCTGATCGTCACGTCGGACAGGTCGACCAGGCTCAGCACCCGGCCACCGGCCGTCACCACCTCGCCGGGCTGGGCGACGCGATACTGGACGCGGCCGTCGCGTGGCGCGCGCAGACTGCTGTCGTTGATGTCCGCCTCGATCCGCTGGATGGTGGCGCGGCCGGCCTCCACGCGCGATCGCGATCCGATCACCTGGTTGCGGGCATTGGTGATGGCGACCTCGGCCGAGGCGAGCTGGGCACGGGCTGCCTCCACGGCAGCGGCGGCGCCTTCGGTCTGGGCGGCGTCGTCATCGCGTTCCTGCACCGCGGTCGCGCCTTCGCGGGCCAGGGTTTCAGACCGGGCAAGGCGCTTGCGCGAGGCGTTGAGTTCGGCGATGCGCTGGCGCACCACGGCCTGGGCGGCGGCCTTCTCGCTCTCGCGCTGGGCGACCTGGGTCTGGGCGACGAGGACGGCATTCTGCGCCTCGGCCAGTTGCGCGACGGCCTCGGTCCGCTGTGCGTCCAGCACGTCGACATCCATATGGGCAACGATCTCGCCGGCCTTCACCAGCTGCCCTTCATCCGCGACGATATCCTTGATCCGTCCGGCAGACTTGGAGGCGACGTCGATCTCGGTCGCTTCCAGCCGGCCATTGCCGCCGACAATGCCTTCGGGCAGGCCGGCCGGCTTCAGCAACGTCCAGAGCAGGAAGGCGATGCCGGCCACCGCCGCCACGATCAGCCCCCTGACGATCCAGCGCTTGTTCATGCTCATGGTTCCCCCTGGTTCCCGGACGGGGCGGCCGCGATGCCGCGATTGACCACAAAGCCGCCGCCCAGGGCGGCATAGAGGCTGACGATGCTGGAGAGTTCTCCCCGGCGAAGCTGGACCAGCGCCTGTTCCGCATCGAACAGGTCGCGCTGGGCATCGAGCACTTCGAGATAGGTGGAGCGGCCATTGTCGAACCGCAACTGGGCGAGGCGCGCCCGTTCCCGCTGGGCATCGACCAGCTGGCGCGTGGTGCCGATCTGCAAGGCGATCTGGCGCCGCCGGACCAGCGCGTCGGACACGTCGCGAAAGGCCGACTGGATCGTCTTTTCATAAGTAGCGACGGCCTCGTCCCGGCGCGCCTGCGCCACGTCCAGATTGCCCTTCAGCCGGCCGGCGTTGAACAGGGGCAGTCGGATCGTCGGCGAAAAGCTCCACACCTCGCTATTGCCGCCGAACAGCCCGTCGAGGTCCGGGCTGGTCGTGCCATAGGCGCCGGTCAGGCTGATATTGGGGAAGAAGGCGGCGCGGGCGGCACCGATATTGGCATTGGCGGCGCGCAGCTGATACTCGGCGGCGACGATGTCCGGCCGGTTGGTGAGCAGTTCGGACGGCAGGCCGGCGGGCACCTGATAATCGCCGCCCGGTCCGGCCAGCCGCAGCGATCCGGGCGCGATCTCCACCGGCTGGCCGACCAGCAGCGCCAGCGCGTTGCGATTGACCGCGCGGTCGAGGTTCAGCACATGCATGGTGGTGTCCGCCTGCGCCAGCAGCACCTGGGACTGGGCCAGGTCCAGCTTCGACCCCGACCCCACCTCATAGCGGCGGCGCATGATGCGCAGCGTTTCCTGCCGGGTGGTGATCGACTGCTGGGTAAGGGCGGCGCGCTCCTCATATTCGCGCTCCAGCAGATAGCCGAGCGCCACCTGCGCGATCAGGTCGGTCGCGACCGCCCGGCGCGATTCCTCGGACGCCAGAAACTGTTCGCGGGCGGCCTCCTTCAGATTGCGCAGCCGGCCCCAGAAATCGATTTCCCAGCTGGCGCTCAGTTGGGCGGTGATCGATTTCACGTCGACGATCTGGTCGCCGATCACCGGCAGGCTGTAGAAGGCCTGACCGCGCGTGCCCGTCGCCACCGCATCGAGCTGGGGATAGAGCGAGGCACCCTCGATCCGCCAGGCGCCGCGCGCCTGCGCCACGCGGGCGGCGGCGATGCGAATGTCGCGATTATTGGCCAGCGCCTGGGCGACCAGCCTGCGCAATTCGGGATCGGGGAAAACCTGCTCCCAGTCGCGCCCGGCCAGCGAAGTCCCGGCCGGCGTCGCTACGGCATAGCTGTCGGGCACCGGCAGGGACGGCTGAACATAATCGGGAGCAAAGGAACAACCGGTCAGGGAAAGAGCCAGAAGCATCGCCAAGGCCTCAGGGATAACCCTCCCCTTCACGCCATGACCTATCGCAAAATCGGAATTTCCAAGCGACACCAAGCACCCCTTTTCGAGCAACATGGACCCCTATTCAATCGATATAGCATCGACCGACTTCATCTATTCTCGATTTTGTGAGACATGATGCTTCAGAACATCACAAGGACTCACGAATAACTTATGCCTTTAATATATTTGTGTTTATCTACCACAACCAGTATCGTCAATCGCACCTGACCTGACCGCTCGCGCCGTTGCGAGGGGCGCAACGCGACAAGGGACGCAGGATGATCCGCAACCGCCGCGCGCAACCACGACACTTGCCCGCCCCCTGGTCGAGCCTGGCATGGCTGCTGGTTGTCCTGTCGCCTTCTTTTGCGACAAGCGCCCTGGCCGGGGAACCCGTAGAAACCCTGATAGGGCGGATCGCCCTGCCCGATGACCAGAATATGGCGAGCGTGGAACTGCGCTTCCTCAACATGGGCACGGCGCCCGCCGCCATGCCGCTGCCCGACCGGGTCGAGGCGCAGGTGGAACAGGATGGCGCGGCGCGTCGGCTGTGGCTGCGCCGGGCGCCGGGCGTGCCGGAGACGGTGGAGATTGCGCCGGGCGGCTTTGCCCAGGCGCGCTATCAACTGGCGGCGAGCGACATGGCCGAGGGGGCATTGCTGTCGATCCCGGCCTGGAATTCGCCGCAGGTGGCGCTGCATGGCGAGGCGGCCGCGCGGATGGCGGCCGCTTCGCCTGTGCCTGTTCCACCACCGCCGCCGCCACCCGGAACCCCGGTGCCGCCGCCGGTCGCGCCGCCGGCCGATCGCAGCGCGGGCAATGCCTTTATCGGCAATCTGGCGCCCTATGAGCCGATCTATGCGGTCTATGGCCCCGGCACCAATACCGATGCCCGGTTGCAGCTGAGTTTCGAATATCGGTTGTTCGGATCGCGCGATGCCGCGCATTTGCCCAGTTCCTGGCGGGACGGCCTGCATTTCGCCTATACCCAGCGCATGTTCTGGGATCTGGGCGCCAACTCCATGCCCTTCCGCAACATCGATTATCAGCCCGAGCTCATCTATGTGATGCCGACCCGGATGCTGAAGAACGGCATGTCGCTGGCGCTGCAGGGCGGGCTTCGGCACGAATCCAATGGCCGGGACGGCGATGCGTCGCGCAGCATCAACAGCGTCTATGTCGCGCCGATGGCGGCCTTCTCGCTGGGCGAGGAGCGGCGGCTGCTGGTGGCACCGCGCCTGACCTTCTATGTCGGCGACAAGTCCGACAATCCCGATATCGTCCGCTATCGCGGCCATGCCGGCCTGTTCCTGCAGGTCGGCGATGATGACGGGCTGCGCCTGTCGACCAACAGCCGATTCAATTTCGGATCGGGCAAGGGCGCGATCAACGCCGACCTGTCCTATCCGCTGCCACGCCTGCTGGGCGGCGGCCCCGATCTCTATTTGTTCGCTCAGGGATTTGCCGGATATGGCGAGAACCTATTGGACTATAATCGTTCCATAACAAGATTGCGGATCGGCTTCGCGCTGGTGCGCTGACCGCCGGGTGGCTTGCCCCCGGCCGCTCGACGCGACTGAAAGGGAAGCCGATGTCCTCTGCCCCGCCCGTTGCCTGGCATGCGCTGCCGCCCGAAGAGGCGCTGGCAACGCTGTCCGTCGAAGCGACCGGGCTGGACCAGCGCGATGCCGAGGCCCGGCTGCGGCGCTATGGCCCCAATGCCCTGCCCGAAGCGCCGCGCCAGCATCCGCTGCTGCGATTCCTGGCGCATTTCAACAGCGTGCTGATCTATTTCCTGCTGGGTGCGGCGCTGATCGCGCTGCTGCTGAACCACGGCATCGATGCTGCCGTGATCCTGGCCGTGGTGCTGGTGAATGCGGTGGTCGGCTTCATCCAGGAGGGCAAGGCCGAAGAAGCGCTGGGCGCGATCCAGGACATGATCGCGCCGCATGCCATGGTGCTGCGCAGCGGCGAACGGCGGGTGGTGGCGGTGCCGGAACTGGTGCCGGGTGACATCGTGCTGCTGGAAGCGGGCGACCGGGTGCCGGCCGACATCCGGCTGCTGCGCGCCCGCGGCCTGCTGATCGACGAGGCGGCTCTGACCGGCGAATCGGTCGCGGCGGAAAAGCATCAGACGCTGATCACCGCCGACGCCGGCATCGCCGACCAGAGCAACATGGCCTTTTCCGGCACGCTGGTGGCCGCCGGCCAGGCGACCGGGCTGGTGGTCGAAACCGGCAGCCATACCCAGATCGGCCGGATCAGCGGCATGCTCAAGGCGGTCGAGGTCGGCAAGACGCCGCTGGTGCGGCAGATCGACGATTTCGCCCGACTGATGACCTGGTCGGTGCTGGCCGGTGCGGTCGTCCTGTTCCTGTTCGCAGTGCTGGCGCGTGGCTTCCACTGGGTCGATGCACTGATCGCGATCGTCGCCCTGTCGGTCGGCGTCGTGCCGGAGGGGCTGCCCGCCGTCATCACCATCACGCTGGCGATCGGCGTGCAGCGCATGGCCGCGCGCCAGGCGGTGATCCGGCGCCTGCCGGCGGTCGAGACGCTGGGTGCCACATCGGTGATCTGCACCGACAAGACCGGCACGCTGACCCGCAACGAGATGACCGTGCGTCACCTGCTGCTGCCCGACGCGGACCTGCATGTCAGTGGGTCGGGCTATGCGCCGACGGGCGCCATCAGCGCGGCCGAGGGCGGTGACGATGCCGAGGCGCTGGCCGATGCCGCGCCAATCCTGCGCTGCGGCCTGTTGTGCAACGATGCCCTGCTGCGCCAAGCGGATGACGGCTGGACCGTGCAGGGCGACCCGATGGAGGGCGCTCTGGTGGCGCTGGCGATGAAGGCGGGGCTGAGCGCCGACCATGTGCGCGACGAATGGCCGCGGATCGACGAAATCCCGTTCGACGCCGCCTATCGCTTCATGGCGACGCTGCATCGCGCGCCCGATGGCAGCAGCGCCATCTTCATCAAGGGTGCGCCCGAAGCGCTGCTGGCGATGGCCGGGGCGGATGTCGCCGCCTGGGACGCGCGGCTGTCGGCCGCCGCCGACCGGGGCGAGCGCCTGCTGGGCTTTGCCGTCAAGCGGATCACGGGAGCGCCCGACCGGATCGGCTTCGACGATCTGAAGAACGGGGTCGAGCTGCTGGGGCTGATGGGCTTCATCGATCCGCCACGCGACGAGGCGCGGCAGGCGATCGCCCAGTGCCGGTCGGCCGGCATCGCGGTCAAGATGATCACCGGCGACCATGTCGGCACCGCCATCGCCATCGCCCGGCAACTGGCGCTGGACGATGATCCCCAGGCGATGAGCGGCGCCGAGGTCGAGGCGCTGGATGATGAGGCGCTGGCGGCGCGGGTGCGCGATGTCGACGTGTTCGCCCGCTCCTCCCCCGAGCACAAGCTGCGCATCGTCCGCGCGCTCCAGTCGCACGGGCTGGTCGTCGCCATGACCGGCGACGGCGTCAACGACGCGCCTTCGCTGAAACAGGCCGATGTCGGCACGGCGATGGGGATCAAGGGCACGGAGGCCGCCAAGGAAGCGGCCGAGATGGTGTTGCTGGACGATAATTTCGCGTCGATCGTGGCGGCCGTGCGCGAAGGGCGCACCGTCTATGACAATATCCGCAAGGTCATCAGCTGGACGCTGCCGACCAATGGCGGCGAGACGCTGGCGGTGGTGATCGCGATCATCGCCGGCTTTGCCCTGCCGATGACGGCGACGCAGATATTGTGGATCAACCTGGTGCTGACGGTGACGCTGGGGCTGGTGCTGGCGTTCGAGCCGACCGAGCCGGGAACGATGGAACGGCGGCCCCGTGCCGCCGGTGCCCCCCTGCTCTCCCCCTTCCTGCTGTGGCGCATCATGCTGGTATCGGTGCTGATGGGGGCGATGGCGCTGGGGATATTCTTCTATGCCCAGCATGTCGGCCACGACATCGACACGGCCCGGACCATGGTGGTCAACATGCTGATCGTGGGCGAGATATTCTATCTGTTCAATGTCCGCTTCCTGCACATGCGATCGCTGACGCTGCGCGGCGCGATGGGCACGCCGATCGTGCTGGCGGCGATCGTGGCGGTGGTGATCGCCCAGCTGCTCTTCACCTATGCGCCGTTCATGCACGATATTTTCGACAGCCGGCCGCTGTCGCTGACCGACGGGCTGATGATCATCGGCCTGGGCGCGGCGATGTTCGCCGTGCTGGAACTCGAAAAGCTGGCCGCCCATCGGCTCGCCTGGTTCGAGGATATCTGACCGCCATTATCCACAGTCCAACAGCCGCAGAAGAAGGAGGAAATCATGCCGACGACCATGCGAGCCGCGATTGCCCGGACGTTCAAGGCGCCGCTGACGATCGAGGAGATAGCGATACCCGAGCCGGGGCCCGGCGAGGTGCTGGTGAAGATCGCCGCCAGTGGCGTGTGCCATACCGATTTGCACGCGATCGATGGCGACTGGCCGGTGAAGCCGACCCTGCCGCTGATCCCCGGCCATGAGGGCGTGGGCCATGTCGTGGCGCTGGGCGCGGGCGTCACCGACCTGAAGGAGGGCGACGCCGTCGGCATCCCCTGGCTGCATGATGCCTGCCGCGCCTGCGAATATTGCGAGACCGGCTGGGAAACGCTGTGCGAGCGGCAGCATAATACCGGCTACAGCGTCAACGGCACCTATGCCGAATATGCGATCGCCAGCGCGCCCTTTGCCGGCCGCCTGCCCGACAGTGTCGACTTCGTGACGATGGCGCCGATCCTGTGCGCGGGCGTCACCGTCTACAAGGGGCTGAAGGAGACCGAGGCGAAGCCGGGCGAATGGGTGACCATTTCCGGCGTCGGCGGGCTGGGCCATGTCGCCGTGCAATATGCCAAGGCGATGGGCCTGCATGTCGTCGCGCTGGACATTGGCGAGAGCAAGCTGGAGCTGGCCCGGTCGCTGGGCGCGGACCTGGCGCTGGATGCGCGGGCCGACAATGTCGTGGCGGAAGTGCAGAATGCGACCGGCGGCGGCGCCCATGGCGTACTGGTGACGGCGGTGTCGCCCCCCGCCTTTGCCCAGGCGATCGCCTGCACCCGCCGGCGCGCGACCGTCAGCCTGGTCGGCCTGCCGCCGGGCGATTTCCCGACGCCGATCTTCGACGTGGTGCTCAAGCGCGTGACCGTGCGCGGGTCGATCGTCGGCACGCGGCGCGACCTGGCCGAAGCGATCGCCTTCGCGGTCGAGGGCAAGGTGAAGGCGCATGTGACGCCCCGGCCGTTCGACGATGTGAACGCCGTGCTGGACGAATTGCGCGCCGGCAAGGTGGACGGGCGCATCTCGCTCACCCTGTAACGGGCGGGTGATGGCCAGGCGCGGGCGGTGCATGCCGCCCGCGCCGCCGGTCAACGGCGCGCTTCGAAGATGGAGATGCGGCGCGGCTGGCGCGGCTGCACCGCCTGGCCCAGTTCGCGTTGCAGCATGGCCAGCATCCAGGCGCGGTGCCGGGCCATGAATTCGGGGAAACCCTCTGCCTTGGCCGGGTCGAACACCGGCACCTGCCAGTCGGCCGGCTGATCGAGATAGGGCGGGATCACGTCGCCCGCCGCCTCGGCCGGCAGGTCGACATGGCTGCCCCAGTAGCGATTGTCGCGGAAGCGGATAAATTGGGCCGGGGCAAAGCCCGCCTTGATGAGATAATCGGGGCCTGACCGGCCGCTCTCGCTGCCATAGCGGGCGGTGCCGGCGACCTTGAAGTCATTTTCGACGATGCGGACATCCTGCGCCCAGCCATCCCAGTTGGTCGCCACCACCATCTGCACATCCATGCCCTTGCCGACATGGATCACATTCTTCTCCACCAGCACGTCGGAAACATTGCCGGCGAGCTGGAAGATGCGCAGCGCGTCGTTGCGGCTGACATTATAGCGCGCGACGGTGCCCCGATTGCCCAGATTATCCTTGTCGTTGCGACCGGGCGAACAGATCAGCAGGAAGCCGCCGGCATTGTCGTGGCTGTAATTGTAGAGCAATGTCGTGCGGCGCGAATTGAAGTCGCTGTCGAAGCCCTGTCCGTCATAGCGGGTGCGGGTATAGGCGGCCTCGTTGAGCTGGATCAGGCTGTTGTCGGTGCTCCACTGCCAGATGCCGGCATTATAGCCGGGTGCTCGGGCACCGGCATAGCGCACGATATTATGCTCGATCAGGGCGCCGTCGGTGCCGCGCGGGACGATGCCGTCGCCGCCAATATCCTCGACCAGATTGTCGCGGATCACGATCTTTTCGCTCGGGAACCAGTCCTTGGCGCTGATCCGGTCGGCGATGCCGGCAATGCCGGACCGGTCGACCTTCCAGACGATATTGCGTTCGATCACCAGATCCTGAAAGCGGGTCGGCAGCTTCTTGCCGGTCGCGCTGAAGACGATGCCGCCATTATCCTTGCGATCATTCACGCCGCGCACGTCGTGAATATACATGTCGCTGATGCGGATGCCGCGCGTCACGCCCCGGTCGACCGCCGAGACCAGCACGCCGAAACGCTGGGCCGGGGCAGGATTGTCGTTGGTGACTTCCAGCCCGCTGACGCTGACATATTCGGCGTTGATGACGCCCACGCCATGGGGCGAGACGCCGCCCGCATCGATGCGCGGCCGTGCGCCGGTACCGAAGGCGGCGACGCTGATCGGCGCGCCGGATCGGCCCGAGCGGGTGATGGTGAGCGGCTCCTGCCAGCGCGATCCGGCCATCAGCAGCACCTGATCACCCGGCATCAGCGGATAGTCGCGCACCCGCGCCAGGCTGCGCCAGGGCTGGTCGGCGGTGGTGCCGGCGGCGCGATCATTGCCGGTGGCGCTGTTGACATAATAGGTCGTCGCCTGCGCCGCGGATGTCGCACCCGCGGTCAGGACCAGGAAAGGCAGGAAGATTGTCAGCGCCCGGCCATGCCGGCTTTTACCCATGATCATATTGCGCGCCATTCTATCGGTCGCGCGCTGAATGCAAGGTGAAGTCGCCTCAGCCGGGTGTGCGGCAGGCCTGGCGCAGGTCGATTTCGGGTGCCGGGGATGGGGCAGCGGGGAGAGCGATGCCCTGTGCCTGCGCCACCCGTTCGATGATGCCACCGCCGCCCGGCAGGGCTTCGGCCTGGGCATAGGCCGGGTCGGCCTCCGCCTTTGCCAGCGGAATATAGCGCGCGCCGGCGGCATCGAGCCGGGCCATGACATCGGGCAGGGTGTCGGCGGTCCAGGCGCCGACATGGAGCAGCAGCACATGCGGGATCGGGCGGCCATGGACGCGCTGGGCATTGGCCTTTGCCCGCGCGATCGCCTGATCGACCACGGCCAGATAGTGGCGCTTCATCGCCGCGATCATGCGATCGTCGCCCTGCGCGCGGCAGCGGGCATAGGCGTCGCTATAATCCCAGTCCTCGAAAGCCAGGCTGACGCTGGCGATGCGATAGCCGCGCCGTTTCAGGAAGGCGGCGGCGCCGTCATGGCGGGTCGCGTCCTTGCCGCTCGACAGGTTGGGGAAGCGCAGCCAGTGCCAGTCCCCTTTCCCCATATGCCGTTCCAGCGCCGGCTCGCCCGCGATCACATCCGCCTGCCAGGCGTCGAGCGAGGGCGCGCCGTCGAGATTCAAATGGCTGTAACTATGGTTGGCGAGCGGATAGCCGGCCTGGCGCCAGAGCGTCAGCACCGCGTCCGACGCCGGATCCTCCGCCAGTCCGCGCGCATTGACGAAGCCATAGGCCTGCGCGACATGATGCGCCTTCAGCGTCGCCAGGAAGCGGCGGGCGATGTCGGCGCGGGTGGTGCCGGGCGGCAACTGGCCATGGGCAGGCAGATCATCGACCGTGATCGCGACATCGAACCGGGGCGGATCGCCCGCCTGCGCCGCCGCTGCGCTGCCCAGCAGCAGGCAAAGGGCCATGGCCCGCTTCATCATTCCTGCCTCTCCCGCTGAATGTCCGCAGCGGTCCTAGCCGGGTCGCGGGGATCATTCGAGCAGTTTCAGCACATCCTGTTGCCGGGCATTGGCCTGGGCCAGCATCGCCGTTGCCGCCTGCGACAGGATCTGGCTCTTGGCGAGAGCGGTGGATTCGGTGGAGAAGTCCGCATCCTCGATCCGCGAGCGGGCGTCGGTCAGGTTGACGATATTGGTGTCGAGCTGGCTGGAGATGGATTCCAGCCGGCTCTGCGCCGCGCCCAGATTGACGCGGGCGGTCGAAATCTGCGCCAGCGCGGCGTCGATCACCGCCAGCCCCTGCTGCGCGGTCACGCCGATCTGGGCGTAGGATTTATAGTCGGAATCGGTGAAGGCGACATAGCCTTCCGGGTCCATCCAGCCAAATCCGCCAAGATCATTGGTGCGCTCGACGGCAGCCACACCGACATCATAGTCAAGCGTCAGGTCGATATTGCTGATGCCCACGAAGCGCATCGTGCCGTTCACCGCAAGGTCGGTGCCCAGCAGGGTGAAATCGTCGCTGTTGCTGCGCAGGGTCGGCAGGGTGATGGCGACATTGTCGGTCGCATTGGCGCCCGCCTGGACATTGATGACGGTGCTGCCGGCACTGTGAATGAGCTCGTTGCGATAATTCACATAGCCGTTGTGATCGAGGAAATCGCCATCCGCATTATAATCGCGGGCGGCGACTCCCTGCGCGGTGTTGGAAAACAGGTTCACGCCGTTGAACTCGCTATTCTGCAGCAGCGCGTTGATATGGGCGACGGTCTGGTCCATTTCGGTCTGGAGCGCGGCGCGATCCTCCGGCCGGTTGACGCCATTGGCCGCCTGGAGCGTCAATTCGCGCATCCGCTGCAAGCTGTTCTGAACCTCGCCCAACACGCCTTCGGCGGTCTGGGTCAGCGATATGGCGTCGGCCGCGTTGCGCTTGGCCACTTCCATGCCGCGCAGCTGGCTGGTCATGGTCTGGGCGATCGCCATGCCGGCCGCATCATCCTTGGCCGAATTGATCCGCTTGCCGGTCGACAATTTCTCGCTTGCCTGGCCCTGGGCCTTGGTGGCCGCCTCGATCGCCCGCTGCGCGCGCAGCGCCGCGCTGTTGGTTCCGATCACGCTCATAGGATGTCCTCCATCCATGCCAGGCAGGAAGATGCCGGCGTCTGTGGGGCCGGGCGACGCGGGTCGCAGTGCGCCGCCCGGCAACCGAAGGGCGTTGCCCCCAAACGGTCGCCCCCGTGATGGCCGCGTCACAGCGCCCGGCCTATCCGGTTAATTCCCGGATAAGATTGAAACGGCAGGGAATTTCCCGGCTTGGCAGGCGGGTGATCCGGGCTAGGACAGGGCCATGGCCACCCTGTCCCCCATGAGCGCCCGGCCGCGCCCTTTTCGCCTGGAGGCGCGCGCCATCGACTGGCGGCTGGTGGCGCTGCTGCTGGCCTATCCCTTCGCGTTCAAGCTGGCGCATATGGCGGCCAGCCCGTGGGGCGGCGCCCATTTCTTCAGCCTCTGGTATCCCGCCGCCGGCGTGCGGCTGGCGCTGCTGTGGCGGATCGGCGCGCGCTTCACGCCGGTCCTGATCGTCGAGGAATGCGTGATCCAGTTGCTGACCGGCACGATCGTGTGGGGCGGTCCCGAATTTCTCAACCAGCTGGGCGGGGTGGCGCGCGCGCCCGCCGCCTATGGCCTGATGATCGCGCTGGTGCGCTTCATCGAACGGCGCAGCCGGTCGGAACTGGCGATCGCGCCGATGCCCTTCGGCCTGGCCGCGGTGCTGGCGCCGACGCTGGTGTCCTTCACCGCGGGCTTCTGGGAATGGCTGTGGCCCGGCGTGTCCGGCACCCTGCCCAGCCAGCCGGTCGCCACCACCATCGCCGCCTTCCTGGTCGGCGACCTGCTGGGCGTGCTGCTGGTCGCGCCGCCCCTGCTGTGGATCGGCACGCGCAATGAAGAGGCGCGGCGGCTGATGCAGATCGGGCGCGGGCGCGCGGTCGAGGCGGCCGCCGTCTTCGTCTTTGCCTGGCTGCTCGCCTGGGGGCTCGCGCGGGTCGAACCCCAGATCGCGGTCACGCCGGTGCTGATCGGCGCGATCTGGATGGGGCTGCGCTGTGGCCGGCTGGGCGCCTGGATTGCGATCATCCTGTCGGCCGCGATCATCCTGCCCTGGTCGGCACCATTGTCGGCCAGCGCCACCCGCTTCGCGCTGCACATGGGCCTCGCCGCCATGGCGATCGCCACCTATCTTGCCGGCAGCTTTGCCGAGGCGCAGATACGCGCCCGCGAGGATATCGCCCGGCGCGACCGCATCCTGTTCCAGGCCGAACGGCTCAAGACGCTGCGCGCCATGTCGGTGGCGATCATCCACGAGATCAGCCAGCCACTGTCGACGCTGGCGATCGAGACCCGGCATCTGTCCGCCCTGTCGCGCGATCCGCAGCCCGACCTGGCGGAGATGCGCGAGAGCATCGAACTGGTCGATCGCAAGGCGGCTTTGCTGGCCGACATGGTGCGACGGCTGCGCAGCTTTGGCGGGCGCGCCGTCGATGAGCCATCGCCGATCATCGTTGGCCAGATGCTGCGCGACTGTGCCGGCATGGTCGGCGGCGAGGCGCGCAGCCTGGGCTGCGCCATCAGCCTGCCGCCGATGGATGCACGCTTGCAGGTCACCGGGCATGAGATCGAACTGACCCAGATATTGCTCAACCTGCTGCGCAACGCGATGCTGGCGGCGCCCGGATCGACCATCGAGATTGCCCTGGAAAGCCAGGCCGATCAGGTGACGATCCATGTCGCCAACCCGGTCCCTTCCCCCTCCCCCGACTATGGCGGGATGGGCATCGGCCTGCTGGTGGCGCGTGCCATCGCCGACGCCCATGGCGGCACGCTGACCCGCGACATCGCGCAGGGCCGCGCGCGCGCCAGCCTGTCGCTGCCCCGCACGGAGCCCAGCCATGACTGACCCGGCCGATCCCGCCATCATCCATGTGGTCGATGACGATCCTGATCTGGGCCGGGCGGTGGCGCGGCTGCTGGGGCGGCACGGCTATCGCACCCAGGCGTTCGACACGCCCCGCGCGATGCTGCGCGCCCAGGCCGACGAGCCGGCCCATTGCCTGGTCACCGACGTGATGATGGCGGACATGGACGGCTTTGCCTTTGCCGAGCGGATGCGGGCGCAGGATCCGGCGGTGGCGATCATCTTCATGACCGCCTGGCCGACCACCAGCAGCGCGGTGGATTCGGTGCGCCGCTATGGCGGGCTCGACTATCTGGAAAAGCCGATCGACGAGGGCCGGCTGCTGGCGGCGGTGGCGGAGGGTGCGCGCTGGAGCCGGCAGCGGCGCGGGGCGCTGGCCCGGCTGGCGCCGCTGACCCCGCGCGAGCGCGAGGTGCTGCACTGCCTGGCCGAGGGGATGAGCAACAAGATGGTCGCCGCCGCCCTGTCGCTCAGCCCCAAGACGATCGAGGATCATCGCGCCGCGATCGTCGCCAAGACCGGCGCCAGCAGCCCCGCCGCCCTGATCGCCCTGGTGCGGGAGGCGAGCGGCACCGAGGGCTAGATTGTCTTGTTGTGCGCGGCGATGGTCGGGCTATCTAGGCCGATGATCGATCCCCGCGCGCTTCGCACCTTCCTCGCCGTCTGCCGTGCCAACTCGATCAGCGGCGGCGCGCGGCTGCTCAACATCTCCCAGCCATCGGTGTCCAATGCGATCGCGCAGCTGGAACAGTCGGTCGGCGCAGCCCTGTTCGCCCGGTCGCGCAGCGGCATCAGCCTGACGCCGGAGGGCGAGGTGCTGCTGCGCCGGGCGGAGGCGGTCGACAGCCTGATCAGCGGCGCGGAGGAGGAATTGCGGCTGGCGCGCGTGGGCGTGACCGGGCCGCTGCGGGTCGGCGGCACGCCGGGCGCCCTCGTCAGCCTGCTGCCCGACGCGGTGCGGCGGCTGGAGGACAAGATGGGCCATTTCGCGCTGCACGCGGTGGAGCGGCCCGACCATGACCTGGCCGACATGCTGCACCGGGGCGAGATCGAGCTGGCCTTCGTCACCACGGGGCTGGAGGAGCCGCCCGAGGGGATCGAGGAAATCACCTTCGCGCAGGATCCGTTCGCGCTGGTGGTCGGGCGCCGCAACGACCATCTGCCCGCCGAGGTGTCGCTGCGCGACATGATGGCCAGGCGCTGGGTGCTGCCGGAGGCGCGCGGCGCCTTTCGCCGGCAGATCGACGCCCTGTTCATGGCGGCGGGCGTGCCGGTGCCGCAGGACGTGATCCGGTGCGACTCCCTGCTGACGACCAAGGCGATGGTGCGGAACAGCAGCCGGCTGACCATCCTGCCAATGAAGGTGGCGGCGGCCGAACTGTCGATCGGCGTGCTGCGCGCGATCGCGATCCGCGAAGCGACCTTCCAGCGCAGTATCGGCATCCGCAAGCTGAAGGATGCGCGCCTGTCGCGGCTGGGCGAGGCGCTGCTGGACATCATGATCCATAGCTCCAAACTATGACGTTCCCAAAAATCATTATTATTCTTGCGTATAAATTCGGCGCATAAGGGCATTCAACAAGAGACTTCGGGAGAGCCCTCGTGCGGCAGCTGATCCGCAATATTGCGATTTTCGACGGGACCGGCAGTGCGCCCTTCCCCGGCGCGGTCCTGATCGAGGGCGATCGCATCGCCGACATTCTGCGCGACGAAGCCACGATCGATGCGGCCCAGGCCGACATGGTGATCGACGGCCAGGGCGCGACGCTGATGCCCGGCATGGTCGACGCCCATACCCATCTGACCTGGGGCAGTTCGGTCGAGAAAATCTATCATCAGTTCATCCTGCCGCCCGAGGAGCTGAAGGTCGCCGCCTGGCGCAATGCCCGCGTGCTGCTCGACCATGGCTATACCAGCCTCTATTCAGCCGGCGCGCTGGGCGACCAGATCGAACCGGAACTGGCCCGCGCCATTGCGGCCGGTGAAACCCCCGGCCCGCGGCTGGTGCCCTCCACGCTGGAGCGCAGCCCGGAAGGCGAGGAAGGGGTCGAAACCGGCGATGTGTTCAACGGGCGGGGGCCCGAAGCGATGCGCGCCTTCGTCGCCTATTGCGCGGCGGAGGGCGTCAAATCGCTCAAGCTGGTGATTTCGGGCGAGGATGCGCTCAAGCCCGGATCGTCGCAGGATATCCTCTACACCGACGCGGAAATGATCGCGGCCGGCGAGGCGGCGAAGGAGGCGGGCCTGTGGATCGCCACCCATGCCTATAGCCCGCGCGCCATCAATCTGGCGCTCGAAGCCGGCGCCCGCATCCTCTATCATTGCTCCTTCGCCGACGATGCGGCGGTCGACGCCATGGCGGCGAAGAAGGACGCCATCTTCTACGCCCCCGGCCCCGGCGTATCGGTCGCCGCGCTGGAGGCCAATCCGCCGCCCCATATCAATATGGCGTCGATGAAGGCGAGCGCAGCCGAGCGGCTGGAACTGGAAAAGACATTGGTGCCCAAATTGAAGGCGCGCGGCGTGCGTGTCCTGCCCGGCGGCGACTATGGCTTCCCCTTCAACCCGCATGGCCGCAACGCCCGCGACCTGGAGCATTTCGTCACTTATTATGGCTTCACCCCGGCCGAGGCGCTGCACGCCGCCACCATGCTGGGCGGCGAGCTGATGGACCAGCCCGTCGGCCAGGTGAAGCCCGGCTATCTCGCCGACCTGCTGCTGGTCGAGGGTGATCCGACGACGGACGTCCGCCTGCTGCAGGATGCGGCCAATATCAAGATGATCATGCTGGGCGGGCGGATGCACAAATCCCCCGTGCCCGAGCCCCTGACGGTCTGACCGGAAAGACGCTTTCATGTTCGACGTTGCGATCATCGGCTGCGGGCCGGTGGGGGCCTTTGCGGCCAATTTACTTGGGAAAGCGGGCGTCTCGGTCCTGGTGATCGAGCGCGAGGCCAATCCCTATCCGCTGCCCCGCGCGGTCCATCTGGACCATGAGATGATGCGCCTGTTCCAGTCGGCCGGCGTCATCGACCGGGTCGCCCCGGACATGCGCGATACCGAAGGCCATCTGCATGTCGGCGCCGATCATGGCGTGATCCGCTACATGGGCACGGTCGGCCGTCCCCGCCCCTATAGCTGGTCCAACGACTATTTCTTCTACCAGCCCGAACTGGAAGACCATCTGCGCGACGCGCTGGACGTCTATCCCAATGTCGAGCTGTCGCTCGGCACCGCGTTCGAGGCGCTGGCGCAGGACGAGGACGGCGTCACGCTGACGCTGCGGTCGGACGCCGGCGAGGAACAGGTCCGCGCCCGCTATGTCATCGCCTGCGACGGCGCGCGCAGCGCGGTGCGCAAGGCGCTCGACATCGGCCTCGATGATCTGGATTTCGAGGAACCCTGGCTGGTGGTCGATGCCGAGGTCGATGGCCCGGTCCGCTTCCCCGACCTGTGGGGCGTGCCCGAAGCTGCCGACCTGCAGAAATTGTCGGTGATGATGTGCGACCCCAGGCGACCGGCCACCATCGTGCCGGGTCGTGGCAATCATCGTCGTTGGGAATTCATGCTGCTGCCCGGCGAAGATGACCAGGCGATGATGCAGCCCGATGCCGTGGCCGCACTCGTCGCCCCCTATCTCGACGGCGTGCCGCACCAGGTGGTGCGCGCGGCCACCTATCGTTTCCATGGACTGATCGCCGAGCGGTGGCGGCAGGGCGGCGTCTTCCTGGCCGGCGATGCCGCGCACCAGACGCCGCCCTTTTTCGGCCAGGGCATGTGCCATGGCCTGCGCGATGCCGCGAACCTGGCCTGGAAGCTGGAACTGGTGCTGGCGGGCAAGGCGCCCGAGAGCCTGCTCGACAGCTATCAGCCCGAGCGCGATCCCCATGTCCGCGCCGTCATCTCCGCCGCCGTGGGCGCGGGCCGCTATATCTGCGTGCTCGACCCCGACGCCGCCGCCGCGCGCGACCATCAGTTGCGCGAAGCCGCCAAGGGCGCCCAGAGCGGCACCGCTGCCGACCTGATCCCCGCCATCGCCACCGGCATCATCGCCACCGGGACGCCGGGTGCGGGCGAACGCTTCATCCAGCCGCGCGTCGGCGACCGGCTGCTGGACGATGTGACCGGCGATGGCTGGCGCCTGTTCACCCGCCAGCCGGTTGTCGGCGGCGACGTGACCGTCGTCGATGTGGCGGAGCTGGGCGATGACGGCCATGTCGCCGACTGGCTCGATGCGCGCGGCGCCGAGGCGGTGCTGGTCCGCCCCGACCATTATGTCTTCGGCACTGGCAAGCCCGCCGATCTCATCGCCCGGCGCGACGCGCTGATCGCCGGCACCGCCCGGCAGGAGATTGCGGCATGACCCTCTCGCTCGTGCAGGCCCGTACCATCATCGACGCCGCGCTCGCCAAGGCGCGCGCCGATGGCGCCCAGCCGCTGGCCGTCATCATATTGGATGCCGGCGCCCATCCGGTCGCCTTTGTGCGTGAGGATGGCGCCAGCCTGTTCCGTTTCGACATCGCGAAGGCCAAAGCCTCGGGCGCATTGGGGATGGGCGCGGATACGCGGGTGCTGGCCACCCGCGCCGCGTCCAACCCTGTCTTTTTCCAGAGCATCGCGGCGGCCACCGGCCAGATCGCCTTTTCGCCGGGCGGCGTACTGATCCGCGATGCGGCAGGCACGCTGATCGGCGCAGTCGGCATCAGCGGCGACACCGGCGAATGCGACGAGGCCTGCGCCATCGCCGGCATTGACGCCGCCGGACTTTTCCACGGAGACAGAAAATGAAGCTGCGCAGCATCGAACTGGCGCTGCCCCATGCGGGTGAGGCCGCCGCCTTCCTGACCGACATCTGGGGCATGGCCCCGGCGGCGCAAGAAGGCGAAACCCATTATCTGCGCGGATCGGGCAGCTATCCCTATCTCGTGGCGCTGACGGAATCGGCCGACGCCTATGTCCGCTCCACCACCTTCGTCTGCACCGCCGACCGGCTGGAGCAGTTGAAGCGCAGCGTCACCGCCGCCGGCCTGCCCGCGACGCCGACCGTCTCGGCCGATCTGGGCGGCGGCCATGGCATCATCGTCGAACTGGCCGAGGGCGAATTGCTGCGCTTCCTGATCGATGCCGAGGAGGTCGCGCCGATCGCGGGCGCCGACCTGCCGGTCAAGCTGACCCATGTCGTCTTCAACAGCGCCGACGCGGAAGCGACCGGCCATCTGGTCGAGGAGGCGCTGGGCTTTCGCGTCTCGGACCGGACCAAGGGCATGGTGTTCGTGCGCTGCAATGACTCGCACCATTCGACCGCCTTCGCCCGCGCCGGCTTTGCCAGCCTCAACCATATCGCCTTCGAAATGGCGGACATGGACGCGGTGATGCGCGGCATCGGCCGGTTGCGCGACCATGGCATGGTCCCCGCCTGGGGGCCGGGTCGCCATGGTCCGGGCGCCAATGTCTTCGCCTATTTCATCGCCCCCTTTGGCCCCGTCATCGAATTTTCGACCGCCGTGGAAAAGGTGGCCGACGATTATCAGCCCGGCGCGCCGGAGGACTGGACCTGGCCCGAGCGCCGGATCGACCAGTGGGGCATGTCCGACAAGGATTTCGCCGGCCTGCGCGCCGCCGAAGAGAAATTCCGCCATCGCCGCGACTGGGATGCCCGGCCGCTAGACCTGATCAACGAGGAACAAGCCTGATGCGCTATGTCAGTTTCCGCCGTCCCGACGGCACCCCCAGCTTCGGCCGGATCGAGGGCGAGACGATCGTCGAGCTGGCGACCGATGCAGCGCCGAGCCTGAAGGCCGCGCTGACCGACGGCAGCCTGTCGGGCCTGGCCGACGGCGCATCCTATGCCGCCGCCGATGTCGTGCTGCTGCCGGTGATCCCGGACCCTGCCAAGATCCTGTGCGTCGGCCTCAACTATGCCGAGCATGTCAAGGAAACCGGCCGCGAGCAGAAGGCGCATCCGGCCATCTTCGTGCGCTATGCCGACAGCCTGATCGCCGATGGCCAGCCGATGGTGAAGCCGGCCGTGACCGAACGGTTCGACTATGAGGGCGAACTGGCGCTGGTGATCGGCAAGCCCGCGCACAAGGTCGCCGCCGCCGACGCCTGGGACTATGTCGCCGGCTATGCCGCGTTCAACGACGGCAGCGCGCGCGACTGGCAGCGCCACAATATCCAGTTCACGCCGGGCAAGACCTTTCCCGGCACCGGCGGCTTCGGCCCGGCGCTGGTGACGCCCGACGAGATTGAGGATCTTGCCGCGCTGCGCGTCCAGACCCGCCTCAATGGCGAACTGGTGCAGGACCAGCCGGTCAGCGACATGATCTGGGATATCCCCACGGTCATCGAATATGTCACCGCCTTCACGCCCTTGAGCCCCGGCGACGTGATCGCCACCGGCACGCCGGGCGGCGTCGGCGATAAGCGCACCCCGCCGCTCTACATGAAGGCCGGTGACAAGGTCGAAGTGACCATCGGCATCATCGGCACGCTCAGCAACCGCATCATCGACGAACAATAACAATCATGAACCCGCATACCGGGGGAGGACAGACCATGCGTAACATCCACATCACCATTGCGGCCCTCGCCAGCGCGAGCGCCATCGCGATCGCCGCGCCGGCCTTCGCACAGGACGCGCCCGCGCCCGAACAGGCGGCACAGCCGGCGGACAATTCGGACATCATCGTCACCGCCCAGCGCAAGGCGGAGAAGGTGACCGAGGTGCCGATTTCCATCACCGTGGCCAATGCCGCCCAGCTGGAGCGGCAGCAGGTCAACACGATGAACGACCTCAACCGCGTCGCGCCGAGCCTGGAAATCCAGTCGGCGCCGGGCCAGAATACCGGCGGCGGCGGGTCGATCCGCGGCATCGGCACCCAGACCTTCTCGTCCGGCGCCGTCGCCTCGGTCGGCGTGGTCGTCGACCAGGTGAGCCAGGGCAACGCGAATATCTCCGACCTGTTCGATGTCAGCCGGATCGAAGTGCTCAAGGGGCCGCAGGGTACGCTGTTCGGCCTCACCACATCGGCCGGCGTCATCAACATCACCACCAATGCGCCCGATCCGACCGGCTTTGCCGCCCGCGTCCGCACCGAACTGTCCGACGCCGGCACCGCCGGGTCCAAGTTCGGCAACCAGATCGTGCAGGGCATGATCAACGTGCCGCTGGCCCCCAATGCCGCGCTGCGCCTGTCGGGCGTCACCAATTTCCGCCAGGGGCCGAACCGCAACGCCACCACCGGCGACTATAACGACACCAACCGTTATGGCGTGCGCGGCCGGCTGCTGTGGGAGCCGACCGACCGGGTCACAGTCAACCTCAATGGCGACTATGCCAAGAGCAAGATCGTCAACGGCGGCGACTTCTTCACCTTCGTCAAGAGCGACTTCGCCGACGAACTGTCGAGCTGTGGCGTGACTGCGGGCGAAGGCAATCGCACCTATTGCACCAGCGACCATTATGTCGGCCATTCGGAAAGCTATGGCGGCTCGTTGCAGCTCGATTATGAGGCCGATCCTTTCACCCTGACGTCGGTGACCGCCTATCGCGGATCGACCGAGACCGGTTATGGCGCCGCCAGCAACGTGTTCCGTGCCGACTCCCATGCGCTGGAAGTCTACAACTCCCCGGTGAACCGCCGCACCAGCCTGTTCACGCAGGAATTGCGCATTAGTTCGCCCGCCGACCAGTTCTTCGAATATACCGCCGGCGCCTTCTATTCGAAGCAGGTGCAGAAGCGCGATGCGGAAACCGTGACGGTCCAGCTCGACCTGCCCGACTTCATCGTCCCGATCGCCAGCACGACCACCGACGCCAACAAGGTGGTGGATGAATCGCTCGCCTTCTTCGGCCAGGGTACCTTTCACCTGTCGCCGGCACTGCGCCTGATCGCGGGCGGCCGCTACACGGTCGACCGCCTGTCCCTCGACACTTTCGGCACGGTCGGCACCAGCACCGTGCTGGATGTCGCCAAGGCATCGTGGAAGTTTGGCGCGCAATATGACCTGGCACGCAACATGATGGTCTATGCGACTGCCGCGCGCGGCTTCAAGGGCGGCCAGATCGCTACGCCAACCGGCGCCAATCCCTATGTCGTGCTGCCCGAAATCCCGACCTCCTACGAAGCGGGGCTGAAGAGCACGCTGTTCGGCGGCTGGGTCGCGGATCTCAGCATCTTCTACAGCAAGATCGACAATTTCCAGGCGCAGCAATGCACCGTCGAGGATGTCGTCATTTCCTGCGCCCAGACGAATATCGACGGCGTGAAATCGCGCGGCGCGGAAGTCAGCTTCTTCGGCAAGGTCTTTGACGGCCTGTCGCTCAACACCGGCTTCATCTATTCCAAGGCGACCTATCCGGGTGGCTATCTGGGCACCGACGGCACCAATATCGGCGGCACCCAGCTCGCCTATGCGCCCAAATACAAGTTCACTTTGTCGGGCGAATATGAAGCGCCGGTCACGAGCCGCCTGAAGGGCTTCCTGGCAGCGGATACGGTGTGGAAGTCGCGCATCCGTTATGAAGCCAACTCGCGCGAGGAAACGACGTTCCGCCCGCACTGGCTGGTCGGTGGCCGCATCGGCCTGCGCACCGATGACGATCGCTACAGCGTCGCGATCTTCGGTCGCAACCTGTTCAACGTGCATGAGCCCTCGCTGATGCAGAGCGACTTCCCGTCCGACGGCACCGCCAATATCGGCGCCATCTATGGTCCGCAGTCCTTCCGCCAGATCGGCATCAGTCTGGACGCGAAATTCTGATCCTCCTGGGGCGGGGCGCCGCTGGTGGCGTCCCGTCTTTTTTCCTAATCCTTCTGGCCAGAGGGGACATATGAAGCCGATCAGGGACACCATCGCCGCACTGGGCACCGATCTGGGACCGGACATACTCGGCCAGTGCCGGGCGCTGTTCGATGCCGAGCAGGCAGCGCTGGCGGCGGCGGTTCCGGTGACGCAGGCCGACATCGCCTATGGCCCGGACGCCCGCCATCGGCTCGACCTCTATGCCCCCAAGGGCGATGCCCCCGCGCCCATTCTGGTCTTCGTCCATGGCGGCGGCTTCCTGAAAGGCGACAAGGGCAGCGCCGACGCCTGGCCCAATGCCAATGTCGGCCGGATGGCGGCGCAGGCCGGCTTCCTGGGCGTCGTCATCAATTATCGCCTTGCCCCCGACCATGGCTGGCCGGCGGGGGCCGAGGATGTCGCGGCGGTCGTCAACTGGCTCAAGGATCATGCCGCCGAGCATGGCGGTGCCCCCGATCGCATCGTCCTGATGGGCACGTCGGCCGGCGCCGTCCATGTTGCGGGCTATCTGAAACTGGCAGGTGCCGATGCGGTGCGCGCCGCCGTGCTGCTGTCGGGTCTTTACGGCTATACCCCGCTCGATCCGCGCGACACGCTCTATTATGGCGATCCCGCGCTCTACCCGGAGCGCATGCCGCTGGAGGCCGTTGCCGCAACCGACCTGCCGCTGCTGATCGCCTGCGCCGAGTTCGACCCGCCCCGCTTCCAGGCCGAGTTTCTGAGCCTGTTGCAGGACCGGCTGGCGCGCCATGGCGCCATGCCGCGCGCCTTCATCCAGTCGGGCCATAATCATTATAGCATGGCCATGCATCTGGGCACCGCCGACCGGCGGCTGTTGCAAGAAATCTGCGCCTTCGTGCGCGAAACCACTGCCTGACAATTATAATAGGAGAGACGGAACATGCTGGATCGCCGCACCCTTCTGGCTACCGGCGCCGCGCTGATGGCCGCCCCTGCCATCGCCGCGCGCAAGAGCGCCACCCCCAATTTCCCCAAGAGCTTCTACTGGGGCGCGGCCACTGCGCCGCATCAGGTGGAGGGCAATAATATCGCCAGCGACCTGTGGTTCGTGGAGAATCAGCAGCCGACCGTCTTTGCCCAGCCTTCGGGCGACGCCTGCAACAGCTTCGCGCTGTGGGAAACCGACCTCGATCTGGTCAAGGCCATGGGCCTCAACGCCTATCGCTTCGGCATCGAATGGGCACGGATCGAGCCGGAAAAGGGCCTCTTCTCTCAGGCGATGCTCGATCATTACAAGGCGGTGATCGACGGCTGCCATGCGCGTGGCCTGGCCCCCATCGTCACCTTCAGCCATTTCACCGCGCCGCGCTGGTTCAGCGCGCAGGGCGGCTGGACCAACCCGGAAAGCGCGCAGCTTTTCGCCCGCTATTGCGACAAGGCGATGCGCGCGCTGGGCCAGGGCATCGCCAGCGCCATCACCCTCAACGAACCCAATATCCTGCTGCTCCTGAAGCCCATGCTTCCCCAGCAGGTGTGGGATATCCAGAAACTGACGCTGGAAACCGCGGCCAAGCGGCTGGGCGTGCCCAAATATGTCTGCGCCAATGTCGCGGGCTTCGACGATCTGCCCGCGCTCCAGACCGGCCTCGAAGCGGCGCACAAGGCCGGCAAGGCGGCGATCAAGGCGGTGCGTGGCGACCTGCCGGTCGGCTTCTCGCTGGCGTTGATGGACGATCAGGCGGTCGGTGCCCATTCAGTGCGCGATGCCATGCGCAAGCAGCTCTACGGCAACTGGCTGGAGATCGCGAAGGGCGACGATTTCATCGGCGTCCAGAATTACGAGCGCGCCCTGTGGGGCGACAAGGGCCGCCTGCCCGCGCCCAAGGGTTCGGCCGTCAACTGGTCCGGCACCGAAGTCTGGGCGCCTTCGCTCGGCGGCGCCGTGCGCTTTGCCCATGAGGCGACCGGCGTGCCGATCCTGGTGTCCGAACATGGCGTGGGCAGCGATGATGATGCAGTCCGCGCGAAGTTCATTCCCGAAGCGCTCGCCGGGCTCAAGGCCGCGATCGACGATGGCGTGCCGGTGCTGGGCTATTGCCACTGGTCGCTGCTCGACAATTTCGAGTGGATCTTCGGCTACAAGCCCAAATTCGGCCTGCACAGCGTCGATCCGGTGACGTTCGCCCGCACGCCCAAGCCCAGCGCCGCCGTCTATGGCGCAATCGCCCGCCGCAACGCGCTCTGACGGGGGAGGATCGCCATGAAGCGCCTTGTCCTGCTGCCGCTGCTGCTGGCCTCGCCCGGCATCGCCCAGATGCCGACGCCCGTGCCGGCGCAGGCTCCGGCCGAACCCGATGCCATCCCGCTCTATCCCGATCTCAAGGCGCCCAAGGGATCGGCCGAAAATTGGGTGCGCTTCGGCGACGACCTCGCCGTGCGCAACGTCACCGTGCCGACCATCACCCCGGTCCTGCCCGATCCGGCGAAGGCCACCGGCGCGGCGGTGATCGTCGCGCCCGGCGGCGCCTTCATGCTGCTGGCGATGGACCATGAGGGCTGGAATGTCGCGCGCTGGCTGGCCGATCATGGCGTCGCCGCCTTCGTCCTCAAATATCGGCTGAACCAGACCCCGGCCGACACGGCCGAGGCATCCGCCTATATGGGCAAGCGCATGGCGGAATCGCTCAGCGATCCCAGCGTCCCGCCGACGATCAGCGAGCCCCGCGCCACGCTGGACGCACTCGCCGCGCTACAGCGGGTGCGGTCAGGCGCCGGCCAATGGGGCGTTGATCCCCAGAGGGTCGGCATGATCGGCTTTTCCGCCGGCGCGATGACCGTGATGAACGCCACGCTGGAGGGCAAGGGTGCGGATCGCCCGTCCTTCATCGGCTATGTCTATGGTCCGATGCTGGCGCGCAATGTCCCCGCCGACGCGCCGCCGATGTTCGCGGCGATCGCCAATGACGACAGCCTGTTTCCCAATCCCTCCTATGCGCTGGTGGAAAGCTGGCGCCGGGCGCATGTGCCGGTCGAACTCCACGCCTATGAGCGCGGCGACCATGGCTTCGGCATGGGCAAGCCGGGCACGACGACCATGGGCCTGCTGCCGCAATTTCTGAGCTGGATGGACATGCGCGGCCTGCTCACGAAGGCGGGACAATGACCGGCGCCGTCTCGATTCGGCGGGAGGCGGCGATCAGCGTCGGCATCAATGGCGCGCTGAGCCTGGCCTTTTTCCTTGCCCTGTTCGGCACCCAGCCGCGCCTGCTGGCCTGGGCCGCGCCGGATCGGCTGGCGCTGGATTTCGTGCCGCAGAGCATTGCCGTTGCGCTGATGAGCGCGCTCGTCCCGGCACTGATCGCGCGCAAACGGGTGGGTGGCGCCTTGCGGACGATCCTGCTGCGCGCCGCCGGCTTTGCGCTGGCCGGTGCCGCGCTGGGCGGGCTGCTGTCGCTCGCGACCGGTGGCCTGCCGCCGATCGGCTGGGGCGCCGCGCTGGCCATCAAGATCGCCTATGGCGGCGCGCTCGGTGCGCTGGTCGCCAGCCTGGCGCTGCGGCGGATGCTCTCGTCCGCCCCTATCATCTGACATGAGGATTGCCCCGATGACCTTCCGTTCCCTGCGTCTCGCCATGCTGCTGGCCGGCACTGTTCTCGCCATGCCGGCCCAGGCCGACGATCTGGCCGACGGCTTCAACAATCCGCCCCAGTCGGCCCGGCCGCGGGTGTGGTGGCACTGGCTGAACGGCAATGTGACCAAGGACGGGATCGACAAGGATCTCGACTGGCTGGCGCGCATCGGCATTGGCGGGGTGCAGAATTTCGACGCCAATCTGCAGACGCCGCAGATCGTCAAGGAACGGCTGGTCTATATGACCGACGGCTGGAAGGACGCCTTCCGCCACGCCGTCCAGACCGCCGATGCCAAGGGGCTGGAATTCGCCATCGCCGCCTCGCCGGGCTGGAGCGAGACCGGCGGCCCCTGGGTCAAGCCGCAGGATGCGATGAAGAAGCTGGTCTGGGCGCAAACCGAGGTCGAAGGCGGCAAGCGGATAAAGGGCGCCCTGCCCGCCCCGTCCAATGTGACCGGCGCGTTCCAGAGCGCGAAGTTCAGCGATCCGCTGGCGGGCGACGCGGAGATACCGGACCAGCCGCGCGCCTATGGCGAGGCGCGGGTGCTGGCCTATCCGATTGCAGCGGCGCCCTTGCCGACGCCCCGCATCCTCGACGCCGATGGCCAGCCGATCGCGGGCGCCGCGGCGCTGGGCGACAGCGATCTGGAAAGCGTGGCGCAGATGACCAAGGGCGATGCGGCGCATCCCGGCACGCTGATCCTCGATTATGGCAAGCCCGTCACGGTGCGATCGGCCAGCCTGTTCGTGCCCCATGCCCGCCCGCCCTTCGGCGACCCCGCCTATCGCCCGACGATCGAGGCGGAGACGGCGCAGGGCTGGCAGCCGCTCGGCCGCTTCTCGCTGACCGAAGTCGCCTCCACCACCAGCTTTGCGCCGGTCACGGCGCAGCGCTTCCGACTGGTCCTGTCGCCCAATGACGCCGCCAAGTCGCCGGGCCTGGGCGATGGCGCGCCCGGCGCGGTGATGATCGACGTGTTCGGCCGTCCGGCCAGCCCGACCCTGGGCATTGGCGACCTGCGCCTGTCGGCCGAGGCGCGGATCGACCAGTTTGAAGCGAAGGCCGGCTATGCCATCGCATCCGATTATAACCGTTTGGATATGGGTCCGGCCGATGCCCCGGCGATCGATCCGGCCAGGGTCATCGACCTGACCGACCGGCTGCGCCCCGACGGCACGCTCGACTGGACCGCACCCAGGGGCACGCGCTGGCGCATCGTCCGCATGGGCTGGTCGCTGACCGGCAAGACCAACCACCCCGCCACGCCCGAAGCCACCGGGCTGGAGGTCGACAAATATGATGCGGCCGCCGTGCGCCGCTATCTCGAAACCTATCTCGCCATGTATCGCGATGCGGTCGGCGCCGACTGGATCGGCAGGAAGGGCATCAGCGCGCTGCTGACCGACAGTATCGAGGTGGGCGCATCCAACTGGACGCCGCGCATGGTGGAGGAGTTCAAGGCGCGGCGCGGCTATGATCCCGTCCCCTTCCTGCCGACCCTGACCGGCGCGGTGGTGGGATCGGCGGCGCGCAGCGACGCCTTCCTGCATGATTATCGCCAGACCCTGGCCGACCTGCTGGCCGATGCCCATTATGGCACGGTAGCGCAGGTCGCGCATGAGCATGGCCTGACCGTCTATGGCGAGGCGCTGGAAAATGGCCGGCCGGTGCTGGGCGACGACCTGGCCATGCGCGCGCATACCGATGTGCCGATGGCGGCGATGTGGACCTTCAACCGCGGCAGCGCGCCGCGCCCGACGCTGATCGGCGACATGAAGGGCGCGGCATCGGTTGCCCATATCTATGGCCAGAATATCGTGTCGGCCGAAAGCATGACCTCGGCCTTCGCCCCTTGGGCCTTCGCGCCGGCAGACCTCAAGCGCGTGATCGACCTGGAATTCGTGTCGGGCGTCAACCGGCCGATCGTCCACACCTCCGTCCACCAGCCGGTGGATGACAAGGTGCCGGGCCTCAGCCTCATGATCTTCGGCCAATATTTCAATCGCCACGAAAGCTGGGCCAATATGGCCAAGCCCTGGGTCGACTATATGGCGCGCACCGGCTTCCTGTTGCAGCAGGGCCGCGACCATGCCGACATCGCCTATTTCTATGGCGAGGATGCGCCGATCACCGCGCTGTTCGAACATGGCGTGCCGGCCGACCTGCCCAGCGATTATGCCTATGACTTCGTCAATGCCGAGATTTTGGCGACCAAGGCGTCGGTGCAGGATGGCGACCTGATCGCCGGCAAGGCGCGCTACAAGGCGCTGTATCTGGGCGGATCGAGCAAGGTGATGACGCTCGCCACGCTGCAGCGCATCGCCGCACTGGTCGAGGCTGGCGCTACCCTGATCGGCACCGCACCCGACCGCGCGCCCGGCCTGCAGGATGATCCCGCCGCCTTCCGCGCGCTGGTGGCGAAGCTGTGGAGCGGTCAGCCGGTCGGCAGGGGCAAGGTGATCGCCAGCGCCGATGTCGACACCGCGCTCGCCGGCACGGGCATCGGCGCCGATTTTCGCGTGACCGGCAGCAGCGATGCCGGTGCCTATCGCTTCCTCCATCGCGCCCTGCCCGATGGCGACCTTTATTATGTGACCAATGGCAAGGCGCAGGCCGAGCATATCGAAGCGCGCTTCCGCGTCACCGGCCGCCAGCCGGAAATCTGGCGTGCGATCGACGGCAGCGCCGCGCCGCTATCCTACCGGACCGAGGGCAGCGACACGATCGTCCCGCTCGATGTCGGGCCGGAGGACGCCGTCTTCATCCTGTTCCGCAAGCCGGCGAAGGCCCCCAGCCGGACGATCGCGCCGGCGGCGGTGAAGCCGGTCGCCACCCTGTCGCAGCCCTGGACCGTGCGCTTCCAGCCGGGTCGCGGCGCGCCGGCCGAGATCGCGATGCCGACGCTGACGGCGCTCGACAAGAGCAGCGATCCGGGCGTGCGCTATTTCTCGGGCGAGGCGACCTATGCCAGCAGCTTTACGCTGCCCAGGGGCGCCAAAGCCGGCGCTCCGCTCTGGCTTGATCTCGGCAGCGTCGGCGATGTCGCGGAGGTGCGGGTCAATGGCCAGGTCGCGGGCACAAGCTGGTTCGCCCCCTATCGGCTGGATGTCGGCAGGCTGGTGAAGCCCGGCCGCAACGCGATCGAGGTGAAGGTCGCGAACCTGTGGGTCAATCGCCTGATCGGCGACCAGCAGCCCGGCGCACAGAAGATCACCTTCACCGCCGCCCCCACCTATCGCCCCGATGCGCCGCTGCGTCCGTCGGGCCTGATCGGGCCGGTCACGCTGTCGGCCGAACAATAAGCAGGGGCCGCGCGGATGCTCGCTTGAACGACGGAAAGTCGCCGCCTATCAGGCGGTCATCATGACCGACGATCAGCAGAGCATCCGCGCCATCCTCGACCGGCTGCGCGCCCCGGCGGGCAATCCCGTGGCCCGCGCCCGCTGGCTGGTGGAACGGCAGGTGCCCGAAGCGCGGCGCGGCCCCGGCTGGGACCGGCACTGGCGGGAACTGGAAGCCTATCTGGACAGCCCGGTCAGTTGGTCGGGCAATCGCGATGCGGACGGGATCGAAGGGTGGGACGATGACGTCTGACCGGCTGATCGACATGATGATCGCGCGGCTGGTGATCGCCCATGGCAAGAGCAAGCATCATTGGCGCAAGGCGATCGGTCCGGTCCGAATCTACAGCCGCGCTACCCATCCCCATTGCAACTGGGCCTTCACGCCGAGCGGCACGCCGGGCGAGATATCGGTGATCGAGACGCTGCTCGACGATCTGCACCTGCGCCATCCGCTGATCGATCGGTAATACCAAGCCCGCGCGGCGCTTGAGCGTTGCAAGGTGCTGATGCGCCAGCATCACTGCACCTTGTCAAAAACAAAGGGCGCGGACGGCCGGTCGCCATCCACGCCCCCTTGCGACCCCGAAGGGATCGGAATCAGCCGGCGAGCTGCGTTTCCAGTTCGCCCAGCACGCGATAGCAGTCGAACACCTTGGCGACCGAGCTGTTGGGTTCGCGGCCCTCGCGGATGGCGCTGATGAACTCGCGGTCCTGCAGCTCGATGCCATTGTTGGAGATGGCGACGCCGGCCAGGTCGATCGGCTCTTCCTTGCCGTTCACCAGATCGTCGTAGCGGGCGATATAGGTGTCGGTGTCGCCGATATAGCGGAAGAAGGTGCCAAGCGGCCCGTCATTGTTGAAGCTCAGCGACAGGGTGCAGATGGCGCCGGTCTCGCTCTTCAATTGGATCGACATGTCCATGGCGATGCCCAGTTCCGGATGGATCGGCCCCTGCATCGCATGGGCGGCGACGATCTTGCCGGCCTGATAGGCGAACAGGTCGACCGTATGCGCGGCATGATGCCACAGAAGATGGTCGGTCCACGACCGCGGCTCGCCCTTGGCATTGATGTTCTTGCGGCGGAAGAAATAGGTCTGCACGTCCATCTGCTGGACGTTGAATTCGCCCGCCTGGATGCGGTTGTGGACGAACTGGTGCGACGGGTTGAAGCGGCGGGTATGGCCGACCATGCAGACAAGACCGGTTTCCTGCTGCTTGGCGAGCACCGCCTGCGCATCGGCCCAGCTGTCGGCCAGCGGGATTTCCACCTCGACATGCTTGCCCGCGTTCATGCAGGCGATCGCCTGTTCCGCGTGCATCTGGGTCGGCGTACACAGGATCACCGCATCGACATCGTCACGCGCCAGCGTCTCGTTGAGATCGGTCGTCACATGGCCGATGCCATATTTCTCTGCGACCTTCTTCGTCGCCTCCAGTTCGCGGCCGATGATCGAGGTGACGGTGACGCCGTCGATATTCTTGAGGCCATCAAGATGCTTTTCGCCAAAGGCGCCGGCACCGGCGAGGGCAATACGCATGCTATTCTCCTAGGACAGGTTAGCGGGCGGGTTCGAGCACCAGGTGCCCGACTGCGGTGTTGGAAGCGGGAACATGATAATGGCGGTGCAGCGGCCGGACCTTGTCGCCCAGCGCCCCGCGCATGATCAGCCACATGACCATCTCGATCCCTTCGGACCCGGTCTCGCGCAGATATTCGATATGCTCGATCGCGCGCAGCGCCTCGCCATCGTCGCTCTGGCTCATCAGGTCGAGGAAACGATTGTCCCACTCGGCATTGATGAGGCCGGCGCGCGGCCCCTGAAGCTGGTGGCTCATGCCGCCCGTGCCCCAGATCTGGACGTTGAGATCCTCGGGGAAGCTGTCGACCGCGCGGGCGATCGCCTCGCCCAGCCGCCAGCAGCGATTGCCCGACGGCGGCGGATAGGTGACGACATTGACCGCCACCGGGATCACCCGGCACGGCCAGGCGTCGGGCTGGCCGAACATCAGGCTCAACGGCACGGTCAGGCCATGGTCGACATCCATTTCGTTGATGATGGTCATGTCGAATTCGTCGAGGATCAGGCTCTGGGCGATGTGCCAGGCCAGGTCTGGCTCGCCGATTACGTCGGGCACCGGGCGCGGCCCCCAGCCCTCGTCGGCCGGCTTGTAGCGTTCCCCACAGCCGATCGCGAAGGTCGGGATGATCTTCATGTCGAAGGCGGAGGCATGGTCATTATAGACCAGGATCACGACATCGGGCTTTTCCTGCGCGATCCATTGCCGCGACCAGTCATAGCCGGCGAACAAAGGCTGCCAGTAAGGCTCGGCGGTCTTGCCCAGATCCATGGCAGCGCCGATGGCGGGCACATGGCTGGTGGCGACGCCGGCAGTGATGCGGGCCATCAGCGTTTCTCCTTGATGGAGCGGACGCCCTGAGGCGAGCGGCCGCCGGCGATCATCATCGCCTGATAATCTTCCGGGCTCATCCCGGTCATGGTGCCGACCGCCTGCAGGAAGCTGAGGCCGTCGGTCGAGAACACCTTGGCGAGGAAATAGATGTTCCCGCCCAGGTCCAGGCAACGATTATAGTCGCGGTCCAGGATCGCCTGTTTCTGCGCCTCGGTCATCGGCCATTCGTCGATATAGGCGCGCTCGCCGGCCAGCCAGCGGACGCGGTTTTCCGCCTTCATCAGGCTCATCGCAAACTGGTTCATCCAATAGCCCTGACGCGCCCGCGCCGCGGTATAGACGCGGGTGCCGGGGATATCGTCGAACTCGGCGAGATATTCGTGGATATCGATGCTCATCTCATCCTCTCTTGGCATCCATCCCCCGGCCCTTCCTTCCAACAAAGGACCGGGGGATGAACGCGCCCCTCCGCGGGGATAGGGTTACAGGCCGCGCGCCTTCAATTGCGCGTCGAGCCGGGGGAAGACCCGGCGGGCATTGCCCTCGAAGATCGCGGCACGCTCGCCCTCGCTGATGTCCAGCGCATCGACATAGCGCTTGGTATCGTCGAAATAATGGCCGGTGGTGGGATCGATGCCGCGCACCGCGCCGACCATTTCCGACCCGAACAGGATATTCTTGTTGTCGATCACGTCGGCCAGCAGGTCGACGCCGGGCTGATGATAGACACAGGTGTCGAAGAAGATGTTGTTCATCAGATGGGTCGACAGGTCGGGCTTCTTCAGCATGTCGGCCAGACCGCGATAGCGGCCCCAATGATAGGGCACCGCGCCGCCGCCATGCGGGATGATGAACTTGAGCGTCGGGAAGTCCCTGAACAGGTCGCCTTCCAGCAACTGCATGAAGGCGATGGTGTCGGCCGCGATATAATAGCCGCCGGTCGCGTGCATCGCCGGATTGCAGCTGCCCGACACATGGATCATCGCCGGCACGTCCAGCTCGACCATCTTTTCGTAGAAGGGATACCAATACGTGTCCGTCAGCGGCGGATGCTGGAAATGACCGCCGCCCGGATCGGGATTGAGGTTGCAACCGATGAAACCCATGTCGATGCAGCGTTCCAGCTCGGCAATGCTGTTCGCCATGTCCGCCTTGGGCGACTGGGGCAGCATGCACACGCCGACGAAGGTTTCGGGGAACAGGCCGACGACGCGCGCGATCAGGTCGTTGCAGCGCATCGCCCATTCCTTCGCCACCGCCGCGTCGCCGACATGGGGGGCCATGGCGGAAGCGCGCGGCGAGAAGATGGTGAGGTCGGCGCCGCGTTCCTTGATCAGGCGCAGCTGGTTCGCCTCGATCGTCTCGCGGATTTCGGCGTCGCTGATGTCGGGATAGGCGGGGGCAGGCACGCCCGCCTTGAACGCCGCCTTCTGCTCCTCGCGCCAGGCGTCATGCCCCTTGGGCAGCACGGTATAATGGCCGTGGCAGTCGATAATCATGGTCATGCCGCGTCGGCCTTTCCTGTCTGTTCTGCTCTTGCTTGGATGATGCTGTCGATCTTGGCGCCCAGCCCTGCGGGCGGTGCCTTGAGGCCCAGCGTGCCGATCGCCTGCTGGCGCTCGACCGTGCCGCGCGTCATCGCGGAACCAGTGCCAAAGCCGTCGAGCGTTTTGACCACCTCCGCCATCTCGGCTGCGCGGCGCAGCCCGTGGACCATCATGCGGTCGAGATTATAGTCGGCCCGGATATCCCAGGGGCGCGGCTTCTCGCTGGCGTCGAGCGATCCAATCACCTCGTCCAGCACGCCCGCCGCATCGGCCGCCAGCATGCATTCGGCGGTCAGCGCTTCCAGCCCCTTGACCATCACCGACCGGATCATCTTGATCGCCGACGCCCGGCCGACGGCCTCCCCGACGACGCGGATATTGGTGAAGCCCAGCCGGGCCAGCCCTGCCCGCGCCGCGTCGGCATGAGCGCCGCTGACCAGCAGCGGCACGTTCAGCCGGGCCGGATCGACCGGCGCCATGACGGCGACATCGACATAATGGCCACCGGCCGCCTCGATCGCGCGGGCTGCCGCCTGCTTGGTTTGCGGCGCGACGCTGTTGAGATCGCAATAGAGGGCGCCGGGCGCGATATGAGCGGCGGCAGCCTGCGCCACCGCCAGCGCCTGGTCGGCGGTGACGAGCGACAGGATGAAGGTGACGGGCGCGACGGCATCGGCCAGCGTCGGCACGGCCCGGACGCCGGCCCTGGCACAGCGCGCCAGCATCGCATCGCGGGTGGCGCCGGCATCCGTCTGGATATCATAGACGCGGGCCGCGTCGATCCAGTCCCCCGCCATCGCAAAGGTGGCCCCTGCCTCGCCAAATCCGATCAGACCGATTTCCTGCTCCATGGCGGGTTGGATGACGGATCATGTCTGATGCCGCCAATCGAATCCGCTGGACCAGTATAAGATTTTACGAATTCATATGTGCCGCAGCCTGATCGATCGCGGCCATGAATTGCTGCTGCAACCGGGTCGGGCGCCAGTCGGCCCGCGTCGTGAGGCCGATGGTCCGGCTGATCGCACCGGGTGCCGGGCCGATATCGATCAGCAGCCCCGCCTCCAGCTCCAGCGCCAGCTGATCGTGCGACAGCAAGGTCAGATACTCGCCGCCGACCAGCAATTGCCGGATCGTCATCACCGATCCGCATTCGATCGGCACCGCCGGCAGATCCCCGCCGAGCGCCGCGAACATCGCCTGCCACAATTGGCGCAGCGGCGTGCCCTCCGGCGGCAATATCCAGGGATAGCGGCGCAGCGCATCGGCGTCCCAGCCCGCCGCCAGCGCATGGCCGCGCCGCGCCAGGATGGTCGGTCGATCCTCGAACAGGGGCCGCTGCGCCAGGTCCAGCGCCATGGCGGGATCGCGCAGCGCACCGACCATCATATCGATTTCGCCATCGCGCAGCGGGCCGACCAGTTCGGCATGCGATCCTTCATGCACGCTGATGTCGACCAGCGGGAAATCGGTGCGGAACCGGGCGATCGCATCGGGGATCAGGCGCGCGCGCGACAGCGGCATCGCGCCGACCAGGATGCGCCCGCCCTCCTGCCCGCGCAGGTCGGCCAGATCCTCCAGCCCCTGCCGCAATTCCGCCAGCGCCAGCCGCAGCCGCTGCGCCAGCACCGTCCCCGCCCTGGTCAGCATCACGCCGCGCCCGCGCCGGTCGACCAGCCTTTGTCCCAGCGCCAGCCCCAGATCGCCGACCGCCCGATGCAGCGAGGGTTCGGCCACGCCGGTCGCCACCGCCGCCGCCGCATAGCTCCCGCCGCGCGCCAGGGCGACGAAGGCGCGCACCTGCGCCGCCGTCACGCGGTTGCTGCCAATCAGCCGCAGCGCCGCATCGATCCGGGGTTTCAGCCGCTCCGCCGGCTCCAGCGCGACCATGCCGCCGGGCTGGCGCGCGAACAGCGGCAGGCCCAGTTGCGCCTCCAGCTTGGCGATCCCCTGGGTCACCGCCGGCTGGGTCAGGTTGACTGCGCGCGCCGCCAGGCTGACGCTGCCAAGCTCCACCACGGCCGCCATCGCGGCGAGATGACGGATATTGAACTGGTCGGGGTTCATGTCCAACACTTAGCAAAAATTTATGCACTGGTTCCAGTTCGGATTTGAGCATCGCGCTGCACCTGTCCACATCGCTGTCAACTTATGCGCTAGGAGAAGGCTTGATGTCCGGCATTGTCGTCCAGAATATCGAACGGGCGGACCTCGCCGTCATCGATGGCCTCGCCAAGGCGGGCGTCGCCACCGTCCACGAAGCGCAGGGCCGCAAGGGCCTGCTCGCCCCCTATATGCGCCCCATCTATCCGGGCGCCCGCATCGCCGGCAGCGCGGTGACGATCTCCGCCCCGCCGGGCGACAACTGGATGGTCCATGTCGCGATCGAACAGCTGAAGGAAGGCGACATATTGCTGCTCGCCCCGACCAGCCCCTGCACCGACGGCTATTTCGGCGACCTGCTCGCCACCTCCGCCCAGGCACGCGGCTGCCGCGGCCTCATCATCGACGCGGGCGTCCGCGACGTGCGCGACCTCAAGCAGATGAACTTCCCGGTCTGGTCCAAGGCGATCCATGCCCAGGGCACGATCAAGGGCACGCTGGGATCGGTCAATATCCCGGTCGTGTGCGCCAATGCGCTGGTCAATCCGGGCGACGTGATCATCGCCGACGATGATGGCGTGTGCATCGTGCCGCGCGCTGACGCCGCCGCCGTGCTGGAAAAGGCGCAGGCCCGCGAAGCCGCCGAGGAAGCCAAGCGCGTCCGCCTGGCCGCCGGCGAACTGGGCCTCGACATCTATAATATGCGCCCACGCCTGCAGGAAATGGGCCTGAAATATGTCTGACGTCCAGACCAGCGCCCGCGTCATGTGGATGCGGGGCGGCACGTCCAAGGGCGGCTATTTCCTTTCGGAAGACCTGCCTGCCGACAGCGCCGCGCGCGACGCCTTCCTGCTGCGGGTCATGGGGTCGCCCGATCCGCGCCAGATCGATGGCATGGGCGGCGCCGATCCGCTGACCAGCAAGGTCGCGGTCGTCAGGAAATCCGACCGGGAGGGCGTCGATGTCGACTATCTCTTCCTCCAGGTCTTCGTCGATCAGGCGATCGTCAGCGATGCGCAGAATTGCGGCAATATCCTCGCCGGCATCGGCCCCTTCGCGATCGAGCGTGGCCTTGTCGCCGCGCAGGACGGCGAGACCCGCGTCGCCATCTTCATGGAAAATACCGGCCAGATCGCGATCGCCACGGTGCAGACGCCCGGCGGCAAGGTCCGCTATGATGGCGAGGCCAAGATCGACGGCGTGCCCGGCAGCGCCGCGCCGATCCCGCTGGAATTTCGCGATACCGCCGGCTCCTCCTGCGGCGCGCTGCTGCCGACCGGCAACGCCTTTGACGAGGTGGAGGGCGTGCGCGTCACCCTGATCGACAATGGCATGCCCTGCGTCGTCATGAAGGCGCAGGATGTCGGCATCACCGGCTATGAGGACCGCGACACGCTGGACAAGGACGTGGCGCTCAAGGCCCGGATCGAGGCGATCCGATTGGCTGTCGGCGAACGGATGAACCTGGGCGACGTCAAGGAAAAGTCGGTGCCCAAGATGATGCTGGTCGCCCCGCCCCGCGATGGCGGCGCGGTCACGGTGCGCAGCTTCATCCCGCATCGCGCCCATGCCTCGATCGGCGTGCTCGGCGCGGTCAGCGTCGCCACCGCCTGCCTGATCGAGGGATCGCCCGCAGCCGAAGTCGCCTCGATATCTTCGGGCAACCGCAAGACACTCTCGGTCGAGCATCCCACCGGCGAGACGACCTGCGTGATGGAACTGGACGAGAGTGGCGCGGTGATCAGCGCCGCCATGCTGCGCACCGCGCGCAAGCTGATGGATGGAGAGATTTTCGCATGACCGCCCCCGAACCTGGCCGCATCATCAGCTGGCACGGCAATCCGTCCAAACCGCGCTACACGCCGCCGGCCGGCGCGATCGACGCCCATTGCCATGTGTTCGGCCCGATGGCGCAATTCCCCTTCAGCGCGAAGGCGAAATATCTGCCCGAGGATGCCGGCCCGGACATGCTGTTCGCGCTGCGCGATCATCTGGGCTTCGCCCGCAACGTCATCGTCCAGGCAAGCTGCCACGGCACAGACAATGCCGCGACGCTGGATGCCATCGCCAGGTCGAACGGGCAGGCGCGCGGCGTCGCCGTGGTCGATCCGGCCATTTCGGAGGCCGATCTCGCCGCCCTGCATGAGGGCGGAATGCGCGGCATCCGCTTCAATTTCCTCAAGCGCCTGGTCGATGACGCGCCCAAGGACAAGTTTCTGGAAGTGGCCAAGCGCCTGCCCAAGGGCTGGCATGTCGTCATCTATTTCGAGGCCGACATCCTCGAAGAACTGCGCCCCTTCATGGACGCGATCCCGGTGCCGCTGGTGATCGACCATATGGGCCGCCCGGACGTGACCCAGGGGCCGGACGGCGCCGACATGAAGGCGTTCCGCGCCTTCCTCGACAGCCGTGACGACATCTGGTTCAAGGCGACCTGCCCCGACCGGCTCGATCCGACAGGTGATCCGTGGAACGCCTTTGCCGATGCGGTCGCGCCGCTGGTCGCCGACTATCAGGACCGCGTGCTGTGGGGCACCGACTGGCCGCACCCGAACATGCAGGATGCGATCCCCGACGACGGCCATCTGGTCGACATGATCCCGCGCATCGCCCCGACGGTGGAATTGCAGCGCAAGCTGCTGATCGACAACCCCATGCGGCTCTACTGGCCCGAGGAATTATAAGGCCACTGCCGGTTTCCAACCAGCGCACGGCCGCTCCGTCTGGGGCGGCCGGTTGCATTTGCGCGTCATGCCTTTCGCAAATGCAAGTCAACAGAATTGCGAACGAATATCAATATCGCTATGGGCGCCCCATAAACGAGTCACGGGGGATCCCATATGAAGAAGTTCATCGCATTGAGCGGCGCGGCCCTGATAGCGCTGTGCCATGGCACCGCCTGGTCGGCAGAGGCGGCCGCTGCGGACGCCCCCCGCACTGACGAAGACAGCATCGTCGTCACCGCCGCGACCACCGGGTCGAAGACCGACACGGCGCTGGTCGAACTGCCCCAGCCGATCAAGGTCATCACGTCCGAACAATATCTGTCGCAGGGTGCGATCAGCATCAGCGACACGGTGAAATATGCCGCCGGCGTGCTGGCCAACCCCTATGGCCGCGATACCCGTGTCGACGGCTTCAACGTGCGTGGCCTGGACGCGCTGCAGTTCCGCGACGGCATGCGCGACATCTTCAGCTATTATGCGTCGATCACGTCGGACCCCTATAATTTCTCGCGCGTGGAAATCCTGCGCGGCCCGGCATCGGTGCTGTTCGGCCAGGGGTCGATCGGCGGCCTGGTCAACCTGGTCAGCAAGACGCCCGATTTCACCACGCGCGGCGAACTCAACCTCGTCTATGGCAGCTATGACCGCAAGGAAGCGATGGGCGACGTCAATGTCGCGCTCGCCGACAATCTGGCGGTGCGCTTCGTCGGCCGCGTCCGCGACGCCGACACCTATGTCGACCATGTCCCCGACGACCGCGTGATGTTCGCGCCCTCGATCCGCTGGCAGCCGACCCCGGATACCGACATCGTGCTGACCGGCCTCTATCAGGAAGATGATACCGGTTCGACGTCGCAGTTCCTGCCGATCGTCGGCACCTTCATGCCCAACAATGTCGCGGGCGAGCAGCTGGATCGCTACACCTTCGTCGGCAAGGCCGGCTGGGATCGCTATGATGGCCGGTCGCTGCAGGGTGGCGGCTCGATCACCCACCGCTTCTCCGACAATGTGAAGCTCAGCCTCAAGGCGCGCTATATTGACAGCGACCTGGAATATAACACCCATTATGCCGACAGCTATACCAACCCGCAGGATCCCTTCTCGGTCTATGGCACCGACGGGCGCACCATCGCGCTGACGGCCGATGCCAGCGACGCGCGGATGAACGTCTTTTCGACCGACAACAACGTCCAGTTCAATTTCAACACCGGCGCCAATATCGAGCACAAACTGCTGGTCGGCATCGACTATAGCTGGAACAAGGTGTCCAAGCGTTATGCCGGCGGCTATGAACTGGTCGACCTTTACGACATCGATTATGATGCGCTGGCGACCTATGATCCGACCGGTCCGTTCACCAGCGACAGCCAGAAGCAGCTGGGCGTCTATGTCCAGGACCAGATCCGCTTCTACGACCGGGTATCGGTCGTGCTGGGCGCCCGCCGCGATCGCGTGACCGGTTCTTCGGGCCAGAAGGACAATGCCACCACCTTCCGCGCCGGCATCATCGGCGAAATCGGCGCCGGCATCTCGCCCTTCTTCAGCTACACCGAAAGCTTCCTGCCGGTCGCCGGCCGGATCGACAATGGCGATGGCAGCTATGGCGATGCCTACAAGCCGCAGACCGGCACCCAATATGAAGCCGGCGTGAAGTGGCAGCCCGCCCCCAGCACCCTGGTCACCGCCACCGTGTTCAAGATCAAGGAGCGCAACCGCGTCCTCTACCTCGCGGCGGGCGGCACCGAACAGTCGGGCGTGCTCAATACCAAGGGCTTCGAGATCGAGGCGAGCCACACCCTGCCCGGCAATTTCGAACTGCTGGCCAATTATGGCTATTCGAAGCTGAAGTCGGAAACCAACACCAGCCTCGACTATATGCCGCGCCACACCGCATCGCTCTGGTCCACCAAGACCTTCGGCCTGGCAGACGAGGCGCAGCTGCGCCTGGGCGGCGGCGTCGTCTATAGCGGCAAGAGCGTGTCGACCAGCGCGATCTGGTCGATCGTCACGCCGTCGCGCACCACCGTCGACGCGCTGGCGGAAATCACCTGGCAGGACTGGCGCTTCGCGCTCAATGCGACCAACCTGCTCAACAAGAAATTCTACGCGTCCTGCCTGGCGCGTGGCGACTGCTTCATGGGCGCGCCGCGCAACGTCATGGGCACGGTCGGCTTCCGTTTCTGAGGAGAGAGACTATGCTGAAATGGACTAGTGCGCTGCTGGCGATCGCCTGCCTGCCCGCAATGGCGCAGGCGCATGAAGTGTGGGTCGAGCGTGACGGCGCCGGCCCGGCGCGCATCTATCTGGGCGAACCGGGCGACCCGCTGCCCGAGGGTGGCGATCCCGAGTTCGAGAAGCTGAAGGCGCCCAAGCTGGTGCCCGCATCCTCCGCCGCGCAGGTGCGCAAGGCCGGCTATATCGAGGTCGCCGTGCCCGCCGGCGACGTGCGCGTGATCGACGACAGCGTGTTCGATCCCTGGGGCGAGGAAGGCAAGAAGGAAGGCGTGATCTATTATGCGCGCGCCGGCCGCAGCGAGGCCAAGGCCGGTATGCCGCTGGAAATCGTGCCGACCGCTGCGGGCGCCAGCAGCTTCACGCTGGTCCGCGACGGCAAGCCGCTCGCCGGGGTCAAGGTAACCGCGATCTCGCCCGACAAATGGTCGAAGGGCTTCGTCACCGACGCCCAGGGCCGCGTGACCCTGCCGATCAGGGAAAAGGGCCGCTACATCCTGACCGCGACGCAGGAGGAAAAGGGCGACCTCAGCCTGCGCGGCGCCAAGGTGGCGACACTCTACAACATCGCCACGCTGACCTTCGTCAATAACTGAGACCGAAGCGGCGCGGGCCATCGACCCGCGCCGCCGCCTCATGCGGCGAGCGCCGCCAGTTCCGCGTCCAGCGCGTCGAGCGCCGCATCGGTGAACTGCGACGGGGCAAAGGGCTGGATCGCGCGGAGCGTCATGCCCCTCGCCATCGCAATGCGCTGGTCATCCGCCACGCCGGGAAAATAGCGATCGAGCAGGCTGCGCGCCTGCGGATCGGCCAGCAGCACGCCGATCTTCGTGCGAGCGGTCGACAGCATTTCATCCTGTGGTTCCACCTGCACTTGCGGCGCCTGCCCCGCAACGGGGAAGCTGCCCGCCTCACCCCGATCGGCCAATGCGGCGGCCGATGGCGTCAGGGTCAGGTGCAGGTCGGCCAGCCCGCGAATGATGAAGCTCGGCTCGAAATGCAGGTCGCGGGCACCGGGCGCGCCATGGCGGGCCGGGTCGAGTTCGATCGCGCTGCTCTGCTCCAGAAACTTCTCCAGAATGATCCGCACCTCGACACGGGCGAGCGGCGCACCGGCGCAGACATGCTTGCCCCGGCCGAAGGCGACATGCTCGCGGATGCGGGGGCGATCCAGTTGCAACTCTGCCGGCGCGTCCCAGCGCGCAGGATCGCGATTGGCCGCCGCCAGCGCCAGCAATATACAGGTGCCCGCCGGCACCAGCCGATCGCCGATCCGGGTATCGCGCCGCGCGACCCGCGCTGTCTGCTTGCTCGATCCCTCGATCCGCAGCACTTCCTCGATCAAGGCCGGGATCAGCGCCGGATCGGCGCGCAGCTGGTCCTGAAGGCCCGGCTGATCGACAATATGGCGCATGGCGTTGCCCAGCAGCTTGGCGCTGGTGTCCTGCCCGGCGCCGAACAGGAAGGTGGCGAGGTTGACGATCTCCGCCACGCTGGGCGTGGTCCCGTCGGCATATTTGGCCAGCGCCAGTTCGGTCAATATATCCTCGCGCGGATGACGCCGCCGATCCTCGACATAGGCGGCAAAATAGGAACCCATGACGATCAGCGGATGCCCCTCCCCCGCATAGTCATTGTCCGCCGCGTCCAGGCTGCCGGGCGGTGGCGCCGCATCGATCACGTCCATGAAGCGCTGGCGATCCTCCGCCGGCACGCCCAGCAGGTCGGCGATCACCAGCGTGACGAAGGGGGTGGCGATGTCCCGGATCAGTTCGGTCCGCCCCCGCGCCACCGCCCGGCGCACCAGATGGTCCGAATAGTCCGATATGAAACGCTCATTCGCCTTCAGGCGGGACGGGGTAAACAGCCGGTTGACCAGCCCGCGCAGCATGGTGTGGGGCATGTCGTCCAGCCCGACCAGCATCGTGCCACCAGGAAAATCGGGACGATGCGCCTCAAGCTGCGCGCTGATGTCGCTGCCCTGCGGCACGAAGGGCAAGGGCGCCGCCGCCCCCTGCAGCGCGTTGACGGCGGAAAAATCCTGGGCATTGGCGAGGACTTCGAGCGTTTCCTCAAAGCCCGTGACAATCAGATAGTCGCGCCCCGGCGGCTGATAGACCGGGCCATGTGCCCGGACGGCCTCGAAAAAGGCGTAGGGATCCTGCAATATGCCGCGATCGGTGAAATAGTCGCGCGCCTCCAGTGCCACCATCATCTCTCTCCCATGCTGCCGTCACGCGCGCAGGAGCGATCGCGCAACCACATATGATACACAGTAGATCATATGTGGTTGCGGTCAAGTCGGCGATGTCAGGCCGTCGCGCCCTGGAGGAAGCGGATCATGGACGAGAAATCCTTGCCCCCGGCGCCCGTGTTGACGAGCGCCTGGTAGAGTGATTCAGCCGCCGCGCCCATCGGCACGCTGGCGTCGACCCCATGGGCGGCCTCCACCGCGAGCTTCAGATCCTTGAGCATCAGCGCATTGGCGAAGCCCCCTTCATAGTCGCGGTCGGCTGGCGTTTCGGGGCCGACGCCGGGCACCGGGCAATAGCTGGTCATCGACCAGCTCTGCCCCGACGCCTTGGACGAGATGTCGAAGAAGGTCTGGAGATCGAGACCCAGTTTTTCGGCGAGGGCGAAGGCCTCGCAGGTGGCGACCATGGTGGCGCCCAGCAGCATGTTGTTGACGATCTTAGCCGCCTGCCCCGCACCCGCCGCGCCGGCATGGATCACCGCCTTGCCCATCGCCTGCAAGATCGGTTCGGCGCGGGCGAAGGCGGCATCCTCGCCACCGACCATGAAAGTCAGCGTACCGCCATTGGCCGCCGCGATGCCACCCGAGACCGGCGCATCGACCATGGCGAGGCCATGCTGGTCCGCCTGTTCGATGACGGCGCGGGCGGAGGCGACGTCGATGGTCGAACAGTCGATCAGCAGCGTGTCCGGCCCGACCGCACCCAGCAATTGCTCGCCATAGACGGCGCGGACATGCTTGCCGGCGGGCAGCATGGTGACGACGATGTTGACATCTTTAACCGCTTCCGCGGCAGACGCGGCGCGGGTGCAACCGGCCGCCTCGGCGCGGGCCAGCGCGGCTTCGGACAGGTCGAAGGCGGTGACAACATGGCCCGCCTTCACCAGATTGGCGGCCATACCGCCGCCCATATTGCCAAGGCCGATGAAGCCGATGCTGCTCATGTCCGTCCTCTCCTTTTATATGTCAGAACCTGTCTGGAAAATGCGCGGAAGAGCGCATTTTCGATGCGGCACCGGCCCGCACCCCCACCCGACCACCCATCAGGGTACCATGTCTGGGCGGTCGGGTGGGGGTGCGGGCCGGTGCGGATGCGCCAACGGCGCATTTCCAAATACACTCTCAGGCGTCGACCGCTGCCTGGGGCAGCGGGGTCCAGCGCTCGCCGTCCGGCAGCGGCGCGAAGATCGCGTCGACCAGCTGGTCGGTCACCGCCTCCACCGTCGGCGGATTCCAGCGCGGCTGATTATCCTTGTCGACGATCAGCGCGCGCACCCCTTCGACAATGTCGGGCCGGGCGATGATGCGGCAGGCGAGATCATATTCCATCGCCATATTGTCGACGAAGCGGGTCAGGCGGCTGGCCTGCGCCAGTTGCCGCAGCGCGACCTTCATCGTCTGGGGCGACTTGGTGTCGAGCGCCGCGAGCTGCGCCTGCGCCCAGTCCGATCCATCGGCGCGCAGCGCGGCATAGATATCCTCCAGCCGGTCGCTGGCGAACAGCCGGTCAATGTCCGGCAGGCGGGCGGCGAAATGGCTGTCGGGCGGCGTAGCGGCAAAGCGCGCCAGCACGGCGCCGATATCGGAGGGGTCGGCGATGATCGCGGCCTTCGCCTCTTCCAGCCGGTCGCTCGGCAGATAGTCGGTGGCAAGGCCGAGCGCGATCGCGTCCGCCCCGTCGATCCGCGCGCCGGTGACGGCGAGATAGCGGCCCGACCGGCCCGGCAAGCGCGAGAGATACCAGCCGCCGCCGACATCGGGGAACAGGCCGATGCCGGTTTCCGGCATGGCATAGACGGTGCGTTCGGTCGCGACGCGATAGCGCGCCGGCTGGGCGATGCCGACGCCGCCACCCATGGTGATGCCGTCCATGAAGGCGATCACCGGCTTCCCATAGGTGAAGAGCAGATGGTTCAGGCGATATTCGGTCGCGAAGAAATCGCGCGCGGCGAGATTGTCGCCCGCCGCGCTCTCCGCGATCAGGCGGATGTCGCCGCCGGCGCAGAAGCCGCGCCCTTCGGCATGATCGATCATCACCGCACGGATCGCCGGATCATCCTGCCAGGCCAGCAGCGCGTCGGTCATGGTCGCGCACATGGCGCGGGTCAGCGCATGGATCGCCTTGGGCCGGTTCAACCGCAGACGGCCGACGCCGCCCTCCACCGCAATCAGCACATCCTCGGTCATGGTCACCCCCTTCAGGCCTTCAGCAATTCGCGGGCGGTGATCATGCGCATGATCTCGTTCGTGCCCTCCAGGATGCGGTGGACCCGCAGGTCGCGCCAGATGCGCTCGACCGGATAGTCCATCAGATAGCCATAGCCGCCATGCAGTTGCAGCGCGCGGTCGGCCACGGCCGATCCGGTGTCAGTTGCAAAGCGCTTGGCCATGGCGGCGAATTTGGTCTTGTCGGGTGCGCCTTCGCTCACCTTGGCGGCGGCGAGATAGAGCAGCGCGCGCGCGGCCTGAAGCTCGGTCTCCATATCGGCCAGGGTGAACTGGGTATTCTGGAAATCGGCGATCGCGCGGTCGAACTGGCGCCGTTCGCGGGTGTAGCCGACCGCCTCGTCCAGCGCGCGCTGGGCACCGCCGAGCGAGCAGGCACCGATATTGAGACGGCCGCCGTCGAGCCCGGCCATGGCGATGGCAAAGCCCTGCCCCTCTGCCCCGACCCGGTTGGCGACCGGCACGCGGACGCCGTCGAAATTGACCTGGGCGGTGGGCTGCGAATGCCAGCCGAGCTTGCGCTCCTGCGCGCCGAAGCTGACGCCTTCCATGTCCTTCTCGATCACCAGGCAGCTGATGCCCTTGGGGCCATCCTCGCCGGTGCGAACCATGACGACATAGATGTCATTTTCGCCGCCGCCCGAAATGAACGCCTTGGAACCGGTGACGACATAATGGTCGCCGTCCCGCACCGCGCGGGTGCGCAGCGACGCCGCATCGGAACCGGCGGAGGGTTCGGTCAGGCAGTAGGAGGCGATCGTCTCGCAGGTGACGAGCGCGGGGAGATAGCGCTGCTTCACCGTATCGTCGCCGAAGCGGTCGATCATCCAGGCCGCCATATTGTGGATCGAGATAAAGGCCGAGGTGGAGGGGCAGCCATAGGCCATCGCTTCCATGATGAGCGCGGATTCAAGCCGACCAAGACCGATGCCGCCGCTCTCTTCCGACACATAGATAGCGCCAAAGCCCAGTTCGGCGGCCTGGCGGATGGTGTCGCGGGGGAAATGATGATCCTCGTCCCACCTGGCCGCATGGGGCGTGATCGCATCGGCGGTGAAGCGCTGCGCCAGTTCCTGCACGGCGCGCTGCTCGTCGGTGAGGTCGAACTGGGTCATGGGGTTTGTCTTTTCCTTATTGGCGTCATGCCGGACTTGCTCCGGCACCCATTAGCGCGAAGGGGATATGCAGCGTCAACCTGCCGCGTCCTGTCCGGGGAGGCATCATCGCCTCCCCGCTCCTCTCACCCCATGGTCGGGATGACGAAGGCGCTGTCGCCGGTGGCGCCGCCGTCCGGCCAGCGCTGGGTGACGGTCTTCACCTTGGTGAAGAACTTCACCCCTTCCATGCCGTGCTGGTTGGTGTCGCCAAAGGCGCTGCGCTTCCAGCCGCCGAAGCTGTGATAGGCGACCGGCACCGGGATCGGCACGTTGATGCCGACCATGCCGACATTGACCCGCGCGGCAAATTCGCGCGCGGCATGGCCGTTGCGGGTGAAGATGGCGACGCCATTGCCATATTGATGGTCGCTCGGCAGGCGCAGCGCATCCTCGAAGCTTTCGGCGCGCACCATCTGGAGCACGGGGCCGAAAATCTCCTCCTGATAGCTGCGCATCTGCGGCGTCACCCGGTCGAACAAAGTCGGGCCGACGAAGAAGCCCTGTTCATGGCCCTGCAGCGTGAAGCCGCGCCCGTCGACCACCAGTTCGGCGCCTTCATCGACGCCCATCTGGATATAACTCTCGATCTTCGCCTTGTGCGCGGCGGTGACGACCGGGCCATAATGGGCGTCAGCATCGGTCGAGACGCCGACCCGCAGCGCGTCGATCGCCGGGATCAGCTTCTCGCGCAACGCGATCGCCGTCGCCTCGCCCACCGGCACCACTACCGGCAGCGCCATGCAGCGCTCGCCGGCCGAGCCGAAGGCTGCGCCGGCAAGGTCATTCACCACCTGGTCGAGATCGGCGTCGGGCATGACGATGCCATGATTCTTGGCGCCGCCCATCGCCTGGACGCGCTTGCCCGCCTCGACGCCGCGGCGATAGACATAATGGGCAATGTCGGACGAGCCGACGAAGCTGACCGCCCGGATTTCCGGATGATCGAGGATCGCATCGACCATTTCCTTGTCGCCATGGACGACCTGTAGCACGCCGTCGGGCAGGCCGGCCTCCCGCATCAGTTCGGCGAGGCGCACGGGGACGCTGGGGTCGCGCTCGCTGGGCTTGAGGATGAAGGCATTGCCGCAGGCGATGGCGACGCCGAACATCCACATCGGGATCATCGCCGGGAAGTTGAACGGGGTGATGCCGGCTACCACGCCCAGCGGTTGGCGCATCGAATAGACGTCGATGCCGGGGCCGGCGCCCTGGGTATATTCGCCCTTGAGCACATGAGGGATGCCACAGGCGAATTCGATCACCTCAAGGCCGCGCTGGATATCGCCCTTTGAATCGGCGATCACCTTGCCATGTTCGGAACTGAGCAGATGGGCGAGTTCGTCCATATTCTGTTCGACCAGCGTCTTGAACGCGAACATGACGCGGGCGCGGCGCTGCGGATTGGTCGCGGCCCAGGCCGGCTGGGCGGCAAGCGCGGCGGCCATGGCAGCGTCAAGATCGGCCTGGGTGCCGAGGCGCAGCTGCGCCTGCACGGTGCCATTATTGGGGTCGAAGACGTCGCTGGTGCGGCCGCCATCACCTGCCGAATGACCGCTGATGACATGATCGATGATACGCATGGCTCATCCTCTCCAATATGCTTTGGAGCACGCTGCGATCACCCTGACGCAAGTCGCGTGCTCCAAATTCTTTTGTCGCATCGTTTGAAGCGGAAAACCGGTTCCCACTTTTCCGCACGATGCTTTCACCCCGCCTTGCAGGATATCAGAAATGCAGGCAAGCTGACGGATATGCATATCCACCCTGCAAAAATGCCGCATCGATGAACTGGGACGACCTGCGCCTGTTCCTGGCGGTGGCACGTACCGAGCGGCTGAGTGCGGCGGCGGCGATGACCAGGATGGACGCCACCACCATCTCGCGGCGGATCAAGCGGCTGGAGCAGGCGCTGGAGCAACGCCTGTTCGAGCATACGCCGGCCGGCCATGTGCTGACCGACCATGGCACCCGCTTGCTGGAACAGGCCGAACGGATGGAGGCGGCGGCGCTGGGCGTGCAGCGGAGCGGCAGCGCGGCGGGCGCGCAGATGGCCGGGACGATCCGGCTGAGCGCGTCGGAAGGCTTTGGCAGCCGGGTGATCGCGCCGCATCTGCGCAGCTTCACCGCCGATCATCCCCGAATCGAGATCGACCTGGTGGCGTCGAGCGGCTTCCTCAACCCCTCCCGGCGCGAGGCGGACATCGCGGTGATGCTGGCCCGGCCCAAGACCGGCCCGCTGATCACCCGCAAGCTGACCGACTATCATCTGGGGCTTTATGCCACACCCGCTTATCTGGAGGGTGCACCGCCGTTGAAGGCCAAGGGCGACCTGCTGCGCCATGTGCTGGTCGGCTATGTCCCCGATCAGATCTATGCGCCCGAACTGCGCTATCTGGCGGAAGTCGACGCCCGGCTGGAACCGGCGATCCGGTCGAGCAGCATCAATGCCCAGGCGGAGATCATCGCCAGCGGTGCGGGCTGCGGCATATTGCCCTGCTTCATCGGCGACGCCATGCCGGGGCTGGTCCGCGTGCTGCCCGAGGCGGTCGATATCCAGCGCAGCTTCTGGCTGGTGGTGCCCCGCGACCTGCGCGGCATTGCCCGGATCGACCAGTTTGTCGGCTGGCTGGTCGCGACCAGCGAGCGGTTGCGACCGATGATGCTGGGCGTGGGTTAGGACTGCGGGGCCGCCGCGCGGCCGATCCGGGACCGCTCGAACCACCAGAGCAGGGCGCTGGCGATCAGCCATCCGAGAAGCCAGGGCCAGGACGGACCGGGAACGGATCGTCCGCCAATCATGACGTCGCTCTTTTTATCGGCGCCCTGCAGCAGGGCCATGGCCTGATGCATCTGCGCGATGCGCAAGGCCGGCAGGGCATTGGCGGGATAGATGTAGAAGGCGGCGAATGCGCCATCCGCCCGGCGCAACTGATGCCATCCCGCCCGATCGGGCCACCAGGCGGCGCAATCGCCGGTCGCGGGATCGATCGCCAAGGGCGCGCCATCGATATGGGCGCCCGGCTTCAGGCCGCACAAGCTGATCCGCTCGCCAACCCAGGCCGGGCCGGTGAAGGCGGGAACAGACCCCGGTGCCGGGCGCACGACGGCGGCCATCATCCGCCCCCACCACTCGCCGTAAAGATCGCCCCGGCCGCTCAGCACCAGGCCGAAACTGTCGAGGCCGGTCCAGACCGCGACCCGGCCCGCGCCAAGCGCGCGCCAGGCGGCGAGCGGCGTGCCGCCGGCGTCCTGCACCAGTGGCACCGCGTCGCGGCCGGCCGGGACGCCGTCCATGCGGGTCGCTTCGGGCAGGAGGTCGTCGCCGATATTGAGGTCCGCAGGGATGTCGGCGCTGCCGATGCCTGCACGGGTGCGGGCGCGATCGGCGGCCAGCGGCGCCGGCAGGGCGATCGGCGCGACGCCATTGCCGCCGGACAGATCGAAACCCAGCGCGCGCCACTGGCCGCGCAGCGCGCCGTCAGCCGGGCCGCTGCCGCGCAGGATCAGGCCCATGCCGCCGCGCACCGCCTCCAGCACCGCGCCGCGTCCGCCACCCAGGCCGGACCAGGCGCGATCGTCGGCGACCAGCAGGTCATAGCGGCGCAGGCTGGCGGCGTTGATCGCGACCGGTGCGTCGCCCAGCGCAATGCCGCCGCCCGCGCTCATATTGACGGTGACGGCATAGCCGGCATCGGTCGCCCAGCGGCGCAGATATTTGACCTCCGGCCCCGGCGCACCGGCGAGGATCAGCAGGCGCGGCGCGGCATCGCCCTCGATCCGCAGGGGCACCACCGTCTGTTCGACCAGCCCGCCATCGGCACGGCGCAGACGCAGGGTGAATTCGGCGGTGCCGGCGGCGCGCGCGGTGCCGGTCAGGCTGAAGCGGCCCGCACCATCCACAGGGGCGGCATCGGTGACGCGACCGGCGGGATCGAGCAGTTCGACCTGCGCCTTGGAGAGGCCCGCCACCTGTCCACCCACGACGAAGGTTGCGCCCGGCGCAACCCTGTCGGGCCGGGCTAGCGCGATCAGGCCAGGACGGGCCGGTGGCGGCGTGTAATCGATCGCCAGTCCCCGTGCGACATCGCGGTCGCGGGCGACGAGCCCCTGCCCCAGGATGATCAGGCGGCGCGTGTCGGGATAGCGGCGCAGCGCGGTCGCCAGATCCGGCGCCGCTTCGGCATCGGTCACAGCCGACGCTTCGGGGAGCGCGACCAGATGCCCGCCCTTGCCCGCCGATGCGAAGCGCGAACTGCCCTGGGTCGCGACGGTGAGCGTGCCGCCTGCCACCGGCAGCGCGGGTGGGAACAGGCCGAAATAGAGGAGCAGCGCGACGACCGGCTGGAGCAGCAGCAGCGTCGCGAGACGCCAGGGCCGTGCGCCCAAATCGGCGGCCGAACGCTGCCACAGCAGCAGCCTGGCCCAGCCGACCAGCATGGCCGCGCCGAGGAGCAGCGCGGTGATGAGTTGCGCATTCATGGCCGTCCCCCGATCGCGCCGAGATAGCGGATGCCAGCGGCATCGGCCGGGCGCCGTCGCGCCACGCCGCCCTGTGGCCGCTCCATCGCCATCCACAATTGCGCACGCAGCTTGTCGCGACAGGCGGCGCAGGCCGGATCGCGTCGCGCCGCGTCGATCGCACCGCGCAACGCCAGCGGATCGGGCAGGCGCGCTGCATTGGTGCGGGCCCAGCCCTCCAGCGCGTCGAGCGGCACCGATCCCTGCGCCAGCCCGCGCCAAGCAGCGGCGGCCGGACCGTCATCGCCCTCGACCGCGACCAGCGGCTCGAAATGGCCGGCAATCCCCTCGCGCTTGCCGGTCATGCGCCGGGCGGGATCGATCGGCGGCAGTTCCGGGCCGACGCGCGACAGGAAGATGCGGGTCGCCTGCTGCACTTCCTTGATAAAGCGCAGCGCCTTGTAGGCGAAGGGCAAGGCCAGGTCCGGCCGGCCCTGCTTCAACTGCATTTCCGACTGCCACATTTCATCGACCGCCTGTTTCAGGATCGCGCGGGTTTCCGGGTCCAGGCTGGAGGCGGGGGATTCATCGTGCGGATGGCCAAATTCCGCCAGCACATCCTCCTTCTCGCCAAACACATTGGGCGCCGCGACCGGCGGGCCATGATCATGGCCGTCACCCTCGCCATGGCCATCCGCATCGGCGGTCGGCAGGCTGGGTTCGCCTTCGCTCTCGCCGCCCAGGAACTGGCTGTAGCGGCCGCGCAGGATTTTCTGGTCATTACCGATGCCGTTTGATTGCGACAGATATTTGTCGGCCGACAGGCTGCGCTTGCGCTTCAAGAGCGCCTCGGCATCGATGATGATCTGGCGCTGGCTGCGGAAATAGGCCGGCAAAGTGGTGTTGACCATGCCCTGCAGGCCGCCGCTTTCCGGCGCCTTGGCCGCGGGCCAGCGCAGGATCACGCTGGGGCCGCGCACCTCCTGTGGCGACGGCGCGCGATTGTCGCGCACGATGATCTGCACCACCATGTCGCCGCCGGCCGAAAAGCCGAGCGCGCCGAAATCGAGGCGCGGGGCAAAGCGGCGGTCGCGCGCCGGGCCGGTGCCGGACACCGCGATCTCGCGCTCGGTGAAGCGGATATTCTCGCCCTCGCCAATCGCCAGGGTGATGCGCAGCCGGGCGGTGGCGGCGACGCCATAATCGTCGGTCGCGGCGAAGACCGGCGTCCAGCTGCGCTGGCCGGGAGTCACCATGTTGAGGCTGGCGGCGGGCGCAATCAGCTTCACCTGCGGCGGCGCATCGGCGACGCCGTCGATCCGGTGCAGCGGCGGCAAGGGGCCGCGCCCCGATGCAGGGTCTACCCGGTAGAGGAAGGAGGCGTCGAGCGTGCGGCTGGCGATCCAGTGATCGCCGTCACGGCGCAGCGCCACGGCGGCGCCGCCCAGCGGCAGCAACGCCGGCGCGCTTGCCTGCGGATCGAAGCGGAAGGTCCATTCGAGCCGCGATCCGAGCGGTGCGCGGGCGTCGAGCTTCGCCTCGTCGCGCAGCGGCAGGCCGGTATAAGCGGGCGGGATGATGCGCAGATTCTGCGCGACAAGACGCGGGATACCGGGCTTGGCGGCTATGCCTTCGGCGGCGGGAGCCAGCACGACGGGTTTGTCGCTGCCGCGCGGCCAGAACAGCAGGGCCACGATGCCGAGCAGGGCCACGGTCCAGAGTGCCAAGATCGCGCGGCGCGACCAGTCCGGCGCCAGATCCTGCGGCACGCCCTGCCCTAGCCGCTGGTCAAGGCGGGATCGTTGCAGCCGCTGCAGCGGCCCCAAGCCCTGCGGATCGGCGAAGAGCAGAGCGCTGCTATCCTCCAGATCGGCGCGGCTGGCGTCGAGGCGGCGGACCAGCCAGGCCTGATCGAAACGCCGGGCGCGGCGGATGACGAGGGTGCCGAGCAGGCCAGCGCCGAGCAGCAGCAGGATGGCGGCCGGCACCAGTCCGGCGGAACGCCAGACCAGCGCGCCCGCCAGCAGCAGGATCGGCAGGCCGAGCAGCAGCGTGTCGATGCGCACGCGCCGGCGGCTGGGCGTCAGCCAGGTGGAGAGCAAGGCGTCGGCGCTCATGGCGCGATCGCCCGTTTGCGGCTGGTGGCGAACCAGCGTTCGACCAGCAGCAGCGCCGCGATCAGCAGCGCCAGCCAGGGCCGCTGCTCGGCCGGCGGTTGCAGATAGGTGCGTCCGCCAGTCAGCGGCGCATAGGCGGCGGCATCGGCGCGCTGCGGCGCCATGCTCGGCGGCTGGATCAGCGCGCGCAGATGGATGGGGAAATCCGCCTCCAGCAATTGCGGCATCTGCGCCGGCTGCAATGGGCGGGTGAAGCGGAGCAGCCGGCCCTTGCCGATCGGCACCGCCTCCACCAACGGCCGGGCCAGATCATCCTGCCATAGGGGCGCGGACGTCGTGCCTTGGGGCAGCAGCGCATTGGAGGCGACGATCGCCTGCCCGCCCTGCGCGATCCAGCGTTGCAGCGCTTCGGGCAGACTGCCCGCGCTCATCCAGAACAAGATCTTGTCCGACGGCGGCAATGGGGCGTTGAGCGGGCCGCTGTCGACATCGGCCGGCTTGCCCGCCGGCTGCCAGGCAAGTGCAGCGGCATTGAGATACCGCACTCCGGCAGCATGGCCCGCGTCGGCGCGGATCGCGATCGACGGCAGCTTCACTGGCACCGGCTTGCCCGCCGACATCGCGCCGGGGACGATGCGCCAGTCGACCTTGCGCGACAGGCGCGGCCGCTCCGCATCGGCGCCCTGAAGGATCTGCGGCACGATGATGGTGAGCGGCGCGCCCTGCGGCAGCTCGGCGTCGAGTTGGCGCACCAGACTGCCGATCGGGATGGCCTCGGCCGTGATCGGCTTGCCCGGTTCGACGCGGGGATAGCCGGGGGCCAGCCAATGCGCCCTGCCATCGGCCAGTGCCTTGTCGTTCACCACCGCCGGATCGAGGCCGGGCGTCAGCGCCACATAAGCCTGCTTGCTCGCCGCGCCGAACAGCACCGGATGGGCGAGCCACAGCACGACCAGCGCCAGCAGGGCGAGGCGCAGGACGAGCAACAGCCATTCGTCGAACCGCAGGCGGGAACGGGGCTTGGGCTTCTGCCGCAGCCAGCGCAGCGCGGCGAAATCGGTCGGCAACTGCTCGCTGCGCCGGGCGATATGGATCGCGAGCGGGATCAGCAGCGCCAGCAGGCCGGCCAGCGCGGCGGGAAGCAGCAAGGCCGGCGTCATGAATATTCGGCCGCGTCATGGGCGCCGAACAGGCGGCGCAGCGGCAGGTCGATCGGCTCGTCCAGCACATGGGTCGCGCGGCGGATGCCGACCGCATCGAGCCGGGCATGCAGCTCCGCCCGCGCCTCACCAAAGCGGCGCAGAAATTCGGCGCGCAGCGCGGCGCCGTCGCCCAGCAGTTCCTCGCCCGTCTCCGGATCGCGAAAACGATAACCGCCGTCGAACGGGAAATCCCGCTCACCCACGGTCAGCATCTCGATCACCAGAACCTCGCGCCCGGCGGCTGACAATTTCTCGACCAGCTCGATCGCGCCCGGCTCGAAACAGTCGCTGAGCAGGATCACCAGATCATGCGCGCCGATCCGTTCCCAGACCGGCCCCAATTGCGCTTCGGCGGCAAAGCCGCCTTCGGCCCGCAGCGGCAGCATGTCGAGCAGCAGCCGGTCGCGCTGGCGCAGGCCGGTGGCGGGCGGCAACAGCCGCAGCCCGGCGTCGGACAGCGCCATCCAGCCGAAGCGATCGCCCTGCTGCATCGCCAGTTCGGCGATGCTGGCGGCAATCCCCTTGGCCGCGTCGAGCCGGCTATAATCGGACCGGATCGCGTCCGCCTGCCCCATCGACGCGCTGGCATCCATCATGATCCAGACCGCGACCGGGCTTTCCCGTTCAGCTTCCCGGACAAAGAATTTGTCCGACCGGGCATAGAGTTTCCAGTCGATCTGGCGCAGCTCGTCGCCCGGCTCATAGGCGCGATATTGCGCGAATTCGAGGCCCGCGCCCCGGCTGTGGCTGTGATGCAGGCCGAGGCCATGCGATCCCACCGCCCGGCGCGTGAGCAGGCGCAGGCTTTTGAGCCGGCTCCGCACATCTGGGGGAATGAAATCGGCCATGGCTGCGCGTCCGGATCAGCCGAGCGGCACGGCGCGGACAAGCGCGGCGACGACATCATCGGCGCTCTTCCCTTCCGCTTCGGCGGCGAAGGACAGCAGCAGGCGGTGGCGCATCACCGGCCCGGCCAGCGCGACGATATCCTCACGCGTCGCCGCCAGACGGCCCTGCAGCAGCGCACGCGCCTTGGCCGCCAGGATCAGCGACTGGCCGGCGCGTGGGCCGGCGCCCCATTTCACATATTTGCGGATCTCGTCCGGCGCGCCCTCGCCGGGACGGCTGGCGCGCACGATGCGCGTCACCCAGCGCAGCAGATCCTCGCCGAAATGCACGTCGCGCACCAGTTTCTGCAGCGCCAGCACCTCCTCGCCCTGCATCACCGCCGGCACCGCGCCCGGCTTGGCGCCGGTGGTCTGGGCGAGGATGTCATGCTCTTCCTGCTCGGTCGGATAATCGACGCGGATATGGAGGAGGAAGCGATCGAGCTGCGCCTCGGGCAGCGGATAGGTGCCGGCCTGTTCCAGCGGATTCTGCGTCGCCAGCACGAAAAAGGGCGATGGCAGCTGATAGGTGGTGCCGCCATAGCTGACGGTGCGTTCCTGCATCGCCTCCAGCAGCGCCGCCTGGGTCTTGGGCGGGGTGCGGTTGAGTTCGTCGGCCAACAGCAGGTTGGTGAAGATCGGCCCCTTCTGGAATCGGAAGCTGCGATGGCCCGTGCCATGATCCTCCTCCAGCAATTCGGTGCCGAGAATGTCGCTGGGCATAAGGTCCGGCGTGAACTGCACCCGGCGGAAGTCGAGCTTGAGCGCTTCGCCGAGCGAGCGGACCAGCAAGGTCTTGCCCAAGCCCGGCACCCCTTCGAGCAGGCAATGGCCGCCGGCAAGCAGGCCGATCAGCAACTGCTCGACCACGGCCCCCTGCCCCACGATCGCCTGGCCGATCGCCCCGCGCAATTCGCCCAGGCGCGCCAGTTTCTGCTGGATTTCCGCTTCGCTGATATCGGTCATGATAGTTCCTAGCAAATGCCGTCATCCCCGCGCAGGCGGGGATCCATCTCCGACGCTCTCCACGGGTGCGAGGTTGGGAGGTGGATTCCCGCCTTCGCGGGAATGACGTAGAAAAGGCGGCGGACGGCAGGCGTCACGACGACAGCGCGTACATCACGATATTGACCGCGAACCTGGTATTATCCTCGGCCAGGAAGCGCTTGTTGCGCCAGTCATAGTCCCACTCGCAGCCATAATCCTTGTTGCTGTAGAGAACGCCCAGGCGCCCGTTCACCTCTATCCCCTTGAGATAGTCGTGGACCAGATCATCGCCCCAGCCGTTCAGTTCCAGCGCGGTATTGGGCGGCCCGTCGAATTTGAAGAAGCTGCGATAGACCGGATGGGTCCTGGGCAGCGTCTTCAAGCCCTTGGGGCCGAAAATCTTGGCCATCTGCGCCTCGAACGAGCGGGCGAACAGGCCGTCTATGTCATGGTTGCAATCATCCACCAGGACGAAGCCGCCATTGCGAACATAGCGCTCGAAATTGCGCCGCTCGACCTCCGAGAACTCGACCAGCTTGTGCCCCGCCATGTAGCAGAAGGGCGCGGTCAGCATTTTCGGGTCCGAAAGGGCAATGACATGCTCCTTCGGATCGACCCGCAACGTCGTATAATCGATCAGCGAGGTGATGAGGTTGGACGGCATGCGCTGGTCGACGTCCCAGTCGCCCGAGTCATAGCGCAGCCGGGTGAACCAGAAATCATAGCCTCCCGCGGCGGCAAGGGGACGGGCCAGCATTGCGCCAGCCAGACCGCCCGCCATCAACCGAAGAAACTCGCCGCGTGTCATCAAAGCTAATCGAACGCCCAATCTGCATAATCCTCCCCCATTGGGGGAGGGGGACCATTTGCGCAGCAAATGGTGGAGGGGTGTCCCGCCATCGATGGGGTGACACCCCTCCGTCTGGCCTACGGCCAGCCACCTCCCCTTCACAGGGGAGGATTATGGGTTGCTTCCTATCTTACACCGCGTCCGAGAGCGAGGTGAAGGTGAAGTCGCGCAGCTTCATCGGCGGCACGACGATGTTCATCGACACTTCGTCTGGCGGCACGCGGACCGGGCGACCCAGCTCTTCGACATTGTTGAGCATGATCACCGGGCTCTCGTTGAACCGGAAATTCTTGATCGGATATTTGATCTGGCCGTTCTCGACATAGAAGGTGCCGTCACGGGTCAGGCCGGTCAGCAGCACGGTCTGCGGGTCGACCATGCGGATATACCAGGTGCGGGTGACGAGCACGCCGCGCTCGGTCGAGCGGACCAGGTCGGCGGTGGTCTTGGTACCGCCGGTCATCAGGATATTGCCCATCTGGCCGATCGCAGGCTTGCCCTGCTTGCTCGCCCAGTAACGGCTGTAATTGAGGTTGGTGACCTTGCCGTCCTTGACCATGTCGACGCGCTGGCGCGCGAGGCCATCATCATCCCAGGGCAGGCAAGGCGCGACCGGATCCCACGGGTCGGTGTAGAAATTGACCTGCGGCCCGAACACCTGTTCGCCCAGCTTGTTGCCGCCGCCCTTCTTCGACAGGAAGCTGCGGCCCTCGTCCGCCTCGCGCGCGCCGAAGAAGTAGAACATGAAGCCGATGAGGCCGGCAGCGGCCATCGGTTCCAGGATCACGGTATATTTGCCCGGCTCCAGCGCCTTGGCCTCGGACGAGGCCGATGCCTTGCGCATCGCGATCTGGATGTCGCTGTCCGCCTTGAAGCGGGTGGCGTCCTGCGTGTCGGTGCCGACCCAGCCGGAGCCCCGGCCATCCTCGGTGCGGACGGTGCAGGTGTAATCCAGCATGGTCGAGCGCTGATAGCCGAAATTGCCCTTGCTGTTGGCGATCGCGACGAAGCTCTGATTATCCTCCAGATAGCCGGCCGCGATCAGCTTCTGCGACTTGCAGGCAGTGATCGAGGTCGACGCCACCTGGGCGCGATATTCGGGCGTGATGTCGGCGGTCGACTGGGCGAAGGTCGGGCTGGCCTTATAGGCCTGCCTGTCCACCGCCGGCATGAATTCCGGATTGTCCGGGGCCAGATTGGCCAGCGTTTCGGCCCGGCGCACCACGCGTTCCAGCGAGGCGTCGTCAAACTGGTTGATGGTGGCGGTGCCGACCTTCTTGCCATAGGCGACCTGGACCGCCAGCTCGATATCGTCGGTCAGGCCCGCGGTCGACACGTCGTTACGGGCGAAACGAATATTGCCCTGGATCTTGCCGGTCAGTTGCGCGGTGCATTCGTCGGCCTTCGACAGGGCGACGACCTTGGTCAGGATGGCCCTGGCCTGCGCTTCGGTAAGGATGCTCATGTTCTTGTCTCCCTAAGCGATCAGCCGAGCGAACGCGCGGTGTTGATGACGTTGATACCGTTGAAGCGCGCGGTCGAAGACCCGTGCGACACGGCGGAGACCTGGGCCGGCTGGCCCTTGCCGTCGAAGAAGGAGCCACCCAGGCGATAGTCGCTCTGGTCGCAGACGCCGACACAGGCATTCCAGAATTCCGGGGTGCGGATCTGGTAGGCGACATCCTCGATCTGCTGGGTGATCTTGCCGTTCTTGATCTCGTAGAAGAGCTGGCCGCCAAACTGGGCGTTGTAGCGCTGCTGATCGATCGAGAAACTACCGTCGCCGATGATGTAGATGCCGTCCTCGACACCCGCGATCATGTCGGCAACGCTCTGCTTGGTCTTGCCCGGTTCCAGGCTGACATTGGCCATGCGCTGGAACTGCACATTGGACCAGCTGTCGGCATAGGCGCAGCCGTCCGATTCCTTCTTGCCCTCGATATGGGCCTGGTCACGGATCGCCTGGTAACCGACCAGCTTGCCGTCGCGGATCAGATCCCACTTCTTGGTCTTCACGCCTTCGTCATCATAGGCGACGGCGCCCAGGCTGCCGGGCTGGACCTTGTCGGCGACGATGTTCACCTTGTCGCTGCCATATTGGAAATGGGCCTGCAGCTTGTCCATCGTGGCGAAGCTGGTGCCGGCATAGTTCGCCTCATAGCCCAGCACGCGGTCCAGCTCGAGCGGATGGCCGACGGATTCGTGGATGGTCAGCCAAGTGTGCGACGGGTCGAGCACCAGATCATATTTGCCCGGCTTGACCGACGGCGCCTTGAGCTTCGCACGCGCCTGCTTGGCGGCCGCGATCGCGTCTTCCTTCATGTCATAGCTGTTGCCATAGACGGTGACGCCATTGGGCAGCACGGTCTTGCCGCTGGCGACGCCATCGAGATATTCGAAGCCCAGGCCCATCGGCGAGGACAGGCCCTCGCGCGTGCGGAACTTGCCGCTGGTCTTGTCGACCGCGGTGACCGTCATCGGCGCCCAGATGCGGTGGACATCCTGGTCGATATAGCTGCCATCGGTGCTGGCGAAATATTTCTGCTCATTGACCAGGAACAGGATCGAATTGACGAAGTCGGCGCCCGCCTCCATCGCGGCGGCGTTCACGCCCATCAGCAGCTCGACCTTGTCCTTGATCGGCACGGCCATGCTGTTCTTGACGATCGGCGTCTTCCAGCTGACCTCGCCCGCGCCCTTGACCGGGGCGAGCTGGACCGGGGCGCTCTGCTGCGGCGCATTGGCCTTGGCGATGGCGACCGCCTGCTGCGCGGCCTTGGCGACCGCTTCCTTGCTCAGTTCATTGGTGGCGGCAAAGCCCCAGGCGCCATTGGCGAGAACGCGGATGCCGACACCGGTGGATTCGGTGTTGACGATATTCTCGACATTCTTTTCGCGGGTGATGACGAACTGGCGCAGATAGCGGCCGACGCGCACGTCGCAATAGCTGGCGCCGGCGCTCTTGGCCGCGTTCATCGCGGCGTCGGCCAGCCCCTTCTTGAAGCCGACGTCGAGCGCGCTGTTCAGATCCTCTGCTGCAATGACCTTGCCGAAAAAGGACGGCAGGACGAGCCCGCCGACACCCATGGTGCCAAAGGCCAGGAAGTCGCGTCTATGCAAGATAGCCTCCACTGGAATGCCCGCAGATCGCGGGTCTGTCTTGTCGCGAAGGCCACCCCCTTGGCACCCCCGCGTGGATGGCGCGGATCATTGCGAGCCGGACAGATGAGGTCAAACGGCTTTTCGAGGCGACAGGGCGTGGCATGCGGGGTTTCGACCAAAGGCCAACCAGCGCCGACGAACGACATGTGCGGCGGGCCAGCGTGCGTACGCGCGGCACAACAGTTATAGATTCGCTATAATTGCCAGTCAGTTAGCCATAGTCACAAGCTGACAGCAGGCTCAGGCATCGGCCCAGCGGCGCAGCAGATTATGATAGACGCCGGTCAGGCGGATCACCTGCGCATCGTCATGGCCGCGATCGAGCGCCAGTTGCTGGATCGAACTGTCGAGATCGAACAGCATCTGCCGCGCGGCGTCGTCGCGGATCATCGACTGCATCCAGAAGAAGCTGGCGACGCGGCGCCCCTGCGTCACCGGTTCTACCCGATGCAGCGAGGAGGAGGGATAGAGCACCGCCTGCCCCGCCGGCAGCTTCACCTGCTGCACGCCGAAATGGGTCTCGATCGTCAGTTCGCCGCCCTCATAGCTTTCCGGCTCCTCCAGGAAGACGGTGATCGACAGGTCGGACCGGACGCGGAAGCCGGTGCCGGCCTGGATGCGCACGGCATTGTCGACATGGGTGCCGAACGCCTGCCCCCCGGCATAGCTGTTGAACAAAGGCGGGAAGATCTTGAGCGGCAGCGCGGCGGCGATGAACAGGGGCGATCGACCGAGTGCATCGAGGATCATCTGCCCCGCCTGGCGCGCTTCCGGCGCGCTTTCGGGCAATTGCAGGTTGCGCTTGGCCAGTGCCGACTGATGGCCGGAGGTGACATTGCCATCGACCCATTGCGCGGCATCGATCAGCGCGCGGATGTGGGCGACGCCGGCGGCGTCGATCAGGTCGGGAATGACGATCAGCATGAAGGATACTCCGGGGCGGGATGGCCTGGGCCTGCGGTCGCGCAAGGCGCGCCGGTGAGGCGCTGTCTGTCAGGTCTTGTCGGTGCGGATGACGAAGGGGATTTCGACCACGCCCTTCACCCGCACGGCCTGACCGTCACGGATGATCGGGCGCCAGCGCCAATGTTTCACCGCATCGCGCGCGGCATCATCCAGTCGTGCAAAACCGCTGCTGCGGGCGATGCCGATGCTCTCGACGCCGCCGTCAGTGCCGACCACCAGCGCCAGGACGACCGTGCCCTGCTCACGCTTGCGCCGGCTGTCGATCGGATAGCGGGGCGGCTTGCCCGACACCATCTGCGCGCCGATATCGCCGGCCTGCACGACCGAGGGCGCCGCGGCAGCCATGACCGGCGCGGCAGGGGCTGGCGGCGATGGCGGGGCCGACACCGCGACCGGCGATGGCGCGGGGACCGGATCGGGCGTGGTGGCGATCTGCACCGGCGGGACCGGCGTCTGGACGATCGGCGGCGGCGCCACGACCTGCGGCTGGGATGGCGGCGGCGGGGGCGCTTCGGCGGCGGGCGGCGGCGGGGGTGGCGACAGGTTCACTACCGTCAGCTTCGCCTCTTCGGCCCGGACGACATGGTTGCGCACCTGGATCAGCGCGCCGATCAGCAGCGCATGCACGACCAGGATGCCGGCAATGGCGGGCAGGTTCGGACCGCGCCGGGCGCCATAGCGTTCGGCTGGAACAGCGATGGCACGCCCGCTGGCAACGGGCATCGGACGATCGTCACCGACATCGGCGAAATCGGTCGCATAGACCTCCGCCCTGCCCTGTGCCGCCTGCAGCATTGCCCGTCCTCCGTCCGTCAGCCCCGGTCCGCGATACAGCGGACCATAATGCGAATCAATTTCATTCGCAGCGCCCTAGCCTATTTCGCCCCGGCGCAGAAGTGCGGAAGAAACGCTATAGCAATAAGGGAAAGCGGCGGGAGACGCTCAGCCCGGCGGCGAATCCTGTGTCCGGACGCGGGCGAAGAGCCAGCAGCGGATCGCGCTGGCCAGATTGGGGGGATCGTCGGCCGCCATCCGCGTCACGTCGATCCGGGCGATCAGCGCATTGATCGGCAATTCGGCCTCGGCCGCGGCATCGCGCAGCGCCTGCCAGAAAATCGGCTCCAGGCTGATCGCGGTCTGGTGCCCGGCAATGGTCACGCTGCGCTTGACCGGAGGGGCAAAGGGCGACGCCCCGGACGCGGCTGCGCCATCGGAAGCGTCGCCCTTGGCCATCAATACATGTGCTGGCCGCCGTTGATCGACAGCGTGCTGCCGGTCACGAAGCCGCCCTCGTCGCTGCAGAAGAAGGCGACGCCACGGGCGATCTCATGCGCCTGGCCCAGACGGCCGACCGGGATCTTGGCGACGATCTTTTCCAGCACCGGCGCCGGCACGGCGGCGACCATGTCGGTGTCGATATAGCCGGGCGCGATCGCATTGACGGTGACGCCATATTTGGCGCCTTCCTGCGCCAGCGCCTTGGTGAAGCCATGGATGCCCGACTTGGCGGCGGCATAATTGACCTGGCCATATTGGCCGGCCTGGCCATTGATCGAACCGATATTGACGATCCGGCCCCAGCCGCGCTCGCGCATGCCGCCAAAGGTCGCCTTGGCCATGTTGAAGCAACCGCCCAGGTTGATGCGCATGACTTCGTTCCAGTCGTCGAAGCTCATCTTGGCGAGCACGCCGTCACGGGTGATGCCCGCATTGTTGACGACGATGTCGACCGGGCCGAGCGCTTCCGCCACCGCAGCGCAACCGTCCAGGCAGGCCTGATGATCGCCGACATCCCATTTGAAGCTGGCAATGCCGGTGGCGTCGGTGAAGGCCTTGGCCTTTTCCTCGTTGCCGGCATAGTTGGCGGCAACCGTATATCCCATTTCCTTGAGTGCCAGGCTGATGGCTTCCCCGATACCGCGGGTTCCGCCGGTCACGATCGCTACTCTCGACATGCGCCTGTCCTCTCCTGTGCTAGACCCTCTGGTCCACCCATCCTGAAAGCTCGCGGCCGACCAGCCGCTGGTAGAGGGTGATAGCTTCGGGGGATGCGTTTAGACAGGGCAAAAAGGCAAATTTTTCGCCACCTTCCGCTAAAAAAACTTCTTTCGCGCGAAGCCCGATTTCCTCTAGGGTTTCCAGACAATCTGCCGAAAATCCGGGTGTCACGACAGCAATGTTCCGGACACCTTCCTTCACCAATCTGGTGAGCGTCGCTTCGGTCTCCGGTTCCAGCCATTTGGCCCGGCCGAAACGCGACTGGAAGCTCATATGGACAGGCAGGTCCATCGCCGCATCGAGCAGCCGGACCGTCTCCACCGACTGGTGATAATAGGGGTCGCCCAGTTTCAGCGTCCGTTCCGGCATGCCATGGAAACTGGCGAGCAGCGCATCGGGCCTGAAGTCGAGCCGTGCCAGATGGCCGTCGATCGATGTTTTCAACGCGGCGATATAGGCGGGATCGGCATAATAAGGCGGCAGGGTGCGGATCGCCGGTTGCAGCCGCATGTCGGCCAGCGCGGCAAAGGCCTTGTCCAGTGCAGTCGCGGTGGTCGCGCCGGAATATTGCGGATAGAGCGGCGCCAGCAGGATGCGATCGCACCCCTGCACCATCATCGCCTGGAGCCGGCTGGCGATCGACGGATTGCCATAGCGCATCGCCCAGTCGACGATCAGGTCCGGCCCCATCGCCTGCTGCAACGCCTCCGCCGTCTCGCGGGTATAGACCGCCAGCGGCGATCCGCCGGGCATCCACACCTGCTGATAGGCATGGGCCGACTTTTTCGGCCGCGTCGTCAGCACCGCGCCGCGCAGGATCGGCTGCCAGATGATCTGCGGAATTTCCACCACGCGCGGGTCGGACAGGAATTCCGCCAGATAACGGCGCACCGATTTGGCATCGGGCGCGTCGGGCGTGCCGAGATTGATCAGCAGCACGCCGACGCGCGATGGCGTTCGAGTGTCAACTTCGCTGTCAGGCATCAGCCATTTCCCATGATCGGCAGGCTGCGGAATCGCTGCCCGGTGACGGTGAAGAGCGCATTGGCGATGGCCGGCGCGGCGAGCGGCGCACCAAGGTCGGTGACGCCGGCCGGATCGGCCGTGCTGCGGATCAGTTCCACGCTGACCTCCCCGATGTCGCCCAGCCGCGGCAGGTTCATCCGCCCCAGCATCGCGCGCGCCGGCATGCCACCGGCATAAGGCACCGAAGCCCCCATGGCGAGCGCCAGGCCATGGATCAGCCCGCTTTCTATCTGCTGCCGCGCGATATCGGGATTGACCTGATCGCCGCAATCCACCGCCGCGACCATCCGCCGGACGCTGAGCTTGCTGCCCTCGATCCCCGCCTCGACCATCACGGCGGCATAGGCGCCGTTCATCATATGCGCAGCGATCCCCTGCCCGCTGCCGGCAATGCCACCCTGCCAGCCGCCCATGGCTGCGGCGGTGGACAAGCAATGCGCCAAGCGCGGATTGCTGCCCAGCATCTGGATGCGGAAGGACATCGCCTCGATCCCCGCCAGATGGGCGAGTTCATCCAGGAAGCATTCGGTGAAGAAGGCGCCATGGAGATGCGCATTGCCGCGCATGAAGCCGAGCGGCAGGCCAACGTCAGCGGGATAATGATCCACCGCCCAGTTCGGAATGGCATAGGGCGGCACCATGCCGGCCACCGCCAGCCGGGTCGCCTTGTCGCCCGCTTCGGCGGCAGCCTCATGCGGCAGCTTGCCATGGGCGATGCGCGACCAGGTCTGGGTCATGGCACAGGGAGCCGCCACCTTGGCCAGCCACCCCTCGACCATCCCACCACGGCCCAGCTTGGCCGCCATGCGGGCATGGGCCGGCGCGCCCGGCCGGTCCTGAATCACATCCTCCAGCCGCGACCAGAGCAGTTGCACCGGGCGGCCAACATCACGCGCGATCAGCGCGGCCTGCACGCCCGCCTCCCAATCCATATGCCGTCCGGTCGCGCCGCCGGCATGGAGCGGGTAGAGCGTCACCGCACTGTCAGACAGGCCGAGCGCATCGGCGATCGCGGCGCGGGCCAGCGCGGGCGCCTGCGTCGCCATCCAGACCTCGGCGCCCTCCTCCGTCACCCGTGCCGTCGCGCACATCGGCTCCAGCGCCAGATGCAGGCCGGGATCGACCTGATATTCGCTGGCCAGGATCGTCGCCTTCTCGAACACCGGCAGCAGGTCGCCCTGCACATAGAGACGCCGGCCGGCATCCCCGGAAAAGGCATCCTCCAGCGCAGCATCGATGCGGCCGCTGTCGACCGGCGTGCCGCGCAGGGTGAAGCTGGGGTCGATCAGGTCGAGCGCCCGGTTCGCCGCCCACCAGTTGGTGCCGACCGCCGCGATCCAGCGCTCGGTGCGCACCAGTTTCAGGAAGCCGGTGACCTTCTGCGCCTCGGCATCGCGCGCATCCTTCAGCACGGCGTCGCCGATGGGCCCCTGCCGGATCGAGGCGAAGACCATGTCGGGCAGGCGGATGTCGGCGGCGAAATTATGGCTGCCGTCGATCTTGGACGGGGTATCGAGCCGCGGCAGATCCTGCCCGGTCAGCCGGCCGTCATTGCCCTGTCGATAGGGCAGGATGTCGGGCAGGGTGAAACCGGCGGCATCCTCCACAACATCGCCCAGCCGCAGCTTGCGCTCGGCCCCGTCGGTGATGATGCCATTCTGGATGTCGCAGCTTTCCCAGGGCACGCCCCAGCGCGCCGCCGCCGCCTTGCACAGCAGCACACGCGCTGCCGCACCGGCCCGACGATAGGCATCATGGAACATCGGCACCGACGTGCCCGCCCCGGTCAGCATCAGCGCGCTGCGCGTCGCATATTGGTCGATTGCCCAGGTGCCGGCATCGCCCGCCACGCGGGTCCAGTCGCTTGCCAGCCAGTCACGCGCCAGCAGGCCGTTGGTATAGAGCGGGCTGATCGGCGCGCTCTGCACCGCGACGGTGCGCCAGTCGGCGCCCAGTTCGTCCGCCAAAATCTGCGGCAGGATGGTGGTCACCCCCTGCCCCATTTCGGTTTGCGGCACGATGGCGATCACCTGCCCGGCCCGATCGATCTTGAGGAAGGCGTCGAAAACCTGTTCGCCCGGCCCGACATTGAGGTTGGGGCGATAGCTGCGCGGCCAGGCCGCCCAGGCCAGAACCAGTCCCGCTGCCGCGCCGCCACCGACCAGCAGCGTGCGACGGCTCACACCCGTGTCGCTCAAACCTCTGTCTTTGCGTCGTTTCAACGGTGCCCGCGCCATGGCCTTGCTGATAGAGGCGCTGGACCGTGCTGCCTAGGGCTAATCCGCCGCGATCGGCGCAAGCCCAAGCCGCCGGATCTCGATCGCAGGGCAATAGTCCATCACGACCTTGAGCCCCGCCGCTTCGGCCCGCGCCGCGGCATCGGCATCGATCACCCCCAATTGCATCCAGACCGACTTGGCGCCGGCGGCGATCGCCTGGTCCACCACCTCGCCCGCGGCCTCGCTGCGCCGGAAGATGTCGACCATGTCGATCCGCACGCCGATGTCCGACAGCCGATCCCAGACAAATTCGCCATGGACATGTTCGCCGGCGATCTGCGGATTGACCGGCAGCACGCGATAGCCATGATCCTGCAGCGTCTTCATCACGCTGTAGCTCGGCCGGTCGGGGCGATCGGAAATGCCGACCAGCGCGATCGTCCGGGTTTCGTTGAGCAGATCGGCAATATCCTGCGCGGCGGTGAGCGGCATGGCGGTCCTCCTGTTCTAATCCCCGATATGGGCAGGGCGAAGGCGCGAACAAGGGGCCTGGCGCGCGCCGCTCCTAACCAATTCCTAAGCAGCATCCGGCTAGGCCGGGCAATGCGCGATTCGCGCCGGCCGGTGGGGACGGGCCGTATTCAGGGGGTCTGAGATGAAGTCTGTCATTACCGCGCTTGCCATCATGTCCGCGACTGCCCAGCCGCTGCTGGCACAGGCCGATGCACCGCTGCCCGTCATGCAGCCGCCCGAGGCCAGTCCGGCCATGGTCCTGCCCGCCAACACCGCCGTCATGCTGCGCATGAACAGCGAATTGTCGAGCAAGACCGCCAAGGAAGGGTCGATGTTCGACCTGTCGGTCGCCGATCCGGTGATGGTCGATGGCTATGTCGTCATCCCGATGAATGCCCGCGCCGTGGGCGAAGTGACCTGGCTGACCGGCAAGGGCGCCTTCGGCAAATCGGGCAAGATGAATATCGAGCTGCGCTATATCGAAGTCGCCGGGCGCCGCATCCCGATCAAGGGCAGCTTCCGCCAGGAGGGCGAAGGCAATACCGCCGCGACCATCGGTGGCGTGATCGCGGCCGGCGTGTTCGCGGGCTTCATCACCGGCAAGACGGCTATCATCCCGGCGGGCCGGGAACTGCAGGCCTTCACCCAGAATGAAATCGCGCTGGCGCCGCCGCGCCGCCCCGCGCCCATACTGGGCCAGCCGGCACCGATCCCCGCCAGCTATACGCCCGCACCCCGCGCCGCGCCGCTGCCGGCCGCCCGGCCAGCACCCCGTCGGTCGATGGTCGACCCGTCGCTGGAGATCAACGTCAAATAAGCCGGACTTGGTCGTGGCGCACCGCACGCGCCACGGCTAGACCCTGTCCATGTTCGACATTCGCGAAGACGATCTGAGCGGCGCGCCGACCCGCGCGCTATTGGCCATCCATCTGGCCGGCATGCAGGCGGAATCGCCGCCCGAAAGCGTCTTCGCGCTCGACCTGTCAGGATTGCAGCAGCCGGACATTTGCGTCTGGACCGCCTGGGATGGCGACGAGATCACCGGCGTCGCCGCGCTGCGCGACCTGGGCGGAGGCCAGGGCGAACTCAAATCGATGCGCTCCCATCCCGATCATCTGCGCCGGGGCGTGGCTGCAGCGCTGCTGCGCCATATCATCGGGCAGGCACGGCAGCGCGGCATGACCCGCCTCAGCCTGGAAACCGGCAGCGGCCCGGCCTTCGATCCGGCGCTGACGCTCTATCGCCGGAATGGTTTCGGCAATGGCGAGGCGTTCGGCGATTATCGCGCGAGCGCCTTCAACCAGTTCCTGCACCTCGGCCTCTGATCAGGCGGCCTTCGCCAGCCAGGCCGCGACCTTTTCGGCGACGGCGCGGAAGGCATCGGCATGCGGCCCTTCGCCAGCCGCCGGCGGATCGCCCGCGTCGGAGCGCTTGCGAATGTCGATCGCCAGCGGAATGCGGCCGATGAAGGACAGGCCAAGCTCGCCCGCCGCCGCTTCCGCACCACCACAGCCGAACGGATCGGACACTTCGCCACAATGCGGGCAGGCATAGCCGGCCATATTTTCGACCAAGCCGATCATCGGCACCTGCGCCTGTTCGAACAGGCTGATCGCACGGGTCGCATCCATCAGCGCCAGATCCTGCGGCGTCGAGACGATCACGGCGCCGGCCGGCTTGTGCTTCTGGAGCATGGTCAACTGAATGTCGCCGGTGCCCGGCGGCAAGTCGATCACCAACAGGTCGGTGTCGCCCCAGTCGGCGTCGATCAACTGCCCCAGCGCATTGCCGACCATCGGCCCGCGCCAGGCCAGCGCCTTGCCCGGATCGACCAGATGCGCCATCGACAGCATCGGAATGCCGAGCGGGCTTTCGACCGGGAACAGGCGCTTTTCGCGCGCCTGCGGCTTCTGGTCCTCGCTGGCGAGCAGACGCGCCTGCGACGGACCGTAGATGTCGGCATCGACCAGACCGACCTTGTGACCCAGCCGCGACAAAGCGATGGCGAGATTGGCCGACAGGGTCGACTTGCCCACCCCCCCCTTGCCCGACGCCACGGCGATGATACGCGGCGCGCGGCGCTCGGCGGTCATGGCAATGCGCACATCGGTGACACCCGGCAGCATCAGGCCGCCCTCGCGGATGGCGGCCGCCACGGCATCGCGCCGTTCGGGCGCCAGACCGCCCACGTCGAGCGCCAGGGTCATGACGCCATCCTTCACCCGCGGCGCGCTGGCACGGCCATCGGTCAGCGTCTTCAGGCGGGCGGCAAAATCATCGATATCGGTCATGACTGGGCCCTCTAGGCAATAATCGTCGTTAAGGGCACTGTTTTTCGCGTGCAGCCATTCCTATAGAGATGACATGAGAAGATTATTCGGGTGGATGCCCGGCATCGCGAGCGCCATGGCCCAGGGTCCCTGGGGCGGCAAGGGTGACGGGCCTGAGGGCAATGACGGACCGGGCAAGAACGGGTCCGGCGGGGGCAGTGATGGCCCGCGCAATCCCTGGACCCAGCCCGGCAAGCCGGCCGGGAGCAAATCTCCCTCCGCGATCGAGGAATTGCTGCGCAAGAGCCGCGAAAGCTTTGGTCAGGGCGGCGGCTTCGGTGGCCTGCCGCCGCGTGCGAACGGCCGGGCGCTGTGGCCGATCGCCGTCGGCATTGTCGTCGTCCTGTGGCTGGTGCTGACCAGTTTCCACCGGGTCGGCCCGCAGGAACGCGGCGTCGTCACCCTGCTCGGCAAATATAGCCGCACCCTCTCGCCCGGCATCAGCCTGACCCTGCCCGCCCCGTTCGAGGCGGTGCGCACGGTCGATGTTGAGGAAATCCGCACGATCGACATCGGATCGGCCAGCGCGGAGAGCGAAAATCTGGTGCTGACCGGCGACCAGAATATCGTCGACCTGGCCTATTCGGTGCGCTGGAACATCCGAAATCCGGAACTCTATCTGTTCCAGCTGGCCGACCCGGACGCATCGATCCGCGAAGTGGCGGAAAGCGCGATGCGCTCGGTGGTCGCCAGCGTCAGCCTGGACGATGCGCTGGGTGCGGGCCGCACCGAGATCGAGCAGCAGGTCGAACAGCGGATGCAGGAGATTCTCGACGGCTACAAGTCGGGCATCCGCGTCCAGGGCGTGGCGATCAAGCAGGCCGATCCGCCGGCTGCCGTCAACGACGCCTTCAAGGAAGTGTCGGCCGCGCAGCAGACCGCCCAGACCTATCTGAACGAGGCGCGCGCCGCCGCACAGCAGGTCACGGCCAAGGCGCAGGGCGAAGCCGCAGCCTTCGACAAGGTCTATGAACAATATCGGCTGGCACCCGACGTGACCCGCCGGCGCATGTATTACGAAACCATGGAGGGCGTCCTGTCCACCGTCGACAAGACGATCGTCGAAAGCGGCAACGTCACCCCCTTCCTGCCCCTTCCCGAACTCAAGCGCCGCGCCCAGGGCACACCCCAGTCGGCTGCCAATGCGACGGAGGAAGGCCAGTGAGCTTGCGCAATCCCATCGCCCTCGCCATCGGCGCGATCATCCTGCTGATCCTGGTCGGCAGCACCGTCACCATCGTGCCGGAAACCCGGCAGGGCGTGATCGTCCGCTTCGGCGAGCCCAAGCAGATCATCAACCGCTATCGTCCGAACGAGGATTTCGGCAAGACCGGCGCCGGCGTCATCCTGCGCGTGCCCTTCTTCGACCAGATCGTCTGGATCGACAAGCGCGTGCTCTCGGTCGAGATGGAGCGCCAGCAGGTGCTTTCGACCGATCAGTTGCGCCTGCAGGTCGATGCCTTTGCCCGCTACCGCATCGTCGATCCGCTGCGGATGTATATTTCGGCCGGCAGCGAGGAGAAGGTGTCGGACGCGCTGCGCCCGATCCTGGGTTCGGCGCTGCGCAACGAACTGGGCAAGCGGCCCTTCGCCGCGCTGCTCAGCCCCGAGCGCGGCCAGGTGATGCAGAATATCGAGGCCGGGCTTGACCGGGTCGCCCGCCAATATGGCGCCGAGATCGTCGATGTGCGGATCAAGCGCGCCGACCTGCCCGATGGCACGCCGCTGGAAAGCGCCTTCACCCGCATGCGCACCGCGCGCCAGCAGGAAGCGCTGACGATCCGCGCCCAGGGCCTGAAGCAGGCACAGATCATTCGCGCCGAGGCTGACGCCAATGCCGCCCGCATCTATGCGGAAAGCTTTGGCAAGGACGCGAATTTCTATGACTTCTATCGCGCCATGCAGGCCTATCGTTATACCTTCGCCCCGGATCGGGCGGGCGGCACGACGATGGTATTGTCGAAGGACAATGAGTTCCTGAAGCAGTTCCAGGGCCGCTAACAGCAGGTTTCAGGATCATTACGGAACCAGTGTCATTCAATATCGGTTAAGGCAGGGCGGCGCATCGATAAGGCTCCCCGAGAGTCCCGCCCTTCCCGCTCCCGAATTTCTGAAGAGGACCGTCACGAGTGCGTTACGCTTATGCCATCACCGGCGCCCTGCTGCTCGGCGGCACCGCCATCGCCGTCACGACCAGTTCCAATGTCGGCGCGCAGACCGCCCAGAATGAAGGCCTGCAGGCCGCTGCCCCCGCCGGCGCGCCCGCCAGCCTGGCCGACATGGTCGAAAAGCTGCAGCCGGCCGTGGTCAACATCTCGACCAAGCAGCGCGTCACCGTGCAGAATCCCTTCGCCGGCACGCCCTTTGGCGACCTGTTCGGCCAGGGCGGCGGCGGCAAGCCGCAGACCCGTCAGGCCCAGTCGCTGGGCTCGGGCTTCCTGATCTCGGCCGATGGCTATATCGTGACCAATAATCACGTTGTGTCGGCCGGTGCGGAAGGCGCCAGCGTCGACAGCATCACGGTCACCATGACCAACAAGGAAGAATATCCCGCCAAGCTGGTCGGCCGCGATCCCGCAACCGACCTCGCCGTGCTCAAGATCGACGCGAAGAAGCCCCTGCCCTTCGTCAAGTTCGGCGACAGCACCAAGGCGCGCGTGGGTGACTGGGTCGTCGCGATCGGCAACCCCTTCGCCCTGTCGGGCACCGTGACCGCTGGCATCATCTCCGCCGTGCATCGCGGCACCGGTGGCACCTATGACAAGTTCATCCAGACCGACGCGTCGATCAACCAGGGCAATAGCGGCGGCCCGATGTTCGACATGCGCGGCAATGTGATCGGCATCAACAGCCAGATCCTGTCGCCTTCGGGCGGCAATGTCGGCATCGGCTTCGCCATCCCCTCGGAACAGGCGGCGCCGATCGTCGACACGCTGCGCCAGGGCCAAAGCATCAAGCGCGGCTATCTGGGCGTGCAGATCAGCCCGCTGGGCGAGGATATGGCGGACTCGCTGGGCCTCGCGAAGAATCGTGGCGAGTTCGTGCAGGGCGTCGAGCCTGGCAAGGGCGCTGAAAAGGCCGGCATCAAGGCAGGCGACGTGATCGTCAGCGTCGCCGGTCAGGAAGTCACGCCGGACCAGAATCTGTCGTCGATCGTCGCCAACAGCAAGATCGGGTCGAGCGTGCCGATCGTGCTGCTGCGCAACGGCCAGCGCATGACCCTGAACGCGGTCGTGGGCGAGCGCCCGAGCGAAGACGAACTGAACAACTTCGCGCAGCAGCAGGATGATGATTTCAGCCAGCAGGGCGATCAGGGCAGCGACACCCAGGCGGCCCAGAAGTCGCTGGGCATCTCCGCCATCCCGCTGACCCCCAGCATCACCCGCCAGCTGGGCGTTGCCGGCGACACCCGCGGCATCGTCATCACCGCCGTTGACGGATCGACCGACGCCGGTGCCAAGGGCCTGCGTCGCGGCGACGTGATCCTGTCGGCCAACAACCGGCCGGTGCTGACTCAGGCGGATCTGGATGCACAGGTGAAGGCGGTATCGGCCCAGGGGCGCAACGCCATCCTGCTGCAGGTGTTGCGTCGCGGCCAGGCGCCGTTGTTCCTGCCCATCCGCCTGCGCGACAAGTAAGTCAGCGAAAGCGACAATCGTTACGGGCCGCGCTTGCCGGATTGCCTGCCTCCCTTCTAAGAAGGAGCAGACAGTCCGGCGGGCGCGGCCCGACCCGTTTTTGAGGAGCATAAGCCCATGAGCGACGGCATCTTCCTTGGTCTGGGCGCGCCCGAAAAGGACGGCGGCATCCCCCAATATCTGAACCTGCGCCGGGCCAATCGCCATGGCCTGATCGCCGGCGCGACCGGCACCGGCAAGACGGTGACGTTGCAGGGCATCGCCGAAAGCTTCTCCGCGCTCGGCGTCCCGGTGTTCGTGGCCGATGTGAAGGGCGACCTGTCGGGCATTTCGATGGCCGGTTCGCCGACCGCCAAAAATGCCGACAAGCTGGTCTCGCGCGCCAAGGAAATCGGCATCGCCGATTACAGCTATGCCGACAATCCCGCGATCTTCTGGGATCTCTATGGCGAACAGGGCCATGCAATCCGCACCACGGTCAGCGAGATGGGGCCGCTGCTGCTGGCCCGGCTGATGGGCCTAAACGACACGCAGGAAGGCGTGCTCAACATCGCTTTCAAATATGCTGACGAGGAAGGGCTGCTGCTGCTCGACCTGGGCGATCTGCAGGCAATGCTCGCCTATTGCGCGGAGAATGCCGATACGCTCTCCGCCCGCTTCGGCAATGTGACCAAGGCCAGCGTCGGCGCGATTCAGCGCCAGTTGCTCCAGCTCGAAACCCAAGGTGGCGACCATTTCTTCGGCGAGCCCGCGCTCGACATCCACGACTTCCTGAAGGTGGATGACAAGGGGCGCGGCTATGTGAACATCCTCGCCGCCGACAAGCTGATGCAGAGCCCGAAGCTCTACGCCACCTTCCTGCTGTGGCTGCTCAGCGAATTGTTCGAGACACTGCCCGAGGTGGGCGATCCGGAAAAGCCGGTGCTGGTCTTCTTCTTCGACGAGGCCCATCTGCTGTTCGACGACGCGCCAGCGGCATTGCAGGACAAGATCGAGCAGGTCGTACGCCTGATCCGCTCCAAGGGCGTCGGCGTCTATTTCGTCACCCAGAACCCGATCGACATTCCCGAAGCCATTGCCGGCCAGCTCGGCAACCGGGTGCAGCATGCGCTGCGCGCCTTCACCCCGCGCGACCAGAAGGCGATCAAGGCCGCGGCCGACACCTTCCGCATCAACCCCGATCTCGACATCGAGACCGCGATCACCGAGCTCAAGACCGGTGAGGCTCTGGTATCGCTGTTGCAGGAAGATGGCGCGCCGGGCGTGGTCCAGCGCACGCTGATCGCCCCGCCCCGGTCACGTCTGGGTCCGGTCGATGCCAAGGAGCGGGCGATCATCCAGTCGATCTCGCCCTGCGAAGGCAAATATGACACCGCCGTCGATCGCGAATCTGCCGAGGAAATCCTGGCCGCGCGCGGCGAGGCCGCCGCTGCCGCTGCCCAGGCTGCCAAGGCCAAGGCCGAAGCCGACAAGGCCGCCGCCGCCCAGGCCAAGGTCGAGGCGAAGCAGCGCGAACAGGAGTTGAAGGAGCAGGCCCGTCGCGACGCCGCCGCCGCACGCGAGGCGGCCAAGCCCAGCGGCTTCGACAAGGCGGTGCAGTCGGCGACCCGCTCCGCCGCCTCCTCGGTCGGCCGCCAGGTCGCCAATGAACTGGGCCGTGCCGTGTTCGGCGGATCGAGCCGCAGATCCTCGGGCGGCGGCATCGCCGGCCAGCTGGTGCGCGGCATATTGGGCAGCCTGTTCAAATAAGGATAGGAAGGGGCCGGTCGATTATGTCCGGCCCGTTGCTATCCGCCACGGGATAAGGCTAGAGCGCGGCCATGTCTTCCTCTGCAGCCGCGCCCCACCCGCTCCATTTCGGCAATTTCCGCGCCTATCTGGTCGGCCGTTTCTGCGCCACGCTGGCGCAGTACAGCATGATGATCCTGCTCGCCTGGCAGGCCTATAATGTCGCGCGGGAGACGATGAGCACGGGCGCGGCGTCGGCGCAGCTTGGCCTCATCGGCCTGGCGCAGTTCCTGCCGCTCTTCTTCCTGACGCCGGTGACTGGCTGGGTGGCCGATCATTTCGACCGGCGGATCATCACCCGGCTGACGCTGGCGCTGCTGATGCTCGCCGCAGCCGTGCTGGCCTTCGCCACCTATGAGGGCTGGGTCAGCCTGCCGCTGATATTTGGCATCGCGGTCATCGTCGGCATCGCCCGCGCCTTCAACGGGCCGGCCTATGGGGCATTGGCACCCAATCTGGTGCCGCCCGCCGTGCTGCCGACCGCCATCGCCTTGTCATCGGTCGCCTGGCAGACCGGCGACATCCTCGGCAAGGCGGTGGGTGGCTATGCCTATGCGATCGAGCCCTGGGCCGCCTATGCACTGTCAGCGGCCTTGTTCGGCGTCGGCCTCATATCGATGATGATGATTGGCCCCGTGCCACAGCCGCCACGCCAGCAGGGCCGCCATCCCATCCGGCAGATGATCGACGGCTTCACCTACCTCAAGAGCAACCGGCTGGTGCTGGCGACGATCACGCTGGACCTGTTCGCGGTGCTGCTCGCCGGCGCGACCGCGCTGCTGCCCGTCTATGCCCGCGACATCCTGCATGTCGGGTCGACCGGCTATGGCCATCTGGCGATCGCGCCGGGGATCGGCGCGGCGCTGACCGCGCTCTGGTTCTCCTTCCGCCCGATGAAGACGCAGGTCGGCCTCAAGATGCTGGCGGCGGTCATCCTGTTCGGCCTGGCCACGATCGCGTTTGGTTGCACCGCCTTCCTGCCGCGCGACATCGCAGTGGAGGCTGGCATCGCCGCGCTGATCGTGCTGGGCGGCGCCGACATGGTGTCGGTGTTCGTGCGCCAGTCGCTGGTGCAGTTGCACACGCCCGACGCCATGCGCGGCCGCGTCTCCAGCCTGTCGCAGCTGACCATTTCCGCTTCCAATGAATTGGGCGAAGCGGAATCGGGCTTCCTTGCGGCGCTCGTTGGGCCTATCGCTGCGGTCATCGGGGGTGGCGTGGGTGCCATTCTCGTCACGATATTCTGGGCGCGGCTCTTTCCCGAACTGCGCCTTGCACGCACTTTCGACCCACCCGACTTAAGGGAGGCGGACATCAGCCAGGAGACGGCCCAATGAAAGCTGCCACTATTCTCGATACCATCGGCAATACCCCCCATGTCCGGGTCAACCGGCTGTTCGGGGACGCTGAAGTGTGGATCAAGTCGGAACGGTCGAACCCCGGCGGGTCGATCAAGGACCGCATCGCGCTGGCCATGATCGAGGCGGCCGAGGCATCGGGCGATCTGAAGCCGGGCGGCACGATCATCGAGCCGACGTCGGGCAATACCGGCGTGGGCCTGGCCATGGTCGCCGCGGTCAAGGGTTACAAGCTGATCCTGGTCATGCCCGAAAGCATGTCGATCGAACGCCGCCGGCTGATGCTGGCCTATGGCGCCAGTTTCGACCTGACCCCGCGCGAAAAGGGCATGAAGGGCGCGATCGAACGGGCGCTGGAACTGGTGTCGCAGACGCCCGACAGCTGGATGCCGCAGCAGTTCGAGAATCCCGCCAATATCGACGTGCATGTCCGCACCACCGCGCAGGAAATCATCGCCGATTTCGCCGATGCGCCGATCGACGTGCTGATCAGCGGCGTGGGTACGGGCGGCCATATCACCGGCACTGCCGAGGTGCTGAAGAAGCAGTGGCCGAACCTCAAGGTCTATGCGGTTGAGCCGACCCTGTCGCCGGTCATCAGCGGCGGCCAGCCCGGCCCGCACCCGATCCAGGGCATTGGCGCGGGCTTCATCCCGGCGAACCTGCACACCCAGATTCTCGATGGCGTGATCCAGGTCGATCCGGCCGATGCGAAGGACTATGCCCGTCGCGCCGCCAGCCAGGAAGGCATGCTGGTCGGCATCTCGTCGGGCGCCACGCTCGCCGCGATCGCGCAGAAGCTGAAGGAACTGCCGGCAGGCAGCCGCGTTCTGGGCTTCAATTATGACACCGGCGAACGCTATCTCTCGGTGCCCGACTTCCTGCCCGAATAAACGGACGCACGCACTAGGCATGAGCAGCAACACTCCCTTCCCCCAGCCACATCCTGCGATGTGGCTGATATGGCTGTTGCTGTTCGTCGGCCTGCCCATGGCAGTGGCTGGCTGGGAAAGCCGGCCATACGCCGAAAATGGCCTACATTCCGGCACGATGGACGCAAATAAAGCGTCCCGACGAGATCGCCCTGTTCTGCCGCCGCCGAAGGTCGAACCGGTCGAGATATTTACGCTCGACGCCAATCAGGCCCGTGATCTCAACGCCAAGATCCCCTTTTCGGCCGATCCCAATCCCGCCGCTCTGCCTTTCATCTTCCGCGGATCAGCGATCGACCTTGCTCGAGCAACAGATTGCCTTGCCGCCGCGCAGTTTTATGAAGCAGGAGACGACGCGAAGGGCGAACAAGCGGTCGCCCAGGTGGTTTTGAACCGCGTTCGCCACCCCGCCTTCCCTAAGACTGTATGCGGCGTTGTGTTTCAAGGACAGGAACGGGCTACAGGCTGCCAATTCACCTTCACCTGTGACGGTGCGCTGGCCCGGATGCCCTCCACCGCAGCTTGGGAAAGGGCGCGCGAGATCGCACAAGCGGCATTGGCGGGCAAGGTATTCCAGCCGATCGGCTACGCCACCCATTATCATACCGACTGGGTCGTGCCCTATTGGAGCAGCAGCCTCGACAAGATCACAGCAGTTGGTCCGCACCTTTTCTTTCGCTGGCGCGGCTGGTGGGGCACTCCCCCGGCCTTTCGTCGCGGCGATGAAGGTAGTGAGCCGTTGATCGCCAAGATCGGGCGGTTCTCCCCGGCACATCTGGGCGGCGCCCTGCCCCTGCCCGGCCGGCTAACACCCGTAGGCGACAGTGCCGAGGCGATTGTAGCGCAAGCTCGCCAGGCGATCGGGCTGGACCTGATCGGCAAAAGCATTGCTGGCGTACGCCTGATCGCTCTCGCCGACGCGCGCAGTTTCCTAGTTGAACTGCCGCGTGGTAGCCGCCCCGACAGTTGGCCGATGAGTGCGCAAACCTTTTGCGCAGGTCGTCCCCAATGCCGGATCATGGGTTGGGTCGGAAGCGACGCGCCCAAGCAACTGCCGCTGTCACTCGATAATCTGATGTCGATGCGCTTTTCCTATATCCATGATGTCCAGAATGGTTTGCAGCGCGCGCTATGGAATTGCACCGCCACCCCTCGCTCCAACAAAAGCGAATGCATGCGTGATCGGTTACCCGTCGTGATGCCGCCAACAGCAACCCAACTCCCGCAGCTTAGCGGCGTACGACGCAAAGAGCGGTTTGAGACGGTAAAAATCACGCCGCCGCCGATTTCGACAAAGAGCGAGCGGGGACCAGCGTCAGAGACAACGATCGCGACCCATCCCCTCCCTTCTGGCTCGTGACTTAAGCGGAACAAAACATCGAATGGCGTTGCGGATTCTCATCTGAACAACGTTATGGTATAAAATACCACATTGCCCGAGGATATGATGGATACGCGGCGGGACTTTCTTGGACGAGCTAGAAACGCGCTGGGCGCTACCCTTGTGGCTGGAATCGCGCTCGACGGCGCAGTAGCATCTTCCGCCACCGCCGACAGATGGCCCGACGAGGCCCCCTTCCGCTTCAGCGGCAACATGACGGATTTCGAGGCGGCACAGCGCGCACTGCTGCCCCTCTATGACGTGGAGCGCGATTTCGCGACCTTCGACGCGGCCTATTATGGGGCGATGACCCGGCCGGTGGCGGCCAGCTATCGCGCCTATTCGCAATGGGTCAACCGCAACAATTCGCTGTTCCTGCGCAATGCCGCGCCCGGCCATCCGCGCGATACGGAGCTGGACCGGTCGCGCGCGGCCGTGGCAAAGCTGCTCGGCGCGCAGACCGAGGAGATCGCGCTGTCGGGCGGCGGCACCGAGGCGCTCTATGCGCTGATCGCCAACTACGCGCTACTCAAGGCCGGTGACGCGGTGATCTATGCCGATGTCGACTATGACGAGATGCAATATGCCTGCGACTATCTGGAGCAGAGCCGGGGCGCCCGCATCGTTCGCTTCAGCCTGCCCGAGCCGCATACGGAAGCGAATATCCTGGCCGCCTATGACAGGATATTGAAGGAAACGCCGCGCGCGAAGCTGCTGCTGCTCACCCATTTGTCCAACCGCAACGGGCTGGTGCCGCCGGTCAAGGCGATCGTCGCCATGGCCAAGGCGCGCGGTGTCGACGTGATCCTGGACAGCGCCCAGGCCGTCGGCCACCTGCCCTTCACGGTCGAGGACACGGGCGCCGACTTCATCGGCTTCTCGCTGCACAAATGGCTCGCAGCACCGCTCGGCACCGGCGGCATCTATATCCGCAAGGACCGGCTGCAGGACATTTCCCCCTGGCTCGGCAACCGCATCCATGGGCCGGAAGATATTCGCGCGCGCATCCCGACCGGCACGGTCGACTTCGCCGCCCGCCTGACCATCCCGCGCGCGATCGCGGTGCAGGATGCGATCGGACTGGAGGCGAAATATCGCCATCTCGTCCGGCTGCGCGACTATTGGGTCGAGCGGGTTCGCGACATCGCCGGATTGGAAATATTGCTGCCACAGGAGGTCGGCCGCTTCGGCGCCGTCACCGGTTTCCGCCTGTCCGGGATGAAAGGCCCGGATGGCGCCAAACAGGCGGCCAAGCTGTTCCTCGACAAATATCGCCTGCTGGTGGTGGCTAAGGCCGGGCTTGCATCCGGGCCAGTGCTGCGCGTGACGCCCGCCCTGTTCAACAGCAGCGCCGAGCTGGACCGGCTGGTCGCGGCGATCAGGGCGGAGCGGAAACTGTTCAGCTAAGACGGTCCGCCGCCTGTGCGAGCAAGCGCCGGGCTTCGTCCGTCACCGCGATTGCGGCGGGTGAGAGCGACCGGCCGGCCCGTCGCACCAGCGCGATCTCGCTCTGTATGGGCGGGCGGTCAACCAGATCGAGCATGACCAGCGCACCGGCCGCGATGTCGGCCTGCGCCGCCGCCGGCGCCCCAACCCAGACTGCGTCCGAGCGCAGCGTCAGATCCCGCAGGATATGGAAATTGTCGCAGATGAAAGCACCGGTCATGTCCGGCAAGCCGGCGAGAACCAGATCGGACGCGCTGGCAATGGCAAAAGGCCCCAGATCCGCTCGACCAAGCCCGGTGCGCCCGGCCAGCGGATGCCCGCTGCGCACCAGCAATCCGACCTCGATCGCCCCAACCATCTGCACGCTGAGCCCCTGCACATCGGCCAGCGGCCAACTATTGCCGAAGATCAGTTCGATCTGATCGTCCATCAGCGCCTGGACCAACTGGTCGGGCGTGCGGATCATGGTCCGCAGCAGAAGGCCGGGGCGGGTGCGCTGCACATAGGCGCCAAGATCGGGCAGTAGCAGGCTGGCCATCAACGGCCCAAAGCCGATCGCGACCTCTCCCGCCTCACCGCGTGCCAGGAGCCGCAGGTCGCGATCCATACCTGATGCCAGTCCGACCAGATCGCGCGCCTGATCGATGATCTGGCGGCCGATCGCGGTCGGGATCACCCCGCTGCGGCTGCGATCGAACAGCCGCACGCCATAGCGCGTCTCGAACGCGGCGATCGAGCGGCTGAGCGCCGGTTGGGTGATGTTGAGCTGCTCGGCGGCTCGCGAAAAGCTGCGGGCCTGCGCGACGGTCAGGATGTGGCGAAGGCGAAGAATATCCATGCACAAATGTTATCCTAATCGCATCCAATATGCATTGGACGATATGCGTCACACACAGCACCCTTAAGCCAACCGTTCCTGAACGGACGACAGGGAGAGACCATGCACGCATTCCTCTATGCCAGCGCCGGCGCCGCTGCGCTGATGATCGCCGCCGCCAGCCCGGCGCAGACGGTGCGCACCACCCTGCCGATTCCCCCCGCGCCCTTCGACGGGGTCATTGCGCCCGATGTCGCCAATTCACGCCCGATGCCGGTGCAGCCGGTTCGCGCGCCAGCCAGCGCGCCCAATGTTTTGCTGTTCATGAGCGACGATGTCGGCTTTGCCATGTCCAGCGCCTTTGGCGGCCCGGTGCCCACACCCAATTTCGAGCGACTGGCGGCCATGGGCCAGCGTTACAACCGCTTCCACACCACGGGCATCTGCTCGCCCTCCCGCGCGGCGCTGCTGACCGGGCGCAACCATCATGCTGCGGGCAATGGCTATCTGAGCGACCTGCCGGCGGGCTTCCCCGGCTATATGGGCCGGATGGGACCGGACACCGCCACGATTGCCCAGATGCTGCGGCTCAACGGCTATAACAGCGCAATGTTCGGCAAGGACCATAATGTGCCCAAGAGCGAGCAGAGCGAGGCGGGACCGTTCGACAACTGGCCCACCGGCCGGGGTTTCGAATATTATTATGGCTTCATCGCCGGGGATAATGATCAATATTCCCCTACCCTGTTCCGGGGGATCAGCCGGGTCGCGCCGGAGGAGAATAAGGGCGACCTGCTCGACAAGCGATTGGCCGACGAGATCATCCGCTATGTCCACAACCAGAAGGCAGCCGCGCCCGACAAGCCCTTCCTGATCTATTATGCGCCCGGCTCCACCCATGCCCCGCATCAGGCGCCCGCCGACTATATCGCCCGCTTCAAGGGCCGGTTCGACCAGGGGTGGGACCGCATGCGGGAGGAAAGCTATCGCCGGCAACTGACCATGGGCATCCTTCCTAAGGGCACGCAATTGACCGCCCGGCCGGCCGAAATTCCCGCCTGGGACAGCCTCGATCCGCAACAAAGGGCCTTTGCCGCGCGGACGATGGAGGTCGCTGCTGCGCAATTGGTCTATCAGGACGAACAGTTCGGCCGGGTGCTCGACGAACTGGAGCGCATGGGCCTGCTGGAGACGACGCTGATCAGCGTGATACTGGGCGATAATGGCGCCGCTGCCGAAGCCGGTGTCGAAGGCACCGTCAACGAGATGCAGACGGTCGGGCGCCATAATGAAAGCCCGCAATGGCTGGCATCGAATATCGACCGCATGGGCGGACCCATGACCTATGGCACCTATCCCGCCGGCTGGGCCTGGGCGATGGACACGCCGTTCCGCTGGACCAAGCAGGTGGCGTCGATGCTGGGCGGCATTCGCAACGGCATGATCATGGCCTGGAAGGGGCATGTCGCAAAGCCGGGCAGCATCTGTGCGCAGTTCGGCCATCTCAACGATATCGTGCCGACCGTGCTGGAAGCCGCCGGCCTGCCCGCGCCGACGAGCGTCAACGGAATCACGCAGAAGCCGATCGATGGGAAAAGCCTGCTCCCCAGCCTGAGCCAGTGCCAGCCCAAGGCGCCGCGTACCCAATATTTCGAGATCGGGGGCAAGGCTGCCCTTTATCAGGATGGCTGGTTTGCCAGCATGGACGATGGCCGTGCGCCCTGGGCCGCGATGCCACCGGGCGGCGCCAATCCCCCCGTCACCTGGACGCTCTATGACCTGGAACGCGACTTTTCGCAGTCGACCGACCTGTCGACCTCGCAGCCCGACCGGCTCAAGGCGATGCAGGCCACATGGCAGGCGGAGGCCGAACGCAACCAGGTCTTCCCGCTGGATCACCGTTTCGGCGCCGGCCGGGCGGAAGGCATGGCGGCCTTTATCGGCGGCGGCAGACGCCATTATGAATATTGGGGCAAGGATATCAGCCTGCCAGCGGTCGGCCAGCCCTTCCTGGTCGGCCGATCCTTCTCCATCACTGCCCAACTGCACCTCGACAAGCCGGACGCATCAGGCGCCATCATGGCGCTGGGCAGCCATTTCGGCGGCTGGAGCCTCCATCTCGACCATGGCCGACCGAGCTTCGTCTTCGCCCGGTCGACCAAGCCCGAGGAGGTTGCACGGGTCGCAGCGGCCAAGCCTCTTCCCGCCGGCAGCACGTCGATACGGCTGCGCTTTGTCACCAGCGGCTTTGGCAAGCCGGCAGAGGTCACGCTCAGTTCCGGCGAAACACAATTGGCGCAGCTTTCGCTGCCGGTCAGCTTCCTGATGCCGGCTGGCAACGGCGAGACGCTGGACATCGGCCAGGACATTGGCGTGGCCGTCATCGACTATGCGACACCCCATGGTCGGCTGGAAGGGGATGTCCGCCATCTGACGATCGACATGGATTGATCCTGCCCCTTCACAAAGCCGCCCGCTTTTCCTATATGGGCGGTTCGAAATCGGTCTGTTCCTGTCCTCCCCGGATGGGACGGTCCGTCCCCCTCATCGCTCGGGGTCCGGTTCGCATGGCGCACGAAACCGGCGGAATTGGGCGAGTTTGGCGGGCAACAAGACGCTGACAGTGCGGATCGGACAGTCCCGGCCCGCACTTTTTTGCGTGGAATATGGGGTGCGAATCACCCCGGATTCCAGAGCATCCGGACTGAATTTCCGTTGCAATGCGGAAAAACACGACGAACAGACGACAGGCAGGAACCGCATGGCGACCAAGGCTCTCCCAACGATCAACACCGGCGCTAAGAAGCGCATCCGCAAGGTGTTCGGCGACATCCACGAAGTGGTGCAGATGCCGAACCTGATCGAAGTTCAAAGGGAGAGCTACGAACAGTTCCTCCGTTCCAACCCCGCGATCGGCTATGTGTCGGGCCTGGAAAAGACCCTGCGCAGCGTCTTCCCGATCCGCGACTTCGCCGGCACCGCCGAAATGGACTTCGTCCATTATGAGCTGGAAGATCCCAAGTTCGACGTCGAGGAATGCCGCCAGCGTGGCATCACCTATGCCGCGCCGATGCGCGTCACCCTGCGCCTGATCGTGTTCGAGGTCGATGCCGACACCGAAACCCGTTCGGTCCTCGATATCAAGGAGCAGGACGTGTACATGGGCGACATGCCGCTCATGACGCAGAACGGCACCTTCATCGTCAACGGCACCGAGCGCGTCATCGTGTCGCAGATGCACCGCTCGCCGGGCGTCCTGTTCGACCATGACCGTGGCAAGACCCACTCGTCGGGCAAATATCTGTTCGCTGCCCGCGTAATTCCGTACCGTGGCTCGTGGCTCGACTTCGAGTTCGACGCCAAGGACATCGTCAACGTGCGTATCGACCGCAAGCGCAAGCTGCCGGTCACCGCGCTGCTGTACGCGCTCGGCCTCACCGCCGAGGAAATCCTGGGCCAGTTCTACAACAAGGTGACCTTCGTCCGTGGCGAAGGCGGCTGGCAGATCCCCTACACCGCCGAAGCCTGGCGCGGCCTGAAGCCCGCGTTCGACATCGTCGACGCCAAGTCGGGCGAAGTCGTGTTCGCCGCCGGCCACAAGATCAGCCCGCGCGCTGCCAACAAGGCGGAGAAGGATGGCCTGGCCACCCTGCTGATCCCGACCGAGGAAGTCTATGGCCGCTACAGCGCCTATGACCTCATCAACGAGAAGACCGGCGAGATCTACATCGAGGCCGGCGACGAAGTCAGCCCCGAAAACCTCGAAAAGCTGGACAAGGCGGGCATCGACCGCCTGGAACTGCTGGACATCGACCATGTCACCACCGGTCCCTGGATCCGCAACACGCTCAAGGCCGACAAGGCCGAAGAACGCGACCAGGCCCTGAGCGACATCTATCGCGTCATGCGCCCCGGCGAGCCGCCGACGAAGGAAACCGCCGAAGCGCTGTTCGCCGGCCTGTTCTTCGATCCGGAACGCTATGACCTGTCCGCGGTCGGCCGCGTGAAGATGAACATGCGCCTCGACCTGGATGCCGAGGACACCGTCACCACCCTGCGCGTCGAGGACATCCTGGCGGTCGTCAAGGAACTGGTGAACCTGAAGGACGGCAAGGGCGAGATCGACGATATCGACAATCTCGGCAACCGTCGCGTCCGTTCGGTCGGTGAGCTGCTGGAAAACCAGTATCGCGTCGGCCTGCTGCGCATGGAACGTGCGGTCAAGGAGCGCATGAGCTCGGTCGACGTATCGACCGTGATGCCGAACGACCTGATCAACGCGAAGCCGGCCGTGGCCGCGGTGCGTGAATTCTTCGGCAGCTCGCAGCTGTCGCAGTTCATGGACCAGACCAACCCGCTGTCGGAAGTCACCCACAAGCGCCGCGTGTCGGCCCTTGGGCCGGGTGGTCTGACCCGTGAGCGCGCTGGCTTCGAAGTCCGCGACGTTCACCCGACCCATTATGGCCGTATCTGCCCGATTGAAACGCCCGAAGGCCCGAACATCGGTCTGATCAACTCGCTGGCCACCTTCAGCCGTGTCAACAAATATGGCTTCATCGAAACCCCGTACCGCAAGGTGATCGACGGCAAGGTGACCAACGACGTCGTCTATCTGTCGGCGATGGAAGAGGCCAAGCACACGATCGCGCAGGCCAACGCCGAAACCAATGCCGACGGCACGCTGGCGGAAGACCTGATCTCCGCCCGTGAAGCCGGCGAATTCCTGATGGCGCCGCGCGACAACATCACCCTGATGGACGTCAGCCCCAAGCAGCTGGTGTCGGTCGCGGCCTCGCTCATTCCGTTCCTGGAAAATGACGACGCCAACCGCGCGCTCATGGGATCGAACATGCAGCGTCAGGCGGTGCCGCTGGTCCGTGCCGAGGCGCCGTTCGTCGGCACCGGCATGGAAGGCACCGTGGCCCGTGACTCGGGCGCGGCGATCGCCGCCAAGCGCGCCGGCATCATCGACCAGGTCGACGCGACCCGTATCGTGATCCGCGCCACCGGCGATGTCGAACCCGGCCAGTCGGGCGTCGACATCTACACGCTGCAGAAGTTCCAGCGCTCCAACCAGGACACCTGCATCAACCAGCGTCCGCTGGTGAAGGTGGGCGAACTGGTGCAGGCCGGCGACGTCATCGCCGACGGCCCGTCGACCGAGTTCGGCGAGCTGGCGCTGGGCCGCAACGTGCTCGTCGCGTTCATGCCCTGGAACGGCTACAACTACGAAGACTCCATCCTGATCTCCGAGCGGATCGTGAAGGATGACGTCTTCACCTCGATCCATATCGAGGAGTTCGAGGTCATGGCCCGCGACACCAAGCTGGGTCCGGAAGACATCACCCGCGACATTCCGAACGTCGGTGAAGAAGCGCTGCGCAACCTCGACGAGGCGGGCATCGTGTACATCGGCGCCGAAGTGGAGCCGGGCGACATCCTGGTCGGCAAGATCACCCCCAAGGGTGAATCGCCGATGACCCCGGAAGAAAAGCTGCTCCGCGCGATCTTCGGTGAGAAGGCAAGCGACGTGCGCGACACCTCGCTGCGTCTGCCGCCGGGCGTTGCCGGCACCGTCGTGGAAGTCCGCGTCTTCAACCGTCACGGCATCGACAAGGACGAACGCGCCATGGCGATCGAGCGGGAGGAAATCGACCGTCTCGCCAAGGACCGTGAAGACGAACGCGGCATCCTCAACCGTGCGACCTTCAACCGCCTGCAGGAAATGCTGATCGGCCAGACCGCCACTGCCGCCCCCAAGGGTGTCAAGAAGGGCGTTGTGATCGACGAGGCTCTGCTGGGCGAAGTCGAGCGTCACGAATGGTGGAAGTTCGCGGTCGAGGACGATGTCCGTCAGACCGGCATCGAAGCCGTCAAGGCCCAGTATGACGAAGCGGTGAAGCTGATCGTCGAGAAGTTCGAGGATCGCGTCGACAAGCTGCAGCGCGGCGACGAGCTGCCGCCGGGCGTGCTGAAGATGGTCAAGGTGTTCGTCGCGGTGAAGCGCAAGCTGCAGCCGGGCGACAAGATGGCCGGTCGTCACGGTAACAAGGGTATCATCAGCCGCATCCTGCCGGCCGAAGACATGCCCTTCCTGGAAGACGGCACCCCCGTCGACTTCGTGCTGAACCCGCTGGGCGTGCCGTCGCGCATGAACGTCGGTCAGATCTTCGAAACCCATCTGGGCTGGGCCGCACGCGGCCTGGGCGCCCAGATCGGCCAGGCTCTGGACGCATGGCGTGAAGCCAATCCGAACCCCGAGGCGGGCCAGCCCCCCGAGGCGGTGAAGGAACTGCTCAAGACGATCTATGGCGACAATTATGTCGCCGAAATCGAGGCGCGCAGCCCCGAGCAGATCGTCGAGCTGGCGCAGAATGTCCGTGCAGGCGTGCCGATGGCGACGCCGGTGTTCGACGGTGCTGTCGAATCCGACGTCTCGGCGATGTTGAAGCTGGCGGGCCTGGACGAATCCGGCCAGGTTTCGCTGTTCGACGGCCGTACCGGCGACGTGTTCGACCGCAAGGTGACCGTTGGCTACAAATATGTCCTGAAGCTGCATCACCTTGTCGACGACAAGATCCACGCACGTTCCATCGGCCCCTACTCGCTCGTCACCCAGCAGCCGCTGGGCGGTAAGGCGCAGTTCGGTGGCCAGCGCTTCGGTGAAATGGAAGTGTGGGCGCTCCAGGCCTATGGCGCCGCCTACACGCTGCAGGAAATGCTGACGGTGAAGTCGGACGACGTGGTCGGCCGCACCAAGGTCTATGAGGCGATCGTCAAGGGCGACGACACGTTCGAGGCCGGCATTCCCGAAAGCTTCAACGTGCTGGTCAAGGAAATGCGTTCGCTGGGCCTCAACGTCGAACTCGCCGCGATGGACGAGATTGACGACGACGGCATGGCGGCTGCGGCGGAATAAGGGATGCGCGGGCGCTGCTCCGGCAGCGCCCCCTCCCCTGCTTCGCCCGAAAATTACACCCTCTAGAGGGACTTGAGATATGAACGAACTGACGAACTTCGCCAATCCGATCCAGAAGCCGGAAACCTTCGACCAGATCCAGATTGGCCTCGCCTCCCCGGAGCGCATCCGCAGCTGGTCCTTCGGCGAAATCAAGAAGCCGGAAACCATCAACTATCGCACGTTCAAGCCCGAGCGTGACGGCCTGTTCTGCGCCCGCATCTTTGGTCCGATCAAGGACTATGAGTGCCTGTGCGGCAAGTACAAGCGCATGAAGTACAAGGGCATCGTCTGCGAAAAGTGCGGCGTGGAAGTGACCGTGTCGAAGGTCCGCCGCGAGCGCATGGGCCATATCGAACTGGCCGCGCCGGTTGCCCACATCTGGTTCCTGAAGTCGCTGCCCTCGCGCATCGGCCTGCTGCTCGACATGCAACTCAAGCAGCTTGAGCGCGTCCTCTATTTCGAAAGCTATATCGTCACCGAGCCGGGCCTGACCCCGCTGGAGAAATATCAGCTGCTGACCGAGGACGAACTGCTCGACGCGCAGGACGAATATGGCGAGGACGCCTTCTCGGCCGGCATCGGCGCCGAAGCCGTCAAGCAGATGCTGATGGATCTCGACCTGGAAGGCGAGAAGCAGGCGCTGCTGGACGAGCTGGCCGTCACCAAGTCGGAACTGAAGCCCAAGAAGATCATCAAGCGGCTGAAGGTCGTCGAGAGCTTCCTGGAATCGGGCAACCGCCCCGAATGGATGATCCTGGACGTCGTGCCGGTCATCCCGCCGGAACTGCGCCCGCTGGTGCCGCTGGACGGTGGCCGCTTCGCGACCTCGGATCTCAACGATCTGTATCGCCGCGTCATCAACCGTAACAACCGCCTGAAGCGCCTGATGGAGCTGCGTGCGCCGGACATCATCGTCCGCAACGAAAAGCGCATGCTGCAGGAAGCCGTCGACGCCCTGTTCGATAACGGCCGTCGCGGCCGCGTCATCACCGGCGCCAACAAGCGTCCGCTCAAGTCGCTGTCCGACATGCTCAAGGGCAAGCAGGGCCGCTTCCGTCAGAACCTGCTCGGCAAGCGCGTCGACTATTCGGGTCGTTCGGTCATCGTGACCGGTCCGGAGCTGAAGCTGCATCAGTGCGGCCTGCCCAAGAAGATGGCGCTCGAACTGTTCAAGCCGTTCATCTACGCCCGCCTCGACGCCAAGGGTCTGTCCATGACCCTGAAGCAGGCCAAGAAGTGGGTCGAGAAGGAGCGCAAGGAAGTCTGGGACATCCTCGACGAAGTCATTCGCGAGCACCCGGTCATGCTGAACCGCGCGCCGACGCTCCACCGTCTGGGCATCCAGGCGTTCGAACCCGTGCTGATCGAAGGCAAGGCGATCCAGCTGCACCCGCTCGTCTGCTCGGCCTTCAACGCCGACTTCGACGGTGACCAGATGGCCGTCCACGTGCCGCTCTCGCTGGAAGCCCAGCTGGAAGCGCGCGTGCTGATGATGTCGACCAACAACATCCTGTCGCCCGCCAACGGCAAGCCGATCATCGTTCCCTCGCAGGACATGGTCCTGGGTATCTATTACCTGTCGATGGAACGCGAAGGCGAGCCGGGCGAAGGCATGCTGCTGTCCGACATGCAGGAGGTCCATCAGGCCCTCTATGCCAAGGCGGTCACCCTGCACTCGAAGATCATCAGCCGCGTGCCGCAGACCGACGAAAATGGTCAGCAGTATATGAAGCGCTTCGAGACCACGCCGGGTCGCATGCTGCTGGGCGAATGCCTGCCCAAGTCGCACAAGGTGCCCTTCGACGTCGTCAACCGCCTTCTCACCAAGAAGGAAATCGGTGACGTCATCGACCAGGTCTATCGTCACACCGGCCAGAAGGACACGGTGCTGTTCGCCGACGCCATCATGTCGCTGGGCTTCCGCCACGCGTTCCAGGCCGGCATCAGCTTCGGCAAGGACGACATGGTCATCCCCGACAGCAAGGTGACGATGGTCGACGAGACCAAGGCACTGGTCGCGGATTATGAGCAGCAGTATCAGGACGGTCTGATCACGCAGCAGGAAAAGTACAACAAGGTGATCGACGCCTGGAGCCGTTGCGGCGACCAGGTCGCGAACGCCATGATGGACGAGATCCGTGCCCAGCCCAAGGATCCCAAGACCGGCCGTCTGGCACCGATCAACTCGATCTACATGATGGCGCACTCGGGTGCCCGTGGTTCGCAGGCCCAGATGAAGCAGCTGGCCGGTATGCGCGGCCTGATGGCCAAGCCGTCGGGCGAGATCATCGAAACGCCGATCATCTCGAACTTCAAGGAAGGTCTGACCGTTCTCGAGTACTTCAACTCGACCCACGGTGCCCGTAAGGGTCTGGCCGACACCGCGCTCAAGACGGCGAACTCGGGTTACCTGACCCGCCGTCTGGTCGACGTGTCGCAGGACTGCACCATCGTCGAGGATGATTGCGGCACCGAAAAGGCGCTGGAGATGAAGGCCATCGTTCAGGGTGGTTCGGTCATCGCCTCGCTGGGCGAGCGCATTCTGGGCCGTACCACGGCGCAGGATATCGTCGACAGCAAGGATGGCACCGTCATCATCCCGATCGGCACCCTGCTGGACGAAGCCATGATCACCCAGATCGAGGCGATCGGCACGCAGGCCGTGAAGATCCGCAGCCCGCTGATCTGCGAAAGCCGCATGGGCGTTTGCGGCAAGTGCTACGGCCGTGACCTCGCCCGTGGTACGCCGGTGAACATCGGTGAAGCCGTCGGCGTCATCGCGGCGCAGTCCATCGGTGAACCGGGCACGCAGCTGACCATGCGTACCTTCCACATCGGCGGCGCGGCGAACTTCAACGAAACGTCGAACCTGGAAGCCCTGTCGGACGGCACGATCGAGCTGCGCGACATGCCGACCATCACCGACAAGAATGGTCGTCGCCTGTCGCTCGCCCGTAACGGCGAAGTCGCGATCATCGACAGCGAAGGTCGCGAACGCGAAACGCACCGCCTGCCTTATGGCGCCACCATCCTGTTCGCAGATGGCGATGCCGTGAAGAAGGGCGACCGTTTCGCCGAGTGGGATCCCTTCACCATGCCGGTGATCACGGAAAAGCCGGGTATCGTTAAGTATGTCGACCTGATCGACAACAAGACGCTGACCGAACAGACCGACGAAGCAACCGGCATCGCCCAGCGCGTCGTCATCGAGCATCGTGGTGCCGCCCGGACGAAGGAAGATCTGCGTCCGCGCCTGACCCTGATGGACGACAATAGCGGTGAAGCCGCCCGCTACATGCTGGCGGTCGGTGCGACCCTGTCGGTCGACGATGGTGCCGAGGTTCAGGCCGGTGACGTGCTGGCGCGTGTCAGCCGTGAAGCGGCCAAGACCCGCGACATCACCGGTGGTCTGCCGCGCGTTGCCGAGCTGTTCGAAGCCCGCAAGCCCAAGGACAATGCGATCATTGCCAAGGTCTCGGGCCGCGTGCAGTTCCTCAAGGATTACAAGGCGAAGCGCAAGATCGCCATCAATCCCGAGGATGGCGGCGAGCCGGTCGAATATCTGATCCCCAAGAGCAAGGTGATCGACGTTCAGGAAGGCGACTACGTGAAGCGTGGCGACAACCTGATCGGTGGTTCGCCCGATCCGCACGACATTCTGGAAGTGCTCGGCATCGAGCCGCTGGCCGAATATCTGGTCGCCGAAATCCAGGAAGTCTATCGCTTGCAGGGCGTGAAGATCAACGACAAGCACATCGAGACGATCGTTCGTCAGATGCTGCAGAAGGTCGAGATCATCGAGTCCGGCGACACCACCCTGCTGGTCGGCGAGCAGGTCGACCGCGAGGAAATGGACGAGATCAACAGCAAGCTGCAGCCGGGCTTCGCCCCTGCTGCCGGCAAGCCGGTGCTGCTCGGCATCACCAAGGCCTCGCTGCAGACCCGTTCGTTCATCTCGGCGGCATCCTTCCAGGAAACCACCCGCGTCCTCACGGAAGCGGCGGTCCAGGGCAAGAAGGACACGCTGGTTGGCCTGAAGGAAAACGTCATCGTCGGCCGCCTCATCCCGGCGGGCACCGGTGCCGGCATGAACCGCCTGCGCGTTGCCGCCTCGTCGCGTGACGCGGCGATGCGGGCCGCGCTGCGCGCTTCGGCCCAGGTCGACCTGATCGCGCCGAAGAGCGCGGCCGAGGAACATGCGGCCGAACTGGCCCAGGGTCCGGAAGCCGCGATCGGCGACGATCCGCTGGGTGCCGTGCAGGGTGATGATTTCACCACGCAGGACATGGACTGACTTTGAAAAGGCGGGAGCCGCTTCCTACATCGGGAGCGGCTCCCAGCCCGGTTTTGAGAGAGACCGACATATTGCCCGCCGGATCAGCGATGATCCGGCGGGCTTTTCTTTGTCCGGTGAAGGCAGCCGGTCAGCGATCGGGAGGATCGACAAAAAACTGCGGAAAGGCTGCACAAAGCGCTTGACCGACTCTGAATCCCCGCCTATCTGCGGCCTCCCAAGCGGGGCAAGCCCTGCTGATGATGCCCGATCCTCTAATGGTAAGAGAGCGGACTCTGACTCCGTCAATCAAGGTTCGAATCCTTGTCGGGCATCCAAATCTTCCCCCCATCAGATAAAAGCTGACTAGTGATGATGTCGCGCGCCCTATGGACGTCGAAGGCCATCATCCCTATATACCGGTCGGTATGGAAATCACGGCAACACAGAGTGGCAGGGGCCGCCCGCGGGAGTTCGATCCCGAGGAAGCCCTGGCGGCTGCGCTTCAGGTCTTCTGGCGGCGCGGCTATGAAGGCGCGTCGCTGGCGGAACTGACCGAAGCGATGGGCATCACCAAGCCCAGCCTCTATGCCTGTTTCGGCAACAAGGAAGCCCTGTTCCGCAAGGCGCTCGACCTCTATGAGCGCGACAAACTCTGCTATGTGAAGTCGTCGCTGGAGGCACCGACCGCCAAGGCCGTGGCCGAGCGCATGCTGCGCGGATCGCTGGCGATCCAGACCGGCAACAAAGATCCGCAGGGGTGCATGGGCGTCATCAGTTCGGTCGGCGGCACCGCCCATTCCGAATGTATCCGCGACGAGGTGCTGGCCCGTCGTGCCTCGTCCGACCGCGCCCTGCTCGACCGGTTCGAACGCGCCCAGGCAGAGGGCGACCTGCCCGCCGGAGTCGAGCCGCAGGCGCTCGCCTGTTACCTCTCGACGGTGATCCAGGGCATGGCCGTGCAGGCCGGCGCCGGCGTGCCGCGCGATCGGCTGGAACAGCTGATCGACACCACCCTCACCATGTGGCCCAGCAAATAGCGGGTTTTATTTCGCTTTTGCGTGCGTCCGCCCCTTGAAATTGCCGCACTGCAAATAAAATACCTCCCGGTACAAAAAGACGGTTGACGGGACAGCCCCCGTTAATATATACCATGCGGTACACAATGATGCTGGGTGTATAGCCCAGGGAGGTCATCATGCAGCAATTCCACCATCGGCGCTGTCGACGATAGCGTCACCCAAAGGGGCGGTTTCCCGGTAACGGGTTCCTCCTGATTCACCATCTTTGCGCCCTCTTCGCGACGGTTTGTGTCGTTCGCGCCGCAAGGACGCATGCCCGCATCTTCGGGCGAGTTTTTCGGGACGCGACCCGCGCTTTTCCGCGTGCGGCCGTGCGCCCGCTTCAGATCGCAGGAAGGAACAAGCCATGGCTTTCCTTGATTTCGCCCAGGCACTTGCCGGTCCGCAGATGGCGGTCGGCGCCACCCGCCCCACTCCCGCCGTACCCGCCATCAGTGTCGAGGCACAGGCGACAGACTTTTCTGCCCAGGAATGGCAGATCGTCGACCTTGCCCGCACCGACGGTTTGCGCTCGCTGCGCGGCCCCGGCTCTTTCGCCCGTCTGCGCCAGTGGATCTGGGGCGAGGAACATAGCCCCACGCTTGCCAGCGAACGGCTGGAAGCGCTGCGCCGTCTGGCCGTCGAGGCCTGGCACAAGGGCTATGCCGTGTCGCTTTCCGCCCTCGCCGCCTTCCGTGCAGCCGGCTTTTCCACCGCGCAGCTCGAATTGCTGCTCGCCACCATCAGCGCGGGCCGCACCGCCCGCGTCCCCCGGAGCTAATCCATGAACCAGTTCACCAAGATCACAGCCGACGGCACCGCGTCGGACATTCACGCGCCACCAGGAAGCCGATGGTCGCGCAAGCATGGCGGCATCGCCGCCGTCGCGCTCATCGCCCTGTTCGGCATCGGCTGGAAGCTGGTCGACCGCCCGTCGGCCCAGGCTGCGGCCGCCCCGCTCGCAGCGGTCGGCGTATCCGCGCCGCTCGCCCGCAGCGTGACGCAGTGGGATGACTATGTCGGCCGCTTCGCCCCCAGCCAGACGGTCGAGATCCGCCCCCGCGTATCGGGCGCGGTGACCGCCATCCATTTCCGCGACGGCGATTTCGTCCGCCACGGGCAGTTGCTCTTCACCATCGACCAGCGCCCGTTCCAGGCCGCCCTAGCCGAAGCGCGCGCCAGCGTCGCCTCCGCCCGCAGTGCGCTGCTGCTGGCCCAGAATGACTATGGCCGCGTCCAGCGACTGACCGGCGACGAAGCCGTGTCGGCCAGCGAAGTGGACTCGCTCCGCTCGCGTCTGCAGGCGGCGCAGGCCGCCCTGGCCGGCGCGCAGGCCCGCGAACGCAGCCGGGCGCTGGACGTCGAATTCACCCAGGTCCGCGCGCCGATTTCCGGCCGCGTGTCGGATCGCCGCGTCGACATCGGCAATCTGGTGTCGGGCGGCGAAGGCAGCACCGCGTCGCTGCTAACCACGGTCAACAAGCTCGACCCCATCTACTTCAACTTCGATGCGTCCGAAGCGCTCTACCTCAAGTCGCAGCGCGACAAGGAGAATGGCGGCGCGGTGGAAGTGCGACTGCAGGATGAGGCGGACTATAACCACAAGGGCCGGCTCGACTTCACCGACAATGGGCTAGATCCCCGGTCGGGCACGATCCGCATCCGCGCCATATTCGACAATCCGGGCAATTTCCTGACCCCCGGCCTGTTCGGCAATATGCGCCTGGCCAATGGCGGCAAGGCCAATGCCCTGCTGGTCCCGGACGAGGCGATCCAGTCCGACCAGGCACGCAAGACCGTGCTGGTGGTGGACAAGGATGACAGCGTCGCGGTGAAGCCGGTCGAGCTTGGCCCGATCGTCGACGGGCTGCGCATCATCCGCAGCGGCCTCGATCCCAAGGACCGGGTGGTCGTGACCAATATCCAGGCAGCGATGCCGGGTGCCAAGGTTGCGGTGAAGCCGGCCCGGATCACCCCGACCCCGGCGCCCGTCACCCCGGTCGACAGCGCCGCCCCGGTCGCTGCCCAGGCCACCTTCGCCCGGTAAGCACTGGCCCCACCCTTCACACGGGTGGGGTCAATCAAACGAAATCCCAAGCCCGTGATCCGGCCCGGCCGGATCGCGCGGTATCCCTTTCGCTCGTTCGCAAAGGATGATCCGATGCGTTTCTCCCGTTTCTTCATCGACCGGCCGATCTTTGCCGCCGTCATCGCGGTGGTCATCACCGTGGTCGGTGCGCTCGCCTTCGTCGGCCTGCCGGTGTCGCAATATCCCGACATCGTGCCCCCCACGGTCACGGTTTCCGCCCAATATCCCGGCGCTTCGGCCGAAACGGTCGCGTCGACCGTGGCCGCGCCGATCGAACAGGAAATCAACGGCGTCGACGACATGCTCTACCAGAGCAGCCAGTCGACCGGCGACGGCAAGGTCGTCATCACCGTCACCTTCAAGATCGGCACCGACCTGGATGCCGCGCAGGTTCTGGTGCAGAACCGCGTCGCCGTCGCCATCCCCCGCCTGCCCGAGGAAGTGCAGCGGCTGGGCGTCGTGACCCGCAAGACCACGCCCGAATTCCTGATGGTCGTGAATTTGCAGTCGCCCGACGGCACCTATGATCGCGACTATATCTCCAACTATGCCCTGACCCAGGTGCGCGACAGACTGGCTCGTCTGGATGGCGTGGGCGACGTGCAGCTGTTCGGTTCGCGCGACTATGCGATGCGCATCTGGATCGATCCCGATCGCGCCGCTGCGCTGGACCTGACCGCCGGCGAGATCGTCTCGGCGCTCCGCGCACAGAATGTTCAGGTGTCGGCCGGTTCGATCGGCCAGCCCCCCTATGACCGGGGCGAAGCCTTCCAGCTTGGCGTCGAGATGCAGGGTCGCCTGACCACGCCCGATCAGTTTTCCGACATCGTCATCCGTTCCGACGCCGATGGCCATCAGGTGCGCGTGCGCGATGTCGCCCGCGTCGAGCTGGGCGCGCAGGATTATGGCACCAACACCTATCTCAGCAACAAGCCGACGGTCGTGATCGCGACGATGCAGCGCCCCGGCTCCAACGCGCTCGACGCGGCGGAGAAGGTCAAGGCGGAGATGGAGCAACTGTCCAAGCGCTTCCCCAAGGGCCTGGAATATAGCATCATCTACAACCCCACCGAATTTATCAGCCAGTCGATCGACGCCGTCTATCACACGCTGTTCGAAGCGGTGATCCTGGTCGTCATCGTCATCCTCATCTTCCTGCAGAATTGGCGCGCGGCGGTCATCCCGATCATCGCGATCCCGGTCTCGCTGATCGGCACGGCAACGATGCTGGCGGCGGTAGGATACTCGCTCAACAACCTGTCGCTGTTCGGCCTGGTGCTGGCGATCGGCATCGTCGTCGATGACGCGATCGTCGTGGTCGAGAATGTCGAACGCAATATCGAGAATGGCATGAGCCCGCTGCAGGCGGCCCGCGTGTCGATGGACGAAGTGTCGACCGCGCTGATCGCGATCGTGCTGGTGCTGTGCGCCGTGTTCGTGCCGACTTTGTTCATCACCGGCATTTCCGGTGCCTTCTACCAGCAGTTCGCGGTCACCATCTCGACCGCGACGGTCATCTCGCTGATCCTCTCGCTCACCCTGTCGCCGGCTGCAGCCGCCCTGCTGCTGAAGCCCAAACATGGCGCCCATGACCTCGACAATGCGCCGCGCTGGCGCCAGGTCGCGGCCAAAGCGGCGGATCGCTTTAACCAGGGCTTTGATCGGATGAGCGCGGGCTATGCGCGCCTCACCCGCTTCCTCGTCGCCCGGCCCAAGAAGATGCTGCTGACCTATGCCGGCCTGATCGCCGCCACCATCGCCCTGTTCTGGGTGACGCCCGGCGGCTTCATCCCGGCGCAGGACCAGGGCTATTTCCTGGCCGTCGTCCAGCTGCCTTCGGGCGCGTCGCTGGAGCGCACCGACAAGGTGACGCGCGAGGTCGCGGCGAAGATCCTGCCGATCAAGGGGCTGCGCGGCGCAGTGATGTTCGCCGGCTTCCACGGCCCGTCGCAGACGCAGGCGCCCAACAGCGCGGCGATCTACTTCCCGTTCAAGAGCTTTGCCGAGCGCAAGGCGGAAGGTGCCACCTATGCCGGGATCATGGATCAGGCGAACAAGGCGGTCGCGGGCTATGACAAGGCGCGCATCCTGCTGGTGCCGCCGCCGCTGATCCAGGGCATCGGCTCGGCCGGTGGCTATCGCCTGATGCTGGAGGACCGGGAGGATCGCGGCTATGCGGAACTCAACAAGGTCGCCGGCGAACTGATCGGCAAGGCCAATCAGAGCCCCAGCCTCGCGCAGGTCTATACATTGTTCGACGTCGGCACCCCGCGCATCTTCGCGGATGTCGATCGCCGCAAGGCCGACCTGCTGGGCGTGCCGCCCGTGCGCGTGTTCGAAGCGATGCAGGTCTATCTCGGCTCTGCCTTCGTCAACGACTTCAACCTGCTCGGCCGCACCTATCGCGTGACCGCACAGGCCGATGCCGAACATCGCGGCACGGTGGCCGACATCGCCAACTTGAAGACCCGGTCGAACAGCGGCCAGATGGTGCCGATCGGTTCGGTCTCCACCTTCCGCGACAAGACCGGTCCCTATCGCGTGGTCCGCTACAACCTGCTGCCCGCGGTGGAAATCGATGGCGACACGGCACCGGGCTATTCGTCGGGCCAGTCGCTCAGCACGATGGAGAAGCTCGCCGACGCCGCCCCTGCCGGCTATGCCAGCGAATGGACCGGCGTTGCCTATCAGCAGAAGATTGCCGGCAATACCGCAGGCATCGTCTTCGGCATGGCGGTCTTCTTCGTCTTCCTGGTGCTGGCGGCGCAATATGAAAGCCTGACCTTGCCGCTGTCGATCATCCTGATCGTGCCAATGTGCCTGTTCGCAGCCATGCTGGGCGTGAACCTGCGCGGGATGGACAATAATATCCTGACCCAGATCGGCCTGGTCGTGCTGATTGCGCTCGCAGCGAAGAACGCCATCCTGGTGGTCGAATTCGCCAAGCAGGCGGAAGAGGAACAGGGGCTGAGTCCGGTCGAAGCCGCGGTTCAGGCTGCCCAGACCCGTCTGCGCCCGATCCTGATGACCAGCTTCGCCTTCATCCTGGGGGCGGTGCCGCTGGTGATCGCCAGCGGGGCCGGCGCCGAACTGCGCCAGGCGCTGGGCACGGCAGTCTTCTTCGGCATGACCGGCGTGACGGCCTTCGGCCTGCTCTTCACCCCCACCTTCTATGTCGTGTGCCGCGCGCTGGGCGATCGTTTCGCCCGCCGCCGGCGCCCGGAGGCTGACGATGCTGCGGCATTGCAGCCGGCCGAATGAGGACAAAAGCCATGACAAGGAACCTGATTGCCCTGTTGCTCGGCGCCAGTGCGCTGACGGCCTGCGCCGCCGGGCCGGATTACAAGGCGCCCGCCACCCCGGCCACCGCCGCCGCCCCCTTCATCGGGGCGGCGAGCCCGGCGGTCGCACAGAGCGCCGCCGACGATCATTGGTGGCGGCTCTATAATGACCCGCTGCTCGACGGGCTGGTCGGCGATGCGCTGAAGGCCAATACCGACATCCGCGTCGCCGTCGCCCGGCTGGAACGCGCCCGCGCCCAGTTGCGCGGCGCCCGCTCCGACCGGTTGCCCAGCACCAATATCAGCGGCTCCCCGACCTATGGCCGGGTGTCGCAGGCCCAGACCTTGCCCGGCATGGACCGGGAAAACTGGACCGTCGATATGGGGCTGGACGTCGCCTATGAGGTCGACCTGTTCGGCCGAGTAAAGCGCAGCATAGAGGCCGCGCGTGGCGATGTCGGCGCGGCCCAGGCCGATGCCGATGCCGTCCGCGTTGCGGTGGTGGCCGATACGGTGCGCGCCTATGTCGACGCCACCGCCTCGGCCCAGCGGCTTGCCGTCGCGAAGGAGACGGTCGACCTGCTCGACAAGTCGATCCGCATCACCAGCGCCCGCTTCGATGCTGGCCGGTCCGACCGGCTGGACGTGATCCGGGTGACCACCCTGCGCGAACAGCAGCAGGCGCTGATCCCCAATCTGGTCGCCGATCGCAATGCCGCCCTGTTCCGGCTGGCGACGCTGACCGGGCGCACGCCGCAGGAGCTGCCCGCATCCGTCCAGAATGCGACCGTGACACCGAATGTGACACAGCCGATCCCGGTCGGCGACGGCCAGGCACTGCTCGCCCGGCGACCGGACGTGCGCGCGGCCGAACGGCGGCTGGCGGCCGACACCGCGCGTATCGGTGTCGCGACGGCCGACCTCTATCCGCGCATCACGCTGGGCGGATCGATCGGCACCACCGCGGTCGGCGGCGGCAATCTGTTCGGCGCCGGGCCGCTCAACTTCCTGCTGGGGCCGCTGATCAGTTGGGCCTTCCCCAATCAGGAAGCCAATCGCGCGAAGATCGCAGCGGCCAAGGCGGATGGCGACGCATCGCTCGCCGCCTTTGACGGCACGGTGCTGCAGGCGCTGGAGGAAACCGAGACGGCGCTGTCCAGTTATGCCAATGCACTGGAGCGGCGGGCGACGCTGCAATCGGCGCGGGACGAGGCGGCTCGGGCTGCGCGGATCAGCCTGGCACGCCAGCGCGAGGGGCAGATCGACTTCCTGACCGTGCTGGACGCGCTGCGCACCCAGGCATCGGCCGACGCGGACCTGGCGACCGCCAACCGCGCCGTCGCCTTTGCCCAGGTGGATCTGTTCCGCGCCCTGGGTGGCGGCTGGACCACGACCTGACACGGAAAGGGCGGCGTTTCAAAACGCCGCCTTTTTTGTCAGACGATGAAATTGCCCTGATGGGCGAATGTCTCGATCTCATGCCGGCCGCTCGGCGCCTCGCGCGCCTGAAGCGCTTCGGGCAGGCTGGCCTTGTCGCCCTGACGCCCGATCGCGATCGCCGCCTCGATCCGGAAACGATCCGGCACCGCCAGTTCGGCGCGGGCCTTGTCGAAATCGACGCCAGTCATCGCGTGGGTGTGATAGCCGAGCCGCGTCGCCTGCAGCGCCAGCGTCGCCCAGGCGGCGCCCGCATCGAAGCTGTGGCTGTGCGAAGGCTTGTAATCTTCCGATCCCGGCGCGGCCATCAGCGTGTCGGAAATGACGAAGACCAGCGCCCCGGCATGCTGCACCCAGCCCTGGTTGAAGGGGAAGAGCAGGTCGAGGAAGCGCGCCCAGTCGGCGCTGTCACGATGGGCATAGAGGAAGCGCCAGGGCTGGTAGTTGAAGGCCGAAGGCGCCCAGCGGGCGGCGTCGAACAGCGTATCGATATCGGCCTGGGGGATGGCGGAACCGTCAAAGGCGCGGGGCGACCAGCGCTCCAGGATCAGCGGATCGACGGGACGGGTAACTTCGCGCGGGCTGGTGGCCATCTGGATCTCCTTCAAGGCGATGGCGCGATCGGCGCGCCATGCTGTTGGAAATCTATCTAGCGGATGTTCCGCCGCTGCGAAGAGGCGTTTGGCTTTCGCCCTGGAAACACAGGGTTTCCTTCGATCAGGCGCAGGCATCCTGTGGCTGGCGTTCGCGATCGGCACGCGACACCGGTGCGCCACGATCGTCGGCATCGCGCTCGAACAGCACGACGGCAGGCTCCCTGAAAAGGGCCTGCGCCAGCCGATCGCGCAGGCGCGTCAACGGTCCGTCCTGATCCTGATAGGCCATATGTGCGTCCTCTCTGCCGACTCGGGCGGCTTATCTACCGATGGTATAGAGAATCGTCCCCCAAGCAATGCTGGCCGTCGCGGTAGAAAAGCTATCCGTCTTGGAGTCTGTTTGGAAATGCGCCTCCGGCGCATCCGCACCGGCCCGCTGAAAAATCATACGCAAATACTATGCAGCCGCCCCGGCCCGCGTCTCGCATTCAAACGGAAGAGGGGCCTAATCGGGCGCTCGCTAACGACCCCGTCCGCCTCCCGCGGCGGGCGTGATGCGGGAGTTACCCCCAATGCAGGATCTCTTGTGGATCGGCATCATCCTGACGCTCACGGCGGCTAGCCTCGGCTATGTCCGGCTGTGCGGCGACGCCTGAAGGAGGGATGCCATGACCATCGACCTCTGGCTTGCGGCAATCACCGCCGCCGGGCTTCTCGTCTATCTCGTCGCCGTGCTTGCACGGCCTGAACGCTTTTAAGGGGGGCCGCACATGACCTTCCAGGGATGGCTGCTGATCGCAGCCTTTGTCGGCATCTTGCTGGCGCTGACCAAGCCGATGGGCCTGTGGCTGTTCGCGCTTTATGAGGGCCGCCGCACGCCGCTTCATGCCGTGTTCGGCCCGATCGAACGGGGCTTCTACCGCTTGTCGGGGATCGATCCGAACGCCGAGCAGAGTTGGCGCCGCTACGCGGTTCACATGCTGCTCTTCAACGTCGCGCTGCTGCTCTTCACCTATGCGGTGCTGCGCCTGCAGGGGCTGCTGCCGCTCAATCCGCAAGGCTTTGCCGGCACCAGCGGCGACCTCGCCTTCAACACGGCGGTCAGCTTCACCACCAACACCAACTGGCAAAGCTATTCGGGCGAGTCGACCATGTCGAACCTGGCCCAAATGCTGGGCCTCACCATCCACAATTTCCTGTCGGCCGCCACCGGCATTGCCCTCGCCTTCGCCCTGTTCCGCGGCTTTGCCCGGCGCAGCGCATCGACGATCGGCAATTTCTGGGCGGACGTCACCCGCGTGACCCTCTATTTGCTGCTGCCGATCTGCATCGTCTATGCCCTGTTCCTGATCGCGAGCGGCGTGCCGCAGACCTTGGCCGGGTCAGTCGACGTGACCACGCTGGAAGGCGTGAAACAGACTCTCGCGCTCGGCCCCGTCGCCAGCCAGGAAGCGATCAAGATGCTGGGCACCAATGGTGGCGGCTTCTTCAACGCCAACAGCGCCCATCCCTTCGAGAACCCGACCGCGCTCACCAACCTGGTGCAGATGCTGTCGATCTTCGTGATCGGCTTTGGCCTGACCTGGACCTTCGGCAAGGCTGTCGGCAACCCGCGCCAGGGCTGGGCCATCCTGGCTGCCATGCTGGTGATCTTCCTCGCCGGCGTCACCGTCACCTATTGGCAGGAAGCCGCCGGCAACCCGGTGCTCCACAATCTGGGCGTCGCCGGTGGCAATATGGAGGGCAAGGAAGTCCGCTTCGGCATCGCCGCCTCTGCCCTGTTCTCGGTCGTCACCACGGCGGCAAGCTGCGGCGCGGTCAACGCCATGCATGACAGCTTCACCGCACTGGGCGGCATGATCCCGCTGTTCAACATCCAGCTGGGCGAAGTCGTGATCGGCGGCGTCGGGGCAGGCATCTATGGCTTCCTGCTGTTCGCCATCCTGGCCGTGTTCGTCGCGGGCCTGATGGTCGGCCGCACGCCGGAATATGTCGGCAAGAAGATCGAGAGCCGCGAAGTCAAGCTGGCCGTGCTCGCCATTGCCGTGCTGCCTTTGACCATCCTGGGCTTCACCGCCATCGCCAGCGTCACCGATGCGGGCCTGGCCGGGCCGCTCAACAAGGGACCGCATGGCTTCAGCGAGATCCTCTACGCCTTCACCAGCGCCGTCGGCAATAATGGTTCGGCCTTTGCCGGCCTGACCGCCAACACCCCCTTCTATAACGGCATGCTGGGCGTCGCGATGTGGATCGGCCGCTTCTTCATCATCATTCCCATGCTGGCCATCGCGGGCAGCCTGGCCGCGAAGAAATATACGCCCGAAACCGCCGGCAGCTTCCCCACCACCGGGGCGCTGTGGACCGGTCTGCTGGTCGGCATCGTGCTGATCGTGGGTGGCCTGACCTTCCTGCCCAGCCTCGCCCTTGGCCCCATCGCCGATCATCTCGCGATGATCCGTGGCCAGCTTTTCTAAGGATCCATCCACATGGCCCGATCCGAACAAAAATCGCTCTTTACGACGGACCTGATCGTCCCGGCTTGTCGAGACGCCTTCCGCAAACTCAAGCCGCAGGAACTGATCCGCAACCCGGTGATGTTCACCACCGCGATCGTCGCGGTCCTGCTGACCGTCCTGCTGCTTGTCGGGCAGGACAACCTGGCCACCGGCTTCAAGCTGCAGCTGGTGATCTGGCTCTGGCTCACGGTCCTCTTCGGCACCTTTGCCGAGGCGCTGGCCGAAGGCCGTGGCAAGGCGCAGGCCGCCTCGCTGCGCGCCACCAAGGCGGACCTGACCGCCAAGCGGCTGAAGGGCCATGGCGAAAGCTATGAAAATGTCGCCGCCAGCGCGCTGAAGCTGGGGGACGTGGTGCTGGTCCAGACCGGCGATCTGATCCCGTCCGATGGCGAGGTCGTCTCCGGCGTCGCCTCCGTCAACGAAGCGGCCATCACCGGCGAATCCGCGCCGGTGATCCGCGAGGCAGGCGGCGACCGTTCGGCCGTGACGGCGGGCACCCGCGTCATTTCCGACGAGATCCGCGTCCGCGTCACCGTCAATCCTGGCCAGGGCTTTCTCGATCGCATGATCGCGCTGGTCGAGGGTGCCGAGCGGCAGAAGACGCCGAACGAGATCGCCCTCACCCTGTTGCTGGTCGGCCTGACCATCATCTTCCTTATCGCGGTCGGCACCATCCCCAGCTTCGCCAGCTATGCCGGCGGCGCCATTCCGGTGGCGATCTTGGCCGCGCTGCTGATCACCCTGATCCCGACCACCATCGCTGCCCTGCTGTCGGCGATCGGCATTGCCGGCATGGACCGTCTGGTGCGCTTCAACGTGCTCGCCAAGTCGGGCCGCGCGGTCGAGGCGGCGGGCGACATCGACGTGCTGCTGCTGGACAAGACCGGCACCATCACCGTGGGTGATCGCCAGGCGACCGAATTCCGTCCGGTCGGCGGTGCCACCCCGGCCCAACTCGCACAAGCCGCGCTGCTCGCCAGCCTGGCCGACGAGACGCCCGAGGGCCGTTCGATCGTGCTGCTGGCGCGCGAAGGCTTCAACCAGTCGGTAGACGCCCTGCCCGCCAATGCGGAGATCATACCCTTCACCGCACAGACCCGTATTTCGGGCGTCACCATCGATGGATCGACGATCCAGAAGGGTGCCGTGGATTCGGTGCTGAAGGCCAATCCGGGCCTGGGTTCCACCCCGGTCGCCAACGAACTGCGCCGCATCACCGACGAGATCGCCCGTGCCGGCGGCACCCCGCTGGCGGTGGCCAAGGACGGCAAGCTGCTGGGTGCGATCTTCCTCAAGGACATCGTCAAGGCCGGCATTCGGGAGCGGTTCGGTGAACTGCGCCAGATGGGCATCCGCACGGTGATGATCACCGGCGACAACCCGCTGACCGCCGCCAGCATCGCGGCCGAGGCCGGGGTCGACGACTTCCTGGCGCAGGCAACGCCGGAGGACAAGCTGGCCCTGATCCGCAAGGAACAGCAGGGCGGTCGCCTGGTCGCGATGTGCGGCGACGGCACCAACGACGCCCCTGCCCTGGCGCAGGCCGATGTCGGCGTCGCCATGAACACCGGTACCCAGGCGGCCCGCGAAGCCGGCAACATGGTCGACCTGGACAGCGATCCGACCAAGCTGATCGAGGTGGTCGGTCTGGGCAAGCAGTTGCTGATGACGCGCGGCGCGCTGACGACCTTCTCGGTCGCCAATGACGTGGCCAAATATTTCGCGATCATCCCGGCCATGTTCGTGGTGCTCTATCCGGGCCTTGGCATCCTCAACGTCATGGGGCTGGCCACGCCGGAAAGCGCGATCCTGTCGGCGATCATCTTCAACGCGCTGATCATTCCCTGTCTGGTGCCGCTGGCGCTCAAGGGCGTGACCTATCGCCCGATCGGCGCCGGTCCGCTGCTGGCCCGCAACCTCGCCATCTATGGCCTGGGTGGCCTGATCGCGCCGTTCGTGGGCATCAAGCTGATCGACCTTGCCGTCAACGGCCTTGGCCTCGCCTGAGGAGGGACAAATCCATGTTTACCGATTTCAAATCCGCTCTGCGTCCGGCCCTGACCATGACTTTGCTCTTCGCCCTGCTGCTGGGCATTGCCTATCCGCTGGCGCTGACCGGCATCGGCCAGGCGGTGTTCCCGTCCCAGGCCAATGGCAGCCTGGTCGAGGATCAGGGCAAGGTCGTCGGCTCGACCATCATTGGTCAGGCCTTCACCTCGGACATCTATTTCCACAGCCGTCCGTCGGCGGCGGGCAAGGGCTATGACGGCCTTGCCTCCTCCGGCTCCAATTTTGGTCCGACCAGCCAGGCGCTGGCCGACCGCGTCAAGACCGACGTCGAGACTCTTCAAGCTGCTACACCTGGTCGTTTTGTTCCGTCCGATCTGGTGACCACCTCTGCCTCGGGGCTTGACCCCCATATCAGCCCCGAGGCAGCTTTTTATCAGGTCGATCGCGTCGCCGCCGCGCGCGGGATCGACGCGGCGCGCGTCCGCAGCCTGGTAGAACAGAGCGTCGAGCAGCCGCTGCTAGGCTTCATCGGCGAACCCCGCGTCAATCTGTTCGACTTGAACCGTCAGCTCGATCACGAAGTGATCAATCGACGGCTGGATGCAATTGACGCTAAACGGACCCAGTGAACGAACAGCATCGCCCTGATCCAGAAGCCTTCCTGCGCGCAGCTGCGCAGGAAGGCCGTGGCCGCCTGAAGGTCTTTCTCGGCGCTGCGCCGGGGGTGGGCAAGACATGGGAGATGCTAACCGAAGGACGACAACGGCGCGAAGCAGGCGTCGATGTCGTCGTCGGCGTGGTGGAGACCCATGGCCGGCGCGAGACCGAAGCGCTGGTCCATGGCCATGAGATCATCCCCCGCCGCACCGTCGATCATCAGGGCCACAGCCTGGGCGAGATGGATATCGACGCGATCCTGGCGCGCCATCCGCAGCTGGTGCTGGTCGACGAGCTGGCGCACAGCAATGCGCCGGGCAGTCGCCACCCCAAACGCTATCAGGATGTCGAGGAATTGCTGGCCGCCGGCATCGACGTCTATTCGACGATCAACATCCAGCATGTCGAAAGCCTCAACGACGTCGTCGCCTCCTTCACCCGCGTCCGCGTGCGGGAAACGGTGCCCGATTCGATCCTGGAACATGCCGAGATCGAAGTGGTGGACATTCCGCCCGACGAGCTGATCGAGCGGCTCAAGGACGGCAAGGTCTATATCCCGCAGGAAGCCAGCCGCGCCCTCAACCATTTCTTTTCAAAGTCGAACCTGACCGCACTGCGCGAACTGGCGCTGCGCCGCGCCGCTCAGGCGGTCGATGCCCAGATGCTCGACTATGTCCGCGCCCATGCGCTGGCGGGCAGCTTCGCAGCAGGCGAGCGGGTGATCGTGGCGGTGAGCGAACAGCCGAGCGCCGCCGGCCTGGTCCGTTCCGCCAAGCGGCTGGCCGATGCGCTGCGCGCGCCCTGGACCGCCATCCATATCGAAACCCCGCGTGGGCCGCAGCTGTCGGACGAGGACCGGCAACGGCTGGCCGATACACTTGCCCTCGCCTCGCGCCTGGGCGCCGAAACCGCCTCCATCCCCGCCCCCAGCGTCGCCAACGGGCTGCGCAGCTTCGCCGCCGAGGCGCGCGCCACCCAAATCGTGATCGGCAAATCGGCGCGCAGCTGGTGGTTCGAGCTGCGCCATGGGTCGGTGGTGGACCGGCTGGTGCGCGACATCGGCCCGGTCGCCGTCCATGTCATGCCCGGCGAGGACAGCGCGCCGCGCACGCGCACCGCCGGCGGCGGCCATTGGGGCGATCCGATCGGCTATGTCTGGTCGATGCTGGCGGTGATCGGCATGACCCTGCTCGGCCGGCTGATGCTGGAGGTGATCGACCTCGGCAATATCGCCCTTCTCTATCTGGTGCCGGTGATGTTCGCGGCGGCCAGCCATGGCCTGCGCACGGGTCTTGCCACCGGCCTGGCCTCCAGCCTTGCCTATAATTTCTTCTTCCTGCCGCCGACCGGCACGCTGACCGTCAGCAATCCGGAAAATGTCATTTCCATCCTCGTCTTCCTGGGGGTGGCAGTGGTGACCAGCCAGTTTGCCGCGCGGATGCACGCCCAGTCGGTCCTTGCCCAGTCCAGCGCCCGGCAGAACGCGACGCTGGCGGGCTTCTCGCGCCAGCTCACGGCTTCCCCCAGCCTGGAGGAAATCCGCCACGCCATCTGTGCCGAGATCGCCCGGCTGTTCGACGTGCGCACCGTGCTGATGATCCCGTCGGACGAAGGGCCGCAATTACGCGCCGCCTATCCGCCCGAGGACCGGCTGGACGAGATCGAGCGCGCCGCCGCTCGCTGGGCGATGGACCATGGCGAGCCGGCCGGGCGCGGCTCCTCCACCCTCACCGCGTCGGACTGGCTGTTCCTGCCGGTGACCGCCAAGGACGCGGTGCTGGCCGTGATCGGTCTGGCCCGCGAGGATGCTGGCGAACCGGTCCGATCCGATCAGTTCCCGCTGCTGATGAGCCTGATCGATCAGGCGGCGATCGCGCTCGACCGCATGGCGCTGGAGGAGGCGATGCTCGAAGCCGGGCAGATTCGCGAGCGCGACCGGCTGCGTTCCGCCCTGCTCTCCTCGGTCAGCCATGATTTGCGCACGCCGCTCACCACCATCATTTCGGCGACGCGCGAGCTGCGCACCCACCCCTCGCCCGAGCTGATCGATACGCTGGATGGCGAGGCCCAGCGCCTGTCCCGGTTCGTCGCCAATCTGCTCGACATGGCGCGGGTGGAGGCCGGCGCACTGCCGATGCGGGCGGAGGCGACCGACCTGTTCGATGCGGTCGCCAGCGCCGCCCATGACAGCCGCAGCGCGCTGGCCGATCGCCAGCTCGACGTGCAGATCCCGCCCGACATCCCGCTGGTCCGGGTCGATCCGGTGTTGCTGCACCACATCCTCATCAACCTGCTCGACAATGCCGGCCGCTATGGTGATCCGGGCACGCCCGTGACCGTGCGCAGCCTGCGCGAGCCCGACGCCATCAGCCTGTCGGTGATCGACCAGGGGCCGGGCATCCCGGCCGGCATGGAAGCGCGCGTGTTCGACACCTTCACCCGGTTGGAAGGATCGGATCGGTCGAAGACCGGCACAGGCCTGGGCCTGGCCATCGTCAAGGCCTTTGCCGAGGCGATGGGGCTCAGCGTATCGGCGCGCACTGTTGCCGCCCCGCCCGGCGCCTGCTTCACCCTGCACATTCCCCAATCCCTCATCCTCACCGACATCATGGAAAAGGACATCGCATGAAGCCGCGCCACAGCCTGCTGATCGTCGACGACGAACCGCAGATCCGCCGGCTGATCCAGGCCGCCTTGGTCCGCGCCGATTATGCCACGATCGAGGCGCAGACCGCGCGCGAGGCACTGGACAAGCTGCGCAGCGAGCGGCCCGACATCACCCTGCTGGACTTGGGCCTGCCCGACCGCGACGGGCTGGAACTGGTGCCGATCATCAAGAAGGAAAGCGACACGACGCTGATCATCGTGTCGGCGCGCGATGCCACCGACGAGAAGGTCGCCGCGCTGGACCTGGGCGCCGACGATTATCTGACCAAGCCGTTCGACACCGACGAACTACTTGCCCGCGTGCGGGTGGCGCTGCGCAACCGGATGACGCGCGACGGCGGATCGACCAAGGTGACGGCCGGCGACCTGACGATCGACCTGGTCGCCCATATCGTCACGAAGGGCGGGGTCGAAGTGCATCTGACGCCCAAGGAATATGGCGTGCTGGAGCAGCTGGCGCGCTTTCCCGGCCGGGTCATCACCCACAAGCAGATCATGGACCATGTCTGGCCCAACGAACATGCCCATCATGTCGAATATCTGCGCGTGCTGGTGCGCGGCCTGCGCCAGAAGCTGGAGGCCGACCCGCAGCGGCCCCAGATCATCAGCAATGAACTGGGGATCGGCTACCGCCTGAAACAGGGTGCAGACTGACATCAAAATAGAGCCTGATTCACGCCATCGGTGAAAGCGCAGAGCGCTTTCGCCTCAGACGATCAGGCTCTAGATCTCGATCTGCGACCCCAGCTCGACGACGCGGTTGGTCGGCAGGTTGAAGAAGGCCATCGGGCTTTCGGCATTGCGGATCATCCAGGCGAACAGCTTTTCGCGCCACATCGCCATGCCCGGCCGCTCCGACGGGATCAGCGTCTGGCGGCTGAGGAAATAGCTGGTGTCCTTGACGCTGATCGGCCCGCCACAATCGTGGACCGACTTCATCGCCGCCGGAATATCGACATCCTCCATGAAGCCGTGGCGCAGGATCAGCCGGTAGAAGCCCGATCCATGATCCTCCACCGTCGTACGGCCCTGCAGCGGCAGATGCGGCACGCCCTGGGTGCGCACGGTCAGGATGATGACCCGTTCGTGCAGCACCTTGTTATGCTTCACATTGTGCAGCAGCGCCGGCGGCACACCGTCGGTGGTGGAGGAAAGGAAGATCGCCGTCCCCGGCACGCGCTTGAGCGAGGCCAGCGTCGATCGCACGAACAGGTCCAGTTCCATCGCCCCTTCGCGCAGATAATGGCGCATGATCCGCCGCCCGGTCGCCCAAGTGGTGAGGACCGTAAACACCACGGCGGCCACCAGCAGCGGGAACCATCCGCCATCGGGGATCTTGGTCACGTTCGACGCGAAATAGGCGCCGTCGATAATCAGGAACAGGCCGGTGACGCCCGCCGCCGCCGGCAGCGGCCAGCGCCATACGCTGAAGGTCAGCACGCCCAGCATGCAGGCGGTGATGACCATCGTGCCGGTCACCGCGATGCCATAGGCGGCCGCCAGATTGCTGCTGTTGCCAAAGCCCAGCACCAGCAGGATGACGAAGATCAGCAGCAGCCAGTTGATGAGCGGCACATAGATTTGTCCCGCCGCCGACGCGCTGGTGTGCAGGATGCGCAGGCGCGGCAGGAAACCAAGCTGCACCGCCTGTTGCGTGACGGAGAAGGCCCCGGAGATCACCGCCTGGCTGGCGATGATCGTCGCCATGGTGGCCAGGATCACCAGCGGCAGCCGTGCCCAGTCCGGCGCCATCAGGAAGAAGGGATTCTGTGCCGCCGCCGGATTGTCGAGCAGCAGCGCCCCCTGCCCCAGATAGTTGAGCATCAGGCAGGGGAAGGCGGCATAGAGCCAGGCGATGCTGATCGCCTTGCGCCCGAAATGGCCCATATCGGCATAGAGCGCCTCCGCCCCGGTCACCGCCAGCACGACCGAGCCAAGCGCCAGGAAAGCGAGCCTGGGGTCGATCGCGAAGAAGCGGATCGCCCAGAGCGGATTGACGATGCCGATGATTTCGGGGTGCTGGACGATATTGGCGATGCCGAGCGCGGCGAGCGTGATGAAGTAGATCGCCATGATCGGACCGAAGGCCATGCCGACCATCGCCGTGCCGAAGCGCTGGATCAGGAACAGGCCGATCAGGATGACGATCGCGATCGGCAGCACCATATCCGCCAGGCTCGCCTGCACGATGGTCAGGCCTTCGACCGCCGAGAGCACCGAAATGGCCGGCGTGATGATCGCGTCGCCATAGAAGAGCGCGGTCGCCAGCACCCCCAGCATCGCGATCGCCGGGGTCCAGCGGGTCTCGCCCAGCCGCCGGCCGATCAGCGCCAGCAGCGCCATGCTGCCGCCTTCGCCATCATTGTCGGCGCGCATGACGATGAACACATATTTGACGGTGACGATCAGCGTCATCGTCCAGAAGATCAGCGAGAGGACGCCATAGATATGCAGCGGATCGACCGCCAGCGGATGATGGCCGACGAAGCTTTCCTTGAGCGCATAGAGCGGCGAGGTGCCGATGTCGCCGAACACCACGCCCAGCGCACCGAGCGCAAGCGCAGCCGGTCGGCCATGCGGCGTGCGATCCTGGCCTGCGGCCGGATCCCCCTGTTCAGTCATCTATGCGTGCCCTTCGTCTTTCTATCGGGCCGCCATGCCATGAAAGGCCATTTGAAAACCATAGGGGTCTGCCCTCCCCGGCATAGGATTCGCATATGATTCCGGCCCGCACGGCCCGTATGCGCCTCAAATGCTATGAAATCCCTACGCAATCTGCCGGTTCCCTGTCTCGCATCCCTATGCCCGTCCGCTTAATTGCGATGCCGCCGCAACGGAGGCGGCACATGATGCAAGATTGGCGTCCCCGCTGGACCTTGAAGATCGGCCTGCGCCTGCTCGGCCTCGCCTTGCTGGCCACGCTCTGGCCCGAAGGGCGCGCCCTTACTGCGCTCGCCCATGGCCATCCAGCGGTCACCATCGGCCAATTGTCGCTCGCCGCGCTGGCCTTTCTATGTGCCAGCGGCGGGATGGCGCTGCTGTTGATGGGGCCCGACCTGTGGAAGCCGGTACGCCTGGCCGATCGCTGGACCGCGCGATGAGGTTCATGACCAAGATTTCATGATGGGATCATCCGGCGGGAAGCCGGGCCGGCCTATTGCCGCGTCATCGTCGCAGAGGAGTAGCGACGCGCGGACCACAGGCCATGACCAGACCCATTTTCTTCGATCCCACCGGCCGGCGCGGCATCTGGGCGCGGCGCGCCCTCGCCGCGCTGCTGTGCGCCATCATCGCCGCCACCATCGCCTTTGCGACGACGCTGATCGCCGTCCCGTCGGAAGGCGACCTGGCGCTGCCTTTGCCCCAGCCCCGCGCCGCGCATCTGACCGGCATGTCGCGGCTGCGCCATGACCTGTCCAAATGGCTGCCGCGCTGGCCCGGCCATGTCGCACAGGCCCGTCCGCTCAATGTCGGCTTCTATGTCCCCGATGACGAAAGCAGCATCGCCTCGCTGCGCCGTCATGTCGGCCAGCTCGACTGGGTCGTGCCCGCCCTGGTGACCGTGCCGGGCAGCGATCCCGCGCCCCGATTCCATGCCGACCCGCGCCTAGACCAGATGATCGCCAGCATGGGCCGACCGCCCAAGCTGCTGCCGATGGTCCAGAATCTCGATGCCCATGGCTGGAACGGCGCCGGCACCGCCCGCCTGCTCGCCAATCCGGCCGCCACCCGCCAGTTGGCCCAGCGGCTCGCCGCCTCGGTCGCGGCGCATCATGATGCCGGGCTGGTGATGGACTTTGAATCGCTGCCGTCCGGCGCGCTACCTGCCTATCTCCATTTCCTGCGTCAGTTGCGCAGCGACCTGCCCGCCCGCGCCAAGCTGGCGGTCACCGCGCCCGCCGGCGAGGAATGGCCGCTCACCCGCCTCGGCCAAATTGCCGACCATGTCATCTTCATGGCCTATGACCAGCATTGGCAGGGCGGCACCCCCGGCCCGATCGCGGCGCAGGACTGGTTCGCCCGCGCGGTCGAGGATGCCAGTCGCCGCGTCGGCCGCGATCGCATCATCGTTGCGCTCGGCAGCTATGCCTATGACTGGCATGATGGCGGCGCCGACGCCCTGTCGCTCGACGAGGCCTGGCTCGCCGCCCATGACAGCGACGCCCCGGTCAGCTTCGATCCCGCCAGCGGCAATGCCGGCTTCGCCTATGATGATGACGGCCATCGCCATCAGGTCTGGATGCTCGACGCCGCCGCCAGCTGGAACGAGTTGCAGGCGCTCCGTCGCCTCGGCATCCAGGGCGTGGCGCTGTGGCGGCTGGGCAGCGAGGATCCGGGCATCTGGTCCGATCTCACCGCCTTCCGCAACGGCAGCCGGCCCGACCTGCGCCAGGTCGCGAGCAAGCTCGACACCGATGTCGAGGGATCGGGCGAGATATTGCGCATCACCGCCACGCCGACCGACGGCAGCCGCTCGATCGCCTTCGGTCCGCAGGGGACGATCCTGCGCGAAACCTATCATGTCCTGCCCACCCCCTATCAGGTGCGGCGGACTGGCGGCGCCCAGCCCAAGATGCTGGCGCTCACCTTCGACGACGGCCCGGACGCGACCTGGACGCCGAAAATCCTGTCGGTGCTGGAACAGCATCATGTGCCCGGCACCTTCTTCGTCATCGGCGAGAATGCGCTGGAGCATCCCGGCCTTTTGCAGCGGATCGTCGCCGACGGCGACGAAATCGGCAACCATAGCTACAGCCATCCCAACCTTGCCACCTGGTCGGACGAGAGCACCCGGCTGGAACTCAACGCCACCCAACGGCTGGTCCAGGCCTATACCGGGCGCAGCATGAAGCTGTTCCGCGCGCCCTATTTCGGCGACGCCGAACCGACCACGGCGGACGAACTGGGGCCGGCGCTGGCCGCGCAGAAGGCCGGCTATACGGTCGTCGGCCTGCACGTCGATCCCAATGACTGGCAGCGGCCGGGCACCGACACGATCGTCCGCCAGGTGATCGATCAGGTTCACAATGCCGATGCCGACCGGTCGGGCAATATCATCCTGCTGCACGATGGTGGCGGCGAACGGTCGCAGACGGTCGCCGCCCTGCCGCAGATCATCACGACTTTGCAGAAGGAAGGCTATCGTTTCGTACCGGTGTCGCGCCTTGCCGGCCTGTCCCGCGAAGCGGCGATGCCGCCGGTCCGTGCCGACGACCTGACCGCCGTGCGCGTCGATGTCGGCATGTTCATCACCCTGGCCGTCATCTCCGCCCTGCTCGGCTGGATCTTCTATGTCGCCATCTCGCTCGGCATTGCCCGCGCGCTGCTGATGACCTTCCTCGCCTGGTTCCAGACCCGCCGTGACCGCCCGGCGCCGCCCATCTATCAGCCGACCGTTTCGGTCATCATTCCCGCCTATAATGAGGCGCGTGTTATCGAAGCATCGGTACGGCGCGTGTTGGCCAGCGACTATCCCGCATTGCAGTTGATCGTCGCCGATGACGGGTCGAAGGACGAGACCAGCGCGATCGTCGCCCGCGCCTTTGCCGACGATCCGCGCGTCACCCTGCTCACGCTGCAAAATGGTGGCAAGGCGGCGGCGCTCAACCGCGCCCTGACCGAAGCCACCGGCGAGATATTGATCGCGCTCGACGCCGACACCCAGTTCGAGCCGCTGACGATCGCGCGGCTGGCGCGCTGGTTTGCCGATCCCGCCATCGGCGCGGTGGCGGGCGACGCCCGTGTCGGCAACCGGGTCAATCTCGTCACCCGCTGGCAGGCGCTGGAATATATTACTGCGCAGAATCTGGAGCGGCGCGCGCTCGCCGGCTTCGACGCCATGACCGTGGTGCCCGGCGCCGTTGGCGCCTGGCGCCGGGCGGCGCTCGACGCGGTCGGCGGCTATCCCGAAGATACGCTGGCCGAGGATCAGGATCTGACCATCGCGATCCAGCGCGCCGGCTGGCGCGTCACCTTCGATCCCGAGGCGGTCGCCTGGACCGAAGCGCCCGAAAGCTTCAAGGCACTGTCGAAGCAGCGCTATCGTTGGGCATTCGGTACGCTGCAATGTCTGTGGAAGCACGCCGCCATCCTGCGCAGCCGCAAGCCAACCGGCCTTGCCCTAGTGGGCATGCCGCAGGCTTGGCTGTTCCAGATCGTCTTTGCCGCCATCTCGCCGCTGATCGACCTGGCGCTGCTGCTGTCGATCGCGGGCACGATCCTGCGCGTACAACAGCATGGCTGGGACCAGACCAGCGGCGACGTCGCGACCATGGCGCTCTACTGGCTGGTCTTCACCGGCATCGACATCGCCTGTGGCGCGATGGCCTATCGGCTCGACGGCAACAAGGTGCGCTACCCCGCCCATCTGCTGGTCGCCCAGCGCTTCGTCTATCGCCAGATCATGTATTGGGTGGTGGTGCGCGCGATCGCCTCGGCCATTGGTGGCTGGGTGGTGGGCTGGGGCAAGCTGGAGCGGTCGGGCCGCGTGTCCGTCACCGCGCCCAGGCATGAACAAAGTGTAACATGACTCACGAACCCCGCTCGATCATTCTGCCCACGACGACAGCCAAGGACATGGCCAGGAATATGGAGGCCCCCACCATCGACAAGAGCGCAACCAGCCGCCTGCTGATAGGCCTGGCGCTGTGCGCGGCGTTGATGAGTGGTGCCTTCTTCGTCCATGTCCGCCGCGATGCCGAGGATCATGCCAGCATCGCGGGCGCTCGCACGCAGTTGCTGCCTGGCCTGACTCTGGAAAATGCCGAACCACCCGGCACCGGCCTGGTCATCACCAGCATGGAATCGAGCGGCCAGGCCGCCCGCGCCGGCATCACCGTCGGCGACGATCTGGTCCGGATCGACAATGTCCCGGTAGCCACGCTGGACCAGGCCAGCGCCTTCCTGACCGAGCATCGCGATCCGCGCGTCACATTGGGCTTGCGGCATCGGGATGCCATCCGCATGGTGCGCTTCGACCGTTCGCAGGATTAGGGGCCCGGGCGCATGAGCCACAAGATACTGGTGGTAGAGGATGATGCCACCACCGCCGCCTATATCGCCAAGGGCATGACCGAAGCGGGTTTTACCGTCGACCAGGCCGACAATGGCCGCGACGGCCTGTTCCTGGCAAGCGACGGTAGCTATGGTGCGATCATCCTCGACCGGATGATGCCGGCGATGGATGGTATGGCAGTGCTGAAGGCACTGCGTGCTGCCAGCATCGAGACACCGGTGATCTTCCTCTCCGCGCTCGGCACGCCCGAAGATCGGGTCGAGGGGCTGACCAGCGGATCGGACGATTATCTGACCAAGCCGTTCGCCTTTGCAGAACTGCTGGCGCGGGTGCAGTTGCTGCTGCGCAAGGCGGGCGGCAATGCCGCCGTGGTCACCAGCCTGCGCTATGACGATCTCGACATGGACCTGCTCGCCCGCCGGGTGAAGCGGGCCGGCAAGGTGATCGACCTGCAGCCACGCGAATTCCGCCTGCTCGAATTTTTCCTGCGCCACCCGGATCAGGTGGTGACGCGCACCATGCTGCTCGAAGGCGTATGGGACTATCATTTCGATCCCGGCACCAATGTGATCGATGTCCATATCAGCCGGCTGCGGCGCAAGCTGGACGACGGGTCGGAACGCCCCCTGCTGCACACGGTGCGCGGCATGGGCTATCGGCTTGGCCTTGAAACCTAGCCTGCTGTCCCACTGGCGGGGCTTTGCGCGATCGACCATCGGCCGGTTCGTCGGCCTCGCTTTCCTCTGCCAGTTCCTGGTGACCGGCGGCGTGCTGCTGTTCGTGCAGCAGGCAAGCCAGCGCACCATCGTCGCGGCCGATCGCGACGCCGTCGGCGACCTGCGCGACGAATTGCTGGGCGTGCTTCGCTATCATGGCGCGGCAGGCCTGAAGCAGGATATCGAACGACGCCTGCCCAGTGTGCGGAGCGAACGGCTGGTTTTGCTGCTGACCGCCCGGGATGGGCGGATCATCGCCGGCAATCTCGGCGCCTGGCCCGCCACCATTCCCGACGACACGCCCTGGCGCACGATCGAACTCTATCGCATTGGCAGCGAGCAACCTGAACCGATCGGCGTGACCGCCACGCGCCTGCCCGATGGCGGACGGCTGCTGACCGGGATTGTCACTTCGCACAGCCTGCAACTGACCCGCATCTATGAGGAGGCGCTGACCATCGCCTTCCTGATGAGCCTTCTCCTCACCCTCATCATCGCGATTCTGTTGGGCCGGGTGCTGACGCGCCAGATCTCCGCGATCGCCGACACCGCCAATGCAGTCGCGGTCGGCGCCTTCCATCGCCGGGTCGCCACCGACGGCAGCGGCGACGCCTTCGATCGGCTCGGCCTCTCGATCAACGCCATGCTGGAGCGGATCGACGCGCTGGTCAGCCAGTTGCGGATGATGACCGACGGCCTGGCCCATGACCTCAAATCCCCGGTCACCCGCCTGCTCTCTGTCGTCGAGCAGGCCAGCACTCAAACCCGCGACGACCAAGCGCTCGACGCGCTGGAAAAGGTCCATCGTGAGGCGCAGACGCTGCAAGCCATGCTCTCGACCGCCCTGCTGATCAGCCGCACCGAAGCAGGCTTTGGCAGCGACCGGATGCGCGACACGCCGATCGCCGAGCTGCTGGAGGATCTGGCCGAGGTTTATGGCCCGCTGATCGAGGATAGCGGTTTCACCCTCCATGTCGCGGCACCGGCTGGCCTGACCTTCCCGCTGCATCGCGAACTGGTGAGCCAGGCGATCGCCAACCTGATCGAGAATGCGCTCAACTATGCAGAGGGCGGCAACCGCATCGCGCTTGATGCGGCGATGGAGGGCGACGCCCTCACCATCAGCGTCAGCGACAATGGGCCGGGCATTCCCGCCGACCAGCATGAAGCGGCGATGAAACGCTTCGGCCGACTCGATCCATCGCGCAGCAAGCCCGGATCGGGCCTTGGTCTGTCGTTGGTTGAGGCAGTGGCTCGGCTGCATCATGGCGTTCTGCTGCTGGGCGACGCCGCGCCCGGCCTGCGCGCGACATTGCGCCTGCGCCGTCCCGCCTGATTTTCCAGCGATTTTAGAGAGAGGCACATCCCGGCCGACAGCGTAGCGCGTGCAGTCGCCTGCCATCGACCGGGATGAAGCATTGCCACCCCTTTTGGAGAGGGGGAGTGACAACGTTGTCCTGCGCATTAGCGCGTCGCCGCAGGGGTTGCAACAGCGATTCGCCACGGCTCGTCGCAGGACATGAAAAAAGCCGCCCATCCGTTGGCGGATCGGCGGCTACTTTTCTGTCGCGGCTGCAGGATCAGCCGGCGTAGAGATTGGTCGGCAGACCCTTCACGCCGCATTCCACCTCGAAAAAGGCGCCGTCATAGTCGGATTCGGGAAGGCCGATCGCCGCCGAGCTGACGAACATGCGGTCGAGGTCGGGACCGGCGAAGGTGATGTTGGTCACCTGCTTCGCCGGCAGTTCGATCGCCCGATCGAGCTCGCCCTCGGGCGAGAAGCGGCTGATCCGCGAACCGCCCCAATGGGCCACCCACAAATAGCCTTCGGCATCCACCGTCATGCCATCGGGATGGCCATCTGCTTCGGTGAAGGTGATGAAGGGCTGGCGATCATGAATCGTTCCGTCCGGGCCGCGGCGGAAGCGATACATGATCCGGCGGCCGGTATCGCTATGATAGAGATAGTCGCCACAGGCCGAGAAGGCCGGGCCGTTGGGCACGCGATAGCCATCGTCCATCACCGTGACCGAACCATCGGGATCGAGGCGATAGAGCGCGCCGACATCCTGCCCTTCGGCCATGTCCATCGTGCCGCACCAGATGCGGCCATCCTTGTCCGCCTTGCCATCGTTCATGCGATTGCCGGGCAGATGCGGTTCGGGATCATGGATCGGGGTGATCGCCAGCGGGTCCAGCGTGAAGCTGGCAAAGCCGCTCTGGAAGCCGCCGATGAAGCCGCCCTGCGTCCGCTCGGCCACCCAGCCAAGCGGTTCGGGCATGGCCCAGCGCGACACCTGGCCATCGTCGAGCGAGAGCCGGTTGAGCGCCGTGGCCAGGATATCGACCCAATAGACCGCATTGTCACGGGCGGACCAGAGCGTCCCCTCCCCCAGCGTGTCGCGGATGTCGCCGCGTTCAATCTTGCGCCAGGCGGCCATGTCAGCGCTTCACCGACAGGCGATAGACCATCTGGTGATGATAGGGCTTGCCCGGATCGACCCGTGCCGAAACGAAGCTCGGCTGGTTGGGCGAGTCGGGGAATTTCTGCGGTTCCAGCGCGATGCCGTCGCCCATGCGATACACATGCTGGTTCTTGCCGATGAAAGTGCCATCCAGGAAATTGCCGGTATAGAATTGCACGCCCGGCTCGGTGGTCAGCACTTCGAGCACGCGACCCGATGCCGGATCTTCCAGACGCGCGGCCAGGCCCGGCGTCTTGGTCAGCCCCTTGTCGAGCGCAAAATTATGGTCATAGCCGCGGCCCGCAATGATCTGCGCATCATGGCCGTCGCGAATGCCGTCGGCGACGCGGCGACCATTGCGGAAGTCGAACACCCCGCCTTCCACCGGCTTCAGTTCGCCGGTCGGGATCAGATTGGCATCGACCGGGGTATAGGCCTTGGCCGGAATCGTCAGCACATGGCCCAGCGCGCCGTCGGTCGAGCCTTCGCCGCCCAGGTCGAAGATCGCATGGTTGGTCATGTTGACGATGGTCGGCTTGTCGGTCTTCGCGTCGAACGCGATGCCCAGATTGCCGCTCTCGTCCAGCGTATAGGTGACGGTGACGTCCAGCTTGCCGGGATAGCCCGAATCGCCATCGGGGCTGACCAGCGACAGCACCAGCGTCGCGACCGGGCCGCTCTTGACCGACACGACCTTCCACACCTGCTTGTCGAAGCCCTTGCCGCCGCCATGCAGCGAATTGACCTTGTCGTTGAGCGGCAGCTGATAGGATTTGCCGTCGAGGCTGAACTTGCCGCCGGCGATGCGGTTGGCATAGCGGCCCACGGTCACGCCGAAGAAGTTGGGATGGTCGACATAGCCGGCCAGATCGTCATAGCCCAGCAGCACGTCGGCGCTCTTGCCGTCCTTGTCCGGGCCGGACAGCGACTGGAGCGTCGCGCCATAGCTCAGGATCTTGGCCGACACGCCATGGCTGTTGCTCAGCGTGATCGCCTCGATCGCGGTGCCGTCGGCCAGCTTGCCGGCCGGGGCGCGGCTGGCATCCGCCGCCATCGCCGTGCCGCTTGCGAGCGACAGGGCCAGTGCGTATGACAGCGCTGTTTTCAAATCGACGACCTTTCGCATGGACTTCCTCTCGTGAAACCTACGCCCATTGACGGGCGGTTACGGGGGATATACTCCGACAAAATAAGCGGACGCAACCCTAGATCGGTCTCGTCAGCTAGTGGAACTGCACTGGAGAAGGATGAATGGCAGGACCGATTTCCTCAGGCGCTGCGCCGGTCGCAACGCATAACCCCGGCACGCGTTATGGGCCCGCGCTCGCGCTGCTGGCCAGCCTCTTCTTCATGTGGGGCTTCATCACCGTCATCAACAACACGCTGCTGCCGCATCTGCGCAGCGTGTTCGAGTTGAGCTATACCCAGACGACCTTGATCGAATCGGTCTGGTTCATCGCCTATTTCGTCGCCTCGATTCCCTCGGCCAAGCTGATCGAGCGGGTCGGCTATCAGAAGTCGCTGGTGATCGGCCTGCTGATCATGGCCGCCGGCGCGCTGGGCATGACGGTCGCCGCCTCCATCCCCTCCTATGGCGTGACCCTGGTCATGCTGTTCGTGATCGCCAGCGGCATCACCCTGCTGCAGGTCGCCGCCAACCCCTATGTCGCGGTCGTCGGCAAGCCGGAAACAGCCTCGTCGCGCCTCAACCTGGTGCAGGCGATGAACTCCGCCGGCACGATGCTGGCCCCGATGTTCGGCGCCTATCTGATCCTCGGCCGGTCGAAGGCCGGCACGGCGCAGGGCGAAGTCGTCCTGACCCAGGCCGAACGCCTGGCCGACGCCCAGTCGGTGATCCTGCCTTATGTGCTGGTCGCGATCGTGCTGGTGGTGCTGGCCTTCGTCATCGCCCGCTTCCCCCTGCCCGCCATGGGCAGCGCAACCTCGCGCCTCGCCAAGGAAGAGCGCAAGAAGCATTCGCTCTGGTCGCACCGCAACCTGGTGTTCGGCATCCCGGCGATCTTCATCTATCTGATCGCGGAAATCGGCGTCGCCAACCTGTTCGTCAATTTCGTCAGCCAGCCCACCATCGCCAACCTGACCCATGAGCAGGCCGGCAATTATCTGTCGCTGCTGTGGGGCGGCATGATGGTCGGCCGCTTCGCCGGTTCGGCGATCATGCAGAAGTTCGACGCGGGCCATGTCCTCGCCGCCTTCTCGGTCGGCGCCTTCATCGTGATGATGGTCACCGTCTTCACCACCGGCCCGGTCGCCATGTGGTCGCTGATCCTGGTCGGCCTGTTCCACTCGATCATGTTCCCGACCATCTTCACCCTCGGCATCAAGGGCCTCGGCCCGCTGACCGAAGAAGGTTCGGGCCTGCTGGTGATGGCGATTGCCGGTGGCGCACTGGTCGTGGTGCAGGGCTGGATGGCCGACCATTATGGCCTGCAGACCAGCTTCCTGCTGACCGCCGCCTGCGAACTCTATGTCCTCTTCTACGCCCTGTGGGGATCGAAGACGACGCAGGCGCTGCCAGAGCCGGAACTGCACTAAGCGTCAGGCTTGGACCCAAACAGAAAAGGCCGGGGTGGATCGCCACCCCGGCCTTTTCTGTTTGGGTTGTTTTGCTAGGCGCCTACGGCGCCTCCCCTCAGCGCCCCATCGTGCTCGCCGTATCCTCCAGCGCCAGGTCGACCAGCACACCCATCGCCTCGGCCGCCGCGACCGGATCGCCCGCCGCGATCGCGTCATAGACGCGGACATGGTCGGGAATCGGGTTGCGCGGCAGGGCGCGGGCGCGCTGCTTGAACTGGGTGGTCCAGTTGACCGCCGCGCCGATGCTGGCAGTCAGCGTCAGCAAGGCATCATTGCGCGTCGCGTTCAGGATCGCATTGTGGAAATCGCGGTCGGCCGCGCGCCCTGCCTCGGTCGCCAGCGTATGGCGGCGCATCGCGGTCAGCGCATCCTTCATGATGCGCAGATCCTCCTTGTCGCGCCGCATTGCCGCCAGCCGCGCTGCTGCCGGCTCGACGATAGCGCGCAGCTCGAACAGGTCGCGCACGAACTGGATGTCGGGTTCGCCGGCAAAGGCCCAGGCCAGCACTTCGGGGTCCAGCAGGTTCCAGCGATTGCGCGGCAGCACGCGGGTGCCCGCCTTGGGCCGGCTTTCCACCAGCCCCTTGGCGGTCAGCACCTGGATCGCCTCGCGATAGGCGCTGCGCGATACTTCCAGTTCCTCGGCAAAGGCGACTTCGCCCGACAGCGTGTCGCCGGGCTGATATTGGCCGGACAAGATCGCCATGCCCAGCTTGTGCGCGATCGCGCCATGCAGCCGGCGACCGGGGCCGCGCGTCGGCTTGGCCGCCCCTCCGCCATTGTCCGCCCCTGCCCCATTTCCGGGCGGCTTCCCCTGTTCCATTCACGCTCCTCTCGGCCTGCCCCTCATCAGGCATAGCTCTTCTTAAAAGACAATCATTGCCATTACCATCTTCCTGTAATATGTCGGAGTAATTAAGGGATGGAAAGGGAAAAGGCGGCCGCCATTCGGCTGATTGCCCGACCTTTCCAGGCAGCGCGCCAGCATGGCGCAAAGCGGGATTGTCTAGCCAATACCAGCGCCACGGATCGGCGCGCGGGAGGAGAGTTTTTCATGACATTGCGTCTGTTGCAGCACCGCGCCGAAAATGGCGTCCGGTCCGTGATCGCGGCCGAAGGTGACACCGCCCATTTCGTTCCTGGTTTCGACAGCATCCGCGCGCTCGCGCTGCATGCCATCGACCGCAAGATCAGCCTGGCCGAAGCGGTCGCCGCCGCGGGCAAGGGTGATGCTGTCAACATCGGTGTCGCTTTCGAGGCCGGCGAACTGCTCGCCCCGATCGACCATGAGGATGGCGCCCATATCCAGCTGACCGGCACCGGCCTCACCCATCTCGGCTCGGCCGAGGGTCGCGACAAGATGCACCGCGAGGCGGCCGCCGTCGAAAAGCAGACCGATTCGATGCGCATGTTCCTGGAAGGGCTGGAGGGCGGCAAGCCCGCCGCCGGCCAGACCGGCCAGCAGCCCGAATGGTTCTACAAGGGCGACGGCTCGCAGCTCGTCGGCCCGACCGATCCGCTCACCATGCCCGCCTTTGCCAAGGATGGCGGCGAGGAACCGGAAATCGCCGGCATCTACATCATCGGCCCCGACGGCATGCCCTATCGCCTTGGCCTCGCGCTCGCCAACGAGTTCAGCGACCATGTGACCGAGCGCCACAATTATCTGTGGCTCGCCCACTCCAAGCTGCGCCAGGCCTCGCTTGGCCCGGAGCTGCTGGTCGGCACCCCGCCCGAGCATATCGAAGGCACCAGCCGCATCCTGCGCGACGGCCAGACCATCTGGGAAAAGCCGTTCCTGTCGGGCGAAGGCAATATGTCGCACAGCTTCGCCAACCTGGAACATCATCATTTCAAATATGATCTGTTCCGCCGCCCCGGCGACGTCCATGTCCATTTCTTCGGCACCGCCACCCTGTCCTTCAGCGACGGCGTGCAGACGCAGGAAGGCGACGTGTTCGAAATCATCGCCGCGCCCTTCACCCTGCCGGTGCGCAATGCGCTCAAGCGCGCCGAACCTGTCGAAGTGACCGTACAGGCACTCTGAAGCGATGGACCCGATCCGCATCGCGATCATCGGCATCGGCAAGATTGCACGCGACCAGCATGTCCCCGCCATCCGTGGGAACAGCGCGTTCAGTCTTGCCGCGACGGTCAGCCCGCATGATGCCGGGCTGGACGGCGTGCCGCACCATGCCAGCCTGGACGAATTGCTGGAACAGGGTCCGGCCGTCGATGCGGTCGCGCTCTGCACCCCGCCCCAGGTCCGTTACGACCTGGCGGCGCAGGCCCTGGCCAAGGGCATCCATGTCTTCCTGGAAAAGCCGCCCGGCGCGACCCTGGCTGAAGTGGCCGCGCTCAGCGCCCGTGCCGACAAGGTCGGGGCCAGCCTGTTCGCGGCCTGGCATTCGCGCTTTGCCGCCGGCGTCGCTCCGGCCCGCGCCTGGCTCGCCGAACGGCGGATCGACAAGGTGTCGATCATCTGGCGTGAAGATGTCCGCGTCTGGCATCCGGGCCAGGCCTGGATCTGGCAGCCCGGCGGCCTGGGCGTGTTCGACCCCGGCATCAACGCCCTGTCGATCGCGACCCATATCCTGCCGCGCCCCTTCTTCCTGAAGGACGCGACCCTGGTGCTGCCGGAAAACCGCGCAGCGCCGATCGCCGCCGACATCCTGTTCCGCGACACCGCCGGCGCCGAAATCCACATGGATCTCGACTGGCGCCAGACCGGCCCGCAAAGCTGGGACATCATCGTCGAAACCGATGCCGGCCCCTTGAAGCTCAGCCATGGCGGCGCCGTGCTGTCGCTGCCCAGCGGCACCGAACATGGCGAGGATATCGAATATGCCGGCCTCTACAGCCGCTTCGCCACATTGATCCGCGGCGGCCGCAGCGATGTCGACACCGACCCGCTGCGCCTGGTCGCCGACGCCTTCCTGCGCGGCAAGCGGGAAACCACCGACGCATTTCACGACTGACATTCGAGAGGAGAGAGGAATGTTGAAAGCCCTGCGCCGTACCACGGCCGCGCTGCTGCTGTGCGCCACCGCGCTCGCCCCGGCCGCGCATGCCCAGACCGGCGGCAAGCCGACCACGGCGACGATCCATGCCGACCAGCCCGGCGCCGTCTATGACAAGCGCGTCTTCACCCAGTTTGCCGAGCATCTGGGCAATGGCATCTATGGTGGCCTGTGGGTCGGCAACGACAAGTCCATCCCCAACACCAACGGCTTCCGCAACGACGTCGTCGCCGCACTGCGCAACCTGTCGGTGCCGGTGATCCGCTGGCCCGGCGGCTGCTTCGCCGACGAATATCACTGGCGTGAGGGCATCGGCCCGAAGAAGGACCGCCCGGTCAAGGTCAACACCCATTGGGGCGGCGTGACCGAACCCAACACCGTCGGCACGCACGAATTTTTCGAGCTGCTGCGCCAGGTCGGCGCCGAAGCCTATATCGCCGGCAATGTCGGCAATGGCACGCCGCAGGAAATGGCCGAGTGGGTCGAATATATGACCGCGCCCGCCGGCAGCCTTGCCGAACTGCGCGCCAAGAACGGCCATAAGGAACCCTGGGCCGTTCCCTATTTCGGCATCGGCAACGAGCTGTGGGGCTGCGGTGGCAACATGCGCCCCGAATTCGCCGCCGACGAAACCCGTCGCTACGCCACCTTCGTCAAGGCGCCCGCCGGCACCAAGATCATGAAGGTCGCCGCCGGCGCCAATGTCGACGACTATAACTGGACCGAAACCATGATGCGCGTCGCGGGCGACAAGCTCGATGGCGTCTCGCTCCATTATTATGTTCATCCCGCCGGTGGCTGGCCGCCGCGCGCCCCCGCCGTCGACTTCGACGAAAATGGCTGGGCCGACGCGCTCAACGGCGCGATGCACATGGACGAGCTGATCACCAAGCACAGCGCGATCATGGACAAGTACGATCCCAAGAAGCGCGTCTTCCTGGCGGTCGACGAATGGGGCAGCTGGTATGCCCAGGATCCGGGCACCCATCCCGGCTTCCTGCGCCAGCAGAATACGCTGCGCGACGCGCTGATCGCCTCGATCCATCTCGACATCTTCGCCAAGCATGCCGACCGCGTCCGCATGACCGCGATCGCGCAGATGGTGAACGTGCTGCAGGCGATGATCCTGACCGACGGCAAGAAGATGGTGCTGACGCCCACCTATCATGTTTTCGAGATGTACAAGCCCTGGCAGGACGCCACCGTGCTGCCGATCGACATCCAGACGCCCTGGTATGCGAAGGATCAGTACACCATGCCGGCTGTCAGCGGCTCGGCGGTCAAGGGCAAGGACGGCAAGGTTCATGTCGGCCTGTCGAACCTCGACCCGAACCAGACCAATACCGTCACCGTGAAGCTCGATGGCCTGAGCGCCAGCAGCGTCACCGGTCGTATCCTGACGGCGTCGGCGATCAATTCGCACAACACGTTCGACGCGCCCGAAACCGTCAAGCCCGTCGCCTTCACCGGCGCACAGGTCAGCGGCGGCACGCTGACCGTCGCGCTGCCGCCCAAGTCGGTGGTCGTGCTCGAACTGCAATAAGGCTTTTCGCCAACTGGGTGGGCGGCTCCTCGGGGCTGCCCGCCCATTTTTCGTTTTCGATAATTTGGGGAGAGGCCGGCAGATGCGGCAGACCATCATCACCTTGGCAAGCCGTGCCCTGCTGGCCGGCAGCGCGATCGCGCAGGCACCGACTGCGCCGACCGCGACCACGCTCAACGACCGGCTGACCGGCGACCTCGTTCCCACCCATGATCCGGTCATCATCCGCGAAGGCGGCACCTATCATGTCTTCAGCACCGGCCATGGCGACCGGCTGATCGAGACGCGGACCTCGCCCGACCTTGTCCACTGGACCGCCGGCAAGCCCGTCTTCACCGCCCTGCCCGACTGGGCCAAGCAGGCGATACCCGGCAGCAACGGCATGTGGGCGCCCGACATCTCCTATGTGAACGGCCGCTATCGCCTCTATTATTCGGTTTCGACCTTCGGATCGAACCGTTCGGCGATTGGCCTGGCCACCAGCCCGACACTGGACCCCAAGGCGAAGAATTTCGGCTGGCGCGACGAGGGGCTGGTCGTCATGTCGACCAGGGAGGATGATTATAACGCGATCGATCCCAATTTCATCATCGACCGCGATGGTCGCCACTGGCTGAGCCTCGGCAGCTTCTGGACCGGGATCAAGCTGTTCGAGCTGGATCCCAGGACCGGCAAGCCCAAGGATCCCAAGGCCAAGCCCTATTCGATCGCGCGCCGCCCCGCCCCCGCCGGCGGCCCCGCCCCGGTCGAAGCGCCCTTCATCATCGACCATGGCGGCTATTATTGGCTGATGGTCAGCTATGACTATTGCTGCAAGGGCGTGAACAGCACCTATTATACCGTGATCGGCCGTTCGAAGGCGATCACTGGCCCCTATCTGGGCAAGGACGGCAGCCCGCTGATGGAAGGCGGCGGCAGCATCTTCCTGCGCGCCGACCTGCAGGAACAGCAGCGCTTCCGCGGCCCCGGCCATGCCGGCTGGCTGCATGATCGCGATGGCAAGGACTATGTCGTCTACCATGCCTATGACAAACAGGCGAACGGCGCCCCGACCCTGCGCATTGCGCCGGTGCGCTGGGGGGCTGACGGCTGGCCTGTCGCCGATTATTGATCCAATTGTCTGACTATCGCCGCGTCCCGCCGCGGCATCAGGAGAGAGAAGAATGAATTTCGCCCTGTCCCGCCGTGGTTTCCTTGCCAGCACCGCCGCCTTGTCCGCCGCGCCGATTGCCGCGCGCGCCGGTGCCGCCGCCCCGGCCACGGCCGCCCCGGTGCCGGTCAATCCGCTGGTCAAGCAGCGCGCCGACGCGCAGGTCTTCCAGCACGACGACGGCTATTATTACATGACCGGATCAGTGCCCGAATATGACCGTCTGGTGCTGCGCCGCTCCAAGACCTTGGCTGGCCTTGCCACCGCCGAGGAAGCCGTGCTGTGGCGCCATGAGGCAAGCGGCCCGCGCTCCGGCTTCATCTGGGCGCCCGAACTCCACCAGATCGACGGCAAATGGTATATGTATTTCGCCGCCGGCCCGAGCGGCGGCGGCGACGATGTATTCCGCATCCGCACCTATGCCGTGGTGTGCGACGGCGCCGATCCGATGACCGGCAAGTGGAGCGTGCTGGGTGAATTCCAGGCTCCCTGGGACAGCTTCAACCTCGATTCCACCAGCTTCGTCCACAAGGGCGTGCGCTATTTCGCCTGGGCCCAGAAGGAACCGGGCATCGACACCAACAGCAATCTCTACATCGCCAAGCTCGAATCGCCGCTCAAGCTGGCCGGCAAGGCGACCCGCCTGACCGTGCCCACGCTCGACTGGGAAGTGCGCGGCTACAAGGTGGCCGAAGCCCCCGCCGTCCTGCATCGCAACGGCCGTCTGTTCATGACCTATTCGGCCAGCGCCACCGACGCGCGCTATTGCCTGGGCATGCTGACCGCGGACGAGAATGCCGACCTGCTCGATCCCAAGAGCTGGACCAAGTCGCCCCAGCCGGTGTTCAAGACCTGCACCGAAACCAGCGTCTATGGCCCCGGCCACAACAGCTTCACCGTGGACGAGAAGGGCCGCGACATCCTCGTCTATCATGGCCGCGACTATGAGGCGATCCAGGGCGACCCGCTGTTCAACCCGGACCGCCATACCCGCGTCCAGCGCCTCTATTTCCAGGCCGACGGCACCCCGGACTTCGGCGTGCCCGTGGGCAATGGCGCCATGCCCGAACGGTTCGTCTCGGCTGCCGATCCCAAGGCGCTACTGGCCCATAAGGGCACCGACCTGATCGCGGGCAATCCCGCGCTCGCCCAGACCCAGTTCCGCCAGTCGCCCGGCCGCGCCGGCGCGAAGAGCGTGATGCTCTCCCCCATCCTGCTGCCCGACCATTATCTGGTCGCGGCCAAGGACGGTACGGTCAGCCTGATGAAGGATGATCGCAGCGCCGATTTCGCGCTGCGCAGCCAGTTCGTCCGGTTCGAGGATGCGGCCCAGGGAACGGTGCGCTTCGCGACTATCGCCGTCGCCGGCAAACATCTTGCCGCGATCGACGGGCGCATCGGCCTCGCGCGCAGCAAGGATCCGCGCACGCAATGGTACGCCGACTGACCGCGACTCGCCGAGTCTGACAAATAGGGCCATGGGCTCGCGCTGCCAAAAGCCGCGCAAGCCCATGGCCTTTCGGCTTTTTATGGCCTGAAACGCCCGAAAAACCGGGCCAAAATCGCTGCGGCAAAATTGCAACATGGGTGCCACGTAGCGCAACCCCGACCCAATATTTCACTTGCGCTTCTCAGCATGTGGAAATAATTAGTCCGAGTAATTCGTGGGCATGGCAACGGGCCAGCCCCTTGGGGAGGACTTGAAAATGGCTATCCGGCCGATCGCACTCTGTTCTGCGTCGCTTGTCGCGCTGACCCTGTCGGGCGCCGCCTTCGCGCAGACCGACGCCGCTCCGCAGACCATCGCGCAGGACGCGCCGGCAGATGAATCCGCCGACATCGTCGTCACCGGCGTGCGCGCATCGATCGTCGGTGCCCTGAACGTCCGCAAGAACTCGACCCAGATCGTCGACTCGATCGTCTCGGAAGATGTCGGCAAGTTGCCGGACAATAACGTCATTGAAGCGCTGCAGCGCGTGACCGGCATCCAGGTCACCAACCGCGCCGGCGGCGAAGCGGCTGGCATCTCGATCCGCGGCCTGCCCGACGCGCTGACCACCCTCAACGGTCGCAACATCTTCACCGCTGCCGGCCAGTCCTTCTCGCTGCAGGATATCTCCGCCAACCTCGTCAACCGCGTCGACGTCTACAAGACCCGCTCGGCCGACCAGATCGAAACCGGCCTCGCCGGCCAGGTCGATGTCCAGACCCGCCGCCCGTTCGATTTCGACGGCTTCGCCATTTCGGGCCTGGCCCGCGGCATCTATAACGAGCAGGCCGACACCTATAATCCGAACGTCGCACTGCTGGTCAGCGACCGCTGGGAAACCGGCATCGGCGACATCGGCATTCTGGTGAATGGCAGCTACACCCGCACCAAATATCGCGACCAGACCGTCACGGCCGGCGCGCTGGTGCCGTTCGCCGCCGAAGCCGGCAACGGCTTCTCGCGTCTGGAACGCATCTTCCCCGGCCCGGACAATGTGAACTGGCAGCCCGGCCTCGACCGCGGCCTGCCCACCGCCGCTGGCTCGACGCTCGACATCAACGGCGCGCAGGTTCCCTATCTCCTGTCGCGCGACGCCGTGTTCAGCTCCGACCTCTATGGCAAGCGCGAGCGCCCGTCCTTCAACGTCGCCCTGCAGTGGGCACCGAACAGCAGCTCGGTCTACACCGCCGAAGTCTTCTATGCCGGCTATCGCGGCGAAACCTTCAACAGCCTGCAGTTCAGCTTCGTCGACTGGTGGGGTAACCCCGGCACCGTCGAAACCTATGAAGGCACCAACATCGTCAAGTCGCGCACCGGCGTGGCCGACGTCTATGGCTTCAACAGCGGCGACTTCAACAAGTCGAAGACCGACAGCTTCGTCTATGCCCTGAACGGCAAGTGGGATCTGGGCGATCGCGGCAAGATCGTCGGCGACCTCGCCTACCAGACCAGCAAGGTGAAATCGTCCTTCATCGCGATGCGCACCGACCGCGTCGCCAGCTCGATCGACGTCGACTTCAACGCCGGTGGTGGCATCCCGTCCTACCACTTCAGCGACGACAGCCTGCTGAACGATCCCAGCATCTGGAACGTCGTGCAGATGTACGACAATGCCAATCGCGACAAGGGCAGCGCCATCACCGGCACGCTCGATGGCTATTACACCTGGGACGAAGGCTTCATCCGCCAGCTGAAGGCCGGCATTCGCATCGACCAGCGCAAGGCATCGAACGCCGTGCGCACTCAGGATCGTGGCGCACCGCTGGTGGCGACCACCCTGGCCGGCCTGGGCGAAGGCGCCGCCTTCACCAACAAGGACTTCTACCAGGGCCGCGCCGACGTGCCGTCCAGCTGGACGCTGGCCAACGGTTATTGGCTGCATGACAATGCGGATCTGGTGCGTGGCCTCTATGGCCTGCCGACCTCCGACCAGCTGTCGCTGCAGAAGACCTTCGACATCGATGAAAGCACCATCGCCATGTATGTGCAGGCCGATGGCGAGGTCTCGATCTTCGGCCGTCCGCTCAAGCTGCAGGCTGGCGTCCGCTACGTGACGGTCGACACCGACTACAACTTCTTCGACCGCTATAATGGTGGCGCGCATACTGGTGTGTCGCAGGGCTCGGACAAGTGGCTGCCCAGCTTCACCGCCCGCTACGAAATCTTCGACAATCTGCGCCTGCGCTTCAACTATGGCGAAACGCTGCGTCGTCCCAACTTCGGCGATATCAACCCGAACTATAACCTGACCGGTGACCTCACCAATGTCGGCTATGGCAGCGGCAGCGCCGGCACGGCCAGCCTGGCGCCGACCCATTCGAAGAATTTCGACGTGGCGCTGGAATGGTATTTCGAACGCAACAGCGCGATCACGCTGACGGGCTTCCGCCGCGAGATCAGCGGCCTGGTCGTTCCGCTGACCGTCATGGAATATATCCCGAACAACGGCATCGAAGCCGGCGCGACGGACTATTTCGCCATTACCCGCCCGGTCAATGCGTCGGACGGCGTGCTCAAGGGGCTGGAACTGGGCCTGACCTACTTCCCCAGCTATCTGCCGGGTCCGCTCAAGGGTCTGGGCTTCGTGGGCAGCGTCACGGTCCTCGACTCCAAGCAGAATATCCCGCTCACCAATTCGGCCGGCGAAGTGACCGGTCAGGCAAGCTCGTCCTTCTTCGGCGTGTCTGACCTCAGCTACAACGCCACCCTGGCCTATGATAATGGTCCGATCGGCGCGCGCCTGTCCTATATCTGGCGCAAGGAATTCCTCGCCAATAACGAGGCACGCCTGTTCGCCAATCCGATCGGCGTGTGGCGTAACCCGGAGGAAAGCCTGGATCTCCAGCTCACCTGGAACGTCAATGATCGCCTGGGTGTGACCTTCGACGCGGTGAACCTCACCAAGTCGAAGCAGCAGACCTACTATAAGTTCGAAGATGTCGGCGGCCCGGATCAGTTCAACCTGGGCACCACCCTGTTGTCGCGCACCTTTGCGCTGGGTGTCCGCTACACCTTCAAATAAGTGCCCGATGGGGCGTGGCGTCTCCTCGCTGCGCCCCATTTTCATGGCGGTCGTTCCGGGAACCCTCTCCAACTCCCCGGAACGGCCGCCATATTTGTTTCAGGATACAGGGAGACGGACGATGCGCGCGATGAGGATGCTTCTGCTGGCAGGGGCTGCCATGATCGGCATGGGCGCCGCCTCGCCCCCTCCCCGCTCCGCCGGCCTCGATACCCATGCCATCGCGGTGCAGCGCTTCGGCAATGACGCGCCCTGGTATCAGGATCGCATCCCCTTCTTCGAATCCGCCGACCCGAAGATCGACGCCGTCTATTATTATCGCTGGCAGCTCTATCGCGGGCATCAGCGCGATCTGGGCGAAGAAGGGTACATCACCACCGAATTTTTCGACGATGTCGACTGGCAGCGCCATCCTTATGCCAGCCTCAACGACGCGACAGGCTTTCACCTAGCCGAAGGACGCTGGCTGAACGATCGGCGCTTTGCCGACGATTATATCCGATTCATGTATCGCGGCGGCAATGACCGCCACTTCACCGACTATATGGCGGACTCGGTCTGGGGCCGGTACCTGGTCGATGGCGACAAGGCGGGCGTGCTCGAACATCTGCCGGTGATGCGCCACATCTATCGCCTGTGGGACGAGAAGTTCGACTTCGACAAGGGCCTCTATTTCGTCGAACCGCTGCTCGACGCGACCGAATATACCGTATCCTCGATCGACGCCTCGGGCGGCAAGGACGGCTTCCGGGGCGGCGACGCCTTCCGCCCCTCGGTCAACAGCTACATGTATGCCAATGCCCGCGCGCTGGCGAAGATGGCGACCATGGCCGGCGACACCGCCATGGCGCAGGAATATGAAGCCCGCGCGCAGACACTGAAGGATCATGTCCTTGCCGACCTGTGGAGCGAGAAGCTCGGCCATTTCATCGACCGGCACCAGAGCCGCAAGAATCCGCACGTCAAATATTGGGATCCGATCCGCAACCGCGAACTGGTCGGCTACCTCCCCTGGATGTTCGACCTGGTCCCGGACGAGGCGAAATATGCCGGCGCCTGGACGCATCTGCTCGACCCCGCCTCGCTCGCCGGCAAGGCGGGCATGCGCACGGTCGAAGCGAATTACGAATATTATATGCGGCAATATCGCTATCTGGGCGACGCGCCCGAATGCCAGTGGAACGGCCCGATCTGGCCCTATCAGACGACACAGGTGCTGATCGCCATGGCCAATCTGCTCGATCATCACAGCCAGCAGGGGCCGGTCAGCCGCAGCGACTATATGCGGCTGCTGCGCCAATATACTGCGCTCCACTATCAGGGCGACCGGCTCGACCTGGAGGAGGATTATCATCCCGAAACCGGCAAGCCGATCGTCGGCCTCGATCGCAGCCATCATTATTTCCATTCGGGCTATAATGACCTGATCCTGGGCGGGCTGGTCGGCATCCGTCCGCGCGCGGACGATGTGCTGGAAGTGAACCCGCTGCTGCCCGACGCCGGCGATCCGCAGGCGCTGGCCTGGTTCCGGGCGCAGGACGTGCCCTATCATGGCCATCGCATCGCCGTGACATGGGACGCGGACGGCAGCCATTATGGCCGGGGCAAGGGCCTGTCGGTCGAGGTCGACGGCAAGGAAGTCGCCCGGCGCGAGACATTGGGCCGGATCGAGCTGCCGGTGGCGCGCGTCGCCAATGCGCCCGTCGCCCGGCCGATCAACCGCGCCGTGCAACTGGTGCGCAGCCAGTTCCCCATCGGCAGCGCATCCAGCAACACCGCCCCCGAAAATGTCCATGACGCGATCGACGGCCGCACCTGGTTCTTCCCCGAGCTGCCCAATGGCTGGTCCTCCGCGCCCGGAGAGGCCAACCAATGGTATGCCGTTGACCTGGGCAAACCAGTGTTCATCGGCCGCGCCGAACTCGCCTTCTTCGCCGACGGCAAGCAGTTTGCAGTGCCGCAATCCTATCGCCTGCAGGCCATGGTCGATGGCCAGTGGCGCGATGTCGCGACACCAAAGGGCGCGCCACTCGCCAATGGCGTGACCGACCTGCGCTTTGCCGGCCGCGCCGCGCGCCAGTGGCGGGTGCTGATGCGCCAGCCCCAGGGCAAGGCGATCCGGCTGGCGGAGATCAAGCTGTTCGACCGCTGAATTGGCTATGGCCCTGGATCGTGACGCAGCCTAAACGGACCGTCGCCCTGTTCAGCAAGCTGTGTTAGGGCGGATCGATCGGCGGCCCGGCACTGCAGGCCGCCAGCAATAAAGGGCATGATGGTGACAGCGGCTGGCGAGCTTCGGTTTCGCTTTCGATTGCTCGGCGATTTCCGCCTGATCGACGAGGCGGACGGACGCGACCATAGCCCGCGCAGCCGCAAGGCCTGTGCCCTGCTCGCCCATCTTGCGCTGGAGCCCGACCGCCGCGCCAGCCGCGATCGGCTGGTCGGCCTGTTGTGGAGCGACCGGGGCGAGGTGCAGGCGCGCGCCAGCCTGCGCCAGGCGCTGACCGACCTGCGCGCGCATCCGGCCGCCCCGCTCATCCATATCGAACGGCGCGACCTGCATCTGGCAGAGGGTGGCTTTTCCAGCGACCTGGGCGAGATACTGGCCTGCGCCGCCGCCAACGACCTGGCCGGACTGGCTCGCATCCTGGATGGCGCGGGCAGCGCGATACTGGACGGGCTGGAGGGACTGGACCGCAGCTTCGACGACTGGCTGATGATCGAACGGCAACGCTGGCGCGAGCGCATCGTCCAGGATGTGCTGCACGCCGTCGAGCGCAATGGCCAACACGATCTGCTCGACCTGCGCCGGGCGATCCTGACCCAATTGCAGCGGCTCGACACCGGCGATGAACGGATCGCCCGGCTCGGCATGGCGCTTGACCAGAAGGCCGGTGACCATGTCGCGCTCCACCGCCGCTACCGCCAGTTGGAGACCGGGCTGCAACGCGATCTGGATGCCCGCGTGTCGCCCGACACCGAAAGGCTGCTGCGCGAACTGACGACGGTCGGATCGGTGATCGCCCCCACCCCGCGCGCGGCCGCCGCGCCCGCGATTGCCACAATCCCGCAGGCCAATGTCGAGCCGCCGATCCTGGTGATCGCGCCGTTCAGCCTGATCGGCGATGGCGGCCCGGACGGCGCCCTGCTGACCAGCATCTGCCATGACGATCTGCAGACCGCCCTGGGCGGCATGCGCGACCTGCGCATCCTGTCGGTCGACGCGCCATCGGCCGAGCGGATGAAGGCCGCCGCCCCCGCCTCGATCGCCAGCTATGCGCTGGACGGGTCGGTCCGCGCCGACGGCGATGGCTGGCGCATCAATCTGCGCATGACCCGGATCGACAGCGGCTTCCTGGTCTGGACGCGCCAGTTGACCGTGCGCCAGGGCGAATTGCTCGCCGCGATCGACGATCTGGTCGCCCGGATCGCCGGCGCCATCCTGCCGGTGGTCGAACGCGATGTCGGCAAGCTGATGGAAGGACGCGTGCCCAGCGGGTCGGACGCCTATCCGCTCTATTTCACCGCCCGTGCCAAGATATTGGCCGCCGCCAGCCTGGCCGAGGTGCAGGAAGGCGCCGACCTGCTGGAACGCGCGATCCTGCTGGAGCCGCGCCTGACCAATGCCTATCTGCAACTGGCGCGCCTCTACAACACCGACTTCATGCAGTTGATGGCGGGCCATGACGCCGCGCCGCTGCGCGCCCGCGCCTTCGATCTTTGCACCCGTGCGGTCGCGCTGGAACCCACCCATGGCGGCGTGCAGTCGCGCCTGGCCTGGTGCTATTTGCGGCGCGGCGACATGAAACAGGCGATGCAGGGCTTCATGACCGCGCTCGACCTGACGCCCTTTCACGCCGACGGCATCAACGAGATCGGCTTCGGCCTCGTCCATCTGGGCGAGATGAAGGAGGCGCAGCGCCTGATCGCCCGCGCCTTCGAACTGAACCCTTTCCCGTCGGACGAATATTTTTCCGATCTGGCAGTGCTCTATGCCCTGTCGGGCGAGCATGAGGCGGCGGAAACCCAGTTCGAGATCGGGCGCAACCGATCGATCCATTATCTGGCGGTGCGGGGCGCCAATCTGGGCATGCTGGGGGGCGCAAAGCGCGCCGCGTCGGTGATCGACGAACTGCGCCAGCGTTTCGCCAGCCTGTGGCAGGGCGATGCTCCGGCCCGTGACGCCGATCTGGTCGACACCATGATCCAGTTCTTGCCGCTGCAGGGGCGGGCCGAACGCAGCCTGTTCCTGACAGGGCTGGAACAGGCCGGATTGCGCATCACGCCGCGCTGATTTCCGTGCGCAGGCTGCGCAGGAAAAAGCTTTGCGGCGGCGGCGCGACACGCGGTGCCACCACCGGTCCCGCTATCGTCCGCAGCAACAGCTCCGCATCCTTGCGCTTGAGGCTAAGCCCCTGATCGATCGGTGGCAGGTCGCGCCCGGTCGCCTGGCGGAAGGCGTCGCCGATCAGCGCCCAGCTGCGATCCCGGAAATTCATCCGCCGCGCCAGCCGCAGCAGCAGCGCACGGTCGCCCGCTGCCATCTCCACTTGCGCGATCGCATGTTCGGCATCGACCAGCGCCAGCGTCATCGCGCGATGGCCCAATTCTGCCGGCGCATGACTGACCATCACCGCATCGTCCCGCTCGATCTGCCCCGTCCCGTAAGCCTGTGCGATCGCGCCGATGCCCACCATGCCGAACGGCGCCAGTTCCGCCGCGCGCAATGCGCCCAAGCTCGCCGCGCCATAGACAGCAATGCCCTCGGCCATCACCTGGATGATTTCCTTGTGCCAGACCGACGGCGTGGTTTCGAACAGTCCGTCGATCAGGCCGATCGCGGCCGGTCGTTCGATCGCGGCGCGCAGCATGTCGCCGCGCCGTGCTGGCCCGCGCAGTTCGACGCCATCGGGCAAGGCCATCGCGGAACCGCCCAGGCTCGGCCCGGCAAAGACGATCGCATGCCTGCTCATGCCGGCTCCATCGCCACCTGCATCGCGCCCGTGCGCGATGGCCGGTCATGATCGCCAAAGGCCGGCACCAGCAGTTTCACCACATCGATGCCGAGGTCGGGCCGGGTCAGGTCATGACAGGCGACCGGCCCTGCCCCCACCATCGCACATCGATCGAGCAACCAGGCCAGATCATCCTCCGCCCCGTCATGCGCCACGGAGGGGACCGCCGCCCAGGGCCGGGTGGCCGGCGCGAAATCGAGCATCGCCAGCAGGAAGCCCTGCCGCTGCTGCCCGGCATCGCGATAGCGCGCCGGATCGATATCGTCGCGCGCGCCGGCGATCAGCGCGGCACGGGTCTGCGCTGCCTCGCAAATGGCGCGGGCGAGTGCGACGCCGGCATCGGGATGGCATCCTGCCCCCATTGCCGGCGGCAATTGCACGCTGCGGGCCGCACCGCGTTCCGTGATGGCGCAGCCGATCACCGCTGCGCCGATCGAACCGGTCATGTCCCACAAGGATAGCGACAGGCCCGCGCGCCGGACCCGTGCGATCAGGCTGCGGCCCAGCCGATCGGTCACGCTATCCGGGTCGATCGCGCTTGCCCGGCGCGCGCGCAGCCCCTGTTCCAGCCAGCGGGCATGATCCTCGCGCTCGATCAGTTCGCACAGCGCCGAACAGCGCGCCTCGGCCGGGGTGTTGCCGGATGCCAGCCCATTGCTGTTGGGCCACAGATCGGGTTCGGCGGGCACGGTGAAATCCATCGTCACCAGCCCATGGGGTATCCGCATGGGTCGGCCGCTCAGCAGGTCGATCGCCTCGACCCAGCCGCGCGGACGGGCCGGATCAAAGGAAGCGTCCTGCTTGTCAGCCCGTGCTATCTGGCTCCAGAGCCGGGTTTCGTCGGCCTCCGCAATGCCATGGCTGCTGGCAGAGCAGGTTTCGGCATGATGCAGTTCGATCGCTTCCATCAGCGCGGAGACGCGCGCGGCATCGGGCGTGGCGCCCTTGCCCTGCGACACGGACAGCGAAAGTGACAGGGGACGGACCGCCTGGAATACGGGGATACCGATGCGATCCAGCCCCGTCACATCGGCCAGCCGCGTGACACCCAGCGCACGGGCCACAGGCGCGATCCGTGCGAGGGTGTCGGCAGGACGGCGGGAGCGATGCGCCCCGCGCCGGAACATCTTCATGGGCGCGATCGGCCTCAGGCGAAGTCGGCCTTGCCCGACCCGATCTCGGCAAAATAGGCGCGGGTGGCGCGCTGCTGCCCCGGCAGGGCGACCGCGTCCAGAACCGGGCCATCGGTGAACAGGCCGGCTACGCCGGCGATCGCCGCCTTAGCATCATCGCTGTCATCGTCGGCGGCCAGATAATGGACCTGCTCGACAAAGGCATAGCCAACGACCTTGGCCGGATCGGCCGGGTCGGTCAGCTTGATGACATAATTGGCGTCGGTGTCGTAGGATTCAGCCATATATACCCCCACAGTTCGTGATGGATCAAAAATAGGTTGCGGGACCGTAATGACCAGCAGGGCGAGGACAATAAGGGAAAACCCTATCAACGCCGCACGGAGCATATCAGACATAAGCGAAGGGCTCGACCGAGCGCTTCACATACATGGCCTTGCCGTTCGGGCTGACTGACACGCCCCAATAGCATGCCTCACCCATCCCCGGCTCGATCGAGATGCGCACATCCTTGCTCGGCAATTCCACCTGCACCGGATCATTGCCGGCCGGCAGGCTGAGTTCCAGCGTGTGGGCGACGCCGATCTTGGCGCGGGTCTTCACATGGTCGAGCCAATGCACCAGCCGATCGCCGATCGAGATACGGACGCTGTCATCCTTGAATCCCTGTTCGAGTGCGATGGTGATTTTGCGAAATTCCGACATTGTTGGTCCCCTTTCGGAATGATGGGGCGCACCGCCATGACAGGCGATGCGCCTGCATGGATCAGATACTGAGGCCATTCGCCTTGAGGGCCAGCATGCGCCGCATGTCCTGGCCGAGGTTAAAGCCACCGATGACATCGCCCGCCCGCACCGCGTCGAAGCCCAGCCCCGTCTGGCGCAGCGCCGGGGCAACCCCGCCATCCAGCGCGCGAGCGAGCTTACCCGCCTCGCGCAGGAAGCGGGTATGGCCGACGGCATTGACGGCGGCATCGGCGCTACCCTCGGTCGCGATCGCCAGCAGGTGGCGTGCTTCCTTGAGATCGGCGTCATAAACCTCGATGCGGCGGGCGGCAGCGGCAGGGGTCTCACCGGGCCGTGCCCGCTCATCCACCTGCAGCAGCTTATATTCGTCGGCCAGCGGGCCGGCGAGCGCGATCGCCGCCTGCCGTGCGAGCGGATGCTGGCGCATCCGCGTGGCCGCCCGCAGCGCATCGACCGCCGATTGGACGCCGCGCGTGCCGTTGACGGCCAGCACCTGGCCAACTTCCGGCGTGAAGATATCCTGCGCCAGCCGCTCTTCCTCGCGGCTTTCGGGCGGCTCCACCTTCACCTCCAGCGGGTTGGAGATGACGGCCCGGCCATCGACAACCAGCATCGCCTGGATGGTGTAGCGGCCCGGTTCGGCCATGTCCCAGCCATTGCGGCCGGCGCCAACCAGCACGCTGTCATAGAGCGCCTCACCCTGACCCAGAATGATTTCCAGGCTCTCGCCGCAATGGCGCGAATAGGGCGACCATTGGCGCGCGGGCCGACCATCCTTGCTGATGATCAGGGTCAGGCCGGCCCGTTCCGACAGGCGCGCCGCCGATGCCAGCTTGGGCCGGCCGCTGCGGTTGACCAGTGCCATCTCGACCACCGGCGGCAACAGATAGGGCAGGCGATTGTCACGAGCATTGACCGACAGGGTCAGGCCGAACTCCTCATTGGGGTCCAACGCCACCTGCGAGAAGCCATGCTGGTCGAACCAGTCGGCATTGCCCATCTGCACGAAGCGTTCGGGGCCATGGCGCATGAACAGCAGTTCGGGGTCGGAAAAACGGAAGTCGAAATCGGCAAAGAAGGCCGCCTGGCCGCCCGCCACCGCGTAGGGATAGTTCATGAAGCTGCGCGCTTCGGGATCGTCGGCCAGCGGAATCCAGGGCGTGCCCAGCGACTTCTGCCAGCTATGCGCCAGGTTGAAGGCATGGCCGACCTCATGCGCAGCGGTCCAGAAGCGCATTCGCCGCACCCAGGCGTCGGGATCGGCATCCCCTGCCGGCGGATGGGCGATGAAGGCGTCGGTGAAGATCGCCGTCCCCTGGCGATGGTTCGACCCGATATCATCGAACATGATTCCGCCCAGGCTGCTGCCCTGCACATGGAGCGAGGCGAACAGCACCCACAGCGACCATTGCGGCTTGTCGGCAAAGCGCGACCAGTAGATCTGCATCGCATCATGCATTTCCTGGTCGGTCCAGCGCTGGTCGGCGCCGGCCGCACCGAGCGGGATGGCGCCATTGCTGGGCGCATCGCTGACGTTGAATCCCGCCCGCCGATAGACGGTGTCGAGGCTCAGCGTCTCGCTGGCCATGGTCGCGGGATGATTGGGATGGTCGTGCGTGCCGATTTCCGTCACGCGGGTCGCGCCGGCCACCGTGTCATATTCGAACTCGGCCGGACGGAAGCTCGAAGAGCTGAAAATATAGGTGCGCACGAAGCTCGCCGCGCCGCCGCCGCTGAAGGTCGCTTCGACCTTGCGCTGGGCGGCGAGCAGGCTCTTCGTCACCTTGAGGCTGATCTGGGTATGGGGGATGGCGCCGACCTGGCCATCCTTGAACCAGATCTGGCCGCTATAATGATTGGCACCGGTCCGGGTCAGCGCCGCAACCCAGCTGACGACCGGCCCCAGCGGGCCGGCGCGCGTGCCGCTGACCGTCATCTGCGGATAGCGGCCATCGACGTCGAGCCGCAATTCCTCGCGCGTGTAGAGCGCCAGCGCATTGATATCGTCGTCGAAGCGATCGACCGCACCGGGCAGCGCGCGCGGCATCGGGAAGCGCGGCGAGCGCACGAAATTGTAGCGGCCGCTGGCCTGCACCAGCAGCGGCAGGTGCCGCACCGGCCGCAGCTTGGGGTCGATGTCGAAACCGGCCATGTCGGTATCGAGCGCGCTGTCGCCGTCAAAATCGGCGGGATCGAAATCGGCAGTCATCATTCCCTCCTGTCGGCGCGCGTCGGATGCCCGCGCTCGCAGGATCGGGAATGGCATGGCCAGTGTGAGGCCAGGCGTCGGTCGAACGTGAAAAAAGCGTCAATCCGACCGAAAAATCGCTTTCCGTAGCGTCAATATCAGGAAAATTGCGCCACATCCCGCAGCGATCCCGGCATGCAGCAGCCAGAAGGCGGTCGCCGGCATGCGGGCATAAAAGCCCCCCACCCAGCCAACCAGAATATTGCCCAGGAAGAAGACGAGATAATAGAGGCCGATCGCCAACCCGGCCTGCCGCGGCGGCGCGGCGCGGGTGAACAGCGCCAGGCTGACCGGCAATATATGGGCAAAACCGATGCCGTTGAGCAGATGGAAGGCGATCGCCCAGCCCAGCCCCGTCCTGCCGTCCGCACCCGCCAGCGCCGATCCCAGTGCCAGGCAGAGCATGCCGCCGGTCGCAAAGAGCGACCCGATCGTCAGCTTGGCAAGATCGCCGGGCTCGGGCCGGTGGCGCGCATAGCGGCGATAGACGAAGGGCAGGGCGGCAAGGATGGCCAGGCCCAGCTCTGCGTCGAGGGTGATGAGCCAGCTCGTCGGTACGCGCAGCCCGCCCAGCGTCAGTTCCAGATGCGCGTCGCCCCAGATCAGATAGGCGTTGAATATCTGGTTGTTGGGTAGCAGCGCCACCGCCAGCAGCGGGATCAGCAGGATGAGGCCAAGCAGGCCGCGCAAATCCTGCCCGGTCATGCGCATGCGCCCCTCCGATCGTGGTCCGCGCTCATCAACCGGCAGATGCCTGCGTCCGGCGAGATAGATGATCGTGGCGATCCCCATGCCGACGCCGGCGACGGCAAAGCCGACATGCCAGCCCCGCGTTTCCGCCAGCGTGCCGATCACCAGCGGCGCGGCGATCAGGCCGATATTGATCCCCAGATAATAAAGCTGGAACGCGCCGTCGCGACGCGGGTCATCATGGCGATAGAGCGCGCCGATCTGGCTGGCGAGATTGCCCTTGAACAGGCCACTGCCCAGCACCAGCAAGCCGAGCGCCGGCAGGAAGGCGGCCTGGACCGCCATCAGGAAATGGCCCGCCATCATGGTCAGCGCGCCCAGCAGCACCGTGCGATGCCGGCCCAGCAGCCGGTCGGCGACCAGCCCGCCCAGGATTGGCGTCACATAGACGCTGGCGAAATAGGTGCCGACAATGGCGGAGGCGAGCGGCTGGCCGTCCAGCCCGCCATAAAGGCGACGAAAGGCGTCGAAGAAGAGCAGGCCGTCGGCCTGTCCCGGCTGCAGCAGATACTTGACCAGATAGAGGGCCAGCAGCGACTGCATGCCATAATAGGAGAAACGCTCCCACGCTTCGGTGAACAGCAGATAGGCGAGGCCCCGCGGATGGCCCAGGAACGCGTGATCGCCCTGGCTCATAGCTGCGCGCCCGGCCCCTTATAGATGACGCCGTCCTTCATCACGAAGCCGACCTGGCGCAGTGCGCCGATGCTGCGGGTCGGATCGCCCTCGACCGCGACCAGATCGGCGAGCAGGCCCGGCTTCACCGCGCCAAGCCGGTCGGCTATGCCAAACAGTGCCGCATTGCCGCTGGTCGCGGCGACCAGCACGTCGCGGGGCGCCATGCCGGCGGCCGCCATCAGTTCCGCCTCGCGCGCATTGTCGCCATGGGCGAACACGCCGACATCCCCGCCCAGACAGAGGGTTACACCCGCCGCCCGCGCGCGATCCAGCGCCTGGCGCGCCTGCGTCACCGCCGCCGGCGCCGGTTCCGCCCCGGTCCAGCCACGATAGCGGGCGGTGGCATCGGACGCCGCCAGGGTCGGACAATAGCCGACACCATGCGCCTTCATCAGCGCGAAGGTCGCGGCGCTGCCCTCATAGCCATGCTCAATCGTGTCGACCCCGGCCAGGATCGCCCGGCGCATCCCTTCGTCGGTGGCGGCATGGGCCGCGACCTTGCGCCCGGCGCTGTGGGCCGCCTCCACTGCCGCTGCCATTTCCGCCTGGGTGAAGGTCGGCCGGCTCGGCTCGCCCTTGCCCCAGCGATAGTCGGCATAGAGTTTCACGACATCGGCGCCGGCCGCGATCTGTCGCCGCACCGCCGTTACCAGATCGGGACCGCCGGCTTCCTCCGCGCCCAGCGGCACGGCGACGCCCGGCTCGAAACCACGCGGACCATAAGCGCCCGGTGCCACCAGCGCGCGGGTCGCGACCAGCATGCGCGGCCCGGCGATGATGCCCTGATCGATCGCCTGCTTGAGGCCGACATCGGCATAGCCAGCCCCTTCCGTGCCCAGATCGCGCACGGTGGTGAAGCCCGCCATCAGCGTCGCCCGCGCCGACACCGTGGCCCGCACGGTGCGCAGCGCCAGCGGCTCGTGCAGCACCTGATCGTCCCAGCTCGCCTCATTATAGGGATGCAGGAAGAGATGCGAATGGCCCTCGATCAAGCCGGGGAGCAGAGTCTTGCCGGGCAGGTCGATGACGGTCCCTCCAGCCGGCACCGCGATGCCCGGTCCTGCCGCCTCGATCCGATTGCCACGCACCAGCACCGCCCATCCGCGATGCGACGCCGCGCCGTCGAACACGGCATCGGGGCGCAGCAGATAGAGCGCCGGCGCGGCCTCCTGTGCCACGGCCGGCATCGGCGCGACGAACAGAAAGGCCAGCAGGATCAAAAGCCTGTGCATCGATATCATCCCCCTTGACGGGAGGCTGCTTGCGCCGTCCCGCCCCCTTCATTACTCCCCCTCTCTATGACGAAATTCCTGCCGCGCGCCACCTCCCTTGCGGGGGCATTGGTCGCTCTTGCCGCCTGCCCTGCCCTTGCCCAATCGCCGACCGCGCTCTCGCCGGCCAAGGTCACCATCACGCGCGATCAGTGGGGCATCGCCCATGTCCATGGCGCGACCGATGCCGACGCGGTCTTCGGCATGGTCTATGCCCAGGCCGAAGACGACTTCAACCGGATCGAGACCAATTATCTGGTCAATCTGGGCCGCCTCGCCGAAGCCGAGGGCGAAAAGGCGATCTGGCAGGATCTGCGCCAGCGCCTGTTCATCGATCCTGCCCGGTTGCAGGCCGACTATGCCCGCAGCCCGGCCTGGCTCAAGAAGCTGATGCAGGCCTGGGCCGATGGCCTGAATTATTATCTCTCCACCCATCCGATGGTGAAGCCGCGCGTCATCACCCGGTTCGAGCCGTGGATGGCACTGAGCTTCACCGAAGGCAGCATCGGCGGCGATATCGAGCGGGTGCCGCTGACCCAGCTGCAGGCCTTTTACGAGAAGAAACCGGTGGCGCTGACCATGCTGGAACAGGGCCTCGCCTATCGCGAGCCGCAGGGGTCGAACGGCTTTGCCATCGCGCCATCCCGAACGCAGGACGGCCATGCGCTGTTGATGATCAACCCGCACACCAGCTTCTTCTTCCGATCCGAACTGCAGATGAGCAGCGACGAAGGGCTGGACGCCTATGGCGCGGTCACTTGGGGCCAGTTCTTCATCTATCAGGGCTTCAACCGCCATATCGGCTGGATGCACACGTCGAGCGGCATCGACAATGTCGACGAATTTGCCGAGACGATCGTGCAACAGGGCGATCGCCTCTTCTACCGCTATGGCAAGGAATTGCGCCCGGTCACCGAAAAGACCATCGCCATTTCCTACCGCACCGAAGACGGCAAGCTCGCCCAGCGCGCCTTCACCGGCTACTCCACCCATCATGGCCCGATCGTGCGGACCGAGGGCGACAAGTGGATCGCCTTCGCGCTGATGAACAAGCCGGTGCCGGCGCTGGAGCAAAGCTATCTGCGCACCAAGACCAGCGATTATGCGAGCTTCCTCAAAATCGCGGAGAATAAGGCGAACAGCAGCAACAACACGCTGCTGGCCGACGACAAGGGCGAGATCGCCTATCTCCACCCGCAATTCGTGCCGATCCGCGACGATCGCTTCGATTATACGAAGCCCGTGGACGGCAGCGATCCGGCGACCGACTGGCGCGGCCTGCACGACCTGTCGAGCCTGCCCCAGGCGGTGAACCCCAAGGGCGGCTGGGCGATGAACACCAATAACTGGCCCTGGACGGCGGCCGGCGCGGACAGCCCCCAGCGCGCGGCCTTCCCCCGCTATATGGACCAGGCCGGCGAAAATCCGCGTGGCCCCCATGCCCAGATCGTGCTGTCGGCCAATGAGCATTTCACCCTCGATAGCCTGATCGGCGCGGCCTATGATCCCTATCTGACCGGCTTTGCCCGGCTGGTTCCGGGCCTGATCGCGGCGCAGGACAGAGCGCCCGATCCGGCGCTGGCCGATGCGGTGCAGAGCCTGCGCGGTTGGGACTATAAATGGAGCCTGACCTCGAGCCAGACCTCGCTCGCGGTCTTCTGGGGCGAGGCGCTGTGGAAGACGGTCGCCCCGGCCGCCAAGGAAGCGGGCCTGTCGACCATCGACTATATGGCGACCCGCGCGACCGACGCGCAGAAGCTGGCGGCGCTGCGCGAGGCGGTCGAGCGGCTGACCGCCGATTTCGGCAGCATCGCCGTGCCCTGGGGCGAGATCAACCGCTACCAGCGCAATGACGGCGCGATCGTCCAGACCTTCGACGATGCCAAGCCCAGCACCCCCATCCCCTTCGCCTCGTCGCAATGGGGATCGCTCGCGGCCTTCGGCGCGGCGCGGTATCCGGGGACGAAGCGCTATTATGGCACCAAGGGCAACAGCTTCGTCGCGGCGGTCGAGTTCGGGCCGAAGGTCGTTGCCCGCGCGGTCAGCGCTGGCGGCGAAAGCGGCGATCCCCACTCGCCCCATTTCGCCGATCAGGTCGATCTCTATGCCAGGGGCGATCTGCGCCCGGTCTATTTCTACCCCGAAGACATAAAGGCCCATGCCGTCCGCACCTACCGGCCCGGCGAATAAGGATAGATGATGAGAAGCGCCCGCCTTGCTGCCCTGATCGCCTGCGCCCTGCCCTTCACCACCTTCGCCCAGCCGCCCAAAGCGGCGGAGGAAGTGGTGCTCTATAGCAGCGCGACCATCATCGACGGCACCGGCGCGGCGCCGCGCGGCAATCAGGACATGCTGGTGCGCGGCGATCGGATCCTCGCGCTGGCGCCGCATGGCAGCCTGCCCGCCGCCGATGTCGCGGGCGCCAAGCAGGTCGATCTGGCCGGGCGCTATGTCATCCCCGGCCTGATCGACAGCCATGTCCATATGGCGACCCCGCCCAACGCGGTTCAGGCCAGGGCGATGCTGCGCCGCAATCTCTATGGCGGGGTGACGGCAGTGCGCGACATGGCCGACGATCTGCGATCGGTCGGCGAACTGGCACGCGAGGCGCGCATGGCGGAAATTCCGGCGCCCGACATCTATTATGCCGCGATCATGGCCGGCCGGCCCTTTTTTGCCGATCCGCGCGTCGCCGCCGCCAGCCAGGGGGTGGCGCCGGGCACCGCGCCCTGGATGCAGGCGATCGACGACAAGACTGATCTCAAGGAAGCCATCACCCTGGCGCGTGGCACGTCAGCGAGCGCGATCAAGGTCTATGCCGACCTCACTCCGCGCCAGGTCAAAGCCGTGACCGCCGCCGCCCATCGCCAGCATATGCTGGTCTGGGCGCATAGTTCCGTCTTCCCCACCCGCCCGGCCGATGTGATCGCCGCCGGGCCGGATGCGATCAGCCATGTCTGCTATCTCGCCTATCAGCGCGAGCCGGTGATGCTGGCGGCTTATGAGGACCGGACGCCGGTGCATGAAAATCTGCTGGCGCCGGGCGATGATGATCCGGTGATGGCCGACCTGTTCCGCGCGATGCTGAAACAGGGCACGATCCTCGACGCGACCGGCGCGCTGTTCGTGAAATATGAGGCCAGGCGCAAGGCCGATCCCAAGGCGAAGCCGCTGCGCTGCACCGGCGACCTCACCATCCGCCTGACCCGTCAGGCGTGGAAGATGGGTGTCCCCATCTCCACCGGCACCGACTTCGTTGGCGAGGCCGAGGATCCGTGGCCTGCCGTCCATGAGGAACTGCTCTTCCTGGCCCGCAATGTCGGCATGCCGCCGGTCGAGGTGATCCGGTCCGCCACGCTGGTCGGCGCGCAGGCAGCGGGACAGGGCAAGGAAATGGGCTCGATCGAACCGGGCAAGCTCGCCAATTTCGTGGTGCTGAAAGGCGATCCGGTCGCCGACATCGCCAATATCCAGACGATCGAGACGGTGGTGAAGCGCGGCAAAGCCTATGCCCGCACCGCCTATGTGCCGGTGACCAAGCAAGAGATGGGGGACGACGAATGAAGCTGGATCGGCGCAATTTCATGGGCGTATCGGCCGCGATGCTGGCGGCGAGCGGCGCGCGGGCAGCGGGCGTGGACGCCGATCCGATCAAGGACATGATCGTCATCAATGCGCTCGGCGGCCTGGGCGATCCCAACCAGCCGGCCGATTCCCTCGTTCCGCAGTTCAGCCCGCGCGTTCTGGCCGAAGCCCATGCCTCGGGCCTGACCGCGGTCAACATCACCATCGGCTATGTCTCCGGATCGGATGACCCGTTCGAGCAGAGCGTGCGCGAAGTTGCCGAAACCGATGCGCAGGTGCGCGCCAACAGCCGCGACCTGATGAAGATCCTGACCGCCGCCGATATCCGTCGCGCCAAGACGGAGGGGAAAGTCGGCCTGATCTACGGATTCCAGAATGGCGCGATGATGGGCCAGGACGCCAGCCGGGTCGATATCTTCGCCAATCTGGGCGTGCGCATCTTCCAGCTGACCTATAATCCCGCCAATCAACTGGGCGACGGATCGATGGCGCCGGGTAATCGCGGCCTGACCCCGTTCGGGCGCGAGGTTGTCGCGCGCTGCAATGCGCAGCGGGTGATGGTCGACCTGTCGCACAGTGGCGAGCAGACCTGCCTGGAGGCGGCGCGTATCTCGAAACAGCCGATCTCGATCAATCACACCGGCTGCCGCGCGGTCACCAACCTGCCCCGCAACAAGACCGATGCGGAACTCAAGCTGGTCGCCGATCGCGGCGGCTTCGTCGGCATCTATTTCATGCCCTTCCTTGATCTGTCCGGCCATGCCCGCGCCGAACATGTCGTCGCCCATATCGACCATGCAGTGAAGCTGTGCGGCGAGGATCATGTCGGCATTGGCACCGACGGCACGGTGACCCAGATTGATGACCTCAAGGCCTATGAGGCGGTGCTGGCCAAGGAAATCGCCGCGCGCCAGGCCGCCGGGATCAGCGCCAAGGGCGAACGGTCCGACACCTATCCCTTCGTCGTCGACCTGCGCGGACCAGACCAGTTCCGCAAGCTGGCCGGCCTGCTGCGCGCCAAGGGCTATTCGACGGCCCGTATCGAGAAGATATTGGGCGGCAATTTCCTTGCCTATGCGCAAACCATCTGGGGAGCATGAACCGATGCTGGCAGGCGTAGAACTGGGCGGTACCAAGTGCATCTGCGTCTTGGGCACCGGACCGGACGATATCCGGGCGCAGGTGGATATTCCGACCACCACGCCCACAGAGACCCTGTCGGCGGTGGCCGCGACATTGGCCGGATGGGATTTCGCCGCGCTGGGCCTTGGCAGCTTCGGACCGCTTGATCTTGATCCGGCGTCGGCCAGTTTCGGCTCGATCGTCAGCACGCCCAAGCCGGGCTGGAGCGGAACGGACATCACCCACCTCGCGGCCGGACGCCCCTTCATGGTCGATACCGACGTCAATGGTGCGGCGCTGGCCGAAGGTCGCTGGGGCGCGGCGCAGGGGTTGACCAGCTGGGCCTATGTCACGGTCGGCACCGGCATCGGCGTGGGCAGCATCGTGTCCGGCATGCCCGTGCGCGGACTGGGCCATAGCGAGGCCGGGCATATGCGCGTGCCGCGCACCGCCGGAGACGATTTTGCAGGCAATTGCCCCTTCCACGGCGATTGTCTGGAGGGACTGGCCAATGGTCCCGCGATCGAGGCGCGGACCGGCCAGCGCGGACGCGATGTGTCCGCTGATGATCCGCAATGGTCGTTCGTCGCCCATGCACTGGCGGCGATGTGCCATAATCTGGCGCTGACCAGCCTGCCCCAGCGTATCCTGATCGGCGGCGGCGTCGCCATGGGCCAGCCCCAGTTGATGCCGTTGATCCGCGATCGACTGACCGCCAGCCTGGCGGCCTATGGCGCGGCCGCGACGATCGCATCGATGGACGACTATGTCGCCCACCCGGCACTGGGCGACCGCGCCGGGCCGCTCGGGACGATCGCCCTTGCCGACATGGCCCTGGCGGCATCGCAGCGCTGATCGCCACACGGATGCTGCGCCCCTGGACCCTGCCGCTCAAGGAACGGGTGCGGATCGCGCCGGACAGCCCGCGCTACATGCAGATCGCCCATGGGCTGATCCACGAGATCGAGCGCGGCCGGCTGTTGCCCGGCGAGTTCCTGCCAAGCAGCCGGGAACTGGCGGTCGCGCTGGAGGTCAATCGCAAGACCATCGTCACCGCCTATGAGGAACTGATCGCGCAAGGCTGGCTGGTGAGCGCAGGCACGCGCGGCACGATCGTGTCGACCTCCCTGCCCAGCAGTGACGATGCCCCTGCCCCGCCGATCGCCCCCGACACCCGCCAGCCGGACGAAACCGAATATCCCTTCCTTGCCGCGCCCGACCGGCTGATCGCCATCCCGGCGGGCAAATGGCGCAAGCTGGACGAGGGCGTCGCCGACGGGCGCCTCTTCCCCGCCGACCTGCTGGCCCGCGCCTATCGCAAGGCGGCGGAGGGGGCCTCGCGCGCCAACGCGCTCCACTATCGCGACCCGCGCGGATCGCCCCGGCTGCGCCAGGAGATCGCCAGCATGTTGCGGCGCCAGCGCGGGCTGATGGTCGGCGCGGAAAATATCTGCATCACCCGCGGCAGCCAGATGGGCGTGTTCCTGACCGCGCGCATCCTGATCCGGCCGGGCGACGCGGTGCTGGTCGAACGGCTGACCTATGAGCCGGCGGTCGCCGCCTTCCGCGCCTGTGGGGCCAAGATCGTCACGGTCGGGCTGGACGAAGACGGGGTCGATGTCGCCGATGTCGAGCGGGCCTGTCGCAAGCATCGCGTCCGCGCCATCTTCGTGACGCCGCACCACCAGTTCCCGACCACCGTGTCGATGCGGCCCGAGCGGCGGCTGCGCCTGCTGGAACTGGCGCGGCAATTCGCCTTCGCGATCATCGAGGATGATTATGACCATGAGTTCCACTTCGGCGCGCAGCCGCTGCTGCCGATGGCGAGCTACGCGCCGGCGCGGGTGATCTATGCCGGGTCGATGTCCAAGCTGCTCGTGCCGGCGCTGCGCATCGGCTATATCGCTGCCGCGCCCAAGGTCGTCGACGCGCTGGCCTATCAGATCTCGCTGATCGACGGCATGGGCAATACCGTGACGGAGGAGGCCGCCGCCGAACTGCTGGAGAGCGGCGAGGTGCGCCGCCATGTGCGCAAGACGGCGCAAATCTACGCCCGGCGGCGCGACGCCTTCGCGCGCAATCTTGACAGCGAAATGGACAGGTTGATCGACTATCGCCTGCCCGATGGCGGCCTCGCCTTCTGGTTGCAGTTCAAGGACATGGCGGCGCTCGACCGGCTGGAAGCGCGGGCACCCGAGATCGGCCTCAGCTTCGCCTCCTCGCACAGCTATGCGGCCGAGGAAGGGGCCGAGCGGGGGCTGCGCATCGGCTTTGCCAGCCTGACCGAGGAGGAGGCGAAAGAGGTGTTGCAGGCGTTGCGCCGCTGCGCCGAACCCTGATCCTTACTTGGACCCCTTCACTTTCCTGAATTGGATGTTTCGGGCGGGTCCAATGCCGGCGCAGTGTCATGCATATGAAATATGCGCCCCGTTCCCCGGACGACATCGTCACCCTGATCGGCGACCATCCGCTCTGCTGGATCGTTTCCCATAGCGAGGCCGGCTTCGGCGCGACGCCGCTGCCGCTGCTGGCCGAATGCGACGTGGACGGTGCGCTGGTGTCGCTGCTGGGCCATTTCGCTTTGTCGAACCCCCAGGTCGCGCAACTGCGCGCGGCGCCCCGCGCCACCGTGCTGGTGAACGGGCCGCAGGGCTATATCTCACCCGAAATGCAGTCGAACCCGACATGGGTGCCGACCTGGAACTATGCGATGGCGGTGCTGACCGTCGATGTCGAGCTGTTGCCGGAGGCGACGCGCGAATCGATCGAGACGCTGACCGACCGGATGGAGGCGGGCCGCGCCGCCCCCTGGCATATCGACGATGCCGGCGCGCGGCTGGAACCGATGATGAAGCATATCATCGGCTTTCGCGCCCATGTCCGCGCGATCGACGGCCGATTCAAGCTGGGCCGCGACGAAAGCCGCCAGGGCATCAACGAGATTGTCGGCAGCCTGGCCCCCGGCGGGCTGCGCGACTGGATGCAGATCTACAATGAGGACCGGCTGGACGAAACCAGCCACGAGGGAGCAGAGCAATGATGTTCAGCCGACGCGAAATGCTGGCCGGGGGTGCGACCGGCCTGGCCGGACTGGCATTGAGCAGCAGCCTGTGGGCGAAGGGACAGGTGCTGGACACCGCCTATGTCAACGCGACGGTCTGGACCGGCGAGGGCATGCCGACGGCGCGATCGGCGATCGGCATCGCCGATGGACGCATCGCCGCGATCGGCGCGGCGGCGGTCAAGGCGCAGTCGAGCAAGACCACCCGTATCATCGATCTGGGCGGCGCCTTCGTCATGCCCGGCTTCACCGACGCCCACACCCATTTCCTCACCGGCTCCTATCTGCTGAGCCAGCCCAATCTGCGCGAGGCGAAGAGCCCGCAGGAATTTGCCCGCATCGTCGGCGAGGCGGCCAAGAGCCTGAAGCCCGGCCAATGGTTGCAGGGCGGCAGCTGGGACGCGGAGCTATGGGGCGGCGAATTGCCCGACCGCAGCTGGATGGACCCGGTGACGCCCCATACCCCAGTCGCGGTGCAGCGGCTGGACCTGCACATGCTGGCGCTCAATTCGCTGGCGCTGAAACTGGCCGGGATCGACCGCAACACCCCCGATGTAGCCGGCGGCATGATCGTGCGCGACAAGGATGGCAACCCGACCGGCATCCTGAAGGATGCGGCGATGGATCTGGTCAAGCGCGCCATCCCCGCGCCGACCGACGCCGACAAGGAGGATGCCGCGCGCCAGGGCATCGCCCATGGCCTGTCCAAGGGCGTGGTCCAGGTCCACACCACCGAACTGGACTGGATCACCCATGACACGCTGCGCCGCCTGCGTGCCAAGGGCGAGACCGACATGCGCTTCTATTCCTTCGTACCGTTGCAGGACTGGTCGAAGCTCAAGACGCTGATCGATGCCGAAGGACGCGGCGACGACTGGGTCCGCTGGGGTGGGCTGAAGCTGCAATATGACGGGTCGCTAGGGTCGCGCACGGCGATGTTCTACAAGCCCTATGACGATGCGCCCGACAATGTAGGCTTCCCGATCCACAAGCGCGCCGACGTGCAGCAATGGACCAATGATGCCGACGCGGCGGGCCTGCAGATCACCATCCACGGCATCGGCGACAAGGCGAATGACGAGGCGCTCGACATCTTTGCCGCCGCTGCCGCGAAGAATGGCAAGCGCGACCGCCGTTTCCGCATCGAACATGCCCAGCATCTGACCCAGGCCGCGATCCCGCGCTTCGCGCAGCAGCAGGTCATCGCATCGGTCCAGCCCTATCATGCGATCGACGACGGACGCTGGGCGATCCAGCGCGTCGGCGCCGAGCGGCTGAAGGGCACTTATGCGTTCAAGTCGCTGCTCGACGCCGGGGCGAAGGTCGCCTTCGGATCGGACTGGCCGGTGGCGCCGCTCGATCCGCTGACCGGGGTCGCCGCCGCCGTGCTGCGCCAGACGATCGACGGCGCCAATCCGGGCGGCTGGCTGCCCGAGCAGAAGATCAGCCTGCTCCAGGCGCTGCACGCCTATACCGCGACCAACGCCTTTGCCGGTTTCAGCGATGACCGGATGGGCCTGCTGAAGCCCGGCATGCTGGCCGATTTCGCGGTGCTGGACGCCGATCTGTTCGCGATCGATCCGGCGAAGATCGGCGCGACCAAGGTGCTGCGCACGATCGTCGGCGGTCGCCAGCGCTTCGGCGAAGGGAGCGACATCTAATAACCGAGCAAGGGAGCAAGCCGGCCGGAACAAGGCCGGTTCTCACATTATAAGGGGAATGACAATGAACAGACTGACGCATCTCAAGACTGTGAGTTTCACCGCCATCGCGGCCGCGACCATCTTGTCCGGCACCGCCCTTGCCCAGGCCCCGGCCGCCAGCGACAGCGACAGCGAGACGATCATCGTCACCGCCGGCAAGCGCGACGAGGATATTCGCCAGGTCGCCCTGCCGATCAGCGCCGTCACCGGCGAGCAGCTCAAGAAGATGAACGCCAACAGCCTGTCGGACTATATCGTCCGCCTGCCCGGCGTGGTGTTCAACGATTACCAGCCCGGCATTTCCGAAGTCGTGATCCGCGGCGTCGCCGCCACCACCTATCATGAGCAGGGCCAGACCACGGTCGGCTATTATCTCAACGAAGTGCCGGTGGTGGAGCCGGGCTTCCCGATCGGCATCCCCGACGTCGACACGTTCGACCTGCAGCGCGTCGAAGTGCTGCGTGGGCCGCAGGGCACGCTGTTCGGCTCCTCTACGCTGGGCGGCCTCGTCAACTATGTCGCCAATGTCGCCGATCCTTCCAAGGTCGACGCCGCCGCATCGGGCCTGATCGGCACCACCAAGAATGCCTCGGGCGAACTCAACTATGCCGCCAAGGCGATGATCAACATCCCGCTGGTCGCCGATCAGCTGGCGCTGCGCCTGGTCGCGCTGCAGCGGTCGGACGCGGGCTATCTCGACAATCCTGGCATCGGCGTGAACGGCTCGAACGATTATCGCACCCGCGGCCTGCGCGGATCGATCGTCGCCAATCTGGGCGAGACGACCAAGGTCACCTATCTGTCGAGCTGGCAGGACAGCAAGCTGGACGACCAGACCTATCTCGACCTGCCAAACCCCTATGTCCGCAACCTGCCGCGCGCCGAAACCCAGAAGACGAAGTTCTGGATGAACAGCCTGCGGCTGGACCAGGAAGTGAGCGACATCGCCAATCTGACGGTGCTGGGGTCGATCACCAAGAAGACCAACACCACCATCTTCTCCTACCCCTATGCCTATGTGACCGGCGTCACCACCGGCGATGGTGCGGCCTATTCGCTGGGCGAGGCCGATGCGCTCATCAAGACGGTGGAGGCCCGCCTCGCCTCGGCCGGCGACGGTCCGTTCAAATGGCTGGTCGGCGTCAGCTATTTGCAGGCCAAGAAGAACAGCTATGACCAGATCTTCCAGGCCGGTGCCGCCGACTATATCGACGCCAATCCCGACCTGTTCGGGGGCTATTCCGGTGCGCAGCTGACGCCGGGCGACCGCCTCTATGGCTATTTCACCAAGAGCACGAACGAGGATTTCGGCGTGTTCGGCGAACTGTCCTACAAGCCGGTGGAGCAGATCGAGATCACGCTGGGCGGTCGCTATTATGACACCACCGCCAAGGCCGACGTGCTGAACCAGGCCGGTGCGCTGGGCGGCTATGAAGGCGGCTATACGCCGACCGACAGCAGCGGCAGCGTCAACCAGAAGGAAGACGGATTCCTGCCCAAGGCGACGATCGCCTGGCGTCCCTCGAAGGATGTCATGGTCTATGCCACCTATTCGCAGGGCTATCGCGTCGGCGGCATCAACCCCAATGCCGGCCTGCTGCCCAGCATTCCGGAGGCCTATGAGAGCGACAAGGTCAAGAATTACGAAATCGGCGTGAAGGCGCAGACGCCCGACGGCCGCTTCGCCATCGACCTGACCGGCTTCCACCTCGACTGGAACAATATCCAGGCGCGTCTGTTCGGCCCGGCGCCCTCCTATTATTCCTATGTCGTCAATGCTGGTGGCGCGCGCGTCGACGGCGTGGAATTTTCCGGCACGGTGAATGTCAACAAGATCGTCCACTTCACCACCAACGTCACCTGGCAGGATGCGGAACTGACCGAATTCCTGCCCTATCCGTTCGACGTCGCGGGGCTGGGCGGCTATGCCAAGGGCACGACGCTGCCGGGTTCGTCCAAATGGTCGATCGCCAATAATCTGACGCTCAGCTTCGCCGATGTGACCGGCGCGCCCAGCTTCGACATTGCCCATCGCTACCTCTCGTCGGCGCCGACCAGCTTCGACGATGTCTCGCGCCGTGGCGACTTCAACGTGTTCGACCTGCGCGCCTCGGTCAGCCTGGGCGAGAAGGTCCGGCTGATGGCCTTCGCCAACAATGTGTTCGACAAATATGGCGTGCTGAACGCCCCGTTCGCGAACGACGCGGCGACGCCGCAGGGCTCGATCATCCGGCCGCGCACCATCGGCCTGCGTGCCGACTGGAGCCTCTAACCGCCTTGAAGAACGGGGCCGCATCCGCAAGGCTGCGGCCCCGTTCCTTATCTGCCTTCCTAGCTTCTGACCGAAAGGCCGCAATGCGTTCTCTTGCCTCCCTGCTGCTGGGTGCGTCCCTGCTCTGTGCCCATCCCGCGCTGGCGCAGGACAGCAAGGGGCTGAGCCTGACGCCCACCCGGACGCTGCGCTATGACGCGCATGAGGCAACCTGGATGCAGCCCGACATGTCGCCGGACGGCAAGACGATCCTGTTCGACCTGCTCGGCGACATCTATGCGCTCGACGCCGGCGGTGGCACGGCGCGGCCGCTGCTGACCGGCATGGCGTTCGAGCGCAATCCGGTCTTCTCGCCCGATGGCAAGCAGTTCGCCTTCCTCTCCGACCGGTCGGGCGTCACCAATCTCTGGATCGCCAATGTCGACGGCACCGGCCTAAAACAGCTGTCGCAGGACCAGTCGCTCGCCATCTATTCCTCGCCGGCCTGGTCGCCCGATGGCCGCTCTGTCTATGTCTCGCGCACGGTCCATTCGATCCTGGCGTTCGAGCTGTTCATGTATGACCGTGACGGCGGCAGCGGCATCCAGATCACCAAGGCGGGATCGCCCGACAATTGGGACGCGAAGATGAATGCCATGGGCGCGGTCGCGACGCCCGATGGCCGCTATCTCTATTATGCGACCAAGCGCGGCCATACCTGGACCGAGAATGACCTGCCCAACTGGTCGATCGCGCGCCGCGACCTCAAGAGCGGGCAGGACGAGACGATCATCCAGTCGGCCGGCGGCGCGATGCGCCCGGCGCTCTCGCATGACGGCAAGCTGCTCGCTTATGCCAGCCGGCAGGGCCAGAAGGACGGTCTCAGGCTCCGCAATCTGGAGACCGGCGAGGACAAATGGATCGCCTTCCCGATCGACCGGGACGGCCAGGATGGCGGCTATTATGCCGACCTGCTGCCGCGCTTCAGCTTCATGCCGGGCGACAAGGCGATGTTGATGAGCATCGGCGGCGGGATCAGGCGGCTCGACATTGCGTCAAGCAAGATCAGCGACATCCCCTTCACCGCGCCGGTGCAACTGGGCCTCGGCCCGCTGACCCGCGTGCGGCAGACGGAAGAGACCGGCCCGGTCCGCGTCCGCGTGGTGCAGGCGCCGCGCCAGTCGCCCGATGGCGGCAGCGTCGCCTTCACCGCTCTGGGCGGCCTCTATGTCCAGAAGCTGACAGCGAACATGACACCCAGACGCATTGTCGCGGCCGATGCCTTCCAGCCGAGCTGGTCACCCGATGGCAAGAGCATCGCCTATGTCAGCTGGACCGCCAAGGAGGGCGGGCATGTCTGGACGATCCCGGCGACGGGCGGCACGCCGCGCCGGCTGACGCAGGTCGCGGCCTATTACAGCCAACCCATCTTCACCCCCGACGGCAAGGGCGTGGTGGCGTTGCGCGCGAACCAATATGACCGGCTGCGCACCGCGTCGGAGATCGATCCCGCGCGCCCGACCGACATCATCCACATGCCCGTCGGCGGCGGCGCGGCGCGGCTGATCACCCATGCCATGGGCGCGCGCCAGCCGCAGTTCGGCAGCGAAAGTGACACCCTCTATTTCTATGGCGCGGGCGGCCTGTCCTCCGTGCCGCTGGCAGGCGGCGATCCGCAGCCGCTGCTGCGCGTGCTGGCCCATGGGCTGGGACAATATTTCCCCGGTCCGGCACCGGTCGAGGATGTGCGGATCAGCCCGGACGGCAGTCGCGCGCTCATCAAGTCGTTCAGCCAGGCCTATCTGGTCGACATTCCGCCGGCCAATGGCGGCGAGCCGGCGACCGTCAATCTCTATACGCCGGCGGTGGCGCGGCGCAAGCTGACACGGGTCGGCGCCGACTTCATCGACTGGGCCGACAAGGGCGCGACCATCACCTGGTCGGTCGGGTCGACCTTCCGCCGCTTGCCGATCGATCAGGCATTGAACGCGGCACCGGGCGCGGCCGAGACGGCGGCGCAGAGCTTCGCCCTGCCGGTCGAGTTGCCGCGCGATGTGCCCCGCGGCAGCGTCGTGCTGCGCGGCGCGACCGTCATGCCGATGGCCGGCGGACAGGATGTGATCCGCAATGCCGATATCGTCATCACCGACAACCGCATCGTCGCGGTCGGCGCCAGCGGATCGGTCGCCGTGCCGCAGGGCGCGGCGATCCGCGATGTCGGCGGCAAGTTCATCGTTCCCGGCTTCGTCGACACCCATGCCCACTGGTTCGAGATACGGCGCGGCATCCAGGAACGCGGCCATTGGGACTTTGCCGCAAACCTGGCCTTCGGTGTCACGTCGGCGCTCGACCCGCAGCCCTTCACTACCGACATCTTCGCCTATCAGGACATGATCGATGCCGGCATGATGCGGGGGCCGCGCGCCTGGTCGACCGGGCCGGGCGTGTTCGTGAATGCGGAAATCCACAGCAAACAGGATGCAGTCGACGTCCTCACCCGCTATCGCGACCATTATCGCACGCGGAACATCAAGAGCTACATGATCGGCGACCGCGCCCAGCGCCAATATATGGTCGAGGCAGCGGCGGAACTGGGCATGATGCCCACGACCGAGGGCGCGAGCGACATGGTGCTGAACCTGACCCACGCGATCGACGGCTTTTCCGGCAATGAGCACAGCATCCCGGTGTCGCCGCTGCGCGAGGATATCGTCCGCCTGTTCGCGCAGAGCCGCACCAGCTACACGCCGACCATCCTGGTCGCCTATGGCACCACCCCGGCGCTGTTCGACTTCATCATCAACAAGCGCCCGCAGGACGATGCGAAATGGACCCATTTCGTGCCGGCGGGGATCGTCAGCGACAAGCTGCGCAACCGCCACTGGATGCCGCCCGAAGCGCAGAGCTGGCAGAAGATCGCGGCCGATGCGGTGAAGATCCAGCGCGCTGGCGGCCTCGTCGGCCTTGGCAGCCATGGCGAGATTCAGGGGCTGGGCTATCAGTGGGAATTGCAGGCCTTCGCCGCTGGCGGCGCGACGCCGATGGAGGCGCTGAAGGCCGCGACGATCGGGTCGGCCGAGGTGATCGGCCATAGCGACGATGTCGGCAGCCTGGAGCCGGGCAAGTTTGCCGACCTGCTGATCCTGGACGCCGACCCGCTGGCCGACATCGCCAATGCGCAGAAGATCGGCGCGGTGATGAAGAATGGCCGGCTTTACGATCCCGCCACGCTGGATGAAATCTGGCCGACGCCTGCCAAATTGGCCGAACCCTGGTTCGCGCAGGATGGTGCCACCCCGACGCCCTGAGCCATGTCAGCGCGCCGGGCTGTCCTCCAGCACGGTCGCGCGGAACGCCTCGGCCGGGGGCGACAGGGTGCGATGGTGGATCATCCATAGCGAACTGGTGACGGGCGAGGTGAAGCGGCGGTTGACGACATTGTCGACATGCAGCCGCGCCATCGACCGCGCGATCACGGTCGGGCCGAAGCCGGCGGAGACAAGCCCCAGCAAGGTCGCCAGGCTGCGCGCCTCATGCGCGATCCGCGGCACGAAGCCCGCCGCCTCGCACTGGGCGAAGAAATGCTCGGTAAAGCCCGCCCCATTGGGCGCGCCATAAAGGACCAGCGGCTCGCCGGCGAGATCGGTGATGCTGGGATCCTCCTTGCGCAGCGCCAGCGGATGATCGTCGCGCAGTGCCAGCAGCATATCCTCGGTCAACAGGCAGTGCGACACCATGTCCTCGGGCAGGACCGGCGGCAGGAAGTCGCGCACCAGGCCGATGTCGAGCTGATGGTTGCGCACATTCTCGATCTGCTCGTCCCGCCCCTGTTCGCGCAGGATCAATTCGACCTGCGGATAGGTCTGACGAAAGCGATAGAGGGCGCTGGCGATCTGCGGCACGAACGGGCCGGACGCGGTGAAGCCCAGCCCCAGATGGCCGATCTCGCCACGCTGCGCCCGGCGCGCGGTCTGGCTGGCACGATCCGCCTGCACCAATGTCGCCCGCGCCTCCGGCTCGAACAGCCGCCCCGCTTCGGTCAGGCGGACGCGGCGGCTGGTGCGGTCGAACAGGCGCACGCCCAGTTCCTCCTCCAGCGCCCGGATCTGCTGGCTGAGCGGCGGTTGCGATATGCCCAGGCGCAGTGCGGCCCGGCCGAAATGCATTTCCTCGGCAACAGTCAGGAAATAGCGGAGATGGCGGAGATCCATTGATCCATTCGTTAGAAATATCGATTATGCCATATTATATATTAGACGCAGAATGTCCAAGGGCGCATGGCCCATCGCGGATGTGGCGGTGGTCCTCATCGTCCCATGGCATTGTGCGCGGATTCGCCCCCGATCCCGCTGCGCGTGTCATATTGCGGCCGACCAGCGGATTGCCGTCACATTCATGAATGCCGTTCATAGGCTCATGCCGCCATGCCGCTCTGGCAACCCGGCTGCAGAACCCGTAAAATAAGGGCATTCCTTCTGGAGAGGCGCCAAATTTTCGCACCCCGGCATCGTTCCGCCGGGAGATGCGCCGGGAGTCGTGAATGATCGGTATCGTCAAGGTTGCCCTGCATCGCCCGCTGACCTTCATTGTCATGGCGATCCTGATCGCGATCGTGGGTATCCTGTCCGCCGCGCGCACCCCGGTCGACATGTTCCCCAATATCCGCATCCCGGTGATCGCGGTCGCCTTCCAATATGCCGGCCTGTCGCCCGAGGACATGTCGGGCCGCATCGTCGGCCCCTATGAGCGGGTGCTGACCACCACGGTCAACGATATCGAACATATTGAAAGCCAGTCGCTGCAGGGCATTGGCGTCATCAAGATCTATTTCCAGCCCGGCGCCGACATCCGCACCGCCACCGCGCAGGTGACGTCGATCTCGCAGACCGTGCTGCGCCAGATGCCACCGGGCGTCACCCCGCCGCTGATCCTGAACTATAGCGCGTCGACGGTGCCGATCCTGCAGCTCGCTTTGTCGGGCAAGGGCCTGTCGGAACAGCAATTGTTCGACCTTGGCCAGAACCAGATCCGGCCGCAGCTGGTGACGATCCCCGGCCTCGCCATGCCCTTCCCCTCGGGCGGCAAGCAGCGCCAGGTGCAGATCGACCTCAATCCTCTGGCGCTCCAGTCAAAGGGACTGTCGGCGCAGGATGTCGGCAACGCCATCGCCGCGCAGAACCAGATCAACCCGGCCGGCTTCGTCAAGATCGGCGCGACCCAATATAGCGTCCGCCTGAACAATGCGCCGGAATCGATCGCCGCGCTCAACGACCTGCCGGTCAAGGTGGTGAACGGCGCGACCATCTATATGCGCGATGTCGCCTATGTCCGCGACGGCGCCGGTCCGCAGCAGAATATCGTCCATGTGGAAGGCAGCCGTTCGGCCCTGCTGACCGTGCTCAAAAATGGCAGCACCTCCACCCTCGCCATCGTCGACGGGGTGAAGCAGGCTCTGCCGAAGATTTCGGCTACCCTGCCCGACACGCTCAAGATCCTGCCGATCGGCGACCAGTCGCTGTTCGTGAAGGCCGCGGTCGAGGGCGTCATCCATGAAGGCGCGATCGCCGCCGCCCTCACCTCGCTGATGATCCTGCTGTTCCTGGGCAGCTGGCGTTCGACCGTCATCATCGCGCTGTCGATCCCGCTCGCCATTCTGGCCGCGATCGCGGCGCTGGCGATGTTCGGCCAGACCCTCAACGTCATGACGCTGGGCGGCCTCGCGCTGGCGGTTGGCATCCTGGTCGACGACGCGACCGTGACGATCGAGAATATCAACTGGCACCTGGAACAGGGCAAGGGCGTGATCGAGGCGATCCTGGACGGCGCGGCACAGATCGTCACGCCGGCCTTCGTCTCGCTGCTCTGCATCTGCATCGTGTTCGTGCCGATGTTCTTCCTGCCCGGCGTCGCCGGCTTCCTGTTCGTGCCGATGGCGCTGTCGGTGGTGTTCGCAATGATCGCGTCCTTCATCCTGTCGCGCACGCTGGTGCCGACCATGGCGATGTATCTGCTGAAACCACACCATGTCGGTGACGAGGACGAGCATCTGGCCGGCACCGCGACGTCCAGGAACCCGCTCGTCCGCTTCCAGCGCGGCTTTGAATATCGGTTCGAGAAGGTCCGCACATCCTATGTCGGGATGCTTCACCGCGCGCTGGGCGCCCGCAAGCCCTTCCTGATCGGCTTCATGGCGGTTGTCGTCCTGTCCTTCGGACTGCTGCCGTTCCTGGGCAGCAACTTCTTCCCGTCGGTCGATTCCGGTCAGATCGCCATGCATATCCGCGTGCCGGTCGGCGCCCGGATCGAGGATACGGCCGCCCGCTTCGACCAGATCGGACGCGAAGTGCGCAAGATCATCCCGGCCGACCAGCTGGGATCGATCACCGACAATATCGGCCTGCCGGTCAGCTCCATCAACACCGTCTACAATAATAGCGGCACCATCGGTCCGCAGGACGGCGACATGCTGATCGCGCTCAACAAGGGCCATCGTCCGACCGACGAGTTCGTCTCGCAGCTGCGCCGTAAACTGCCGCGCCGCTTCCCCGGCACGACCTTCGCCTTCCTGCCCGCCGACATCACCAGCCAGATCCTGAACTTCGGCGCGCCCGCGCCGATCGACATCCAGATCGCGGGCAAGGATGCGGAGGCGAACCGCGCCTATGCGCAGAAGCTGCTCGCGAAGATCTCGACCATTCCGGGCCTGGCCGACGCCCGCATCCAGCAGCCCGGCCGTGCGCCGCAGCTGGACGTCGATGTCGATCGCTCCCGCGTCGGCCAATATGGCCTGACCGAACGCGACGTGACCACCAGCCTTGCCAGCTCGCTGGCCGGCACCTCGCAGACCGCGCCGGTCTTCTTCGTGAACCCGCAGAACGGCGTCCAATATCCAGTCGTCGCGCAGGCACCCGAATATCTGGTCGGGTCGATGAGCGACCTGTCCAACGTCCCGGTTTCGGGTGCGGGCGCCAGCGCGGTTCAGCCGCTGGGCGGCCTGGCCACCATCGTCCGCTCCAACACCGTGCCGGTCGTGTCGCACTATAATATCGCGCCGGTGCTCGACATCTTCGCGACCACGCAGGGCCGTGACCTGGGCGCGGTGGCGGGCGACATCGACCGGGCGATCAAGTCGCTGAAGGCGGAGGAGCCCAAGGGCGCCACCATCACCATTCGCGGCCAATATGCGACGATGAACACCGCCTTCTCGGGCCTTGGCTTCGGCCTCGCCGGCGCGATCGTGCTCATCTACCTGCTGATCGTCGTCAACTTCCAGAGCTGGGTCGACCCGTTCGTCATCATCACCGCCCTGCCCGCGGCGCTGGCCGGCATCATCTGGATGCTGTTCATGACCGGCACCACTTTGTCGGTGCCGGCGCTGACCGGCGCGATCATGTGCATGGGTGTGGCGACGGCCAACTCGATCCTGGTCGTCAGCTTCGCCCGCGAACGGCTCGCCGAACTGGGCGACGCGACCAAGGCCGCGCTGGAGGCCGGCATGGTCCGCTTCCGCCCGGTGCTGATGACCGCGCTCGCCATGATCATCGGCATGGGCCCCATGGCGCTCGGCCTGGGCGAAGGCGGCGAACAAAATGCCCCGCTGGGCCGCGCCGTCGTCGGCGGCCTGATCTGCGCCACCATCGCCACCCTCTTCTTCGTCCCCACCGTCTTCGCCTTCGTCCATAGCCGCAAGGCTGCGAAGGCCAACAACATGGAAATGCAGCCGAGCCATGTCTGACCATAACAGCATCGAAAATCCCGAGCAGGCCGGCCCCGACAGCGGCACGCTGAAGAAGATCGGCATCGGCGCGGCGGTGGTCGCGCTCGCCGTGGTCGGCGTGGGCGTCGCCTCGCGCATCAGCGCCACCAACGAACTGCGCGAAACCGCCGCCGACGCATCGGTGCCGACCGTCGCGGTGGTGAAGCCGACGATGAATGGCGAGGGCAACGACCTGGTCCTGCCCGGCAATGTGCAGGCCTATAACAGCGCCGCCATCTATGCCCGCACCAATGGCTATGTCCGCCGCTGGCTGGCCGATATCGGCGACCGGGTGCGCGCGGGCCAACCGCTCGCCGTGCTCGATGCACCCGATCTCGACCAGCAGGTCGCCGCCGCGCAGGCCGATTATCAGACCGCGCTGGCCAACCAGCGCCTCGCCGAAACCACCTCGAAGCGCTGGAGCGCGATGCTGGCGCAGGACGCCGTCTCGCGGCAGGAGGCCGACGAGAAGGCCGGCGATCTCGCCGCCCGCACCGCCGTCTCCAACGCGGCGCTCGCCAACGTCAAGCGGCTGAAGGCCCAGCAGGGCTTCACCCGCCTCGCCGCGCCGTTCGACGGCGTCGTCACCAGCCGCTCGGCCCAGATCGGCGCGCTGGTGGTATCCGGTAATGCCGCCGCCCAGCCTTTGTTCACCGTGTCCGACATCCATCGCATGCGCATCTATGTCCGCGTGCCGCAGGGCTATTCGGCTTCGGTCCGGCCGGGCATGGGCGCGACCCTGACCCTGCCCGAATATCCCGGCCGCAGCTTCAACGCGACCCTGACCAGCAGTTCAGGCGCGGTCGATGCGCAGTCGGGTGCCGTGCTGGTCCAGTTGCAGGCGGAAAATCCCGACGGCGCATTGAAACCGGGTGCCTTCGCCCAGGTCAGCTTCAAGGTCGGCGCCGGCCAGGGCAATGGCATGACCCTGCCGGGCAGCGCGATCCTCTACAGCAACAACGGCCCCAGCGTCGCCGTGGTGGGCGCAGACAATCGCGTGACGATGAAGTCAGTCGCCATTTCGCGCGACGAGGGCGCCACGGTGCAGATCGCCAGCGGCGTCAGCCCCAATGACCGGATCGTCGACACCCCGCCCGACGCGATCCGCACCGGTGACATGGTGAAGGTGCAGGCGTCGGCGCCCGCCGGCGGAAAGGGTGCGACGCATGCGCGCTGACCACCGGATCGGCGGCGCGGGCGTGACATTGGCTGCGGTCTTGCTGGCCGGCTGCTCGATGGCGCCGGCCTATCAGCCGCCCCAGACCAGCGCCCCCGCCGAATATAAGGAAGTGGCCGGCTGGACCGCCGCCCAGCCGGCCGACGCGACGCCGCGCGGCAATTGGTGGGAGGCGTTCAACGATCCCATCCTCAATGACCTGGAAACCCGCGCCGCGCAGGCCAGCCCGACTTTGGCTGCTGCGCTCGCCCGCTATGACCAGGCGCGCGCCGCCGCGCGGGTGGAAAATGCCGATCTGTTCCCGCAGATCAGTGCCGGCGCCGATGCCGGCCGGCGCCGCGTGTCGGGCAACCGATTCCAGGGCAATGGCAGCGCCGTCACCTATAATGACTATGTGGTGGGCGGCAGCCTCGACTATGAACTCGACCTGTGGGGCCGCATCCGCAACAGCGTGACGGCGGCGCGGGCCGATGCCGACGCCAGCAATGCCGACCTCGCCTCCGCCCGGCTCAGCCTGCAGGCCGCCGTCGCCGACGCCTATGCGCGGCTGCGCGGGCTGGATGCGCAGGCGGAACTGCTGCACCAGACGGTCGAAGCCTTCGGCAAGGCCTATGACCTGACCGACCGGCGCCACAAGGGCGGCGTGTCGTCGGGCATCGACGTCAATCGCGCCAAGACGGTGCTGGACAATGCGAAGGCGGACATCTCAGCCATCGCCAACGAGCGCGCCGCGACCGAGCATGAGATCGCCGCGCTGGTCGGCGCGATCGCGTCAGACTTCAGCATCGCCGCCCGCACCCAGCCGCTCGCCGCCCCGGACGTGCCGACCGGCGCGCCCTCGCAACTGCTGGAGCGTCGGCCCGACATCGCCGCGGCCGAACGGCGCATGTTTGCCGCCAATGCGCGCATCGGCGTCGCCAAGGCGGCTTTCTTCCCGACGCTGACGCTGGGCCTCACCGGCGGATGGGAAACCACCCATGGCGACCTGTTCTCCACCCCCAACAGCTTCTGGGGCCTGGGCCCGGCATCGGCGCTGCTCAACCTGTTCGACGGCGGCAAGCGTCGCGCACAGGTGAAGATGTCGCGTGCCGAATATGAGGAACTGGCCGCCGGCTATCGTGACACGGTGCTCACCGCCTTCCGCCAGGTCGAGGATGCGGTTGCCGCCAATCATCACCTGTCCGACCAGATCGGCCATCAGCGCAGCGCCGCCGATGCTGCCCAGCGCACCAGCGATCTGGCGCTGACCCGCTATCGCGACGGTGCGTCTGACTATCTGGAGGTAGTGACGGCCCAGACCGATGCGCTCGACGCCCAGCGCGCGGTTCTGATCGCGCAGACCCAGCGGATGCGCGCCAGCGTCGCGCTGGTGAAGGCGCTGGGCGGGGCCGCCTGATCTCGCTATTGGGCTGACGACAAAAGACAGGAGCGCCCCATGACCAAGACCGTCCTCATCACCGGCGCGACCGCCGGCATCGGCGAAGCCGCCGTCCGCGCCTTTGCCGCCGATGGCTGGCAGGTGATCGGCACCGGCCGTCGCGCCGATCGGCTGGAAAAGCTGGCCGCCGAAATCGGTGACGCCTTCTGCCCACTGGTGTTCGACATGCGCGACGAGGCCGCGATCGATGCGGCGCTGGCCAGCCTGCCCGAAGCCTTCCGCGCGATCGACATGCTGGTCAACAATGCCGGCCTGGCGCTCGGCACCGCGCCGGCCCAGTCGGCCGACCTTGCCCAGTGGCAGCAGATGATCGAGACCAACATCACCGGCCTCGTCACCGTCACCCACAAGCTGCTGCCCGGCCTGGTCGCGCGCAAGGGCGGGATCATCAATCTGAGTTCGGTGGCGGCGACCTATCCCTATGCCGGCGGCAATGTCTATGGCGGCACCAAGGCGTTCGTGCGCCAATTCTCGCTCGGCCTGCGGTCGGACCTGCACGGGACCGGCGTGCGCGTCACATCGATCGAGCCGGGGATGGTGGAGACCGAATTCACGCTGGTCCGCACCGGCAGCCAAAAGGCGTCCGACACGCTTTACGGCAATGCCAATCCGATGACGGCGGAGGATATCGCCGCCACCCTGCTCTGGGTCGCGAACCAGCCCGCGCATCTCAACATCAACACGCTGGAACTGATGCCGGTCAGCCAGTCCTTCGCCGGCTTCCAGGTCGCGCGCGAGGGGTAAAAACTGCCGTTCGGGCTGGGCGAAACCGAAGCTCAGCCCGAACGGAATAGGCTAAGCCCGCACTTCCCCGGCCGGGGTCAGTTCGATCGCGTCATAGCCCTTCCAGCGATAGAAGAGCGCGCTGGCGATCCAGCAGGCGATGAACAGGCCGATGATCGCAAAGCCCAGATCGTTGAAATGCTCGCCCAGCGTCGCGGCGACATCCCAGATGCCGCCGGAGAGCCCCAGCTTGTCGCCCAGCAGCGCCAGCGTCTCGATCGTGCCGATGCCGATCGCCACCGCCGCCGACAGGGCGGTGATGACGATATTATAGTAGAGCTTGCGCAGCGGCTTCACGAACGCCCATTGATAGGCGCCCATCATCAGCATGCCGTCGACCGTATCGACCAGCGCCATGCCGGCGGCGAACAGCAGGGGCAGCACCAGCACCGGGCCGAGCGCGAAGCCGTCACTCGCCTGCGCGGCGGACAGGCCGAGGATCGCGACTTCGGTCGCGGTGTCGAAGCCCAGGCCAAAGAGGAAGCCGAGCGGCGCCATCTGCCAGGGGCGCGAGATCAGGCGGAAGACCGGACGGAACAGGCGCGACAGCGGCCCGCGCCCGCCGGTCAGCATGTCGAGATCCGCCTCGACATAGCTGCCGCCCGCCTGCACGCGGCGGAAGGTCGCCCAGACCTGGCGCAGGATCACGAGGTTCATGATCGCGATGGCGAACAGGAAGGTGGCGGAAATCAGCGTCGCCACCACGCCGCCGGCGGCGCGGAACCGCTCCAGCCCGGCCAGCGCACTGACCGCATAGGCGAGGCCCAGCGCGGCGATCAGCACGATCGCGCTATGGCCGATCGCGAACCACAGGCCCACGGTCAGCGGCCTCTGCCCATCCTGCATCAGCTTGCGCGTCACATTGTCGATCGCGGCGATATGATCGGCATCGACCGCATGGCGCAGGCCAAGGCCCCAGGCGAGCAGGGCCGTGCCCATCATCACCGGGCGATCACCGCACAGGGCGAAGGCCCAGCCCCAGACGGCCAGATTGGCAATAACGAGCGCCGCGATCAGCGGCACGCTGCGTCGCCGAAGCGACGCCTGCAAAGGGGGGGCAGTCATGCGGTTTCTCCGATCAGGGGCCGCACGGCGCGGGCGCGCCGACGGCGATTGCGGACGCGGCGTAGGTCGCGCCGCAGCTTGGAAAGGCCCATCCACGTCCCCGTCCCGCAAACGAGCGTGACCATGGCGAGCAGCGGCAGGACGATCAGATCCCACCAGGGACGGGTGCGCAGCAGCGGGAAGTCGAGCCGGTGCAGCCCGTCCTGCAACCAGCGGAAGGCGCGGCCATTGCGGTCGAAGGCGCGGATCAGACGGCCGGACGCGGGATCGACATAGAGGCGTGTCGCCTGCTCATCGGCCAGGATGACGCGCCACACCGGCAGGGCGACGCTGGCCTTGTGACCATAATAATAAGCGTCTTCCTGGCGCAGCAGGTCGAGCGAGGCGATCGGTGGACCGTCATGGAGCGCGGCGCGCAAAGCCGCTTCGGAGAGGGAAGCGGGCCGGCCAGCAGCGTCGAAGCGTTGCGCCTTGCCCGCGCGATCGATCGCCACCAGATGGACGGCACCGGCAAAGGGCACCGCCTCCAGCCGGACGATACCCGTCGGCAAGGCAGGCAGCGCCGCGATCGCCCGGCGCGCATCGCCCCAGGCAAAGTCGCCGTTCAGCCGCTGGCGCTGCGTCATCATCGCCTCGCTGTCCAGCAGCCCCCAGGGATTCATCGACAACAGCCCGCTCGCCACCCAGGTCAGCGTCACTATGCCGAAGAATAGCCCGGCCATATGATGCCACCACCACAGGCCGCGATAGGGCGATCCGATGCTGCCATCGCGGCGGCGGCGCAGCCGGGCGATGCCGACCCACAGGCCGGTGATCGTCAGGAAGCAGCCGATCAGCGAGGTCCAGATGACGACCTGGCTCCAAAGCGCGCCATCCTGCCGCAGGATCGTGGGATAGAGCCAGTGCGGCACCGCGCCGAGCCAGCCCCAGAAGCGCTGGAAGCGGGTGGTCAGCTGCACCACCTCCCCGCTCTTGCCCGAGACATAGGCCTGCGTCCCGGCCGCATCGGCATAATCGACACGGTAGAGCGGCGCATTGCGGCGGAAGGTCTGGACCGTCCACTGGTCCATCTCCGTTTGCGCGACCTGCCCGACCGGGCCGGCGATGGCGCTGTTGCGGCCGAACTCGGTCGCGATCCTGTGGATATTTTGCGGATCGACCTGCTCGACCGGTTTCCCCGACGCCCAGTCATGGGTGCCGGCGAATATCCGCATCTGCGGGATGGTGCGCGTCGGATCGAGCGCGGGCGTCACCCGCAGCACGGGCCGCCCGGCCATCATCTCGATCCGGGCGGCGGACAGCATCATGGTGTCGGGCAATGCCCCCGCCTGCCCCGGCGACAGCGTGAGGGGCGTGAGCCCCCCAAGCTGCGCGGCCGGTGTCAGGCGCGGATAGTCGACATAAAGCATCACGAAGCCGGACAGGCACCACAGCGTCATGACGGCGCCGATGATGATGCCCAGCCAGCGATGCAGCAGCAGGACCGGCCGCAACATGATCAGAAGCTCAGGCCATAGCTGACCCGCAGCGTGCGCGGCACGCCCCGGTAGAAGTAGAGGAAGCGGCTGTTGCTGCCGTCCAATACCCCTGCATCGCTGACCGCCGAGCGATAGCCCGTCGTGGCATAATCCCTGTCGAACAGATTTTCGACATTGACGCCGAACCGGTTGCGCCGCGCCTGGTCCAGCCACAGATGCGCGCCCGCATCGACCACGGCATAATTGCCATAGTTCATCCGGCCAAAGCCCGACGCGGTCGACCAGACATCGCCCACCCAATTGGCCGACAGATTGGCGCCGAAGCGGCCCGTTTCCGGCGCATAGACGATCGCGGCGCGGCCATATTGTTCCGGATTGCGATCGCGCTGCACCGAACTGCCCTGATTGCGGACGCGCGAATAGGTGTAGCTGGCAGACAGGCCCCAGCCGCCGGTCAGGTCGGCGTTCAGCTCCAGTTCGGCGCCCCTGGCCCGCACCTTGTCGCTGACGTTGATATAGGTGCCTTCCGGAAAGGCGGGATCATCATAGGTCGTGTCGATCAGGTCGGTGATGCGCCGGTTGAAATAGGTCGCTTTCCACCGGATCGCCCCGCCGGCCAGCGCGCCGCCTAGCGCGGCGTTGAGGTTCAGGCTCTCCTCGGGCTTCAGGTTCGGGTTGCCGACCTCGCAACAGGGATCATTGCCATAAAGCTGCGAGGCGTCGGGCAGCACGAAGGAGGTGCCGCCATTGGCCTCCACGAACAGGGCGTCGCTGACATCATAGCGGCCCGACACGTTCCAGATCGTCTTTTCCGATCCCTTCGCCTTGTTGTAGCGCAGGCCAGCGGCGATCCGCGCCTTGCTCGACAATTCGTCATTGGTGCGCAGCTGGAAGATGCCGGCATGGACCTGTTCATCGGTCGGCGCGATCAGCAGGACGTCGTCGCGGCCGTTGAAGCTCTGGAAATCATAGCCGATCAGCGTGTCGATGCCGCGCAGCATGTTGAGCTGCACCACTGCGCTGCCGCCATAATCCTGATAGCCCCAGAAAGTGCCGGCCGGGTAGATGACCTGCGGCGGGCCGGCTGGAATGGGATTGCGGATCTGGACATAGGCGGTCTTCCAGTCGTGGAAATAGCCCTTGAGGAAGAATTGCACCCCATCCTCGCCGGTATAGTCGAGGCGCAGGCTGGCCACTTCCTCATTGCGGTCGTTGCGGCTCTCCTTCGTCCGCGTCGCGCTGATATTGTCGAGATCGGCCTTGGTATGCTGGTAGAGCGCGTTGAGGCGCAGGTCCGGCGCGATATCATATTGATATTTGATGCCCGCCGACCAGAGGTCATAGCCGCGCGCGCGATCGGTCGCGCTGGGCTGCATCACATCATAGGGACGATAGCCGTCCGACTGGCTGCGATTGGCCCAGACCACGAAGCGATGCTGGCCGATCGCGCCGCGTAGATAGCCGTCCAGGCTGGTGCCGGCAAAACTGTCGAGACTGGCATTGACCTGGCCGCCCAGAGCATCGCTGAAATCGCGGGTGACGACATTGATCACGCCGGCCGCCGCCTGGGTGCCGTAGAACAGGCTTTCGCCGCCTTTCAGCACCTCGATCCGCTCGATCATGCTGGCGGCCATGGTGTCGTTGGGCGACGTGCCGCCATAGAGGCGGTTGTTGAGGCGGATGCCGTCCATCGTCCACAGCACATCCTTGGTGCGCGAACCCTGAAGCGCAATGTCGACATAGCTGAACGGCCCGGACTGCGACCGGATGAACAGGCCCGGCACCGCTTCGAGCGCGCGGGCAGTGTCGATCGCGGCGGCATCGCGGATCTGCGTGTCGGTGACGATCTCGATCGCATGGCCATAACGCGACAGCTGCTGCGGCAGCGTCTCTTCCAGGCTGGTGCCGGTGACGACGATGCTGTCGCCTTCTCCTTCGTCAGCCAGAGCCGGCGATGCGATGGCAAGCGAAAGGGCCAGTGCGGCCCGTGAAACGATATTGGACTTCATTTATTCCCCCATCTGGCGCCGCGTTCGACGGGCGGGGGCAACCTTCACGAGCGGCACGCGCGCGAACGTCCGACACACGCGCCGGCCGGGCGCCCAAGGGCAACCGACGCGCGTCGTCGCAGCGGCCCCAGCCGCTCGTTCGTCGCTCAGACGGAAGGTACCGTGCCGCGGCCATCCCCTGGACCAAGGCAAGAGCGACCAGACGCCGGCAGGTCTCCTGGCTCACGGGTCATCGCTTGATGCACGGCCTTCCCAGGCCTCGCAGGATTTAGCGTCCGGCCCAGTGGCTGGCGGATCGGGCACTCTGCCGTCCGCACATGTACATCGCGCTCACCGCTTACAGTTGCAGGGACAGCCTCGGCTTGGGATGGTGAACCATCCGTACCGTGTTCCCTATTAAGCCCCTTTCGGGACACCGGCGCGATCATGATCCCAGGCCCTACGGCGCGGGATCGGCGGGATCGATAATCGAATATCAGGCGGGCTGCAAGCCGGTCTCAAAACCAGGCGCGCAGGCCGATGACCAGGCTGGTGGCGGATGGCTTATCGCCGGCGGCACGGGCATGGTCGGCCGTATCGCCGAGCTTGCGTTCCCAATGCACGCCGACATAGGGCGCGAACTCGCGCGCGATCTCGTAGCGCAGCCGCAGCCCCAGCTCGATATCGGACGGGCCGGCGCCGATCCCCAGTTCGGGCACATCCTGCGCCGCCAGATTGAACTCGGCGGCGGGCTGCAGGATCAGTCGCTGGGTGATACGCTGGTCATAGCTCGCCTCTAGCCGCAGATGGGCGTCGCCCCTGGTCGACAGAAAGGCTTCGGCCCCGACCTCGAACCAGTAAGGCGCCAGGCCATCGATGCCGATCACCGCATAGCTGCGGTCCGGCCCTTCGCCGAAATCCTGCCGCACGCCCGCCTGCAGGTTGAACCAGGGGTCGATCGCCCGGCTGTAGAGCGCCTGCACCTCGGCCCGTTCGAGCGATCCGCCGAACGTCCCCTCGCCTTCGCTCTTGACCGCGAAGCGGTTGATGTCGCCGCCGATCCAGCCTTCGCCCTCCCAGGCATAGCGATCCGCGCCCTTGCCGGCGCGATATTCCAGCCGATCGAGCATCCATTGCGAATAGGTCATGCCGCCCCCTTCCGCGATCATCGCCGCGCGGGCGCGGGCCATGACGGCGGGGTCATAGAGCGCGTCGGCGGCATGGTCGGTCGGCACCGCCGGGGCCGTGCCTTGCGGGATGGCGGCGTCGGTGGTGGGCATGCTGTGGCCCATCGCGCCATGGTCCATCTGGCTGTGGTCCATCGTCTGGGCCTGCACCGGCGCAGCGGCGGCGAGCAGCAGGAGCGCGAGCAGCCTCATGCCGCATCCTCCCCATGGCGCACCGTTACGACCCGCATCATCCCGGCATGCATGTGCATCAGCATATGACAATGGAACGCCCAGTCGCCCAGCGCATCGGCGGTAAGGTCGAAGCTGAGCTTGCCGCCCGGCAGCACATTCACCGTATGCTTGCGCGGATTATGCGCAGCCTCGCCGGTCACCAGTTCGAAGAAATGACCATGCAGATGGATGGGATGCGGCATCATCGTGTCGTTGATCAGGGTCACGCGCACCCGTTCCATATGACGGAAGGCGATCGGCTCGGCCCCTTCCGACAGCTTCACCCCATCGAACGACCACATATAGCGTTCCATGTTCGCGGTCAGGTGGATGTCGAGCGACCGGGTCGGCGTGCGCAGGTCCGTGTTCGGCGTCAGCGACCGCAGATCGGCATAGGTCAGCACCCGATGGTCGACATCCTCCAGCCCCGTCGGCCGGTCAGCGGTGCGATCGGCCGGCATCGGCGACAGGGTGGCAACGCCCGGCCCCATTTTCACGCCCGGCGCGACCGACTTGTCGCGCATCTTCATGCTATGCCCCGTCATGGCGTCATTGGCCGGCTGGCTGAGGTCGATCACGCCGCCATGGCCCATGTCCATGCCGCCCATGTCCATGCCCATATCCTTCATGCCCAGCAGCGGCCGGGCGCGTCGATCCGGCACCGGCGCGACCATGCCGATCTGCGGCGCCAAGGTGGCGCGGACCAGCCCCGACCGGTCGATCGCCTCGGCAATCAGCGCATAGGGCTTGGCCTCGCCGGGCTGGACGATCACGTCATAGGTTTCGGCAATGCCGATCTGGAACTCGTCGGTCTCGACCGGCTGGACATCCTGCCCGTCGCACTGGACGACGGTCATCGGCAGGCCGGGCAGGCGGATATTGAAATTGGTCATCGCCGACGCGTTGATGATGCGCAGCCGTACCCGCTCCCCCGGCGCGAACAGGCCGGTCCAATTTTCGGCCGTGCCCATGCCGTTCACCAGATAGCTGTAGGTCGCGCCGGTGACGTCGGAAATATCGGTCGGGTCCATGCGCATCGCGCCCCAGTCGATCCGGTCCTTGAGGCCCTGATCCTTCCCCGCCAGCAACCCCGCCAGCGTCTGGCGCTGCATGTTGTAATAGCCGCCCATCTGCTTGAGCCGTTGCAGCAACCTGTGCGGATGAACCGGGCTCCAGTCGGCGAGCAGGATCACATGTTCCCGGTCATAGGCCACCGGATCGGCGCCGGCGGGATCGATGATGATCGGCCCGTAAAGGCCCATCGCCTCCTGCATGCCCGAATGGCTATGATACCAGTAGGTGCCCGCCTGCCGCACCGGGAAGCGATAAATGAAGGTTTCGCCCGGCGCGATGCCGGGGAAGCTGATGCCCGGTACGCCGTCCATCTGGAAGGGCAGGATCAGCCCGTGCCAGTGGATCGAGCTATCCTCCTTCAACCGGTTGGTGACGGCGATGTTGACACTCTGTCCCTCGCGCAGGCGGATGAGCGGGGCGGGCGTGCCGCCATTGACGCTGATCGCATGGGCCGATCGGCCGCCGGTCGCAAAATGCCCGTCGCCGATGCCGAGCGCGATCGTCTCGCCCGACAGCGCGCCCTGGGCAACGCCCTGCGTGCCGGTGGCGGCCCAGCCGGGCAAGGCCTGCGCCAGTGCAAGCGCGGCGCCGCCCCGGATCAGGCTGCGGCGGTCGAGAGGGAGGGAAGGCAGATCGGTCATGCTGCTCTATACGCGCGCGCCGTCGCTTTCCCTCAACATCTCCTGCAATTGCCGGCGGGCGCGGTAGAGGCGGGTTTCCACCGCCTTTTCGGTGACGCCCAATATCTGCGCGACCTCGGCCTGGCTCATGCCCTCGATCCCGCGCAGCAAAACCACCTCGCGCAGCGCCACCGGCAGCGCCGCTACCGCCGCCTCGATCCGGGCGACGCCGGCGCGGGACTGGGCCGCCTGTTCGGGATCGGGCGCGACATCAGCGACATGGGCGGCGTCCTCGATCGGCCGGGCGAAGCTGAAGAAGCGACGGACGGCACGGCGGCGCGCCCAGTCATGGCATTTGTTGATCGTGATCCGCGCGATCCAGCCGCGAAAGGGCCGGCGCCCATCATAGCGGGCGAGCGAGGCGAAGGCGGCGACGAAGCTTTCCTGCACGATGTCCATTGCCGCGTCGGCATCGCCGACATGGCCACGCGCCAGCCGATAGACGGCATCGCGGTGCCGCCGCATCAGCGCGCCATAGGCGGCCTGCCGCCCGGCCAGCGCCTGCGCCGCTAGCGTGGCATCATCAGGATCGTCGGCTATCACCCGACAGGCTGGGTCAGCGCCTTGACCACCGCCGCGTCGAACAGCGCGGCCTGATCGGGGCGCAGCACGCCGCGCATCGCGAAGATGTGCTTCAATGTTTCCTTCTGCAATTCGCCCATCGCCTGGTGCGACCGGTCGACCGCCTGGGCGACGCGCGGGCCATAGCCATGTTCGGCGGCAATCGCGGCGGCCAACCGCTGATTGTCGGCGCGCATTTCCGCGTCGAGCGCCGCCTTGCGCTGGGCGAAGGCGGCTTCCAGATCGGCGATGCGCTGCTTCTGGCCGGCGTCCAGCGTCAGCCGATCATGGAGCAGGGCATGAACCTCATTCTCCACCGGCGGCACGGGCGCGAGCCAGGTGCGCGCAACCAGCACGGCGGCCAGCGCCGCGGCAAAGGCGACCAGCGCCACCAGCCAATAGCGTTTGCCCATATCTATCGCTCCAGCAGGCGCGAGGGCGCATAGTCGGACATGCCGATCAGCAGCGGGCCGGGAGCGGCCTGCGCCGGCTGCGCGGGCACGCTACTGCCGATCCAGCCGATGCCGATCGCCATCACGCCGGCCAGCATCAGGCTGCGCCGCGCGACGCTGCGTTCGCGGCGGCGGTCCAGCCCCTGCATCACCGCCGCCTCCAGCCCGTCGAAGCGCGCCGCCGCCGGCGCGTCGCGCAGTCCGGCCAGCATGTCATCCAGATCGTCCATCGTCCCGTCCTTCATGTCCTGCCTGACGATACGCATCCGGCCGGCCCATCCCTCGCACAAAATAGCGTGAGGGGTGAGGGATGCGACAGGACAATGCGTATTCCCCTGCAAGACGCGCATTTTTCCGGAGTTCCCTATGCCCCGCCTGCCCCTGATCGCCGCAGCCTTTGCCCTCACCGCCCTGCCCGGCGCTGCCTTCGCCAAACCACAGCTCGTTGCCGCCAGCCCCGCCGCCAATGCCAGCGTCGCCAAGCCGACCCGGCTGACCCTGGGCTTTTCCGAGACGCTGCAGGCCGATCATAGCAGCATCACGCTCACCATGACCGGCATGCCGGGCATGGCCGATCATCCGCCGATGCCGATCAAGGGCTTCACCACCGCCGCGGCCGCCGACGGCAAGGGCCTGGTCATCACCCTGCCCCGCGCCTTGCCGACCGGCAGCTATGATCTTCAATGGACGGTGATGGGCAATGATCATCAGCCGGTCAGCGGCACATATAGTTTCAAGGTGCGCTGAAAGGGGACAATTACCCGGCTCAACGAGCCCCTTCAGGTCCGAAATGGGTGGTTTCCTGCCATTCCCCTCCCGTAAACGGGAGGGGTAGCGAGACTTGCGCGCGCAGCGCGTTAGTCGCAGCGGGGTGGGCTATCGCGACGTCCAGCCCACCCCCTTGATGGGAGTCACGCGCCTCCCATCAACCCCTCCCGCCTGCGGGAGGGGGAACAGGTCCGCTTCGGGACGCTTCCGGCCATCGGCTTTCCTACTCGGCCTTTCTCTGATCTATCCTGTGGGATGGTCCGCCTCCTCCATGCCTCCCCGCGTTCACGTGCATCAGCGGCGCCAATCTGTCGCTTCGCTGTCGCCTGGATGTCGCGTCGGCGACGCGTCGGGACGACCCGCATCATGACCCAACCGACGCGTCGCTGTCGCGTGGCAGGCGCGTCATGGGGGCGTTTGCGGCGCATTTCGACCGAATCCGCGCACGACACTGTGAACTTCGTAGGAGATTTGACTGTCGCGTCGCCGCCCGCCCGCAGGGCCAGCAAAGCCGCTTGGCATCGGCCCGCCACTCCTGTAGCCATATACCCACATAGGGCGCCATAGCGCCACATAGTGGACATATTCTGGAGAGGGGGCCGATATGGCGACGGGACGGACCGCACGGATGCGCAGGATGATCGGGCGGAGTGCCGCCGGCCTGGCGCTGGCGCTATTGATCGCCCTGCCCGCCCCCACCTTTGCCCAGCCGACCGGCGCGCAGAATTTCGATGCGGGCTGGCGCTTCCATCAGGGCGATGTCGCGACCGCCGAACAGCCCGGCTTTGCCGATGCAGGCTGGCAGCCGGTCGACCTGCCGCATGACTGGGCGATTGCCGGACCGTTCGACGAACATGCGCCAGCGACCGGATCGGGCGGCTTCCTGCCCACCGGTGTCGCCTGGTATCGCAAGCATTTCACCCTGCCGCCCGCCAGCGCCGGCCAGCGCGTCTTCGTCGAATTCGACGGCATCATGGAGCGGTCGGGCGTATGGATCAACGGCCAGCATGTCGGCCATCGGCCGAGCGGCTATGCCAGCTTCCGCTACGAGGTCACCCAGCATTTGAAACCCGCCGGACAGGAGAATGTGCTGGCGGTGCGCGCCGACACCTCCGCCCAGCCAGCCTCGCGCTGGTATGCGGGCGGCGGCATCTATCGCCATGTCCGCATCCTCACCCTGGGCGATGTCCATGCCGAAACATGGGGCAGCACGGTGCGCGTGGCGAAGCTGGACGCGAAGAGCGCGGACCTGACCATCGGCAGCAGCGTGATGAACCAGGGCAGCGCCCCGGTCGAGGCGCGGCTGGAGGCGGTGATCGAGGGGCCGGACGGCCGCAGCATCGCGACCTTCACCGGCCAGAGCATCAGCCTGCCCGCCGGGCGCGCGACCCAGATGGATGTCACCGGCACGCTCGCCAATCCGCGCCGCTGGGACATTGGCGACTCGGCGATGCACCAGGCGCTGCTGCGCGTGCGCGCGACCGACGGGCGGCTGCTTTATGAGGAGCGCGTCCCCTTCGGCATTCGCGATGCCCGGTTCGAGGCGGCGAGCGGCTTCTGGCTCAATGGCCGCAACATCAAGCTGAAGGGCGTGGCCATCCATGCCGATGGCGGACCGTTCGGCATGGCAGTGCCGCTGGCCGTCTATGAACGGCGGCTCAAGGGGCTGATGGCGCTGGGCGTCAATGCGGTGCGCACCGCCCATCATCCCTTCTCGCCCGAATTTCTCGACCTGTGCGACCGGCTGGGCCTGATCGTCATGAACGAGGGCTTCGACATGTGGACGGTGGCGAAGAATCCGCAGGATTATCATCTCTATTTCACCGACTGGTCGTCGATCGATGCGCGCGATTTCGTGCGGCGCGATCGCAACCATCCCAGCATCGTCATCTGGTCGATCGGCAACGAGATTCACGACACGCCCTATCCGCTGGTGGCGCAGTCGATCATCACCCGCTTGCAGGACATCTTCCATGCCGAAGATCCGACCCGGCCGGTGACGATGGCGCTGTTCCGCCCCAACACCACCCATGATTATGACAATGGCACCGCCGACCTGCTGGACGTGGTGGGCCAGAATTATCGCGAGAAGGAACTGGCCAAGGCCCATGCCGACAAGCCCAGCCGCAAGATCATCGGCACCGAAAACAGCAAGAACCGGTCAAGCTGGCTCGTGGTGCGGGACGACCCGGCCTATGCCGGCATGTTCCTGTGGACCGGCGTCGATTATCTGGGCGAGGCGGACCGGGCGGGCTGGCCGGCGATCAGCAACCCGTCGGGGCTGGTCGACCGGGTCGACGGGGTGAAGCCGATCGGCTGGGAACGGGCGAGCTGGTGGTCGGACAAGCCGGTCGTGAAGCTGGCCCGGCGCGTGACCGAAGTGATCGACATCAGCGAAATGCCGACCATGGTCGGCATCGCCCTGCCCCAGCCCAAGGGGCCGGGCGCGCTGACCGACTGGTCGCCCGACAATCGCGCCGCGCACAAGGAAAAGGTCGAGGTCTACAGCAATAGCGACGCGGTCGAGCTGTTCCTCAACGGCAAGTCACTGGGCCGCAAGCCGCGCAACGCGGACGACAGCGCGATCACATGGGACGTCGACTATGCGCCGGGCGAACTGCGCGCGGTCGGCTATCGCGGCGGCGCGAAGGTGGCAGAAGACATGCTGCGCAGCGCCGGTGCGCCGGCCGCGATCCGGCTGGTGCCGGAGGCCAAGGCGGTCGGCGGCGGCTTCGACGATGTCGTCGCGGTGCGGGCCGAGGTGGTGGATGCCAGAGGCGTGCTGGTGCCCGGCGCCACGCCGCTGCTGAACGCGACGGTATCGGGGCCGGGCCGCGTCGTCGCCTTCGACAATGGCAGCGTCACCGATCACACCGCCTTTTCCTCACCACAGCGCGCGGCGGTGGGCGGCAAGGCGGTCGCCTTCCTGCGCGGCACCGGCAAGCCGGGCGCGATCACGCTACAGGTCAGCGCGCCGGGGCTGAAACCCGGCCGCATCAGCCTGCAGGGCGAACAGGATTAAGCCGATCGCCGCCCGGTCGCATCGATGCAGGGGACCGCGCCACTGGACAGCGACAGGGCGCGAACCTTGTAGCGCAGCGCCAGTTCATTGTGCGCAGCAATCACGCACACCGCGTCGCCGCGTTCGCGGGCTTCGTCGGCTTTGCGCGTCTCGTCGCGCGACCGGCGAAACAGATAGGCAGCATCCGTGATCACGTCCATCGAACCGACTCCGCTTGATTGCCATGCAACCTATCAGCCGCCGGAAGCGCCGTCCTAGACATGGATCAATTTTCGCAGTCGCCGGTGCCCGTTTATCCGCCGAAGCGGAAGCGCAGGCGCGCGCCATACATTTGCGGCTCGCCCAGCGTCGCCGTCTCGAAATTGACGCTGGGTGATCCCAGCCCGGCGATGAAGCTGTAATATTTTTCCTTGGTCACATTGGTCATGAACAGGCTGAGGTCGATGGGCGCGCCGGCGATATTGTTCCAGCTGGCGTTGAGGTTCAGCAGATCGAGTGGCGCCAGCGTGCTGAGCGCGGCGATCGACGGATCGGGATTGGTACGGTCGGTATAGTTGACCAGCATCGAGGACCGATGGGTGAAGGTCGCGCCGAAGGAGATGCGGCCGATCTTCTCCTCGTCCAGCGGCAGGGTGTAGGTGCCGCTGACCGTGACCTTGTGGCGCGGCGACAGCACTTCGGGATCGCCCGGCTGAAACGGCGCGGCCAGGATATAATTGGGGTCATTGAAGCTGGAGAAATCGGGCACCGATTTGATCTTGGTGCGCAGATAGCTGTAGCCGCCGGTCAGCACCAGTCCCTGGAACGGGGTCAGCGAGGCATCCGCCTCCACCCCCCATATCTCCGACTTGCCGGCATTGACCGGCGCGGCGGTGGACGCCTGCCCCGACAGCGGCCGCGCATTGAAGCCGACCTGCAATTGCTGGTTGGAAAAATCATTGTAGAAGCCGGCCAGGTTGAAGGTGCCGCGCAGCGCCCCGCCAAAGCTGGTCTTGAGGCCCAGCTCATAGCTGTCCACCTTCTCCGGCTCGACGATGTTGAGCGGCGCGGTGATATTGGGGACGATCGTACCGGCGCGATAGCCGCGCGCATATTTGGCGTAGAGCAATATGTCCTGGGTCGGGTTGTAATCCAGGTCGACCAGCCAGGTCGGCTTTTCCGACGACTGATAATAATGCGACACGCAATTGGTCGCCGCCGCCTGCGGATTGGTGCAGCGATAGGCCGCGGCCGGATTGAAGGCGCCATATTGCGGCGGATAGGCGACGATATAGGTGCGCTGGTCGCTGACATTGCGCGAATGATCCCAGGTGTAGCGGAAGCCGCCGGTCAGTTTCAGTTGATCGGTCAGCGCATAGGTCGCCTGCGCATAGAGGCCGACATTGTGGAAATTGGTGCGCCCCGCCGTGTAATTGACGGTGCCGGCATGGATCGGCTTGGCAAACGCCGGGATGGTCGGATCGAGATTGGACAGGAAGCCCAGCGGATCGGTGCATTGCAGGGTGGCGGAATCGGTGCAGGACGCGAGGAAAGGCGACTGGCTGCCGCTCATGCCCAGCGGTTCGCTGACCTCCAGATAGGCCCCTGCCTGCCAGTTGAGCCGGTCATCGCCCGAGCGCCCCTGCAATTGCAGTTCCTCGGTAAAGGTCGACTGGTTGGCGGTATAGCCGCCCGGAATCGACGTCACCGTGGTGAAGGGCAGATGATAGCTGCCCAGCGCGGCGAGGAAGGGATTGATCGCGGCGAAATCGACGACGAAATCGGTGCCGAACAGCGGCGCATTCATGCGCTGCTTCAACTGGGCGTAGCTGACGATATTCTTGACCGTCAGCGTGTCGCTCGCCTGCCAGCTTGTGGTGTTGATCGCCTGCCACTGCTCGGTTCTGGAATAGGGGTCTTCCAGGGACTGCATGACGTCGTAGAAGCCGCTGCCCTGGCGCAGCAACTGGCCATAAGCGAGCTGGCCCAGCCCCTCCGGCGCGGCCGCAACCAGCTTCTGGATCGGGCCGTTATTGCTGGAATCGCTGTAGGAGACGATGGTGTAGTTTTCGAGATCGGGGGTCAGGTCGACGACCAGGCTGGCGCGCAGCGCGATATAGTCGACATCGCCGAACCGGTCGGGGCCGATGCCGCTGCCGTTGCGCATATAGCCATCACGCTTTTGCCGATCCACGCCGATGCGCATCCGCGCCCGGTCGCCGAGCGGCGCGTTGACCACCGCCTGGCCGCGCCACATGTCATAATTGCCGACCGATCCTTCGACATAGCCGGAAAATTCGTCGGTCGGCTTCTGCGGCACCAGCAGGATCGCGCCGCCGGTGGTGTTGCGGCCGAACAGGGTGCCCTGTGGCCCCTTCAATATCTGGACATTCTGCAGGTCGAAAAAGGCGCCCGGCCCGGCGCCATCGCCCGAGGGCAGGCCGTTGGAGGCGCCGCGCGGCGCGACCACATCGGCGAAATAGACGCCGACCGAGGGCGCGGTGCCGATGTCCTGGGCAAAGCCACGGATGGCGAAACTGCTATTTTCGCTGCCGAAATTGCCATTGGCGGACAGCGAGGGGGTATAGGCGGCCAGATCCTGCGCATTGACGACATTGCGGTTGGCCAGTTCTTCCTGGTTGAAGACAGTGATCGAGATCGGCACGTCCTGCAGCCGTTCCTCGGTCCGGCGGGCAGTGACGATGATGTCCTGGGTCACGCTGGCCCTGTCCTGCGCCTTATCCTGCGCCTGGGCCTCGATCGGCAGGGTGGGCAGAGTCGCGCAGGCGCAGAAAAGCAACGTCCGGAAACGGCGTGTCATGGCATCCTCCCATCCAGACCGCGCGGCCCTTATATGCTGGGTCGACCGTCACGGCGTCGAGCGCCGCACAGACGGCGCCCATCCCTTTCATCATCGTCGCACCTGTTGCCCCGGACACAATGATTGCAGACGCACAGCCTCTTGATCGACGAAGATGTGATACAGGTTATTTCATAAATCCGGAGGAGGGGCCTGTCAATCGGCGCCGATCGCGCCGCGCAACAGTCCGGAAATGCAACGGGACTGGACCCTGACCACCCCTGAAGTTAAGAATGGTCCGCATTATCCTTAAGGAACGGACCGGTCTCTCTTGCTTGGCGGCGTGCATTTCGATCTCAACAGCCTGGTGATACTGGGCCTGTTGCTGCGCACGAAAAGCGTCACGCGCACGGCGCAGCAACTGGGCGTCAGCCAGCCGTCGGTCAGCCGGTCGCTGGCGCAGTTGCGCAGCCTGCTGGGCGATCCGCTGCTGGTGCGGACCGCCGGCGGCATGGAACTGACCCGGCGGGCGGAGGAACTGGCGCCGTCCTTGCAGGACTGGCTGGCGACGACCGCCGGCCTGCTGGAACCGCCCCGTTTCGATCCGGCGACGCTCGATCGCCGATTCCGCGTCGCATCGACCGATTTCGGCGTCGCCGCCGTGGTGGCACCGACCCTGCCGCATATCGGCCGCGCGGCGCCGCTGGCGGCGATCGACATCGTGCCTTTGACCGGCGACATGGTGGCGCGGCTGACCGCGGGCGAGATCGACCTCATCATCAGCGGGCTCGATCCCGATCCGGCCCAGACCTATGAGCGTTTCCTGTTCACCGAAACGTTCAGCTGCGTCGTCGATCGCCATCACAAGCTGGCGGCGCATCCGACCGACCGATCCCTGTCGGTCGAGGATTTCCTGTCCTGCCCGCATATCAGCTTCGTTGTCAGCGACAGCGGCTTCGACCGGATCGAACTGCGCCTGGGCACACTGGCGCCGCGCCGGCGGGTGATCGCCCGCCTGCCCTATTTCCAGGCGGCACCGCACATGATCCGGGGATCGGACGCGCTGATGACGCTGCCGACCCGCGCGGCCGAAGCGATCGCCCGGACCCATGACCTGGCCTGCCTGCCCGCGCCGGACCTGGTCGGCACCTTCGGCTATCGGCTGCTGTGGAACGAGCGGTCGCATCGCGACCCGGCCATCGCCTGGCTGTGCGACATGTTCGCCGACCATTGCGGCAGCGGCGCAGCCCTGCCCCATAGCAAGGCCGCATAAGCCTTATCCGATATCGATATTTGGCGCCGCCCCGCGCTTCTGGCAACGGCCATTTGCAATTGACAATCGATCGCAAAATGAACCCGCCATGATATTCGCTCCACCGATCGGGCCAGGCCCGCACCACTGATTTCCGGCGCCCGTCCGGCCGGGTGGCTGGCGGGTGCCCATCTATCCAGAACAGGGGATTTCCATGCCATCCATCCATATGCTGCGGGCAACCGCGGCCCTTGTCGCGCTGACCAGCGCACAACAGGCACTGGCCGCCGAGGCCGATCAGGATTCCAACCAGATCGTCGTCACCGCCGCCGGCCGCGAACAGGAGGTGCGCGACGCGCCAGCCTCGATCAGCGTCATCACCCGCGAGACGCTGGACGCCATGCCCTATCGCGAAGTGACCGATGCGCTGATGGAAATCCCCGGCGTTACCGTCACGCCGGGCGAAGGCAATAGCCGCGACATCTCGATCCGCGGCATGGCGCCGCAATATACGCTGATCCTGGTCGACGGTAAGCGGCTGTCGTCGCGCGAATCCCGCACCAATGGCGGCAATGTCAGCGAAGGTGGCCTGCTGCCGCCGCTCGAAGCGATCGAGCGCATCGAGGTGGTGCGTGGCCCGATGTCCTCGCTCTACGGATCGGACGCGATGGGCGGCGTCGTCAACATCATCACCCGCCGGATCAGCGACCATTGGCGCGGCAGCGCGCGCGTCAACGGCACGATGCAGCTGGCGGACAATTTCGGCAATTATACCGACGGCAATTTCTATCTGTCCGGCCCTGTGACCAGCGGCATCGGTCTGCAATTGCAGGGATCGATGAACCGGCGCGAGGGCGACACGGAAATCGGTGGCACGCCCGAGCGGCATGATGACAGCCTGGCCGGCAAACTGGGCTTCAACCTCAGCGCCAACCACCAGATCCTGCTGGAGGGCGGCTATTATCGGCAGAAGGTGATCGAGGTTGCCGGCGAGACGACCGAAACGTCGGCAACCGCGCCGCTCGGCACCGAAACCACCCAGACCCAGAAGCGCAAGGTCGCATCGATCAGCCATAGCGGCCAGTGGGGCTTCGCCAGTTCCGAATCCTATCTGCAATATGAGGATGCCGAACATGTCGAGGCGCAGAAGCGGATCAAGAACACGCTCGGCCAGAGCCTGTGGGTGATCCCGCTGCCGTCCAACACGCTGACCGTCGGCGGATTCTATCGCTATGAGGATCTGTCCGACCTGACCGGCAACCTTTTGTCGGGATCGACCACCACCGGCACCACCCGCACCAGCTGGGCGCTGTTCGCCGAAAATGAGCTGAAGCTGCTCGACGGGCTGGCGCTGACCGGCGGCATCCGCATGGACCATGACGAACAATATGGCGTCCACTGGACCCCGCGCGTCTATGCGGTGTGGAACATCACCCCGTCCCTGACGCTGAAGGGCGGCTATTCGCAGGGCTTCCGCGCGCCGAGCCTGCGCCAGACCATTCCCGACTGGGGCCAGACCAGCCGTGGCGGCACCATCTATGGCAATCCCGACCTGGAAGCCGAAACCTCCCGCACGCTCGAAGCGGCCCTGCTTTTCTCGCGTGGCGGCTTCAACGCCAGCGTCACTGCCTATGACACCCGCTTCAACGACAAGATCACGCGCGTGACCTGCGAAGTGGCGGGGGCCTGGTGCGTCGATGAACCGCTCAGCTCGATCGGCCGTCCGCCCACGACCTATGTCAATGTCGACAAGGCACGGGTGCGCGGCGTGGAAGTGTCGATCGACGTGCCGCTGACCCACACGCTGCGGCTCAACGCCACCGGCACGCTGACGGATTCGGAACAGCTGAGCGGCGCCAATATCGGCGCGGCGCTCAACGACACGCCCAAGCAGCAGGCCAGCGCCTCGCTCAACTGGCGCCCGGACAAGCGCTTCTCCGCCTTCGTGCGCGCCGTCTATCGCGGCGAGGAAGCCGTCACCGAGGCGCAGATCAGCGGCAATAATATCGTGTCGCCCGACTATACGGTGGTGGACATGGGCGCATCCTACAAGATCACGCCCGCCTTCACCGTCCATGCCGGTGTGCAGAACCTGCTCGACAAGCGGCTCAACTATGACGCGGCGGGCTATCTGATCGATCCGGCCCGTGTCTGGATGGGCGTGGGCGTGCGCTTCTGATCCGACGTGCGATCGCCGGCCCGGCGAGGGCCGGGCCGGCGATCAGACCGCGACGCTGAAGCGCGTTTCGGCCGGGCGCAGATAGGCATCGAAACAGGCGGCGATGGAACGGGCATAAGGCGCCGCACCGGGTTGCAGCAGCAACTCGTCCCCCTCCCGCCGGAGCAAGCCGATCCGCTCGAACCGATCGAGCAGCGCCGGTTCAGCAAGGTCGCCACAAGCCGCCCGGCCATCGCACAGCAGCCGTTCGATCAACGCGCCCCGCCGCTGGTCGTCGACACTGCGCCGCACCCCACGGGCCGCGGGCAGCCGATGGTTCGACAAGGCGTCGCGATAGGCACCGGCATTCTTCTCATTCTGGACGATCAGGTCGGGGAACTGGCTGATCGCGCTCGCGCCCATGCCGATCAGCGCATCGCTGTCATCCTCGGTAAAGCCCTGAAAATTGCGGCGCAGCCGTCCGGTTGCAGCGGCCACCGCGAGCGGATCGTCGGGCAGCGCGAAATGATCGAAGCCGATCGCCTGATAGCCGGCCGCCGTCAGCATCGCATGGCCAAGCTTCGCCATCGCAAAGCGCTGTTCGACACCCGGCAATTCGGTCGTATCGATCCGCCGCTGGCGCGGCAGCAGGCGCGGCATATGGGCATAGCCGAACAGCGCGATGCGCGAGGGGGACAGGCGAATGCTGTCCTCCAGGGTCCGGGCCAGATCCGCCTCGCTCTGCCCCGGCAGGCCATACATCAGGTCGAACCCGACCTGGATGCGCGCACGGGCCAGCGCGCCCACCGCCATCGCCACCGTCTCGGCCGGCTGCACCCGGCCGATCCGCTGCTGCACATGGGTGGCGAAAGTCTGCACCCCCAGGTTGACGCGCGTCACCCCGACCTTGGCCATGGCGTCGATCCAGGCCCGGTCGATCCGGCGCGGGTCCAGTTCCACCGCCATCGCCGCCGCGCTGGCGTCGAAGCAGAGCAGCAACTGATGATTGAGCCGGACCCAGTCGATCAGCGGCAGAGAATTGGGACTGCCGCCGCCAAAGGCGACATGGGTGACGCGCCCCCGTCCGCCGAGCCGCGCCGAAACCAGCGCCATTTCCCGCTCCAGCGCATCGACATAGGCGGACAGGCGACGAGGCCGCGTTGCCGCTCCGGTGTTGCACCCGCAATACCAGCAAATGTCATGGCAATAGGGGATATGGACATAGAGCGACAGGCGCGCGTCCGCCGGCATCGCATCCAGCCGCTGCGCCATGTCGGCCGCCCCGACATCCTCGCCGAACTGGGCGGCGGTCGGATAGCTGGTGTAGCGCGGCACCGGCGCGGCGAGCAGGTCGGGATGATAGCGGAACATGGCGTCCCGCCTGCCATGGCGCCCGATGCCGAACATTGCGCAGGATCAAATCGCCGATTGCGCCGCATCAAGGAAGGCCGCTCCGATCGGGAGCAGAGCGCCATCACTGACCCACGATCAGGGATGGAGAAAAGACATGCACTTGAAAAAGATGATGATTGTCGCCGCGATGGGCGCCATGGGCACGGCGCTGGCCGCCGCCCCGGCCCAGGCCAAGCAGGGCGACGTGCTGGTGCGCGTGCGCGGCATCATGGTCGCCCCCACCGAAAAAAGCGGCAGCATCCTGCCCGGCTTCCCCGGCGAGAAGGTGTCGGTGAACAACGGCATCGCGCCCGAAGTCGACGTCACCTACATGGCGACCGACCATATCGGCTTCGAACTGATCGCCGCGACCACCAAGCATAGCGCCAGTGGCCGCAGCGGCACCACCGGCGGGATCGGCAAGCTGGCCTCCACCTGGGTGCTGCCGCCGACGCTGACGATGCAATATCACCCGATCGTCGAGGGCCATGTCCGCCCCTATATCGGCGCCGGCGTCAATTATACGCTGTTCTACAACGAGGATGCGTCAAGCGGGCTGGAGGATGCGGTCGGCAAGACCAAGGTCCATATGTCCGACAGCTTCGGCTGGGCCGGCCAGGTCGGCGTCGACATCGACCTCAACGACAAGATCTTCCTCAACCTCGACGTCAAATATATCGACATCGACACCAAGGTGCGGCTGACCACGGCCGCGGCCGGCACCCAGAACGTCAAGGTATCGCTCGATCCCTTCGTGTTCGGCGTGGGTGTCGGCATGCGCTTCTGATCCTCCGGGGGGTGGACCAGAAGGAAGGGGCCGGAGCGGATCGCCGCTCCGGCCCCTTCATTATTTCACCAGCGATGCGATCAGAAACGCTTTTCCAGGATCAGCAGCGACGGCTCGTCATCGACGCTGCGGGCGACAAAGCCCTGTTCGCGCTCCAGTTCGATCGCGGCATGATTGGCGCGGCTCTCGATCGCCTGGAGCAGGCCGACGCCCATTTCCTGCGCGCGGTCGGTGGCGTGGCGCAGCATGCTCCAGCCCACGCCCTTACCGCGATGGTCGACGCGCACCGAAATCGCGACTTCGGCGCGGGTCCGGTCGGGATCGGCGGCCAGGGTCGCGGCGGCCAGTATGGCCCCCTTCTCGTCGGTCGCCAGGAAGGTCTCGCAATTGTCGGGGTCGCCATGGATCAGATCATGAATCTGCCCGGCGCTGACGCCCGGCGCGCTGCTGAGGAAGCGGAAGCGGCGATCATCATCGGATACGGCCGAAAAGAAATGGGCCAGCGCCTTGGCATCGCCATCCTGCGCCGGGCGCACCTGGACGCGAATACCGGTGCGGGTTTCCAGAATATCCTTGTCGGTCATGAAGAAGGCATCCTTGCTATGATCGTTGCCCCCCGAATGTGCCATCGGATCGGCAATCGAAATAGGGAAATTTGCGGATAGAGACGAGCCGAGCGGGCTACTAGTCAGGATGACGATCATGCGGCGCTGCATCGGCGCCCTCTTGTCGGGACATGTTCGATGAAGACCATATTGCTGCACATCCGCGCAGACAACGGCATGGAAAGCCGGCTGCAGGCCGCGTTCGACCTGTCGCGCGCGACCGGCGCCCATATCAGTTGCCTGCAGATCGCGCCGCTGCCCGAACTGGTCGCCGCCGATCTCTATGGCAGCGGCTATCTGGTGCCCGAGGCAATCGATGCGGTGCGCCGCCAGGACGAGGAAATCCGGCTCGGATTGGAAGAGCGCCTGCGGCGCGAGGGCATGGCGTGGGACTGGCATTATCGCAGCGGCGACCTGGTCCAGGGGCTGCTGGAAACCGGTCGCCTGGCCGACGCGATGCTCGTTTCCCTGCCGCCGCCGGGCCGCCGGCAGACCGATGATCCGGCGCCGATCGTCGCCGACCTGGCGGTCAACAGCCGCGCCCCGGTGCTGGCGATCCCGAGCATGGCCAAGGGCTTTCGCTGCACCGGCCGCGCGATGGTCGCCTGGGACGGATCGCATGAGGCGGCGTCGGCGCTGACCGCGAGCCGCACCCTGTTGCGCGTGGCGAGCGAGGTCCATGTCGTCACCGTCGACGAGCGATCGAAGCGCGATTTCCCGCCGACCGACGCCGCCGAATATCTCTCGCGCCACGGCATTGCGGTCGAGATTCACGAATGGCCGCGCAAGGATCGCAGCGTCGAAGAAGCGCTGTCCCATGCCTGCCAGGAACTGTCGATCGACTGGATGGTGATGGGTGCCTTTGGCCACAGCCGGCTGCGGGAAACTATTTTTGGCGGCGTAACCCGCTATATTCTGGCCGAAACACGGGTTCCGCTCTTGCTGGCGCACTGATTTACGGTCAGTGATCGGACATGGCGTTCAACGATGGCGATCCGCAGGATAATGCGACCAGCCGGGAACAGGCTCTGCTGGGATCGATCCTGGCAACGGTGCCCGATGCGCTGATCGTGATCGACGCGACCGGGCATATCGTCTCGTTCAGCCCGGCCGCCCAGCGCATGTTCCAATATGCAGAAGCCGATGTGCTGGGCCGCAATGTTGCGATGCTGATGCCCTCGCCCGATCGCGAGCGCCACGATTCCTACCTGCAACATTATCATGACACCGGCGAGAAGCGGATCATCGGCATCGGCCGGCTGACCACCGCGCGCCGGCGCGATGGCTCCACCTTTCCGATCGAATTGGCGGTCGGCGAAGTGCAGGACCATGGCGAGAAGCTGTTCACCGGATTCGTGCGCGACCTGACCGATCGGCAGAAGGCCGAACGCCGCCTGCAGGATCTGCAGGCGGAACTCAGCCATGCCGCCCGCGTCACGGCGATGGGGACGCTGGCCGCGGCGCTGGCGCACGAATTGAACCAGCCGCTGACCGCGATCGCCAATTATATGGAGGCGGGCCGCGACCTGCTGCGCACCGATGCACCGGTCGACCGCGACTTGCTGGGCGAGGCGATGGACGAAGCCGCGCGCCAGGCGATGCGCGCAGGCCAGATCATCCGGTCGCTGCGGGAGTTCATCCGTCGTGGCGAAGCCGATCGCCAGGCCGAACCGGCGGCCACGCTGCTGGCCGAGGGGGTCGCGCTGGCCTTCATCGGCATCGACAGCCGGGGCATCGACATGGACATCGTCGTCGATCCGCGCGTCGGCCGGGTGATCGCCAACCGGGTGCAGGTGCAGCAGGTCATCATCAACCTGGTGCGCAACGCGGTCGAGGCGATGGACGGCCGCAATCGCCGCATCCTGCGCCTGTCGGCGGTGCCGGCCGAGGACGGACAGGTCGAACTCATCATCGCCGACAGTGGCCCCGGCCTCGATCCGGCGGTCGCGCGATCGCTCTTCACCCCGTTCAGCACGACCAAACCCGCCGGCATGGGCGTGGGCCTGTCGATCAGCCGCACCATCGTCGAGGGGCATGGCGGACGGATCTGGGCCGACGCCTCGCACTGGGGCGGCGTCGCCTTCCACTTCACTCTCGATTCTGCGGACCGCCTGCCATGAGCCTGCCCACCGACCAGCCCATCCATGTCGTCGATGATGACGAGGCGATCCGCCGGTCTCTCTCCTTCATGCTCAAGACCAGCGGCTTTTCGGTGCGGCTCTTCTCGGGCGGCACCGAGTTCCTGAAGGAAGTCGGGACGCTGGAGGGCGGCTGCGTGCTGCTGGACGTGCGCATGCCCGACATTGATGGACTGGAAGTGCAGCGCGAACTGCGCGCGCGCGGCATGATGCTGCCGGTCATCATCATGACCGGCCATGGCGATGTCGGCATGGCGGTCGCCGCGATGAAGGCGGGGGCCACCGATTTCATCGAAAAGCCGTTCGAGAAGGCGGCATTGCTCGCCGCGATCGAGGCCGCCTGCGCGCAGGCAAGCGCCGACCAGGGCCGCAACAGCCAGCGCGAGACTGCCCGCGCCCGGCTCAACATCCTGACCGATCGGGAACGCGAAGTGCTCAAGGGCCTGGTCGACGGCCTGCCCAACAAGACGATCGCCTATGACCTGGGCATCAGCCCGCGCACGGTCGAGATTCATCGCGCCAACCTGATGCAGAAGCTACAGGTCCATAGCCTGTCGGAAACGCTGCGCATCGCCTTCCAGGCGGGGCTCGAATAGGACAGAAAGTCCCATAGGGGATTTACGGATAGTGCCCGCCCCGCCGCCGCGCCAAGCAGCGGTCATGAACATGCATTTTGATCTCGCGCAAACCCTGCCCGGCGGCATGCCCGTTCCTGCCCCCTGCTCCGACGCCAGCTTCTGCCAGCGCTGCGAGGTGCGCGACCGCGCCATCTGCGCCACGCTGGAAGAGGATGAGCGCGGCGCGCTCAATCGCCTCGGCCGGCGCGTCACGATCGCGGCGGGGCAGACGGTGATGTGGGAAGGCGACGACGCCACCATCGTCGCCAATGTGATCGACGGCACGCTCAAATTGTCAGCCTCGACCGGTGATGGGCGCGAACAGATTGTCGGCGTGGTCTATCCGTCCGACTTCATCGGCCGCCCCTTCGGCCGCAGCACGCCGCACAGCGTCACGGCGCTCACCGATGCGCGCCTGTGCCTCTTCACCCGTGGCGCCTTTGACGGCTTTGCCCGCGAGCATCCCGAGCTGGAGCATCGACTGCTGCAACGCACGCTCGACGATCTCGACCGAGCGCGCAGCTGGATGCTGCTGCTCGGCCGCAAGAATGCGCGCGAGAAGATCGCGACCTTCCTGCTCGACATGTCGCGCCGGCTGGCCCGCGAAGGCCAGGCCCCGCTCGACCGGTTCGACCTGCCGCTGTCGCGCCAGCAGATTGCCGATGTGCTGGGTTTGACGATCGAGACGGTGAGCCGGCAGCTGACCGACCTCAAGCGGATCGGCATCATCGCCCTGCCCGGCCGCCGCATGGTGGAAATCCGGGATCGCGCGGCGCTGCTGGACTGTAGCGAAGCGGCCTGACCGCGCCGCGCCGGGCATGTCCGGCCTATTTGCCCCGATCATCCTGCAATCGGGATCGCCCCCCTTCATCTTGCCGGTCGCTTGTTCTATGGCCACAGGCCTGATTGCCGAGGGAATGCCATTTTGATCCTGGACCTTGTCGCCGCCGCTTCGAGCGCTATCCGCTTCGACCAGCTGGGGCTCAGCCCCGTCGCCCTGGACCTGGGCTTCTTCACGCTCAAATGGTATAGCCTGGCCTATCTGGCCGGCATCCTGATCGGCTACTGGTATCTCCTGAAGCTCATTGCCCAGCCCGGTTCGCCGATGGCCCGGCGCCACGCCGACGACATGATCTTCTATGCGACGCTGGGCATCATCATCGGCGGCCGGCTCGCCTATGTCTTCTTCTACCAGCCCGAAATCCTCCAGCATCCGCTGGACATCTTCAAGCTGTGGAATGGCGGCATGTCCTTCCATGGCGGCGCGGCGGGCGTATCGCTCGGCATCCTCTACATGGCGCGCAAGGAGAAGCTGAGCTGGCTGCGCATCCATGACTATGTCGCCTGCGTCGTGCCCTTCGGCCTGTTCTTCGGCCGCCTCGCCAATTTCGTGAATGGCGAACTGTGGGGCAAGGAAACCGATGTGCCCTGGGCGATGATCTTCCCGACCGGCGGCCCCTTCGCCCGTCATCCAAGCCAGCTTTACGAAGCCTTTTTCGAAGGCATCATCCTGTTTTGCATTCTCGCCTTCGCCTTCTGGAAGACCAAGGCGCGCTACAAGCCGGGCATGCTGGTCGGCCTGTTCGTCTTCTTCTATGGCGTGTTCCGCTTCGGCGTCGAATATTTCCGCGAGGCCGACGCCCAGCTGATGGAATTTGCCGCCCGCACCGGCCTGCACATGGGCCAGTGGCTGTGCGTGCCGATGATCCTGGGCGGCCTCTACCTGATCGTCACCGCCAAGGGCCGGCGCGTGCGCGTCGAACCGATCGCGGGCAGCGCCAGTGTCAGCTGACGCCCTGCCCGGCGCGATGGGCCTGCCCGAGCGCCTGGCCCGCCAGATCGATGCCGGCGGGCCGATCTCCGTCGCCCATTATATGGGCGAGGCGAACCAGCATTATTATGGCACGCGCGATCCGCTGGGGCTGGAGGGGGACTTCACCACCGCCCCGGAAATCAGCCAGATGTTCGGCGAACTGATCGGCCTGTGCCTGGCCGATGTCTGGCTGCGATCGGGCCGGCGCGCCGATCCGCTCTATGTCGAGCTGGGGCCGGGTCGCGGCACGCTGGCGGGTGATGCGCTGCGCGCGATGGAGGGGGCCGACGTCACCTCGCGCATCCATTTCGTCGAGACCAGCCCGACCCTGCGCGAGCGGCAGCGCGCCCAGATTCCCCATGTCGTCCATCATGACAGCGTGGAAAGCCTGCCCGACCAGTCGCCGCTGCTGGTGGTCGCCAATGAATTTTTCGATGCCCTGCCCGTGCGGCAGATGATCCGCGTCGGCGACGAATGGCGTGAACGGGTGGTGATCCGGCGCGAGGAAGAGGGCCGCTTCATGGCGGTGCCGGGCTATCGCCGGATCGAATCGGGCCTGCCGCCGATCGCCGCGCAGGCACCCGAAGGCGCGATCATCGAAGTGGCGCAGGCCGGCGCCACCGCGGGCTATGCCCTTGCCAGCCGGATCGCGCGCCAGGGCGGCGTCGCGATCATCATCGACTATGGCTATGAAGGCCCGGCCCTGGGCGACACGCTGCAGGCGGTGAAGAACCACCAGTTCACCGATCCCTTCACCGATCCGGGCGAAAGCGACCTTACCACCCATGTCGATTTCACGATGCTGGCCAATGTCGCGCGCCAGGCCGGGCTGCGCGTCCATGGCGCGGTGACGCAGGGCCATTTCCTCCAGCATCTGGGCATCGACGTGCGCGCATCCGTGCTGGCCAAGGGCAGCCCGCAGCGCGCCGCCGAACTGGAGGCGCAACGCCACCGCCTCACCGACGAAGCGGAGATGGGGACATTGTTCAAGGTGATGGCCTGGGTCCACCCCGACTGGGCCGACCCGGCAGGATTCGAGAAATAGCGGCCCCGTCAGCCGCTAGACCTCAATCTTCCTGATGATAGCGGCTGAGGCGGCGGATGAAGCCAATGAGGCCGGTCTGGCGGCTGCGCTTCATCCGTTCGGCGTGCAGGATGGTGCGAACGCGCTCGAAACATTCCTCGACGTCGACATTGCACAGCACATAGTCATAGCCGTCCCAGTGGGCGATCTCGCCCGCGGCGCGCGCCATGCGGCCCTCGATCACTTCATTGCTGTCGGTCGCGCGGCCACGCAGACGCTTTTCCAGTTCCTCCATCGAGGGCGGCAGGATGAAGATGCGGACCACGTCGCCGCCCGCAATCTGATGCAGCTGCTGCGCGCCCTGCCAGTCGATGTCGAACAGCACATCCTTGCCGCTCTTGAGCATCGCCTCGACCGGCGCGCGCGGCGTGCCATAGCGCTGGCCGAACACATGCGCCCATTCCAGGAACTCATGGTCGTTCGCCATGCGACGAAACTCTTCCAGGTCGACGAAATGATAATCCTTGCCATCGACTTCGCCCGGCCGGATCGTCCGCGTCGTCGCCGACACCGACATCGACAGGTCCGGTTCGCAGGCCAGCAATTTGCGTGCAATCGTCGACTTTCCGGCGCCCGAGGGCGAGGACAGGACAAAGAGAACGCCGCGGCGCTTGAAATCGGGGGTGTCGGTGGGAATGTTGTCGGCCATGGCCGCTAGTGGCGTCGTGGACAGCATTTTGCAAGAGGTTGGGGGAGAAGAGGCTTGGCGCGAGCGCGTAACAGAATGAATCGGCGAGGCTTTATCCTCGCCCTGCTGATCGCGCTGGGGGCTGCGGCGATCCTCTATCTGATGGGGCGTCCACCGATCTGCACCTGCGGCACGATCGCGCTATGGCATGGGCCGATCGACAGCGGTAACAGCCAGCATCTGTCCGACTGGTACAGCCTCAGCCACATCATCCACGGCTTCCTCTTCTATGGCGCGACCCATTTGCTGATGCGCCGCCGGCCGCTCGGCATCCGCCTGTCGGTGGCGGTGACGATCGAGGCAGCGTGGGAAATCCTTGAAAATTCACCGATCATCATCGACCGTTACCGCACGGCGACGATCGCGCTCGGCTATTCGGGCGATTCCATCCTCAATTCGATGAGCGATATCGGCATGATGGCCCTGGGATTCCTGTTCGCGTCGCGCGCGCCCGTCTGGCTGACGGTTATCGTCGCGATCGGTTTCGAATTGCTGGCACTGGCGGTGATCCGCGACAATCTGACACTCAATGTCCTGATGCTCGCCTGGCCGATCGACGCGATCAAGGCCTGGCAGGGTGCGCTCTAGCCTGCCTTCTTGCGGGCGGCCCGTGCCTCGTCGATCAGGATCGGCTTGGCGCTGGCGTCGGTCAGCAGCTTGGTCGCCATCTTGCGGTCCGCTTCGCGCTTCGCCTCATAGAGCTTGCCCGCCAGATAGGCGCCGGTGAGGACCATGGCGCCGACCGGATAGCGCATGATGAGGCGCTTGGCCCCGGCCCCGGCGATCAGGCCGATCACGCCCTTCTTGCCCGTGTCGGCGGCGACCCGTGCGGCCACCACCGTCGCGCCGAGCCGCGCCGCCTTGCGAAACAGGCTCGACTTGCGAACGCGCGTCGCGGTGGACGGAAGCTTTGCGGCGGTCGGGGCGGGCGTTTTCTTCATAGGGGATTAATGTATCGCACCCGCCCCGGTTCCGCCAGTTGATCTGGATCAGACCATATTTTCCGGCCGCACCAGCCGGTCGAAGGTCGGCTCATCGACCAGCCCCAGTTCGAGGCCGGCCTGCTTGAGCGTCAGCCCATTCTTGTGCGCATGCTTGGCGATGGTCGCGGCATTGTCATAGCCGATCTCCGGTGCCAGCGCGGTCACCAGCATCAGCGAGCGCTCGACCAGTTCGGCGATCCGGCCCTCATTGGCCTGCATCCCTTCGACGCAGCGTTCGGCAAAGCTTTCCATGCCGACGCTGAGCAGATGAATCGAGCGCAGCACATTGGCGCCGATCAGCGGCATGAAGACATTGAGTTCGAAATGGCCCTGCATGCCGCCGACGGTCACCGCCTGATGATTGCCGATCACCTGCGCCGCCACCATGGTCAGCGATTCGCACTGGGTCGGGTTGACCTTGCCCGGCATGATCGAGCTGCCCGGCTCATTGGCGGGCAGGTCCAGCTCACCCAGGCCCGAGCGCGGGCCGGAGCCCAGGAAGCGGATGTCATTGGCGATCTTGGTCAGCGCCACCGCCAGCGTGTTGAGCGCGCCGGAGAAGAAGACGAGGCCGTCCTTGGCGGCCAGCTGCTCGAACTTGTTGGGCGCGCTTTCGAACGGCGTGCCGGCAATGTCGCTGATCGCGGCCGTCATGTCGTCCGCCCAGCCATCGGGTGCGTTGAGACCGGTGCCGACCGCCGTGCCGCCGATGGCCAGCTTGCGGATATTGCCGTTCAGCGCGCCCTCAATGCGCGCCTTGCTGCTGACCAGCTGCGCAGCATAGCCGGAAAATTCCTGGCCCAAGGTCAGCGGCGTCGCATCCTGCGTATGGGTGCGGCCGATCTTGACGATATGCCCCCAGCCTTCCGCCTTGGCGGTCAGCGCGCCGGTCAGCTTCTCCAGCGCCGGAATCAGCTTGTCGCGGGTCGCCAGCACGGTCGCGACATGCAGCGCGGTCGGGAAGCTGTCGTTCGACGACTGGCTCATGTTCACATGGTCGTTGGGATGGACCGGGCTCTTGCCGCCGCGCGTGCCGGCCAGCTGCTCATTGGCATAGCCGGCAATCACCTCATTGACGTTCATGTTGGTCTGGGTGCCGCTGCCGGTCTGCCAGATGACGAGCGGAAACTGGTCATCGAGCGCGCCGGAGACGATCTGCTGCGCGGCATTCTCGATGCCCGCGACGATCGTCGCGTCGAGCCCATGTTTCGCATTCACCCGCGCCGCCGCCTGCTTCACGATCGCCTGCGCATGGACGATGCCGATCGGCATCCGCTCGGTCGCGCCGAAGGGGAAATTCTCGATGCTGCGCTGGGTCTGGGCGCCCCAATAGGCGTCGGCGGGCACCTCGATGGCGCCAATGCTGTCGGTTTCGGTGCGGGTAGCGGACATTCAGAACTCCCAGTTAAGAATCAATCGCAAAACTGGTCCCGATGTAGGCCCGGGGCGGGAAATTCCAAGGCGAAACTTGCGAATATCGCATATCCCCGCAGCCCATCCCCATGACAGGCCGCCGCCGTCATGCAGCCGCAGGATCTGCGCCTTTACCGGGGTTTACCGCAATTGATCGGCGCACGCGGCCCGATATCCTGCCCGGCATCCTGGAGGAAAACCGCATGTCCGATCGCCCCGTCCTTGCCCTCCTCCTCTGCCTTGCCGCCACGACCGCTCCGGTCCACGCAGCAGAAGAGGAAAAATCGTCCGACGATCCCACCAAGATCGCGACCAAGGTCGGCATCACCCGCGCCTCCGACGAATTTTCACTGTCCGGATCGGTCGCGGTCGGCCCCAAGCTGAAATTCAATGCCCGCGTCTCGGAATCGGGCCTCTGGTCGGTCGGCGCATCCTATCTGTTTCCGGTCGCGATCCTGACCTTCTCGGCCGGCAAAAGCCATTTCGATTCGGGGGTGGAACAGACACGCTATTCGCTCGGCGGCTTCGTGCCGCTGTCGCAAACCGGGCTGAAGACCGGCAAATTGCAGATGTTCGTGCCGTTCGGCTATAGCTACACCAAGGGGCATGGCCCGGTCAGCGATATCGACCAGAGCGATGGCCTGCCGATCGCGCTCAGCAGCAATAGCGGCTATGTCGGCCTGTTCCTGTTGCGGCCGCTGGGGCCGAAGCTGACCGCGATGGCGGGCGGCAATGTGACCAGGGGCACCCATGATTTTTCAGGCGTGGCGCTGGGTGGCGGCCTGTCCTACCATCTTACGCGTCGCGACACGGTCGGCGCCAATATCAGCTATGTCGACAATAGTTTCGGGACGAGCCAGAAGCTGCGCTTCTCCTATCGCCACGAATTCTGAGTCTGCGGCCGATCCCGGCCGCCGGGCTCACTTCTTCTTGCCGAAATCCACCGTGACGACGTTGGAGCCATCCTCGGTCGTGACCAGCGGCGCGTCATTTTCGGCTACGTCATGGGGTTCGGGCTCTTCATCGGCCTGAACCTGGAACTGCAGCGCGAAATTGACGGCGGGATCGACGAAGGCGGTGATCGCGCTGAAGGGAATGACCAGATGCGCCGCGACCTGGTTGAAGGTCAGGCTGACCTCGAAATGGCGGTCGCTGACCTTGAGATCCCAGAACTTGTTCTGGAGGACGATGGTCATCTCGTCCGGGAAACGCTCCGACAGATGCTTGGGGATATCCACCCCGGCGGCATGGGTCTTGAACGTGATGTAGAAATGATGCGCGCCCGGCAGGCCGCCGGTCTGCTGCACTTCGCCCAGCACGCGGCCGACGACCGCGCGCAGGGCCTCCTGCACGATTTCGTCATAGGGAATCAGGCTGTCGGGCAGGTCTTCACTCATGGGGCATATGTCCTAACGACGCGAAAGCGGCGGTCAACCCCCGCCCGAGAGGTACATCATCAGATTGCATGGCGCGCGCGACGCGCTATAGGGCGCGCATGCGCACGGCCGAGATTCACCGCAACACTGCGGAAACGCAGATCGACGTGACCGTCAACCTCGACGGCACCGGTCTTTACACCGTCTCCACCGGGATCGGTTTCCTCGACCATATGATCGAGCAGTTGTCGCGCCATTCGCTGATCGATATGACCGTCAAGACCGTCGGCGACCTGCATGTCGACCAGCATCATACCACCGAGGATACGGCGATCGCGATCGGCGAGGCGCTGGCCAAGGCGCTGGGCGACAAGCGCGGCATCAGCCGGTACGGCAGCGTCTATTCGCCGATGGACGAAACGCTGAGCCGCGTCGCGCTCGACATTTCCGGCCGCCCCTGGCTGGTGTGCAAGCTGCCCTTCACCGTCACCAAGATCGGCGAATGGGACACGGAAATGGTGGAGCATTTCTTCCACAGCCTGGCCCAGGCCGCCGGCATCACGCTGCACATCGAGCTGCTCTATGGCAGCAACAACCATCATATCGTCGAAAGCGCCTTCAAGGGCCTGGCCCGCGCGCTGCGCCAAGCGGTGGAGATCGACCCGCGCAAGGCCGACGCCATCCCCTCGACCAAGGGCATGCTCTAAGCATCACTTCCATAGAAAGGCCGACCCCATGTTCATCATTTCGCTGACCTATACGGCGCCGATCGATGTGCTGGACGGCCATCTGAGCGATCATCGGGCCTGGCTGGACCAGGGCATCGCCGATGGCTGGCTGCTGCTCGCCGGCCGGCGCGAACCGCGCACCGGCGGCATCCTGCTGGCGCGCGGCGAACGTGACGAGATCGCGGCCAAGGCAGCGACCGATCCCTTCGTCGTCAACGGCGCGGCCTCGTTCGACCTGATAGAGTTCCTCCCGGCGCGCGCCGCCAGCGTCAATCTGGACACGTTGCTGCCATGACCATTGCCCTGATCGATTATGGCGCGGGCAACCTCCACTCGGTCCACAATGCCCTGCGCAAGGCGGGCGCCGATGATGTGATCATTACCGCCGATGCCGATGTCGTGGCCAGGGCCGACCGCATCGTCCTGCCCGGCGTCGGCGCCTTCCGCGCCTGCCGCGATGCCTTGGTCGCGATCCCCGGCATGGTCGACGCGATGAACGAGGCCGTGAACCAGCGCGGCATTCCCTTTCTGGGCGTCTGCGTCGGCATGCAGTTGCTCGCCGACGCCGGCGAGGAGTTCGGCCGGCATGAGGGGCTGGGCTGGATTCCCGGCACGGTGCGGCTGATCGAACCGACCGATGCTTCGATCAAGGTGCCGCATATGGGCTGGAACGATGTGGTGCTGAACGGCCAGCCGCCCCTGATCGAGGCCGGCGAAGCCTATTTCCTGCACAGCTATCATTATGAAGCCGCCGACCCGGCCCATGTCGCCGCCGTCACCGACCATGGCGGGCCGCTGGTCGCCGCCGTCGCGCGCGACACCATCATCGGCTGCCAGTTCCACCCGGAAAAGAGCCAGCGCTACGGCCTCTCCTTCCTCGCGCGCTTTCTGGACTGGAAGCCGTGATACCACCCCTACCCCCGTTCGGTTCGAGCCAGTCGAGAACCGTTGCGCGTGGGTTCTCGACAAGCTCGAACCGAACGGAAATCGGATAATGTCCCTGATCGTCTTCCCCGCCATCGACCTCAAAGGCGGCCAGGTCGTCCGCCTGGCCGAGGGCGACATGGACCGCGCCACCGTCTATGGCGATGATCCCGCCGCGCAGGCGCTGATCTTTGCCGCAGCGGGCGCCCAGCATATCCATGTCGTCGATCTGGATGGCAGCTTTGCCGGCCATGCGGTCAACGCCGAAGCGGTCGAACGCATCGTCGAGGCCTTTCCCGGCCATGTTCAGCTCGGCGGCGGCATCCGCAACCGGGAGTCGGTCGAACGCTGGTTTGACCTGGGCGTGTCGCGCATCGTGATCGGCACCGCCGCGCTGAAAGATCCCGCCTTCGTCAAGGCGGCCGCGCGCGACTTCCCCGGCGGCATCGTCGTCGCGGTCGATGCGCGCGACGGCTTCGTCGCCACCGACGGCTGGGCGGAAAAGAGCGACATGCCGGTGATCGACCTCGCCCGCCGGTTCGAGGATGCGGGCGTCGCCAGCCTGCTCTTCACCGATGTCGGCCGCGACGGTCTGCTCAAGGGCGTGAATATCGATGCGACCGTCGATCTCGCCCGCGCCACCGACATGCCGGTGATCGCCAGCGGCGGCGTTGCGGGGATCGCGGATATCCGCGTCCTCAGCCTCCATGCCGATGACGGGATCGAAGGCGTCATCACCGGCCGCGCCATCTATGATGGCCGCCTCGACCTCAAGACCGCGCTCGCGGTCGCGCAGGCGGCGGCGTGAACGGCGCCGGCCAGTTCCTCCCCGGCACAGGGAGGGGGACCATGCGAAGCATGGTGGGGGGGGCTATCCCTTCACGCGTCCCTATGCGGAAATCCCCCTCCACCACCGGCTGCGCCGGCGGTCCCCCTCCCCTTGCAGGGGAGGAAGCATGACCGTCCGCACCCGCGTCATTCCCTGCCTCGACGTTGCCAATGGCCGCGTGGTGAAGGGCGTCAATTTCGTCGATCTCAAGGATGCCGGCGATCCGGTCGAGCAGGCCAAGCTCTATGACGCGGCCGGCGCCGACGAACTCTGCTTCCTCGACATCACCGCCACCCATGAGGCGCGCGGCACCATATTGGACGTGGTGCGCCGCACCGCCGAAGTCTGCTTCATGCCCGTCACCGTCGGCGGCGGCGTGCGCAGCGCGGAGGATGCCCGCGCCCTGCTGCTGGCGGGCGCGGACAAGGTCGCGGTCAACAGCGCCGCCGTCGCCCGGCCCGAACTGGTGGCCGACATCGCCGACCGCTTCGGCGCGCAGTGCATCGTCGGCTCGGTCGATGCGCGCAAGGTGGGCGAAGGCAAGTGGGAAATCTTCACCCATGGCGGCCGCAAGCCGACCGGCATCGACGCGCTGGAACATGCGCTGCGCCTGGCGGAGCTTGGCGCAGGGGAATTGCTCGTCACCTCGATGGACGGCGATGGCACCAAGCAGGGCTATGACCTGGCGCTGACCCGCATGATCGCCGATGCCGTGTCGATCCCGGTGATCGCCAGCGGCGGCGTCGGCACGCTCGACCATCTGGTCGAAGGCGTGGTCGAGGGTCATGCCAGCGCGGTGCTGGCCGCCTCGATATTTCACTTTGGTCAACATACTATTGCTGAAGCGCATCAGGCGCTGGCCCGCGCCGGCATCCCCGTTCGGGGCCATTAAAGCGCGGAAAAGCGCCAAAATGTCGGGTTAATTGACATTAACCATATAGGGCTTTTGGCGGCCATTGGTCGCCAGCCGCAGAAAAGCGTCACTTGGCAAAATTGGCACGGTTACTGCGTAGACAGGGCGCAGGGTCGTTTCGAAGCGATTTGTCCATTTTGAAACAGGGTGACTTTTATGCAGATCAGCAAACTTCTTCTCGTAGCGGGTTCGGCCAGCCTGATGGGCCTCGCCATCCCTTCCCCCGCCAACGCCACCTTCTGCTGGTTCAAGTGCGGCGGCTCCAGCGGCGGCGGCACTTCGTCGGGCGGCAGCAGCGGTGGCACGCCGACCCCGGTGCCTGAACCCGAACAGATGGCGCTGTTCGGCATGGGCGCCGCCGTCCTGGCCGGCCGCGTCTTCTTCGCGCGCCGCAAGCAGAAGTAAAATTCATTTGACGGGTCGCGCGCGGGACGCTTGATGCAGCCCATGCGCGCGACCCTTCAAACCCTCGAACAGACCATTGCCGAGCGACGGAAGGCCGATCCATCGGCATCCTATGTGGCGAAGCTGACCGCCCGCGGCCGGGGCAAGATCGCCCAGAAGGTCGGCGAGGAAGCGGTCGAGGCGGTGATCGCCGCCATGGCCGACAATCGGGCCGAACTGGTCGGCGAAAGCGCGGACCTGCTCTTCCACCTGCTGGTGCTGCTGGCCGATTGCGGCATTCCCTTCGACGATGTGCTCGACGAACTGGACCGGCGCGAAGGCCTGTCGGGCCTAGTCGAAAAGGCCGCCCGTCCAAAGGATTGATCCGCTCCACGGAAAGACATTGCCTTCCCGGCGTTTGTAGATCAGCCTCCAGTGTCGGAGCGCGTTGGAACGGGGAGTGAAGGCATGATGCTGCGGACCATCCTGGGCGGACTGCTTGGCGGTTTCGCCATGTTCATCATCGGCTTCCTCTTCTGGGGCACGCCCCTGAGCGCGCTGGCGCTCAGTCGTGCCGATCCGCAGGCAAGCGCCAATCTGCAGGCCGCAATGGCGCAGGCGCTGGCCCGCAGCGGCACCGGCGTCTATGTCATCCCCGATCCCGCCACGGCGCAGGGCACCATCCTCTATGGCAAGGGGCCGGTGGCGATGATCTTCTACAATAATGGCGGCTTCCCGGTGATGGACGGCTCCAGCCTGATCGGCGGGCTGCTGCTGGCGCTGGCCACCGGCGTGCTGATCGCGCTGGCGCTGCGCTTAGTCACCGGCGACTTCAACAGCCGGGCGCGGGTGTCGATCCTGTTCGCGCTCGCCACCGTGCTGTGGCTGCATATCGGCCAGGCCGTGTTCAACCATGCGCCCTGGGGCTACAGCCTCTATCTGGCGCTGAGCGATCTGGTCGCGCTGAGCGTGGCCGGGCTGATCGCCGCGAAGCTGATGGAAGGGCGCGCCGCAAAGCCCAGCGCCTCAGACAGCACGCTCCACTGACGCCATCCGCAACATGCAGGCGGCATGGCGCCGCGCGACCGCCATCCGGTCCGGACCATAGCCGCCGCCCATGCAACTGGCGACCGGGATGGCGCGCGCCAGCGCCTGACGCATCACCAGCCCGTCGCGCGCGGCCAGTCCCTCGTCGCTGAGCGCCAGCCGGCCCAGCCGATCGTCCACATGACCGTCCACCCCGGCCTGATACAGGATCAGGTCCGGCGCAAAATCTTCCAGCACCCGCGGCAGCATCTCGCCCAGCCCCGCCAGATATTGCGCGTCGCCGGTATCGTCGGCCAGGCCCAGATCCAGGCTCGAGCGCGCCTTGCGTACCGGGAAATTCTTCTCCGCATGAATCGACATGGTGAAGACATCGCCCCGCCCCGCCATCAGCGACGCCGTACCATCGCCCTGATGCACGTCGAGGTCGAGGATCAGGATGCGGTGCGCATCCCCCTCCGCGATCAGCCGGTTGGCCGCGATCGCGAGATCATTGAACACGCAATAGCCCGCGCCGCTGTCGGCCAGCGCATGATGGCTGCCTCCCGCCGCATTGGCGGCATAGCCATGGACCAGCGCCAGCTTCGCCGCCAGCCAGGTGCCGCCGGGCGACAGCAGCGCCCGGCGCATCACCCGCTCGGTTACCGGAAAGCCGATCCGCCGTTCCTTGTCGGGCGGCACGGCCAGCGTCAGCACCTCTTCGACATAGGCAGGATCATGCACCGCCGCGATCCAGGACGCGGGCATCGGATCGGGCGCATGAACGGTCATCGGCGCGCCACTGTCGGCGAGCACGTCCATCACCAGCCCATATTTGTCGAAGCGCGCCTGCTGGCCGTCTGTGGCCGGGGAGACATAGGCGGGATGGTGAACGACGTGCAGCATGATCTTTTCCCGCTATCGCGATTTGATAGATGGCCGCTTTGCGCTATCTGGTCCAACATGAACCGTCCCGATTTGATCCGTTTCCTCGCCCTGCCCCTGCTGGCCGCCGCCGCCATCCCGGCCGTCGCGCAGCCCCCGGCCATGACACCGACCCAGAGCGCGCCGCCGGCCGGCCAGGTCGTGCTGCCACCGCCGATGGCGGTGATGCCCCCGCCCGTGCCGTTGCCCGCCCTGTCGCAGGCGCAGGATGACTGGGCGAATGAATGGCTGAAAAGCGGCATGGCCGAAGGGCTGATGGCGCGCAGCAAGCCGACCGCGCCGATGCACGGGCAGCAATTGCTGAACGCATTGCTGGATCGCGGCCGCGCGCTCAGCACCGGCCGGGTCGATACCGCCGACTTCCTGGAGGTCTGGGCGCTGCGCCCCGCGGCCTTCGATCCGCGCCCCTCGCTCGCCAAGGCGATTGCCGAGGATCGGCTGCCGCAATGGGCGGCCAGCCTGACCCCGCCCTATTCGGGCTATGACGGGCTGCGCAAGGGCCTCGCCACCTATGAGAAGATCCGCGACACCGGCGGCTGGCCCAGCCTGTCGGCCGGCGCCTCGGCCGATGTCGTGCGCGCCCGCCTGGCGCTGGAGGACAAGAGCGTCACCGGCAGCGAGCCGCTGACCGCCGCGCTGCAACGCGCCCAGCGCCGCTATGGCCTCAACCCCACCGGCCTGCTCGACGCGCGCACCCTGACCGCGCTCAACGTGTCGGTGGATGATCGCATCGCCGCGATCATGGCCAATATGGAACGCTGGCGCTGGATGCCGCGCGAATTGCCGGTCAACCGCGTCCAGGTGAACATCGCCGCCGCCGTGCTGACCGTGTTCCAGGGCGACGAACCCGTCACATCGATGCGCGCCGTCACCGGCAGCCCGACCAACCAGACGCCGATGCTGTCGTCGAACATCCATTCCATCGTGGTCAATCCGCCCTGGAACGTGCCGATGTCGATCGCCAGGAAGGAATTGTTTCCCAAGGGCCGCGCGACCTTGGCCAAGCAGGGCTACAAGATCGTGAAGACGCCCGAGGGCGGCGAGCGCATCGTCCAGCCCGCCGGTCCCAACAGCGCGCTCGGCCGGCTGAAGTTCGATTTCAACAATCCCTTCGCCGTCTATCTGCACGACACGCCTTCGCGCGGGAAATTCTCCAGCTATGATCGGCTCGCCAGCCATGGCTGCATCCGCCTGGAAAAGCCGGTATCGCTGGCCGAACTGATGGTGGCGAGCGATCCCAGCCTGTCGGGCCAAATCCAGAGCCTGATCGACACCAACAAGACCCAGCGCGTGTCGCTGCCCTCGCAGGTCGCGGTCTATCTGCTCTACTGGACCGCCTTTGCCAGCAGCAACGGCACCATGAACTTCCGCGCCGATCCCTATGACTGGGACAAGCTGCTGGCCCAGAAGATCGAGGCCTCCAGCCGCCGCGTCGACCCCACTGCGGTCAATTCGACCGCCCCCGCAGCCAAGGACTGATCCCCATGCGCCATTTTGCCCGCCCCCTGACCTTCGCCGCCCTGTCGGGCGCGCTGCTTCTTGCCGCCTGCGGCAAGAAGGAAGAGGAAGCCCCGGCGACCAATAATCTGGTCGAACCGCCGGTCGAGAATGTCATCGTGAACGAGCCGGAAGCGCTGCCGCCCGAGCCGGAAAATGTCGTCACCCCGACTCCGGCACCGCCGCCGTCCGTGTCGGAACAGCAGCAGATTCTGGATGATGCCGAAGCCAGCGGCATGACCTCGCGCCTGCGCGAAAACGGCGAGGGGAGCCAGGGAGCGGACGAAGCGGGCAATAGCAGCCTGTGACGAAGGGCGCCCCCGTCTTGGAGCGGGGGCGTTGATTTGTTATAGACGGCACATGGATCGCCGCAAATTCACGAAGTTCGCTTTGAGCGGACTCGCCTTCTCGTTTTTGACCGACAGTGTTGGCAAGGCCGCACTTCCGGTAGCGCCTGAACCCGCGAACCGCCCTCCGGTTCCCGCGACTCCATCGGCCGCACCGATTTTTTCGCGCAAGCCCTATGCGCTGCTGTTGGAGGAGGCGAAGGCCGCGCTCGACCAGCATGCGCGCGACTTCACTTTGCGCGACCGCATCGCGATCGCCGACTTCAACGCGCCGTCGAAGGAATTTCGGTTCCATATCGTCGACCTGATCGGTGGCCAGGCCAACAGCTATCTGGTGTCGCACGGCCGCGGGTCCGATCCGGGCCATTCGGGCTGGCTGCAGAGCTTTTCCAACGAGCCCAATTCGCTCGCCAGCTCGTCGGGCGCCTACAAGACGCTGACCGTTTATGATGGCCAGCATGGCCGGTCGATGCGGCTGGCGGGGCTCGATCCGCAAAACAACAATGCCGAAATGCGCGCCATCGTCATCCATGGCGCCGACTATGTCAGCGAGGACCATGTCGCCGCCTGGGGCAAGTGCGGCCGCAGCGAGGGCTGTTTCGCGCTCGCCCGCCACATGGTGCCGCAGGTATTGGGCATGCTCGGGCCGGGCCGCATGGTCTATGCAAACAAGATTACCGGCATGGTCGAAGCCTGACCGGCAAAGGCCCCGCCCGGACCGCCGGGCGAGGCCTCATCTTCATCGTCAGCCGGCCTTGACGCCGCTCAGCGCCTGAGCGGCAGGCTTGTTCGACGCATCGACCGAACCGTCGGCCAGCATCGCCTTGCTCATCGTTGCCGCTTCGGTCTTGAGCGCGGCATCGTCGGTCGCCTGGCTGGCGCCGATCAGCGCCGACAGCAGGATGTTCTTCGTCACCGAATCGGCCGCATTGGCCGCCGCCGACTTGCGGGCCAGGCCCAGCGCTTCCTGATAGAGCGGCGCGGAGCCGGCCTTGTCCTGTGCGCCCAGCTTCTGGTTGCCCAGCTGGATCAGGATACCGGCCAGGATGTTGCGGCTGGTGGCATCGGCGGGCTTGGCCTCCACCACCTTGCGCCAGTGCGGCAGCGATTCCCCATAGAGCGCGATCACCTTGTCCATCTTGCCGAGCGCGCCCTGGGCAGCGGCATCGGCATAAAGCGCGTTGGCGAGGAAATTGACATTGTCGATCTTGGCCGGGTCGACTTCCACCGCGGTGCGGATGGCGGGCATCGCCGCCTCATATTTGGTCGCGGCGGTGGCATTGTCGCCCGCCTGCAGCGCGGTCTGGCCGGCGGTGAAATCGGTCACCGCCTGGTTGAAGGCGTTGATCTGTTCGGGGGTCATCTGGCCGGCGGCGGGGGCAGCGCTGGCTGCGGGGGCATCCTGTGCCAGGGCCGGTGCGGCGAGGGTGGAAAGGGCAAGAAAGGCAGGAACCAAAAGGCGGGACTGCAAGGTCAGGGTCTCCCTGGTCGTTGATCCAATGTGGCGGATGCAGTCAGGGCATCCGCCAACACAAGAATGAACGAACGAGCGGTCCCGTTCCCAGCCCCTTAGGCTCGTGCCATCCCGCAAAAGGCTCGACCCACGGCAAACTCGCCCGCGCGGCGCGCCGAACGGGCCAGCGCTTCGGCATCCTCGCCCCATTGTTCGGCCTGCCAGCGCTCGTCGATCTCGGCCGCTTCCCATACGGCATCCGCGTCGAAGGCCTCTTCCAGCACTGCCAGGCCGCAGACCAGCGAGCCGCTCAAGGTCACCAGCCGCGACAGGCCGGCCAGGGTGAAGGGATCAAGTCCGTCCACCGCCGTCGCCAGCCGTTCCAGCGTCGCGTCGGGCTGGGCAACATGGATGATGCCCTGGGTGGTGACGAAGGCGACATCGTAGCGGGTGCGCGCCCAGTCGAGCAGCGGATCCCAAGCGGCCGCCTGACGCGCGACGAACGCCTCCGGCCCCTCGGCCCGATAGCAGAGCATGTCGGTACCGCCATATTCGGCGATGTCGGCGGCGAATTTCGCGCGGTTGCCGGCGATATGGTCGATCGCCGCATTGGCAAGGCCGGTAAAGGCCATGGTCGCCGGATCGACCGTTTCGCCCTGGTCGCGCCATTCCTGCGCCACCGCCTCGGCCAGCACCGCATTGGGCAGCGCCAGTTCGGCACGGGCCGGCGTACGCACCGGGCGGCCATCCAGCCGGATCGCGAAGCCGCCCTCGACCGGCTCGACCGTCACATCCTTGTAGAAACGCTTCACGGGCGGCTCCGCTTGAACAGGGCCAGCATCAGGCGCGGCACGATGATGAACTGGAACAGGCCGGCGACGACCATGATCAGGCCGAACGCCTTGGCCTTGTCGCCCTGCACCCAGGCAAAGCGCTGCATGATGGCGAGGAAACCGAACATGACGAGGAAGGCACCCGACAGGCGGAACAGGCCAAGCGCGAAATGGCGCTGGCGCGCGATCTTCTCCGGGTCGACCGGCGGGATGGGAGGCATGTCGTTCATGGCGCGTCGATATGGCGGCGCAACTCGTCGCTGTCCATCGCCACCGCATGGGCGCCGGCCTGCACCAGTTCGGCTGGCGCATGATAGCCCCAGCCGACGCCGATCGCGCGGGTGCCAGCGGCCAGCCCCATGTCGATGTCGAAATGGGTATCGCCGATCATCACCGTGGTTTCGGGCACCGCGCCCGCCTCCGCCATCGCCTGCAGCAGCATCGAAGGGTGCGGCTTGGACGGGTGGCGATCGGCGGTCTGCAGGGTCACGAAATGCTGCGCCAGGTCATGATGGGCAAGACACAGGTTGAGGCCGCGATCGGACTTGCCGGTAGCGACGCCCAGCAGCCAGCCATCGCCGTCCAGTGCCCGCACCAGGTCTGCCATGCCGGGATAGAGCGGTTCGGACACGGCATTGGCGCTGCGCAGGGCGTGGAAGGCCGCCTTGTATCGATCGGTCAGCAACTGATGATAGTCCGGCTCCGCATCGGGCAGCAGCCGGGCCATCGCATGGGGCAGCGACAGGCCGACGATCGACAGGATCGCCAGCCGATCGGGCGGCACCAGCTTCTCGCCCTCGAAGGCATGGGCCATCGCGGTGCAGATGCTGTGCTGGCTATCGACCAGCGTGCCGTCGCAATCGAAGACGGCAAGGCGGTTGCTCATGCCCCCGCCCCTTATTTCTCGCCGCGACCACGCCGTTCGCCGCGGCGCCCCTTGCGGATCTGCTTGGCATGGGCGCGGGCCGCCTTCTTCTCGTCCTCGCGGGTCGGCGTCCGGTCGATCTCGTCATCCAGCGGCATATCGCCCAGCGACAGGTCGAAGCCGAGCGCGATCAGGCTGTTGAGGAAATGTTCGGGCAGTTCCGCCTTCATGTCGATGCGGCCGCCATCGGGATGGTCGACGCGGATGCGACGGGCATGGAGGTGCATCTTGCGGCTGATCGACCCGGACAGGAAACTGTCCTTGCCGCCATATTTGCCGTCGCCGACCAGCGGGTGGCCGATCGCCGCCATATGGACGCGCAACTGGTGGGTGCGGCCGGTATAGGGCTGCAACTCGACCCAGGCGGCGCGATTGCCGGCCCGTTCGATCACGCGATAGCGGGTGCGGGCGGGCAGGCCCTCTTCCTCGTCCACATGCATCTTCTCGCCGCCGGTGCCCGGCTGCTTGGTGATCGGCAGTTCGATCATGCCATCGTCGATGCTGGGCACGCCGATGACGATCGCCCAATAGACCTTGCGCGCGGTGCGGCTGGAAAATGCCTTGGCGAAATGCGCGGCCGAGCGGCTGGAGCGGGCGAGCAGCAGCGCGCCCGACGTATCCTTGTCGAGGCGATGGACCAGCTTGGGCCGGGATTCCGCGTCGAAGATCAGCCCGTCGAGCAGACGGTCGACATGCTCGTCGGTCTTGGTCCCGCCCTGGGTGGCGAGGCCCGGCGGCTTGTTGATGACGATCGCCTGCTTGTCGCGGTGGATCACCATGTCCTGGACATAGGCGATCTCGTCCTCGGTCAGGTCGATGACGCGGACGCGCTTGGGCTTGTCGGCCGCCGCCACCTTGGGCTCGGCCGGCGGCACGCGGATCATCTGGCCTTCGGCAATGCGGTCGCCCGGCGCGGCGCGGGCGCCATCGACACGCAACTGGCCGGTACGCGACCAGCGCGACACGATGTTGAAACCGACATCGGGCAGATGCCGCTGGAACCAGCGGTCGAGGCGGATGCCATCGTCATCGGCCTGCACGCGATATTGCCGCACGTCCAGGCTGACGCCCTTGGCCGGATTGGGCTTGGCCGCGACCGCCGGGGCCGGTGCGGCCGCCTTGGCGACGGGGGCTTTGGTGCGGGGCTTGCCCACTGACTTGGTGCCGGGCTTGCCGCCTGACTTGAACGGCCGGTCGCCATCCTGCTTGCGCGCGCTCGCCGCCTTGGCGCCGCCGCGGGCGCGACCGGGCGCGCCGCTGCGCCCTGCTGGCTTGCTACCGCCGGGCTTGCCGCCCCGTGCCGGACCGCCGGATTTGCCGGGAGGACGCCCCTTCATGCCGCAACACTCCGCATAACCGTGAGACCCAGCGCCAGCGCGGCCACCGCGCCGACCAGCGAGAAGAGCGCATAGCCAAGCGCCAGGCCGATCTGGCCGCGCTCGATCATCAGCATCGTCTCCAGGCTGAAGGAGGAAAAGGTGGTGAAACCGCCCAGCACGCCGACGCCGAGCAGCAGCCGCATCGGTTCGCCCGACGCCGTGCTGCCACGCGCCAGCCATCCGGCGAGCAGCCCCATGGCGAAACCGCCGATCAGATTGGCGGCAAAAGTGCCCCAGGGCCAGGCCGCGCCGGGCGCCATCTGCCCGGCGAACCGCCCCAGCAGATAGCGCAGCGCCGCGCCAACCGCGCCGCCGCCCATAACAAGGAAGATATTGGTCATGATTTTCGCCCTATCGCGATTCCGCCAAAGGGGAAAGGACGCATTCAGGCGGCGATGCCGGCCTCTGCCGGGACGGGACGGCGATGGGCGGCGATGCAGCTCAGCACCGAGAGGATCACCAGCACGAATGCCGTGCCCTCCAAAGGCGTCGGCAGCCGCGCTTCCCACAGGAAACCATAGAGCAGGGCAAAGCCGGTTTCGAACAGGATCATCTGTCCCACCATGGTGAGCGGCAGCAGCCGGGTCATGCGATTCCACAGCGCATTGCCGACGATCGAGGCGAACAGGGCGACAGCGATCACGACAGCCGCAAAGCGGGTCCAGTCGGCCGCGTCATGCGTGCCACTGCCGAGCCACGGCACCAACGGCAGGAACAGCAGCGCCTGCGCCCCGGTGGCGAGGCCGATCAGGAAATTCCAGTCCTGCGACGTGATACCGTCCATCCGCCGCAGCCAATGGGCATTGCCGATCGCAAAGGCGGTCCAGGAAATGAGCGCGCCGACCGCGCAGGCAAAACCGATGATCCGCGTTGCCACCGCGCCCCCGCCCGGCATGACGATCGCCTGCCAGCCAATGCACAGCGCACCCGCGACACAGAGCAGCAGCGACGGCGCCAGATGCCGCAGCGGCACCGCGCCCGCCTGCCGGCTGCCGACGATGGTCACCGCCACCGGCAGGAAGCCGACCACCAGTGAGGTCATGGCGATGCCGCCCATCTGCACCGCGCTCACCAGCAGCACATAATAAAAGAGGTTCCCCGCCAGCGCGAGCCAGGCCAGCGCCCACAATATGCGCGGCGTCAGCAGCGGCCGGATCGCCCGCCAGCGCGGCGCGACCAGCAGCACGGACATCAGCCCATAGGCCAGATAACGACCGATCGCCTGCTCCAGCGGACTGAAGCCCGGCACGATCTCGGGCGCCAGGAAGACGAGGCCCCAGAGCGCCCCCGCCCCCATGCCGCAAAAGATGCCGGCCAGGATCGCGCCGGATGCTCGTGACTGGTTCATGCTCGCATTCCGCCTGTCGAAAATTCAGGTGACGGGAAATATCATCATCGACATGAGAAAGGCGCTCTTGATTGACCGGTCAAATGCAACAATTACTCATTTCATGAGCCAGACCACCAAGATCGACGATTTCGACCGGGCGATTCTGCGCCTGATCCAGCGCGACACCCGCATGCCCCAGCGCGCAATTGCCGAGGCGGTCAACCTGTCGACCGCCGCCGTGCAGCGCCGCATCGCCGTGATGGAGCGCAGCGGCGTGATCGTGCGCAATGTCGCGATCGTCGATCCCGATCAGGTGGGCCTGGGCGTCACATCGATCGTCGAGGTCAATCTGGTCGATGAAAAGGCGGCGCGCGTCGACAAGGCCAAGCAATTGTTCCGCGACGCGCCCGAAGTGCAGCAATGCTATTATGTCACCGGCGGCCGCAGCTTCATCATGCTGATCGTCGCGCCCGACATGCGCAGTTACGAAGCGATCACCCGCCGCCTGTTCGCGGAAAATGAATCGGTCGCCAGCTATCACAGCTATCTGGCGCTCAACCGGGTGAAGGCGGGGATGGAACTGGTCATTCCCTGATTCATCCCCGCACTTGGGGTTATGGGTTCGCCTCGACCGGAACCTGCTGCCGATCGGGACCGCTGACCGCGGGCGGTGGCATCAGTTCGCGGATCACCCCCCAATAGCCCTGCGTGACATGCGCATCGCGCGCATAGAGCGGATCGGATGCCATCAGATGCCGGTGCAACCGGCGCAGATTATGCCAGGGCACCGACGGGAACAGATGATGTTCCAGATGATAGCTGACATTGAGCGGCCCGATCAGTATCCGGTCGATCAGGGTCGGGATGACGGTGCGCGTGCCGCGTATTTCCGTCTCGTCCGTGACGCCATTATGCTCCGCCATCGCCCGCAACCGGTTGAACACATTGGCCCAGATGAACTGGGGAATCATGAACAGCCCCAATATCTGCCAGCGCCAGGGCGACCACAGGATCGCGCCATAGACCAGCACCGCCCAGACGATGTAGCGGACGCGCAGCGCCAGCCGGAAATCGAAGCCGAAGCGCATCGGATTGTGAAAATTGGACAACGGCGACCAGATTCGCGCCGCCCGCGCCGCCCGATAATAGTTCAGGCCGGACAGGCTGCGCAGCAACAGCACGACCATGGCACGCCCGCTTTTCGGGAAATGCTGGTCGGCATCCTTGCGCTGCACCCGATAATCATAGTCGCGCATCGTGTTGGTATGGCGATGATGCACCATATGGGCGACGCGGTAGAGATCGATGCTCAGCGCCAGCGGATAGGCAACGAACAGGTCGCCGATCAGGTCGTTGACGCGCCGGTTGCTGAACAGCATCCCGTGACAGGCCTCATGCATCATCACCGCCAGAACCTGAATCCGCGTGCCGATGACGATGCCGGCGATCAGATAGGCCGGCCAGCGATCGACCCGGATAGCGATCACGCAGGCGGCGATCATCACCGCCCATTGCAGCGCCAGCAGCAGCGCGTTGCGCCAGTTGGGCACGACCGACAATTGCCGGATCAGCGGCAGGGTGGCACGCCGCGAGTAACGATAGCCGGGGCCACGTTCCTGGGCGATATCCTCCATGGACACATGTCTCCCAACACCATACCTGCGTGGGACGGAATGCTATTGTCGGCGCAGAACAGCGTCAAGCACGCCTCTTCTTTCCCATCAGCATTAACGGCTTGTTAGGCGCCCTGCCGCACAAGGATCGCTTCCAATCGGTGGGGATCGATTATGGTTGATATTGTTTTCGAATTTTCGGCGCACATGCTGGCGCTCGGGTTGATCGTCGGCGGGCTGTACAGCCTGACCAAGGAAGCCGGCTTGCGCTGAAGGCCGTTCAGGCCAGCGTGCTACCCGTCAGCGACGGAAAGCTTTCCGCGACATAGTCGATGAACGCGCGCAGGGTCGGCGACATGCCGGTGCGTGCGGTGAAGAGGACATGGACGATGCCCTCGCTGGTCCGCCAGTCGGGCAGGACATGCACCAGCCGTCCCTGTTGCAGCTCGACCGAACAGGCCGCTGACGACAGCAGCGCCACGCCCAGCCCGGCCACTGCCGCATCGCGCACCGTCGCTGAATCATTGCTGCAGAAGCGGGGATGATGGGCGACGACATGCTGTCGCCCCTGCCCGTTCATCAACAGCCATTCATCATGTTCGACATGCTCGCCCACGCTCAGCGTCGGCAGGTCGGCAAGGCTGGCGATGGTCGTTGCCGCACCCTGCGCCGCCACCGCCGGCGCGGCCACCAGGATGCGGTCCAGCCGCCCCAGCTGATGCATCGTCAGCGCCTGATCATGCACGGTGTCGATATCCACGCGAAAAGCGGCATCGAACCGTTCCTGGATCAGGTCGATCCGCTGGCTGCTGATATGCATTTCCAGATGCACGTCGGGATAGAGTAGCAGGAACCGGGCAAAGACATCGGTGCGCAGATAGCGGGCCAGCCCCGGCGGGCAGGCGATGCGCAGATTGCCGCTGATCTGTGACCGGGCGCGCGCGGCAATCGCCTGGGTGGCGTCGATCCCCTCGGCGATCGTCTCGCACTGGCGATAGATTTCGCGGCCGACATCGGTCACGCGCAGATTGCGGGTCGATCGCTCGATCAGGCGGACGCCCAACACCTGTTCCAGCCGCGCAACCCGGCGACTGAGCTTCGCCTTGCGTTCGCCCGTGGCACGCTCCGCCGCGCTGAAGCCGCCATGGCGCACGACCTGGGCAAAGCTGCGCAAATCATCCAGATCCATGGCGCCGTCCCGTCCGCTCTCCTGCCGCGTCGGACCGGTGCTACACGCTCCGCCCGGCTGGCGCCAGCCGGGCGCGGCATCCGCAATCACCGCGCCTGGCCGCTGACCATCATCGGCAGGAACAAGAGCGACGCCGCCACCGTCGCCACGAAGGATACCAGCAGATCATCGACCATGCCGTTGATGCCGCTGAACAAGGCCATCTCCACGAACAGGATCAGGAAGAACAGCGCCAGCCGCGTGACGACACGCGGATGCGCCAGATGGAATGCGCGCAACATCTCCAGCGCCTGCATCGGCGGCTGGCGCAACGCGCTGCCGGAAGGATCAGGCCGCACGGACCACCGCCCGCCGGGCATCCCCGGTCATGTAGAGCACGCGCAGCAGGTCGAGCTGCTCGCGCGAGAAACCCGCCGCATCGAACGCGTCCAGCTCCTCGCCGGTCAGCGACCGGCCGGTGCGCAGGATGATCGCGCTCTGGCGCAGCGTTTCGAGCCGCGGATTGGCCAAGGTGTAGGTCGGCTCCGGCCCCCGCAGGAAGCTGCGCAACCGGCCGAGCGGCGCGCGGACCGAAGGCACGGAACTGGCCGGATCGCTGTCGGCCAGCCAGAGCACTTGGCGCTCCTGCGCGTCAAAGGGTTCGCCGACATTGTCATTGGCCGTATCGGCCCGGTTGAAGACGGAGTGTTGCATCGCCTTGATCCCACCTGTTGTTGCAGGGGATGTAGCGATGCACGGGTCGGGCTTGTAGCCGGCAAAAGGACGACAGATCGTTTCCGTTTTGGAAACAAAGCGCTCCAGTTCAGCAAAGGGGGGCGATGCCCTCTCCCCCTTATGGCCCCCTTTTATCGACCGTGATCGGCGATGATGTCGACGCCGGTCTTGCCGCCCGGCGCATTGGTGAAGACGATGAAATAGGCGCTGCCATCGGCCTTGCGCGTGCCGCCCAGCACATTGTCGCCCTCGACGATGCGATGTTCCGCATCGAAGCCGGCGCGGCGCGCCTGGGTATAATAATAATCGATCACGCCCTGCTTGGGCACCGCCGTCACGAAGCTCGCCGCGCGCAGGGTGCAGCCGTCCTTCTCCGCACCCGCCGCCTCGGTCAGCTGCGCGCCGGGATAGAGGGTGAAGGGATCGGGCATGCGGCTGGCCCATTGCATGCCATAGACCAGCTTCTTGGCGCAGCCGGCATTGCCGCCGCCGCCCAGTTGCGCCTGTTCGCGCGCCAGCCCGCCCAGCGTCATCGGACTGTTCTTGATCGGCCCGCTGACCGGTGCGGGCGCGGAGAGCAGCTTGCCGCCGACCAGCTTGGCCGCTTCCGCCTGCGCCTTGCCGGCGTCGCCGCTCAGCACCGGCAGTGCGCCATTGGCGGCACGATCGGCGCTGCGCACGGCATTGCGGTTCGACTGGCCGACCAGATTGGGATCGACGACGATATCATCGGCCAGCGCGCCCTTGACCGCCGGGTCCGCGGCATTGTTGGTCAACTGGTCGTCCAGCGCGGCAAGATTGCCGTCCTTGCCGCCCTTGCCACAGGCCGCGAGCGCCAGCAGCAACGCCATCGCACCAACTTGTCGGGAAATCGCCATCCGCCTCGCTCCTTCATAACCCGGCACATAGAACGGATAGCGGGACTTTCCGTTCGCATTCAGGGTGCATAGACGCCCCTACCCCATCGCAGGGCCAGTTTCTGCCGGGTGGCATGGTCGCTTGTCTTGTTCCGGGACAGCAAAGCCGCCATCAGTCGGACTATGCTCAACCTTCTGTCAGCCCTGATCGGTCTTGTCACCCTTGTCCTGATGATCCCGGCGGTGTTTCCGCTGCTCGGCGCGCTCAACTGGCTGCTGGTGCCGATGGCCCTGTTCGGCGCCTTCATCGGCCTGATGTCGTCGAAAAAGGGCGGGCAGAATTTCTGCCTGATCGTCGCCGCCTTCGGCGCGCTGCGCCTGTTCCTGGGCGGCGGAATCCTGTGACCATAGCGGAAAGCGAAGCCCGCAAGGGCGTCATCGCCGCGATCGGCACTTACAGCATCTGGGGGATGCTGCCGCTCTTCTTCCGCCTGCTGCATCATGTCGACCCGATCGAGATCGTGACCCAGCGGGTGATCTGGTCGGTCATCCTGATCCTGGTGCTGCTGGCCGCGCGCAAGGGACTGGCGGCTTTCGTCGCGGCATTGCGCACGCCCCGGCTGGTCCTGCCGCTGGCGGCATCGGCGGTAATGATCGCGATCAACTGGCTGGTCTATGTCTGGGCGGTCAATGATGGCCATGTCGTCGCCTGCAGCCTGGGCTATTTCCTCAACCCGCTGGTCAGCGTGGGCCTGGGCGTCGTCATACTCAAGGAAAGGCTGCGGCGCGGACAGATGCTGGCGATCGCGATCGCCGCGATCGGCGTCGCCATCCTGGCCGCCGCTGCGCTCACCACCCTGTGGATCAGCCTGGCGCTGGCGATCAGCTTCGCCCTTTATGGCCTGATCCGCAAGCTCACCCCGGTCGCGCCGATGACCGGCCTGGGCGTCGAGACGCTGCTGCTGGTCGCGCCCGCGATCGGCTATCTTGTCTGGCTGGCTGGCCATGGCGGCATCAGCTTTGGCCAGGACGTGCCGACCACCGGCCTGCTGATCCTGGCCGGCGGCGTCACCACCGTGCCGCTGGTGCTGTTCGCCACCGCCGCCCAGCGCCTGCCGCTGGCGACGCTGGGACTGCTGCAATATCTGGCGCCGACGCTGCAATTCCTGTGCGGCGTGGTGCTGCTGGGCGAGACGCTGAGCCGGGGGCAGATGCTGAGCTTCGGCCTGATCTGGCTCGGCCTCATCCTCTTCGCCAGCGACAGCTATGCCGCCGCCCGCCGCAACCGGCTGGCGACGGCATAATCCCGATCAGTTGAATTCGGTGGCCTCGAACCGGACCGGCTCGCCGACCGCCTGATTGGCCAGGCTGTCTTCCCACATCACGCGGTTGCCACGGATGATGGTGCCGATCGCCTTGCCGGTCAGGTCCATGCCGTCGAACGGCGACCAGTCGCAGCGCGAGGCGAGCCAGTCCTTGCCGACGGTCCATTTCTTCTTGAGGTCGACCACAGTGAAGTCGGCATCATAGCCGAGCGCGATGCGCCCCTTGCAGGTCAGGCCGAACACGCGCTGCGGCCCCGAAGACGTCAGTTCGATGAAGCGGCGCAGCGTCAGCCGCCCTTCGGCGACATGGTTGAGCAGCAGCGGCACCAGCGTCTGCACGCCCGGCATGCCGCTGGGCGAGGCGGGATAGGTCTTGGCCTTTTCCTCGATCGTGTGCGGCGCATGGTCGCTGCCCAGCACGTCGGGCACGCCCTGGTTGAGCCAGAACCACAGGCCGTCGCGATGCGCCGCGCTGCGGATCGGCGGGTTCATCTGGGCATAGGTGCCCAGGCGCGGATAGGCATCCTCGCCGGCCAGGGTCAGATGCTGCGGCGTGACTTCGCAGGTCGCGACATCCTTGTTCTGGCCGATATATTCCAGCTCCGCCGGGGTGGTGACGTGCAGGATATGGATGCGGCGGCGCGCCTTGCGGGCGAGCGCGATGATCCGCTTCGTCGCGATCATCGCGCTTTCATCGTCGCGCCACACGGGATGCGAGGACGGATCGCCCTCGACCCGATAATCCTTGCGCGCGTTCATCCGCGTCTCGTCCTCGGCATGGATGGCAACGCGGCGGGTGCCCGACGCCAGCACGCGGGCCAGCGCATTGTCATCATCCACCAGCAGGCTGCCGGTCGACGCGCCCATGAAGATCTTGACGCCCGAGGTGCCGGGAATGCGCTCCAGTTCCTTCAACTGCTCGGCATTTTCCGCCGTCGCGCCGACATAGAAGGCATGGTCGCACCACATGCGGTGATGGGCGCGCTTCAGCTTGTCATGCACCCGCTCGGCGGTGTCGGTATTGGGATTGGTGTTGGGCATTTCGAACACGGCGGTGACGCCGCCCAGCACCGCGGCGCGGCTGCCCGATTCCAGATCCTCCTTATATTCCAGCCCCGGCTCGCGGAAATGCACCTGGCTGTCGATGCAGCCGGGCAGCACGTCGAGGCCGGTGCAGTCGATCACTTCGCCCGCATCGCCCAGGCTGGTGCCGATGGCGACGATCTTGCCGCCGCGCACGCCCACATCCACCTGCTCCGCGCCGCCCGGCGTATGGACGGTGCCGTTCTTGAGGATCATGTCGAAGGTCTGGGTCATGGCGATATTCCTGTCTGCTGTTCGCGCGAACCGCTTGGCGAAGTCGTGCCGCCGTCCTACCTAAAGCCGATGACCGATACCACCCTTACCGACCGCGCGGTGCTGCGCATTTCCGGCGAAGAGGCGCGTCCCTTCCTGCAGGGGCTGCTGACCCGCGACGTGCTGACGCTGAAAGACGGCGAAGCGCGCTGGACCGCGCTGCTGACGCCGCAGGGCAAGGCGCTGTTCGACTTCATCCTGTGGGGCGACGACGGCGATATATTGATCGACTGCGAGGCGGCGCAGGCCGATGCGCTGGCGAAGCGGCTGACCCTTTACCGGCTGCGGCGCAAGGTGGTGATCGCGCGCGATGAGTCGCTGGCGGTGCATTGGGCGATCGATGCGGCCGACAAGCCGCGCGACCCGCGCCTGCCAGACCTGGGCGCGCGCTGGCTGGCGCCGGCGAGCGATGGCGACGCCTCCGCCGCGTTCCGCGCGCATCGGCTGTCGCTTGGGGTGTTCGAAGGCGCGGCGGAACTGGGGCAGGACCAGACGCTGTGGCTGGAAACCAATGCCGAGGAACTGCACGGCGTCGATTATGACAAGGGCTGCTATGTCGGCCAGGAAAACACCGCCCGCATGCATTATCGCAACAAGGTGAACCGGCGGCTGGTCGCGGTGCCGCTGGAGCAGGCCGACGAGAAGCGCCAGCGCGCCGCCCTGCCCGACCTCAATCTGTCGATCGAACTGCAACGGGTGGAGGCGATCGACCCCGCCACCCTGCCCGCCTGGCTCGCCACCGCGATCGCCGCGCAGGCCGCCGAATGAGGCAATGGCTGCTGGCGCTTGCCTGCGCCTTCACCCTGACCATGCCGGCGCGGGCGGAAACGCCCTGGACACTGGTCAAGGCCTATCCGCATGACCCGGCGGCCTTCACCGAGGGCCTCTTCTACCTCGACGGCGCGCTTTATGAGAGCACCGGCCTCGAAGGCCAGTCGGAGATTCGCAAGGTCGCGCTCAAGACCGGCAAGGTCGAGCAGCGCCGCGTGGTCGAGCAGCCCTATTTCGGCGAGGGCATCGTCAACTGGGGCGACAAGCTGGTCAGCCTGACCTGGCGCCACCGCCAGGGCTTCGTCTGGAAACTGGACGATTTCTCGCCCCTCTCCACCTTCCGCTATGAAGGCGAAGGCTGGGGCCTGACCCAGGATGGCCGGTCGATCATCATGAGCGACGGCAGCGCGCAACTGCGCTTCCTCGATCCCGAGACGCTGAACGAACAGCGCCGCATCACCGTCACCTGGAACGGCCGCGCGGTCGATCGGCTCAACGAACTGGAATGGGTCAAGGGCGAGATCTGGGCCAATGTCTGGTACGACACGAAGATCGCCCGGATCGACCCGCGCAGCGGCGGTGTAATCGACTGGATCGACGTCGCCCCGCTGCGCAAGCAGGCCGGCGTCACCGACGGCGAAGCCGTCGCCAACGGCATCGCATATGATGCGAAGAGCGACCGCGTCTTCATCACCGGCAAGAACTGGCCCAAGCTGTTCGAGATCAAGGTCGGGAAATAGCCAAGCGCGCAGCTGAAAGCCCTCTCCCGCCTGCGGGAGAGGGTTTATAGGCCTCGCCCTTCCGTTTACCGCTTCCAGCGCGCCCAGATGGCGGTGGGGAGCAGCAGGCCGCGGGCCTCCTCGCGCACGGTCAGTTCGCCCGCCTCGACCTCGCCGGGCAGGTCGGCAAAGGCCTGGCGCAGCAATTCGCCGATCGCCAGCGCCGACATGCGCACCGCATAGACGGTGAGGAACAGGAAGCGACTGTCGGCGTCGAGCAACTGGCGGCAATTGGCGATGAGGCCCGGCAGATCCTCCTCCAGGCGCCAGACTTCGCCGTCGGGGCCGCGGCCATATTTGGGCGGGTCGAGCAATATGCCGTCATAGCGGCGGCCACGCCGCACTTCGCGCGCGACGAACTTGGCCGCATCCTCGACGATCCAGCGGATCGGCCGGTCGCCCATGCCCGACAGGTCAGCGTTCGCCCGCGCCTGCGCCACCGATTTCTTCGACGCATCGACATGGACCATGCGGGCGCCGGCCGCCGACATGCCCAGCGTGCCCACGCCGGTATAGCCGAACAGGTTCATCACCTCGGCCTCGGGCTTGTCGGCGGTGCTGGCGCGCATGAAATCCCACACCGGCGCCATGTCGGGGAAGAAGCCGAGATGGCGGAAGGGGGTGCAGCTCGACTGGAAGGTCACTTCCTTCCAGTGCAGCGGCCAGCCTTCGGCCGGGACCGGCTTGTCATAATACCAGCGGCCGCCGCCATCCTCGTCAGAGCCGGGGATGAATTCGCCGTCGGCGCGCCAATCTTCGGTCGCCGGCGCCCACATCGCCTGCGGTTCGGGGCGGATGAAGCGGAAACGGCCATAGCGTTCGAGCTTGCGGCCGTTGCCCGAGTCGATCAGGCCATAGTCGGACCAGGGTTCGCCGATGAGAGTCTTGAGTTCCATTCCGGCCTCATCGTCTCTTGCGCCGCTCCTGTCGAGAGGGGATCAACCCGCGATCAGCCGCGCGGCGTCGCCCGCTCCGCGACATAGGCGGTCACCGCCTCGAACGTGCCGGGCAGCTTGGCATAGCTTTCCTCGCGCGCGAACAGGTCGCCGACCCGTGCGGGCAGCGGCGGCCGCGTGCCGGTCGCCCGTTCCACCGCGTCGCGGAACTTGGCGGCATGGGCCGTCGCCAGCGTCACCACCGGGATCGACGGGTCGATGTCCGCCTCGCGCGCGGCGGCAAGGCCGATGGCGCTGTGCGGATCGATCACCTGCCCGGCGGCGTCGAACGCCCAGCGCATCGCCATGGTCATGCCATCGGCATCGATCCGGGCGGAGGTGAACAGGTTGGCCGCACCTTCGCGCTGGGCATTGGTGAGGCGCATCGCCTTGCTCGCCTCGAAACCCTGCATCTGCTGGGCGAGCGCGATGCCGTCCCGGCCGCCGGCATCGAACAGCAGCCGCTCGAAATTGGAGCTGACCTGAATGTCCATGCTGGGCGTGGCGGTCGGCACGACCTGGCCCTGGCTATAGTCGCCCTCCGACAGGGCGCGGTGCAATATGTCGTTGACGTTGGTGGCGACCACCAGCCTGGCGACCGGCAGGCCCATTTTCGACGCGACATAGCCGGCGAAGACATCGCCGAAATTGCCGGTCGGCACCGAGAAGGCGATAGGGCGATCGGGCGCGCCCAGCCGCACGGCAGCGTAGAAATAATAGACGACCTGCGCCATCAGCCGCGCCCAGTTGATGCTGTTCACCGCCGACAGGTTGAAGCGCGCCTTGAAATCCGCATCGTTGAACATGCGCTTCACCAGCGCCTGCGCATCGTCAAAGCTGCCGTCGATCGCGATGTTATAAACGTTCGGCGCCAGCACCGTGGTCATCTGGCGGCGCTGCACGTCGGACACGCGGCCCTCGGGATGCAGCATGAAGATGTCGACCTTCTCGCGGCCGGCGACCGCGTCAATCGCGGCCGAACCGGTGTCGCCCGATGTGGCGCCGACGATGGTCAGATGGTCGTCGCGGCGCGACAGGAAGCGCTCGAACAGCTGGCCGAGCAGCTGGAGCGCGACATCCTTGAACGCCAGGGTCGGACCATGGAACAGCTCCAGCATCCAGTGGCGATTGTCGAGCTGCACCAGCGGCGTCACCGCGTCATGGCTGAACCGGCCATAGGCGGCGGCGCAGAGGTCACGCAGTTCCTCTTCGCTCAGCGATCCGGCGACGAACGGCGCCATGACGCGCACGGCGGTTTCGACATAGGAAAGACCAGCGAGCGCGCGAATGTCGGCAGCGGAAAATTGCGGCCAGCTCTCCGGCACATAAAGCCCGCCGTCGGACGCCAGGCCCGCCAGCGTGACATCTTCAAAACCGAGCGCCGGTGCGCTTCCCCTGGTGCTGACATATTGCATAATGGGAAAGCGCGGTAGCGACGCGGGCGCGCCGGGGCAAGTGTTTACGACGGCCTTGGCGGCTCCGCATTGCGCCGACGCAGGACAAGCAGATAGATTATTGCTGCCAACGCGGCAAAAATGAACCATTGCACCGCATAGGCGAGATGATTGTTGGGCACGTCGGCGGTGCTGGGCGGCGCCATGGGTTTCAGGCCCGGCGGCGCGGCGCGCGCGACCAGCATCGGCCGCAGTGGCATGGTCTTGCCGCTGGCGCGCGACAGCAGCGAGCGATGATCGGGCTCCTGCGAAATCCAGCCTTCGACCTGTCCGCCGGTCCAGGCCGGCTTGTCATCCGGCTTCTGGCCGACGCCGACCGCGACCAGCGCGCCCGGCCCTTCGGCGCCGGTCGCGCATTGGGCGATATGGCGATAGCCGGTCGATCCGTCGGCGGCGCGCCCGGCCTCCACCTGCCAGCCGACGACGCGCAGGCAATGGACCGAGGACGGGCGGAACAGCAGTTCGTCGGGCACCGGCGGCATTTTGGGGAAGGCGACGGCCGAGCGCGACACATTGCTGGCGGCCAGCGCCAGCATGGATTCCTTCTCGCCCCGGCGCTGCAACTGCCAGATGCCGAGCGCGATCATGACTACGATCGCGACACAGACCAGCAGGGTCGGGACAATCGGGATGCGCCGTCCGCTCATGCGTCCTTCTTCTCCACCACCCGCCCCTCGCGGGCATCCTTGCGATATTCGACCGTCAGCAGCGCGCCCTTGGCAATGCGCAGGCTGCCGACCACGGCGCCGGCGGTCAACGGCGCCCATAGCAGCAGGTGCAGCCATAGCGGCGGATGGACCGTCAGTTCCAGCGTCAGCGCCAGCGCGACCATGACCGCGCCGATGATCAGCGTCAGGAAAGCCGCCGGCCCGTCGCCGACATTATATTGGCCATAGTCCAGCCCGCACTGGCGACAGGCCGACGCAAAACGCACCGGCCCTTCGAACAGGGTCGGTGCGCTGCAACGGGGGCAAAGGCCGCGGGCGGAGGCCGCAAGCAGGTCCATGCCTGTCGCCTTCGCCGTCATGCTTGAACCATCAGCCGCCGTGGATCGGCGCACCCCAGCCGCCCCAGACATAGATGGCGGCGAACAGGAACAGCCACACCACGTCGACGAAATGCCAGTACCAGGCGGCCGCTTCAAAGCCGAAATGCTGGCGCGGGGTGAAGTCGCCCTTATAGGCGCGGATCAGGTTCACGACCAGGAAGATGGTGCCGACCAGCACGTGGAAGCCATGGAAGCCGGTCGCCATGTAGAAGGCCGAGCTATAGGGCGAACCGCCGAACGGGAACGGCGCGTGCATATATTCATAGGCCTGAATGCAGCTGAACAGCGCACCCAGGATCACCGTACACCACAGGCCCTTCTTCAGCCCTTCGCGATCGCCGTGGATCAGCGCATGATGCGCCCAGGTGACGGTGGTGCCCGAGCAGAGCAGGATCAGCGTGTTGAGCAAGGGCAGCTCGAACGCGTTCATCACCTCGATGCCCTTGGAGGGGAACATCCCCTCGATCGGCGCCAGTTCGCTGGGGAAGAGGGAGAAGTCGAAAAAGGCCCAGAACCAGCCGACGAAGAACATGACTTCCGACGCGATGAACAGGATCATGCCATAGCGCAGATGCAGCTGGACCACCGGGGTATGATCGCCGGCATGCGCCTCGGCAATCACATTGCTCCACCAGCTGAACATGGTGAAGAGGACACCGGCCACACCGATCAGGAAGATCCAGCCACCGCCGGCAGGCATCGCGTCGGGATGCATCCACATGATCGCGCCCATCGCCATCACCAGCGCCGACATCGAGCCGAACAGCGGCCAGATGCTGGGCGGAAGGATATGATAATCGTGGTTCTTGGCGCCTGCCATGACGGTTTCTACCTCTTCCCTGTTTTTCGGTTATTCTCGTCAGCTTAGCTTGGCTGCTTCCCCTGCTCAACAGGATAGAAGGTGTAGCTGAGCGTTATCTGCTGCGTGTCCTTGTTGTCGGGATCCTGCAATATCTTGGGATCGACATAATAGATCACCGGCATGCGCACTTCCTCACCGGGCTGCAGCGTCTGCTGGGTGAAGCAGAAACACTGGATCTTGGTGAAATAGGCGCCGGCCTGGGTCGGCGTGACGTTGAAGCTGGCGGTGCCGGTCACCGGCTTGTCGGACAGGTTCTTCGCAATGAAAATCGCCATGTCGCGGGCGCCCACGGTCACCGTGTCGGTGCGATGTTCGGGCCGAAATTCCCAGGGCATGCCGGGCTGGACATTGGAATCGAAGCGGATCGACATGGTCCGCCCGGCCACCGGGGTCAGCTTCACATCGGCTGCCGCGCGCTGGGTCGTGCCGCCAAAGCCGGTGGTCTGGCAGAAGATGCGATAGAGCGGGACCGAGGCGAAACCGAGGGCAAGCATCGCCAGGCCGATGCCCGCCATCGCCACCAGCGTCCGCCGGTTGCGGCGGTCGCGGTCAAAGGGCGAGGGCGGGAGCGAGGCCATCAGATATTATGGCTCGCGCCGATCTTCGCCAAAGTGATGGCGAAGAAGAGGATGGCAAGGAAGCCGAGCAGCAGCCCGGTCACCAGCGCACGGGACTTTTGCCGCGCGCGCACCTGATCCTGATCTGGCCCCTTTTCTTCCGAGGTCATGCCAGCAGCCAGCGGTCGACGACCACTGCCCCGAACAGCAGGAAAAGATAGAGGATCGAATATTTGAACAGCCGCTTTTCCGGCGCCATGCGCGCGGGATCGGTCTCGCGGCGCAGATAGACCTGGAAGGCCATGGCCGCGAAGATCGCGGTGCCGACCAGCGCCGCCGTGCCATAGATCGCGCCGGTCAGGTGCAGCGCGACCGGGGCGAGCGCCGCAACCGCCATGATGAAGGTGTAGAAGAGGATCTGGCGCCGGGTCACGACCTCGCCCGAAACCACGGGCAGCATCGGAATGCCGGCGGCGGCATAATCGGTCTTCACGAACAGCGCGAGCGCCCAGAAATGGGGCGGCGTCCAGAAGAAGATCAGCATGAACAGCGCAATCGGCAGCGCGGTGATGTCGCCCGTCACCGCCGCCCAGCCGATCACCGGCGGGAAGGCGCCGGCCGCGCCGCCGATGACGATATTCTGCGCCGTCCGGGGCTTCAGCCAGATGGTATAGATGAAGACATAGAAGAGGATCGAGACGGTCAGCACCGCAGCGGCGAGCCAGTTGGTCGCCATCCCCATCAGGATCACCGAGAAGAAGGACAGGCCGACGCCGAAATGCAGCGCCGTCTGCCGCTCCATCCGCCCGGCGGGCAGCGGCCGGCTGGCGGTGCGCTTCATCTTGGCGTCGATGTCGGCTTCCCACCACTGGTTGAGCGCGGCGGCCGCGCCGGCGCCCAGCGCGATGCACAATATCGCGGTAAAGCCCAGCACCGGATGGATATGGCCGGGCGCGGCGAGCAGCCCGCACAGGCCCGTGAACACCACAAGCGTCATCACGCGCGGCTTGGTCAGCGCGACGAAATCGCGCCAATGAGCGGGCAGGACGGGGGCATTAGCCCCGGACGAAAGCGGCGAACTGGCCATAAACTCCTCTTCGATCAGCCGGCGCCCCATACAGGCCCTGACCGATTCCGGCAAATGGACAGACGGTCCTACCCATCTGCTCCGCCGCAGGGGGACGGAGTGCCCGGTCCAGGCCGGGCACCCGCATGGCGATCAGTCGATGACCGGCAGGGTCTCGAACTGGTGATAGGGCGGCGGGCTGGTCAGCGTCCATTCCAGCGTCGTCGCGCCTTCGCCCCAGGGATTGCCCTCAGCGCGTCTGCCGGCGAACAGCGACCAGAAGACGTTGACCAGGAAGATCAGCACGCCGACCGCCATGATCTCATAGCCGTGGGTCGCGATCTTGTTCCAATAGGCGAACGCCTCGGGATAGTCGGGATAACGGCGCGGCATGCCGCTCAGGCCCAGGAAGTGCATCGGGAAGAACAGCAGGTTCACGCCGATGAAGAAGACCCAGAAATGGAGCTGGCCCAGCACTTCATTATACATGCGCCCCGTCATTTTCGGGAACCAGTAATAGAAGCCCGCGAACAGCGAGAAGACCGCGCCCAGCGAGAGCACATAGTGGAAGTGCGCGACCACATAATAGGTGTCGTGCAGCACGTCATCGACGCCGCCATTGGCCAGCACCACGCCGGTCACGCCGCCCACGGTGAACAGGAAGATGAAGCCCAGCGCCCATACCATCGGCGTCTTGAAGCTGATCGACCCGCCCCAGATGGTCGCGATCCACGAGAAGATCTTGATGCCGGTCGGCACCGCGATGACCATGGTGGCGGCGGTGAAATACATCTTCACATTCACAGACATGCCGGTGGTGAACATGTGGTGCGCCCAGACGACGAAGCCGACCACGCCGATCGCGACCATGGCATAGGCCATGCCGAGATAGCCGAACACCGGCTTGCGGCTGAAGGTCGAGACGATCTGGCTGACGATGCCGAAGCCCGGCAGGATCATGATATAGACTTCGGGGTGGCCGAAGAACCAGAAGAGATGCTGGTAGAGTTCGGGATCGCCGCCACCGGCCGCATCATAGAAGGTGGTGCCGAAATTGCGGTCGGTCAGCAGCATGGTGATCGCAGCGGCCAGCACCGGCAGCGCCAGCAGCAGCAGGAAGGCGGTGACCAGCACCGACCAGACGAACAGCGGCATCTTGTGCAGGGTCATGCCCGGCGCACGCATGTTGAGGATGGTGGTGATGAAGTTGATCGCGCCCAGGATCGAACTAGCGCCCGCGATGTGCAGCGACAGGATCGCCATGTCGACGGCCGGGCCGGCCGACCCGCTGGTCGACAGTGGCGCATAGACGGTCCAGCCGGTGCCCGCGCCATTGCCGGTGCCGCCGGGCACGAAGGTGGAGCCAAGCAGCAGCAGGAAGGCGGGGATGAGCAGCCAGAAGCTGATATTGTTCATCCGCGGGAAGGCCATGTCCGGCGCGCCGATCATGATCGGCACGAACCAGTTGCCAAAGCCGCCGATGATCGCGGGCATCACCATGAAGAAGACCATGATGAGGCCATGGGCGGTGATCAGCACGTTCCAGAGGTGATAGGCCTGGTCCAGCGTCGCGGCGGGACCGTCGCTCCACTGCGCCCAGATATGCAGGAACTGGATGCCCGGCTCGCGCAATTCCATGCGCATCAGGCCGGAAATGGCGCCGCCAATCAGGCCGGCCATGATCGCGAAGATCAGATAGAGGGTGCCGATGTCCTTGTGGTTGGTGGACATGAACCAGCGCTGGAAGAAGGCCGGCTTGTGGTCGGCATCATGATGATCATGGGCATGGTCGCCATGATGGTCGGCGGTGATGGTGGTCATGACGTTCCTACCCCTCAGATCTTCTTTTCAGCAGTAGCGGCAGCGGCTTCAGCCGTCTTCTCCGCCGCTGCGCCCTTCAGCGTGCCGCCCTGCGACTGGACCCACTGGTCGAACTGGGCCGGGGGCAGCGCCTCGATCGCGATCGGCATGAAGCCGTGGCGCGCGCCGCACAGTTCCGAACATTGGCCATAATAGACGCCCGGCTTCTCGATGGTGAAGCTCTTCTCGTTCAGGCGTCCGGGCACGGCGTCCATCTTCACCCAGAGCGAAGGCACGGCAAAGCTGTGGATCACGTCGGCGCCGGTGATGATCAGCTTGACCGGGCGGCCGACCGGCAGGACCAGGCGATTGTCGGGCGCGAGCAGATAGGGCTCGCCATTTTCCTTCGCCTTGTCCTCGGGCAGCATGTTCGACACGAATTCGGGGATGCCGTTGTCGGGATATTCATAGCCCCAATACCATTGATAGCCGGTGACCTTCACGGTCAGCGCATCCTTGGGCGCGGGCTTATACTGGTCGGCCAGCAGGCCGATCGAGGGAATCGCGATCACCAGCAGGATGAGGACCGGGACCAGCGTCCACACCACTTCGATGACGGTGTTGTGGGAGGTCTTGGACGGCACCGGATTGGCGGAGCGGCGATAGCGCACCATCACATAGAGCATCAGCAGCAGCACGAAGACCGAGATGATGGTGATGAGCGGCAGCAGCATCTTGTCGTGCAGCCAGCGCGCGGTGTGGCCGGTGGAGGTGAACTGCTCCTGCAGCGTGATCTCGCCGGGCTTGGGCATGCCAATGCCTTCGGTCGGCTTCATCCGCGGCGGCGCGGCGACCTTGGCGGCGGGCGCGGCTTCGGCCGCAGGGGCCGTCGCATTGTCGGGTGATTCGGTCGATATAGCTGCATTGTCAGCAGCGGGGGCGGCAGCGGCGACATTCTCCTGCGCCAATGCCATCGGGCTCATCACCGTTGCCGGTGCCATTGCCAGCAAGCCGGCCAGAATGAGCGATCTCACCTTTTTCATAGCCTCATCTACCCCTAACCCCTTGTTGCCGCTGCAACGGGAACGTCCACTTTCGCGTCGTGCCCGCCCGTTCGGTCTATGTGGCGGCTTATAGGCAACGAATTTTTCTGCCTCAAGTCAGTGTGGACCAGATTTTCTTCGCTGTTGCAACGCCTCCCGCTCCCGCCTATCTCGCACCTCGCGCACAGGTGCGCGATCATGGGCATGTCATGCCCGTGCGATATGGGCGGGCCGGGCGCCGTTTTTGCGCGACCTCCCGCAACGGAATAGTGGAACAGGGCGGAATGACCGACGAAGAAGTATTGGCAGAATTCCGGGCAGCAGGTGCGCTGCTCGAAGGACATTTCATCCTGTCGTCGGGCCGCCGCAGCGCCAATTACCTGCAGTGCGCCCGCGTGCTGATGAATGCCGAACGCGCCGGCAAGCTGGCCCGCGCCACCGTGCAGCAGCTGCCGCGCGAGCTGCGCCAGGAGATCGATCTGGTCGTGTCGCCCGCCATGGGCGGCCTGATCATCGGCCATGAAGTCGGCCGCGCGCTCGACAAGGATGCGGTGTTCCTGGAACGGCCCGAGGGCGTGTTCGAACTGCGCCGCGGCTTTGCCATATCGCCGGGGCAAAAAGTGCTGATGGTGGAAGACGTCGTCACCACCGGCCTGTCCTCGCGCCAGGCGATCGAGGCGGTCGAGCGCGAAGGCGGCATCGTCGTCGCCGAAGTGGCGCTGGTCGATCGTTCGGCCGGCGAAGTGGACCTGGGCGTCCCCTTCTACCCGCTCGTGAGCATCAATTTCCCGGTCTATGACGCCGATCAGCTGCCGCCCGAACTGGAAGCAGTGCCGGCGATCAAGCCCGGCAGCCGGAAGCAGTAAGATGGCCGCCGTTCCGCTGCGCCTGGGGGTCAATATCGACCATGTGGCGACGATCCGCAACGCGCGGGGCGGCGAACATCCCGATCCGGTCAAGGCCGCGCTGCTGGCGGTGAAGGCCGGCGCCAACGGCATTACCGCGCATCTGCGCGAGGATCGCCGCCATATCCGCGACGAGGATATCGCGATGCTGATGGCGGCGCTCGACGTGCCGCTGAACCTGGAAATGGCGGCGACGCAGGAAATGCTGGGCATCGCCCTCAAGCACAAGCCGCATGCCGCCTGCATCGTGCCGGAAAAGCGTGAGGAGCGCACGACCGAGGGCGGCCTCGACGCCGCCGGCCAGATCGCGGTACTGCGCCCGATCGTCGCCGCACTCACCGATGCCGGCATCCGCGTCAGCCTGTTCATCGAGGCCGACGCCGCCCAGATCGAGGCCGCGATCCAGCTCGGCGCGCCCGTGGTCGAATTCCATACCGGCGCCTATGCCCATCTGACCGGCGAGGCCCGCGCGGTCGAGCTGCGCCGCATTGCCGACGCCGCCGCGCTCGCCGCCAAGAACGGCATCGAGCCGCATGCCGGCCATGGCCTCACCTTCGACAATGTCGCGCCGATCGCCGCCATCCCGCAGATCGCCGAACTCAATATCGGCCATTTTCTGATCGGCGAGGCGATCTTCGGCGGGCTGGAAGCCAGCATCCGCGAGATGCGGCGCCAGATGGACCTGGCGCGTTGAAGGCCGCCGAAGCGTGATCATCGGCCTCGGCTCCGACCTCTGCAATATCGAGCGGATCCAGAATTCGCTCGACCGCTTCGGGGATCGGTTCGTCCAGCGCGTCTTCACCGATGTCGAACAGGCCAAGGCGGAACGCCGGCCGTTCACGAAAGCCGGCACGCTGGCCAAGCGCTTCGCCGCCAAGGAGGCCTTTTCCAAGGCGGTCGGCACCGGTTTCAAGGCCGGCGTCTTCATGAAGGATATCGGCGTCGTCAACGCACCCAGCGGCGCGCCCACGCTGGCGCTGACCGGCGGCGCGGCACAGCGGCTGGCATCGATGGTTCCGGCGGGCTACAAGCCGGTCATTCACCTGACGCTCACGGACGATCATCCATGGGCCCAGGCCTTCGTCATCATCGAGGCGCTGCCGCTTTGAGCGGGCCGCCCTCCCCATCCGAGCATAGCCCTTCCATGACGGCAGTCGACATGACCCAAACCGACCCCCTGCCCCCCGCCGCGCCCGAAACGGCAGCCGACGACAAGGAGGCAGGCACCAGCGGGGCCGGCGGCAGCGGGGTGAACTGGTGGCATGAGGTGAAGAGCATCGTGCTGCTCATCCTCGCCGTGCTGGCCTTCCACAGCTTCGTCGCCAAGCCCTTCTACATCCCGTCGGAATCGATGATGCCGGTTCTGCTGAAGGGCGACCGGCTGGTGGTGAGCAAATTCCCCTATGGCTGGTCCTATGTCAGCCCCAGCTTCCATCCGCTGCCCTTCCTGAAGGGGCGCATCCTGGGCCATCTGCCCGAGCGCGGCGACATCGTCATCGTCTCGCCCCAGAACCGGCGCGAGGATTATATCAAGCGGGTCATCGGCCTGCCCGGCGACATTGTCGAGGTGCGCGGCGGTCAGGTGATCCTGAACGGCGTGCCGGTGCCGCAGAAGGTGCTCAAGCCCCTGCGCATAGCGGTCGACGGCAACGCCCCCTGCCCGCCGATGCAGTTCCCCGGCGCGCTGGTGACCGACAAGGCGGGCAAGAGCTGGTGCGAACTGCCGGTGCGGCAGGAAGTGCTGCCCAACGGCAAGACCTATGTCACGATCGACATGGGGCCGAGCGCGCTCGACTGGTATGGCCCGGTCCGCGTGCCCGCCAACCATGTCTTCCTGATGGGCGACAATCGCGACAACAGCGCCGACAGCCGTGCCCCGCTGGAGGAAAATGGCCTGGGCGGCCCGGTGCCGTGGGAAGCGATCGGCGGCCGCGCCGAATTCATCACCTTCAGCCTGGACGGCGATTCGAGCTGGAACCCGCTCAGCTGGTTCCATGCCTTCCGTGGCGGCCGTGCCGGGAACAGCCTGCGCCCCCAGAGCGTTACCGAGGCGAAATAGTTCACAGCGATTAATGGGGGTTCCGGGTTTGAGCGACGCGCAGCAGCATATCGAGCAACCCGGCCCCAGCGAATTGCGCAGCCCGCTGGTCCAGCATGAGATCAAGCGGGCGGGCGTCTGGTTCGCGATGGCGATCGGCATCGCGCTGATCGTGCTGCTGGCCCAGCCGATCATGCTGATCCTGGGCGCGCTGGTCTTTACCACCATGATGGATGGCGGCACCCGCCTCCTGGGCCGGGTGCTGCCGATCGGCCGGGGCTGGCGGCTGACGATCGTGCTGCTCGCCGTCGTCGCCTTCCTCGCCTATACCTTCTACCTCACCGGCTCCAGCCTGGCCGCCCAGGCGCAGGCGATGCGCACCATCGTCGAGGCGCAGGTGGAGCGGGTCGGCGGCTGGATGCAGCAGCTTGGCATCACCACCACGCCCGAGGACCTCAAGGGCCTGGCCCAGCAGGCGATGAGTTCCATGGGCCGGGTCACCGCCGCCGTCGGCACCGCCGTCGGCGCGATCACCAGCGGCGTCATGATGCTGGTGCTGGCCATCTTCATCGCGGTCGAACCCAAGCTGTACGAGCGCGGCGTCGCCTGGATGCTGCCGATGGACAAGCGCGCCCATTTCTACACCGTCGCCGACAAGATGGCCTTCACCCTGCGCCGGCTGATGTTCGGCCGGCTGATCGGCATGACGGTGGAGGGCGTGGGCGTCTGGCTGCTGCTGTGGGCGGGCGGCGTGCCGATGGCGGGTCTGCTCGGCATCCTCACCGGCCTGCTCGCCTTCCTGCCCAATATCGGCGCGATCATCTCCGGCGTGCTGATCGTCCTTGTCGGTTTTTCGGGCGGCACCCATACCGGCCTCTATGCCTTTGGCGTCTACATGGCGGTGCAGATCATCGACGGCTATCTGATCGTGCCGATGGTGGCCAAGCGCGCGACCGATCTGGCCCCGGCGCTGGTGCTGGCGGCGCAGATCCTGCTGGGCGCGCTGTTCGGTATCCTCGGCCTGTTCCTGGCCGATCCGATCGTCGCGATGATCAAGGTCTATCTGGAGGAACGGTCCAAGGCTCTGGCAGGGCAGACCATCCTGAAAAGCGACGACAAAAACGGCGATTGACGAATGCGTCCCGGAACGTAACGATTGCTCCTGCGCTTCTATCCTAAAGCGAAAGGAGAGAATGGCATGACCGTGGCAATGGAGCAGCAGAAGAAGCTGCATTTCGAACTGACCAATGTCGGCATGCGGGCCCAGGCAACCGCCGCCGGCATGGTCCAGCTCTGCCGGGAACTGCATCGGGCCGGCATCCTCGACAATGACGCGCTGGAACGGATCAAGTCGGCCATCGCCGACGATATCGACATTGGCGCGCCGCGTTCGGTGTCCTGCGTCGAATATCGGCGCGACGTGAAGGCGCGACTCGACCGCTTGTTCACCGGTGAGGAAAAGATTGGCAGCGCCGAAGGCCTGGCCTTCCCGCCATCGGCCCCCGGCGACCAGGCCAGCCTCTGAGCATTTGTCCGGACTGCGCCTCTGGCGCATCCGCACCGGTGGTCGGGTGGGGGTGTGGGCCGGTGCCGCATCAAAAATGCGCCCTTTCGCGCATTTTTCAGACAGCCCTCTGACCAGCAAAGAAAAAGGGCCCGGAAACCGGGCCCTTCTCTACTCTCGGATCGTTCGGATCAGTTGCCCGGCACGCCCTGCGGAACGGCGCCCTGCGGCATGCCACCCTGCATCTGCTGCATCCGCTGCTGCATCTGCATGATTTCCGCGCGCGACTTGAAGTCGTGCAGCTGGACATCGAACACCAGCACCGAATTGGCCGGGATCGGGCCGGCGGCCTGTTCGCCATAGCCAAGCTGCGGCGGGATCCACAGGCGATACTTGCCGCCCTTCTTCATCTTCTGCAGGCCTTCGGAGAAGCCCGGCACCACGCCGTCGACCGGCATCGGCGTCTGCGGATTCTCGTCGAACACGGTGCCGTCGAGCAGCGTGCCCTTATAGCCCACCAGCGCAACGTCGGCGGTCGTCGGGCTCGGCCCGCTGCCTTCCTCCAGCACCTGGTACTGCAGGCCCGACTCGGTCGTCACCACGCCCTTGGCATGGGCGTTCTGCGTCAGGAAGGCGGCAGGCGATGCTTCCACGCCCTGCTGCCCTGCCCAGGCCAGACCACCGGCCGCCAGCGCGATCGCGGCGACACCGATCCAGAGTCGCGTCAGCGACCCCTTGGCGATAGGACGAAGGGGGACAGCCGTCGTGGACATGGGCGAACGCCTCGCAATGAAGAACGGGAAATCAGCAAAGAGTCAGGACGACCGCGAACCGGCCGTCCTGATATCGGCAGTCCTTAACGGACGCCGTCGCGCTCGGCGCGCTTGCGCTCCAGCTTGCGGGCGCGGCGGACAGCAGCCGCCTTTTCGCGCGCACGCTTTTCCGAGGGCTTCTCGTAGTGACGACGCAGCTTCATTTCGCGATACACGCCTTCACGCTGCAGCTTCTTCTTGAGCGCGCGGAGGGCCTGGTCGACATTGTTGTCGCGAACGATGATCTGCATAAGTCCGTCAATCTCCAATCGAAAACGGGCGGATCGCCAGGAAAGAAACCCTCCCGACGGGCCGACCGAATATAAAAATCCGTGAGTCGCCACAGGTCACCCTGAGGCATGTGGGGCGCGCCCTACCAGCAGAGTCGCGCAAATTCAACCCCTGCAGGGCTTTCACGCCCTTTCCCTCGACAGAATGCGTCGAGCGGAGGATAGTGGCGCCCATAATATAAAGGAGGATGGCCATGGCAAGTGCCGCCAGACAGCCCGACATGTCGCCTGCCGAATGGGAGGCGCGCCAGCAGCTCGCCGCCTGCTACCGCATCTTCGACCATTTCGGCTGGTCGGAACTGATCTACAATCATATCACCCTGCGCGTGCCCGATGAGGAAAATGCCTTCCTCATCAACCCGTTCGGCCTGCTCTACAGCGAGGTGACGGCGTCCAACCTGGTCAAGATCGACATTGACGGCCATGTGCTGGACGGCAGCCCCTATCCGGTCAATCGCGCCGGCTTCACCCAGCATAGCGTGTTCCACCGCCACCTGGCCGACGCCCATTGCATCATCCACACCCATACCACGGCGGGCATGGCCGTCAGCGCCACGCAGGAAGGGCTGCGGCCGATCAATTTCTACGCCGCCGCCTTTGCCGGGCGGATCGCCTATCATAACTTCGAAGGCGTCACGATCCGGCCGGAGGAAGGGGAAAGGCTGATCGCCAATCTGGGCGCGCGGCGGATCATGATGCTGCGCAATCATGGCACGCTGGTGATGGCCAAGAGCCTGCCCGAAGCCTTCCTGATGCAATGGATGCTCCAGCGCGCCTGCGAGATTCAGGTTGCCGCCTGCGCCGCCGGCACGCCGGTGGAGATCCCCGCCGACGTCATCGCCGTGCATCAGCGCGATCTTGCCGGCGTGCAATTGCCGGTCGGCGTCGGCGTGCCCGATTTCCAGGCGATGGTCCGCCTGATCGACCGCACCGACAGGAGCTGGCGGGACTAGCGCCCTGCCTTCCCCGCCTCTGTCCGCTTGCCGCGGACGGAGGCGGATCAGCCCTTGCCGAATCCGCCGCCGCCCGGCGTCTCGATCACGAAGACGTCGCCCGGAGCCATCTGCGCCGATCCGGTCGCGCCCAGCCTCTCGACCCGGCCATCGCCACGCTCGACCCAGTTGCGCCCCAGCCCGCCGGGTGCGCCGCCGTCGAGGCCAAAGGGCGGCACGCTGCGTCGGTTGGCCAGGATGCCGGCGGTCATATCCTCCAGGAAGCGGATGCGGCGCAGCGCGCCATTGCCGCCATGATGCGCGCCCGCGCCGCCCGATCCGGCCCGAATCGAAAATTCCTCCAGCAGCACCGGGAATCGGCTTTCCAATATTTCGGGGTCGGTAAGGCGGCTGTTGGTCATGTGGGTCTGCACCACATCGGCGCCGTCGAAATCTGGCCCGGCGCCCGATCCGCCCGAGATCGTCTCATAATATTGGTGGCGCGCATTGCCGAAGGTGAAATTGTTCATCGTCCCCTGCGCGCCCGCCATCACGCCCAGCGCACCGAACAGCGCGTCGGTGACGACCTGGCTGGTCTCGACATTGCCGGCGACCACCGCCGCGGGATAAAGCGGCCGCAGCAGCGATCCCTCCGGCACCACCAGAGTCATGGGCTTGAGGCAGCCGTCATTCATCGGCACGGCCTCGTCCACCAGCGTCCGCACGACATAGAGCAGGGCCGCGCGCGCAACCGACAGGGGTGCGTTGAAATTGCCCGGCAGCTGGTCCGACGTGCCGGTGAAATCCACCGTCGCGCCGCGCGCCGCCCGGTCGATCGTCACATTGACGACCACCTCCGCGCCATTGTCCATCGCATAGCGATAGTGCCCGTCGGACAGGCGATCGATCAGCCGGCGCACCGCCGCCTCGGCCTGATCCTGCACATGGCCCATATAGGCGGCCACGACATCGGCGCCATAATCGCCGCTGATCCGCTGCAACTCGGCCGCGCCCTTGGCGCAGGCGGCGATCTGGGCGGACAGGTCGGCGATATTCTGGTCGACATTGCGCGAGGGCCAGCAGCCCGACCCCAGCAGCGTCCGCAGATCGCCCTCCAGAAAGCGGCCCTGATCCACCACGAGGACATTGTCGAGGACGATGCCCTCTTCCTCGATGCTGCGGCTATCGGGCGGCATGGAGCCGGGCGAAATGCCGCCAATATCGGCATGATGGCCGCGCGCCGCGACATAGAAGGCGGGCACGTGCGCCGTCTGATCGACGAATACCGGCATCACCACCGTCACGTCGGGCAGGTGGGTGCCGCCATCATAGGGCGCGTTGAGCGCATAGACGTCGCCCGGCAACATGCCGCGCCCGTCGATCGCCCGGCCATCGGCGCCGATCCCGCGCCGGCGCATGACCGCGCGGATGCTTTCCCCCATGCTGCCGAGGTGAACCGGCATGTGCGGCGCATTGGCGACCAGATTGCCGGCCGCGTCGAACAGGGCGCAGGAGAAATCCAGACGCTCGCGAATATTGACCGAGGAGGCGCTGTGCTGGAGCGCGGCGCCCATTTCCTCGGCGATCGCCATGAACAGGCCGCCCATCACCTCCAGCCGGACCGGATCGACGGCGGTGCCGTCATCGGCGGCCGGCGCCGGGCGCGGCGCATGACGGGTCAGCACCAGATTGCCGATCGCATCGAGCCGCGCGCGCCAGCCCGGCTCGACCACCGTGGTCGACACCGGATCGCTGATCAGCGCCGGGCCATCGACGATGCTGTCCAGCGTCAGTCCCGCCCGGTCGAACACCGGTGCCTGCGCGCCCGCCAGCATCACCTGCGCCAGCGGCGCGGCCTTCTGGGTCGCGATGGTCGCCACCTTGCCCATATCCTCGGCGGTCGGCGCGATTGCCTCGACCCGCACCATGTCGACCAATATGGTGCCGGTGCCGCCATAGCCGAAGCGCGCCTGATATTGTGCCTCGAAATCGGCCAGCATCGCCGCCCGATCGCCCAGCATCACGTCGAACAGGCTGTCGGTGCCATCATAGCGCAGCCGCAGCACCGTCTCGCTCCGCTCCGCCTCCGGCAGGTCGGCGTACGCCTGCTCTGCCAGCTCGGCGATCGCCGCCGCCAGCGCGTCGGCGCCCGCATCGTCCAGCGGCAGTGCCAGCGTCCGCTCGCGCACCGCGCGCCGGTCGGCCAGGCCCATGCCATAGGCGGACAGGACGCCGCCCAGCGGATGGATCATCACCCGGTCCATGCCCAGCGCGTCGGCGACCAGACAGGCATGCTGCCCGCCCGCCCCGCCGAAACTCGCCAGCGTATAGCGCGCCACATCATGGCCGCGCGCGACCGAGATGCGCTTGATCGCATTGGCCATGCTGGCGACGGCGACGGCGATGAAGCCCTGCGCCGCCTCCTGCGCGCTCATCACCCGGCCGGTCTGCGCCTCCACCTGCGCACAGATGTCAGCAAAGCGCGCCTCGACCGCGTCCCGGTCCAGCGGCTGGTCCCCATTGGGGCCGAACAGGCTGGGGAAGAAATCGGGCTGCACCTTGCCCAGCATGACATTGCAGTCGGTGATGGTCAGCGGCCCGCCGCGCCGGTAGCAGGCCGGTCCCGGCACCGCGCCGGCCGATTCCGGGCCGACGCGAAAACGCCCGTCGACCACCGAACAGATGGAGCCGCCGCCCGCCGCGATGGTGTGGATGCGCATCATCGGCGCGCGCAGCCGGACGCCCGCCACCCGCGCCTCATTGTCGCGTTCATAGCTGCCGCCATAATGGGACACGTCGGTCGACGTGCCGCCCATGTCGAAACCGATCACCTCGCCAAAGCCCGCCTGCTCGGCGGTGCGGGCCAGGCCGACGATGCCGCCGGCCGGGCCGGACAATACCGCATCCTTGCCGCGGAACAGGTCGCCCCGCGTCAGCCCGCCATTGGACTGCATGAACAGCATGTCGGCATCCTCGCCCAGCGCAGCACCCAGCCCGTCGACATAGGCGCGCAGCACCGGCGAGAGATAGGCATCGGCCAGCACCGTATCGCCCCGCCCGACCAGCTTTATGAGCGGCGCGACCTCATGACTGACCGATATCTGGGTGAAGCCGATCTGTCGGGCGATGCGCGCCAGCGCCTGCTCATGGGCGGGATAACGATAGCCGTGCATCAGCACGATCGCGACCGCGCGCAGCCCGGCATCATAGCCGCGCTGCAACGCCGCCTGCGCCGCCGCCTCGTCCAGCGGCGTCAGGATGGTGCCGTCCTGCATCACCCGCTCGTCCATCTCCACGACATCGGCATGGAGCGGCGGCGGCAGGTCGATCCGCCGCGCGAACAGGTCCGGCCGGTCCTGATAACCGATGCGGATGGCGTCGCGGAATCCCTTCGTAATCGCCAGCAGCACCGGCTCGCCCTTGCGCTCCAGCAGCGCATTGGTGGCGATGGTCGTGCCGATCCGCAGCGTGCAGGGCGGGATCGGTCCGTCGCCCGCGCCGGTCAGCCGCCGGATCGCCTCGACCGCCGCGTCGGCATAGCGCTCGGGGTCGCTCGACAGCAGCTTGGCGGTGTGAAGAACCCCTTGCGGGTCGCGTGCCACCACGTCGGTAAAGGTGCCGCCGCGGTCGATCCAGAATTGCCATTGCATGCCCCGCCTGATGGCCGCGCCACAGGCGGTTGGCAAGCCGCTTGGCTCAATGGCCGGTCAGCGGCTCGATCGCACCGGTCGCCAGCAGCGCGGCATAGCGCTGGTCGAAATCCGCCGCGATCTGCGCTAGCGTCACCTGCCCCAGCCGGGCGATCAGCATCGCCTCCGCCTCCTGCATCGCTGCCGCCATGGAGGCGTTGACCGCCTGTTCGACCAGGCATTGCGGATTGGGGTCGGCCGGCCCGATCGAAAAGATGCGCGGCTCGCCCACCGCGCGATAAATGTCGAGGATGCGGATCGCATCGAGCGGCCGGGCCAGGGTCCAGCCACCGCCATGCCCCTTTTCGGAGCGGACATAGCCCGCGTCGCGCAGGCCCGCCATGGTCCGCCGCACCACCACCGGATTGGTGCGCAGCATCTGCGCCGCCAGCTCCGACGTCATCGGGCCGTCCAGCCGATCCATGTGGATCAGGATATGCAGCATTCTCGACAGGCGCGCATCCAGCTGCATCGCAGGCGTCTCCTTTCCCGCCCGCCTATCACGCAACATCAATTGTTGCAAATCAGGTTGGCCGGATTATGTAACTTATAAAGTATCGTGATTCGGCGCAGCCATTGAAAGGAAGACCCATGCATGACGTGATCGTGATCGGCGGCAGCTTTGCCGGCCAGTCGGCGGCAATGCAGCTCGCCCGCGCGCGGCAGGATGTGCTGCTGATCGATGCCGGCCTGCCGCGGAACCGCTTTGCCGACGCCGCCCATGGTTTCCTGGGCCAGGATGGCCGCACGCCCCGCGCCATCATCCGCGATGCCGAACGCCAGTTGCTCGCCTATCCCACCGCCCGGATGCTGGCTGGCGAAGTGCGCCATGCCACCCACGCCAGCGACGGCTTCGCCCTGACCCTGGCCAGTGGCGAAACCCGGCTGGCCCGGCGGCTGATATTGGCGACCGGCGTGAGCGACGAGCTGCCGCCGATCCCCGGCATGGCCGAACGCTGGGGCGAGACGGTGCTGCACTGCCCCTATTGCCATGGCTATGAAGTGCGCGACCATCCGCTGGGCATCATCGCCAACCACCCGATGTCCGCGCATCAGGCCGCGCTGATCCCCGACTGGGGGCCATCCACCTATTTCACCCAGGGCCAATATGAGCCGGACGATGCCGACCGCGCCCGGCTGGAAGCGCGCGGCGTCGCGATCGAGCGGGTGCCCGTCGTCGCGCTGATCGGCGATGCGCCCGCGCTGAGCGCCGTGCAACTGGCCGACGGCCGGACGATCGAAGTATCGGCCCTCTTCACCGCCCCCAGAACCCGGCTCAGCAGCGATGTCGCGGTCCAGCTTGGCTGCGCGCTGGAGGATGGCCCGACCGGTCCCTTCATCAGCATCGACAATTGGGGCCTGACCTCGGTGCCCGGCGTCTATGCCGCCGGCGACGCCACCTCCCCCATGCACAATGCGACCTTCGCATCTGCATCGGGCGTCAAGGCCGGGGTCGGCGCGCACCAGTCGCTGGTCTTCGCCTGACGGGCGGGGACGGAGGGCCTGGACGGCGGCGCGCTATTTCCAGAAACCGGCGAGCTTTCGCACCGATGCCTCGGCGGCGGCACGGTCGGGGGCTTCGTTGGCGTCGCCATAGCCGAACCAGTCGTCCTCCCCGACCTCCTGCACCACGATGCCGTCGCGCCGCGCCAGCATCGCCAGCTTGTCATGATAGACGCCATAGGTCGCGCCCGCCTGCGGGATCAGCCAGGCGATCTGGCCGCGCACCGGCACGATGCTCTCGTCCCGCCACAAAGCCCGCGCGCCATAGCCGGTGCAGTTGATGACCGTCTTCTGCTTCAGCCGCGTCACGTCCTGGGGTTCGTGCAATTCCATCGGCACGATCCGGCCGCCGCCGACGAGGAAATCATTGGTCAGCTGATGGGCAAGGTCGGCGACATTGAAGGTCAGCGAACTGCTGCGCCGGGCCCGCTCGGTGCGGAAGGGATGGGTGCCCGGCGCCAGCTCGACCGATCGCGGCATGATGTCGTGCAGCCGGTCTTCCAGACGGATGAAGCGATCGGGTCGTTCGGGCGTCACCCTCTCGACGGCGGGCGCCACGGCCGGACCGTCCGACAGCATGTAACGGTCGGTCCATTCCACCGGATCGCCCGGCAGGCCGAGCAGCCCCTGATAGAAAGCGAAGGATCGCCGCGCCATCGCCTCCCAGCGATCGCCAAAGCCGGCATCGACGCCGCCCTCCATCGCGATCCGGGAATCGGGCGACCAGGTGCCGGTCGCCCGCGCCGATCGCACGTCGGGAAATTGCTCCTTGGCATAGATGGTCACCTTCGCCCCGGCACGCTGGGCGGTGAGCGCGGTGGTGAGGCCGATCGCGCCGGCGCCGATCACGGCAATATCCGTCATCCCCTCCGCCAGCGCCATGCCGACCGCGATCTCGGCCGATCCCCAGGACAGCGACCAGCCGCTGCCGCCATGGCCATAATGATGGACGACCCGCTTGCGCCCGACTTCTTCCACCGCGATGCGCGGCCCGGCGGCGCGGAAGGGCCGCAGGCAGACGGTGATGCGGAAGATGCGGTCGGGCGTCGCGCGGATCGGCTCCAGCCCGGCCAGCGGATCGAACAGGCTGGCCGCTTCGGCCCCCGCCGCCAGCGACAGGGCGCCCAGCCCGCCCAGGCCCCGCGCCAGAAAATCGCGTCTGTCCATCATCCCGCCCCCTATCTGCCGACCGGTTCAACGAAGTGCCCGGACATAACCGCAACGACCCGTCGCATGACAGACACAATCGGGTTGCCCCACCGTTGTTAATTGCCCATTAAGACCAGATGAATGCGCTCCGCCCCGAACGATCCATCGTCGTTCTGCTGCTCGCGCTTGCCACCGTCATCGTTGCGGTAGGCGGCACCATCTGGCTCTATCGCAGCCAGCAAGCCGAGATCGGCTGGGTCAACCACACGCTGCGCGTCGAAAACCGCCTGTCGGTGATCCTGTCGCGGGTGCAGGCCGCCGAAAGCGCCCAGCGCGGCTATATGCTGACCCGGCAGGATCCCTTTCTGGGGCCGTTCGACACGTTCAAGGCGGACTGGCCGCGCGAGATCGCGCAATTGCGCGCCGACGTGCAGGACAATGCGGATCAGGCTGCAGCCGTCGATGCGCTGGGGCGGATGCTCGACCAGCGACTGACCCTGCTGGAGGGCGGCATCGAACTGCGCCGGCGCGGCCTGCCGGTCGATCCCAACGCCTTCGCCCCCGGCCTGATGGCGATGGCGACGATTCACTCCCATATCGCCGGGATGAAGGCGCGCGAGGAGCAACTGCTGCGCCTGCGCAGTGCCGAGGCCAACCGCCTGACCACCATGGTGACGGCCAGCCTGGCGGTCAGCGGCGCGCTGGTCATCATCCTGGGCCTGCTGGCGCTGCGCAACGCCCGCCGCCGCATGGTGGAGGCGATCGCCGCCAAGCGCGCACTCGCCGACGCCAATGACCGGCTGGTCAGCGAAGCGGAACAGCGCACGGCGATGGAGGCGCAGGTCCGCCAATTGCAGAAGATGGAATCGATCGGCCAGCTGACCGGCGGCATCGCCCATGACTTCAACAATATGCTCGCGGTCGTCATCGGCTCGCTCGACATGGCGCGGCGGCGCCTGCCGGCCGACATCGATCGGCGCATCAGCAACGGCCTCGACAATGCGACCGAGGGCGCGCAGCGCGCCGCGCAACTGACCGCGCGGCTGCTCGCCTTCTCGCGCCAGCAGCCGCTGGCGCCGCAATCGACCGACGTGAACAAGCTGGTGGGCGGCATGTCGGACATGCTGCGCCGGACGATCGGCGAGCGGGTGCGGGTGGAAAGCGTGCTGGCCGGCGGCCTGTGGCGGGCCAGCATCGATCCCGGCCAGCTGGAAGCGGCGATCCTGAACCTTTGTGTCAATGGCCGCGACGCCATGCCCGATGGCGGCCGGCTGACGGTCGAAACCGGCAATGCCTATCTCGACGATGCCTATGCCGCCGCCCATGCGGAGGTGATCCCCGGCCAATATGTGCTGGTGTCGGTCAGCGACAGCGGCACCGGCATGACGCCCGACGTGGTCGAGCGCGCCTTCGACCCCTTCTTCACCACCAAGGGCGTGGGCAAGGGCACGGGCCTGGGCCTCAGCCAGGTGTTCGGCTTCGTCCGCCAGTCGCACGGCCATGTGAAAATCTATTCCGAACCCGGTCAGGGCAGCACGATCAAAATCTATCTGCCCCGCCATTATGGCGTGCCGGTCGCCGATCCGGTGGCGCCCGCCATCGCCCTCGACCTGCCCCGTGCCCAGGGGGACGAGATCATCCTGGTGGTCGAGGATGAGGACCGGGTGCGCCACATGTCGGTCGATTCCCTGCGCGAACTGGGCTACACCATCGTCCAGGCGGCCGATGGCGAACAAGCGCTGGCGATGCTGGCGATCGAACCGCGGGTCGACCTGCTCTTCACCGACATCGTCATGCCCGGCATCAACGGCCGCATCCTGGCCGACCGCGCCCGTGCCGACCGGCCGGAGCTGCGCGTCCTCTACACCACCGGCTATACCCGCAACGCCATCGTCCATAACGGCATGCTCGATCCCGGCGTCGCCTTCCTGGCCAAGCCCTTCACCATGGACCAGCTCGCCGGCAAGGTGCGCCAGGTGCTGGACGAGGAGCCGGCCTGATCTGGATTATGGACAAGCCGAGATCAGGAACGTAACATGAACATATGTCCGCCCTGTCCACCCGTGAAAAGCTCGAAATGCTCGCCGATGCCGCCAAATATGACGCGTCCTGCGCCTCGTCGGGCACGACCAAGCGGGATTCGCGCGACGGCAAGGGAATAGGCTCGACCGAGGGCATGGGCATTTGCCATGCCTATGCGCCCGACGGCCGCTGCATCTCGCTGCTGAAAATCCTGCTGACCAACAGCTGCATCTTCGACTGCCATTATTGCATCAACCGCCGGTCGAGCGATGTCCGCCGCGCCCGCTTCACCGCGCGCGAAGTGGTCGACCTCACGCTCAGCTTCTACCGCCGCAACTATATTGAGGGGCTGTTCCTCTCCTCCGGCATCATCCGCTCGTCCGACTATACGATGGAGCAGATGGTCGAGGTCGCCCGCAGCCTGCGCGAGGATCATGATTTTCGCGGCTATATCCATCTGAAGACCATTCCCGACGCCGATCCGGAGCTGCTGCATCAGGCCGGCCTCCATGCCGATCGGCTGTCGATCAATGTCGAGCTGCCGACCGAACCCGGCCTCAAGCGGCTGGCGCCGGAAAAGGACGGCCGCCGGATCGAGGGCGCGATGGCGCAGATGCGCAGCCAGATGGACGATATGGGCGACGCCCGCCGCAAATATCGCCATGCCCCGCGCTTTGCCCCGGCGGGCCAGTCGACCCAGATGATCGTCGGTGCCGATGCCGCCGACGATCGCGCCATCATCAAGCGGGCGAGCAGCCTTTATGACCGGCACCGGCTGCGCCGCGTCTATTACAGCGCCTTCTCCCCCATCCCCTCGCCCAGCAGCGTGCTGCCGCTCAAGCGCCCGCCGCTGATGCGCGAACATCGGCTCTATCAGTCGGACTGGATGATGCGCTTCTACGGCTATTCCGCGGCCGAGGTCGCCGCCGCCGCCGACCGGGACAGTGGATGCCTGCCGCTCGACATCGATCCCAAGCTCGCCTGGGCCTTGCAGCATCGCGCCAGCTTCCCGGTCGACGTCAACCATGCGCCGCGCGAAATGCTGCTGCGGGTGCCGGGGCTGGGGGTGAAGGCGGTCGACCGTATCCTGGCTAGTCGCCGCCATCGCCGGCTGCGGCTGGAAGATGTCGCGCGCCTGACCACGTCGATCGTCAAGCTGCGCCCCTTCCTGATCGCCGCCGACTGGCGCCCGGTGCAACTGGCCGACCGAGTCGATCTGTCCGCACAATTGCGGCGTCCCACCGCCCAGCTCGAACTTTTTTAAGGGGAGCCGAGGCAATTTTGCGGTTGATCGCAAGCACGGTTCATGAAACTCTTGTAACACGATCAGCAAGGGGATCGGGACTTTGGCGACACTTTTCGACAATCAGGCCATGGAGCGGCAGGGCGCAGACTTTGCCAAGCGCATCAGCACGCATCTTGCGGCCGCCCTTGTCGTCTTCTGCCTGCTTCAGATCTTCATCGTCGCCAAGATGGGCGGCTCGCTGGTCCTGCACCTTGGCGTCATCATCGCGATCGGCGGTTTCGCCATCGCCGCCCGTGCGCTCGAACATCGCTGGCAGATGCTGGATCATAGCGGCCTGTCCCATGCCGGCCTGCGCCTGCGCTTCCGCCGCGACCTGCTCCAGCTCTGGGGCACCAGCCTGCTGGGCGCGCTGCTCTGGGTGCCGGTCGCGATCATCTTCCACGCGCTGTTCGGCTAAGCGCCGGACCCTTTTTACTGGGCCATCGTTTTCCCCTTCATCGCATGAAGGAGGATTGCCCATGGCCAAGGCCAGCATTTTCGATCGCCTGAAACAGGATCATGATGCCCATCGCCAGCTGTTCGACAAGATGGCGGAGGCGACGCGCGAAAAGGATGACGACCGGCTGGAAAAGCTGTTCGACCAGTTCAAGGTCGAGGTAACGGCCCATGCCGCCGCCGAGGAAGAGACGCTCTACGCCACCATGCTCGCCCAGCCCGACCTGCGCGAGGATGCGCAGCACAGCGTGTCCGAACATAAGGAAATCGACGATTTCCTGGAGGAGCTGGACGGCCTGAAATTCAACGGCGATGCCTGGCGCCGCACCTTCGACCAGCTGAAGAAGCGCTACCTCCACCATATCGAGGAGGAAGAGGAAGAGATGTTCCCCGACGCCGCGAAGGAACTGAGCGCCGCCGAGGAGGACAAGCTCGCGAAGCTGTTCGCGCGCCGCAAGCCCGCCGAACTGGCCCGTGCCGAGGCGGAGGACTGACCGGACGGCCATGCATCGGGTGACGCTGGCAGGGCCGGATGATTTTGAGGGCTGGCGCGATGCGGCCCGCGCGCTGGCCCTGGCCGCCATTCCCGCCGACGCCATTCTCTGGGACGTTGCGGGCAGCGCCGCGCCAGACCTGTTCGGCAGCGACGCAACACCCCTGCCCCCGGCTCCGGTGGATGCGGCCTTCTCCGTGCCGCGCGCCTTTGTCGAACTGGCGCAAAGCGCGATCCTCCATCGCGACCCCGCCCGCTTCGCCCTGCTCTACAGCCTGTTGCTGGTGGTGCGAGCGGTGCCCGGCCGGATGGAGGATCGCGCCGATCCGCTGCTGCGCCGGGTCGAGGATCTGGCCAAGGCGGTGCGGCGCGATATCCACAAGATGCGGGCCTTCGTCCGCTTCCGTGAACTGGATGAAGGCGACGGCCCGCGCTTCATCGCCTGGTTCGAGCCGGACCATCATATCGTCCGCGCCAATGCCGGCTTCTTCACCTGCCGCTTCGCCTCGATGCGCTGGTCGATCCTGACGCCGGAGGTCAGCATCCATTGGAATGGCGACATATTGACCGAAGGCCCCGGCGCGCGGCGCGGCGACGCCCCGGCCGAAGATCCGGTCGAAGATGTGTGGAAGGGCTATTATGCCGCCATCTTCAACCCGGCCCGGCTGAAGACCGGAGCAATGCTGTCGGAAATGCCGCGCAAATATTGGCGCAATCTGCCCGAAGCTGCCCTTATCCCCGATCTGGTCGCCGGCGCCCAGGCGCGCGAGGCGGCGATGATCGCCACTGCGCCACGCCCGGCCGCTCGCTCCGGCAATAGCCGCGCCGCCTGGCAGGTGTTGCGAAACGAAGCGATGGCCTGCACCCGCTGCCCGCTGCACGGGCCGGCCACGCAGACCGTGTTCGGCGAAGGTCCGCTCGACGCATCTTTGCTCTTCATCGGCGAACAGCCGGGCGATCAGGAAGATCTGGCCGGCCGCCCCTTTGTCGGCCCCGCCGGGCAATTGTTCGACGCAGCGCTGGCGGAGGCCGGCGTGGATCGGGCACGCGCCTATGTCACCAACGCCGTCAAGCATTTCAAATATGAACAGCGCGGCAAGCGCCGCCTGCACCAGACGCCCGACGTGCCCGAGATCAAGGCCTGCCGCTGGTGGCTGGAGCAGGAACTGGACCTGATCCGCCCGCGCATCATCGTCGCCCTGGGCGCCACCGCCGCCCGTGCCCTGCTGGGCAAGCCGGTGACGATCAGCCAGATGCGCGGCCGCCCGATCCCGCTCGACGACGGCGTCGAAGCCTGGATCACCGTCCATCCCAGCTACCTGCTGCGCCTGCCCGACCCCGATCGCCAGGCGCAGGAACAGGCCCGCTTCGTCGCCGATCTGCGGATGGTCGGCGAACGGCTCCATGCCCGGACCTGATATAAATGCGTTGACGGCCGGCCCGCTGCGCGCGACGCTGCCGCTATCAAATTAAACAGGGGGTTACATGATCTGGGGGAAGGCAGCGGCGCTGGCCGCATGCAGCATGGCGGCGCTGGCCGCGGTGTCGGCGCCGGCCGCAATGGCCAAGGATGTCGTGGTCCATGCCGGACGGATGATCGACGGCACCGGCGCCGCCGCGCGCGAGAAAGTGTCGATCCTGATCCATGACGATCGCATCGCCGCGATCCAGTCGGGATTCGTCACGCCCGCCGGTGCGGAGGTGATCGACCTGTCGGCCAAGACCGTGCTGCCCGGCCTGATCGACACACATGACCATATCACCGCCGGCTGGCATGCCGGCGACCCGATCCGCAACGCGGTGACGCGCAGCGCCTATGAGGACGCGATCGAGGCGACCGGCTTCGTGCGCAACACGCTGCTCGCCGGCTTCACCTCGGTCCGCGACTGCGGCGCCGACACCCAGGTGATCGTCGCGCTGAAGAAATCGATCGACGGCGCCGTCATCCCCGGCCCGCGCCTGTGGGTGGCCGGCACGCCGCTCGGCCCGACCGGCGGCCATGGCGACGCGGTCAACGGCCTGCGCGTCGAATTTGCCGACATTCCCCACATCAGCGACAATGTGATCGACAGCCCGGAAGCCGCCCGCATCGCCGTGCGCCGGCTCAAGCGCGAGGGCGCCGACCTCATCAAGATCATGCCATCGGGCGGGGTCATGTCGATCGGCGATGATCCCAAGCATCAGCTGATGACCGACGAGGAGATCAAGGCGGTGATCGATACCGCCCATAGTCTGGGCATGAAGGTCGCGGCCCATGCCCATGGCAAGGAAGCGATCGACCACACGATCGCGCTGGGCGTCGATTCGATCGAACATGGTTCCTATGCCGACGCCGGCAGCTACAAGATCTTCAAGCAATATGGCGCCTATCTGGTGCCGACCATGCTGGTGGGCGAGCGCGTCTATCAGCGCGCCAGGGAACATCCCGAACAGCTCAATCCCTCGACCGCCGAAAAGGCGCTGGTGATCGGCCCGCTGCTGCAGAAGAATCTGCGTGACGCCTATGCCGCCGGGGTCAAGATCGCCTTTGGCACCGACACGTTCGGCCTGTCCGACCATGGCGAAAATGCGCAGGAATTCGCGCTGATGGTGCGGGCGGGCATGCCGGCGATGGAGGCGATAAAGGCCGCCACCGCCAATGCCGCCGACCTGCTGGGCAGCGCCGATGTCGGCACGCTGCAGGCCGGCCGCTATGCCGACCTGATCGCGGTCGACGGCGATCCGCTGGCCGATGTCCGCCAGCTCGAAAAGGTCGGCTTCGTCATGAAGGGCGGCGCCGTGGTCAAGGCCGACGGCAAGCCGATGATCTGATCGAGCGCTGGGGCTGGCGTCAGACCAGCCCCAGCCGCGCCAGTTCGTTCAGCATGGCGGGCGGCATCGCTTCCAGATCGTCCGCCTCGCCCCCGCCCAGATCGGGCGGCGCATCCTTGTCCTCCAGATAGCGCCAGCCCTGATGCGCGCGCTTGGGCGCCGTCCGCACCGGAATCAGCCGCGGCGCCAGCCGGATCCAGTAGCGCCCCTGCCCGGTCTCCTGAAATCCCAGGATCGGACTGCGGCCGACCAGCGCATGGCCGTGAATCCAGTAGAGCGATCCGCCCTCCATCTCCTCCAGCCGCTTGGGCAGGTAACGGGTGGTCAGGCGCGCCTCGTCCGCATGGCTTTCCAGCCAGGCCTTGAGGGTCGCGGGGCTTTCGCTCTGAAAGGCGATCTTGGTCAGGTGCAGCGGCATTGGCGTCTAGATGGGACGGCGGTTCAGCCGGTCAATCCCGCCGCCGTCGCCAGCCCCAGAAAAGCGAAGAAGCCCATCGAATCCGTGATCATGGTGACGAAGATGGAGGATGCCACCGCCGGGTCGAGGTTCATCCGGTCGAACGCCAGCGGCACCGCCGCGCCCGCCAGCCCGGCCGTCACGATATTGGTCATCATCGCCGCGGCTATCACGCCGCCCAGCGCGACATTGTGGAACACCAGCCCCACGCCCAGCCCCAGCACCAGCGCCACGGTGCAGCCGTTGAGCAGCGCCACGCGTATTTCGCGCAAGATGGTGCGGCGGGCGTTCGACCCGGTAATCTGGTTGGTGGCCAGCGCGCGCACCGTCACCGCCATGGTCTGGCTGCCGGCATTGCCGCCCACGCCCGCGACGATCGGCATCAGCGTGGCGAGCGCCACCATCTTCTCGATCGTATTCTCGAAAATGCCGATGATGGTCGACGCCACCAGCGCCGTCAGCAAATTGGTCAGCAGCCAGCGCACGCGCGCGCGATAGCTGTCCATCACCGGCTCGTTGATGTCGCCTTCGCCGGCACCCGACAGGCGAAGAATATCCTCGCCCGCTTCCTCGGAAATGATGTGGACGATGTCGTCGACCGTGATCATGCCGACCAGCCGGCCGCTGCCATCGACCACCGCGGCGGAAATCAGCGCATATTTCTGGAAGCGCAGCGCCACTTCTTCCTGGTCCATGTCGACCGGGATCAGCGTCTGCTCGCGCTTCATCAGGTCGGCCATGGCGATGCCGCGCGGACAGGTCAGCACCCAGCTCAGCTGACAGGTGCCGATCGGCTTATGCCCTTCATCGACAACGAAGATTTCCCAGAAATCGCGGGTCAGGTCGCCATTGTCGCGCAGATAGTCGATCACCTGGCCGACCGTCATATGCTCGGGCACCGCGACCAGGTCGCGCTGCATCATGCGGCCGGCGGATTCTTCGGGATAGGACAGCGCGGACTCGATCGCGGCGCGATCCTCCGGCTCCATCGCCTCCAGCACCGCCTGCTGGTCGGCCTCCTCCATGTCCTCGATGATCGCGACGGCGTCGTCGGTATCGAGTTCGGAGGCGAATTCGGCGACCTGTTCGGGCGCCAGCGCGCCGATCAGGTCGTCGCGCACATAATCATTGAGTTCGGACAGAACCTCCGCGCCGACCAGATCGCCCAGCGCGGCGGCCACTTCGCCACGCTGCTCGGCGGGCGTCAGTTCCAGAAGGTCGGCGATGTCGGCGGGGTGCAGCGGCGAAACCAGTTCGCGCGCATGGTCGATATCGCCCTCGTCCACCGCATCCAGCACGGCGGACAGGAATTCGGGCTTCAGCCGGTCATCCTCGTCCAGGCTCGACTCGGCCTGCTCCATACCGGCCGAGATCAGACTCTCGTCAGCAAGTTCCTCGTGCGGCCGCGGCTCGGCCAAATCGCCACGTTCGGTCATGGCGCGCGCAACTGTCCGGTTCCTGTAACATTTCGATGCTTTCGCCGATGCACAATATAATTGCAATGGGGTTGGACGCGCTTTGGCAACAGATGGGACAGGCTTTGCCAAACAGCCGCTTCCATCCCCATCCCAAGCCTCTATATGAGGCGATCAACGCCTTCCCCAATGAGAGGATCTTTCATGGCCGACGAAACCCTTACCCTTTCCCTCGACAGCGGCGGCGACGTCGTGATCAAGCTGCGCCCCGATCTGGCGCCCGGCCATGTCGAACGCATCACCACCCTTGCCAAGGACGGCTTCTATGACGGCGTGGTCTTCCACCGCGTCATCCCCGGCTTCATGGCGCAGGGCGGCGATCCGACCGGCACCGGCATGGGCGGTTCCAAGCTGCCCGACATCAAGGCCGAATTCAGCCGCGAACCGCATGTCCGCGGCGTGTGCTCGATGGCCCGCGCGATGAACCCGAACAGCGCCAACAGCCAGTTCTTCATCTGCTTCGACGACGCCACCTTCCTCGACGGCCAGTATACCGTCTGGGGCGAAGTCACCTCGGGCATGGAACATGTCGACGCGCTGCCCAAGGGCGAGCCGCCCAAGACTCCGGGCAAGATCGTCAAGGCGACCGTCGCCTAAGCGACATTCTCCTTCCGGCCGCTGCCAGCCCCGCGACGGGACTGGCGGCAGGCCAAGCCCCGACACCGGTGCGGCCCCGCCGCGCCGGTGTCTGCGTTTCCGGGTCAGTGTTTCCGGGCCATGCCGTCGGTCGCGGAAATCAGCTGCGCGGTCTGGGTCGCATTCTCCGCCTCGTCCGCCGGCGGCGCGACATAGGCGCCGATCGATTCGATATGCCAGCGCCGGTCCGCCTCGCTCGCGCCCGGCACCGCATCGACCCGGCGCAACACCACCTGGCGCAGCCGATACCAGGGCTTGCCGTTCGCCTTCAGCCGGCCATAGACCTGCACCGGCACCGTCACGAAGCTTGATCCGGCCGCGCCCTCGATCTCGGCCGGGCTGCCGATATTGGCATGGATCTCGCTGAAGCCACGGAAGCGCGCGGCAAAATGCGCATCATCCTGCGCGCCGATCGCGCTCTTGTCGTTCCACAGATCCTGCGCGTCGCTGAAGCGCTTTTCCTCCAGCAGGCCATAATAGCCCTGCACCACCTGCGCCGCGCCCTGCGCGCTGTCGGGGTCGATCGCGCCTTCCTCGGCCGGCGCCGGTTCGACCGGCAGCCCGCCGGGCGTGCCGGGCGCCGGCGGCGCCAGCGGCTCCATCAGCGCCTGCGCCTCGGCCCGGACATTATTCTCGACCTGGCTGGCATTGGCGCCATTGGCCAGATTGTCGATCGCGCTTTCCTCCCGCCCGTCACAGGCGGCCAGACTCGTCAGACCCAGCAACAACGCGGCGCCAGCCATCCCCCTCATGCCAGCCATCCCCCTCATGAACGTCTCCCGCATTATTGGGGCCGGGTCCGAACCGGATCGCGCCCACTGCCTCTTGTCCCGGCGTCCGACCGCATGCGCGGCGCCGGACGGGCGCTCCCGCCCATGTCACGCGGCGGGCGCGCCGCCTGGGGCGGGCGCTGGCCGGGCTGCGGCACATAGCGCTGGTCGCCGCCGCTGGCGCCGGGACGCCCGCGGCCGGGCGTGTCATTGCCGCGCGGCGGACGCGGACGGCTCCAATTGCCGTCATTGGGCCGACCATCGCCGCCATTCCAGCCGGGGCGACCGCCAGGGCGTCCATCCCCCGGCCGATTGCCATCGGGGCGCCCGTCACCGGGACGATCCCAGCCCGGCCGACCATCCCCCGGACGTCCGTCACCGGGTCGCCCATAACCGGGCCTGCCGTCACCGGGCCGACCATTGCCCGGCCGGTCCTTGCGGCGCGCTTCCCAGTAGCGGCGCTGGCTGTCATTCCAGCGATGCCGCGCCCCGGCGCGGTCATAGACATAATAGCCGCGTCCCGGATAATAAAAGTCGTTGTACCAGCCGCCATAATAGCCAGGCGCATAATTATAGCCGGGCCCGTAATAGCCGTCGCCATAATAGCCGCCACCGCCATAATAGCCGGTGCCGACGCTCACGCCGCCATAGCCATAGCCGTCATCATAGGCGCAGCCCCCCAGGGCCATCGCGCTCGCGAGACCAAGCGCAGCCAGGAATCGTGATCCGGTCCGCGTCATTGCCTGTCTCCTCATATGCTTCATGACCCCGGTTAACGCCGCGCGGTTGAATTGGTGGTGAATGAAAAGCGGTTCAAGATCGGGCATTTATCTGCGGTTCAGAAAAAGCGACTTTCGTTCATCCCCCTGACAGAAACCGTGTCGTTTCCAACACATAATCATGGCCCGGGCAATATTTCGCATTTCGTTCAGGAAACCTTCCGCCGGCCCCGACCATTGATGCCCCATGTCCTCGCAGACGCTTGCAGCGCACGGGACATGCCGGCGGGTCCACACCCCGGCCTAATTTTCAGAAACAGATAAAGGGTCACCCCCATGAAGACACTGCTTTTCACGGCAGTTGCTGCCGCCACCCTGTTGCCTGCCGCCGCCATGGCGCAGGAAGACAGCAGCTCCACCCGCCGCATCGAACCCTATGTCGGCGTGATGGCGGGCGTGCATAATTATGACAGCGAGACCAGCAAGGAGGGCATTCCCCCCGTCGGCTACAAGGGCCGCATGGTCGAAGGCGTCGCGGGCGTGAACTATAATGTCGCCGGCCCGCTCGTGCTGGGCGTCGAAGGCACCGTGTCCAAGGGCGTCAGCGGCGACATCGACTGGGAATATGGCGCGGCCGGCCGCGTCGGCGTGAAGGCCGGCAAGGACAGCATGTTCTTCGGCAAGGTCGGCTATCAGTGGACCAATTTCGACGCGCTGGGCAAGGATAGCCGCGACTATCATGGCATGACCTATGGTGCGGGCCTGGAACTGTCGCCCGCCGACCTTGGCAGCTCGGCCGAGCGCAGCAATGTCCGCCTGCGCGTCCAGGCCGACACGACCGGCAATTTCCATTCGATCCGCCCGATGGCCGGCGTCGTCGTCAAATATTGATCGCATGAACGGGTGGGCCGGCCATTGATCGGCCCGCCCGTCCAGCCTTCATCCCTTTCCATAAAGGGATCTGGGGTGCGGGACGGCCATGGACTGCGGCCGTCCCGCATTCGCCTGTTCCAATATAGTTGACTGCGTCAACAATCCATGCTGAAGCGTCGGCATGGAACAGGCCATTGCAACCATCCGCACCTTCAACCGCTTCTTCACCCGCCATGTGGGGGCGATCGACGCGCGCTTCCTCGACAGCGACGCCAACCTACCCGAGGCGCGGCTGCTGTTCGAGATTGCCCGGCTGGAACCGGTGCTGGCCAGCACGCTCCAGGCCGAACTGGACCTGGATCGCGGCTATTTGAGCCGCATGATCTCGCGCTTCGAGAAGAAGGACTGGATCGTCCGCGACCAGGAAGCGGCCGACGCCCGCGCCCGGCCGATCCGCCTGACCACCGCCGGCCGCGCCGCCTTCGACCAGATCGACAGCCGCCAGCGCGCCGTCGTCGCCCAGGATCTGGACCGGCTCGACAGCGTCGAGCAGCAGGATCTGCTCCAGGCGCTCACCCGCGCGCGGCTGTTGCTCGATCCCGCCAGCGGCGGCCCCTTCACCATTCGCCCCTTCCGCACCGGCGAGGTCAGCCAGGTCGTCACCCGCCAGTCGATCCTCTACGCCGCCAGCCATGGCTGGGGCCGGCCGCTCGAAACGCTGGAGGCCGAAACCGTCGCCGCCTTCCTGCGCGACTTCAAGCCGGATCGCGAACAATGCTGGATCGCGGAGATCGACGGGGTCATGGCCGGCGCGATATTCCTGACCGACGAGGGCGACGGTCTTGCCCGGCTGCGCCTGCTCCATGTCGAGCCTTTTGCGCGGCGGCGCGGAATCGGCGACGCGCTGGTCGCCACCTGCCTGCAATTCGCCCGCGACAAGGGCTATCGCGCCGTCACGCTCTGGACGCACAAGATATTGGAACCCGCCCGCCGCATCTATGCCCGGCACGGCTTCGTCTGCGTGTCGAGCGACGTCCACACCGTCTTCGGCGACCCGATCGAGGGCGAGACCTGGCGCGTCGCCCTCCTCCCCTGACCGCGCCTGTCCTACCCAGCAGGGCGATGCTATAAGGGGGATGGACCGGCTGGCCGCTCGCAACATGATTTCCCACAATTGATCGATACGATCAAAATGTGCGGGAAATGTGCGAAGTTAAGCGCGGCAAATCCTACAGAGCGGGTCGGCCATCCCCACCCGCTCCGTAGCGTTCCAACTCAGCCGCTGTTGCGCAGCGCGGTCGCGATCGCATTGATCGACAGTTCGATGCCTTCCTTGATCCGGGCATCATCCTCGCCGGCGCGATAGCGCTTGAGCAGTTCGACCTGCAGCAGATTGAGCGGCTCGATATAGGGAAGCCGCAGCCGGATCGACGTCTCGGTCGTCGGGCTCCGTTCCAGCAGGCGCGACTGGCCGGTGGCCGCCAGCAGCCCGTCATGGGTCAGCGACCAGCCCTCGCGGATACGCCCGAACAGCGTTTCCGCCTTGGCCTGATCCTCGACCAGCGGCAAATATCGCGCCGCAATGCCCAGGTCCGACTTCGCCAGCACCATCTCCAGATTGGCCAGCGCCGACTGCAGGAAGGACCAATGCTGCGCCATGTCTGCCAGCAGCGCCTTGTCCTCGAACGCGGCGATCGCATGGCCGAAACCATACCAGCCCGGCAGCATCACCCGCGCCTGCGCCCAGCTGAACACCCAGGGAATGGCGCGCAGATCCTCGATCGCGGTGCTCTTGGTCCGGCTCGCCGGACGCGACCCGATCTTGAGGCCGGAGATTTCCTGGATCGGGGTGAGCTGGCGGAAGAATTCCTTGAACCCCTCCGTGCCGTAAACCAGGTCGCGATAGGCGGTGAAGGCGTTCTTCGACAGTTCATCCATTGCTGCGGCAAAGCGGGCGGCATCCTTCGCCGACACGCCTTCGGGTTCCAGGCTGGCGAGCAACGTCGCGCTGGTCATCGCCTCCAAATTGGTCATCGCCACGTCGCGCGTACCGAACTTGGCGGCGATCACCTCGCCCTGTTCGGTGATGCGGATGCGCCCCTGCACGCTGCCGCGCGGCTGCGCCTGGATCGCCTTGAAGGCGGAGCCGCCACCGCGCCCGACCGCGCCGCCGCGACCATGGAACAGCTGCATCGCCGCCCCGGCCTCGGCAAAGACCGGCTCCAACGCCTGGCTCGCCTTGTAGAGGCTCCAGGTCGAGGTGATGTAGCCGCCATCCTTGTTGCTGTCGGAATAGCCGATCATCACTTCCTGATGGCCGCGCGCCTGCACCACCCCGGCAATTTCGGGCAGGCCGAAATAGGCGGTCATGATCTTGGGCGCGGCCTCAAGGTCGCCGATCGTCTCGAACAGCGGGATCGACATGATCGCCGCCTTGGCCGGGTCGCCATTTTCCGGCGCGCGCCACAGCCCTGCTTCCTTCAGCAGGATATTGACCTCCAGCATGTCGGACACGCTTTCGGCCTTGGAAATGATATAATGAGTGATGCACTGCGGCCCATAGGTGCGGTGCGCCTCGGCGGCGGCATGGACGATCGCCAGCTCCGACGCCGTTTCCTCGGAATATTCCGAAAAGCGCGTGCCGAGCGGCCGGTTGGTCGCCAGTTCCTTGCGCAGCAGGGCGATGCGGGCAAATTCGTCCAGCCCGGCATAATCCGCCTCGACCCCCGCAACCTTCAGCAGTTCGGCGACGACGCGCTGATGCACATCGCTATTCTGCCGCATGTCGAGGGTGGCGAGATGGAAGCCGAAGGTTTCGACCGCGCGGATCAGCCGGCCGAGCGCGCCGCCGGTCGACAGCGCGCCATCGCCCTCGCTCGCCAGCCCCTGCGCCACGGTGACGAGGTCGCGGCGGAAATCGCCCGGCGCGGCGTAAGGCTCGCCCTTCAGCGCCGACGGGCGCGGCGGCGCCTTGCCGACCAGATGGACATAGGTGGTCACCAGTCGCGCATAGATGCCCGAAATAGCCCGGCGATAGGGCTCGTCCTGCCGGCTGGGCGATGCGTCGCCGCTCGCCTCCGCCAGCGCCAGCACCGCTTCGGGCACATGGGCGAGTTCGGTCGAGACCGACAATTCCGCGCCCAGCGCATGGATCGATTCCATATAATAAGCGAGCGCCGCCTCGCAGCCACGGCCCAGCGCCGATCGCAACTGCGGCGCCTGGACGAACGGGTTGCCGTCGCGGTCGCCGCCAATCCAGTTGCCGACCCGCAGGAAACTGTGCGGCCGCGCGCCCAGCACCCGTTCCCACCGGCCATAGAGCGCCGGCAGCGTCGGCAGGAAGATGTCGCGGAAATAGGTCAGGACATTGTCGATCTCGTCCTGCACGAACAATTTCTCGCGGCGCAGCGGCCGCGTCTGCCACAACAGCGCGATCTGGCGGAAGATCGCCTCGTCCAGATTCTCGCCATCATCCGTCTCGGTCCGTCCGGCATCCTTGAGCTGCATCAGGTCGGCGATGCGATTCTTGTGATCGATCATGCTCTTGCGCCGCACCTCGGTCGGGTGGGCAGTCAGCACCGGCACGATCAGGCTGTGCGACAGCAATTCCAGCACCGCATCCTTGCCGATGCCATGCGATTCGAGCCTGGCGACCGCCGATGCGACATCGGCGCCAGGTTCCGCCGCCACCCCCTGTCGATCCTCGGCCAGATTGGCGAGCATCGAGAACAGCATGAAGCCGCGGGTGAAGTTGAGCGTGTCGTCGAGATTGAGGGCATCCAGGCCCGTGTCGGTCAGGTCCGCGCCCTGCAGCCCGCGCGCGCGGTCGACCGAGGCGGAGCGGATATATTCGGTCTGCTTGTAGAGTTTCTCCCCGCCATAGGCCCGAATGACATCGCCCAGCAGGCGTCCCAGATAACGGATGTCGGGATTCTGCGTGATCGCAGGCGCGGATTGGGCGGGGTTTATGCTCTCCATGATGGATCGATGCTGCATCGCAACAATGCGATGGTCAAGATATTACGCGGCCAACGCTGGCAAAGTCGCCAATACGGGTTGCGCGCAGGCCACAGGCTGGGCCAAAGGACGTTCGTGACCGCCAGCATCAGCATAGGAAATGACGGCACGGGCAATCCCGTGCTGGTCGATGTCGAGGAACTGCTTGCCACCCGTCTGCTCGTCCAGGGCAATTCCGGGTCGGGCAAGTCGCATCTTCTGCGCCGCCTGCTGGAGGAAAGCGCGCCGATGGTGCAGCAGGTGGTGATCGACCCGGAAGGCGATTTCGTCACCCTGGCCGACGAATATGGCCATGTCGTCATCGATGCCGGCGATTATAATGAGCGCGAGATCGTCAAGATGGCGGCCCGCATCCGCGAACATCGCGCGTCGGTGGTGCTGAGCCTCGAGTCGCTGGAGCTGGAAGCGCAGATGCGCTGCGCCGCGACCTTCCTGTCGACCCTGTTCGATGCACCGCGCGACCATTGGTATCCCGCTTTGGTGGTGGTGGACGAGGCGCAGATGTTCGCCCCGGTCGCCGCCGGCGATGTGTCGGACGAGGCCCGGCGCCTGTCGCTCGCGGCCATGACCAACCTGATGTGTCGTGGCCGCAAGCGCGGCCTGGCCGGCGTCATCGCCACCCAACGCCTGGCCAAGCTGGCCAAGAATGTCGCGGCCGAAGCCTCCAACTTCCTGATGGGTCGTACCTTCCTGGACATCGACATGGCCCGTGCTGCCGACCTGCTAGGCATGGAACGGCGCCAGGCCGAGCAGATCCGCGATCTGGAGCGTGGCCGCTTCCTGGGGCTTGGCCCGGCGATTGCGCGCCGCCCGGTGGCGGTGAAGATCGGTGCGGTAAAGACCGGCACGCGCGGCGGCACGCACAAGCTGATGCCGCCGCCGATCACCACCGGCGAGGATTTTCAGGAATTGCTGTTCGCGCGGGTCGAGGAAGAATCGATGCCGCCGCCTCCGCCCCGCGCCGAACCGCCGGCACGCCCGGCCGAGGAGATCATGCGCCAGCTCGCCGATGTGCCGTCGGCCAAGCCGGCCGCGCCGGAACTGGATTTCGGCGAGAATGAGCCGATCGTGATCGCCGTGCTGGACGAGATCGTCGCGGACCTGGGCGAAGCCGTGCCCAGCGTCGCCGCCCTGTTCCAGGATTTCGGCGTCCGCTGCCGGATGAAGGGGCTGCGCAAGCCGCCGCTCGACCTGCCCGCATTCCGCAAGCGCTTCGCCATGGCGCTCGCCGGCATGAGCGATTCGGCCGACCCGCGCTGGGAAGAGCCGATCCGCGCCGCCGATCCGGTGCCGGAAGATATGCTGGCGCCCTTCCTGCTGATCGCCCGCGCGGCGATGGAGGGCGAGCCCTGCCCCGAGGACACCGTGCTGGCCCGCGCCTATGGCACCAGTTCGCCCGGCCGCGTCCGCCGGCTGATCGAATATATGGAGAAGCTGGGCGTGATCGTCGCGCGCACCGATTTCGGCGGCCGCCGCTCGATCGGCATCCCGGCGCTCGGCCTCAGCACGGCCGCGGCCGAATGACGCAGGCGTCGGTCCTGTTCGTCTGCCTCGGCAATATCTGTCGCTCCCCGCTGGCCGAAGCCGCGCTGCGGGCGGAGGCCGAACGGGCGGGTCTTGATATTGTCGTGGATTCGGCCGGCACCGGCGACTGGCATGTCGGCGATGCGCCCGATCCACGCGCGCAGGGGGTGGCGCGGCGCCATGGCATCGACATCAGTGGCTATCGCGGGCGCCAGGCGAAGTCGGGGGATTTCCACCGCTTCACCCATATCTTCGCGCTCGACAGCGACAATCTCGCCAATCTGCGCCGCATCCGCCCCGCCGACGGCACCGCCAGCCTGTCGCTGCTGATGGATCTGGTGCCGGGACGCGAGGGCAGCGGGGTCACCGACCCCTATTATGGCAATGACGCCGGCTTCGACATCACCTGGGACGATGTCACCCGCGCCGCCAGGGCGATCGTGGCTAGGCTCCAGACCTGACCACCAACGCGATCAGGCCAGCATCGTCGCGATCGGCAGGCCCTGTTTCAAGGTCAGCGTGACCGGGGTCCGCTCGGCAACGTCAGCCAGCCGTGCCCGCTGCTCCGCATCCAGCCCGACGATCGTCAGCGTCCGGTCGATCCGCTTTTCCTCCTTGCCCGACAGGCGCAGCGCCACGTCGAGCGATTCCAGCGGCCAGCCCTTCTTTTCCGCATACATGCGCAGCGTGATCGCGGTGCAGGCACCCAGCGCCGCCAGCAGCAGATCATAGGGGGCCGGGCCAAGATTGGCGCCGCCCAGCGCCTCCGGCTCGTCGGCGGTGATGGCATGACCGCCGACGACGATTTCCGTGCGATACCAGTCCTTGCCGATATGGGCGCTACCCTGGGCCATGATGCTGCTCCTTATGCCGGGAGGGGGATGAATTCATGCTCGTCGGGCACCGGGGCGAAGCGCTGGGCCTGCCAGTCGGCCTTGGCCTGCTCGATCCGATCGGGCGAGGAAGAGACGAAATTCCAGAAGATATGGCGCTTTTCGGGCAGCGGCTCACCGCCCATCAGCATCAGCCGGGGCGCGCCTCTGGCGCGCAGGATGATCTCTGCGCCGGGCTTGAACACCACCAGTTCACCGCTCGCAAAGCCGCCGGTCTGGCCGACCACCTCGACCTCACCCTGCACCACATAGATGGCGCGTTCGACATGCTCGGCCTTGAGCTGATAGCGGGCGCCGTCCTGCAGCGCGATATCGGCATAGACCATGTCGGAGAAGGTCTTCACCGGCGACACCAGACCGTCGGAACTGCCGGCGATCAGGGTCAGGCGCGTGCCTGCATCCTCGATCGTCGGGATTTCGTCAGCCTTGTGATGCGCAAAACCGGGATCGACTTCCTCCGCCTGCGTCGGCAGCGCGACCCAGGTCTGCAGGCCGAACAGCTTGCCGCCCTTGGCGCGATTTTCCTTGCTGGTACGCTCGCTATGGACGATGCCGCTGCCGGCGGTCATCCAGTTGACCTCGCCGGGGCGGATCGACTGGACCGATCCGACGCTGTCGCGGTGCAGGATTTCACCCTCCAGCAGATAGGTGACGGTGGCGAGGCCGATATGCGGGTGCGGCCGCACGTCCAGCCCCTCGCCGCTGTTGAAGGTCGCCTCGCCCATCTGGTCGAAGAAGATGAAGGGGCCGACCATGCGGCGATGCGCGGACGGCAGCGCGCGGCGGACCGAGAAGCCATCGCCCAGATCGCGGACCGGGGGCAGGATGACCAGATCGACGCCGTCGACTTCTGAAGTGCGGATGGACATGGGACTTATCCTCTTTTCGGAAAATGGGGTCAGGCGCCGAGCAGCGCCAGCGCCTCGATCTGGGCGCGGCTATAGCCCTGCACAGCGAGTGTGGGGACATGGCGTTCGGCAATCGCGCGGGTGCGGCCGGATTCGCAGAGAAATTCGCGGACATTATGCAGATGCGGGGCGAGCGTGACCGGCTGGGCCTTTTTCGGTCCCAGGATCGCGTCGAGCGCATGGCCGATCCGCGAGCGGACCGGGCCGGCCGCTGCCGGTTCGCCACAGCCGCAATCGGCAACGGCGCTCAAGGTGGCCTTCACGTCCTGCCATTCGGCGGAGCTGAGGCGCGGGGTGGCGATGTTCAGCATGAGAAGGCTCCCTGTTCGTCTGGACCGTTTCGTTGGCTTCCTTCTAGCGCGATCATGCTTTCAGGATCAGCCGGATAAAATCGGCCACTCTGTTCTATATTCTGGAAAAGAAGGGGCGCATGACCCGCGCCCCTTCCCTTTTTATCGTCAGGCCGCATCGACCAGCACGATCTCGCTATCCTCGATCGCCGTCACGCGGATGACATCCAGATCCTGGATCGCCACGCCGTCACGGGCATTGGCCCGCACATCGTCGATCTGGATCGCACCGGTGGCCGGGACCAGATAGGCTTTGCGATCCTTGCCGATCGGATATTCGGCGCTCTCGCCCGCCTTCAGCGTCGCGGCGACAACCCGCGCATCGGTGCGGATCGGCAGCGCGTCATTGTCATTCCCGTAACCCGACGCCAGCGTCACGAACTGGCCGCTGCGCTCGCCCTTGGGGAAGGGACGCGAGCCCCAACTGGGCGCTTCGCCGTCGCGGGTCGGGATGATCCAGATCTGGAAGATCTGTGTCGTCACATCCTCGCGATTATATTCCGAATGGGTGATGCCGGTGCCAGCCGACATGACCTGCACATCGCCCGCCTCGGTCCGGCCCTTGTTGCCCAAATTGTCCTGATGGGTGATCGCGCCTTCGCGGACATAGGTGATGATTTCCATGTCGCGGTGCGGGTGCGGCGGAAAACCGGTGCCCGGCGCGATCGTGTCGTCATTCCAGACGCGCAGATTGCCCCAATGGACGCGGGCGGGATCATGATAGCCGGCGAACGAGAAATGATGCTTGGCATCCAGCCAGCCATGATTGGCACCACCCAGGCTGTCGAAAGGACGAAGTTCGATCATCTTGTGTCTCCTGCGGGCGGCGCATCCATGATGGGGCCGCCCTGTCGAAGACCCAATTAGTGCTTGAACGCATTTCCGTTCAGATGGATAAAATCCATCGAAACGTTCCAGGAAATCGAACAGTGAACAATCCCGGTACCCCGACCTTCGACCAGCTGCGCATCTTCCTCACCATCGTCGACACCGGCAGTTTCGCCGCCGCCGGGCGCAAGCTCAATCGCGCCGTGTCGGTCATCAGCTATGGCATCGCCAATCTGGAGGCGCAGCTAGGCGTGCTGTTGTTCGAGCGTGAAGGCACCCGCAAGCCGCAGCTGACCATCGCCGGCCGCGCGCTGCTGGCGGAGGCACGCAACATCGCCCATGGCATGGATGGCCTGCGCGCCAAGGTGAAGGGCCTGCTCGACGGGCTGGAGGCGGAGGTCAATCTGGCGGTCGACGTGATGTTGCCGGCCGAACGGCTGGGCAAGGTGCTGCGCGCCTTCGCGAAGGAATTTCCCACGGTGCAGTTGCGCCTCCATGCCGAGGCGCTGGGCGCGATCGTGGCGATGGTGCTGGATCGGGGCGCGGTGATCGGCATTTCCGGGCCGCTGTCGGCCGGGGTCGAGGGGATTGAGAGCATGTCCGCCGGGCTGGTGCCGATGGTCCCGGTCGCCGCGCCCGATCATCCGCTCGGCCGGATGGAGGCGATCGCGCCGGGCGCCGGTCGCGACTATACCCAGCTGGTGCTGACCGATCGGTCGCGCTTTACCGAAGGCCGCGATTTCTCGGTCGCCAGCCCCAAGACCTGGCGCCTCGCCGACCTGGGCGCCAAGCATGCGCTGCTGCGCGAAGGGATTGGCTGGGGCAATATGCCACTGCCGATGATCGAGGCGGATCTGGTCGCGGGCACATTGGTGCGGCTCGCCATGCCCGATCATCCCGGCGGCACCTATCGCTTTTCCGGCATCTGGCGCCGCGACACCCCGCCCGGCCCCGCCGCATCCTGGCTGATCGCGCAATTCGTCGCGCTGGGCGCGGACGATCGCGAGGCGGCCGGGATGAGCGACGTCTAGGCGTCCGCCAAAGACCGCGTCATCCCGACGATACGACGCTTCCCCTTGATGAATCATGTTTTTCTGGCACACCCAAGGAGATTGCGGCGGGGTCCGACAAGATGGCGACCATGTATCGCCGACCGGGCTCAGGCCGACAATGACAGGTGGGGGACAATGGAGTGAGTGCGGGTCGCGCATGAACAAGGTCAAGGAGGCGCCTGCCACGGTCGGCGCGCGCCAATATCGTGCTTTTCTGAGCTACAGCCATGCCGACGAGCGCGCGGCGGGAAAGCTGCATCATTGGCTGGAAACCTACCGGATGCCCAGGCGCCTGGTCGGCATACAGGCCGGCCGGGCGGCGGTCCCGCGCCGGCTGACCCCGATCTTTCGCGATCGCGCCGAATTGCCGGCCGCTTCCAGCCTCGACGAACAGGTGCGCCTGGCCCTGTCCCAGTCGGACGCCCTGCTGGTGCTATGCTCGCCAGCGGCGAAGGCCTCGCGCTGGGTCAATGCGGAAATCGCGCTGTTTCGCGAACTTCATCCCGACCGGCCGATCATCGCCGCGCTGGTCGCGGGTGAGCCGGTCGACAGCTTTCCCGCCGCGCTGATCGCGCGCGACGCCGATGGCATAGAGCGTGAACCGATCGCCGCCGATTTCCGCGCCGACAGCGACGGCCCCAAACTGGCCCGGTTGAAGATCGTCGCCGGCCTGACCGGCGTACCGCTCGACCAGATCATCCAGCGCGACGCCCAGCGCCAGTTGCGCCGCGTGATAGCCGTCACATTTGTTGCGCTTTTTCTTGTCCTATTGATGGCGGCGATGCTGGTCTTTGTCGCGCGGGCAAGGAGCGAGGCAGAAAGCCAGCGCCAGCAGGCAGAGGGACTGATCGAATTCATGCTGACCGATCTGCGGGAAAAGCTGGAGGGCGTTGGCCGGCTCGACGTGCTGCAGACGGTGAACAAGCGTGCGCTCGCTTATTATGCCGACCAGCCCGACCTGGAGACATTGCCGAGCGATTCGCTCGAACGGCGCGCCCGTATCCTGCAGGCCATGGGCGAGGATGATTTCAAGCGCGGCGACACGCCAGAGGCCATCGCCCAGTTCCGCGAGGCCTATCGCGTCACTTCAACCCTGCTGGCCGCCGCACCGAACGATCCGCAACGCCTGTTCGCCCATGCCCAGAGCGAATTCTGGCTCGGCTATGTCGATTTTATCCGCGATCGGAACGACGCCGCCCTGACACGCTTCCAATCCTATCAGGCGCTGGCCGAAAGGCTGGTGCAGTTACGACCGGCGAACGACGCCTATTGGCGGGAACTGGGCTATGCGCAGGGCAATATCTGCACCATCGCCCTCGCCAGGAAGAATCCCGACAGAACATTGCAAAGCTGCAAGGGCGCGCTCGACACCATGATGCGGGTCCAGCGCCTGGTGCCCGGCGATCCGGCGATCGCCGCCGACCTCGCCAATCGCCATGCCTGGATGGCGGACGCGCTGCGCCTGCAGGGGGATGACCGGGCGGCACTGGTGCAGCGAGAAAAGCAGGACGCGATCCTGCGGTCGCTGCTCCGGCGTGATCCGAAAAATGCCGGCTATCTGCAGGACTGGATGCTGGCACGCTATTCCATGTCGAACCTGCTCTATGATCTGGGTGAAACCGATCGCGCCAAGGCGCTCCGCGCCGAAGCCCGCGCCGACGTCGCCGACCTGGTGGCGCGCGATCCGGCGAACAAGGACTGGCAGGTCTGGCAGGGCAAGCTGGCCAAACCATTGACGAAGGGGAGCAAATAAAATGTCGACGCTGAATTATACCCAATATGGCCTGGCGCCATTGATCGAGGTCGAACTGGAAGATGGCGTCGCGCCGCTGCAGTTCAACGTCGCGCTAAGGGGTGAGAAGGGCTGGGTTTCGCTGCGCTATGAACAGCCCGGCGTCACCGACCATGACTATATCGCCATCACCGAAAATTCGATCGTGGAAATCAACCTGATCGGCGATCAGCTGTTCTTCTCGAAAAATTACGACGCCATCACGACCGAGGAGCCGCTCTCTTCCTTTTACGGCGGCTTGATCTATGATGATTATCGCGCCGATCAGGACCGCTACAAGACCGTCCGGTTCCAGGCACGCTACAACCAGGGCGGCAAATATGGCACGCGGCACGGCTTCAATATCAATATCGACCTGCTGCAAAATCCCAGTGCCACCGAACCCAAATGGATCCCGCTGTCGATCGATCCCGACATCAAGAATCCACCGCCCAAGGAAGACTGAGCGCAGCAACGGGGTGGTGGCGACATGATCCTTCCGATCCTTGCGCAGATCCGCAGGGTCGCACGCAGCGGCGACACCGTTCGCGCCTGGACGATGTTCGGCGCGGCGGGCCTGCTGCCGTCACGCGACAGCGATGCGCTGACCCTCAAGGGCCGGCTGCTCAAGGATCAGGCGCTGCGCAGCGAGGGCGCCGAACGCGCCGCGCTGCTGGACGAGGCGCGACAGGCCTATCTCCAGGCGGCCAGCGACTGCCGCGCCACCTATCCGCTCATCAATGCCGCCACCCTCGCCTTTCTGAATGATCGCCCCGCCGACGCGGCCGACCTCGCCCGCCAGGTTCTGGCACTGCTCGACAGCGGCGATCATGTGCAGGAGACGCGCTACTGGCTGGCGGCGACAGCGGCCGAAGCCCATCTGCTGCTGGGTGACGAGGCCGCAGCCCAGGCCGCCCTGACACAGGCCATGACGGCCGCGCCGGATGCCTGGGAAGATCATGCCGCAACCCTGCGGCAATTCCACGAGATATTGACCAGGCAGGGGCGCTCGACCGCAATCCTCGATCCGCTGCGCCCGCCACCCAGCCTCTATTTCAGCGGCATCATCGGCCTGCCGGACAATGAGGAGGAAGCCCGCACCAAGATCGAGGCGGCGCTCGACCAGATTGCGCCGGGCGCCGCCTTCGGGGCGCTCGCCGCCGGGGCCGATATCCTGATCGCCGAATGCGCCCTTTTCCGAGGCATCCAGTTGCATATCGTCCTGCCGACAAGTCTCGACGTCTTTCGGCAAAGCTCGGTCGGCCGGTTCGGTGACCATTGGCTCGCCCGCTTCGATCGCCTGATCGACATGGCCGACAGCCTGGAAGCGCCCGACGCCATCACCAGCCTGTCCAACGCGGCGATCGACAAGGGGTGCGAGATCTCCATGGGACTGGCGCTGCGCCGTGCCGACGCCTTTGCGACACAGGCCATCGCGCTGCATGTCGGTCGCGCCTCGGATCAGCCTGCCCCCGCCTATCGGCTGTGGCAGTCACGCACATTGCCCGTGCGCAAGATCATCCTCGAACAATCAATGCCTCCCTCTGGCGATGCGCTGCCCATGGCCGCCAACAAGGCTGTGCTGGCATCGACGACACGCCTCGCGCCAGCCATGCGCGAAAGCGCCAATGGCCTGCATTTCCAGGCATTCGACGATATGGCCACCGCCATGCTCCAGGCCAGCCTGATCCTGAGGGACTGGCCGGACCATGGGCTGGCGCTGGAATATCAAACGGTCATGCCAAATGATCCGATCGATGGCGAGGAATGCCTGGCGTTGCTCCTGGCGCCAGCCGCACCGGCCGGCAGCATCTGCATGCCCTGGCCACAGGCCGCCGCCATGTCACTGCAAGGCCCCGGCTATCGGTTCGAGATTGCCGGCGAAGTGATGACCCGCCAGGGCGATTGCCCGGTCGGCCATTATTATCCGCCGTCCAGTTGACGGCGCGCGCCTTCAGACGACCATGTCCGCCAGCATGCGCGGCGCATGGATCTGCATCTGACCATCTTCCCGACTGACGATGCCGCGCCGGATCAGCACGGCGATCGCGCGGGACGCGGTCTCGCGGGTCGTATTCGCGCTCAGCGCCAGGGTGGTGACCTGCGGCGCGGGCACGATATGATCGCGACCATCGGCCAGCGCGAGCAATTCGCTATAGACCCGCCCGGCCGCGCTATAGGTGGACCGGGTCGCCATTCTATCCAGCGCCCGATCGAGCTGGCGCGCCAGCAGCCAGGCCATGCCCGCGCCGATCTGCGCATCACCCGCCACCAGCGCGGCCAGCGATTGTGCCTCCGCGCGCAACAGGCGGCTTTCGACCAGCACCTCTATCTCGGCCCGGTGCGTCGTGGGCGCTGGGTAGGCGCCGAAAAACTCCCCCGGCCCATGACGCGCCAATTGCTGGCGCTGGCCATCGATGCCAAAGGTCTGCACCGCCACGCACCCGTCGACGATCAGCCAGCAATGGTGCGACGCCTCCCCTTGCCGGGCCAATATCTGCTTGGCGCCGACCTGCTGCGGAACCAGCACGCGGCGCAGCAGCTCTGCCGCCTTCCGATCACATCGGAAAACCGCTGCCAGCACCTCGACCTGTTCCTCGACCTGCAATCCTCCACTCCTCGGTGACGATCGATCGTTCCGTTACCGGCATAGCCTATGCGCTCCGGATGAACAGGAGGGCAGCATGATTCTCGGAAAATATGTGATCTGCATCACGGCCATGCCGAGGAGATTTCCCTAGGGAATCAGCGCGACCCGAAGGAGGCCCCGGTGGGGCAACCTTTTCTTGGCCCGGAGCTTCATATGGCTTCGGGCCTTTTTTTTCGCGATATCCATGCGGTTCGGCCATAAACCACAAGAGGGCGCGCCGCACGTGGAACCCAGATGCCGGTGCGTGAACCGATCGAGAATATCTGCTGCTGGATGGTCCCTGACAGGGACAGGTTCGCTCTCAGAGCGATGCACCACCTTACTGTGAAGATGGTGACCCCTACGGGAATCGAACCCGTGTTTCAGCCGTGAAAGGGCGCAAAATCAGCGCGCTTAGTTGAAAAGAACCCCATAAATTCTATATATTTATCAAGACATTGGGTGAAACAATCCATTGATGTCCCACCACGTGCCAGAGCGGATATTTGACGGTTATTTGATGGTTTTATGAGCAAGAATCTCCAGGAAACTCAACTCAGTTCACGAAGTGCGCGCCAGTCTCTACCTGAAGGCACCTACTGGCGCGGTCTCGATGCAAACGTTCATCTTGGCTACCGTCGCGGGAAGCGCGGCGGAAAATGGCTTGTGAGATGGTATCTCTCAGCGGGTAAGTACAAGCAGGCTCCGCTCGGGGTTGCAGACGATACCATTGCTGCCGGCAACCTCGATTTTCAGGCTGCCAGCAAGGCGGCTCGAGAGCTGGTATCTGAATATCGTAACAGGCCATCGCAAGATACCCTCGTGGAGGTGGTCACTGTCGGACAAGCGGTTCACGAGTATATTGAAGAGCGGAATGAACGCGACAGCCTGCGCAAGGGACTCCCCACCAAAAGTGATGCTCACTACAAACTTACAAGTCATGTCCTCAACTGTAAGGATTTGTGCGAATTGCCTCTTGGCAAGGTGACGGCCGCCGCCCTCGTAAAATGGAAAAAGGGGCTTGCTGCAAGCTTAAAGTCGACCGCTCGAGCCCGGATTGTTAATGATTTCAAGGCCGCGCTGAATCGCGCGATCCGTTTACATGAAGCCCCTGAATCTCGTGCCAGTCTCATTGTGAAAAATGGGCTCGCCGCGAATGCAGACCCGGCTCCTCGCAATACCGATCAACGCGAAAATCAAATTCTTTCCGACGATGATATCCGCAAGCTAATTTCGACGGCAAAGGAGGACAGCGAAGGACGTGATTTTTACTTCCTAGTGCTGCTTCTCGCCGCCACCGGCGCACGTTTCAGTCAATTGACTCGGATCCTTGTACGCGATGTACAACTCGATAAAGCCCGTGTGCTGGTGCCAGTGTCCCACAAAGGCTCTACTACCAAGTCGGTGGAATTTACGGCTGTGCCATTAGGAAATGACATTCTCGATGCACTCCGTCCCATCATCGAAGGTCGCCCTTCAACTGCGACGCTACTTGAACGGTGGCGATTAAGGCAGGTGAGCCAGTTCGCTTGGGAGCGCGTAGATCGTGGCCCGTGGAAAACTCCGTCGGAAATGCTCCGAAACTGGAATGCAATAGTGAAGAGATGCGGCATTGAAAGATGTGTGCCTTATGCGCTTCGGCATTCATCGATTGTGCGCGGTCTTGTAGCCGGACAACCTATCCGTATGGTCGCCGCCGCACATGACACAAGCGTGGCGATGATCGAGAAGCATTATGCCCGATATATCATCGACGCCCATGAGGAACTGAGAGCAAAATCAGTCATCAGATTAGCTTGAATGGCCATTTCTGGCCGGTAGGCGACCGTCCGGTTCCGAGTTGGGTTTCTGAGATAGCTGACGCTCACTCGGTGTCGGCTGCCGACCAGATGCCGCCGTTCGCTGGTTCCGACGCGAACGTCCGGAACTGGCAAGAGCCGCCGTCCCAGCCTCACGGGCTGCCGACTCGCAGCAGCCCACCTTTTGGCGGCACCTTCATCAGCGCCAGCGAATGAAAATCCCCCGAACTACTGCCATGTCATTGCCCTCAGCTTCGCCGCGTTTGATAGAGTCTGCAAATAGCAACTCGTCGGCGTCCGACCGATCAGCGATCGACCGCGTCGCGCTGACAGCGAACCAGGCGTGCGCGCAACACCTTTTCGTCCGATGCGGCGGACCGTGTGCGGTAGGCATCTGGCAACGCGAAATACTCGGCCAGAGCAGTCGCCGCCTCGGCGAACTGCCGCGAACGAACCATCGCGCCGGTTAGCTTGTTCATATAATAGCCAAGTTGCCATTCGCCGGCTGCGTTCAGGGGCACGTCTTGGTCGATAGCCTGTCGAATAAGAGGTCCAAGCTTGGCGATCTTCTTGACGGCCGGCTCGGCTTCCACCGCTTTGAACATGCGGTTCGATAACTTCTGCATATGGTCATAATAATAGCTGACCCCGTCCCGCCGAGCATCCGCATCAGGGTCAGACCATGCTTTTCCCGCACTGAATGTCTTGAGGTCACCGATCGGACGCATCGCCGCGCGATAATATTCGGGTGCCGGAATGACGCGGCTCAACGGCGAGCCATCACTGCTGCGACCGCGCGCCCGAATGCTTTCGTGAGCAGGATCGACGCCAACAGGCAAGGCGTCGCGGAAGTCCTCCCGCGCAAAACGGCCGAGCAACCGCAACCTAGCACCGCGATCTATCTCCGTTTCGCCGATCAACGCGGTCAGGAAGCTATGGAGGTCTGCCGCGTGGTTGCCCGCTTGCCCCTCGCGTCCAGCGCGCGCCGCCTTTTCCAGCAGCGCAACTTCGCGCGCTGCAGCACCGATCCGGTCGGCGTCCCAACGATCAGGATTGGCGACGAGCGAACTGAGCATGATCCACAGGCGTTGGCGGACGAACTTGAGTTTTCCGTCGACCGTATCGGATCGATAATAGGCCTCGCCATAAGCACGGCAGGCTTGCTTGGAGTCGAGCATCCAATTTCCAAACGCAGATCCGGCTATGCTCTCGGGTACAAAACGCACAGAGACCGCCTTTTTGGCTTCAGCGGGATCATGCTCGAGCGGCATGAAGCCAGAACTGGCCGCGAGATCTACAATGCCCGCAGCGGCAACTGCCAGCGCGTTGCGTTTTCCATCCAGCCTCTCCACCGCCGTCTTGTAGCGGGTAGCGGTGATCAATTGCCGTCTGAAGGCGTTCTCCGCCTGGAGGGTATGGTTGAGCTGGAACCTGTCATCGGCCCGGCTTCCTGGCTGGTCGAGCTTGTCTGACAGGGCACGCAGCCGCGTTTCTCGCCATTCATCTATGAAGGGGTAGCGGCCCTCCGCAATCGCTTGCTCTTCAAGGGCCTGCACCTTCTTGGCCGATGCACTGTCTCGCGCCGCAAGTCGCCCATGCTCAATCCAAGCTTTTATCGCCGCCTCAATCCAGACATGCCCCAACGCCGCCAACCCTTGCAGCCCATGGGGAAGCGCCGCGTCCTTCGTCGCCTCGACCGCGATACGAATGATATCGGCAAGACGCTCGCAGGCGTTCGCTTTGTCGAAAGCTTCCCAGATCGCGTCCGCATCGACCGCCCAGGCGGGATTGAACCTCAGCCCCAGTGCAAGGCCCGCGTGTCGATCCTCATCGAAAATGTCGGCCGCAGCGAGAAGCGCCTCAGTTCGTAGAAGGATTCCAAATTCGTGCGCAGAACGTGGATATTGAAGAACCGATCCAGGCCAGAATCCTGGGCTCACCGGACCGCAGGCGAAGCTCGATCCCCCGCGAGTTCCGTCCTGGTCTGAGCGGTCGGTGCACCCGTCGGGCTGGAGCGTTGCTTCTGTCTCGCTAAGCATTAGAATATCGAGGACGTCCGCAAATGCAGCATTCAGGGCGACCATGTCAGCGGCATTGCCGCCGGTATCTGGGTGCAGAAGTATCGCAGCCCTGCGGTAAGCGGCTTTTGCCGCAGCCAAATCCGCAATCGCCTTTGCATCAAAAAACTCAGAAAACCGGGGCCAGTCGCTTTTCAGGAGCGCGAGCGGCGATGAACCGCGTGCAGGTTTCGTACGCGGCCGGACATAGAGTTCGTAAATTGCGTCGAGCGCCCCTGCGGACTCTACTAAAAACCGCTCGATCGTGCTGATGAACGATGGCGCGAAGTCCCGCCGCCGCGATGGGTTGTTGAACTGCCGATAGTAGAAAAACTGCTCTTTGGCGTCGAAAAACGCCTGCAGCACCTCACTCGATACCGCATTGAGCACTGCGCTCGCATCGGGACTTTTTCTCGTAATCGCCGCCATCAATCTCTGCCTTCCCCACCCGGTCTAAGTTGGTGGATGAAACCTGTTATCTCCTGATGTGAGCTGGCGCACGACAAAGGGAGCATCCGTCCAAAACCTAATTCGCTTCGATCGATCTGCACGTGTCGCTGACGGCTACCAACCCTTGTTCTGTCTGAATGGGGAAACCCGCCCGGCGAACGCTGTAAGTCAGCTTGTGATAAGCCCGGTGGTTCCAAGGGCCGCTCTGGAACGGCGGGAATGTCCCACGAGCTTCCGGCAGCAGTCGACCAGAAATTGCCTTTTATGAGCGGGAACGCGAACGGCCGGGTTCCCCAAAAGCGGCCAACGCTTAAAAATGGGCAGATTGTCTCACCATCAATGGCACATGACAGAAGCGCGTCTCGTAGCTAAGAGCGCAATCGGTGCATCGACTTCGCAATCTTGTCCTTGCCAATCGGCCCCTTGCCTGCGCGGTGCTTGTACTCGCGCTGATGATGAAGATCGTCATGCCGGCGGGGTTCATGCCAACCGTTTCGAACGGGCGGATCGTGGTCAGCATTTGCTCGGGTACCGGGCCGATGACGATGGTCATTACGATCCCCGGCCTTGAACATGGGAAATCCGGTAGCGACGGTCATCAGGGCAAGGCAGAACAGCCTTGCGCCTTCTCAGGCTTGTCGGCGCCGTCCCTCGCTGCTGCGGACCCAATTCTGTTGGCGGCTGCGATTCTGTTCGTGCTGGCGCTCGGCACGCGCCCTCTGGTGCTGCGAGCTTCGACAGCGCCACCCTATCTGCGTCCACCCCTGAGGGGGCTTCCGGCAATCTGATCGTTCGTCGTCGCATGAGGGGCTGAGGGGACGGGTGCGTGTATCGCGTCCGCCTCCTTCGCTGTCATGCACCTGCGTCCGATTTGGCTTGGCTCAATGCGCGCTCTTGCGGCTGCCAGGCCTGCCGAGGATTACCATCATGATAATCGCTGCCTGGTTTTGCCGGGTTCGCCACTTCGCATGACTGCGCGAAGTCGCATCCTCCTGCGCCAGTTCCATTTGTGGCTGGGCGATCGTCAAGCGGACCCGTCCCTGGTATGAAGCGGGAGCGGCGGCATGACGCAGGTATATTTCTCGGAGGCTCGCCACGCCGATGATGTCCTGCGGCTCGCGCTCGGCGCCGCGCAGCTCCCGACCGACGATCTCGGCGGTCCCGACCAGATGTTCTTCAGCCTGTCCGACGATGAAGAGCTGATCGGGTTCATCGGCCTGGAAGGTAGCGGCACCGACCGGCTGCTCCGCTCGCTGGTCGTGCTGCCGACCCGGCGCGGCAAAGGATATGGCCGGATGCTGGTCGAACGCCTTGAAGGCGTTGCTGATGGCGCGGTCGAGCGGCTGCACCTCCTGACCAGCGGCACCGGGGAGTTCTTTCGCAGGCTTGGTTACACCGATGCCGATCGCGACGCCGCGCCGGCCTTCATCGCAGCGACCGCGCAGTTCACGTCGCTGTGCGGTCCGCGCGCGACCTATCTCGTCAAGGATCTTGGATGACGCGCCTTCGTGACGTACCCGACGCCGACCATCTGCCAGCACTCGATCGCGGCATCGCGATCACCCGGCCCGCCGCCGGCATGGGCGACGATCAGCCGCCGCCTCGCATCCTGCTGCTGTACGGGTCGCTGCGCGAACGCTCGTTCAGCCGGCTCGCGGCTGAGGAAGCGGCACGACTGCTGATCCTCTTCGGCGCGGAGGTGCGGATATTCGATCCCAGCGACCTGCCGCTCCCAGATCAGGTGAAGGGTGACGATCATCCGGCGGTCCATGAGCTGCGCCAGCACGCGCTCTGGTCCGAAGGCATGGTTTGGTGCAGCCCCGAGCGGCACGGCCAGATCACCGGCATCATGAAGGCGCAGATCGACCATCCGCCGCTGGAGTTCGGCGGCATGCGGCCGACCCAGGGTCGCACGCTCGCGGTCATGCAGGTGTCGGGCGGCTCGCAGTCGTTCAACGCGGTCAACACGCTGCGCCTGCTTGGCCGCTGGATGCGCATGATCACGATCCCCAACCAGTCGAGCGTGGCGATGGCGTTCAAGGAATTCGACGAGGCCGGCCGCATGAAGCCGTCGAGCTATTATGACCGCATCGTCGACGTGATGGAGGAACTGGTGCGGTTCACGATCCTGACCCGCCCGCACGCCGGCCAGCTCGTCAACCGCTATTCCGAACGGAAGGCTGTACAGGCAAAGCATGAAGCTGCCACCGATCTTGCGGTCCAAGCCGTTCTGTAGGCCAGCACTTCAATCATCGACTAATCGGAAAGCCGAGCCGCCATCGCCACGTTGCAGCATCACCTCCATCCTATTGTGCTCGGCCGGGAAGCATCGCTGTAAGGATATACTTCCCACTCCTCCTCGTTTCGAAAACAACTCCGGCAAGGTGGAGGGCAATCAGAACGTACAGCAAATTTACCGCTGACTCGTGCACTTCCTTCAAGGGCTCGTCCTCTGCGTCATCGCCTATCTCTTTCCGCTCAGAACCTTTGAGTAAGACGCTGTCCCTGTCATCTGTGCCCCGACCAACGGCGTGGGACGGAGCCTCGCTAATCCATTTCGTGGAGGGCAGACCAGCCATGCCAATGCCGGTCGCTATGATGATGCTAAGCGTTCCCCAAATAGCGTAGACCATCAATGCACCTAACGGATTGTGCGATGGATGGATTTCATTGTGTCCGGCTCTAATCTCCGGGATATGGGCAAGCGCTTTACGCGGACTCGGTGGGAACGCTGTGAACCGTGCCTCTTTGGGTCCAACGAAACCCCAGAGCAGTCTAAACGCCAAAACGGTTGCGAGGGCGTATCCCACCCAGACGTGCGGCCCCGAACCCTCTTCCGTGAAAATTGCATTCCCGATGACAGCAAGAACGATTGACCAATGGGTCACCTTAACAACGGGGTCCCATTTCGCCTTTGCTCGGGCTGAGTCTTTTAGGGGCCGGACTGGGATTCCAGGTTTTGAACTCTGCATTTCAGATTCCTCCGCGTGAATGGGAAGATGACTTCATTCTCTACAGCGATTGCCAACCTACGCCCTCATGGCTCCTTCTCGTTACCTTGCCATATCGTATGAGAATCGATGAGTAATTTCACGATAGCTCGTGTCGCAGAGCTGCGCGCGTCTATGGCCAGCCGGTCCGCATCATGTGCTTGCCGTCGGGAATAGAGCAGATCGGACAGGTCGATAATGCCCCCTTCGTACCCGCGCTCCGTCCGTGTGGCGGCGTCGAGCGAACTTCTGGCAGCACCCTGAAGCCGCTGCCAAGCGACGTAGCGGCCAGAGGCGTTCGCCATATCAGTATCGGCCATCGCCAGCACCATCCGGCGCGCTTGCGCGAGATCCATAGAGGCAGCGGAGGCATTGGCTTCCGCCTGATCCTGCTGGAATTTCCGGTATCGTCCTCCCAATGGGATCGAGAAGACGACACCGACACCGCGTTCAATGCCAGAACGCTCGCTAAAGGCCCGGACGCCCAGCTGTGGGTCCGGCAAGCGATCAGCCTTCGCCCGCCGTGCGACGACTTCAAGACGCAGAGCTTCGCGATCAGCAGCCCCAATTTCATGACTGCGCTGGATCACCAGATCATGAAGTGCAGTCAGGTCCTGAGAAGGCAGGACTGGATCAGCCAAGGATGGTGCGTCCGACGGCAGGGCCAGATCGGGGAAGTTCGATTGCAGCAGCGCTCGCGCCTGTTTCATATCAGCCAGGCTGGCTGCCGCGACACCCTTGGCCTGATCGAGCGCCGCCTGGGCCTGGTCGGTGTCAAGCATCGATGCATCGCGTAACTGCACTCGCCTCTTCACGGCAGCGAGACCGCGTTCGAGTAATGCGACGTTCGATTGATCCGTGCGGTTGAGCTCGCTTGCCGTCAGCCAGTCGTACCAGAGCTGCGACAGATACAAGGCCGCCTGATGGCGCGTATCTTCCATCCGGTTTTGCGCGACTTCGACACCAAGCTGGCCTGCCTCGCGATCCAGGGCAGCCTTCCCGGGCAAGCGAAAAGATCGGCTGACCGTGCCGTCGAACTCCGTATAATTCCGCTCCAGCCGCACGTCGCGATTGATGTAGCTTCCGGTGAGCTGGACCTCGTGAGGGCCAACGCGGAGCATATCGCTCGCCGCCGATGCAGCGCCGACGCGCTTGCCCGCTGCCTCGACGGTCGGATGACCGTCAAGCGCCTTCACCACCTGCTCCTCAGGCGGCAAGGACCATTGAAGACCAGTCGCTTGCGCGTGCGCGGCAGTTGCGAGCGCAGTCGCTATCGAGATGGATAGCGGCAAGAGGGCAGTCAGCTTCTTCATGAAATCCTCCCGCGCTCGATGATCGGCAAGGAGTGCCAGCGCACAGGTTGTTTGCGGCGCGATGAGGCAACCGCAGCGATTATGGCGGGGATCATGGAATCCTCGACGACGAGCTCGAATGCGATCCGATGGAGGACTCCTCTTACCTGCTCATGCGTTCCGGCGTCGCTGAAGTCGCGACCGAGAACGGCTTCCTCACGGCGATGGATCGGCGCGGACGCAACGGTTCGAATAGCCTCCACCAGAGTTCCCGCATCCGGAGGGGAACAGTGGAGGACCAGCAGAAGCTCAGCCATTGGCCAGCACCTCTTCGAAATCCTGCTCGCCGCGGCCCTCTCCGAACCTTTCGAAAAGGATCGGGAGAAGTACCAGAGTGAGCAACGTGGACGTGACCAGCCCGCCGATGACCACAATGGCAAGCGGGCGCTGTATTTCGGATCCCGGACCGGTCGCGAACAGCAGGGGGACCAGGCCGAAAGCGGTAATACTCGCGGTCATTAGGACGGGGCGGAGGCGTCGCTCGGCACCCAGGCGCACCGTCTGCGTCATGCTCTGCCCCTCCTGACGGAGTTGGCGGAAATAGGAGACCAGCACCAAGCCGTTCAGCACCGCGATGCCAAGCAGAGCAATGAAGCCGACGGAAGCAGGCACTGACAGATACTCTCCCGATGCCCAGAGCGAGATCAGGCCGCCGACCATGGCGAAGGGAATGTTGACCAGGATCAGCGTGGCGGCCCGCAGCGAACGCAAGGTGGCGAGCAGGACGAAGAAGATAAGGAGCAGCGCGACGGGAATGACCATCATGAGCCGAGCCGATGCACGCTGCTGATTTTCGAACTGGCCACCCCACACGATGCGATAGCCGGGCGGGAGCGGCACCTTGCTCGCGACTGCGGCCTTCGCCTCGTCCACATAGCCCACCAGATCACGACCAGAGACGAAGGCCTGGACCAGAGCGAAGCGGGAACCATTCTCATGGTCGAGCTTCACCGGACCCTGCGTATGCTTCACCTGCGCCATGTCGCTGACCCGGGCGAGCGTTCCACCCGGCGTCATGATCTGCAGGTCTTCAAACCGGGTCGCATCATTGCGGATGCTTTCGTCACCGCGGATGACGATCGGGATCCGCTTCTGACCTTCGGCGACGATACCGGACCGAACGCCTTCCACCTGTGCGCGCAAGGTGTCCTGTAACTGATCGATCGGCATGCCAAACCGGCCTGCGGCTGCTCGGTCGATGTCGAGCTGCAGGTAGTCCACGCTGTCGTTCGCGACCGTCAACACTTCCGTCGCGCCGCGCACCTGGCCCAACTCATGCTGCACGCGACCTGCAAGATCCGCGAGGACCGCCGAATCCGGTCCGAAAATCTTGACAGCCAGGTCGCCCCGGGCGCCGGTCAGCATTTCCGAGACACGCATTTCGATCGGCTGGGTGAAACTGGGCTGGATGCCAGGCAGGCCGTCGACGGCCTTGCGGATCTGCTCCAGGACGAACTCCTTGCTGCCGCGCCACTCGGACTGCGGCTTCAGACGGACGAAGGTGTCGGTCTCATTAGGTCCCATCGGATCAAGCCCGATTTCGTCAGCACCAACCCGCGCGATGACTTCCTGCACCTCGGGGACACCCATCAACGCGCGCTCGACCGCCTTGTCGCCCTCGACGGACTGGGCCAGGCTGATGGAGGGCAGCTTCGTCAGCTGCACGATGACTGACCCTTCATCCATCGTCGGCATGAAGGTTTTGCCCACTGCTCCATAGGCCAATCCGGCGAGGACCAGTCCGAGAGCCGAGAGGCCGTAGACCAGGCGCTTGCGCGCAAACGCGCCATTCAGAAGCGCACGGTAGCGAGGCGTTAGCCAGCGCATCACCCATGGGTCCCCATGATGTCCGCTTTTCAAGCCGAACGAGGCAAGAACGGGAACGAGCGTCAGCGCGAGCAGGAGCGATCCTGCCAGGGCGAAGACAATGGTGAGGGCAACCGGCGCGAACAGCTTGCCTTCCAGCCCCTGCAGCGAGAGCAGAGGAAGGAACACAAGCGCGATGATGATGATGCCCGCCGATACCGGCACCGTCACGTCGCTGGTTGCGCGGAAGACCTGGTGAAGGCGCGGATGGGAGTCATCCTGTTGGTGCGACAGACGCTCTACGACGTTCTCCACCACAACGACCGCACCATCCACAAGCATGCCAATAGCAATGGCCAGTCCACCGAGGCTCATGAGATTCGCGGACAACCCGGCCATGCTCATGAACAGGAACGTCACCAGCGCGGCCATCGGCAGTGTGACCGCCACGATCGCGGCGGCTCGCCAGTCACCGAGGAAAACGATCAGAAGGATTACGACCAGGACGGTCGCTTCCAGCAACGCCTCCTCAACCGTTCCAACCGCTCGGCCGATCAGATCGGACCGATCGTAGAAGACCGCGATGTGCGTTCCGGCTGGCAGGCCACGCTCGACCTCGGCCAGACGGTCTTTGACGCCGGTCACAACCTGCCGTGCATCGGCACCGCGAAGAGCGATCACAAGGCCCTCGACCGCCTCTGCCTTGCCGTTCTTGGATACCGCGCCATAGCGCGTCAGGCTGCCCGTCCCGACACTCGCCACATCCCCCAGGCGGACGATGCGCCCGTCACGGCTCGTTATGACCAGCGACTGGAGATCGGCCACGGATCGGATCGCGCCGACAGCCCGAACGATCAGGGATTCTTCGCCAGTGACGAGGCGGCCGGCTCCGTCGTTGCGATTGCCACCGTCGATGGCCGTCTTGATGTCGGCAACGGATAGATGGGCTCCGGCCAAGGCGAGAGGATCGGGCCGGACCTCGAAGGTACGGACATATCCACCAAGTGCGTTGACGTCGGCGACACCGGGCACCGTCCGCAGCGCGGGACGGATGGTCCAGTCGAGAAGCTCTCGCCTTTGCTGGAGGCTGAGCGGCCCCTCGATCGTGAACATGAAGATATCGGACAGAGGCGTGGAAATCGGCGCCAGGCCACCCGACACGCTCGCCGGCAAATCCGCCATCACTCCGGACAGGCGCTCCGCCACCTGCTGACGCGCCCAGTAGATATCTGTGCCATCGGTGAAGTCGATGGTGATATCGGCAATCGCATATTTGGCGGACGAACGCAGGATAGACTGCCGGGGAATGCCCAGCATCTCCATCTCGATCGGGGCAATGACGCGGCTTTCGACCTCTTCCGGCGTCATGCCGGGAGCCTTGAGAATGATCTTGACCTGCGTCTGCGCTATATTGGGATAAGCATCCACGGGTAGCTGAACGAAGGCCCATGCGCCGAGGCCGGCGACAGCCAGCGCAAGCGCTACGACGAGCAGGCGATAGGACAGAGCCTTCGCGACGAGTGACTGAAGCATGGGCCCGACCTATTTCGAGATGGCGAGCGCTTTGAGCGCGCTTGTGCCCGTAGTGACGACGTTCTCACCGACGCTGACGCCGGTCAGGAGAAGGACCTGGCCATCCACCGCGCCGCCCTTTGTCACCCTGCGCTGAACATAACCGCCCCGGACCGCCACGAAGACCACCGACTTGCCGTCAGTATCCACTACGGCCGCGGCAGGCAGGACGACTGCGCCTTTCGGTGCAGGCCCGAATATCGTGACATTGCCCGTGGCGCCTGCGATGACCCCTGGAGCGGCGGGAAGGCTCGCCTTCAGCGAGGCAGATCGCGTCATCGCGTCGATGGTGCTGCCGACAGATGTGACGGTGCCAGAAAGCGCGCCGAGTTTGACCGTCATGCCGGGTCTGATCTGTCCAACAAGCCGCTCGGGAACCTGCGCGACGACTTCGTAACGGCCATTCGCATCGATCACATAGGGAGCAGTCGTCCCGTCCAACGGGTCGCCTGTCTGGATCTTGGCACGCGTAATTCTGCCCGCGATCGGAGCTGTCAGCGTGTAGGTGCCGCTGCTCCCATGCCCGCCGACAAGGCTGAGAATGCGGCTTTTCTCGCGAACGTCCGCACGCGCCTCCATGGCCACTGCGCGGGCTTCGTCGGCTCGCGCTCCGGCAATCACCCCTTCCTTGTCCAGTTGGGACAGCCTGGCGGCACTCGTCTGCGCGACACCCAACCGTGCATTTGCACGCGCGAGATCGGCGCCCAGCGTCAGAATGTCACGGCTCGAAACCACGGCCAGTGGTTGCCCGGCCTGTACGCTGTCGCCTTCCACAACCATGGTGCGCATCACCACACCCGGAAGTGTCGCGGTCACCGCTACACGCGCGTTAGCGGGCGGACTGATCGTGGCGGGGAGATCGGCGATCGGCGCTTCTGATGCAGGCAATGCCGGAGAGGCCTTGATGCCGAGCAATCTCGCCCTGTCCGGCAGCACGGCAAGCATGCCGGCAGCTTTCTCGGTCTTGACCTGCGTTCCCGCCGAGACGGTTTCCGAGCGAGGAAACATAGTCCAGCCCAAGCCCGCGACTGCGACGGCTACAATGGCGCCGCCCACCAGATATTTGCGTCCGTTTTCCATTTCGCCGCGATATCGGGTTCAACCTGACGGCGTCTTGACGATGGGAAATTACTGCAGGCGGAAATCCAGGATGAGTTCTCTCAAGGTCTCGCTCGTTCGAATATGACCGTTATGTGCGCTCATAATCCGATGGGTTATGGAGAGGCCGAGACCCGCGCCATGGGGGCTGGCATGGTCTGCTCGCTGATGGCGGCGGATGAGTTGCGCCAGCTTCTCTTCGCTGAGGCCGGCGCCTTGGTCGCGCACCCTGATGATCGCTCCGGGCCCGGATATGATCGTCACGGTGCCACCCATGGGCGTCGCGCGGACGGCATTTTCAATAAGGTTTCGGATTCCCGCCCCGATCGCTTCCCTGTGGCCGTATATCTTTGGCACCTGGCCTTCGGACTCTATCGCGATCTCGCGTCCTTGCGCGATGACGGTCGCTGCCAGGGACGAGACACTGTCTTCAGCCAATGTCTCGAGATCGAGTGGCTCAGGCGTCATGGGCATGGTGGCGTCCGCGTCGATCTGCGCCAGTAGCAGGAGCTGATCCACAAGACGGCGCATGGCGCTGACCTGCGCCTTCAGAGGATCTCCATCCGATCCCTCGCGTCGATCAAGCTCTAGAGACAAAATGGCCAACGGCGTCCGCAATTCGTGGGCGACGTCAGACGCAAAATCCGCCTGTTGCTGAGCTGAGGTGTCGAGTCGGTGAAGCAGGTTGTTGATGGATCGCACGAACGGTTTCGCTTCAGCAGGCATATCGGCTTCATCGATCTGCATCCCGCGTTCGGTCGGTGCGGTTTCGATATGACGCGCCGCTTTGCTCAGGGGCTCGAACGCCGTTCTGATGACCCATGTGGTTGCAAGGCCCATTGGCAGGATCAGCACCACCAGTGGGATGAGAACATGATCGAACAGTTCCGTCGATGCCGCGTCGCGCATGGTCGGATCGAGCAAGGCGCTAAACGGTATGCCATATTCCGAGAGGACAGCGTAGATCAGCGACACCGTACCGATGGCGCCAACCAGCAGCAGGCCACCGATGAGCCGATGGCCAACCGAAAGTCGCTTCAGCACGGTTCCCGGTCTTCTAGCAAGTAGCCTAGCCCCTTGATCGTATGGAGCATGTTGCGAGCTCCGCATTCCTCAAGTCGACGACGCAGCCGCGAGATTGCGGCATCCACTGCATTAGGGGATATCTCGTCTCGAAAACTATACAGTGCATTTTCGATACGAGATCGACGAACGACTGCACCAGCCTCCCGCATGAGTAACTCAAGCAGGCTGGTCTCGCGAGGTGACAGATCGATGGCCTTACCCTGATACCGCGCGCGATGAGCGCTCGTGTCATAGGATAGGCTGCCCACCTCCAACACGGGCGCTGCCCGAGCTCCCGGACGGCGAAGTAGTGCCCGAATCCTCGCTGCCAGCTCATCCGCCTCTACCGGTTTGACGACATAGTCGTCAGCGCCGCCGTCCAGTCCATCGACCCGCTGCTGGAGCGAACTGCGGGCTGTCAGCATCAGGACCGGCACCGCAAGGCCCGCGTCACGCCTCTTCTTGATCCAATGTACGCCGTCACCATCGGGCAAGCCCAGATCGAGGATGAGTGCATCATACTGAGCCGACCCAAGAGCCAGATCCGCCTCCGCTGCCGAATAGGCACAATCGCATACGAATTTCCGACGCGTAAGGCCCTCCGCCGTCAGATCTGCCAGGTGGCGATTGTCTTCAATGATCAGAATGCGCATGCTCTCATCCGGCGATGGTTTTACCCGGCATATTACCGAACCGATCTGACATCGTCCTGACCATATGAATTTCTTCTGACGCTTGTGATCCGATACGGCGTCGCGCCTCCAAATTTGTGCGGATCGAGCTTGCCGGACTGGCACGAGATAGCGAACAGGCTATAATGCGGGTCAAAGAAATGGCTTGGCTTCAAAGGGGATTACGATGCGCAGCCACCGGGAAACCCATCTCGTCTCTCGTATCGGATGGCTTCGTGCCGCGGTGCTAGGCGCCAACGACGGCATCGTATCCACGGCTAGCCTGATGATCGGCGTCGCTGCGTCCGGTGCCTCCCGTTCTTCCATGTTGATATCTGGTATAGCGGGTCTGGTGGCCGGCGCGATGTCGATGGCGGCGGGCGAATATGTGTCGGTAAGCTCTCAGTCTGACACCGAAGCGGCGGACTTGCGCCGGGAGCAGCAGGAAATCGCTGACAATCCCGATGCGGAATTGGCAGAGTTGGCTGGTTTCTATGTTCAGCGAGGGGTCGACGAAAAGACCTCGCATGAGGTTGCGAAACAACTCATGGAGCATGATGCACTGGGTGCTCATGCTCGCGAAGAACTCCACATCACCGAGATGACTGCCGCACGCCCGATCACAGCGGCATTGACGTCTGCCTCGACGTTCACGGCCGGAGCCCTGCTGCCTCTCATCCTTGCGGCTTTGCTGCCGGCGTCGCTCACCGTAACAGGCGAAGCGCTGGGATCGCTCCTGTTCCTGGCGCTCCTGGGATGGGTGGGAGCTGCCGCTGGCGGTGCAAACCCGCTCAAACCTGTCGGTCGTGTGGTGTTCTGGGGGGCGTTGGCCATGGGTTTGACCGCTGGCATTGGCAGCTTGGTCGGGAAAGCAATTTAGGACAAAGGCCCAAAAGCTGCGCACATGAAACTTCTTCTACGACGTTAAGAGCGTGTCGCTTGCAGCGACCACCGCAGCACTCGCTACAAAGCCAAACGAGGCAAACAGCGCGTAAATATCTTAATCAAGCACTTGAGCAAATCCGGCCACCCCTTCAGGTAATGATGGACGACGCTCCGGTTTGGCAGACGGCCGGATTTCTTCGACCTTACCCAGGCCTCCGAAAATCGCTTCCATTGTTCGGACGCACAAAGCGACCCCCTCGTCAGCAAGCGCGTACCAAACGAGTTTGGCCTCCTTTCTCGTTTGAACGAGATTGGCCCGGCGTAACTCCCCTAGCTGCTGGCTGAGTGCTGGTTGGACAATGTCTGTCGCTTCGCCGATCTCCGATACGTTGCGCTCCCCGCGTAACAGGCAAGAGAGGATCATGAGGCGCTGTGGTTGCGCAAAGACCTTGAGCTTTTCGGACGCGACGGTCGCAGCTTCGCGGTCCTCGTAAAATGCCTCGTTCATAGCGCGTCCGCAAAGCGGCAAAACCAGTCCTGGCGATCTTCTGCGATGTCAGATGGTGGGCAGAGCAAAGGCTGTCCTTCCCGCCATCCTTCAGGCGCAAGTTTCTGGGCACTGCCCACCACTTGCAGTGCTTTAAGCAACCGCAGCATCTCATCGACCGATCGCCCAACATTATGGGGGTAGCATGTGATCGCCCTTATGACCCCTTCGGGATCGATGAAGAATGTCGAACGCATAGCCATGCTGTCAGCAGATTGCTCGTCAACCATGCCATAGGCATGCCCAATCGCCATGCTCGGATCCTCGATTATCGGGAAGCGGACATCCGCTCCGAGCGTCTCTCGGATCGCTCTGACCCACGCCATGTGCGAGTAAAGGCTGTCGACTGACAGTCCCAACAGCGACGTTTCAAGGGCATCAAATTCCGACTGCCGACGGGCGAGTTCAGCGAATTCGGTGCTGCAAACTGGCGTGAAGTCAGCGGGATGGGAAAAAAAGATCACCCATCGTCCACGCAACTTTGAAAGCTGAATTTCGCCCCCGGTCGAACGGGCGCGAAAGTCTGGCGCGGGCTCTCCAATGCGCGGTGAGCGAGATTCAATTCTTTGGGCCATTTCCATGACGTCTCCTTCGACGCTCCTCCCTCTTGACGCAACAAGATTATTCGATTACACGATATATGTAAATGTGAATTTGTGAGGTTTTCCGTGGCCGACTCCGCTCTTGCAGCCGCCTCATCGCAGATCTCAGCCGCTCAAACGGACACCCCCCAGATCAAGGCGTTCTTTGACGAGCCGACCTTCACGGTGACCTATGTTGTTCATGATCCCGAGAGCCGCCACGCTGCGATCATCGACAGCGTGCTGGACTATGACCCCGCCTCGGGTCGCACCTCCTTCTCCTCGGCAAACGCGCTTGTCGCTTTTGTCGAGGAGAAGGGGCTTGCTATCGACTGGCACCTGGAGACGCACGCTCACGCGGATCACCTGTCAGCTGCGCCATATCTGAAGGAGAAGTTGGGCGGGCAAATCGCCATCGGCGAGCAAATCATCACGGTGCAGCAGGCATTTGGTAAGCTTTTCAACGCGGGCACCGATTTCGAGCGCAACGGTTCCGACTTCGATCATTTGTGGAAAGACGGTGATCACTTCCGGATCGGCAATCTTGATGTAACCGTGCTGCATGTGCCGGGGCACACGCCGGCCTGTATCGCCTATGTGATCGGCGACGCCGTCTTTGTCGGCGATACCATGTTCATGCCCGACTACGGCACGGCACGTGCTGATTTTCCCGGTGGCGATGCCCGAACCCTCTATCAATCTGCGATGCGGCTTCTGTCGCTCCCGCCGGAAACGCGGCTGTTCATGTGCCACGATTATCTTCCGGAAGGGCGCAAGGACTATGTCTGGGAAACGACCGTAGAGGCCGAGCGCCAAGCCAACGTCCATATCCATGACGGGGTAAGCGAAGACGAATTTGTCGCGATGCGCGAGGCCCGCGACAAGACGCTCGCGATGCCGCGCCTCATTCTGCCTTCTGTCCAGGTGAACATGCGCGCCGGTCATTTCCCGCCTGCCGAGGACAATGGCGTCACGTACCTCAAGATTCCGGTCAACGCAGTATGATGCTGCCCGGCTTCCCCAATGCCACCCCCGTCGCGGGGTTGGTTGGCGGCCTGCTGATCGGGCTTGCGGCAGCGATCATGCTGCTCGGACTTGGTCGCATCGCTGGTGTAAGCGGTATGTTGGCCCGCGCGTCGGGAATTTCCGATACGGGCACACCGCGCGCCATAGCGCTCGCGTTCATCGCCGGACTGCCGCTTGGTGCGCTCCTCGTCATACTGTCTTCCAGCAGTATCAGACCGCTTTTTACAGGATCAGTCCTGCAACTGGTCATTGCCGGACTGCTCGTAGGTTTCGGCACGCGCCTTGGTTCAGGCTGCACGAGCGGTCACGGGGTCTGCGGTCTCTCCCGACTTTCGCGCCGGTCGATGGTCGCAACGCTGACCTTCATGGTCAGCGGCTTCGCCACCGTTGGGCTGATGCGCGCTTTCGGTTTCATCAACGGATAGTCGGAGGACACCGGACATGAAGAGGAATATGGGAACGGTCGATCGGATGCTGCGCACCATCGCAGCCTTGGCGATCGGTTATCTCTGGTGGACCGGAACGATCAGCGGGGACCTCGGTGTCGGCTTGGCGATCGTCGCAGTTATATTCCTTCTGACAAGCGCGGTCAGCTTCTGTCCGCTCTACCGCCCGCTCGGCCTTTCAACCTGCGGCACTGGGAAGTGAAGGTCCCTGCCATCTCGTTGCTAGCGGGCACCTTGTTCGGAGCTGGGCTCACCATATCCGGCATGGCTGACCCCGCGCGGGTGCGCGCCTTCCTCGATCTGTTCGGGGCCTGGGATCCCACGCTTGCCTTCGTGATGGTCGGTGCGATGGTGCCGATGGCGATCGCCTGGTTGGTCCAGAAGCGGATGCCGCGACCGATCGTCTGCGAGGCGTTCGACTTGCCCGGTACAAGCTTGCTGGATGCCAAGTTGCTTGGCGGAGCGTCATTGTTCGGGATCGGTTGGGCGATCGGGGGACTATGTCCCGGCCCCGCACTCGCCGACCTTGCCATCGCACCAATTGAAGCCGGAATTTTCGTCGCCGCCATGCTCGCCGGCATGACCGCGCACCGCATCATTACAAAATGAAAAGAGGCCCGCTTCAGAGCGGGATCGAGGAGAAGCCATGGACATCAAGCCGCTCAATCGGGACTTTGCAATCTCCCCGCAGATTGATCTCGCCGACCTTCCGGCAATCGCCGCCCAAGGTTACAAGGCGATCATCTGCAATCGACCTGATAACGAGGAGAAGGGTCAGATTGCCGCTACGGAGCTTCGTGAAGCTGCCGAACGACTGGGCTTAGAGTTCGCGCATGCGCCCGCAGTCTCGGGGGCGATTACCGATGCGAATGTTGAGGCCATGGCAAGTGCGCTAGCGCGCCTTCCTAGGCCGATTCTCGCCTTTTGCCGCTCCGGCGCGAGGTCGACGAAGTTGTATGACCTCTCCTCCTCTCGGAGCCAATCGGCCCCTGTAGTCCATATTCACGATGTCGTGATTGTCGGCGGCGGTGCAGCGGGGATTGCGACGGCAGCAAGCCTTCTAAAGCGCAATCCGAAGCTCGATATTGCAGTTATCGAGCCATCTGAGGAGCATTATTATCAGCCCGGTTGGACTATGGTCGGCGCCGGTGTCTTCGAGAGAGAGTTCACACGACGCACTGAAGCGCAGGTCATGCCGAGCCGAGTGAACTGGATCCGCGCAGCAGCCTCGGATTTTGCCCCCGACGAAAACAAGGTGATCCTCAGTGATGGCGGCGAAGTCCGCTACCGTGTTCTCGTTGCCTGTCCGGGTATCAAATTGGATTGGAACGCTATTCCGGGCTTGGCCGATACGATCGGCAAGAACGGCGTGACGTCCAACTATGGCTATGATCTTGCGCCCTACACCAACAGACTGGTGAAGCAATTCAAGGGCGGACGGGCGCTGTTCACCCAGCCCGCAATGCCGATCAAGTGTGCCGGCGCGCCGCAAAAAGCGATGTACCTTTCCTGTCATCGCTGGGAAAAGGCAGGCGTCCTGAAAGACATCGACGTCCAGTTCCACACCGCCGGCGCGGTGCTGTTCGGCGTTGCCGCCTATGTCCCGGCACTGATGGAATATGTCGAGCGCTATGGCGCGCACCTCAACTTCGAATCGAAGCTCGTCGCGATCGATGGCGCCGCAAAAGTGGCGACTTTCGAACGCAAGGATAGCGACGGCACCGGACGCGTCGAAGAGCGCTTCGACATGATTCACGTCGTGCCGCCACAGGTCGCGCCGGATTTCGTGCGCACCAGTTCCCTCGCAGCAGCCTCCGGCTTCATCGAAGTCAACGAGGCGACGCTTCGACATGTGCGCTATCCTAATGTATTTGCATTGGGCGACGCCTGCTCCGCCTCGAATGCCAAGACCGCCGCTGCGGCGCGCAAGCAGGCGCCGGTTGTCGCGGTCAATGTACTTGCCGTGCTCGAGGGCAAGCCGCCGACCGCTGACTATGACGGCTATGGCTCCTGTCCGCTAACGGTCGAGGCTGGCAAGATCGTGCTCGCCGAGTTCGGCTATGGCGGCAAATTGCTGCCCAGCTTTCCCAATTGGCTGATCGACGGAACGCGGCCCTCGCGCCTGTCCTGGCTCCTCAAGGACACCATCCTGCCGCCGGTTTACTGGCATGGCATGCTCAAGGGCCGGGAATGGATGGTCGCGCCGCACGCGATCGAAGCGGCGCACTGAGCCATGCTTGAGCCGCTTCAATATGCCCTCGGCGGACTGTCAGGCGCGCTGGTGGGCTTTGTCCTCGGGCTTGTCGGGGGCGGCGGGTCGATCCTCGCCGTGCCGCTGCTGCTCTATCTCGTAGGCGTCCGCAATCCGCATGAGGCGATCGGCACCAGTGCATTGGCCGTCGCGGCCAATGCGCTTACTGGCCTCTGGAACCATGCCCATGCCCGCACCGTGAACTGGCGGTGCGGGGGGATCTATGCTGCTGCCGGCGTCGTCGGTGCGCTCGGCGGTTCAACGCTTGGCAAGAGCATCGATGGGCACAAGCTGCTGTTCCTGTTCGCGATCCTGATGATCGTTGTGGCAGTCTTGATGTTTCGCGGTCGCGGCGACCAGGGCGTCGAGGGCGCGCAATGCAATCGGGAGAATGTCGGCAAGGTTGTCAGCTATGGTCTCGGGACCGGCGCCTTTTCCGGCTTCTTCGGGATCGGCGGCGGTTTCCTCATTGTGCCGGGGCTGATCGCCTCGACCCACATGCCCATCCTGCGCGCGATCGGCACCTCGCTCGTCGCGGTCGCGGCCTTCGGTCTGACGACAGCGCTCAACTATGCGCTTTCGGGCTACGTCCTTTGGGGTCTGGCCGGCGTGTTCATCGTGGGCGGCATTGTCGGGAGCGTCATCGGCACGCGTGCATCGCAGGTACTGGCCGCCGAAAAGGGCCGGTTGAACAGCCTCTTCGCAGTCTTCGTGCTCGTCGTTGCCATCTACATGCTATTCAAGAGCTGGTCCGAACTCGCCAGCTGAACGGGGATATTCATGGACGCCATCATTCTCGCAAGGGCGCAATTCGCCTTCACGGTGAGCTTTCACTTCCTCTTCCCGGCCTTTTCCATCGGGCTGGCAAGCTATCTGGCCGTGCTCGAAGCTCTGTGGCTGAAGACCGGCAAGGGCGTCTATGCGAACCTGTTTCGCTACTGGCTGAAGATCTTCGCCGTCGTGTTCGCGATGGGCGTCGTCTCGGGCATTGTCATGTCCTACCAGTTCGGCACCAACTGGTCAGTGTTCTCGGACAAGGCGGGACCTGTCATCGGACCGCTGATGGCCTATGAGGTGCTGACCGCCTTCTTCTTAGAAGCCGGATTCCTCGGGGTCATGTTGTTCGGGATCAACAAGGTTGGGCGCAAGCTGCACTTCGTCGCGACGCTTGCAGTCGCGCTGGGGACTTTTATTTCCGCATTCTGGATCCTGTCGGTCAACAGCTGGATGCAAACGCCCGTTGGCTATGAGGTCGGCGCCAACGGCCAGTTCCTGCCGGGGCCAAGCTGGCTGACAATCATCTTCAATCCCAGCTTCCCCTATCGGCTCTTTCACACGGTCCTTGCCGCCTATCTGACGACCGCTTTTATCGTGGGTGCCGTCGGAGGATGGCATCTCTTAAAGGACCGCACCAATCCCGGCGCACGCAAGATGTTCTCTATGGCGATGTGGATGGCGGCGCTCGTTGCTCCGATCCAGATCTTCGCCGGCGACATGCACGGGCTCAATACTCTCAAGCACCAGCCGGTGAAGGTGATGGCGATGGAAGGCCATTTTCAGAGCCACCCGCACGGTGCGCCTTTGATCCTGTTCGGCATCCCCAACAGCGCTGAACAGCGGGTGTATTATGCCATCGAGATACCCAAGGCGTCGTCGCTGATTCTCAAACACGAACTCGATGCGCCCTTGAGTGGCCTGGACACCGTGCCACCAGCTGATCGTCCTCCCGTCGGTATCGTCTTCTGGGCCTTTCGCGTAATGGTCGGGATCGGTTTCGCGATGCTCGGGATCGGGATCCTGAGCCTCATCGCGCGCTGGCGCAAGGCGCTCTACGACTGGCCGCTGCTGCATCGCTTCGCTGTGCTGATGGGGCCGTCGGGACTGATCGCAGTGCTGTCCGGCTGGATCGTGACGGAAGTCGGACGGCAACCCTTCACAATCTATGGTCTGCTGAGGACCGCCCAAAGCGCTTCACCGCTGGATGCTCCTGCGGTCGCCTCGTCGCTGCTGGCCTTCGTGGTCGTCTATTTCGCCGTCTTCGGGATGGGCATCTGGTATCTGCTTCAACTCATGAAGAAGCCGCCTGAAGCACATGAACCGCCGCCCAGTGATGCGCCCATTCGCAGTGCGGGGATCACCCCGGCGCCGGCTATCATCGAGGGAGCTTCGTCATGATCGATCTCACCGTCATCTGGGCCTGTATCATCGGCTTTGCTATCATCGCCTATGTCGTGATGGACGGCTTCGATCTCGGCATCGGCATCCTGTTTCCGTTCTTCAAGGTCGGGCAGGATCGGGACACCGCGATGAACAGCATCGCTCCGGTCTGGGACGGAAACGAAACCTGGCTGGTTATGGGCGTGGGCGGCCTGTTTGCCGCATTCCCGCTGGCCTATGCCATCATCCTTCCCGCGCTTTACGCGCCGATGATCGCAATGCTGCTTGGCCTTGTATTCCGCGGCGTGGCATTCGAGTTCCGCTGGCGCGACCCGGCGCACCGTGCTTTCTGGGACAAGGCGTTCACGACAGGGTCGGTCGTCGCCACCTTCGCGCAAGGCATTGCGCTCGGCGCGCTGCTACAGGGCATCACGGTCGAGGGGCGCAGCTATGCCGGGGGTTGGTGGGAATGGCTGTCGCCGTTCAGTCTGCTGACGGGTGTCGGGCTGCTAGTCGGCTATGCCCTGCTCGGGGCTTGTTGGCTCAACTGGAAGACTGAAGGCGGGTTGCGACGGCAGACGGTGACCTATGCCGGGCGGCTTGGCATCGGCCTGCTCATCATGATCGGCGTGATCAGCCTCGCAACGCTGCGGCTCGAAACGCAATACTTTCAGCGCTGGCTGAGTTTCCCGGGCGTGGTCGCGACAGCGCAGGTGCCGCTCGCCACGCTCGTCGTAACATTCCTGTTTTATCGTAGCCTCCGATTGAAGCGCGATGCGCAGCCTTTCTTCTGGGCGTTGGCCCTGTTCGGGCTATGCTTGGTCGGCCTTGGTGTCTCGATCTGGCCCGATGTCGTTCCGGCGCGGGTGACGATCTGGGAAGCTGCAGCGCCCGTCCGCAGTCAGTTGTTCATGCTGGTTGGAGCCTCGATCATGGTGCCCGTGATCCTGGCATATACGGCCTGGTCCTATTGGGTTTTCCGGGGCAAGGTTGGCATTGAGGGGTATCATTGATGCCGCTCTGGCTGAGTCGCCTTGGATGGTTTTTCGGCATTTGGGCTGCTAGCGTTTTCGCGTTGGCGCTTGTGGGCGGAATGCTCCGCTGGTGGCTACGCTAAATGGCCCCTCGCCATAGGTGAGAGGCCAACACTCAAATTTCGGTATTTTTGGGCGTCTTCTACGTCGATCCCGAGATAGCTAACCATATTCTCGATCTTGCTATGGCCGAGCAGGATCTGGACAACCCGTAGATTGCCGGTCGCCCTGTATATGATCGATGCCTTCGCTCGGCGGAGTGAGCGGGTGCCGTATTCGCTCCGCATCAGGCCAACTCCTGTCAACCATTCATCTACAAGCCGAGCATAATGCCGAGGCCGTTCGTCGGGAGGTGCGGGAACGTCGGCTTGTAATCAGGGCTGCCGTTTAACATGTCACAGGCGAACGTCGGGAATGTCCCAGCGCCCGTGCCCGGCACGCCCTGGGCACGGGCGCCAGCAGATTCAGATCTCCGTGTTTTCTGCAAGGGCAAGCGCGTCCTCTACGTCGATCCCTAGATAGCGCACCGTGTTCTCAATCTTGCTATGGCCGAGCAGTATCTGAACGGCGCGAAGGTTGCCCGTCGCCCTGTAGATGATCGATGCCTTCGTTCGGCGAAGTGAGTGCGTGCCATACTCGCTCCGCATCAAGCCGACACCTGTCACCCATTCGTCGACAAGCCGAGCATACTGCCGTGTGCTCAGGTGCCCATTGTGATCAACCCGGCTTGGGAAAACATAATCGTCCACTGTTCCGCCCCGGCGTTCGAGCCATGCCAGCAAGCTCGCTCGAGCATCTGGCAGCAGCTCAAATTGAACGGGCCGACCTGTTTTCTGCTGCATGACGATTGCCCGCGTTCGGACCTGCCCGCCGCTTACAAGGTCGCCGATCTTGATCTGCACGAGGTCGCAGCCCCGAAGCTTGCTGTCGATCGCCAGATCGAACAGCGCCCGATCTCGTAGGCGGCGGCGCTGATTGAGGTAGAAACGGATTTCCCAAATCTGCTTCGGTTTCAGCGCCCGCTTGGCGCCCACGGTCCTTCCTGCATTCCAAACCGGGCGCTTGGTGGCGATGAGTTCTGTTTCAGGCATCTCCATGATCGTTCTCCTTTGGCCACATTGGCCTTCTGCAGAACGCTTGCCGACGAGGATGCGCAGGACTTGCTATAGGGCTCGTGCCGACCAACTCAAGACATTTGGCGTCATTGATGTGACCGACAGCTTTTGCCAGGATCCGCCATGCCATGGCTGCTGCCAATATAAAGTCGCCGCCCACCATGCGGAGCTTTGCCATCTGAGCGACATACCCAGAACGGGAGCACTCTTTCCAGCATTCCTCTCGAGGACATTGCCTGGGCTGCGCATGCCGCGCGCCAGGCCATGGAGCGTGACCAGACGCCGCGGCTCTGGTTCCAGCTCTATTTCCAGGCTGATCGAGGGCATTCGCTTGAACTGGTGCGACGCGCCGAGGCTGCTGGCTATTGCGTCCTCATGGTAACGATCGATGCGGCCATGAAGCGATCCGAATTCGCACTGCCGGAAGGGGTCGAGGCCGCCAATCTCCGTGGAATGCCCCGCAGCGTCCAGAACAGCGCGGCTGCGGGCGGGCAGATCATCTTTGGAACGGCGCTGGCCGACGCCGCACCAACCTGGGACGATATCGCGTGGCTGCGCAAGCAGACCAGTTTGCCGATCATATTGAAAGGCATCCTTTCTCCTGCTGACGCTCGCATGGCACTTGATCATGGCGTTGATGCCATTGTCGTGTCGAACCATGGCGGACGCGTCACCGACGGTCTCATCACGCCCATGAAAGCGCTTCCATCGATCGCGCGTACGATCGATGGAAAATGCCCGATCCTTCTCGACAGCGGTGTGCGTACCGGCACGGATGTCCTCAAGGCGATTAGCCTTGGTGCCAGCGCGGTCATGATTGGTAGGCCGCAACTTCATGCCCTCGCGGTGGCAGGCATGGCCGGCGTTGCCCATATGCTTCACATGATACGGGCAGAGTTCGAACTCGCCATGGCGCAAGTCGGCGTGAAATCGCTGGACGAACTTGGTCCTGCTTATGTCACCTCTTCAGACTGATGTGTGAGGCCGGACGAATGTCCGGCCGCATGTTCCTCTAGGCGCGACATATGCACTATCCTCGGCGCTTCGAGGCCGGCGAGGCATAAACGCCGTAGCCCACCCTCTCGATCAAGCCACGCTTGGTCATCTTGCTGACGACCGAGCGAGACACGCCCATTCGGCCGAGATCGGCGATTGTTGCCGTGTCACGATCGCGCAAAACCGCAAAGACAACTGCCTGTTTGGGGGCGCCATATGTGCGATTTATGAGCCGGATCGAACGATCCTGTCGCTTCTTTGCCCGTTGTTCAGGAAGACCTGGGCACCGGGCGACATTACGAAAATCAAGTTTGCCGCCACGCCGGGTCAGGCCTGCTGCGCACGCGTCCAGCAATGCGTGCAGGTGCGCCGGCAGCCCGATGTCCATCGGCGGTATCTGGCGCTGGAATGCTGCTATGCCCCCAAGAAGCCGGATCTCATCCTGGTTCACAAATGGGCTGGACAATGTCGCTATCACGAAGCCTCGCTCGGTGGCGTGTTCACCCAGTGCTGCGAATGCCCGGATAGCGGCCTCTCCGACTTTGGCACTGCTGCCACCACGCAGAAGGCAAATTGCCAGCCGCTCCTCCCTTGTGAAGCGCTTCAAAGGAAGGAAGCGGCTGGACATGGTCAGAACTTCGCGCTGAGGCCGACCTTCACCGCAGTCGGTGAACCTGGCGTGATGTTGTTGTTGCTATGGGCATAGAGATAGTAACGCTTGCCAAGGATATTCTCGACATTCACCTGCAGGCTCAGCTCTGGCGCGATGTCGAAATAGACGGCGCCATCGAGCCGCGTATAGCCGGGCATCGCGACGAAATTGTCGGTCGAGGCGTAGCGCTTGCCCTGGTAGATCACGCCCAGCGCAGCGCCGAGCTGTTCGATCGGATCGAAGCGGGTCCAGAGCGAGGCGCTGTGCTTGGGCATGTTGGGCAGGATGTTCCCTGCCTGGACAGTGCCCGAGACATTGTCGAGGAAGGTGCCGTCGGAATAGGTGTAGGCGCCGACCATGCTGAGCTGCTTGGTAATGCTGCCCGCAGCACTGAGTTCGATGCCCTTGGTGCGCTGCCGTCCGATCGGCACCGTCGGCGAGGCCGCATTATTGGGATCGCTCAGCGCCAGAACATTGTCGCGATCCAGTTGATAGATGGCGGCGGCAAGGTTGAACGTGGGGAGAATGTCCCACTTCGCACCGATTTCGTAGTTCTGGAACTTCTCCGGCGCCAGGCTGGCGTTGGAAAGCGAAAGGCCGGTCAACTGGTCGCCACCACGCGGCTGGTAGGTACGCGAGTAGCTTGCATAGATGGAGGCATTCTCGGCCGGCTTGAAGATGAGGCCGGCGCGCGGAGACCAGAGATTGTCGGTCACGTCATAATATTCGGGAGATATGGTGCTGCCGCTCGTCCGGAAGGCGAGGCTGCGCCGATCGTGCAGCGTGGTCTTGAAATGCTCGTAGCGCACGCCCACGACGATATCGAACATGGGCGAGATGGCGATCTGGTCCTGGACATAGCCGGCCGCGACCTCCGCCACGCCGTTGCTGTTCGTGCTGCTCGAAATCATGGTCCAGCTGGTGGGCAAACGAACATTAGACGCCGAGATCGGCACGGTCACCGAGCTTGCATTGCCTGCAAAACGCCCTTCTTCCCGAATATTGTCGGATTTTTGGTGACCATATTCAGCGCCCACGAGCAGGGTATGCTCAATGGAGCCGGTATTGAAGATCGCATTGAAATCGGTCTGGTTGATGAAATTCTTGCGTTGCGTGGTGGCACGATAGGCCGAGATGCTCACGCTCGTTTCAGCTGCGTTGACCGCGCCGGGGAAGACGTTGGAATAATATTTGTCATAGTCGGCATAGCGGGTGCGGTTGCGGATCGAGACCGTGTCGCTGAACTTATGTTCGATGAACAGCGAACCGGCGTCGGTATTCGTACCGGTAGGGCTCTGGGTCGGATCGCCGAAGAACTGACCGCGCGGCGTGCGAAGCGGGCCAACGATATTGGTCGCCGAAGCGCCGAACCGAGCGGGAACGCCACGATCGGCGACGCGCTCATCCTCGAAATGCTCATATCCAAGCGAAATGGTCGTATCGGGACCAATTTTGAATGAGCCGGTCGGGTTGAAGCCCCAGCGGTTATAGTTGACGCCATCGCGATAGCTGTCGCTGTCCTGATAGACACCGGTCAGTCGGACAGCTGCAAAATCGCTGATCGGCGTGCCCAGATCAAACTGGGCGCGCTTATGCTCGAAGCTTCCGCCTTCCAGTCGGAAGGCACGATGAAGATTCCAGTCCGCAACCTTGGTAACGCGATTGACCACGCCGCCTACGCCGCCCCGGCCGAAGATCATCGCGTTCGGTCCTTTGAAGATTTCCAGCTTCTCGATGTTATAGAGGTCGCGATAGGTCTGGATATCGTCGCGCATGCCATCGACGAAGAAGTCGCCGGTGGTCGAATTGCCGCGGATCACCAGCGTTTCGCGATTACCCTCGCCCTGGGCCGAGAAAACGCCCGGGACATAGCGTATGGCGTCACCGATGCTGTTGGCTGCCTGATCCTCGATCTGCTTGACCGACACCACATTGACCGACTGGGGTACATCGATCAGCGGCGTATCCGTGCGCGTCGCGCTGATGCTGCGGCTGACCTTGTAGGAGCTTTCGGCTTCCCGATCATCGATCGCGGTGTCCGTGACCGTTACGGACCCGAGAACCTGCTCCTGGGCTATTGCGAGTGAGGGGGAGACCAGCGAAAGGAGGATGCCGGGCGCAGTCGACGCAAGCAGCGCCGATCGGAAAATCGCTGAATATTGCAAGGTTAGATCCCCTTCATTTAATGCGAATAGTTATCATTCGCGAGGGGGGTTAGCGCTTCGGTCGGGACGTGCAACTGGCCCAGGGATAAGGTTGGGATGTTGTATATGCCCCCCAATGTTCCGGTAACTTATCGCGCGAGACGAACCTCTACAGCAAAACCGGGCTTGTCCAGAACGGTCGCACAGCCCCCATGGATTTGCGCGACAGCAGAGACAAGGGCCAGGCCCAGACCATGTCCGTCGGTGGTGCGGCTGGCTTCGGTCCGCGTAAAACGGCTGAACAGTCGATCACGCTCGGTTGCCGGAACACCGGGACCATCATCGCAGACTTCAAGAATAACGAAAGCCTCGCTGGCAGTCAGATTGAGCGCGACCGTCGTGCCAGCCGGCGTATGCCGCAGCGCATTATCCAGCAGGTTGGTGATGAGTTGGGACAGCAATCGGGCATCGCCCCGGATGCGAAGCCCCATATGGATGGTCGAATGCAGCGCATGACCTGAAAGCTCGAAATCGGGCGCATAGGTTTCGACCACATCCTCGACCAGATCTCCAAGCGCCAGTTCCTGAAAATCTCGCTTGAGCGTGCCCGCCTCGATTTCGGATATGCGAAGGATGGCCGAGAAGACCTCGAGCAGTTCATGGGATTCTGCTATTGCCGCCTCGATCGCGCGCGTGCGCTTGTCTCCGCTGAAGGCGAGTGCTTCATCCAGACGATTATTCAGGCGCGTCAGTGGCGTTCGAAGGTCATGCGCAACATCGCTCGACACCTGTCGAAGATTCTCGACCAGGGCAGCATTGCGGTCCAGCATATGATTGAGCGACTTGGCGACGCCGTCGAACTCGTTGTCAGATCCGTCCAGCGGCATGCGCTGGGTCAGGTCTCCTCCGATAATGGCCTGGGCCGCATCGTCGAATCGGCGCAATCGACTGCGCGTTACAGCGCCAACGGTCCAGGCGCCCCCGACAGCCAGAAGAAGCATGGCGGCAAATGAGGCCGAAAACAGCTTCAGGATCGTGATGTCCATCTCGTCAATCACCGTGCGATCTGCTGCCACCAGAAGGCGGCTGCCGTCGGGCAGATCGGTGATGAGTGCCTGGGCTATGGCGCCATCCTTCCCGTAGTGCAGTAATTCGAAATATCCTGCCTTTGCCGGAATTTGCGCATCCAGTGCGCCGGCCAGCCGTCGTCCTTGGGGATCGACCAGAATATATCCGAGGCTTGCCGTGCTGTGCCCGGCATCGCGCTGATGAATGAGTTCGGCCAGTGCCGGGGTTCCGCCAGCACCCGCCCGCTCCAGCAAGGCGCTCGTCTCGGTGGCGGTTCGATGGTCCAGTTGCACCTCCATCGCCTCATGGGTCAGCGCATAGGCCAAGAGCCCGATCACAAGCGTCGCCAGAACGAAGGCCAGGCTAACCAGTGCCGTAAGGCCAAAGGTCGTTTTCCATGGGCGGGGCATTAATTGCTCCTGATCATGTAACCCGCGCCGCGAACCGTCTCGATCGCATCGACATCGAAGCCCGCATTCAGCTTCGAGCGAAGCCGACTGAGATGGGTCTCCACGATATTGGTCTTGGGCTCGAAGTCGAAGTCCCATACGCGTTCGAGCAGCATCGTTCGGGTAACCACGCGATGAGAATTGCGCATGAGTTCGGCGAGCAGCGAGAATTCCCGCGGTTGCAAAATGACCTTCTTTCCTCCGCGATGCACTGTGCGCCTGTGAAAGTCGATATCGATGTCGCCAACGGTCAGCCGGGACTGTTCGACTTGCGGTGCCTGCCGTCGACCAAGGGCATTCAAGCGGGCGAGGAGCTCGGAAAAGGCGAAGGGCTTGACCAGATAGTCGTCGGCGCCTGCCTCGAGCCCCTCTACCCGATCCGCTATTCGACCAATTGCGGTCAACATGAGAACGGGCGTGAGGTCGCCGGTCGCGCGCAGCATCTTGAGCAGGGATAGACCGTCCAGTCCTGGCAGCATGCGATCAACGATGATCGCGTCATAATTGCTGTCCGTTGCCTGGAACAGTCCCTCTCGTCCTTCCTCCACAAGGGTCACGGCATGCCCCACTTCCTTGAGGCCTCGGCTGAGGAATTCGCGTGTTTCCCCATCGTCTTCGATAATCAGGATATGCATGCGTTCTTCTACTCCATCACCCTGACCGGATCGAGCGGCTCAGGTGCTCGCTGCCATCCACCGCCCAGCGCACGGAACAGGGAGATATAGGATTGTGCCAGCAGATGATCCGACTGTCCCTTTTGAAGAGCAGCCGTTGCAAGGGTTCGTTCGGCATCGATCACCAGCAATGGCGACGCGTCGCCAATCCTGGCCCGGGCACTGGTTCGACGGGCGTAAAGCCCTGCTGCCTCTCTTGCCCGATCAAGCGCCTGGTTCCGGATGGCTTCGCTTTGTAGGCCTGCAAGTCCGGTTTCGACTTCCCTGAGGGCGCGCAGAACGGCGTTGTCGAACGAAGCCAGCGCAGCGCGTTCGGCTGCCTGCGCCTGCGCGATCTTGGCGCGCGCCGGCGCCTGGTTGGGGAAGGACCAGGAAATTAGCGGTGAGGCACTGGCAGAAAAAGCGCCGGACAGAAGTCCCAATGCGCCGCCCAGCGTGATCCTGGGATAGAGTTCGGCCCGCGCGATGGTGATCTTGGCTGTTGCCGAAGCAAGCTTGCGCTCTGCTTCGCGAATATCGGGCCGACGTGCCAGCAGTGCAGCACCGTCGCCTATTGGCACTTCGCTGCTCGCTCTGGGCAGCAGCGTGCAATCAACCTTGGCCATCTGGGGGGTGGTAGGCGGCAAGCCCTGAAGCGTTGCGAGCCGGAATCTTGCGCTGGCGGCAGCGGCATCGAAAGCCGGGATCGTAGCTCTCGATGCTTCAAGCAGGCTGGCGGCTTGCGCGACCTCAAGGGGAGACACTTCCCCTGCCGACAATTGTTCGCGAACGGCCTTGAGATTGCGTTCCTGCGCATCGACAATCTTGTAGGCCACCGCCCCATTCTGACGCGCCGCACATAGATCGATGTAAGCGAGCACGGTATCTGCCGCCACGGCCACGCGCACACCATCCAGCGCGGCCGCTTGCGCCTGCGCGTCAGCGCGGGCGGCCAGCGCTCCCGCACGCAGCCGACCGAACAGATCGATATCCCAGCTTATGGTTGCTGCGGCATCATAATCACTGCTCGACACATTGGCTGCGCTTGGCTGCCCTGCAGGATTGTCGATCGCTGCGCTGCTTTCGAGGATCGGTTGCGGAAGTCGCGCTGCGTCCGCCTGCCGGGTCGCAGCGCGCGCTGCTTCGAGATTGGCAAAGGCTGCGCGAAGATCGGCATTAGCTGCGAGGCTCGCTTCAACAAGCGCATCGAGTTGGCTGTCATTGAAAAGCTGCCACCAGTTTTCCGGCAAGGGTCGGTCGATCACATGTTCGCCACGCGAAAAGGGAGGCGGAGCCTGGGTAAGGCCCGATGCGGGTGGCGCGCCTTGCTGGGAGACACAGCCGCTTGCCAGGAGTCCAGCAGTCATCAGGCACGCGTGAAGGATGGCCGTTTTCATATTGCTGCTCCCTTCATGCGAGCATCTTGGGGCGAGGGCTCGGCCGGCCCAGCCGCATCCTCGCCGTACCGAGCGTAGAGGGCAGGCATCAGGAAAAGATTGAGGAGCGTGGATGATACAAGTCCACCAAGAATGACGATCGCCATGGGATGTTCGATTTCATGGCCCGGCGCGTTCCCCGCCACGATCAGCGGCACAAGCGCAAGGCCCGCGCAGGCTGCAGTCATGAGGATGGGAACCAGCCGCTCTTCTGCTCCGCGCAGAACAAGCGATGGACCAAAAGCCTCTCCCTCATGAACACGCAAATGGTGATAATGCGACAGGAGCATGATGCCGTTGCGTGCCGCGATGCCGATGACGGTGACGAAGCCGACGAGTGATCCCAGCGACAAGAGGCTGCCGGTGAACGCCACCGCCACAACGCCACCGACCAGCGCGAAAGGAAGGCTGACCGCAACCAGCGCAGTGATCCGGTGAGAGCGGAACTCCATCCACACCAGCACCAATATCCCGACAAGACAGAATAGGCCGGTCGTCCAAAGTCGCTGGCGCGACTCCTTGAGTGCTGCATATTCGCCAAGGACCTTGGCATGATAGCCTTGAGCAAAGCGGGTCCTGGCCACGATGGACTCAACCGCCTGGGCGACTGTGCCCAGGTCCGCACCACTGACGTTGAGCGTCACATCGAGGCGTCGTTGACCATCCTCGCGCTTGATTTCATTGGGAGCAGGCACCACTGCCACGTCCGCCACATCGCGCAGGCGTACCGCACCGCCGTTGGGCGTCTGGATCATCAGATCAGCGAGGGCATGCATGTCGCCTCTGGTCGCTGCCTCTCCCCAGAGCGCCACGTCAAAGGCTTTCTGATCGCGGTAAATCTCGCCAAGCTTCTGTCCGGCAACGAGGGATTGTGCCTGGCGGCGCACCTCGCCCGGCGTCAGGCCGAAGGTTGCCAGATCGCCGCTGCGGGGACGGATGCGGATCTGCGGGACCAGAACCTGCTGCTCGACCTTGAGGTCCGCTACGCCTTCCACTCCGGCTACCTGTTGCTTGATCCGGTCCGCAGCAGCACGAAGCTCATTCTGATCGGGGCCAAAGATCCGCACCACAACCGTCGCGCTTGCACCGGACAGAACTTCCTTGATCCGTTCGCGCAGATAGGTGAGCACATCCCGGAAGAGCCCAGGATAGCCTTCTATCACCTCCTTGATCCTGGCCACGCTGCCGTCATAGTCCGCCTTCTCGTCGAGACTTATCCACAACTCGGTGAAGTTCGGGCCGACCACCTCGTCGGCCGCTTCCGCCCGCCCGATATGTGCGCCGAAATTACGGACGCCCGGGATCGCACGAAGCTCCTTGGAAACCCGGATGGTGATCCGATCCATGGCTTCGATGGAGGCTCCGGGTTTTTCGAGCCAGTGCATGAGGAAATCGGTTTCGCGGAATTCCGGCAGGAACTGATCCTTGAAAGTCGCATAGCCAACACCCGCCAGAAGCAGGCCCGCTCCGATCACGATCATAACCGCACGCGGTGCGGCAATGATACGAGGCAGCATTGCTCCATAACGCCCCTTGAGCGCTCGTACGAAACGCGTGTCACCTTCATGTTTGACCGGAGCATTGGGTAGCAGAAACAGGCAAAGGGCAGGGGTTACGACGAGCGCAACCAGCAGCGATGCTGCGATCGCCAGGACATAGGCAATGGCGAGCGGCTGGAAGAATGTGCCCGCGACCCCGCCCAGGAAGAAGATGGGGAGAAAGACCAACATCACGATCAGCGACGCGAAAACCACCGCAGAGCGCACCTCTAGCGACGCTGCCAGTACGACTTCGAATGGCGTCCTGGGATTATCGGCCTCGCGGTTGAGGCGGAGCCGCCGGGCAATATTCTCGACGTCGATGATGGCATCGTCGACGACCTCTCCAAGCGCGATCACCAGACCGGCAATAACCATGGTATTGATGGTCGCCCCGCTCCAGAGCAGGACGAGCCCGGCACCGAGCAACGACAGGGGAATGGCGACCAGACTGATAATCGCCTGCCGCCAGTCCCGGGTAAAAAGAAACAGAACGACCGCCACGAGGAAGCAACCAATCGCGAGTGCGCGGGTGAGATTGTCGATCGAGCGTTCGATGAAGGTCGCAGGTCGGAAGATGCTGCTGTCGACCTTGACGTCCTGCAAACCGGGCTTGAGCTCCTCCAGGGCAGCTTCGACCGAGCGCGTGAGTTCGAGAGTGTTGCCTGTCGGCTGCTTCTCTACGATGAGCATGATGCCTGGCCCATCATCAATGATCGCGTTCCCGATCGGCGCGGCATAGCTCTCGGTCACCCGGGCAACATCGCCTACGCGGATCGGTGCATCGCCGGTCAATTTGACGACAGTCCGAGCAAGGTCGTCGGCTGTTTGAACGGCGCTTGGCTGCTGCACCGCGAGGCGCTGATTGGCGTTGTCGACAAAGCCGCCGCCTCCCACCAGGACGGCATCACCGGTTGCCAGGCGCAGTTCGTTGAGAGTGACCCCAGCCGCACGTAGCTTGTCAGGGTCGACGAGAACCTGAAGCTGACGATCGCGCATGCCCCACATGGCGACATTGGCGACGCCAGGCACGGACATCAGCCTGGGTCGAATAGTCCAGCGAACCAGTTCGGACAGTTCCATCTGATCGAGCTTTTTCGAGGAAATGCCGATCTTCATGGCGCGGCTGGTCGACGAAAGCGGGGCCAGCATGATCGGAGGGCGTGCGGCAGCAGGCAGTCGAGCCTGTGCCTGGGTAACCCGCTCCTGCACCATCTGCCTTGCACGGAAGACATCCGCGCCGCGCTCCAGGAGAATGACCACGGACGAAAGACCCAGGACCGACTTGGACCTCAGCGTGGCTATACCAGGCACGCCATTCACCTGGGTTTCGATCGGAACGGTAATGAGGCTTTCGACTTCCTCCGTCGAGAGCCCTGGCGCTTCGGTCTGAATCTCCACGATCGGCGGCGCAAATTCTGGAAAGACATCCAGCGGCACATCGGTCGATGCCCGCAGTCCGAGCACGACCAGGATAGCGGCAAGAACAAGAACGATGACGCGCTGCTGAAGTGCGCTGCGGACGAGCCAGGCGAGCATCAGTGCGCCACTCCGAATTCGGTGCCGAACAGTTCCATGGCGCCGACCGAAACTACCTGTGCTTCAGGCGCCAGGCCGCGGATGACGACAGCGCCATCCTGCCCGCTCGACAGGGCTTCGATGCGCTGCCGGATGAAATTGCCCGGCGCCGTCTGGAGATAGACCCATTCTCCGCCGTAAATGTCCCGCACGATCGCACTGGCTGGGACGGAAAGCCCTTCCTGGGTCTTGCCGAGGGGAAGTCGAATGCCGACGCGCTGTCCCACGCGCCAGAATTGGTCGCTATTATCGAGCGCATAATAGAGGTCGACCGTACCAGCTACTGCATTGGCCGACGGCGGGGCTTGAACCGGTGTCCCTTTGCGTCCTCCCTGCGTTGTTCCCAGGGGCGCGACGATGATGGATGCATTGCGGTTGATGGCAGCAACATCTGTGCCGGCGACGGAAACGCGGACCCAGAGACGTGACTGGTTGCCCAACGACGCAACCGCGGGCCCGAGCAAGCGTCGTTGCTCGATCGCAACCTGGGCCTGGGCCTGGGCTGTTGCGAGCGCTGCCGCAGCCTCGTCCCGCGCCCTGACGCTTCCAGCTTCTTCTGCAACGAGCCTGCTGGCGCGTTCCAGCGCAATGCGCGCGAGCCGAACCTGCGCGCGCGTCCGCTCGACCTCGCCGTCGGCGCTCGCCTGGCTGGCACCAATTTGTGCCAGATTGCTGAGAGCACCGGTGGGTACGCCACCAGTCCCATTGGGAACGACGATTTCGCCGCTCGTTTCTCGCGCCAGCGCAGCCGTTCCCGCACCAACCCTGGTCGTCTCGATGCCGAGCCTTTTTACAGCTTCGGGCTTCAGCGTCAGCCTGACCAGTTCGGTCTCATGCGCGACAACCTCACCATGGGATGGAGGCGAAGAAGACTGCTTGCCCTGCTGACTGCAGGCGCCGAGCATTACGAGCGCGCTCAATGGCAGAAATAGGAGAGAGGTCGTTCGGATCATGCTGCTCACCGATAAATGGATCGGTTCGAGCCCTATCGAACTTGTCTGGCGTCCAAATCTCGCCAACTATACCATTTGTCCATCTTTGCTGGAAAAGTGGCTACAGCCCTCAAAATCGCAAAGCCATTGCAATCCCGCCCCCCTGCCCATCGCTCCAGGGAAGCATTCGAATATTGTTGTTGCGCCTGGTCGTGAGAAGCAGGCCTGATGCTTCGCCCAGAAGGGCCCCGGCAGCGACATCATACCAGTGATGTTTGGTACCCTGGACACGAGAGATTCCGACGATGGTCGCAACCAGATGGGCTGGAAGCCCGACTTTCCAGCCGTAGCGGTTCTGGAGCGTTGCAGCTGCCGCAAAGGAAGTGGCGGTATGGGTGGACGGAAAGCTCCGCCGGTCGCTGCCATCCGGGCGGGTTTCGGGAAAGATATCCTTCAGTCCAAGAGACACCAGCGTCGCGGCACCGACACTTCCACTTGCCTGAAGCGCGCCCTGCCAATCCTCCTGAACGAGGGGCGTGCCGAGCGCGGCAATCACCAGCGCGTCTCGACCGATATTACTGGTATCGCGCCACGTCCGGTCGGACGCCTGAGCAAATCGCGGCGTGAGCAGGACACAGCAAAATACTGCAATTACGATGAAAAGCCGCATGAAGATCCCCTGCCAGGCTGGATGCCCGTGCCGGCAGGACGGCGTCATCCAAGGGGTGCCTCAGTCGAGAAATGCCTGTGCAGCGAAAATTATGGGAAATGCTGTTGCGCTCGTTGAAACTAATGGTCCGATAACGATCTGGAGGGCGCCATCCCCCTCTCCTGCCCTACGCTATCAACGATCGTTTCTGAGCGCCCACCATATGATCCTGACCATGAGGGGCCAGCACCGACAGGTGCATTGGCGCTGGAAGGCGGGTTCGAGGGAAGATAGGACGGGATGCTTCTTTTCGGGTTCCACATCGAACCTCACAAGATTTCTGCGGCGGAGGCGGCCGCGCTGTGCGGGCGGTTGGCCGGGTAAGGGCGCCATTTTCGATGCGGAGGTTTCAGGCTGCATGGCGCACAGCAGTTCGCAGCGAGGAATAGGCCTCGAACAGCCAAGAAAAATGCTCGTCCATCGTGGTGACTGAAGCTGCCGCGGTTGCGGCTCGACTACGCCAAATGTCCGGATCGGTAGCTGCGAAATTTTCTATCGCTTCAACCAGACTTGCCGTGTCACCTGCACGGAAACGGAGACCGATTCCTGAACGCGCATGATCGGCAGCGCCTCCTTCATCGGGCACGATCACGGGGACGCCGCTGGCGCGCGCTTCGGCGGCGGTCATGCAGAAGGTCTCTGCCTCGCACCCGTGGACGAGGGCATCGGCGCTTGCCAGCAGGCTCGCGAGTCGCCGCCGGTCGGTCGTCGGCGCCAGCAGATGGATATGCGGGTTGTGCGCGGCTGCACGGCGCACCCGCGCGCTGTCCCGACCATCACCCAGGAGCACCAGGCCGACGGGCCGACGGTAACCGGCGAGCGTCGCAGCCTGTATGACCATTGGCCATCGCTTCTCGGGTGCATGCCGGCCGACCCCCATCAGCAGCAGGCCATTTTCATCCAGGCCGCATCGCGCGAGAAGATGCCGCCTCAAAGCTGCGTCGCGATGCGACGGGGTAAAAATATGGGGCTCTACCCCCATGGGGACGGTACAGACCGAACCGACGCCCCCGGCGCGCAGGCGCGCGGAAAGACTGTCATTTGCGCTCACGACCATGTCGAAAGCCTGTCCGAGCCGTCGCAAATGTCGCCAGTACCAGTCAAAGCCCCGGTCGATGGCTGCCCGCGGCGCAACATTGCCGAACCAGCGATAGGCGTAAGCCGACAGAGGATCTGCATGCATTACCAGTGCGCGCGGGACATCGCCGCGCCAGCGTGCAACCATGGAGGCACTCGACCATGGCGACGATGCTTCGACCAGGTCGGGGGCAAGCGCGTCCAGCATGCGATGCAGCGCTGCCTCATCATCGAAATAATGATAGCGCCGATCCAGCGGAAAACGCTTGGCTGGAATGGTCACGACGCTCCCGCCGCGCGCAGGCCGCCGCGCCAGTTTCTCGCCCGGCGCAAGGATGATTATGTCATGCCCCGCCGCTGCGCCGGCATGCAGTTTCCGCTCTACATAGGTCTTAACCCCGCCGCCCTGCGGCGCATAAAAAGCGCAAACGTCGACAATTCGCATGGGCTAGCGCTCCAAAGGTCCGAAGGAAAACAGGCCGCGCCGGTAATTGAGCCTGATGGGAATATGGGCCGGAGCGGCGCCTACGCGCGCCGATGCCTTTGCCGCTGACGGTTTCGACAATCCGAGTTTGGGATTGCCCGCAAAACCTACGCCGTCGATCGAGAGCGAGAATTTCCGGTTGGCATCGCGATCATGCATCAAGCTGATCGCGTAGACGCCGGGGCCTGGTGCCCGGATGCACAGCGTCACTGACCCCTGGGAGGGGACGGTTTCCTCGACCCGCCGAAACACCTTACCTTCCGAAATCAGGATATTGTCGTCGGCGAGAAAATCGGCGTCATTTGCTGGGTAGAGCTCAAGCTTGAGGCGTCCCCTGCGGTCCTTCAGTCCCTCGACCGACACGAGAAAGGCTGACCCGCTTTCATTTGGCCGACAGAGCCCCTCAGCCTTGCCCAGATCTGGCGATGAAGGGATCGGCGCAGCGGACATCATGGCAAACAGGATCATGTCCGATCCTTGATCAGGCCGTTCATTCCCAGAAGCAGACCGACAACAAGATGCGCGGCAAGAATCAGCGTGGCCATCAAAGCCATCGCCGAAACAATGTCGCTGTCCCGTCCGATCAAGAAAGCGGCCACACCCGCAAAGACGACGTCCTTGTTGGGAAGCAGGGGCAGCCTGGAAAGCAACTGTCTGATCGTTCCAAGGATGATCCACATGCTCAGGTCCACCGAGGGGAGCAGCAGGTGCCACATCATGGCGGCCAGCAATGTCGTGGCCAGGATACGCAGCACGTGAATGGCGGAAATCAGCCACAGTTCGTGCCGAGGCAGCGCGAACAGCCGATTGCGCAAAAGCATGGCAAGCATGGACGTCAGCAGGACGAAGAAGATGGATCCCGATATCTCCCATCTGCCAATCCCCGCGACGCCGCTGCCCAGAAGCGGGAAGGCGAAGATCATCATGATCAGCGTCACGACGTTGCCGGCGAGCGCAGACAGGATGGTGACGTCCTTGAGCGCCGCAAAGGGTGCGGACCTGATGTCGGCGCTACGCCTGGCCCATGCGTAAAAGTAGACCTCGCCAAGATAGCCCAGCAGAATCTCGTTGCTCACCAGCTTGCGAAGAAGCGCGCCGAAGCCCGCCGCTGGAATATGCCAGAGTCGCCGAAAAATGACCCATTCCGAGATCGGGCCGGCAAGATAATAGGCGGCGAACGCGGTCCAGAATATGGGTGTTGTCGGCAGAAGCTGCAGGAGGTGGGCCGTGTCCAGGCCCCTGAACTGCTGCAGGACCGCCAGCAGGATCAGCAGCGAGATGATCGGCCCCGCCCATATCGTCCAGTTGCGCCCTGTCCGTATCAGCGGCTCTGGCGAGATCATGGTGCCAATGGCTGGCACCGTGGGCTGGAAAACGAGATTTGAGGAAAGGACTGAACCACCTGAATTCGGGTCCGTCATGATCGTCTCTTGATAGTTGCGTCACCCATGGGACGGCGCACTCAGGACCGAACCTCAGCTTGCGGATGGCAATTATTTTCGGAGATAGAGTTGTATGTAACATGTTTAAAACAGGTGATATAATCGCCACATGCCTGTTCGATCGTGAAACGTTTCGCCTGGGAATAGCTGGCATCCTCGCATTGATCCATGCGGCGGGCTGCAGCGATCGCAGCAGCCAGATCATAGAGATTGCCGACAGGGACGAGCGTCGCCAGACGTCCATGTTGCGTGAGTTCGGACATGGCGGAACTGCAATCGGTCGCGATGATCGGAAGTCCGGCGCCGAGCGCTTCGATGATCACCGCTGGTACGCCCTCATAATTGGACGATAGCAAGAAAATATCGAATCCGGTGAGGTGCCTCGCCGGATCGGGCACATGGCCCTTGAAACGAACCCGATCTTCTATGCCTAGTTGCAGGGCCAGCGCAGCCAGGCGTTCGCGCTCCGGCCCGTCTCCATATATCGTCAGGCAATCGCGCGTTGTTGCAGCGACGGCGAAGGCGCGAAGCATGAGCCCGAAATTCTTCTGCGGGACAAGCCTTCCGACCGCCACGAATTGAAGGCCCTCATTTTCCTGCCGTCGACGGCCAGTGGCACCGGCTCGTAAAGTCTCGAGTTGGCGCTGGTCGATCGCAGGGTCGGCTATGATGGAGATGCATCTCGATGGGATGTGGATGGCGGAGGATATCTCCCTTTCCATTGCATGTTCCATACCCACGAAATGATCGATGAACCGGGCATGGAGGCGCACCCATAGCCGATACAGCGTGCGGATCGGCATGGGCATATCCCTGCGCTCGAGATCATTGCTGATCTTGGCGACAATAGGGGGACAACGCCTGCCAAGCAGCAATTTCATCGCCAGCGCAACGACCGTGTAGCTGTTGCCGGCACAAAATAGCAGATCAGGCTGGAGCCGCCGAATGACGGCCGGCAGGGTAATCATCATCCACAGCGTCTCGAACCGCCTGGTGGAAAAGGGGGGCTGGCGTGGCTGATGGAATTCGAGCGCGCGGGCGAGTTCGTTCCGCATCGGGCCATCGGACCGACCCATGAAGAGAGGGGCTTCAATACCGGCGCCCCGCCAGGCGCGGACAAGACGCAGCGCGATACGTTCCACGCCGCCGGCTTCGAAGCTGTGAAGAAATGTCAGCACGCGCATATTCGGTTCAATCGTCCAGCAAATGCCCATAGCGGCTCGGCCGGCGGGTCAGGACCGCCCGCTGCAGAACATCATTGATGCTGAGCATGATAGCCGGCTGGGTCGTGTCACCGGGATGGACGGCGACCCTGAAATTCTCCGACCGGTGCAATAGCGGCGGTAGGAGATATGCGACCGCCAGGGATGATGCCATGCGGAGTTTGCTCCGGCTGGCCCATGTCATGACCGGTCCACGCGCCAGAGTTTGCCCAGTCATGGGTGACCAAATCTTCATATGATCTTCCGCAATTGGGAAACCGAGTTCCTCAAGCGCTGTCAGGGCGGGTTCTCCATACAGCCAGGCCGGCGCAACAAAGCCGGCAATCGGTTGACCGGTAATCTCCTCGATCAGGGCCCGCCCGTCTGCAAGCCGCTGACGGGCCGTGGCGAGATCCAGTCCGAGAAATTCTCCCTCGCCAGCTGTCATGTGCTGAGCCTTGAACCGGGCGCCAAGGCCGCCGTGGCTGGCTCCGTCACGGTGAAACCAGCCATGCAGGAAAATCTCCGCGCCGCTTTCCGCCCATCGGCGAACCCGGCCAGCAAAGGGTGAGCGCGCCGAAATAGGATGATCGCCCCAATGGTTGGGGACCACCAGCATCGCGGTCCGGTCAAGCCGCACATAGGGGGCGACATGATCGACGAGGCGATCCACCTGGCCCTCAAAAGCTGGTCCGACGTCGTGGATCGAGAATAGAAGTCGCTTCTCTTTCATAGATGATAGCGAAAGCTGGCCAGGGCGCGCGCATCGTTGACAATGGCTGATCCCTCCAGGCCGGTGAGATCCATTGCGGGGCGACGCATGTCACTGACGCAAAGGCGCCAATCGATCGATCCGGAGACCCCCGGTGCCGGACTGGCAAGGGCAAGCTCAGGGCCAGAACCGGTCAATGGGGCGCCCCCCAGCGTCTCCGCCAGGCGAGTAAGGGCATCATGCCGTGACGGGCGAGAGATGGACCGATAGTCCAAGGAAAGGCGAGAGCCCCGCGCATCGTCGATGGCAAGCCCGATACTGGCAATATTGGTCGACAACCGGCGGGGGTTGATCTCCACGACATGGAGGCGTCGCCCCATATGCGCGTAATCCCCGTTCAGCGACAGGTTCAGCATATCCATCAATGGTATGGCCGCATTGAAGGATATGCTTCTCAAGGACCAGCGATCCTGATCAGCGCTTCCATCCTGATGAACAAAGGATGCGGCACGGTTGGCGGACAGACGCAGGCTGGAAGGACCAAGCAGCAGATTGAGCGAACGGGATCTGACCCGTGCCAGATCGAAATGATCGGTGGGCGTCGCGACGGCAAGCGCGTAGGTCTTGGGGGCGTGCGCAACCGGTATCCCGTGCAAGAGCCTGGCATTGCTCGCTACCAGTAGGGGAGCATAGCGTGGATCTTCATTGGCGGCTCGAGCCGGCATGGCTTCAAAAGCTCCGAATAAGACCAGCGTCACGATCCCGAACGCATGATGCGCAGATATAATCATCAGCTCACATCTCCCCGTTGCGTGCCTCGACGGCGTGGTGAGATGGAGACCTCAGCTTCAAGCCCAGCAATTTTTTCCGTGATGGAAACTGAGGTGCCCGTGCATTCGCATCGTCGCAGGCGGCGAATACGGGAGACACAATTTGCGGACCTCGAAGGCAGTTCTGATCGCAGCTTCGCTCATGGGCATGCTCGGCGCTGCGGCACCGACCCCGTCATCGCCGGATCTGACGCCCAGGCTCCCGCTGCCTTTCGACGGGCATTTGTCCGTGCTGACCTATAATATCCATGGTCTGCCCTGGCCCGTCGCAAGAGGGCGGACACAGGCATTCGCGCAGATTGTGCAGCATTTGCGGACCATGCGCGAGGATGGGACGCAACCTCACATCATCGTTCTGCAGGAAGCCTTTACGACTGACGCTCGGGCGATCGGCCGGGCAGCGGGCTACCGATATGTAGTGGAAGGTCCGGGCGCGCAGATGCCTGGACAGGGAAATCTGCCGTCCGGCTCGCATGCTCTGACAGACGCTGCCGCATGGTATCATGGTGAAACGCTCGGCAAATATGTCGGAAGCGGGCTTCAGATCCTGTCCGATTATCCGATTGCGGGCGTCCGGAAAATGGCCTTCCCGGCCTTTGCCTGTGCAGGATTTGATTGTCTGGCAAACAAGGGCGCGCTGCTGGTCAGCGTCGCTCTCCCCGGGCAATGGGACAGGGTCGATATCGTCACGACGCATCTGAACAGCAGGCGTGCGTCACGGGTCCAGGATGACCGATCGCTGGCCGCCTACCGATTGCAGGTCGATTATCTCACCAACTTCATTACGAGCGCGCATGATCCATCGCGGCCCCTGATCGTTGCTGGGGACTTTAATGTGGGCAGCGTTCCAGCGCGCAAGCAAATGCTGCTCTCCAGGGCTCAGTCCAGATGGTGTCAGGATGGCGATATTGACGACGCCTATGGAGAAGCGGCCCGTCGTGGCATCGCTCTTTCGGCCGATGCGCGTTTTTCAAGGAAGCGCGCCCGCGACTGGCAGTTTTTCACACCTGGCCGACGTACCGACCTCGAGTTGAGCAGCATCGATGTCCCGTTCGGCCATGAACCGGACGGAACCATGCTGTCTGACCATGTGGGTTATTCTGCGACCTATCAATTGCGCAATCGCCAGCCTCTTACCAGGATCGCGCCAGGGCGAGTGTAAGGGTGCGAGGTCGGATTGGCGTATATTGCGCTTCCTCCCGGATCGCGAAAGGATTGCCGAAGGAGAAGCTGTCACCCCGAATATCGAACAGATTGTCCATATTGACGCTGAGGGTCCAGTGGCCTCGCGTCGCCTCTGCATGGGCGGACGCGGTCGCATAATTGCCCATGCTTCGGTCCAGATCATCGTCGAAGGACAATCTTGCTTTCCCGATATAATTGGCCTGCAGCCCGGTCCTGGCCTGCCAGCCACCGGCCAAGGCGAAGGATTTGCCAAAAGATGCCCGGCCAGCGAAGGCCGGGGCTATGGGAAGGCTGCGATCATCGAGCTTGACGCCATCTGCCGCACGCGTGAGCAAGGCCGACTGCGCGCTGCCACCGGCGGAAATGGTAAAGCCATTGCCCAGATTCCAATCCAGAGCGATCTCGGCTCCGATGATCCGTCCCTTGCCTGCATTGCGGGTAGAGACCAGCCCATCTTCGAGCAGATAGTCCGACTGGATGTCGTTCCAGAGCGTGTAATAGGTGCTAGCTGAAAGGGACCAGCGACCATCAAAGGCAGTCTTGCGAAAGCCAAGATCGAAGGTGCTCAATTCGTCCGCATCGAATTGGCGCGCCGACGTGGTTTCCGCAGGCGCCAGACCTCCAGGACGCATCGCCCTTGCATAGCGGAGATAGACAATACCTGATCCGTTCAATCGATAGGAGATTGCAGCGCTGGGAGACAGGATGGTCTTGCGCGCACGAACGGGCGTGATCCTGGGTTCGTCACCGGTTCCATCGCGCGTGATGCTCTGAAACAGGCGCGCGCCGATCGTCGCATCCAGGCGATTGAAGAGCGGCAAGGTCGCTTCACCGAATATCGCATATTCGACAACCTGCCGATCGTAGATTTCCACTATGGCGGGATCGCCCCCTTCCGGGGTGACGGAAGCCTCCCCTCGAGTGGTCGCCCGAAGGTAGGAAAGGCCAGCAAGCCAATGCTGCTCGCCTTGAGGTGCGATGCGCAGTTCCTGGTTCAGCACCGTATATCGACGATCATCGTCGAACCGGACCTGGCCCGTCAATCCGAACTGGTCGGCAGCGCTGCTGGCATCGAGAATATAGTCGAAACCATGCTCGACATAGCTGGTCGCCGACGTCAGTTCCAGCGTACCGATATTGCCTTTGACGGTGCCATGCCACAGCTTGAAATCATTGTCGGTGGGCTCGGCAATGGGATGATCACGCGACAGCATTTCGTCGGATTGAAGCACATATTGGCTGTCGCGCGCATTGATGTCCTGCAGCATGAAGCCTGCATCGACCGTCCATCGCTCTGAGGGCTGCCATCGCAGCGCTATCCGCGCGCCGACGGTCTCCGTTGAATTGGTCGCCTTGTCGGAACCATCATTGGATATCCAGCCGCCTTCCAGAAGACGATAGCCCACGGCGCGTAATGCCAGGCGGCCATCGACGACAGGCAGGTTCATGATGCCCTCGGCGCCCGTGCCCAATTCGCCATGCTGAACGGCCTGAGCTGACAGTCGCGCCAGGGCATAGCTGTCATCCAGTTCGGCCTTTCTGGTGACGATGTGATAGATGCCACCCAGTGCGCCCGAACCATAGAGCGGCCCTTGCGGTCCCTTGAGGACTTCGATCCGATCGACATCGATGAGCCGGAGATCGGGATCCGGCGCATTGAATGTCACCCTTGCCTCATCGACCTGGACTGCAACCGTCGATTGGCTCAGGCCGTTGAATGGGCTGTCGGCAACCCCGCGGATAAACTGTCGGTTACGCCCTGGTCCCATGTTGGTCATGGCCAGGCCTTCCATGTCGAGGCTGATGTCGCGGGACGTCGGACTTCTCGCTCCCCCCAGCGGATCAAGCGACAGCACGGATACTGATAAGGGGATATTCGCGAGCGGCTGTGGCCGCTTCTGCGCGGTCACGATGATTTCACTTGCCGCAGGCGCCACTGTGGGGGCAGGCGTGCGAGGGGATTGTCGGACTGCGATTACCGCCGGCTTGGGCTCGATACGATAGAGGCGATCACCGATCCTGAGCGCTTGAAGTCCGGTTCCTTCGAGCAACCGCGCCAGGGCTTCCTCGGGCGACAAGCGCCCTTTCACACCACGCGTTTTCAGTTGTGTGACATTGGCCTTGAAGCCGATGGAGATACCCGTCGAGGCGGAGAATTTGTCCATCGCGGCCATGAGCGGCCCGGGCGCGATATCGAGACTGACTACCGGTGCGCGTGCAAGAACCGTTTCCGGGCCAATCTCACCGGCCAGCAGCAATATGCACAAGATCGCCTTGCTGACGCACTTCGAGCCCCATGACGGCCGCCAGGTCGCTGGCAAGTTTCGATCCGTCACCGATGACAAGAATGCCCGAAAAATGCTTGTTCTCCAGCGCGGAATCGACAGAAATCCTCTTGCCCGAATATCGTTCGATGTCGCCAGCCACCATTGCAAGCGGCGCATTCGTATAGGTCAGCCGGCCACTGCGCCAGCTTCCCACTTGGGAGGGCTCTACCGTGCTGAGTGTCAATAGACCATCCTTGCCGACCAACTGATGGCCGGCATCGACCCTGACTGCCGAAGCGGTCTGCGCGCCGGCGACGGAAACCGCCCCCTGTGCGACACCGACCCGCAAGGCAGAGTTTGCAAGATTGACCGAAAAGCGGGTGCCAATATCGGTAACGCGATAGTTGCCGGCCGATACGGTCAGGACGCGCGAGGGATCGTGGCGGACGTCAAAATAGGCCTCCCCCTTCGCAAGCTCGATTTGCCCGTCATTCTTTGCCGATACCAGAATGGCGCTTCCCGGCGACAGGGTGACGCTGGTGCCGCTGGCCAGAGCGATCATGCGCGGCGCCGAGCCTTCGTTGCTGTAGGCAATGGGTCTGGATGTCTGCCAGAATGTCGGGAGCGCAACGGCAAGCGCCAGGCAAGCGGCGAGAGCACCGCCCATCACCAGTCTCGGCTTCCAACGGTGTCTTGGATCGATTTCGGCGACAGGAGGAGAAGGCTCATGGCTCAGAACGTCCCGATGTTCGCGGACAGCAGCATCGACCAGGGCAATCGAATCAAAGGCTTCCCGGTGCCGGGGGTTTGCCTCCAGCCACGCGAGATAGCCGTCCCAATCCGCATCGTCGTGCTCGAGCGCCGCCTGCCAGGCAATCGCCTGGTCAAGCATCGCTTCGTCAAAATCCGCACGCGCCGTCATGGCGATTGCCCTTCCACCTGTTTGATCACTGTGTGACGATATCGTGACGGCATTACCTCAGTCCGTGAGCGCGCGGCGAAGATATTTCATGGCGACGGCCATATGTTTTTCGACGCCGCTCTTGCTGATGCCCAACTGCGCAGCCACCTCGCCATGTGTCAGCCCTCGAAGCTTGTGCAGTTCGAATGCCCTTCTTGCCCCTTCCGGCAGCGTCTCGAGCGCCGTTTTGATGCGCTGCACTTCCTCGCGCGCGATGATCTGGTCCTCGGCGGTTTGCGACCGATCGACCGGGTCGATGCCCGGTGCCGTGAAATCGGTTTCCTGATCGTTCCAGCGCCGCTCCCGAGCCATGCGCCGCTGCTGCTCGCGAAGTCGATCAAGAACGAGATTCTGGGCCATCTTGTAAAGATAGGCGCGACCATTGCCGATCGGCCCTGCCGCCACATTCCTGGCACGCACCCACAATTCCTGAAGCAGATCATCTGCTTCGGCAGCATCTCCGACGCGCGCGATCAGAAAGCGACGTAAATCAGCACGATGAACGCCATAAATGAGCTCAAGATCGCTATCGTCGCTAAGACTCATGATCGCGATTTGACAGATAAACGGACGAACCGGAAAGAGATTCTGGCCCAACGCCTGCTCTGGCGCCCGGCAGCCGATGTGCGATCAGCAACGCCATGGCCGCCCAACTCGCTCCTACGCACCATCCCGCTACCACATCGCTCGGCCAGTGAACGCCCAGGTAGATGCGAGAGCTGCCGATCGCCAGGGTGAGGCAGATTGCCACGGAGATGATGTAGATCCGTACTCGAGGAGCCTGCTCGGCTCTGGCCAGCAAGGCGCCGACCGTAAGATAGACGATAGCGGAGTTCATCGCGTGCCCGCTGGGAAAGCTGGCAGAGCTGACCTCCACCAGATGCTTGACGATATCCGGTCTCGGCCTTGCATATTCAATTTTGAAAAGCGCGCTCATCGCGGCGCCAGCCGCAATGGAGATCGGGAGAAAGAGGGCGGTTACCTGCTTTCGCGCAGCAAGAAGATAGCCCGATGCCAACAGGGTGATGAGCGTCAGCAGATTGATGCCACCCAGCGCGGAAATATCCACCATTGCCGATCGGAGCCAGGCGGGGCCGATCGGAATTGCGCTATCCGAACTGCGACGCAGGCACTGGAGAAGATATCGGTCTATCGCGAAGCTGTCGCCCTCCAATATTTCGGATCCAAGCTTCAGGAAGAGCAATATGCCCGCTGCTGCCGCAAGGAACATGACCAGTATATAGCTGTCGATACGATGCCTGGCGGATAATTTCTGCAGGACAGAGGGCATGAGGTTCCTCGCTGAGGTATTTGACGATCAACCCGCAATTTGGCGGCGCGATATCACAAGCACATGGAAACTGCCTGGCATGGGCTGCAGAGGTCCGCTGCCGCTCGGCGGCGATACCATGTTGGCGACCGGAAGATAGATCGTCCCCGTGGCCGGATCTATCGCGCCGGTGCGCGCGCCAATTTCGGTTTCCACGCGGCCAATCCTGCGGACCTCAGGGCCCTCGAGCGAAAAGATATCGAGTACCCCATCCTTGCCGCAAGGAATGAAGGCCAGTCTATGGGTCTCGTCGATCAGGACTGCGTCAGGTCCCCGCCCAATGTCTACAAGCTTGACCAAGCGGCGGCTTCGCGCATCCACTATCGCGGCCTTGCCATTGGCGCAGGCGGCGATCAGTCGGGTAGACTTCCCGTCGAGAGCAAGGCCGCTGGGGCCCTCGCATCCAGGAAGCGGGATCGACTGTCCCATCTTTCCCGTGATGGTGTCGAGCAGTTCGATCTCGCTGAAATCCTCGTTATTGACGAACATGGTGCCGGTCCGGTCGAGTACCGCATATTCCAGGCCCGGTTTCGCCTTGATTGTTCTTTCGATTTTCATGCTCTGGACATCGACGACCGATATCGTGCCGCTTGTCGCATTCATGACGAAAGCGCGCTTGCCATCGTGGGAGAGGATCGCCGCATCCGGCTTCAATCCGACGGTCAAGCGTGCCAGTTGCTTGCCATTGGCACGCTGAAGGAATCTTACGCTTGCATCGTCGCCGCTGGTCACCAGAAGTCGATCGTCCGAGACCGGCACTGCAGAATGACCGTGAGCGATGACGCCTAGCGAGCCGATCATCTTGTGGGTGCGGGTGTCGATTACCGTCACCTCGCGGGCACGGGCGACATAGAGCTGATGTGTCCGGCTATCGACGCGGGCATAGTCCCATCCCCCATCGGGTCCGGCAATTTTATCGGTGATCCGGTAAGGAGGGGGGCTCGCTGCAGCGAGCGCGCTGCCGCTTCCTGCCAGGGCGGCGAGAAGGAGGAGGGCATGTTTCATGGGCTGTTCCTTCAGATGGGCAGATTGCTGCTGGGGCGCTGGCCCTCTTGATATGGTCATGTGGCCGGTAGGGCTCCCGTCCCGGCTTGTGCCGTTTCGCCGCGCGGCAAAGTCAGTCGCACCAGCACTGGCATCGCCAGCAGCACGAGCGGGAACTGAAGCAGCAGGCCAGCGATGATCGCTATCGCCAGCGGCTGCTGGATGCCCGATCCCTGCCCGATAGCCAGCGCCAGCGGCAGGAGTGTCAACATTGCGGCCAGGGTCGTCATCAGGATCGGTCGCAGGCGATTCCGGCTGGCTTCCCGGGTGGCTTGTGCGGCGGGCATTACGCGGCAGAGTTCCTCGAACTCGGACACGTAGAAGATCGCCATTTCGGTGCCGATGCCGATGATCATCGTCATGCCCATGAGAGCGGTGATGTTGAGGTCCACGCCCGCGAGCCAGAGGGCCGTAAAGACGGCGGTGGTCGAAAGCAGGGAACAGCCGATGATGATGACCGGCAGCCAGAAGCGCCGATACAGGATCAGCAGGAGTATGAGTTCGGCGACCAGGGCCATGGCGAACACCTTGATCAGTCCTGCAAAGGCGATCTGCTGCTGTTGATAGAGGCCGCCCATTTCGTAGCGCACGCCGGTGCCAAGTGCCCCCGGCCTGTCGAGCGCCCTGGTTACGTCACCGACGGCTGCGCCGATACCGCGCCCCTGGATACGCCCCGTCACAGCCACCATCGGCTCGAGATTCTCGCGCGCAATCTGCGGTTGGCCGGTGACGGCCTCGATCGTGGCGACCCGCGAGAGCGGAAATATATGACCGTCGCCAGCCCGGATCGGCAGTTGAGACAGGCCATCCTGGCTGAGCGTCATTGTCTCGGCCAAGCGGACACGCACATCGACCGCCTTGCTGGGCTGCGCCAGTGTCGTGGCGATCGCCCCGGTAAGAGCGGTGGAAAGCTGCGCCTCGACATCTGCGGGGGCGACTCCTTCGATTCCGGCGCGAACAGGATCGACATGGACGTTGAGCGCGTCGCCGGCGAGTTGCACGCCGTCCTTCACCTCGATGACGCCTGGAATTTGCCCGATCAAGGCTGCAACTTTGCGTGCCTCGCTCTGTAGAATGCCAGGATCAGCGGCATAAAGCTTTACCTCGATCGGTTGAGGAACAGCCGTCAGATCGCCGATGAGATCCTCCATCAACTGCGCGACTTCCACTTCAACACCGGGAACCTTGATGGCGATCTCGCTTGCGATCGAGGCGGCAAGCACTTCGGTCGGCGTGCTGTGATCCGGCTTCAGTCGCACAAAATAGTCGCCATGATAGCTTTGTCCGAGGTCGCCCCCGAGCCCGGTGCCGAGGCGACGCGAGAAGGTCAGCACCTGGGGATTGGCACGCAGCATCGCATCGATCTGCCCGACCTGTCGGCCGGTCTCCTCGAGCGATGTGCCGGGCGCCGTGAAATAATCCATGATGAAGCCGCCTTCATCGACCTTCGGCATGAACCCGGTGGGCACATTGGAATAGCCGACAAAGCCGATCAGCAGCAGCGGGCCTGCGATCATGGCAAGGAGCCATGGACGAGCCGAAAGGCGATCGAGCGTACGCTCATGTAGACGCCCAATACGTCCGTCACCGGCCAGTCCAGGATCATGCCACTGGTTGAAATCGATCAGCCAGCGCGCGAGTATCGGAACGACGAAGGCCGTCATCGCCCAGGAAAGAGCCAGTGCTCCGGCCATGGTGATGGAAAGAGCCTTGGAAAAGGCACCGGTCACGCCGGTCAGGAAGGACAGCGGCAGAAACACGATCAAGGTGGCAAGGCTGGAGCCGGTGAGTGGTACCATGAACTCTCGCGCTGCGGGCAGGACGGCGGCGTCGCCGAGTGGCTTCCCATCGCTGCCAAGGGCGCCCGCCCGCCGCGCAATATGTTCGACCATCACGATTACATCGTCGATGAGCAGGCCGACGGCCGCTGCAATGCCGCCAAGGGTCATGATGTTGAAGCTCATGCCGAGCAGCGAAAGCAGCAATATTGTCGCTGCCAATGTGGCGGGGACGACGATCACCGCGATCAGCGTCACGCGCCAACTGCGCAGGAACCACAACAGGACGAGGCCGGCCAGGACAAGGCCGATCAATACGGCATCACGCACGCTTGCTGCAGATTGGGTGACCAGTTCGCTTTGATCATACCAGTTCACCAGCTTGACGCCGGCTGGCAGTTTTACGCCAGCCAGCTTTGCCTGCACTTCACGGGCTATCTGGACCGCGTTGCCATCGGGCTGCTCATAGATATTGAACAGCACCGCAGGCTTGCCGTCGTCGACGATGCGCTGCCAAACCGGAACCGCGCCGTCCTGGACGGTCGCGACATCGCGGACGTGAACGATCCCGGCAGTTGCAGCCTTGATGACGATGTTGCCGACGTCGCCCGCACTGATGATGCTGCGGTCGGCGATGACCAACGACAGACGGCCGCGATCCTGCACCTGGCCGACCGCGCTCAACACATTGCCATTGCGGATTGCGCTGGCCAGGTCGGTCATCGACAGGCCGTGATCGGCTAATCGATATGGGTCGGCGAGCACCTGTACCTCGGCGGTATCACCGCCTTGGACACCGACACGCGCCAGGCCATTGATCGATGAAAGCAGGGGCGTGATCTGATAGGTGGCCAAATCCTGCAAGGCCACCGGGTCGCCATGCTCGGATACCAGCGCATAGGAGATGATCGGAAAGACCGTAGGATCCATGCGACGGACGTCATATTGGGTGCCGGCGGGCAGCGACGGCAATATCCGCCCCAAAGCCGTGTCGACCAGCAAAGTGCTGGCGACCATGTCGCGCCCCCAGCCAAAATCGACCGAGATCTGCGCCGATCCGCGGCTCGTTTCCGAGCGGACATTCTGGACGCCGGGTATGGCGCGGATCGCTTCTTCTGCCGGGCGGGTAATTGTGAGCGCCGTCTGGTCGGCCGGACGGCTTCCGGCGTTGAGATCGACCACCACCCGAGGGAAGGACACCTGGGGAAACAGTCCCGTGGGCAGCGATAGCGATGCAACGACACCTGCCAGCGCAAGCGCCATGGCGATGAGAACCAATGTACGCGCTTGCGTACGGAGCAGATATTCCAGCATCAGTTGCTCCACCGCACGGCGTCGCCGTCACTGACCTGATAGGCGCCCGAGACGATCAGCGGCTTGCCTGGATCAAGTGCGCCCTCGACGACATCGCCCCGGTCGGAGGCAAGCAGGATGCGGATCGGGATCGCCCGGGCCTGGCGATTGGCCACCTGAAACAGGCGGGCCGGGCCGCCAGCCGTCACCACCGACTGATGTGGCACGATCCAGCCGGAAACCTGGCCGGTCTCGATGGCTACCTGCATGGCTTCGCCGGGGAGCAGCGCGCCAGCCGGGAAGCTGACATCAACATCGATCAGTCGGGTGAGTGGGTTAAGAGCGCTGTCTGCCCGAACGACTTGTCCTGCCAGGCTTTGCCCGCCCGAAAGCCGCTTGAGCGATGCAGGCATGCCTACCGCTACGCGGCCATGGACGGCGGGATCGACCCCAACGGTGACGACAATCCCACCGGCCCTGGCAACCGTGACGATCGGGGCGCCAGCCTGCAGGCGATCGCCCTGTGCGACAGATATGCTGGTCACGATCCCGTCAAAGGGCGCGACAAGCGTGCGGGCTGCCTGCCCCGCCCCTTCCGCCTGAAGGGCTGCGAGTGCATGTTGCGCGTCGGAAACCGCCTTGTTCGCCTGGGTGAGCTGATCCTGGGTCGCGAGTTGTTGCGAGAGGAGTTGCGCTGTCGTCGCAGCCTGTTTGCGCGCGGCAGCCAGCCCGCTCGAGGCCTGCTCATAAGCGCTGCGGGCCGAGGGCGCGACCATGAAAGTCGCCAGGGATTGGCCCGCTTTCACGGCCGTGCCGGGCGCTACCAGCAGCGCGGTAACCTGTCCGGGTTGCGCAACGCTCAGGCTCTGTGTTCCATTGATGGCAGGTGCCACGGTGCCATAGCAGTCGAGCGTTGCCGGCAGTGCGCCACGCCGCGCTGTCACTGTGCTGACCAATGTCGTCGGCGCATCGCTCGGCGCCACTGGCGTATTTCCGCATCCTGCAAGAAGCAGGACGATGGGCGCAAGGAAAGCTGCGCCCTTCATCGTGCCGCATCCGGCGCAGTCAGCGCATCTGCCTTGGGCAGGCCCGATCCGATGAGGGTCTGTATGGCGATCTGGCGATCGAGGAGCGCAAGTTCGAGTGTCATGATTTCCTGCTCCTTGGTGAAGCGATTGGAAACGAGGTCGACATAGCCGCGCTCGTCGAGATTGGACGCGCCAAAGGCGGCCTGTGCCCGCTCGGCAGCAAGGCGTGCGGCGGGAAGATCATGCCGGGCCGTCATGAGCTGGGCTGAAAGCTGCTCTGCCTCGCTCAACATGGCTTCGACTGTGCCCATCGTGGCCGCGAGCCGCGCGGAATAATCGGCATGAAGCTGTTCGCGGGTAGCCCGGGCGATGGCGATATTGCCCTGGTTGCGATCAAATATCGGCAGGCCGATCTGAATATTCGGGCCACCATTGATGACCTTGGCATTGTCGCTTGCGACGCTTCCGCCAAGGTTCATGTCGGGAAATTGGGAAAGGATCGCCTGGCGCACTTGCTCGTCTGACGAGGCATAGCCCATGCGCAGGGCTATGAGATCGGGGCGGCGAGCCGGCAAGTTGGGAAGATCGGCCCTGATCGCTGCCATGTCGAATGGTGGGAGATCGACCTGCTCGGCCAATGGAAGCTGCGCGTCGGGCGTGAGGCCCAGCAATGCATTGAGCTGATGCTTGAGACCAAGTTGACGCTGATCCAGGGCATCGAGCGCGGCGCGGGCAGACTGCAAAGCCAGTCGATCGGGCGCGACCGTCACCAGCGTCACGCTATGCGCTGCCAATGCCTTCTCAAGCTTGGTGTTGCGCTCGACCAGAAGCGTGTAGGCTCCAGCATAGCTCGGGCGGGCGCGGTTCCCCATGATGAGGTCGCAGGCGAGTTGGCGCGCCTGGCCTGCAACCTGCCATTCCTGCCAGATGATGTCGGCTGCGACCTGTTGTTCACTGTCGGCGGCGGCACGGCGCCTGGAACGGTAGGTGACCAGGCTCTTGATATCCTGCGCAATGCCCAGATTCCACGCCGGTACGCTGCCGGCGCCGGATAGCAGCGGCAGCAGTGCGCCGCTCAGCGACGGATTGGGCAGAAGGCCGGCTTGCAATGTCTGTCCGGTGGCGATGCCGCGCTTGAACCGGATCGCCCTGAGATCGGGATTGTTCGCAAGGGCAAGGGTAACCACCTGCTCCACGCCAAGCGGTTCGCTGGGGATGGACGGATCCAGCGAGCGAAGATCAGGCGCGAGCGGCGCCTGGGTTGCGAGCGGCAGAGGCGTATAATGCGCGCAGCCAGCAAGCGACAGTGCCAGCAGGCTAAGGCTTGCAGACATGGGAAGGCGACGTGGCATGAGAAGGCTGACCCCTGTTTATGGAGCGACCGGGCCGGTTGGCCTGGCCCGGTACCAGGCGCTCAATCCGGGTTATGGCCTTCAGGCACATTTTCGAGCGGTTTGCCCGTCACGGCGTCGATGCCCACTTCATAGGCCCGTCCCTTGCTCATGATGTCGAAGGAATAGCGCAGTCCGCTGCCGCCCTTTTCCTTTTCCAGTTCCTGATCGGTTATCGTGCCGGGGCGCAGCTTGAGCGCCGCCATCCGCGCAGCAGCGAGCGAGAGCTTGGATTGAGCAGCATATTGGCTGCCCTTGAGTTTTGCAGCGGGCGCGGCGGGCAGCATCGTGGCAATGCTGCCAATCAGGGCAGCCGCCAGGGCGGTTGGCATCCTTTTCATGGCGATATCCTCCTGCGCGAATCTGCGCATTACCCGCTCTAGCGGTCGCCAGTTTCGCGCAGCGTGACGCGAACATTGATAATCCCCAACTTGCGGGGACGAAGGAAGATGAAGCAAAATCCTTCTGTTGAAGACCAGGATCGTGCGATGAGGACGGGCGATGAAGCTGCTGCTGCTCGAGGATGATGAAACGACGCGCGTCCATCTCGAGCGCGTCCTGACTGCTGCCGGTCATGTGCTGGATGTGTGCGACAATGGCCGCGATGCGATCTTCCTGGGATCAAGCGGGGACCATGCCGTCCTCATTCTCGACCGAATGGTACCGGGCCTTGACGGATTGGCGGTCTTGAAAGCGCTGCGCGCAGCTGGCGTGAGAGCGCCAGCCCTGTTCCTCACCGCCATGAATGGCGTCGAAGACCGCGTCGAGGGGCTTGAAGCGGGCGCAGATGACTATCTCGCCAAACCTTTCGCCGCGACCGAACTGCTTGCCCGCGTCAATGCGCTGGCGCGTCGTCCGCCCATCGCCGAAACAGTTTCCGTTCTTGAGGTCTCCGATCTCAGCCTGGACAGGATCAAGCGAACGGTGCTCCGAGGCGGTAATCGGATCGAATTGCAGGCGCAGGAATTCAAGCTGCTCGAATATCTGATGCTGCATGCCGGGGAGATCGTCACAAGGACGATGCTCCTCGAAAATGTCTGGTCATTCCATTTTGATCCGAGAACCAACATCATCGAAAGCCATGTCAGTCGGCTGCGCGCCAAGGTCGATCGCGGATTTGGCAGGGAACTGATCCAGACCGTGCGCGGGGCGGGATATCGTATCGATGACGTTTGAAGCCGTGCTGCGTGCGCCCTTGCGTAGCGCGGCGTTTCGATTTGCCGTGCTGCTGGCCCTGATCTTTGCGATCGGGGCTGGGGCACTTCTGTTCACTGTTCGGAGCCAGATTGGACATTATGCAGCCGAGGCGACGAGCGGCCGATTGAAGGCGGAAGTTGCCATCCTTGGCGGCGAATATGCGCAGCTAGGACAATCGGGCCTGACCGATGCCATCGCGCGCCACCAGAGCGTGGGCGATGACGCGCAATTTCACTATCTGCTGGTCGATGCGCAGCGGCGGCGTCTTGCCGGCGACCTGCCGGTCAGCGCGGCCCGGGTTGGCACATATGCGCTCGAAATGGTTGAGCATGACAGCGGCCCGGTCAGCGGTCGGTTGGAGACGCTGACGGCGCTGGGGACGAGCCTACCGGACGGCCTGACGCTGGTCGTCGCCACCGACAATTTCGATGTGCTGGATCTGCGCAGTCGCCTCCTTGCCTTCACCCTGCTCAGCGGGGTGGGCATTACGCTGTTCGTTCTGGTGGGCGGTTTCCTGGCGGCCGTCCTATTCCTGCGGCGCCTGGAACGCGTAAATCTGGCGGTAAGCCGGATTGTCGAAGGCGAGCGGGAGGAGCGATTGCCGATGATCGGCTTTGGCCCGGAATTTGACGGGCTCGCCCACAATCTCAACATCATGCTCGATCGCAACGAGGCGGCTATGGAGGCCCTCCGCCAGGTTTCCACCGACATAGCCCACGACCTGCGTACCCCCCTCACAAGGCTGCACCAGCAACTGGAGCAGATGCGGGATGCCGATCCGATCGAGCCGGCGGCAGTGGAGGCAGCGCTGGCACAGACATCGGGCCTGCTTGCCACATTCAACGCCCTTCTGCGCATTGGCACCGTGGAGGGAGGAATTGGGCGCAGGCGGTTCAAGGCCGTGGATTTGAGCGAACTCATGGATCGGATCCAGCAACTCTATGAGCCTGTTGCGGAAGATGGCGACCACCATCTCCTTGCCGACCATGCCGGAAATATTCTGATCCATGGCGATGGCGAGTTGCTTACCCAATTGGTGATCAACCTCATCGAAAACGCCCTCGTTCATACGCCTGCCGGCACACGGATCACCTCACGACTCCGCTATCAGGATACTTCGCCTGTCATCGAGATCTGCGATGATGGCCCAGGCATACCAGCAGACGAGCGGGAAAAGGTGTTCGGTCGCTTCTATCGCCTGGATGCCAGTCGCAACACCGAGGGCTCCGGATTGGGGCTGGCGCTCGTGGCCGCGATAGCGAACTTGCATCAAGCACATTGCACAATCTGTGAGGATAGTGCCGGCATGTGTGTGCAAGTCACCTTTCCGACGCTTCAGCCCCAAGGATGATATGGCATCGCCCGTCGATGCGATCAGGTCGGGTCTGCGCAACGGCTTGCCGGATATTCTGCAGGACGGAACGAACGGCGCAAATGGCGGAAAGCAGCAACGCCGGAATGGCATTGAAGGTAATTGCCCGCAGCAACTGACCTTCAAGCCACAGGTCTGAAAGCGCCCTGCTATCAACGGGCCAATCGTACAGAATATGGAGAGAACGAAGCTCCAGATCGCAAAACTCATCGGATGGCGCCTTCCGCAAATATTTTTCGTTCGTGAGCTGAGGTGGCTCCAGTGCCACGGCGTCAGCGCCCCATGCGCATCGGCTTCCTGTTCAACCATGATCAGATCCACCAACTGGCCCACAGCCTGCCCATAGCGATTTCACTCGCTGCGGGCGGTTTTGCCGGCGAGATCATCATCGCAACAACAAATGATCGCCTGGCCCATGAGGTGCGGCGGTTGGCGGGACCGTTACTGGGATCAAGGATCCAGCATGTCGAACTCGGCCTGACGACGCGGTCGGAGCGGCTTGTCGGGATGCTGGGCAGCATGATCCCGGCCAGGAAATTGCTGCTCTATCGGGACAATCTCGAATTTTTCCGTAGCCTGGACATGCTTGTCGTGGCGGAGAAGACATCTCTGCTCCTCAAGAAGCGCTATGGCCTCGACAAGCTCTTCATGATTCATACGCGTCATGGCGCGGGCGATCGTGCGATCGGCTTTGACAAGGCCAGTGCCGGGTTCGACCATGTTCTGTGTTCGGGCGAGAAGATCCGTCGCCGGCTGATCGCTGAAGCCGGGATTGATCCCTCTACCATCAGCATCGTGGGCTATCCCAAATTCGATCTTGTTCGGCAGGCGGGCAGAACCCAGCATTTTTCCCGCGAGCGGCCGATCATTTTATATAATCCGCACTGCTCGCCGCATCTTTCTTCCTGGTACAAGCATGGCAGACAGGTGCTCGATCATTTCGTCGAGCGGGATGCGCAAGAGCTTATTTTTGCACCCCATGTAATGCTCTTCGAAAGGCCGTTCGTAGTCACGATAGACAAGTTGAGCGTCAATCGCCCGGGGACCATCGCGAAGCGCTTTCTGCATGGCGACAATATCCATATTGACCTCGGCAGCCGGGCATCGACCGATATGAGCTATACGCTGATCGCCGATGTCTATCTGGGCGACGCGAGTAGCCAGGTCTATGAATTTCTGCTGCGTCCGCGACCCTGTGTGTTTCTCAACAGCCATGGCATCGACTGGCGGGGGGATCCGAACTTTGCGCACTGGCGAGCCGGCGAAGTCATCTCGGATCCCAAGGATCTTGGCCCGGCTCTCGCCCGCGCAAATGGTCTGCATCGCGATCACTACCAAGCCATTCAGGAGAATCTGTTCGCCGACAGCTTCGATCTGGACGGCCGACCGTCGTCAGACCGGGCAGCGGCGGTCATCACGCAGCTTGCAGACAAGCGCCGAGGCAACGTCGTTGGCTTCAGCAATTTTCGTGCTGCCTGATGTCCTCGCTGACCATCATTCTGCCTTTCTTCAATGAGGAAGGCTGGATCGACAAGACGGTTCAGACCCTTGCGATTCAAAGTGATATTCGTTTCCGACTGCTTCTTATCGACAATGGCTCGACTGACAACGGCACCGAACAAGCGCGCGAGGCAGCCCGATCTCTCGGATCCAGGGCAGAGATATTGTCGTGCCCGACCCCCGGGAAAATTCACGCCATGGCGCTTGGCCTGTCGAGGGTTGAGACCGCCTTTGTGGCGATCTGTGATGCGGACACGGAATATCCGATCGACTATGTAAAGCGCATCCTCGACCTGTTTACGGGCGATCCGGAAGCGGCCTCGGTGATGGCCATCGACCTTTATGCGCCGCTGGAGAGCGCTGAGTCACGAAAACGGACCGATTTCATCCTGCGCAAGAGCCGACGTTTCTCGGCGAAATGTCATGCCGGTGGCTATGCCCAGGCCTATCGCACGGATGCCTTGCGGGCAGCAGGCGGCTTCGACGCCAAACGATGGCCCTATGTCCTTGAGGATCATGAAATCGTGCATCGCGTGATGACGCATGGCCGCGCCATCTACGACCGGGATCATGTCTGTTTTCCCTCAGCGCGGCGATCATGCCGCAAGGCCGTAAGCTGGACACGGGCCGAACGGCTGATCTACCGCTACACGCCGCGATTTGCCCTGGACTGGTATTTCTACACTTTCCTCGGCCGGCGTCTTGCGGCACGCAACGGCACGGGCGATGCCCTGCGCATGAAAGACTGGCCTGCCCAACGCCCATGATCGAACGAGCAACCGTTACAGGGCGTATTTTCAGGGGATTGGGACTTGTGCTCGGCGGCAAGGCCGGCGCCGGGCTCATCAGTCTCGTCTATCTTGTCATCGCCGCGCGCGCCCTGGGGCCGCATGACTATGGCATATTGGTTCTCGTCCATGCCTATGTGACGGCGATATGCGGCATCGTCGAATTTCCGGCCTGGCAGGCGATCGTGCGCTATGGCGCGGAGGCGCGACAGGAAGGGGCATCGCACCGCCTCGCACGTCTGCTTCGTTTCGGTGCCAAGGTCGAACTGGCGGGCGGCGTCGCGGCGATCATCGCCGCCATGCTGCTGGCGCCCTGGGTCGGACCACATCTGGGCTGGCCGCCCGAAACCATGGCTTTCGCCATTCCTTACAGCTTCGCCGTGCTGGGATCGGTGCGCTCTACGCCGGCGGGCTATCTGCAACTGATCGACCGCTTCGACCTTATCGGCCTGCACAATATGGTCCAGCCGCTCGTGCGCCTGTGCGGAGCCTCGCTGGCGCTGCTGTTCGGCTGGGGGCTCAAGGGCTTCCTCGCTGCCTGGCTGCTGGCCGCCATCGCCGAGTTCGCGGTACTCTGGGGCATGGGGCTTATCTGTGCCTACACAAGACTGGGCGCGGTCCTGATCCGTCCACAGGCGGGTAATGTGGCAAGCGAAAATGCCGGCATCTGGCGGTTCCTGGTGGCCAGCAATGCCGATGTCACGCTAGCGGAACTGGCTGGGCGGCTCGCACCGCTGATCGTCGGCTGGGTCATGGGGCCTGCCGTCGCCGGGCTTTTCGCGGTCGCCCAGCGCGCGACCGTGATCATCTCGCAGCCGGCACAGATATTGGGGAACACCGCCTATGCCGAACTGGCAGGGATGGTTGCCTCCGGCCAAGGCGGCGCACCGCTCCGCCGCACGCTTGTGCGCGTCATTCTGATCGCGATCGCCGCGGCCTTGCCCGTGGTCATCCTGGCGGCGCTTTTCCCGACCATGATGGTTACCCTGCTGGCGGGCAGCGCGTTCCAGGCGGCCGGCGCGGTCATGGTGGTTCTGATCATTGCGCGGGTAATCGCGCTGGTCGGACCGCCCTGCAGTTCTGCGCTTTCCGCTATGGGATATCCGGCCCTGTCGATGAGCGCGAACCTCTTTGCGAGCCTCATTTTCCTGCCGGCGCTGCCCTGGTTGCTCGGGTCGTTCGGGCTGATGGGCGCAGGGATACAGGCCGTTGGTCAGGCCCTGATTGCCAGTCTCCTGCTGGGCGGCCTGGCCTGGCACCGGAGCCTGTCGCAGTGAACGGCATGCGCATTGCCTATGTCATCAATTCGGTCGAAGGCGGCGGCGCTGCGCAGCCCGTGCCCGCCATAGCCGACGTGCTGCGCGCCGGCGGCGCGCAGGTGCGGTTGTTCGCGCTTCGGCCAAGCGACAGGCGCGGCTTGCCCGCGATTATCGAGGCGGGGCTGCTTCCGCGCGTTCGGGAAGGCGGGACAGGCGATCATCTGGCGGCCGCCTTGTGGCTACGGCGGGAACTGATGGACTGGGGCGCGACCCATATCTGGACGTCGCTCAGCCGTGCCACGATCCTTGGTCTCATTATCGGGCCTTCCCTCGGACTTCCGGTCGTCTGCTGGCAGCATGCTGCCTTCCTCAAGCCCTGGAATGAAAGGCTGATGCGCCTCCTGGCGCCCAGGGCGGCTTTGTGGGTGGGGGATTCGCAGTCCGTCACCGATCTGACGCAGCATCGACTCCAGGTTCCGGACGAGCGGCTACGCTGCTGGCCCATCTACGCCGTCGATCCAGCCATGCCGCAGGCATCCCCATGGCAGGCCGGCGAGCCGATCCGCATCGGTTCTTTGGGACGGCTTCATCGGGTCAAGGGCTATGACATCTTGATCGCGGCCCTGGCGCAAATCAAGGCTCGGGGCCTTGCCACGCCTCCATTCTCGCTGGCGATCGCGGGTGAGGGGAGCGAGCGCGGTCGCCTGGAGATGCTGGCTCGCAACGCAGGGGTCGATGTCGAATTCGCCGGATTTACCGATGCCCCCAAGAGCTTCCTCGCCGGACTGCATCTCTATGTTCAGCCGTCACGATCCGAAGGCTTTTGCATCGCCGCGCATGAGGCGATGGCGGCCGGGCTGCCGGTGATCGCTTCAGCGGTCGGGGAAATGCCCTATTCGATCATGCCGGGCGTCAGCGGCCTGACCTGCGCACCGGCAGATACTGATGCTCTCGCCCATGCGCTGGAGACCCTGCTTGCTACGCCTTCAAGGCTTGAAGAAATGGGGCAGGCCGCACGAAACCTGGTGAACCAGCGCTACTCAAGAGAGCGTTTCGAAAGAACAGGTACAGCCATTCTCACCCATATCCGCCAAGCGCACGCCTGATTTCCAGCGCCAGCCCGCGTGCGGATCGGTCGATCCGCTTCACATCGACCAGGCTGATCTCCCCGCATGCGGTCAGGCTGTGCATGCCGTCCCGATAGGCGCCGGCGGACAATGGGACCGGCATGGCGTCGCCGGCTTTCGCGCTGAAATTCGCCTCATCCAGCCTGTCGATCCAGAGAGGACGGATGGCTCCGCCATAGGTGCTGCTGCAGTCTTGGACCGGCAGAACGACATGTCCGGACAGGATCTGGGGCGAGCCACCAGGGCGCGATGATGTCACATCGACGCGCACGGGATTGCGCGGATGCACGATCCAGGGGCCCGCCAGGCGCTCGGCCCAGGCGATATGAAGCTGCGATATCTTTGTCTGCTTTGAGGTGGCCGGCGAATAAAAGAGCCACCAGCGGTCTTGATGATGGAGGATCGTTGCATCGACCGGAACGCAGTCCAGTGCGATGCGCAGTTCCGGCCGCCAGTCAGCCAGGCCGCCATGGTCGCGATAAAGCGTCAGCGCGCCCGATCGATGCGCCTCGGGCAGCATCCAGGTCGCACCTTCGCCGGCGAAAATCTGGGGGTAGGACAGGTGCCAGGGCTCACTCAGGCAAAGGCGCCGTTCGACAACCGACAGATGCTCATCGAGCGACAGGCGCATGATCGTGCCATGACGATGGCGATAATCATAATGCTCGGCAAAGATGTGAAGCGTTCCGTCCGCACCTCTCCATCCGAATGGATCGGCAAGAAACTGGAATGCCGGCTCCTCCGGGAGCCATGTCAACGCGCTATCGATCCGGCCCGATGCGATGATTGCAGCCATCGGCTGATGGACGATCCCGCATCTCCATATGTCTTTGCGCCGGGGCATGACTTGCTATGCACATCGGTCCAATATTCCGCTACCCCCTTGCTCTGGGATGATGGCCATGCTCGACGGCAATCGCACGCTTCGTGCCTCGATGATTTCCCACCCGGAACCGGACTGGCAGCTAGTGCATCTCGGCCGACGAGAAGCTGCCATTCCGCAATCGGCCATCCCTCGCATTCCGGGAAACGATCATCAGTGCTTCAGGAACGGCAGGTGTTGGACGGGAACCTGCCGTTCCCGGCGCAGCTCGCGAACGTCGGTTTTGTCCCAGCCTTGGCCATAACCGGACTGACCGCTCATAGGCGCGAGTTTTCTTCAGCCGAACGGCTGGGATGGGCGCGTAGCCGCTGGGCCGCTTACGCCAGCTCCGCCGCACAGCTCTGGCCGGCTACAGACCGGCCGCTTTCAGCAAACGATCCAATGAGCTGGACGTTCGGTGACGCTCGGTCGCACCGCGCTTCTACTGTCCTCGCTACTTTCATTTTTATGACCCTTTTCCGAGCTTGGTTTCGCCATTTTCCCCGACATCTTCGCCGCCTTCTTGGCGGCTTTCGCGGCTTTGGCCGCCCCGGTGTCGATACCGCGCTGGGTCAGATCTATCCCGATGACGCGTATGTCCTCAACGTCGGGGTAGTCGTTGAAGATGAGCGTCCAGTGTCGCTGGAGATCATCGGCCAGCATCTCGAACGTGTCGGCCCGTCAGTCCACCGAGTCATTGTCGATTTTGCCGCTGTTCATAGCGCACCGCTTCTCTGACTCCCCATTCATTCTGCCCGCCGGTAACTTCTGAAGCTCCTGGAAAACAGGGGAGTCTTCTCGCCGAAACTTTTCTAACCTCCCCTCAAGTCCCGCATTTGCGCGGCTGCTATCAGTGTCTCGTCACATCAAGACACGGAGGTAAACACAGGTGACCGCATAAATCCGAATTCTCCTGGCCTTGAAGAGGCAAAGCCTGGGACATTCGCGACTGTCGAGTTCGAAGCACTGTTTGAACAAACGCCGGCACTCGCATTACCGCCTGGGCTGTTGCCACCGCCTTGATAAACCGGCGATAAAACCCAATCCCGAAGAAAACTGTGATTTAACAAACGATAAGGAGAATTTATGAAAGCAGAAAATTGTGTTGGCGATGCGGAGGTGCATGCACTTTACACGCCCGCGAACCTGCCTGGCCTCCACTGGCCAGTATATCTGTTGCTCGACCATCGCGATGGCGCAGCTTGGGTCGAACAGTTCGAACCAGGTGCGATGCCGATCGACGTCGCCAACGGCCAGATGAGTATGTGGCAAATCGGAGAAGTACCGACCATAGGCGAGGCGCGCGACCTCGTGAATAAGCTGCTGCCAGAATTGACGACCTACCTCGCTGAAATCGAGGAAGAAGATGCTGATGATGCGGAGATTTCGGACATCTGCCACTCCTTTGTATCAGGTCACAGTTTCTCCACCGTCGCTGAAATCCTAGAGGCGCCCGCCGAAACCGCGTTCTGCGAGGCAGGCGACGAAGTAGATGTGGGCGACCCAGATGCGCATCGGATCGAATATTCGTTCAGCCCTGTAATCTTGACGGCCGAATCGACAGACGCGTCATTGACGGCGTTGGCTGCGGACATGGCGAAGCATTTCTCGCCCACCATTCTGGTTGATGTCGAATCTTATGTGAACCGAATGAGGCGCGACCTCAAAGATAATGCGGGCCTTAGCCAAGGGCGCGCAGCCTAAGGAAAACTAGAATGCCATGACTTAGGCATTCGTTTTTCTGAAGACGAGGCTAGGGGTAAAAAACCAAACTCACTAGCCTCGTCTGTGGCAAATTTAGGGATTTGCAGTCCGTTCGAATTGTCCACTTCGCTCAGCTAGCTGCAATTCGGTGCCTAACCATGCGTCCCGGCCACCACCTCACTGGATCGTACCTCCAGCCGCAAGGACATCGAGGCAATCGGCGATTGCAAGCCAGCGCATGACGCCGGCTTCGTCACCCTTGATGGCGAGATCTTTCACGCGTCCAGCGATGAACTCCGCCGCCCCAGCGCCATATTGACGATCCACGGCCAGCGCTTCGGCCCAGCGTTCCATCTCCCGCGTCACAGGAACGACGGAGTTTCGACCACTACCGACTTCTTCTTCACCCATAATTCGCTGGTGCGCGTCATCTCGATCAACGCATCGGGAAAGCAGCGGTCTGAACCGCCCCGGGTTTGCCGGAGGCTCCAACTCCTGAGAAGGTGGAGCCTGTATGAGCAAGACAACGAACAAGTTTGCGCCGGAAGTCCGCGAGCGCGCGGTGCGTATGGTGATCGATCACGAACGTGATTACCCCTCTCGCTGGGCAGCGGTGGTTTCGATTGCGGAGAAGATCGGCTGCGTTCCGCAGACGCTGCATGAGTGGGTGAAGAAGGCTGAGGTCGACAGCGGCAAGCGCGCGGGCGTCCCGACCGAGGTAGCCGACAAGATGAAGGCACTGGAGCGCGAGGTCCGCGAGCTGCGACAGGCCAATGAGATCCTGCGCAAGGCATCGGCATATTTTGCCCAGGCGGAGCTCGACCGCCCGTTCCGGCGATGATCGCCTTCATCGACGATCACCGCGATGCCTATGGGGTCGAGCCGATCTGCCGTGTCCTGCCGATCGCCCCATCCACTTACCACGAGCGCGTCGCAAAGCGGCAGGATCCGACACGCCTGTCGGCGCGGGCGCAGCGGGACGTCGCCCTGAAGCCCGAGGTCGCGCGCGTATTCGCCGAGAACTTCGCGGTCTACGGCGTGCGCAAGGTCTGGCGGCAGATGATGCGGGAAGGCTTTCCGGTCGCCCGCTGCACAGTCGCGCGGTTGATGCGGGAGATGGGCTTGGCAGGGGTGATCCGGGGCAAGCCGGTGCGCACAACTATCAGTGACAAGGCGGCGCCATGCCCTCTCGATCACGTCAACCGCAAGTTCTACGCGCCAGCGCCGAACATGCTGTGGGTGTCGGACTTCACCTACGTCGCGACCTGGGCGGGGTTCGTCTACGTTGCCTTCGTCATCGATACCTATGCTCGGCGGATTGTAGGTTGGCGGGCCAGCAGAACGGCCCATGCCAGCTTCGTGCTCGATGCTCTGGAACAGGCGCTTCACGATCGTCGGCCGGCCCATCGGGGCGGCCTCATCCATCATAGCGATCGCGGGTCGCAATACGTCTCCATCAAGTACACCGAGCGTCTCGCCGAAGCCGGGATAGAACCCTCAGTCGGCAGCGTCGGCGATAGCTATGACAACGCTTTGGCCGAGACGATCAATGGCCTTTACAAGGCTGAGGTGATCCACAGGCGTGGACCATGGCGCAGCTTCGAAGCAGTCGAATATGCCACGCTCGAATGGGTCGACTGGTTCAACCATCGTCGGCTGCTGGAGTCCATCGGCAACATCCCTCCTGCCGAAGCCGAAGAACAATATTATGCTGCCGCGGCCAACATCGATATGGCAGCGTGACTCACAACCCAATGCCTCCGGCAGACCCGGTGCGGTTCAGTCCTGAAATGACACGGCGTCATCAAATGAGCCGTGAAGCCACCGCTCATAATCATCTGGCATGAGAAGCACCGGCATGCGATCATGCACAGGCCGGATGGCTTCGTTGCAATCGGTCATTACGCCCGAATAGACAGGCCCCCATTCATCGCTCACGCGCCATAGCCCCGCCCATGCAAAGATCGGCTGTCCCTTCACATTGAACCAGGTCCGGGTCTTAGCGCCCTTTTGACCCTCCGCTTCGGCAAAGGCCGTCAGCGGGATGAGGCAGCGCCATTGCGGCTTGGCCGCCAGGCCTTTCCACATCGGCTTGGCGAGATCGGCAATATTGTTGACAGGCTTGGGCTTTGCCGTCGGGGCCATGCCCTTGAGGCGCAACGGGAAGCCCCAGGTCATCGACTGCATGATGCGCTGCCCGGCTTCCTCCCGGATCACGAGGCCCGGCGTGCCGGGATAGACCTCGTCACCGGCATTGGACATGACCGGGTTGGCGACGCCGAAATGGGCGGCCACCTCGGCAGCGCTCAGACGCTCGGTGTAGAGATTGCAGATGGCTGACCTCCTGTTCGAACGAAGCGGCTGGAGCAGTTGGCGATTCCAGCTTCATCCTATCATGGCGCGAAAGACGGGAAAGCCGCCTGTCTGGCAGGATAGCCGGCAAATTTCTCGCCCCGACTACAGCAAAAGCGCCTGCGCCTGCGTTCCGGGCGGCGGCGCCTTGCTGCGCCAGCTATCCTCGGTTTGCTGCACCTCCATCCGTTCTGCCGCAAAGGGCGAACGGAACTGGAACCGGATCACATCCTGGATGCCGCCATGCAGCCAGGCGTCATAGTCATGGGGATCAAGCAGCACCGGCATCCGGTCGTTGGTCGGCGGAATCGCGGCATTGGCCTCCATCGTCATGCCGGCATAGACCGGCCCCTCGCTCAGCAGGTTTCGGCAGAATCCGGCCCAGGCAATGATCGGCTGGCGCTTCACCGAAAACCAGGTCCTGGTCTTGGCACCGGGCACGCCATCGGGATTGGCAAAATGGGTGAGCACGATGAGGCAGCGATAGCGCGGATCGACCACCATCTCCTCCCACATTGGGTTGGTGAGATCAGCGACCAAGCCGATCCGCCCCGCTTCTTCGCCGCGCGCGCGCATATCCTTGGTCAGGCGCGGAAAACCCCATGTCATGGACCGCAACAGGCGCCGGCCGCCTTTCTCGAAGACGACCAGCCCCGGCAGCCCTTCCACCGTCTCCTCAGGTACCGCGACCGACGGCAAGGGATCGACCCCGAAGTGCGCCGCGATCTCGGCGATGCTCGCCCGCGCGCAATGCAGCCGTGACATGATGGGACCTCCTTGCCGGGACTCGAAGCCATCTCCTTAACATGGAACATATGAAGAACGAAATGCCATTGACTCTGGCGCAGGATTGGAGCGAACAAATGGGGAATATATTTTCGAGTCCCTGCCTCCATGTCCAAAACCGCCATCCTCGACGAGCTGCGTGCGCGTATCGCGCAGGTGGAAGCCGTGGGCGGTCGGCATCCGGTGCTGCCCTTCGGCATCGACGCCATTGACGATCATCTGCCGGGCGGCGGCATAGCGACCGGCGCGCTCCATGAGGTCGCCGGCAGTCCGGACCTTTCCGACGATGCAGCCGCGACCATTTTCCTGGCCGGCATTCTCGCGCGGTCGCAGGGCCAGATCATCTGGTGCCTCCACTGGCGCGACCTGTTCTCGCCGGCCCTGCATCTCGCCGGACTCCACCCCGATCGGGTCATCTTCGTGGAAGCGGGCAATGACACCAACGTCCTCATCGCGATGGAGGAATGTTTGCGTCACCCCGGCCTTGGCGGTGTCGTCGGGGAACTGCGGAAAATGTCGCTCACCGCCTCGCGCCGGCTGCAACTGGCCGCCGAACAGTCTGGCGTATTGGCCATGGTCTTTCGCCGCGCCATGCTGCCCGAAAGCTATGCAGAGGGCAGCGCCGCCTTGACCCGCTGGCGGGTGCGCGCCGTGCCCAGCCAGGCGCTCGGCTATCCTGGTCTCGCGCGTCCGCGCTGGTCGCTGGCGCTTGAGCGCGCGCGCGGCACCGAACCCCAAATCTGGACCGTAGAGGGAAGCGATGAGACGGGTTGTCTCGCTGTTCCTGCCGCGCTGGTCGACGGATCGTATCCGTCGCAAAGCCGGCAGGCCGCCTGAAGGCGGCGCACCGCCCCTCGTCACCGCCCATGCCGACCATGGCCGCCGCCTGATCGCGGCCGTGGACGAGGAGGCGCGCCGGCTTGGCATAGCCGTCGGCATGACGGTAACGCGCGCCCGGTCGCTGGCGCCGGACCTGGACGTCGTGGATGCCGATCCCGAGGGAGATCTTGAGGGCCTGCGCCGGCTCGCTCTGTGGGCAGGAAAGCGCTATTCTCCGATCGTCGCGCCCGATCCATCTGATGGCCTGTGGATCGATATTACCGGCTGCGCCCATCTTTTCGAGGGTGAAGTGCCACTCCTCAAGGACATGATGCGCCGGGTCAGTGGCTCGGGCCTCGCCTGCCAGGTCGCGGTCGCCGACACGCCCGGTTGCGCCCATGCGGTGGCACGGTTTGTGCCATCAGGACGGCCGAACATCATCGAGCCCGGGGCCACGCGCGCCGCGCTCTCGATCATGCCGGTGTCGGCGCTGCGCATCGAGCCGGGCGTCGTGAGCGAACTGCGCCGCATGGGGTTCGAGCGCATCGAGCAGCTGATCGCCGCGCCGCGTGCGCCCCTCGCCAAGCGGTTCGGCCGGCAGCTCTACAAACGGCTCGACCAGGCCCTGGGCCAGGTGCCCGAACCCATCGATCCGATCTACCGCGCCAGCTTGCCGCGCGTGCGGCGCAGCCTGCTCGAACCGATCGGTACCGCCGATGCCATTGGCCAGGTCATCGCGGACCTGTGCACCGATCTTGCCCGCCTCCTGCTGCGCGCGGGGACAGGCGCGCGCCGGCTCGATCTTCATTTCGAGCGGGTCGATGGCGCCAGGCAGGCCGTGCGGGTCGGGACTGCTTCCCCCTCGCGCGATGTGCGTCATTTGGCAAAGCTGCTCTCCCAGAAGATCGAGACGATTGATCCGGGCATGGGGATCGAGGCCATGGCACTGGTCGCGTCGCTCACCCAGCCCATGGCGGCCGCCCAGGTCGGGAGCGTCCTTGCCGGTGAAGAGCGCGGCCCGGATCTCGCCGCGATCGTCGATGCGCTCGCCAATCGCTTTGGCGCGCGCAGCCTCTATCGCTCGGCGCCGCGCGCAAGCAGCATGCCCGAACGCGAAGTCGGGCATGTCGCGCCGCTGTCATCGGCCGGCGGCGCTGGCTGGGCCGATGATCTTCCCCGGCCTGCCCGCATGCTGGTCCCGCCAGAGCCTGTCGACGTGATGGCGATGCTGCCCGATCATCCGCCTGCCATGTTCGTCTGGCGGGGGCGGCGCCATCGGATCGCCCAGGCCGATGGGCCAGAGCGCCTGCATGGCGAATGGTGGCGTGAGGGCGGCCATGAGGCAGACACACCCTATGCCGTGCGGGATTATTTCCAGGTCGAGACGGTGAGCGGCGCGCGATACTGGCTGTTCCGCATGGGGGATGGTGAGCAGGCGTCGACCGGCCCGATGCGCTGGTTCATCCATGGTGCCTTTGCATGATGTCCGAGAATGATCACGACCATGATCTCGAGGACGATCTTGAGGGCGCCCGCTATGTCGAGCTGCAGGTCACCAGCCATTTCTCCTTCCTGCGCGGTGCCTCCAGCCCTGAGGAGCTGTTCTCGGCTGCCGCGCTGCTGGGCCTGCCTGCGCTAGGCATCACCGACCGCAACAGTTTTGCCGGTGCCGTACGGGCCTGGGACGCACAGAAGGTCACCGGCTGCCGCGCGATCATTGGCTGCCGCCTTGACCTTGTCTGCGGCACCTCGCTTCTCGTCTATCCAACTGACCGGGAGGCCTATTCGCGGCTCTGCCGGCTTTTGAGCATCGGCAAGGCCCGTGGCGGCAAGGGCAGCTGCCATCTCGACTGGTCGGACGTGGCGGACTGGGGGGAAGGAATGATCGGCATATTGGTGCCCGACCGCGCCGATGCGGCGTGCGAGGAGGCGCTCGACCGGCTTGCTGCCATCTTCGGGCCCCGCGCCTATCTCGCCCTCTCGATCCGGCGCCGGCCCCGCGATGCGATCCGGCTGCGCGATCTTGGCTGCCTCGCCGCGCGCGCCGGGGTGCAGACCGTCGCCACCGGCGACATTCTCTACCATGCGCCCGAGCGCCGGCTGCTGCAGGATGTGGTGAGCTGCATCCGCGAAAAATGCACGGTCGATACGCTGGGCCAGCGCCGCGAGCGTTTTGCCGACCGGCATCTCAAATCCGTCGCGGAAATGGAGCGGCTTTTCACCCGCTATCTTGGCGACCTGACGCCGCTCCGCCGCAGCGTCGAGATTGCGCGGGCCTGCCGCTTCGACCTGGCGCAGCTCACCTACACCTATCCCGACGAGATCGGGGAAAGCGGCCTTACCCCGCAGCAGGAACTCGAGCGCCTCACATGGACAAAGGCGCCGAGCCGCTATCCTCATGGGGTTCCCGACAATGTCCGCGAACAGCTTGCCCATGAGCTTCGGCTGATCGGCGAGCTTGCCTATGCGCCCTATTTCCTCACCGTCCATTCGATCGTCCAGTTTGCCCGATCGAAGGATATTCTCTGCCAAGGGCGCGGCAGCGCCGCCAATTCGGCGGTCTGCTTCGTGCTCGGCATCACCTCGATCGACCCGGTCAAATCCGAACTGCTCTTCGAGCGCTTCGTGTCGGCCGAGCGGCGCGAGCCTCCTGATATCGACGTCGATTTCGAGCATGAGCGGCGTGAGGAAGTGATCCAGTGGATTTACGAGACCTATGGCCGCGAACGTTCGGCGCTGACCGCCGTCATCTCCCGCTTTCGCGCGCGCGGCGCGGTGCGCGAGGTGGGCAAGGCGCTGGGACTCAGCGAAGACATGCTGTCAGGGCTTTCAAGCCAGGTCTGGGGCTGGGCGCGCGATGGGGTCGAGGCGAAGCATGCACAGGAACTCAACCTCGACACGAGCGACAAGCGCCTGGCGCTGACGCTCGAGCTCGCCCGCACCCTCATCAATACGCCGCGGCACATGTCCCAGCATCCCGGCGGCTTCGTTCTGACCCTGGGACGGCTCGACGAGCTGGTGCCGATCGAGCCCGCTGCCATGGCCGATCGCCAGATCATCGAATGGGACAAGGATGATATCGATGCGCTCGGCTTCATGAAGGTCGATGTGCTGGGCCTTGGCATGCTGGGCTGCATGCGCCGCGCCTTCGCTCTGCTCGAGGATGACAAGGGCATCGCAATGGACCTGGCCTCCATTCCCCATGATGATCCCGACACCTTTGCGATGATCCGCAAGGCCGATACGCTGGGCGTCTTCCAGATCGAGAGCCGGGCGCAGATGGCGATGCTGCCCCGGATCAAGCCGACCAAATTCTATGACCTGGTGATCGAGGTGGCGATCGTACGCCCGGGCCCGATCCAGGGCGACATGGTCCATCCATACCTGCGCCGCCGCGAGGGGAAGGAAGCGATCAGCTATCCGACGCAGGAACTGCGCCGGGTGCTGGAGAAGACCCTGGGCGTTCCCCTCTTCCAGGAACAGGCGATGCGCGTCGCGATCGAATGCGCGGGCTTCACGCCGTCGGAGGCAGATCTGTTGCGCCGGGCGATGGCGACCTTCAAGCTGACCGGCGGGGTGTCCCATTTCCGCGACAAGCTCATCAACGGCATGATCGCGCGTGGCTATGAACGCGACTTTGCCGAACAGACGTTCAAGCAGATCGAGGGCTTTGGCTCCTACGGTTTTCCAGAGAGCCATGCCGCCTCCTTCGCCCTCATCGCCTATGCCTCCTCCTGGATGAAATGCCATCATCCCGACGTCTTTTGCGCAGCGCTTCTCAACGCCCAGCCCATGGGCTTTTATGCTCCCGCCCAGATCGTGCGGGACGCGCGCCAGCATGGGGTCGAGGTCCGCCCGATCGATGTCAATCACAGCCGCTGGGACTGCACGCTCGAGCCGACCCAGGGCCGCTATCATGCGTTGAGGATCGGCCTGCGCTATGCGCGCGAGCTCAAAAATGCCGATGGTGCCGCTATTGTCCTGGCTCGGGGCAATGACCCCTATGCCAGCGTCGAGGAAATTCAGCGCCGCGCCGGCGTCAGCGGCCGCGCGCTCGACCGGATCGGCCATGCCGGTGGCTTTGGTTCGCTGGCGCTCTCGCGCCGCGCCGGCCTCTGGGAGGTGAAGGGTCTTGGCGAAGAGCCCCTGCCGCTCTTTGCCGCAGCGGACGCGCGGGCAGGCAAGCTCCGCCCCGAAGCGATTGAGCCGAACGTCATTCTCCCGCAGATGGGCGAAGGCGAGGAAGTGGTCGAGGATTATCGCGCGATCGGGCTCTCGCTGCGCGCCCATCCGCTCGCCTTCCTGCGCGACGAATTGGCGCGCCGGAAGATGGTGACCTGCGCCGCGCTCAAGGATATTCGCGACGGGCGATGGGTCAATCTCGCCGGTCTCGTTCTCCTGCGGCAGAAGCCGGGTTCCGCCAAGGGCACCATGTTCATCACGCTCGAGGATGAGACCGATGTCGCCAATCTCGTCGTCTGGCCCAATCTTTTCGAGAAGCATCGGCGCGTGGTGCTCGGCGCCTCGATGATGGGCGTGCGCGGCCAGGTCCAGAAGGAAGGCGAGGTCATCCATCTCATCGCCCAGCGGCTCGACGACCTCTCCCCTCTCCTCGCTAGCGTCGGGCAGCGGGCGGATGTGGCGAGCATCTATCAGGTCAGCCGCGCCGATATCGTGAAGAGCGCCATGGCCCCCGATCCGCGCGATGCGGCGAACAGGCCGCTCGGGCGCGGACCCCGCGATCTTTACGATCCTGATCTGCGCCTGGGCTCGGGCATCATTCCGGGCCAGCCGACAGAGGGCATCAAGGTCAAGACACGGGATTTTCGCTGAAAGGCGGCAAGCCGGCGGTGCGGCTCAGGCCGGCTCGATCTGCTCGACATCGAGCATGTCGAAATCGGATCTCGTTCCCACGACCCGGACCTTCTGGCCAAGAAGATGCCGGCAGGATCTGGGGCAATCGAGCCGCCATTCCCCACCATCGGCGACACGCAGCACGGTATAGGGATCGCCGCCAAGCAGGATGCCGAACAGTTCGTGCCGCGTGCCGCGTGGCATGTCATTTGTGCCTTGAAGGCTTGCGGGGAGTTTGAGCCTGGGACGGGTTCTGGTCCTGCGGATTCTCGAACACCCAGTTGAGATAGGCGGCGATGCGGATACCACCGCGCTTGAGCCGATCATCAAGCTCGACCCGGTGCTGATAGGCATAGTCCCAGGACAGGCTGGTATCGGTGGGATAGATGGTCTTGCGCAGCGCGATGCTCTCGCGGATCCACGTACCGGGATCGCGATCATTCCAGGCAATGATCTGTTGCGGCGTGATCGCGCGCGACAGCCAGTCGGCGAGTTCCGAATAGGACAGCGACCGCTGCTCGATCATCGCGCTGTCCCAGACCGAATGGAGATTGGTCGAGCGAACGAACCAGCTCACCTTCATGTCATTGCCACCCCGGTCGTTGCCGCCGCCGGCATGAAGCGGCTGATGCAGGTCGCCGATGATATGGACGATAAAGCGCAGGGCCAGGCGCTTGTCGTCGATCGAGGCGGCGGGATTGCGCAGCGTCGCCGTGAAGCGGTCAAGCGCGCTCATCGCGTCGCCTTCGGGCGGCGCGTCTGCGCTCGTATAGGCGTCGCCCTCGCGCACGGTCACATAATGCCATGGGCTGGCCTGCTTTTGCCAGAAATCGGCAGGGTCGGATTTCATGTCGTCGGGCTAGGTCGCCGCCTCAGCGAGATCCTCCTCGCCCAGGAGAAGCTGGACGTTAGCACGGGCCAGGCCGCTCAGATTGCGGTCCGCGATGGCGCCGGTCACCCGGTGGCCGATGGGTCCCCAGGCAAAAGCAGGTGACGTCATCGAGAGGATAATGGCGGTTAGGATAAGTTTGCGCATGGAGGCACCATTAGCATCTGTCCGCACGCGATCCAGCGATTGCCTTAATCGTCGAACCTCTTCGCTGCTGCCAAGATGCGGTCGCGTTCCAACGCTGATCGACATTTTAATCGGCGGCTCGATGCAACCAGTCAGATAATCAGCATTCAATGTCCGCCTTCAGGGGCAGTATCAGATGCACGAATGGATGCGGAGAGCGCATTGCAGGCGAGCCGCTCCCTCCATCGCCCGAAATCAACTGGGGGCAAATGCTGACGCTGAGTATGATGTACCGGGAATGTCGGAAGATTGTGAGGTCAAGCTCCATAGGGGGCACTCCCGCATCTGGCCCATCCTGCTCTCAAAGAGTCATTTTCAAAAACCACTCAACCCATTGTTAATAAGGTTAATTTACCTCACCCACTCCTCCATGGGATCTGATAAATGCGAACACTTGATGACCTGACCGACGCAGCGAGAAGAATAGATCCGACCCGCTTTTCATTAGATGATATTCCAGCGCTGGAAAATTTTGTTGGTACACCCGTCAGCACGGAGGGCGCTGGCGATGACATTGCTCGAGTGCGGCTCAACCTCCAAGCAAAGTTAAACGAGCATTATTGGCAATATGTTGGCCGAACCCTTATTTTTGGCACGCCTGCAGATTTCGCCGATTCACTGAAGCACGAAAGAATTCCAACCGTCGCTGATTATAAGCGGAAGATGGAAATGCTAATTTCCTCCGCGGACAGAATTATATCGATACTGGGAATTGAAGAGACCCTCCACGAGGGACTCAGTGTATCTGGCAGTATACCTGTCTGCCATACCCACGGATACGGAATATTCAATGTGAACCGTAACGAAATCATATATGATGAGTTCGTTAAATTATCTGACAGCGTTTATAAACTACGCAGGTTAGCACAGAACAAAGTAGATTTGTTAAATGCGAATGGACCAGGATCACGCCCTTCAATGAGAGACCTTGCACTAGAAGAACTCTATGTGAATCTTCGGAACACATACACGTTTTGGTGGAAGGCGAATCCAACGGTCAGCGTCAATAAAAATGTCGGATCCCCGGCCAAAGGCGGACCTCTGGTTAGATTCATACAATTTTGTGCAGGAAAAATTCTAGAACGAGATATCAAGGCACAATCTGTCAAAGATCTTCTTAGATCCATCGATAAGAATTCATCATTCTCACCACCTAGTATTTAGGGATTATCTCGAAAATAGCATTGAGAATTTGCCGTTTATGTCGTCCTGGTGCATTTTGGATTCAGAAGGCTAGATGGCACGGCGGTATGAGCTGACAGCCTAGGATAGGCGACCATGGAACCTTTGCTGCCGACATGCTGCGCGACGTCGCAATACCAAAGGTTGATGAGCCTTAATCATCGGGCTTTGGTTTAGCCCATTGCGGCGCTGGAACATTTCCATGGCGTGATGCGCCAGCGACTCAGCGCCTTGGTATAAGATTACCGCTTGGCGTGCGGGCGTAGCTGCCGAATCTCTCGCAGTCTCGGCCCCGACAAAGAGATCGACTGATACTATGCGGCAAGGGCCTCAATGTTGATCATACGGTTAACCAGTCCTGGGACGAGAGCAGATCAAGCTCATTGAACCAACGCAAACCGGATCGCTCGAACTACATAACGGCCCATGGCACCAGCAAGCCGCACCGGAGGCCTGTTGAGAAAATCTGGAGTGGGCGTTTTAGCATGGGAGATTTCCGCCCATCGCGACGAAGATCATGGCCTGCGAGAAATCGATGCGCTTCTCTTTATCACCGACAGGTGAGCGCCATCGGATCATCCAGCCAAAGGTCAACTCGCCCCTCCCCCCGTTGTCTGGCAGGACCTCGAAAGTCTACGAATTTTTCCACAAGGCTTCGGCATATTTTGCGCCGACGGGGCTCGACCGCCAATTCCTGCGATGATCGCCTCAGCGACGATCTTCAATGCATCACTGCATCGTCAAATCGTTCTGCCTCGAGTTAACTTTTGAAGCTTTCGCAAAACAGGTGAGTCTTCTCGCCAAATTATTTTTACCTCCCCTCAAGTCACCCATTTGGCTGACTGCTAACCGTGTCTCGCCACATCAAGACATGGAGGTAAACACTGGTGGACAAAGAGAAAAATGACGCGCTCATCGAAGGTGGGCGGGACGTCGCGATGACGATTGAAGAAGCGGCTTCAGCCGCAGCATCTTCACGGTCGGCAATTTACCGAGCGCTGAAGAGTAAACAACTTTCCGGAAAAAAAGCCGGCCGGCGCACGGTGATTCTGCAGTCTGCGCTCAGCGCATATCTGCACGCCCTTCCAGCATTTGGAGAGGACGATGGCCAAGCATAGCGCAGAAGCGAAGGCGTTGGCGGACCTCATCGCGCGTAAAACGAATGAACAAGCGCCAACCCAGATGGCACGGGCCCGGGAGTTGGCTCGCATCATCATCCCGAGAGCCGGCCGATTGCCTGCCAATGTTCTTCGTGATGCCGAGGTCGCAGAAAAAATGGCTGAGTATGGCGTCAGCATTCACACGCTTCGCAAAGCCATCGGCGAGGTGCGCCAGGAGAGTAAGCGCAAGATCAAAGAAAAGCAGGAGATCTATCGGCCTGAGAAGGCAGTCCCGCAGCCGCGAAGCAGCGCGGCCCAGCAGCGCCATTCGCACAGTAATGGCAGTAGCCTTGCGCCTACGGAGCAAAAAACCTCCGAAAGTCGCAAAATTACGGATCTACCTCCGCGCAGCGCGCCAATATCTATACAAGATAGCACGCGCGATAACCTATAAGCGAGAAAACAGATGAAAAAAGAACCTGCAAATCATAACAGTATCGATATCGAAACTAATATTCTCGGCCTAACCATTTTGGCCGTTGTAGACGGTGAAAAAGGTGGAGTCGGTAAGAGCTTTTTTGCTCGCGCGATCAGTGATTTTCTTATCACGCTATTCGGCCGCTTCCGAGGCCTTGATTTTGATGAGAGCAACGCAAACCTGGCGCGCTTCTACCACGATACGAATATGGTTGATACCATCGAGTGGCAAAAACCGGCCGAGTGGGAGCGCGCATATGATTTGATCCTGGACACCGATCCTCGCACCCCAATAGTCATCGATTTCCCAGCGCAAATTCGAAAGACTGCGGCGACAGAATGGAACCGGTTCCTGTCGAACGAAGAAAATGGACGAAATGTTCTAGTTTTCTGGGTGATGTATCCATCCTACGATAGCATTAATTCTTTGCGTCATCGGATGAGTGTCGTCGACCCGGCAAAAATGGTTGTGATGATCAATCTACGAGATTCGAATATCGACCTCAGTCTTTGGTCGGACAGCGCCACGCGGCGTGAATTTCTCGAACGTGGCGGAACCGAGGGTTATGTTCCGCGGCTACCAGAGAGCTTAGCCCTTCGGCTGGAAAATGAGGACCTCTCGTTCGCGGCAGCTCGGGCGTCCGACCTCCGACCTTATCATAAGCGTGATTTGCAGGTCTTTACCCAAGAGTTTCGGGCCGAAATCCTCTCAGTCTTGAAGAAAATCCATGGGTAAGCCCGAGATCCACGCGATTTTCGAGCGGGTGTTCGGGCGGTCGATGAGCGAGCACGATCATCTGGCCTTCAGCCAGATGTTCGCTGCCGGCTCACCCGAGTTGCTCGAAAGCCAGTCCTATGTGGCCGAAGTCGTCGTCAGCTATTTTCAGCTCGAGCAGCTACGCACCACAGTCGAAAATGCATCTCAGCAGATTCTCGCCAACGTCCAGCAAGATTCCGAAGCCGCGGTCAGGGCGATGGTGCAGGACGCGATCAAGCGTATCCACGCTTCAGCGCCTCAGTCATCGGTTGCCTTCTATCGTGCCACGATATTCTACGCCTTTTTCTCCATTTTCGCAGCGTTTGCTGCGGTGATGGCGGTATATGGGACTCTCAGTTGTGGCTGGATGATACCCCCATGGCTCGATGCGCGCGAGCAGGGCAAAGTCGAGTTTGCCGAAAAATTCGCGCAGGCGTCCGGTCGGCGGTGGGACTGGAACAGAGTCGCTATCGCTCATGATCCATCTGTTTCTGAGGTTCTCAGGATCGCAGCCGATTATCGCGAAGGCCGAGACCCTTACGCCGATTTGCGCAGCACCGGCGCCTGCAAGGCTGCAGGGCATCGTGTCACCGTCGTGAGCGGCAATCGCTTTTGTCGCGTCCAGATCTCTCGGTAGATCGCGAGCTGGCGAAAGAGCCGGTTAACACCATATCCAAAATCACGAAGGAAACATCCAATGCAGCTCTCATCTGCAGCCCTCCTCGTCGCGTCCGCGTCGCGGGGCGATATCCCGTTCATCGTGCACTCCTCTTATTGCAAGCGCAGCGCGACCGCAGCCAATTTGCATGCTGCGTCGACCATTCGCGCATCAGTGGCGATGCTCGTCGTACCGCAGGTCTGCCGCGCAATCGCACCAATATCCTATCGCAGCCGCTCGCAGTATCAGACGAGGCTCGGAAGCATCCTACGTTCGTATCATCAGCATCTCACTTCCTTCTCATCTCAGAGGCAAAAAAACGAGGCAGGATGGACCGTGTACACACGGTCGTCACGGTGCTCGGCGGCCGCCTTCTCGCACCTGGTGGGTAGTTCAAAATGAGTCGGGTAGACTTCGAGAAAACGGTGCCAGTCACAATTCGACTAACAAACAAAGAGGTTGCCGCTATCGAAGCAGACGCGATGGCAGCCGGCTTGAGCCGCGCCGCATACATCCGCCGTCGCATTTTCCAACGAGCTTCATCAACGGACCACCGAACTGCCGCTCTCGCTGCGCTTCTGCAAACCCTCCATCGCGCCACGAACTTCGGTCAGACCGAACTCGCCGAGGCCATAGACATTCACATCTCTCGCCTCCTTGCAGCGGACTGATAATCGATGATTGTCAAACGCATCCGTAAAGCCAGGCGGAAAAAGCGATACCTCCAGCATGTCATGACGGCGGTACATATGTCTGCCGCTTACATCCTGGATCTCACGACGCCAGAAAACCATGCGGCGCATGCGCTGCCAGCCTATTTGCTGGATCATTACAATGAGCTGCGAGAACATGCCGAGGCGGGAGAGAAGGTAGCCGTCTCCGGCAGCCGCAATCTTCGATCCACAAAGCTGCGGGAAATCCAGCGCGAGATGGCCGCCGCACTTCACCTCGCTCCGAATGCGCGCGACCCAATCGAACATTATGTCGTCTCTTTCCGTGAAGGCGAAATACCGGACGCGGCGCAGATCGAACAGGTCATTGAGATTTTTGTTGCCATGATGGGTTACAAAAATTGCCAACTACTCTGGTCAGCGCACTCGAACACATCCAATTTCCACATACATATTCTCGTAACCCGGGTTGATTTAATCAGCGGTCGCCCGGTCCTTCCTGCCGAGGGTTGGGAAATTGATCGTTTGCACCAATTCGCTGCCGTCATCGAGGAAGCGCAGGGCTGGAGTAAAGAGCCCAACGCTATTTATACTGCGCAAGGCGGAGACGTATACGATGTTCAGACCGGCCAAATGGTTCGTCGCGCGGACGGCTCTCATCTTGGGTTGTACAAACGTAACGCCAAAACAAACGCACGGTTTGATAACATCGAACCAGAACTGAGTTCTGTGGCATCCGCCATGTCGGCGGCGAATTCGTGGTTTGAACTCCACCATCTTTTGTTACTGCAAGACACGCGATACTGCCTGAAAGGTAGTGGCGCAATGCTCATCGTTGGCAAGAAAAGCTACAAACCATCGACGCTTGGTCGGCAGTTCAGCCTACCTGCTCTACAGCAGAAATTTGGCCCCTATCAGCCAAGCCCGCTCGCGCAGCAGACGCCCCACGATAGGTACAAAGAGGCATACTCCCGCGAGCGTAAACGGGTGAATGAGAAGAAGAAAAAGGCGCTTCAAGAGGCGCGCGAGGCCTATCTGCGGACGATCCAATCAATAAAAGCTGACAGTGAGCTCGAGGTTCTGCTTGCAGAAGTACGGCTCCAAATGATCCTGGATGAGGTGGAAGCGCAGATAAAAAAAGCCTTCGAGGACGCCCGGCGCACAATCGCCGCCAATCAACTCGCTCATGACCGCTGGCATGCGGAGGGCTGTCCGCCAGCAATTCCAGTTACATTGCCTGCGTTTATCTTGCCAAACCAATGGAAAACCGAGAATTTCGCATATAGCGTTTCGGGCGACGCGAACCTTCGCATCCATCACATCGATGGCAGGCGCATTTTGTCCGAATCCAGCGCGGCTATCGCTGCATTCAATATCTCGCGAGAAAGCACCATGCTGGCGCTTAGGCGAGCTGCGCAAAAATGGCCCGGCTCAGCTTTAAATCTGACCGGTGACCATGAATTTATCGAGCAGTGCCGGATCGAAGCCAACCGTCTTGGCCTTTCAGTTTTTCACGAAGGCCAGCAACTCATCGCTGCTCCATCTGCGATGGCTGACAGGTCCTCGCAGCGTAAAACAAGTGAAACGCCCATCCGTTCGCAGGAGCCACATGGAACCCAAATTGCGAGGAAGAAGATGGTCGACATTTCGAACGAAACGCCACAGCCGACGGATAAAAAATTGCCAGATGTTGAACATATTGCGGATGATCTGGCCTACCTTCAACATCTCGCTCAGAAGCACCGCGGAGCTGGTAGGTGACTGCGTACTTGTTACCAACCCATCGAGTGACGACGATCATTGTGTAACTCCGAATTCTCTCTGCCCAGAAGAGGCAGAACATAGGACTTTCGCCATTGTCGCCTTCGGAGAAACCCACCCAGGAAAGCGGTCATTCACGAACTTGTAGAATCATTCTGCCGGAGGGCAGCAACACGCTCCATTTCAGTCAGCCGGACGGTTGTCTGGCAGTCGTCTCCCGCGATGCGCGTCGCTGCCTGCCCGCGGACGGTGTAGCAGATACGCTGCAGCAGGCGATCGAGCGATGGGACAGCGTGGAGCCGGCGCTGCGACTCCTAGCCGACCGGCTGGAACAGGGGGAAGGCGATGTGCTGGACGAAAGCCGGCTGCTCGCTCCCCTGCCCCGCGCCTGGCAATGGCTCGACGGCTCCGCTTTCCCACAGCATGGCGAGCTGATGCAGAAGGCGTTCAACCTGCCGCCGATCGAAACCGACCGGCCGCTGATGTATCAGGGCCTGTCCGATCGCTTCCTGTCCGGAACGCAGGATGTGCGACTTCCCAGCGAAGCTGACGGCATCGATTTCGAAGGCGAGTTCGGCGTCATTACCGATGCCGTGCCGATGGGCACCAGCGCACAGGACGCGCTATCCCATATCAAGCTGGTCCTGCTCATCAACGACTGGTCGCTGCGCGCGATCGCGCCGATCGAGATGAAGACCGGGTTCGGCTGGGTTCAGGCCAAGCCCGCCTGCTCTGTCGCGCCCTTTGCGGTCACGCCCGATGAGCTGGACGAAGCCTGGCAGGACGGCCGCGTCCATCTGCCGCTGGAGGTTCATGTCAACGGCGCCTGGTTCGGAAATCCCCATGGCGGCGAAATGGCATTCGGCTTTCACGAACTTGTCGCCCATGCCGCCCGCACGCGCGATCTGGTCGCCGGCACCATCGTCGGATCGGGCACCGTGTCCAATGCCGATTATGCGAAACTGGGTTCCTGCTGCATCTCCGAGCGCCGCGCTATCGATGTGATCGAGCAAGGAGAGACAAAGACGCCTTTCCTTGCCTTCGGTGATCGCGTTTCGCTGGCCGCGATTAAGGACAAAGGCTCGCCATTTGGCAGCATCAGCCAGCAGGTTGTAGAAACAAGTCGCTGATTTCGAGCTTGGCATTCTGTCTGGGAATGTCGCCGGGCGAGCCATCTTTGGGACATGTACGAACCCGCTGCGCGGGAGTGACGTCTGGCCCCACGTCGGCCATCGATCTGATGCCGCACCATGATTGAGCCCCGCTAAGGGTAGGCAGACCATCGCAACTCCTTTCAACCAAGGAGTCGAACGATGATCGAGATTATTTCCGACCTTCCAGTCAGTTCGTTGCGTCAGCGCATGATCGACGAGATGAACATGCGCCGGTTCGCGCGTAAGACCCAGATCGACTATGTTCGCCACGTCGAGCGCTTTGCCTATTATCTCGGACGTCCTCCCGACACAGCAACACCGGAGGATCTGCGTCAGTTCCAGATTGATCAGCAGGACGCAGGCGTCGGTCTGCCGACGATGAACAGCATTGTATCAGCGCTGCGCTTCCTATTCACACGCACACTCGATCGGCCCGATCTCGCCCGCAGGCTTTACTTCGTTAAACACCCTCGATCGTTGCCCACGGTCCTTAGTCCCGATGAGGTTGCACGCCTGCTCGGCGCGACCACCTCGCTCAAGCATCAGGCGGCATTATCGGTGGCCTATGGCGCGGGCCTGCGCGTGGCCGAGGTGGCGATGCTCAAGGTGCGCGATATCGACAGCGAGCGTATGCTGCTCCGCGTCGAACGCGGCAAAGGCGGACGATATCGCAACGCGATCCTGCCGGCTGACCTGCTGATCCTGTTGCGCGAGTGGTGGAAGGTCGGGCGGCAGCAGGGCGTCATGCATGCCGATGGCTGGCTGTTCCCCGGACAGCATTATCTCAAGCCGATCAGCACGCGCCATCTCTACCGGATTGTCGCGGAGGCGGCACAGGCTGCCGGGATCGCGAAGAAGGTCGGTCCACACACCCTGCGACACAGCTTTGCTACCCACCTGTTGGAGGATGGCGTGAACATCCGGGTGATCCAGGCATTGCTGGGACACGAGAAGCTGGAGACCACGGCCTTCTACACCAAGGTTGCAACCCGAACTGCGCGGGCGGTCATCAGTCCGCTCGACAAGCTGGCCTTGCTCCCGGCGCCCCAGCCACAGGTGTCGCCAGACGGCTGAGCCGTGCGCGCTGACCATGAGGTCGCCGACATCTTCCGCGCCGCCGGGCCAGCCTATCGGACGGCCCATGCCGGACATCTGAGCCTGACACAGCTCAAGGTGATGTCGGCGATCGAGAACTGCCGCACCGCTGCCCTGGGCGGTCATGTCGAGGCCTGCGAAGACTGCGGACATTGGCGGATCGCCTATAACAGCTGCCGCAACCGGCACTGCCCCAAGTGCCAGGGCGCGGCCGCGCGCACCTGGCTGGCGGAACGCGAGGCCGATCTGTTGCCGGTCGGCTACTTCCACGTCGTCTTCACGCTGCCGGCGCAGATCGCGGCGATCGCCTTCCACAATAAGGCACTGCTCTACGACCTGCTGTTCCGTGCCGCTTCCGAGACCATGCTGACGATCGCGGCCGATCCCAGGCATCTCGGCGCGCGCATCGGCATCATTGCTGTGCTGCACACATGGGGGGCGTCGATGACGCATCACCCACATGTGCACATGGTCGTGCCGGGTGGGGGCATCGCGCCAGGCGGGGAACGATGGATATCCTCGCGTCCCGCCTTCCTCCTGCCGGTCCGGGTTCTGGGCAAGCTGTTCCGCCGGCTGTTTCTGACCCGGCTGACCCAGCTCTACGATACCGGGAAGCTCGCCTTCTTCGGACCGCTCGCGTCGCTGAGCGAACGCCGGGCGTTCCTGCGTCACATCGCTCCCGTCCGTAAGAAGCGGTGGGTGGTCTATGCCAAACCGCCGTTCGCAGGACCGGAAGCGGTGCTGGCCTATCTGTCGCGCTATACGCATCGGGTCGCGATATCGAACAGGCGGATCCTTGCCTTCAATGGGTCCGACGTCACCCTGCGCTACAAGGATTACCGCAAGGATGGGGCTGATCGCGAGCGCATCATGACTATCCCCGCTGACGAGTTTATCCGGCGGTTCCTGACCCATGTCCTGCCGCGCGGCTTCCATCGGATCCGGCATTATGGCCTGCTCGCCGGCTCCAGTCGCAAGGCCAGCCTGGCCCTTGCTCGTGATCTGCTTCACGTCGCACCCGAGCCTGAAGAACCCAGCGCCCAAGAGCCGGTGGACCTGCGCCCGCCATGCCCATGCTGCGGCGGCCATATGATCATTATCGAGACCTTCGAGCGCTGGCGGCAACCGCGCGCGCCGCCTGTGCCGGCCCTGCTGATCCGGGAACACGCGTCATGACCCGGCATGGCTCAAGCGTAATCCCTCCTGCAAGACCTGGCTTCGCGGGCTCGGCCCTGTCGCGCCGATCGCCATGTTCACTGGACAACGACGACCGTCTCCCGCTCAACAACGCGCCGCAGACACGTCCAGTCGCCATTATGTTGCGCAGGTGGCGACCAAATATCTGCAACACTTACCACAGCGTATCCGGCGCTTGGTCGTCCCGAAGCTGATATCCCCATAGCGCCTCTCTCGACGATCCGCGGGTCGTACATGTCAGGGTTTACGTACGCCTGCCGGCGCCCGAAACCCTTCGACTTTCCCGACCGTCCGGTCCTGAGGGCCGGATCGTTGATTCCGGACATGCGGAGATCGCAAACGAGCCTTCCACGGCGCCAACCATACGGGCACTTCAACTGCCGCTTTTTGACCATCCAAAACCGGCCGCGCTGAGCATGAGTGCAAAAATGGTCACCAAATTGAACGGAGATGCGAACTATTATAAACGCGTCGACCACACTTTCGCACTTGGCTATAAAATAACGCATGTAATTCATATCTATATATAAAAATCGATAATATTAGAGGTTGCAATTTCATTTTTAGTAAAAATTTCATTTCACTTCTGTAGCGAAATTGATTTTAGGATTGACATTTTTCAATTATACCGTATTTTTGTTGATGCTTAACGTCGCCTGCGACGGAGCTTTCCCCCATTTGGGTGCCGCTTCCTTTCTTGCGCTATCAGCTTCGCCTGCAATTTCGCAGGTGGATTCTCTGTTTTCGTGAAAGGAAACACTCATGCCTATCGGCACCGTAAAATTCTTCAATGCTGACAAGGGCTATGGCTTCCTGGCGCCCGAAGATGGCGGACCGGACAGCTTCGTCCATATTTCTGCTGTCGAGCGCGCGGGAATGATAACGCTGCATAAGGATCAGCGCCTGAGTTACGAAGTAGAAGCAGATCGGAGGGGCAAACAGTCTGCTGTGAACCTTGAGACTGCTTAAGATAGTCGTCGAGGCAAAGCGCCCCCTATAATGCATTAGCGGCGCGGCATCCCGTCGCGCCGGTTTGCCTGATCATTGGATGGCAAGACCGTACCGCGCAAGCGCTCGAAATGTGACCACTTGGCCCCGCCCAAGCTGTGGCGGGTTATGCTCCGGCTGTTCTTGTGCGCCTTATGCGCCGACACAAGGCGCCGTTTAGCGAGACTTTTTCATTACATCACACGCCAAGATGCGTGTTTCAGGAATATCATGAATCTCAGTATCCGTTCGAATATGGCTCATGCCAAATTATCGCCCGCGACTGGCAAAACGCCGCGTTCATTTTACCAAAACGTCCCTTTGGGCACTCTGCCCGTGCGCGAATTGCGCAGGGCTGTCGCTGAAATGATCGATTGACGTCCGTCGCAACGACATCCAACTCGCAGGAGATCGACATGCCCGCCACGATCGACTTCTACCTGGCCCGCGTCGCACAATGTGACAAAGAGGCGCAGGAAACCAATCTGGCGAATGTGAAAGAGCGCTGTCTGCGGTCAAAAGCTGCATGGCAGATCATGTCTGATCGCGCTTTGCTGGTCCAGATCGACCGCAAAAGACAAGCGCTGGACAAGATGCGAAAAAAGGATGAGCATCTTGATTAAGCGGGCTGGAAGACGGTTCGACGGTCCATATCTATCTTCGGATCAGATCGAGCGCCAAGGGCATATTCTTGAACTTGCCATAGCCCGATTGGGCTCTCAGGGCGCCATCGCATTTCTGAACGGCGAAGAGCCCGGCCTCGGCGGCCGACCACTAGATATCGCGGTAAAAAGCTCTTCGGGGCTTGAGGCGGTAAAGCGAATTCTCGAAGAACTCTGATAGATATTGTCAGATTATCATTGATGTTTTTGCGCTCAAGCATCCGCGCATCGTTGCCCGATGGCCAAGGGCTGGGTCACGAACAGCGCAAGGTCGCGCTGATGAATATGCGGAACCCCGACCATAAGCCAACAAGCTTGGGATGCAGTCCAGCACCGTCATCTCCACTGTCAAGGCGATGGGTATGAAGGCAGTTCCATTGGGCCGGCGGCAAAACAGGCGTGGATGGGCAGGGGAAGGCAGCCCGCCAGGCCATCCATGGTCATGAGCGGGCGCTGCATTTGCTGTCAGCGCCAGGTGAGCGAGCGCATTTCTTGGTTGCCAACCAATTATGCCGAATTCTCGAACAGAGTGGAGGAGCAGCATATTGGATGATGGGGACGATCTGAAGATCGGTGAATTATGAAAATCTATAAAACGTCTTATGATGTTAAATAGATATCAAAGTGAATATGGTATAATATGATTATTTTTAAAATAATTAAGAGCGTTCTACATATTTAATCTCAAATATCATGCATTATATTTTATAAAATGTCGTTGCTATGTCGATCCAATAATTCTTAAGGTTTTTCATGTGATTTCTAAATTAAATCATGGACTTTGAGAATATTATTTGATAAACACAATTATTGCGCGAAATTTGCTGCAAGCATTCGCCGTGACAGAGAGACCAACGTGCTCCCGCTTGCCAGCTGAGGGAGCCCATCCGTGGAAGATCTAAATTATTTGCTCAAGCGCGAGCAGGAAGAGTTGCTGCGTGCCCAAAGCGCGCATTGCCGGGCTGCCTCCCATGCGCATCAGCGTTTGGCCAACGGTTATGCGCAGCGCATTCGGGAGCATGTGCACCCCTATCGATCGCAGCGTCCCGATGGTTCAGCCCCTTTCGCTTTGAACGAGCAGCGGGGGGAGCGGATATGAGCAGGGCCATGAACATCATGGAATCAGCCGACGCCGTGCGGCTGGTCTGCCAAAAAAACGGCTTCAGGATTTCGGTTCTCGAAGCGCTCGACTCTGGCGGCGTGCGGATCGTTCTGCTTGACCCACGGGATGCCGATGCACTTCGCGTTTTAATGAAGGGTAAGCTGATTGAAGGTTCTGTCACACGCTCCCGGTCGCATGTGGCCCGCCACCATCCGCCGTCAGCACGATGAATATGGCCATGGGTCGGTTCGACTATCTTAACCGCCGGAGATTGGCCGAGTTGAAGCATGCTGAGCTTGCGGAGAATCCTGCGATCAGAGCCAGACACGAGGATTTGGCTCGTGCCTATGCGAAGATCATTTCCGTGTTGCAACGCGAAGAGGCTTCATCGCCTCTACAGCAGTGGCAATTCTGAACTAACCCGGCCAAGTGCCATCACGACAAATCAAATGGGAGTCTCCGGTTTACTGACCTGAGAACGACGATGCCTGCCAAGCCCGGTCGCGCGCTGTAGCGAATGGAAGCCTGGCAGGCTCAGTCTCATGCTTGAAAAGCTGGTACGGACTGTCAGGCCCCGCCCTTGGCTGCGAACCAGATATTGTGCCAGCGTTCGGCGCTGCCGCTAAAGGCTGGCAACAAGATCTCATCCAGACAGAATCCGGCCTGCTCCAGCCTTTCGGCAAATGCGTCATCGCTGTAGGCTGACCATATCGACAGTAGGCCGCCCGGTTTCAGTGCTGCATACGCCATTTCCAAGCCGTCGGTCGAATAAAGCCTGTCGTTGCTTTTTCTGATGAAACCGTCTGGACCATTATCGACGTCGAGCAGAATGGCATCGAAGCGATCCTTCTCATGGGTAATGACATCAAACACGTCGGCCAATTGAATTCTGACTCGCGGATCTGTCAGATTGGTACCGAACAAGTGCATCAAAGGTCCGTTCGCCCAGCTTATGATTTTGGGCACGAGCTCGGCAACCGTGATGGTCGCGCTTTGTGACCAGGCGTCGAGCGCAGCCCCAAGGGTGAAGCCCATGCCGAGGCCGCCAATCAAAATATTGCCATCGCGCTGAACAAGACGCTCTTGGGTCAGCCTTGCGAGAGCCTTCTCGGATTCATGATCTCGACTGCCCATCAACTCATCATCGCCAAACTGGATCGAGAACTCTGTCCCACACTGGAGGAGGTGAAGCTGGCCACCGCCCGGAATATCGGCAATATCGACCGTAATTATCGGGAGGCTTTTGTCCGATCCTGCCCCGTTTTCCTGTACTCCTTTCCTTTCTGGGGATGCGTCTTTGCCATTCCAGGCGTCATTGCAGGCAGGGGGCGACGACCGCGCAATGCGCGTTCCGCTATAGTTCATGGAATTCCTGTCGCGTTCTGGATCAAGCGCGCCGTAAACCGAAGTGGCGTCGATTACGCGGTGACACGGAACCATGCCTGCCTTTTGGAGGCATGGCAAGGAAGGCTATACCGCACGGTGTAGCCTTGGAGACTGCGATTTGGCGGGAAATAGCCAATGCGTCTCGACCAACAATATATGGGCACCACGATTAGTCGCTAAAATAACAAATGAATTTGGGAACTTAATCCATATCAATCCGCTTACAGTCTATCGGTGACATGTGTGGCGCGTCACCGGCTGAGAGACCTCGTGCTCCCGCTTCTAGGGAGGACATATGCTGTCAGGATCGTGCGTGCTGGTCGTCGAGGACGACCCGCTGATTGCGATGGTGATTTGTGATAATGTGGAGAGTGTAGGCGGCACAGTCGCCGGGCCGTTTTCAACGGTCGGTGAGGCTCTAACTTTCCTGACTCAGGCGAAGATTGACGCTGCCATCGTAGACGCAAATCTCCGGGATCGCGACGTCACGCCTCTCGCACTTTTCCTGATGGAAACCGCAATACCCTTCATAGTGTACAGCGCTGCGGGCCTTCCTCCAGAGCTGCACGCGCAGCATCCCGACTTGCCGCTGGTCATGAAGCCAGGAAAACCGTTGGAAAGGCTTTTTGCGCTCCTTCGGAACGGCGCTACTGACGCATTATGACGGTGATCCCTTCCATCATCATTCAAGTCAAAATCCGGGCACCGAACTAATTCTTGAAAAGCAATCTGGCAGAGTAAGTAAATTTTTGGAGAAACTCTGCATCGCGCGAATTTTCGTCGAGGGATGTATTGCGTCATTTCCGAGGTTCAAGCGGGCTCGCCCATTTATTCTGCCATTCATCCAAAGCCTCGTTCAGCTTTTGGATGTCGGCATTGGAGAGATTCGTGCCGCGAGCCAGTTTCTCCCGTGCTGCACCGAGAAGCGCGGTCAAACGTTCAAGGCATTGGGACGGATTACCACCTACCCTGTCTTTCGCGCGGATAAGCATATCGGCAAGATCGATGGCGGAAGTGGACGGGCACATATGCGTCTCTCCTGTATTTTCGGGAGCGCATGTGTCTCTCAGCCACTGCGATTTGCGCAGCGATTAGCTGCCATACCATAGTCACAGCGACACAACCAATCCGATTGACGTTCCGCAGCTTCGAAGATCGCTCCCGAACCCCTGATTTAAGGGGCGTGGATGAATTCGGCGCGCTGAATGAGCGGGATGGATGGATTACTGTCATGCTCCTCCCGTAAACGGGAGAGGAAACAAGGTCCTTTCTGGTCGACAGCCATTTGGCAGCTATTTCCGCCCGCAACCATTTTCCCAGCTCGGGAAAAGGACAGACAGCTATCTGCCACTATCTCGCATCCAAAATCGGCAGGCGGACCGGTCACACTTTTGGATGGAAAATCGGCGGCTGAACCGGTTACCAGGGACGGAGCCGACAAGCCGAGGTGCCGGGGTGTCCCAGGCCTGTCGCTCTTCATTTATTCTGTTCCAGGACATTGGCCGTATCGGCGACATACATCATTCTTCAGACAGCCGAATTGATGCAAGGACTATCGGGAGATGTGCTAGGATGACGCATCACCCATATAATGCCGCAGGCATTTCGTGACAGAGAGACCATCGTGCTCCCGCCTGCTTTCGGGAGAGAGTGATGACTCTGCAACATCAATGCACGCCCTTGGATAAAACCTGCTGGCTACGTCCATGACGAAGCGTACGAGCAGCACATCCGTGACATTCAGGGCGCCTTTCCAGTTACCAGGACTTGGGTTCCTGCCTGCAGGTACCTATGCACTCGATACCGACGAAGAGGCTTTTGCAAGCAATACAGGGACGGTCTATCAGTGGATTGCGACGACGCTCCACATTCCAACAGGTAGCGGATTGGAGAGCCATCGGATCGAGCTGGAGGACTTGGAGCAGGCGCAAAAGCGGGACGAACAGGCTAAAGTCCAGGCCCGGATCGAAGGAATGGCGGCGGATGGTTCCGATCTCCTTGGCCCCCCTTCTTCGATGAACTCGTGGCGCTGGGTGCCTTTGTGGGTGCGCCACGCGCGTTCGGACGGGCGACCATGACCATCGCACTCAATAGTGCTTTGATGTGCAGGCAGCAAGAAGCACTGCACCGCCAGAGGGCGGCCGAGACGCCGCTCGCCCATGTTCGCGCCGTTGCCCTGCGCGCGGCTGCGGCCTGGGGCCGTCAGGCGGTAGAGGCGGCCGACATCGAAGCCGGCGTGCGCCGTTTGCTCAGCGCAGAGGATGCAGCGATCGCGCTAGAATTCCTGATCGAAGATGCGGCCGAGCCTGCAGAACCAGCCAATCATGTCGTGTCAGAGGGGGTGGCGGAGGCAACCTCAATAAGACAAAGTCCGCTTCATTGCGGGACAGGAGCCCCTTGATGATCCTTCACAATCTACTGCGCCGGCATCGGCCCGATCCGGTCGAGGAGCATGTGGAAAATGGCTTGCTTATGTCGGCATGTCTGCTGTGTGGTCGCCCCATGGTCAAACCTTCGAAACGGGGCTGGCAACTGGCGGGACGGGTCAGGCCATGACGGATAGCGAAGCGATCGAACAGGACCCATTTGAGGACATTGCCTTTGGCACCTGGCTGATCGGTCAGCACGGCCGAGACGGCTGGATCGGCGATCTAGCAAGGGCGGCCAAGGCGGATCGAGGATTTCCGCGGCATGGCGACCCGGACGCCGTGCGTCTTCACCTCAATAAGATGCAGGCTGAAAGCGACATGTTTGAAGCGGTCGATGACGCCGAACGATTATGGGCACCATTTTGATGCGCCTCCGACGTTGTGTCTTATAATGTGCCGCCGCGATCCCTATATTGACTGGTGATCAGCGGTACCGAGCATGTCCGGTGCCGCTTCTCCAAAAAATCGAACGCCGGTCGAGAGTTTCGACCGAATTTCCAGAGGCTGGAAACACCTGCGTTGCGTTGGGCTGGCCCCTCGCGCGCCCGATGGAGTACGACCCATGATCGCTTATCTCATTCTCGTGCATCGCTTTCCCGAGCAATTCAAACGCATGTTCCGCGCAATCGGTAGCAGTCAGCGAAATATATAGTGAGATGTCTGAACTTTATGCTTAACGCGCTGCGAAGGCGATGGACAGGTTGATTCATCCCGATCTAGGCTGAGCTTGCACTCGCCTAACCGCAAACCACTGCATAGGATTATCTCTCCTATACCGACCGGCAGCTATCGCTCACCGGCGGGCTGAAAGCCGTCATTCTGCAATCGGCCAGTCTCGAACGTTCCGATCGGCAAAGCGGACCGGCCGCACCTGGGAATGAAAAATCGGCTGCTGAACGGCGGCAAAGGGTCGACAGCGGAGATGGCCGCTACGCGCTCTTTCCAGTCATTCGATGGTCAGGGCGAAAATCAGGATTGAGGCATGATTGCAATTGCGGAGTGGTCCGCTGCGTTATCAACCGGGAGCCCAGCCTCCTTCCGTTCGGAGTATCGGTCAACGAGCTGCACCCCGTGCGGCCTCATCAGCACGGTGAAGCGGACCAGTTCCTCCATCACATCGACGATGCGCTCGTAGTAGCTCGATGCCCGCATCCGGCCGTCTTCGTCGAACTCCTTGTAGGCCATCGCCACTGACGACTGATTAGGGATTGTGAACATCCGCATCCAGCGGCCCAGCAAGCGCAGCGAATTGACGGCATTGAACGATTGCGAACCGCCGGACACCTGCATGACCGCAAGCGTTCTTCCCTGCGTCGGCCGCATCCCGCGCATCTGAAGTGGCAGATGATCGATCTGCGTCTTCATGATGCCGCTGATCTGGCCGTGCCGCTCAGGACTGCACCAGACCATGCCCTCCGACCATAGCGCGTGCTCCCGCAGTTCATGCACCGCCGGGTGATCATCTCCCGCTATCTGATCGGGCAGCGGCAGGTCGCTAGGATCGAAGATCCGCGTCTCGGCGCCGAAGAACTTTAGCAGGCGCGCCGCCTCTTCCACGGCGAGGCGCGAAAACGAGCGTTCCCGCAGAGAGCCGTAGAGCAGCAGAATACGCGGAGGCGGTTGATCCGGGCCAAGGCCGCTGGCGGGACGAGCCAACGCAAAAGCTTTGTCTAGCGCAGGAAGGTGATCGGGGGCGGCGAGTTCGCGCAGTCTCATGCGGAAATACCTTTCTCGTACCAGGGACGGGTCCGCTTCACCAAGGCGACGATCGATAGCATCACCGGCACTTCGACCAGCACGCCCACGACCGTTGCCAGCGCGGCGCCGGAACTGAGGCCAAAAAGGCTGATGGCGGCGGCCACAGCCAGTTCAAAGAAATTGGAGGCACCGATCAGCGCCGAAGGGCCAGCGACGCACCATGCCACGCCAAAACGGCGGCTGAGCCAATAGGCGATGCCGGCATTAAGATAGACCTGAAACAGGATCGGCACGGCAATCAGCGCGATTACCAGCGGTTGCCGGATGATCTGCTCGCCCTGAAAGCCGAACAGCAGCACCAGTGTCAGCAGCAGGCTGGCAAGGCTGATCGGGCCAATGGCGGACAGGAAATGCTGGAGCCGCTTCTCGCCCCCGCGAAGTAGGACTCGGCGGAGCAGTTGCGAGATGACCACCGGGACGACGATGTAGAGTCCCACCGACAGCGCCAACGTGCTCCACGGCACGGTAATCGATGCCACGCCCAGCAGCAATCCTACGAGCGGCGCGAAGGCAAGGACCATGATCAGGTCGTTCAGTGCCACCTGGCTCAAGGTGTAGTTCGGCTCACCATCGACGAGGTTGGACCAGACGAAGACCATCGCCGTGCAAGGCGCAGCAGCCAGCAGGATCAGCCCGGCAATGTAGGACGACGATACGCCTTCAGGCAGCATCGGCGCGAACAGGTGGCCGAGGAAGAAGGTGCCGAGCAATGCCATGGAGAATGGCTTGATCGCCCAGTTCACTACGAGGGTAATGCCGATACCACGCCAGTGCTGCCGAAGGCTATGGAGGGCGCCGAAATCGACCCGTAGCAGCATCGGGATGATCATGAGCCAGATCAGGCCCGCCACCACGAGGTTGACGTTGGCGATCTCCAGCGCTGCGATCGCCTCGAAGGCGCCGGGAAGCAAATGGCCGAGACCGATCCCGACTACGATGCACATGGCCACCCACAGCGAGAGATAGCGTTCGAACAGCGACATGATCGTCAGTCCTTCCCGGAAGCGATAGGCGCGGTCGCGGTGCCGCCACCCAAGGCGATCTGCATGTAAACTGTGTCGAGCCAGCGACCGGCCTTCCAGCCCATGCCGGTCAGGCAGCCGACCTGCTCAAAGCCGCAAGAGCCGTGCAGTGCGACGGAGGCCGGTTCACCGCCACCGATGACAGCGACCATCTGCCGGAAGCCATAGGCATCGGCGGCCTCCAGCAAGGCCTTGAGCAACAGCTTGCCGATGCCGCCACCGCGCCGGTCGTGCGCTACGTAGATGCTGTTCTCGCAAGCATAGGCATAGGCCGGTCTATCCCGGAACTGCGTGGCGTAGGCATAGCCCACCAGCTCAGATCCATCGCAGGCGACAAGGAACGGCCAACTCCGCCCGGTGATCATCAAAATCTTCTCGACGGTCTCGTCCGCGGTCGGCGGCACGACTTCGTAGGTTGCCGTGCCGTGAAGAACATGATGCGCATAAATGGTGGCAATGGCGTCCGCGTCGTCGACCTCAGCCCGGCGAACCGAAAGACTCATCGCCGGGTCGCTTCCACGACTTCGCCGTCTTCCTTGACGAAAGTTCTGCGCTGCTCGGCCGGCAGCAGGTCTAGCACTGCTTCGGAAGGCCGGCAGAGCTTCACGCCCAGTGGCGACACGACCAGCGGCCGGTTGATGAGGATAGGATGCTCCATCATCGCGTCGACGAGGGCCTCGTCCGTCAAGGTCTCGTCGCGGAGGCCCAGTTCGGCATAAGGCGTCCCCTTCTCGCGCAGCAGAGCGCGCGGGGTGATGCCGGCGCGGTCAATGAGTTCCAGGAGCAGCGCACGGCTCGGCGGCGTCTTCAGGTACTCGATAACATGAGGCTCTATACCCGCATTGCGGATCATGGCCAGGGCATTACGAGAGGTCCCGCAAAGCGGGTTATGGTAGATCACGATATCGGTCATTGTTGCCTCTTCAGCAGCAGGTAAGTTCGGCCAGAAGCGGCTCGCACAGTTCGGCGCGCCCCTGGCAGCAATCCTTGGCCAGATAGACCATGAGGCCGCGCAGCGCGTCGAGGTTGGCGCGCTGGATCTGTTGGCGACCACGCTTCTCGGACAGCACCAGGCCGGCCTTCACCATCACGGCCAGATGCGTCGAAAATGTGCTCTGGGTCAGCCCCGACGCTTCGACCAGTTCGCCGGTCGACAAGCCATCCGGCTCATGTCGGATCAGCAGCCGAAACGCATCGAGCCGCGTGGGATGGCCAAGGGTGGAGAGAATGGCAAGGGCGTCATCGGTGTCCATGCATCGAAATTATCCGATGCGATATGGCCCGTCAATGAGATATCGGATATTCCCGATTCTTTATTCGTCAGTCAGGCTTGAGGGCAGCTTGGGACCAATTGCTAGATGGAAGCTGACATTCCGAGATCGGCTCGACGCGCGGTTGGAAGGGAAAACCTGACCGTCTGCTCCTGGGGATCAAAAATCGCCCCTTGAACGGCAAATTTGGGTCGCTGTTAGGCGAAGAGCTTTGGGAAAAGCGTATCCTGGGTGTCACTTGGGAAACGAAGCGATACGGGCCCCTTCGGGGTATCCGACGCCAGCAATCCAGCATCGGTTAGCTCCTTTAGGACGCGTCGCGCGCTGCGCTCGGGCAGACCCGTAAGGCGCGGAGCAGCACCCCGCTCGAATTCTCCTCGAATAAGGGCTTCCTGGAGTAGCCAGTTACCCTCCGGAGACAAGCCATCTGTGATCAACACATGGCGCTCAAGCCGCTTCGATAGAGTGTCGAGTTCGAAGAGGCTCGACATGTAGCTGATTTGATCGAGACAGACTTTGAGAAACCACTCAGCAAATCCCACCAGATGCGCTTCGGAAAGGTTTCCCCGGCCATCGCGATCTCCCTGACGCGGTGCATCGGCCGAGGCCATGTACTTGCGATATTCTGTCCGGCCAGCATCTCCGGGCTCCAGCCCGCGTGCAAGCCCTCGAGATACCGACCATAGCCCGTGCGCGCCGATCCCTGCCTTGAGCGCCATGGCGTGGCTCATCAACCGACTAATCCGGCCATTGCCATCGGGAAAGGGGTGAATCCAATTGAACCGGTGGTGTGCTGTTGCCAGTGCCAGTATGCGCTTTGCTTTCCCGGCTCCCACTGCGGTCAAGCGCATTCCATCCTCGGGTTCAAAGGCAAACCGCAAGAAGAAATAGCTCATGAAATCGGCCACTCTGGCCGACGATGTCGGAATGTGGCGGCCGATCTGGACATCGTGCTCAGCCCTTGATCGCCATTCGCCCGGCGTCATTACAAAGCTTCGCTCTCCACCGCGCACGGTGAGCATGTCGATCGAGGCATCCGCGTAGAAATCTCGATGCAGTTGCAGGATAAAATCGGGGTCGGCAGGATCCGGAAGTTCGCCATGAATGGCAGCGCGATCGATGGCTTCCTGTACGCGGTAATGCGCTGCAGCTTCGGCCATGAGATCTCGTTGATCGTCATCGCGTTCGCCGGCCAACGCGCGCTCGATATCCCGTGGACGGGTGCGGTGTCCCTCGATGAGGTTACTGTAGTAGGTATTCATCACTCGCACGAGGCTGACGAGATGGAGTGCGGTCTGCGGATGAAGTGCTCGCCCGAGGCCTTCGGCCCTGGCTGCTATTTCGGCGACGAGATCCGGCAAATCACCGGCCGGTGCATCGATCCGTGCTGGCTCAATCTGAGTGGGGGATTCGACGTTCACTGCCACAGTTTTGGCCGATCCTTCTAGCCGGTTCTCTTATGCTCACATTAGCCCAAGAATAGCCGTTTTTCCAGCCTTGATGCTTTACTTTTCGCACTGCCTGATGGGCTATGGAGTGGCAATTTGGCCGGTCATTTGGCCGATCTTCTTGCCGAAGTTCGCCCTCCGTTACTGGGCCCCGTTCCGAAAGTCCTAGCGTCGGATCCAATACAGGCGTCCCCCCCTGATGCCGGATAGAGACCTCCGACTATTCGAGACGCTGCAACATTATCTTCCGGAATTCGACGGGATGCCCTTCACTCTGCAAGGCGACATAGCCTCTGCCGAGATGAAGCGTGCCACCCGCAGTCGCAATCAAGGGGCGAGCGTCATCATCTTCGGGATCCAGTTGCGCCCCGGAATAACGCAATACTGGCTTCCCATCGATGAAATGCGTAATCTGACCAGAGGGAAGGACTTCGACTTCCGCCTCGGTCCAGCGGCCGATGGGAATAAGAGGCGAGGTGGAGGCGATGCAATGCGGCAGGTCGCGATTGCCATCGACGACGACGGTCGTTCCCGGTGTACACAGATTGCCGCTGGGTTCCTCCGACGGGCGAGGGACGCCAAGCAACTGCATTTCCAGGCTCACCGGAAACGCCTGATCCTTTCGCATCGTTTCTGGCGCTTGAGCAAGAAGCATAAGCCCGGAGTTGGTGGCCTGCCACGGCTTGATACCCGCGATGGACTGACCAGTGAAACGATATTCAAAACGAATCCGAAATGACTTGAGTTGCGTGTGCCAGAACAGGTGGCCGAACTCTCCGTTGAAGGCCTCATATTCGTCGTAGGAGACGTGGATAGCGCCATCTTTTACGATGAAAGTGTGTCGAGGATCCTCGCCCAGGGCATGGCCCGTGATTTTCGGAACCCAGCCGGACAAATCCTTCCCGTCGAATATGGGCTCCCATTTGGTGGCAGGGGCCGCCGCCCCAGACAACAGGCCTATACCAAAGAGCGCAGCGATTTGTCGCAATGGCCTGGTCGATCCTGCTCCGAGCATGCGCTTCTTCTCCTTGTTGCCGTTGTGCCGATCCACCGGTCAGCCAAACTCATCGCCAGAAAGGGAGGTGAAAACAATGCTCCCCACTAACGCTCCGCATTCCCCCACAGTGAAATTTCAGATCATCCATCCAGAACGGTCTTCATATCTTCAAGGGCGAGGGCGATGAGAATTTCCATGCTCGTTCGGGCTTTGCGCGGATCGCGCCGCGCGATTGCGTCCACCACCCTCGCATGATCCGGTACAGGATCGCCCAAAGGTTGGATCGCTGCCGATGACATCGATTTTGGTTCAATTTTAAAGCGCCATGGCTCAATTTTGCCGATCACCGACAGCGAGTATCGTGCAATTCTGGAGTCCTTTGGGCGAAGCAATTATTCGCGTGATTGCAGACCACACTGAGATGTAAAAGCCCTCATCATTTCTGATCCGCACACGCTGACATCGCCGATCCGGCTCTTATCGATCGCAAGTGCCATTGCCTCATTCGAGCGATTGCGGATTCGATAAAATCGGCCTGATCGGGCTTCAGGCAGAAAACAGCCACACAAATTGTCTTAAGGGCTTGAAGAGCAGCAGGTGGCTGCAATTATTGAAATGAAAATCTCATCCTCACCCTGACGGCTGCAGCCGCCGCAGGGTGGGGAGAAAGAACCCACCTCAAATGATCTATGTCAGTGAAGAAGACCGCAAGCGCATCGCGCTTGCGAAGGAGGCCGCTCGCGCATTCGCCGGGATGGTCGGCTGGATGGTCGAGCCTTGCACATCGCCAATGCCGTCCGTGCTAGCGGACTTCGAATATGCCGACCGCGCCAACATCGTGATGGCGCACTGGCAAAAGAAGCTCTCGCTCACCGCCCTCATCAAAGCCGTTGCCGAGTGTCGAACTGATCTTCTCCTGGTCGAGCCGAGCCACGTCTCAGGAAAGCAGGCCGGCAACTACATCACGCTGTTGCTGTGGCGCGATGGTGAGGTTCAGATCATCACGAGCCTCGGGATGTGGCTTCAGGAACCCGGCGGGCCGATCCACCTGGTCACAAATCCTGATGGCGGCGACGAGATGCGCGCATTCATGGTCGATCGCGGCGGCATCTGTCCGCTGCCAACTCTGCCCTGGTCAACCGCAGAAGCAGAAAGGCTCGGCTTCTGGACCGCTAGGCGCCACTGGGAATTGACCATCGGAGGACATTACGCATGAGCGGGAACGACAATCTCCTATGGCTGGACCACCTGCCGGTTGGCTGGGCGCAGCTCTACCGCGACCTCCTGTCTGATCTCGCGGCGGCCGGCCTCAATGTCAGCGTGGACGAGGCGAAGGAAAAATTCGGATCGCTCCGGATTCATCTCGAGCCCATGGTTCCCGAAGCAAGACCCTATATCGCCGCGGCCGAAGAGCAGTCCAAGTTTACCTGCCAAAAATGCGGCGATCCGGGTGAAATGCTGATGCGGAATCGCATCGTTGCCACTCTCTGCCCGGTCCACGGCCACGGCTTTTCCAAGCCAGTCAGGCCGCCGGTGGTCACGGTTTACATGAAGCCGGGGAACATCTCGGACGAGTAGGCGCCGCTGCTGCGGCGAAGGCCAAGTTTGAAGTGGCTCAGGCAGCTGAGCAAAAATGGAATGAAAAAGGGGCAAGGCGCGGCACCGCTCGGCTGCCGCGCGCCCTCAACGCGAAAGTCTTACAAATGCAGAATAATGTTACACCGCGCTCCTTCGGGAGCGCGAACGGCTTGCCGTGGATCAAAGCCGCGACCTATCGCGGCATCATGATGCTGGCGGCGGATATTGGCGGGCCGATCGACTTCAGCCCGGAGCAGCGCTTCCCGGGCGCGCGGCATGGCGTGCTACTGGAAGGCGCCAATCTCCTGATCGTCGGGACCCGGACCGGTCCGAACATTGGGCTGTATGACGTTAGCGCAGTCACCCGGCAGTATGGCATGGACCTGCTGCTCGCGCGCTTCTCTGGTCCAGTCGCGAAATACGACATTTATCGCTGCAAAGACGATCAGTGGTTTACCGGCTATCAGCGCGCATGGTTTGAGGACCGCTACTGGTTCTGCCCGCCCGATGAAGTCGATCAGCCATTCATCCTGGCACACCGGCGCGGCCTGCAATTCTCCACCCATGCGCCTTGCCCCGATGCCCGGCGCTTTGAAGCCGGTCTCTCGCTGGCGGCGCAGACCAGCACGCAGTGGCAGGAGGCGGCATGAGCAAAGCCAAATCGAAGCCTGCCACGGCCGATCAGCCAGAGATGCTGTCCTGCTTCACGCTGGATCCTGCCGATGACGGCAGCTTCAAATATATCCGCTACTTCTACAAACAGGATGTACATCGTGCCGGAATAGCCGACATGGTTATGGCGAAGCTGACGCCTGCCGGGCACAAGGCATCGCGTCATGATTTGCTGCTGCCTGACGCAGCCAGCGGTGAATATATGGACCTCAGCTATCTGCTGCAGCGCTACGATGCGATGCTGCCCGCGGCTGAGCGGACCGGATACGCCCAATTCACCCTGACACTGCCATCAGATCAGCCACCGCATGTGGGATGGGAGCAGGTGCGGGCATGGGTGCGAAGCTACTTTGTCCGTCAGGAGCAGTTGGCCGCACTGATGGTACTCCATCTGCCCTATTTGGCGGGTTCATCAAATGCCGCTCACATCCATATCCTGCTTCCAGCACGCCGGCTGTCGATAAATGGGTTTACCGGCCAGGCACGCGACGTCTGTTCGGATAGTGGCTGCCATGATGCATGGAACGCCTGGATCAGCTTTCAGAAGGAGGGCGGCTCATGCGTAAAGTGACGATGATCGATCCGCCCCATGGCTGGCGCTATGGCTTTCCCAAGCCCCTCACTCTTGGTGAGGGGCAGAGCTTGCAGGATTGGCTGATAGAAAATGGATACCCCCAGGCCGAGATCAACGCCTTCGGGATCGCTCATCTGCCTTGCCGGTACTGGACGCGGGAAATCGAGGAGCCGCCGCCCTATGAGCTGAACGCGCACGACATAGGCGAGAGGCGGAAGCTCATCCTTGCCCGCCGTCATGTCGCCGCGCTTCGGGCCAATCCGGAGCTCATCATTCAGGCGAAGGCGGAGAATGACCGGCAGCTGGCAAGCCATCGCGCGACCATCGGGAATAGGGCATGGCGCTTTCTATTGAGGCGATCCATCGATGAGATCATCGCCTATATGCTCCAGAAGTCCCCGACCGGGAGGACACTACGTTCAACCAGTCCATTTTCGATGATCCTGCCGCCCGAGCCGGAAGCAGAGCGGCGAAGGATGTGGCGTGCGGCCAAGGCAGAGTTGCTCGCCGATTACCTGAGCGGGGGAAAGGGAATCAGAAATTTCCAGCTCAGGCCAAACGCAGACCGAGACACTATCGATATGGAAAATTGAAAAAGGAAATCCACAGGCGTGTCAGATTTTCCCAGCATGCTCCTGCATGCTTATTTGACCTATATTTGACAACTTTCTCAGGCAGTCGCCTAAGCCATTGAAAAATATGGTGACCCCTACGGGAATCGAACCCGTGTTTCAGCCGTGAAAGGGCCGCGTCCTAACCGCTAGACGAAGGGGCCGTTCGTTGTCGCCGCCGTGGCAGCGCTGCGAAGCGAGGGCGCAATTAGGCGGGACCGGCGAAAGGGTCAACCCCCTAACGCCAAGAAAATTGCAATCTTTCTCAATCCGCCCAGGCGGCGTCCTCCAGATGCAGCTCTGCAGCGGGTCGGCTGCCCCAGTCGTCGATCTTCGCACGGCCCGCCACCCACAGGCGACGGTCACGCGGCGCACCCAGAATCGCCTGCCCCAGTTCCGATTCGGCCTGGCGGAACGCGATCGTCTTGATCGACCGGCCATCATCGCCCGCCATGATCGCCCGCAAATGGCCATTGCCGACCACATCGGCGCGAATCACCCGCATCGGCCCGGCGGCGATCAACGGCGCGGGCCAGCCTGCGCCATAGGGGCCGCCCGCCTCGATCGCGGCGACGAAGTCGGGATTGACCCCGGCCGGCGCCAGCACCGCGTCGATCAGCAGCGCCCGCTCGTCTCGCGCACGGGCAACGGCGGCCGACAGGCGATCGTCCAGGAACTCGGCCAGCGCATCGACCTTGTCGGCCATCACGGTAAGCCCCGCCGCCATCGCATGGCCGCCGCCCGCGACCAGCAGGCCGCTATCCTTGGCCGCCAGCACCGCCGCGCCCAGATCGACGCCGGAAATGGAGCGGCCCGATCCCTTGCCCACGCCATCCTCGTCCAGCGCGACGACGATGGCGGGACGGCCGGCCCGTTCCTTGAGCCGCCCGGCAACGATGCCAATCACGCCAGGATGCCAGCCCGGCCCGGCGACCAGCGCCACGGCCCGATTGTCCTGCGCCGCCAGCAAGGCCTCCGCCTGTTCCTGCACGATCGATTCGATCGCGCGCCGTTCCTCGTTCAACCGATCCAGTTCGGCGGCGATTCGCGCGGCCTCGGCCGGATCTTCGGTGGTGAGCAGCCGCACCCCCAGATCCGCCTTGCCGACACGCCCGCCGGCATTGATGCGCGGCCCGAGGGCAAAGCCGAGGTCATGGCAGAGCGGCGCACGATTAAGGCGACTGGCGTCCATCAGCGCGGCAAGGCCGATATTGCGCCGCTTGGCCATGACCTTGAGCCCCTGCGCCACGAAGGCGCGGTTGAGCCCCTTGAGCTGCGCGACGTCGGCGACGGTGCCCAGCGCGACGATGTCGAGCAACTCCATGATCGCCGGTTCCGGCCGGGTCGCGAACCAGCCGCGCGCGCGCAGCGTCCGCAGCAAGGCCGCACCCAGCAGGAAGGCCATGCCGACGGCGGCGAGATGGCCATGGACGGCCGCGGCATCATTTTCGTCCAGCCGGTTGGGATTGACCAGGGCCAGCGCCACCGGCAGCGCCGCTGCGCATTTATGATGGTCGACGACGACGACATCGACGCCGGCCGCCTTTGCCATGTCGAGCGCCTCGAACGCCTGCGCGCCGCAATCGACGGTGACGATCAGTTGCGCGCCATCCCCCGCAAGCCGCACCAGCGCCTCACCCGACGGGCCATAGCCTTCCATCAACCGGTCGGGGATATAGGGCCGGGCATCCAGGCCAATGTCGCGCAGCAACCGGATCAGCAGCGCCGCACTGGTCGCGCCATCGACGTCATAATCACCGAAGATGCGTACATCCTCGCCGCGCTGGACCGCATCGGCCAGCCGTTCGGCCGCCGCATCCATGTCGCGGAACAGGCTGGGGTCAGGCATGAAATGGCGGATGGTCGGGTTGCGATGCGCCTCCACCCCGTCGGGCGGACAGCCGCGCGCCAGCAGCAGCTGCGCCACCAGATCGTCGGGCTGATAGCCGGGCGAACGCGCGTCCGCCCCCAGGCCGCGCCAGCGCCAGGGCTGGCCAGTGATCGAACGGGTGATGTTGAGCGCAAATGTCATGGTGCGGCTCTAGACCGGCGGGGGCACCGATGGAAGCGCCGCGCCGCCGGGCGAAATCGTCACGCAGGCGGAACCGTTGCAAGTCATTGGGCGTATTGCCTGTTTGCCGGACATATGGGATGCCCGGTGCGAAAGGGGCATCGCAGACAGATGAAGAAGCGGCAGGCGAGATATGTTCGGCATGCGCTGGGCATGATCATGGCAGCCGCCTCTCCCCTGCCCCTGATGGCGCAGACGGTTCCGCCCAGCACCACAGCGTCCGCCGACGAAGAACCGATCCTGCCCGACGACGAGTTCAACGCGCGCCTGCCCGGCGCCGGCAGCGTCGACGACAAGGCCAGCAATAGCGGGACCGACAGCAAGGCCCCCTTGCCTTCAATCGACGACTGGCTGGACCAGCAGATGCCGGCGCAGGCCGGTGTCCAGGGCAGCGCGCCGGCCAGCGGCACGACGCCCGCGACCGGCGCCGAACTGCCCCCCGCCACCGAACCGCCGGTCGAAACCGAACTGGCCCAGCCGCTGCCCGCGCTCGACAGCGTGACCGTGCCCGAAAATGTCGCCGATGATGACAGCGACGAAAAGACGCCCGAGGTCCGCTACGCGACCCAGCTCGACGGCTTCGGCAAGACCGGTCTGGAGGATGAGTTCCGCGCCGCATCCGCCCTGGTCGACGGCAAGGGCAAGGCCGAAACCGCATCGATGGTGCAGCAGCGCGCCCAGGCCGACGAGCAACTGGCGGTGCGGCTGTTCCATTCGGAGGGCTATTATGATGCCACCGCCCTCGCCTCGCTCGACCAGCAGCAGGATGGCACGCTGAAGGCGATCCTATCGGTGACGCCGGGCAAGCGCTACAAGATGGGCGAGATCGTCATCCATGCGCCCGAGACCATCCCACCCGGTCTGATCCGCGACAGCCTGACCTTGAAGACCGGCGATTATATCGTCGCCACAGCGGTCGAGGCGGCGGAGGCCAATGTTGCGCTCAAGCTGCCGGAACAGGGCTATGCCTTCGCCAGGATCGGCGACCGCGACATCTTGCTCGATCCCGCGACCGTGACCGGCGACTATACGCTGCCGGTCGAGCCAGGCCCGCGCGGCACATTCCGCACCATCACCACCAGCGGCGAGAAGCAGGCGTTCGGCGCCGACCATATGGCGGTGATCGCCCGCTTCGACAAAGGCGACCTCTATGACAGCCGCAAGGTCGACGATCTGCGCAAGGCGCTGGTCGCGACCGGCCTGTTCGCCAGCGTCGCGGTCGATCCGGTCCAGACCGGCGAGCCCGGCCCGGATGGCACCGAATATGTCGACCTGCATGTCGATCAGGAAGCCGGCCCGGCCCGGCGGCTGGCCGGCGAACTGGGCTATGGCACCGGACAGGGCTTCCGCGCCGAAGGCAGCTGGACCCATCGCAACCTGTTCCCGCCCGAAGGCGCCCTGATCGCCAGCGTCATCGCCGGCACCCAGGAACAGGGCGTATCGGGCACCTTCCGCCGGTCCAATGCGGGCAAGCGCGACAAGACCTTCCAGGCCGGCGCCGGCGTCAACCATCAGAAATATGACGCCTATGAAGCCTTCACCCTGGGCCTCAATGCCAGCTGGTCGCGCCAGTCGACACCGATCTTCCAGAAGCGCTGGACCTATACCTATGGCGGCGAAATCCTGCTTTCGAACGAAAATACCACGATCGACGAAAGCGGCGAAAACAAGCGGCTGACCTATTTCATCGGCGCGCTGCCGGTGCAGGTCGGCTATGACCGCTCCAACGACCTGCTCAACCCCACCAGCGGCTTCCGCGCCAATCTGCGCGTATCGCCCGAAGCGTCCCTGCAGGGCAATGTCTCGCCCTATGTCCGCGCCAGCTTCGACCTGGCCGGCTATTATCCGATTTCCGACAGTTTCGTGCTGGCGGCGCGGACCAAGATCGGCACGATCAACGGCGTCGCCCGCGACGATGTCGCCCCTTCGCGGCGCATCTATGCCGGCGGTGGCGGATCGGTGCGCGGCTATGGCTATCAGGAACTGGGGCCAAAGGACGCGAACAATGATCCGATCGGCGGCCGATCGGTCAATGAATTTGCGGTCGAGGGCCGCTATCGCTTCGGCAATTATGGCGTCGTCGCCTTCGTCGATGCGGGCCAGGTCTATGAAAGCCAGATCCCGCAATTTTCCGACATCCGCTATGGCGTGGGCCTGGGCGGACGTTTCTACACCAATTTCGGCCCCTTCCGCGCAGATATAGCCATGCCGATCAACCGCCAGCCCGGCGAATCCAAATTCGCCCTTTACATCGGTATCGGACAGGCCTTCTGATGGCGGAAAATACCCCTCCCCCCGCGCCCGAAGCGACCGAGACCGTGGTGATCCGCCAGGGCCGCCCGCTGTGGCAGAAGATCGCCATCGGCCTGGCCGGCCTGATCGTCGGGCTGGTGGTGCTGGTCGCGGGCCTGCTGCTGTTCCTCGATACCCAGCCGGGCAAGAGTTTCCTCATCAAGCAGATCGCCGCGCTCAAGATGGAATCGGGCATGGGGATCGAGGTCGGCCGGATCGAGGGATCGATCTATAGCGACATGACCATCCACGACCTGATCATGCGCGACCCCAAGGGCGTGTTCGCGGTCAGCCCCAGGGTGCATGTCGTCTGGCGCCCGTTCCGCTATCTGCAAAATCACATCTCGGTCCAGAATCTGGAAAGCCCGCTGGTGGTGCTGGCGCGCAGCCCGCAATTCAACCAGACCCCGACCGATCCCAATGCGCCGATCCTGCCCGACCTCGACATCGACGTCGACCGGATGCGGCTCGACCGTTTCTTGCTCGCCAAGCCAGTGATCGGCCAGAAGCGCGAGATCGCGATCGACAGCGTCGTCCATGTCGCCGATGGCCGTGCCCAGTTGTCCGCCAATGCGGTGGTCGACAGCGGCGACCGGCTGCAGGCGAAGCTAGACGCGGTGCCGGCGCAGAATCGCCTGGCGATGAGCGGTACGCTGACCGCACCCAAGGGCGGTGTGATCGCGGCGATGAGCGGCTTGCCCGACGGCATGACCGCCTCGCTCGACGGCAAGGGCACGTGGCAGGCCTGGAACGGCAAGCTGATCGCCACCACGCCCAAGGGCGAACTGGCCAATATCGCGCTCGCCGCCCGCGACGGCAGCTTCACCGCCAAGGGGCCGCTGCGCCCCGGCCTCGTCTATGGCGACATTGCCGACCGGCTGACGCGGCCGCAGCTCGACGTCGACCTGTTCGCCGGCCTCAACGAACGGCGCGTCAACCTCAAGGGGTCGCTGCGCTCACCCGCCATGTCGGCCGATGCGCAGGGTTTGGTGGACCTGGGCAAGAGCACATTCAGCGCGCTCAAGATCAATGCCGCGCTGCTGCAGCCGGGCGCCTTCATGGACAAGGTGAAGGGCAAGGATGTCCGCGCCTCGATCATCCTCGACGGGCCGATGGCGACGCCGTTCATCGATTATGACATCAGCGCCACATCCCTCGCCTTCGACGCCACCGGCATCGAGAATCTGAAGGCCAGCGGCCGCGCCGTGATCGATGCCGATCGCATCCGCATCCCCGTCAACGCGACCGCGAAGCGCGTGACCGGCCTCAATGCCGCCGCCGGCGGGCTGATGACCAATTTGCGGGTGAAGGGCGACTTTGCCTATGCCGGCGGCAAGCTGATCAGCGACAATCTCAAGCTAGACAGCGACAAGATCGACGCCACCGCCATCATCCTCGCCGATCTCGACAACGCCATCTACCGCGGCGCGCTAAAAGGCCGGGTCAACGACTATCGGATCGACGGCGTCGGCATCGTCAACCTCAACACCGACGTCAAGCTGATCCCCGGCCCCAAGGGCGGCTTCGGCCTGTCGGGCATGTTCGGCGTGCGCACCGCGCGCTGGGAAAATGCCTCGGTCCGCGACTTCCTGGGCGGCAATGCGGTGATGTCCGGCCGGATCGGCATGACGCCGGAGGGCAGGTTCACCCTGGCGGGGCTCAAGGGGGCCGCACCCAATTTCCAGATCAAGTCCGGTTCGGGCAGCTATGACACCAACGGCCAACTCGCCTTCGACACCGAAGCCTATTCGAAACAATATGGCCCGTTGTTCCTGACCGTGCGCGGCACGGCGGACCGGCCGCAGGCGGTGCTGCGCGCACCGCGCCCCAATGTCGGGGTGCAGCTGACCGATGTCGTCGCCAAGCTGAATGGCGAACCGGCCGGCTATCGCCTCGATGCCACGGGTGGGTCGCCCTATGGCCCCTTCTTCGCCAATGTGCTGATTCGCACCGCGCAAGGCCCGCTGACGATCGACGTGACCAAGGCGCGCTTCGCCGGGGTCGACATGAACGGCCGCATCCAGCAATCCAGTGCCGGCCCCTTCACCGGCCAGCTGGCGATGAACGGATCGGGCATCACCGGCGCGGTGAAGCTCAATGCCGTGGGCAAGCTGCAGGGCGTCGACGTCAACGCCACCGCCAGCAATGCCAAGCTGCCGGGCGAGGCCGATATCGTCATCGGCCGTGCCGTCGTCACCGCCTCCATGCTGCTGAGCGACCAGCCCAAGGTGATCGCCGACGTGCAGATGGCGAACGCCGCCTATGGCGACTATGTCGTGCGCAAGGCGCGGGCGAAGCTCGATTATCAGGGCGGGCGGGGCAAGGCCCAGCTGGTCGCCGACGGCTCCAGCGGCGTGCCCTTCTCGGTCGCGGTCAATGCCGCGCTGCGCCCCGACCTCTATGCCATCGCGTTGCAGGGCAAGGCCAGCAATGTCGATTTCCGCCTGAACCAGCCGGCGATCATCCGCGCAGAAAAGACCGGCTATCGGCTGGAACCGGTCAGCCTGGTGCTGCCGCAGGGCAAGGTCGATCTGGCCGGCCATTTCGGCACGGACACGGCGCTGCAGGCCCGATTCAAGGATTTCGACCTCGCCATCGCCAATGTCGCCAATCCGGGCCTGGGCATCGGTGGCAAGGCGACCGGCATGGTCGATTACAGCCAGAGCGGCACCGCCTTCCCGACCGCGACCACGCGCCTGGCGATCAGCGATTTCCGCCGGTCGAGCCTGGCCGCCGTGTCCGACGCGGTGTCGATGAATGTCGAGGGCAAGCTGTCCTCCGCCGGCGGCGACATGCGCGGCCTCATCCGCAAGGGCAACAGCACGATCGGCCGCTTCGTCGCCACCATGGCCCCGCCGGGACCGGGCGCCAACTGGTCGGAACAGCTGATGGCCGCGCCGCTGGGCGGCGGCATCCGCTATGCCGGCCCGGCCGACGTGCTCTTCTCCTTCGCCGGCCTTGCCGATCAGCGGCTGAGCGGCGGCATCGCGGTCGCGGCCGATTTCGGCGGCCGGCTGACCGCGCCGCAGCTCAACGGCCTGGTCCGCGCCAATGCGCTGACCTATGACAATACGAGCTTCGGCACCCGCGTCACCCAGATGAAGCTCGACGGCCGCTTCACCAACGACCGGCTCGACATTCGCGACTTTTCCGGCCGCGCCGGCAACGGCACGGTCCAGGCCAGCGGCACCGTGGGCCTGGCCGCCGACAGCGGCTTCCCGATGAACATCGCGGTCAAGATGGATCATGCCCGCCTCGCCCGCAGCGAAGCGATCACCAGCGTGGTCAGCGGCACCCTCGCTATCACCAACAGCGCGGAAAATGGCGGCCTGATCAAGGGCGACCTGTCGCTGCCCGAGACCCGCTATCGCGTCGCCTGGCAGGGCGGGACCGAGATTCGCGAATTGCAGGGCGTCCGCCGCAAGGGCGAGGGCCAGGATGTGCTGGCGCAGCGCATCGCCGACCGCAAGGCCGCCGCGGCATCGCCGACCAACTGGAAACTCGACATCCGCCTGCGCGCAGACAACCAGATCTATGTGACCGGCATGGGCCTCGATTCCGAATGGAAGACCGACATGCGCGTCACCGGCACCGCGACCAAGCCGCGCGTCAGCGGCAAGATCGAGGTGATCCGCGGCCGCTACAGCTTCTCGGGCCACCAGTTCGACCTGGATCAGGGCGTCATCACCTTCAATGGCGACATGATGAACCCGACGCTGGCGATCAAGGCGCTGACCGAGATTGACGATGTCAGCGCCGGCATCGCCGTCGCCGGCACCGCGCAGCAGCCCGACATCACATTCGTATCGACGCCGACATTGCCGCAGGACGAGATTCTCTCGCGCATCCTGTTCGGTGACAATGTCGCCAATCTGTCCGCCACTCAGGCGATCCAGTTGGCGGCTGCGCTCAACGGCCTGCGCGGCGGCAGCGGCGGGCTCAACCCGATGGGCAAGCTGCAGGGCGCATCGGGCCTCGACCGGATCGGCATCGTCGGCGGTGACGAGGATACCGGGCGCGGCACGTCGCTCGCCGTCGGCCAGCATATCTCCAACAATATCTATGTGGAGGTGGTGACGGACTCGAAGGGCTTCACCGCCACCCAGCTGGAAGTCGCCCTGTCGAAGACGCTGAGCATCCTGTCGAAGACCGGCACCAATGCGGGATCTTCCGCCGCACTTCGTTATTCCAGGGACTATTGATCCGGCGCCAGGGTGGCGCCGCCATAACAGGAGAATATGTGCCCTTCGCCCCGTCGCTCTGCCGCCCGATCATCTGTGCCGTCGCCCTCTCCGCAGCGCCGGCCGCGCTGGCGGAAACCCCGCGCGAGCTGCTGACCACGGCGGCCTTCCAGACCAGCGACAAGGCGCGGGCGCTGAGCCTCATCGGCCAGGCCATCAGCGCCGCCGACCGCATATTGATGACCGCCCCCAATGATCATGAGGCAGTGCTGCAACGCGCGGTCGCGATCGGCTATCGCGCCAAGCTGACCCGCAGCCGAGCCGATGCACGCAGCTCGCTTTCCGCGTTCGAGGCGCTGGCCGCGCGCAATCCGCGCGATGCCGAGGCACAGATGGTGATCGCCGGCTGGCATCTCGACGCGATCGACCAGCTTGGCAGCTTCATCGCCCGCACCGTGCTGGGCGCGAAGGAACAGGTGGGTGAGGCTGCCCTGGGCAAGGCGGTCGCGCTGGGCGGCAACCGCGCCTTCTATTCGGGCCTGGCGGCATTGATGCGCATCCGCGCCGATCATAATGATGTCGCCGGCGCGCTGGCGCTGGCCGAACGGGCGGCCAATGCCCCTGCCCCCGCCCCGCTCGACCAGTTGATGAAGCGCAATGCCGCCGCCATCCTGCCCGCGCTGCGCGCCGGCAACGGCAAGGCGGCCGCCGCCCAGGCGCGCAAGCTGCTGCCGTTCGGGAAGCTGCCGGAATAGCGCGACAGCGGCCTGCAGCATCGGCAGGATGACATCTTGCCGAATCTCTCCTGAAGGATGGCCATGCGTCTCGCGATCGAAGCGACCCTCGACTATGAATTTTCCGGGCCGACCGATGTATTGATGGCCGTCGAGGCCGCCGCCATGGCCGACCAGCGCATCGTCGAACAATCGCACATCATCGACAATGCCGGGCCGCTGACCAATTTGATGGGCGGCAGCGCGATCGGCCGGCGCACCTGGACGCGCAGCGGCACCGGCCGGATGCTCAGCCGCTACAGGGCGCTGGTCGATGTCGATCGGCCCGCGCCCGATCTCTTCTCGCTCGCCCGCTCGCCCTTGCCCAGCCTGCCGCAGGATGTGCTGCCCTTCATCTGGCCCAGCCGCTATTGCGAGGCGGACCGGTTCGTCAGCTTCGTCTGCGGCCATTTCGAAGGGCTGGACGGTGGCCCGCTGGTGCAGGCGCTGGTCGGCTGGGTGCATGACAATCTGCAATATGTACCGGGCAGTTCGGACATCACCACCACCGCCGCCGATACCTTCGTCGCCCAGCGTGGCGTGTGCCGCGACTTCGCGCACCTCACCGCCGCGCTGATCCGCGCGCGCGACATTCCCGCCCGGCTGGTGTCGGTCTATGCCGCCGATCTCGACCCGCCCGATTTCCACGCGGTGGTGGAGGTGTGGCTCGACGGCGCCTGGCATATGGTCGATGCGACGGGATTGGCCCCGATCGAAGGGATGGTCCGCATCGCCGTTGGCCGCGATGCCACCGACATCGCCTTCATGACCATCTTCGGCAGCGCCCAGATGAACGAACAGGCGATCCATGTGACGCGGGTGGAAGAGCCCAGGGACGTTACGGCCCCTTGACCCCGGCCCTGCCGCCCGCCTAGCCTATACTCAGACAAATTGAGGAAGGGGATGGCATGGGTGTGCAGCTTTCGGGACGGGCTTGGATGCGGACGCGGCGGGCGCTGCTGGCGGCGACGGCGGGCCTGCTCGCCGGCCTTGCCAGCGCATCGGCCCCGGCGGCTGCGCCCGGCAACGGCGCCGTCCTGACCGTTGACACCGGCAAGCCCGGCGCCACCATCGATCCCAATATCTATGGCCAGTTCGTCGAGCATCTGGGCCGTGGCGTCTATGAAGGCATATGGGTCGGGCCGGACAGCCCCATCCCCAATGTGCGCGGCATCCGCAGCGACGTGGTCGCCGCGCTGCGCCAGGTGAAGGTGCCGGTGATCCGCTGGCCGGGTGGCTGCTTTGCCGATGGCTATCATTGGCGCGACGGCATCGGCCCGGCCGCGCAGCGCCCTGCCGGCATCAACGCCGCCTGGGACAAGTCGGCCGAAACCAATGCGTTCGGCACCCATGAATATATGGATTTCCTGGACCAGATCGGCGCCAAGGCCTTCGTGTCGGTCAATGTCGGGTCGGGCAGCGTGCGCGAGGCGGACGACTGGATGCGCTACATGACCGCGCCGGCCGACAGCCAGCCGGGCAAGGAACGCGCCGCCAATGGCCATGCCGCGCCCTGGGCCGTGCCCTTCATCGGTGTGGGCAATGAAAGCTGGGGCTGTGGCGGCAACATGACCGCCGACACCTATGCCACCGCCTTCCGCCATTATGCCGCCTTCCTGCGCGCCTATTCGGGTGAACGGGCGAAGCTGATCGCAGTGGGCGCGGATACCGACGATTATGAATGGACCGAAAAGGTCATGGCGCAGGCGATGAAATGGCGCCCCAATCCCACACCGCTCGCCTACAATACCGAACGCCCGCTGATGTGGGGCCTGTCGCTCCATTTCTACAGCTTCGCCGGCAATGACTGGCGCAACAAGGGGCGCAATATCGGGTTCGGCACCGACCAATGGGCCTCCGCGCTCGCCCGCGCCCATCTGACCGACGAACTGATCCGCCGCCATGCCGCGATCATGGACCGCTATGACCCGAAAAAGCAGGTGGCGATCGCGGTCGACGAATGGGGCGCCTGGTTCGACAGCGAGAAGGACGCGCCCTCGCAACTCTACCTCGAAAGCACGCTGCGCGACGCGGTGATTGCGGGGATGAGCCTCAACATCTTCAACAATCATGCGGACCGGGTGCGCATGGCCAATGTCGCGCAGATGGTGAATGTGATCCAGTCGCTGGTGCTGACCCAGGGCGCCAAGATGGTGGTGACGCCGACCTGGCATGTGTTCGACCTCTACAAGGTCCATCAGAATGCGACGATGATCCCGGTCGATGTGCAGGCGCCCGACTATGTCGAGGGCGCGGTGCAGCTGCCGGGGCTCAGCGTGTCGGCGTCGAAGGATGCGGCGGGCGCTCTGCACCTCAGCATCGTCAATCTCGACCCCGCCGCCGCCCGGCCGGTGCGCATCGACCTGAAGGGCGGCGCTTGGCGCAAGGCCAGCGCCCGGACACTGACCGCCGCGACCATCGACACCCGCATCCGCTTCGAGGGCGCCGATCCCTTCGTGCCCGGCCCGTTGCCGGCGCGGCTGACGCAGGGGCAGGTGGCGCTGACCCTGCCGTCCAAGTCGGTGACATTGGTGACGGTGGAGTAAGGGCGCCTAGCCCCTTACTCCACCTCCGGAGCCTTACCCCTCCGCCGCCTTCAACCGTGCGGCCGCATCGTCGAACGCCGCCCAGCTGATCTGGGCCAGGCTGGCGCCGATGCTGCAACGGCGCACGCCCAGCGCCGCCAGCGCGGCGATGCCGGCCGCGTCATAGTCATGGATGACGACATTGACCGGCCTGGGCGCGACCGCCGCCACCAGTTCGGCGACGGCGCCATGGTCCAGCAGGAAAGGCACGAACAGGCAGTCGGCGCCCGCCTCCGCATAGGCGACGGCGCGGGCGATGCTCTCACTCGGCGCCATGCCGGGCACGCGGAAATTCTCGCTGCGCCCGACCAGCATCAGCGCCGGATCGACCCGGTCGATCGCCTCGCGCGCCGCCGCGATCCGCTCCACCGCCAGCGGCAGGTCATAGAGCGCGCCGCCCGACCAGTCCTCGATCGACAGGGCCGCAATGCCGGTCTGCGCCGCCAGCGTCACATTGGCGGCGACATCCTCGGGCGCATCGGCAAAGCCATTTTCGAAATCGGCATTGACCGGCAGGTCGGTCGCCGCGACCAGCATCTCCAGATGCGCCAGCACCGCGTCGCGGCCCAGTGCACCATCATCCTTGCCCGCCGCCCAGGCCGCGCCGGCACTGGTCGACGCGACCGCACGAAAGCCCTTCTTCGCCAGCCGCACCGCGCTGCCCGCGTCCCACGCATTGGGCAGCAGGAAAAAGCCATCCTGGTGCAGGGCACGGAAATCGGCGCGTTTGCGAGCGGTGTCGGTCATCGGGAAATCCTTCTTTGTCCTCTGGATTGGCAAGCGGATTGACTCGGGCAGCCAATAAAGTGAAATAAGAACATATCAGGAACAAATGCAATGAGCGAGTCGATCAAAAGTCTCGCCGCGCTGAAGCGGCATATCGCGGCGCTGGACCGGACGCCAGCGCCGACGGCCGGCTGTGCCCGGCTTGCGACCGGCCATGCCGGGCTGGACGCGGCGCTCGACGGCGGCCTCCTGCGCGGGCGGGTGCATGAACTGTTCGGCGCGGCGGAGGAGGAAGGGGCGGCGGCCGGCCTGGCGCTGATCCTCGCCCGGCTGGCGGCGGATGACGCGCCGCTGCTCTGGCTGCGCACCACCGCATCGGCCAAGGCAGGCGGATCGCCCTATGGCCCCGGCCTCGCCGCGCTGGGGCTGGACCCGGCCCGCTTGCTGATCGGGCTGATGGCCGATGACGCGATGCTGCTGCGCGCCGCGGTGGAGGGGCTGCGCTGCCCCGCCCTCGGCGCGCTGCTGATCGAATTGCGCGGGCGCGCGCCGCTGCTCGACCTCACCGCCAGTCGGCGGCTGGCGCTGGCGGCCGAACAATCGGGCGTCACCGCCTTACTGCTGCGGGTCGGCGGCGATCCGGTGCCCAGCGCGGCGGAAACCCGCTGGCAGGTGGCGGCCGCCCCATCCGATCCGCTGCCCGGCAATGCGCCGGGGCACAGCGCCTTCGCCCTCAGCCTGCTGCGGCGACGGGCGGGGCCGGACGGGCTGGCCTGGCGGCTGATATGGGATGGCGAAAAGGGGGCTTTTGGAGACGGACGGCATGAACGCCATGAGCATGGACAGGACGGACAGCAGGGCGGCGCGCCGCTATCTGGCGCTCTGGTTTCCCTTCCTGCCGATCGATCGGCTGCGGATCGCGCGGCCTGACCTCTGGGCCGCGCAGGGCGATGCGCCCGCGGTGGTGGTGGAAAATGTTCGCGGCGCGATGCGGCTCGCGACGCTGGATGCCGATGCGCTGGCGGCGGGCCTCACCGCCGGCATGACGCTGGCCGATGCGCGCGCCCGCGAGCCGGAGCTGCGCGTGTTCGAGGCCGATCCCCATGGCGACCAGGACTGGCTGGAGCGACTGTGCGACGGCTGCGCCCGCTACACCCCCAATGCCGCGCTCGATTCCGGCCATGGCCTGATGCTCGACATCAGCGGTTGCGCCCATCTGTGGGATGGTGAGGCGGAACTGGCGCAGGCTGCGACCGACCGGCTGGAACGGCATGGCATGCGCGTGCGCCACGCCATCGCCGCATCGCCCGAGGCCGCCCATGCGCTCGCCCGTTTCCCCGCTGCCCCCGCGCCGGACGAGGATGCGGCGGTGCGCCGCCTGCCGGTCGAGGCTCTGGAGCTGGAGGCGGAAAGCGCGGTGGCGCTGCGCCGGGCGGGACTGCGCACCGTCGGCGATCTCGCCGCCCGCCCGGCCGCCGCGCTCGCCGCCCGCTTCGGCGAGGAGGCTGTGGACGCGCTCCATGCGCTGCTGGGCCTGGGCCATCGCCCGCTGGCCCCCCGCCGCCCGCGCCCGGCGATCCGGGTCGAACGGCGTTTTGCCGAACCGATGGGCAGCAGCGCCCATGCGATCAAGGTCGTGGCGGAGATGGCGGCGGAAGCGGGCGAACAATTGGCCGAGCGCGGCCAGGGCGGCCGCCGGTTCGAGGCGGTCTTCTTCCGCAGCGACGGCCTCGCCTTCCCGATCCGGGTCGAAACCAGCCTGCCGATCCGCGACGCGCCGGCGATCATGCGGCTGTTCCAGGAACGGATCGACAGCCTGTCCGATCCGCTCGATCCCGGTTTCGGCTTCGACATGCTGCGCCTCACCGTGCCACGCGCCGATCCGATGGCGCCGACCCAGCTCGCGCTCGAAGGGGGCGAGGCGCGCAAGAGCGAGGGGGTGGAGGCGCTGGTCGATCGCCTGTCGATCCGCGCCGGGCGCGCGCGCATCCAGCGGCTGGAGCCGCGCGACAGCCATATTCCCGAACAGGCGCAGCTGGCACTGCCGGCGGTCGAACATCGCGCGCCCGAAGGCTGGGCACCGGTCGGCGAGCCCGGCGACCCACCGATGCGCCCGCTCCATCTGTTCGATCCGCCCCAGCCGATCGATGTCGTGGCGGAAGTGCCCGACGGCCCGCCCCACCGTTTCCGTTGGCGCCGCACCCTGCATGAAGTCACCCGGTTCGAGGGGCCGGAGCGGATCGCGCCGCAATGGTGGCAGGCCAGGGACGGCGCGATCGAGGGCGAAAGCACCGGCCGCACCCGCGACTATTACCGGGTCGAGGATGCCCGCGGCCGCCGCTACTGGATCTTCCGCCACGGCCTCTATGGCGCAGAGACGGTCCATCCCGGCTGGTATATCCACGGCCTGTTCGCATGAGCGGCCGGCGCCCGCCGCCCGATCCCGCCAAACCCCGATCGATCGACCGGCGCGAATTGAACGCGATCGAGGCAGCCCGAGAAAAAACGAAACCCGCCCCGCCGCGCCCGGCACCGGCCGAGCCCCCCTTCGCCGAACTGGTCTCGATCAGCAATTACAGCTTCCTCCATGGCGCATCCCATCCCGCCGACCTGGTGGGGGAAGCGATCGCCCTGGGTTTCAAGGCCATCGGCCTTGCCGATCGCAACAGCGTCGCCGGAGTGGTCCGCGCCTATGTCGCGCTACGTGATGCGCCGGAAAAGGCGCGCGCTAGGCTGCTGGAGGACAAGAAGGCGCGGGGCGAACCCGAAAGCATGACGCCCGAAGAGGAAGCAGACTGCGAAACCGACCTGCGCCTGATCGTCGGCGCACGGCTGGTCTTTGTCGATGGCACTCCCGACATCATCGTCTATCCCGCGTCGCGGCAAGGCTGGGGGAAGCTGACCCGATTGCTGACCAAGGGCAATATCAAGGCGATCAAGGGCGACTGCATCCTGCATTTTGCCGACCTGCTCGATTATCTCGACGACTGGCGCATGATCATCCTGCCTTTGTCCACGGCGCAGGCGCAGCAGGAACATGACGCGCCGCCCGATTATGCGTTCGAGGATGAGGCTGTCCCTGTGCCATCCCGGCATTTACGGCTGGTCCCGCCAGCCTCGCCGCCCAGTTGGCAGGAGGCCGCGCGGCGATTGCAGGACAGGGTGCCCGGCCGCGTCTGGCTGGGGCTGTCGATGCGCTATCAGGGGCGGGACGCCCGGCATGTGGCGATGATGCAGGCGGTATCACGCGACATCGGGATCCCACTGATCGCGACCAACGATATTCTCTATGCGACGTCCGGCACTCGTCCCCTCCAGGACGTGCTGACCTGTATCCGTGAAGGAGTAACGCTCAAGACGGCAGGCACCCGATTGCAGGCCAATGCCGAACGGCACATGAAATCGCCGACGGAGATGGCCCGGCTGTTTGCCGTCTGCCCCGATGCCTTGGCCGAGACGATCCGCTTCATCGACGGGATCGACTTCACGCTGAAGAATCTCGCCTATGAATATCCGCATGAGCCGGTGCCGGCGGGCTGGTCGCCAGACGGCTGGCTGGAGGATATGGTGCGGCGGCGCGCCAGGCGGCGCTATGGGCGCCAGCTTCCCCCCAAGGTGCGCGCGCTGATTGGCCAGGAACTGCGCCTGATCCGCCGCCAGAACTACGCTTATTATTTCCTGACCGTGCATGATCTTGTACGCTTCGCCCGTGCGCAGAAGCCGCCGATCCTGTGCCAGGGGCGCGGATCGGCCGCCAATTCCATCGTCTGTTTCCTGCTCGGGGTCACGTCGATCGATCCGATGGAGCATGACCTGCTCTTTTCCCGCTTTGTCTCGGAGGAGCGCAACGAGCCACCCGATATCGACGTCGATTTCGAACATGAGCGGCGCGAGGAGGTGATGCAATATATCTATCGCCGCTATGGCCGGGCGCGTGCCGGCATTGCGGCGACCGTCATCCATTATCGCTCACGCAGCGCCCTGCGCGAAGTCGCCAAGGTGCTGGGCCTCAGCGAAGATGTGGTGATGCGCCTGTCGGCGACCGTGTGGGGCAGCTATTCGGGCGATCTGGGCGATGCCCGCTTCGTGGATGCCGGCTTTGCCCTCGACAATGGTGAAATCCAGCGGCTGCGCACCCTGGTCCAACAATTGATCAGGGCGCCTTTCCCCCGCCATCTGTCCCAGCATGTCGGCGGCTTCGTCCTCACTCAGGATCGGCTGGACGAGACTGTGCCGATCCACAATGCGGCCATGGCCGACCGCAGTTTCATCGAATGGGACAAGGATGATATCGACGCGCTGAACCTGATGAAGGTCGATGTGCTGGCGCTGGGGATGCTTAGCTGCATTCGCCGGGCCTATGCGCTGATGAATCAGCACGGGCTGGGGCGGCACGACCTGACCGTCGATCTGCAATCAAAGGATCCGGCCGTCTATGACATGCTCTGCAAGGGCGACAGCATCGGTGTCTTCCAGGTCGAGAGCCGAGCGCAGATCAACATGTTGCCCCGTCTCAAACCGCGCAACCTTTATGACCTGACGGTGCAGGTGGCGATCGTGCGGCCAGGGCCGATCGAAGGGGATATGGTGCATCCCTATCTGCGACGGCGATGCGGTGAAGAGGCCATAGATTATCCTTCTCCTGCCCCCGACTTCGGCCCTGCAGACGAGCTGAGAAAATTGCTCAAGGACACTTATGGCGTCCCTCTGTTCCAGGAACAGGCGATGAAGCTGGCCATCGTCGCGGCCGGCTTTTCCTCATCCGAAGCCAATCAGCTCCGCCGCGCCATGGCGACCTTTCGCAATGTCGGCACCATCCATCATTTCCGCGAGAAGATGATCAACGGCATGACCGCGCGCGGTTATGAGGCGGAGTTTGCTGCGCGCTGTTTCAAGCAGATCGAAGGGTTCGGCAGCTATGGCTTTCCCGAAAGCCATGCGCTGTCCTTCGCCCGGCTGGTCTATGTCTCGGCCTGGATCAAATGCCACCAGCCCGCCATCTTCGCCTGCGCCCTGCTCAATTCCCAGCCGATGGGCTTCTATGCCCCGGCCCAGCTGGTCCGTGACGCGCGCGAGCATGGCGTCGCCATCCATGATGTCGACGTCAATATGAGCGGCTGGGACAATGGCCTGGAACCGCTGTTGCGCAGCCGCCACGCAGACAAGGGCGAAGGCACCGGCCGGGCGCTGGCGCTGCGGCTTGGCCTGCGCCAGGTCGATGGCTTCCGCGAACAATGGGCTGCGCAGATGGTGGCGGCGCGGGCGCAGGGGGGCCTCTTCACCAGTATCGAGGATATGGCCCGGCGCGCCGGCCTGCCCGCGCGGGCGCTGCGGCTGCTGGCCGATGCCGATGCCTGCCGCTCGCTGGGGCAGGACCGGCGCACCGCTTTATGGGAAGCACGGCGCCCCCCGTCGGACGAACTGCCCCTGTTCGCCGCCGCCCGCCGGCACGACCGCGCCGCCCGCGAACTGGGGGAGGAGGCGGATGCGATGCTGCCCGCCATGCCGCTCGCGGAACAGGTGATGGATGATTATGCGGTGACCCGCCTCTCGCTCAAGGGCCATCCGATGCAATTCCTGCGTCCGGTGTTCGCGGCCGAAGGCGTGCTGAGCTGCGCCCAGACCAGCGCGGCGAAGAATGGCGCGCGCGTCCGCACTGCCGGCGTGGTGCTGGTGCGCCAGCGGCCGGGCAAGGGCAATGCCGTCTTCATCACCATCGAGGATGAGACCGGCATCACCAATATCCTGCTCTGGGCGCGTCTGTTCGAGCTGCAGCGCCGCCCGGTCATGGCCAGCCGTCTGATGCTGGTCGAGGGCGAGGTGCAGCGCAGCAAGGAGGGCGTCGTCCATCTGATGGCCAGCCGCATCCATGACCGCACCGCCGACCTCAACCGATTGTCGCAATCCGAACCGCCGATACAGGCCGCCCCCGCCGCCCGTCACCCCCGCGACGTGCGCATTCTACCCAAATCGCGCGACTTCCATTGAGATTGCGAGGACGGCTAGCGGCCAGAAGCTAACGTTTCTCATTCCTCCCCAAGCTTGCTTGGGGAGGATTTTCGGACAGTCCGCGACCCACCCATACTACACCACCGGCGTCAGCAGCGCCTCTCCGCCGAACCAGGCGTCCAGATTGGCGACCACCAGGTCGGCCATCGCCTTGCGGGTGTGGACGGTGGCGCTGCCCTGATGGGGTTGCAGCACGACATGGTCCATCGCGAACAGCGCTTCGGGCACATGCGGTTCGTGCGCGAACACATCCAGCCCGCGCCGGCGATTCGCCGGTCGGCCAGCCGCTCGACCATCGCCGCCTCGTCGATCACGCCGCCCCGGCTGATATTGACGATCACGCCGTCCGGCCCGAGCGCGTCCAGCATCGCGCCGTCGACCAACTTGGCCGCTTCCGGTCCGCCCGACGTGGCGACGATGATGACCTCGCTCTGGCGCGCAAAGTCGATCGCGTCGGCGACATAGCGATAGGCCGTGTCGGCCGCCGGCTTGCGGTTATGATAGAGGATCTCGCCGGCCACCGGCTCCAGCCGCTTTGCGATCGCCCGGCCGATCCGGCCCAGCCCCAATATGCCGATGGTCGCGCCGGTCACCCGGCCGGACAGCGCCGGCTTTTCGCCCCGCGCCCAGCCGCCCGATCGCACCAGTCGATCATTGGCCGCGATGTTGCGTACCGTCGCATAGAGAAGGCCGACGGCCAGGTCCGCGACATCGTCAGTCAGCACATCGGGCGTGTTGGTGACGCGGACGCCCTTGGCGCGGGCATGGTCGACATCGACCTTGTCATAACCGACCGAGAATAGCCCGATCATCTCCAGCTTCGGCAGCGCGTCCATGATAGCGGCGGGCGCCCCGACCGATCCGAAGCTGACCAGCGCGCGCGCCTCCAGCACCTCGGCCGGCAGCGCGGACATATCCGCATCCGCCGCCACATGATGGACGGTGAAGCGCTGCTCCAGCTGGTCGGTCAGATAGGGATAGAGCGGGCCATAGGCGACGATGGTCGGACGGGTCTGATCGGTCATGTCCTCCATCTAGGCACGGCGCAGGCCGATCGCCACCCCGCCCCGCCAATTGACAGCCTCTTTCCCTCGTCTTAGCCCGATGTCATGGCCAGCGTTTCCCCTGACACACGTTTCGGCCTGCGCCGCCAGGCCCGCCTTCCCGGTCCGCTGCCGCTGTCGAGCGGCGCCAGCCTGTCCCCGGTCGACATCGCCTATGAGACCTATGGGCAGATGAATGCGGACAAATCCAACGTCATCCTGATCTGCCACGCGCTGACCGGCGACCAATATGTCGCGTCGGACCATCCCGTCACCGGCAAGCCGGGCTGGTGGTGGCGGATGGTGGGCGAGGGCAAGCCGGTCGACCCGGCGCGCCATTTCATCATCTGCTCCAACGTCATCGGCAGTTGCATGGGATCGTCCGGTCCCGCCAGCATCGATCCGGCGCTGGGCGATCCCTATGCGATGCGCTTCCCGGTGCTGACCATCGCCGACATGGTGCGGGCGCAGGCCATGCTGCTCGATCATCTGGGCGTCGATCGGCTGGCCGCGGTGATTGGCGGGTCGATGGGCGGCATGCAGGCGCTGACCTGGCCCACGCTCTTCCCCGACCGGGTCGAACGCTGCGTCGTCATCGCCTCGACCGCACGCCACAGCGCCCAGAATATCGCCTTTCACGAAGTCGGGCGCCAGGCGATCATGGCCGATCCGCTCTGGCGCGGCGGCGACTATTATGCCGATGGCAAGGTGCCGAGCGCGGGCCTCGCCGTCGCCCGCATGGCGGCCCATATCACCTATCTTTCCGAAGCGGGCCTGACCGAGAAATTCGGCCGACGGCTGCAGGGCCGTGACGCCAAGACCTTCGGCTTCGACGCGGACTTCCAGGTGGAGAGCTATCTGCGCCATCAGGGGCTGAGCTTCGTTGAGCGGTTCGACGCCAACTCCTATCTCTACATCACCCGCGCCATGGACTATTATGACATTGCCGAGGATCATGGCGGATCGCTGGCACGGGCCTTCACCGCGACGCGGGCGCGCTTCTGCCTGGTCAGCTTCGACACCGACTGGCTCTATCCCACCGCCGAGTCCCGCGCGATCGTCCATGCCCTCAACGCCTCGGGCGCGCAGGCGAGCTTCGTCGAACTGTCCAGCCCCTTCGGCCACGATGCCTTCCTGCTCGAAAGCCCGGAATTGAATCGTGTGGTCGACGGCTTCCTGCGCGGTGGCCGGGCATGAGCGATCTCCTCCGCCCCGATCTTGCGCTGATCGCCCGCACCGTGCGGCCGGGCACGCGGGTGCTGGATGTCGGCTGTGGCGACGGCGCGCTGATGGCGGCATTGCGCGACAAGAGTGAGGTCGACGCGCGCGGGCTGGAAATCGACGGCTCTAATGTCGCCGCCGCGGTCGGCCGCGGCCTGTCGGTGGTGCAGGGCGACGCCGACACCGACCTTGCCTATTATCCGGACGCCAGTTTCGACTATGCGATTCTCAGCCAGACGCTGCAGACAACCCGGCGCCCGGACCTGGTGGTGGAGGAATTGCTGCGCATCGGCCGCCAGGCCTTCGTCTCCTTCCCCAATTTTGCCCATTGGCGCGGGCGCCTGTCGCTGCTGTGGGGCGGTCGCATGCCGGTGACGCGGCTATTGCCCGACACCTGGTATGACACGCTCAACATCCATCATGTGACGGTGGATGATTTCCGCGCGCTGGTGAAGGATCGCGGCTGGACCATCGATGGCCAGTGGTTCCTGAAAGGGGACAGGGAAACCACCCATGCGAACGCCAATCTGTTCGCTGAACATGCCGTATTCCTGCTGCGCAGATAGCCGATCGTCAGGCCGGCACCGCTTCCACGAATGGCGCGATCACCGCCCGCGCCCGCGCGACATAGTCCGTCTTCTCGCCCACCGGCGCGACATAATGGAGCGCCGATTCCGCATCCGCCATCGATCCGCCCCGCGCGATCATCCAGGCGGCGAGATAGGGCGCCGACAGGCAGCCGCCCGCCGTCGCGACATTGCCATGCGCCATGAAGGGCGCGTCGATCACCCGCCCCCCCGCCTCCATCACCCAGGGCTTGGTGGTCAGGTCGGTGCAGGCCGGCAGATCGCCGACCAGGCCCAGCTTCGCCAGCAGCAGCGTGCCTGAACATTGCGCCCCGATCAGCTGGCGCGCCGGGTCGAGCGCGATCCGACCCAGCATCGCCGCATCGGCCGCAATCTCACGCGTGCGGATGCCGCTGCCGATCAGCACCGCGTCCGCTTGCGCCGCAAAGTCCAGCGGCCGCTGCCGCTGCACCGTCACCCCGTTCATCGACGTCACCGTCTCGTCGGGCGCGGTGATATGGGCGGCCCAGCCCTGCGGCTTCATCCGGTTGAGGATGGCGGCGGCGATGAAACTGTCCAGTTCGTTGAACCCCTCGAACGTCAGTATTGCAATCTGCATGGGCCATCCTCCTGCGCCGTCACCCGCCTGCCATAGCCCCTTGCCCGCCCGCGCCCATGGCCAGTTTGCAGGCCATGGCCCGGCCAGATATCGCCACCGCGCCCGCCCCGCCCCTTTACGCCGCCGCCCCCGCCGGGCCATGGTCCGCGCACAAGAGGAGAGGCGATGGACCGGGATTATGGCCGCTGGGATTATATCATCCTGGGCGCGGGCAGCGCGGGATGCGTGCTGGCCAACCGGCTGAGCGCCGATCCGCGCAACCGCGTGCTGCTGCTGGAGGCCGGCGGCAAGGACGACTGGCTGTGGATAAAGATCCCGGTCGGCTATCTCTATTGCATGGGCAATCCGCGCACCGACTGGTGCCTGAAGACCGAGGCGCAGGCCGGCCTTGGCGCCCGCGCCATCGCCTATCCGCGCGGCCGGGTGATCGGCGGCAGCAGCTCGATCAACGGCATGATCTACATGCGCGGCCAGGCGGCCGATTATGATGGCTGGCGCCAGGCCGGTAATATCGGCTGGGGCTGGGACGATGTCCTGCCCTATTTCCTGCGGGCGGAGGATCATCAGGACGGGGCCAGCGCCACCCATGGCGCGGGCGGCGAGATACGGGTCGAGCGGCAAAGGCTGCGCTGGGATCTGCTCGACCGTTTCCGCCAGGCTGCAAGCCAATATGGCGTGCCCGAAACCGCCGACTTCAACGGCGGCGACAATCTGGGCTCGGGCTATTTTCAGGTGACGCAGCGGCGCGGCCGGCGCTGGAGCGCGGCCGACGCCTTCCTGCGCCCGGCGATGAACCGCCCCAATCTGCGCATCGTCACCGGCGCGACGATCGACCGGGTGACGATCGCGCAGGGCCACGCCACCGGCGTGCGCTTCCTGCTGGATGGCGACGCCTGCACCGCGCAGGCCGATGGCGAGGTCATCCTGTCGGCCGGCTCGATCGGCAGCCCCGCCATCCTCCAGCGATCGGGCATCGGCGACGGCGCCCGGCTGGCCGCACTCGGCATCGACGTGCTGGCCGACCGGCCGGGCGTCGGCGAAAATCTGCAGGATCATCTCCAGATACGCTGCGCCTATCGGGTGAGCGGCATCGCCACCCTTAACGGCCGCGCCGGATCATGGCTGGGCAAGGCGTGGATGGGCCTGCACTATCTCGCCAGTCGCTCCGGGCCGCTGTCGATGGCGCCCAGCCAGCTTGGCATGTTCGTCAAATCCGACCCGCGTCATGCCACCGCCAATCTCGAATATCATGTCCAGCCCTTGAGCCTGGCCGCGTTCGGTGGCGCGCTCGACGCCTTTCCCGCCTTCACCGCCAGCGTCTGCAACCTGCGCCCGCACAGCCGGGGCGATGTGTGGATCCATTCCGCCGATCCGCTCGCCCCGCCCGCCATCCGCCCCAATTATCTGTCGGCGGCGGAAGACCGCCAGGTCGCGATCGAAGCGGTGCGCGTCACCCGCGCGATCGTCGGCCAGCCGGCCCTTGCCCCCTATGCGCCGCAGGAGTTCCGGCCCGGCCCGGATCGGCAGGATGACGCCACCCTGCTCGAAGGGATCGGCGCGATCGCCAGCAGCATCTTCCATCCCGTCGGCACCGCCGCCATGGGCAGCGGCCCGCGCGCGGTGGTCGACCCGCAATTGCGCGTCCATGGCCTTGCCGGGCTGCGCGTCATCGACGCCTCGGTGATGCCGACGATCACGTCCGGCAACACCAATGCCCCGACCATGATGATCGCGGAAAAAGGGGCGGAGATGATCCTCGCCGCCGCCCGTTCCTGAACTATCGGGCCTGAGCTTTCGCGCCTCAGTCAGCGCCCGGTCGCCGACGCCCCCGTGCGATAGCCCGGCTGGGCCGGCTCGCCGAACGCCGCCAGGATCGTGTCGAATCGGCGGGCCAGGTCGTCGCGATATTCGGGATGGGTGATGATATAGGGCTGGTCCTGCTCGACCGCGCGCACCACCGCCCGGCCCAGCCAGATCGGCTCCATCATGTTGGCCCGAATCTGCGCCAGCCGCGCCGGGTCCATCGCGCCCGGCCCGACCCTGTCGGATTGTGACATGCGGCTGCGGGTCAGGCCGGGAAACAAAGTGGAGACGCCGACGCCATGGGGCGCCAATTCCTGCCGCAGCGAATCCGACAGGCCCAGCACGCCGAACTTGCTGGCCGAATAGGCGGCGAACAGGCCGAAGGGATTGAGCCCGTTCATCGACGATGTGTTGACGATATGCCCCGCGCCCCGGTCGACCATCGCCCGCGCGAAACAGGCAATGCCATTATAGACCCCGGTCAGGTTGACCGCGACCAGCCGGTCGAAATCGGCCGGGTCCATGTCGATCAGCGGCGCGAAACCCGACGCGATCCCGGCATTGTTGCAGAGGATATCCACAGGCCCGAAGCGCGCTTCCGCCGTCGCTTTCGCCTGCGCCCAGCTGTCGCGGCTGGTGACGTCGATCGGCAGCGCCAGCGCATCCGTCCCCGCCGGCAGCTTCGCCGCCTCCGCCTCGGCAAAACCCGCGTCGATATCGGCCAGGATGATGCGCCCGCCCTGCTCGGCAAAGGCCTGCGCGATTCCGCCGCCAATGCCGCCGCCGCCCCCGGTGATGAATATCGTCCTGCCCGCGATCTGCATCCTGCTCTCCTTTATATTTACGACAGTATTGTTGCAAATTAAGGCGAGCAGGGAAAGGGACTATTGGCCCCGGCTGTAACTGCGCGTTTCCCCTTCCGCCGCCAGCTTCTTGTCCAGCATCCCGGCGGCGCGGTCGGCATAGCGGCGGCAGGCGGTCGGATCGATGAAGGCATTGGGCACGCGCTTCGCCCGCAGGCGCGCCAGCTTGGCCGGATCGGCCGGATCGGGATGGGCCGTGATCAACAGGTCGCAATCCAGTGCCCCCACCTTGGCAAAGGTCGCGCGAAAGGCGTCGACCACCGGCCGGTGCGCCGGATCGGAAAACGCATAGCCATCGGCCGCGATCGGATTGAGGCTGGAGCCGAAGACCATGGTCGCGCATTGCCGCCCTTCGCAACTTTTCCAGCGCCAGCTCATGCTGCCCATCGTATGGCCCGGCGTCGCGACGGCGGTGATGACCGTGTCGCCCAGCCGGATCTCCTCCCCATCCTTGACCGCGCGCAGCCGGCGGACGGCGGGGAAGCGTTCCAGCCAGGCCGCCTGCGGATCGGCCGGATCGATGCCGCCGGTGCGCAGCACCGCCGCTGCCGGCGCGCTCGCTACCACCGTCGCGCCGCTGTCGCGGGCCAGCGCGGCCAGCCCGCCGGCATGGTCGAAATGCGGCTCCGTGCTCAGGATCAGCTTCACGTCGCGGATCGAAAAGCCCAGCGCCCTGATGTTCGCCTCCACGTCGCGCACCGCCTGCGGCACCGCGCCGTCGATCAGGATCAGCCCGGCACTCGTCCTGATGAGCGCGACATTGAGGCCGCCGAACCCGACCAGATAGGTCTGGCCATGCAGCCGGATCGGTGCCTGCGGGGCCAGCCAGCGCTTGGACGAAGCGAGCGCGATCGGCCGCAGCAACGGATCATCCGCCGCCTTCGTCCAGGCCGGCCCGCCCAGAAACATCGCAGCCATGCTGATACCTACGTCCATCCAGTTGCGCATCGCCCTACCCCTATATGCTTGGTGATGGGCAGAGATTGCGGGAGATAGGGGCTTGCGACAAAGCATCAATTCTCGACACAGTCATTAGCTGATCTTATGCATAAGCCATGGATCGCGCCCAATTGCCGCTCAATGCCCTGCGCGCCTTCGAGGCGGCCGCCCGGCATCTCAGCTTCACCCGTGCCGGCCTTGAACTCTGCGTCAGCCAGGGTGCGGTCAGCCAGCAGGTCGCGCAGCTTGAGGCGCGGATCGGCGCGCCGCTGTTCCGCCGCCTGCCACGCGGCCTCGCTCTGACCGACGAGGGGCTGGCGCTGCTCCCGGTGCTGGCCGATGCGTTCGACCGGGTCGGCGGCACGCTGGAGCGAATCGAGGGCGGTCGGCTGCATGAAGTGCTGACGCTGGGCGTGGTCGGCACCTTTGCCGGCGGCTGGCTGTTGCCGCGCCTCGCCGATTTCGCCCGTGCCTGCCCCCATGTCGACCTGCGGCTGATGACCAACAATAACCGGGTCGATCTGGCCGGCGAGGGGCTGGACCTGGCGATCCGCTTTGGCGAGGGCGCCTGGCACGGCACCCATGCCCAACCGATCCTGCGCGCGCCGCTCGCCCCGCTCTGCACGCCCGCCCTCGCCGCCCGCATGGCCGATCCCGCCGCGCTCGCGCGCGAGCCGCTGCTGCGCTCCTATCGCGCCGACGAATGGCCGCGCTGGTTCGCCGCCGCCGGTGCGCCCTGCCCGCCGCTGCGCGGGCCGATGTTCGATACCTCGCTGCTGATGGTGGAGGCGGCACGGGCCGGCCTTGGCGTCGCCCTCGCCCCGGTCGCGATGTTCGCCGCCGATCTGCAGGCCGGGCGGCTGGTCCAGCCTTTCCCTCAAAGCGTCGACGTCGGCGGCTATTGGCTCACCCGCCTGCTGTCCCGCCCCGACAGCCCCGCCATGGCCGCCTTCCGCGCCTGGCTGGCGGATGCTGTCCTACAGGGCTGATCGCCCCTATAATGGGGGTGGCCCGCGTAACGATATTACGGGAGTTGGAAATAGAATGTCGAAATGTGCGGGAAATATGGGAAGTTAAGCGATCGAAATCCTATTGCGGATAGCTGATCGCCATCACCTCATATTCCTTTTCCCCGGCAGGCAGATGCACCCGGCGCAGGTCGCCGATCGCCGCCCCGCGCAGCGCACGGGCGATCGGTGATCCCCAGCCGATCCGGCCGGCGTCCACATCGGTCTCGTCATTGCCGACGATCGTCACGGTGCGATGATGATCATCCTCGTCGGCGATGGTGACGGTCGCGCCGAAATAGACCCGGCCCTTGTCGGGCTGCTGGCGCGGGTCGACGACCTTGGCGTCCTTCATCTTCTTCGACAGGCGCTTCAGCTGCCCGTCGATCTCGCGCATCCGCTTGCGGCCATAAAGATAGTCGCCATTTTCGCTGCGGTCGCCATTGCCCGCGGCCCAGCTCACCACCTCGACGATGCGCGGCCGCTCGACGCCCAGCAGATGGTCATATTCCGCGCGCAGCTTCGCAAAGCCCTCGGGGCTGATATAATTGGGATAGGGACCGCTCATGCCGCCCCTTATCCACAGCCTTGGCCGACGCGCAAACCGGAAAGATCAGCCCGGCGTCTGCTTGCCCAGATAGCGGCTCAGCACCGCATTGCTGCCCTTGAACTTGGCGCGTTCCGGATTCATCGCTTCATAGACGACGGCATTTTCCAGCACCCGCTGCACATAGTTGCGCGTCTCGAAGATCGGGATCTGCTCGATCCAGCGCAGCATGTCGGCGCCCGGCAGGCGCGGGTCGCCATTGGCCTTGACCCAGCGATTCACATTGCCCGGCCCGGCATTATAGGCGGCGACCGCCAGCGGATAGCTGCCGCCATAATAGTCCAGCATGCGCTGGAAATAGCCCGACCCCAGCATGATGTTGTAGCTGGGATCGTTGAGCGAGCCGGCGTCATAGCTCAGGCCCAGCTTGCCCGCCTGCTCCCGCGCCGTGCCCGGCATCAGCTGCATCAGGCCGCGCGCGCCGGCATGGCTGACGATCTGCTTGTCGAACTGGCTTTCCTGCCGCGCGATCGCATGGACCATGGTCCAGTTATATTGCGCCGTCGGCGGCACCGGCACGCGCGGGAAGGCGCTGGCGCCATAGCCGGTCAGGCCGTTGGATACTGCCCGGCGGCCGACCATCACGCCCATGTCGGGACGGCCCAGATTCTGCGCCAGTTCGGCGGCCAGGAAATGATCGCCATCGCTGTCGGCGCCGTTGGCGATGGCGCGGACGAATTTGCTCTGGTCCTCCCAATAGCCCATCTGGCCCAGCGCCTTGGCGGCACGCACCACCGACCGGTTGTTGAACTCGCTGCGTTCGGCGGCCGAAATCGACACCGCCCGTTCGGGCGGCGGCGGTACCGGCCGGCCCAGCCGCTCCAGCGCCAGCTGGCCATAATATTGGTCGGGGAATTGCGCCGACTGGTTGAAATAGCTGTTGGCGCTGGCGGCATCGCCCGCCTGCAGCGCCGCGCGCCCGGCCCAATAATAGCCCTTGGCCTGGACCTGGGGTGACTTGCCGCCGGTGGCATAGCGGCGGAACATCGCCACCGCATCGGTCGGCCGGTTGAGATTGTAGAAGGCGGTCGTGCCCGCCAGCCAGGCAAGGCTGGTATAATCGTCACGCTCGCCGATCGGCCGGGTCGATACGTCCGTGCCCGGCGCATAGGCGTCGTCCAGCTGGCTGGCGATGCCATAGGCAAAGCTCCACTGGCTGTCGTTCGCCGACGACCGTGCCTGGGTCAGCAGCGTCTCATACCATTTTTCGGCATTGCCGGGGCGGAAGGTCAGCGGCTGGCGATTGGCCAGATATTGCCGCCCGGCAATCCAGTTGCCGCTATTGAGCAGCCAGGTCGCCTTGTCGGCGATGAAGCCCGCATCGCTCGCCCCGCCGGCCGGCTCGGCCGTCTGCATCTTGATCGCGGCGTCCGGCGACTTCTGGCGAAAGGCGATGCGCGCATCATAGATCGCCCGCCGCGCCGGGCTGACATAGGCCAGCATCCGCATCGCGCCGATCGTGTCATTGCTCCACAGCAGTATGTCGGCGCGCTGGTCATGGTCGGCCACGGTAAAGCCCGATCCGAACAGCGACAGCAGCCGCGCCTCGTCGGTCGGGCTCAGCGTGCCGGTGATCCAGGCGGTGCGCGCGGCCACCCGCGCCTCGTCCATCCGGCCGGTCTGCATCAGCGCCACGGCATTGCGGGCATGGCCGGTCGCGGTGCGCGCCGGGAAGCGGGCGAAGAAGGCGATCACCTGGCGCGGATCAAAGCTGTCGGGATTGATCCCGGTCTCGGCCAGCCGCCGCATCCGGTCCTCGCCCGGCCAGCCGGGATTGGCCATGATGAAGCTGGCATAGGTGGAAAAGCCCAGGCCATCGCTCTGCTGCAAGGCGCGCCACTGGCTGATCGTGCCGGCGATCGAGGGATCGGACGGCATGCCGACGCGGCTGGCCGCCTGATTCCAGGCGCTGGGCTGAGTCGAGCCCGGCTGGCCCGGCAGGGGCTGCACCATCGCCTGGGCATAGACGGTGGGGGTTTCGGTCTGGGCGCCGGCACCGGCGGTTGCGAGCAATAAAGCAATGACAGGCATGCGGATCAGGTAACTTTCGACAGCTCCGGGCTTCGGCATGCTGGACATAATCGCTATTGCATCCTTATCAGGCCCTGAATGACGCGCTATAGCGCGCCGCTTGCCCGATCATGCCCCGGTCGCCCGGAGAATTGAAGGAGTTTAATGATGTTTTCCGGGTCGATTCCAGCCCTGGTGACCACTTTCCGCGACGGAGCGGTGGACGAGGCCGCCTTCCGCGCCCTGGTCGACTGGCAGATCGAGGAAGGGTCGAGCGCGCTGGTCCCCTGCGGCACCACCGGCGAAAGCGCGACCATGACGGTCGAGGAGCATAATCGCGTCATCGCCATCTGCGTCGACCAGGCGGCCGGCCGCGTGCCGGTGATCGCCGGCTGCGGATCGAACGACACCCGCATCGCGCTGGAGCATATGTATGCGGCGCAGGCCGCCGGCGCCGACGCGGCGCTGGTCGTCGCGCCCTATTACAACAAGCCGAATCAGGACGGCGTCTATCAGCATTTCGCCTATCTGGCGCAGCGCTGCGACCTGCCGATCGTCCTCTACAACGTCCCCACCCGCACCATCACCGATATCGGCGTGCCGGTGATGCACCGGCTGAGCCAGGAATATCAGTCGATCGTCGGGGTGAAGGACGCCACCGGGAATCTGGGGCGGGTCACCGCGCAGCGCCTCGCCTGCGGCCCGGACTTCTGCCAGCTTTCGGGAAATGACGAAACCGCACTCGGCTTCAACGCGATGGGCGGCCGGGGCTGTATTTCGGTCACCGCCAATGTCGCCCCGCGCCTGGTCGCCGATTTCCAGGCGGCCTGCACCGCGCAGGATTGGGATGGTGCCCTGGCGCTGCAGGATCGTCTCTATCCCCTGCATGATGCCCTGTTCAGCGATTCTTCACCCGGCCCTGTCAAATATGCCCTCACCCGCGTGCGACCCGACATGCCCGGCGAGCTTCGGCTGCCGATTACCTGGCCGTCGGAATCGAGCCGCGCCGCGGTCGATCGCGCGCTGGAGATCGCCGGTCTGGTTTGACGCGCCGGCGTCCCTATATGATGAATTGAGTTAAGTAGCAGAATATGGCCCGCCCCCGCCCCGCAACCTTCGACAAGAAGAAGATCGTCGCCGAGAACCGGCGCGCCCGTTTCGATTATTTCATCGAGGACGTGTTCGAGGCCGGCATCGCGCTGCAGGGCACAGAGGTGAAGGCCCTGCGCGGCGGCGAGGGCAATATCGCCGAAAGCTATGCCGAGGTGAAGGGCAACCAGGTCTTCCTGGTGAACAGCAACATCCCCGAATATAGCCATGGCAACCGCGAAAATCACGAGCCCAAGCGGGTGCGCAAGCTGCTGCTGCACGAGCGTGAGATCGAGAAGATGCACAGCGCGGTGTCGCGCAAGGGCATGACGCTGGTGCCGCTGATGGTCTATTTCAACAGCCAGGGCCGGGCCAAGGTCGAACTGGCGCTGGCCAAGGGCAAGCAGAATCACGACAAGCGCGACACGATCAAGGAACGCGACTGGAAGCGCGACCAGCAGCGCATCATGAAGGCGCATAGCTGATCCATGGACAATCGCTTCTCCCGCTGGTGGCACGCCAACGCGCCAACCCGTGAATCGCTGGAGAAGAGCCGCGTCCTTGCCCCCGTCGCCCATCGCGTGCTGGAACCCTCGCTGTGGCGCTTCACTCGCCGGTCGGTGCCGCGCGGCGTCGCGCTCGGCCTGTTCGTCGGCATCTTCCTGCTGATCCCCGGCGTGCAGATCGCCGGCGCCGCGATCTTCGCCTTGCCTTTCCGCGCCAACATCCCGGTGGCGGCGGCGATGACCTTCCTGTCCAACCCGGCCACCACGCCGCTGATCCTGATGGCATCGGTATGGCTCGGCAACTGGATGCTCGGCCGCAGCGCCGACGCCTCGGGCTTCATGGCGCTGGTCGATGGCCATGCCTCGATCGGCCAATGGTGCGCCTGGCTCTTTTCCGAAGCCGCCCCGGCCATGCTGCTCGGCCTCTTCCTCATCTCGCTCGCCAGCGCGGTGCTTGGCTATGTCGGCGCCGACTGGTTCTGGCGCCGCCGCATGGGGCGCAAGTGGCAGGCGCGCAAATTGAGGATTGGCAAGCGCAATGAAAGCAGCGCATTGGAAGAGATCGCCCGGATCTGATCCGTGGCGTCATGGTTCCATTGTAAGGGCTTAAGGGGACGGCGCCGATGGTCGCGCGGGTAAACAGGGATGATGAGGCGTGGATGGGACAAGCCCCGTCGCGCAGCTTCGTGCCCCTGCTCGCGCTCGCTGCAGCCGCCTCCGCCGCGATTGTCCTCTATGCCATCGGCGACTGGGCGCTGGCCGCCGGCTTCGCCGCCACGGTCATCACCATCGCCGCGCTGCTCGCCTGGTATCGCCGCCTCTATCCCCCGCCGCTGTCCGCCAGTGATGCCGTGCCCGACTGGACCGTGGCGCGCGCCGCCGCCGACGCCTCCAGCATGGCGATCGCCGTCACCGACCGCGCCGGCCGGCTGGTCTGCGCCAGCGACCTGTTCGGCGAATGGTTCCCCGGCTACCCCTCGCCCCCGGCCGTCAATGCCGATGCCTCGCTGATCGAGAGCCTGACCGCCGCCGCCCGCGCCGCCTGGCGCGATGGCGAGGCCAAGGTGGAGGCGATCGCCCATGCGACCCTGCGGCTCGACGTCGACATCACCCGCACTGGCCGGTCGGAAGATTATCTGCTCTGGCGCTTCACCCCGATGCGCCAGCCCAGCGCGCTCGACGATGTCCATCGCGTCCTGACGGGCGAGGCCGGGCGGCAGTTGGGCGAAGCCGGCATCATGGCGGTGATGATCGGCGGCGAGGGCCGCATCCGCGCCGCCAACGGCGCCTTCCTGCTGCGCGCCGCCGGCCGGATCGACGCCAACATCACCGGCCGCGATTTCGCCGCCCATATGCGGGTCGATGACAAGGGCCGGCTGTTCCTGGCGCGGGAGGAAAGCGGCGGCCTGCCGCTGCGCCTGCTGCAGGTGCCGCTGCGCCGCGCCACCCAGCCGGGCGGCATCCAGAATGGGGCGCAGGACGGCCCGATGCTGTTGCTGCTGATCGACGAGCCGGTCGGCGGTGGCGGCACCTCCGCCCTTTCCTACATCGAAACCCTGCTCTCGCTGCTGCCCTTCGGCCTCGCCATGGCCGATCGCGACGGCCGGGTGCTGTTCGTCAACAAGGCGTTCGCCCGCGCCGCCGGCATCAAGGATGCCGAAACGCCCAGCTATCCCGGCGACCTGGTCGTGCGCGAGGATCAGGCGGCGGTGGCCGACGCGGTGCGCCGCTTTGCCGTCGGCCCGCAAATGTCGGGCGACATCGCCGTGCGCATGCGCGAACAGCCCGAGGAACCGATCGCGCTCAGCCTTGCCGGCGTGCGCGGCCTGGGCGAGGCCGCCGTGCTGCTCAGCCTCAAGGACAATAGCGAGGAATCGAAGCTCAAGCGCCAGGTCGCGCAGGCGACCAAGATGCAGGCGATCGGCCAGCTGGCGGGCGGCGTCGCCCATGACTTCAACAATATCCTGACCGCCATCATCGGCCATTGCGACCTGATGCTGATGCGCCATACGCCGGGCGACAGCGACTATGACGACATCACCCAGATCAAGTCGAACAGCAATCGCGCCGCCGGCCTCACCCGCCAGCTGCTTGCCTTCTCGCGCCAGCAGACGCTGCGCCCGCAGATATTGCAGCTGCCCGACATCGTCGCCGACGTTTCCAACCTGTTGAAGCGCCTGCTCGGCGAAAATGTGAAGCTCGACGTCAGCCATGGCCGCAACCTCGACGCGGTGCGCGCCGACCCCGGCCAGCTGGAACAGGTCATCGTCAACCTGGCGGTCAATGCCCGCGACGCCATGCCCGAAGGCGGCACGCTCAATATCCAGACCTATGGCGTGCCAGCGAACCGCGTGCGCGAGATGCGGCAGCAAATTCTGCCGATCAGCGACTATACCGCGCTGCGCGTGTCCGACACGGGCCTGGGCATCCCGCCCGACATCTTGTCCAAGATCTTCGAACCCTTCTTCACCACCAAGGAATTGGGCAAGGGCACCGGTCTTGGCCTGTCCACCGTCTACGGCATCGTCAAGCAGTCGGGCGGCTATATCTTCGCCGAATCCGAACTGGGCCGGGGCGCCAGTTTCGTCATCTATCTGCCGGTCTATGCCGGCGGCGACATCGAACAGGCCAAGCCCAAGACGCCGATCAAGCGCAGCGAAACCTGGGGCACCGGCACGGTGCTGCTGGTCGAGGATGAGGATATGGTCCGCGCCGTGGCCGAACGCGCCCTCACCCGCCAGGGCTACAAGGTGCTGACCGCCAGCGACGGCGAACAGGGGCTGGAAGTGCTGGGCGGCGGCGAGAAGATCGACCTGCTGATCTCCGACGTGGTGATGCCCAATATGGATGGCCCGGCGATGGTGGCACAGGCGCGGCGCAGCTTCCCGGACCTCCCCGTGCTGTTCATGTCCGGCTATGCCGAGGAGCAATTGCGCAAGTCGATCGACATCGCCAATGTCGCCTTCCTGCCCAAGCCCTTTTCCGTCAACCAGTTGGCCGAAGCGGCGCGCGACGCGCTGGCGATGCGACCGGCGGCGGAATGAACTTGCCCGCCGGCAAACGATTATGCTGGGCATCGCCTGCCCCTTTGGCTAGCGATGGGAAGCAAAAACAAGGGACAAGGGCGCATGGCTGACGGCAAGTCCATCCTCATCGTCGAGGATGAAGCAATGATCGGCATGATGCTGGAAGATTATCTCGACGCGCTCGGCTATCGCCTCCACGCGACCGCCGCGTCGGTGGACGAGGCGTGCGCCCTGGCGCGCGAGGGCGGGTTCGACGCCGCCCTGCTCGACTGCAATCTCCAGGGTGAAAAAAGCTGGCCGGTCGCCGACATATTGGCGCAGCAGTCGATCCCCTTCCTGTTCGCCACCGGCGGCATGGCGGATGATCTGCCGCCGGGCCATGCCGATCGCCCGACGCTCGCCAAGCCCTTCACCATCGGCGCCGTGGAGCGCGCGCTGGAGAAGATTCTCGCCGACTGAATAGGCAGGATAGGAAATTTCCGTTCCCCTCTTGTTCCGCAGGAACAAAAAGGATACATCATTGGCAGGCGCCGAGTGACTCGACGCGATCCGCTTGACAGGGGATAGGCCGATGACCGCTATGCTCTCACTCATCGATTCCAAGAAGACAGGCACAATGGACAGACAGAAAGCATTGGAGGCGGCGCTCGCCCAGATTGATCGCGCCTTCGGCAAGGGCAGCGCGATGAAGCTCGGCAGCCGCGAGAAGATCGAGATTGAATCGATCTCGACCGGTTCGCTCGGCCTCGACATCGCGCTCGGCATCGGCGGCCTGCCCAAGGGCCGCATCATCGAGATTTACGGCCCCGAAAGCTCGGGCAAGACCACGCTGACGCTGCATGCGATCGCCGAAGCCCAGAAGGCCGGCGGCACCGCTGCCTTCGTCGACGCGGAACATGCGCTCGACCCCATTTATGCCAAGAAGCTGGGCGTCGACATTGACGAACTGATCGTGTCGCAGCCCGACACCGGCGAACAGGCGCTGGAAATCGTCGACACGCTGGTCCGCTCCAACGCCATCGACATCCTCGTCGTCGACTCGGTCGCCGCGCTGGTGCCGCGCGCCGAGATCGAGGGCGAGATGGGCGACAGCCATGTCGGCCTGCAGGCGCGCCTCATGAGCCAGGCGCTGCGCAAGCTGACCGGGTCGATCGCCCGCTCCAAGTGCATGGTGATCTTCATCAACCAGGTGCGCATGAAGATCGGCGTGATGTACGGCAATCCGGAAACCACGACCGGCGGCAACGCGCTCAAATTCTACGCCTCGGTCCGTCTCGACATCCGTCGCACCGGCCAGATCAAGGATCGCGACGATATCGTCGGCAACGCGACCCGCGTGAAGGTGGTGAAGAACAAGGTCGCCCCGCCCTTCAAGCAGGTCGAATTCGACATCATGTATGGCGAGGGCATTTCCAAGATCGGCGAGATGCTCGATATCGGCGTCAAGGCCGGGCTGGTCGAGAAGTCGGGCTCCTGGTTCTCCTATGACTCGGTCCGCATCGGCCAGGGTCGCGAAAACGCCAAGACCTTCCTCAAGGAAAATCCCGAAATGGCAGACCGCCTGGAAAAGGCGATCCGCGGCAAGACCGAGGAAGTCGCCGAAGGGATGATGGCCGGACCCGAAGCGGGGGATGACGACTAAGCAGGGCGACCGCGCCCGACCGGATCAACCGGGCGCTTGATCCTGCCTTTCGTCCACCTCTGGCTTCACGCTCTGAAAAGGCCCGTTGCGCGATGGCGCGGCGGGCCTTTTACCTGCCGGGCGCGCGACGGGGCTGTCGCCATGCAGGCGCAACGGAGGGGAAGAGGGAAAAGACCGCTATTCGTGCGGCCGCAGGGCGCGGTTGAGCGAATCCAGCACCTCGGCGATCGGTTCGGTCACGGTGACGCTGCGGCCTTCGCCAAAGCGGATGCGGGTGCCGTCGGTCACGGATGAGACGAAGGTCACCTGGGTAGGGTTGACCGCGGTTTCGGTGCGATCGACGCCGACGAACATGACGAGCATGATCTTCTCTCCCATTTTCGGCCCGTGCCGGACCCATTGGGTGCAAGACTAGCTGCTTTTTGCGCCGTTACCAGAGGCTTTGTGCGGTTCAGCCTGCCTGGATCGCCTGCAGGAACCGGCTCGCCCGATCGTCCAGCCGGTGCGCGACCGTCGCCAGCTGCCCCGCCGCAACGCCGATATCATGGGCGCCCGCCGCCGCCGCGCTCGCATTGTCGCTGATCTGGCGCGCACTCTGGCGGATATGGTCGCTCGACGATCCGGCTTCCGACAGGCTGGCGGCGATCGACCGGCTGAAGGCGCCATGGCGCGCCACCGCCGAGAAGACCGATGCCGACACCTCATTCGCGGTCGCCATCGCCGCGTCCATGTGCAGATGGCCCTGCGCCACCGTCTCCACCGCCAGCCGGACATGGCCGATGCGCTGGCCGATCTCGGCCGCCGCCTCGCGCGTCTGGCTCGCCAGCGTCTTGACCTCGCGCGCCACCACGGCAAAGCCCTGCCCGGCCTCACCGGCCCGTGCCGCCTCGATGCTGGCATTGAGCGCCAGCATGCTGGTCGCCCGCGCAATATCGTCGATCAGGGTGATGACCGCGCCGATCCCGTCCGCCTCGACCCGCAGCGCCGCCGTCTGTTCGGCACCGACCTGCGTCTGCGCCACCGCCGCGCGGATCGCCTCGCCCGCCGCGCGCACCTGGCTTTCCATCGCCTGGAACAGCCCGCCCAGTTCCTGCCCGCCGCTGGCGATGCCGTGCAGGCTGTCAGCCGTCTGCTCCGCCGCGACCGCCATGCCGGCCGCCGCCTCGCCATTGCCCGACGCCCGCTCCACCGCCTGTTCAGCGCGCGCCGACAGCATGTCGGCCATGCCGACCAGATCGGCGATCAACGCCTCGACATCCGCGCGAAATGCGCCGCTCTCGCGCGTCACATGTTCCAGCCGCCGGGTGCGGGCCAGCGCATCGCGTGTATCCCGCTCCGCCGCCAGCCGCAGCAGCAGCGGACCGCCGACCACGCCGGCATAATGGCCGCCCTGCGTCACGATCAGCCCCTCGCAATCGCTCCCCTGCGCCGCATAAAGGTCGATCAGCCGTTCGACGCTGGCACTCTGCTCGACCGTCGCGCACGGCCGCACATGTTCGTCCAGCCGCCCGCCGAAACTGGGATTGCGCAGCAGCGCATGGCCGAAAGGGTTGAACAGGATGCGCCGCATGTCGCGCTCATAAATGGCCCCCACCGGCCGATCGGCGGCGTCCACCACCGGCAGCAGCCGCAGCGCCGCATCGTCCTGGAAGCGGTCGACGGCCTGGCTGAGCGGCTGGCCCAGCCGGACCGCAGCGCAGCTCTGGGCAAAGGGCAAGGCGGTGCCGGCGGCAACATGCGGCTCCGGGTCGGGCCGATCGAGCATCTGGGGCGCGTACATGGCGCCCGGCCTAGAAGAAAAGGGTAAATGACCGCTTAGTATTTGATGACGCTTTTGTTACAGATCGTTGTTTTTGCGGAATTATTTGGGCGGCTTATAGCCAAATGCCTCGCGCGCCAGCTTGACCACTTCGGGATCGGCCGCCGGGAAATCCATCGGCACCAGTTTCTCCAGTCGCTCCGCGACATAGGTCAGCGCCGCGATTCGGCCGGCCTTGCGGTTATTATTGTCGATCACCTTCCAGGGCGCCTGCTTGGTGTCGGTCTTCTCGAACATGTCGTGCATCGCATCCCAATATTCGGCCCGCCTGGCCCGGTTGCGATAATCGTCGGTGCCGGTCTTCCACCGCTTCCACGGCGTATCCAGCCGCTGCGCCAGTTGCTCGTCCTGCGTCTCCTGCGTGATGTGGACGAACAGCTTGATGATGTTGGTGCCGGTATCGACCTGCTGCGCCTCGAACGCGTTGATATCCTTGTAGCCGCGCTTCCATTCCGCCTTGGTGGCATATTTCTCCACCCGCTCGACCAGCACCCGGCCATACCAGCTGCGGTCGAACAGGCCGATATTCTGGCTGGCGGGCAGCCGGGTCCAGAAGCGCCAGAGGAAATGATGGTCCAGTTCCTCGCGCGTCGGCGCGGCGATCGGATGGACCTGATAATAACGCGGGTCCCAGTCCGCGGTCATCCGCTTGATGATGCCGCCCTTGCCCGCGCCATCCCAGCCTTCCAGCATGATGACGGTCCGGCGGCGATGCAGGATATGGGCGACCTGGATCTTCGACAGGCGACGCTGCAGCGCCAACAGCGCCGCATCATAATCGCCTTTATACTTCGCCCCGGTTTCATAGTCCGACAGATTGATCGTCATGCGCCGCTCTCCTGCAAGGGGACGCCTGATTAGATCGAACCGCGCCGCCAAGAGCAAGCGCGGCCTCAGTGCAGTATGGCGTCGGTATCGACCAGCCGCACATCGTGCATCATGTCGAGATAGGCCTGGAGATAGAATTTGTGCGAGGCGCCGACGATCACCAGCATGCGCTGGCCCGGCGCGGCGGCGAAGACGTCGCGAATATTGGCCGCCATGCGCAGGTTGCGCACCTCCCAATAGCCGGCATAGCCGCGCCCGAAACGCTCGGGCGAAGGCTCCTTGAGCGCCGCGCCGAAATCGCTGTCATAGATGGTCTGCGCCTGATCCGGCGCATTATAGGCGCGATAGAGCGCCAGCACGCCGGCCCCCGTCCGGATGCCGGGCTGCAGCGCCGCATCGGCCGCCTTGCGCCGCGCCGTCGCTTCATTGTCCCACGCCTTCATGATCGCCGCGCCCGCTGCCTTCTCCTCCTCGGCATTGCGATAGGGCCGGTCGGCGCTGTGGTCGTCCATCGGTTCCAGCCGCTCCAGCCCCAGCCTGGCAGCCAGCGGCGCGGCAATCAGGAACTCCTCGTTGCGACGCTGGCGCAGCGTTTCCAGCCGCGCCACCAATATGGCGTCCAGCCCATCCCCGACATGACGGTCCGCGCCGTCCAGCCGCAGCCATTGCACCAGCGCCGATCCCTGATCCTCCGCCGCCAGGAACAAGGCCGCCAGATGGCGCCGGTCCGATGCCGTCGGTCGCTCCGGCCAGGCGGTCAGACGCCGCTCGACCTCGGCCGTGGCAGCCGGAACGTCCAGCCCGGTCGCCTGGCGCGCCGGCGTCGCGTCCCAGCAATAGGTTTCCACCGTCTCGGCATAGCGGAACGGCGCGCGGCGCAAGGCGTCGCACTGCAGGCCGGACAGGGTTTCGACCGCAATCGCCTGCGGCTTCCACGCCGCCAGCCGGTCGATCAATGGCCCCAGCGCCTGCGCATCGAAATCCTTTGGCCAGCCAGACAGGTGGGGCGTACCCAGCACCATCACTTCATTGGGCGGCCCGGCAACCGCCTTCAAAGCGCGCGGATCGAAACCGGGACCAGCCGCCTGCACCGACACCGCCGCAAGCCCCGCCGCCATCATTGCCATGATCGTCCGCATCATCCACCCTGCTCCCTTGTCGCCATGTGTGTTATCATAACAATACAGCAAGGCAAGACGGCAAAGAAAAAGGCCCCCGCCGGATGGCGGAAGCCCTGTTCCTTCCAGCCTATGGAAAGGCTTATGCCTTCGCCTGCGGCTCCACGACACGAACATGCAGTTCGCGCAGCTGCTTGAACTCGGCAGCGCTCGGCGCCCCCATCAGCAGGTCTTCGGCGCGCTGGTTCATCGGGAACAACGTGATCTCGCGCAGATTCTGCGCGCCGCACAGCAGCATCACGATGCGGTCGACACCGGCGGCCATTCCACCATGCGGCGGCGCGCCATACTGGAACGCGCGATAGAGACCGCCGAACCGCTCTTCCACGTCGGCCTGGCTCAGGCCCACCAGCTCGAATGCCTTGACCATCGCTTCGGGCGACTGGTTCCGGATCGAACCCGACGCGATCTCATAGCCGTTGCAGACCATGTCATATTGATAGGCCTTGAGGCTCAGCGGATCCTGGTTGTTGAGCGCGTCCAGCCCGCCCTGCGGCATCGAGAAGGGATTATGGGCGAAGTCGACCTTCTTCTCGTCTTCATCATATTCATAGAAGGGGAAGTCGACGATCCAGCACAGGTCGAACCGGTCCTTGTCGATCAGGTCGAGCGTCTCGCCGACGCGGATGCGCGCCAGGCCCGCCAGCTTCGCTGCCTGCGACTCCTTGCCGGCGGCGAAGAACACGCCGTCGTTCGGGCCAAGGCCCAGCGCCGCGATCAGCTTGGCGGTCGCTTCCTCGCCATGATTTTTGGCGATCGGGCCGCCGGGGACGCCATCCTTGATGTTGATATAGCCAAGGCCCGAATAGCCTTCGCCGCGCGCCCAATTGTTCATGTCGTCGAAGAATTTGCGGCTGCCCGCGCCCGCGCCCGGTGCCGGGATTGCACGGATGACATTGCCGCTCTCGACCAGGCTGGCGAAGATGCCGAAGCCCGAGCCGTGGAAATGCTCGGTCACGTCCTGGATGATGATCGGGTTGCGCAGGTCCGGCTTGTCGCTGCCATATTTCAGCATGGCTTCGGCATGCGGAATGCGCGGGAAGCTGCCGGCCGGGGTGACCGGCTTGCCCTGGGCAAATTCCTCGAACACCGATGCGATGACCGGCTCCATCGTGTTCCAGACATCCTCCTGGGTGACGAAGCTCATTTCCAGGTCAAGCTGGTAGAATTCGCCCGGCAGGCGATCGGCGCGCGGATCTTCGTCGCGGAAACAGGGGGCGATCTGGAAATAGCGGTCGAAACCGGCAACCATCAGCAGCTGCTTATATTGCTGCGGCGCCTGCGGCAGGGCGTAGAACTTGCCCGCATGGATGCGGCTGGGCACCAGGAAGTCGCGCGCGCCTTCGGGCGAGGACGCGGTCAGGATCGGCGTCGAATATTCGGTGAAGCCGGCATCTTCCATGCGGCGACGCATGTCGCGGATGATCTTGGTGCGGGTGACGATATTGGCGTGCAGCGTCTCGCGGCGCAGATCCAGGAAGCGATAGCGCAGGCGGATATCCTCGGGATATTCCTGCTCGCCCGCCACCGGCAGCGGCAGTTCGGCCGCGGTCGACAGCACGGTCACCTTATCGGCCACGACCTCGATCGTGCCGGTCGCCATCTTGGGGTTGGCCGCTTCCGGGCCGCGCGCGACGACCGTGCCGTCGATCGTCACGACCGATTCCGCACGCAGGCCGTCCAGGATGCGCAGCGGCTCGCTGTCCGCCTTGGCGACGATCTGGGTCAGGCCATAATGGTCGCGCAGGTCGATGAAGAGAACGCCGCCATGATCGCGCTTGCGATGCACCCAGCCGGACAGGCGCACATTCGCGCCGACATCGGCTTCACGAAGGGCGCCGCAATTGTGGGTGCGATAGGCGTGCATGGCGTTTCGATCTTTCAAATTCGTTTTACGGAAATGACAAATTGTTGCGGCCCGGCTATGGGCTTGCCTTGTCGACTATCGACCAGCCCGCAGGACGCGGGCCAGCCCATAATAAGATCGAAGACCATATGCAAATTCATCCGCTGATTACCGACAGCAAGACGCTTTCCGATTTCTGCGCCCGCATGGCCAAATCCCCCTATGTCGCGGTGGATACCGAGTTCATGCGCGAGAATAGCTACTGGCCCGAACTCTGCCTGGTCCAGGTCGCCGACTCCAGCGAGGCTGCCGCGATCGATCCCAAGGCGCCGGGCATCGACCTTACGCCCCTGCTCGACCTGCTGGTCAATAATGAGGACGTGCTCAAGGTCTTCCATGCCGGCGGCCAGGACATCGAGATCGTCCATAATCTGACCGGCAAGACGCCGCATCCGATGTTCGACACCCAGATCGCCGCCATGGCGCTCGGCCTTGGCGAACAGATCGGCTATGGCAACCTCGTCGACGCCTGGCTCGGCGTGCAGCTCGACAAGGGCGCGCGTTTCACCGACTGGGCGCGTCGCCCGCTCGACAAGCGCCAGATCGACTATGCGATCGGCGATGTCACCTATCTGATCGAAATCTTCCCCAAGATGCTGGAAGAACTGCGCAAGACCGGACGTGGCGACTGGCTCGACCAGGAAATGGAACGGATCAGCGATCCGTCCAATTACGAGAATGATCCGTCCGAAGCCTGGAAGCGCGTCCGCATCGCCAGCCGCAAGGCCGATGTGCTGGGTCGCCTGAAGGCGCTGGCCGCCTGGCGCGAGAAGGAAGCGCAGGACAAGAATCTGCCGCGCGGCCGCATCGTCAAGGACGAGACGCTGGCCGACATCGCCAGCCACCCGCCGCGCGCGCAGGAGGATCTGGGCAAGGTGCGCGGTCTCTCCGCCACCTGGAAGAGCAACGACATTGGCGGCCGGCTGATGGCCGCGCTCGGCGCGCACAAGCCGCTCGGCAAGGACGAGATGCCCGAGCGCGATCCCAAGCGTCCGGGCCTGGGCAAGGATGGCGCGCTGGTCGCCGACCTGTTGAAGCTGCTGCTCAAGATCCGCTCGCGCGACATCAATGTCGCCCCGCGCCTGCTCGCCCGCACCGACGATATCGAGGCGCTGGCCGCTGGCGTGCGCGACGATCTCGCGATCCTGGAAGGCTGGCGCTATGACCAGTTCGGCCGGGACGCGGTGGACCTCGTCGAAGGACGCCTTGCCTTTGCCGTCAAGAATGGCCGGCTGAAAATGACGCGGACCGAATAAGGAGACGGACGATGCGGATGGCGATGCCCATGCCGATGATGGCGATGATATTCCTGCCCCTGGCCGCCTGTGCCGGAACCAGCAGCGAAGGCCCCGGCTCCGCATCGCCGCCAGCCATGGCGCAAGGGCCGTGCAGGAATGACGGGCTCGACCGTTTCACCGGCCAGAAGGCGACGGCCGATCTGGGCGCGGAACTGCTCAAGGCATCTGGCGCCAAGACGCTGCGCTGGGGCGGCCCCAATATGGCCATGACCATGGACTTCCGCCCCGACCGGCTGACCGTCAGCTATGACGATCAGATGGTCGTCACCAGCGCCCGCTGCGGCTGACCCGCGCCCGCCTCATTCGGCGGCGCGCGGCAGTTCCACCACCGTGCTCCCATCGAGCGCGGTGATCAGCACCACCGCCCCCTCGGCGCCATAGGCGCCGTGCAGGGCGACGATAGAGGCCTTCACCGCCACCGCCTCGCCGCGATTGCTCAGCAGCATGGTCTGCACGCATTGCGCGCCTTGCCCCTGCATCGCCCGCTCCAGCGCCTGGCGGAATGCCGCGCGGCCATGGGTCAGCACCAGGTCGGTCAGCTGCACGCCCATCACCCGTTCGCGCGGCAGGCTCAGCATATCGGTGAAGGGCACATCGACCGCGTCGATCGTGCCGCGCACCGACAGGCGGACATAGCCGACATCGCCATGGGCGGTCATCGCCTCGATGATCGCGGCCTTGGCATCGGCCAGCCGATGGCGGCGCACATCCTCGGTAATGTCGCGGAACATGATGACGGTTGACCTTCCAAGGGGAAAACTCTGCAGCCGCAGCCAGGCGCCGTCGGCAAAGGGAGAGGGAATATCGGCCGCGCTCGGCTCGCCACCGCTCACGGTGCGGCGCACATGCACTTCCATCAGGCTGCCACTGATCGACGGCAGGACGACGTCCAGCTTGGGGCCGACCATCTGTCCCACCGGCTTGCGACAGATGGCGCTGGCGACCCGGTTGACGAAGTCGACGCGCATGTCCTGGTCACAGATGATCACCGCCTGATCGACCCAGTCGGCCAGCGCGAACAATTTCTCCTCGGCGCTCTCCTGACCGGCGTTGCCCGACTGGGCTTTGAGCGCCCGGAACTCGTTGACGCCCAGCAGCACATGGGTCGCCCGGCCATGATGGGTGATGTAGAGCGGCGTGCGTGTCGCCATGTCGCGACATTCGGAAAAGCCGCGGACCAGGTCGGCCGCGGTGACGACCGGACTTTCGGCCGGATAACCACCCTCTCCCTCCATTCCATCACTCCCTACTGGGTTCAGATGGCGCGTAACGCGCTGGGTCATGTCCCTTGATGCCATAATTATCGGCCCTCCATCAATCGGACAAAAACAGAAACGATATGCCTTTCGCCGGACGGCGCAGCCGCAAGAGGGAATGACGGGCATTTCCGCATCCTGTTTCCCTTGTTCACGCCGGAAACGCGTGTTTCCGGTCCATCTGCGTGCCCATGGCCATCACGACCAGCACCGGCACCGCCCAGATTGTCGACATGGCGTAGAAGAATTTGGTCAGGTAGGCGGGCGACACGATCACCGCGACCTGAACCGCAGCCACATTCAGCTGGAAGGCGGCGACGATGATCGGCCAGCGCCGGCTGCTCAGCATCGAAATGATGATCTTGAACAGCAGCGAGGCGCATTCGATCGCCAGGATCGTACGGATCAGCACCGCCTCCGGCCGGATGGTCAGGACCGCCGTCTGGGCCAGGATGAACCCTGCCCAGACCCCAACGATGCTCCAGCGCCCGGTCGCGCCGCCATAACGCACCACGAAGATCGAGGTGGCGATCAGCGCGATCGTATAAGCGAGGAAGATCTGCACGATCCTGCCTTCCGGTCCGGTCGCGTCAGGCGACCAGGCGCAGGGCGTCGGCCTGCTTTTCTTCCAGCGCGCTCCACGGGCTGTAGCAGCCGTCGGCGCGTTCGGCCTGGTTGGTCTTCATGCGGATCTTGGTCGCCTCCAGATGGGCGCCCAGCAGCTGCTCGCGGCTCTGCATCATCGTGTCGATGCAGCCATGGAAGCGCTTGAACAGCTTCTGTCCCTGTTCGGGGGCCAGGCCGATGGTGCGGGCGGTATCGATCATGTCGGCGCTCATCCGCAGCGTGTGGGCCAGAACATCGTCCAGCTTCACATAGGCATCGCGGACCTGGCCGCTCAGGTTGAAGAAGGTGTCGTCCGACATGTGCATTTCGCTCTTGGCGGCGCGCTCGGCGCGGCGGGCATTGGACATGGCAAGGCTCCCTTTTCAGGCCAGCGCTCGCTGGCCCATCAGATGGTTGGATTGTTGGAGACCGTCAGCCAAACAGATGATTGAGCCAATATCCCATCGTGATCAGCGCGGCCAGGGAACCCCCTGCCCATAACGCGACCCGGAAGATGGTCGTCAGGATCTGCCATCGATTCAGCCCATGCGGTTCCCCTCCCATGGTTGCCAGAATCCGGTTACCCAATTGGCGCAAGCGACCCTTTTCCTGCCGCTCTGCACCAGCCGGGATATCGCCGGTCCGGGTCGGTCTGCTTGGTGCCGACGCCTCCTTCTCACCCGCCATCGCCGGTTCAACAAGCGGCTCCGGCTTTAATTCAAATTGCTTGAATTGCGCGTTTTTCTCGGCCTCTACCAATATCCGGGCGGCTTCGCGCCGATCCTTGGCGCCCAGCGCCACGGTCGCCCGATAGACATATTGGTCGACCGTGCCTGGGGTCAGCGATGTGCGTTGCGCGATCTGCTTGGAGGTATAGCCCTGTGCCACCAGCCGCAGGCATGCCCGCTGATTATCGTCCAGACTGGCAACCGCATTCGACATTCCAACCCCTCTGATCGCCCACAGGGAATCATGCCCCGGAACGGATGTAAACTTCTTCTATGATCAATTTTTTATGATGCCGGCCAAGCCGTTGATTTATATCAGATACACTTCATCCATATTGGTGAGACGAAAAAGGCGACGCCTGCGGGCATCGCCTGTTTCCGTTACGGAATCCAGTCATGACATGACTCGATCCGCAATAGCTGCAATCGGGAACCCGGATAGCGCCCCGAAAGGCGCCGTCTACAGTTCCAGGCCGATCAGCGTGCCGCTGCCGATCCGGTCGACATAGCGCTTGCCATCGACCTCCAGCCAGTCCGGCGTCACCTCCAGCCGGCGCCCGTTGATCGTGGTTCGCAGATGCTCGACCGCAAGCCGGTTGCGCGCAACGATACGCAAAACGCACAATCCGTCGCCCCGCGCCGCCATCATCGAATAGCGGTCGCCGCGCAACAGGAAATGCCAGCTGCCGTCATGCGGCTTCCATTCATTGCCATCGATCACCTGCATTGGCGTGCCGTCGGCCGCGCCCAGCCTGACGCTGATCCGCGTCGCCCCCATGGATCGGCGCGGCGGCGCGAAGATCAGGATCGGCTCGCCGTCCAGGGTGATGGGAATCGGCGTATCGCGCAGCATCCGCGATCCACCGACGATCAATTGCGGCAATTCGTTGGAGAAGGGCAGGCGATCGCGCGCGAAGTGGCGCTGGCGCACCACCGGATTGGCATGGAAGCTGTGGACCTGATTCGCGGTCAGCCGCCCTTCCTCCACCAGCCCGTGACAGGTCGGACAGAGCAGCGTCGCCCCCGGCCCGTCTGGCAGACCCAGATAACGATAGATGGTCACCCCGCAGCGCACGCAGGCAAAGCCGCAGGACTGCCGAATCTCGGCCCGCTGATCGGCCGTCAATTCCGGCAACAGCGGCATTACGCGCAAACCCACCATCAAGGCGCCCCCTTTTTCCCGCCGTCCGCCTGATGCGGATCGACGTTGCTTGTTCCTGGCGTCCTCGTGCGGGTGGAAAGCTCTGCCGGCCCCTGGGCTCCTATTGGTTAAAATAAATGCGCCCAAGTCAAGGGCCTAGACATTATGTTCGACAAGAAAATGGCGGATTTCGTGCGCTTTCCGTGCGCACCGCCCCTGCCCGACCGCTCAGCGCTGGGGCAGCAAGTCCAGGTTGCGGGCCGCCGCAATCGCCCGAATCCGGCCCGGTCGCGGCATGTTGCGGATCGCGATTTCCGCTACGTCACCGGCGCTGAACAGCTCGACATTGCCGACGTCGAACAGCCGCTGGCCGAAGGTCTGCGTGATCCGCACGCTGCGGATGCTGGACAGCGCGATTTCGGTCCGCTGCTTGGCCAGCAAGCCACGTTCCAGCAGCACCTCGCGCTCGCTCAGCGCCAGCCGCTCGCCCTTGTGCATCACCCACCACACGCCGATCGCCAGGATACCGACCACCGAAACCAGCAGCAGCAGGAACAGGAAGGGATGCGCCCGAACCATCGCCGGATGCTCGTCATACAGCCATGCTTCGCTCACGCCGCCTCCTTCATCTGGCTTCCGCGGTTTTTCACCATGCCCCCGGCGCGGCGTCAAGGCGCAGTCCGCCGCCCCCTGCGCAACCACCATGGTTAACCAAAAATTTCCCAATATTTACTAGCGATAGCCTCCGATTGGGGATGAATCATGGCCTATAGCCTGCATGATATTGGTGACGAAGACCGGGACCGGTCCGGTCATTGGCTGAATGACAAGCAGGATCAGCGCCGCGCCATCGTGCCGCTGCGCCTCATCCTCATCGCCCTGTTGATGGGGGCGCTGCTGCTGGTCCTGATGCGCCATGTGCTGCCCGCGTCGACGACGGCCTCAGCACCATCCGTCGACGCCCCCGCCACCATATCCACCCGTTTTGCCGCTTGTGACGATCTGGACGGCCAGGCCTGTGTCCTCGCCACCGACGCCTATGCCTATCAGGGCCGTCGCTATCATCTCGCCGACATCAGCGCGCCGCGACTCGAAGGCGCTGCCTGCCCGCAGGAAGCCGCCCTTGCCCGTGCCGGCCGCACCGCGTTGCAGGGCATGCTGAACGGCGGCAGCTTCGAAGCCCATGCCGATCCCGCCGACAGTGACCCAACCGCCCGCATCCTGCTCCGTGACGGCGTCTCGCTGGGCCAGCTCCTCATCCTCAAACGCTATGCCCGTCCCTGGTCGTCCAAGCCAATCAACTGGTGCGCGGCCGGCTAAGACCGCGATCCCGCGGCGGGACGTTCCAGATCGGGACCGACAGCGCCCGTATCCGCCATTTGCGCATTGCACGTTAACCAAGAAAATATCCCATTCGTTGCTCCATCATTGCTATGAAGCATCATGGTTGAAACGAAGCCGAAACGGACAAGGCTGACGGAGCTGGACGCGTTGCGCGGCATCGGCGCCTTGTGCGTGCTGGTCTTCCATTATTCGACCCGCTTCCATGAGCAGTTCCCGCAGGCCAGCCATGTGCCCTTCAGCTTCCCCGGCGGCAATTACCGCGTGCTGCTGTTCTTCACCATTTCCGGCTTTGCGATCTTCTTCACGCTGGACCGGATCGGCACGGTCGCCGACTTCATCGTCAACCGCTTCGCCCGGCTCTATCCCGCCTATCTGGTGGCGATGCTGGTGACGCTGTCGATCGAATATCTGGCGCAGGCGACCCAGTTGCTGGTCGGCCCCTTTGCGATTCTCGCCAATCTGACGATGCTCCAGGGCTTTGCCTTCATTCCCGAAGTGGACGGCGCCTATTGGACGCTGACGGTGGAGATCGCCTTCTATTTCTGCATGGTCTCGATCTGGAAATGGATCGGCCTGCGGCATCTGGAACCGACGCTGGTGGTCTGGCTGATCCTGCGCTGGGTGATGCAGCTCTGGCCCGATATCGTGCCCGAACGGGTCGTGATGCTGCTGGTGCTGCGCTATACGCCCTTCTTCATCATCGGCATGCTGGCCTACCGCATCTGGGCGGGACAGCGCAGCTGGCAGCAACAGGCGCCCTATGCCGCGCTGGCGCTGCTATCGATCGCGACCATGGAAACATGGGACGTCACGATTGTCGGTCTTGTGCTGATGGCGACCTTCGCAGCGCTGATCCGCAACCATCTGCGCTTCCTGGCGATCCGGCCGCTCGTCTGGATGGGCGGAGTCAGCTACAGCTTCTACCTGATCCACCAGCATGTCGGCTTCGTCGTCATGCTGGAAATCGCCAGGGCCGGCTATAGTCCCTGGATCGGCTTTGCCGCTGCCTTCCTCGTCGCGCTGACGCTCGGCACGCTCATCAACCGCCTGGTCGAGCGACCGGCGGGAGAGATCATCCTGCGCTGGTGGAAGAAGCGGCGACGGGCGCCAGGCCCGCTTGCGGAGATTGCGCCGAGCGGATGAGGGCGCTGCCGCAGCGGCAGCGCCCCCTCGTCATCAGGGCTGCGCGACCGGTGCCGCCGCCGCAGCATTGTCGGGCAGGCCGCCCAGCTGCGTCACCAGCTTTGTATAAGCGTCGAGATAGGCGAGCACGATCACCTGGCCGATCTCGGTATTCTGATAGCCACCGCCACCGGCGCCGGCAAAACCGCCCCACCAGCTCGACCCGCCGCTGGCGTTGAAGCTCAGGTCCGACTTGCGGGCATAGCCTTCGGTCAGCGCCTCTTCCTCGGTGGTGCGGGCATTGACGACCGAGAGGGTGACATTGGCCTCGCTCTTCTTGACGTTGATACCGCCGGCGATCCGGCCCCAGGTGCTGCCGCCCATGAAGCCGCCGAGAACGCCGCCCAGCGAATTGCCGCCGCTGTTGCGGTTGGACGAGACGATGTCCGGCTCCAGGAAATAATCCGCCGCCTTCACCTGGCCGCGGCCCAGATTGCTGCCGGCCTGCAATTCGCCATTGTCGGCCATGGCGCGTTCCATGTTGCGGCTCGCCATCGACCGGCCGCGATTGACGAGGCCGAAGCAGCCCGACTGCTGCACGAAGATCTTCAGGATCGCCTCGGGGCTGCCCAGATTGAGTTCGCGCCACCACTGATTGTCGGGCTCGACGATCGCGACGGTGCCAAGGCGGCGGGTGCAGCGCGGGATTTCCGCCTGCTTTCGCGACTGTTCCTGACGGGCCGACGAACCCTTTTCGGCGGCCATCGCCATCGGCGCGGCCGAACCAAGGCAGACCGCAGCCGCAGTCAGCATCTTCAATACACGCATTTTCAAAAACCCCGTTTCCTGTCTGGTCGAGAGAAATTGGTGCGCCCCGGATATTTTTCTGGAACGTAACACAGCCGCAAGGGGCTTCCAAGCAAAGGGGGTTAATGACGATGCTTGTCATCGCACGGCAATTTCGCATGCCCTGCACAACGTGATCCTGCTGACAGCGCCCGCAACTGCTGCTATCGGGCGCCGATGACCGACCTGTCCCATATCCGAAACTTTTCGATCATTGCGCATATCGACCATGGCAAGTCGACGCTGGCCGATCGCCTGATCCAGCGCACCGGCGGCCTGACCGACCGTGAGATGAGCGCGCAAGTCCTTGATAACATGGACATCGAGAAGGAGCGCGGGATCACCATCAAGGCGCAGACCGTGCGCCTCGACTATACCGCCAAGAATGGCGAGACCTATGAGCTCAATCTCATGGACACGCCGGGCCATGTCGACTTCGCCTATGAAGTGTCGCGGTCGCTGGCCGCGTGCGAGGGCGCGCTGCTGGTCGTCGACGCCGCGCAGGGCGTGGAAGCGCAGACGCTGGCCAACGTCTATCAGTCGATCGAGCATGATCATGAGATCGTGCCGGTGCTGAACAAGATCGACCTGCCCGCCGCCGAGCCGGAAAAGGTGCGCGCGGAAATCGAGGAAGTGATCGGCCTCGACGCGTCGGAAGCGGTGCTGGCGAGCGCCAAGTCGGGGATCGGCATCGACGATATCCTGGAAGCCATCGTCACCAAGATCCCGGCGCCCAAGGGCGATCGCAACGCGCCGCTGGAGGCGATGCTGGTCGACAGCTGGTACGACCCCTATCTGGGCGTTGTCATCCTGGTGCGCGTCGTCAACGGCGTGATCAAGAAGGGGCAGGCGATCAAGTTCATGATCGGCGGCACCGAGCATCTGATCGACCGCGTCGGCTGCATGCGCCCCAAGATCGAGGCGCTGCCCGAACTGGCCGCCGGCGAAATCGGCTTCATCACCGCGCAGATCAAGGAAATCGCCCAGACCCGCGTCGGCGATACCATCACGACCGTGAAGAATGGCGCTGCCAAGCCGCTGCCGGGCTTCAAGGAAGTGCAGCCGGTAGTGTTCTGTGGCCTGTTCCCGGTCGATGCCAATGATTTCGAGAAATTGCGCGAGTCGATCTCGAAGCTGCGCCTCAACGACGCCAGCTTCTCGTTCGAGATGGAAACCTCGGCCGCGCTGGGCTTCGGCTTCCGCTGCGGTTTCCTCGGCCTCCTGCATCTGGAAATCATCCAGGAGCGCCTGAGCCGCGAATATGATCTGGACCTGATCACCACGGCGCCGTCGGTCGTCTATGACATGCACATGAAGGATGGTCGCACCCTTCACCTGCACAATCCGGCCGACATGCCCGATCCCAATCATATCGAGATGATCGAGGAGCCCTGGATCGAGGCGGTGATCTACTGCCCCGACGAGTATCTCGGTTCGATCCTGAAGCTTTGCCAGGACCGTCGCGGCATCCAGAAGAACCTCACCTATGTCGGCGGCCGCGCCCAGGTGACCTATGAACTGCCGCTCAACGAAGTGGTGTTCGACTTCTATGATCGCCTGAAGAGCATCAGCCGTGGCTATGCCAGCTTCGACTATCACCAAATCGGCACGCGCGAGGGCGACCTCGTCAAGATGAGCATCCTCGTCAACAACGAGCCGGTCGATGCGCTGTCGATGATCGTCCACCGCTCGGCCGCCGAAGCGCGCGGCCGCCACATGTGCGAGCGCCTCAAGGATCTGATCCCTCGTCACCTGTTCAAGATCCCGATCCAGGCGGCGATCGGCGGCAAGGTGATCGCGCGCGAGACGATCGCGGCGATGCGCAAGGACGTCACGGCGAAATGCTATGGCGGCGACATCACCCGCAAGAAGAAGCTGCTGGAAAAGCAGAAGGAAGGCAAGAAGCGGATGCGCGAATATGGCAGCGTCCAGATTCCGCAGGAAGCCTTCATCGCCGCCCTGCGCATGGGCGACGAGAACTGAGGCTATGATATGGCGCCCGACGCCTTGTCCCTGTGACGGGATGGCATCGGGCGCGATCAGGCGTCGGTCTATTTCGCGCCGTTCATGCTGAACGCCGTCGAGAGGAAGATCGACCACACGCTTTCATTTTTATCAGGATTGGCATTGCCCCAATCGCGGGCAAATTGGATGCCGCCGGTCAGGTTGCCATCCTTGTCGGCTGCAAGATAGACGGGGGCCGCGAGACGATAGCTGTCCTTGTGACTATTATAGGTGATGGTCGGGGACAGGCCGATCGTTCCAAAATAACGGGATAGATTGTCCTTGCCCCAGCCGAGGTCAAACCGGGTCCGTATGTTCAGGGCCGGCTCGAACGACCAATTGGCTTTCGGCGCCATGGTATTGAATGTCTTGCACTCGCCAATCGTCGCAAGCTTGATGGCGCAATATTCCTGCCCTTTGAATGCGTCATCAATGTCCCAGCGGCGCGCGACCGTGGCGGAGGGGCGGATCAGCAAGCCATCGAACAGCCAGGCCCTCCCTTCGAAATGGCGGAAGGCATAAGCGCCCAGCGACGGCGAGAAGCGCCGGGCTTCGCGCTGACCCAAATCGGGTTTGGACCCGTCGTCAGATTTGGCGAGCAAAGTGCTCAGCAGGTTGGGCGTCTGTGGGTCGATGACAATGCCCGGTGCAAAGCTGTCGGGCAGGATATATTTGAAATTCTGCATCCCCATTGTGGCGGTGAAGCCCCAGCCAAGCTCGGGAAGGGCCTTGGCGCTCGGTTCCCAGAAGGCCTGGTTATAGGCGGCGACATTGGCCTTGTAACGGTCTGTCGCGTCGGGATCGAAGGACCAGGCAAGCAGGTCCGTATCACTGCATCCCTGCGGTTTGGTCGATGTGGTGCCTAAATGATCGGCTTTGGCGGCCATCGCCTCTTCGCAGCGCCGGATCAGGGCGTTGGCGAAATTCTGGGCCCGGTTTTCAGCGGAATTCTCGGCATCGTGGCTGGGAATGACTGGATAGCGCTGGCGACCGAAGGTCAATGTGACGGCCAGTTGATCGTCCGAATAGCTGCCATTTCTGGCGATCAGGCCAACTTTCTTGTTGTCGGGGTCAAAGGCCGCAGAGAAGCCCAGGCCAAGGCTGGACGTTATCGGTCGGAATCCATTGCCCTGAGAGATTCGGCGTCGAGATAAGGGGAAGCTATATTGCGCATCCATTGCCTCATCCCCCTTGGCCAGCGAGATGCGTGAGGTGAAGGGCTGGTCGATGCTGGCGAAGCTGATCTCCCTTTTCTTCTCCTTCTTATTCTGCGCCTCAGCCTTCTTCTGCGCCTCGGTCTCGATGAAATTGGTGAGCCGGGTCTCCGCCCATTGGGATCGGTCTTCGCCGTCCTTGTAGGGATAGGCCATCAGATCATATCCGGCCGCAACCCCTTCGCAGCCGGCATAGCCGACGATGCAGTCCATTCTTGCAGGTGATTGCGGCGATGGAGGGGCAGGTGAGGGGGCAACTGATGCGGCGAGAGCTGGTGCATCGTTCCGGTCCGACAAAAGTCTGGTCAGTTCGGCTTCCGTGGCCTTGGCCCGTCGCAGCGCGTCTTCCGCGTCAAGCCGGGCATCACTGGCCTGCTTCAATAGACGCTGCAGTTCCGCATCGGAGGGTTTGGATGTCGTTACGGATGTAGTCGACAATGATGTTTCTGGTGCAATTATCGCCGCTGCGATCGGAAGAATTGCGGTTATTTTCGCGTATTTTTTCAATATTATCACAAATTTTCCCCCGCTGGCCTGAGAATAGTGAAATTATATAATATTGATTAACGGATCATTATTTATTTTCAGACGGAGCAATGCAACATAATAGTGAATTTATTCGTTTCCGACCAAGGTATCGGTCGTTCAGTATGAATCGGACTGAGGCCTGATAGGCTGTTTGGAAAATCGCGAAACGGCGATTCTTCGGTACGATCCCAGCCCGCGCGCGCCTCGGACGATCAGGTTCCGATTGCCGGATCATGTGCCCGTCAGCGCGCGCCGTCGCCGGATTTCCTCAAGGACGCGTTCGACCGCAGCGATGGCTGCGGGGCTGCCGGGGCCGCTATTGGGATCGGGCGTGGGGGCCTTGCGACCGGCATGGGCCGGCGACAATGGGGTGAAGCGATCGGGCGCGCGGCACCGCAGCAGGAACATCAGCAACCGGTCATTATAGACCCGCCGGGTGCCGACCAGCTTGCCATAGCTGTAGACCGGTACTTCGACGCCATGGATGGCGCGCTCCATGGCGATATCCTCCAGTCGGCGCACGCCCTGATCCAGTGCAGCCTGCCAGGCGGCGGCAAAGGATTCCGCGTTGCGCGCGCGGCGCAACTGATAGGCGGAGACGGTCGATTTGCCGGCCTGGGCCGCGGCATGGGTGACCGAGCCGGAATCGGCCAGCGCCGCGATGAAGATGCGCTGCCGCGCCACGGTCCAGCCATCGTGCCGACCGCGTCGGGGGACGGGCTGGAAATCGACCAGGACGTTGGACTGGGTTGAGACAGCGGCCGCCGCATCGGGCGATGTCGGCCAGGGCGAAGGGGGCGCGGGGATCGAGGTCATGTCGCAATATATAACCTATATGGTTATATGTAGGACAGGCCTCAGCGCGTACACCAGTTGATCGGCCGGTTCGACCAGGGCCGGGCATGATATTGGAGGATCAGACGCCGACCGAGCGAGACGCCGTCGCGGACGAGGATGCGGGCATCCGGATCGCTGTCGACCGGGGCCAGATGGGCGACGAGAATTAAGCATCATCCATCGGGGTGGAGGCCATCGGGCTTCCACCCCGATTTGCTATTGCCTGCCGGCGCGGTCGTGCTTCAGCCCTTGCTGTCGGCCGCCCGCTTATAGCCGTCGAGTTGCTCCACCAGCACCGTGTCGACGATCGGCGCGATCGGCGCCAGGCCACCGCGCATATAACCGCCAACGGAATAGGTCAGCGTTACCCGGCTGCCCCCCGGCGCGGCCGCAATGGCGAAGTCCAGTACGCCGGTCACCGCTTCGCTCTGCAGCGGTCCCAGAGCGCCGCTCAGCCGCAATCGTTGGCCCGGCGCGGCATAGATGACCCGCGCATGTTCGATGCTGCCTGAGGCGCCCTTTCCGCTCTTGTCGGGAAGGGTCTCGCAGAAGCAGCCCCCGGCCTTCGCCTCCAGCCCCATGTTGCGCGCATCGCCGCTATAGGTGTGGGCGCTGTTCCACCAGCGCCCCGGCTCCGCCAGCAGCGCATAGGCCGCGTCGGGCGCCAGCGCCACGTCCACGCTCGCCTGCACGACAAAGCCGGCATCGCTGCTGGCAACCACCCCACCCTGTCCGGGCGCGGCCGCCAGCGCCATGCCGGCGCCTGTCAGTATCGATTTGATTGGATAGGCCATGTCCCCTCCCCGCCTTGTCGCCGGGGAGGGAGAATAGCTCAGGCCGGAACGCCGTCCAAGATGGCGACGATCGCGCCGCTGACGTCGTTCATGTCGGCCATGCCGTCGACGCGGCTGACGATGCCCCGCGCTTCGTAGATCGGCAGGATCGGTGCGGTCTTGGCGCGATATTCGGCCATGCGGGTGCGCACTGTTTCCTCATTGTCGTCGGGACGACGCTTGAACTCGTGCCCGCCGCACTTGTCGCACGTACCCTCGACCTTGGGCTGCTTGAAGACATCATGATAGCCTTCGCCGCAGGTCGCGCAGGTGAAGCGGCCGGTGATGCGCTCGACCAGCGCATCCTCGTCCACTTCCAGCTCGATCACATGATCGAGCGTGCGGCCGCGATCGGCCAGGATGGTGTCGAGCGAATGGGCCTGGGCCTCGGTCCGCGGATAACCGTCGAAGATCACGCCGGTATCGGCCGCCAGCGCATCAAGCGCTTCGCCGATGATACCCGAGACGACCTCGTCCGGCACCAGCGAACCCGATTCCATCAGCGCCTTGGCCTGAAGGCCGACCGGAGTCCCCGCCTTCACCGCAGCCCGCAGCATGTCGCCGGTCGACAGCTGAACCATGCCACGGCTGTCGACGAGCCGCGTGGCCTGGGTGCCCTTGCCGGCGCCCGGAGGACCAAGCAGAATGATATTCATTGCGCGCATTCTCCCCTTGTACTTGCGCTTGCCTGTCTGCGCCCCCTTAGCGCAGACGGCCCTTCAGCTTCGCCTTCTTGATCAGATCCCCATATTGATGGGCAAGCAGATGGCTCTGGATCTGGGTCACGGTATCGACCGTAACATTGACGACGATCAGCAGGCTAGTCCCACCAAGGTAGAAGGGAATTCCCGCCCGGGCGATGGCAAATTCCGGCACCAGACAGATGAAGGCCAGGTAGGCGGCACCGATCACGGTGATCCGGGTCAGGACATAATCGAGATAATTCTCGGTATTCTTGCCCGGACGGATGCCCGGAATGAAGCCGCCATTGCGCTTCAGATTGTCGGCCGTCTCTTCCGGGTTGAACACCACGGCGGTGTAGAAGAAGCAGAAGAAGACGATGCCCAGGCCATAGAGGCCCATGTAGAAGGGGCTGCCGTGCGACAGATACTGGTTGATCGTCAGCACGATGCTGCTCCAGCGGCTGTCATCGTCCGCCTTCACGCCCATGAACTGCGAGATGGTCAGCGGCAGCAGCAGCAGCGAGCTGGCGAAGATCGGCGGGATTACGCCCGCGGTGTTGACCTTCAGCGGCAGATGGCTGCGATCGGCCTGCATCAGGCCCTGGCGCGTCTGGCGCTTGGGATACTGGATCAGCACCCGGCGCTGCGCCCGTTCCATGAAGCAGATGAAGGCAATCAGACCAAAGCCCAGCACGACGACCAGGAAGATGACCAGGCCCGAGATCGAGCCTTCGCTGCCCGACTTGAACAGGTTGCTCAGCGTCACCGGCAGCTGCGCGACGATACCGGCCATGATGATCAGCGAGGTGCCGTTGCCGATGCCGCGCGAGGTGATCTGCTCACCCAGCCACAGCAGGAACATGGTGCCGCCGATCAGCGAGATGATCGCCGAGACGACGAACAGCATGCCGGGATCCACGACCACGCCCTGCGCCTGCCAGTTGGCCGCGGCGGCATAGCCCTGCACGGCAGTCAGGCCGACGGTGCCATAGCGGGTATATTGGTTCAGCTTCTTGCGGCCGCTCTCGCCTTCCTTCTTGATCGCCGCGAGCTGCGGCGAGAGGGAGGCGGCCAGCTGCACCACGATGGACGCGGTGATATAGGGCATGATGCCGAGCGTGATGAGGCTCGCGCGCGACAATGCACCACCCGAGAAGGTGTTGAAGATGTCGAGGATGCCACCGGCCGACTTCTGCGACCAGGCCGCGAGCGCGGTGGGATCGATACCCGGCAGCGGCACGAAGCTGAGGAAGCGGAAGACTATCAGCGCGCCGAGGGTGAACCACAGGCGCTTCTTGAGGTCGGTCGCCTGGCTGAACTTCGCGAGGCTGAGATTGGATGCGAGCTGGTCGGCTCTCGATGCCATTGTGGCTGCCCTTCAAATCATTCTTGCCGGAGCCATCGGGCTCCGTGGCGGAATCGCTACCCCCTTAGCGGGGCGGGAAGACCATGTCGAACGGGAGTTGCCGCCGTTGCGACGAACATATGCTCCCCCCGATACACATAGCCCCGCCAACCCATATCGGGCAGCGGGGCCGTGCTTGCAAGTCTCGGGCGAGACTTAGGCCTTGGCGGCCTTCTTGGCGGCAAGGGCGGTGCCCTTCTTCGCCTTGGCCTTCTCGGCTGCCGGGACGACTTCGATCACGTCCAGCTTGCCACCGGCCTTAGCGACCGCTTCGACGGCGCTCTTCGAGGCACCGGCGACCAGGAAGCTGACCTTGGCGGTCAGTTCGCCCTTGGCGAGAACGCGGACGCCATCCTTGCCACCACGGGCCAGGTTGGCTGCCTTGAGCGCAGCGTGGTCGATGACGGCAGCGGCGTCCAGCTTGCCGGCGTCGATCGCGGCCTGCACTTCACCCAGGTTCACGATCGCATAATCGTTGGCGAAGATGTTGTTGAAGCCGCGCTTCGGGATGCGCATGTGGAGCGGCATCTGGCCACCCTCGAAGCCGTTGATGCTGACGCCCGAGCGTGCCTTGGCACCCTTCTGGCCGCGACCGGCGGTCTTGCCCTTGCCCGAGCCGATACCGCGGCCGACGCGCATACGACCCTTGCGGGCACCGGCATTGTCGTTGATTTCGTTCAGTTTCATGTTCGCACTCGCTTTCGCTTTTGTCGCGCTGATCCCGTGCGGGATCATCTAAAGGAAGCGCCCGTTAGCGCTTCCGCTGAAAAAACGAAAGAGGGGTTCCCCCCTCTTTCGCTTCATTTCGTCGGATCGAAAGGGCTTAGCCCTCGACCACTTCCACCATGTGGGGGAGCTTCTTGATCGCACCGCGGACTTCCGCCGTGTCTTCCAGCTCGACCACGCGATGCATCTTGCCAAGGCCCAGGCCGATCAGAATCTTCTTCTGGCTTTCGGGGCGACGGATCGGCGAACCGATCTGCTTGATCTTGATCTTCGCCATGTCAGTTACTCCGCAATCGCTTCGGCGTCAGCCTGCGCGACTTCGGCCGAGGCACCACCGCGACGCAGAAGGTCAGCAACCTTCTTGCCACGACGCTGCGCCACCGACTTGGGGCTGGTCTGCTCGCCCAGCGCCGCGAAGGTCGCACGGATCATGTTGTAGGGGTTCGAGGTGCCGTTCGACTTGGTCACGACGTCAGCGACGCCGAGGCTTTCGAACACGGCGCGCATCGGACCGCCGGCGATGATGCCGGTACCGGCCGGAGCCGAACGGACAGTCACCTTGCCAGCACCGAAGTGGCCGAGGCCGTCATGGTGCAGGGTGCGGCCTTCCTTCAGCGGAACGCGAACCATGGCCTTCTTGGCCGAAGCGGTCGCCTTGCTGATGGCTTCAGGCACTTCGCGCGCCTTGCCATGACCGAAACCGGCGCGGCCCTTGCCGTCGCCGACGACGACCAGAGCAGCGAAACCGAAGCGCTTACCGCCCTTGACGGTCTTCGAGACGCGGTTGATGTGAACCAGCTTCTCGATCAGCTCTTCGCCCTGTTCCTCGTCACGGTTGCCGCCACGGCGGTCGTCGCGACGGCCACGGCCGCCACGCTCGCCACGGTTGCGGTCACCGCCACGGCCACGGCCACGGCCGGGACCACGACCTTCGGTCTGAGCCTCGGCACCCTCGACGGGCGCGACGACTTCGTTGGTGTTTTCGTCAGCCATGATCAGAACTCCAGCCCGCCTTCACGGGCGGCATCGGCCAGCGCCTTGACGCGGCCATGGAACAGGAAGCCACCGCGGTCGAACACGACCTTGGTGACGCCGGCCGCCGTAGCAGCGGCAGCGACGCGCTTGCCGACATCGGCAGCGGCTTCGGAAGAGGCGCCGGTCTTGCCCAGAGCCTTCGAGCCAACATCCTTGTCCAAGGTCGAAGCGGCGGCGACGGTGGTACCGGCGACGTCGTCGATGATCTGGGCGTAGATGTGACGGCCCGAACGATGGACGCTGAGGCGCGGGCGGGTGCCCGAAACAGCCTTGAGCGCGGTGCGAACGCGGCGACGACGCCGCGCGAAGAGGGAAAGCTTAGCCATCTTACTTCTTCTTCCCTTCCTTGCGGAAGATGAATTCGCCGGCGTACTTGATACCCTTGCCCTTATAGGGTTCGGGCTTGCGCCAGCGGCGGATCTCGGCGGCGACCTGGCCTACCTGCTGCTTGTCGATGCCGCTGATCTCGACCGTGGTGTTATCCGGGGTCTTGATCTCGATGCCTTCCGGAATCTCGAAATCGACGTCGTGGCTGTAGCCGAGCTGCAACTTCAGGGTCTTGCCCTGCGAGTTCGCACGGTAGCCGACACCGGTGATCAGCAGCTTCTTCGAGAAGCCCTGGGTCACGCCGGTGATCAGGTTCTGGATCAGGGTACGCTGCATGCCCCAGAAAGCGCGCGCGCGCTTGCCGTTGTTGGCGGGCTTTACAGCGATGCTGCCTTCTTCGACGGTGTAGGTCACTTCGTCGGCCAGCGGCATGGCGAGGGTGCCCTTGGGGCCCTTCACCGACAGCTGACCGTCAGCGATCGACGCGGTCACGCCCGCAGGCACGGTGACCGGCTTCTTGCCAGTGCGGCTCATCAGAACACCTCCGCCAGCACTTCGCCGCCGACATTCTGTTCACGCGCTTCGGCGTCGGACAGAACGCCCTTGGGCGTCGAGACAATGGTGATGCCCAGGCCGTTGCGGATCACCGGCAGTTCCTTGGAACCGGAATAGACGCGGCGACCAGGCTTGGACACGCGGGCAACATGCTTGATCGCAGGCTGGCCCTCGAAATACTTCAGCTCGATGCGCAGGCCGGGGTGATTGCCGAGGGTTTCCTCGGAATAACCACGGATATAGCCTTCGCGCTGCAGCACGTCGAGCACGCGGGCACGGAGCTTGCTGGCGGGGGACACAACGCTGTCCTTCTTCGCCTGCTGCCCGTTACGGATGCGGGTGAGCATATCACCCAGGGGATCGGTCAATGCCATCTCAAATGATCCTTACCAGCTCGACTTGGTGACGCCGGGGATCAGGCCCTTGTTGGCCAGATCACGCAGCTGCACGCGGCAGAGACGGAATTTGCGGTAGTAAGCGCGCGGGCGGCCCGTCAGTTCGCAGCGGTTGCGAATGCGGGTCGGGTTGCCGTTGCGGGGGACTTCCGCCATCTTCAGACGCGCAATCAGACGCTCGGTGTCGTCGAGAGCGGTATCGGCTGCGATCGCCTTGAGCTTCGCATAGCGGCCGGCATACTTCTTCACCAGCTTCTTGCGGCGCTCGTTCTTGTTGATCGAACTCAGTTTCGCCATGACTTAAGTTCTCTTCCTTAGCTTAAGCGTTGGGAGAGAAGCGGGGCCTGTTAGGCCGCCTGCTTCTCTTCAATCGGGAAGGGGAAGCCGAAGAGGCGCAGCAGTTCGCGCGCTTCGTCGTCAGTCTTCGCCGTGGTGGTCACGATGATGTCCATGCCACGCACCTTGTCGATGCGGTCATAGTTGATCTCGGGGAAGATGATCTGCTCCTTGATGCCGAAGGCATAATTGCCACGGCCGTCGAAGCTCTTCGGGTTGAGACCACGGAAGTCGCGCACGCGCGGCAGGGCAATGTTGATCAGGCGATCAAGGAATTCATACATGCGCTCGCGGCGCAGCGTGACCTTGGCACCGATCGGCATGCCTTCACGCAGCTTGAACTGCGCGATCGACTTCTTCGCCTTGGTGATGACCGGCTTCTGGCCGGCGATCAGTTCCATTTCCTCGGCGGCCGAAGTGACCTTCTTCTTGTCCTGCGTGGCTTCACCGACGCCCATGTTGAGCGTGATCTTCTCGATCTTCGGGATTTCCATCACATTCTTGTAGCCGAACTTCTCGACCATCGCCTTCACGATGGCGTCGTCGTAGATCGACTTCGAGCGCGGAATATACTTGTCGGCCATTACAGCACCTCACCGGACTTGACGGCGACGCGGACCTTCTTGCCGTCGCGGTCCTCGAAACGGACGCGGGTCGGCTTGCCATCCTTGTCGGCGACAGCGACGTTCGAAATGTGCATCGGGGCCGGCTTGCGGTCGATGCCACCCTGCGGGTTCGACTGGTCGGGCTTGCGATGCTTCGCATGCACGTTGATGCCTTCGACCAGGACCTTGTCGTCCTTCGGCATCACCTGGAGGACGGCGCCGGTACGGCCCTTGTCCTTGCCAGCCAGGACGACGACCTTGTCGCCCTTCTTGATCTTAGCAGCGCTCATTACAGCACCTCGGGAGCGAGCGAGATGATCTTCATGTGCTTCTTGGCGCGCAGTTCGCGAACGACCGGGCCAAAGATACGGGTGCCGATCGGCTCCTCGTTCTTGTTGATAAGCACAGCGGCATTGCCGTCGAAGCGAATCACGCTGCCATCAGCGCGACGCACGTCCTTGGCGGTGCGCACGATGACGGCGCGATGCACGTCACCCTTCTTCACCTTACCGCGCGGAGCAGCTTCCTTGACGGAGACGACAATGATGTCGCCCACGCCGGCGAAACGCCGCTTCGAGCCGCCCAGCACCTTGATGCACTGGACGCGCTTGGCGCCGCTGTTGTCCGCGACGTCAAGATTGGATTGCATCTGGATCATGGATCCGGTTCCTTCTTATTTGGCCTACCGGGACTATCCCGGCGGTTCCGAATTTCGTGAGTCGACCCGGTGAATCGAAATGCACGAAGCGCGGGCCTGTACCTCCTCCCGAAGGAAAAGGCCAGCCCCGCGTCCGAACTTTTTCGACTCTAGAGTCGGTGACTGCCCTTAGGCCGCGGATTCCGGCGACTTGTGGGTGTCCACACGCTCGATGACCTTCCAGGTCTTGAGCTTGGAAATCGGAGCGGTCTCTTCGATGCGGACCGTTTCGCCTTCCTTGTAGACATTGCCCTCGTCATGGGCATGGTACTTCTTCGACCGGCGGATGATCTTGCCGTAGAGCGCATGCTTAACCTTGCGCTCCACGCGAACCACCACCGTCTTGTCGGTCTTGTCGGAAACCACCGTTCCCGTCAGCACGCGCTTGGGCATCGTGTGTTTCCTTTACTTCGCGGCCGAGCGCGAACGCTCGGTCTGCAGGGTCTTGATCTGCGCGATCGAACGACGGACTTCACGAACGCGGCTGGGCTTTTCCAGCTGGTTGGTGGCCGCCTGGAAACGCAGATTGAACTGCTCGCGCTTCAGGTTGTTCAGCTCGGTCGACAGCTCGTCGTCCGACTTGGTCTTGAGGTCTGCAACGTTGGCCACAGCTTAACCCTCCAGGTGCGAGGTGTCGCCGAGGCGGGCAACGACCTTCGTCTTGATGGGCAGCTTCATCGCGGCGCGCGAGAAGGCCTCTGCTGCGAGCGGACCGGGAACGCCGTCCAGTTCGAACAGGATACGGCCGGGAGCGACGCGAGCCGCCCAATATTCGACCGAACCCTTGCCCTTGCCCTGGCGGACTTCAGCCGGCTTCTTGGTGACCGGAACGTCGGGGAACACGCGGATCCACAGACGACCCTGACGGCGCAGGTGGCGCTGGATCGCGCGGCGAGCCGCTTCGATCTGACGCGCGGTGATCCGCTCGGGCTCCAGAGCCTTGAGACCATAGGCGCCGAAGTTCAGCGCAGTGCCGCCCTTCGCATCGCCCTTGATCCGACCCTTGAAGGTCTTGCGGAACTTCATCTTCTTCGGTTGCAGCATGACGCTATTACCTTCTTATTCTCAGCGCGCCGGGCGCACGCCGGAGGTCTGAGCCTCCAGCATCAGCCGGTCGGTAGCCATCGGATCATGGCCGAGGATCTCGCCCTTGAAGATCCAGACCTTGATGCCGCAAACGCCATAGGCGGTGTGCGCCGTGGCTTCGGCATAGTCGACGTTCGCACGCAGGGTGTGCAGCGGAACGCGGCCTTCACGATACCATTCGACACGCGCGATCTCCGCGCCGCCCAGACGGCCGCCGCAGGTGATCTTGATGCCTTCGGCGCCCAGACGGAGAGCCGACTGCACCGCACGCTTCATGGCGCGACGGAAGGCAACGCGGCGTTCCAGCTGGTCGGCGATGCCCTGTGCGACGAGCTTCGAATCGATTTCCGGCTTGCGGATTTCGACGATGTTCAGCGACACGTCCGACGAGGTGAAGGCACCCAGCTTCTTGCGAAGCTTTTCGATGTCTGCACCCTTCTTGCCGATGATGACACCGGGGCGGGCAGCGTAGATCGACACGCGGCACAGCTTGGCCGGACGCTCGATCACGACCTTCGAGATCGCGGCCTGCGGCAGGTTCTTCATGATGTACTGGCGGATCTTGAGATCTTCCAGCAGCAGGCGACCATAGTCGGCGCCTTCGGCGAACCAGCGGCTGTCCCAGGTACGGTTGATCTGCAGACGCAGACCGATCGGGTTGCTCTTGTGACCCATGTGCTTACGCCTCCGCTTCTTCGCCAGCTTCACGCACGACGATGCGCACGCGGCTGAAGGGCTTGAGGATTCGGGTCGACTTGCCGCGGCCGCGAGCGTGGAAGCGCTTCAGGGTGAAGCTCTTGCCCACCGATGCTTCCGCGACGACCAGGGCGTCGACGTCCAGATTGTGGTTGTTTTCCGCATTGGCGATGGCCGAAGCCAGCACCTTGCGCACGTCGACAGCCATCGCCTTCTTCGAGAAGGCGAGGATGTTGAGCGCGTCCTCGACCTTGCGGCCGCGGATCAGCGTGGCGACCAGGTTCAGCTTCTGGGCCGAACCACGGATCTGCGTGCCGACGGCGAGCGCTTCATTGTCGGCGACGCGACGGGGAGCCTTTTCCTTGCTCATTAGCGCTTGCCCTTCTTGTCGGCAGCGTGACCGGGGAAGAAGCGGGTCGGAGCGAATTCGCCCAGCTTGTGACCCACCATATCCTCGTTCACGAGAACCGGAACATGCTTGCGGCCGTTATAGACGTTGAACGTCAGGCCAACGAACTGCGGCAGGATGGTCGAACGGCGCGACCAGGTCTTGATCGGACCCGAGCGGCCATTGCTTTCCTGCGCGACTTCCGCCTTCTTCAGAAGGCTGAGGTCCACGAACGGACCTTTCCAGACGGAACGAGCCATCTCGCTTACCTCTTCTTCTTCGCGTGGCGGCTACGGATGATGAACTTGTCCGTTGCCTTGTTGTGACGGGTGCGCGCACCCTTGGTCGGCTTGCCCCACGGGGTGACCGGGTGACGGCCGCCCGAGGTCCGGCCTTCACCACCACCATGCGGGTGATCGACCGGGTTCTTCGCAACACCGCGCGTCAGAGGACGGATGCCGTTCCAACGGTTGCGGCCAGCCTTGGCAAGGTTGGTGTTGCCATTGTCGGGGTTCGACACGGCGCCAACGGTGCCCATGCAGTCCGAACGGATGTAGCGCTGCTCACCCGACGACAGACGCACCATGACCATGCCACGATCGCGACCGACCAGCTGGGCATAGGTGCCTGCCGAACGGCAGAGCTGCGCGCCCTTGCCCGGCTTCATCTCGATGTTGTGGATGATCGTGCCGACCGGCATCTGACCCAGTTCCATCGCATTGCCCGGCTTCACGTCGGTCTTCTTGCCCGCGATGACCTTGTCACCGGGAGCCAGACGCTGCGGCGCAATGATGTACGCCTGCGTGCCGTCGGGATAGTTGACCAGCGCGATGAAGGCGGTGCGGTTGGGGTCATATTCCAGACGCTCGACCGTACCTTCAACGTCCCACAGGCGACGCTTGAAGTCGATGATACGATAGCGCTGCTTGTGACCGCCACCGATACCACGCGAAGTGACATGGCCCTTGTTGTTACGACCACCGGTCTTGCGCTTGCCTTCGGTCAGCGCCTTGACGGGCTTGCCCTTGTGCAGGCTCGACTTGTCGACGAGGATCAGGCCGCGCTGGGCCGGGCTCGTCGGATTATAGTGCTTGAGTGCCATCTATCTCGCCTCAAATACCGGTGGTGACGTCGATGGACTGACCTTCGGCCAGCGTGACGATCGCCTTCTTCACGTCGTTGCGCTTGTAGGGCTTGCCCTTCCAGCGCTTGACCTTGCCCTTCTGCACCAGCGTGTTGACCGCCTTGACGGTCACGCCGAACAGCGCCTCGACGGCAGCCTTGATCTCAGGCTTGGATGCGTCGTTGGCGACCTGGAAAACAACGGCGTTGTTTTCCGAGAGAAGGGTCGACTTCTCGGTGATGACCGGCGCGACAACGACGTCGAAGTGACGGTTGTCCACGGTCGCGGCTTCTTTCTTAGCCATTGAAACGGGCCTCCAGCTTTTCGACCGCGGCGCGGGTGAGCACCAGCGAGTCGGCCTTCAGGATGTCGTAGACGTTGGCACCAACGGCCGGCAGCAGGTTGACGCCGACGATGTTGGCCGAAGCCTTGGCGAAGCTGACGTTCACGGCGTCGCCGTCGATGAACAGAACCTTGTTCAGGTTCAGCTTGGCCAGGTTGGCGACCAGCGCCTTGGTCTTGCCTTCGGCAACGTCGAGATTGTCGAGAATGATCAGCGAACCATCCTTGACCTTCGACGACAGCGCCATCTTCAGACCCAGCGCGCGAACCTTCTTGTTCAGCGAGGGGTTGAAGTCGCGAACGCGGGCACCGTGAGCCTTACCACCGCCGATGAAGACGGGAGCGCGGCGATCGCCGTGACGAGCGGTACCGCCGCCCTTCTGGCGACCGAACTTCTTGCCGGTGCGGGCGACATCCGAACGCTCGCGCGTGCCGCGGGCAGTGCCACGACGCTTTTCGAGCTGCCAGGTGACGACGCGGTGCAGAATGTCGGCGCGGGGCTCGAGGCCGAAAACGGCATCGTTGAGCTCCAGCTCACCGGCAGCTGCGGCGTCGAGGGTCTGTACATTGACCTTCATGGTTTAGCCCTCCTGGCCTTCGGTCGCTTCGGGAGCGGCCGCTTCCGCGGGCGTCTCGGCCGGCGCGGCATTGCTGTTTGCAGCCTGCTTCAGGCTGGCGGGATAGGGCGCGTCGGCGTGACGGGGAACCTTCACGGCGTCGCTGACGGTCAGCCAGGTGCCCTTGGCGCCCGGAACCGAACCCTTGACGAACAGCAGACCACGCTCGACGTCCGTGCGGACGATCTCGAGATTCTGCTGGGTCCGCTCACGATCACCCATGTGACCGGCCATCTTCTTGTTCTTGAAGACGCGGCCCGGATCCTGACGGTTACCGGTCGAACCATGCGCACGGTGGCTGATCGACACGCCGTGGGTGGCGCGCATACCGCCGAAGCCCCAGCGCTTCATAGCACCGGCAAAGCCCTTACCCTGGGTGTGACCGGCAACGTCGACCAGCTGGCCAGCGACGAAGTGGTCAGCGGCGATTTCAGCGCCGACGTCGAGGAGCGCATCCTCGGCGACGCGGAATTCGACCAGACGCGCCTTGGGTTCAACTTCCGCCTTGGCGAAGTGACCGCGCTGCGGCTTGGCGACATTCTTGGCCTTGGCAACGCCAGCGCCCAGCTGAAGGGCGACATAACCGTCGCGCTCGACTTCCTTACGTGCGACGACCTGCGTACCCTCAAGGCTGAGGACCGTGACGGGGACGTGACGTCCGTCGTCCTGGAACAGGCGGGTCATCCCGACTTTCTTAGCGATCACGCCAGTGCGCATCACTGATTACTCCCATAGAGGCCCGCCATAGCAGCGGGCGTATCCAACGAAAAAACCGCTCAGCATCTCTGCTTCGCGGCCCAACCCAATGTATAGATCACCCCGTCCGGGTTGGATGCCGATCCCTCTCGGGAAAGGCGACGGGGGACCAGGACCACGCGCCTTGGCCGGTTCACCGGCGGGCCGTGCGGTATCCCTTGTGTCGTTTGAGCTTCCGCCTCTCCAGAGAAGAGGAACAGAATACCCGATACCCCGCCTACCTTGCGGAAGGCGGGGACTTGCCGACCTTAGGCCAGCTTGATTTCGACGTTCACGCCGGCAGCCAGGTCCAGCTTCATCAGCGCGTCGACCGTCTGCGGCGTCGGCTGCACAATGTCAAGCATACGCTTGTAGGTGCGGACTTCGAACTGCTCGCGCGACTTCTTGTCGATGTGCGGACCACGGTTGACCGTGAACTTTTCGATGCGCGTCGGAAGAGGAATCGGACCGCGAATGAGGGCGCCGGTGCGGCGGGCGGTTTCGGCGATGTCGCCGGTCGCCTGATCGAGCACGCGATGATCGAACGCCTTGAGGCGAATGCGGATGTTGCTGTCCATTGTTCCTGTACCGATGCGAAAGAGCCAATAACCAGCGCATTTTCATGAATCAGCCGGAGCAGCCGTTGATTTACAAAAACACGCCAACAAAAAATATCCGCCCCGTTTTGCCCTTCTAGCTCATTCGAGCCGGAGAAAGGCGATCCGGGGCGGGTAAAAAACTTCAGCGGCGCGAATCGGGCGATTCGCGCCGCTGCGGTCCTATATTACTTCGAGATCGTGCCGACAACCCCTGCGCCGACGGTACGACCGCCTTCACGGATTGCGAAGCGCAGACCCGAGTCCATGGCGATCGGAGCGATCAGCTTGACGCCGAGCTTCACGTTGTCGCCGGGCATGACCATCTCGGTGCCCTCGGGGAGGATCACTTCGCCGGTCACGTCGGTGGTGCGGAAGTAGAACTGCGGACGATAGTTCGCGAAGAACGGGGTGTGACGGCCGCCTTCTTCCTTCGACAGCACATAGACTTCGGCGTCGAATTCGGTGTGCGGGGTGACCGAGCCGGGCTTGGCCAGAACCTGACCACGCTCAACTTCTTCACGACCCACGCCACGGATCAGCGCACCGATGTTGTCGCCGGCCTGGCCCTGGTCGAGCAGCTTGCGGAACATTTCGACGCCGGTGACGGTGGTCTTCTTGGTGGGCTTGATGCCGACGATTTCGACTTCTTCACCAACCTTGACGATGCCGGTTTCGACGCGGCCGGTCACGACGGTACCACGACCCGAGATCGAGAACACGTCTTCGATCGGCATCAGGAAGGGCTTGTCGACCGGACGGTCGGGCTGCGGGATCCAGCTGTCAACAGCAGCCATCAGCTTCAGAACGGCGTCGTGGCCGATTTCCGGGGTCTTGTCCTGCAGGGCAGCGACAGCCGAACCGGCGATGACGGGGATGTTGTCGCCGTCGAAGTCGTACGAGCTCAGCAGCTCGCGGATTTCCAGCTCAACCAGCTCGAGGATTTCGGCGTCGTCGACCAGGTCGACCTTGTTCATGAACACGACGAGCTGCGGCACGCCGACCTGCTTGGCGAGCAGGATGTGCTCACGGGTCTGCGGCATCGGGCCGTCGGTGGCCGAAACGACCAGGATCGCGCCGTCCATCTGGGCGGCACCGGTGATCATGTTCTTGACGTAGTCAGCGTGACCCGGGCAGTCGACGTGCGCGTAGTGACGGGCTTCGGTCTCATACTCGACGTGGGCGGTCGAAATGGTGATGCCGCGCTCGCGCTCTTCGGGAGCCTTGTCGATGTTGTCGTACGAGGTGAAGGTCGCACCGCCGGTTTCGGCGAGAACCTTGGTGATCGCCGCGGTCAGCGAGGTCTTACCATGGTCAACGTGACCGATGGTGCCGATGTTGCAGTGCGGCTTATTCCGCTCAAACTTAGCCTTAGCCATTTTATCCTACCTTCTAATCAAAATCAGCTTGGGTCTGACCGCTCGGCCGCGCCTCGCGAAGGCGCGTCCATAGCAGCATATTCACAGATTACCAGCCCCTATCCGAGCCGATTGCACGGCCCGGACAGGGAAACTCGTCAGGCCATCTTCGCCTTGACTTCGTCCGCAACATTCTGCGGCACTTCGTCATAGTGCGAGAAGATCATCGAGTAGTTCGCGCGGCCCTGGGTGAAGGAACGCAGCGAGTTCACATAGCCGAACATGTTGGCCAGCGGGACCATCGCCTCGACCACCTGCGCGTTGCCGCGCGTATCGGTGCCCTGGATCTGGCCACGACGGCTGTTCATGTCGCCGATGACGTCGCCCAGATATTCTTCCGGGGTCACGACTTCGACCTTCATGACCGGCTCGAGCAGGGTGATGCCCGACTTCTGCGCCGCTTCGCGCATTGCGGCGCGGCCGGTGATTTCGAACGCCAGCGCCGACGAGTCGACGTCATGGTACGCACCGTCATAGAGCAGCACTTCGAAGTCGATGATCGGGAAGCCGATCAGCGAACCGGTGGCAGCGGTTTCACGCATGCCCTTTTCGATCGCGGGGATATATTCCTTGGGAATGTTACCGCCCTTGATCTCGTCCTTGAAGACGAAGCCCGAACCACGCTCGCCGGGGGTCAGCTTGACCTTGATACGGCCGAACTGACCGGTACCGCCCGACTGCTTCTTGTGGGTGTAGTCGACGTCGACGGCCTTCTTGAGATATTCGCGATAGGCCACCTGCGGCGCACCGACATTCGCCTCGACCTTGAACTCGCGCTTCATGCGGTCGACCAGGATTTCGAGGTGAAGTTCGCCCATGCCCTTGATGATGGTCTGGCCCGATTCGTGATCGGTCGAGACGCGGAACGAGGGATCTTCGGCGGCCAGGCGGTTGAGGGCGACGCCCATCTTTTCCTGGTCGGCCTTGGTCTTGGGTTCCACCGACAGTTCGATGACCGGCTCGGGGAATTCCATCCGCTCCAGGATGATCGGCTGGCGCTCGGCGCACAGCGTATCACCGGTGGTGGTTTCCTTCATGCCGGCCAGCGCGACGATGTCGCCGGCATAGGCGGTGTCGATGTCTTCACGGCTGTTCGCATGCATGAGGAGCATACGGCCGATCTTTTCCTTCTTGTCCTTCACCGAGTTCAGGTAGGTGCCCTTGGTGAGCGTGCCCGAATAGATGCGCAGGAAGGTCAGCGAGCCGACGAACGGGTCGTTCATGATCTTGAACGCCAGGCCCGAGAAGGGCGCGTCGTCCGAGGTCGGACGGCTGTCGGGGGTTTCGCCGTCCATCTTGACGCCCTGGACGTCTTCGATGTCGAGCGGGCTCGGCAGATAGTCGACAACGGCGTCGAGCAGCGGCTGAACGCCCTTGTTCTTGAACGCCGAACCGCACAGCACCGGCACGAAGGCGTGACCCAGCGTACCCTTGCGGATCAGCTTCTTGAGGGTCGCGGTGTCGGGCAGATTGCCTTCCAGATAGGCTTCCATCGCGGCATCGTCCTGCTCGACGGCAAGCTCGATCAGCTTTTCGCGATATTCGGCAGCCTTGTCGGCGAGGTCGGCCGGAATTTCTTCATAGTAGAATTCGGCGCCCAGGCTCTCATCCTTCCAGATGATCGCGCGGTTCTCGACCAGGTCGACCAGGCCCTTGAAGTCCGACTCTGCGCCGATGGGCAGATACAGGACGGCCGGGGTCGCGCCCAGACGGTCGATGATCGTCTGCACGCAATAATAGAAGTCGGCACCGGTGCGGTCGAGCTTGTTGATGAAGCACATCCGCGGAACCTTGTACTTGTCCGCCTGGCGCCACACGGTTTCCGACTGCGGCTCAACGCCGGCAACGCCGTCGAACGCGGCAACCGCACCGTCGAGCACGCGCAGCGAGCGTTCGACTTCGATGGTGAAGTCGACGTGGCCGGGGGTGTCGATGATGTTCAGGCGGTGGTCGTTCCAGATGCAGGTCGTTGCAGCCGAGGTGATGGTGATACCACGCTCCTGCTCCTGCTCCATCCAGTCCATGGTCGCGGCGCCGTCATGGACTTCGCCGATCTTGTAGGACTTGCCGGTGTAGTAAAGGATACGCTCGGTCGTGGTGGTCTTGCCGGCGTCGATATGCGCCATGATACCGAAATTGCGATAGCGTTCGAGCGGATGGCTGCGGGCCATGATGCTTCTCCGTTGCCGGCGCGCCGGCGGTTGGGGATTCGTTAATTCTGCGCGTGGCCCCTAAACCAATCCGTTCGCCATGGGTAGCCACCCACGGCGAACGGACCGATTTTGGAAACCAAATAACAAGGCGGGCACATAAGCGCCCGCCCTGCTGTTACCAGCGGTAGTGCGAGAAGGCGCGGTTCGCTTCCGCCATGCGGTGCGTATCTTCGCGCTTCTTGACGGCATTGCCGCGGTTGTTGGCAGCGTCCAGCAGCTCACCCGACAGACGGGCGGCCATGGTGGTTTCGCTGCGGTTGCGCGAAGCCGTGATCAGCCAGCGGATCGCCAGCGCCTGGGCGCGCTCGGGGCGCACTTCGACGGGGACCTGGTAAGTCGCACCGCCGACGCGGCGGCTGCGGACTTCGATGCCGGGCTTCACATTGTTCAGCGCGTCATGGAACATGCCGATCGGGTCCTTCTTGGACTTCGCTTCGACAGTGTCGAGCGCACCGTAAACGATGGACTCGGCGACGGCCTTCTTGCCGTCCTGCATGATGCTGTTCATGAACTTCGACAGCACGATATCACCGAACTTGGGATCCGGCAGGATAACACGCTTTTCGGGGCGACGACGACGTGACATATTACTGTTCTCCCCTTACTTCGGACGCTTGGCGCCGTACTTCGAACGGCTCTGCTTGCGATCCTTGACGCCCTGGGTATCCAGAACGCCGCGAAGAACGTGATAGCGCACGCCCGGAAGATCTCGCACACGGCCGCCACGGATCAGCACGACGCTGTGTTCCTGGAGGTTGTGGCCTTCACCCGGGATGTAGGTGATGACTTCGCGCTGGTTGACCAGACGCACCTTCGCCACCTTACGGAGAGCCGAGTTCGGCTTCTTCGGGGTCGTCGTGTAGACACGGGTGCAAACGCCACGCTTCTGCGGGTTCGCATCCATCGCAGGGACCTTGGACTTGGTCTTCTGCAGTTCGCGGCCCTTGCGGACCAGCTGGTTGATTGTTGGCATGAAGCCCTTCACCTTTTCAGTTACTTTACCAGACGCCACCTGCGTTCCCCGCCGCGTGGAACCAATGACTCCAAACAGCAAAGGCCCCGACGGAAACAATCCGCCCGGAGCCGCAAGGACAGCCGATAATGTTCAGCTCTAGTGCTTGCCCCGGCAAGCGCGGGAAGAACGAGTCTTCCAGACGCAGAACGCGGGGCAGCGGCCCTATAGCGATGGGGGACGGAAGGGTCAAGCGCAGGACCGGAACGGCCATGGCGACACACCTGCCCACATAGTGAATGACATTTTAGTATTTTGCTAACATGCTGCAGATTATAGGATCTTTCCCCGCAGCCCCCATATCCAGATGGACCAGTCGTGATTGCACTTTCCCGCATTAGCGGCGAATTCCACAGCCCGGAACGCGAGGCCGCCTTCCAGGCCGATCGACTGCCCGAATCGCGGCGCCACGCCCATCTGCTCTTCGCCTTGTCGGCGCTGCTCAACACCCTCTTCCTGCTGAGCGACTGGCGCTTTGTCGGCACGGCCCATTTCTGGGTCGCGGTGCCCGCCCGCCTGGTCGTGGTCTTCTGGTCGCTCGTCAGCCTGGGCCTGTGCCGCTACATGCACAGCTTCAAGGCGGTCGAACGCATCTGTTTCGTCTGGCAATGCATCACCGCCATCGGCGTCGCCTTCCTCGTCTCCTCGCGCAGCGACATCGCCATCTTCGTCCTGGTGATGCTGCCGCTCGTCTTCTATCTGGTGGTGCCGACCAGCTTCCGCGGCAATGTCGGCGGCGGCCTGGGCTGCGGCGTCGCCCTGCTGATCGGTTATCTGGCCCCTGCCCCTCTGTCGCCGACCATGCCCGGCATGATCATGGCGGTGCTGATGCTTCATTGCGGCATGTGGATCGCGATCGCCCGCACCAACCGGCTGCAACGCCTGGAATGGACCGCCAGCCAGGACGCGCAGGCCGCCCGCGTCGCCCTCGCCGCCAATGGCGAAGCGCTCGAACGGCTGTTCATGACCGTGCCGCTGCCGCTGATCATCATCCGCGACGACGGCACCGTCCTGCGCATGAACGATTCCGCCACACGCAACCTGGGCACCGCGGACCATGTCGCCCGGCTGGCGCTGATCGTCGATCACGCCCCGCCGCTGCGCCTGCTCGACCGGCTGACGCGCGGCGACAGCATCGACAATGACGAATGCTGCCTCGCCAATGACGAAGGCATCATCCGCGATGTCCTGCTGGGCGCCCGCCCGATCCTGCTCGCCGGCGAACAGTGCATCCTTGCCAGCATCGTCGACATCACCGACCGCAAGCAGGCCGAACGCCATCTTGCCCATCTGGCGATGACCGACGCCCTCACCGGCCTCGCCAACCGATCCCATTTCATGGCCAGCCTGATGCAGGCGGCCCAGTCGACCGAACGATCCGGCGGCCAGATGGCGGTCGTGCTGATCGACGTCGACGAATTCAAGCGGATCAACGACAGCGCCGGCCATGATGCCGGCGACGCCCTGCTGTGCGCCGTGGCCGAACGACTGCGCGACTCGGTACGCCCCGCCGACATGATCGCCCGCATGGGCGGCGACGAGTTCGCCGTCATCCTCACCCGCCTGCGCGGCCTGGCCGACCTCGACACCATCCTCAGCCGCATGATCGCGCGCCTGCATAGGCCGCTGCGCCATGGCGGGCGGGACATTGATTGCCGCGTCAGCATGGGCGTCGCCCTCTATCCCGACCATGCCGGCGACATGATCGACCTAATGAAGCATGCCGACATCGCCCTGTATGAGGCGAAGAATAGCGGGCGCGGGCGCGCCTGCCTGTTCGAACCGAGCCTGCTGGAAAGCTGGCAGACCGAGGCGCGGATGCTGGAACGGGCCCGCGACGCGCTCGCCCATGCCCAGCCCGTGCCCTGGTATCAGCCCAAGGTCGACCTGCAGGACGGCCGCGTCATCGGCTTCGAGGCGCTGCTGCGCTGCGTCCGTCCGGACGGCACGCTGATGATGCCCGACCAGATATTGGCCGCCTTCGAACATCCCGAACTGGGCCGCAAGATCACCGAGCGGATGATCGATCAGGTGCTGGCCGATTGCCGGGCCTGGACCAGCGCCGGCATCGATTTCGGCCATGTCGCGGTCAATGTCCCCGGCGTCGAACTGCATGACCGCGCCTTCCCCGACCGGTTGCTCGCCCGTCTCGCCCATGCCGATGTCGAACCGCGCCGGATCGAACTGGAAGTCACCGAATCCGTCTTCCTCGGGCGCAATGTCGATGTGGTGGAGCGCAATCTTCAGCGCCTCAGCCAGGCGGGCATGGCCATCGCCCTCGACGATTTCGGCACCGGCTACGCCTCGCTCTCCCACCTCAAGCAGTTTCCGATCGACGTCATCAAGATCGACAAGGGCTTTGTGCGCGACCTGGAAACCGACCCGGATGATGCCGCCATCGTGCGCACCGTGCTCAACCTCGCCTACAGCCTGGGCGTGAAAACCGTCGCCGAAGGCGTCGAAACGATTGAACAACTGGAATATTTGCGATCAGGTGGTTGCCATTATGGCCAGGGCCATTATTGGAGCGCTGCCGTTCCGGCATCGCAATTACCCAGCTTTCTTGAGCCCTCCCGCTTCGCCCGCCGAAGCTGAAGCGCATCGCGAAAAATATTTTCAAAGCCAGGGAACCAAATGGGACGAAGATCATTTCGTCCCGGTTTAGCTTCGACTCGTCACGAGTCCGCGGCTGTGGATTCGCGCGTCCGATCTTCTTTTGCTACCGGCCCGACTCACCGAAATAAATAGTTACGGGGTCGCAATTGTCGCAGCGCAAGAAGAAGGGGGTCGCCACCCTCTGGGCCAGGCTCAGTGCCTTGTGCCCGGAGCGGGAAATCTTCCTGCGCTCGGGCGGCCAGGTAAAGTTCATCCGCATTTCCAAGCGCGCCCAGTTGCTGGCGCTCGGCATCCTGTCGACCGGCTTGGTCGGTTGGGGCGCCGTCACCGTATCGATGCTCGCCAGCAGCGCCGCCGTCGCCCATGACCGCGCGATGCTGGACGCCAAGGGCGCGGCCGTGGCCAGCAAGGCACGCAAGGTCGACGGCTATCGCAAGTCGGTGAACGACCTCGCCCATGACCTGGAAGCCCGCCAGGATTTCATCGACGATCTCTACAAGACCCATTTCGGCGAGCCCGGCGACGCCGCGGCCAATGCCCCGGTCGGCAAGGCGGACGCCGCCACCGAAAAGGGCGGCCAGGGCAAGCTCGACGCCAAGATCAGCATGGCGCCCGAAGCCGCGCCGCTGATGCAGGTCGATGCCCGCCAGCGCCGCTTCGCCGCCCTGCTGACCAGCACCGTCGAAGCCCGTACGCAGAAGGCCGCCGCCGCGATCCGCAGCTTCGGCCTCAATCCCGACGCGCTCGCCCGCAATGCAGCCCGCGCCCAGGGTGGCCCGTTCGTCCCCTGGCATGGTGACGAGGATGCGATGCCGGCCGAGCTGGAAAAGCTCGCCACCGCGCTTTCCCGCATGGAATTTCTGGAAACCAGCCTGCTGCGCATCCCGTCGGGCCAGCCGACCGGCACGCCGATGCTCAGCAGCTCCTATGGCTATCGCCGCGACCCGTTCAACGGTCACGCCGCCTTCCATGCCGGGCTCGACTTTCCCGGCCGCTATGGCCAGCCGATCCTGGCCGCCGCCCCCGGCAAGGTCAGCTATGTCGGCCAGCGCAGCGGCTATGGCAATGTCGTGGAAGTCACCCATGGCAATGGCATCATGACCCGCTACGCTCACCTGTCCGGCTTCAACGCCCGTGTCGGCCAGCAGGTCGCGCGCGGCGACCAGATCGCCCGCATGGGCTCCACCGGCCGCTCGACCGGCACGCATCTTCATTTCGAGGTGCGCGTCAACGGCGATCCCATCAATCCCCGCCGTTTCCTCGAGGCCCGCAAAGATGTTCTCCAAGTCCAGCAAATCGCCACGGCCCGTCTCGCCGATGTCGGCAACCGGGGCTAAGCACACCCCCTTCTCGCTGATCGGCAGCGATGTGACGATCACCGGCAATCTCGCCGCGACCGTCGACCTGCATGTCGATGGCGTGATCGACGGCGACATTCGTTGCGCCGCCCTGGTCCAGGGGCCCGACAGCCGCATCATCGGCCATGTCACCGCGCAGAGCGCGCGCCTTGCCGGCCTGGTCGACGGATCGATCAGCGCCGAGGAACTGGTGGTCGAAAGCACCGCCCGCATCACCGGCGACGTGACCTATGAACGGATCACGATCGAGGCCGGCAGCCGGGTCGAGGGTCGCTTTGCCCACAAGGATAATGGCCCGGTCGCGGCCGCCGACCTCAAGCTCATCACCAGCGACAGCGCCGCCTAAGCGCTCAGTTGACCGGCGCGCGGCGCCGGTAGCTCAGCGCCTCGGCCACATGCACCCGGCCGACCTGCTCCGCGCCGGCCAGGTCGGCGATCGTGCGCGCCACCCGCAGCACCCGCGTATAGCCGCGCGCCGACAGCTTCATCGCGGCGGCGGCCTGCGCCAATAATTGCCGCCCGGCCTCGTCCGGACCGGCCACATCCTCCAGCCGCTCGCCATCCACCTCGGCATTGGTCCGCACCTTGCTGCCGGCATAGCGCCGGGTCTGCAGCGTACGCGCCGCCGCGACGCGCGCTGCCACTTCCGCAGATCCCTCGGCCGGCGGCGGCAGCACCAGATCGGCCGCCGTCACCGCCTGCACCTCGACATGCAGGTCGATGCGGTCGAGCAGCGGCCCGGATACCTTGGCCTGATAATCGCTGGCGCAGCGCGGCGCGCGCGAACAGGCCAGCGCCGGGTCTGACAAATGGCCGCAGCGACAGGGATTCATCGCCGCGATCAGCTGCACCCGCGCCGGGAAGGTCACATGGGCGTTGGCCCGCGCCACGCTGACCTCGCCGCTCTCCAGCGGCTGGCGCAGCGAATCCAGCACCACCCGCTGAAACTCCGGCAGCTCATCCAGGAACAGCACGCCCAGATGGGCCATGCTGACCTCGCCCGGTCGCGCCTTCAGGCCGCCACCGACCAGGGCCGCCATCGACGCGCTATGATGCGGATTGCGGAACGGGCGGGCGCGGCTGATCCGTCCGCCCTCCAGCGTGCCGGCGACACTGGCGACCATCGATGTTTCCAGCGCCTCAGTCGGCGTCAGCTCGGGCAATATGCCGGGCAGGCAGCTCGCCATCAGCGACTTGCCCGCCCCAGGCGGCCCGACCATCAACAAATTATGGCCGCCTGCCGCCGCGATCTCCAGCGCGCGCTTGGCGCTTTCCTGCCCCTTGACCTGGCGCAGATCGGCCGTGCGCAGCGGCGGCTCGACCGCGCCGGGCTGGGGCGGCGACAGCGCCGCCGTGCCCTTGAAATGATTGAGCAGGCTGAGGAGATCGGGTGTCGCCACCACCTCCACCTGCCCCGCCCAGGCCGCCTCGCTCCCCTGCGCCGCCGGACAGACCAGCCCCAGATCCTGCTCGCCGGCATGCAGCGCCGCCAGCAATACACCGGGCGACGGCGCGGTGCGCCCGTCCAGCCCCAGTTCGCCGACGACGATATAGCCCGCCAGCGTCTCGGCATCGATCACCCCCATCGCGCCCAGCAGCGCGATCGCGATCGGCAGGTCGAAATGCGATCCTTCCTTGGGCAGGTCGGCGGGCGAGAGATTGACGGTGATCCGCTTGGGCGGCAGCGACAGGCCGATCGCGGCGATCGCATTGCGCACCCGCTCCCGACTTTCGGCCACCGCCTTGTCGGGCAGGCCGACGACGATGAAGGCGGGCAATCCCGGAACAAGCTGGCACTGCACCTCGACCGTGCGCGCCTCCAGGCCCAGATAGGCCACCGTCGAAACCGTCGCTACCAAAGGCCCGCCCCCTTCTTCCCCCGTGAAGGCGGCCGATCGCTTGTCCCTGTTATTCCTGCGCGTCCGGCCGTCCCTTGAATCCCTGCGCCACGACATACCATTCGACGCTGCCCTTGCGGCTCGCCGGCGGCTTGGCATGCTTGATCGTGGTGAAATGCTTCTTGAGCACCGCCAGCAGCTCCGCATCGGTGCCGCCGGCAAAGACCTTGGCGACGAAGGTGCCGCCCTTGCGGAGATTCTGCACGGCGAAATCGGCGGCCGCCTCGACCAGCCCCATGGTGCGCAGATGGTCGGTCTGGGCATGGCCCACCGTATTGGCCGCCATGTCGGAAATCACCAGATCCGGCTCCTGCCCCAGCGCCTCGCGCAGCAGGTCGGGCGCCTTGTCGTCCATGAAGTCCATTTCGAACAGGGTGACGCCGGGAATCGGATCGACCGGCAGCAGGTCGATGCCGACCACCGCCGCCTTGGGCGCCATCTTGCGGATCACCTGTGCCCAGCCGCCCGGTGCCACGCCCAGGTCGACGACCGCGCGCGATCCCTTCACGAAATGGAATTTCTCGTCCAGCTCGATCAGCTTGAAGGCGGCACGGCTGCGCCAGCCTTCCTGCTTGGCCTTGTGGACATAGGGGTCATTAAGGTGCCGCTCCAGCCAGCGCACCGACTGCGCGGTGCGCCCCTTGGCGGATTTCACCCGGACCTTGCCTGCGCCAGAACCCCTCACGTCGTTGCTCCATGGCGGTCCATCAGGCCGCGCAATATGCCCTCGCGAATGCCGCGGTCGGCGACGCCCAGTCGCTCGGCCGGCCAGATGTCGAGGATCGATTCCAAAATGGCACAGCCCGCGACCACCAGGTCGGCGCGCTCCGTGCCGATGCAGGGCAATCGCTGCCGATCCGCCAGCGCCATGGTCGACAGCCGTTCGGAAATCGCGCGCATCGAACTGCTCGGCACGATCAGCCCGTCGATCGCCTGCCTGTCATAGCGCGGCAGGTCAAGGTGCAGGCTGGCCAAAGTCGTCACCGTGCCCGATGTGCCCAGCAGCCTGATGCCGGCTTCACCCTGCGGCAGGCGACGGGCGAGCGGCGCGAACGCCTCGGCCACGCGCGCGCGCATCCGGCCATAGGCGGCCAGCCGCTCGGTCGGATTGGCATGGTCGAACAATTCACTCTCGGTCAGCGACACCACGCCCCAGGGCGCGCTCACCCAATCGACGATCCGCGGCGCGCCGTCGCAATGGGAATCGACCAGCACCAGTTCGGTCGATCCACCGCCAATGTCGAAGATCAGCGCCGGGCCATTGCCCTCTTCCAGCAGCGCATGGCACCCCAGCACCGCCAGCCGCGCCTCTTCCTGTGCACTGATGATGTCGAGCGCGATCCCGGTCTCGCGATAGACGCGCTGGATGAACTCGGCGCCGTTGCTCGCCCGCCGACAGGCCTCGGTCGCAACCGACCGCGCGAGCGTCACATGGCGCCGCCGCAGCTTGTCGGCACAGACCGACAGCGCAGCGATGGCCCGGTCGATCGCCGCATCGCTGATCCGCCCGGTGGCCGCCAGCCCCTCGCCCAGGCGCACGATCCGGGAAAAGGCGTCGACCACAATGAAGCCGTCCGCTGACGGCTTGGCGATCAGCAGACGGCAATTATTGGTACCCAGATCGATTGCCGCATAGGATCGGCGGTCACGCGCCGTGTAGGGATAAAGGCCCCGTTGCTTCGACGGGGGCGTAATGGCCGCAGCCTTGCTCCCATTACCCGAACCGGAACGGGCGGACTTGCCCGAAACGCGGCCAACCGGGCCGGAACTCTGCGGCGATGGGCGGCTATGCTGCACCAAGGCCGTATCTCACTTCATCAATCGCCGATCGCGCAAATCCGATCGGAACTTGCCTTCATGCTTAAGCGGAACCGCACGCTTCCGCAAGTGGGCGGAAAATCGCCCGAAAATCCCCCGAATTCGTCAAGCTACAACATTTGCATAAATTACATACTCAACATCACCAACATCCCCACCGCCATAATCACGGGTCAAAACAATCAAGATGAGAATTTCATAACGCAAAGAGAACATTGTGTCTTTTTGGATACATGACAGAAACTTTCATTTTTGGGCAATTGTCTTGCGTCCAATAGCTGCATAGCCTCCGCAACGGTCTTTGGGGAGTTTACATCATGCGCATTCGTAAGAATGGCGCGGGCCTGTTGGCGCGCGCCGGTCGTTCTGCCCTTTTGGCATCGGCCGCTCTGTCCGCTCTGAGCATCGCACCGGCAGCCCATGCCGTCGTGCCGAACGACAATAATACGCCGGCCGACATCGTCGATGGCACCGATGTGAACGGCGTCGGCATCATGTACCGCGCCGACGGCTATGTCTGCACCGGCACGCTGATCAATCCGCGCACCGTCATTTTCGCCGCCCACTGCGTCAATGACTATGACCCCAGCACTTACAGCACGGTGAATGACGGCATTCCGGTCGCCTTCGCCTTCCAGAGCAACGCCCGCCCCGGCCTCGTCAACTGGATCAGCAACGGCTATCGCACCAACACCGCGCTCAGCGTCTACAACGTCAACAATATCGCCTATAATCCGGACTCGCTCGATCCGCCGGCGCTCAACTTCCTCTATGGCGACACGGCGATGGCCACGCTCGACACGCCGGCCAGCGACGTGCCGACCTGGGCGATGCTCTTTTCCGCCCTGCCCGCGCCGGAAAGCATCAGCGACACGACCGGCACCGGCTATCATGTAACGATCACCGGCTATGGCCGCAGCGGCAGCGGCACCACCGGCAACAGCTATGGCATCGATTATCGCCGCAAGGTGGCCGAGAATTTCCTCGGCATGCTCGGCTCGCTCGACGATATCGACATCTTCCTGTTCGGCGAAGGCGGTGGCTACACCCAGAATCTCTACCAGACCGACTTCGACGATCCGACCCGGACCAACGAATTCGACTTCAACGTCTTCAAGGACGATGCGCTTCCCAACGAAGGCAATACCGCCGGCGGCGATTCCGGCGGCCCGCTGATCCTCGACCAGACCTTTGACCAGAAGGTGGTGCTGGGCGTCCTGTCGGGCGGTAGCCGCTACTTCCTGGAACAGCCGCAAAGCTCCTATGGCGGCTCCGCCTTCTATCAGCCGCTCTATCTCTTCTGGGACTGGATCGCGCAGAACAACCCCTATCGCTACGCCACAGCCAAGGCTGGCGACGGCAAGTGGAGCGACGCCAGCCACTGGGTGACGGCGCTCGATCCCAATTACATGGTCATCGACAGCAACGGATCGTTGGTGAACGGCGTGCCGACCACGCCCGGCGCCGGCGCCTTTGGCGAGGATGATGCGCAGAAGTTCGGCCAGGTCTGCTACCAGCCCAATGATGGCTCGGACGACGCCTGTTACGACGTCGGCACCGACACGCTGCTGATCAATGGCGAGCCGGTCGAGGCGACCGACGCGACCACCACCAGCGGCAGCAAGACCGTCGCCAACAACAAGGGCAAGGTCGAGATCGCCGAGCGCAGCCCGTCCGATGGTGCCGCCAGCCTGGCGGACGAGGCCATCGTCGAGGCCCAGGCGGAGGGCGATGCCGTCCTGCCCGCCGCGACCCTGGCCAACGGTCTGCCCGGCGCCACCAATTTCGTGCCGAACAATATCGACCCGGTCGCCGCGCAGGGCATCGTCGGCCGCTATTATGACGTCACGCTGAGCGCCGCCGGCAAGACCACGCTCGACATCGACGCCACCGTCGATCGCTTCACCATATCGGGCAGCGGTTCGACGCTCGACGTCACCAGCGCCGGGTCGCTGACCAGCCTCATGGACATTTCCCATCTGGCCGGCGTGGTGAATATCGACGGCACGGTCGAAACGCCGGGCGACTATCTGCTGCTCTCGGGTCTGCTCTCGGGCAAGGGCACGCTGCGCGCCGGTTATTTCACCAACATCATGGGCGTGGTCGCGCCCGGTGGCATCGGCTCGGTCGGTACGCTGACGGTCGAGGGCAATGCCCTGCTTACGTCGGGCAGCACGTTGCATATCGACCTGGGTGCCAACGGCACGTCCGATCTGCTTGCCGTCAAGGCGACCCAATTCGTGCCGGAGGAAGAAGGCGGCGAGGACGATGTCGTCGCCCCGACCGAGGGCGGCAATGACAATGCACAGAGCGCCGTCGCCAGCATCACGGCGGCGGAAGCGGATGGCGACGTGTCGCTGCTGGCCGCCGGCGATCCGATCGACGGTATCGCCGCCCTGGGCGGCAAGGTCGTGTTCGGCGCGGCCACCGGCGCCAAGCTGCGCTATGGCAATCGCTATACCTTCCTGACCGCGGAAGGCGGCGTCGAAGGCACGTTCGACACGCCGACCAACATCAGCGCCATCCTGAAGCCCGTGCTGACCTATGGCGCCAACAGTGTCAGCGTCACGATCGATGCCGGCACCTATGCCGGCGTCATCAACGGCAACTCGCAGGTGCAGACCAGCTTTGCGCGCCTGCTCGATCAGAACCGCGCCCTCTACGGCAATTATGCCACCCTTTATGGTGAGGCCGACCTGCTGAGCGTCGCCGCGATCCAGGCGTCGCTCGAAGCCATGGCGCCGCGCACCGAAGCGCTCCGCACCTCCATGTCCGAAGTGCTGAACGACAATATGGCCCGCTTCTATCGCGACCGCCTGGCACGCGTCAGCGGCGGCAGCATGGGCGGCACGCTGACCATGACCGGTCAGCCGCTCCAGCTCGCCGCGCTCAGCATGAACAATCTCAACCTGGGCATGGATCAGGGCGGCGGCAACGAAACCGTCACCCAGGAAAATGCCCTGCCCGAAGACGTCAGCGCCTTCATCGCCGGCGGCTATATCGACGGCAAGAGCGATCCGATGCGGGGCGCCATCACCACCGGCCGCGACAAGTTCGACGGCTGGTATGGTGCGGCCGGCATCGAAAAGATGATCGGCGACGATGCCGTGATCGGCCTGGCCGCCTCCTTCAGCGAACTGAAGGGCAATACCGACATCGGCGACACCGCCCGTGCCCGCCTTTACCAGGCCACCGTCTATGGCAATTGGGATCTGGGCGGCGTGGTTCTGGATGGCGTCGGCAGCGCCGGCACCCTCACCAGCAAGACGAAGCGCGCCTTTGCGGTGGGCACCACCCCCTACACGCTGCGCGGCAGCGACCAGCAGCTGGCCCTGTCGGGTGAGATCGGCATCGGCGCGCCGCTGGGTGGCGACGCCTTCACCATCACGCCGCGCGCCTCGCTGCGCGGCGCCTATATCAGCGGCGGCAACCTCGCTGAATATGGCGGCGACACCGCGCTAGTGATCCAGCACCATGCGATCCAGAGCGCGCAGGGCCGCCTGGGGGCCACGGCGAAGATCGATGTCGGCGGGTTCAAGCCCTATCTGACCGCCAATTATGTCCATGAGTTCCGCGACCAGCCGGCCTATTTCCTGGCCAATTTCGTCGGCGGCACCGGATCGCTCGCGCCCTTCGCGCTGGGCGGGTCGGACAAGAATTGGGGCGAAGTGGGCGGCGGCCTGACCCTCAGCACCGGCAATGTCGACATCAGCCTGTCGGCCGACACCACCGCCTGGCGCGGCAACCTCAGCTATCAGAGCTATCGCGCCGCGCTCAAATTCCGCTTCTGACAGCAGCTCCCCGGCAACAGAAGCATTGGGCCGTCCCGCATGGGGCGGCCCTTTTTTTTGCGGGCAGCCCCCTCGGGCCAATTACCGATTGCCTCTGCGCCTCTCCGCTCGGACAAATGCAGCATGAAAGACCATGGCCCGCCCCTGTCCCGCCGGCACATGCTGTCGCTGACGGCGGGCGCCATCCCGGCCCTGTCCTGCGCGCCCGGCCTGGCCGTCGCGCCGCCTTCCGGACTCGACGCCATCGCCCGCAGCCGGGGCCTGCGCTTTGGCACCGCCGTATCGCCCACCCATCTGGACGATCCGGCCTTTGCCCAGTTGATCGTCCGGGAATGTTCGGTGCTGACCGCCGAGAATAATTTCAAATGGAAATATCTCGAAGCCAAGGAGGGTCAGCGCAACCCGGCGAAGGCGCTACGCGTCCTGCGCTTCGCCAGCCGCCATCGCATGTCGCCGCGGGGCCATACATTCGTCTGGAACCAGGATGATCGGGTGCCCGGCTGGCTGATCGCCAATGAGGCTGCGCTGGCGCAGAAGGGGGGGGCGCCGCTCATCGCCCTGATGAACGACCATGCCCGCTATCTTGCGACCACCTTCCCCCAGATCGAATCATGGGACTGCGTGAACGAGGCGTTCGTCGTCCAGAGCGGACAATTGAAGAACTCGATCTACACCCGCATCCTCGGCATGGGCTTCTTCGACCTCGCCTTTCAACTGATGGCGCAATATGCCCCCCATGCGCAGCGCGTCTATAATGGCAATATGAGCTGGGAGCAGAATCCCGATCATCGCGACGCCGTGCTGCGCGTGCTGGAACAGGCGCTCAAGCGCGGCGTGCCGGTCGATGCCATCGGCATCCAGAGCCATCTGGGCAATACGCTGGGCCGCGGCCGCAACGAACGGGCCTGGAATCGCTTCCTTGCCGAACTGGACGCCATGGGCATGACGGTGCTGATCACCGAACTGGATTGCGCCGACCGCCATCTGAGCGACCAGGAGCCGGCCAGACGCGATGCCGAAATCGCCGCCTTCGTGAAGGGCTATCTCGACATCACGCTCAGCCATCGCAATGTTTCCCAGATCATCTGCTGGGGCCTCAGCGATCGCTATTCCAATCTCAATCGCGACAGCTATCCGACCCGGAGGCGCCGGTCCGACGGCCTGCCCATGCGCGGCAACCCCTTTGACGACGCCCTGCGACCCAAACCCCTTTATGATGCGATCGCCGCCGCCATCGCCGCCTGTCCGGTGCGATGATCGGGCGGACCGCTGGACAGGATCGGCCACCCTATTAGGGTAGGGCGATCGACAGACAGGGGCCAGGCCGATGCATCCGGTGGAATTGTTCGAACTGCTGGTGGCCATGCTGCTGGCGATCATCGCGCTTCATTATGCCGCGCATCGGCTGGGCCTGCCGCCAGCGGTCGCCTTGCTGACCGGCGGCACCTTGCTCGCCTTCGTGCCCGGCCTGCCGGTCATCTCGCTCGACCCCGAACTGGTCCTGGTCATCTTCCTGCCGCCGCTGCTGATGGACGGCGCCTGGTTCATCGCGCTCGGCCATCTGCGCCGCCACCTGATCGGCATCATGTCGCTGGCGATCGGCGCGGTGATCTTCACCACGCTCGTGGTCGCCGCGGTCGCCCATGCGCTGATGCCCTCCCTGCCCTGGGCCGCCTGCGCCGCGCTGGGCGCGATCGTCTCGCCGCCCGATGCCATTGCCGCCCGCGCCGTGCTGCAACGCGTGCATCTCCCCCGCCGCCTGTCGGTCCTGCTGGAGGGAGAAAGCCTGTTCAACGACGCCAGCGGCCTGGTCCTCTTCCGCTTCGCCATCGCCGCCGTCGCCACCGGCAGCTTCAGCGCAGTGGCCGGCCTCGAAAGCTTCATCCTGCTCGCCGTCGGCGGGCTGGTGGTCGGCGGCGCGATCGGCGCCATCTGGGTGCTGCTGGTCCGGCGGCTGGGCGACGATTATCTGATGATCGCCTCCTCCATGCTGGTGCCCTGGTCGGCCTATCTGCTGGGCGAAGCCTTCCATGTCTCCGGCGTCATCGCCACCGTCGCCGCCGGCCTCATCTGCGGCTGGTATCAGCATATCGTCTGGTCCGCCTCGGTGCGGATGCGCGGCACCGCCTTCTGGGCGGTGATGATCTTCCTCATGGAAGCCACCGTGTTCATGCTGATCGGCTCGTCGCTGCGCGGGGTGGTCGACCGGGTCGGCGGCTTTGCCGTCGTGCTCGACAATATGGCGGTGCCGGTCCTGCTCATCCTGCTCGCCCTCACCGCCGCCCGCTTTGTCTGGGTGTTCGGCTCGGACGCCATCATCATGCTGCTGCGCGCGATGGGGCTGCGCCGCTACAGCCCGGTCGGCCCGCGCGGCGCCACTGTGCTCGGCTGGGCCGGCATGCGCGGCGTGGTGACGCTGGCGGTCGCCCTCTCCGTGCCAGAAGGCTTTCCGGGGCGCGACTTCCTGCTGGTCGCGGCCTTTGGCGTGATCCTGGGCACCGTCCTGATCCAGGGCACCACGCTCGGCCTGCTGATCCGCTGGGCGGGCCTGTCCGATCCGATCCATGATCGCCCCCGCCTCAGCATGAGCGATGCCGAAGCCGCCATCGCCAAGGTCCAGGCCGTGCGCGTCGAACAGCTTGCCTATGATGCAGCCGGCGAACTCATCCACCCGCAACTGCTCGAACGCTATCAGCGCCGCGCCGTCATCTCGAAAAACTATGCCGGGCAGGAAGAACAGTTCGCCGACCGGCTCCATGCCCATTTCGACCTGGTGCTGGAGGCGATCGCCGCCGGCCGCGCCGAACTGCTGCGCCTGCACCGCGCCGGCGACATTGACGAACATGTGCTGCAGGAATTGGAGCGCGACCTCGACCTGGAGGAACTGACCGCCTGGTCGATGAAGTCGTAATCCGCATGGAAGCGCGGTTGCGCGACCTGCTGAACGCCGATCCCTGGCGCATGGCGATCCTGCATCTGCTTCGCTCGCTTGACCTGCCCGATGGCTGGGTCGCCGCCGGCTTCGTGCGCGATGCGGTCTGGGACCATCTGCACGGCCATGCCCCGTCGATCCCCGTCGGCGATATCGACATCATCTGGTTCGATCCCGCCCGGACCGATCCTGCGCTCGACCGGCAGATCCAGCGGCAACTGGCCGCGCTGCGCCCGGACATCGACTGGTCGGTCAAGAATCAGGCGCGGATGCACCTGCGCAATCGGGATGCGCCCTATGCCGATGCTGCCGACGCGATGCGCCACTGGACCGAGACGGCGACCGCCATCGGCGTCCGTCTGACGCCCGACGACCAGCTGGAGGTCAACGCCCCCTTCGGCCTTGATGATCTGTTCGGCTTGCGGCTGGTGCCCGGCCCGGCCTTTCTCGGCGCCAGGCGGGCGATCTTCGATGCGCGGGTGTGCGCCAAGCGGTGGCCGGCGCGCTATCCCCTACTACAGCTGGGCTGATCAGAGCGGCAGCAGCGCGCCCACGATCCAGCGTTCCTCGGCGCGCAGCACGCCCCAGGCACGGGCGGCGGCGCGGCTGTCCATCGCCTCGACGCCGATGCCGCGTGCTTCCAGTTCCCGCACGAAGGCGCGGGGCGGCTGTTGCAGACCGCTGCCGGTGCCCAGCAGCAGGAATTCGGGCTTCAGTTCCAGATGGTCGAACAAATCGCCCAGCGCCGCGACACTCATCGCCGACACCGCCGGCGCCTGCATCCAGGCCAGTGCCCGGACGGGGCTGAGCAACAGCCCGTCCGGGAATACATCGTCCTTCACCCGGAAGCCCCGGCCCTGGAAGCCGGTGACGATCGGACCCTGGCCGCTATCGTCGCGGCGCAGTTCGATTCCGGTTTGACGGTCGCTCAGGGCTGGGCTCCGTCGCGCGGACCCATGCGCTCGGCCTGGGCGGCGATGCCGCCCTTCTTCGCCTTCTTCTCGGACGTCTGCGGGCTCAGGCCCAGCGTGATCAGCAGCGAGGAGGAGACATAGACCGACGAATAGGTGCCGACGATGATGCCCAGCATCATGGCCGCAGTGAAGCCGCGCAGCACATGGCCGCCCAGCAGCAGCAGCGCGCCCAGCGCCAGCAGGATGGTGACCGAGGTCATGACCGTGCGCGGCAGCGTCTCGTTGACCGACAGGTCGATCAGCGACTTCATGTCCATCTTGCGATATTTGCGCATATTCTCGCGGATACGGTCGTCGATCACCATCTTGTCGTTGATCGAATAGCCCACGATGGTCAGCACGGCGGCGATGATATTGAGGTCGAACTCCAACTGCGTGACCGCAAAGAAGCCCAGCGTCATCAGCACGTCGTGGACGATCGCGACGAAGGTCGACACGCCGAACTGCCATTCGTAGCGGAACCAGGAGAAGATCGCGATGCCGATGATCGCCAGCACGACCGCCAGCACGCCATTCTGGATCAGTTCGCCCGACACCTTGCCCGACACCGTGTCATAGCGCGAGAAGGTGACACCGGGGAACTGCGCCTCCATCGCCTTGCGGGTCTTTTCGACCACGGCATTGGCGGCGCCGGCGCCGCCCTGTTCGGGCAGCGGCAGGCGGATCTGCACCGTCTTGGGGTCGCCGAACTGCTGCAGCGAGCTTTCGCCCACGCGCAGCCCCGCGATCGTGTCGCGGACCTTGTCGGTCTCGACCGCCTGCGGGAACTTCGCCTCGATCATCAGGCCGCCGACAAAGTCGACGCCCAGGTTCAGGCCCTTGTAGAAGGTCGCGCCGACCGCCAGCACGGTCAGCAGCAGCGTCAGGCCAAAGGCCCAGTGGCGCAGCTTGACGAAGCCGATATTGGTGTTGTCGGGGACGAGCTTGAGAAGTTTCATGGGTTGTTCCTCCCGCCCCTCTTAAATGTGGATGTCCGTGGGACGAGTGCGACGCACCCAGCCCGAGACGAGAACGCGCGTGAAGGTCACGGCGGTGAACACGCTGGTCGCGATACCGATCAGCAGCACGATGGCGAAGCCCTTGACCGGGCCGGAGCCCAGCGCGAGCATGATGCCACCGGCGATCGCATGGGTCACGTTCGCTTCGAAGATGGTGCGGCTGGCTTCCTTATAGCCGAACTCGATCGCCTGCACGACCCCGCGCCCGCGTCGCCGCTCTTCGCGGATACGCTCATAGATCAGCACGTTGGCGTCGACCGCGGTGCCGATGGTCAGCACGAAGCCGGCAATGCCCGGCAGGGTCAGCGTCGCGCCCAATATGCCCATCACGCCCAGGATCACCAGCACGTTGATGGCCACGGCCAGGTTCGCATACATGCCGAACCGGCCATAGCTCACGAACATGAAGGCGGCGACGGCGACGACCGCGACGATCGACGCGACCAGGCCGGCGCGGATCGAATCGGCGCCCAGGCCCGGACCGACGGTGCGCTCCTCGACCACGACGAAGTTGACCGGCAGTTTGCCCGAGCGCAGCGCGATCGCCAGCTGGTTGGCGCCCTCGACGGTGAAGCTGCCCGAAATCGTCGCCGACCCGCCCAGGATCGGCTCGTTGATGTTCGGCGCCGACAGCACCTTGCCATCCAGGATGATGGCGAAGGGGCGGTTGACATTCTGCGACGTCACCTTGGCGAACTTGTTGCCGCCCGATCCGTTGAAGCGGATGGTGACATTGGGTTCGTTGGTCTGCTGGTCATAGGTCTGCTGGGCGTCGGTCAGCTCCTCGCCCGACACCATCACCTGGCGGTGGACGGCGATCATCGGCGGCCCGGCCGGATTGGTCGGATAGGGCAGGACTTCGCTGCCCACCGGCGCGCGGCCCTGGGCCACCTCGCTCGGATTGGCGCTCATGTCGACCAGCTTGAATTCCAGCTTCGCGGTCTGGCCCAGCAGCGCCTTCAGCGCCTTGGGATCCTGCAGGCCCGGCACCTGAACGACGATGCGGTTGGCGCCCTGCTGCTGGATGGTCGGCTCGCGCGTGCCCATTTCGTCGATGCGCTTGCGGATGACTTCGGTCGCGACCTGCATCGCGCTCTTGACCGCATTGTCGATTCCCGCCTGGGTCGGCGTGATGACGATGGTGGAGCTGTTGACCACCTCGACATTGAAGTCGCGCTGGCCGGTCAGGCCCGCCCCCTGGGTCAGCGGGCGGATGCGCTCGACGGCGGCATCCACTTCGCTGGGGTTGCGGACCATGAAGCTGAGCTTCCCGTCACGGCTGGAAATATCGCCGATCGCGATCTTCGTCTCGCCCCGGCGCAGTTCCGTGCGGACCTGCTCCTCCATATTGGCGAGCCGCTGCTTGGCCACATCCTGGGTCGACGCTTCCAGCAGCAGATGGCTGCCGCCGGCAAGGTCGAGGCCCAGATTGACCCGCGTCTGCATGAAGGGGGGCAGCTTCGCCACCGTCGAATCGGGCAGGAAGCTCGGGACGGCGCAGAAGATGCCGATGATCAGCGGCAACAGGATGCCGGCGATGGCCCAGCGCGAGAAGTTCAGCATGGTTGGATCAGTCGTTCGCGGGCTTGGCGGTGGTCGGGTCGATCACGTCGGCCAGGGTCGACTTGACCGCCTTGACCTTCATGTTCGGCGCCAGCTCGATTTCGACATAGATGTCGTCGACGCGCGCGACCTTGCCGACCAGGCCACCGCCGGTCACGACCTGATCGCCCTTCTTCACGGCGTCGATCTTGCCCTTATGCTCCTTCATCTTCTTCTGCTGCGGACGGATCAGCAGAAAGTAGAAGACGACGAAGATGAGGACCAGCGGTGCCATCTGCACCAGGATACCGGCGCCGGAGGCTTGCCCGCCCGCGGTCTGGGCAAAGGCTGGAGTAATGAACATGGTGGGACTTTCGCCTTGTTTTTCGGTCTCCCCAACCCGCAGGGCGCGGGCATGGGATCAAGCGCGGGCGGCTAACACAGATGCCCGGGGCAAGGCAACAAGCTTGGCTTTTCGCGCCCGGAATGACGGGCTTTGAAAGCATCGGGCAGCGGGCGGGAAAGCCGGTCATTTGCACGCCCCGCAAAAAGCCTGCATCGAATCCCTTGCAACTTCCAATTCATCCCTCTATTGGGCGCCCTCCGGTCGGGACGTAGCGCAGCCTGGTAGCGCATCACACTGGGGGTGTGGGGGTCGGAGGTTCGAATCCTCTCGTCCCGACCAAAATTTTCCGAACATCGCCATAATCCAAGATTTTCGCCGCTTCGGCGGAGGGCCTGTCCCTGCGCGTCAGACGCTGCCGGCCCGGATCTTGGAAAACATGTCCGCAAAGGTCAGCCGGCTATCGATCCGGGTGAAGACGCGCATCGGTCGCCCGGCCGGATGTGCCACATAGCCCGCCTGATCGTTGATCCGCGGCGTCGGCCGGATCAGATAATCGCTCGACGCTGCGTCGGGATCGAAGGAGGATTGCAGCGCGGTCAGCGTGACCAGCGGACTGTCCCCCAATATATAGGTTTCGCCGAGCGGCGCATCGATCCGCCTGATCGCCCGCTCCAACTGATCCAGCAGATAACGGCCGAGCCGCCCCGCCCCTGCCAGTTCCCGGTCGAGTTCGGCATGACTGATCATCAGCGTGCGATAGACGTTGCGCGGCACCTGCCAGATCTCGACCGCCGAATCGTTGAACAATGTCTGCGCGGCGGCCAGATCGATGGTCAGATTATATTCCTTGCTTGCCCGGACATGGACGGTGGGATCGATATTGCCCTGCTCGGGGCCATGTTCCGGCCCGCCAATCCAGACCAGGATGATCCGCCGTGCGATCTCCGGCCGCAGGCGCACCGCCTCGGCCAGGTCGGTCAGGCCAGCCCCCGCGACATAGAAGAGGGGCAATTTGCTATCGGTCCGTTGCGCTTCGGCGATGATCGCGGTCACCGCCGGGGTGGCCGATGGCGGCGTGCCGGGCGCCGGCGCGGCATTGCGCCCCGCCAGCACCGGCGGTCGATGCGGCAGCCGCATGCAATCCATCATGTCGCTGACGCATTGCACGGCATTGTCGGCCTGTCGGTCCGACCCGTCGAGAAAATCCTTGGGATGGATATGCGATCCAATGATCAGCGGGATCTGCACCGAAGGCGACAACAGATGATGCGCCAGTTGGAACAGGCCATCGGGATCGCCGGAAAAATCATTGTCGATGATCACCCGGCTGCGGACCCGCGCGCTCAGGGCGTGAGCTGGGCCGGTCAGTGATGCCTGCCCGGCCAGCCCCACAAGCCCCGCCAGCCATGTTCGCCGATCGATGATAAGCCTGTTCTGCACGACCTGACCCTCCCCATGTCGCCCCCTTGAGCATGCAGCCACATTGCGGGACCATGGCCCACAATGTCAAACAAGACCCGGAAATGCCGGAAGATCAGTCGGCCGCCCCTGCCGCATCCTCCCTCTCCCCCGCCATCGCCAGCAGCAGGTCGATCTTGTCGTGCAGGCTGGCGATCTGCGCCTCCGACCGCAGGTTGGTCTCATAGTCGAGCCGCGCCTCCAGCCGGTCCTTCGCCGCCTGGCGGTTCTGGCTCATCATGATGATCGGCGCCTGCAACGCGGCCAGCATCGACAGCATCAGGTTGAGGAAGATGAAGGGAAAGGGATCGAAGGCATGGCGCGCCAGCACCAGCGTGTTCAGCAGCGCCCAGAGCAGCAGGAACAGGCTGAAGCCGATGATGAAGCGCCAGGAGCCGCCGATCGCCGCGACCCGGTCGGCCAGTCGCTCGCCATAGGTCTGGCCGTCATCGAACAGGCGGTTGAGATCAGGGGCCTGGGGCCCGCGGCGCAGGGAGCCGACGAGAAAACGGATGGCTGCATTCATGGATCACCTCGTGCAACCGCGCCTTCGGGGCGGACGGGTGATCCGAACCTGTCAGTTCGCCCCCATGCCCGAACGCGCGGTCTTTCGACTATGGTCGTTGTCGGACATGATTTCCTCGAAAGGATGGGTGGAATATTCCGGCTGGAACAGGGGCGGAGCTAGACCCGGCACCGCGCCGGATCAATCCGCGCAATCATGAAATCTTGGTCATGTTGGGGTGGTTTCCCGCCATTCCACCACCGTCATGCTGAACTTGTTTCAGCATCTATCAGGCCCAACAAGCCATTGGTCTGTTGGGAGGAATGGACCCTGAAACAAGTTCAGGGTGACGATGATGGTTAGGGCAGTTTTTGCTCGCTTCACGCCAGGCAGCCTTCCGCTCGGATGCGGGCCGAGCGCTATCCGGGCAGCGCCATGCCGGACCTGCCCCCCTTTCCTACGCCCCCTCTCCCTGCTCTACACTTGGTGATGCGAGTGAATGCGCCCGCGCCAATCGACCGGCGCGCCCCACGTGCAAGAAAGGCGCGTGGGTGTCGCGTCCGGGGCGCGGGCCGCGCGCGGCGTTAACGCGGCACGATGGCCCAGCCCCCGTTGGACGGCACGCGTTCCAGTGCATGACCGACGCGCAGCGGAGGCGTTGCCGACGCGTTTCAGGCGCGAACGACCCCAGAAGCCCGTTTACACTGTGAACTTCGACAGACGCGCACCTGCCATTCCCCCCTGTCCTACAGATAACCATATGGGATAAATGATTCGCCATCCACGAACCATGGAAGGGCCAATCATGGACATCGACACATTGCTGGACGAACTGATCGCGCGGGAGGGCGGCTATGTCGATCATCCAGCCGATCGCGGCGGGCTGACCAATATGGGCATCACGCTGGACGTCGCGCGGGCGAACGGCTTTGCCGGCGACATGCGCCGCCTGCCACCCGCCACCGCGCGCGCCATCTATCGCCAGCTTTACTGGGATCAGCCGGGCTATGCCGCGGTCGCGCAGCAGAGCATGGCGCTCGCCGCCGAACTGTTCGACACCGCCGTCAACATGGGGCCGGGCGTCGCCAGCACCTTTCTCCAGCGAGCGCTCAACGCCCTCAACCGCAACCAGCGGGACTATTCTGATCTCAAGGCCGATGGCGCGATCGGCGCCCGCACGCTCGCCGCGCTGCGCGCCTTCCGCACCCTGCGCGGCGCGGCCGGCGACGCGGTGCTGATCAAGGCGATCGAGGCCTTGCAGGGCGAACGCTATCTGGCGCTGGCCGAAAGCCGCCCGGCCAACGAGGCCTTTCTCTATGGCTGGCTCGCCAACCGCATCGGCTGAAGGGAGGCGCGATCATGTTGAAGACCGACGATATTCCTCTCCCCACCGAGCCGACCGACCTGTGGACCCAGCGGTCGCGGCCGGCCTTTCTCTACGTCATCTATGCGCTGCTGCTGTGGTCGATCCCGATGGGGCTGATCTCGGGCTGGCAGCCGGAGGTGGCGGGTGCGATCATCGCGGGCATGCGCGCCTATCTCGACGCCCTGCCCGAGCCGCTCTACGCGCTCTTCGGCACCGCCTATCTCGGCTATACCGCCGCCCATGCCTGGGGCAAGGCGAGGGGCACGGAGCGCTGAGAGCCTGTTTGAAAAATCGCGAAAGAGCGATTTTTCAGCGCGGTACCAGCCCGCTCCCCCGCCCAACCACCCGATCCAGTGTCATCCTGTCGGGCGGTTGGGCGGGGGAGCGGGCCGGAACCGACTTTCTCAAACAGTCTCTGAGAGCCAGAGGCGGTGCGCAACACCGCCCCTTTCGCCTCAATTATTGACGTAGAAGTCGCGCAGTGCCCGCGCATCATGCAGGGCATTGTGCGGCACCCGGCTGTTGGCCGCCGCGCTGAAGCCCGCCGCGTTGATCAGTTCCAGCCGCAGCCCATAGTCGACCGCCGCCATCTGCCCCGGCCCGGTGGTCAGCAGCGCGCAGAAATGGGCCAGATCCTCGGGCCAGTCGGCGATGATCACCGGGTCGGAATCGCCATCCAGATAGGCGGCGATATGGTCGGCCGCCTCGATCCGGCTGAGTTCATGGTCCAGCCCCGGCGGCACATGGCGCAGATAGGGGATGACATGGCGCTCGACCCAGGGTTCGATCACATCGGGCAGCGGCAGCGACGCATAGAAATCATCGTCGCCATGTTCGGGCACCAGCGCCACGCTGATCAGCGCGCCGCCAAAGCCGTTGAATTCGGTATCGAGAAAATAACGCATGATGGGGGTGCCGATAGACCCCTGCGCCGCCGCTGGCCAGCCCATAGGCGGCGAACCGTCCATCGGGCCGCCATTGCGCAGCGGCCCGCGACCTGTCATGCGGCCGCTTTCCCCGCCCTGTTTGAGGACCATTGCCATGACACCGCGCGAATTGATGGGCACCGCCGCCGTTCCGGGCGGACAGGAACTGCGCCTCTATCGCCGCGGCGGCGACTTCATGATCGTGCTCGACCGCAACGAGCTGATGAGCAGCCGAATGAGCGGGTCGGAAAAGGCGCTGGCGCTGATGACGCTGGAGCGGCTGGGCAAGCGCGCCGGCCTCCATATGCTGATCGGCGGCTATGGCATGGGCTTCACCCTGCGCGCCGCGCTCGCGGAAATGGACGCAAAGGCGCAGATCACGCTGGCCGAACTGGTGCCCGAAATCATCGAATGGGCGCGCGGCCCGATGGTCGACCTGGCCGCCGGCTGCCTGGACGACCCGCGCGTGCGGCTGGTAATGGACGATGTCGCCCATGTGATCGCCGCCGGCCATGGCAGCTATGACGCGATCCTGCTGGATGTCGACAATGGCCCCGATGGCCTGACCGCCGACGCCAATGACCGGCTCTATACCAATGCGGGCCTCTCCAGCGCGATGCGCGCGCTCAAGCCCGGCGGCATATTGGCGATCTGGTCGGCGGGATCGGACGCCGCCTTCACCCGGCGGCTGCAGAATGCGGGCTTCGCGGTGGAAGAAGTCGCGGTCAAGGCGCGCGACAATGGCAAGGGGCCGCGCCACGTCATCTGGTTCGCAACCCGTCGGCGTTGAGGGTCCGTTTCAGAAAGCCGGTTCCAGCCCGCTCCCCCGCCCAACCGCCCGATCGAGTGTCATCCTGTCGGGTGGTTGGGCGGGGGAGCGGGCCGGCACCGTACCGAGATATCGCCCTTTCACGATGTCTCAAAAAAAGGCGCCACACCCCGGACATGAGAGGGGCCGCCGGGACGCAATGCCCGACGGCCCATCATGTGCATGGTCAGCGGCCGGAAACCGCCCAGAAGGAAGACAAGTTCGCGCTAAAGCCCCTGGCGGAGACGGCCTGTATGTCGGCGCTCTTGGTCTCTACACCATGAAGGGTTTGTACCGACGCTCCGGCGTCGTCAGTGGCGCGTTTCCCGAATGGACTTGACCGACCCCATTGCTGAACCATGAGACATCGGATCACCTCCTTTCGCTAATTAAGCCCGCGTGACCGGCTTTGAGCTACCCCTCGATCGGCCACGAGACGGACTGTGAATCAGACGGATTGCAGGATCAAGACTTGTAATATTCTTTTTTGGAATCATACTCGACCGTCGGCCCGAAAAGCCTGGGCCGGCCGATTTTCAGCCCCGACATTCCTCGATCACGCGCGATATTTCGGCCCAGGCCGGCACGATCAGCGTCTCCTGCCCCTGCACCTCGACCGCGAACCGGCCCCGGCTATAGGCGAGCTGATCCAGCACCGCGTCGCTCGCGCCGCGCACGGCGGTCAGTTGCGGCACCTGCGTCCCCGCCATCACCGCCGGCCAGTTGCTCGCGCCATAGCTTGTCCGCACCGTGATCGCCCCCTGCCCGCCGCCGGCCCGGCCAAGGCTGATCCGCCGCGTCGCCCGGTCGCAGCGCAGCGTCAGACGCGGGGCAGAAGCCGACTCGCCGAACAGCGCGACCGGCCCGGCCGGATCGGCGCGATAGGTCCAGTTGCCCGGCGTCGCAGGGCGATATTGCCACTCGACTGCCGCAGGCTGGGCCGGCTCGGCTGGCGGCACGGGCGCAGGCCGGGGCGCTGGCGCGGGGCGCGGGGCCGGCGCGGAGGGCGGCGCGACGCAGCCGGCCACCAACAGGGTCAGCGGCGCTGCAAGGGCCGGGGCGGACACAAGAAATCGGGTCAGACGCATCGCGCTTCCATGCCCGAGCCGGCCGGAGCGCTCAACCCGAAAAGGGGCAAGGCGACGGCAGAGGCGGATGGCCGGCCACGACCATCGCCACCCGCATGGATGGACCACGCTCCGTTCATCGCACGGAGAGGCTCAAAAAAGCGCCGGATATTGACAGTTTTGGGGCGAATCGATAAAGGCCGCCGTTCCCTACACGCGTAACAGCGGCAGTGCTTCCTGCACTGGCCGTCTTTTTTGCGTCTCGGGAAGCAACATCATGGCCTGTTTTTCCTTGCCAGGAAAGAGGCCCGAACGCTTTGAGATGGGGCGGCGCCAACTGCCCCGTGGAGCAGGAGATTTAAGTACCATGGCACGTATTGCGGGTGTTAACATCCCGACCAACAAGCGCGTAATCATCGCGCTCACCTACATCCACGGCATCGGTCGCAAGACCGCCGTCGACCTCGCCGACAAGCTGGGCATCGACCATGCGCGCCGCGTTCAGGACCTGTCGGACGCCGAAGTCCTGCAGATCCGCGAAGCCATCGACGCCGACCTGACCGTCGAAGGCGATCTGCGTCGCGAAACCGCGATGAACATCAAGCGCCTGATGGATCTGGCCTGCTATCGCGGCCTGCGTCATCGCAAGGGCCTGCCGGTCCGCGGTCAGCGCACGCACACCAATGCGCGCACCCGCAAGGGCAAGGCGAAGCCGATCGCCGGCAAGAAGAAGTAATCGTCGAGGGTCATGTCCTCTGGACCGACCCTCCGGTGACTTCTGCTTTTGAACGATTTTTGTAGGATTAGAGCAAAATGGCACGCGAACCCCAGCGCATTAAGCGCCGCGAACGCAAGAACATCTCGGCCGGCGTCGCGCACGTCAACGCCAGCTTCAACAACACCATGGTGACCATCACCGACGCCCAGGGCAACGCGATCTCGTGGTCCTCGGCCGGCATGATGGGCTTCAAGGGCAGCCGCAAGTCGACCCCGTACGCCGCTCAGGTGTGCGCCGAAGACGCCGGCCGCAAGGCCGCCGAGCACGGCGTCCGCACCCTCGAAGTCGAAGTCAAGGGCCCCGGTTCGGGCCGTGAATCGGCTCTGCGCGCACTGCAGGCCGTCGGCTTCCACATCACCTCGATCCGCGACGTCACGCCGATCCCGCACAATGGTGTGCGTCCGTCGAAGCGCCGCCGCGTCTAATTAAGCTTCGCTAGAGGCTTGAAGGCGGGCGGCGGACGCGTCGCCCGCTTACCCGTTTGCATCGGCCGGAACGTCCTGATGGGTCCAGGATCTACCCGTTACGGCCACATCCCCAGGGGAAGTACATGACTGTCAACATGAAGAACTGGCAGGAATTGAAGAAGCCCAACGCCCTCGAGATCAAGCCGACCGGCGACGGCAAGCGCAAGGCGACCTTCGTTGCCGAACCGCTTGAGCGCGGTTTCGGCCTGACGCTCGGCAACGCGCTGCGCCGGGTTCTTCTCTCCTCGCTCCAGGGCGCGGCGGTCACCTCGATCAAGATCGAGAATGTCCTGCACGAATTCTCGTCGCTCGCCGGCGTGCGTGAGGACGTCACCGACATCGTCCTGAACATCAAGCAGGTCGCGCTGAAGATGGAAGGCGAAGGCCCCAAGCGTCTGCAGCTGTCCGCCACCGGCCCGGCCGTGGTGAAGGCAGGCGACATTGCCGTCGTTGGCGACATCGAAGTGATGAACCCCGATCTGGTGATCTGTCACCTCGATCAGGGCGCGACGCTGAACATGGAACTGACGGCTGACATCGGCAAGGGCTATGTCCCCGCCGTCGCCAACCGCCCGGCAGACGCACCGATTGGCCTGATCCCGGTCGACGCGCTCTACTCGCCGGTCCGCCAGGTCGCTTACAAGGTGGATAACACCCGCGTCGGCCAGGAACTGGACTATGACAAGCTGTCGCTGACGCTGGAAACCGACGGCACCGTGACGCCGGAAGATGCGATTGCCTATGCAGCCCGCATCCTGCAGGACCAGCTCCAGCTGTTCGTCCACTTCGAGGACGCGCTGCCCGCCGCTGCCCCGGCTGCCGGCCATGCCGCTGCCGCTGCGTCGGAAGGCGAAAGCGACACCAACCAGATCAACCGCTATCTGCTCAAGAAGGTGGACGAACTGGAACTGTCGGTCCGCTCGGCCAACTGCCTCAAGAACGACAACATCATCTATATCGGCGATCTGGTCCAGAAGACCGAAGCCGAGATGCTGCGCACCCCGAATTTCGGCCGCAAGTCGCTGAACGAAATCAAGGAAGTGCTGTCGTCCATGGGCCTGCGCCTGGGCATGGACATCCCCGGCTGGCCGCCGGAAAATATCGAGGAAATGGCCAAGAAGCTCGAACAGGAGCTGCTGGGCTAAGTCGGAGCGAGCCGCGCAGCGCAGCAGCGCGGCGGTTCGCAACGCGAACGCGAACGACCGGCCAGCGACGCGCAGCGTCGTCTGACGTCACGGGATTTACTCCCGTGACGGTCGCCGGACGGTCAATGGGGTATTAGGCGGTCCCCATGAAAACCGCCTGGTCTGGGGTACCTCATCCGGCCCCTTAACGAACGAAGGAATGAGACATGCGTCATAAAGTTGGTCATCGTAAGCTTCAGCGCAGCACCGGTCATCGTACCGCCCTGCTTCGCAACCTGGCTGCCTCGCTCATCAAGCATGAGCAGATCCTGACCACCACGCCGAAGGCGAAGGAACTGCGTCCCTACGTCGAGAAGCTGATCACCCTCGCCAAGAAGGGTGGCCTGTCCAACCGTCGTCTGGCCGACGCCCGCCTGAAGGACGATGCGCAGCTGACCAAGCTGTTCGAAGTCCTGGCCGAGCGTTACAAGGATCGCAACGGTGGCTACACCCGCGTGATCAAGGCCGGTTTCCGCGCTTCGGACGCCGCGCCGATCGCCATCATCGAGCTGGTCGACCGTGACGTCGATGCCAAGGGCCAGGACTCCGGTCCGGTCAACACCGTCGACGAAGACGAATTCGAAGCCGCCTGATCGCGGTTCCACCGGTAACGGTGGATAGACGATAGTCGAACAGGCCGCGGCTTCATCCGAAGCTGCGGCCTGTTTTCTTTTCAAGGACAATAGGGTCGAGAGGATGCGCGCGCTTCGCCGCCTGATCTGGCCGCTGCCGGCCCTGCTGGCAGTGATCGCCGCCGCGCCGGCCTCTGCTGTGGCGGCCGCTGCCTCAGGCGATGTCACCCCCGCCGCGATTGACGCGACGCCGCCGGACAACGGCCTTCATTACCCGCTCACCCGTCGCCAGGATCTGGTCGAGGATCATTTCGGCGTGAAGGTGACCGATCCCTATCGCTGGCTGGAAAATGACGTCCGCACCGACCCCGCCGTGCGCGACTGGGTGGGCCGCGAGAACGACCTGACCCGCCGCTATATCGATGACCTGCCCGGCCGCGACGCGCTCAAGACGCGGATGCAGGCGCTCTTCGCCCATGGCCGCTTCACCGTGCCGCGCAAGGCCGGCACTCGCTATTTCTACGGCTATAACAAGGGGCTGCAGAACCAGACCCCGCTCTATGTCCGCGAAGGACTGGCCGGTGAACAAAGGCTGCTGCTCGATCCCAATCGCTGGGCCAGGGACGGCGCGAGCGCGCTGGCCGAATGGACGCCCTCGCCCGACGGCCGCTTCCTCGCCTATGGCGTGCAGGATGCCGGCAGCGACTGGCGCACCCTGCGCGTGCTGGACGTCGACAGTGGCAAGATCCTCGACGACAAGGTCGAATGGGTCAAATTCTCGCAAACCGCCTGGGACGGCCGGGGCGAGGGCTTCTTCTACTCCCGCTACGCCGCCCCGGTCGACGGCGAAGCCTATCAGTCGACCAACAGCGACCAGCAGCTTTATTATCATCGCATCGGCACGCCTCAGGCGCAGGACCAGCTCATCTATGCGACGCCCGATCGCCCCGGCCTCAGCCACACCGCCCAGGTGACGAGCGATGGCCGCTGGCTGATCGTCAGCAGCTTTGCCGGCATGGATCCGCGCCGCGAGCTGCATGTCGCCGCGCTCGACGGTGGCCCCGTCAAGCTGCGGACGCTGGTCAAGGGCCTCGCCAATGACTGGCGCCTGATCGGCAGCCGGGGATCGACCCTCTATTTCGTCACCGACCGCAAGGCCGCCCATATGCGGCTGGTGACGCTCGATGCCCTGCGGCCGGGGCGCAGCGAAAAGCCGCTGGTGGCCGAACGCACCGATACGCTTGCCGGCGGATCGCTGGTCGGCAACCGCTTCATCCTCGCTTACATGACCCAATCGGAAACCGTCGCCGAACTGGTCGAGCTGGACGGGCGCAAGGTCGGCGACGTGCCGCTGCCCGGCATGGGCACCGCTGCTGGTTTCGGCGGGCGCGATGGCGACCCGGAAACCTTCTTCTCCTTCTCCGGCTTCGTGACGCCGGCCAGCATCTATCGCTTCGACACGGCGAGCCAGCAGACCCAGCTCTTCGCCCAGCCCGACCTGCCCTTCAATCCCGCCGATTATGGCGTCGAACAGGTCAGCTATCCCTCGAAGGACGGCACGCTGATCCCGATGACGATCCTGCGCAAGAAAGTGCTGGCCGACCATGCACAGGCGGTGCCGACCATCCTCTATGGCTATGGCGGCTTCAACATCGCGCTGACGCCCGGCTATTCGGCGACCCGCATGGCCTGGCTGGAACAGGGCGGCGCCTATGCCATCGCCAATCTGCGCGGCGGCGGCGAGTTCGGCAAGGCCTGGCACGACGCCGGGCGCGGCGCCAACAAGCAGAATGTGTTCGACGATTTCATCGCCGCCGCCGAGTATCTCAAGGCCCAGGGCTATACCCCCAAGGATGGGCTGGCGATCGAGGGCCGTTCCAATGGCGGCCTGCTGGTCGGCGCGGTGGTCAACCAGCGGCCCGACCTGTTCGCCGCCGCCCTGCCCGCGGTCGGCGTCATGGACATGCTGCGCTTCGATCGCTTCACCGCCGGCCGCTATTGGGTCGACGATTATGGATCGCCCGACAATGAACGCGACTTCCCCCTGCTCTATGGCTATTCGCCCTATCACAACATCTTGAGCGGCAAGGATTATCCGGCGATCCTGGTGACCACGGCGGATACCGACGACCGGGTCGTGCCGGCGCACAGCTTCAAATATGCCGCCGCGCTGCAGGCCGCATCGATCGGCGACAAGCCGCATCTGCTGCGGGTGGAGAATCGTGCGGGCCATGGCGCGGGCAAGCCGATCGACAAGCTGATCGAGGAATATGCCGACAGCTATGCTTTCGCCGCCCATTTCACCGGGCTCGACATCCAGCGCAAACCGGACTGAGCCCATTCAGCCTCTGGACAGCCCGACGCGGCTATGGCTCTGTCCATCGCAGGAGACAGGCAGATGATCGGGAACAGGACGCGGTGGATGACGGGTGCGCTGATCGGCGCAGGGCTGCTGCTGGGCAGCGTCGCCCCGGCACAGGCCCGGCCCCGCTATGACGATCGCTACTGGCATCACCGCCATGATCGCGGCAACGGCTTCGGCTTTGGCGACGCGGTCGGCATTGCCGCCCTGCTCGGCGCCGCCGTGGTGGTCGCCAATTCCGTCTCCAAGGACCGCAAGGACGCACGCGGCGCCGATACCGACAACCGTCCCTATGCCGACAATGACGCCCCGCCTCCGACCAGTGGCACCGACTATGGAGCGGATGCCGACAACACGGGACCGCCCGCGCGCGCGGATGATTTTTCGGACGTCGCTGCCACCAACCAGAGCAATGACCAGCTGACCGACGCCTGCGCGCTGGCCGCGCGGGACGAGGCGCAGGGCCAGGCCGGCTATGCCGAAATCCGCCACATCGACGAGCCGCGCGCGACCGCCGACGGCTATAATATCGATGGCGAGGTCGAAACCCGCGCCAGCTATCGCGCCACCGAAGGCACCACCCGCCGCTTCACCTGCGCGATGAAGGACGGCCGCGTGGCAGAGGTCTATCTCAGCCACGACGTGGCGATGCACTGACGCATAGCCACCGGATTGTCTCGCAACGCGAGACAGTCTGGTGCGCCGCCGCCGGCTTATCATGCCCGCCCATTTCCCTATTTCGAGCCCATCTCGAACAAATGGGAAAAGGGATAGACATGATGAGAAACATGATCGGCACCGCGGCAGCTATCGGCCTTGCCCTCGCCTGCGGCACCGCCCATGCCGAAAGCTTCCAGGGCCCCTATGTCGGCGTTCAGGCCGGCTGGAACCGCGACAGCATCGGCAGCGCCAACAGCGATGTCGGCCGTCTCGACCTGCATGAATCGCGCGATGCCTTCTTCGGTGGCGGATTTGCCGGTTATGATCATCAGCTTACCGACAGGATCGTGGTCGGCGTGGAGGCCGGTTTCGACATCGCGGCCGATGACGCATCCCGCGTCGGCGGAGCGCTGATCGATCCCAATTACAGCTTCGATATCGGCGCGCGCGCCGGCTATGTCGTCGGCGGCAACACCCTGCTCTATGTCCGGGGCAGCTACGAGAATATGCGCGCCCGTATCGCGTTGAGCGACGCCAATGGCACCCTTTCGGGCCATGATAGCTTCGACGGCTGGGGCGTGGGTGCTGGCGTCGAGCGTTTCGTCGCCGATAAGGTCACCGCGCGTATCGAATATCGATATAGTGACCTTGGCGACGGCGGCAAGTTCGACCGGCACCAGACCCTGGTCGGCCTCGCCTATCATTTCTGATCGTCAGCCGGGGCGGGCAGGCGCAAGCTAGCCCTGCCCGTCCAGAGGCCAGAGCCATCCATTCCAGCGGATCAGCGCGCCGCCAGATAATCGCCGCTGGCGATCACCCGATGTCCGGTAACGGACAGGGCGTACAGATAGACCCAGGCCGTGACAGGCCCATCCGCCGTTTCCACGATGCAGTGTTCGCGGCGATATTCATGGGGCAGTGGATCGTCGGGCGTGCATTCCTCATAGGCGTCGAGCCGCGCCAGCAGCGCCTCCGCTTCGGGCAGCGCGAACAGGTCGCCATGCACGCGCCCCGCCTCCCCCGGCACGAAACCGGGATAATCCGCCACCTGATAGAGCTTCCCGCCGATCCAGCCCGGCCCGATCCACTCTGCGCGATCGGCCAGCCAGTGCGCCATCGGCCCGTCAAAGCCCGGTCGCAGCGTGCCGTAAACGAAAAGCAACGGCCTATTCATTGCCCACCTGCAACTTTCACCGATTGACGGCAAATTTTCCCAATCATCGGATTTTTTCGCATGACGAAAAAATCGGCAGTTGAGGAAAACCCACGGATTTCCGCCAAAAATCGAAACTGGCACGCCGCCTGCAATATCGTCTGACATCAAGGCCGGACGGTCCGGCCAGGAAATATCCAGGGAGTGAGTATCATGTCCATCGCCAAGTTCCAGAGCGTCGCCCTTGCCTTTGTCGGCGCTGTCATCTTCGCCAGCCTGTTCGTCGGCGCGGCGGTTCCGGTTGCCCCGATCGCCTGATCGGGCAACCGCCCCCTTTCCCATCACAGATATTATTGAAGGCCAGATCCATGAACAACAGCTTCACCCTCGACCGCCGCAACGCGAAGATCATGGGCGTGTGCGCCGGCATCGCCAACCGCACCGGGCTGGATGTCACGCTGATCCGCGTTGCCCTGGCGCTGCTGACCCTGTGCGCCCTGGGCCCGATCGGCGTCGTGGCCTATCTGCTCGCCGGCTGGCTGGCCGAGGGTTGATCCCTCGCCGCCACCGGAAGGCAGGGTTTCCGGATACAAAAGCGCCGCCCCGGCATATGCCCTGGGCGGCCTTTTTATGCCCCGCATTGGCGGGACAAGGATGAGCGCGATCTGCGCTTAAGCGTACAGCACCGAGTAGAAGGTCAGCATCTGGACGCTGACCGCAACCACCAGCGCAGTCGCCTGAAAGGCCTGACGCATATTGGACTCCATCATTGGAACGACATCCCGGATCGGGATGGAACGCCATATGATGATTTCACATCATTGTAACAATCGCAAAGCCTGACATGCCAATTGCATCAAACGCAATTATGTCACAGCTGTTGCTCCAGAGCCATGATGGTCGCACGCGCCGCTGCCGGGTTCCGAACCTTGGCGCCGCCGATGTAGAAGAGATAGGCGTCGCCCTGCGCCGCCTGCGCCTTTGCGCGATCGGCCCAGCCGGCGATGTCCGTCGCGGTATAGCCGGTCTCCTCGCCCTCCCGACTGCGCATCAGCCGTCTGTAGGAAAAGCCGACATCATGGCCGGTGATTGCCGGATAGTCGTCATGGTCGGCCAGCACCACCGCCGCCCCCGCGTCGCGCGCCAGCGCCAGAAAGGCCGGATCATCGAAGCTTTCGTGCCGCACCTCCAGCGCATGGCGCAGCGCCACGCCATCGACGCTCGCCGGCAACAATTGCAGGAAGGCGCCGAAATCATCGGGATCGAATCTCTTGGTCGGCATGAACTGCCACAGGATCGGCCCCAGCCGGTCGCCCAGTTCGACGATCCCCTGATGGGTGAATTTCTGGATCGACTCGCCCGCCTCCGCCAGCACGCGGCGATTGGTGCAGAATCGCGACGCCTTGACCGCAAACTGGAAGCCGTCGGGCACCGCCTGCGCCCAGCCGGCAAAGGTCGCCGGCTTCTGGCTGCTATAATAGGTGGCGTTGATCTCCGTCGCGGTCAGTTGCACGCCGACATAGGCCAGTTCATCCTTCTGGCGCATGCCGGCGGGATAGAAGCTGCCGCGCCAGGGTTCATAGACCCATCCGCCGATGCCGACCCTGATCCGTCCCGTCATGAAGATCCTCCCTGCGCCATATTGATCGCCCGTAACGATCAGAGCCAGCGGGAAAAGCCATTGGCGATTATTGCGAATAATTCTTAATTATCGGCCAACAGCTTTCAAAGGGGTTCCGCCATGTCGCTCGATCTCATCAAGACCGCCACCTATTTGTCGATCCACCTGACCGTGGGCTTCACCGTCGCCTATCTGATGACCGGATCGGTCGCACTGGCCGGTGGCATCGCGCTCGTCGAACCCATGGTCAATGCGGTCGCCTTCTTCTTCCACGAACAGGCCTGGAAGCGCTTCACCGCCCGGCCGCCGCGCAATGCCGGACGCGACTGGATGCGCGGTCAAGCGGCGATCGCCTGATCCCTCACTGCTTCGGCCGCGGCTTGGCGCGCGGGATCAGCCAGGGCTTCACCTTGCCGGTCGGCCGCGCCTTGCCGTCCAGCCTTCGCACATGCCGGATGGTGATCGGCTTGACGATCATCTGCCCGCGCATCGGCCCGGTGCCGCAACAGGTCGGCACCGCCAGGATGCGACGCACCACGTCCATGCCGGCCACCACATGGCCAAAGGCGGCATAGCCGATCGAACTGCCCTGCGCGTCCATCCTCGGCGTCGGTCCCACCGTGATGAAGAAATTGCCCGATGCCGAATTGGGCCGGTCGGGCCGGGCCATCGACAATGTCGCGTCGAGATGCCTGAGCCCGGTCTGGCTGGTCGGCTCATGCCGGACCGGCGGCAAGGCCCGGCGCAGGTCGGTATCGATCCCACCCTGGATCAGGCCATATTTGGGATCGCTCTTGCGCCGCGCCGCCCGGTAGAAGACCGTGCCGTCGAGCCGCTGGTCGTCGGCATAGGCCAGGAAATTGGCGCTGGTCAGGGGAGCGCGACGCTGGTCGACCGCCACGATGATCGTACCGACCGACGTATCGATCGCCACCCGCGTGTAGCCGGGGGTCGGCCGATTGGCGGGTTGGGCGTTGGCCAGACCGGGTAACAGGGCGAACAGGAAAACGGCAAGACGGCAGGCAACAGAAGGCATCGACACGGGAACACTCGTCGGGAAGGAAGGATGCCGAGGCTATCGACCGCGCATCGCGGACGCAACCGAGCAACAGGGCACAGGGCACAGGGCACGCTGCCCTTTGCCGATATGGCGCTTATGCTGTCCTACAGCATGTCATCACCCTATATTGCCCGGCCTCGGCGATCGAACAGCTTTGTAACGAAATTTCCCACATTTGAATGAAGATGACAAAATGTGCGGGAAATGTGCGAAGTTAAGCGCTTGCTTGCCGGGCTCGGGGCGCGGGCCTATAGCCCGCGGCCATGAGCAGCGAACCCTTCCGCACGCAACTCGCCGCGCTTGAATCGCGGGGGCGCCTGCGCCACCTGATCCCCCGCGCCGGGCGTGATTTTGCCTCCAACGACTATCTTGGCCTCGCGTCCGATCCGATGATCGGCCAGGCCGTGGCGGACGCGGTCGCGCGCGGCGTGCCGGTCGGCTCGGGCGGCTCGCGCCTGCTGCGCGGCAATGCCCCCGAACATGAAGGGCTGGAGGCCAAGGCTGCGGAATTTTTCCGCACCCAGGCGTCGCTGTTCCTGGCCAACGGCTTTCTCGCCAACATGGCGCTGTTCGCGACCCTGCCGCAGCGCGGTGACCTGATCGTCGCGGACGAGCTGATCCATGCCAGCGTCCATGACGGCATCCGCCTGTCGAAGGCGACCGCGGTCTTCGCCCGTCACAATGACCTGCAAAGCTTCGCCGACCTCATCACCGCCTTCCGCGCCGAAGGGGGCAAGGGCCGGATCTGGATTGCGGTCGAGACACTCTATTCGATGGACGGCGACATGGCGCCGCTCGGCGATCTCGCCAAGCTGGCCGCCACCCATGATGCGATGCTGTTGCTGGACGAAGCGCATGGCACCGGCGTCTTCGGTCCCGGCGGGCGTGGCCTGTCGGCCGGCCTCGATGGGCTGCACAATGTCATCACCCTCCACACCTGTGGCAAGGCGATGGGCGTGGAGGGCGCGCTGATCTGCGGCCCGCGCATCCATATCGACTATCTCATCAACCGCGCCCGGCCCTTCATCTTCTCGACCGCGCCTTCGCCGCTGATGGCGGTCGCTGCTTCCGCCGCGATCGACCGGATCGAGACCGCCGACAATCGCCGCGACCGGCTGGCCACATTGCGCCAGGATGCGGTCGAGGCGATCTGCGCGCCGCTCGGCCTGCCCCGTCCGCGCAGCCAGATCATCCCGCTGATCCTGGGCGAGGACGCGCGGACCATGGCCGCCGCCGCCGCCTTGCAGGAGGCCGGCTTCGACGTGCGCGGCATCCGCCCGCCGACCGTGCCCGCCGGCACCAGCCGCCTCCGCATCTCGCTCTCGCTCAATGTCGGGCGCGCCGACGTGATTGCGCTGGGCGACGTGCTGCGCCGGGTCGCCCGATGACCGCGCTGATCGTCACCGGCACCGATACCGACATCGGCAAGACCGTCTTCGCCGCCGGCCTCGCCGCGACGCTCGGCGCCTATTATTGGAAGCCGATCCAGGCGGGCGTCGATCCGCAGGGGGACAAGGAACGGGTTGCCACCCTGTCCGGCCTGCCGCCCGAACGCATCCTGCCCGAAGCCTATCGCCTTGCCACGCCCGCCTCGCCGCATCTTGCCGCGCGGATCGACGGCGTCGACATCTCGCTCGATCGCCTGGCCCTGCCCAGGGTCGATGGACCGCTGGTGGTCGAAGGCGCGGGCGGCGTGCTGGTGCCGGTCAGCGCAAGCCTGCTGATGGCGGACCTGTTCGCCTATTGGGGCCAGCCCGCGATCCTGTGCGCCCGCACCGGCCTTGGCACGATCAACCACAGTCTACTCAGCATAGAGGCATTGCGCGCGCGCGGTGTCCATGTCGTCGGCATCGCCTTCATCGGGGATGCGCATGAGGAGAATGAGCGGATCATCCCGCACATCGCCGGCGTGCCCAGTCTGGGGCGCCTGCCGCTGCTCGATCCGCTCGACCGGGACAGTCTGGCGGCGGCCTTCAGGGCGCACATTCACCTTCCCGATAATTTCAACGGCCGATAATTTTCGACCAACGACATGGACATGCCGCTTTGACGGGCGTTGAACTGCCCGCCAGAACGGACAGAGCGAATGACGTCCGATCCAGACGAAGCAAGGGAATAGCCTTCATGAAGTTCCTCCTGATGGGCGCTGCCGCCACCGGCCTCGCGCTCGCCGCGACCGTGGCCTATGCCGACCAGCCCGCCACCACGACCGCCGCTGCCCCGGCCGCCAAGCCGACCTATGGCACCTATGGTTTCGACACGGCCGGCATGGACAGCTCGGTCAAGCCCGGCGACGATTTCTATGAATATGCCAACGGCACCTGGCTGAAGAACACGCCGATCCCGGCGGACAAGTCCAACTATGGCGCCTTCACTGTTCTGGATGAACTGTCGCAGAAGCGCACCCGCGAGATATTGGACGGCGCCAAGACCGATCCGAACAGCAAGATCGGCGTCGCCTATGCGACCTATCTGGATTCGGCCGCGGTTGAGGCGAAGGGCCTTGCCCCGATCAAGCCCTGGCTGGCCGAAATCGGCGCGGTCAAGGATCTCAAGGCCTATGCCGCCCTGTCCGGCAAGGCGGCGCGCGCGGGCGTGCGCGGCCCGTTCCGCTTCTATGTCGGTCAGGACGACAAGGATCCCGAAACCTACATCCTCTCGATGATGCAGGGTGGCCTGGGCCTGCCCGACCGCGACTATTATCTCGACCAGGGCGAGAAGATGGCGGCGATCCGCACCGCCTATGTCGCCCATCTCGAACAGATGCTCACCCTGCTGGGCGAACCCAATGCCAAGGCCCGCGCTGCCGCGCTGATGGCGTTCGAGACCGAGATCGCCAAGGTCCACTGGACCCAGGTCGACAGCCGCGACGCGGACAAGACCTATAACAAGATGAGCCTCGCCGCGCTGCAGAAGGCTGCGCCCGGTTTCGACTTCGCCGCCTATTTCGGCGCCGTCGGCCTCAAGCCCACCGACCTGCTGGTCGCCCAGCCCTCCGCCGTTACCGGCGAAGCCGCGCTGATCGCCAAGGCGCCGATCGGCGTGCTGAAGGACAGCCTGCTGCTGCGCAGCGTCCACAGCTATGCCGACTATCTGCCCGACAACATCGCCAGCGCCGATTTCGCCTTTTTCGGCACCACCCTGTCGGGCACGCCCGAGCGCGAGGAACGCTGGAAGCGCGGCGTCACCTTCCTCAAGGAATCGCTCGGTGAGGAAGTCGGCAAGGTCTATGTCGCCAAATATTTCCCGCCCGAAACCAAGGCGGCGATGGACCAGCTGGGCAAGAATGTCCTGTCGGCCATGGGCCGCCGCATCGACGGCCTGCCGTGGATGAGCGACGAGGCCAAGGCCCGCGCCCACAAGAAGCTGGCTGCCTTCACGCCCAAGATCGGCTATCCTGATCGCTGGCGCGACTATAGCGGCCTGACCATCAAATCGGGCGACCTGTTCGGCAATGCGATGCGCGCGAACCAGTTCGATTTCGATTATAATATCGGCAAGCTGGGCAAGCCCATCTATCGCTGGGAATGGGGCATGACCCCGATGGAGATCAACGCCTATGCCAATTTCGGCATGGTCGAGATCGTCTTCCCCGCCGCCATCCTGCAGCCGCCCTTCTTTGACCCCAATGCCGACCCGGCAGTCAATTATGGCGGCATCGGTGCGGTGATCGGGCATGAACTCAGCCATCATTTCGACGACCAGGGCGCGAAATATGACGAGACCGGCAAGCTCAACCAGTGGTGGACCGATCAGGACGTCGCCAATTTCAAGGCGCTGACCGCCAAGCTCGGCGCTCAATATGACGCCTATGAGCCCTTCGCCGGCGCGCATGTGAAGGGCGCCTTCACCATGGGCGAGAATATCGGCGATCTGGGCGGCCTGGCCGTCGCGCTCGACGCCTATCATGCCTCGCTGGGCGGCAAGGCCGCGCCGGTGATCGACGGCATGACCGGCGACCAGCGCTTCTTCCTGGGCTGGGCACAGGTGTGGCGTCGCAATTATCGCGAGGCCAATCTGCGCCAGCGCCTGGTCACCGATCCGCACGCGCCGTCGCAATATCGCGCCGACATCGTGCGCAATTTCGACGCCTGGTATGATGCGTTCAAGCCCGCACCGGGCGGCAAGATCTATCTCGATCCCAAGGATCGGGTGAAGATCTGGTAAGCAGAATCGGGAAGGGCCGCTCATCGGGCGGCCCTTTTTCGTTGCGGCATGGAAATGAGGCCCGCGACCGATCGTTTCCCCTTCGCGGCGGGCTGACGGGAACTTTTCCGCCATCTTTCTAATGCCACGCTTCATCCTGTCGGGACTTTTCCCCGGCCTGCTTTGTCCACAGCTTTGGGCGGTAGCAAAGCCAAGGAGAAGCACATGACGGGTCTCAACCTTTCGAACATCATCAAGACCGGTGTCGCGTCCGTCGCGCTGCTGGCAGCCTATTCCGTGTCGGCGCAGACGCCTGCCGCCCCCGCAGCATCGGCCCCCGCCGCCGGCGCCAGCAACTTCAGCGATGCCGACATCAAGCAGTTTGCCGCCGCCGCCGTCGAAGTGACCAAGATTCAGTCGGACAATGCGATTGCCGCCGCGGAAAAGCAGCCCAAGATGCTGGCTGCGCTGCAGTCGAAGGGCATTCCGCCCGAAAAGTTCAACGCCATCGGCCAGGCTGCGGCCGCCGACCCGGCCCTGCAGCAGCGGATTCAGGCTGCCGCTGGCACGCCGGCACCAGCCGCGCCCGCCAGCCCGGCGACCCCGGCTGATCCGGCAACCCCGCCGCAGCAATAAGCATATTTGCCACGGGAATGGCGGGTTTTCCCTTGCCCGCCATTCCCGCTCTGCGATCCGGTTCCCCAGATCGTTGAAAATAAAGGGGGTGACCATGGCGGCTTCGCCTGTCTATGGTCCCGGCCATGCATGAACAGGCCCTTGTAATCGCGCTGATCGGCATATTGGGCATCGGCGCCCAATGGATTGCCTGGCGCACCGGCTGGCCCGCCATCGCCCTGATGCTCGCCGCTGGCGTCATCGGTGGCCCGGTGACCGGCCTTATCGATCCCAAACTCACTTTTGGCGAACTGCTCGAACCCATGGTGTCGGTGGCGGTCGCCCTGATCCTGTTCGAGGGCGGGCTCAGCCTCAATTTCCGCGAATTGCGCAAGACCGACGGCGCCGTCACCCGGCTGGTGGTGCTGGGTGCGCCGATCGGATGGGTGTTGGGCGCGCTTGCCCTTTATTATGTCGCGGGCCTCGTCTGGCCGGTGGCGATCCTGTTCGCGGGCATTCTTGTGGTGACCGGGCCGACCGTGGTGCTGCCGCTGCTGCGCCAATCCAACGTCGCCGCCCGGCCGCGCGCCATCCTCAAATGGGAAGCGATCGTCAACGATCCGGTCGGCGCGCTGCTCGGCCTTGCCACCTATGAATATCTGCGCCGGTCGAGCGAGGGCAGCACGCTGGCGGCCGTCATCCTGTCGCTGGTCGCGGCCGCGATCATCGCCGGCCTCATCGGCTGGCTTGCCGCCCGCGCGATCGGCTGGGCGTTCCAGCGCGGCCATGTGCCGGAATATCTGAAAGCGCCGATCCTGCTGGTCGCGGTGATCGGCGTCTTCGTTCTCTCCAACCTCATCCAGGCGGAAACCGGCCTCGTCACCGTGACGGTGATGGGCGTGGCGCTTGCCAACATGAAGTTCGATTCCCTGCGCGACATCCAGCCGTTCAAGGAAAATGTCACCGTCCTGCTGATATCGGGCGTGTTCGTGATCCTGTCGGCCTCGCTCGACCTTGATGTGCTGCGCCAGTTCGAATGGCGCTTCCTGGCCTATCTGCTGGTGCTGCTGTTCGTCGTCCGTCCCGCGACGGTGCTGCTCAGCCTCGCTTTCTCGCCGGTGCCCTGGAACGAGCGACTGCTGGTCGCCTGGATTGCGCCGCGTGGTATCGTCGCAGTCGCCATTTCCGGCCTGTTCGCGCTGCGGCTCGATCGGCTGGGCTATGGCGACGGCGCGATCCTCGTCACCCTGTCCTTCTCGATCGTGGTCGCGACCATCCTGTTCCATGGCTTCTCGATCAAGCCGGTCGCCCGGCTGCTCAAGGTCACGGGCGCGCAGGACAAGGGCCTGCTGCTGGTCGGCGCCACGCCCTTCAGCCTCAGCCTTGCCGCCCAGTTGCGCCAGCTGGAGGTGCCGGTGATGATTGCCGACAATAGCTGGCAGCGGCTGGCCCCCGCCCGCCATGGCGGCATCCCGACCTATCATGGCGAGATATTGGCGGAGGCGACCGAGGAGCGGCTGGACCTCGCCCAGTTCCAGGTGCTCGCCGCCACGTCGGAAAATGAGGCCTATAACGCGCTCGTCTGCAACGAGTTCGCGCCCGAAGTGGGCCGCGACAATGTCTATCAGCTGGGCGACGCCAGCGACGATCATGATCCGCGCGCGCTGCCGGAATCGCTGCGTGGCCGCGCGTTGTTCGACTCCGGCCTCGGCGTCGAGGAAATCATGATCCGCGAGGATGCCGGCTGGACCTTCCGCAAGACGCGGATCAGCGACCAGTTCGATTTCGAGGCGGCCAAGGCCGACTTGCCGGCCGATGCTGACATGCTGCTGCTGCTCCGCAGGAACGGCACGATGCGCTTCTTCACCCATGCGTCGCGACCGACGCCACAGCCGGGCGACACGATCCTGTCTTATGTGCCGCCCGCATCAAAGACCCGCAAGAAACCGGAAGGAGAGGAGGAATGAGGAGGCTCGCCCCCGCGCTGGCCCTGTGCGTCATGCTGGCGGCCTGTGATCGGCCCGCAGGCAATGCTGTTGATAACGTAGCCAACGCAGCCAATGCGTCCGGCAATGATATGGCCGCGAACGAGGCGGATAATGTCGCCGAGCCGGTCCGTTCGATCCTGCGCCCCGAAGTGGCCGAACCCGAAGCGCCGAAGATCGAACCGCTCGACGCCACCATCGCTTTCGGCACGTCCGGGCTGAAGCTGGACGACGCGGCGCGTGCGGCGCTCGATACGCTGGTCGAAACCCCGGCAATCAAGACCGGCGGTGCGATCACGTTGCGCGGTCATAGCGACAGCAAGGGCAATGACGGTGACAATCGCGTGGCATCGCGCATCCGGGCCGAGGCGGTCGAGGCCTATCTGGTCGAAAAGGGCATTGCCAAGGATCGCATCAGCCTGATCGCGCTGGGCGAAACCCGACCAGTGGCCGCCAATGCGAAGGAGGATGGCAGCGACGATCCGGAAGGCCGGGCGAAGAATCGCCGGGTCGACATCCATGTCGCGGTGCCCACGGTCGTGGTGCCAACGGCGGCCGTGCTGCCCAGCATCTCCCCGGTGGATCGCAAGGACAAGCCATAGCCTTGGCCGCCGATCGGGCGTAGGGGACGCCGATGACCTCTCCTGTCTGGCACCCCTTCACCCAGCATGGCCTCAATGAGCCCATTCCCCATGTCGTCCGGGCGGAGGGCACGACTCTCCATCTGGCCGATGGTAGCAGCCTGGTTGATGGCATTTCCAGCTGGTGGGTGACGACCCATGGCCATTGCCATCCGCGCATCGCCGCTGCCATCGCGCATCAGGCCGGGCAGCTCGATCAGTTGATCTTCGCGGGCTATACCCATGAACCGGCCGAGGCAGTGGCGCGCGGCCTTGTCGATCTCATGCCACAGGCGCCGGGACGCGACCCCCTGGCCCATGTCTTCTTTTCCGACAGCGGGTCGACCGCGGTGGAAGTCGCGCTCAAGATGGCGCTCGGCTATTGGCATAATCGCGCGCTCGACGGGCTGGGTGAGGCGCGCAGCCGCATCCTGGTGCTGGAACATAGCTATCATGGCGATACGATCGGGGCGATGTCGATCGGCGAGCGCGGTGTCTATAATGCCGCCTGGACGCCCTTGCTGTTCGATGTCGGCACCATACCCTTCCCGCATACCGGTCGCGAGCAGGAGACGCTTGCCGCACTGGAGGCGGCTTGTGCGCAGAAGCCGGCAGCCTTCATCGTCGAGCCGCTGATCCTGGGAGCCGGGGGGATGCTGATCTATCCGCCCCATGTGCTGCGGGCGATGGCCGATATCTGCGCGCGCCACGATGTCCTGTTCATCGCCGACGAGGTGATGACTGGCTGGGGCCGCACCGGCACCCTGTTCGCCTGCGAACAGGCCGGCGTCGTGCCCGACATCATGGCCGTGGCCAAGGGGATTACCGGCGGCGCCATCCCGCTCGCCGCGACGCTGGCGACCTCGCGCATCTTCGAGGCGCATCGCTCGACCGACCGGGCGCGGCTCTTCTACCATTCGTCCAGTTACACCGCGAACGCGATCGCCTGCGCTGCTGCCGCCGAAAATCTCGCCATCTGGGCTGAAGAGGATGTGCGCGGACGGATTGCTGCGCTGACGCAGGGCATCGCCGATCGGCTGGCCTTGCTGGCCGATCACGCCGCCTTTGCCAACCCGCGCCAGATCGGCACGATCATGGCGATCGACCTGGTAGCGGCCGATGCCGGCTACCTCTCTGACCTCGCGCCGCGCCTGCGTGCCTTCTTCCTGGAACGCGGCCTCTTGCTAAGGCCGCTTGGCAACACCATCTACCTGATGCCGCCCTATTGCATCGATGCGCAGCAGCTCGATGCCGTCTTCGCGGCCCTCGTCGCAGCCGGTGATTATTTCGGTTCTGCGTCCTGACTTCCATTTTCCACGTTTTGGCGCTATGGCGGCGCGATTTTTCGATTCTGGGATATTATGGCCAAAGAAGAACTGCTTGAAATGCGCGGACAGGTTGTGGAGCTTCTCCCCAACGCCATGTTCCGCGTGCGCCTTGAGAATGATCATGAAATTCTCGGCCACACCGCTGGCAAGATGCGCAAGAACCGCATCCGTGTGCTGGTCGGTGACGAAGTGCTGGTCGAACTGACCCCCTACGACCTGACCAAGGGTCGGATCACCTACCGCTTCAAATAAGCCGCATTTTCGATGCGACTCATTCTAGCTTCGGCTTCCCCCAGACGGCGTGACCTTCTGGGGCAGATTGGCGTGCTTCCTGATGCCGTCGATCCTGCGGACATTGACGAAACGCCGCGCAAGGCCGAATTGCCGGCCGCCTATGCTGCGCGTGTCGCCGCCGAAAAGGGCGCGCTGGTCGCCGCCCGTCATCCCGGCGCGCTGATCCTGTCGGGCGATACCGTGGTGGCCGCCGGCCGCCGCATCCTGCCCAAGGCGGAAAGCGAGGCGGAGGTCCGTGCCTGTCTCGACCTGCTGTCGGGGCGCCGGCATCGCGTCTACAGCGCCATCACCCTGATCGACGCTGCGGGCGTGGCACGGCATCGCCTGTCGACCAGCATCGTCATGTTCAAGCGGCTGGAGCGCAGCGAGATCGACCGCTATATTGCCAGCGGCGAAGGGCTGGGCAAGGCGGGCGGCTACGCCATTCAGGGCCGTGCCGCGGGCCTCATCCGCAGCATCCAGGGTAGCCATAGCGCGATCATGGGCCTGCCGCTTTACGAAACCCGCACGCTGCTTGAGGCAGCGGGCTATCCACTGGACCGTCGGGATTTCGAGTGAAATGGTACATTTCGCGGCTCGGAAATCACGACAAGTAGGTAACTGAACGATGGCCGAATGGCTTTATGAAGAAGGCATTGGCGAGGCCCGTGCCGCACTGATCGAAAAAGGGCGCATCGTCGAGGCGCTGATCGAGCGCGAAGGCGAGATTGCCCGCGCCGGGGCCATCCTTCAGGGCCGTCTGGTCCAGACCATCATTCCGCGCAAGCGGGGCGTCGTGCGCCTGATCTCGGGTGAGGAAGTGCTGATCGAGCCGATCCCGCCCAAGGTGGCCGAGGGCGCCAATGTGCTAGTCGAGATTTTCCGCGAGGCGATTGCCGAGGAAGGCCGGGGCAAGCGCGCCAAGGGCCGCATCGCCCAGCCCGGTTCCAAGGTCCATCCTGGCCCCAGCCTGCTGCAGCGGCTGCGCGCCACCGATGTCGCCATCCGTCCCTGTCCCGCCCATGAGGAGGACCGGCTCGAAGCCCTTGGCTGGAGCGAGCTGATGGAGGAAGCGGTAACCGGCGAAGTCGGCGCCGAGGATGCGGCGCTGCGCATCTTCCTGACCCCTGCCATGATCCTGATCGACATCGACGGCAGCCTGCCGCCGGCCCAGCTCGGCCCCAAGGGCGCGAAGCTTTCTGCCCAGGCGATCCGTCGCATGGGGCTGGCCGGCTCGATCGGCATCGACCTGCCGACCATGAACAACAAGGATGAGCGCATCGTCGCGGCTGCGCAGATCGACAAATATCTGCCGCTGCCGTTCGAGCGGACGGCGGTCAACGGCTTCGGCTTCGTCCAGATCATCCGCCGCCGCGAGCGCGCCAATCTGATGGAACTGCTGCGCGAGGATCCGGTGCTGACCGCCGCGCTGGCGCTGCTGCGCCGTGCCGAACGGCATGGCACCGGCGGCGCGGCGACGATCACCGCCACGCCGGCGATCATCGACCTGCTGCACAAGCGTGCCGACTGGATCGAACAGCTCGCCCGCCGTCGCGGTGGCGAGGTCACGCTGCGCGCCGATTCCGCGCTGTCGCTGGCGGCCGGTCATGTCGCCTAAGGCCGGCGCCTGCCCGGTCTGCGGCCAGCCGGCACAGCCGGAAACCCGCCCCTTCTGCGGCAAGGGATGCCGCGATCGCGACCTGCTGCAATGGCTGGGCGAGGGCTATCGCGTGCCCGGCATGCCGGGCGACGAAGCCCTGCAAAAAAATGATAATTATGGGCTGGACAGCGAGCCGGATTGACGCCTATAGGCACGCCTCCATCCGGCGGCCACCTCCGCCGAGACCCGATGCCCGGGTAGCTCAGTTGGTAGAGCATGCGATTGAAAATCGCAGTGTCGGCGGTTCGAATCCGTCCCCGGGCACCATTTGTTCCCCTCAGAACATCTCGGAAATGCCCAAGCCGCCTCTCGGAAATGGCGGATTTCTGCGACCTTTTGAGCCTTTTGCTCTCAGGGCGTCCAGTTGCATCTCGCAACCTTTTCTGGCCAAAGTTGGTAGCTATTCTCGCGGGTACCCTGAAGGAGATACCCCATGCTGAGCGCCATGGCCGTGAGCAACGCGAAGCCCATCCACCGTCCATATAAATTATCGGACGGCCGGGGCCTGTATCTGATGGTGATGCCCAATGGGGCGCGCTACTGGCGTTTCTATTACACCTTCCTCAAGAAGCAGAAGACGCTGTCGGTCGGGGTGTATCCCGATGTCTCGCTCGCACTGGCGCGAGAACGGCGGGAAGAGCTGCGCCGCATTCTTGCGTCAGGCGAAGACCCGTCGAGCCGACGGAAGGCTGATGCCGCTCAGGCGCGGCTGCTTGAAACCGGGACGTTCGATCAGCTTGCCGACGAGTATGTCGCGCGTTTGAAGGCTCGGGGTCGAGCCGAGAAGACGGTCAGCAAGAATATCTGGATCCTCGAATACGCACGGCCCGCGCTCGGAAACCAGCTGGTGCGGGATATCTCGACGCCGGAGGTGCTGGAGATCCTGCGCAAGATCGAAGCGCGAGGGCATCACGAAACCGCGATTCGGCTTCGAGGGACACTGAGCACCATCTTTCGCTACGCCATTGCCACCGGCAGGGCGAACAAGGATCCGGCGAGCGAATTGCGTGGGGCGTTGCTGACGCCTAAGGTCAAGCACAGGCCGGCTATCACGGATCCGGCCAAGGTGGGTCCGCTGCTTCGTGCCATCGACGGCTATGACGGCGATGGGGCGGTCCGAATCGCCCTTCAGCTGTCGGCCCACCTGTTCGTTCGACCAGGCGAGCTACGGCTGGCGCAATGGGAGGAGTTTGATCCGGACAGTTGTATCTGGCTCATCCCGGCGAGCCGGACGAAGATGCGTCGTCTTCATAAGGTCCCGCTCTCCCGTCAGGTTCTTGGCCTGTTGGAGAAGCTGGAGGGTATGACCGGGGGCGGTCAGCTCCTGTTTCCCAGCCCGCGATCCGACAAACGCGCGATATCCGACAATACGCTGAATGCAGCGCTTCGCCGGATGGGCTTCAAGCAGGACGAAATGACGGCGCATGGCTTCCGAGCTATGGCGGCGACCTTGCTCAACGAATGCGGCAAATGGCATCCGGATGCCATTGAACGACAGCTGGGCCACATCGAAGGCAATGATGTCCGGCGTGCCTATGTGCGCGGCGAGCATTGGGGCGAACGCGTGCAGATGATGCAATATTGGTCTGATCGCCTTGATCAGCTGCGTTCGACAGAAGCCGGCGTAAGGCGTAAATTTTCTCAAGCTTCTGCAGGCGAGCAGGCGGCTCCGTCACGTGACGGGGATGACGAAAGCATATCGCCTGACTGGCGCTAGGAGTGATGGCCCAGGCCTTATCAATCTATTCTGATGAGTGAGGCTAAAGAGGGCGACTTTCAGCGATGGAAGTCGCCCTCCTATTAAATCGCAGATACTGATTGGGGGAATTGTATCGTTTGCTTGGCACGCAGCGATTGCGGTCGCCAAAACTTGCAAGCGCTGCAAGCGCATAAGTCATGATGATGTACCAGTATATTTGGATATGCGATCACGACTAGAAAATTATCGGTCATGTTCCGACGATTAGCTAAGATTTTTTCTGTCCCTTATTTTGGTAGGCGATCGAAAGGCAAATTTGACTTGGATGCATGATCTTAGAGCAGTGCGGGTTTGGCTCAAATGATGTGCGAAGAGGCATCGAAATGCCGTCGCGAGACGCAAGAAACGCTGTGCCAGGACTCTATGCTCAGAATGACCAATAAGCGGCTCCGTAAAGCTGCGTGCCAGGCGTTGCGCGATGGACAGGGCAGCGAGGCAGGTTCAGCGACCACCTGGAAAGGTCACAATGAGCATCTCTGTGCGCGAAATGCGATGAAGTCGCTTTTGAGCGATCGTCAATGCACACGCCGCAGACCATGCGAAAAAATGTGTTCCGCCTGATCCAGATTATTGAGGTGGATTAGGTGAAATTGGCGCTCGGAACCCTTCGGCAATTTACGGCTTCCTTAGCGGATAGAACCACTAAGGAGATCCCACATGGCCAAGGCCGAATATTCCGATGCCATCGCCCTCCTAAAGGCCGATCATCGCAAGGTTGAAGAGCTTTTCGAGCAGTTCGAGAAAGCTGCGACTGGCAAGAAAAAGGGCGACATCGCCCACCAGATCTGCACCGAACTCAAGATCCATACGCTGATAGAGGAAGAGATTTTCTATCCCGCGTTCGAGGGCAAGATCGAGGCCGATACGCTAGAGGAAGCCTATGTCGAGCATGACGGCGCCAAGGTGCTGATCAACGACATCGAGGCTGGCTCTTGGGACGACAAATTCTACGAGGCCAAGGTCAAGGTGTTGTCTGAGGAGATTAAGCACCATGTCCACGAAGAGGAAATGCGTGGAGAAGGCATGTTCGCGCAATGTCGCGCGACCGATGTCGACCTGATTGTCCTGCGGGATCAGATGCTTGCACGCAAGGAAGAGCTAGTTGTTCAGGCCAAGGCCGCAGGCTTGCCGGCGGCCAAACCGACAGCTGTCAATCTGATCCCCACCTGAGCCGGCACTGCGAAGGGCGCGCGGCCGAACTCGAGCGCTCCAGTGCCGAAAGAGAGCTCGCATCCGACGTTTTTCGCCAACATCCCGAACATATCGAGGAAAAGACCATGCCGAAGTTCGGATATAAGCTGATGACGGAGGAGCATGGGCCAAAAGCGCTCGTGGAAAACGCGATCCGTGCAGAGAATGCGGGGTTTGACTTCGTCTCTATCTCAGATCATTTCCATCCTTGGCTCGAATCCCAGGGGCATGCCCCCTTTGCCTGGAGCGTCCTAGGGGCCATCGCCCATGCGACCGATCGGATCGGCATCGCGACCGGCCTCACCTGCCCGATCCTGCGCTATCATCCTGTCATCGTTGCGCAGGCCGCCGCCACTGTCGCTATCATGAGTGACAATCGCTTCACCCTGGCGGTGGGAGCGGGTGAACGACTGAATGAACATGTTACAGGGGTGCGGTGGCCCTCAGTGCCGGAGAGGCACGACATGCTCGGCGAAGCGGTCGAAATTCTTCGCCTTCTCTGGGAGGGCGGCGTCCATAGCTGGAAAGGGAAGCATTTCCTTATCGACCATGCCCAGCTCTACGATCTTCCGACCAAACCGATTCCTGTCATCGTTGGCGTTAGCGGTCCAGCGTCTGTCGCTCTTGCCGCGGAAAAAGGTGACGGGATCATGACAACCGCGCCGGAAAGCGATCTGGTAAAAGGCTATGAAGCCAGGGCCGGCAATCGTGGGGCCTGCTATGCGGAGGCCGTCATCGCATATGCATCCAGCGCTGAAAGAGGGTTGGAGATCACACGCGACAGATTTCGCTTCTCTGCCTTCGATTGGTCGGTCAACAGCGAGATTCCCTCGGTCAAGGGCTTTGAGGCTGCTAGCCAGTATGTCCGACCTGAAGATCTGGCAGCGAAGGTGTCAGCCGGTCCGGACGTTCAGACCCATATTCAGTTGATCTCACAGTATGTGGACGCTGGCTTCGATCATATTGTGCTGACGTGCCCTGGAGACGATCAGGCGGGCTTCATCGAATTTTTCGAGCGCGAGCTAAAACCGTCCCTGCCGCGCTTCGAGCCGTCCGAATGAGGTCGCCCCAGGATCGGGACGTTGGAGGGGCGCTCCATGGGTGTGAACGAGGTGAACTGGCTAGGCATCCCAAAAGCGATTGCATGCACCATCTTCCGCTCATGCTGCCAGTCAACGCTATTTAGGGCAAGGCCCGCCGAGTCGCCACGCCAGGCATATGGATAATAAGCTGTGTCACCTGGTTGTTTGAAAACGGCCTAGCGGCAGAGCCTCAAGGATCTGAGAGGTTTAATGGCCAGTTCGCATCAGACCCGTTTCGTGAAGATCTGTCCCGCCCAGTCCGGCGCGATGAACAACGAGCATGACAGGGTCGCCAGAGCCGAACTTGCCCGAAGGATTGCCCGCCTTGGCGAAGCGACATTCGTCGAACATGACCCGCCAGGATTTTCGGCGTTAGATGATAGTGCGCAGAAGACGCTCTTCATTCCGGCAAGCACGATCGACCTAGCCATGGCGCGGCAACTGGGCATAAGCGATGAGAGCCAGATTTACGGCGGTGTGGTTCCCCATGCCTTCGTGGGAAGCAAGGTCATCACTCATCCGCTTTTCCAAAGCAGTGATGCAGTGCCCGTGGGATGGCACTCGGAACTGGGCGCTGCGCTCGCGCCTCATGTTCTCTCCGGCTGGTCAGCTTTCAGTGTAGATGCTGTGCGCGCCGCCGGCCTCGACTTGCTTAAACAGGGTGCAATCCGCCTGAAGGAAGTTGAAGCGACGGCAGGGCTCGGACAATTTGTCGTTACCTCGCCTCGGAAACTGGAAGAAGCGATAGCCCAACTTGATACGGAGGCTGTTGCCCGTCATGGCGTCGTGATTGAAGAGAATCTCGACAATGTCATCACCTACAGCGTCGGCATGACATGCCTTTTTGGAGACTTGATCTCCTATTGGGGCACGCAGCGTCTCGCCACCAACAATGACGGAGCCACCGTCTATGGCGGCTCGACCCTGCATGTTGTGAGGGGTGGCTTTGAACGACTGGCCGGACTCGATCTTGCAGACGATCTGAAGCAGGGCATCAAAAAGGCGATCGCATATGATGCGATCGTCTCGAAATTCTACCCGGATCTGATTGCCTCTCGCCGCAACTATGATGTCGCTGCCGGGATTAATTCTTCCGGGGAAATACGCATTGGCGTCCTTGAACAAAGTTGGCGGGCGGGCGGCGCGAGTGGCGCCGAAATAGCGGCTTTCAAAGCCTTTGCGCGTGATCCCGAATTGTCGGCGGTTACATGCGCCACGATGGAGATTTATGGTGAGATCGACGCCGCACCGATCGGTAGCATCGTCTATTATAGCGGTATCGATGCGGTCGCGGGACCGATGACAAAATATGCAATGGAGCTGGAATGACAGGCAGCCAGATATGCTTCGATGTCGAAGGGGAAAGTCTTGAGGCGACAATCCTGTCTCCGGACAAGCTTGTTCCTGGCATACTCTTCATTCACGGCTGGGGCGGTTCGCGCGATCAGGACATGGTGCGCGCCGAAGAGATCGCGCAGCTGGGCTGTATCTGCTTCACCTTTGATCTGCGAGGCCATGCCCGGCACGCCGAAGAACGCAACAGAGTGACACGATCCCATGGTCTTGCCGATGTCGTAGCCGCTTACGACTATCTTGTCGGCCAGGACCAGGTCGACCCATCTGCGATTGCAGTCGTGGGTACAAGTTATGGCGGCTATCTTGCCACCCTTCTCACCGCAGTCCGTCCGGTCAACTGGCTGGCCTTACGTGTGCCCGCTCTCTATCCGGACGAACATTGGGATGTCCCCAAGGCGATGCTGGATCGCGACCTCATCAATGCCTATCGGGCACGCTTTCGGACGGGGCGAGAGGACAAGGCGCTGGCAGCATGCGAGCGATTTGCAGGCGATGTGCTCATCGTGGAGTCAGAACATGATGACTATGTCCCGCATGAGACAATCAGCTCCTATATGTCGGCGTTTCACAACAGTAATTCCTTGAGCTACCGTATCCTCAAAGGAGCCGATCATTCGTTGCGGAACGAGGGCTGCCGGCGCGCATACAACCAGTTGCTGCTCACCTGGATCGAGGAAATGGTTCGGGGAGGTCGCAGATCGTCTACCCCCCAACAGCAAGCTGCCGGAGAAATGCCATCTCAGGCTTATAGACTTGCGGATCGATAGTCTTTTCCAACGCATTGGCCCGACAAGCCGCGTCATGCGTTGAGGGAGGGAAGGAGAGAGTCATGTCATTGTCGCTCGTGGACCTGTCCCGGAAGATAAAGGACATCGATTTCGCGATGCTTGCAACTCATGCCAAAGGCGGTGCCATTGGTTCGCGTCCGATGAGCAATAATCGCGAAGTCGATTATGACGGCACGGCGTGGTTCTTCACAGACGAAACCGCCTCCATGGTTTCGGACATGGAAGCCGATTCAGCTGTCAATCTTAGCTATCAGGGCAAATCCGGTCTGCTGGGCCACCGTCCTTTTTTCGTCGCGGTCGAAGGGCGAGCCGCCTTGATCAGAGACCGGACTCAGTTTGAAGCCCATTGGACGAAGGGGCTCGAACGGTGGTGGCCGCAGGGCATTCAAACTCCCGGTCTGGTTCTGATCCAGGTGATTGGCGAACGCGCCCATTATTGGGACGGCGAGAATGAAGGCGAAATCCTTCTTGAAGGCATTAAGTGATGTCGCCCAACGAAAAGCCTTCTGCACACCGGCTCGGGAAAGCCGGTGCTTTTGTTGTCGGCACTATCATCGCCATTTTCATCATCATATTTGTCGGCAGAAACCTGTGGCACGGAGAAGAGCTCGAGCAGGATCAAGCCGTTGGCAACAATGTTGCGACTGAGCATACCGGCCCCTCCTATAATCAGCGACCGTGAGGCACGCCACGCCTCAGACCGGAAGATCCGTCGCTCTTTAAACCATCATTTATTAGGTTTCGACGCCCAGAACAGATAGCATGGTGGAATGTTGCGCCATTCATATGCGGCGTGCACTGACGAAAATCGCTGCTCGAGAAGTGGGCGTACAGCCTTCCGCATTTGATAAGCCATGAAGAGCCCATCAGGGGACAAGAGCTGCACGCTGCGATCAATGATCTGCGTTGCGATTGCAGGCTCAAGTGTCGAAAATGGTAAGCCCGAAATTATGCAATCGGCCTGCGAAAGGCCGAGATCCGCCATATACTGCTGAGCATCTGTGGCCGATCCAGTGATGACGTGCAAACGCCTGTCCGGAATTGCCGAGGCCAAATGGTCGGTGAATGACGGGCTGGTGTCGATGGCAATCAGCCTGGCATGCGGTCGGAGGTGAGCGAGAATGGCGCTAGTGAACGCGCCGGTACCTGGCCCATATTCGAGCATCGTCGTTACCTGAGACCAATCAACGCCGTGCAGCATTCGGTCGATCAGCCAGTGCGATGCTGGAAATGAAGAGCCGACCGTGTTCGGGCTTTTGAGAAATTCGGCGGCGGCAATGAGCCGGGCCTTCAAATCGCTCGTTCCCCCCGAAGCCACGGAAGTGGGGTAAGAAGCGGCATTTTGCACGTCGGCCATATCTGCTCCTCGACTTATTCTCCGCTCTAAAATCCTCCCGACGCATTTGAAGTTTCGATTCCCGCCGCAAAAATCACGCTTAACCAAATCAATCTCTGACATGATTTCTCACGCTTTTGGGACAATTGCTGATGTCAGTCTCGACGGAGGCGCGATGAAAGAGGGCGACCGTCCTGCTTTCAAGCGGCCTCTTTCATGGATCGACGGAATTAGGCCGTAAACTCATAAAATGGCTTGAGGGTTGACCGTTTGCGTGATTCAGGAGCCTCCAGATTTGGAGGACTTGATGGCACGGCGGCGGTATGAACTGACAGATCGGGAATGGGCCATCATCGAGCCGTTGTTGCCCAACAAGCCGCGTGGCGTGGCGCGGGTTGATGACCGGCGAGTGCTGAACGGGATCATGTGGCGTTTCCGGTCCGGTGCGACATGGGCGGAAATTCCCGAGCGCTATGGCCCATCGACGACCTGCTACAACCGGTTCGTGCGCTGGCGCAAAGCCGGGGTGTGGGACCGGCTTCTGGCTGAGGTTTCCGCCGGATATAATGGCGAACTGGTGATGATCGATTCCACCTGCATGCGCGTCCACCAAAATGGTGCGACGGGCAAAAAGGGGGAAGCTGCGATCGTGGCATGGGACGTTCCCGGGGCGGCCTCACCAGCAAACTCCACGCTCTTGTCGATGCTGTCGGGCGTCCTGTCAGCCTGAGACTGACAGGCGGGCAGATTCACGATGCCTGCGAGGCGGAGGCGCTGATCGAAGCCATTCCCGAGGGCGCAATCCTGCTGGGCGACAAAGGGTATGACAGCAACGCCATCCGTGAAGCCGCTGCGGCCAGGAACGTCTGGGCCAATATTCCCAATCGATCCAACCGCAAGCAGCGCTTCGCCTTCTCGCCATGGCTCTACAAGCAGCGCAATCTTGTCGAGCGCTTCTTCAACCGCATCAAGCAGTTCCGCGGCATCGCCACCCGCTACGACAAGGATCCCGACAACTTCCTCGCCGCCATCAAACTCATATGCGTTCGCCTCTGGTGCAACGCGTAATGAGTCTACGCGCTAATCTGGTCACCAGTCGTTCAAGCAAGCAACTATGGATCATCACGAGGCGATGGGCGGTTGACGGATGGGTTAGACGGGTTGCACCGATAATCTGCATCAAAGGCCAGGATCGGAACGGGGGCGCCAGGACAGCTGTTTCCCCTCTATGGCGAAACTCAAAGTCTTCCGTACGCCCGCCGGCTTCCACGACGCCTATGTAGCGGCGCCAAGTCAGAAAGCTGCACTGGCCGCGTGGGGATCCGACGCCGACCTCTTTGCGCGCGGGATTGCAGAAAAGGTCACCGACCCCAAGCTGATGGGTGAGCCGCTCGCGAAGCCCGGAGTCGTAATTAAGGTCAGCCGGGGCAGTGCGGCTGACCATTTCGAGGCTGCCGAGCCAAAGTCGCCACCACATCGCAGTCGCCCGAAAAGCAGACGAATATCTACGGAGAATGTGGCGAAAGCCGACGCGCCGCCCATCGCGCCGACGCCAAGGAAGAAGGTTCCGCGCCCCAGCCGCGCAAAACTCGATGCAGCCCAAATAGCGCTCGAACAAGCGGCTGCTAATCTCAAGCAGAGCCTGGCAGACATCGAAGCAAGGCGGCGTGCTCTCGACGCGGAGCGCCGCGCTTTGCAGGCGGAAGGCGATAAGCGTATGACGAAGCTGGAGACCGCCCGCGACAGAGCGCGCAAAAAGTATCAGGCCCGGCTGGAGAAATGGGCTAGACGCTGACTTATCAAGACTGGCGCTTTGCCGTAGGCCGCCTTCTGCCCTTTAATAGGGCTACGGCTTCGTGCCGAGGGCGGCTTTTGCATAGACTATCCAGCGGTAAGGACTGGACATTGACGATAGCTGGGGATTGCCCATCGTGATGGCTTATCCCTTGCGGGGATCGCCTCATAAACTAAAGCTCACTCATCGGCCAGACTCGACGGCTTTCAAGATCGCTTCGCAGAAGCTGACCAATTGGCCGGAATTTGAGTTTGGGCCTGGGATATGCATATGGGGGCGCCAAGTGCCGGTAACGTCGATTACACGTGGTCACCCGGCGAGTTGCTCATGCACTTGACCAATGTTGACTGACAAGGAACTTCTCCTCGCGAGCGGCGACGTCAACGCAGACGGGGCTTCTCTCGACATTGCTCCGTTCCTACGACGTATATGGTTCCCAGTACGTGTCCGTCGTCGAAACATTTGGCACAGATGGGATCGTGGATTAGCGGAGAGCGGGCCTCGTCTGGGGCTTGATGTTAGGCGGCGAGCTTGCGGTGAAGCAAGCGGCGATGTTCGATGGTCTTTCGCTTGATGGTTTCGCGGCGCCTGATGATGGCGGGAGCCCTGCCGAAGTAGGCGTCTGCCGGGGTCACGTTGCTCAGGCTCTCGTGGTAGCGCTGGTGATTGTAGTGCTCCACGAACGCCTCGATCTGGGCCTCGAGGTCGCCGGGCAGGAAGTAATTCTCCAGCAGGATGCGGTTCTTCAAGGTCTGGTGCCAGCGCTCAATCTTGCCCTGAGTTTGCGGATGCAACGGGGCTCCGCGAACGTGGCTCATCTGCTGGGCCTCGATGTACTCGGCGAGTTCGCCCGCGATGTAGCCGGGGCCGTTGTCCGATAACAGCCGGGGCTTGTGCAGCACCGTGGCACTATCGCAACCCGAGGCCTTGAGAGCGAGGTCGAGCGTGTCGGTGACGTCCTCGGCGCGCATGTTGGTGCACAGCTTCCAGGCGATGATGTAGCGCGAATAGTCGTCGAGCACGGTCGAAAGGTACATCCAGCCCCACCCGATGATCTTGAAGTAGGTGAAGTCTGTCTGCCACATCTCGTTCGGCCGGGTGGTCTTCGTGTGGAACTGGTCGGCGGCCTTGATCACGGTATAGGCCGGACTGGTGATCAGGTCGTGCGCCTTCAACAGGCGGTAAACCGTGGCCTCCGACACGAAGTAGCGCTTCTCGTCGGTGAAGCGCACGGCCAGTTCGCGGGGGGAGAGTTCGGTCGCATCAAGCGCCATCTCGACGATCTGCTCGCGGACATCCTCGGAAATGCGGTTCCACACCCGGCCTGGCGCACAGGGGCGATCCTCCAGCGATTCGGGGCCGCCTTCGAGGAAGCGATCATACCAGCGGTAGAACGTCCGGCGGGGAATGCCGAGCTTATCCAGCGTGTGCTTGGCGGGCAGGTGCGACTGCTCGACGATCCTGATGATCTCCAGCTTTTCTGCGGCAGGGTACCTCATTCGTCGTCGCCCCCATCCGCGATCATGCTTTTTTTGAGCAGACGGTTTTCCAGCGTCAGATCGGCCACGCATTCCTTGAGGGCACGGGCTTCGCGGCGCAGGTCCTGAACCTCGCCCGTTGTCGCACTGCGGGCGGTGTCACCGGCAAGACGGCGCTTGCCGGCTTCCATGAACTCCTTCGACCAGGTGTAGTAGAGGCTCTGGGCAATGCCTTCACGCCGGCACAGTTCGGCGATGCTGTCCTCGCCGCGCAATCCGTCGAGCACGATGCGGATCTTGTCTTCGGCCGAGAAATGCCGCCGCGTCTGTCGGCGAATATCCTTCACCACGGCTTCGGCAGAGGCCTTCGTCGGCGATTTTCGCAAGGAGGGTTTGGGCTTCATCTGCGTTCCTTCGTCACTACGACGAAGCCCAAACCCTCCTTAAATCTCAACCCATAATCTGTGCCATGGGTGCTGACGCCGGACACCCAGTACGGACGCTCCATAAGCCCTGTAGCAGCTCCAGGGACAAGCGCAGCTTTAGTCTTGACCATCGGCGCCCTGAGCGGATGAAGAACGCACGCCAGCGCTAGCTAAAAATGCCTCTTGAAACCGGTTTATTGCTTCCTAATTTTTCCTCGCCGGACGCCGAAACCTGGGTCCGGTGGACATTGAGAGCGCCGGCTCTCTCCGGCGCTTCTCATGCCCGAATTGCTCAATCAGGAGGATTTGGAAATGAGAACCACTGCTTTTGACTTTTCGCCGTATCGACGCTCAACCGTGGGTTTTGATCGGCTGTTCAACCTGCTCGAGGCAGGCGCGCGCGAAGACGATGGCTATCCACCCTTTGATATTCTGAGAGAAGGCGAAGACAGCTATCGCATCACGCTCGCTGTCGCAGGTTTCCGCCCCGAGGACATTGAAGTGGTGGCCCAGCAGAATCTGCTCACCGTGACCGGCAAGGGTGCCGAGGACAACGGCCAGGGCGAGTATCTGCACCGGGGCATCGCCACGCGTACGTTCGAGCGGCGCTTCCAGCTTGCCGATTTCGTGGAAGCTGGCGATGCCCGTTTCGAGAACGGCTTGCTGAGCATCACGCTCAGGCGCGTGGTGCCCGAGGCGATGAAACCGCGCCGAATTGAGATCGCTGGGGGCAAGGCCGCCCAGGATCAGATCGAAGCACCTAGGGATGAGGTCCGCGAAGCAGCCTGATCCCCGACCAAAGGGTTTGCCGGGCCGCATCCAGCGGCCCGGTAGGCCTACCCCTTCCAGCCACAAAAGGAGATGACTATCATGGCTTTTCGTGATCTCATTCCCTGGAGGCGGCAGGAAAACCGGCTCCCCGTCCCGGTCAGTGCCGAGGGCGGCCGAGACAGCGATACCCACCCGATGCTCTCGCTCCACCGCGAGGTGGACCGGCAGTTCGATGGCCTCTTCCGCGCCTTCGGCGTACCCGCATTGGCTGGATTGTACCGCGCGGCCGGCTGGCCGCATGTCGAGCTCGGCGAGACCGACAAGGAAATCCGCGCTACGGCCAAACTGCCGGGTCTCGACGAAAAGGACGTGGATATTACCGTTGAAGACGGTGCGCTCACGCTCCGGGGAGTGAGGCGGTCCAAGTTGAAAACAAGGACTTTGGTTATCCCGAGCGCAGCGATAGCTGCTCTGAACGCCGTATCCGGCTGCCCGAGGACATCGACCGTGACAACGCTAACGCAGCTTTCAAGAACGGCGGCTTGACGGTCACTCTGCCCAAGATGGAGGCGGCAAACGAAAATGTCCGCCCAAATCCGGTCAATGGCAAGGCCGCCTGACGGCCTGGCTCAGAACTTCGGTTCCTGTCTTGCCAATTATAATTGTGGGGGCAGCCTCTGCCTTATCGGGTCCTACTGATCAAAGTCAGCAACTGAGCCGCATGAGCCGTCGATGATATCCTTGGCAAGTCCCGTCACTTTCCGACTACCGGACCATGTGGCTCGGCGTCATTGGACGGTAGGAAGCGCTGCGCGGCAATCTGCCGCGCATTCGCGGCACATGTCAGCGCAAAGTTTGCAATGCGCATGCTCATATCGACCGCATTGGGCCGCGCACAGATCACAAATGCGGGCGCAACTGTCTAGCATCACTCCGACAACTTCGATATTGAAGCCCGAGCGCCGCACGGCGATCCGGCCCATCGCTGTACAGACGTCCGCGCAATCAAGGCATGACCGGATGCACTGCGTCATCTCCATTTTCTCTGCCATGCAAGCGTCTGCGCATGAGGTACACATTTCAGCGCAGAACATCGCGTGGCGTGCCGCGGTGGCCAAAAGCGGATTAAAATCCTGCCCTACGTCTGGATGGAGCGATATCATCTTGTGGATGGACATCAGCCATTCGCCTGCTTGCGTCGGGTCTCCCAACCTTTTTTCGCTGCTTGCGATCGCTTCGCATGACTTTGATCTGATCCGCCAATGCGGCCGCCTTTTCTGGGTGAATCGTGGTTTTCTGCCTTGCCACGTCCTGATCCGGATTTCTTGCCGCCACCGGTTTCCTTGTTGACTGTTGCCCACGCACGGCGCTCGGCTTCCTCATGGCTTACGCCCCGATCTTCATAGCCTTCTTCGATGTGCTCCGCTTTGCGCTTTTGCTTGTCCGTATAGCTCGACTTGTCTCCACGTGGCATGTTGGCTCTCCTTCCATTTTGTTTTTCCCAACACGGCAACAGGGGTTCGTGTCCGGCTGTGATCGCAAGAAACTTTCCCACTTAAGTTAGGAAGAGCGAGAATTTGCTTTCTGATCAAATGCATGGCTCGAGACGCCTTCAATTGGCGATAGCTTTAAATTGATCCATGTAATGGAAGGCTGGGTGACCAGGAGTCATTCCATGGCGAGATGAGGAGAGACGACGATGCACCATCAGGACGATGCGGCCTACTTTCGCCGGCGTGAGATTCAGGAGCTTGCCACTGCCGAGAAAATTGCAAATCCTCTCGCCAAGCGGCTGCATTGGGAGATGGCGCAGCAATATGCGATGCGTGCGCGTTGGTCGGAGGACACGCCGGGTGCTCGGGGGGCATTATTACAAAAAGAATAGGAAACAATTGCTAACTGATTAGCCGATTAATTGGACGAGAGTTTCCTACCGTAATATTGAGACATGGATACCAATTTCGACGTCAATTTCGGAACACTCGATCATATCAGGGCTTTTGATCGCAGGATGGGTCGGTACGCACAGTAGCGTTATTGTTGACGACTATCTTGTCTTCAGGCAACGCCCATGTGTGTCAGAAATAGCCGCCAAAAAAATGAATAATACAAGAAAGCCAAATTCCCGCCATCGGCAGGATGCTCCATTGCCAATTGCGTGGGGACGGAGATATATCATCTAGCGAACATAGTTGAGAAGTTTTATTTGTGTTTAAAACCGTCAATTTGTAATATTTGTGGCGAAACGATCATTACGCCTGCTTTTATTGCTTTTCAGTATGTATTCCCAGTTGTGCCGGGAGGGTGATAATTTGTGAATTTTGATATGGTTTGATGCCATAACTTTATTCACCACAGTACCATGCGCTTTGGTACCATGGCTTTTCCACAAAACCGCATCATCAGCGCCTCAGGGGCTTTTTCATCACGCTACCCGCGGATCCGATGAAGATGAGATGTCCCGCTTGGCCATCGCATCGATGACAGCTCGCAGGAAGGAAGAAGGGTTTTCGATCTCCTCCCTGGAGGCTGCCTCCCAATTGTCGATCAGTTCCTTGTCGGTCATGAGCCCGACATCGTCCTCATGCCTTTTTCTTACCGTGTGCGTCATGCTCCAATCCTTAGCCTTCGCCAGGCTGTCGGCCATCGTCCATGATAGCACCGCCATCCTGTTCCTCTTCGAGCAGGATGGCGGAATCGGCATTAGCCGAAAGGCGAACCTGATCGTCTTCCACCGCAGCAACCAGACCGGTCGAGATGAAGTGGTGATGGTCACCATGAGAACCGCTATCGGCCTTCACCATTTTGATCCTGTCACCTTCAAGCCGGTCCACGGTCCCGATGTGGACGCCATCCGCTCCGATCATTTCCATATGTTCAACAATAGCGGTCAGGTCTGCCATGATCGTCTCCTGCATTCTTTTGTGATGTCCAAAGCGTTCCTGCCGGAGGTGGTCAACCACCGCTGCGCGTTCGCTTAAACCCTCGGTAAGCAACCTGATAACGACGCGACTGTTCCGATAAAATCGGTTCAGCTCCCGCCCGCCTAACTTGTGTTGGTTGGATTCCCCCTCTCATTCTGTTCGAGCATCCAGATTGGGGGAGCCTTATGTACGACGTCCACCAAACGGCTCATCCTTCTAGCGCAGCTCAAGCACGCATTGGGCAAACATGCGCTGGAAGAGGAGAATGCAATTTACCCCGCTATGCGCCAGCATGGTCTTCTGGCGGAATCCTACACGCTCCATGCCGAGCATGGTTATGTGAAGCAATATCTTTATAAACTTACAGACCTTGTGAAGGATAACGACGCTTTCCAACTTAAATTGGCAAATTTTCGCCGCGACATCGAAACTCATATGCGCGACGAAGAGCATGATCTCTTTCCTCGGCTTAAGTTGGCCTTGGAAAAGGCAGATGGCGATTATCTTGCGCGTCGGATGAATCAGGAAGGGCTCAAGCTGGCCTGACCCGGGCGCAACCCCTCTCAATGGTGCAATACCTGCTATCCCTGCACAGGGAAGGACAAAATTCGAGGACGTGGCGATGACGCAGTGGATTACCGAGCTTGTTGGACAGCTTGCTTATTGGGCGATCGCTGTTTTGATGATGCTGGAGAATATTTTCCCGCCGATACCGTCCGAGGCTATCATGCCGCTTGCGGAATATTCGGCGGCTGACGGCGAACTCAATATCATTTTCGTCATCCTCTCCGGCACGGTCGGCACAACCGCGGGCGCTTTCTTTGGGTGGTGGGTGGCCAAGCTCGAGGGGATCGCGACGCAAGCGACAAGACCCACGGCGCGAAGTAAGCGGGTGCATCAAGCGTCATGCAATTCAGCGGCTGCGCACAGAGGTCGAGCTGGGAGTAAGTGTCATCTGGCCGGAATAAGTTCAATGTAAACGGCGGCGATCGCGTGGAAAAGCGCGGAAAACGTGCGATCGGCCCTTTTCTCCGCATCCAATTTCTCAGTGAAGCAGATCGGTGATGCGCTGCTTCATGGCCTCCATCGAAAAAGGCTTGGTGAGGACGTGCATACCGGGATCAAGATGCCCGTGGCTCAATACCGCGTTTTCCGCATAACCGGTGATGAAGAGAATCTTGAGATCTGGCCTGTTCACACGGGCTGCATCTGCCACCTGCCTGCCGTTCATTCCACCAGGCAAGCCGACATCAGTGATAAGCAGGTCCACTCGTGTATCGCTCTCCAGAATTTTTAGCCCTGCCGCGCCGTCTATGGCTTCGAGCGCACCATAGCCAAGCCCTTCTAGAATCTCTACGACCAGCATCCGCACAGTGGGCTCGTCATCAATCACCAGAACGGTTTCGCCTTCGCGTGCTTGAGGCGCCAGCGCCGGCTCGGCTTCCGGTGTTGCGGGAGTGCCCGCTTCCCCCAGATGGCGTGGAAGATAGAGACATATCGTTGAGCCGCGACCGAGCTCCGAATAGATCCGGGTCTGCCCACCGGACTGACGTGTGAATCCATAGATCATAGAGAGGCCGAGCCCCGTCCCCATCCCTATGGGTTTGGTCGTAAAGAATGGATCAAATGCCTTGGAGATTGTCTCCTTGCTCATCCCTGTGCCGGTATCCGAAACACACAGGGAGACATATTGCCCTGGTTCCATGTCTCGCTCAACAGCAGTCCGGCGATCCAGCCATCGGTTTCCTGTCTCGATCGTTATCTTGCCGCCATCGGGCATTGCGTCTCGCGCATTGATACACAGATTGAGAAGAGCGTTTTCCAGCTGGCTCGGATCCACAAGGACTGGCCAAAGCCCTACCCCGTTGACCGCCTCCACCTCAATAGCCGGCCCCACAGTGCGCATGACGAGGTCGACCATGCCATTCACGAGGTCGACAACGCAGGTTGGTTTTGGAGCAAGAGTCTGACGACGGGAAAAAGCCAACAGCCTGTGTGTCAGCGCTGCCGCGCGCCGCGCAGCACCTTGCGCAGCGTGTACATAGCGGTCCACATCCTCATGCCGACCCTGCGCCCGACGAATCTGGATCATCTCAAGCCCACCAGTGATCCCGGTGAGCAGGTTGTTGAAGTCATGCGCCAGTCCACCGGTCAACTGCCCAACAGCCTCCATTTTCTGCGATTGGCGCAGCGCCTCTTCGGCGGCTATCAGGTCTCGCGTTCTCTCCTCGACCTGTTGCTCCAGAGAGGCCGCCAGCTCGCGAAGTTCGATTTCCGCCCGTCGCCGTTCGGTAGCAACTCGGGTTCGTTCCGCAACTTCACGGACGAAAGCGATCTCGTCGTCGAGCCAGTCGCGTGCGGTGGCATGATTGAGATAGAGCAATGCGACAAGGCCGCCCTGTTCAGTGAGCGGCATATTGACCACAGCCTGCGCGCTTATGGCCTTGAGCGCATCGGCTCCCTCCACCGACCGCGGATCAAGGTCGGCATCGGCAATAATGACGTCTTTCCCGCGCTTGAGATCCTCGATGTAGGATCCATAATCCCGAAACTGCAGCACCCCGGCCAAGGACGATATCCCTTCGGCATTCCAGTCGCGCTCGATCGTGATCGTCTCAAGAGCCGGATCAATGACGCCATAGCCCGCCCTGCTGACCTCCAGCGCCTCGCCCAATATCCGGGATGCAGCAAAGGAGATGTCTGCAGGGTCCTGCACGTCGCGCACGACATTGCTGAGTTCGACCAGCGCATTGCGCATCCGCTCGGCGCGCCTCAGCTCCGTAACGTCCGAAGATATGCCTGCAAGCCGAACAGGTTTGCCGTCGGCATTGAGAAACGGCTGACCGCGAGAGGTCAACCACCGGATTTCCCCCCCCGGCGTGACGATCCGGTAGGTCACATCGAAGTCCACACCCGTACGCCGTGTCAGGTCGATCGCATCGATGTTAGCCGCACGATCGGCGGGATGAATAGCCGCCAGGCGGTCATCATATGTAAACGGATTTTCCGTATCTACGCCAAACAGTGCCCGGCACGCCGGAGAGGAGGCGAGCTCTCCGGTCTCGAAATTGATACTCCATGTCCCGAACTTTCCGGCGCGAAGGGCGAAATCGAGCTCGCGCTCCTGCTCGTTCTGGCGTTGGAGCCGGCTGGTAATTTCGGCCATGAGGACGGCGTTCGAATTTTCGAGTCCCTCAAGACGTTCGCGCTCCAGCGTCACATCGACCTGGCTGGCGAAGAAATATGCGAGCTTTCCCGCCCCGTCGAATACGGGGGCAAGGAGGAGCCGGTTCCAGAATGGCTCCCCGCACTTGCGATAATTGCGAATGTCGATCTCGATCGGGCGCACCGCCTCCACCGCATCATGAATCGCCTGGACATCCGTCGGATCCGTTTCGGACCCCTGCAGAAATCGGCAGTTGCGACCCAGTATCTCGTCGCGCTCGTAACCCGTCAGCCGACAGAAGGAGTCATTCGCAAACACCACCGGATTATCGTGCAAACGTGGATTGGTTATGATCATCGGCATGCGCGTGGCGCGCACCGCAGCTACGAAGGGATCCGTCCCTGCGTCGAGGCCTAAAACTTCCGCTTCAATCCTTTGAGCATCGGCGGTGCCGTTTCCGCTCGTCACTGTTTCGCTCATTCCTATGCCGATCCCGCCTACGCTTTTCCCCTTTGTTAGAACCGAGGCACGTAGAGTGCGGTTCCATCTCCCTGGCACGGGAAAGCTGGAAGGCGTTACAGATCGAGGCGCGCTCGAAATCGCTGAAGGCAGCGACTTTGGCTTTTTTCCATCGAGATGGATTGGGGTGGAGTGGCCATTTTGGTCAAAGGCGCTGGCAGGCTGGTACGCTGGTCAATAGCTGGGTGGGCGTAGCGCCCCGAGAGGCTACCAAAGAAGGGGATGCGAAGAGCGCCAGCTGTCTGGGCCAGTGGGTTGAATCCGACATTTGGTGCCCGTGCATAATTTCGTCCAGATCGACCTTCCAGATGAAAGGGCGGGGGGCCTCGTTATTCTCCTTGATAAAGAGGTTGATGGCGGCCTGCAGATCGACGACGGAATGAAATATGCCGTCTTTTCGACCGCGACCTGTGAGCTTAGCGAAAAGCGGTCGATGGCATTGAGCCATGGGCACGTCGTCGAGACGAAATGGAAGGTACAACGCGGATGCCTGGTCCAATAGGCGCGACGATCGCCAAGCATATCTGTTCAGTTCGACGCTCCGGTTGCAGCCCAGTTCCCAGGGCAAAAATCTGCCGGTCGCCGCCGTGGGCGATCCCTCGCGTTCGGCCTGCCGGCGCTCAGTGCAGCATAGTTTGAAGCATGCGCTCAAGTTCGGTCGGAAGCAGCGGTTTAAGGATCAAAGGGGCAGTGGGATGTTTGCGCATTAACGCGAAGTCCGGAGCGCCTGAACAAAAGACATAGGGGATGCCGTACAGATCAAGATCACCTGCCAAAAGGCCGACGTCGCCATCTTTCAACCGAATATCCAGGACAGCAGCGGACGGCATATCTTCAGCCACGGCAGCGATACCGTCGGCGAGCGTTTGGTAAGGCCCGTCTACCGCATAGTTGGCGTCCTCCAATATGTTAGCGATGACGGCGGCGACGGCAGGGTCGTCCTCGACCAGCAGGATGCGGTTACTCATCTTTTAGGCCAATCCGAAATGAGCACGATATCGCTCGAAACAACGCTCCCCGCAGCGCAGGCGGATCAGCGCTCCTTCCGCCATGGCGGTTGCACGGCGGGGATCTTCCGCGACCAGTGGGTAGATTGCCTCATCATTCCATTCACGGCTGTGCTTGATATCGAGTACGGCATGGAGATCGAAATAGCGTCGTTCGGACCCAGACAGGCCGACGCGCTTCAACCCCCTGGCAGTATACGCGGACCGATCGGGCGCGGTAAGCTCGATCACTCCCAGGGCGCCGACGCTGTGCCAAGCATAGCAACGTAAAGAGGCCATGGCCGTCATGGCATTGGCGAGCGCCAGACTTTCCCAGGCAGTATTTTCGATACGCGTATCGAGGTCCAGAGTATCGACCAGCTGGCCCAGCATCGGCCCATGCATGCCCTTCGCGTTACCCCGGCCCATCTCGTCCCAGTAATTGCGCGCCAGTTCGAGCTTGGCGCGCGCCGGCAGCTTGACTTGCGTCATTGCGACCAGATCGTCGAAACCTGCTTCGCCCGCAGCTTCCTGCGACAGGAACCATCGAAGCTCATCTCGGTCCGCCTGTTCAGCGAGCCACGGGAAAAGACGATCATGCTGTCCAGGCCCACTCGCCTTGAGATTCTCGAACCAGGCGATGAAGCGATCAGGGTCCGTTGGCGCCTCGCGCGCCTCAACCATGACTTCCCGCCGCAACTCCTCAAGAAATCCCATCTCCAGACGAAGCATATGGCGATCATTGTCGAAGCGACTAGCTGACATGTCCTCTGGAAAAGTGGGCGATAGCCGTTCGCGATTCCAGCGGCTCAGCACCTCCTGAAATTCCTGTTGCAGAAATTGAGATCCGTCAGCCTTGAGCTGCGTAGCCACATCCAGTCCTTTCATATGATATGGCGGAATAATCCTGGAGGGCTGACTCTCGTTCCTGAAAATCATATTGATCAGGATCAATGAAACCAGGCGCAGTGCTAAGCCTGGTCAATCTAAAAATGTGAAACCGATTATTTCCACGGCTGCTTCGCAGATCGCCTCAGCGTCCGCTGCATCGTTCTTTCCGCGTTTGACGTACGGCTTCACATAATAAGCGGGCATCAGCTTGACATCATGACCCAGAGCGATGGGCTAACGCGCCCAGAAATGTGATGAGGCCCAGGCTTCGATTCCGATCAAGCAAGACGGCAATTTCGCGAAGAACTTCAGCAAACGATCGCGCGTCAATCGCTGGCGCAATACCGCTGCACCATTGGCATGCATCCACACCGTGCACCTGGAACATGTTCTTCGCCAGGTCTGAACCAATCGTCGTGACCGTTCCCATTGGAGCTCTCCTTCCGACTCATACGCAGGTCAGACTGCGGGAAAGTTGGAGAGCCGTCCACGTCATCATTATGAGACGCTCAGAGCCGGGATACGGGTCACCAGATGCAAACCTTCCGCTTTGTCGGCAAACTGGCGACCGATTTTCGTCGTTCTGCAAAGAGAGCCGCGCTAGCCGTATCTGCAAAACGCGGTCTTAACACCGGACTATAAGCACGGCGGCTCAGCTTGCCCGCGATCGTTTATGGCAACGACCATTTGGTCGGAAAGCCAAAGACCCAGCCACCGTCCAACAAGCATCATTCCTGCCTCTTCCCCGAGCGACAAAGCGACGTCGCGGCACAGTGCGCCGAATGTCATGCCACGACGCAATTTGAGCAGCGCCTGCAATTCGCCGTCGTCGATAGTCCGGATGCGGCACTGCTCGCCCTGACGCCACAAAATGACCATATCGGGCATATCCAGATATTGCGGCGCGGGTGGTTCTTTCCGATCAACCAGAGCCGACCATATGACAAAACCATTGGTTTGAAGGTGCATAAGTTCGATCGACGATGAAAACGTCAACACCGCGCGATCCCAGTCGACATTGCCCAAACCGTCCAGCCCAACGGCGGGACTATCGGCTGCGACGAACAGTTCTTCCAGTGCAAGCTCGATACCAGCGATTTCCGCTATCTCAGGATCGTCAGCGTGAAGCCGTGCAAGTGTCGTCGGAAAATCGCGTCCATATGCGTCCAATGTCCAACTGCTCGGCGGGACGCTGTCGATATGATGCACGGCGGCATGAAGAAACAAATCCTCACCGATCCACGCACGGGAGCGCGGAAAGCTGAGTTCCAGACAGGTGACAAGCTGGGTGCGGTAATTATTCTGATAGACGGCAAGGCCAGGCCCAGCCTCCGCACCGATGCGATCGGCAGCAGCCATGTCTTCCCGTAGCAGCCAGTCTCGCATGTCGCGCTGAAGCGCCAGCAGGCTCATGCCGCTTCCTCCATCTTCCCGGCGGAAATCCCGCGCGCGGTGGAAAGCTCCACCAGCAGGTCGGCCAGCGGCGGGATGGCATCGTCGCGTTCGATCATCGTCGCGACCGGCCCAAGTTTTGTCAGGACATGCGCATAGAGCTGCCACACGGACGGCGGCACCGCCTGGTCGTGCGTGTCGATCAGCAGGTGGTCGCCATGGCTGTGCCCGGCGAGATGAATCTGGCGCACGTGGTCATGCGGCACGCCGTCGAGGTAGGCGACAGGATCGAAGTCGTGATTGCTAGCGCTGACGAACACATTGTTGATATCGAGCAGCAGTCCGCAGCCGGTTCGCGCGCACAGGGCGTCGATGAACTGCCATTCGGTCATGTCTGCCGGAGCGAAATCAATATAGGTCGACGGGTTCTCTATCAGCATCGCACGGCCCAGCGCATCCTGCGCCTGGTCGATATTGGTGCAGACGATATCGAGCGCCTCCTCCGTGTAGGGCAATGGCAACAGATCGTGCGAGTTGAAGCCTTCGATCCGCGACCAGCTCAGGTGATCTGACACGAACAGCGGATCGACGTCATCCACCAGCGCGCGAAGCCGGGTGAGATAGGCCCGATCAAGACCGTCGGCCGAGCCGATGGACATGGATACGCCGTGCAGGGCGACGGGGTAGCGGGCGCGAACATCGCGCAGAATATGTCGCGGCCGACCGCCGTCGATCATGAAATTCTCCGAGATCACCTCAAGAAAATCGACCGCGATGCGATGGTCCAGGAGGTCGGCATAATGCTGTTTGCGCAGGCCAAGTCCGAAACCGGAGAAGGAGGGGATCATGGGTAAACTTCCTGCTGATAAAGGCTGCCCGGCGCGCCTGTGCACGCCGGGCATTGAAACGTCATTTCGGCTCGGTCAGGCTGCCCCCGGCGGCCTTGCACGCCTTGACGGTCATGGCCTTGAAACCATGCCCCTTGCAGACATTCTGCCCCTTGCATTCGTTGCTGGCGGTCTTGCAGTCCGACGTGCCCTTGCAGCTGTTGATGCCGTAGCAGTGAACGACTTTCGTATCCCCGCTGTCTTGCGCCACGGCCGGTGCCGCTGCTGCTGAAACGATCGCGATGGCGGCGGCCGAAGCAGCCATGCCGATACCGCTGTTATGGGTGAGCATGATGATTTCTCCGAAAGAATGTTGAGCCAATCTGGCCCCTGTCTTTCGGCCTGCAGCGGCCCCCGGTTACAGAGGCGCCAGAAATTTACCGAACCGATGGCAACATGCTGCGCAATGGCGGCTTCTGCTTCACCAGCGCAGCAGCCGCGGCCCGACCAGCATGCCGAGCAAGGTCGCGAGCAATATTCCCAGCGAATACCAGGTCAGGACGAAAATCGCCGACACTTCGGGGCAGTGGATACAGTAAACTGTTGCCGCGAAGGCCCCCGCTGACAGGCCAGCGGCCGCTCCGGCCGCGCGCAACCGGGTCGGGGCGAGCCTGCGGAAGGACCATAGCAAACCGGCGAAGATGGGGGCTGACAGCGACAGGACCAGCCAGGGGCAACTCTTCCAGCTATGGCCGAGCCACATTGCCAGCCATTGCGACGAGGGCGTGCGCGCCAGTTCGAGCAGGCCGACCGCCGCAAGAAGCAGGACGGGTATCGCAAGCGCCCACAATCCGCGCAATCGACCGCTGTTGGGGCGCGCGAGTTGGGCCGTCGTCACCAGTGCGGCGATCGACAGGGAGAAAGTATATCCCCATTTCATCCAGAAGGACGCACCCTGCATGGCCGTGCCCAGATCCGGGCGGATGCCGATCGAAGCCAGAATGAGAAGCGCTGATGCGATCCCGCCAACGATGATACCGATGGCCAGCCGCCGCGCGACGCTGTTTCGGGCCACCGGGCGAGTATCGCTGGCAAGATGCCGGATCAGATCGTCCGTGTTCATCGCATTGCCCCCTGCACCCGCACCATCAGCGCCTTCAGCCCGCGATGCACCGAAATCTTCACGTCGGATTCGCCTATGCCCTCCGCACTTGCCGCTTCGGCGACGCTCAATCCCTCCAGCCGGGTTGCGCGGATCATCCGCGCCTGCTTGGGCGGCAATTGCTCCAGCAGATCGTCTATGTCGAGCTTCGCCATGCTGCTTGCCTCGAATTCTTCGGAGACCAGCAAGTCTTCTAGATCGTCGATCGGCCGCAACCTGCCGACACGGCGGAAATGGTCGATCATCTTGTAACGAGCGACTGCATAGAGCCAGGCGGTGAAGGCACGGCCGCGATCATAGGTCGCGCGGCGGGTGTGAACGGCAATAAGGGTGTCCTGCACCATATCCTCGACATCGTCGTCGGCGCCGCGAACACGGCGCCGATAGAAACCCCGCAGCAGCGGAACAAGCAGGCGCAGCAATGCCGCATGGGCGGCGGGATCACCGTCCAGCCCATCAATCATCAATGCGCGCAGATGCTCCTCTGTGGTCTGCATTCAATCTCCTCGCCCACATGTTCGGGCCGAACCGGCCATCAGTTACAGCATCGACGAAAATTTCTGCGCCGTTCGATTGTAACCGCAGCTTGTTCTTCCCCGAACCCGCGTATGTGACACGGGCTTCCCGCCTCCTCCCCGATCACCGCGCGGCCCGGCCCTCTGTCCGGGCCGCGCGCAGAGGCGCTGGATCGTAGAGGACATCATTATGCGTACAACTCATGCGGCGCTCGCCGCCAGCATCGCCATCGCTTCGGCGACCACGCTCGCCGCTTCCGCCCATGCGGAGACGAAGCCCAAGATGGAGAAATGCTACGGCGTTTCGCTCGCCGGCAAGAATGACTGCGCGGCCGGTGCCGGCACCAGCTGCGCGGGCACGTCGAAGGTCGATTATCAAGGCAATGCCTGGAAACTGGTGAAGGCCGGCACCTGTACGTCGATCAAGACGCCCAAGGGCAACGGCGCGCTTTCCCCCAAGGCCTGACCATGGCGGCCGGGGCGCCATTCCGTCCCGGCCACACTTCCTGGAGACGAACGATGAGTCTGTCCCTGAAAATGCGCGATGTCTTCGTTCGGCGGATCGAGGCGCTGCTGCCTGATGCGCTGCTACTGCTGGTCGCCCGTTTGGGCATTGCCGCGATATTTTTCCTGTCGGGACGCACGAAGGTGAATGGCATCATCACTATCACCGACAGCACATATGAGCTGTTCCGCACCGAATATGCCCTGCCGATCGTCCCCCCCGACCTTGCTGCAACAGTGGCGACCTGGGCGGAGCATCTCTTCCCGATATTGCTGTTGCTAGGCCTGTTCACGCGGCTTTCGGCGCTCGCCCTGCTGGGCATGACCCTGGTTATCCAGACATTTGTCTATCCCGAAGCATGGCCGACCCATCTCAGCTGGGCCGCGATCCTGCTTCCCCTTGTCGCCCGTGGCGGCGGCATCTTCTCCATGGATGCGCTCATTTTTCCCCGATCAAGGATGTGAGACCTAGCTAGCGCCAGGAATTTTGCCTTGCCGCGACCGATATTTCCCCGCGCCGCGTTTACGGGAGGCCGGCTTCGCAGGGCGGACTGCGAACGCCAGATGATATGAAAAGCTGTCGTTGGGCCAAGCCAGTTGGGACGGCGGAATGATCCCACGGCCGGGTGGTCGGATGCATCACAACCGACCCTTTCCAGCCGCTCAGCGTCCAAATTTCGCTTCCCACGTGCAGACCGTACGCTAATCCGGCAAGTGTCGACCAAAATGCGTCGTTCACCGCTCGGGCTTCTAACGGCAGCTTATTTCGGAACCTGCCGTTTGCTCGTTGCGAACCTTCGTGGCCGCCCAGCAAGGGATTACAATCGCTGCGACACCGGTATGGCGTTTGATCGATGCGTCGCGATGGAGGATCCGGTGCAGCTCTCCAGGGTCGACCTTCACCAAGATGATTGCCTCAACTCAGACTGTTACTAGATGATCGGCAAGAAAAGGCCGCCGCCATCGATGGATCGTGAAATCGAAGATATGTCCCTGCGCCTGAAGCAAGGGCTTCTCTGCCACGGATTGACCGTCACGGTCGCACATTGAATGTTCCGGGTCGCCAGCACCTTCGATGCGGCGAGCAGCGGCAATGAGGTTCTGCTTTTAAAGGGCAACTGGAACGACCGGTTCACCTGGATCACTCAGTTCTATGTCACGGTCGTCGACGCGGACGGCACGCGCACCCCTGCCCTCCCAGCATGACAACGATGTCCACTGCGTGCGGTAAGTCGAACATGGACTCCCCGTCAACGATCTCGCCTGCCATCTGAAGTGCCATCAAGATCCCAACCGAGATGGCGATACCCAACTCGGCCAGCACCCTGCGCATCACCAAAGCCGACCGGGCGTCACAAAGATTTACAATCGTCGCCAACTCCTGTTGCCTGACGAGCCGATAACAGCCTCAGACATCAAGGAGGCGGTTATGCGGCAGGATGAGCGATGCTGGACACGGATCATCCTGCGGCCAGATCCGTCCCCTTGATTGCATACCGCAATTTCCCCTTTGCGCTGGCCGTTGTCCCTTGCTCCTCCCCCTGGACGGCCAGCGCCGACGCGGTGCGGATCCTCGCCCCCGGATCCGCACCGCGTCTTCTTGTTCGAAAGGCTTCACCATGAACCATTATCCGATCGCGGTCGCGACCGCATTGCTCGCCAGCGTGTCGACTATCGCCAATGCTGCCCCGGCCATGACGCTCTATCCACAGCAGATTGGCGCGGAAACGGCGCGCTATCAGCATGGCAGCGCGACCATTTCCCTGAAATCACCGACGGCTACCGTCGAAATTCGGCCCCTGCCGGTGGAAGACGGACGCGCCGCCTTTTCCATTGCCATCTTCAACCATGACGGCCGCCCCGCCAATCTGGGGATGGAAAATATCACCGCTGTCGTGAACGGCATTCCAACACCCGTTCCCACCTATGCGCAACTGGCGGAAGCAGCCGAGCGGAAGGCACGTCAGGCGAAGATCGGTACTGCGCTGTTCGCCGGCGTGCTGGCAGGCGTCGCATCCACCGCATCGAACCAGGGCAGCTATTATCGCCATGTCCGTGGCCCGCGCGGCGGCTTCACCCAGGCCATTCACTGGCAGGACGATACGCCCGGCGTGATCGGCGCGACGGCCGCGGTCGCAGGCGGCGCGATGGTAATCGGCGGCATCGACCGAAAGCTCGACTACACGCTGGACCAGTTGGGAACCGAGATTTTACAGACGACCACGATCGACCCCGGCAGCAGCTTTGGTGGCATGGTCATCCTGCCGATCGATCGGGACGCCGGCCATCCGGCAGATATCAGGGTCAATGTCGCCTTTGACGGCAGGGTCTATGCCTTCGGATTTCGCCTGACGCGCTCGGGCATCGGCGTGCCTGCGCCCGTGCCCGCGGCGGCAAGGGCGGACGCGCCCGGCGTCCAGGCATTGCCTGTCGACCTTGCCGGCGAAGGTGGCGGCGAATGACCATGGCGGGAAGCGGCCGGATGCGCGCAGCGGCGATACCGCTGGTCGGCGCCCTGCTGTTGTTGCCAGCGTGCGCCGGCACAGCCGTCCATGACCTCAGCATGGCGCCCGCGCGGTCGCAGCAGATACCCGGCGCCATTGGGGTGCGGGTGACGCTGGCGCCGGACATCCGGTCCGATCCCGATGCGGGCAGGGCCGCACATCGTCTGCTGGCCGAACTCGTCAAGGCCTATCGCAAGGCTGGCCTCCCCGCCTCCGTCACGACGGACGGGCAGCCCTCTCCCGGCGGAGCCACGGTAAGAGTCCAGATCGTCCGGGCCGATCCCGGCAACAGTGCCGAACGGTTACTGATCGGCTTCGGCGCGGGTCGATCAGCCCTGCTCACCAAAGCCTCGTTCGACATCGCCGGACAAGCCGGCCCGGCCATGTCCTTTTCCGCCACCGCCAAGGATGGGCGCAAGCCCGGCCTGATCGTGCCGGGCGCTGTGGCGGCCGCCACCGGCGAATTGTCGCGCCTTGCCATCGGTGGTGGCGTCGGCCTGCTGATGGGAAGCCGCAGCGGGCTGCACAGAGGCGCCAAGCGATCCGCTGCTCTCATCGTCAAGCAAACGCGGCAATTTTACCGCGCGTCCGGCTGGCCCTGGCCATCCGACAAGGGCTGACCCTCCCCCTCTTGCCAGCAAGGTTCCCGCAATGAAGATGCATCCCCCCATCCAGCCGCCGCTTCCCGAAATTCCGCTGGTCGACAATATGTTCGCACCGGAAATATTGGCTGGCGGCCTGACTGGCCTGTCACTGCTCAACGGCATCGTAACGGTCACGCTGGAAAATCCAAGGGCCGACCATGGCCGCCCCGATCCCAGCCTGGAACGTGTCATCGTCGGCCGGATCGGCATGCCGATTCCGACCGCACAGGCGCTGCTTTGCGGCCTTTATCAATTTCTGAGCCAGCATCAGGTCAATCCCCTGGCCGCGGAAACGGAGATGCGCTGCCAATGAGCTATTTCCCGTTACTGCATCTCATCGGACACAAGCGCAGCCACCACATCGCACTGCTCATGCCGCCATGCCGCTATCGATTTTCGATCCGATGGTCGGGCTCCAGTGCGGCACACACCATACAGCGCGTGACCCACATGCCCCGATAAGATGATCTTGCCCCGAAAGGACAGCCCATGGCTGCGACATTTTCCTTCAGCATTCAACAGCAGCTGGTGCTGACCGCCGCCCGTCAGTGGCGTCGGGCGCGGCACCTGCACATCCCTGCCCAGCCGCATCTCTACCGCAAGCTCGCCCGCCATGGCTGCGGACAGCTGGCCCCCGCCTGCGACAGCCTGATGAGGCTATCCGAACTCGTACTGGGGCATCCGTTTCGCTGCGGTACCGGCCTGGCCCTGTCGGAGGATGAATGGCGACTGCTCGACATGATCGAAGGGCGCGAGCGCCAATTGGTCCACGAATGCAGCGTCGCGCTGGCGAGCGCTTTCCGCCATGCCATCAGGTCGCTGCACATCATGATAGACATGGCCTTTAACATCGACAGCGGCGAGCCGGTGAAGCGTGCCGTCGCTTCGACCGGCCTGATCGCCGCCTGATCGTCAGGCGGCGATCATTTCATCAGCGCATTCACTCCGGCCAGCGTCTCATCGCCCAGATCGCCAGTCGCGGCAGCGAGCTGGAGCCGGGCCGTCATATAATCATATATGGCCTGACGCCGGTCGCGGTCGGTCGAAAAGCTCTGGCTCTGCGCATTCAGGACATCATCCTGCGTGCGGATGCCGACCTCTCGCCCGGTATTGGCCGCATCCTGCTGCAAGCCGGCCGACCGGTTTGCGGTGTTCAGGGCAGCTATGCGGCGCGCGCCGGTCGATACGGCATGCCAGGCCTGCTGCGCCTGAAGACGAGCATCCCGCCGCGCGGCATCCAGGGCGCGCTCGGCCTTGACGGCGTTGGCGCGGGCTTCCCGTTCCTTCGACTGAATCGCCCCACCGGCATAGAGCGGAATGGTGATACGCAGCCCGGCCGACGCCGACTGGATGCGGTCGGGAATGATGCCATTGCCCCCTTCCCCGCCCAGCCGATACTGGCCCTGATAACCGGCGACGCCTTCGACGACGGGGCGTCCCGCAAGGCCGTAGCGGTCGATATCGGCTCCTGCGGCCTTTGCCTGATGCTCGGCCGCCTTCACCAGCGGCGACTGACGCTCCGCCTGCTCGATGGATGCTTCCAGCGTCACGAGCGGCAACGGCGCGGCGAAATTCCCGGCGGGTCGGTCCAACCCTTCCGCCGGCAAGCCCGTCAGTTCGGAAAAATCGGCACGGGCATAGGCCAACTCGGCCTCGGCGCCGATGCGCTGTGCTTCACTCGCGTCGCGGCGGGCCTCCGCCTCGCGCACGTCAGTGATGCGCGCGCGCCCGGCATCGAAACGCGCCTGCGCGCCGCGGCGTTGCTGTTCCGCCGCATCGACCTGCGCCTGATAGGAGCTTAGCCTGTCCTCGGCCGCCAGCACCTTGAAATAGGCCTGCGATACACGAAGGATGAGTTGCTGCTGCTCGCCGGCAAACTGCACATCGGCGCCTGCCGCCTTTTCGCGCAGCTGGATCGACTGTGCATGTTTAGATGCATCATACAAAGGCTGAACCGCCTGCACGCCAACGGTCGCCCGGCCGCTCGATCGGCTTCCGGTAAAGACCGGGTCCAGTTCTTCCGGGAAACGGGCGTTGGTTTCTGTGACATTATATTGGTATCCGCCCTGAAGCTGTACGCTGGGCCGCTTGAGCGCCCGCGCCTGAACGGCGGCCTCCTGCCCCGCGTCGCGCTCAGCCTGCGCGCCCAGATGATCGGGATCATGCGCCGCCGCTGCTTGCCATGCTTCCATGAGGTCGGTCGCATGGGCGGGCGGCGCGAGCATGGCCGCTGCGGTACAGAGGAAAAGGCGTTTCATGCGGAAATCTCCTGGCTGTCGGCGCGATGCTGCGGGCGGTCGAAGACCAGCTCGTAGAGCGCGGGCAGGACGATGAGGGTAAGGATAGTGGCGACCATCAGGCCGCCCATGATCGCCCAAGCCATCGGCCCCCAGAAGGTCGACCGGGTGAGCGGGATCATGGCGAGGATGGCGGCGAGCGCGGTCAGCAGGATCGGGCGCAGACGATGGACGGCGGCTTCGCGCACGGCCTCCCGCATCGCCAGGCCATGGCCCGACAAGGTGTCGATCTGCGCGATCAGGATGACCGAATTGCGCAGCACCATGCCGAACAGCGCCAGCGATCCCAGCATGGCGACGAAGCCGAAGGGGATGCGGAACAGGGCCATGATGAGCGCCACGCCGATCAGCGCCAGCGGCCCGGTCGCCAGCACCACCAGCATCCGCTTCACATTCTGGAGCTGGAGCATCAGCAGGATGACGATCACGAAGATGGCGAAGGGCACGGCGGCCATGGTCGCCTTCTGGTTGATGCTGCTCTGTTCTTCCGACCCGCCCTTGACGATGGAGGCGCCGGACGGAAGATCGCGGCGCAGCGCCGCGATCTGTGGTTCGATCCGCTTCGTCAGGTCGCTTGCCTGCTCGCCTTCGACATCGGCGGAGATGGTGATGGTCGGCTGACGGTTGCGCTGGTAGATCACGGCCGGTTCGCTGCCCGCCGATACATGGCCAAGCTGGGCCAGCGGCACCGCGCCATTGGGCGTCGATATCGGCAGGTTGGCGATGCGGCCAAGGTCGGTCCGCTCAGCCGCGCTCAGGCGAAGCACCACGTCGAGGGCCAGATCGCGATCCCGAAAGCTGGTGGTACCCGCCCCGCCAATCGCCGCCTGCAACGATTGCTGCACCGCCTGCGTCGACAGGCCGAGCGCGCGAACCTTATCCTGATCCAGGTCGACCCGAATGGCCTTGAGCGGTTCGCCCAGATCGCTGTTCACGTCGCGCGCGTGACTGTCCGCACGGATCAATTCCTCCAGCTTCTTCGCGACCGGCATGATCTGCGCAAGGTCCGGTCCCGCCACACGATACTGCACGGGCTGGCCGACCGACGGGCCATTTTCCAGACGGCTGACACGGCCGCGCGCTTCGGGGAAATGCGTGGCGAACAGGCTCTGGATGCTGGCGATCACGCCTTCGCGCGCCTCCTCATCCCTGGTCTGGAGCACGAGTTCGGCCAGCGTGATATCGGGCGTCTGGACATTGAGCGGCAGGTAGAAGCGCGGCGACCCGCCACCGACATAGGCAGTGGTGGACGTCACCCGGTCATCGCACGCCAGCAGCTTTTCCATGCGGGCGGCAACCGCCTGCGTCTGGGCGAAGCTTGCATTTTGCGACAGCTGAAGGTCGATCACCAGTTCGGGTCGGTCGGACGCGGGAAAGAATTGACGGGGCACGCCGATCTGGAACAGCAGCATCGACCCCACGAACATGGCGAGCGCGACCGCCACCACCGTCTTGCGCCGGTCGAGGCAGCGGTCGAGCACGCGCCGGAACCAGCCGTAGAAGCGGCCTTCATATTGTTCTTCGGGCTCTCCCGCGTCGTCACGCGCATCCGCGCGCTGGGGCAGCAGATGATAGGCGATGAACGGCGTGAAAATGACCGCGACGATCCACGACAGGACCAGCGAAATGGCGATCACCTGAAACAGCGAGATCACATATTCGCTGGCTGTCGCCTTCGACATGGCGATCGGCAGGAAACCGGCGACGGTGATGAGCGTGCCGACCAGCATCGGCACCGCGGTCACGCTATAGGCGCTGACGGCCGCCCGCGTCCGGGTCCATCCCGCCTCCAGATGCGTCGCCACCGCCTCGACCACGATGATCGCGTCATCAACCAGCAGACCCAGCGCAATGATGAGTGCGCCCAGCGAAATGCGCTGAAGGTCGATGCCCATATACAACATGCACAGGAACGTCATCGCCAGCACCAGCGGGATGCACAGCGCCACCACGATGCCCGGCCGCCAGCCCAGCGACAGGAAATTCACCGCCAGCACGATGACGATCGCCTCGATCAGCGATGTCGTGAATTCGCCGACGGATTCGTCGACAACATGGGTCTGGTCGGACACGGTATGAATGCCCACGCCGACCGGCATTTCGGACTGGAGGGCAGCGATCGTGCGCTTCAGATCCTCGCCGAGACGCGCAACGTCACCGTCCGACCGCAGGCTGATGCCCACACCGACCGCATCCTTCGCTCCAAAACGCATCCTGAACGTCGCAGGATCGACCGGCTTGCGTTCGACCCTGGCTATGGCGTCGAGCCGAACGCTCTTGCCATTGGCGACGATCGGCGTTGCGGCAATGGCCTCCACCGATGCGAAATCGCCCGTCACCTGCATCCGCACACGTTCCGCGCCGGCCTCTACGATCCCTGATGCAGCGACCGCGTTGGTCGTGTCGAGCGCGTCGGCTATCGCCTGCGCAGAAATGCCCGACATGGCGAGACGCGCACTGTCATAGGTGACATAGATAGCTTCATCCTGCGCGCCGATGATCTGCGTCTTGGCGACATCGGGCAGCGCCTGGATACGGTCCCGCAGCGTCTCGGCATAGCGTTTGAGCACCGGATAGGAAAAGCCGTCGCCCGTGACGGCATAGATATTGCCGTAGGTCGTGCCGAATTCGTCATTGAAGGCCGGTCCGACGACCCCGTCGGGCAGGTCCGCGCGATTGTCGGTCACGGTCTTGCGGATGCGATACCAGATATCGGGGACGGCGCTGCTCTTGACCGTCGATATGAGCGTGACGTTGAGCGTCGCCTGACCCGGTCGGGCCTTGCTCTTCACATAATCGATCTCGGCGATATTCTCGGTCAACACCGTCTCGATCGGCTTGATCACCTGTTGCGACATCTGCTGCGCCGTCGCGCCGGGCCAGCCGACGGTAATCATCATCGTCTTGACGGTGAATTCGGGGTCTTCCTTGCGCCCCAGCGCCATGTAGGAAAACAGGCCCGCAACGGCCGCCAGCACCAGCAGGAAGCCGACCATCTGCTGATGGGTGAGCGCCCAGCGGGACAGGTTCATGCCCTTCATGTCGATGCTCATGACTGCGGCACCTGCACGATACGAACCTTCTCGCCCGCACGCAGCAGATGCACCCCGGCCGTGACGATGGTCTCGCCCGGTTTCAGGCCGGACCGGATGGTCAGCATGTCGCCCTGCGCCGCGCCGATCTGCACGGCGCGCGGCTGCACCACCATCGTTCGCCGGTCGAGTACCCAAGCCTGCGCGCGTCCGTTGGATTGCAGCACGGCGGTCAGCGGCACGCGGACGGCGGCATCGCCGGCATCGCCTTCGACCCGCAATTCGGCGGTTTCGCCCATCAGCAGCGCCTGTGCCGGCGCATCGACGGACAGGCGTGCCGCAAAGGTCCGCGTCGCGGGATCGGCAGCGCCCGATATGCTGCGCAGTCTGGCGGCATAATGCCGGCCCGGGCTGCTCCACACGCTCACGCTCAATCGTGAGGCGGACCGGACCCGGTCCAGACTGCCTTCCGGGAGCGCCACCGCGATTTCCGGCCGGGACGGGTCGGCCAGCGTCACGATCGCCTGTCCCGCGCCCACGACCTGACCAACCTCACCCTGAATCTGCGTGACGACGCCGGCGCGCGGCGCCGTGAGGACGGTGCGGCCCAGCTGCGCCGATGCCGTTCCGCTCTGGGCGCCGGCGGCACGCAACTGCGCCTGCGCCTGAACGGCCGCCGCCTTCTGCTGATCGAACTCTGCGGGGGAAATGAAGCCCTGCTTCAGCAATTCGCGCGACCGCGCCAGATCAGCCTGCTGCACGGCGGCGGCGGTCCGGGCCGAACCGCTCTGCGCCGCCGCGCTGTCCAGCGCCCGCGCATAATCGCTGTTGTCGAGACGCAGCAACGTCTGGCCCGCATGGACGCTGCTGCCAAGGTCGATCCTGCGCTCGACGATCCGGCCCGCCACTTCGAAACCGATCTGGCTTTCGAAGGCGGACCGGATTTCGCCGGCATAGGTTGTGCCGATGCCGGCATCGGCGCCGATGCGCTGGACGGCCACGGCACGCCGTTCATCCCTGACCTGCGGCTCATCCCGACAGGCCGGAAGCAGCAGCAACGCGATCGGTACGATATGGGCAAAACGTGCCATTCCATCCCCATGGAAAAAGGCCGCCGAGGCAGGCCGGTTCATGCAAGGCCAAGGGAATGGAGCAGGTCTGCAACCATCTGATACGCACTTTGTAACGCTATGTAACAGGCTGGCGGCGCTAGGCGCGCGTTCAGCCTGGTCAGTCGCCGATAGTGCCGGACCATGAGGCCGACCCGCCATTGGGACCGGTCATGTTGCGATGATAGGTTGCGGTCCCGTCGCCATTGGCTGTCGCGCTGGTCGATCGCCCCCAGCTTTTTCCGCTGTTGGTCACATGACTGGTGGAGCCGTGGAACTGCCCGTCCTGCGCCTGATACCCGCGCTGGCTGCTGAAGCCACGTCCGTCATTGGTCTGGACATTGCGACTCATGGCTGCCTGCCCGCCGCCGCGCGAGGCGTTGTAGCTGCTGTGCAGCCCTCGCCCATTCGGCCCCTGCACGTTGCGGCTGTGGCTATATTGAAAGGAACGGTTGCGGGCTTCGGCCGTCGATATGCTGGCTGCGATGGCCAGGGTCGAAACGATGATCGTGGTGAATTGGCGCAATGTCATGATGCATACTCCTTCTCCGCGTCAGCAAAAGGCGCGGGACGGGACATGTCGCACCGCGCCGTGAACGGCCTTGCCGCATAATGTGTCGGATATTTGCAGCGGGATCGGGCGCCGGATCGCGCTGTTACAAACCGTAATCTGTCTTCACCCGGGGGTCGAACATGCTGCGGTGGCGCGCGCTATATCGGCCACGCTCATTTTGGGCCTGATACAAGGAGAATGACATGAAATATCTGACGAGCGCCCTGTCGCTGGCCGCCGCGGTCATCGCCCAGAGCCCGACCGCCATGGCGCAGGATGCGTCGGCAAAGGCCAGGGAAATGTTCATCAAGGCCGACACCAATCAGGATGGCGCGCTGTCGCTGGAAGAATGGAAGGCGGCCGGTCGCCGCGATCGTGGTTTCGCGATGATCGACGCCGACAAGGACGGCAAGGTCACACCGGACGAACTGCGCGCCGCCGCCGCAAAACGTGGCAAATGATCAATTCCCCCTGGAACCATGCTAGATGGTTCCGGGGGCGCTGCACCATCGGCACAGGCGCTGACGACAAAGAGGTATGGCATGGTGGCCGAAACGCAGGCATCAAATGGCAAGGTCGCGATTGTCGAGGATGATCCCGGCATTCGAGATCTGGTGCGCATGTTGCTGACCCGTGAGGGGTTTGAAGTTCTGGCCATGGAAAATTCGGCCGGTCTCGACGTCGATGGCGTGCTGGAACGGCTCGATTGCCTGATCCTCGACCTGATGTTGCCCGGCGAGGATGGGCTGGAAATATGCCAGCGCCTGCGCGCCCGCTGGCCGCGCCTGCCGATCCTGATCGTCACGGCGAAAGACGATCCGATCGACCGGATCATCGGGTTGGAAATCGGCGCCGACGATTATCTCGCCAAGCCGTTCAACCAGCGGGAATTGCTGGCGCGGCTGCGCTCCATCATTCGCCGGACCCGTGACATAGACACGGCCGCCAGCGAGGAGAATGGCGACAGTTTCCGGTTTGACGGCTGGCTGCTGCGCCTGGGCGCGCGCGATCTGACCAACCCGGCGGGCGAGCCGGTGGGCCTGACCACCAGCGAATTCGACCTGCTCCATGCGCTGGTGCTACACCCACGCCGCATCCTGTCGCGCGAACTGCTGATCGACTGGACACGGGGCGGTCATGCCAGTCCGGTCGATCGCGTCATCGACGTGCAGATGAGCCGGCTTCGGCGCAAGCTGGGCGACGATCCGCGCGAACCCGTGATGATCCGCACCGTGCGGGGCGACGGCTATCTGTTCGCACCGGCCGTCACCCGATGCTGAAGCTGCGCCCGCCCCGGTTGCGAGAGCGGATAGGCCTCATCGTCCTGCTCCATCTGCTGGCCATGATTGCCGTCATTCTGCTGTTCCTGGAACAGACGGACATGCGCAAGATGGCCCCGCTATATCGGGTGCCCGTTCCCGAAAAGGTCGCTTTGGTCGTCACCGCATTCGAACGCACGCCGCCCAGATCGCATCCCGATCTTGTCCGCGCCTTTTCCGATGCGACCATGCGCGTCACCATGCTGGCGGCACTGCCTGCGGGCCAGGCATCCTCCGCCACGCCCACGACCCTGTCCCGCTATCAGGAGGCTTTGGGCGGCAGGCCGTTCCGCATCGAAACATCAGGCGACATCGGCCCCGCAGACCTCGACATGCGCCCCGCCGTCACGATGAACCCCGTGCGGATATCGGTCGCCCTGTCCGGCGGCGATGCCATTATGATCGAACAGATGGTCGCAGCGCCGCTGACCAAGATCGTCAACAATCTGATGCTGTTCCTAGCCGCCGTTGCGATTGTCGATATCGCTGTCATCCTGTGGCTGGCCGCGCAGACGACGCGGCCTGTCGAACGGCTGGCCCGCGCTGTCCGCGAGGACAGGCTGGATGCGCTGAAGCCCGACGGCCCGCGCGAGATCGTGGAACTGGGCGAAGCGTTCCGGCAATTGCGCCAGCATCTGCGGACGCTGCTTGATGAACGAACGCGCATGCTCGCGGCCATCGCACATGATTATCGCACCTATCTGACCCGCATGGACCTGCGCAGCGAATTTATTGAGGATGACGAACAGCGTGCCCTCGCTGGCAAGGATATCGAGGAAATGCGCGACCTGCTGAGCGACACGCTTACCTTCGCACGGGAATCGGCCGCGACCGACCTAGACATGGCGACATGCGACATTCGCGCCGAACTGGCGCTGGTCGCCGAAGAGCGCCTACAGCGCAACCAGCATGTGGACGTCGCGCCCCTGCCCCATGCCGTCCATGCCCATGTCTCCCATATTTCCTTCCAGCGCATGATGGCCAACCTGCTGGACAATGCGGTTCGCTACGGCGGCGGACAGGCGCGTATCCTTGTCGAACCCGACGGCCCGTTCATCCGCATCATGGTGGAGGATGACGGCCCCGGCGTACCCGAACCCAGCCTGCCGCGCCTGACCGAACCGTTCGAGCGGCTCGAGCCGTCGCGCGCGCGCAGGACGGGGGGCGTGGGCCTTGGCCTGTCGATCGTCCAGGCACTGACCCAGCGCTACCGGGGCGACCTGGTGCTGGAAAATCGCGCGGAAGGCGGGTTTCGCGCCATCCTGTTGCTCCGCAGTGCAGGAGGAACCGGACCGGCATGACCGACACGGACTGATACATGGCACCCGACCGGATGATGCAAAGGCCATCCATATCAGGCTTCCCACCCAAGGAGTCCGATCATGCCCCGGTTTTTCAATCCCCAATCCCTCACGAAGCACGGTGTCAGCGTCAGCGCCGCTTTTGCAGGCAGCGCGACCCTGTTCCTGTCCGTCATGGCCATCATGGCCAGTCCCGCCGCAGAGGCGCAGGTCGTCCGGCATACGACCGTCGCGCCCCGCGCCGGGGTCGTGCACAGCCGCACCGTCATCGTCGATCGCGGCCGTCCCGGCTGGTGGCGCGGCCACCCCGGATTTGTCCATTATCACGGGCCGCGCCATGGCCATTATTTCGCGCCCGGCTACGGCTATTACCCCATCCCGCCCAGACATGCGCATAGCGTTTGGATCGTCGGTGGCACCCTCCCCCTGTCGATGCGCCATTATGTCGTCGTCAATCCGGTCGGCTATGGACTGTCCCCAGCACCGACCGGCCATATCTGGTGCTATGCGGGAACGAATTTCGTGCTGATCTCCCGAAACACCGGCGTCATCATTCAGTCCGTTGCCGGTGGTTGGTGAAAAAGCGACACTCGCTGGCAGTGCTTCTGACTGCCAGCGGCCCATACCGGTCTTTCCGCCGACGATTCCCAATGCTCAGGTGCAGACGGCCCAGGACTGGCAACTCGCGACCACTTCCAGAAGTTCGCAGCCCGGCGCGTCAATGGCCGATCCTGTCGAAACCTGATGGGGTGGACGCCCCCCGACAGCCTTTATGGCAAAGTGGAGGTGTTGAAGCACCACTGAGGAGGCGTCCGTGTCACAGGTTACCACAATCGGTCTGGATATCGCCAAGAACGTTTTCCATGCGCATGGCGCTGACGAGCGGGGTGCGATGGTGTTCAGCCGCAAGCTGACGAGAGCAAAGCTGCTCGAGTTCTTTGCAGGTCAGCCGGTATGCATAGTAGCGCTCGAGGCGTGCGGCGGCGCCCATCATTGGGCGCGTCAGTTACAGACGATGGGGCACGATGTGCGGCTGATCCCACCATCTTACGTGAAGCCATTCGTGAAGCGGAACAAGAACGATGCGATTGATGCTGAAGCGATTGCCGAGGCTGCGCAGCGCCCAGGCATGCGCTTCGTGGCGGTGAAAAGCGAAGAGCAACAGGCCGCAGGGCTCGTGTTCCGCACACGTGACCTAGCGGTGCGGCAGCGCACTCAGCTGATCAACGCCATTCGCGGGCACCTAGCGGAGTATGGTTGGGTAGCACCGCGCGGCACAGCGCATATGACAATGCTCGCCGACCTGCTCGAGGATGAGGAAATGACTTCAAGTCTGCCTGCAGCGGCACGGCCCATGTTCAAGCTCATGGTCGACATGCTGGCCGATCTCGACAAGCAGATTGCCGTGCTGGACCGTGAGATCGCACGGCGTGCTAAGGAGGATGAAGCGGCCAGGCGGCTAATGACCATTCCAGGGATCGGTCCTATCGCTGCGACCGCCATCATCGCGCTGGCCCCGCCGGTCGAGACGTTCCGTAAGGGGCGCGACTTCGCGGCTTGGCTTGGCCTCGCCCCCCGTCAGCACTCGACCGGCGGCAAACAGCGGCTCGGCAGCATATCGAAGATGGGCGAGCGGACGATCAGGCGACTACTGATTATCGGAGGTAGCTCGATGGTGCGTCAGGCCTGCCGGTTCGGCGCGCCGGCCGGCTCGTGGCTGGAGCGGATGCTCGCGCGCAAACCGCGCATGCTCGTCTCGGTGGCGCTCGCCAACAAGATGGCGCGCATGGTCTGGGCACTGCTCACCAGAAATGAAGATTACAGAGCTCCGGCAGCAGTTGCGGCGTAAGCCAAGGCAGCGGCCAGAGGCGTCGGGGACGTAGGCGGTCGAAGGAGGGTATGGCACAACAGTCGGCGAGACGGGGCTGGAAGAACCAGGGAATGGCAGAGCGCTAACCAAGCGCGTAAACCTGTAATGGATCCGGTCCGCGAACTCCCATACTGGCCCGCAGCATATGGCGCTGCTCATCGAGGCCGGACAGATGACAGCATCCGACTACGTGCCAACAAACCCCGATTTACTGCTTGCATCCGAAGGGGCGTCCACAGATGCCATTTCCGTTCCAGTGAGCGGTCTCGCAGCGGTGCGCTCAAGATGAGCGCTCAATTGGAGTCGTCGATCCTACAACCCGCCATACGGTCATCGTGCAGAGATCTTGATAATTTAAGAGTTCGGCAGCCGGTCGTCTGCGCTAATGCTTGGAATGATCGGCTGTACGAGGGTTATTTTAGGGGCCCGACGTGGCCCTTGCGCTGCCCTGTGTGCACTAGGTGTCCGATCACTGGGCCGCCGCTTTACCGATCCCCCGGTAGCGCTCAAGCCAGTGAGCATAAGGCGCAGGGAGCACCCATGATGGCCGGTCCTTGCCGAGCACCTGGGCCGCGACATAGGGATAATCCGGATCGGCGAGATGCGCGCGCGCGACCATGACGAGGTCCAACTGGCCTTGCTCGATCGCCGCATTGGCGATCTTCGGATCGTCGATGCACCAGGCCGTCGCGACCGGCAGGCCGGTTTGTCGTCCGTCACAGGTCGAACCCGTCACCGGGCTGCTGGAGGCGGTGGAAGGTCATGCCAGCCTTCTCGAAATAGGGCTCATAGGTATCGTAGCGCTGCGTCAGGAACCAGTCGCGGGCATAGCCATCGTGGACCGGGAGCACATGGCTTGGACGCATGGACCTGGCGAACTCGTGGGCGCCGATCTCGGTCAGGAACGGTGCCATCACCGGCAGCGCCAGCGCCTCAATTCCAGCAAATTGGCGGAGCCGTTCATCGAAGCTATCGCCGGGATTGAGAAGGCGATCATTGACGACAAATGCCAGGACGGCCGGGATTTCTTCGGCGAGGATCGGCTCATGGCGCACCGGCAGGGCACGGACCGTGAATGGTCCAAGGTCGAGCCCTTCTTCTCTTACCTCGCTGACGGTGAAGCCCTGGCTGCGCAACGTGGCTGCGACCTTGTTGCCTCCGAATATCCGCGGTTCGCCATCGCCGACGATGGTGCGTAGCGCCTCGCCGTCGAGATGATCGGGATGGCCGTGCGTAAATAGGATGAAATCCACGTCGCTGAGGTCGCGAGGATCGACACGCCGATCGACGAACGAGAATTTGCCTGGGTCGAACAACAGCCGCTTGCCCTGGAGCGTCAGCCTCAAGCAGCTATGGACGAATTTCTCGATACGCATCAGGCGCCTCCTTCATCCGATCAACGCGGCGCGCGGCGATAAGTCACTCAGCCAGTCCCGCCCGGCGCGTCGGGAGCGCCCTGACTTCCGGATTCCTTGCCGGCCGGCGCCCCGCTGCCCTGCTTCGCGCTCAGCGCGGTCAGATAGTCGACGATCGCTGGAATATCCTTTTCCGAGACCGGTGCCTTATAGACCTCCTTCATCTTGGTGACCGTCGCCTTCCACTGGTCGGCCGTGAGCGCGGGCTGGGTCAGTGCCATGCTGGCCGAATGGCACGAGGTGCAGTTGGCGTTGATCACGTCGGCGTGCGGGCCGTCGGGATATTGCTGGTCGTCGATCGGCAGGTCGACCGTGTCCGACGTGAGCGCGAACCCGCCAAAAGCGATGCTCGACGGTGCCGGGCCGCTGGGTGCGGGCGGCGGTGGGGGCACGTGGCTGCCGGGCGGGCCGATCGCGATCAGGACTATGGCCGCAAGGCCGATCGCACCGAAGGATAGCATGCCGATCGAAGGGACTTTCATCTCGGCTCTCCTCAGGACGCAGTGATGTTGGTGGTTTCGATATTGCCGCGCATGAACCCGCCCGGGTTCCAAATTGGCGCCATCGGCTGCGCGACCCCGTCCGTGTTCCAGCAGCGCGACATCAGCCGGACATTTCCGCGCGCCGCCAGCGGCACCTGCGTGTCCCAGCGGCGGAAGCTGTACTTGCCGTGATCGGGACCGAGCCGGGTGTGATACCAGGTGCGGCCGCCATCGGTGGAGACGTCGACCTTGGCGACCCCGCAATCGCCGCCCATGGCGATACCACCGAGCGGGATCGTTCGATCATATGCGATGGCCTGGCCTTCGCCGAGACTGGTGACCCAGGACCGCGGGATCATCCGGTTGATCGGGACGGTCGGGAAGTCCTTTGCGCCCGGCTTCACATTGGCGCCCGGGGTCGCCGGGATCTTGTAAGCCTTGGCCATCCAATATTCGTCATCTGGGCCGGGCAGCACCTCGATGTCATTGAGCATCTTGACCCAGTAGGTCGAATACCAGCCCGGCACGATCAGCCGGCAAGGGAAGCCGTTCAGCAGGGGCAATTGCTCACCGTTCATGCCGAAGGCGATCATCACCTCGCCGTCTCGAGCATGGTCGATGTCGAGCGCCTTCTCGAAATCGGGTGCGCCGGCAACGACGGGCTGGTCGAGGGCGCCGAAGCGCACCTGCACCGCGCCGGGCTTTACGCCGGCATAGTCGAGGATGTCGCATAGCCGGACGCCGAGCCATTTGGCGTTGCCCATCGCACCATTGCCCCATTGTGCGCCGGGCACGCGCGGCTGGAACAGGCCGCGGCTGTTGCCCGAGCACTGATTGACCGCCGCCATCTCGACGCGCGGCAACCGGAGCAGCTGCGCAAGGCTGATCGAAAGCGGTCTATTGACGTGGCCGCGGACGGTGAGCCGGAAAATATCGACATCGATCGAGGTCGGGATGTCGGCCCAGTGCCAACGCACGAAAAACTGGTCGTTGGGGGTGAAAACGTCGCGGTCGAATACCTCCATCGGAGTTTCGAGCAGCGGCGGGTGCATGCGCTGAAGGATCATGCTGCCTTTGCCGGGAAAGGCGCTGGTCATCGGCCGCCCGGCATTGCCGCCGGGAAGGTGCAGGTCGACGAGGCTCTGCGCGAGTGCGGGGCCGGCAGCGAGCGCGGCGCCGCCGAGCGCGGCCTGACCCAGAAAGCGGCGACGACTGCTTTCGGCGGCGAACCAAGTGTCGAGCTTGTCCATGATAGCATTCCCTTCTTCGGGCGAACGTGGCCGATCCGGCTCGTCGAGCCAAGCGATCGGATTTTCGATTTTGATCGCCTCAGGCGATCAGTTGGGTGTCGCGATGCAGGGCGATACGAAGAGGTGGCCCTTCCACGCGCCGGCGAGCGTCTTGGCGGCGACCACCACCCACATCATCGCGAGGGCAAGGGTGAGCACCGTCCCGACGATCCCGAAGAAGGCGAGGTCGAAGGTCGTGCCGAGGCGGAAGGTCGCGACCGTGTAGACGCCAAGCGGGAAGGTATAGCCCCACCAGCCGAGATTGAACGGGATCCCGGCGCGCCAGTAGCGCCAGGTGATCAGCATCGCGAGCGCCAGCCACCACAGGCCAAAGCCCCAAAGCAGCAGCCCCGCGATGCTACCGAGACCCTGGGCAATGCCGGCAATTGAGGCGAGACCGTGCGCCGAGAGGATCGCTGGCGCGTCAGCGCCCAGCACGAGCATTCCGAGCGCACCGGTGCCGATCGGGCCGAGCGAGAGCCAGCTCGACGCGGCCATCCCCTCGTGCGGCAGCTTGTGCAGCGCCATGCGAAGGATGAGTAGCGCGAGGATACTGAAGGCGACCGGCACCGAATAGGCCCAGAGCACATAGGAAGTGAGCAGCGTCACGAATTGCGCATGCGGATCGGCGAGATGTGGCGCCAGCAGCCCGCCGCTCGCCGCCGCCACCTCTGCCGCGACCACCGGGAGCAGCCAGACGGCGGTCATGCCGTCGAGGCTGTGCTCGTGACGGGTGAACATGAAATAGGGAATGACGACGCCGCAGGTCACGGCCACCGCGACATCGATCCACCACAGGACATGCGCTACACCGACGATGCCGTCGCCGAACCGGGCGATCCCAAAGGCGAGGCAGCCGTTGATGATCGTGGCGAGGCCCATCGGGATGGTGCCGATGAACATCGACACCGTGTTATGGCCGAAGATCCGCCGTGCCTCATGGCCAAACATTATCCAGCGCGCCGAATAGAGGCCGGTGAAGAGCGCAAACAGCGCGATGTTGAAAAACCACAACGCCTCGCCGACCGGCTTCAATGCCGGGCCGATGCCCGGCACCTGCGGTAGCGCCAGCGCGAGGATGCCGGTGCCCATGGTCGCGGCGAACCAGTTAGGGGTGAACTGGCGGATCATCTCGCGGGGATGATCGAGGCGCGAGAGTGGACGCAGGCCGCCGAGCACGGGCTTGAGGTCGCCGGTCATCATCCATGCTCCTTCACGAGATCGGTCAGCGCGTCGGCCGCTTTGGTGCGGTAACGCTCCTTGTGGCGCAGCGCTTCGAACGGCCGTGCGGGCAGCCCAAGACCCAGGTCATGCAGATGCCCCGCCGCCAGCGCCCTGCGCACGACGAGTTCGGACAGCACTGCCACCCCGGCGCCGGCTTCGACAGCCGAGCGAACCGCTTCATTGGACGGCAGGGTCATGCCGATGCGCAGATCGGCAGGGTCGACGCCGCGGTGGCGCAGCACCTCCTCGAAGGTCGAGCGCGTGCCCGATCCCTGTTCGCGCACGATCCAGTTGGCCTCGCGGACCCAGGTTTCATCGACATTTCCGGTTGGCTCTGCGCCGACCAGTAACATCCGGTCCTCGGCGACTTTCCAGTGCGCAAGTGCCGGCTCGTCGACCGAACCTTCGACAAAGCCAAGTTCGGCCGTGCCGTCGAGCACCTGCGCAGCAGCACCGTCGGTGTTGTCGATCGCCAGTTCGATGCCGATCAGCGGATGGCGACGATGAAATTCAGCGAGCCGCGCAGGCAGCCAGTAGCTGGCGATGGTCTGACTCGCGACGATCCGCAGCGTGCCGCGCTTGAGACCACCGAACTCCGCCAGCGCCAGCCCGGCGCTCGCGGCCCGGCGGAGGACGGCGCGCGCCTCGTCCAGAAACATGCGACCCGCCTCGGTGAGCTCAATGCCGCGCCCGACCCGATGAAATAGCGGCACGTCGTGGCGCGCTTCGAGCGCGGCGATGGCGGCACTCGCCGCCGACTGGGTGACGTTGAGCGCCTCGGCGGCGCGGGTCATATGCTCGCGCTCGGCGACGCCAACGAAAATACGAAGCTGTTCGAGGGTCATATCGATCTCCTGCAGGGATCAATAGACCGGCGCGATAAATCGTTCCAACTTGTTGATTGGATCGTTCCAATCGTCATTCACGATTGGTTGAGCAGGGCCGCTGCTTCGCTGAACGCCGCGCGAAGGCGATCCATAACCTGAGGACTTGTACAGACGTTGGCCGGGCTGGGATGCGGCATCGGCATGACCTTGATCGAAGCATCATGCGCCGACACGAGTTGTCCGGCCTTGGTCGCCACCCGGCCGGCCAGCAAGCAGACTTTCAGCTTGGGCAGCAGCGCGAGAAGCCCGGGGAGCGTGGCCAGCCCGGCATCGATCTCGGCTTTGCGCAGGGTGCGATTGCGGGCACCGGGTGGATGCATGATCCAAGGCACGGTGTTCCAGAGTACAAAATCGGACCGGTCGATGCCGGCCTCGTCGAGATAGCGCCGCAGATTGCGGGCGGTCCCGGACGGATTGTCGCGCGACACGAAGCGGGTGCGCTCAGGCCCGGGACCGGGGGTTTCGAGAAGCAACAGCAGCCGGGCGTCGACCCCGCCGTCCGCCGGGTCGAAATGCGGCACAGGTCTGCCGTCGGCCAACAGCCCTTCGCGCCAGCATTCGAGCTGTGCGACATGCGCATCCGCCAAGGACTGCCGCCGTCGCTTGATCAGGTCGGGGTCGTCGAGCCAGGCCATTCATCTCCATTCGTGATCGGAACGACAAATATCATCGGTTGGATCGATGACTAGCAACGCGCCACCTTGGTCACAGTTACAGCAATGCAGCAATGGCAGCGCTGTCGATCAGGAGATCCGACATGGCAACGCGCATTATGGAGAGCGAGTTTCAGCCCAAGGAAGTGGTGGAAGAACCGACGCGACCGGCATTACGCTTGGTCCGATCCGATGATCCATACGCCGAACTGGAGCGACCAGCGCCCGGCGTCGCCAGTCGCGGGGTTCATCCTAATGTGCTCGTTGCGCTGGTGGGGTTCTATGCAATAATGGTCGGGTCATTCTGGGCCTTCTTCGCACGCGATGCGGCAGCGGCAGGTGTCCTCGTCGTCGTGACGCTGTTCACGGTCATGTATTTCTCGCTGATCGTCGGCGGTATCCTCCTCGCTGACAGTGCTGCGCCGGGCGAGCGGCAGCGCAGCCTTGGCGAGTTCCTGCGCGGCCCGGTCGAAATCCTCGCCGGGACGATCAGCGGCCGCGAGGCGACGATGCAAATATTGCTCCTGCCGGCGGCGATGATGACACTGGCTGCCATCATAGGCGTTATCGCGAGACTATCATGAGAAGGGGCATGCGCTTGAAACTGATACTGGGCCTTGCCGGCCTCGGCCTCGCGGCATCCGCAGGCGCACTCGCAGCGGCGCCTCAGGACTTCGCCACCGACATGGCCGCCGCGATGGAGCAGATGCATCATGAGATGATGGTCGCGCCGTCCGGTGATCCGGACCGCGACTTCGCGGCGATGATGATCCCGCATCACCAGGGCGCAATCGAGATGGCACAGGCGCAACTGCGCTACGGCAAGGACGAACGCCTGCGCCGTCTCGCGCAGGGCATCATCGTTGAACAGCGTCAGGAGATCGCGGTCATGCAGGCGATCCTTGCCGAGAAGGGCGCACCGCCGAGTGTGCCTCACCAGCATCAGGGAGACGGAAAATGATTACGAATCACCTCAAGATGGCGTTTGCCATGTCTGCCCTCGGCCTGCTGGCGAACCCCGCATCCGCGCAGCAGGTGCCCAATGCGACGCCCGACCGGCCGATCAGTTCGCAGGACCGCTTCTATACTTCGGACCAGTTTTCCAACACGGTATCGGTCATCGACCCATCAACCAACCGACTGCTCGGCGTCATCAAGCTCGGCGATCTGACGCCCGCCAATCTGAGCCCACTCTACAAGGGTCAGCTTCTGGTCCACGGCATCGGCTTCTCACCCGATGGCAGGACGCTGGCGGTGATCTCGATAGGGTCGAACTCGGTGACCTTCATCGATACGGCCACCAACGCGGTCAAGCACACCGCCTATGTCGGCCGCTCGCCGCACGAGGCGTTCTTCCGTCCCGACGGGCGCGAGGTCTGGGTCAGCGTTCGCGGCGAGGACTATATCCAGGTGCTCGATGGCAAGACGTTCGAACCCACCACGCGCATCACCGTCCCGAACGGCCCGGGCATGACGATCTTCTCGCCCGACGGCAAATACGGGTACGTTTGCTCGAGCTTCTCGCCCGAGACGGTCGTGATCGACACCAAAGCCAAGAAGGTCGTCGGACGTGTCGCCCAAGCTAGCCCCTTCTGCCCCGACATCGCCGCGACACCCGATGGCAGGCAGGTCTGGCTGACGCTCAAAGATGTCGGCAAGGTAATGGTGTTCGACGCCAAGCCGCCGTTCGCTGTCCTTAAGACGATCGACACCGGCCCCATCACCAATCACGTCAACATCGCCCGCACGTCGCGCGGACAGTTCGCCTATGTGACAGTCGGCACGCAGAACATCGTCAAGGTGTTCCGCACCGACACGTTCGAACAGGTGGCGACAGTTTCGGTCGGCGCGCTGCCGCACGGGTTATGGCCTTCGGGCGACGGCACCCGCATCTATGTTGGGCTGGAGAATGGCGACGGCGTTGCGGTCATCGATACTGCCACCAACCGCCTGCTCACGACCATCCCTATCGGTCAGGGGCCGCAGGGCGTCGCCTATGTACCGGGCGCGGTGCCTTCGGGCGACGGCATGGCCAATCTGGTCCCGCTCGATATGGCCAGCGGCAAGGTCCAGTTGACCCTGTCAGGCCAGGGCCAGAGCCAAGTCACTTTGTTCGATCAGGGGCAGGTCCAGATCCTGCAGGCCGCCGTCGCCGGCCTGCCGCCCAAGCAACCGTTCACGCTCGGACTGGCGACCAAACCCGACGGGACGGGTGCGATTCAACCTCTTGCCAAGTTCATGACCAATCCGGCCGGCGCCGCCATCGTCAACGCCGTCGGGCCGATCCGCCAGATTGTCGCGGATGCTGCCCCGGCCGAGCGCCGTTATTTGGTCATTCGTGCCGGTGATCCGGATTCGCAGGGCGCGGTAGTGCAGAAACAAGCCCATTGAAGCCCGCGCGCCGCTGGCTACCAATTGTGCGCAGCGGCGTTTCCTCGCTCTTCGACTCCCTAGTTATTGAAGGGAAGCTCATCGACGTCCGCGTTTACCTAAAGCCGTCGGACACCGTCTAACTTGCTAACGACGGCTTTGTTGTCTAATTGATTCCTGCATTGGGCTTCCTTTTTCCCGTTCGCCAATGGTTGTCTTCGAGGTCATCGGACAGCTGTGCAGCTTTTCGTCCGAGCCTTCATGATCGCGGCCGAGCGGAATAGGTGGACGTCTCTGAGTCCCAAACCAGGTTTGACCCTCTACAAAGCTGACGAGATCGTCCGGGGCATGGCTGAGCGGGATGAGGGACGCCGGGATCAGACCCAGCGGAACTCAGTCTCGTTCAACCAAAGCGAATGGAGTAATGCAGCAAGCTTGCGGGCGACAGCCGTTCTGGCACGCCGAGCACCTTTGGCTTCGGCCATTTTCCGTCCCCATTGCTGGAGGGCGAAAGGCCGCTTGACCTAAGTCAGCGCGACGTTGGCCGCTTCGTAAAGCGCCTTGCGCAACATGGGATCTCCCGCCTTGGAGATATGTCCGCTGACATCGCGTTCTCCCGATTGACTGCGTCGGGGCACGAGTCCCGCATATGCACCGACATCCTCGCTTCTTGCAAAACGGTGAGGGTCCTCGATGGTAGCAGTGAATGTAAGAGCCGTAATTGGTCCAACCCCAGGAACGCTCATCAACCGGGCGCAGACCTCATCCGCCTTTGCCCGGTCATTGAGCAGGCGATTGTATGCGCGCAGCTGCTCTTCAATAGCCTCCATGGATGCAATGAGCGGAGCAAACAGAACCTTCAAATCTGGGCGCTAGGCGTAGAAGGCCGTCAGGCGTTCCGCACGCCGGCCCGGTGTTCTCGCGGTGCCCATGCGTAGGCCGAACAGCTTTAAGAGTCCTCGCAGCTGGTTGGCCATGGATGTCCGCGCAGTGATGAGCTGGGCGCGGATACGGAGAGCTGCCCTATCGATATGCGTGGCTGACGCTTTCATGTGGACGCGTTTGTACCACCCGGTGCGCGCCAGTTGGGCAAGCCCTTCAGCGTCGTGGACATCGCTTTTGTTCACACGGGCAGAAAGGATGCCCTTCGCGTGCCGCGCGCAAATACATTCTATCGCGACACGGCGCTCGACCAGCCCATGATACAGGAACGTCGATAACGTTCCCGTCTCCAGCACCACGCGCGCCAGATCGGTACAATGTTTGTTAAGCCATTTGGCCAGAACATCGGGATCGCTCGCGACAACATCGCGCCGCAAAACCTTACCGTCGACATCGACCACGCAGATATGCGTCGTCTTGTCACTTACATCCAACCCTGCATAAATCGACATCGGTCATCCTCCTGCATTGAAGCGCCAAGGCGACTTCGTACCATGCACGAGGGTGGCTCAATCAATTACGCGGTGTCCCACTTCGCGGCTTCCCGCATCCGGCAGGTCGCGACCAGGACTGGTCGCCCCGGTGGTCGCTCAAAAATGTTAGCTCACGCCGAACCCTGCCACCTGGGCTATTGCTATCCCAGTGGTTAGCATCCCTTGATCTTTTTTCCTTCACCCATCATAGATGGCAATAACGGTAATGGATTTCTGCCGGACCTTCGGGTCGAACCGCCCTGACAAGGGACGATGATTCCTACTTGGCGCCGCAAGGCAGCAAGGAGGGATCGTGCGCGCGACTTTTCGCAACCTGTTCAATATACTCAATGTGGCGGCCTTTCTCCGGGATCGACACGATCATGCGATGTCGGTCATGCGCTGGACGCTGATCCTGGTTCCCCTGGCCGCGCTGATCGGCACGTTGTGTGCCGCATTCCTGTGGAGTCTGGATGCGGCAACACAGGCCCGTTTCGATCATCCCTGGCTCCTCTATCTTTTGCCGGCAGGTGGCGCGGCAATCGCCCTTCTCTACCATCGCACCGGTAAGTCGGTCGAAGCGGGCAACAATCTGATCGTCGAGCAAATTCATGAGCCAGGGGGCGGCGTTCCCCTGCGAATGGCCCCGTTGGTCTTCATCGGTACTATCGCCACACATTTGTTCGGCGGATCGGCAGGCCGCGAAGGCACAGCGGTGCAACTTGGCGGCAGCTTTGCAAGCGCTGCCGCCCGACTGTTCAAACTCGACGCTCCGAGCATCCGCATCGTTTTGATGGCTGGTGTCGCTGCCGGCTTCGGGGCTGTTTTCGGCACGCCGCTAGCCGGCGCTGTGTTCGCGCTCGAAGTGCTGGCGGTCGGCCGCATGGAATATAGCGGGATCTTACCATGTCTGCTTGCTGCGCTGGTGGGCGACTGGACGTGCCATGCCTGGGGCATCCATCACACGCCCTACCAGATCAGTAGCATTACTGGAGGCGTGGGCGCTCTGATCGTCGAACCGCTGATTCTCGCCAAGGCGGCCGTAGCAGGGGTGGCATTCGGCCTTGCAGGACTCCTATTTGCCGAAGCCAATCACGCGCTCGGCGGGTTCCTCAAGGCTCGTATTCCCTATGGCCCTCTGCGGGCGGCCTTTGGCGGCATATTGGTCATCGCGCTGGTCTGGATTTTTGGCACACGTGCCTATCTTGGGCTTGGCGTCTGGTCCGCCATTCCCGGAGACCCGACCATCGCTGGCTTCTTCACCGGTCCTGCCGATCGGTGGAGCTGGGCGCTCAAGATGGTCTTTACGGTCGTGACCCTCAGCGCCGGCTTCAAGGGCGGGGAAGTGACGCCGCTATTCTTCATCGGGGCAGCACTCGGCAATGCGCTGGGTTGGCTGCTCGGCGCGCCGCTCGACCTTTTCGCCGGCCTTGGGTTCGTCGCCGTCTTTGCCGGCGCGGCCAATACACCGCTTGCCTGTACGATCATGGGTATCGAGTTGTTCGGGGCCACCCACGCCGTTCCGATCGCGGTGGCCTGTTTCGTGGCTTATATCTGCTCGGGCCATAACGGGATCTACCTGTCGCAGCGTATCGCCGTTCCGAAGCGGCTGACACGCGGCCAGTCCCATGGCGCTACCCTGCGCGAAGCGCGTGCCTCGCGGCGAACACGTCGGGAGAATAGCTCTTTCAACAAGAAGGAAAACTGATGTCTCACAAGGTCACGCCCAGCCAGATCGGCATGATCCGCATCTACATGAAGCCATCGGACAAGGCGACCGATGGCCCGCGCAGCTTCTGGACCCGAAAACCGCTCTACCGGCAGTTGGTCGTGCAGGCGAAGCGCGACGGCATCATGAACGCCGTCGCGCATCATACCCACTACGGCTTCAGCAACCACGGTCCGGTAATGGAGGATGGTGCTGAACTATCCAATCCGCATCTGACGATGTGTGTCGAGCTGATCGGCCAGCGCCATGAACTGGAGCGCTTTTGCGAGGCCCATGGCGATCTGCTCGGCGGGAAAGTGATCGTCTACAAGCATCTTGAGCATTGGAGCATCGATCCAGGCGGAGTGCGGCATCAGGACGCTGCGCCAGAGGAACTGATGGCAAAAGCTCGATGAGCGTCGGGTTTTGGCGAGAGCCGTCGGTCACGGTCGCGCTTGGGAACGGCAGAATTGTCCCAGATCCCGCCGATCTCGACCCAAATTTGCCGTTCGAGGGGCGATTTTTGAGCCCCAGGAGCAGACGGTCAGGTTTTCCGTTCCAACCGCGCGTCGAGCCGATCTCGGAATGCCAGCTTCCATCTAGCAATTGGTCCCAAGCTGCCCTCAAGCCTGACTGACGAATAAAGCATCGGGAATATCCGATATCTGGTTGACGGGCCATATCGCATCGGATAATTCCGATGCATGGCAACCGATGAGGCACTCTCGATCCTTTCCGCTCTCGGCCATCCGACGCGGCTCGATGCGTTCCGCCTGCTAATCCGGCATGAGCCCGAAGGGCTGTCGACCGGCGAACTGGTAGAGGCATCGGGGCTGACCCAGAGCACGTTTTCGACCCATCTGGCCGTGATGGCGAAGGCAGGGCTGGTCCTGTCCGAGAAGCGAGGTCGCCAACAGATCCAGCGAGCCAACCTCGATGCGCTACGCGGACTGATGATCTATCTGGCAAAGGATTGCTGCCAAGGGCGCGCCGAACTGTGTGAGCCGCTTCTGGCCGAACTTACCTGCTGCTGAAGAGGCAACAATGACCGATATCGTGATCTACCATAATCCGCTTTGCGGGACCTCTCGAAATGCCCTGGCCATGATCCGCAATGCCGGCATCGAACCTCATGTTATCGAGTACCTGAAGACGCCGCCGAGCCGCGCGCTGCTCCTGGAACTCATCGACCGCGCCGGCATCACCCCGCGCGCTCTGCTGCGCGAGAAGGGGACGCCTTATGCCGAACTGGGCCTCCGCGACGAGACCTTGACGGACGAGGCCCTCGTCGACGCGATGATGGAGCATCCTATCCTCATCAACCGGCCTCTGGTCGTGTCGCCACTGGGCGTGAAGCTCTGCCGGCCTTCCGAAGCAGTGCTGGACCTGCTGCCAGCTCACCAGCGCAGCACATTCGTCAAGGAAAACGGGGAAGTCGTGGAAGCGACCCGGCGATGAGCCTTTCGGTTCGTAGGGTGAATGTCGACGACGCGGAAGCTATCGCCGCAATCTATGCGCATCACGTCCTGAATGGCACCGCGACCTACGAAGTTGTGCCACCGACCGGGGACGAGACCGTCGAGAAGATCTTGACGGTGACCGGACGTAGTTGGCCATTCCTGGTTGCCTGCGATGGATCTGAGGTGGTGGGCTATGCCTACGCCACGCAGTTCCGGGACAGACCGGCCTACGCCTATGCTTGCGAGAACAGCATCTACGTAGCGCACGACCGGCGCGGTGGCGGCATCGGCAAGCTGTTGCTCAAGGCCTTGCTGGAGGCCGCCGATGCCTATGGCTTCCGGCAGATGGTCGCTGTCATCGGTGGCGGCGAACCGGCCTCGGTCGCACTACACGGCTCTTGCGGCTTTGAGCAGGTCGGCTGCCTGACCGGCATGGGCTGGAAGGCCGGCCGCTGGCTCGACACAGTTTACATGCAGATCGCCTTGGGCGGCGGCACGGCGACCGCGCCTATCGCTTCCGGGAAGGACTGACGATCATGTCGCTGTTCGAACGCTATCTCTCGCTGTGGGTGGCCCTGTGCATCGTAGTCGGGATCGGTCTCGGCCATTTGCTTCCCGGCGCCTTCGAGGCGATCGCAGCGCTGGAGATCGCCAACGTCAACCTCGTGGTGGCGGGCCTGATCTGGCTCATGATCATCCCGATGCTGCTACGGGTCGATTTCGGCGCCTTCCATAGCCTTCGGCAGCACTGGCGTGGTATCGGCATTACCATCGTAGTGAACTGGGCGATCAAGCCATTCTCCATGGCATTGCTCGGCACCTTCTTCCTGGGCCACCTGTTCGCGCCGATGCTGCCTGAAGGCGTATCGTCGTCCTACATTGCCGGGCTAATCCTGCTGGCTGCAGCGCCTTGCACGGCGATGGTCTTCGTCTGGTCCAGCCTCGTCGATGGTGAGCCGAACTACACCTTGAGCCAGGTGGCACTGAACGACCTGATCATGGCCTTTGCGTTCGCGCCGCTCGTAGGACTGCTGCTGGGCGTGGCATCGATTACCGTGCCGTGGAGCACGTTGGCGCTGTCGGTGGGACTCTACATCGTCGTCCCAGTGGTCATCTCGCAACTGCTCCGCCGAGTCCTACTTCGCGGGGGCGAGAAGCGGCTCCAGCATTTCTTGTCCGCCACCGGCCCGATCAGCCTTGCCAGCCTGCTGCTGACACTGGTGCTACTGTTCGGCTTTCAGGGCGAGCAGATCTTCCGGCAACCGCTGGTGATTGCGCTGATTGCCGTGCCGATCCTGTTTCAGGTCTATCTCAACGCCGGCATCGCCTATTGGCTCAGCCGCCGCTTCGGTGTGGCATGGTGCGTCGCCGGCCCGTCGGCGCTGATCGGCGCCTCCAATTTCTTTGAACTGGCTGTGGCCGCCGCGATTAGCCTCTTTGGCCTCAGTTCCGGCGCCGCGCTGGCAACGGTCGTGGGCGTGCTGGTCGAAGTGCCGGTGATGCTATCGATCGTCGCCTTGGTGAAGCGGACCCGTCCCTGGTACGAGAAAGGTATTTCCGCATGAGACTGCGCGAACTCGCAGCCCCCGATCATCTTCCTGCTCTGGACAAGGCCTTCGCGTTGGCTCGTCCTGCCGCTGGCCTTGGCCCGGATCAACCGCCTCCGCGTATTCTGCTGCTCTACGGCTCTCTGCGGGAACGCTCGTTTTCGCGCCTCGCGGTGGAAGAGGCGGCGCGCCTGCTAGAGTTCTTTGGCGCCGAGACGCGGATCTTCGATCCCAGCGATCTGCCGCTGCCCGATCAGGTGGCGGGAGACGATCACCCGGCGGTGCACGAGCTGCGTGAGCATGCGCTGTGGTCGGAAGGCATGGTCTGGTGCAGCCCGGAGCGGCACGGTCAGATCAGCGGCATCATGAAAACCCAGATCGATCATCTGCCGCTCCAGATCCGCGGGATGCGGCCGACGCAGGGAAGAACGCTTGCGGTCATGCAGATGTCCGGCGGTTCGCAATCGTTCAATGCCGTCAATTCGCTGCGCTTGCTGGGCCGCTGGATGCGGATGTTCACAATCCCTAATCAGTCGTCAGTGGCGATGGCCTACAAGGAGTTCGACGAAGACGGCCGGATGCGGGCATCGAGCTACTACGAGCGCATCGTCGATGTGATGGAGGAACTGGTCCGCTTCACCGTGCTGATGCGGCCGCATGCGTCGCAGCTCGTTGACCGATACTCCGAACGGAAGGAGGCTGGTGTGCCTATCGACGCCACCACTGCGGACCTTTCAGCTATAGCGATAGCGGGCCAGCCCTGATTCCGCGGTCGACCCTTATGAGACGCTCAGCCGCAAATTTCTGCATCCCAAGAGCGGCCCGTCTGCTTCCCTATTCCGGATGCCCCAGACCTGCCGGAAGGAGACAAGCGGCTTCGGACCTCAGAGAGCCAGCAATTGTCATCGTCAGTCCGGCAGCGCAGGCCCAAGCGCCTCGATGATACGGCAATCGGCAACGATGCCACCATCGCAGGAATCGATCACGGCCTTAAGCTCTTTGCGAAGGGCGCTAAGGTCGGCCAGCTTGCGATCCACTTCCAGCAGGTGCTCCTTGGCGATCCGGTCGATACCGGCGCAATCACAGCTGCGGTCGCCCGAGATGCTCAGCAGCGCCCGCACCTGATCGAGCGAGAATCCAAGGTCGCGGGCACGCCGGATGAAGGACAGTCGGCCAAGCTCCGCCTGCCCATAATCCCGGTAGTTGCTCGTCGTGCGAGCCGGTTTGGGTAGCAGGCCGATCTTCTCATAATAGCGGATCGTTTCGATCTTCGTGGCCGTCGCCTTGCCCATATCGCCGATCGTGAATGCCATGCCCTTGACCCTGTAGTTGCTACAGGGACTATATAGCTCGCCATCACTTTGTTCGGGAGATGGATATGGCAGGCGGATGCTGCGGCGGATCCCAGGATAGTGCGGAACAACTGAACGATCAGGTCTGGCGGCGCGTGCTGTGGATTGCGCTCGTGATCAACGCGGTCATGTTCGGCGTGGAGATTGTCGCCGGGGTCACTGCTGGGTCCGCATCGCTCAAGGCCGATGCGCTCGACTTCCTGGGCGACGCAGCCAATTACGCGATCAGCCTCGGCGTTGCAGGCATGGCACTGGCCTGGAGGGCGCGGGCCGCGATGGCCAAGGGCGTGTCGATCCTGTTGTTCGGCGTATGGGTGCTGGGCAACACCATCTGGATGGCGACGCAAGGAACTGTTCCTGCCGCAGAGACTATGGGTATCGTGGGCGTGATCGCGCTGGTCGCGAACCTTGCCTGCGCCGCGATGCTCTGGCGTCACCGCGAAGGTGATGCCAACCGGCGCTCGGTCTGGATCTGCTCGCGCAACGATGCGATCGGCAATATCGCCGTGGTCGCCGCAGCGCTGGGCGTGTTCGGCACCAGCACGGGCTGGCCGGACATCGTGGTCGCAGCAATCATGGCCGCGCTGGCACTGTCCGGCGGATGGCAGATAATCCACCAGGCGCGCGGCGAACTGAGGCGGGAGCCTAGTCGCCGCCGAAGCGAATCCGCACCCCTCCGTTGAGGACGAAGCCATCGGTTGGTGCCCAGGCATCGACCGTCCATGCACCCGTCGCCGCCCGACGTGGCAGGAGCAGCGAATCATATTTCGTCTGCCGCACATTGAGCAGGTTCTCGGCATTGAGGAACAGGCTGACCTTGCCCAGTATCAGTTCGCCCATCGCGCCCAGTTGAACATAGAGCTTGCTGCGCGTCCGATAGGGATTGTCGTCCAGCGACTGCCGCCCGGTATAATAGGCCTCGATCCCGAAGCGGCCACGCCCTTCCTTCTCCCACATGCCGACAAGGCCCGCGCTGTCTCGGGGCGTCAGCGGCACGATGCGTCGACCGGATCCGTCTGGGTCCGGTTCACTCGCAGCGACATGGATGTAGCTGCCGGTCAGAGACAGAGCCCGCCAATGATAGCGCAGAAGCACTTCGGCACCGCGCGTCCGCGTGACGCCATCGGCATTGATGAGCGTGACATGATCCGCGTCCACCATCTGCAACTGCTGGGCATGGTCGATGTTGGAAGCGAACATGCTGAGGTTCGCCTCGAACGGCCCACTGGCATAGCCGAAGTCGATCGACCCGCTGTCGGCGATCTCCGCCTTGAGCTTCCCGTAGGGCAGGAGGCGGGCGAGGCCGTTGGCCTCTGTCTCCTCGACGAACGGCGTCGGCGCGTAGAAGCCGCGCCCCAATGAAGCGCGGATCGTCCAGGGACCGGGCCGATAGAGGGCGGAGAGGCGCGGACTTACGTGCGAGCCGTAGTCACTATGGGCATCCCAGCGCAGGCTTCCCGCCAGGATCAGCCGGTCGGCCAGTTCCTGCTCACCCTGCACGAACAGCGCGGGCACGGTGTAACTGTAATCGAAGGCTGAGAACGCTTTGGATCGATAGTCGTCCAACTGGACCGCAGCGCCTGCCAGCCATGTCGTCGCACCTGACTTTCTGCCGACCGACGCCTCGGCAAATGCCGTGCGGTGACGGTCATTCTCCATCGTATCGCCGAAGACATGGCGATGCGACTGGATAACGCCCGAGGCGCGCAGACGCAGCGTGCCGATTCCTTCCAGCGGTGTTTCTGCTGTAAGGCCGAGGTCGTAGCGCCGGCTGCGCAGCGTCTGCGCGAACGGCAATCCGTCCGGCGCATTCGCGCCTGGCATCGTTCCGCCGTCGCGCTGCTCCGCCATTGCGCCGAAGGTCAGCAAGGCCTTCGTCCCATCGGCAGCATCGAGAAACAGCCGGGGCCGGATTGTGAAGCGCTCATAGCCGGGCATATCGGCCCAGCCGTCATCGTTCAGGTCCTGACGGCGTTGCCGGTCGTAGCCGGCCGTGAGCGAGGCACTGAACACGCTGCTGAGCAGCGCGGCGACATACCCCGTCACATCCTGCCCATCCCGACTGGTGGCATTGAGCAGGAGTTCGCCTTGCGGTTCGCTGGCCGGACGACGCGACACCAGATTGATAACGCCGCCCAGTGCCGAGGGGCCATAGAGCGCCGATGCGGCGCCCTTAATGATCTCCACCTGGCCGAGATCGGTGGGCGGGATTTGTAGCAAGCCAATGGAGGGGGTCTGCCCACCATAAAGCGGCAATCCGTCAGCCAGTATTTGGGTGTAGCGGCCCTTCAGGCTCTGGATACGGACATTGGCCGCGCCCAGTGCAGGCGATGTGGTCTGGACACGCACGCCAGGCGTCTCGCTCACCAGCATGGCGATGTTGCCAGGGCGCATGAGGAGTTTCTCCTCAATCTCCTCGCGATTGATGACCTCAACGCGGATCGGTTCGTCCTGAACCCTGCGCCCGGTGCGTGTCGCCTGGACGACGATTTCAGTTTCAGTCTCTTCGGCATGATCGGTGTCGGCCTGCGCGTAAGCTGGGCCGGCCATCATGGTCGCAATTATTAGCGCGCTACTCCCGGCATAGGCCCTGCTGGCTCGAACCATCAAACTCACGTTGCCCCCGTTCCCGCCCGGCATTGAACGCCGAGTGCGGAAGGCTTGATAAGGCCTGTATCAACTACAGGGTCAAGGGCGGCTGTCTGGATTTACCAAAGGCGGTCCAACTTTGCGGATGGGCCGCTATTAGACGACAGCCTCGACCCATTTCGGCCGTTTAGCCGCCGACTTTTAATCTCGACCAGCTGACGGTCCGCTTACTGGACTGTTAGATCATAAGCCTCCTGTAAACTAGGGCGGTTCACGGTGCGTCCTGGACAGCTAGACCGTCGGCGCATCGTACCGGCGCCCCACCCGATCGCAAGCCCGGAAGACGCTGCACGAGTAAGGCAGGACCGCCTAGCGCACGCGGCGCTGAGGGCTGCGATCGCAAACTGTGCCATTGCCTCGCGCCATCAGCCTGTTCTATCGGAAGCGATCATCTTTACGGGGGGCGTGAAGATGGCGATCGGGGAATAGAACTATGAAGACCGGACGCTTGGCGCTCTTATCAGGCGCGCTTGCCATGCTGATCGCAGCGACGATGGCGCAGGGCGCGCCGGCTCGGAGACCTGCGGCAAAGCAACGAGCGGCTACGCCTGCCTCCAAACCTCTGTCGCCCTCGCAAGTGCTCGCCGGACATCTGGTGCTCAACCGCTACACGCCAGCCACGCCAATCGGTGCTGCCTGCCGCCAGGCGAGTTTCAAGAATCTGGCGATCGCGCTCAACATGAACCGCGAGCTGCTCACGGCGGCGAAGAACGAGTTCGAAACCAGCGCGCAGTTCTCCGAAAGGTCCGACCGGCTGCAATCCGCGCTGGGCGGTGAGCCGATCCTGTTTTGCGAGTCCCTCAATGACAATGAGGACGTGCCCTTTGCCTACAAGGCGGATGAACAACTGTTCGAAGGCAGTTTCTACAAAAACCATAATGTTTGGCGCGATGTAAAGCCGCTGGGCAGCTACCGCACCAAGACGCGCATGGGCATTCCCGTAACGGTCAAGTCCTCGGCCGAGTTCGAATATAATGTCGCGCTCGACATGCCCGCCAACCTCATGGGCTGTGTATCGGGAGACTATGGCTACAAGTTCGCCGTGCCCCAGCCCATCGCGGGCGCGCCGGCCCTCAAGGCCGGCGGCAAGATCGCCTTCATTGCCAGACTCATCTCCCCTTATGTCAGCGAGGAAGAAAGCCCCGGCGAACCCAGCCTAGACAATCCATATGACATCGCTACCCAGACGATCACCGTGCACGCACAACCTGAGCGGCTGATCGTCCTGGATGGGACTGGCAAGGAAGTATGGTCCTGCAGGGTCGGTGCCTTCACGCCGTTGCAAAAGCCCCGCCCGCTGGGCGATGAAAAGAGCTGGCTCTCGCTGGTCGATTATCCGGTCAGCGGCTATCGCACCCAAGCGGCAGGCACCGTAGCCGCGACCCTGCAGATCGACCCGCAGGGCAAGGTGAGCGGCTGCACCATTACCGCCTCTAGCGGCTTTGCCGAACTGGACGCGGCCAGCTGCGCGGGGTGGACGCGACGGGCGAAATTCGTGCCGGGCAGCGATGAAAATGGCGATCCAATCGAGAGCGAATACGCGATTAGCCGGACCTGGACGCGGTAAGCGTGTGGACGCGCCGTGTCGGCACATAGGCCGCCGTGGTGCCTCGCCCTTGCTACTGCGCCTGGCAGCGGCGGTTCCGTCCGATACCCGAGCCGGATTTGACACTAAAAGCGCCAGCGGAGGATGCGCTAGGTCCCTTTTCGACCTTGCCCGGTGCGACGCCACCTACCTCCTCCATATCCCACAGCACATCACCGTGCTGGTGAGGCCGCATATAACGCAACTCGTCGATCGGTTTTTCGAGCGATAAGAATATCGCGCTCCGCTCGTTGCCACTCTGGGCCACTCCGCTAGAGCGATAGCGGCCCAGCTCTAGCTTCCTGCAGCGCCCCCTTTTGCAGACTTTTAGCATGCAATATTTGATACCCAGCTGCTGACGATCTGCTATCCCAGCAGTTGTCCACCAGAGCTGGGCGCCTAGCTTGGGCACCGTGGAGTTTGTTCCTGACAGACTTTGCTGAAGGTCACCTCCAGGCGCCGCCTTCGCGAGGCGCAGCTGATCCGCAGCAAAACTCTTGCTACGCCGGGATGGTGGCTGTCAAACCGTGCCATCGGCTTCGTCGAGGAGATACCCCTCAGCCTGCAACTGGGTAAGCCGCGCCTTGCGGAGCTCTTCTATTGCTTCTGCGGGCACATTGAAGTTTGTGCCAAGAAAGTGCTCGAATTTCGGATTGATACCCGACGTAAGGTTGCGATCCTTGCCCTGAAGACGCCTGTGCCAATCCATTGCGCGCTCGATGTCGTCTTCACCGCCGACGACGGACTCGGGAGATGTCAGAGTGAGCTCGCGCACGGCTTCGTGCGAGCCGACGCGTTTGATCACCCCAAATCGCCAAATAGGATCGACTTTATGGGCGAGCATATGAGGCTCTAGGACAGAACTTATCCCGTTCGAGATCAGACCCACACGCATCAGCTTCGGGGGATATTTCGCATGATCGTTGTAAACCGATGTCACGAGCAGCCCGGCGGCTCGGCCGATGCTTTCGAGACCTTCATGGAAACGCTCGCCGTCATATAGCTGATTATGCAGGGACCGGATACGCTGCCCGTAGATTAGCAAGGTCATCATGACCTTGGCACCATAGAAATCTGCCCAGAATTCAAGACTTCTATCTTCCTCGGGAGATCGCGTTCTCGCCATCAGGTGCCGATGAACGACATGGGCAATCTCGTGCCCGATGATGAGCAGATGGAAATGGAAGCGGTCGGCATCTTTGATCACGTCATTGGCCATGTCGGGCGAGAGGGCGATATATTGGCCGTCATTATCCCGCCGAGCCGCCGCGATATGGGCCGTCTCGGCCTTGACCCGGATCGAGGGAGCACGCCCGCCAAGAAAAAAGGCTTTGAAATCCTTCACGGCGGAAACGGCGATTTCTTCGCCTGTCAAAGGGAATTTTTTCACGCGGTATCATACCCTACAAGTAAGAGGCGTCCCGGCAAAAGCTGGGTGCGGAATGGATCGATTGGACATCGGATGCTGCTAACTGGACGCGGCGGCGGCGTCGAGAACCTGCGCACTGACAAGCGACAACAGGCGTCGTCTTAGTAGCGTGACCAAGTCTGCTCCGAACGTAAGCGACAGCAGATACTCCCGCGCGACCAACAGGATGTTCACGCCCTGTGTCAACGCTATTGTCATATGGTAGAAACCTGCCCTTGCGGACTTCTCGTTGCTGGCGACACCGGAGCTGGCCAGGCGGGGCCGGTTGCGGAGTCGCGGCTTACATATGCCAAATTGCGAAACCAACGCGCCTGGCATCACACTGCTGATGCCATGTTTGTCGAAGTCAGCGCTGCTGAGGCCGGAAAGTTGTGCTGGACCGTGGCCGAATGCGCAACTTGCCCGAACAAGAGCCTTCGGGTTTGCAGCGCCCTGCGCTGGAGATAGTAAGCCTTTTACGAATAATGCGAGGCCAGCGGCAAACTGTCTACTTCTCGGGAACTCAAGCGCTTACGCCAGGCTTGCCGCGAGCTCTTCCTCCTCAAGCGCGGTGGCGTACATCAATATGTCCTCGAAGAAATCGCGCGCGAACCGCTTCAGTGGGCTCGTGTAGAGACGGTCACCTGCGTTCATCAGCTCGAGCCGGTCGAGTCGCTGAGATGCGTGCGGATGCGTGTCCATGCGCTCCGAAATAGGAACCCTATGGGCTAAGCGCTTGCCCAGCATCTCGCCCGCGCGCTGGATGAAGTCCATATAAATGAAGAGCAGGTAAGTGGCGCCCAATTCACGCTGGTGCTCATGCAATTCGAAAAGCATATCGCTGGCTGGACTAGCGGTGTCATCTGGTTTGGTCTCATCATTGGCGAGATGCTTCATGCGGTCAATCAGTCTAGATCGCATCAGGCCAAGCGCGAATGCGTCAGCTCCAAACTCGAACTCATGCCGAATGAGCGACGCGTTGCCAGCTTCACGTGCCTTTTGCAGCCGACGGGGATGGTCTAGCGCCACATGGCCGAGTTCATGGCTGACAATGAAGTCGACTTGGCTGCTGGTGAGCCGATGAAGCATTATGGCCGAGTCTTTCCCGTAGATTGTGACGCTCGATTCCAACATTCGCGCCGGGGACACGTCCGACCAGAAGTGCAGGACGATGGGCACCATGCATCGCCATGCCCGCTCGAGCCTACTTGGGCCGGCCATCTCCCTTGTGGAATGATAGTGCAGGATGAAACGGTTGAGCTGCTTCAGGATCGGTTCGAGAGCGTAGTTCAGTGCGATCACTGGTCCATTTTCGAAGGCCCACGTGGTGGCGTTGAACTTGGCCTTTTTCACCATGGCGACAGCAACGCCGCTGAGACCGAAGCGCGCGGCGTTTTCGAATGGCATCCCGCGCAACACGCGCAGAAAAGCCATTCGCGCCCAGTACGGTAATAGCCCTGCTTCGTTCGAGAAGTCCTTCGACATCTTCAAGGCGCGGTCAGCCAGGATCTGATTGAGGACGAAGTCGTAGGCCGCGGCGAAGCGGAGGTCGTGTTCGCTTTCCGGTTCCGGCCATGTGAACTGAAACAGCGACCTCAAGCCAAGGTAAAGCATCTCATCCGGCCGGATCGGGGACTGCATGTGAAACTTCCTGATGGCTCCGGCCTGTGCCTCGCTCACTCCATCGAACGCAGCGTAGTCGGCGACCTGAATCTGCTCGAGGTCGAGAGCAGTCATTGCGGGAGGAGGCCCTTTGCCCATCCCTGATCCCACGCGGACGGCCACCTCGGCGAGGATGCCATCTATGTCCTGCTTGTCTAGGACGGGCAGGCACTTGTGGTTATCATCGCCAAGCCAGAGATCGTAGGGGTTGCTATGCGCTGCCGTCATTCTCTTCACCTCGACCGACTCTGACTCACGTTCTCTGCGCCGTCTTTGCATCAAAAGTCGATATCATAGCATTGATAGATTTAGCATATTCTCACTCGCGAAACGCCCGATCACGATCCCTGAACACCGCGAACGCCTTGTAGAAGTGGCCGATAAATGCGCATAGCGCCGGGGGCATCCCTATCGTCTTCGTCGATCACTCAATCAGCCTGGCGCCGAGGTCAAATTCGATTCCCGCGACACGTTTGTTCAACTTGGATTTTGCGCGCGAGGCAGCAGCAGCGATCGGCGGTGTCGCTTGGGTGATGCAGCCTCGCCGACGTGATAGTGCGGAAAGCCAAGGAGGACGAAGCAGCGGCATGTCTGTTTCCTACGACTAGCAGCCACTCGCCCGGCGGCGCGTCGTCCCCCTTCCGCAGTCCTTGAAAGAGCGAATTTCGTTTGTAAGGCGCGATCCGGCTGCTTCCCATTGCGCGGCATTGGAATTGCGTGCGTTCATATCGATCCGCCCCTCATTAGCTGGCCTTTAATCAAACCTAGAGGAAATTCGCGGGATCAGACCAAAGCGACAAGGGCTCGCGGGCGAACGATAAATTGTGTTTTGCAAGACCTGTCTGAACGTTAAGACTAAGGGATCGACTTGCGAGAATGCTTGGTCGACGGGGACAAGATGATCATTGAGCGGATTCAGATTGAGGAGGGTTTCCTCAACGGCTTCGACGTTTGGCCGCGACCTGGCCTGAACGTCGTCATTGGTGCGCGCGGCACCGGTAAGACGACCCTGATCGAGCTGATTCGGTTCTGCCTCGGCGTCGATGGCTACACGCCGGATGTTACCAAGCGCAGCCGCGAGCATGCGCTTTCCGTACTGGGGTCCGGCCAGGTCACGTTGACGCTTCTCGACGATGGCCGGCGGATCACGGTGTCGCGGTCAGCCAGCGACATCGCTCCGCGCACGTCCGGGCCATTCCTGGCACCGATCGTCCTTTCGCAGACGGAGATCGAAACCGTCGGCCTTCAATCCGGCGGCCGCCTCCGGTTGTTGGACGGCTTCATCGGTGATCAGCGATCTGCCGTGTCAGCAGAGACAGAGGCCGCGGCTTCGGTTCGGTCGTTGACCGCCGAGGCGAATACGATCCGCGCGGACATCGAGCAGCTGGATCAGCAGTTGGCCGAAATGCCGTCTATTCTGGAGCAAATCGCTCAAGTCGAGCCGCAGGAGCAGCAGCTGGCGGCGCTGTCGGCTGACACTAGCGCGAAAGCGGCCCAACTAAGCGTGCTCAGTAATACCATCGCGGTGAAAGGTGTCGCAACTGACGCGATCCAGCGGTTCGGTAACGAGATCACGCGTTGGCGCTCATCGATCGGGGGCATCGGTGAGATGTCCTCCGAGGGATGGCCTGCCAACGCCGGCGGCGACCCGCTTGGAGAGCTGCGTACGCGGGTTGGGAAAGTCCACGAGTATCTCCGTTATGCTCTGCAGGAATTGAGTGCCGTTGAAGCGGAAACCGTCATGCTGGGGAGCCAGGTGGCGTCACAGAAGATGGAGTTCGAGGATCAGGCGCGAACCCTCCGCAAAGAGATCGAAGCGCTTCAAACAGGAGCGGGGGAAATCGTTCGCCGCGGTCAGCTGCTCCGCGAGCGCAAAGCACAGCTGGAATCGTTGATGGCTTTCAAGCAATCGCGGATCGCCAGCTTCCAGGCGGTTATCGCGCGCCGCAATCAGGCGTTGGATGCGCTGGAGGCTATGCGGTCGGCGCGGTTCGAAGCCCGCCGAGAGGCTGCTGCCCGCCTTAACCACGTGCTCGGCCCCCGAATCCATATCAACGTCATGCGCGGCGGGCAGTCGGAGGCGTTCGCCAGCGCGCTCACCGAAGCCCTGCGCGGCAGCGGCCTGCGGTACAACGATCTGGTAGCCGCGTTGGCGGCGCGGATCAGCCCGCGTGAACTGCTGGAAGCGGTCGATAACGCCGATTTCGACCTGATCGCTACCCGTGGTTCGATGACCCTCGACCGGGCGGCTAAGGTCGCCGTCGCGCTGAAGGACGCGGACCTGGGGGCCATCGCGACAGTGCCGGTCGACGATTACGTTACCTTCTCGCTGATGGACGGCCCGGACTACAAGGACATTGCCGAGCTTTCGACCGGCCAGCGCTGCACTGTGATCCTGCCGCTGGTGCTGCGCCACATGGAGCGCCTGCTGATCGTGGACCAGCCGGAGGATCACATCGACAATGCCTTCATCGCCGAAACGCTGATCAAGTCGATTCTCGCGCGGCCGGCGAATGGCCAGCTCCTGTTCTCCACACACAACGCCAACATCCCGGTCCTAGGCAACGCGGACTTCGTCGTTCAGCTCGGCTCCGATGGCCGTCGCGGGTTCCCCATTGCGTCTGGCGCATTGGCCGACGGCCCGGTCGTTCATGCGATAACCTCGGTGATGGAGGGCGGCGTCGCCGCCTTCCGCCAGCGCGCCAACTTCTATGGATCGCAAGGTCTGGCATGACCCGGGAAGAGGCGCTGGACAATTTGAAGGCATCGTCCGCGCATGTACGCGGTCAGGCTGCCCGCGCCCTTGGCGAGGTGGGGCGCGGGACCGACCTGCCTCGCATTCGTAGGGCCCAGCGGGAAGAAACGGTCACGTACGTCAACTACGCTCTGCAGGAGACAATCCGGCGGCTGGCGCATGAACAGGCGCCCGTACCTTCGACGGATGATGCCGATGTCGTGTCAGATGATGTGCGCAAGCAGATTTACGGCAAGGCGATGGAGTGGATCACCGGTTTCCTGCTCCACGAGGTCTCTTCGCCCATAGGGTTGGTCCGGTTGGCGGCTAAGCGCGAGCTTGGCGAGGATTGGGAGGGGTCCGGCACGCAGAAGCATTTAGCGTCGGTCACGCGGGTCTTTGATGCTATCGAGCGGCTGAAGAATGCCGCCAGCGTGCCGCGCCCCGAGGAGTTCGATTTGTCGGCGCTCGTGGACGAGTTGCTCGATGGCTACACCGTCGAGGTCCGAGAATGGATCTCCACGATCGGATCGCGCCCGTTCCTCATTAAAAGCGATCCCTCGCTCGTGCGCATGGTGGTGGTGAACGGCATCCGTAACGCCATCGAGGCGCAGCAGGCGGCATCGGCGCAGCCCAACCCGCACGACGTGACCATCAGCTGGGGCGATACCGACGTCGACTATTGGCTGGCGGTGGTCGATCACGGCGACGGCCTCACCGGCCCAATCGAAACTGCCTTTATGGCCGGAAACTCGACGAAAAAGGATCACATCGGGTTCGGTTTGGCAATCGCCCGGCAAGCGGTGGAAACGATGATCGGCTCGTTGACCCTTGAGCCGGCCAAGCATGGCGGTGCCCTCTACACCGCACGGTGGCGCAAGTGACGGCGCACATTCTGGTAGTCGAGGACGACGAGGGCTTCATCGAAGAGCTGAAGAAGGTCTTCGCAGGCTGTGGCGGTCCGACGATGCCGACGTTCGTCACTAATCGCGAAGACGCGGTGGCAAAACTGGAAAGCGGCTTCTTCGACTTCGCGATCCTGGATCTCAAGATCCCCACCTCAGCTGGCACGACGGACTTCGATCCCGAGCATGGAAAGTATGTGTTCCATCACTTGCGCAGAGTGTCGCCGGGGACGAAGATCCTCGTGCTCACGGGGTCGCCGTCGGATGATTTCATCGCGCCGCTCCTCGCTCACAAGCATGATGCCGATATCTGGAGCGAGGGTGGCAAGGTCGGTACCGTCGAATTCCTGAAGAAGATCGAATTTGACCAGGCGCCGGACAAGATCGGCCGGGTGGTGACCGCGATCCATGCCTTGGCAGAGATCGAGCTTCACACCAACGGGCTCAACCTGTCGACGGGTGAGGATCGGCTTGTTCGAATCTTCGCCAAGCATTTCAAAGCGGTCGTTTGCTCGGTTCACCCGATTGGCGCGGGAAAATCCGGTGCCCGACCTCTGCGACTGCAGATGTTTGATCAGACCGGCGCGCCCATCCGAGACGTCGTTGCCAAACTGGGCGATCTTGCGAAGATGCAGGATGAGGACGCGCGATACGAGGAGCACGTCACGCTTCTCGACGGTGCTGCAACGCCACGAAAGATGAAGCTGTTGGAGTTCGGCGCGGGGGCCATGGCAGGTCTCTTCTATCAGCTGGCAAACGGTCACGACGCCTCCATGTTCAAGGCTATGGCTGAGGAGGACGCGCTGGCGGGGAAGGCCGTTGCGGCTACAGCTGAAGCCCTTGCCGGATGGTCAAACGGCAAAAACCAGGAACGTCGGTCTATCGCCTCGATCCGCAGCCAATGGGTGTCGAACGAGAGGGCTGCCGAACTTCATGCGCAGTATGGGCTCCAGTGGGCGGCTGAGTTCGAAGGCCGCATGATCCAGACGCGCTGGTGCAGCGTGCACGGCGATCTGCACGGCGAGAACATCCTCGTGTCGCCCGAAGGCGGCGTTCTGGTCATCGACTACGGCGATGTCGGGTTCGGGGCCGCGGCCTATGATCCGATGACGCTGGAACTCAGTGCGGTTCTACAGGCCAATCCAACGCTTGGGCCTGACTGGCCGACCGCTGATGCCTGTCGCCAATGGCACGACCTCGAAGCATATCTCATGGGCTGCCCCATTCCAGAGTTCATTCGGGCGTGCCGAGCGTGGTCAGAGAAACTCATGGTCGGCCGCCGAGAGCTGGCGGCATGTGCGTACAGCTACTTGCTGCGTCAGTTGAAATACCCCGACACTGACAAGGACAGAATCCTCGCTCTACTTGAGGGCGTACTTGGGTGTTGGGGGGATTCTTAGGCTTGATCGGCAAGCCGTGCATCATCGCGCCGGATAGTTCGCTCTCGTCACGCTGGCTCGACCCTACGCATTCGACGAAGACGGATGGGGCCAGCTTAAACGGGGCGCCTTAGCCATCGGCAATGTCCGCTTCCTAGGCTTGGCCAGTCCAAACCAGACGGAGCGCAAAGTCCCATCCCTTGCCGTTAGCAGCCGGGCGGACCACTCCAAGCAACCGCCCGAAGCCAACTGCTCGCGCGTGTTGCATATTTTTGCGGTCGCCCAGACCACATCGCCAGGACGCGGGCGCGCGTTTCGATCTTTACATGACGATCACGAAAGCGCCTCTCGTCAACGCTGAGCCAGACAAAAAAAGGCCGATCAGAAGACCGGCCGATGAGTTTTAGGAGAGGATGCCTGAAAGGCAGGGCCTCTATGGTTGGGTAGCGCTGTCCTGCCAATTGACAAAGGCTGGAGTGCGATTGCGCCTTACGCAATTGAGGAGGATGCGGGCCTGTCAGAGGCCCAGCTGCTCGAGGCATGCCCCAGCCTGCTGATGATATGTGCCGCCAAAGAGCCGGACATGGACGAGCAGCGGCCACAGCCGATAGACGGGCTGGCGCTCTTCCCAGCCCTGAGCTAGGCCGCAGGCATCGTAGAATATCTGTGGCGGCTGGTCGAACAGCCCCAGCATTGCAAGATCGACCTCGCGGTCGCCATGATAGCATGCAGGGTCGATCAGCCCGCTGATCTGGTCGTGGCCGACAAGGATATTGCCACCCCATAGATCGCCATGGAGGAGGGCTGAGGGCGGGCGATTGGGTATGTGCTCGCCAAGGCGATCGGCGAGCCGCTCGACGCGATGGGCCAGCTGGGCACTGAGATGCGGGACATGGCAGCGCAGGCGTTTCTCCGCCCAGAAGGTGACCCAGTTGTCGGATCGGCCATTGAGGATCGGCACATCGCCAAAGCCGTAATCGCGATCCCAACCATAGGCCGCCTGGCTCGGGGCATGGAGATGATCGAGCAGTTCGGCAAGATGCGCCCAGTTCCGGGCGAGCCGACCGCTCGAGGGCAGGTCTTCAAGCAGCAGAAGATCATCCTGGACTGCCAATATCTGCGGGACCGCCGTGCCGGTCGCCGCGATCGCTGCGAGCATGCGGGCTTCCTCGACAACCCTGTCGCTCCGCTTGGCGATGACATTATCACCGCCTGACAGGGAAAGGCGCGCAACGAAGGAAAGATCGCCGCCTGCAACGCGCGTGACGCTTTCCACATGGCGACCCAGCAATGATGCCGCCTCGGTGAATATCGCTCTCATGCTGCTTTGCCCCTGTCCCCCATCAAGCATGCACCGATCGGATTTCTGCATGCTCATGGCAAGACTGGAGACAGGCGCCAGGCAGGGGCAAGATGAGGCGGCGTCGATAAAAGCAGCCCCGCCGGAGACATCTCCACGGCGGGGCCATAGTTCAGGGAGGTGCCGCCCCAAGGGGGGAAGGAGCGACAGACTGGATATGGTGCGTGTCGATGACTTTACAATGACGATGTCCTTTGCCGCTTGTCGGCATCCTCGACCGTCCAGAACATGGGATTGCGCACCCAGTCGTTGATGGCGGATTCGCGCCAGCCCATGCAGCGGGTGGCAATCCTGATCTGTTTGGGAAAGGTGCCGGCCTGAACCTTGCGATAGAGGGTCGCGCGGCTGAGGCCGGTCCGGTCGAGGACGGTGTTGAGCCGAAGGATGCGGTCGATCGGGGTCGTGGTCATGGCTGGTCCTTGCTGCTGTGGATAAGTCTGATCCCCTTTGCGATGAGCCTCGGTACGAGCTGGGTCGGAGGCAAGGGACTGAGCCCTGTCTGGCGGGCTATGTCATGATCTGGCGTAAGCTGGCGTAGAACAGGAGATGGGAACGGGCGTCTCCGCCTGTGGCGGACTGCGCTCTGCTCCGCTTCGCTCCACCGAGTCGGCGCTGCGCTTGTCTCGTCCCTGTCGGGCGATGATCGCTGACGCATCGCAGCCTTTTGGACTGCTTGCTGCGGCCAGCGCGGCTGCGCCACGCTGACGCCGGTTTGTCTGGGGCCGCCAGAATGACGGGGGTGGGCGTCGGCTTTCTCTAGGCCCGTGCCGGCGGGCCGCAAGCCGGCTGCGCCGGCTCCTCCTCTCGCGTTACGGCCCTGCGGGTGCAGCCCGCCTCATGGGCACGGGCCTGCCGTGCGCCTCCTTGCCGCCCGCCCCCGCCATTCCGGCGGCCGGTGCTGGAGAGGCAGGAGAAAGGGCATGGGTAACATTGAGCGCCAGAGCATCTATGGCGAAGTCACCTCCCGGATCATCGCGGAACTGGAAGCAGGGCATCTTCCCTGGGTGAAGCCATGGGACAGCAGCGCCTGTCCCTGCACCATACCGCAAAATGCCGTCACCGGGCGGCGCTACTCGGGCATCAACATCCTGATCCTGTGGGCGACCGTGATCGAGCGTGGCTTTACCGGGCAGCGCTGGCTCACCTATAGGCAGGCCGAGGCGGCTGGCGGCCATGTCCGCAAGGGCGAGAAGGGCAGCGTCATCTGCTATGCGGATCGGTTCACTCCCAAGGCCGAGGAAGAGCGCGCGGGCCAAGAGGATCGCGAGGCACGGTCGATTGCGTTCCTCAAGCGCTTTACCGTCTTCAACGTCGACCAGTGCGAGGGGCTACCCGAAGACCTGTCCCATGTGCCTGAACTACCAGGGCCACTGGTGTCGATCGCCCAGGCCGACAGCCTGATCCGAAACAGCGGCGCGGACTTTCGCATCGGCGGGGGCGAAGCCTATTATTCCCCGTCCGGTGATTATGTCGCGGTGCCGCCTCAGGCGGCCTTTCATGAGCCCATCAATTGGTTTCGCACGGCACTTCACGAGATGGGTCATTGGTCGGGCCATCGCAGCCGGTTGGCGCGCGATCAGTCGGGCGGGTTCGGTACGGCGCTCTATGCAAAAGAGGAACTGGTCGCCGAGATGGCCAGCGCTTTTACCTGCGCGTCGCTGGGGATCGTGCCCACCGTCCGGCATAGCGACTATATCGGCTCCTGGCTTGCCGTCCTGCGCGAGGATGAGCGGGCGATCTTCAAGGCGGCAAGCGCGGCCAGCAAGGCGGCCGATTATCTCCTGGCCAGAGGGGCAGCGGCATGACCGACAAGCTTCCCCTGCGCGTCTTCCTGCGGCGCGGGCGCCGGTCGCTCCGCCGCATGACCGTCCTTCAGCGCACCATCTTCTTCGATATCCGGATGGAGGATCTAAGCTATGCCCAGCTTGCCGAACGGCATGGCATCAGCGCGGAGCAGGTCGAGGCCGAATTTGCCGCAGCACTGCACATTTTCCTGCGGACCTTGTACGAGCCCGAGCCCTGGTGGCGACGGCTTTCCCATCGTCTATGATCAACCCGCCGCGCCCGATGGCTTGCCATCGGGCGATCGGTCCGACAGGGTGGCTATGCCATGCGTAACGATCTCGATCATCTTCCCGCCGACAAGCAGCGCGAACTGGCGCGCGTCGTGCAGATCATCTTCGAGGAATTTGAGGACGGGCTGGCGCTCGCCACCCAGGCTTGGCGCAAGAAGGGCCGCATCCAGAAGATCATCCTCTATGGCAGCTATGCCCGTGGCGGTTGGGTCGACGAGCCGCACACCGCCAAGGGTTATAAATCCGACTATGATCTCCTGATCATCGTCAACGACCAGCGGCTGACCGATCGCGTCAAATATTGGCTTGGGGTCGATGAGCGGCTGATGCGCGAATATGGCATCACCGCCACGCTCAAGACCCCGGTCAATTTCATCGTCCACACCCTCCAGGAAGTGAATGATGGCCTCGCCCATGGCCGCTATTTCTTCATGGACGTGGCGAAGGATGGCATCGCCCTTTACGAGAGCGACGACAAGGAACTGCACACGCCAAAGCCCAAGACGCCGGACAAGGCGCTGGCCATGGCGCAGGAATATTTCGACGAGTGGTTTCCGACTGGGGGGCAGTTCTTCCGACAATATCAGCATGCAGTAGCGGATGGCGCACCTAATATCGCAGCTTTCGACCTACATCAGGCAGCTGAAAGGCTCTATCACTGCGTATTGCTGGTTTGCACCTTCTACACGCCGCACGTTCACAATCTCGCTTTCCTGCGCACCCAGGCAGAGCGGATCGATCGGCGGCTGGCCTATGTCTGGCCGAGCGAGCGCCATGTGGATCGAGCGCGGTTCGAGAAGCTCAAGGAGGCCTATGTGAAGGCCCGCTATTCCAAGCATTACAAGATCAGCGAAACGGAGCTGAGCTGGCTGGGGAAGCAGGTCGAGGAACTGGGCCGCGTCGTGCATGAAGTGTGCGCTGAACGCATCGCCGAACTGAAGCGCACCGCCGGCGTTATCGCCTGATCATTCGGGCTTTCCAGCCAATGCATCGGTCGCAAACATGCGCTGCCCCCGTCGGCGCCAGAGCAGCAACAACTGTTCGCGCTCATCAGTGCGCAGCCGCGCTGCCGCTTCGCCAAGCAGCCCGAGCATCACCGCGCGATCATCATCAGTGAGTGTGACCAGCTCAGCCTTCACGACCAGACCGCCGAGCTCAATCAGATGCCGGGTGCGCTCGCGCCGCTTCATCTGCCAGTCCCGCCGATCATGTCGCGCCTGGCTCAGCTGCAGGCGATGGCGCGCGACCGTCACCCGGCGCAGCGCTGCCCGGCTTGTCGCCAGCGCCTGACCCAGCATCATGCCGCTGTCCTGAAAAGAAGGCGGCTCCCCGTTTGCGCCACGCCTCCCGCCTTGGTGCTTCGGTTGTGCTGGCAGCGGCAAGCAATGCGCCGGCCAGTTCCTCGGCGCTGAGCCCATCGGCCCCGGTCGCCATCACCAGTTCGCCCAGCTGGCTCTGCTTGCGGGCTTTAAGTTGTCGTGCCTTGTCGGTGAGAGCCTTGAGCTCTGCGTCATAGTCCCGTGGTCTGCGCATGGAATATGGCCTCGCTGTTGGTGTCAGACCCCGGCGTTATCGACCGTCTCGATCAGTCACAATGCGCTGGAATTTCCTGGGATCTCGTCATCCCGAAACTGATGAAATCTTTTGAGGGCGCGCTTATACGTCGTGCCGACGTGCTGCTTTAGGTGTAAATGGTGGGCCGTCATGGCGATCTACCATCTCTCGGTCAAAGTCATCTCGCGCGCCGCCGGCCGCTCGGCGGTCGCCTCGGCCGCCTATCGCTCAGGCTCCTCGCTGTTCGATATGCTGTTCGGGCGCGATCATGACTTCTCCAACAAGGCCGGCGTCGTCCACAGCGAAGTGATGCTGCCCGATGGCGCGCCAGAGCAATGGCGCGATCGCGAGCAGCTGTGGAATGATGTCGAGGCCGCCGAGATCCGCAAGGACGCGCAGCTGGCGCGTGAAGTGGAATTCGCCATCCCCCGAGAAATGTCGCAGGCTGAGGGCATCGCCCTTGCCCGCGACTTCGTCCAACGCGAGTTCGTCGATGTCGGCATGGTCGCCGATCTCAATGTCCATTGGGATATCGGCGCCGATGGACTGGCCAAGCCCCATGCCCATGTGATGCTGACCTTGCGCGAAGTGACGCCAGAGGGATTTGGCGCCAAGGTGCGCGACTGGAACAGCACGCAGCTTCTCAGCCATTGGCGCGAGGCCTGGGCGGAGCATGTGAACGAGCGCCTGGCTGCTCTAGATATCGATGCACGCATCGATCATCGCAGCCTGGAAGCCCAGGGCATTGATCTGGAGCCCCAGCACAAGATCGGCCCGGCTGCGGCGCGCATGGGGGAAGCGGGCCAGGCCAGCGAGCGGATCGAAGAGCATCATGAGATCGCCCGCTCCAATGGCGAGAAGATCCTCACCAATCCGGGCATTGCGCTCGATGGCATCACCCATAACCAGGCGACCTTCACCACTCGTGATCTTGCCATGTTCGTTCACCGCCATAGCGAGGGGAAGGAGCAATTTGATCGGGTGATGGCGGCGGTCAAAGCCTCGCCCGATCTGGTGGCGCTGGGCAAGGATGGGCGAGGGGAGGCGCGGTTCACCTCCCGCGCGATGCTGGAGACCGAACAGCGGCTCGAAAAGGCCACCGCCACGCTCGACGCGCGGCGCCATCATGGGCTGGCCGATCGCCATGTCGAACGGGCGCTGGCACAGGCCAGCGCAAGCGGGCTCGACCTCTCGGCCGAACAGCGTGGCGCGCTCGAGCATGTGACCAGTGCCAAGGGGCTGAGCAATGTCATCGGCTATGCCGGCACCGGCAAGAGCGCGATGCTGGGCGTGGCGCGCGATGCATGGGAGCGGGCCGGCTATGATGTTCGCGGTGCTGCGCTCTCGGGCATCGCTGCGGAAAATCTGGAAAGCGGGTCGGGCATAGCCTCGCGCACGATCGCCAGCCTGGAGCATCAATGGGCGCAGGATCGCGAGCGTCTGACCGACAGGTCGATCCTGGTGGTCGACGAGGCCGGGATGATCGGCACGCGGCAGATGGAGAGAGTGTTCCAGGAAGCGGAGGCGCATGGTGCCAAGGTCGTGCTGGTTGGCGATCCCCAGCAGCTGCAGGCGATCGAGGCCGGCGCCTCGTTCCGCGCTATTGCCGAGCGCCATGGCAGCGTCGAGATCAGCTCGATCCGCCGGCAGGCGCACGACTGGCAGCGCGAGGCGACCAGGGCGCTGGCGACCGGTCGCACCCAAGAGGCGATCACCGCCTATGGCGACCATGGCCATGTCCATGCCGCCGAGACGCGCGAGGATGCGCGGCGTGACCTCATCGAGCGGTGGGACCGCGATCGCATCGCCGACCCAATGGCCAGCCGCATCATCCTTACCCACACCAATGACGAGGTGCGCAGCCTCAACGAGGCGGCGCGCGAGCAACTGCAGCGGTCAGGGGAACTGGGCAGGGATGTCAGCCTCACTGTCGAGCGCGGCGCGCGAAGCTTTGCCGACGGGGACAGGATCATGTTCCTCAAGAATGAGCGCAGCCTTGGGGTGAAGAATGGAACGCTCGGCACCATCGACCATGTCGACAAGGCGCATGTGCGGGTATCGCTCGATGATGGGCGCCAGGTGGGCTTCGACACCAAACATTATGCCCATATCGATCATGGCTATGCCGCCACCATCCACAAGGCGCAGGGCATGACGGTGGACAAGGTGCATGTGCTGGCAACCCCAGGGCTCGATCGCCATGCCAGCTATGTCGCGCTCTCGCGTCACCGCGAAACCGTCAATCTCCATTATGGCAAGGATGACTTTGCCAATCAGGGCAAGCTCGTGCGCACGCTCGAGCGCGAGCGTGGCAAGGATATGGCATCGGACTATGGGCGCGCGCCGGAGGCGGCGAGCCTGGCCCAGCCCCAACCCGAGCCACAGCCACCCCATCAGGTCCAGCCACCGCATCAGGTCCAACCCCAGGCCGAGCCCCCGCTTCAGCCAAAGCGCAGTATCTTCGCCGGGCTGAAGCTCAATGCCGCGCCGCTGGACCGGCGACCGGCCATGCCCTCGTTCGACAAGGCGGTTCAGGACTATGCCAAGGCCTTGCAGCAAGAGCAGGCCATGCGCGCCCAGGGCTATGAGCCGCTGATCGAGCAGCAACAGGCTGCCCAGCGGGCGCGCGACGCGCTCGATGCGCTGCGCCCCCAGGCATCGCAGGATCTGAGCGCTGCCTTTGGCAAGGACCGCGGGCTCATCCATGAAGCGGCCACCGGGCATAGCGGCAATGCCATCAGGCAGATGCAGGTGGAGCGGGACATGCGTGTCGCTGGCCAGCAGCGGGCAGACCGCTTCATTGCCGATTGGCAAAGCAGCGACAGCCAGCGACAGGCGCTCAGCCGCAGTGGCGACCATAGCGCAAGCGGGAAGGTGCGTGAGGCGATGGCGGGCATGGCCAAGGGGCTGGAGCGCGATCCACAGCTGGAGTCGCTGCTGCGCAATCGCACCAAAGAGCTCGGTCTGTCCTTCCAAAGCGGCCAATCGCTGTCGCAGGATCTCCAGCGGCATCTCGGACGCTCGCTAGGCCGCGGCCTTGGGCTCTAGGCTCCAATCATGACCCAAACAGCCCCCCTCGAAGATGATCCCGCGGTAGCTTTTGACGCTGTGCGCCGGGAACTGAGCCTGCTCCGTCACGCACTTGAAGGCCTCACCGCCGCGCGAGAGAAGATACCCGATTACAGCGCGACGTTGGCGCAGATCAACAAATCGCTCGGCGTGCATGCGCACAGGCTCGACATGATCCAGAGCCGTCCGGCCATGGAGATGACGCCAGAAGCGCTGGTGGAGCGGATCATCGCATCTGCGCAAACGGCAAGGGCGGAAGACCGAACGATGCTGCGTCAAGCGCAGGACCGGCTTTCGAACTTGGCTTGGCACATGGACGCGATGGTAGCGCGCGGACGCGGTGCGGCCGAGCAGGAGCGTCAGGTGATATGGTTTGGCCTTGGCGGGATCCTGCTGGGTATTCTGCTTTGGTCGATCCTGCCCGGTGCCATAGCCCGGTCGTTACCGGTGAGTTGGCATGTGCCCGAATGGATGGCGTCTCGCATGATGGGCATGGAGCAGAAGGAAGCCGGCCGGCGGATGATTATTACGGCGTCGAAAGATGAGGCGCGGCGATAGGGCTATGGTCGTCGCGTGAGCTGCATTGCGTCTGTTTCCGTCAGTTGACGGCGTGGATGCCAACCTCGGCGGCGAACATTCATTCACCCTCCCATTTTTGCCGTAAGGAAAAGGCTGACTGAGACATCCATCCTGAACGCAATAGACAGTGAGATTGACCGATTTCAGTCCAGCCGTTCGACCGTCCCAGGCGATCGACAACAAAATCGATAGGCGTTCCAAAAGAGGATCATTGCCAGGCAACGAGCAATTTGTCGGCCTTAGATATTACCGACCGCGATGCAGGATCGGATGGCTCGAAATAACCACGGCTTATCGACCTTTTTGCCCGACGTGGCGGATCGCGGCGTAAGACATGCAGAGCGGGAAATTATTAAAATGGAGGGAGTCACCGTGAGCCCGCACGTCATCCGCAAACTCGAACTGGTCGAGCCCCTGGACAAGGTTGAGAAGGAGATGATCCTGTCAGCCTGCAGCGATATTCGTTCGGTGCCACGAAGAAGGGACATTATTTCGGACGGTGACTCGCCCGAATTCCTCCATCTGGTCGTAGAGGGCTGGGCCGCTCGTTACAAAATTTTGAAAGACGGTTCACGGCGTATCACGGCTTTCATGCTTCCAGGCGACTTTTGCGATCTACACGCCACCCTGCTCCATGCAATGGACCACGCCATTCTGGCCGTGACAAATTGCCGGATCGCCTATGTTGCCAACGAGGAAATAGACCGCATCACCAAAGTGTCGGCCACACTCGCTCGTGCCTTCTGGAGAGCCACTTTGGTGGACGAAGCCATTTTGAGGCAATGGCTGGTCAATAGCGGCCGGCGCAATGCCTTTGAGGCGGTTGCGCATCTCCTGTGCGAACTGCACTTTCGATCACAACTAATCGGGCTTGGGAGCGCCCCCCTCGCATTACCGCTTACTCAGGAAGATCTCGCCGATGCTAGCGGGCTGACTGCTGTGCATGTCAACCGCATGCTTCAACGAATGCGCAAGGAAGGCTTGATCGAAATGGCCAACGGCCAGCTCTTCGTCCCTGATGTTAGGGCTCTGCGTCAAAGTTGCGGCTTCGACCCGAATTATTTCCATCTGAGGCTTTCCGACGATTATCCGTCTGACCGTCCGGAGCATCTGAGCGATGCGACATTGGAATCTTTGGCATAGGCTGACCTCGTGGCGGCGTGCGCAATCAAATCGAAGCGACGATGCCTGCGTCGCCGCTGCTATCGCGCGGTTTGACCATTATTGTCTCGCCCATGAATGATCGGCCCGTGAGGATGATCGGCGTTATCGGTTCGCAAAAATCCGGCGTGTCGAAATGCTTGAGCTCAAACCCAAGCCGGACTGAATCAGCGCCATTGGCGCTGGGGTCGGCCAAACCTACAATGGCGCCATTGATTCTCCTTTGGCGGCGATTGCTCTATCGGATGTCTATCATGCATCTGATGACGGACTCCCTAGCCGGACCCATGCATCATGATGGGCGAAGCATGGTGGAATATTCGCCGTCATTTTCTGCAGGCCCTCAATATCGATAAGCCTCACCAGCGCCTTGCGCCGCTCGAGCAATCCGCTGCTATCCAATCGCTTCAAGGTCCGATTGACATGCACAGCAGTCAAACCAAGCAGTTCACCGAGTTGTTGCTGTGTGAGGGGGACCTCGAACCGGTTTTCCTTCGCCAGTCCTGACGATTTCGCCCGATCATACAGGTCAAGGAGAAACGCTACCATCCGCTCGAGCGCGGAGGTCGCGCCCAGCCAGGACAGTTTCTGCATGAGCGCTACTCGCTCCTTCTGCGTGCTGAGGAACAGGCCTGTAGCAAGACGCGGATTGTCCATCAGCAATTTGCCGATGGCGGCATTTGGGATAGGGCAAATAACTGCATCTGTAAGGGCTTCCAGCGTTTCGCCAGCATGGACGAGGGAAAGGCTGGGGAAGCCGAGCATGTCGCCCGGCAGATGCACTTTGACAATTTGCCGACGACCGTCGCGCAGCATCACAGAGGAGCCGACCCACCCCGCCAGAAGGAAGAAGACGCCGGCAACCTGGTCGCCTTCTCGGCGGATGATATGACGCCGCTTTACGGACCGCTTGCTGCTCGTCCACCCTTCTGCGATCCGAGTTTCCGCAGGCGTGAGAGGCACGAATTCTTCAAGGCGATGATAAGGTGGCAGCATGATCTCTCCGAAGGTCCGGAGTGTCCATCCGCCATTCGCTAACCAAGCGCACTTACAAGGATCAGTCAAAAGCCAGCATTTTTCACCGAAAGTTCAATGCGATTGATGCAGTTTATCCGATCCGCTCTGCAGGCTTCAAGCGCGCGAATTCCTCCGATCACGCATTAGGTCCACAGCCCTGATTTCGATCAATATGCCAGGCATCGTTCCCAATTTGGAAGATGCTAGCTGCTATTTCGAAAGCGCGTACTGAGAAACTCACGATCCAGCATGATCAGGACCTTTCTTGAAATTGGCGCCACCAGGGCATTTCTCCCCGCATATGGCTTTCATCCTGTGTGAAATGGTCCATGATATCGTTCATATGTTCAGCACAGGCGCGCACCAGCACCCAGCTTGGATCGCTCATATTTTGTCTGGCGAGATCCCTTAGGAGGGCAATCTCCTCCGCCATCAGCGTCAGTGCTTCGACATCATCACGCATCTGAAATACCTGGCCTTTCCCGGCTCCTCTCACTGGCTTCAACACGATGCCGCCAGGAAATATCCGCGATCCCAATCTCCTGCTGCGCAGGAAGCGGGATCATTTGCGCCGCCCATCCATTTCTGGGCAAAGGAGAAACGCGGTGATGCAGATGCATTGGCCCAGGACCTTGACGATTGTTCGTCATGGCCAGAGTGCAGGCAATGTCGCACGCGACGCTGCCATGCAGGCTGATATCGAACGCATAAATTTGTCGGATCGCGATGCCGACGTACCTTTGAGCGACCTTGGATGCGATCAGGCTCGCGCGCTCGGTCGCTGGTATTCCACACGGACAATCGGTGCGCGTCCGGATGTACTCCTCGCATCGCCCTATCGGCGCGCTTGCCAGACCGCGGATCTTTTCCGTTGCGCCGGAGGCTGCGAGGACGACATCGAAATTCTTTTTGATGAACGGCTGCGGGAAAAGGAATTCGGGATCCTCGACGGGCTAACCGCTACAGGAATACGTAGCATTGAACCGCAGCAGGCCGAGTTTCGCAGTATCCTGGGGAAATTTTATCATCGTCCGCCAGGTGGCGAGAGCTGGTGTGACGTCATACTACGCTTGCGATCAGTTATGGATACGATCGCGCTGCATCATGCTGACCGGCATGTAATGGTCTTCACCCACCAGGTGGTAGTGCTGTGTCTGCGCTATATCATCGAAGGGATGACCGAGGCCGAGATACTACAGATTGATCGTGAGGCAGACGTCGCCAATTGTGCCATCACCGAATATCAGTTTGATGAGGGCAAAGGCAAGCGTGGTGGGCTATCCCTCATTCGTTACAATGTGACTGCCCCGGTCGAACAGGAAGACATGCTTGTCACCCGCGCGCCCGATGCCATCGCGGGCGCTCGCGGATGACTTGCGACGCGCTCGACGAAGCATGGCTTCTACGGCACCTCCTGCCGGCCATTGAGCATGGCGCCGATAAGAATGGCCGCGGCCGTGTTCTCGTGGTCGGAGGCGCTGAATTCGTGCCAGGCGCCCTTCGCCTTACTGGCGAAGCCGCCTTGCGCGCCGGCGCAGGAAAGCTCCAACTGGCAACGGTGCAATCCTCCGCACTCTCTCTGGGCGTGTTAGTTCCCGAGGCTGCCACGATTGCCCTGCCTGCCGACAAAAATGGGGAAATCGCGCCAGAGGCCGCAGAAATGCTCGTGACGCGAATGGCAAACTGCGACACTCTTGTTCTGGGACCAGGCATGAGCACCTCAGTAAGCACCCAGGCATTCATCGAAAATATGCTCGCTCGCCTCGACTTTCCTGTTTGTCTCATCCTGGATGCCGCCGCTCTCGTCGCGCTGCGCAAGCTCGATCAGTCTCGATTGCACGGGAAAAATGTCATTCTCACCCCGCATCATGGTGAAATGGCTGCTTTAAGCGGCTTGTCTATAGAAGCGGTTGAAGCGGACCCCGCTTCAGTTGCCATCGAAATGGCTGCTCGCTGGAATGCTGTTATTCTGCTCAAGGGCGGTAGAAGCCACTTGGCATCCCCTGAGGGAGAATGTCTCGCCTACACTGGCGGTTGTGTTGGGCTTGGCACAGGTGGCTCGGGAGATGTACTCGCCGGTCTTGTCGGTGGCCTTGCTGCGCGTGGCGCCTCTCCGCTCACGGCAGCCGCCTGGGGGGTGTGGATTCACGGTCGCGCTGGAACGATCCTGGCGAAGAAGGTTGGACAGATCGGTTTTCTTGCGCGGGAGCTTCTGCCGCTTATTCCTTCGATAATAGATGAACAGGTTGCTAAGACGTCCGCAAGGTGATGGCATCCGGTTCGGCTATTCTGCTGCTCCCCTGGGGTGATCGCTCGCGAAAGCGTACGCGCTGGCATAGGGGTTTTAGCTGAATAATCGCAGCAAAGGAAAAAGTTCTGGACTGCGGCCGATCCGCAGAAGGCTATTCTCCGGTTTGGTTATGGGGCGCCGCAACAGCCTTGGATTCGGGCGACTCTCGCTGCCGCAGGAAGATCGAGAGAAACACAAGGACGGCCGTCGAGAGAAATTCACTCTGCCAATTCTGGAAGGATTCAAACCAGAGTTGTGCGTCGCCAAGATAGGCCAATGTCTCCAGTGGTTTTTCTCCGTGCGCGATGGCCTCTTGCGCCGCGACCTTGGCGCTTTGTGTCCAGTGGATGACGAACGAAGCAATAAAGAGGGCAGCCAGAGTCAAACCGAGCGACTGCGCGTAGAGAGCGCGCCAAATTGGTCCCCATCGCAAGATTCTAGGTGCACCGGGCTTGCTGGCCTGGAGGTCAAGGTCTGCGTCTCGCGGCGGGCCGTCCGGGTCCTTGGACTCCGCCGAACCGCGCTGGATGAGAAAAGCGGTCAACACTACATAGGCTGACATCTGAAGGAACTCGCTCTCCCAATTTTCAAAGACGCTTGAGAGAAATTCGGGGCTCAAGCTGTAGGCGCTGAGTGCTAGCGCCTGCTCACCATGGCGGCGCGCATCCTCAATCTGAACATGCCAGCCGGCGATCCACTGTCCTATGATGCTTATACCAAACAACAACAGCAAGACGAGCGTCAGTCCGTTGTTTCGCAGCATGACCATTTTCCAATCGGACGAGTTGAGGACGTTCAAGCTAACGGCTCTTGCTAACGTCCGTTCCTAAAGCAGGTGACAGGTATTCGCGCCAGAAGCGCCTTACCAATCCATTTATCGCGGACCCCGGCACCCGCTGCGGCACCAACACTGATCTCCATCAATAAGATTTATCCCGGCGCTATGGGTCTATTGCTGCGGCAGTCGCGTTGAGTAGCGGCGAGACCAAGGATCGCCTTTGCTGCGCCCTCATGCTGGCGCAACCTATTTTCCTATGTCCAAGGAGCTATACCCATGAGCCATGCGACAGACGATGCCGATGCGACCGCTGCAAAGTCGATCGAGCAGAAAAAGGAGGCCGCAACAGCTATCGAGGGGGCGGGCCATGAAAGCTATAGCGGCAAGTCCGTCACCATCAACCGCCCTCGCGCCGACCTCTTTGCCTATTGGCGCGACTTCACCCAGCTGCCCAGCTTCATGGATAATGTGGAGCGCGTGGAAATTCTTGCCACTGACCGCTCCCACTGGGTCGTCAAGGCGCCGGCGGGAAAGGTCGTAGAATGGGACGCTATTATCACCGAAGAGATTGACGGTGAACTGATCGCCTGGGCTTCTGTCGAAGGCGCTGACGTCACCAATAGCGGTCGCATCGAATTTCGCGACGCGGGCGAACGCGGCACAATCGTCACGGCCACCATCGCCTATGATCCGCCCGCCGGGTTCATCGGCAAAATCGTCGCCAAGATGTTCCAGCGCGAACCGGCCATTCAGGCACGGCGCGATCTGCGGCGGTTCAAACAGCTCATGGAAACCGGCGAGGTCGCCACTGCCGCCCGTACTGCACAGCAATTTGCCGAGGAGAAGAACTGATGCGCGCGCTCACTTGGCACGGCAAGCATGATGTCCGCGTCGATACCGTCGACGACCCTGAAATCCTCAATCCGCGCGATGCCATCATCAAGATTAGTTCGACCGCAATATGCGGTTCGGACCTGCATCTATACGATGGCTACATCCCGACCATGAAAGCCGGCGACATACTCGGCCATGAGTTCATGGGCGAAGTGGTCGAGACCGGTGCAAAATCGACGTTGAAGAAGGGACAGCGGGTCGTGGTGCCTTTCACCATCGCCTGCGGGAACTGCTACCATTGCGGCAAGCATCAATATTCCGCCTGCGATAACGGCAATCCCGCCGACAATCAGGATATCGGCCAGGAAATGTATGGCCAACCAATGTCCGGACTGTTCGGCTACAGCCATCTGACCGGCGGCTATGCAGGTGGGCAGGCCGAATATGTCCGTGTGCCATTTTCCGACGTCGGGCCGATAGTTGTTCCCGATGGGCTGGAAGATGACCAGGTCCTGTTCCTCTCCGATATTCTCCCAACCGGGTGGCAAGCGGCCGAATATGCCGACATCGAGCCGGGCGACACCGTCGCGGTCTGGGGCTGCGGACCGGTCGGCCTTTTCGCGGTCCAGTCCGCCTTCCTGATGGGCGCGCATCGGGTGATCGCGATCGACCATTTTCCTCATCGCCTTGAGCTAGCGAAGCGCTTCGGCGCGGAAACCATCAACTATGAAGAAACGAAGACATATGAGGCGCTGATGGAGATGACTGGCGGCATCGGTCCCGACGCAGTCATCGACGCCGTTGGCCTCGAAGCGCACGGGTTCTTCCTCGACAATGTGGTCGATCAGATTAAGGCATCGATGTTCCTTGGCACCGACAGAACCCATTCGATCCGACAGGCGATCCATGCCTGCCGCAAGGGTGGACGCGTCTCCATGCCAGCCGTTTATGGCGGCTTTGTCGATAAATTCCCTCTGGGCGCCTTCATGGAGAAGGGGCTGACGCTCAAGACCGGCCAGACCAGCGTCCAGCATTACATGCCCGCGCTTCTGAATGCGATCGTCGAAGGGAAGATCGATACGACCTTCCTCATCTCGCACCGCATGGGGCTGGAGGATGCTCCCAAAGGCTACAAGATGTTCCACGATCAGCAGAATGAGGTGACCAAGATCGTGCTGAAGCCCGCTTTTGATCGCGTTGCGGCGTGAGGAGAAAAGACATGGCTAGTAAATTCGCAATCATCTCCGGCGCGTCCAGCGGGATTGGCGCTGAATTGGCAAAACTGGCGGCCGCAGATGGCTATGATCTCCTCGTCGTTGCCGACACGTCGTTTGCCGGTGCCTCGGCTGGACTCGCAAGTTTTGGCGTCGCGGTCGATACGCTCGAGGTCGATCTTTCCTCTGTGCAAGGCGTCGATCAGTTGCTTGATCGAGCCGGCGGGCGACAGGTCGATGTGCTCTGCGCAAATGCCGGACATGGCCTGGGACATGCTTTTCTCGACCAAAAACTGCCCGATTGGCGCCATGTCATCGACACCAATATCACCGGCACCATCTACCTTCTGCAAAAGGTGCTCGGACAGATGGTAGCGCGCGATGAGGGGAAGGTCTTGGTCACCGGCTCGATCGCCGGTTTCATCCCCGGCAGTTTTAACGCGGTCTATAACGGCACCAAGGCCTTCATCGACAATTTTACCGAAGCCTTGCGCAACGAATTGAAGGAACATGAGGGCGTTACGCTGACGACGCTGATGCCCGGCGTGACCGACACGGAATTTTTCGACCGGGCTGGCCTGGGCGCCGACACTTCGGTGGGTGCCGACGACAACAAAGCCGATCCGGCCAAGGTTGCAAAGGATGGCTGGGACGCGCTCTTGGCGGGAAAGGGCCATATCGTTTCCGGATTCTCGAACAAGCTGCAGGTCGCGGCAGCGGGGATCATTCCTCAATCCATGTTGGCTGAGCAGCATCGCAAGATGGCTGAGCCCGACACTGCGCAATAGGAGGCTAAGATGTCTAAAGATACCCGCAAGGTAGCGCGAGGGCCGCTTGGCGATGCTCGTCCTGACCATGAGGCTGAGGATGATCGGCCCAAGGGGAAGCCGGTCGAAGAGGTCGAGGACCGACCCAATGTCGGAACGGTAAAGCCGGAGGACTATCCCGTCGAGGATCGCGATCGAGCGCGTCCGGACTGAAATCTTTCACAACCATCGCTGAAGGCCCGCAATCGCGCAACCCCTCTTACAACTGATGTCGAACGGATCGATCAACATGGGGTTGCTCTCCTAAGCGATGCAGACTCGGGCCAGGCATCAGGGGCATATTTTGCTGCTCGGCATCTTCATTCTCGGCCAATGACAAAATTGTTCGTCGAAATCTTAAATTCAGTTTCTTGGTCTTTCCGTGCTCACGCTCCGAGAGCGTGTGGGATACTGCGGGTCGGCTTGAGACGTTCGTCGCAGTTGCCGCCGACATCCTGACGCTGCTTGACCGCAGTCGTATTAGGCTTGGATCGCCCTGTATGAACGGATTCCTTCCGCACGTGACTGCTTGGCAGATGTTGATGCACGCGCCCGGCGGTGGTTCCTTTGGTCTGGAATTCCGGACGGGACGGTTCGGAGAATGTTGATTCCTTTGAGCGCCTGCTGGGCAAGTGGGCGCAGGGGCCGTTCGAAGTTGAGATCGATGGTTTCAGGCGGAAAGTGCAGAATGATGGGCTCAAAGACGTTGCAGGCGAGATCGAGAGTTTGACGGCTATCTTTGCTGTAAGCTCGTTAATTTCCCCGGCCAACACGATTGGAAGCGCAGCCCTTGATCGCTGGCCTCTCGGGAGGCGACCTCCCATAGCCCGCCAATTGCAAACCAAGAATGCTGCGGCGCCAGTCGGCCCCCGCGGATGCACCTGCCCAAGCAAGATCCAACTGAGCAGAGCAAAATGCGATCTTATGATCTGTGGGGAGATGCGTTAGTAAATTTGTAGACGTGTTGATAAAAGATTTGACTTCGAGATCGAACCTAAATTATAGTTTTTCGATACTGGTAGCATAACTGGTATAGATTAGTTGCTGTAGTGAAATGTGATCGGAAGATCGGAAAGGTTTGTCATGACAAATGCTCCGTCCCCGGCACCATTTCCCAAAGCATCGCAATTTCTTTCCTGCCAAGGGGCGGCGTTGATTATTTCAGCAGTCGCCGCGGGATTCCTTCGACCCAGTCCAGCGATCAGAAGCTGAAGCTGAGCGAGAGCGAAGCGACATTGTCGTTGCTGTCGTCGGCATCGGGGCGGAAGCCATGCTGATGGAGATAGCCGATCTCCACATTCACATTCTTGGCCAGCGGCGTGGTGATCGCGATCAGGTTGCGCATCCGCTCCTCGCCCTGGACACGCTGGAAATTGGTCTTGTTGAGATCGATGAAGCTTTCATGGCTCAGGATCAGCGCGGTCTTGCAGCCTTCCTTGAAGGGCATGGTCAGCTTCACATAGGGCCGCAGGCGCCAGGCGGTGCCGTCAATCCCTTCGCGCCAGCGCTGCTCCATCCGCATCCGCGCGCTGACCGACACCGGGCCGAGCTTGAGGATATTGTCGACCGTCACCTGTTCGCGGACGCGATGCTCCATCACGGTGAAATCGCCGCCATCATATTGCGGGTCGTGGGTGTAACCGGCCCAGACCGTCACCTGCTTGTCGAGCTTGTAGCCGACCAGCGTGTTGCTCTCGATCTCGTACAGGCCATTCCGATCATTGCTGAAGCGGGCGACGATCTCCTGCTGGAGGCGCCAATGGTCGGACAGCTTCACCGTCGCGCTGGTGGTGGTCCAGAGTTGCTCATCCTCGCTGGCATGGGCGGTCGCGGGCAGCGCCATCAGGGCGAAAAGACAGAGGGACAGGCGGCGCATCGGGCATTGCTCTCCAACAGGGTTGGCGGGCCTCTATGACGATTCGATTACATGACAGCGTCAGTTTGATTGCCATTTTGTGACAATGACAGTCCGGATGATTGCTGATGCGCACATCCTCCGTGCGGCATTCGGCAAGCCGGAACATGTCGCGCCAAATCAGCCTGTTACATATTGCAATATAGTCGCAATATCATTAGCCGAGCGACATTGGGGAGAGGCCAGAAGGAGCGAACCGGCTCCATTCCTTATCCATTTCAACGGGATCGCCGCCTTGCCCAGCCTCCGCCTCGCGCGCCTTTGCGCCCTGCCCTTCCTGTTTGCACCGCTGCCCGTGCTGGCGCAGGCTCCGCTTGATGCGGTCGCCGGCGACAGCGACATCCTGGTCACCGCCCGCGCACAGAAACTCTATCGCGTCGAGGATAGCGAGATCGGCAAGATCCCGGCTGATCCGATGGACATTCCCCAGTCGGTGCAGGTCATCACCAGCGAGTTGATCCGCGATCAGGGCGCACGCGACATCACCGACCTTTATCGCAATGTCGCGGGCGTCAGCGCCAACCAATATGCCACCGTTACCTATCGCGGTTTCCGGCAGGAATCGATGTTCTATGACGGGCTGCGCGGCGACCCGTTCCAGGGCTTCGCCGTGCCGAACCTGTTCAGCATCGACCGGGTCGAGTTTCTCAAAGGGCCGGTCGGCATGCTCTATGGCGCCAGTTCGCCGGGCGGCATGGTCAATTATGTCACCAAGAAGCCGCAGGACAAGTTCGCCGCATCGGTGCGCGCGGTAGTCGGCAATTATGACCGCTATGGCGCGTCGGGCGAAGTGACCGGGCCGATCGACGCCAATGGCGTGGTCGCGGGCCGGGCTGGCCTGTTCTACGAAAGCTTCGACACGGTGCAGCGCTTTTCCGGCAGTCGCAGCCTGGTCGCGGACGGCGGGCTGAAGTTCAAGCTGGCGCCCGACACCAGCCTGACGGTGCAGGCGACCCGTTATGACCAGGATCTGCCGGGCAACCGGCTGCGCGGCGTGGCGATCGATGCAGACGGGAATTTCCTGGCCGATCGCAACTGGACCCATAATGAGAAAAACGACAGACTGGACCTGAAAGGCACGGTGCTGCAGGCACGGCTCGACAGCCGGCTGTCGGATGCGGTCAGTATCAATGCATCGGGTCGCTGGTTCCGCTATACCGAATATCAGCGCTATCATGAGCCGCTGGGGCCGATCGACACCGACGGCGATGGCGTGGTCGATACCCAGCCGCGCGAATTCCGATCGCAGCATCGCACGATCGAGGGCGCGAGCCTGGCGAGCAACATGATCGCCAGGCTGGAAACCGGCGGGGTCAAGCATACAATATTGGTCGGCGCCGACTGGTATCGCGAGACGCAGGATTTCAGCGGCGTGACGATCAAGGGCGTGCCGGGCCTGTCGCTGAGCAATCCCGTCTATGGCCTGAGCAACCCGACCGAGGCGGACCTGGCCGGCCTGACGCCGGAAGTGAATGCGTCGCGCGCCCATCGCTACGGCGTCTATGCCCAGGAACAGGCAGATATCGGCGAGCATGTCATCCTGGTCGGCGGCGTGCGCCATGACTGGTTCGACGACAAGGACGAGATCGGTGGCGCCTATGCCGATGGCGGTCGCTGGAGCTGGCGCGTCGGCGGCATCTACAAGCCGGTGCAATCCGTGTCCCTCTATGGCAGCTATGCCCAGAGTTTCGAGCCGCAAAGCCCCGGCAACCAGAATCCGGCGGTCGGCGGCCCCTTCGCCCCGATCGCCAGCCGCCAGTTCGAGGTCGGCGCCAAGGGCGAACTGATGCAAGGCAAGCTGCAACCGACGATCGCGCTCTATCATATCGTGCGCAACGGCATCGTGCAGGTCGATCCCGATCTGGAACCGGTCAATGGCCTGGACCAGCTGTCGCCGGTCGGCGAAGTCACCAGCAAGGGGATCGAACTGACGCTGGCGGCCGATCTCAGCAAGAATTGGGTGCTAACCGCCAATTACGCCTATAATGATGCGCGCATCACCGACAGTGCGGAAGGCGCCACGATCGACAATGCGGTCGGCGGCCGCTTCCCCAACGCCCCGCATCATCAGGCCGGGCTATGGTCCCGCTATCAGATCCCCGCCTGGGGCACGGCGCTGGCGCTGGGCGGCCAATATGTGTCGGGGCAGATCGACCGGCGCGGCGCGCATATTCCCGGCTTTACCGTGTTCGACGGCAGCATCACCCAGGATCTGGGTTTTGCCGAGGCGATGATCCGGGTCGAGAATATCTTCGACAAGACCTATGCCGTCGCCACCTTCGATGCGCGCAAGGGCGCCTTTGTCGGTCGGCCGCGCACCGTCTTCCTGGAATTGCGGCGCGACTTCTGACGGTCGCGCCGCGCCCCGATCAGGCGGGGTTATGCGCTTTCAGAAAGGCTTCGAGCTGCTGGAGAAATTCCAGCCGGTCGGCCTGGCGCGAGAAGAAATGGTCGGCCAGCGGCTGTTCGACATAGATATAGTCGCGGCCATCCACCTTGCCGGCAGCCTTGAGCTTTTCCGCCATCTCGCGGGACTGGCCGACCGGTACGCGCCGGTCCTTCTTGCCATGCATCAGCAGGATCGGCGTCGAGAAGCCGGCAGCATAATTGATCGGCGAGACGACAGCAAAATCGGGCGCCTGCTCCTTCAGCCAGTCGCCACTGGCACCGGAATTCAGGAAGCGCCGATCATAGCGCATCATCGCGCCGAGATCCGACACGCCGGCATAGGAGACGGCGCAGCGATATTTGCCGCCATCGCGCTGGGCCGCACGCATCGCGGCATAGCCACCATAGGAGGCGCCGACGATGCATACCCGCTTGGCGTCGGCAATGCCCTGCTTCACCGTCCAGTCGACCGCGTCATTGAGGTCATCCTGCATGGCACGGCCCCATTGCCCCTCGCCCTTGGCCGCGAATTCCGTGCCATAGCCCGATGAGCCGCGATAATTGGGCTGGATCACCGCATAGCCACGATTGGCCAGGAACTGCACCCACCAATCCCAGGTCTCCGCGTCGCGGGCGAAGGGGCCGCCATGGGGCATCAGGATCAAGGGAAGGTTCTTCGCCTCCTTGCCATAAGGCAGGGTCAGCACCGCCGCGATCTCCAGGCCATCACGCGCCTTGTAGCGGATCGTCTTGACCGGGGAGAGTTGGGGCCGGACACCCAGCGTCTCGCTGACCTTCGACAGCAGCGACATGGCGCCATAATCGGTGTCATAATAATAATAGGCCCCCGGCTGGCTGGCGGCGCCGACATGGACGATCAGTTTCTTCAAATCCTGGCTGGTCGAGATGATGCGCGCGCGGCGATCACCCACGGCCTTGTCGATATCGGCCTGAATCTTCGCCAAAGTCGGGTCGAACCAGTGTACGGCTGGCGCATCGGCGGTGTAGCGCACGCCTGCCATGCCGGTGCCGGCGGCGTCAACCTCCAACCCGCCAAGGTCGAAACCGGGCGCTTCGTAGAGCTTCTTGCCCAGTTCCAGCGTGCCGAGGTCCAGTTCGTAAAAGGCGTCGGTGCCGTCGCGATCGTCACTGGCGATCGCCTCGCCCGGATCGGCCGTGAACAGCATCGGCACGATCAGCGATTCATGGCGACGCCGATTGGCCTTGTCGACCACGCGAAAACTGCCGCGACCATCGGGGCGGTAGAGCAGTTTCGAGGAACGGGCCGTGTCATTATAGCCCACCCCCATGCGCACCGCGCCGGTCGCATCGGCATACCAGCTGCGCACATATTGGCGCGACGCAACGACGGTGCGCATCTTGCCGGTGCTGACGTCCACCTCGCTAACCTGCGGCCAGAAACCAAGATCATCATAATAGATGGAGGTCTGGTAGGAGAGCAGGATGCGCGGGCTGCCATCACGGGCGACCCAGATGACATCGTCGCCATTTTGCGCGGCGACAGCCTTGGCAAGGATGCTGGCCTTGGTGCCGTCCGCCTTGATGCTGGCGACGCGGCTGATCGACCAGGGCATGCCCTGCACATTGGTTTCTGCGCCGATGCCGACGATCAGCCAGTCATTATTGACCCAGCGCCACCAGTTGAGGTCATTTTCGCCCAGGCCCATGGTGCGAACATTGCCGCCTTTCACTTCGGCGATCACCAATTGCTGCACGCCCTTGATCGCGATCCGCGCGGCGACGCGCGCGCCATCAGGCGAGAGTTCGGGTGAATCCATTGCCGGCAGTTCGGCGAAGGCCTCGATCGGCCAGGTCTTGGCGACGGTCGCCGGCACCTTGGCAGCGTCGGCCTTGGTCGCATCGGCTTGCGCAGAGACAGCAGGTGCAAAAGCCGCGAGCGCGCAGGCTGCGGCGGATAGAATCGGTTTCAAACATACCCCCCAGTCAAACATGACCCCGCCCGTTGCCGGGCGGGGTCATCGTCAGTCCGGCGATTTAAAACCGGGTTAAGCGCCGTGTGCAAGCGCCGCGAGCAACAATAGCGCCACGATATTGGTGATCTTGATCATCGGATTGACCGCCGGGCCGGCGGTGTCCTTGTAGGGATCACCCACGGTGTCGCCAGTCACTGCGGCCTTGTGTGCCTCGCTGCCCTTGCCGCCATGATGGCCATCCTCGATATATTTCTTGGCATTGTCCCAGGCGCCGCCGCCCGACGTCATCGACAGGGCCACGAACAGGCCCGAGACGATGACGCCCAGCAGCAACGCGCCCAGCGCGGCAAAGCCGTTGGGCACGCCCGCGACCGCCGCGATGATGAAATAGACCGCGATCGGCGCCAGCACCGGCAGCAGCGAGGGGATGATCATTTCCTTGATCGCGGCGCGGGTGACCAGATCGACGGTGCGGGCATAATTGGGGCGCGACGTCCCTTCCATGATGCCCTTGTTGGTGGCGAACTGGTCACGCACGTCCTTGACCACGTCGCCGGCCGCGCGGCCGACCGCCGTCATCCCCATCGCGCCGAACAGATAGGGCAGCAGCGCCCCCAGCAGCAGGCCGACGATGACATAGGGGTTGGACAGGCTGAAATCGACCGGCTCGGTGAGGCCAAGGGCCGAATTGTAGAATTTGAGATCCTCCGTATAGGCGCCGAACAGCACCAGAGCCGCCAGGCCGGCCGAGCCGATGGCATAGCCCTTCGTCACCGCCTTGGTGGTGTTGCCGACCGCGTCGAGCGCATCGGTCTTCATCCGGACGCTGTCATCGAGATGGGCCATTTCAGCGATGCCGCCGGCATTGTCGGTGACCGGGCCATAGGCGTCGAGCGCGACCACCATGCCAGCCAGCGCCAGCATCGCGGTAGCGGCAAAGGCGATGCCGATGAGACCCGCCAGCTGATAGGCGACGATGATGCCAATCACGATCACGATCGTCGGCAGCGCCGTCGATTCCAGGCTGATGGCGAGACCCTGAATGACATTGGTGCCATGACCGGTTTCCGATGCCTTGGCGATCGAGCGGACCGGGCGATAATTGGTCCCGGTATAATATTCGGTGATGACGACCAGCAGCCCGGTGACGGCGAGGCCCACCATCATCGACCAGAACAGCGCCATGCCGGTATAGCCGCCAACGCCATCCAGGTCAGTGCCGAACGGCGTGCTCAGATCACCCAGCGTATAATGGGTGACGAACCAGAGCGCCGGGATCGACAGGATCGCGGTGGTCCAGAAGCCCTTGTAGAGCGCACCCATGATCGACTGGCTGACGCCCAGGCGGACCATATAGGTGCCGATGATGGAGGTGATGATGCACACGCCGCCGACGATCAGCGGCAAGGCCATCAAGCGCATCAGGAAGGCGTTGTCGACGCCGGTCACCAGCAATGCGGTCAGCACCATTGTGGCGCCGACGGTGACGACATAGGTTTCGAACAGGTCGGCCGCCATGCCGGCGCAGTCGCCGACATTGTCGCCGACATTGTCCGCGATCACCGCCGGGTTGCGCGGGTCATCCTCCGGGATGCCGGCCTCCACCTTGCCCACCAGATCGGCACCGACATCGGCCGCCTTGGTGAAGATGCCGCCGCCCAGTCGCGCGAAGATGGAGATGAGGCTGGCGCCGAAGGCCAGCGCGACCAGGCTGTCGATCACCAGCCGGTCATCGGGGGCATGGCCAGCCGGGCCGGTCAGATACCAGAAGAAGACACTGATCGCGAGCAAGGCAAGGCCCGCCACCAGCATGCCGGTGATCGCGCCGGCCCGGAAGGCGACGGTAAGACCGTTCTGCAGCGTGCCGCGCGACGCCTCTGCCGTGCGCACATTGGCACGCACCGAAATGTTCATGCCGATGAAACCGGCAGCCCCCGACAGGATCGCGCCGATCAGGAATCCCACGGCAGAAGTGATCCCAAGGAAGAGGAAGACGAGGACGGCGACGACGATGCCGACCACCGCAATGGTGGTATATTGACGGCCAAGATAGGCCTTCGCCCCCTCCTGGATCGCCCCCGCAATCGCCTGCATGGTTTCATTGCCCGCCGGTGCGGCAAGCACCTGGCGACTGGTGAAAAGCCCGTAGAGCACGGCCAGCAGGCCGCACCCTATGGCAATATGGACTATCTGCATGCTTGTTCCTCTCCCCCTATTGTTGCTGTCATCGATCGCTCCGCAGGGAATGACGGGCGGGCGAAGGGCGCAACAGCGGGCGGCCGGACGGAGAAACGCCGGCATCGGGCACCGCGTCAATCAGCAACAGGACGATGCGCATCGGGCGCTCCAACCGGCTGAGAATAGGGTGATAGGAAGCTACAGGTCAGGCGCCGCGCGTCAAGCCGGTAGCGCAATGATCCAGATCAGCCATGTTCCCAGCCAAGCCGGTCGGGCAGCGGCATGACCGCGCCGTCGATCAGCAGGGTCAGGCCTGCCCCTTCTGTGAAACGGCCGATCGGGATCGCGCGCACCGGCGGCGACACGCCGGGCGGCAGCGCGAAAAGCAGTTCATAGTCGTCGCCGGCACGGGCGGCGGCGAGTTGGATCGCGGTGCTGGCACCGCGCACGCTTTCGAGCGCCGGGGATAGCGGGATATGGTCGATGGTGACGGCGAGGTTGCTGGCCGCGCCCATCCGCGCGGCGTCGATCAGCAGGCCGTCGGACAGGTCCATCATCGCGGTCGCGAGGCGGGCGAGCAAGGTGCCCTCCGCCAGACGCGGTCGCGGTCGGCGATAGGCGGCGACCAGCGGGCCGGATGCGGCAGGATCGGCGCGGGCAAGGTCGAGCCCGATGCCGGCATCGCCGACCGGCCCGGTGACATAGAGGCGATCGCCCGCCCGCGCGCCTGCGCGGCTGGGGACCGGCGTGCTGGTCGCCTCACCGATCGCGGTCAGGCTGTAGCTGCGCGGTGCGCCGGCCGGCATGCTGACCGTGTCGCCACCGAGCAGCGGCATGGCATGACGCTCCAGCGCCTCGCCCAGACCTTCGAGGAAAGCCGCGTCCCAGCCATCGTCGCCCGACAGGCTGTAGTTGAGCAGGCAGCCCACCGGTTTCGCGCCCTTGGCGGCGAGGTCCGACAGATTCACCGCCGCCAGTTTCCAGCCGATATCGGCCGGCGGATCCGTGGGGAGATAATGGACGCTCTCCACCATCGTATCGCTGGTGAGGATGAGGCGCGTGTTACCGACCGGCAGCACCGCGACATCGTCCTGCAACCCCTGCGCGGCAGGATCATGGGCGAGCAGGCGCAGCAGGGTGAGGAAGCGGGATTCGGCGGACATGATGTAATCTCTATCCCAGCACCTGCTTCTACAGAAATCATCCGTCATCCCCGCAGGCGCGGGGATCCATTGCGCGCTATGTTGGCGAGGAAGCGCTGAATGAATCCCGGATCAAGTCCGGGATGACGTCCATTACAGAACGCGTCCGTGCAACCTTATTTCCGCACGTCCTTCGACACGCCGTCGAGCAGGCCGTTGACGAAGCCAGCTTCGCGCTTGTCATAGAAGGCGTGGGCGACGTCGACATATTCGCTGATGACGGTGCCGGTCGCGACATCCTGACGGGCGAGCAGTTCATAGGTGCCCGCGCGCAGGATCTGGCGCATCGGCTTGTCGAGGCGGTCGAGGGTCCAGCCGCTCGACAGGCGCGCGCTGATCAGCCCGTCAATCTCGGCGCGACGGCGATCGACGCCCGACACGACATCATCGAAGAAATTCTGTTCGGCCTCGGCATAGGTCACATCCTCGATCGTCGCGCCCAGGCGATGTTCGTGGAATTCGTGCAGCAGCAGATGGAGCGGCGTGCCCTCCATTTCGAGCTGGTAGAGCGCCTGGACCGCGGCGAGGCGCGCGGCGGAGCGGGATTTGGAGCGGTCGTTCATGCGGCTTTCTAATCCGTGAATATCATGCCTGTCGAGAAGCCCGCATAACCGGTTCTCGACAGGCTCGAACCGAACGGGAAGAAATCAGAGCCGCAGCGCGACCGATGCGGCGTGAGCGGGCAGTCCCTCCGCCTCCGCAAGAGCGACGGCCGCGGGGCCGATCGCCTGGATCGCGTCGGGGGTAAGGCCAAGAAAACTGGTGCGCTTCATGAAATCGAGCACCGAGAGGCCCGAGGAGAAGCGCGCCCGGCGACCGGTCGGCAGCACATGGTTGGGGCCAGCGACATAATCGCCCACCGCCTCGGGCGTCATACGGCCGAGGAAGACCGAACCGGCATGGCGGACCTGCGCGAAATAGCGGTCGGGATCGTCGACAGCGAGTTCAAGATGCTCGGGCGCGAGTCGATCGACCAGCGGCATCGCCTCGTCCAGATCGCGCACCAGGATGATCGCGCCATTGGCGGCCCAGCTGGTGGTGGCGACGGCCTGCGTCGACAGCAACGGCAGGCGGCGCATGACGGCCTGTTCGACGGCGTCGGCAAAGGCGGCATCGTCGGTGAACAGGATCGACTGGCTGGTCGGATCATGTTCCGACTGACTCAGGAGATCGGCGGCGATCCAGTCGGCATCGTTCTGGCCATCGGCGACGACGACGATTTCGGACGGGCCGGCGACCATGTCGATACCGACCACGCCATAGAGCTGGCGCTTGGCTTCGGCGACCCAGGCGTTGCCAGGACCGGTGATGACGTCGACCGGCTTGATCCGATCGGTGCCATAGGCCAGCGCGGCGACGGCCTGCGCGCCACCGACGCGCCAGATTTCCTCGATCCCTGCAATCTGGGCAGCGGCCAGCACCAGCGGATTGATCTCGCCCTTGGGCGTCGGTGTCACCATGGCGATGCGCTGCACACCCGCAACCTTGGCCGGGATGACGTTCATCAGCAGCGAGCTGGGATAGGCGGCGCGGCCACCCGGCACATAGAGGCCGGCGGCATCCACCGCGGTCCAGCGCGCGCCGAGGCGCACCCCGGCGGCGTCGATGCCATCGCTGTCCACCGGCTTCTGCTTTTCATGATAGGCGGTGATGCGGGCAGCGGCGAGTTCGAGCGCGTCGCGCAGCGGCGTCGACAGGCCATCGAGCGCGACGCGGCAATCCGCCGGGTCGACCGCCCAGCCGCTGACGTCCAGATCATGATGGTCGAAGCGGCTGGTATAATCGGCGAGCGCCGTGTCGCCATGGGCACGCACAGCCTTCAGGATGGCGCCGACGTCGCGCGACACATCCTCGTCCGCCTCGCGCCGGGCATCGACCAGAGCGGTGAAATCGGCCGCGAAACCGGCGACCTTGCTGTCGAGCCTAAGCGGCATCGCGCACCTCCACGGCCTTGCGGAACGCCTCCACCAGCGTGGTGAGATCGGCCGAACGCATCTTGTAGGCGGCGCGATTGACGATCAGCCGCGCCGAGACGGGCATGATGATCGCGGTCTCGACCAGGCCATTGGCCTTGAGCGTGGCGCCCGAGGACACAAGGTCGACGATGCGGCGCGACAGGCCAAGCGAAGGCGCCAGTTCCATCGCGCCATTCAATTTCACGCATTCGGCCTGAAGCCCGCGCGCCTCATAATATTTGCGGGTGAGATGCGGATATTTGGTGGCGACGCGGACATGGCTCATCGCCGCCTGATCCTCGTCCCCGGCATCCGCCGGTTCGGCGACCGACAGGCGACAATGGCCGATATTGAGATCGACCGGGGCGTAAAGTTCGGAATAATCGAACTCATCGACCACGTCGGAACCGACGATGCCGATCTGGGCTGCGCCATGGGCGACGAAGGTCGCCACGTCGAAGGCGCGCACGCGAATGATCGACACATCGGGCCGGTTGGTGGCGAAGCGCAGCGCCCGGCTCTTCTTGTCATGAAATTCCGCCTCCGGTTCGATACCGGCTTTGGCGAGCAGGGGCAGCGCCTCTTCGAGGATGCGGCCCTTGGGGATGGCGAAGGTGATCGGGCGAGTCATGACCGGCGGGCCTTAGCCATCGACGCGCCAAAGCACAAGATTTTCGGGCCAGGAAGAACGGGAAGCTCAGCCCCAGAAGCGCCTTGTGTCGAGCAGAGCGGCATAGGCCTTTTCGGCGCGGCGCAGCAGGCGGCGCTGCGCCTTGTCATCCGGCGCGGGCAAATCGAAGCCGATACCGGCCGCCGCGAGGGTGGCGGGCGCAGTCGACAGATCGTTGAGAGCGCCCAGATCATCCTGCAGCTTTTCCAGCATGGCGGAGAAGGCAGCATGGCGTCGCTGCTGTTTGTTCTTCGGGAAAAGCGGCGCGAAAAATTCGCTGGCGTAGCGCAGCTTCTTGGCGGCGATGCGGGCCTGGTGGCGCCGCTCGTCGCTGCGCCTGGCAAGATTCTTCCCCTTGCGCTTCAGCCGCTTGCGTCGATCCGACAGGATTTCGGCAGCGAACGGCCTGACAGGCGCATGCAGCAACGCGGCATCGGCCGGTCGGCTACACCAGTCACCCAGCGCCAGCCATTCGGCGAGATCCAGCATCAGGATGCGGGTCTCGCGCGCCTGCAGGCGAAGCTCGGCATCTGCCAGCGCTTCCGCACGAACAAGCGCGAGGCGGGCGGTGGCATCATCAGGCAGGCTGGGCAACAGCACGTCGATATTGCGGACCCGGCCCAGCGTGGCAGCGAGCGCACGCAGACCATCCTTGAGCGGCGCGAGCGCGAGATCGCCCGCCAGCACCGGCGCAAAGATCGACAGCGCCGAGCGCAGCCGGCGCAACCCCACCCGCGCCTGATGCAGCGCGCCGGGCGCACCGGTGGTGAACAGAAGATCCTCGTTCAGGCGGAATTGGCGGATGCAGCCCTGGGCGATGGCACGAAAGGCCTGCTCGACGGTTGCGTCGGGCGCAATCGCAATGGGTTCGGCCTTGGCCGGCTTGCGCCGTTCCTTCGCGAGCAGGGCATAGCCGCGCTCCGACTTGGAGCGCATGCCCAGACGCAGCGGCACCAGGTCGTTGAGCTGGCGGGCCATCGAAAAAAGCAGGGCCGGTTCACCCGACAATAATTCCAGTTCCACCTCTGCCAGCGGGGTGGCACGACGGCCGACCCGAACCCGGCCAATGTCGATCGCGCATTCGACCCCCTGCCCGTCCCGATCGAGCCGATGCACGGTGCGTTCGATGTCGGTGACAAAAATCTTGTCGGCGGTCGCGACGGTGGCGGCGCCGACGGCCCGATCGAGCGGATCGGGAATCGCATCGAACAGCGGGACATTGCCGTCGACCGGCTTTTCCCATTCCGAGCGGGCAAAGAGGCCAGCCGCCCTGCCGCCATCGGCCTTGATCGTCTGGACATGGGCCCGCCCCTTGCGCCGGACGCGCAGCGAAAAACCGGCACGGTGCAGATCGAGCGCGGGGGTGTCGAAATAGGTGGCAACCAGATGGGCCGCCTGCCCCTTCTGCCCTGCGAACAGCGGCGCATCGGCCAGCAGGGGGCGATCGGCCGGGTCAAATTCCAGCTTCAACTCGACTTCGCGGTTGTCCATCCATGCGCCCCTTGTTGCGAGCGGTGCCCCGGGGCGGGGACGCTAGATCGAATCGGGCACGAAAGGAAATATAATTGTCACAATTGGCCGTGCCGCCGGCTCAGGCGGCCTCGGCCAGCGCAGCCTCGGTCGCGGCGATCCAGCCGCCGCCCAGTACCTGATCGCCGGCATAGAGGACTGCGGCCTGCCCTGGCGCGACGCCATATTCGGGCGCGTCGAAGAGCAGCCGGTCTCCTTCCAGACGCGCGGGAACAGGCTTGGCCATCGAGCGGACCTTGGCTGTCAGAGGTCCGGTGAAATCGCGCCCAAGCCAGTTGATGTCGCTGAGGCGTGCGCCCGACACGGCCAGCGCAACCTTTGGCCCGACGATCACCCGCCGTCCTTCGGCATCGAGCCGCACGACATAGAGCGGTTCTGCCTGGCCGCCGATCTCCAGCCCCTTGCGCTGGCCGACCGTATAATGGATCAGCCCCTTGTGCCGGCCCAGCACCCGGCCGTCGACATGGACGATATCGCCGCCCTCGTCCGCATCGGGGCGCAGCTTGCGCACGATCTTGGCATAATCGCCATCGGGCACGAAGCAGATGTCCTGGCTGTCGGGCTTCAGCGCCACCGACAAGCCGAGTTCGGCGGCGATTTCGCGCACCTGCGGCTTGGGCAAACCACCCAACGGGAAACGCAGATAGTCGAGCTGGGCCTGAGTCGTGGCGAACAGGAAATAGCTCTGGTCGCGCGCCGGATCGGCGGCGCGGTGCAGTTCCGCGCCCTGCGGCCCTTCGATCCGGCGAACATAATGACCGGTCGCCAGGCAATCGGCACCCAGGTCGCGCGCGATCTGGAACAGGTCGGTGAACTTCACCCCCATATTGCATTTCACGCACGGGATGGGGGTGCGCCCGGCCATATATTCATCGGCAAAGTCAGCGATCACCGAATCGCGAAACTGGCTTTCATAATCAAAGACATAATGCGCAATGCCGATGCGGTCGGCGACGGCGCGCGCATCGCGGATATCCTGGCCCGCGCAACAGCTGCCGGTACGGCCGACGGCGGCGCCATGATCGTAAAGCTGGAGCGTCACGCCGATCACTTCCGCGCCGGTCTTCGCGGCGAGCGCGGCGACGACGCTGCTGTCCACGCCGCCGGACATGGCAACGACAATGCGCCGCTGCGAGAGCGGCTCTGGGAGCTGAAATTCGGGCTGCATGGCCGCCCATATAGTCGCAGGCGGCGCTGCGTTCCAGCATCTTCCCCCACAAGCGTATCGTTTCGATGACGAAAATGTGTCCGGCATTTACCGGACCTTATCGATTAGCCCGGTAGAAGCCTGGTCATGGATCTGAGTTTTCTCCGGACAGGCGGGCTGAAACCCGCCCTGACAAGGCCGACAGGCCGGGCACGCGTCCCGGCCTGGCCTTTCCTGCGGGCGGCTTCGGCTGCGGCGCAGGCGGCCAGTCCCACGGCCCTGGCGGTCGCGGGCGTCCTGCGGGGGCAGGACGGGATGGAGGACTGGATTCAGGAACTGGCCGAGATTTTCGCGCCACGTTCCGACGGCAAGATCGAAGCCGTTCGTCTCGCAGGAAGCTTTAACCCGCTGATCGCGAGCCATTTAGGGGTGGGGCAAGGATGATGAAGCCTGTGTTTACCTTGGGGCTTTAGCCGATCTTCAGGGCTGATGTGACAACGAGGTTTCGCTGCTGAATTCGGCAACGCCAATGCCGCTAATTGAGGGTAAAGATGATAGAGAACCAGAAAATCAGGCCTGCACAGGTCGTAGGACCGCTCGGCGAACCCCTGACGCTGGAAAATCTGCCGCCCGTGAACACCACTCGCTGGGTGGTGCGTCGCAAGGCAGAAGTCGTCGCTGCCGTCAATGGAGGTCTGCTGACCGTGGACGAAGCATGCGCCCGCTACAGCCTGACGCTGGAAGAATTTGCCAGCTGGCAACGGGCGGTGGACCGTTCGGGCATGCATGGCCTGCGCGTCACGCGCATCCAATATTATAAGTCGCTCTACGAGCGGCAGCAGAAATATTGAGGGATCGGGTGCCGCCGACAGGCGCGCACCGGAGAGGATGATGCAGGGGCCGCCGGACAGACCGTCCGGTGGCCCCTTTTGCATTGCGCCTTGGGGATGGTTTCCAAGGCGGAATCATTTTCTGCGGGAACGCGAAGCCATGTTCCGGGTTGAATAGCCAGCAAACCCGTTGGGGGTGTGGTCAAGGAGAGTAACATGGGCATCATCTTGTGGCTTATCGTCGGCGGCATCATTGGCTGGCTCGCCAGCATGATCATGCGCACGGACGCGCAGCAGGGCATCTTGCTGAACATCGTCGTCGGCATTGTCGGCGCCTTCATCGGCGGCCTGATCTTCAGCGGCGGCTCGATCAACAATGCCGGACTGACGCTCTACAGCTTCCTCGTTTCGCTGCTGGGCGCGGTCATCCTGCTGGCGATCGTCAACCTGGTACGGCGCGGATCGGTCCGCTAACGACCCGGAATTCCATCTCAAAGGCCGCGTCCTTCCCAGGAAGGTCGCGGCCTTTTTGCGTCAGCGCCGGACGCTGAACCAGCGATAGAGTGCCAGCACCGCGATCGCGCCCAGCACGGCGGCGATGAAACTGGCATGCTCGCCCGGCGCGTAGAAGCCCATGATCTGACCGACAAAGGCCGCCAGCAAGGCTCCGGCCATGCCCAACAGGATGGTCACGACGCAGCCCCCCGGATCGCGGCCCGGCATGACCAGCCGCGCCAATGCTCCAGCGAGCAGGCCCGTCATGATCCATCCCAGCAATTCCATGGTGCGCATCCTCTTATATTAGCCAACCCGCCCCAAGTCGCGGCATAGCGACATAGTCCGGCCCCTTTGGCAAGAGACGGACAAGATGCAAGAGCCCGCCAGCCCCTTCGCATCAGCACAATTGGCTTTGCGAAGGCCCGTCCAACCGTGATATTGGGGCTTGAGGGCGGTGATATATTCATATAACACAGTTCCGAGTTTGGGCGGAACCCGCCGGAGAGATGGAAACGGCATGAATTACGAAACTACGCTGACGGGCGAATCGTCCGCGATCCTGGTCGATGACGAAGACCGGATTCGCCGTCGCCGCCGGCTGCTGATCATCGGTGGCGTTGTTGCGGTTGCGCTGGTGGCGGCGGCTGTCGCGCTGTCGATGCGTGGCAAGGATGCCGCCGCACCCGACGCCGCTCCGCAGGCACCAGTCGTGACCGTACTGACCCCCGGCCAGACGATGGTTGCCCGCACCGTGAGCAGCACCGGATCGCTGGCCGCCCGTGTCGACATGCCGGTCGGCGTGGTCGGCGAAGGCGGCATGGTGACGCGCGTGCTGGTGCAGCCGGGCGACTGGGTCCGTGCCGGTCAGGTGCTGGCCACCGTCGAACGGTCGGTCCAGAGCGAGCAGGTCAATTCGCTGGCCGCCCAGGTCGAGGTGCAGCGCGCCAATGCCAAGCTGGCCCAGGCCCAGTTGGAACGCGCCAAAGCGCTGGTCGGCCGCGGCTTCATCAGCGCCGCCGACATCGACCAGCGCACCGCCACCCGCGACCAGGCCGTCGCCCAGGTCCGCGTGGCCGAAGCGCAACTGGCCGAACAGCGCGCTCGCACCGGCCGCCTGGACATCCGCGCGCCGGCATCCGGCCTGGTGCTGACCCGCACGGTCGAGCCCGGCCAGATCGTCCAGGCCGGCGGCGGCACATTGTTCCGCATGGCCAAGGATGGCGAGATGGAAATGCAGGCACAGGTGGCTGAAGCCGATCTGGCGACGCTGCGCGCCGGCAACAGTGCGACCGTGACCCCGGTCGGTAGCAACCAGCATTTCAGCGGCCGCGTCTGGCAGGTATCGCCGGTCGTCGATCCGCAGACCCGCCAGGGCATCGCTCGCATCGCGGTCGCCTATAATGATGCGATCCGTCCCGGCGGTTTCGCGTCGGCGACGATCACCAGCGGCTCGGGCAATGCCCCGCTGCTGCCGGAATCGGCGGTACAGAGCGACGTCAAGGGCAGCTATGTCTATATCGTCAACGGCAAGAACCAGGTCGAACGGCGCGACGTGAAGGTGGGCCAGGTGTCCGACACGGGCGTCGCCATCACCAGCGGCATCACCGGCGCCGAGCGCATCGTGACGTCGGCCGGCGCCTTCCTGACCGTGGGGCAGAAGGTGAAGCCGGAAGCGCTCAAGGCGCGCTGACGCAATGGTCCCGGCCGGGTCATCGTGCCCGGACCGGCAGGACTGACAATATTGGAAGCGGACGCGGTCGCGTCCGGTGAGGGAAGCCCGTCATGAGTTTTCGCAATATCTCCGCATGGGCGATCCGCAATCCGGTGCCGCCGCTGGTCCTGTTCGCCGCGCTGATGCTGGCCGGTGTCGTCAGCTTCCTGCGGATGGACATCAACCAGAATCCCGACATCAGCTTTCCCATGGTCAGCGTCACCGTGTCCCAGCCGGGCGCCGCGCCGACCGAACTGGAAACCCAGGTGACCCAGCGGGTCGAGGCCGCCGTGCGCGGCATCAGCGGGGTCGAGGACATCACCTCCTTCGCATCCGAAGGCCAGTCGCTGACCAATGTCCAGTTCAAGATCGGCACGCCGGTCGATCGCGCGGTCAACGACGTCAAGAATGCCGTCGACCAGATCCGCAGCGACCTGCCCGACGGCATCCTGGAACCGCAGGTCCAGCGCATCGACGTGGATGGCGGCCCGATCGCCTATTTCAGCGCCGAAGCGACCGACATGACGCTGGAGGAACTGTCCTGGTATGTCGACAATACGGTCGCCAAGCGATTGCTGTCGGTCAGCGGCATGGCGGCGGTGCGGCGCGGTGGCGGCGTCAGCCGCGAAATCCGCGTCATCCTCGACCCCGCCCGCCTGCAGGCCTATGGCGTCACTGCCGCGCAGGTGAATGCGCAGTTGAGCCAGGTCAATATCAACGCGGCCGGCGGACGCACCGAAATTGCCGGTGCCGAACAGTCGATTCGCGTGCTGGGCAATGCCCGCAACGCCCATGATCTGGGCCAGACCCAGATCGCCATTTCCGGCGGCCGCACGGTCAAGCTGGCCGATATTGCCGATGTTCGCGACATGTATGCCGAACAGCGCAGCCTGGCCCTGATGAACGGCCGGCAGGTGACCAGCTTCAGCCTGGAAAAGGCCAAGGGATCGTCCGACGTCACCGTCTATGACGATGCCATGAAGGTGCTGGACAAGCTGAAGAAGGAAAATCCCAAGGTCCAGTTCAAGCAGCTCTATTCGAGCGTCGAATATACACGCGGCCAGTATCACAGCGCCATGTCGGCGATGATCGAAGGCGCGGTGCTGGCGGTCGTCATCGTCTTCCTGTTCCTGCGCGACTGGCGCGCGACCATGATCTCTGCCCTCGCCATCCCGCTGTCGGCGATCCCATCCTTCTGGTTCATGGACATGCTGGGCTTTACGCTGAACGGCATTTCGCTGCTGGCTTTGAGCCTGGTGGCGGGCGTGCTGGTCGATGACGCCATCGTGGAGATCGAGAATATCGTGCGCCACATGCGCATGGGCAAATCGGCCTATCAGGCATCGATCGACGCAGCCGACGAAATCGGCCTGGCCGTGCTGGCGACCACGATGGCGATCGTCGCGGTGTTCCTGCCGGTCGCACTGATGCCGGGCATTTCGGGCCAGTTCTTCATCCAGTTCGGCATGACCGTCGTCGTGTCGGTGCTGATGAGCCTGGCCGTGGCGCGCCTTATCACGCCGATGATCGCAGCCTATTTCCTGAAGGCCCATGGCGAGGCGAGCCATGGCGAGGGCTGGCTGATGGACCGCTATATGAGCGTGCTCCACTGGTCGCTGGACCAGCGCAGGGCGAAGGCCCGACGCGCGCGCGGCGGTTTCCGCAACCGCTTCGTCGCCTTCTTCGTCGACCATCGCGTGTGGACTCTGGGCATCGGCATGCTCGCCTTCGTGGCGACCCTGTTCGCCTTCGGCACGCTGCCCATGACCTTCCAGCCGACGATCAACACCGATTTCAGCCAGGTGAAGATCGAGACCGTGCCGGGCAGCACGCTGGAGCAGACCACCGCCATCACCCGCAAGGTTGCCGACATGCTGGCGGCCGACACGGATGTGGTCGAGGCCGCCTTTGCCGATATCGAGCCGACCAGCGCCGACATCTTCCTGACGCTCAAGAAGACCCGGCCGATGTCGTCGGTCGATTGGGAACGCAAGATCGCGCCCAAGTTCCAGACGATCGCCGACGCACGGGTCAATTTCCAGTCCCAGTCGGGCGGTGGCTTCGGCCGCGACATCATCATGATGTATGGTTCGGACGATCCGGAGCTGCTGGAAAAGACCGCCAACCAGCTGGTGCATGAAATGGCCGGCATCCGCGAACTGCGCGCGCCGCGCGTGCAGGGCGACATGCAGCGGCCCGAAATCATCATCAAGCCGCGCCTCGACCTGGCCGCCAGCATGGGCGTGACGACCGCTGCGCTCAGCCAGTCGATCCGCATCGCGACGATCGGCGACATCGACCAGAATGTCGCCAAATTCTCGCTGTCCGATCGCCAGATCCCGATCCGCGTCGCGCTGGCCGAGGATAGCCGCAAAGATATCGCCACGATCGAGAATATGCCGGTGCCGACGGTGTCGGGTGGCTCCGTGCCGCTCAAGGTTGTCGCTGACATCAGCTTTGGCGCAGGCCCGACGCAGATCCGCCGCTATAACCAAATCCGCCGCGTCGTCGTCGGCGCGGACCTGGCGCCCGGCATCGTCACCAGCCAGGCCAACCAGAAGATCAACGAACTGCCGACGATGAAGGCCATCAAGGAAGGCCGCATCCAGGGCGTGCAGAAGATCGAAGCGGGCGACAGCAAGTTCCAGGCGGAAATGCTGACCAACTTCGTGATCGCCGTCTTCTCCGGCATCATGCTGGTGCTGGCGGTGCTGGTACTGCTCTACAAGCGGATCATGCCGCCCTTCGTGAACCTGGGCTCGCTGCTGCTGGCGCCGCTGGGCGGGGCGATCGCGCTGCACATTGCCGGCCAGCCCATGTCGCTGCCGGTGTTCATCGGCCTGCTGATGCTGCTGGGCATCGTCGCCAAGAACTCGATCCTGGTGATCGACTTCGCGCTGGAGGAAATGGAAAAGGGCGTACCCAAGCAGGAGGCGATCCTCGACGCCGGTCACAAGCGCGCGCAGCCGATCGTGATGACCACGGTCGCCATGGTCGCGGGCATGGTGCCGACGGCCCTGTCGCTGTCGGGTGACGCCGCCTGGCGCGCGCCGATGGGCATCACCGTGATCGGCGGCCTGCTGCTGTCGACGGTGCTGACGCTGGTGATCGTGCCGGCCGTGTTCAGCCTGGCGCTGGGCGTCGAGCAATGGGCCGGGCCGCGGCTGAGCCGCCGCTTCCTGACCCACAAGTCGCATGACGGCCATTCGGGCAGCCATGCCCAGCCGGCGGAATAAGGAATCGGGTTCGCGCGGCCAGCCCCATGGCAAAATATGGGGCTTGCCTGAACGAAACGGGCGCGTAACCGTTTCACCGCCATGAAGCTGCTGCGCATGCCCCGCTCGCCCCTCGACGCCGCCGCCCATCCCGCGCGGCGCATGCGGCTGGTGGCGACGGGGATGTTGCTGGCGATGGCGGCGATCTTCATCGCGGCGCGCGCCACCGTCCATCTCCATCCCGCGATCGGCTTCGTCCAGGCCTTTGCCGAGGCGGCGATGGTCGGCGGCCTGGCCGACTGGTTCGCGGTCACCGCCCTGTTCCGCCATCCGCTCGGCCTGCCGATCCCGCATACGGCGATCATTCCGCGCAACAAGGACCGGATCGGCGATACGCTGGCAATATTCCTGCGCGACAATTTCCTGACCCCGGCCGTCGTCGCGCGGCGGATGCGCGGCATGGACGTGGCCGGTGCGGCCGGCCGCTTCCTCGCCAGCCCGTCCGCCGGCGACGGGCGACTGCGCGTCGGCGCATCCCGGTTGCTCGCCGACATGCTGGAGGCGCTGGATCAGGAGCGGTTGGGCGGGATGGTGAAGGGCGCGATCGGCCAGCGGCTGCGCGCGATCAATGTCGGCCCGCTGGTGGGGCAAGCAATTGAGGCGGCGATGCGCGACGGCCGCCATGCGCCGGTGATGGATGGCATCATCCAGTGGGCCGACAGGGCGCTGGAGGCGAACGACCATCTGATCCGACAGATGGTGCATGAGCGCGCGGGCACGGTGCTGCGCTGGACCGGGCTGGACGAAAATCTGGCCAATGCCATCGTCAACGGTCTGCGCAAGTTGCTGGCGGACATGGCCGCCGATCCCGGCCACAGCCTGCGCCTCAAGGCCGAGGAAGGCATGGCCAAGCTCGCCTTCGACCTGCAGTTCGACATCGAGATGCAGGCGAAGGCCGCGAAGATTCGAGACGAGATACTCGACAATCCGGCGATGCAGCGCTGGATCGAGGGGATGTGGGAACAGGCCCGCACCGGCCTGCTGCGTGCGGTACGCGATCCCGGCAAGGCGATGGCCGGGCGACTGGGCGAGGCGTTGCAGCAACTGGGCGGCACGTTGCAGGAGGATGCCCGGCTGAAACTGGTGATCAATCGCTTCGTGCGGCGCGGCGCGGTCGGGGCCACGGCGACCTATGGCGATTCGATCGTCAAGCTGGTGAGCGAGACGGTGCGCGGATGGGATGCCGGCACGGTCACCAGCCGGCTGGAGAATGCGGTCGGTCGCGACCTGCAATATATCCGCATCAACGGCACGCTGGTTGGCGGGCTGGTTGGCCTGGCGATCCACGCGATCGACACATTCTTCTGAGAAATGGTCGGGGCGCATCGGGCCAAAAACGACGCGCCCCGACCGGAACCGGTCGCACAGAGGAGAAGGCCCCCGGTTCCTAGCTGAACATCAGTCTTCGAGACCGCCCTCTCTGCCGGGCGGCGGCGATGGCGGCAGCTCGTCGGCGCTCAGCACGCCATCGCCATTACGGTCGAGATCATGGAACATGGCGAGCGACGGGGCGGAAAATTCGGCGCGATCGATCACGCCATCCTCATTGCCATCCTCGGGATAGGGCATGGCGCGGCCCGGAGGTGGGGGTGGCGCGGCGTCGCCACTCTGGCCGCCCGGTCGCGGGCCGGGTGGCGGACCACCGGGCGGAGGGCCGCCAGCGCCACCGGGGCCGCCGCCAGGGCCGCCACGGCCATGCCGACGTTCGCCCTGTCCTTCCTGCCGCGGGGTGCGCTGATGGCCCAGCATCTGCTGCATGGCTTCGGCCGAGATCGCCCCGTCGCCGTCCGAATCCATCGCCGAAAAGCGGCGGTCGAGCCAGGCCTGCATCTCGTCCCGCGTGATCCGGCCATCGCCGTCGGCATCGGCAGCCCAGGGACCCTCGGGTCGTGCCCCGCCGTCATGCGGACCTCCCGTCCGCGCAGACAGGTCGGCTGGCTGCTGGGCGAACAGCGGCACCGGCAGCAACAGGGTCGACAATAGCAGCATCGTGGGAAGGCGCATCGGGGTTCCTGGATTTGCGTTGCCCCAATGTCTCGCATTGCCGCATTGCCCCGATATGTCCCGAGGCAACGCGAATATTTCAGGCGCACCGCATTCCTGAAAATTGATGTTGCAACATATCATATTTTGATGTTGTATCATTTCATGGCCGCCGGAGAGACGGCGCCACGAGAGGAGGGTGCAGTCCATGTATATGACGATGCAACCGACACAGGATGCGACCCGGTCGGGCTATGCCGCGCGGCGCAAATCACCGATCGGGATCGGCGGGGCAATTGCGGTCCATGCCGTGGTGGTCGGCGCCTTCCTGCTGATGCCCAAGGAGGTCATCGACTGGGTGCGGCCGACGCCGCCGATCACCGGCTATCCGGTGCCGCTGCCCCCACCACCCGAACCGACGCCGCCGGAACCGACCACCCAGACGGTCCAGACCAATCCGCTGCCGCAAAAGCCGACGACCACCGATCCGATCGTACCGACGATGCCCGTTCCGGCCGGCCCGACGATCGAAACCGGCCCATCCTCGCCCTTTGACGGATCGGGAACCGGGACAGCCATCGATCCCCCCCTGCCCCCGCCACATATCCCGGTCCTGATCGATGCGACGATAGCGCCAAACGCGCTGGGGTCTTTCCAACCCGATTATCCCGGCGCGATGATCCGCCAGGGGCTGGAGGGCAACGTCACCGTGCGCGTCACCATCAGTCCGGAAGGCCGCGTCAGCGACATCGTCAAAATTTCGGCGACCGACGAGAGTTTCTGGCTCTCGACCCAGAAGCATGCGCTGCGCAAATGGCGCTTCCGGCCGGCAACGCGCGACGGTGTTGCTGTGAGCAGCGTCAAGACGCTGACCGTGCGCTTCACCCTGACCGATCGCTGAGCAGAGGACGGGCGGGCATAGCCCGCCCGTTCCTTCATGGAGGGATGTTCGATGGATCATTTTGCATCCGCGCCCGCCCTGCCCTATAAGCGCGGCATGGCGATATTTCCCCGTCCCGTTTCTCCCAAGAGCGCCTTTGGTGATTTCTGGAGCTATTTCCGGCAGCAGCGCCAGCATAAATGGCCGCTGCTCGGCGTGTCCGCGGCCTTCACCTATGTGATCGTCTGGGCCTTCATCGTCGACGCGAACACAAACACGATGCCGACCCGCAACAAGATCATCTATGTCCAGAGCTGGGATGCGAACCGTTCCGACGCGGCGGTGATCCTGCAGCAGAAGATCGACTTCGCCAAGCGCGAGGCGGCCCTCGTCAAGCAGCAGAAGAAGATGCAGGGCTTTGCCGACGCATTCGGCATCGAATGGCGCGACGAAGAGGCCCGCAACACTGCGCGGCGCAAGGAAGCCGTCCGCCAGATCAATGGCTTGCTGGACCAGCGGCTGGCCAAGGCGGAGGCCGAACAGAAGGTCGACGCGGCGACCGCCAAACCCTGACCATGATCACCGACGTCGCCGCTGATCGTCGCTATATGGCGGCGGCGATTGCCCTGTCGGAACGTGGCCGGGGCCTGTCCACGCCCAACCCCAATGTCGGCTGCCTGATCGTGCGCGGCGGCCATGTCGTCGGTCGCGGCTGGACCCAGAAGGGCGGCCGCCCCCATGCCGAGGCGCAAGCGCTGGACGAGGCGATGGACCGGGCCGAGGGGGCCACCGCCTATGTCACGCTCGAGCCCTGTTTTCACCTGAGCCCGCGCGGGCCGCGCTGCGCCGACCTGATGGCGCGCGCCGGGGTCGCCCGAGTCGTGATTGCTCTGCGTGATCCCGATCCGCGCACCGATGGCCAGGGCGCGGCCTGGCTGCGCGAGCGTGGCGTGATGGTCGAGATGGGGCTGATGGCGGGCGAAGCGGCCGAGGCGATGCGCGGCTTCGTGCTGCGCCAGACTCTGGGGCGCCCGGCAGTGACGCTGAAGCTGGGCCTCTCGCTCGACGGGCGGATCGCGCTGGCTGACGGGTCGAGTCGCTGGATCACCGGGCCGGATGCCCGTGCCCATGCCCATCTGGAGCGGGCACGGCATGACGCCATATTGGTCGGCGGCGGCACGCTGCGCGCCGATGCGCCCAGTCTGGACGTGCGCCTGCCGGGGCTGAAGGAGCGATCGCCCCGCCGGCTGCTGCTGAGCCGGAGCGCCGCGCCCGAAGGCTGGAGCGCGATTGCCGATCCGGAGGATATCGCGACGCTCGACCGGGTCGATCATCTGATGATCGAGGGCGGGGCCGAGACCGCCGCCGCCTTCCTGCGCGCCGATCTGGTCGATCGGCTGCTGCTCTATCGCGCGCCGATCCTGATCGGGTCGGGCCGGGCCGGGATCGGCGACATCGGCCTGACCGACCTGGCTGATGCCCATGGGCGCTGGCGCCAGACCGACCAGCGTCAGTTCGGCCCGGACCGGCTGGAGGTTTACGCGCGGACGCGCAGCGCCTAGATCAGCGCAAATTTCTTTCCCAAGGATCTGGGCACCATGTTCACCGGCATCATCACCGACATCGGCACCATCCGCACCCATGAGCAGCGCGGCGACCTGCGCCTGGTCATCGAAAGCAGCTATGACATGGAGACGGTCGCGATCGGCGCATCGATCGCCTGTTCGGGCGCCTGCCTGACGGTGGTCGAAAAGGGGCCGGGCTGGTTCGCGGTCGACCTGTCGGCCGAGACTGTCGCCCGCACCGCGCCGGGCCTGTGGGTGCAGGGCGGCAAGCTCAACCTGGAACGCGCGTTGAAGGTCGGCGACGAGCTGGGCGGCCATATCGTCACCGGCCATGTCGACGGCATCGGCCATCTGGTGTCGGCCAGCCGCGAGGGCGATTCGATCCGCCTGGTCATCAGCGCACCGGCGGAACTGGCTGCCGCACTGGCCGCCAAGGGGTCGATCACATTGGACGGCATCTCGCTGACCGTGAACAGCGTCGAGGATCAGCCCGACGGCAGCGTGCATTTCGGCCTCAACATCATCCCGCACACCGCGATTGCTACCACGCTGGACAGCCTGCCCGACAGCCGGGCGTTCAATCTGGAGATCGATGTGCTGGCCCGCTATCTCGACCGGATGCAAAGTCTTCGCAGTAAATGATGTGATTTCACTCTTGAAGAAATCACATCACAGTGTGATATAACGCTCATCCCCGATCCGGGAAGGAGTGTTTATGTCGTCCTCGCTTATCGATTCCGTCCGCGCCCTCGTCACCGATGGCGGCATGTCCCGATCGGGTCTGGCGCGCGCCGCCGGTCTGCACGCCAACAGCTTGCGCAAGCTGGGCGAAGGCGACTGGAACCCGACCGCCGAGACGCTGGGCAAGCTGGAAGCCTATCTGCTGAAGCGAGAGGGCGGCACCGCACTTGCCAGCCCCGAGGAAATCATCAACGAGGCCCGCAACGGCCGCATGTTCATCCTGGTCGATGACGAGGATCGCGAGAATGAGGGCGATCTGGTCATCCCCGCCCAGATGGCGACCCCCGACGCGATCAATTTCATGGCCACCCATGGCCGCGGCCTCATCTGCCTGGCACTGACCAAGGATCGCGTCGACCAGCTGGGGCTCGACCTGATGAGCCGCAACAATGGCACCCGCCACGAAACGGCGTTCACCGTGTCGATCGAGGCGCGTGAAGGCGTCGACACCGGCATCAGCGCCGCCGACCGCGCCCGCACCGTATCCGTCGCCATCGACGCATCCAAGACGCGCGCCGACATCGTGACGCCCGGCCATGTCTTCCCGCTGATCGCCCGTGACGGCGGTGTGCTTGTGCGGACCGGCCATACCGAGGCGGCGGTGGACGTCGCCCGCCTGGCCGGCCTCAATCCGTCCGGCGTCATTTGCGAAGTGATGAAGGACGACGGCACGATGGCGCGCCTCGACGACCTGATCGTCTTTGCTCAGAAGCACAAGATGAAGATCGGCACGATTCGCGACCTGATCGCCTATCGCCGCCGCCACGACCATGTGGTCGAGCGTCGCGCCGAAACCAGCTTCGAAAGCAAGTGGGGCGGCGAGTGGAAGGCGATCACCTTCTTCAACCGCGCCACCCAGTCCGAGCAGCTCGTTTTGCAGAAGGGGCGCATCAGCCCCGACCAGCCGACCCTGGTGCGCATGCACCAGCTGGCACCGCTGAGCGACATTTTCGGTGCTGAAGGCCCGCGTGGCGACGTGCTGGCCCGGTCGATGGACATCATCGCCAAGGAAGGTGCCGGCGTGGTCGTGCTGCTGCGTGACGGCGAACCCGACATGCTGACCCGGATGATCCAGGCCCATGCCGGCAAGCAGCCCGGCGGCATGGACGAACTGCGCGACTATGGCGTGGGCGCGCAGATCCTGGCGGAACTGGGCGTGCATGACATGATCCTGCTCAGCAACACGCAGCACAGCCTGATCGCCCTTGACGGCTATGACCTGGCCGTGGTTGGGCAGCGTCCGATCGAGCTCTGAAGGATATTCGCATGGCCAAGTTTCTCATCGTCGAAGCCCGCTTCTACGACCATCTCAACGACCTGCTGATCGAAGGCGCGAAGGCTGCGCTGGACGAAGCCGGCCACAAATATGAGGTGGTGACCGTTCCGGGCGCGCTGGAAATCCCCGGCGCGATCGCACTGGCAGCCGAGACCGGTCGCTTTGACGGCTTCGTCGCGATCGGCGTGGTGATCCGCGGCGAAACCTATCATTTCGAAGTGGTGTCGAACGAAAGCGCGCGCGGCCTGATGGCACTGAGCATGGATGCTATCGCAATCGGCAACGGCATCCTGACCGTCGAGAATGAGGAGCAGGCCCTGGTCCGCGCCCGTCCCGACCAGAAGGACAAGGGCGGCGAAGCGGCCAAGGCGGCGATTGCCATGCTGGGCCTGCGCGAACGTTTCGCGATCTGATCCGCGGCCTTTTGGCAGACACAAGGAAGGGCGCGCTCCGCGAGGAACGCGCCCTTCTTCATGGGTGACGAGGGATCAGGCGGCCGCCTTTTCCTCGGCAAGGGTCAGGTAGTCGGTATAGCCCTCCGCGCCCTGGCTGTAGAAGGTCGCCATCTGCGCCTGGGTCAGCGGCGCGCCTTCGCGCAGACGATCGACCAGATCGGGATTGGCGAGGAAGGGGCGACCGAAGCTGATCGCGTCGGCCAGGCCAGAGGCGAGATCGGCCTGCGCACGATCCAGCCCATAATCGCTGTTGAGGACCAGCGGCCCCTTGAAATGCTGGCGGATCAGCGGCGACAGGCGCGGCACGTCGGTGGCGCCGAAGGTGCCGTCCGGGCCGGGCTCGCGCAGTTCGAGGAAGGCGATGCCGATCTGGTTCAGCACATCGGCGGCGGCGGCGAACAGCGGCTCAGGATTGCTGTCATTGACGCCCTGGGTATCGCCATTGGGCGACAGGCGCACGGACACGCGATCGGCACCGATCGCATCGACCACCGCCTGCGTCACTTCACGCAGCAGGCGGACGCGATTCTCGATGCTGCCGCCATAGATATCATCGCGAAAATTGCTGTTGTCGCGCAGGAACTGGTCGATCAGATAGCCATTCGCCGCGTGGATCTGCACCCCGTCGAAGCCAGCGGTGATCGCATTGTTGGCCGCCTTCACATAGTCGGCGATGATGCCGGGGATTTCGTCGATCGCTAGTGGGCGGGCGACCTCATAGGGCTTCTTGCCCTCATAAGTATGGGCGTCACCCGGCGTCGCGGTGGCACTGGAGGAAACCGGCTGCTCGCCGGTGACGGCCGAATGAACGGCGCGGCCCATATGCCAGAGCTGGGCGACGATCAGCCCGCCCTTGTCATGCACGGCCTGGGTGATCGGCTTCCAGGCCTCGACCTGTTCGTCGGACCAGAGGCCCGGCGCATAGGGCCAGCCCAGGCCCTGGTGCGAAATGCCGGTCGCCTCGCTGATGATGAGGCCGGCCGAGGCGCGCTGCGCATAATAATCGACCATGATCGGGGTCGGAACATGGTCGCGGGTGGCGCGGCCGCGCGTCAGCGGCGCCATGATGGCGCGGTTGGCGGCGGTATCGGCGCCGAGCTGTATCGGATCGAAAATTGTGGTCATGAAACCTCCCTCATGAACGTTGCAATTTGCAACGGGACTTGATGCAGAAAGCCAGCTAGGGAGCCGCCATGGCCGCTTCAACCCCCATGGCGCATATCGCGACGCCCAGATTCGCTTTTCCGGCGCTGATCTTGGCCAATATCATTCTGGCACTGGGACCGGTGCTGGTAAGGCTGGCCGATGTCGGGCCGGTAGCGGCCGCCTTCTGGCGATTGGCGATCGCCATGCCCTTCCTGTTCATCCTGGCATTGCCGAAGCTGCGCAAGAGCCACTTGTCGCGCGGCCAGTGGACGATCGTGATTGTCGCTGGGGTCTGCTTTGCCGCCGACCTGGCCGCTTGGCATCTGGGCATCGGTCATACCAAGGTCGCCAATGCAACGCTGTTCGGCAATATGAGCGCGCTGATGCTGCCGCTCTGGGGGCTGATCGTGCTGCGGGAGCATGTATCGAAGCTGCAGATCGGCGCGCTGATCCTAGCCGCGATCGGCGCGGCCATATTGATGGGCAGCAGCTATGAGCTGTCGCCTGTCAACCTGAAGGGCGACCTGTTCTGCCTGCTCGCCGGGCTGCTCTACACCACCTATCTTCTGCTGATCCAGGGCGCGCGCAAGCGGCTGGACAGCTGGTCGGCGCTCGCGGTCGTCAGCGCGGCCGGGGCCTTGCCGCTGCTGCTCGCGGCCAATGCGATGGGCGAAGCGGTGATGCCGCAGGACTGGACGCCGCTCATCATCCTTGCCCTGTCCAGCCAGATCGTCGGCCAGGGGCTGCTGACCTATGCGCTTGGCTGCTTTTCGCCGCTGGTGCTGGGGCTCAGCCTGTTGCTGCAACCCGCCGTCGCCGCGCTGGCCGGCTGGCTGCTGTTCGGCGAGACGTTGAGCGCGACCGACATTGTCGGCGGCGTGGCCGTGGCGGTCGCACTGGTGCTTGTGCGCCTGCCGCGACGGGCCTAGGTTACGACCATGAGCGACCAGACCCAAGACCTGACCCTGGACGAAATCCGCGCGCTGCTGGCGCCGATCCTGCCGCGCCACGCCGCCTTTGACGGCTGGCGGCCCGAAGCGGTGGCGATGGCGGCGGCGGAAAAGGGCATCGATGCCGATGTCGCCGCACTGGCCTTCGACAATGGTGCCATGGGCATGATCGAGGCCTGGTTCGCCAGCATCGACACGCGGATGCTGGAGGCGTTGCCAATCGAAAAGCTGGCCGCCATGTCGATCCGCAAGAAGATCACCGCGCTGATCGAGACTCGCCTCGCACTGCTGGCGCCCGACCGCGAAGCGCTGCGCCGGGCGCAGGCGATCCTGGCGATGCCGACCAATGCCGTGCGCGCCGCCAAGCTGGGCTGGCACGCCGCCGATATCATGTGGCGCGCGGCGGGCGACACCGCCACCGACCTCAACCATTATAGCAAGCGGGCGACGCTCGGCAGCATCTATGCCGCGACGCTGCTGACCTTCGTCAATGACGAGAGCGAGGATCATGCCGACAGCCGCGCATTCCTGACGCGACGGATCGAGGGAATCATGCGCTTCGAGAAGATGAAGGCCCGGTTCAAGGGCGTGGGCGATGGCGAACATCTCAGCTTGTCGCGCTTCATCGGCCGGCTGCGCTACCCGGCGGTGTGAAGTTCGGGCTGGCCTTCACCAGACGTAATTGATAGTCAGTCGCAAATCTGATTTCTGGTTAAGAGTCCATCCTCCTTGCGCCTGACCGATCTGCCCCTGCGCCAACCCGCTTTTGTTGAAACCATCGACTGGGAGTCGCTGTCGTCCGTGGAAGGACAGCGCCTGCGCGAGTTCGGCCTGTGCGAAGGCGCCAGCGTCGAGGCGCTACATCATGGCGGCCTGCTGGGTCGTGGACCGCTGGCGGTCAAGATCGGGCGGATGACGGTGGCGATGCGGCGCAGTCATGCCGCCGCCGTGGAGGTCAGCACCGGCCCGCAGGAGGCGCAGGCATGAGCGGCCTTCCCCTCGTCGCGCTGGTCGGCAATCCCAATGCGGGCAAGAGCGCCCTGTTCAACGCGCTGACCGGCGCGCGGCAGAAGCTGGGCAATTATCCGGGCGTCACCGTGGAGCGCAAGGCGGGCCGCCTGTCGCTGGCCGACGGCCGGCCGGTCGAACTGGTCGATCTGCCCGGCACCTACAGCCTGTCCCCGGCCAGCCCCGACGAACAGGTGACGCGCGACTTCGTGCTGGGCAAGCAGGCTGGCGAGAAGCTGCCCGACGCGCTGGTGATCGTGGTCGACGCATCGAACCTCGACAATCATCTGCGCTTTGCGCTGGAACTGATCGCGCTGGGCCTGCCCACCGTGGTCGCGCTCAACATGGTCGACCTCGCCACCCGCGACGGGCTGGAACTGGACGCCAATGTGCTGGCGCAGGAACTGGGCGTGCCGGTGGTGTCCACCGTGGCGGTGCGCAAGCGCGGCCTGGACCATCTCAAGACCGAGCTGGAGACGCTGCTCGGCACCCAGACTGGCATGCTGCGCGCCTCCGCCGGTGAGCCGGATTTCGATGCCGTGCGTAGAGAGGCGCGGCGCATCGCCCGCGCCGCGATCGTGCGCGAAACCCCGTCGCGCCGACTGACGGCAGCGGTCGACCGGATCGCGCTGCACCCGGTGCTGGGCCTCGCCCTGTTGCTCAGCCTGTTGTTCGTGATGTTCCAGGCGGTCTTTTCCTGGGCATCGGTGCCCGCCGACATGCTGGAAGGCTGGGTCACGGCGCTGGGCGAGGCGGTGACCAACACCCTGCCGCCGGGCATCATCCACGATTTCCTGTTGCAGGGCGTAGTCGGCGGCGTCGGCGCGGTGATCGTGTTCCTGCCGCAGATCCTGATCCTGTTCTTCTTCATCCTGATGCTGGAGGCGACCGGCTATATGGCCCGTGCTGCCTTCTTGATGGATGGCATCATGGCGAAGGTCGGCCTGTCGGGCCGGGCCTTCATCCCGCTCCTCTCCTCCTTCGCCTGCGCGGTGCCGGGCATCATGGCGACGCGCACGATCAGCGACCCCAAGGACCGGCTGACCACGATCCTGATCGCGCCGCTGATGACCTGCTCGGCGCGCCTGCCGGTCTATGGCCTGATCATCGCCGCCTTCATCCCGGCGCGCAGCGTCGGGCCGGGCATCGGCCTGCAGGGGCTGGTGCTGTTCCTGCTCTATGTCGCCGGCATCGTCGGTGCCATGCTGGCCGCCTGGGCGCTGCGCCTGACCGTGGCCAAGGGCCGCAGCGGCGGATTCCTGATGGAAATGCCGAAATATCAGTGGCCCCGGCCCCAGGATATCTTGATCGGCCTGTGGCAGCGCGGCGTCATCTTCCTCAAGCGCGCCGGCACCATCATCCTGGCCACCAATATCGTGCTGTGGGTGCTGGCCAGCTTCCCCCATGCGCCCGACGGCGTGAAGCAGAGCGAATATTCGATCGCCGGGCGGATCGCGGGCGGCATCAACGTGCTGGTCGAGCCGATCGGCTTTAACCGCGACATTTCGCTCGCCCTGCTGCCCAGCATGGCGGCGCGCGAAGTGGCGGTCTCCGCCATCGCCACCGTCTATGCGATCGATGCCGAGGATGATGCCGAGGCGCTGGAACAAGGGCTGGGTGATCGGCTGGCCGGCCGCTGGAGCCTGGCCACCGCCCTCGCCTTCTTGGCCTGGTTCGTGTTCGCGCCGCAGTGCATTTCGACCATTGCCGTTACCCGGCGCGAGACCAATGGCTGGAAATGGCCGCTGTTCATGATCGGTTATCTGTTCGTGCTGGCCTATGCCGCGGCGGGCGTGACATATTGGGCGGCGGTCGCGATGGGACTCGGCTGATCCCAAGCCCCGGACATTTGGCCTAGCTTTGTTCTTTACCGCCAAGGCGAGGCTTCTATAACGGCGCCTTTAGTGCTTTCGGAGGAATCATGGCAGGCTCGGTCAACAAGGTCATTCTCATCGGGAATCTGGGGGCCGACCCGGAAGTGAAGAGCTTCCAGAATGGCGGCAAGATCTGCAACCTGCGGATCGCGACCTCGGAAAGCTGGAAGGACCGCATGTCGGGGGAGCGCAAGGAGCGCACCGAATGGCATAGCGTCGTCATCAATTCCGAAGGCCTGGTCGGCGTCGCCGAGCGCTTCCTGCGCAAGGGATCGAAGATCTACATCGAGGGCCAGCTGCGCACCCGCAAGTGGCAGGACAATAACGGCAATGACCGTTACACCACCGAGGTCGCCCTGTCGGGCCCCGGCGCGGTGCTGACCATGCTGGACGGTGCGCCGGGTGGCGGTGGCGGCCAGGGCGGCGGCTATGGCGGTGGTCGCTCGTCGGGCGGCGGCAACCAGGGCGTCAGCGACTGGGGCGCGAGCAGCGGCGGCTTCGGCGGCGGCGATTATGACGATTTCGGCGGCGGCAACAGCGGCGGCGGCTTTGGGGGCGGACGCTCTTCGGGCGGCGGCAACCAGGGTGGCGGCTTTGGCGGTGGACGTTCCTCGGGTGGCGGCCAGGGCGGTCCCAACTTCGACAACGACCTGGACGACGAAGTGCCGTTCTGATCGGTCCTTTCCACAGGGATTGACCTGACATGCATGTCCTGCTGACCGGATCGTCGGGCTGGCTGGGCCGTTTCCTGGCGCCGATGCTGCGCGCGGCGGGACATGCTGTGACCGGCCTGGACGTCGCGCCGGGCCGGGACACCAACATCATCGGATCGGTCGCCGACCGGGCCCTGGTCGAGCGCGCCTTTGCCGAACGCGGCATCGAGGCGGTGATCCATGGCGGCGCGCTGCACAAGCCGGACATCGTCCGCTACCCCGCCCATGCCTTCATCGACGTCAATGTCACCGGCACGCGCAACCTGCTGGAGGCTGCGGTCGCGGCGGGGCATGACCGCTTCGTCATGACATCCACCACATCGCTGATGATCAGCCAGGCGGTGCGCGACGAGGCCGGCGACGCGGCGGTGTGGCTGGACGAGCAGAGCGGGCCGCTGGAGCCGCGCAACATCTATGGCGTGACCAAGCTGGCGGCCGAGGGGCTGTGCCGGGTGCAGCAACTGGAGCGCGGCATTGCCTGCACCATCCTGCGCACCGCCCGCTTCTTCCCGGAAGATGACGACACGGACGCCAGCCTGTCAGGGCAGAATCTGAAGGCCAATGAATTTCTCCATCGCCGGCTGACGGTCGAGGATGCGGCACGGGCGCATCTGGTGGCGCTGGAACGGACGCCGCCAGCGCGTTGCGAGACCTATCTTGTTTCCGCGCCGACGCCCTTCTGTGGGGAGGACGCCATCGAACTGAAACGCGATGCGACGGCAGTGATCGCGCGGCATTTTCCCGAAGCTGCAGAGCTATATGCCCGGCGTGGCTGGCAACTGCCGGCGTCAATCGGCCGGGTCTATGACGCGGGGTTGGCGCAGCGCCAGATGGGGTTTCGCTGCGCGACGGACTTTGCCGCGATTCTGGCGGCGCTGGCGAATGATGCGGCGATGCCGTTCATCCACGACGCCGATTATGTGTCGCCGGCGGTGCAAAGTTGACAGCGAAGCTGACAGTTTGAGCCCATTGTTGCGTTACTGATTTGAAAGCGGCCATTCCGATCATTCGTTACTTTTAATCACGAATGATGATCGATCCGCTGCATCAGTGTGAGTGGAGAGATGGGTGTGACTCTCCGTTCGCTTTATGCGATAATGATTTGCATGAGCAAGATTGAAGCTGCGATCGGTGTGCCAATCCGGCAGATAGTCCGCCCGCGGCAGCTGGCCATCGGGGGCACCATCACCCTGTCGGGCATGGGAATTCTGCTGGCACAGGCCGTCCGCCTGTTCTGACGGGCAGCAGGGGTGACCAGCGGCCACCCCTGCGGATCGAAGCTTAGTTGGCCAGTTCGGCCTTCGCGAAGTCGCGGATATGGGCGCCGATATCCTCGCGCTCCAGCGCCAGGGCGAGGTTCGCCTCGATATAGCCGGCCTTGGAGCCGCAGTCGAAACGGCGACCGTCGAAGGTGACACCGTGGAAGGGCTGCTTGCCGATCAGCGAGGCCATGGCATCGGTCAGTTGGATCTCGCCGCCCGCGCCCTTTTCCTGGGTTTCCAGGATCGTCATGACGTCGGGCTGCAGGATATAGCGACCGGGCAGGATGAGGTTGGAGGGGGCGGTGCCGAGCTTGGGCTTTTCCACCAGGCCCTTCACTTCGGTCAGGGCACCGTCGCGCGCGCCCGGATCGATCACGCCATAGCTGGGCGTCTGGTCCATCGGGATTTCGAGCGCGCAGACCAGATTGCCACCGACCTTTTCATAGGCCTCTACCATCTGCTTCATGCAGCCATTGCCGGGCGCACCCTTCATGAACTCGTCGGGCAGGATGATGGCGAACGGCTCGTCACCGACGATATCGCGGGCACACCAGATGGCGTGGCCAAGGCCCAGCGGCTCCTGCTGGCGCAGGAACACTGCATCACCGGGCGCCAGGCGCGTCCCTTCGAGTGCCGACAGATCCTTGCCGCGCTCGCGCTGGGTGATCTCGCATTCGAAGGCGATGTCGAAATAATCCTCGATCGCGCCCTTGCCGCGTCCGGTGACGAAGATCATCTGCTCGATCCCCGCTTCGCGCGCTTCATCCACCGCATATTGGATCAGCGGACGATCGACCACGGGCAGCAATTCCTTGGGCACCGACTTGGTGGCGGGCAGGAAACGCGTGCCAAGACCGGCGACAGGAAAGACGGCTTTGCGAATCGGTTTGTTCGACATGGGACTCCGTTCTCGATGAGTGCCGGCTCGCTTGGGGGGATCGCGAACCGGGAGAAAAAGGTCAAGCGCTACGGCAACTTGTCTTTATGGGTCAGATCGTCAGAAGACGCTGTGCAACCTGTTCCAGCGCCGCAATTTCATTATCCAAATGCTCCAGGCTTACATATTGAGCATTGTTACGTAAGTCGCGGCACAGAAAGCCTTCAGGTGACGGCTGCTGAAAGCCGCCGATGATCAAGGCGCGGAAACGGTCGATCCGCTGGAGATCGCGCTCGACCTCCGCAATTTCGGTCAGCCCGGCCGCGTTGCGCCGATCCCGCATGGCGACGGTCGTGCGCAATTCGGTCATCAGCTTGGTCATGGTCGGCCGCGTGCGGGCCCCCACGGTGCGGACGTCGCCCATGGTTTCCCGCAGTTCGGCCAGCCGCGCCTCCAGACTATGTTCCAGCATCGTCCAGGCGCAGACCAGCCGACCGATACCGCACAATAATGCCGCATCTTCCGGCGCATAGGCCGCAACCGGCTTCGTCACCTTGTCGTCCTGCGCCAATTCCGCGCTCACGCCCCGCATACTCCTCATGCCCCTGAATCTGCGCAGACCCGGCCGGAAAGGCCAGAGCGAAGGGGCGCGCTCGCCCGCTAGCCGGGCACGGGCCAGCGGAATATGTGCTGAAACGTCGGCGAGCCGAACAAGTTGCGATCGGCGGTGGCCGATCGGAAGGCGCCAGATCAGAAGTCGATGGCGATGCCCTTGCGCTCCCAGTCGCCATAGCGGACCGGGCTCAGCTCCTCGTCCAGCACCGGCTGCTGGTCGACCGGGTCGGGCTGGGGCACGGGCGGGCTCTTGGAGAGATGCTCGGGCGCCTTCACATGCGCCGGGCGCTTGCCGTTGAAATGTCCCATGTCGGGCCTTTCGATTGCGGAGCGCGCGCGGCAACCCCATATTCAGTGTCAGGCCCGCTATCTGGGCCGCAAAGGAGCGATGTGCAAGTGAGTGGTTTTCGCACGGTGATGCTGTTGTCGGCGCTGACGGCGCTGTTCATGGCGCTGGGCTATACGCTGGGCGGCAGCGGCGGCGCGGTGATTGCCCTGTTGGTGGCGGCGGGGATGAACCTGTTCACCTTCTGGAATGCCGACAAGATCGTGCTGTCCATGCACAATGCGCGCGAGGTGGATGCCCAGAGCGCGCCCGAATTTTACGGCCTGGTCCAGACGCTGAGCCAGCGCGCCGGCCTGCCGATGCCGCGCGTCTATGTGATCGACCAGGATGCGCCCAACGCCTTTGCCACTGGCCGCAACCCCGAAAATGCTGCCGTGGCGGCGACCACCGGCCTGCTCAACATGCTGACCCGCGACGAGGTGGCGGGCGTGATGGCGCATGAACTGGGCCATGTGAAGAATCGCGATACCCTGATCATGACGATGGTCGCGACCATCGCCGGCGCCATTTCGATGCTGGCCAATTTCGGCCTCTTCTTCCGCGGCGGCAATGAGGAGAATGGCCATAGCAACATGATCGCGACCTTGCTGGCGGTGATCGTCGCCCCCTTTGCCGCGATGATCGTCCAGATGGCGATCAGCCGCACCCGCGAATATGGCGCCGACCAGGCCGGGGCGGAGATCAGCGGCAATCCGCGCGCACTTGCCTCCGCCCTGGCCAAGATTTCCGGCCGGGCCGAGCTGATCCCCAACCCGGTGGCCGAGCGCAATCCCGCCGCCGCGCAGCTCTATATCGTACCGGTGCATGTGAGCGAGTTGTTCTCGACCCACCCGGCGACCGAGAAGCGCATCGCCGCGCTGGAGGAAATTGCGCAGGATATGGGGCAGAAGGACGGCCCGCCGTCCATGACTATGCCGCCGCAAACTGCGACGCGGGCATCGGCCCTGTCTCCGGTGGTGCCGCCAGCGGCAGCGCCCAAGCCGCGCCGCAGCGCCCTCAATCCACACGGGCGCGACTGAGTTTTTGCGCGCGGAGCGGAAAGCGCGTAGGGGCCGCTGATGTCCCGTCGTCCCAACGCCCGTTCCGGTGCCCCGCGCGCCGATGATGTCCCCGGCCTGCCCGCGCGCCGCGCGGCCCTGAAGCTGCTGGACGCCGTCTTGCGTCGGGGCGATCCGCTGGAAATCGCGCTGCATGGCGCGACCCAGGGGCTGGCCGACCGGGCCGACCGCGCACTGGTTCATGCCATCGTCGCCGAGACGCTGCGCCATTTGCCCGATCTCGACGCGCTGATCGACGGCGCGACCAAGCAGCCCCTGCCCGACGATGCCAAGGCGCGGATGGTCCTGCGCATCGCGCTGATCCAGGTGCTGGCGCTGGGCACCGCGCCCCATGCGGCGATCGCCACCGCACTGCCGCTGGTCGATGGCGGGCCGCGCAAGCTGGTCCATGGCGTGTTCGGCACCGTGACCCGCGCCGAGCCGAGCCTGCCCGTGCCGCCCACCCTGCCTGCCGACGTCGCCGAACGCTGGACCGGACAATGGGGCGAGGCGATGCCGCTGGCGGCCGCCCATGCCTATGCCGTGCGCCCGCCGGTCGATGTCAGCCTGCGCGATCCGGCCGAGACCGGCAAATGGGTCGAGGCGCTGGACGGCACCAGCTTTGCGCCCGGCCATGTCCGCCTGCCCGAGGGGGCGGTCGTGCCCGACCTGCCCGGTTTTGCCGAAGGCGCCTGGTGGGTGCAGGATCTGGCCGCCTCCTGCCCGGCCCGGTTGCTGGGCGCGGGCGGAGGCCGGACCGTACTGGACCTGTGCGCCGCGCCGGGCGGCAAGACGATGCAGTTGGCCGCCGCCGGCTGGACCGTGAGCGCGGTCGACCAGTCGAAGAAAAGGCTGGAGCGGCTGAGCGAAAATCTGGCGCGCACCGGCCTGTCGGCCGATGTGGTGCAGGCGGATCTGCGGCAATGGGCGCCCGAGGCGCCGGTCGATGCGCTGCTGCTCGACGCGCCCTGCACCGCCACCGGCATCTATCGCCGTCATCCCGACGTGCTGCACCGCATCGGCCCGCGCCAGATCGCGGAACTGGCCGAACTGCAGGGCGAACTGCTGGCCCGCGTCGCCGACTGGGTGAAGCCGGGCGGGACGCTGATCTACGCCACCTGCTCGCTGGAACAGGCCGAGGGCGAGGCGCAGATGACCCATTTCCTGGCGGCGCGTCCCGATTTCCAGGTCCGGCCAGCGCAGGCAGGCGAACTGCCCACAGGCATGGCGCCCAGCGCCGACGGCTGGCTGCGCACCCTGCCCGACACGCTGGCGGAGCAGGGCGGCACCGACGGCTTTTTCGTTGCAAGGATCGTGCGCATCGGGAACTAAGGCTTAACCATGAGGGGCTTAAGGTGAGGCCCTTCGCTGGAAAGGCCCGCCTTGCGTCCGACCGAACCCCTGCCCCTGCATCATAGCTGGCCACTCTTCGACCTGCGCGAGCATCTCGCGCCGGTGGTTCTGGACCAGGATATTGCGGGGAATGAGGCGGCGCTGGCCGACCGGGGGCTGGGCCTGTGGCATTGCAATCTGGCCGACAACAGCATCAGCTGGACCCAGGGCGTCTATGACATATTCGGGCTGGAGCCGGGCAGCATCGTGCCCCGGCCGCTGTCGGTGTCGCTCTATGCCCATGACAGCCGCGAGGCGATGGAGCGGCTACGCGCCTATGCCATCCGCCACCAGCGCGGCTTCACCCTGGACGTCGATATCCGCCGCCCGGACGGCAGCGATTGCGCGATGCGGCTGATCGCCGCGCCGGTGCTGCTGGACGGCGAAACGGTGGCGCTGCACGGGGTCAAGCAATGGCTGCCGAAGGATGTCGGTGCGCCGGTCAGACTGGAACCCACGACCTTCTTCATCCCCTGATGCGACTCATCGCCGCGCCGCGCAAATCATGCGTTGCCCTCGCCCCAAGGGAGGGCTAATGCGAGCGGTCAAATGACCCATCCCATTCTCATCTCTCCGTCCATCCTGTCCGCCGATTTCGCACGGCTGGGCGAGGAAGTCCGCGCCATCGACGAAGCCGGTTGCGACTGGATCCATATCGACGTGATGGACGGCCATTTCGTGCCTAACATCACCATTGGTCCGGCCGTGGTGAAGGCGCTGCGCCCGCATACGAAGAAGCCGTTCGACGTGCATCTGATGATCTCGCCGGTGGACCAGTATCTCGACGCCTTTGCCCAGGCCGGCGCCGACATCATCACCGTCCATCCCGAGGCCGGCCCGCACATCCACCGCACCGTGCAGCATATCAAGTCGCTGGGCGTGCAGGCAGGCGTGGTGCTGAACCCCGGCACCCCGGCCAAGATGCTGGACTATCTGATCGACGATATCGACCTGATCCTGGTGATGAGCGTCAATCCCGGTTTCGGCGGCCAGAGCTTCATCGAGAATCAGCTGCGCAAGATCGAGGCGTGCCGCAAGATGATCGAGAAGAGCGGCCGTGACATCCGCCTGCAGGTGGATGGCGGCATCGACATCAACACCGCGCCCAAGGCGATCGCGGCCGGCGCCGACGTGCTGGTGGCCGGCACCGCAACCTTCCGTGGCGGCCCGGCCGCCTATGCCGACAATATCAGGACGCTGCGGGGCGGGTGACGAACCAGCGGCGCCAGTCCTCCCCTGTCGCGGTCGACGCCGGTCATGAACCGGCCGACGACGGCATCGAACAGGGCAAGCGGCTCATCCGCGTCGCGGATGACAAGGGCCTGTCGCTGGCCGAGCGGATCGCCAATCATTTCTATCGGCTGAGCTGGAAGACGCCGCTGCACAGCCGGCGGCTGAAGGGCAAATATCCGCTCAAGCTGCTGGCGGTGCCGGACGATGTCGTGCCCGGCGACCCGCGCGCCGGCCAGGCGATCCGCGCCGGCTATTTCCTGTTCCGGGGCCAGAAGCTGGCGATCGACACGGTCGATTTCGGCAAATTGGCGGTCGGCCCGGCCTTCACCGACTATCTGCACAGTTTCCGCTGGCTGCGCGACCTGTCGACCGCCGCGACGCGCGAGCAGGGCGCGCCGGTGGCCGAGGCGCTGATGCGCAAATGGCTGGCGGCCCATGCCGAAACGCCGAGCGACCCGGCCTGGCGCGCCGACAATGCGGCCTGGCGCTTGCTGTTCTGGACCGCCCATGCGCCGCTGATCCTGTCGTCGAGCGACCTGGTCTATCGGTCGCTGGTGCTCAACTGCATCGCCCGCACCGCGCGCCATCTGGACCAGAGCGCGGACAAGGCCGCGCCAGGCCTGCCGCGCCTGGTCGCCTGGGGCGGGATCGTCGCGGCGTCGATGCTGATGCCCGGCGGCAATCCGCGCAAGCTGTTCGGCGAAGCCGGCCTGAAGCGCGCGATCGACAGCGCCTTCCATGCCGATGGCGGCATCATTTCCCGGTCGCCGCTGGCGCAGCTGGAAGGCGTGATGCTGCTGGCGATGGTGGTCGCGGTCTATGAGGTGCGACGCGAACAGGTGCCCGGCTTCCTGATCGACGGGCTGAGCCGCGCGGTGCCGGCCTTGCTGGGCCTGACCCATGGCGATGGGGGTCTGGGCAACTGGCAGGGCGCGGGCGCGGTCGACCCCGACATGGTCGAGGCGCTGGTGCAGGCCAGCCGGGTGCGGACCCGGCCGCTGCGCCAGGCGCGCGACTGGGGCTATCAGCGGATCAGCGCAGGCAATACGGTGGTGCAGATCGATGCGGCGCCGCCGCCGGTCGCGCGCCTGGCCGCCGCCGGCTGCGCCTCCACCGGCGCGATCGAGATCAGCGACGGGCGGCTGCGGCTAGTCATCAATTGCGGCGGCGCGGCGCTGGAAGGCGCCTATATCCCGCGCGACCTGGCCCAGGCGCTGCGTTCCACCGCGGCGCACAGCACGCTGGTGCTGGACGACAGCAATTCGACCGCGCTGATGCCCGACGGCACGCTGGGCAAGGGCGTGACCGAGGTCGAGCTGAACCGGCAGGAACTGGATAATGGTAGCCGGGTGGAGCTGAGCCATGACGGCTATGTCCGCCGCATGGGCTATGTCCACCGCCGCCTGCTGATGATGAGCGGCGATGGCAACGAAGTTCGCGGCGAGGATATGCTGACCCCGGCAACGCGCGGCAAGAAGCCGGTCAAGCGGCCGGTGCAGCTGCGCTTTCATCTGGCTCCCGGCGTGGAACCGACCCTGACCGCCGACAGCCAGGGCGCGCTGCTGCGGATCGAGCTGGGCGCGCTGTGGCAGTTCCGGACCGGGGCCGGCGTGCTGAGCGTCGAGGACAGCCTGTGGGTCGACGGCGACGGCCGCCCCCACCCCACAAGACAGCTGGTGGTGACGAGCGAGGCGCTGCCGGGCGGCTCCAGCATCGGCTGGCTGTTCAAGCGAGTCGGCTGACCCGCATCGCATTGGCCATCACGCGGGCGCTATTGTTCAGCCGGCCATCGATGTCCGTTTTTTCCTATGAACAGCCCGGACAAGGGCGCATGCAAGAGGGGCGACCCGAGGCCCGTTTGCTACCAATCAACGACCTCGCTCTCAGGCCCGGCCACTTTCAGCGGCCGGGCCGCTAGAGCCTTTCACCGGACAGGCGACGGCTTGAGATAAGTGTCGAACCAGGCGACGGTGCGGGTCAGCGAGTCGAGCTGATTCTCCTTCTTCTGGAAGCCATGGCCCTCGGCCGGGTAGAAGATCGTTTCCACCACATTGCCCTTGGCCTTGAGGATGTCATGCACCTCCTGCGCCTGGCCGCGCGGCACGCGAATGTCGTTCTCGCCCTGGATGGTGAGCAGGGGCGCCTTCGCCGCGCGGATATAGGTGAGCGGCGAGGCCGCGTCATAGACCTGCGGATCGCTCTCCGGCGTGCCGAGCAGGCTGCGCTGATAAGCCTTCAGCTCCTCATCCTGGTCGCGATACATGGTGCGCCAGTTGATGATGCCGAACCACTGGACGGCGGCGGCGAACTCGTCCGGCGCCCGGCCGATCGCCATCAGGGTCATGAAGCCGCCATAGCTGCCGCCGAAGATGCCGACCCGCTTGGCATCGACATAGCCACTATCGACCAGGAAATGCTTGGCCGCGACCGTGTCCTTGAGGTCGGCACCGCCCAGATCCTTGACATTGCCGTCCTGGAACGCCTTGCCATAGCCGGTCGAGCCGCGGAAATTGGGCTGGATCACGACATAGCCACGGCTGGCAAAGGCGGTGGCGTAGCGGCTGTAACCATCCTGCGCCTGACCGGTGGGGCCGCCATGGGGCAGGACGATGGCGGGGTTGCTGCCGTCGCGCTTGAGATTGGCGGGCATGGTCACGATCGCGCTGATCAGCGTACCGTCGAAGCTCTTGTAGGTGACGACATCCGACTTGGGCAGCGCGGCGGGCTGGAGGCTGGCGATGGCAAGCTGCGTCGCGGGGCGCGCAGTGCCGGCCGCAAGGTCATAGAGATAGAGATTGGCCGGCGCGTCGGCGCCCGAATGATTGAGCATCAGCAGGGCGCCGTCGGGCGAGCGCGGCTCGCTGCCGACCAGATAATTGACGCCCGGCGGGATGGCGAGCGGGGTTTCCGCGCCACTCGCCAGGTCGAAGCGATAGAGCGTGCTGCGCGCGTCGGCGTTGATGCGGAAGATGAGCGCCCTGCCGTCGCGGGTGAAGCTGGCCGGCACCTGTTCCCAGGGCGTGGATTTGAGCCAGCGCCATTTGCCGGTGGCGGCTTCGAGCAGGCCGCCATGAATCTGGCCGCTGCCTTCATCGGTGGAGACGGCGATCCATTGGCCGTCCGCACTCGCATCGGTCGCGGCATAGACGGTGTCGGCCTTGCCGAGCAATTTCGCCGACTTGCCGCTGGCGACGTCGATGCGCCAGATTTCGCTGACCTTGGAATCGATCCGCACGCGGTTGGCGATCAGCGCCTTGCCATCCGCGATCCAGGCGACCGGTGACCAGCTGAACTGCGGGTCGGCCTCCCGCGTCAGGTCGCGCACCCTGCCCGCCCCGTCCATCACCGCGACATTGGACTGGCCCTGCGTCTTCAATTTGGTGACGAGCGCGACCAGGCCACTGCTCGGCCCCACCAGCAGGTCGCTTTCGCGCCGGTCGGGGGTGTTGGTGAGATTCTCGACCACGCCGCCGTTCACCGGCACGCGATAGATGTCGCTATATTCATTGCCGCCGACATCCTGCTGGAACAGCAGGTAGCGGCCGTCGGCCGAAGCGGCGAGGCCGGTCTGGGCATCGTCCGACTGGGTCAGCTGCACCGGCCAGCTGCCGGCGGTGTCGGTGCGCCAGATATTGGTGCGGCCAGTAAGGTTGGTGGCGACGAAAATCTGTTTGCCGTCGGCGCTCCACGCCGCGCTCGACAGGCTGCGCGAGGCGCCGATGTCGGCGAGCGGCACGGCGCGGGCGTCGGGATTGATCGGCGAGGTCAGGCTCTTGGGATCGGTAACTGCCCGTTCCGGCGTCGGAATTTGCGCCAGCGCCGGGAAGGCGACGAGCAAGGGCAAGGCGGTGGCGGCGAGCAGATAGCGCATGTCAGATCCCCCAACTGTTATGCAATCACAATACAGTAGCGGCAAAAGCCCGCAAGATCGGGAAATTCCCTGCGCTTGAGGACTGTATTTTTGCGCCGCGCGCGACTAGAGGGCTGCGGCAAGCCTGAAGCGGCATCCCGAACAGCAGGAAGCATCCCCATGACCACCGACGTCACCATCAAGCGCGCCCTCCTTTCCGTATCGGACAAGACCGGCCTCATCGAACTGGGCCAGGCACTGGGCCAGCATGGCGTCGAACTGGTGTCGACCGGCGGCACCGCCAAGGCGCTGCGCGAGGCGGGCCTGGCCGTGAAGGATATTTCCGAGCTGACCGGCTTCCCCGAGATGATGGACGGCCGCGTCAAGACGCTGCACCCCAAGGTCCATGGCGGCCTGCTGGCCGTGCGCAACAATGCCGAGCATGTCGCGTCGATGGACGAGCATGAAATCGGCGCGATCGACCTGGTGATCGTCAACCTCTATCCCTTCGCCGCGACCGTGGCCAAGGGCGCCGACCGCGAAGAGATCATCGAGAATATCGACATTGGTGGCCCGTCGATGGTCCGTTCGGCCGCGAAGAATCATGAGAGCGTGGCGATCGTCACCGATCCGGCCGACTATGCCCGCCTGATCGCCGAAATGGCGGAGAAGGGCGGCGCCACCAGCTATGATTTCCGCCGGATGCTGGCGGCCAAGGCCTATGCCGCCACCGCCGCCTATGATTCGATGATCGCCAGCTGGTTCGCCTTTGCCGACCAGGGCGTCGCCTTCCCCGAAAGCCTGTCGCTGTCGAGCAAGCTCAGCACCACGCTGCGCTATGGCGAGAATCCGCACCAGTCGGCCGCGCTCTATTTGCCCAACGGCCCGACCGCGAACGGCATCGCCCAGGCCAAGCAGATCCAGGGCAAGGAACTGAGCTACAACAACTATAACGACGCCGATGCGGCGCTGGAGCTGGTCAGCGAATTCCGCGACGGCCCGCCGACCGTGGTGATCGTGAAGCACGCCAATCCGTGTGGCGTCGCCACCGGCGAGACGCTGATCGAAGCCTATGAAGCCGCGCTCGCCTGCGACAGCGTGTCTGCGTTCGGCGGCATCATCGCCGTCAACCGTCCGCTCGACGGCCCTACCGCCGAGGCGATCAGCGGCATCTTCACCGAAGTCGTCGCCGCGCCCGACGCCGATGACGAAGCCAAGGCGATCTTTGCCAAGAAGAAGAATCTGCGCCTGCTGCTGACCGGCGAACTGCCCGATCCGGCCCGCCCCGGCCTGATGGTCAAGAGCATCGCCGGCGGCCTGCTGGTCCAGAGCCGCGACAATGGCAAGGTTGACCTGGACGCGCTGAAGGTCGTGACCAAGCGCGCGCCGACCGAGCAGGAGTTGAAGGATTGCCTGTTCGCCTGGACCGTGGCCAAGCATGTGAAGTCGAACGCGATCGTCTATGCCAAGGGTGGCAGCACCGCCGGCGTCGGCGCGGGCCAGATGAACCGTCTGGAATCGGCCCGCATCGCCGCCTGGAAGGCGAAGGACGCCGCCGAGAAGGCCGGCTGGAGCGAACCGCGCACGATCGGTTCGGCGGTCGCTTCCGACGCCTTCTTCCCCTTTGCCGACGGCCTGCTGGCAGCGGTGGAAGCCGGCGCGACGGCGGTGATCCAGCCGGGCGGCTCGATCCGTGACGAGGAAGTCATTGCCGCAGCAGACGAAGCGGGCCTGGCGATGGTCTTCACCGGCATGCGCCACTTCCGCCATTAAGGCTTGTTTCCCAACGCGCTAGATGGCGCGTCGGGACGATATCGCGATCAGGTTTATGCGGGTGCGAAACGATCCTGTTCGCACCCGCAAAATCGCAGAAAACTGCCATTTTTTGGCAATTGGCCTCTTTTCAATGTCACCGGGCAATCCTATTTAGGATGACGACCCCGCACCCACGTCAGGCGTTGGGCACGACATAAGAAAAAGCATGTTCGACAGGAGAATAGGATGACCAAGAAGACGCTGGTGGCGATGGCCGCCACCATGGCCCTTGCGCTGCCTGGCATGGCTATCGCCGGCAACAGCAGCAACGAAGTCGTCGTTGACGGCACCACCGGCCTCACCACCCGCACCATCGCCGTATCGGTGGCCGACCTGAACCTGGCCAGCAACAATGGCCTGCGCCGCGCCGATTATCGCATCAGCCGCGCCGCCAAGCAGGTGTGCGGCTGGGTCAATGGATCGATCCTGCCGGCGACGCCCGACTATCGCGACTGTGTCGGTAGCGCTCTGGACGGCGCACGCAGCGACCTCAACGCGCTGGCCCAGCGCCAGGGCTGATCTTCACCCATCCCGCAAGGGAAGCCTTCCCCGTCACGGGGACTGCAGGGGGCCGTTCCGCACATGCGGAGCGGCCCTTTGTCATGTCCGCGACCACTCATGCTTACCGGCGATTAACCACTCCTTAGAGGATTTCCTTCACTCAGCGAGACACGAAGGACCATCCAGGGGATATAGAGCATGTCGCGTGTCGACCAGAGTGTGGACGTCGCCATCATCGGGGCAGGCCCGGCCGGCCTCACCGCCGCCTATCTGCTGACGAAGAAAGGCTTTTCCGTCACCGTCATCGAGAAAGACCCGGTCTATGTCGGCGGCATCAGCCGCACGGTCGAACTGGATGGCTATCGATTCGATATTGGCGGCCACCGATTCTTCTCCAAGTCGAAGGAAGTGGTCGACCTGTGGAACGAGATCCTGCCGGATGATTTCATCCAGCGCCCGCGCATGAGCCGCATCTATTATGAGGGGAAATTCTACTCCTATCCCCTGCGTGCGTTCGAGGCGCTGTGGAATCTGGGCATCTGGCGTTCGACCCTGTGCATGGCGAGCTTTGCCAAGGCCAGGCTGTTCCCGAACCGCAATGTCCGCTCCTTCCAGGACTGGACCGTCAACGCGTTCGGCCACAAGCTCTTCTCGATCTTCTTCAAGACCTATACCGAAAAGGTCTGGGGCATGCCGTGCGACGAGATGTCGGCCGACTGGGCGGCGCAGCGGATCAAGGGCCTATCGCTCTGGGGTGCGGTGGTCGATGGGCTGAAGCGGAGCCTCGGCCTCAACAAGAAGCCCAATGACGGCATGGCGACCAAGACGTTGCTCGAAACATTCCGCTATCCCCGCCTTGGCCCCGGCATGATGTGGGAAGCCGCGCGCGACCGGGTGATCGAGGGCGGGAACCAGATCTTGATGGCGCACAGCCTGAAGCAGCTGGCGCAGGACCAGGGCGCGGAGCGCTGGCGCGTGGTGGCGGACGGTCCGGATGGCGATGTCATCATCAACGCCGCCCATGTGATTTCGTCCGCGCCGATGCGCGAGCTGGCCGCGCGCATCCATCCGCTGCCCGAAACCCTGCCCGAGGCGATGGAGCTCAAATATCGCGACTTCCTGACCGTGGCGCTGATGATCAAGTCGGAGGACCTGTTCCCCGACAACTGGATCTATATCCATGACAGCAAGGTGCAGGTCGGCCGTATCCAGAATTTCCGCAGCTGGTCGCCCGAAATGGTGCCCGATGAATCGGTCGCTTGCGTGGGCCTGGAATATTTCTGCTTCGAGGGCGACGGGCTGTGGGCGTCGGCTGACGCCGATCTGATCGACCTGGCCAAGAAGGAAATGGCGATTCTGGGCCTGTGCAATCCCGACGATGTCGTCGGCGGCGCGGTGGTGCGGCAGGAAAAGGCCTATCCGGTCTATGACGATGCCTATGCCGACCATGTGCTGGCGATGCGTACCGAGCTGGAAGCCGTCGCCCCGACGCTCCATCTGGTCGGCCGCAACGGCATGCACCGCTATAACAACCAGGATCATGCGATGATGACGGCGATGTTGACGGTGCGCAACATCGAGGCCGGCACCCGCGTCTATGACGTCTGGGGCGTCAACGAGGATGCCGAATATCATGAATCGGGCGAGGAAGGGCAGGATGTCGAAGGACAGCGCGCCGCCCTTGCCAGCGAACGACTGGTGCCCTCTCGCCTAAAGGCCGCATGAGCCGATGGGCGAGCCGTTGCGCGCCCTGACCGCCCGGCTGGGCGCCATCGCTGCGCGCTTCATGTTCGCCCGCTACCTGCTGGCCAGCATCTGCGCGCTGTCGAGCGACATGGCGACCTTCCTGATGCTGAGCCGGGCCGGTACAACGCCGACTCTGGCCGCGTTCGGGGGCTATGCGATCGGCCTGGTCGTGCATTGGGTGATCAGCATCCGTTTCGTATTCGACACGGGCGCCGGCCCCAGTCACGCCCAGCGGTTCGGCTTCGTGGCCAGTGCGCTGGTTGGCATGGGGATCACCATGGTCCTGGTTGGCGGGCTGAGCGCGGTCGGCATTGCCCCGGCGATCGCCAAGCTGATATCGGTGCCCGCCAGTTTCCTGAGCGTCTATGCGATCCGCAAATATGGCATTTTCGCGCGCAGCTGAGCGTCATGGCCGCTGGCTGATCCTGCTCGCCTGGCTGGCGTGCAGCGCGGTCATGCTGTGGCTGTTCCATGGCGATTTCGCCGCGCTGGGCTTTCGCGATCCCGATGATGCCATGCGGCTGGTGCAGGTGCGTGACTGGATCGGCGGACAGGGCTTCTGGGACGTCAGCCAGCATCGGGTAAACCCGCCACTGGGCGGACCGATGCACTGGTCGCGCATCGTCGACATGCCGGTGGCAGGGCTGATCCTGCTGGCGCGGCCGCTATTGGGGCCTGCGACCGCAGAGCTGGTCGCCTGCATCACCGTGCCGCTGCTGTTGCTGGGCGGGTTGGCCGCCGCCGTGCATCTGGCCGCCCGGCGGCTTGGCGATGCTGTTCTGGCGCTGGTGGCCGTGGCCTTGCTGCTGACGACACCGTCGATCCTGGTGCAGCTCACGCCGCTGCGGATCGACCATCATGGCTGGCAGATCTGGATGGCGACGATCGCGCTGGCCGGCGCACTGGATAGCGGCCGGGTGCGTGGCGGCGTGACGAGCGCGCTGGCGCTGGCGGTCTGGTTGCAGATTTCGAGTGAAGCCCTGCCCTATGTCGCGCTGTTCGCCGGGCTGTTTGCGCTGCGCCAATGGCTCGACGGCCGGGAAGCATCGCGCTTCATAGCCTTTGCGGCGACGCTGGGCGGGGCGGCGCTTGCGCTGCTGGCTTTGCTGCGCGGAAAGGCGGCCTTGCTGCATGACCAATGCGACGCGCTGTCGGCCGCCTATGTCTGGCCGCTGGTGGCAATGGCGGTGCTGGTGCCGCTGGCCGGCAAGCTGATCGGCACGGCCAGCATGACCCGGCGCTTCCTGATCGCGACGATCGGCGGCGGGGCCGCCATCGCGATCCTGCTGGCGATCGGTGGCCCCTGCCTGTCGGGCGATCCGTTCCAGGCGCTCGGGCCACTGGCCTATAAATATTGGTATTTGCAGGTGATGGAGGGCCGGCCGATCTGGGACCAGAGCCTGTCATTGCGCGGCGTCATCCTGTTGCCCGGGCTGGTTGGGCTGGCCGGCGCAATGGTCGCCGCGCGGCAAACCGTAAACCGCGATGCGCGCATGCGCTGGCTGGCGTTGACCCTGTTGCTGCTGGGGGCGATGGCGGTGTCGCTGCTGGTGATGCGCGCCGTGTCGGTCGCCCATGTCTATGCCCTGCCCGGTGTCGCCTGGTTGCTGATCGCCCTGTTCCGCAAGGTACAGGCGTCGTCGCAGGCGCTGGTGCGCGTCCTGGGATCGGTGGCGCTGATCCTGCTGACTCCCGCCGGGATCAGCGCATTGTGGATTGCCCTGATCCCCGAAGCTCCGTCGGCCAAGACCAGCGCCGTCAATTGCCGAGCCGCAGCCACGCTTGCGCCGCTGCACACCCTGCCCCCGTCCACCCTGTTCGCGCCGCTGGACCTTGGCCCCGACATATTGGTGCAGACGCCGCACCGCGTGATCGGCACTGCCCATCATCGCAATGCCGCCGGCATTACCGCCGTGATCGAAGGATTCATGGCGACGCCGGAAAAGGCGCGCGCGGTGATCCAGTCGGTCAATGGTGGGCGTGGCGCCGACTATGTCGTGACCTGCGCGGGCCTGACCGAATATGCGCTCTATGCCAAGGAGCATCCCCAGAGCCTGTCGGCGCAATTGTCGCGTGGCAATGTACCCGACTGGTTGCAGCCGCTGCCCACCAAGGGGCCGCTGCGCATCTACAAGGTCAGGCGGGACTGAAGGCCAGCGCGACGCCGTTCATGCAGTAGCGCAGGCCCGTGGGCTTGGGCCCGTCGTCGAACACATGGCCGAGATGGCCGCCACAACGGGCGCAATGGACTTCGGTCCGGGGCACGCCCAGGCTGAAGTCGCGCGAGGTGCCGATGGCGCGGGGCAAGGGCGCATAGAAGCTGGGCCAGCCGGTGCCGCTGTCGAACTTGGTCTTGGAACTGAACAGATTTTGGGCGCAGCCGGCGCAGGTGAAGGTGCCGGCGCGATGTTCCCGGTTGAGCGGGCTGCTGTCGGGAAATTCGGTCGCGCCCTGGCGCAGCACCTTATAGGCCCAGGGGCTGAGCTTGTTGCGCCATTGCGCGTCGGTCAGGCGATAGGGATAGGCGGCTTCCGCCGCGTCGGGGCGGAATTGCCACAGGGCCAGTGCAGAGGCGCCGGTCGCGACGCCATAGAGAAAATGCCGCCGGTTCATTATCCCTCCCTAGCCTGTTCAGCCTGTCGAGCTCCTGAACAACTGCTTCCACCAGCGACCGCCCGATTTGAGCACATGGCGGCGGAACAGCAGCACACCGATGCGGATGATGAGGGCGACCCAGACGCCCTGCCACAGGATCGCCACCAGATGCGGCCAGAGCGCCGCATCCTGCGCCGCCCGCGCGATCATCGCGAAGGGCGAGGAGAAGGGAAAGACCACCGACGCCACTTCCAGCGGCGATCCCATATGGTCGACCGTGTAGGAGACGAAGAAGAAGATCATCATCTGGCCCATGGTGATGGGCATGTTGAGCGTCTGCACCTCGCGCACGGTCGCCGCCTGTGCGCCGATGCCCAGGAACAGCGAGCCGAGCAGCGTATAGGCCATGGCGAAATAGATGATGCCGAGCGCGATGAAGGCGGGCCAGCCCACCGCCGGATCGGGCAGGACCGTGCCGGGCGCCTTCAACGCCATGAAGATGGTGAAGGCGGTGGCGCCCCAGAAGGCGATGCCGACGAAGCTCATCCCCAGCATGGCGATCAGCTTGCCGAGGAAGATCGCGTCCACCGGCACGGCGGCAGCCAATATCTCTATGATCTTGTTCGTCTTTTCCTCGACCAGATTGGACAGGATCATGCCCGCCAGCAAGATGGTGAGGAAGAAGATGACGATCTGGCCGGTGCGGCCGATCAGCAAACGAGCCTGCGACTGGGCACCGAGACTGGTCGCCACTTCCTGCCGCTCGACCTTGACCATGTGCAGCACCTTTTCGGCCTGCGCCGCGCTGGCGATCAGGCTGAGATCGCCCTGCAACCGGTCCAGATCCTCGGGCTTGCCGGTGAGGACCGGGCGGGAGACCGTGCCCGACAGGATGGCGACGACGTCGGAATCGGGCCGGGCCAACTGGGTGCGGGGCGGGGTGCCGAGTGGCACGGCGTGAAGCCGCGGCAGCGCCTGTGGCCCCATGCGTTCGGTCAGGCGCGCATGCGCCCGTTCAAGCGCGCCGACATCGGCCGGCGCCATGGCGATGCCGACGACCGGGCGCAGGTCTGTGCTGGAAATCTTCTGGGTGAAACCGGCAAAGACCATGCCGATGACGATCGGCACCAGCGGCCCGATCAGGAACAGGATGAAGGTGCGCGACAGGACGACGGCGGTGAAATCCCGCCGGGCGATGACGCTGGCGGCGCGCAGCAATTCCTTCATGCCCCGGCCTCCTGCGTGGCGTCATCGCGCATCTGGCGCGCAGCAGCCTCCCCCGCGATCGCGACAAAGGCGTCATGCAGGCCCGGCCGTTCGATCGACAGGCTTTCGATGCCCGCCTGACCATCGAGCAGGGCGCGCAGCAGCGGTTCGATGCCATCATCGGGCAGCGCGAAATGCCAGGCGCCATCCTGCGCCAGCGTATCGGTCGGCAAGGCGCGGCGCCAGGCGCCGTCGCTCAGCCGCGTGCGCAATGTCACCTGGGGCGGCAGGCGGTCGCGCGCGTCGCTGACCGATCCTTCAAACCGGATGCGGCCGCCAGCGACAATGGCGATGCGTTCGCACAATCGTTCGGCATGGGCGATGACATGGGTGGAAAAGAGGATGGTGACGCCCTTGCGCGCCTGATCGCGGATCAGCGCCTCCAGCTTTTCCTGATTCATCGCATCGAGGCCGGAGAAGGGTTCGTCGAGGACGATGAGGCGCGGTTCATGGACGATCGTGCCGAACAGTTGCACCGTCTGGGCCATGCCCTTGGAGAGCTGGCGGATCGGCTTTTCGACCGAGGCACCCATACCATAGTCCTGAAGCATGGCGCGCGCCCGTTCGCGCCCGACATGGAGCGGCAGGCCGCGCAGCGCGCCCATGAAGGCGATCGCCTCATAGGCCTTCATCGACGGGTAGAGGCCGCGCTCCTCGGGCAGATAGCCGACCTGCTTGGCCATGCGCAGCGGCGCGCCATCGCCCAGCAGGGTGCGGTGGCCCTCGTCAGGGTCGATGATGCCGAGCAAGGTGCGCAGCAAGGTGGTCTTGCCCGCGCCATTCGGCCCCAAAATGCCGTAGATGGTGCCGGCGGGCACGGCGATGTCGACGCCATCCACCGCGCGAAAATCGCCGAACGCCTTGACAAGAGCATGGCCTTCGACGGCATAGGGGGCGGCAGGAGCCGGAGTGTCACCGATCATCCGCCCCTGATAATCCCGGACCATGCCAGTGCAAAACGAAACATTGGAGCAGCGCCTGAAAGCGCAGGCCGCGCAGTTGGGCTTTGCCGCCTGTGCGATCGCGCGCGCCGACGCCGCGCCGCGCACGGCCGAGCGGCTGCGCCAATGGCTGGAGGCCGGCCATCATGGCGACATGCTGTGGATGGAGGAGCGGGCCGAGCAGCGCGGATCGCCCACGGGCCTGTGGCCCGAGGCGCGGAGCGTCATCATGCTGGGGATGAGCTATGCCCCCGACCGTGATCCGCTGGCGCTGGCCGAGGTCGGCGATCGGGGCCGTATTTCCGTCTATGCGCAGGGCCGCGACTATCATGATGTGGTCAAGAAGGCGCTGAAGGCGCTGGCCCGCTGGCTGGTCGATCAGCAGCCGACCGCGCTCAAGGTGTTCGTCGATACCGCACCCGTGATGGAAAAGCCGCTGGCGCAGGGCGCGGGGCTGGGCTGGCAGGGCAAGCACAGCAATCTGGTGAGCCGCCAACATGGCAGCTGGCTGTTCCTGGGCGCCATCTATACCGAGATCGCGCTGGAGCCCGATGCGCCGGAGGTGGACCATTGCGGCAGTTGCACGGCCTGCCTGTCATCCTGCCCGACCGATGCCTTTCCCGCGCCCTATATCGTCGATGCGCGGCGCTGTATCTCGTACCTGACGATCGAGCATAAGGGACCGATCCCGGAAGAGTTCCGGGCACGGATGGGTAATCGCATCTATGGCTGCGACGATTGCCTGGCGGCCTGCCCGTGGAACAAGTTTGCGCAGGGGGCGGCGGCCAACCGCGCTTTCATCGGCCGGGCGGAGCTGGCGGCGCCGGCGCTGGGCGACCTGCTGGACCTGGACGATGCCGGTTTTCGCGAGATTTTCTCCGGATCGCCGATCAAGCGGATCGGGCGCGACCGGATGGTGCGCAATGCGGCGATCGCGGCGGGCAATAGCGGCGACCTGCGGCTGGTCGACCGGCTGCGGCCGCTGACCTCCGATCCCGATCCGGTGGTGGCGGAAGCGGCCGAATGGGCGCTAGGCCAATTACTCAGCGCTGCTGGAGCGTAGCCGCGCAGGAGGCGTGATCGACATCGGTGCCGGCGGGCGTGCGGGCATCGACATGGGTCACCACCGGCTCCTTCCCCTTGCCGGGCGAATAGAGATAGGCGTCGAGCACGCAGCGACCATTGGCGAATTGCAGCTTGCGCACGGTCGTTTCGCGAATGTCGAGGCGCGGCGTGCCGAACATCTGGGTCAGGCGCTTGGCGTCCATGCCCATCAGCGGGCCGGTCTTGGTGAAGGCGCTGGCCGGCGGACCGGCGGGCGGCGGAGTATAGCTGGTAGCGGGCGGGACGACGCCGCCACAGGCCGCAAGCGGCAGCGACAGGAGCGCGGCGAGCGCGAAACGGGGCGACATCAGACCGGCTTCCTCCTGGACCCTAGCAACATGTGGACCGCCATAGCCGCGCTCCAGATCGGCGCAAGCAGGTTGACCAGGGGAATGAGGAAGAGAAGCGCCGAAACGAGGCCCATGAGCCACCGGTTGCCACGGCCGATCGGCGGCAGGCCGGGATGGCGCGGCTCGACCATGTCGGCAAGGTCGCGGCCGAGCAGATAGGCGTTCACCGCCAGGAACAGCCCGATCGTGCCGATCCCCGTGACCAGCAGCAGCACATAGGCGGGCAGCGCCAGCAGGTTCCAGCCGAGCGTACGGCCGACCGATCGCAGCGCATAATGGAGGCTGCGCGCATAGCCGACCGGCCGGCCCACAGCCTGTGGATAAGTATCGCGCTCCACCGCTTCGATCACATCATCGGCGAACAGGCCCATGACCAGCATGGCGATGGTGCGGAACAGCAGCCAACTGGCCGCGATCATGGCAAGGCCGGTCGCTGCCGCCTCCGCCATGCCGCCCCAGCCATCCCCCTCGCCCCAGCCGAAATGCAGGCGCGTGGCGTGAAAGGCCGCCCATAGGCCGACGCCCAACAAAGCGAAGAGCAACAGGGTCAGCGCCAGCGTCTTGACCAGCAGCCGGCGCGCGGCGGCGTGGAAGATCAGGGGGAAGGCGCGCAGTGCCGCAGTGATGATCATGGCCCGATATCCTGCGCCCCGGTGCGCCCGTCAATCAGCAGCGTTGCGCCAGCGCCCCCGGACCGGTAGAGACGGCCCAATTTACCGCTATTTTCCTATCATCTTTCACAGGAGCCCGCGTGACTTCTTCCCCCACGCTTGACGTTGTCGCGATCGGCAATGCCATTGTCGACGTTCTGGCCCGCAGCGATGACGCCTTTCTGGCGCAGCATGCACTGACCAAGGGCGGCATGCAGCTGATCGACGCCGAAATGGCCGAGACCCTCTATGCCGACATGCCCCAGGCCAAGGAAATCAGCGGCGGTTCGGCCGCCAACACGCTGGCCGGCCTCGCTGCGCTGGGCGCCAAGTGCGGCTTCATCGGTCAGGTCAATGACGACCAGCTGGGCGCAGTCTTCGCCCATGACGTGCGCGCGCTGGGCATCAAGTTCGACACGCCGGCGGTGCAGGGCGACATTCCGACCGCCCGCTGCCTGATCCTGGTGACGCCCGACGCGCAGCGCACCATGAACACCTTCCTGGGCGCCTCGCAGTTCCTGCCCGAAGCGGCGCTGGACCTGGAACTGATCCAGTCGGCCCGCATCCTGTATCTGGAAGGCTATCTGTGGGATCCCGAGCAGCCGCGCGCTGCGATGCGCGCCGCGATCGACGCCGCCCGCAATGCCGGCCGCAAGGTCGCCTTCACCCTGTCCGACAATTTCGTGATCGACCGCCATCGCGCCGACTTCATCGACCTGATCGAACAGGGGCTGATCGACATCCTCTTCTCGAACGAGGGCGAGATCCAGTCGCTGGCGCAGGTCGATGATTTCGACAAGGCGCTGGCCCGCTTCGCCGACAAGGTGCCGGTGCTGGTGTCGACCCGCAGCGAAAAGGGCGCGGTCGCCATCGTCGATGGCGTGCGTCACGAGGCGCCGGCTGCACCCGTCAGCCAGATCATCGACACCACCGGTGCGGGCGACCTGTTCGCCGCCGGCTATCTGGCCGCGCATCTGGAAGAGCGCAGCGTCGAGGATTGCCTGGCATTGGGCGCTGCGGCGGCCGCCGAAGTCATTTCGCACTGGGGCGCGCGTCCCGAGGAAGATCTGAACCTGATCCGCGCCAAGCTGTTCGCCTGATCGCGACAGACACTGACAAAAAGCCCGTCTCTCCGGTCGAGAGGCGGGCTTTTTTATTGGGTGGATCAGGCCGGGGCCTTCTGCTTGCGGAACAGGGCGCGGTCGTCCGGGCCGAAGCCCCAGCGCCAGATGACGAAGCCATAGGCGCCCAGGATCGCCCAGACGCCGACCGCCAGCTCGACCCATTCGAAGCGCGCCGGCAGGGCGACGAAGGCCGCGCCAACAATGCAGGCGACGCCCGAGGCGCTGAGCAGCGGCCAGCGCCAGGCATTGACGCGGGCGTGGAGCAGGCTGGAGAGCAGGCGCGCCTTGACGAAGGCGCCAGCGCCGAGCGCGATGCAGAGGCCCAGAGCCGGCGCGGCGGCCAGTTCCTGCGGCGTGAGGCCGAATCGCTTGCCGAGCAGGATCAGGCCGAAGCTGAGCGCCGCCTGCAACGCGATCATGCTGAGCGAGATCATCAGATTGCGGTGGCGGGCAATATAGACCAGCGCGGATTCGCTGACCACGGCGGTCGCCGCAACCACTTCGGCCAGCAGCAGGAAGGCCAACGCACCGGTGCCGCCGACGAAATGCGGACCGACCAGGCCCATGACGGCCTCGCCCGGAATGCCGAGCGCCAGCGCGATTCCGGCCTGCGCCGCGATGATCCAGAAGCCGACCTGGCTGACTTGGCGCGCGATCGCCGCCAGATTGCCTTCCGCCAGGTTGCGGGTGATGACCGGGCCCAGGATCGGGTCGAAGCTGGTCTTCAATTTCTGCGGCAACGAGGCCACCTGCTGCGCGACATAATAGATGCCGACGATCGCCGGGCTGACGAACAGGCCCAGGATCGCCATGTCGAGCCGGCGCGAACCCCATTCGACGCCATCCGCGGCCGCGAGCGGCAGGTTGCGGCGCGCCAGACGCCAGAGCCGCCCGGCATCGGGACGCCAGCCATGGGGCCGGCCATAATGGCGCCACATCGGGATGATCGAGGCGATCATCGCCGCGACCATCGACACGACATAGGAGAGGATCAGGCCGTCGCGCAGCGAATAATAAGCGAAACCAAAGGCGCCGATGCTGATCGCCCAGGGTTCGATGATCGAGCGCGCGCGGACCGTGGCGCCGATGTCGAAGCGATAGGCGCAGGCGGCGAGCGCCACGTCGGAGGTCGCAACGGCGATGACGATCAGCGCCAGCAACCGGTCGAGCCCGTTGATGCCGCTGTTGGGGAACATCGCCTGGGGAAAGGCGATCAACAGGCCGGCCCCCAGCAGCGATGCGATCAGCGTCACAACCATCGCGTCGGTCACGACATGGCTGTGCGGCCGTTCGGTCTGGGCGAGCGCGCCGGCAAGGCCGCGCTTGAGACCCAGCGTCGCGATCTGGGCGACGAATTCAACCACCAGCACGGCATAGGCGAAGCGTCCCAGCGCATCGGCACCGTACCAGCGGCCGGCGATGAACAGGAAAGGCAGGCGCGCAGCCAGGCGCAGCAGGAAGCCGAAGACGTTGGTCCGTCCGCCCTTGGCCAGGGCGGCGATGTCATCCTTCTGTTCGGCAGGGGTCGCCTGCGCGGTCACAGGACCCTGGTCCCCCTCGATTGTCATGCTCATGTCTATAGGCGATCTATTGTGTCGCGGCGATGCTTATTCAGGCCGCAGCGGACGCGCCAGCAGCGCGTCGATGACCTGAGCCAATGGTGCGGCGTCGCCGAGCAGGGCACAGACGGCTTCCACCACCGGCATTTCGACGCCGGCCGCGCGGGCTGCATCGCGCAGCACCGGCGCGGTATGCGCGCCTTCGGCCACGGTGCGACGGTTGGAGAGGAGGTCGGCGGCGCTCTGCCCCTCGCCCAGCCCCTTGCCGAGCGAGAAGTTGCGCGAATTGGTGGAGGAACAGGTGAGGACGAGATCGCCCAGCCCCGACAGGCCGCCCAGCGTTTCGGCGCGGGCGCCGCGTGCCAGGCCGAAGCGGGTCATTTCGGCAAAGCCCCGGCTGATAAGCGAGGCTCGCGCGTTGAGGCCAAGGCCGGCGCCTTCCGACACACCGCAGGCGATGGCGAGCACATTCTTGACCGCGCCGCCGATTTCCGCGCCGACGACATCATCCGACAGATAGGGGCGGAAAGTCGGGCGGGCGATGCGCGCCGCCAGCTTTTCGGCCAGCGCCTGGTCCGCGCAGGCGAAGGTGACGGCGGTCGGCAGGCCCTTTGCCACTTCATGGGCGAAGGTCGGGCCGGAGAGGACGGCGATCGGCGAGGTCGGCTGCGCCTGCGCCGCGACTTCCGACATCAACAGGCCGGTGCCCGCCTCTATCCCCTTGGAACAGAGAACCAGCGGCACGCCGGCCGGCGCCTGCGCCACGACGCTGCGCAGATGCTGGGCCGGGCTGACCACCAGGATCAGGTCGCGATCAGCCAGGTCCGACAGGACGCCGGTCGCCCGGATCGAGGGCGAAAGCGGCAGGCCGGGCAGATAGAGCGGATTTTCATGGGCGCCGTTGATCGCATCGACCACATCGGCTTCCAGCGCCCAGAGGCGCACATCCTGCCCGTCGGCCGCCAGCAACTGCGCCAGCGCGGTGCCCCAGGCGCCTGCTCCGATGACTCCCGCCTTCATGCCTTCACTCCTGCTCCACGCGCCTTTTCCGCCGTCGGATCGAGCGGCCAGCGCGGCCGGGCGGGGATGGTGAGATCGTCGGTCATGCCCGCAGCATAGCGCTCCGCGCCGGCCCAGGCGATCATCGCCGCATTATCGGTGCAGAGCCACAAGGGCGGCGCGACGAAGGGCAGGCCATGATCCTGCGCCAGCGTGGTCAATGCTCCACGCACCGACTGATTGGCGGCGACGCCGCCGGCCACGACCAGCGCGGTCACGCCTTCGCTCGCGGCGAGCGCACGCCGGGTGCGGTCGAGCAGGCAGTCGATCACCGCCTGCTGGAAGCTCGCCGCGATATCCTCGACCGCATATTGGCCCGACTGCGCGGCGCGCATCACCGCGCTCTTGAGGCCGGCGAAGGAAAAATGGGGTTCGTCGGTGCCGACCAGCGGGCGCGGCAGTGGCACGGCGCGGGGATTGCCCTGCGCCGCCGCCTTTTCCACCGCCGGGCCGCCTGGAAAACCGAGGCCGAGCAGCTTGGCGGTCTTGTCGAAAGCTTCGCCCGCGGCATCGTCGATCGTGGTGGCGAGGCGGCGATACTGGCCGACGCCGTCGACCCTGAGCAGCTGGCAATGGCCGCCCGACACCAGCAGCAGCAGATAGGGGAATTGCAGATTCTGGTCGGCGAGGCGCGGCGAGAGCGCATGCCCCTCCAGATGATTGACCGCGACCAGCGGCTTGCCGCTGGCATGGGCGAGCGCCTTGCCGGTGACAAGGCCAACCATCACGCCGCCGATCAGGCCGGGGCCGGCGGTGGCGGCGATGACATCGACATCGGCCAACGTCATCTTTGCGTCGGCCAGTGCCGCCTCGACCAGCGGGGCCAAAGCCTCGACATGGGCGCGGGCCGCGATTTCGGGCACGACGCCGCCATAGGGGCGGTGCGCGTCTTCCTGCGTGGCGAGGCGATGGGCCAATATTTGCCCGTCAGCCGTCACCAGCGCCGCCGCGGTTTCGTCGCAGCTTGATTCCAGGCCGAGGATGATGGTCATTGCCGCTTCCATCTAGTGCCCGTGGCCATTAGAGCAAGCCGCTTATGAAAAGACCCGAACGACCGTTGCGCCTTGGCACCAGGGGATCGCCGCTTGCGCTGGCCCAGGCCCATATGACCGCGCAGGCGCTGCGCGACGCCCATGGCTGGGATCAGGACGCCATCACCACCGTCATCGTCCAGACCAGCGGCGACCGGATCCAGGACCGGGCGCTGGCGGAAATCGGCGGAAAAGCCTTGTGGACCAAGGAGCTGGACCGGGCGCTGGTGGAGGGCGAGATCGATTGCGCCGTCCACAGCATGAAGGATGTCGAGACGATCCGGCCCGATGCGATCCGCATTGCCGCGATGCTGCCGCGCGCCGATGTGCGCGACCGGCTGGTCGGCGCGGAAAATTTTGCCGCGCTGCCGCCGCAGCCGATCGTCGGCACCAGTTCGCCGCGCCGCGCCGCGCAGGTGAAGCAGTTGCGCCCCGATGCGCAGATCATATTGTTCCGCGGCAATGTCGCCACGCGGCTGGCCAAGCTGGAGGCCGGCGAGGCCCATGCGACGTTGCTCGCCGCCGCCGGGCTCGACCGGCTGGGGCAGGCGGACATTGGCGCCACGGTCGAGATCGACACCATGTTGCCGGCGCCGTCGCAGGGGGCGGTCGGCATCGAGACGCTGGCCGACAATGACGCCATGCTGGGCTGGCTGGCGGCGATCAACCATCGCGACACATTCGATTGCGTGATGGCCGAGCGCGCCGTGCTGCGGGGCCTGGGCGGCACATGCCATTCGCCGATCGCCGCGCTCGCGCTGCTGGAGGGCGGACAGATTCATCTGCGCGCCGAGATCATCAGCCCGGAAGGGGACGAGACGGTGCGGGACGAGGCACGGCTGGCGCGCGGCGATTTCGACGCGGCCGAGGCGATCGGCCGGAGCCTGCTGGAGCGGGCAAGCCCGGCACTGCGCAGCCTGTTCGAGGGGTGAGACCGCTCATCATCCTGCGGCCCGCGCCCGGCGCCGGCAGGACGGCGGACAAGGCGATGGCCATGGGGCTGGCGGTGCGGCTGTGTCCGCTGTTCGCGGCCGAGGCGATGGCCTGGACGCCGCCACCCGCCGGGGATTTCGATGCGCTGCTGGTGACGAGCGCGCAGACGGTGCGATTCGGCGGGGTCGCGCTGCAGGCCTATCGCGCCTTGCCGACCTATGCCGTGGGCGCAGCGACGGCCGAGACGCTACGGACGGCGGGATTTGCCGATCCGGTCGCGGGGGATGGCGATGCCAGCGCAATCGCGGCGCGGATCGTGGCCGACGGGCACCGAGCGCTGTTGCACCTGTCGGGTGAGGCGGTGGCGCCGATGGACGCGGGGCCGCTGCGGGTGACGCGCATTCCGGTCTATCGGATGATGCCCCTGCCCTGCGATCCGCTGGAGCTGAGCGGCGGCGTGCTGCTGGTCCATTCTGCGGCCGCCGGCGCCCGGTTGGCGGAGATATTAGCCGAAAATCAGCGCGCAACCAGCGACGTGGTGGCGATAAGCCCGGCCGCGCTTGCCGCCTGCGGCAGCGGATGGGGCAGCGCGCAGGCCGCCGATGCGCCCAATGATGCGGCGGTACTGGCCCTCGCCCGTCGATTGTGCGAATGAAACCGCGGTCGCAAACGAGAGAGACTTGATGAACGAGCAGGAGAGTGTGGAAATTCAGCAGGAAACGCCGCCGCCCGCGCGCCGACGCACATCCTGGCTGACGCCCGTGCTGCTGCTGTTCGCGTTTCTGATCGGCATCGGCGTCACCATCTGGGCGATGCCGCAGATCGAACGGCGCTGGGGCCAGGATGAGGCGGCGACGCCCGCCCTGCCCGCGCCGCTGCTGGGCAGCAACGCCATCCCGTCGGGCCGTCCGTTGACGGCGGATGCCGCGCAGATGCTCGACGCCCGCGTGATCCAGCTGGAGGAGCGGCTCAACCGCATCACTGTCGAGGCGCAGGCCGCGTCGGGCAATGCCGCGCGCGCCGAAGGGCTGCTGGTCGCCTTTGCCGCCCGCCGCGCGCTCGATACCGGCGCCCCGCTCGGCTATGTCGAGGGGCAGTTGCGGCTGCGCTTCGGCCAGGCCCAGCCCCGCGCCGTCGCCACCATCATCAATGCCGCGCGCGAGCCGGTGACGCTGGCCGACCTGCGCGCCGGCCTGGTCGATGTCGCCGATCGCGTCACCTCGCCGCCGGCCGACGCCAGTTGGTGGGACAGTTTCGAGCATGAGGCCCGCGAGCTGATCATCATCCGCAAATCCTCCACCCCCTCGCCCCGGCCGCAAATGGCGATGCAGCGGGCGCTGCGCTATATCGACGCCAGCCGGGTCGGCGCGGCGCTGGCCGAGGTGGAGCGCATGCCCGATCGCGCTGCGGCCGATCGCTGGATGCAATATGCCCGCCGCTATCTGGAGGCGCGCCGGGCGCTCGACCTGATCGAGACAGCGGCGATATTGGAGCCGCGCCAGTTGCGCACGACCGAGGGCGCCAGCGTCGCCCAGACATCCCCCCTCGCCCCCTGAGCTCCATTTCCTGAGACATACCGTTCATCGCTTGCGATGAAACCCATGGACGCACCCTGCGTTTGTCACGAGAATGTCACCTTTTCCGCCCGGTTCAGGACAATATCTCTCGTGCCACCCTATGCCGATGCCATTGCCAGCTTCTGGAAGGGCCGCCTTGCCAGCGGTCCTCGTGCGTCCGCGCGTCCGTCGCTCTCGCATCTGCTGGGCAATGCCTCGGTGCCGTTCGACATCAGCCGCACCAGGGCGCAGGCCGAACAACTGAGCCGCGCGATTCGCGGTGATGGGCGGCATATATTGCTGGTGCCGGGCCTGATGGCGTCGGAACATCGGATGGAGCCGCTGCGCGCGATCCTCAACGCGTCGGGCTATCAGGCGCATGGCTGGGACATGGGCCGCAATTTCGGGCCGCGCGCCGATACGCTGGAGAAGATCGACGCCCGCGTCGATGCGATCCGCCGGACGAGCGGCAAGCCGGTGACTTTGGTCGGCTGGAGCCTGGGCGGTCTTTATGCGCGCGAATATGCCAAGTTCGCGCAGTCCAAGGTCGGCGGCGTGGTGACGATGGGCACGCCCTTTTCCGGCGATCCGCGCGCCAACCATGCCTGGCGCCTCTATCAGCTTGTGTCGGGCTTCCCGGTCGATACCCCGCCCTTCCCCTGCACCCGCGAGGAGAAGCCGCCGGTGCCGACCGTGGCGCTCTGGTCGCAGCGCGACGGCGTGATCCTGCCTGAATGCGCGCGAGGCCGCGCCGGCGAGCGCGACCGCGCGATCGAGGTCGATTGCACCCATATGGGCTTCGCCGCCGCGCCGGAAGGGATTCTGGCCGTCGGCAAGGCGCTGGAGATGATGGCCGCCTGAGCGGTCAATAACGGACTGTTTCACCCTCCACCGTCAGCAGGTTGGGATCGGTCAGCCGCACATGGGTTTGATAATAATATTTTTCGGTTGGCCGGCCATCCGCCAGAAAATGAATTTTCACCCGCTTCGCTTCGCCACGCACCGCGATGGTCTTGCCCGTCAGATATTGATCGAGTTCCGCGCCGAAACGCTGTGCCAGTGCATCGGCCATGGCGCCGGGAATGGCGATCGTCAGGTTGCGGGGATCGCGATAATCCTGCTGAGAATTAAGATAGAACCAGCCGCCCTGGCGCCCAGTGGCGCGGACAGGCAGTTCGAACACCCCCTTCACCCCATCGGGGGCGACAGCCGCGGCATTCATCACCGCCTGTTCGGGAAAGATATTATAGGAAGCAGACGGCGCTGCGGCTCCCATGAGCAGCAGGCCGGACGACAGGATGAGAGCATAACGCATCAGGCTGGTCTCCAGAATGATCCGGTGTGGCCAGCCTAACCCGATCAACCGGCCACCGCCAGCCTCTTGAGCGCCTCTTCCCGGCCAATCAGCGGCAGGAGCTGGCCCATGTCGGGGCCGTGGTCCATGCCGGTAAGCGCCCGGCGCAGGGGCAGGAACAGGATCTTGCCCTTGCGGCCGGTTTCTTCCTTGAGCGCGCCTGTCAAAGTGCGCCAGATGTCGGCGTCGAAGACGGCGCCGGACAGGATGCGATGGGCGGCGGCGAGGAAATCACGGTCTTCTTCGGCCACTTCCGGCGCGGCGATCGGGCCGGTGACGATCTGCCACCAGTCGGCCGCGCCCGCCACCGTTTCCAGATTGGGGCGGATCGCGGCCCAGGCGGCGGCATCCATGCCGGCGGGCAGGCGATCGGCGACCACCTCATAGGGGAGTTGATGGACGATCTTCTGGTTGAGCGTCGCCAGTTCGGTTTCGTCGAAGCGAGCGGGGGCGCGGCCGAAATGGGCGAAGTCGAACGTCTCGATCAGCGGCGCATAGTCAGCGAAGGGCTCGATCGGCTGCGAGCTGCCGAGACGGGCGAGCAGCGACGCGATCGCGGCGGGCTCCAGCCCGACCTCGCGGAAATGGGCGACGCCGAGCGAACCGAGGCGCTTCGACAGCTTGCCCTCGCTGCCGGTCAGCAGCGCTTCATGGGCGAAAGCGGGCAGCGACGCGTCCAGCGCGGTGAACATCTGGATCTGGGTCGCGGTGTTGGAGACATGGTCCTCGCCGCGCAGCACATGGGTGACGCCCATGTCGACATCGTCGATGACCGAGGGGAGCATGTAGAGCCATGAGCCGTCGGCGCGGCGGATGACCGGGTCGGACAGCAATTTGGGATCGAACCGCTGATCGCCACGGATCAGGTCGGTCCAGACGATCGGCTGGTCATGGTCGAGCTTGAAGCGCCAATGGGGCGTGCGCCCTTCGGCTTCATAAGCGGCGATCTGGTCCGGGGTCAGCGACAGGGCGGCGCGGTCATAGACCGGCGGCAGACCACGGCCGAGCAGGACCTTGCGGCGCAGTTCCAGTTCCTGGCTGGTTTCATAGGCTGGATAGACATGGCCAGAGGCCTTCAATGCCTCGAATTTTTCCTCATAGAGGGCGAAGCGTTCCGACTGTTTTTCCTGGCCGTCCCAGTCGAGGCCGAGCCACTGCAGGTCGGCCAGAATCGACTCCGCATATTCGGGGCGCGAACGCTCCAGATCGGTGTCGTCCAGGCGCAGCAGGAATTGGCCGCCGGACTTGCGCGCCCACAGCCAATTGTGGAGCGCGGCGCGGATATTGCCGACATGAAGGTGGCCGGTCGGCGACGGGGCGAAGCGGGTGATGACGGTCATAAATCCGGTCCTGAACCCGTTCGGTTCGAGCTTGTCGAGAACAGTTCTCGACGACGCTTCTCGACACGCTCGAAGCGGCTCGAACCGAACGGCCTGAATAGTTAGACGCTGCGGAAGGCGTTGGTGATGGGATAGCGGCGGTCGCGGCCGAAATTGCGGATGCCCAGCTTCACGCCGGGCGGCGACTGGCGGCGCTTATATTCGGCGATGTAGAGCAGATGCTCGATCCGGGTGACGACCGCCTTGTCGAAGCCGCGCTCGACCAGCTGGGCCACCGACAATTCCTCCTCGACCAGGCCATAGAGGATCGGGTCCAGCACCTCATAGGGCGGCAGGCTGTCCTCATCCTTCTGATTGTCGCGCAATTCGGCGCTGGGCGGCTTGGTGATGACGCGTTCGGGCATCACCGGGCCGGCCGGGCCGAAACCCTCGGCCAGCGAAGGCAGATTCTCGTTGCGCCAACGGCACAGGTCGAACACCGTCGTCTTATAAGCGTCCTTCAGCACCGAATAGCCGCCGGCCATGTCGCCATAGATGGTGGCATAGCCGACCGACATCTCGCTCTTGTTGCCGGTGGTCAGCAGCATATGGCCGAACTTGTTGGAGAGAGCCATCAGGGTGAGGCCGCGAATGCGCGACTGGATATTCTCTTCGGTAAGGTCGCGCGCCTTGCCCTCGAACACCGGGGCCAGCATCGTGTCGAAGGCGGAAACCGCCGGTTCGATCGGGATACTGTCGTAGCGGACGCCGAGCAGGCGGGCGCATTCGACCGCGTCATCCAGGCTTTCCTGGCTGGTGAAGCGCGATGGCATCATCACGCACCAGACCCGGTCGGCGCCCAGCGCATCGACCGCAACGGCGGCGGACAAAGCGGAATCGATGCCGCCCGACAGGCCCAGGACGACGCCGGGGAAGCGGTTGCGGTTCACATAGTCGCGCAGGCCCAGTAGCATCGCATTGTAGATGTCGGCCGGGCGCGGATCGAGTTCATGACGCTCGCCGGGCAGGCAGACCCATTGGCCGTCCCATTTTTCCCATGTCGTCAGCACCAGCTTTTCCTCCCAATCGGGCAGTTGCTGGGCGATGGAAAGGTCGCCGTTCATGACGAAGGAGGCGCCGTCGAACACCAGTTCGTCCTGGCCGCCGACGCGGTTCAAATAGACCAGCGGCAGGCCGGTTTCGCGGACGCGGGTGCCCGCGACCAGGTTAAGGCGGCGATCATCCTTGTCGACCTCGAACGGGCTGCCATTGGGGCTGATCAATATTTCCGCACCCTCGGCCCGCAGATGGGCGGTGACGAAGGGGAACCAGATATCCTCGCAGATCGGCACGCCGATCTTCACGCCGCGAAACTCGATCGGCGCGGGCAGCGGGCCTGGCGCGAACAGGCGCTTTTCATCGAAGGTGCCGTAATTGGGCAGTTCGCGCTTCTGGCGGATCGCGGTGACGGCGCCATTTTCGATCAGAGCGACGACATTGAACAGCACGCCCTGCGAAGCAACCACGGTGCCCACCAGCATCGCCGGGCCGCCATCGGCGCTTTCCTGCGCCAGCCGGTCGAGATGATAGTTTGCCTGGTCGAGCAGAGCGGGCTTGAGCACCAGATCCTCGGGCGGATAGCCGATCAGTTGCAGTTCGGGAAAGACGATCAGGTCCGCGCCCTTGGCGCGCGCGCGCCATTCCAGCATGGCGTCGGCATTGGCCCTGGGGTCGCCCATGGTCTGGGTCATCTGGGCGAGCGCGATCACGAGTTTGTCGGTCATGTCACGCGCCCTAGAGCATTTTGCCTATTTGCGAAAATGCTCTGTTTTCCGATGCCGCATTTTCGAACCGGACGCCCGCTTCGCGCATGTTCTGAAAATGCGGGGTCCATTTTGTCGCAGGGCGCAAAAGCGCCTTTCCACATGGGACATGCGCCGCTAAAGGGGCCGCGTTTCGCGCATCGTCATCAATTCGTCACGCCAATTAGCCTGGGGATTTTCGCCATGAAACTCATGACCGGCAATTCGAACAAGCCGCTCGCGGCCGCCATCGCCGACTATATCGAAATCCCCCTGACCGAGGCCAGCGTCCGCCGCTTTGCCGACGAAGAAGTTTTCGTGGAAATTCATGAGAATGTCCGCGGCGAAGACGTGTTCGTGATCCAGTCGACGGCCTATCCGACCAACGACAATCTGATGGAATTGCTGATCATGATCGATGCGCTCAAGCGCGCATCGGCCAAGCGAATCACCGCCGTCGTCCCCTATTTCGGCTATGCCCGCCAGGACCGTAAGCCCGGCCCGCGCACGCCGATTTCGGCCAAGCTGGTCGCCAACCTGATCACCACCGCCGGCGCCGACCGCGTCCTCTCGGTCGATCTCCATGCCGGGCAGATCCAGGGCTTCTTCGACATCCCGACCGACAATCTGTTCGGTGCGCCAGTGATGTCGGCCGATATCCAGGCCCGCTTCGGCGACAAGAATATCATGGTCGTGTCGCCCGACGTCGGCGGCGTGGTGCGCGCCCGTGCGCTCGCCAAGCGGCTCGACAACGCGCCGCTCGCCATCGTCGACAAGCGCCGCGAGCGCGCCGGCGAGTCGGAAGTGATGAACATCATCGGCGACGTGAAGGGCCGTTTCTGCATCCTGATCGACGATATCGTCGATTCGGCCGGCACTTTGTGCAACGCCGCCGCCGCGCTGAAGGCGCAGGGCGCCGAGGAAGTCGTCGCCTATGTCAGCCATGGCGTGCTGTCGGGCGGCGCGGTCGCCCGCGTCGAGGCATCGGAACTGCTGGAACTGGTCATCACCGACTCGATCCAGGGCACCGATGCGGTGAACGAGGCCAAGCGCATCCGCCACCTGCCGATCGCCCCGCTGCTGGGCGAAGCGATCAAGCGCATCGCCGACGAAAGCTCGGTTTCCAGCCTGTTCGACTGATCGCGCGCGGGCTGACCGGTCGTCAGCCCGTTTGATGATGTCATGATATCGCCGGTCGAGCGTCGCTCGGCCGGCGTTGTCGTATCTGACGTCAGTGCGTCGGGAACAGGATGATCGGCAGGGCGAAGACCAGCGCCAGGCCGGAGACGATGCGCTGGCCGCGCGAGACGCCCAGCGGCAGTTCGCGCCAGACCATCGGGCAGGCGAGCAGGACGAAGACGACGAGGATGTTGGAGATCGCCACCGATCCGCCGATCGGCATGTCCTGCCGCAGCGCGAGGCCCGCGAACAGGCAGATGAAGCTCAAGATCCAGCCAACCAGCGCCATGACGGCCCCCTTTCTTCCGGGAGGCTAGAACGGCACGGTTTCCAAAAGCTTAATCACCGTCTTCGGGGATAGGCTCCCAGGGATCATAGCTGCCGAAGCTCCACACATTCCCCTCGGGATCGAGCGCGGTATAGCCGCGCCCCGGATAGCCCGGATTGTCATGCGGTTCGTCCACCACCACCGCGCCTTCGTTGCGGGCATGGAGGCAATGGGCGTCGACATCGGGCACGACCATATAGACGCAGGCGGTGATGCCGCCGAGGTCGCGCACCGTCGACCAAGTATAGAGCGATTCGCCCTCCATATCCTTGACGCTGCCCAGCATCACCATGCCCTCGCCCAGGACAAGCTGGGCATGGTGGATGATGCTGTTGTCGAGATCGTCGGGATAGACGGCGTGTCGCTCGAAGCCGAAGGCGGCGCACAGGAAATCGATGGCGGCGGGCGCATCGGCATAGCGCAGGCACGGGATGACGGGTGAACCGGGCATCTTTCCTCTCTCCTTCGGTGAATCAGGTCGCTCCTGTCTAGCCTATAGCGCCCCAAGCGGCTAGGCGAAGGGGCATGACGACCCGCGATGACCTGGCCCTTGCCAACCGCCTTGCCGACGCCGCCGGCGCCGCCATCCGCCCCTTTTTCCGCGCGCGCTACGATCTGGAGATCAAGGCCGACAAGTCGCCGGTGACGGAGGCCGACCGCGCCGCCGAAGCCGCGATCCGCGCGATCCTGGAAAAGGAACGCCCCGATGACGGCATCATCGGCGAGGAATATGGATCGGTCCGCACCGATGCCGAGCGGGTGTGGATATTGGATCCGATCGACGGCACGCGCAGCTTCATCGCCGGGCGGCCGATCTTCGGCACGCTGATCGCGCTGACGCAGGCCGGCTGGCCGACGATCGGCATCATCGACCAGCCGATCGCGCAGGAGCGCTGGGCCGGGATGAGCGGCCAGCCCACCACCTTCAACGGCAAGCCGGTGCGCACCCGCGCGTGCAAGGCGCTGGAGGGCGCCGGCATCGCCACCACCAGCCCGCATCTGTTCGCGGAAGGCGACGTGCCCCATTATATGGCGCTGGTCGGCGCCGTGTCGGGCGGATCGCCGCGCCAGGGGCCGGTCTATGGCGGCGACTGCTATAATTATGGCCTGCTGGCGTCGGGCTTCCTCGACATCGTCATCGAATCCGGGCTGCAAAGCTATGACTTCGCCGCCCTGGTGCCGGTGGTCGAGGGCGCGGGCGGCCTGATGTGCGACTGGAATGGCGAACCGCTGACCGCCGACAGCGAAGGCCATGTGCTGGCGCTGGGCGATCCGGCGCGGCTGGAGGATGTGCTGGAGGCGATCCATGGCGCGGGCGACGGGCATGACCATGGGCATCATCACGATCATTGAGGGGGCTGCAAGCGACCAAGAGCGATCGTTCCTCCCCGGCACGTGGAGGTGAGGGGCAAGTGCCTATTAGTGCTGCGCTATCCGGCCTGTGCCCCTCCACCACTCGCTACGCGAGCGGTCCCCCTCCCCGTGCCGGGGAGGAATGTCTTGTTCACACCCTAATCCCCCGCCACTGCATCCCTGACGGCCGCGTCGTAGAGGGCGCGATTGTCTTCGTCGAAGCAGACGAAGAGGATTTGGTCGAAGGCGTCGGGATCGCGGTGCAGCACCTCGACCACGGCGCGGGCGGCGACCTTGGCGGCTTGCGCCTTGGGATAGCCATAGACGCCGGTCGAGATCGCCGGGAAGGCGACCCCGCGTAGGCCATGATGGCGGGCGAGCGACAGGCTGTGGCTGTAGCAGTTGGCGAGCAGGTCGCGCTCGCCCTGATTGCCGCCCTGCCAGATCGGGCCGACGCTGTGGATGACGTAGCGGGCCGGTAGCCGATAGCCGCGCGTGATCCGCGCCTCCCCGGTCGGGCAGCAGCCGATGCCCCGACATTCCTCCAGCAGCTCCGGCCCGGCGGCGCGATGGATCGCGCCATCCACGCCGCCGCCGCCGAGCAGGCTGTTATTGGCGGCGTTGACGATCGCGTCGACCGCGCAACGGGTGATGTCGCCCGTCACTACCTCCCAGCGCGTCGTCCCGACCATCATAGCCTCAATCCCTGATCGGCCCGCCGATCGACCAGACATGGCCGAAGGGATCGGTGAGCTGGCCATAGCGGGCGCCCCAGAACTGGTTGTCGATCGGGAAGCGGATTGCCGCGCCGGCGGCCACCGCCCGGTCCCACCAGCGATCGGCATCGTCCACTTCCAGATGAAGCGTCACCGCAGCCGGCTTTTCCGCCGGGGCGCCGCCGCACATTTCGGGAAAATGATCGTTCAGCATCAGCCCGCCATCATTGATCGTCAGATGGGCGTGCATGATCCGCGTCCCATCCTCTTCCAGATGGCGGCTCTGTTCGGTGGCGCCGAACGCAGTCGTGTAGAAGGCGATGGCATCGGCGGCCTTGCCGTCGGCGATGGTCAGATGGGGCGTGACCCCCGGCAGGACGAATGGCGTGTCGCTCATGATCCTCTCCTTCGCGTCGACTCATGGGTCGAGTCGGCCAGGCCACAGGATAAGCCCGGCGCGTGTCGTTCAGAAGATGCCGAGGAACTTCTTGTCCTGCGTCTTCTTCTCGGCCTTGCTGCCCTTGCCCGCTTCATCCTTTGCGGTGGTGCCGCGGCCGACATCGTCGCGTGGCTTGCCGCCCCGGGTGCGCTGGGCAGCGGCATCGGCCCCGGCCAGCACCGGGCCGCAGGCCGCTGCCTTGGCATCGCCGACATCGACAAAGGCGAGCGTCGCGGCGATCGGCGTGGCAACGATGCCCAGCGCCGCCGCTGCGCCGCCGCGCGCGATCAGGTCCGGGCTGATGACATTGATCGACGGCCGGGCGAAATAGCCGCCAATGCCGACCGGCGACTGGCCGGAGAAGAGGCTGATCTTCTTGCCGTCGGCGCGGAAGGCGAGATCGAGGCTTTCATTTTTGAAAGAGAAGCCGCCCCGGCCGATCATCACATTCTTGCGCGTGTCGATCAGGATCGGGTCGGCCGCCGCCACGCCGTCGCGCACGGTGAAGGCGATGAGGCCGCAATTGATCTGCACCGGATCCTTCAGCTTCTTCTCGAACATCTTGGTGATGAAGGTGCCGACATCGATTTCGGAGAGCTGGACGTTGCGCGCCCACATGCTGCCCGCCGGCAGGATGACGGCGATGCGGCCATTGGCGGTGGCGAGCGAGTCATGGACGGTATCGCCCAGGCCCGTCATCTGCATCCGCCCCTTGACCATGCCGGTCGTGCCCGATTGCTCGACGCCCCAGCGGGCAAGCAGCGTGCCCATGGGCGTGGGTGCCAGGCGGACGTCATAGCTCGTGCGCACCGGCTGATTGCGGGCATTGATCTCTATGTCTGACGCGACATGGCCGCCCGCCATGTCGAAGGTCAAAGGCGAGAGCGTCAGCAGGCTATGGTCGAGTTTCACCGTCATAGCGGCATTGGCGATCGGCACATTGGGCGCGCGGATGGTCTTTACGCTGTAGCGGACATTGGCATCGAAATTGCGGATCGCCTCGATCCGCAGCGGCGCGTCGGGCAGCAGACGCGGCGTTCCCTGCACGGTCGTAATCGCGCCCGCCCCGCCCTGCGCATCCAGCCTCTGCGGATTATAGCCGATGAAGGGGCCGACGTCGATGATGTCGAGCCGTTGCGTCGCCAGATCGGCGTCGAGCAGCAGGCGGTTGTTCGGCAACGACACGGTGAAGCGCCCTGCAAGGTCGGAATCGCCGAACCGGCCATTGAGATGCGTGAAGCGCCACTCCTCGCCCGCCTTGGTCAGGGCCGAGGTGAAGCGATACTGGCGGGTGCCGGGAATGGCGACGCCCAGGAAATCGAACAAATGGCTGAGATTGGGGCCCTGCGCCACGACGCGCAGGTCGCTGCCCTCCAGCTCGGTCGCGCCGGGCAGCGTGCCGGCGACCTCCAGCACGGTCGCGCCCGCCTGCGCCCGCAGCGCCAGGCTGTTCTTGCCGCCGGTGACGGTGGCATTGGGCGACAGCAGGCCGCCCTTGAGGGTGAAGGGCTTGCCGCGCATCGTGCCGGTGCCGGACAGGCGGACGTCGCTGGCAAAGCGGGTATCCTGCGCCTTCACCGTTTCGAAGCCGATATCGGTCGACAGCATCAGCACCGGATCGCGATAGCGCATCGTCGTGCCAGCGAGCAGCGCGCGGCGGACGAGCGGCAGGGTCATCGGCTCGCCCTTGCGATCGGGGTCGCCCAGCGTCCATGTATTATGCTGCCGGTCGCGCGACCATTCGAGGTCGACCGCGGCATTGCGCAATTCCAGCCAGCGCACACGATATTTGCTGCCGAAGAGAAGGCTGAGCGGGGAAATGCGCGTGTCGATCAGGTCGGCGCGAAACAGGTCGGGCCGACTGGCCCAGGGCAGGTTGGCGATCCGCATCCCCTCCGCCCGGAACTTGATACTGATCGGCGCGAAATAGAGCTGGAAGTCGCCGCCGACCTGCACCTGCCGCTCCAGCCGGGCGGACAGGATGCGCTCGAACGGGCCCTTGAGGAAGCGCCCCTTGGTGATGAACAGAATCAGCCACAGGGCGAAGAGGATGCCGATGATCCACAACAGGATGCGGGCCGGCAGCGGCAGGCGCCGCCAGCGGTCGCGCGCGCGGCGCAGATGCACAGCCGCGCCGCCGGGCTGGGCGGGCTTGGACGCGCTGGGCGGCACAGGTTCGACATCGGCCATGGCGAGGTGAACGCAGGCATAGTGGCTTTGGGTCCGAATCGCTTGCTTTTGCGGGCGCGGCCGACTATGGGCCGCCCTTCGCGATATTCAGTGAGACCGCCCGGCTAACTAGGGCTGCCGTGGCTGTCTGTAATCGTCGCGCCAAACAAGGAGACGAAAATGCCCAAGCTCAAGACCAAGAGCGGTGTGAAGAAGCGCTTCAAGTTCACCGCTTCCGGCAAGGTCAAGCACGGCGTCGCTGGCAAGCGTCACCGCCTGATCAGCCACAACGCAAAGTATATTCGCCAGAACCGTGGCACTTCCGTGCTGTCCGACGCCGACGTGGCTCACGTCCGCCTCTGGGCACCCTACGGCCTGAAGTAAGGAGTAGAGGACAATGGCACGCGTAAAACGTGGTGTAACCACCAAGGCGAAGCATAAGAGGATTTTGGTTCAGGCGAAGGGCTATTATGGCCGTCGCAAGAACACGATCCGCGTCGCTCGCCAGGCTGTCGAAAAGGCCGGCCAGTACGCTTATCGCGACCGCAAGGTCAAGAAGCGCACCTTCCGTGGCCTGTGGATCCAGCGCATCAACGCGGGTGTCCGCGCTGAAGGCCTGACCTATTCGCAGTTCATGCACGGCCTGAAGCTGGCCGGCGTCGAGCTGGACCGCAAGGTCCTGGCCGACATCGCGATGCACGAAGGCGAGGCGTTCAGCGCCATCATCGCCCAGGCCAAGGCTGCGCTGCCCGCAGCCTGAAGCTGATCGATCGCAAGATCGTCAAAGGGGCGCCGGGGCAGATGCCTTCGGCGCCCTTTTTGTTTTCCGGTTTTACCCCGTTCGTCCTGAGCGAAGTCGAAGGACATCACTGAGCGCCAGCGAAGTGCCTTCGCTGCGCTCTGGCGGGGGCTTCGACAGGCTCAGCCCGAACGGATTTTTGGGGACGGCCTGACATTTGAGGAACCATCCCATGTCGCTGCATCTCTGGTGGTTGTACGTTACGGCGGTCTTCCTGATCTCGGCCACGCCGGGCCCCAACATGCTGCATGTGATGACGCAGAGCATCGCCCATGGTCCGCGCAAGGCGCTGGTGACGATGGCGGGGCTGATGAGTGCCGTGCTGCTGTGCCTGATAGCCTCCGCGCTGGGCCTTGGCGCGCTGCTCAAAGCCTCGCCGCGCCTGTTCGACATATTGCGCTATGCCGGCGTCGCCTATCTCATCTGGCTGGGGATCAAGGCCTGGCGCGCGCCGGTCGGCAGCGCCGACGGCGGCGATGCCGGCCCGGTCCGCTCGGCCCGCGCACTTTATGCGACCGGGCTGCTGACCGGCCTGTCGAACCCCAAGCTCATCATCTTCGCCGCCGCGCTCTTCCCCCAGTTCATCGACCTCGCCCGCCCCTTCTGGCTGCAGCTCGCGATCCTGATCATCAGTTTCGTGGTGATCGAGAGCTTCTGGTACTCGGTCTATGCGCTCGGCGGCCTGCGCCTGGCCCGCTGGCTGGCGCCGGCCAACCGGCAGAAACTGTTCAACCGCGGCACCGGCCTGATGTTCATCGGCTTTGGCGGCGCACTGCTGGGGGCCAGGGCTTAAAGCTGAGTCATTCCCGCGGAGGCGGGAATCTATCTCCGGACGGGGCCGATGCAGCGAGACTTCGATCCGACAGTCTATATATTGGCGAGCCATAAAAATGGCACACTCTACGTCGGTGTCACATCAAACCTCGTGCAACGCCTGTATCAGCACCGTTCTGGCTTGATCGAAGGCTTCACCAGCGACTACGGGGTCAAGCGACTGGTCTGGTTCGAATGCGGCGCATCCATGGAGGACGCGATCCGGCGCGAGAAGCAGATCAAGAAGTGGAACAGGCAATGGAAGATCGATCTGATCGAACGGAGCAATCCCGATTGGCGCGATCTGGCCATCGATTTGGGCTTTGAGCCATTGGACAGTCGGCGCATCGATTGAGCGTCAGGATGATTGGTTAGCGCGGGAGATGGATTCCCGCCTTCGCGGGAATGACGAATGATATGACCGAAATTAGCGCACTGAAAGCCGGCCTGATCGCCGACATCGAGGCCGCCGACACGCTGGACGCGCTGGAAGGGCTGCGCGTGGGCGCGCTGGGCAAGAATGGGGTCGTCACCGGCCTGTTGAAGACGCTGGGCGGCATGTCGCCCGAGGAGCGTCTGGAAAAAGGCCCCCCGATCCAGGATCTGCGCGAAAGCGTGACCGCCGCGATCGCCGACCGCAAGGCCGCGCTGGAGCAGGCCGCGCTCGACGCCCGCCTCGCCTCGGAAAAGGTTGACATGACCCTGCCCGCCGACCTCGGCCCGCAGGGCAGCGTTCATGCCGTCAGCCAGGTGATGGACGAGCTGGCGGAGATCTTCGCCGACCTCGGCTTTTCGGTCGCCACCGGTCCGGAGATCGAGGACGACTGGCATAATTTCACCGCGCTCAACATTCCCGAGACGCACCCGGCGCGCGCGATGCACGACACCTTCTACTTCCCGGACGAGGAAGGGCAGAAGAAGATGCTGCTGCGCACCCATACTTCGCCGGTGCAGATCCGCACCATGATGACGCAGGAACCGCCGATCCGCATCATCGCGCCCGGCCGCGTCTATCGCAGCGACTCCGACGCGACCCACACGCCGATGTTCCACCAGATCGAAGGCCTGGTGATCGACAAGGGCATCACCTTGGGTCACCTCAAATGGACGCTGGAGACCTTCCTCAAGGCCTTTTTCGAGCGCGAGGACATCGTCCTGCGCCTGCGCCCGAGCTATTTCCCCTTCACCGAACCGTCGGTGGAAGTCGATGTCGGCTACACGCTGACCAATGGCCAGCGCGTCATCGGCGGCGACGGCGATGCGCCCGGTGGCGGCTGGCTGGAAGTGCTGGGCAGCGGCATGGTCAACCGCCGCGTGATCGAGGCATGCGGCCTTGATCCCGACGAATGGCAGGGCTTTGCCTTCGGTACCGGCGTCGATCGCCTCGCCATGCTGAAATATGGCATGAACGACCTGCGCGCCTTCTTCGACGGCGATCTGCGCTGGCTGAAACATTATGGATTCTCGGCACTCGACGTGCCCACGCTGTCGGGAGGAGTCGGCGCATGAAGTTCACCCTGAGCTGGCTCAAGACGCACCTCAAGACCGATGCCGATCTGGCCACCATCCTCAAGACGCTGAACGCCATCGGGCTGGAGGTCGAGGATGTGGAGAACCCGGCAGAGAAGCTGGGCGCGTTCAAGATCGCCAAGATCCTGACCGCCGAGCGCCACCCGCAGGCCGACAAGCTGCAGGTGCTGAGCGTCGACCATGGCGACGGCAATCCGCTGCAGGTCGTGTGCGGCGCGCCCAATGCCCGCGCCGGCCTGATCGGCGTGTTCGGGGTCGAGGGCGCGGTGGTGCCGGTGAACGGCATGGTGCTGAAGAAAACCGCCATTCGCGGTGTCGAATCCAACGGCATGATGTGCTCCACCCGCGAGCTGGAGCTGGGTGACGATCATGACGGCATCATCGAACTGGCCGCCGACGCGCCGGTGGGTGAAGTCTATGCGAACTGGGCCGGCCTCAACGACCCGGTCATCGACGTGTCGATCACGCCCAATCGCCAGGACTGCATGGGCGTGCGCGGCATCGCCCGCGACCTCGCCGCCGCTGGCCTGGGTACGCTCAACGCCATCATCGTGCCGGAAATTGCCGGCGTGGGTCCGGGTCCGGACGTGCGCACCGACGATGTCGACGGCTGCCCCGCCTTCTTCGCCCGATCGGTCAAGGGCGTGACGAATGGCGCCTCGCCCGAATGGATGGCGCGCCGACTGAAGGCAATCGGCCAGAAGCCGATCAGCGCGCTGGTGGACATCACCAACTACATTATGATCGACCTCGGCCGGCCGCTCCATGTCTATGACATGGCGACGCTCAAGGGCGGGCTGGTCGCGAGGCTGGGCAAGGCCGGCGAGGAAGTGCTGGCGCTCAATGGCAAGACCTATGCCATCGACGAGACGATGACCGTGATCGCCGACGACGAGGCCGTGCATGACATTGGCGGCATCATGGGCGGCGAACATTCGGGCGCGCAGGACGGCACCACCGATGTTCTGATCGAATGCGCCTATTTCACGCCCGAGCGGATCGCGGTGACCGGCCAGAAGCTGGCGCTGACCTCAGATGCGCGCGGCCGGTTCGAGCGCGGCGTCGATCCCGCCTTCCTGGACGATGGCCTGTCGATCGCCACCAGCCTGGTCATGACCCTGTGCGGCGGCACTGCATCGGAAGCGACCCGCGCCGGCACCCCGCCCGCCACGCCCAAGACGGTCGCCTATGCGCCCGACCAGTGCCTGGCGCTGGCCGGCGTCGATGTGCCGTTCGACACCCAGCGGCGCATCCTCGAAAGCCTGGGCTTCGGGGTCGAAGGCGAATCCTCGGGGATCGAGTATCAGGACGGCGTGCCGGTTTCGGTGCCCGTCAGCTGGACCATCACCGTGCCGACCTGGCGCCGCGACGTCGATGGCTGGCCTGACATCGTCGAGGAAGTGGTGCGCATCGTCGGCCTGGACCATGTGCCGTCCACCCCGCTGCCGCGCGTGCCGGGCGTTGCCCGCCCGACCGCCACGGCCGAGCAGCTGGTCGAGCGTCGCGTGCGCCGCACCGCCGCCGCCCGGGGCCTCGCCGAAGCGATCAACTGGTCCTTCATTTCCGAGAAGGAAGCCGCGAGCGTTGGCGGTGGCGACTGGACGCTGGCCAATCCGATCTCCGAAGACCTCAAGGTCATGCGGCCCTCGCTGCTGCCCGGCCTGCTGTCGGCGACCAAGCGCAATGTCGATCGCAGCGCGACGTCGATCCGGCTGTTTGAACTCGGCCGGCGCTATTTCAAGCAGGGCGAGCGCGCCACGGTCGGCTTCGTCCTGGCTGGCGAGAAGACCCCGCGCGGCTGGCAGGGCGGCAAGGCCCAGCCCTTCGACGCGTTCGACGCCAAGGGCGAAGTGATCGCGCTGCTGGCGGCTGCCGGCGCGCCGGTCGGCAATCTGCAGAGCATGGGCGAGGCATCGGCGGCCTATCATCCCGGCCAGTCGGGCACGCTGCGCCTTGGCCCCAAGGTGGTGCTGGCCGAATATGGCGTGCTGCATCCGAGCCTTGCCAAGCAGTTCGGCCTGTCGGGCACCGTGGTCGCGGGCGAGATCTTCCTCGACGCGATCCCGGCCAAGCGCAAGAGCGGCTTCATGCGCGCGCCTTACGCGCCGCCGGCACTACAGGCGGTGAAGCGCGACTTCGCCTTCCTGGTGCCGGAGACGGTCGAGGCGGATGCGCTGGTGCGCGCGGTCAAGGGCGCGGACAAGAAGGCGATCGTCGACGCCCGCCTGTTCGACGTCTTCACCGGCCCCGGCGTGGATGAAGGCCACAAGTCGCTGGCGGTCGAGATCACGCTGCAGCCGGGCGAGAAGAGTTTCGCCCAGGAAGAGCTGGACGCGATCAGCGCCGCCGTGGTCAAGGCCGCCCAGAAGCTGGGCGCGAGCCTGCGCGGCTAAGACGGGAAAGGCCGGCGATGGACGGGAAGGCTGAACGACTTCAGGCCCGCCTCGCCGGCCTCTTCTACATCGGCACCATTGGCTGCGGCATGTTTGCCGAGGCGGTGGTGCGCGCAGCCCTGATCGTGCCGGGCAACGGACGCGAGACGATGCGCAACATCGCGGACTATCCCTGGCTCTATCGGGCCGGCGGGGCGAGCGATGTCGCGATGCTCTGCTGCTATCTGGCGGTGACCGCCCTGCTCTATGGCCTTTTCGCGCCGACCGGGCGGGTGCTGGCGCGCACCGCCGCCCTGTTCAGCCTGACCGGCATTGCCGTGCTGGCGGGCAACAGCCTGCTCCATCTGCTGCCGCTTGCGCTGATCGATGGCGCGCCGCATCCCGGCATCCCGATGGCGGAGGTGCAGTCGCTGGTGCGGATCAGCCTCAGCCTCCACAACGACCTCTATGGCATCAGCCTCATCTTCTTCGGCATCTATTGCCTGCTGACCGGCTGGCTGGCGATCCGATCGCGGCGGTTGCCGGTGGCGGTCGGTGCGCTGCTGATGGCGGGCGGCGCGGTCCATCTGGTCGCGCGCACCCTGGCGCTGCTGTCGCCGGCGATCGGCGAGGCGATCCCCGGCCAGCTCGATTTCGTGCCGCTACTGGGCGAGGGCGCCTTTGCCATATGGCTGCTGCTGTTCGGGGCGCCGCGCCCGGCGGCGCCGGAAATCAGCCCGTAATCTTGCAGCCCTTGGCCGATGCCATGCCGCGCAGATAGCCACGCCGGGCGAGACCGGCGGCGATGGCGGCGCGCAGGCGACGTTCCGCCGGGGCGGCGCCGCTGATTTCCCGCACCACGCCGCGGAAGGGGATCAGCGAATTGACCAGCGACTTGCCCACACCCTCGGCGATCTTGCTGGTGCGATCCTCATTGGCTTCGCGGCCGATGGTGAAATCGGGACCAAGCACCTTGTTGAGCGCCGCCATGTCGCCATTCAGCGCCTTGCAGGTCTTGCCCGATGGCGCGGCATAGGGATTTTCCTCGGCCGCGACGAGGATCGGCGGCACCTGCGTCTTTTCGATGCCGACATCGCGAGCCGGCTGGGACGCGATTTCGCCCGCCTTGTCGAGTGTGTCGTCCCTCTTCTTGCCCTGTTCCTGGGCAAGCGCCGACGTGCCGAGCAGCAGCAGGATGGTGGCGGTCGATACGGCAATTTTCATCATTGGTCCTCCCGCTGGCTCAACCCGCCAGCCCCCATGTCGGTTCCGCAACGTAACGATTGCGCGGCGGGCGAGACAGTCGGGATTTGCCGCATCGGACCTTGGAATAGAGCCTGATTCACGTCATCTGTGGAAGCCCAAGGCGCTTCCACAGATGACGATCCGGCTCTATGTCGCTGGGCAAACAGGAGTGTTTCGCCATGAACGACCGCATCGCCATCGCCTCCGACAATCTGTCCGCCAGCATATCGCCGCTGGGCGCCGAACTCTGGTCGCTGACCGATGCGCAGGGCCGCGAACTGATGACCGATGCCGACCCGCAATGGTGGACCGGCCATGCCCCCCTGCTCTTCCCGTTCGTCGGCCGATCGCGCGGCGACGCCTATCGGCTGAACGATGTCGACTATCCGATCGGCCAGCATGGCTTTGCCCGCACCAGCCCCTTCACCCTGGTCCATCGCAATGAGGAAGCAGCTTTGTTCCGGCTGGAGGCGGACCGGGAGACGCGCACCGTCTATCCGTTCGACTTCCGCCTCGACATGGGCTTCGTGCTGGAGGGGCCGAGCCTGCGCATGACCGCCACCGTCATGAACCGGGGCGAAACGGCGATGCCCTTCTGCTTTGGCTATCACCCCGCCTTCGCCTGGCCTTTGCCCTATGGCGGCAGCGTCGAGGAGCACCGTATTCTGTTCGCGCAGGCCGAACCCGCGCCGATCCGCAAGGTCGGCAGCGAGCCGGGGCTGATCGCGCTGGAGAGCGTGCCCTCCCCGGTCGAGGGCCATGAGCTGGCGCCGACCCATGCCATGTTCGCGGGCGATGCCCTCATCTGGGACGATCTCGCCAGCCGGTCACTGACCTGGGGCGTGCCCGGCAAGCCGCACCTGAAGATCGATTTCCCCGACACGCCCTGGCTCGGCCTGTGGCAGAAGCCGGGCGCCCATTATCTGTGCGTCGAACCCTGGGCCGGCATGGCCGACCCGGTCGGCTTCACCGGCGATGTCTGGGACAAGCAGGGTGTCATGACCCTGCTGCCGGGCGATAGCCGATCCTTCCGCATGGACGTGACGCTGGTCGGGGCTGAGGGCGAGGCCTAACGCGCGACTCGCTTTGGGCGCAAAAATCCCTATATGGGCGCCCCATGAGCATCCCATCCCGCCGCACCTTCGCGATCATTTCCCACCCGGACGCCGGTAAGACCACGCTGACCGAAAAGCTGCTGCTGGAAGGCGGCGCGATTCACCTGGCCGGCGAGGTCAAGGCGCGCGGCGCGAACCGGCGCGCCCGGTCGGACTGGATGAAGATCGAGCAGCAGCGCGGCATTTCCGTCACCTCCTCGGTCATGACGTTCGAGCGGACGCGCGATGGCGAGACCATCACCTTCAACCTGCTCGACACGCCGGGCCACGAGGATTTCAGCGAGGATACCTATCGCACCCTGACCGCCGTGGACTCGGCGGTGATGGTGATCGACGCGGCCAAGGGCATCGAGCCGCAGACGCGCAAGCTGTTCGAGGTCTGCCGCCTGCGCAACGTGCCGATCATCACCTTCGTCAACAAGGTCGACCGCGAGGGCCGCGAACTGTTCGGCCTGCTCGACGAGGTGGCGGACCAGTTGCAGCTCGACGTCTGCCCGATGAGCTGGCCGGTCGGCATGGGCGGCGAGTTCGAGGGTATCTACGACTTCGCCACCAACCGGCTGATGCAGCCCACTGGCCCGTCCAAGGAATTTGACGGCACCCGCCACCAGTTCAGCGGCCTGGATGATCCCAAACTGGCCGATTATCTGTCCGAGCGGGGCCTGGAAAAGCTGCGCGAGGAGGCCGAACTGGCCCAGGGTGGCTATGCCGAGTTCGACCTGGAACGCTATCGCCATGGCGACCTGACCCCGGTCTATTTCGGGTCGGCGCTCAAGCTGTTCGGCGTGACCGAGCTGATCGACGCGCTGTCCGCGCATGCGCCGCCGCCGCGCGCCCAGCCGGCCGAGCCCGCGCCGGTCGAGCCCGAGGGCAGCGAAGTCACCGGCTTCATCTTCAAGGTGCAGGCCAACATGGACCCGATGCACCGCGACCGCATCGCCTTCATGCGGCTGGTGTCGGGCAAGTTCCGTCGCGGCATGAAGCTGACCCCGTCGGGCAGCGGCAAGGCGCTGGCCGTCCATTCGCCGATCCTGTTCTTCGCACAGGACCGCGAACTGGCGGACGAGGCCTTCCCCGGCGACATCATCGGCATCCCCAATCATGGCGCGCTGCGCGTGGGCGACACGCTGAGCGAGAAGCCGGGCCTGCGCTTCACCGGCCTGCCCAATTTCGCGCCGGAAATCCTGCGCCGCGTGCAGCTGAAAGACCCGACCAAGACCAAGCAGCTGCGCAAGGCGCTGGACGACCTGTCCGAAGAGGGCGTGATCCAGGTCTTCTATCCCGAGATCGGCAGCAACTGGATCGTCGGCGTGGTCGGCCAGCTGCAGCTGGAAGTGCTGATCAGCCGGCTGGAGGCGGAATATAAGGTCGCGGCGGTGCTGGAACCCTCGCCGTTCGACACCGCCCGCTGGATCAGCGGCGACGATCAGGCGATCAAGGATCTGGTCGCCTATAATGGCGCCAACATGGCCAAGGACCGCGACGGCAATCTGGTGTTCATGGCGCGCAGCGCCTGGGACATCGGCTATCAGCAGGAGCGCCATCCCAAGGTGAAGTTCAGCGCCACCAAGGAGCGCTAAGCGGACAGCGAAAGTGACAGGGCGACGCCCTGTCACTTCATGGGTCAGGCCGTCACCCAATCCTTGCGCAGCGCCTTGCCGGCGAGCGCCATGAACAGGCCGGCGAGCAGGTAGAAGCCTAGCGCCGCGACGATGGCGTAGCGCAGCGCTTCCTGGCCATAGGTCGGGGTCAGCGCATCGGACAGGGCGCCGACGCTCCAGCTGCCAAGGCCGAGGCCGACGAGATTGTTGATGAGCAGGAAGGTCGCCGAGGCGCTGGCGCGCATATGCGGCGGCACCAGATGCTGCACGGCGGTCAGCACCGGGCCGAGCCAGACATAGACCAAGGCCTGCGGGATCAGGAACAAGGCAAAGGCGAAGCTGACGCTGGACGACAGCACGCCGACCACGAACAAGGGCATGCCGATCACATAGCTGATCGCCGGCACCCAGGCGAACCAGGCCTTGTCCCGATTGCCCATGGCGTCGCCCAGGAAACCGCCGAGCAGCACGCCCGCGACCCCGCCCAAAAGCAGCAGTCCGCCCAGGAACTGACCCGCGCCCATAAGGTCGAGGCCGAAGCTGCGCATCAACAGGCTGGGCAGCCAGAAGGCGACGCCATAGCCGCACATCGAGCTGCACGCGGCACCCAATGCCAGGAACCAGAAGCTGCGCTTGGCCGCGAGAATGCCGAACACGGCGCTGACCGGCACGGGTGTGCCCGCCTGCACCGGCCGGGCCGGTTCGCGCACCACCAGGCGGAAGAGCGGCGCGATGAGGATGCCCATGATGCCGACCGCGATGAAGGCCGTGCGCCATTCGACGGTCTGGGCGATATAGCCGCCCAGCAGCACGCCGCCGGCCGAGCCCAGCGGAATACCCAGCGAATAGATGGAGAGGGCGCGGGCACGCTGATGCTGCGGGAAATAGTCGGAGATGACCGCATAGGAGGGGGCGACGCCGCCCGCCTCCCCCACGCCGACGCCGATGCGGAACAGGAACATCTGCATGAAGTTGCCGGCCATGCCGCAGAGCGCGGTGAAGCCGCTCCACACCGCCAGACTGACGGTGATGACCCAGGTGCGGCTGGTCCGGTCGGCGAGCAGCGCCAGCGGGATCGCCAGCGTCGAATAGAGCAGCGCGAAGGCAATGCCGCCCAGCGCGCCGAGCTGGGTATCGGTCAGCCCCAGCTCCGCCTTGATCGGCCCGGCAAGGATGCCGAGGATCTGTCGGTCGAGGAAGTTGAAGGTATAGACCAGCAGCAGCATCGCCAGCACGACGCCGCGATAGGCGGGGGAAGAGGTTCGGTCGGTCATGCGGGCCTGATACCAAATTTTCCGTTCGCTTCGAGCCAAGTCGAGAAGCCGGTTATGCAATGGTTCTCGACAGGCTCGAACCGAACGGATGGGGTGGACAGGATCAGAACTTGACCGAACCGGTCACGAACACCTGGCGCGGATTGCCGTAGAAGGCGGTCAGCGTGCCTTCCTTGCCCAGCGAGGGGGTGGGATAGCCGGCCGCATTGTTGATGATCGCGCCGGTCACCGGATTGGCTGCGACGAAGGTATAGCCCGAGGTCTTATATTCCTTGTCGAGCAGGTTCTTGCCATGGACGCCGATGCTCCAGCGATCGCTGGGCGCGGTATAGACCAGGCTGGCATCCCACAGCGCATAGCCCTTCTGGTCGATATAGGGATTGGGGATCTCGAACTGATAGGTCTTGGAGCGCCAGGAGACGGTGCTGCCGAAATAGAGGCTGCCATCGCCAACCGGGACATTATAGCTGAGCGTGCCGCTGGCGGTCCATTTCGGCGTGTTCTGGACCCGGCGATAGTCGGCGACATCGGTCGGCACGCTGGCGATATTGGCAATATATTCGCGATAATCGGCATCGATGAAGCCGATCGCGGTCTGCAGGTTCAGACGGTCGCCGCCGCTGAAGATGTCGCGGCCAAGGCGCGCATTGCTTTCGAACTCCAGCCCCTTGAAGCGCGCCTTGCCGGCATTCGACACGACACCGCAGAAGGAGGGCGTCGCCACGCCGCCGACATTGACGGTGCAGGCGACCGAGCCGGGGATCTGCACATCCTTGTAATCGGCATAGAAGCCGGCGACCGCGACATAGAGGGCGCCGTCCATCAGATTGCCCTTATAGCCGACTTCATAGCTGTCGACCTGTTCGGGCGCGAAGCTGAGGAAGGAGGCGATTTCGCTGTCCTGGCGGATGCCGTCGCCATTGAGGTCCGGCGCGTTGGTGCCGACCCCGCGCGGGTCGAAGCCGCCGCCCTTGAAGCCCTTGGAATAGCTGGCATAGATATTGTGATCGGCGGTCGGCTTGTAGCTGACCGAGAAGCGCGGCGTGAATTTCTTGAACTCGCGCTCGCCACGGAAATTGGTGCTGGGCGCACCGAAGGGAATGCCCGCGCCGTCGAACACCGGCGAGCCGCCCCCCAGATAGCTTTGCCGCAGGATATTGGCCCGGCGCGTGTCCCAGGTATAGCGACCACCGGCCGACAGGCTGAGCTGATCGGTCAGGTCGAAGCTCATGTCGCCGAACACGGCATAGGTTTCTGTGTCGACATTGGCCTGGGTGAAGGCGGTCAGCCCGGCCACGGTGGTGAAGATGCGGGTATCGAACTGGGTGTCGGCGCTGGCATCGAGATAATAGAAGCCGACCATGCCGTGCAGCCGGCCCTTGTCATAGAGAAGCTGGAATTCCTGGCTGAGCTGTTCGTTCTTGTAATAGGCCGGCACGTCGACATCGACGGCGGGCAGCGCGTCAAAGTCGATCGGCGAGGCGCTGTCATCCTTGCGCCAGGCGCTGATCGAGCGCAGCGTCACCGCATCATTGAGTTCCGCCGTCAGGTTCATCGACAGGCCGTAGGACTTCACATATTGCTTGGGATCGACCAGTCCGCCACGGGTGTCGAACACATCGTCCAGCACCGGGGCGCCCGAGGCCTGCCCCGGAATCAGGCGATGGCCGCCACGCGGGTTGCTATTGTCCTTGGTATAGTCGCCGGTGATGCGCATCAGCACCGGGGCGCCATAGCCGCCCATTTCGAAGGTGGCGCGGCCGGCCCAGATATCCTTGTTATAATTGTCCTGCCCGGTGGTGAGATTCTCGCCGAAGCCGCCGCGCGACAGGCGGGCAAAGGCGCCACCGACGCGCATCAGGTCGCCGATCGGCGCCGACACGCTGATGATGCCATCGGCCTGATCATAGCTGCCATAGCTGCCCTTGAGCTTGAGCGAAAAGTCCTGCGGCAGCATCTTCGTGACATATTTGACCGCGCCACCGATCGTATTGCGGCCATAGAGCGTGCCCTGCGGCCCGCGCAGCACCTCGATCCGTTCGACGTCATAGATGTCGAGCAGCGCGCCCTGCGGCCGGTTGAGATAGACATCGTCGAGATAGATGCCGACGCCCTGTTCGAAGCCGGAAACCGGATCCTGCTGGCCGACGCCGCGGATGAAGGCGGTCAGCGTCGAATTGGTGCCGCGCGACGCCTCCAGCGTGGTGTTGGGGGTGACATTGGCGAGGTCGCTGATGTCGATCGCCCCGCCCCGTTCCAGATCGGCGCCAGAGAAGGCGCTGACCGCGATCGGCACCGACACCAGCGTTTCCTCACGCCGGCGGGCAGTGACGATGATCCCGGCCTCTTCGGTGTCGGCGGCGGGCACCGACGCGTCCTGCGCGAAGGCGGGGAATGCCATCGCGCCGGTCCAGGCGGCGGATGCGAGGGCAAGGGCACGAATGCTGTGATGGGCCTTCATCGGCGTTTCCTCTCCTGAAGCGGCCCCCGGTCATCCGGGTAGCCAATCTGCTTGCCCTTTGAATAATGAAAGTTGAACCAGCTTTCAACTTCAAATATGAGGGACGGCGAACAAGGCCACCAGACGTCCTCAAATGATTGAAAAGGCGCGTATTGGCAGGCAGAGGGAGAGAGCATGACCGATCCGGCTTCCCCACGGGATGAGAGACGCGATGACAAGGCGCCGCGCACCGCGCGGGGCGAACGCACGCTGCGCGCGCTGCTGTCGGCGGCGGCCGAGGAGTTTGGCGAAAAGGGATTTCACGACGGGTCGGTGAGCGGCATCACCCGCCGGGCGGGCTGTGCGCTGGGCAGTTTCTACACCTATTTCGACAGCAAGGACGACATTTTCCGCGCGCTGGTCAACGACATGTCGGGCCAGGTGCGCGACTATGTCTCGCCCCGCATCGCCGAGGCCCGTGACGGGATCGAGGCGGAACGGATCGGCCTCTTAAGCTTCCTGGAGTTCGCCCGCGCCCACAAGGAAATCTACCGCATCATCGACGAGGCCGAGTTCGTCGACCAGGCCGCCTATCGCGCCCATTATGAGAATACCGCCACCCGCATGGCCGCGCGCCTGAAGAAGGCCGCGCAGCAGGGCGACGTGCGCGCGGACGTGGAAGAGGTCCATGCCTGGGCGATCATGGGGATGAATGTGTTCCTGGGGCTGCGCTATGGCGTGTGGGACGACAGCCGCCCCGCGCAGGAGATTGCCGACATCGCCAACGCGTTGATCGAGAAGGGGATCGGCAAGCGCGCTTGAGGGTTGGACCGCTGCCGCCTATCGGGACAAGCACCGATGGTCGCGCCCTGCCACTGCTGATAGGGCCGGGCGTCAGGCCCCAAAGCAAAAGGCGGACAGGCGATGCGCACACTCCATAAACAGACATTCCTTCTGGCATCGATCCTGCTGGTCAGCGGCTGTGCAACCACCGCCACGCCGCCGTCGGCCAGCGCCCCGGTGCCGCCGACCACGATCGAGGCGGTCGGGCAGCTGACCAAGGCCATCCCCTTCCCGCGCGGCTATCTCGACCCCGCCGCCCTGCCCAACAGCCTGACCCTGCTGCCGCCCCCGCCCGCCCCCGGCACCGCCGCCAAGGCGGCCGACGAGGAAGCCTATCGCGCCGCGCTCGCCGCGCCGGCCGATCGCCAGGCGCTGGCGGCGTCGGACGCGGACCTGGGCTGGCCGCACATGGTCCAGTCGTTCGAGCCGATCGCCGGCCTGTCGCTGTCGGACGGCAGTCACCCGCACCTCACCATGTTGCTGCGCCGTGCGGCTGCGGACGCCGCCTTCTCCACCTCGCGCGCCAAGGGCCATTATCAGCGGGTGCGTCCGTTCGTGGAGCATGACGGCAATACCTGCCGCCCGCAGGACGAGCCGATGCTGCGCAAGGACGGCTCCTATCCGTCGGGCCATACCGCGATCGGCTGGATGCTGGCGCTGGTCCTGACCGACGTCATGCCCGACAAGCAGGATGCGCTGCTCAAGCGCGGTTATGAATTTGGCGAGAGCCGGGTCATCTGTCGCGCCCATTGGCTGAGCGACACGCTGGCCGGCCGGGTCGTGGCATCGGCCACCTATGCGCGGTTGCAGTCCGATCCGGTGTTCCGTGCCCAGCGCGAACTGGCGCGGCAGGAATTGGCTGCGTCGCACTGATCCAGCCGCTTTGCCTTTGGCGCGGAAGCCGCTAAAGCCGCGCTCCATGAGCGACGCTGCAGCAAAACCCGCCCCCAAGGACTGGATTCTCGGCATTCATGCCTATGTGCCGGGCAAGTCCGCCGCCGATGACGGCCGGCCGCTGATCAAGCTGTCCGCCAACGAGAACCCGCTCGGCACCGGCGCGGCTGCCCGCGCGGCGCTGGTGGCGGCGACGGCGGACCTGGCCACCTATCCCGATCCCGGCGCGGCCAAGCTGCGCGAGGCGATCGGTGCGGTCCATGGGCTTGATCCGGCGCGCATCATCTATGGCACCGGGTCGGACGAACTGCTGCATATCGCCGCCAGCGCCTATGCCGGGCCGGGCGACGAGGTGCTGTATGTGCGCTATGGCTTTTCGGTCTATGACATTGCCGCCCGCCGCGTCGGTGCGACGCCGATCGAGGCGCCCGACGCCGATTATGCGACCGATGTCGATGCGCTGCTGGCGGCGGTGACGGAGAAGACCAAGGTCGTCTTCCTCGCCAATCCCAACAATCCCACCGGCACCATGACCAGCCGGGAGGAGATTGCGCGGCTGCATGCCGGGCTGCGCCCCGACATTCTCTTCGTGCTGGACCAGGCCTATGCCGAATATCTGGACGCGGACGAGGATGATGCGGGGCTGGAACTGGCCAAGACCGCGTCCAACGTGTTCGTCACCCGCACCTTCTCGAAAATCTATGGCCTCGCGGCCGAACGGATCGGCTGGGGCTATGCCAGTCAGGATGTGATCGACATCCTTCACCGCATCCGTGCGCCGTTCAACGTGACCACCGCCGGCCAGGCCGCGGCGGTCGCCGCGATCCACGACCATGAATGGGTCGAGGCGAGCCGCGCCCATAATGCGCAATGGCGCGAATGGCTGGCGGGCGAGATCGCGTCCCTCTCCAACCATGGCCTGCGCGCAGTGCCGAGCCGCACCAATTTCCTGCTGATCCTGTTCGACGGCAAGCTGACCGCCGAGGCAGCGATGAAGGGGCTGTGGGACGAAGGCTATGCCACCCGCTGGCTGCCGGGTCAGGGCCTGCCCAACGGCCTGCGCATCACCATCGGCACCGAGGAACAGACCCGCGCCGTCGCTGCCAAGCTGCGCGCCATGGCGGAGGCGGTCTGACGCGATGCTGCCCTTTTCCCGTGTCACCATCATCGGCCTTGGCCTGATCGGATCCTCGCTGGCGCGGGCGATCCGGGAATATATGCCGACCGTGCGGGTCACCGGCCATGACGCCGACCCCGCCGTGCGCGAAACCGCGCGGCGCATCGACCTGTGCGACGACATCACCGATACGGCCGGCGCATCCGTCACCGACGCCGAACTGGTGATATTGTGCGTGCCGGTGCGGGCCATGGGCGCAGCGGCGGCAGAGATTGCCGACGAGCTGCCGGCCGACGCGATCATCAGCGATGTGGGATCGTGCAAGGCGGACGTGCTGGCGCAGCTGAACGCCGCTTTGCCCGGCCGCATCATCATCCCGGCGCACCCGGTGGCCGGCACCGAAAATAGCGGACCGGAAGCGGGCTTTGCCACCCTGTTCAAGGGGCGCTGGTCGATCGTCACCCCGCCCGCCGATGCCGATCCGGCGGCGGTCGAGCGGGTGTCGGAACTGTGGCGCCGGGTCGGCGCCGATGTCGAGATGATGGACCCGGCGCATCATGACCTGGTGCTGGCGGTGACCAGCCATTTGCCGCATCTGATCGCCTATACGATCGTCGGCACGGCCAGCGACCTGGAGAATGTCACCCAGAGCGAGGTGATCAAATATTCGGCCGGCGGCTTCCGCGACTTCACCCGCATTGCCGCGTCAGACCCGACCATGTGGCGCGACGTGTTCCTGGCGAACAAGGACGCAGTGCTGGAAATGCTGCAGCGTTTCTCGGAGGATCTGTCGACCCTGCAGCGGGCGATCCGCTGGAATGACGGTGACACGCTGTTCAACCTGTTCACCCGCACCCGCGCCATCCGCCGGTCGATCATCGAACAGGGCCAGGACGACGCCAAGCCCGACTTCGGCCGGTCTCACTGACCGTTAAGGGCTGAAGCCGGGTTGAGCGCGTTGATCGCGGCGTGGACGCGCACCTCGGCCTCCTTGCGGTCGAGGCCGGTGGGGACGATTTCGCCCACCTTGTAGGTGATGATGCCGGGGCGCTTGAGGAACTTGCCGCGCGGCGAGACGACGCCGCTGTCGATCGCGATCGGCACCACCGGCAGACCGAGCAGGCTGTAGAGGCCGGCAAAGCCGGACTTCAGCGGCGGCGCTTCGCCATGGGGGACGCGCGTCCCTTCGGGGAACAGGCAGACTGCCCGCCCCTGCGCCACGGCGTCCTTGGCGGAAGCGCGCAGGCTGCGCAGCGCACTGGCGCCGGCAGTCCGCTCGATCGGAATCAGGCCGTAGCGCCGGGCGATGCCTCCCCAAAAGGGAATGTCGAGCAGTTCGCGCTTCGCACCGATCACCGGCCGGTCGAACAGGCAGAGCAGGTCGATCGTCTCGAACATCGATTCATGTTTGACGATATAGAGATAGGGACCGATCGGCAGGTCGCCATCGACCACGATCCGCTGCCCCAAAATCCAGCGCACGCAAAGACGATGAAAGCGGCTCCAGCCGGTCGCCGCCGACTGGACATGCGCGGGCTTGAACATCCCGCCGATGACGGCCGCCAGCACGAAGAAGGCCGTGCCGACATAGAAGGCCAGCATGAAGATAAGCGAGCGAAGGGCAGTGAACAGGGTCATGGATCAGATACCAAAGAGCGCGGCCACGCGGCGCGCGAGATATTTATTATATTCCCGCACCAATATGGTGAGGCTGGGGCGGCTGGGCACCGCGTCATAGACGAGGTTTATGCGGCCCGGAAGCGCCTGACGCAGTTCGAGCGCGGAACGGCGCATATGCCAGTCGGTGGTGATGAGGCGGACGCTTTTATAATCGCGCCGTTCCAGCCAGCGCGCCGTCTCGATCGCGTTGGAGCGGGTGTCGATCGCCTCGCGCCCCAGGGTGATGCAGCAGGTGAAGAGCGACAGGCGGGTCTTATATTCGGCCGCCAGTTCGACCGGGCGGACCGACCGATCGACGCCCGAAATCAGCATGCGCTTGGCCGCGCCCTCCTCCAGCAGGGCCAGCCCGCGGTCGATCCGGCCGGCGCCGCCGGTCAGCACGACGATCGCGTCGGTCTGTCGCCCGTCGAGCGGCTGGGGCAGGAACATCGCGAACCAGGCAAAGCCCAGCATCCAGCCGAGCAATGTAACGGCGATCAGGCGGACGATCATAGCGAGCGCCCGAGCGCGCGCAGCACGGTCCAGCGGCCGGTGAGCGTCGACAGGAGAATGCCGGCAATCGGCAGCGCCGCGAGCAGCGCCCAGCTGGTCCAGGGCAAGGCGACGGCGCCCATCAGCTGCGATCCGGTGGCCGACAGGCGCGCGCCGATCAGCAGGATCACCAGCACGGCGAAGGAAAAGCCCAATGCGCCGCCCATGGTGGCGTCGAGCGCGATCCGGCGCTGGAACAGACGGGCGATCTGCACATCGGTCGCGCCCATCAGGTGCAGCACCTCGATCGTGGTGCGATGGCTGTCATGCGCGCCACGCGCGGCCAGCACGACGACGGCGCCGGTGGCAAGCCCCATCAGCAGCACCAGCCCACCCGACAGCCAGCCCAGCGCGGTGAGCAGGCCGGCGAGCGGGGCAAGGAAGGCGGCATGGGGTTCGACCCGCAGGCTGGGCGACAGGGCCGCGAGCGACCGGCGCAACCCGTCGACCTTGGCCGTCGCATTGCCGGGCGTCAGGCTGACGTCGATCAGCGCCGGGATCGGCAGGTCGCCGCTGGTCACATCGACGCCGAGCCAGGGACGCAGTTGCTGCGCCAGCGTCGCGGCCGGGACCGGCGCGACCTGGCGCACATCGCGATTGCCGCGCAGCGCCTGTTGCACGCGAGCGGAGAGACGGTCGCGCTGCTGCGCATCGGCCTCCACCACCTGAACCGTGGCGCGGCCGGCCAGATCGGCGCTCATCGCGCGGACGGCGGTGCCAAGGCCGAGCCCCGCCGCGGCGGCCAGCACGGTCAGGAACATCATGATCGCGATGATCCAGGGCATCGGCCCTGCCACCCGGCCGGCGGGCAGCAGGCGATGGCGCGCGGCCGCGGCGCTGCGACGATTGCCACCGGCCATCAGACGCCACCCTGCGGTCGGGGCGGATAGCGCAGCGCGCCGGTCGGATCGGCCAGCCGGCCCTTGTCCAGCCGCATCATCTGCGCGCTCGCGACCTGGGCCATCAGCGGCAGATCATGGGTGGCGACGACGATGGTGGTGCCAAGGCGATTGAGCGCCTCGAACAGGGTCATCAGGCGGCGGGCCATGTCCGCGTCGACGTTACCGGTCGGTTCGTCGGCGACCAATATCTCCGGCCGGCCGATCACCGCGCGGGCGATGGCGACGCGCTGCTGCTCCCCGCCCGACAGGGTCGCGGGCCGCGCCTGACCGCGATCGCCAAGCCCCACCCAGTTCAGCATTTCGCTGACCGGCGCGTCGATCTCGCTTTCCTCCATGCCCGCGACCCGCAGCGGCAGGGCGATATTGTCATAGGCGGACAGATGCGGGACCAGCCGGAAATCCTGGAACACGACGCCGATGCGGCGGCGGAAGCCGGGCAGGCGCTTGCGGGGGAGCGTCACCACATCCTCGCCGAACAGGCGGATCACGCCGCGACTGGGCCGCTGGGCGAGATAAAGGAGCTTCAGCAGGGATGTCTTGCCCGCGCCCGAGCTGCCGGTGAGGAAATAAAAATCGCCGCTGTTGAGCGAGAAGCTGACGTCGGACAGGGTCTCGCTGTCCAGACCATAGCGCAGGCCGACATTTTCGAACTGGACGATGGCCGACATAAGTGACGTGTGGCGCCGATGCGCTCCCTGCTTCCCCGAAGCCCTGCCATGGCACAGGCGGCGGGGACGCGTAAAGGGCAGGCCGACAAACTATCCCGCGCAATGCCGCGAGTCGCGCCCATGAGCGGGTCTGTGTTTCAGACTCTTGCCCTAGAGTCCCTGCCATGCCTATGAAGCAGAATGATCCTGGTGTGCCCCAATTGCGCGACGCGCTACATCGTGCCCGACACCGCCGTCGGCCCGGACGGACGCCAGGTGCGGTGCGCCGCCTGCAAGCATAGCTGGTTCCAGGAAGGCCCCGCCCCCGCGCCGCGCGAAGAGGCGCCCGAACCGGCCGCTCCTGCGCCGGTCGCGCCGCCACCCGCTCCGCCCCCGCCACCGCCTCCTCCTCCGCCCCCCGTGGAAGCGGCGCCTGCCGAAGCGCCGATGCGATTCACGCCGGCGCCCGAGCCGGAACCGGTCGCACCCGCGCAGCCGGAGGCCGCTGCCCCGCCACCCGTCGAACCCACGGCCGAACCGACACCCGCGATCGCGCCCGACTACCGGTTCGACGACATTTATGCCGGCGTATCGCAGCCGGCCGAAGAGGTGCCACCGCCACCGTCACTGCCGGCCAAGCGTCGGCGCAATGGCGCCAAGCTGCTGACCTGGGCCGCCGTCCTCTTCTTCCTGCTGGTCGCGGCCGCAGGTGCTGCGCTCCATTATTTCGGGCCGCCGGCCTGGGCGGTGAATATGGGCCTGGTCGCCGAAGAGGGCGATCCGGACCTGCTCTTCTATCTCTCCAAGCCTGCCGAGCGGCGCAAGCTGCCGACCGGCGAGCAATATTTTGCCTTTGGCGCGCGGATCGTGAACAGCGGCAAGCAGGCGCTGCCGGTGCCGCCGGTGCTGGTGCAGTTGCGCGACCGGCAGAACCGGCTGGTGTTCAGCTGGACCACCAAGGCGGACAAGGCCCGGCTGAAGCCCGGCGAGGAAGCGTCGATCAACGAAAGCCGGATCGACATTCCCAAGAATGCCGAGAATCTGTCGCTGACCTTCGTGGAATAAACCTGACCGTCAGGGATAACTGACGGTCTTGGGTCGGCCCTGCGGTATCGGGATATATTCCTGATCATCGCCCGGTATCAGCGGGAAGCGCATCGCCTCCCAATCCTCGCGCGCCTGCATCAGCCGCTCCTTGGTCGAGGACACGAAATTCCACCAGACATGGCGCGGGGTCGCGAACGCCTCGCCGCCGCACAGGACGAGATTGGCGCCATGGTCGCTGTGCAGCGTCGCCGGCACGCCGGGGCGCAGCACATAGAGGGTCTGGGGCAGCAGTTCGACGCCGTCGAGCGTCGCCGATCCCTGCCAGAGATAGAGCGCCCGTTCCTCCGCGATCGCATCGACCGGGATGGAACCGCCGGGTCGCAGCTGGATATCGGCATAGATGGTGTCGGCATAGGTCGAGACCTGCGCCGTCTCGCCCCAGAGCGTGCCCATGATGACCCGCGCCCAGGAAGCATGATCCTCCAGCACCGGCAGGCCGCAGCCCTCGACATGCTCGAAGGCCGGGTCGCATTCCTCGTCACGGTCCGGCAAGGCGAGCCAGGTCTGGATCGCCAGCAGTTTCTTGTCATGGCCGCGATCGGCGGGCGGAGTGCGTTCCGAATGGACGATGCCCTTGCCCGCGGTCATCAGATTGACCGCGCCGGGGCCGATCAACTGCTGCGTGCCGAGCGAATCGCGGTGGAGGAACGTCCCTTCCAGCATATAGGTGACGGTGGCGAGGTTGATGTGCGGATGGGGGCGGACGTCCACCCCCTGCCCCGTCGGCAACAGCGCCGGCCCTGCCTGATCGAAGAAGATGAAGGGGCCGACCATGGTCCGCTCCTTCGCCGGGAGCGCACGATGCACCTTGAAATCGCCCAGATCATGGGTGGTGGGCGTGATCGTCTGCAGCAGCAAATTGTCGCTCGACATGGGATGGCTCCTGTCGTTGGGGTCAGGCTTCTCCGGGCGCGCGGGCCTTGATCGCGAGCGCGTGGACCTTGTCGCGCAGCAGGTCGGCAAGCGCGGCATTGACCAGGCGCTGGCGGGCAACGCGGCTCTGGCCGACGAACCGTTCGGCGACGATCTCCACGGTGAAATGGCTTTCGCCCGACCCGTCATGGCCGGCATGGCCGCGATGCTTTTCGCTGTCGTCGATGACGGCGAGATGGGCAGGAGTCAGGGCGGCGCGCAGCCGCGCCTCGATTTCGGTGGCGACAGGGCCTTTGAGGTCGGTGGTCATGCGCCCTATATAGGCTGCTTTGCCAGCCATTCCATCAGGACAATCTTGAGTAGCGATCCCTTCTCGACCCGTCGTTTCAACCGTTTCCATGGCCGCGTGGAAAGCGACCGCCCCTGTGCCGTGCCCGGTTGCCCGGAACCGGGCGAATTTCGCGCGCCATTGCAGGAAGGCCACCGGTCGCATCAGGAGGGGCCCCAATGGCGCTGGCTGTGCCTGGACCATGTCCGCGCCTTCAACCAGGGCTATAATTTCTTCACCGGCATGAGCCCGGAGGAGATTGCCGCGGCCCAGCGCCCCTATGCCGGCTGGGAGCGGGAGACCCGCGCCTTTTCCAGCAATGCTGCCAGCCCGCCGCCCAAATGGTCGGACTTCCAGGATCCGCTCGACGCGATCGGCGCCAAGTTCAAGGAACGGGTGGCCAAGGCTCGGGCCGATGCGCAGGTGCGGCAGGACGGCCAGTTCCTGTCATCCGAGGATCGCAAGGCGCTGTCGGTGATGGGCCTGCCGATCGACGCCGACCGCAAGGCGCTGCGCACCCGCTATACCGAATTGCTGCGCCGCTATCATCCCGACCATAATGGCGGCGACCGCACCAAGGAGGGGCAGTTGCAGACTGTGATCGAGGCCTATGGCCATCTGCGCAAGGTGCCGGTGTTCGCTTAACTTCGCATATTTCCCGCTTATTTTGACATCAAGTTACAAGAGTTGGAAATCTTGCTGCGCGCGCCTGCCCAGCCTTATCCGGTCTAGCATCAGCCCCCGATGTAGGACAGGATGGCCTTGCCGGGTGGGAATGACGCTGCCATAGCGCCCGGCCCTCGATTTTCCCGGAGAGACCCCATGCAGGATCAGCCGCGCGCGCTGGGCCTTGATTTCGGCACGACCAACAGCGTCGCCGCCATCGCCGATGCCGGCCAGTCGGAACTGGTCGAATTTGCCGGCGCGCAGGCGAGCGGCGCGGTGTTCCGGTCTGCCCTGTGCTTCTGGCATGACAGCCATGTGAAGGGCGGCATGGCGCATGAGGCCGGCCCTTGGGCGATCGGTGAATATCTGGAGTTTCCAGAGGACAGCCGGTTCCTGCAATCGTTCAAGTCGGTCGCGGCCAGCCCGATCTTCGAAAGCGCCAGCATCTTCGAGAAACGCTATCGCTTCGAGGAACTGGGGCAGATGTTCCTGGGGAAGATGATCGGCCATGCCGGCGGCACGCTGGACAAAAGGCCGGAGCGGATCGTGGTCGGCCGGCCGGTCGAATATGCCGGCGCCCGGCCCGACGAGGCGCTGGCGCGGCAGCGCTATGATGCGATGTTCGCCGGCTTTGGCAGCGAGATTCATTATGTCTATGAGCCGCTGGGCGCGGCGTTCAGCTATGCCAGCCGGCTCGACAGCGCGGCGACCATCCTGGTCGCGGATTTCGGCGGCGGCACCAGCGACTTTTCGCTGGTCCGGGTCGAGGCGCCGGGCGCGGCGCGCCGCTGCGTGCCGCTGGGATCGGCGGGCATTGGCCTCGCCGGCGACCGGTTCGATTATCGCATCATGGACCAGCTGGTGCTGCCGATGCTGGGCAAGGGCGGCGCCTACACCTCCTTCGGCAAGGAGCTGGAGATACCGCGCAGCTATTTCGCCGATTTCGCCGACTGGTCGCGCCTGGCGCTGATGCGCAACCGGCGGACGATGGACGAGCTGGCCAAGTTGCAGAAGGCGGCGCGCGATCCCGCCGCGATCGGCCGGATGATCACCGTGATCGAGAAGGAGCTGGGCTATCCGCTCTATGATGCGGTCGGCGCGCTGAAGCGGGCCCTGTCGGACGCCGACAATGCCACCTTCCGCTTCGAAGGGGGCGGCATCAGAATCGAGACCGAGGTTGCACGCGCCGATTTCGAGCGCTGGATCGCGGCCGACATCGCCGCGATCGAGGCGACCGTCGACAAGGCGCTGGCCAAGGCCAATGTCGCCCCGGAAAGCATCGACCGGGTGTTCCTGACCGGCGGATCGTCGCTGATCCCGGCGATCCGCGACATCTTCTTCCGCCGCTTCGGCCATGACCGGATTGCCACCGGCGGCGAGCTGACATCGATCGCCCATGGACTGGCACTGGTCGGACAGGAGGCCAATCTGACCGAATGGGCCGCTTGATCGCCGGCCGCCTAGCCCCCACTGTCTCGACACACCCTTGCCCGATCGTTTAGGGCGAGAGTGACTCGCAGGAAGATGATGACGACATGACCGACATTTCCAACATCCAGCCCGATGCCCGTTCCGAGACGCTGATGGAGGCGCCCGACCGCGAAGTCGATGTGCGCGAGATGTTCGGCATCGACATCGACATGAAGGTTCCGGCCTTTTCCCAGGCCGATGAGCGCGTGCCCGACCTCGACCCCGCCTATGTGTTCGATCCGGACACCACGTTGGCGATCCTGGCCGGTTTCGCCTTCAATCGCCGCGTCATGGTGCAGGGCTATCATGGCACCGGCAAGTCGAGCCATATCGAACAGATCGCCGCGCGCCTGAAATGGCCGTGCATCCGCATCAACCTGGACGCGCATATCAGCCGCATCGACCTGGTCGGGCGCGACGCCATCGTGCTGAAGGACGGCCAGCAGGTCACCGAATTCAAGGAAGGCCTGTTGCCCTGGTCGCTGCAGCGCCCGGTCGCCCTGGTGTTCGACGAATATGATGCCGGCCGCCCGGACGTGATGTTCGTGATCCAGCGCGTGCTGGAAACCGACGGCAAGATGACCTTGCTGGACCAGAATCGCGTGATCCGGCCGAACCCGCATTTCCGCCTGTTCGCGACCGCCAACACGGTCGGCCTGGGCGACACGACCGGCCTTTATCATGGCACGCAGCAGATCAACCAGGGCCAGATGGACCGCTGGAACCTGGTGGTGGCATTGAATTACCTGCCCGCCGCGACCGAGGCACAGGTGGTGCTGGCGAAGTCGGGCGAGTACGACCATGAGGGCGGCCGCAAGGAGGTCGAGAGCATGATCAAGGTGGCGGAACTGACCCGCCAGGGCTTCATCAACGGCGATATCTCGACCGTGATGTCGCCCCGCACCGTGATCAGCTGGGCGCAGAATGCGCTGATCTTCAAGGATGTCGGCTTCGCCTTCCGCCTCTCCTTCCTCAACAAGTGCGACGAGGCGGAACGGCCGCTGGTGGCGGAATATTATCAGCGCGTCTTTGGCAAGGATCTGCCCGAGAGCGTGGCGAGCCGCGCGAACTGAGCGTTCGCACGGCCCCTTGAACGAGAGGGCAGACCCATGATCGTCGTCGAACGGATCGACCCCAATGGCGGCAGTGCGCACCGGATCAGCATCCGGGGCCATGAGATCGTCACCGACATGTCGGCGCCGGAAGGCCATGACGCCGGGCCGGACCCGCATGACCTGTATGATTCGGCGCTGGGCGCGTGCAAGGCGATGACCATGCTCTGGTATGCGCAGCGCAACGGCATCCCTGTCGAGAATATCCATGTCGGTGTGGTGCGCGATGCGAGCCAGGAACGGGCCGGCATCTACAAGCTGACCACCCGCATCGCCGTGACCGGCCCTATGAGCGACGAGCAGCATGACAAGCTGATCGCGGTCGCGGCCAAATGCCCGGTCCACAAGCTGATGAGCGAGGTCGAGACGCAGATCGAGACCGTCGCCGTGCCGCGCGTGCGCGATCCGGAGGGCCGGTGAGCGAACGTCCCCCCCTCGACGCCTTCAAGGATGTGCTGGCCGGTACTGCGCGGGCGATGACGCGCGACATGGAGGTGGAGGTGAGCTTCACCGCCGACACGCCGCATATGGTGGGCAAGGCGATCAAGGTGCCGACGCCCAGCCGCGCTTTGCCCGCCGATCAGGTGGCACTGGCGCGCGGCTTTGCCGATGCCAATGCGCTGAAGCTGCGCCACCATAATGCCAAGCTGCACAATGCGATGGCGCCGGGCGAAGCGGTGGCGCGCGCGGTGTTCGACGCGGTCGAGCAGGCGCGGGTCGAGGCGATCGGATCGCGGGCGCTGGACGGCGTGCGCGCGAACCTCAATGAGGCGCTGGCGATGCGCCTGAAGTCCGATCCGATCCGCCGGGCGCGGGCGGCGGACGAGGTGCCGCTGTCGACCGCGCTGGCGCTCAAGGTCCGCGAGCGGCTGACCGGCCAGGCGGTGCCCGAGGAATTGCGGCCGGCGATGAAGCTGGTCGACCAGTGGATCGAGGACAAGGCCGGCAGCGATCTCGACGCGCTGGGCCTAGCCATCGACGACCAGCGTGCCTTCCAGAAGCTGACCCAGGCGATGCTGGAGCATCTGCAACTGGTCGATGCCGACGTGCCGCCCGAAACCGACGACCCCGAGCCCGAGGATGAGGGCGAGGACAAGGAGGAAGAGCAGGAAGAAGGCGATTCCGGTCAGGAGGAATCGGGCGACAGCGACATGAACGCCGAGGCCCGCTCCGAGGATCAGGGCGGCGAGACCGAAGAGGGCGACACCGACTATAGCGAGGAGTTCGACGCCGACGCGGAAGACGGCGCCGACGATATGGGCGAGGAAGGCATGATGCCGGTGCGCCCCAATCGGCCGACATCCGACCTGCCCCCCGGTTTCGACTATAAATCCTATACCCAGAAGCATGACGAGGTCGTCACCGCCGACGACCTGTGCGACGAGGATGAGCTGAACCGCCTGCGCGGTTTCCTCGACCAGCAACTCGTGTCCTTGCAGGGCGCGGTCACCAAGCTCGCCAACCGGTTGCAGCGCCGGTTGATGGCGCAGCAGCTGCGGTCGTGGGATTTCGACCAGGAGGAAGGGATTCTCGACGCGGCGCGGCTGGCGCGGATCGTGATCGATCCGACCCGGTCGCTGACCTACAAGATCGAGCGCGACACCGAGTTTCGCGATACTGTCGTCACCCTGTTGATCGACAATAGCGGCTCGATGCGCGGCCGGCCGATCAGCATTGCTGCAATCAGCGCCGACATCATGGCCCGCACGCTGGAACGCTGCGGCGTGAAGACCGAAATCCTTGGCTTCACCACGCGCGCCTGGAAGGGCGGGCAGAGCCGCGAGGACTGGCTGGCGGCCGGGCGCCCGCCGATGCCGGGGCGGCTCAACGACCTGCGCCACATCATCTACAAGAAGGCCGACGAACCCTGGCGCCGGGCGCGCAGGAATCTGGGCCTGATGATGCGCGAAGGGCTGCTGAAGGAAAATATCGACGGCGAGGCGCTGCTCTGGGCGCATGCGCGCCTGATCGCGCGGCCCGAGGAACGGCGCATATTGATGGTGATTTCCGACGGTGCGCCGGTCGATGACAGCACCCTGTCGGTGAATAGCGGCACCTATCTGGAACGGCATCTGCGCCAGGTGATCGACTGGATCGAGAACAGGTCGCCGGTGCAGCTGGTGGCGATCGGCATCGGCCATGACGTCACCCGCTATTATCGCCGCGCCGTGACCATCATGGACGCCGAACAATTGGGCGGCACGATGGTTGAACAGCTTGCAGGCCTGTTCGACGAGGATTGACCGGCCACCTCGGCCCGTCATCCCGCATTATTGAAATTCTGGAGAGGCAAGATGAGTGTCGCCTTTCGTCGCGAGAGCGACGATGAGCATATGGAGCCCAAGTTCGAGCTGCCGATCCCGCTGGGGCCGAACTGGGTCACGGCGCGCGGATTGCGGCTGACGCAGGAACAGGTGGCGGCGCTGGAAGCGATCGACACCGCGGCGATGGACGAGGAAGCCGCCAAGAAGCACAAGCGGGTGCTGCGCTATTGGCGCACGCGACTGGCGACGGCGGAACTGCGCCCGGCCCCTGATGGCGAGACGGTCGCGTTCGGCACGCGGGTGACCTATCGGCTGAACCGGCAGGAGAAGACCGTGGCGATCGTGGGCGATGACGAGGCCGATCCGCATGAGGGGCGGATCAGCTTTTCCGCGCCGCTGGCCCGCGCGATGATGGACGCCGAGATCGGCGAGGCGGTCGATTTTGCCGGCAAGGACGGGGCGATCGAGATCGTGGCGATCGGGGTGGTGGACGAGGCGTAAGCCCCCCTCACCGATTGCGATCATGAAAAGGGCCTCCCGGTGATTTGCCGGGAGGCCCTTTTCAGATTCAGGCGCCGCGCGCGGCTTCGAACAGGAACCAGGCGCGCTGTTCGGCCTGGTCGGTCCAGTCATCGACAATGCCTTCGGTCGCATTGTCGCCTGCCTCGGTGGCGGCGGCCTTCACCGCGCGGAAGGTTTCGACCAGCGCCAGATTGTCGTCACGCAGTTCCTTGAGCATGTCGGCCGGGCTGACAAAATCGGCGTCATTATCCTTCACGCTCTGGTGACGGGCGACGTCGCCGATCGAGCGCAGCGTGGTGTTGCCGGTCTTGCGCACGCGTTCGGCAATCAGGTCGGTCACGCCCAGAATCTCGGTTGCCTGCTCGTCGAACATCAGATGATAGTCGCGGAAATGCGGGCCGGAGACGTGCCAGTGGAAATTCTTGGTCTTGAGATAGAGGGCAAAGCTGTCGGCCAGGGCGCCGTTCAGGGCCTCTGCGACCGACTTGGTGGCGTTGCTCTTAAGGTCGGTGGGCGTCTTGAGATCGGGGGCGGTCATGCACTGTCCTCCTGTTGGGGCGGAATTGATTTCGGACATATAATGATTGTCCGTCAATAAGGTGCCCCCGCAAGTCGGAAATCTTTGGGCAATTTATCGGTCAGGCTGATGAAGGGAATCGATCAGAGCCGGCCGATCGCGCTCATCGCCATGCCTACGCCCGCCAATATGGCGATGCCGCCGCCGACCAGGCGAATCGCGCGCACCGGCAGCACGGAGAGGAACCGGTCGCGCATCAGTATCACCGGCACGCTGGCGGCGATCACGCCGATCGCGCCGCCGATCGCGGCCAGCGCCGGGTCGGCCGTGCGGGTGGCGATGCCCAGGATCAGGAATTGCGGGCCGTCGCCAAAGCCCAGGATGAAGACGCCGAGCGCAGTGGTGAGGAACGGCCCGATGCGCCAGTCGTCGAGCGTGTCGGGCATCTTCACCGGCCAGAGCAGGCCGACGCCCAGGAACAGGACCGACAGCGCCATGAACAGCAGCCGCGCATCATGGCCGAGCATCGGCCCGATCCAGGCGCCCGCTGCCGCGGAAAGCGCGGCATTGGCGATGGCGGCAACGGCGACGCCGGCGATGATCGCCCCGTCGCGTTGATAGCGATGGGCGAGCGCCAGCACGAGCAACTGCCCCTTGTCGCCAATTTCCCCGAACAGGCAGCCCAGCAGGGCGATCAACAAGGCGTCCATTCCAAATCCCGTCAGGCGTGCAGGCGATGCACCGTAGCGGGCGCGGCGGCCGGCGGCAAAATATTGTCGAGCGGCGGCAGTTCGTCGGCGATCGCGTCCCGCATCCGATCAAGATAGGAGAGGACGACCGAATCGAGCCCATCAAGCGAGAGGACCGACTGGAGCGTGGCGGCCAGGTCGCCGACGCTATCGACGCGGAAGGCACGGGCGATATGGCGGATCTGGTCGACCTCGTCATGCAGGCGCGGCACCGACACATGGCCGCGCTGGGCGGCGAGTCCGTCGACCCGCCGCAGCAGGTCCGCCAGAATCGCCAGTTTCGGATCATGTCGCATGGAGCCATCTCCCTTCATCCGTGCCCCGCCTAGCAGCATGCGCGCATAGGGTTAAAGGGCCGTAAAGCCTGTTGCGCAGCCTCCATTGGGCGCGCGAGCCTTGACATCGGGGCGAATCTGCCCCAAGGGGCACCGCTGAAACGGGGCGGTCCGACAGGGCCGCTTTTCTTTTTACGCTATTTCAAGACCAGGGACCAAGCCATGGCCAAGCCGGCAACTGTCAAGATCCGCCTCGTCAGCACGGCTGACACTGGCTTCTTCTACGTCACCAAGAAGAACCCGCGCACCACGACCGAAAAGCTGAGCTTCAGCAAGTATGACCCGGTCGTGCGCAAGCATGTCGAGTTCAAGGAAGCCAAGATCAAGTAAGCCGCTGCGGGCTTCGCGCCCGCGCGCCTGATCTTTCGGCACCGAAAAAGGCCCGTCCCTGTTGGGAGCGGGCCTTTTCCTGTTGGCATTCGCGCCGGCTAGGCCCCCGATCCGAAGATCGGGAGCCCGATGTCGTCAGTTGCCGACCGGCTGGCCGTCGGTACGACGCACCACGATGGTCGAGGAGCGTGGCTGCTGCCCCGCCACCGGCCAGTTGCCGGTCGGATGCTGGATGTTGATGAAGAAGTTCTTGAGGTCCGGCGTATAGGCGATGCCGGTGATCTCACAACCTGCCGGGCCGACCAGGAAGCGCTTCGACTGCTTGCTGGTCTGGTCGATGTAATACATCGAATTATTGCCGAAGGCGCCGGTCATGTTGGTGGCAGCACCGTTCAGCGTGCCGGCATTGCCGGTCAGATTATGGTCCGTCTGGACCCACAGGCGCCCCTGGGGATCGATGCGGATGCCATCGGGGCTGGAGAAATAGTCGCCGCTGATGTTGCCCTTGAGATTATCCTCCGCAAGCGCGGGGTTGCCCGCCAGCAGGAAGATTTCCCAAGTGAAGGCGGTCGCCAGCGGCGAGTCGCCATTTTCGCGGAACTTGAGGATATGGCCATGCAGGTTGGTCACGCGCGGATCGGCAGCGTCGGTGACGCGGCGGCCGCTATTGTTGGTCAGCGTGACGAAGATCGCCTGCTTGTTGGGCGCAACCGTGATCCATTCCGGACGGTCCATGATGGTACCGCCAGCGACGCGGGCGGCCGACTGGGTGTTGACCAGCACATCGGCCTGGTTGGTGAAATTGACCGTCGTCGGGGTCGGCGGCGTGGTCGACTGGCTGACATTGCCCGGATCCTGGGCACCCGCGACCAGACCATTTTGACCCTGGACCAGCGGACGCCATTCGCCCGTGCCGTCGGCATTGAAGCGCGCGACATAGAGGGTGCCATAATCGAGCAGGTCGGTGTTGGCGGCGCGGTTGCTGCTGCTGAAGGCGCGGTCCGGCACGAACTTGTAGACGCAGCCCGGCGTCGAATCGTCACCCATATAGAAGGCGACGCGGTTGTTGGCGTCGGTCATGTGGGCGACATTTTCATGGCTGAAACGGCCGAGCGCGGTGCGCTTGGTCGCGGGGGCCAGTTCCTGGAACGGATCAATCTCGACCACCCAGCCATAGCTGGTGTTGGGCTGGGTCGGATCGAGATAGTTGTTCGTCGTTTCCTCGCAGGTGAGGTAGGTGCCCCAGGGGGTGCGGCCCGACGAGCAGTTGTTGAGCATGCCGCGGATCGTGCCGGGCAGGACGCCCGCAGCAGGGCCGCCGACGCGATAGTCGGTGTTGCCGCTGTAGCGCTTGTTATATTTCGAGCCGGCCTTGACCGCGAACTTGCCGTCCGTGCCCTTGGTCACTTCGACCACGGCGATGCCGACGGCCGAGAGCGCGATCGCCTTCTGATCGGCGGTGGCGGTCGATGCGTTATAGCTGCCGCTGGAGAAGAGGATATTATAGTCGGGCAGTTCGAAGTTGATCGCGAGCAGGCCGCCGCTGTTGGCGTCGGTGCCGGTCAGTTCGAAATATTCCATGCCGTCATGATTGCCGCCGGCCCAGGCCGCGGTCTGGCTGACGCTGGTCGGGAAGGTGCCGTTGGCAAAGGCGGTGCCGGCTTCGACCAGATCGCCGGCCTTCAGCAGCACATCGACAGTATAGCCCGACGGCACGGTCACGGTGTCGTTGGTGTTGATCGCGACCGAGGTGAAGTTGATGCCATAGCTGGGCGTCGGAGTCGGCGTGGGGGTGGGCGTCGGCGTCGGCGTGGGTGCCGGCGTGCTGTCGTCGTCATCATCGTCGCAGGCGGCGAGCGCGCCGAGCATCGGCAGCACGGACAGGCCCAGCAGGCCGTTCTTCAGGACGGAGCGGCGGCCCGGATTGGCCGCGACGATGGCTTCCAGGCTATCTTCGCCCGAAACAATCTTGGGCTGCGCATCGCGGAAGGCCGCGCGCGCCTCGTCGGTCAGATGAGACATGATAAAATACCCCTGTGCATCCGAGCGTCGGCATGACCGCCGCGCCCTTGGCGCCCATGACGTGACAGAGGAGGATGACGCGCAAACTGCGCTATGATGTCAGAGCAGCGACCGAATGATGACGCATCAGTGACGCTGTTGCCGGTGGGTTACAGCAGCGCGTTCACCTGCTCCACGAACCGCAGGACCGAAATCGGCTTGGACACATAGGCGTCGGCGCCGGCGGCGCGGATGCGGTCCTCGTCGCCCTTCCCGGCATAGGCGGTGACCGCCATGATCGGCACCGCCGACAGGCTGTCATCGCCCTTGAGCGACACGATCAGGTCATAGCCGCTGACATGGGGCAGATGGATGTCGGTGATGACCAGGTCCGGCGCGAATTCGCGCGCCTGCGCCAGCACATCGCGGCCGTCGCGCAGCGGCAGCACGTCATGCCCGTGCGCGCGCAGCAGGTCGCAAAAAAGTTTCAGATTGAGTTCGTTGTCCTCGACAACGAGCACGCGCTTTGCCACGAGTCACCCGCGTTCCAGAGAAGCCCCTTGGTGCGCGCCTATAGCCGCCCATTCCGCGAGAGCCAATCATGCGACCCGAGACCCAGAATGGCAAGCCGGATAGCGCCGCCGATGCCGAAATTTTGGCATTGATGGCAATGGGATGGACGCTGAGCGATGGTCGCCGGGCCGATCGGCTGCTGGCGCTGACCGGACTGGATGCCGATGCGCTGCGCGTAGGCGTCGGCAATCGCGCGATCCTGAGCGCCGTGCTGGCCTTTCTGGCCGACCATGAACCCGATCTGGTTGCCTGTGCCGAGGCGATCGACAGCAGCCCGGCGGCCCTGATCGCCGCGAAGGAGAATCTGAGCCGATGAGCCGCCCGCTGATCATCACCGACTGCGACGAGGTATTGCTGCACATGGTCGTGCCGTTCCGCCACTGGCTGGACGAGACGCATGATGTGCATTTCGACATGCGCGAACAGGGGTTTGCCGAGGCACTGCGCCACAAGGACAGCGGCATTCCGCTGGAACGCGAACTGGTGTGGGAGTTGCTGATCGCCTTTTTCGATACCGAAATGGCGCGCCAGACCCCGATCAGCGGCGCGGTCGAGGCGCTGCACCGGCTGGCACAGATCGCCGACATCGAAGTGCTGACCAATATCGGCGAGCGCCACCACCAGCTGCGCATCGAACAGCTCGCAAGCCATGGCCTGCACCTGCCGGTCCATTGGAACCATGGCGGCAAGGGGCGCAAACTGGCCAACATCCTGGCCGAGCGCCAGCCAAGCTGCGCCCTGTTCATCGACGATCTGGGCGAGCATCATGCGTCGGTCGCGCGTCATGCGCCCGATGTGTGGCGGCTGCACATGGTCGGCGAGCCCGAAATCGCCGGCGACATCCCGGTCGCGGACAAGGCCCATGCCCGGATCGACGATTGGGCCAGCGCCGAAAAATGGATCATCGCCCGCCTGGCCGAAGGGCCGGCACCCGCTATTTCAACGCCCCTGAATGGAGCCATTGCATGAGCATCGACGCCCGCCTTGCCGAACTCGGCATCACCCTGCCCGCCGCCGCCGCGCCGGTCGCCGCCTATGTGCCGGCGGTCGAAGTGAATGGCCTGCTGCATATTTCCGGCCAGATCGCACTGAAGGACGGACAGCTGATGACCGGCCGCCTGGGCGAGGACCGCGACCTCGATTATGGCGTCGAAGCCGCGCGCGCCTGTGGCCTGAACCTTATCGCCCAGATGAAGGCGGCGCTGGGCGGCGATCTCGACCGGGTCGAGCGGATCGTCAAGCTGGGCGCCTTCATCGCCAGCGCGCCGGGCTTCACCGACCAGCCCAAGGTCGCCAATGGCGCGTCGGAACTGATGGTCGCGGTGTTCGGCGAAGCCGGCAAACATGCCCGCAGCGCCGTCGGCGTACCGGTGCTGCCGCTGGGCGCCGCCGTCGAGATCGACGCGATCGTGCAGGTTCGCCCCGCTGCATAAGCGGCCGGACTGGCTGACCGCCCGCCCCTTCGCCCATCGCGGGCTGCATCGGACGGGCATCAGCGAAAATGGCATGGCGGCGTTCGATGCCGCCATCGCCAGGGGGCTGGGCATCGAATGCGATGTCCGGCTGAGCCGCGACGGCCGGCCCTTCGTCTTCCATGACGCCAGCCTGATGCGGATGACCGGGCAAGCGGGCGCCGTGGCGGATCGCGATGCGGCAGAACTGGACGCGCTGCGCCTGCCCGATGGCGGCGCGATCCCGCGCCTTGCGGCACTGCTCGATGCCTGTATCGCGACGCCACTGCTGATCGAGATAAAGGTCGAGGGACGCGATGTCGCGCCGACCTGCGCCGCGGTGGCAAGGGCGCTCGACGGCCGCGACCAGCCGGTGGCGGTGATGTCGTTCAACCCGCTGGCGATGCGCTGGTTTGCGCGACATCGGCCGGACATGGTGCGCGGACTGGTGAGCAGCAGCCAGAACAAGGGGCGGCTGCGCGCGCTTTTCGACCGCACCCTTGCACTTTGGCTGGCCAATCCCGATTTTCTGGCCTGTGATATCCGTGACTTGCCCTTCCGCTTCGCCGCTGCCGCCCGTCGCCGGGGATTGCCGGTGTTGAGCTGGACGGTACGCAGCGCGGCGCAGCGGGCGATCGCTGCGGCCCATGTCGACCAGATCATCTTCGAGGGACCAGCATGAGCGAATTTGTCGCGCGCATCGCCGGTGGCGTCGCCGACCTGCCCAGGGCGCAGTGGGATGCCTGTGCCGGCAGCGCCAATCCGTTCGTCAGCTGGGATTTCCTGACCGCGCTGGAACGGTCCGGAAGCGTCGGGCCGGGCACCGGATGGCAGCCGCTGCCGATCGTCATCGACGGGCCGGACGGGACGATCGCGGCGGCCGCGCCGCTCTATGCCAAGACCCACAGCCAGGGCGAATATGTGTTCGACCATGGCTGGGCCGATGCCTGGGAACGGGCGGGCGGCCAATATTATCCGAAAATACAGATCGCCGCCCCCTTCTCCCCCGTGCCCGGCCCCCGATTGCTGCTGCGCGATTCGATGCTGGGGCCGGCGCTGATCGCGGGAATCGAGACGTTGGTCGAGCGCAACGACCTGTCATCGGCGCATGCGACCTTCGTCGATCCCGACCAGATCGCGCTGTTCGAGGCGGCGGGCTGGCTGATTCGCGAGGACAGCCAGTTTCACTGGCACAACAAGGGCTATGCCGGGTTCGAGGATTTCCTGGCCGAGTTGTCGAGCGAGAAGCGCAAGAATATCCGCAAGGAAAGGCGGCGCGCGGTCGAGGGGCTGGAGATCGTCCACCTGACCGGACGAGACCTGACCGAAGCGCATTGGGACATATTCTGGGATTTCTATCAGGATACCGGCGCGCGCAAATGGGGCAGGCCCTATCTGACCCGGTCCTTCTTCTCGATCCTGGGCGAGACGATGGCGGACAAGATATTGCTGATGCTGGCGCTGCGCGACGGACAGGCGATTGCAGGCGCGCTGAACCTGATCGGCGAAGACACGCTCTATGGCCGCTATTGGGGATGCCGCGAGGACGTGCCCAACCTGCATTTCGAACTATGCTATTATCAGGCGATCGATGCGGCGATCGCGCGCGGGCTCGACCGGGTCGAGGCGGGCGCGCAGGGCGGCCACAAGCTGGCGCGCGGCTATGCGCCGCAGCCCACCTATTCGGCGCATCATATTCCCAATGCGAGCTTTCGCCGGGCGGTGGCGGGATTCCTCGACGCCGAGCGGGAGGAAGTGCAGCGCGACCGTATGTGGCTCAATGAAAGAACGCCCTTCCGCAAGGAAGGCTGATCAGGCGGCGCGGACTTCGGTCGCGACAATCCAGGCGCGGGCCTGGCGCTGGGCCTCGGCAATCTCGCGCGCGGTCATTTCCTCGGCGATCTCTGCGCGCATGCTCTGGCCGGCTTCGCTGCCGCCACGGGCCGCAAGGTTGAACCATTTATGCGCCTCGACCAGGTCGATCGGCATGCCCCCGGTGCCGCAGCTATAGGCGACGCCCAGTTCGAAACAGGCCTCTGCCGAGCCGTGGGCCGCACCGGCCATACGACTATCCATCAAGAACTGCGCACTTTTGAGACTATTTGCCATGATCTTCCCCTGTATCCCTAACCCAATGTTCCAACCTTTGGTTTGCGAGTGGGGACAGAATGCCCGGCAGGCCGTAAAAAATGGTTAACGGCAAAATCGGCATATTTGCGCAGTTTGCCCGAAGCTGCTGGATGCGGCAGGGTTAATGCCCGGTGGGCGACGACAGGCGGGCGATGAGGGGCGGAAATAAGCGCGTTGGGGCTGGCGCCGCCGGGCGATTGTCCGCATAGGCCAGTGATGGCCGAAAATTCCCCCATGGGCGCGCAGCCTGCCGCAAAGGATATTCATTTCCGCGAGTTCGTGCTGCTGTGTGCGTGCCTGATGGCGATGAACGCGCTGTCGATCGACCCGATGCTGCCGGCCCTGCCCGACATTGGCCGCGACCTGCATATCGCCAACCCCAATGACCGGCAGCTGATCATCAGCTTCTATTTCATGGGGCTGGGCGTGGGATCGCTGCTGTTCGGCGTGCTGTCCGACCAGTTCGGGCGCAAGAAGGTGCTGGGCGGGGCGATGATATTGTTCATCCTGTCCTCGATCGCCTGTGCCGGGGCGCACAGCTTCACCATGTTGCTGATCGCGCGCACCAGCGCCGGCTTCTTTGCCGGGGCGAGCCGCGTCATCACCGTCGGCATCATCCGCGACCGGTTCAAGGGCGACGCGATGGCGCGGGTCATGTCGCTGATCTTCGCGGTGTTCATGCTGATCCCGGTGATGGCACCCAGCTTTGGCCAGGCGATCCTCTGGATCGCGCCGTGGCGCTGGATCTTCTGGGTGCTGGCGATCCTGGCGACCGCGATCCTGGGCTGGATGGCGATCCGCCTGCCCGAGACGCTGCATCCCGACAATCGCATCCGCATCAATCCGCGCACCATCCTCCAGACGGTCGGCACGATCTTTCGCACGCGCAGCTCGATCGGTTACATGCTGGCGAGCGGCGTGGTGATGAGCGGCCTCATCGGCTTCATCCTGTCGGTGCAGCAGATCTTCTTCGACGTGTTCCATGCGCAGAAGATCTTCCCCCTCGCCTTTGCGACGATCGCAGGCAGCATGGGCATCGGCAGCCTGGTCAACAGCCGGCTGGTCTCGCGATTCGGCGCGCGGCGGCTGAGCCAGAGCGCACTGATCGCCTTCATCCTGATCGCGGCGGTGCATCTGGCGGTGATCCTGGCCGGGCAGGAAACGATCGTCACCTTCATGGTCCTGCAGGCGATGACGATGATGACGGTGGCGTTCACCGCGTCCAATTTCAGCGCGATCTCGATGGAGCCCTTCTCCAAGGGGGCGGGCGTCGCCTCCTCCTTCCAGGCGTTCCTGACGACCGCGGTGTCGAGCGCGTTGGGCAGCCTGGTCGGGCGCGCCTTCGATGGCACCACCCTGCCCTTCACCTTGGGGCTGCTGGTGTTCGGATCGGGATCGCTGCTGATCGTCTTCTGGGCGGAACGCGGCAAGCTGTTCACCCGGCCGCACCTCAACGCGCTGCGCGAGGACTATGAGGCCATGCACTGATAGACGGATAAGGGGCCGGGCGCGCCGATCAGGCACACCCGGCCGTTTCGTCAGAAGCGCGTGCTGAGGCCCAGATTGATCGAGCGGCCCATGCCCGGCACCGGGCGCAGCACGCCGGTCGCGCCATAATCGCCCAGCGACATGCCGCCGAGCGGCAGGTCATAGCCGGCGTCGAAGAGATTCTTCGCCTCGACCGTCAGCTTCAGCCCCCTGGCCCAGAGCGGCAGCGTATAGCCGGCCCGCAGGTCGACCAGGGCATAGCCGCGCGTGCGCGGTTCGTTGCGGGTGGCGTCGACGCGATTCTTGTCGGCGACAAATTCGACATCCGCGCCCAGTTCCAGCGCGTCGATGCGATGGGCGAGGCCCATCTTCAGGTCGAGCGGCATCTGGCGGTAGAGCGGGCCGCCATCCGACAGATTCTGGCCATGGACGTAAGCAGCGCTGGCGGTGAAGCTGGTTTCGACATGGGCGCTGCGCTGGAGCGGCACGCTGGCGCTGACATCGACGCCGTAAAATTCGGCATCCTGATTGGCGAATTGCAGCTGCACGAAGCCGCTGGGCATGCCCATCATGTCGGTCAGATCCTGGAGATGGACCGCGTCGATATAGTCGTTCACGCGGGTATAATAGGGCGAGATCTTCAGCGTCGCCCCGCCCTTCGCGGTCAGGCGCAGCGCGGCGCTGACGGTGTCGGCCTGTTCCGACTTGAGATCGAGATTGCCGACATAGCCATTGCCGTCGCCATACCAACCGATCATCTGGCTGGCCATCGCGCCCCGGCCCCAGGCATAGCGTTCGTAGAGATTGGGCGCGCGGCTCTTGTGCGCATAGCCGAGTTCAAAGGCGAGCAGGTCGGACGCCTGCCAGCTGGCCAGCGCGGTCGCGCTCCAGTTATTGTCGGTGCGGCGATGGCTGCGCGCGTTGAAGGCTTCGGCCGCCATGGCGTCGGCCATGTTCATCATGCCGGTGCCATAGGGCTGGACGTCGCCAGTGTTCATCCGCACCCGATCGAAGCGCGCGCCGATCGAGGTGGAGAGCCGGTCGGTCCAGTGCGATTCCCATTCGCCGAACAGGCCCAGCCGGTCGCGCCGGCCATTGTTGATGTTGATATAGGGATTTGGCCCCATCATCATCGATCCGGCGACCGGCGGCCACCAGTCGTCCATGCCCTGATGCTGATAGTCCCCGCCGACGCGCAGCGTGTCGTGCGGGCCGACCGGCAGGCTCAGCTTCACCGCCGAAGTGAAGCTGTGGATCTGCGTGTTCATCGGCATGGAGCCGGGCTGCTTGTCGGCGAGGAAGTCCATCCGATGGGCAGTGTCGCGATAGCCGATGCTGGCATCGACATCGCCCCAGGCGAAGGTGCCGCGATAGCGGCCGTTGAGGAACCAGGACCTGTTCGAGGTCATGTCCATATATTGGTTCGGGAAGCCCTCATAGGGCGAGAAATGATAGCCGCCCTTCAGCTCGAACAGGCCAAGGCGGGTCTGGGCGGCGAGCGCCAGTTGATGGTCGGTCTTGGCATATTCGGTCGAGCGGACCACGCCCCGGTTGCCGCCACCGTCATAGTTATCCGACTGGGTGTAGGAGCCGCTATAGGTGGCGCTGATCCGCTTGCCCGCGACCGTCAGCGTGACGCCGTCGCCAAAGGCGTCGCCATTGCTGCGATAGAAGCTGGATGCCTCGCCCGTGACCAGGGTGCCGCCATCGACGGCGAAGCGCGGCATCGCGCTTTCGACAGCAATGATGCCGGCGATATTGTCACCGCCCATGCTGACCGGCGAGACGCCCGGCACCACCGCGATGCTGCCGACCGTCTGCGGATCGGTATAGGAAAGCGGCGTGTTCATGTCGTTGGGACAGGCAATGTCGACCGGGATGCCGTCAAGCGTGATGCGAATCCGCTGTTCGGTCAGGCCGCGCAGCGCCGGCATGGAGGAAAAGCCGCCGCCGCCATTGGCCGCGACGCCGGGCAGGCTGGCAAGGATGGCAGCGGTGTCGCTGCTTGACAGGGCGCGACGGCGCAATGTGCCGCTGCCGAGCCGGGCGCCGTTGAGCGGCGCGCTGCCGATATCGAGCGCCGCCGCGTCGAAGCGGGTCTGGAGGGGCGGGGCCGCGTCATCGGCGGTGGGAATATCGGCCGGCAGGCTGTCCTGCGCGGCGACATGGGTGGGGAGCAATGCCAGCGATGCGGCGATTGCGACGAGAGATGTCTTCATCGGAAACCCTGTTTGCACGCGCCCGCCTTCCCGGCAGGGGCGCTTGATCTGAAAGAAAGGTCGCGCGGCGGCACGGCCATGGTCAGATCAGGCAGGTGGTCCGCGCAAAGGGGGACGCAGATGGCTGATGCGCACGAGCGCAGGCGGCCGCACCGGCGCGAAGCCGAGCAGCAGCACGAAGGCGATCGCCAGCATTACTATCAGCGGATCGATGCCGCCGAGCGAAGCCATGGAGAGCGCGCCATAGGGACATGTGCGCTTGGCCGCATCGGCCGGCTGATGATCGGGATCGGCCTGCAAGGGCACGATCAGCTGCGAGGCGGTGCTGCCGATCGCGGCGTCATGGCAGAACTGGATGACCAGGGTGCGCTGTTGCTGCGCCAGCATGAAGCCGCCGGGCAGCAAGGCCTTCATGCACAGCGCCAGCAGGACAAGCGCCAGCGCTTGTCCCCGATGCTGCTGAAGATAGGCGCGCAGGCTCCCCATGGGGACGACCTAGCCCGGCCCCCGCCGCCTGTCACCAAGACAAAAGGTCGCAGGGGGCGGGCCGGCAGCGGCACTCAAGAAAAAAGGGGCGGTTTCCCGCCCCTTCCGTCCATCGATCGTCAGGCCGATCAGGCGTCCTGGCCGCCCGGCGTGTGTGCGCCCGGCAGCGGCGGCACCGGCTGGGGCGGGATGCCCGCGCCAGCCTCCGCCACATCGACAATCCCGCGACCGACATGGCTGCGGCTGCGGCTATAGGCGAAATAGACGATCAGGCCGAGCGTCGCCCAGCCGACGAACATCAGCTTGGTTTCGACGCCCAGGCTCCAGAAGAGATAGGCGCAGCCGGCGATCGCGATCGGCGCGGTGATATAGATGGCCGGGGTGCGGAACGGACGCTTGCGGTCCGCATCGGTCTTGCGCAGGCGCATCACCGCGATCGACACGGCGGCGAAGGCGAAGAGCGTGCCCGAGTTGGAGATGTCCGCCAGGATGCCGACCGGGAAGAAGGCCGCGAACAGCGCCACGAAGATGCCGGTCAGGATGGTGATGACGTGCGGCGTCTTGTAGGTCGGATGCACCTTCGAGAAGAGTTCCGGCAGCAGGCCGTCGCGGCTCATGACGAAGAAGATGCGGGTCTGGCCGAACATCATCATCAGGATGACCGAAGGCAAAGCCAGGCCGGCGGCGAGGCCGAGCAGGTTGCCGATCTGGGGCCAGCCGATTTCACGCAGGGTCCAGGCCAGCGCTTCCTTCGAGCAGGTGACGGCTTCGGTACCGGCAGCGGCCAGCGCGGCGCACTGCTGCGACAGGGCGGTCGAGCCGGGAGCCAGCACTTCGCCGGCCGGGCCATAGACCGGCTGCGCACCGACGGTGCCGATCACGCCGGCGGCCACCAGCATGTAGAAGATGGTGCAGATGGCGAGCGAGCCAATGAGGCCGATCGGCATGTTGCGCTGCGGATTTTTGGTTTCCTCCGCTGCGGTCGAAACCGCGTCGAAGCCGACATAGGCGAAGAAGATCGAGGCGGCAGCGGCCGACACGCCCGAGAAGCCGAGCGGCATGAACGGGGTGAAGCCCTTCATGTTCATGACCGGCACCGACAGGACGATGAACAGGGTCAGCGCCGACACCTTGATCGCGACCAGCACCGCGTTGACGGTGGCGCTTTCCTTGGTGCCGATGACCAGCAGCCAGGTGACGAGCGACGCGATCAGCATCGCCGGCAGGTTGACCATGCCGCCATCGAACGGCCCGCGCGTCAGCAGATCGGGTATGTCGAGATGGAAGGTATGTTCAATGAGGCCGACCACATAGCCGGACCAGCCCACCGACACGGCGCCGGCAGCGACCGCATATTCGAGGATCAGCGCCCAGCCGACCATCCAGGCGATGAGTTCGCCCATCACGGCGTAGCTGTAGGTATAGGCCGAACCCGAAACCGGGACCATGGCCGCCATTTCGGCATAGCAGAGCGCGGCGACCGCGCAGACGAAGCCGGCAATGACGAAGGAGAGCATCATGCCCGGCCCCGCCTTTTGCGCGGCCTCGGCCGTCAGCACGAAAATGCCCGTGCCGATGACGGCGCCGATGCCCAGCATGGTGAGTTGGAATGCGCCCAGTGAGCGATGCAGTGATTTTTTCTCTGCCGTCGCCAATATGGCGTCGAGAGGCTTAACGCGCCCGAAAATCATCAATGAAACCCTTTATTGGAGTCTTCTGCCCGGGCGACGCGCAAGCCGCCCCCCCTTTTCTGTGGGACGGGAGACTATCGCCTAATCCGCCATGCGCAAGTATGTTGCGCTTCTGAGACATGCTTCTTCACTGAACGCGCAAAGGAAATTTTATGATCGAGTTGCTGCGGGCGCCCGCGCTAGGCGATGTCCCGCATGGCTTTGCCGGACGACAGGGGGGCGTATCGACCGGGGTGTGCGCCGGGTTGAATGTCGGGCTGGGGTCTGAGGATGACCGGCTGGCAATCCTGCGCAACCGCGATCTGGCGCGCGACGCGCTGCTGCCCGGCGCGACGCTGGTAACGGTGCGACAGGTCCATTCGCCCGATGTGGTGACCGTGACAGCGCCGATCGCCGAGGATGAACGGCCCGAGGCGGATGCGATGGTGACCCGCACGCCAGGGCTGATTCTGGGCATATTGACCGCCGACTGCGTGCCGGTGCTGTTCGCCGACCGGGAAGCCGGCGTGATCGGCGCGGCCCATGCCGGCTGGAAGGGCGCGATCAGCGGCGTCACCGACCGGACGATCGCGGCGATGGAGATGCTGGGCGCCACGCGCGCGGGCATTGCCTGCGCCATCGGCCCGTGCATCGGGCGTGCTTCCTACGAGGTGACTTTGGACTTTGCCGAGCGGTTCGAGCGGGACGACGCGGACAATGCGCGATTCTTCAGCGCCGGGCGGGCGGGCCACTGCCAGTTCGACATTGCCGCCTATGTCGCGTCGCGGCTGCAGGCGGCGGGGATCGGGCGGATCAGCCTGCTCGACGAGGACACCTATAGCCAGGCCGATCGCTTCTTCAGCTATCGCCGGTCCTGCCATGCACAGGAAAGCGATTATGGCCGGCAGATATCGATGATCGCCTTACCCAGCTGAACCCGGCTGAGGGGCTTCAAAAGCGGGACGGAGTAGCGCATGAGAGGGGCTGACATGACCAGTTCTTCCCAGACCCTGCCGGACGTCGGCGATGGCAGCCGCCTTTATCAGCAACTCGCCCGGCGGTTGCTCGCGGACCTGGCGGGTGGCCGCTATGCCGTCGGCGACCGGCTGCCGCCCGAGCGCGAGCTGGCGATCGAGCATGACGTCAGCCGCCCGACCGTGCGCGAAGCGATCATCGCGCTGGAGGTGCAGGGACTGGTCGAGGTGCGGGTCGGATCGGGCGCCTATGTGGTGCGGATTCCCGGCGCCGATCGCCAGGCGGCCGAGGCGCCGCGGTTCAGCATCACCGCCTTCGAACTGATGGAAGCGCGACTGGCGATCGAGGGCGAGGCCGCGGCGCTGGCGGCACTGCATGCCCGACCGGACGAGCTGGACGAACTGGACCGTCTGGTCGCGCAGATCGCCAGCGAGAATCTGCGCGATGGCGATGCCTATGCCGTCGACCAGCAGTTTCACATGCTGATCGCGCAGGCGACCCGCAACGCGGCGCTGGTCGACAGTGTCGCGCGGCTGTGGGAAATGCGGGCGAGCGCGCCGGAATCGCGGCTGCTGCTCGCCAAGGCCCGTGCCGCCAAGGTGACGCCGGTTGTCGAGGAGCATCGCGTCATCGCCCAGGCGATCCGGGCGCGCGATCCGGCAGCGGCGCGCGCGGCGATGCGCGGCCATCTGGCGGCGGTGATCGACCATCTGCTGTTCGCGACCGAGGAGGCTGCGGTCGAGGAAGCGCGCAAGGCGGCGCAATCGACCCGCGCCCGCTTCGCCCCCGGCGCGGACTGATCCCGACAGGGCAAAATTGACAGCGATGATGACAGCACCGGGGCGATGCCCGCGGGCGATGGCCTGCGCCTGCTTGACCGGCTGACCGATAAAAACTAAACACCTGTTCAGTAAAACAGGCATCGCGGCAAGCGGGCAGGACGGGAGAGAGCGGATGCGGGGGACGCGCGGGCTGTTTCTGGTGCGGACGGTGGCGGGACTGGCGCTGGCGGCGTCGGCCGCGGGGCTGGTGGCGCAGCAGGCGGTGCAGACCGGCACGGGGGCCGACTGGCCCGGCGTCGGCGGCAGCGCCGACGAGAGCGGCTATAGCCAGCTGAGCGCCATCAACACCGCCAATATCCGCAAGCTGGGCCTGGCCTGGTCGCTCGACCTGGAGGGCGAGGTATCGCTGGAGGCGACCCCGCTGGCGGTGAACGGCATCCTCTATTTCAGCGGCAGCTATGGCGCGGTCTATGCCGTCGACGGGGCGAGCGGCAGGCTGATCTGGAAATATGATCCGGAAATCTGGAAGGTCAATCCGACCCGGCAGGCGATGGGCATGGGCGTCAATCGCGGCGTCGCTTACGATAATGGCCGCATCTTCATCGGCGTGCTGGACGGCCGGCTGATTGCGCTGGATGCCAGGACCGGCGCGGTCGCCTGGAGCGTCAACACGCTGCCGCCCGGCACGATGCACAGCCTGACCGGCGCGCCGCGCACCTTCAACGGCAAGGTCATCATCGGCAATGGCGGCGCCGACATCGGCCAGCGCGGCTTCGTCACCGCCTATGACCAGAAGACCGGGGCGCAGGTCTGGCGTTTCTGGACGGTGCCGGGCAGCCCGGAGCAGAATGCCGGCGACCCGGTGATGGAAATGGCGGCCAAGAGCTGGAACGGTTCCTACTGGAGGACCGGCACCGGCGGCACGGTGTGGAACGGCATGACCTTCGACCCGGAGCTCAACCGCATCTATCTGGGCGTCGGCAATGCCGGCCCTTATGACCCGGAAAAGCGCAGTCCGGGCGGCGGCGACAATCTGTTCGTCGCCTCGATCGTCGCGCTGGATGCCGATAGCGGCCAATATATCTGGCATTATCAGCAGAACCCCCGCGAAAGCTGGGATTACAAGGCGACGGCCAACATGATCGCCGCGACCGTGACGATCGACGGCCGGCCGCGCAAAGTGCTGATGCAGCAGCCGACCAACGGCTTCTTCTATGTGCTGGACCGCGAGACCGGAAAACTCATCTCGGCCGAGAAGGTCGGCAAGGTGAGCTGGGCCAGCCATATCGACATGGCCACGGGACGCCCGGTGGAAACCGCCAACGTCCATTATCAGGAGGGGCCGGTCGACATCTATCCCAGCACATTGGGCAGCCATAACTGGCAGGCGATGAGCTACAGCCCGCAGACGGGTCTGGCCTATATCCCCTATATGCAGGCCGGCGCCCGCTACGCGAAGGCGGACAAGGGGTTCCTGGCCAGCATCACCGGGGCCAGCGCCAGCTTCATCACGCAAAAGCGCGACAAGGACGACCTGGCCGGCGCGCTGCTGGCGTGGGATCCGGTAGCGCAGAAGGCGCGCTGGCGCATGGCGCGGCCCCATCTGTGGAATGGCGGGACGCTGGCGACGGCGGGCGGGCTGGTGTTCCAGGGCACCGCCGACGGCTATGTCCGCGCGCATGATGCGGCGAGCGGCAAGGAAATGTGGCGCTTCAATGCGGGGCTGGGGATCATCGGCGCGCCGATGAGCTATGCCATCGGCGACACCCAATATGTGTCGCTGCTGGTCGGCTGGGGCGGCACCACGGCGGCGGCGAGCGAGATATTGAATGTCGGCTGGAAATATGGCGCCCAGCCCCGCCGCCTGCTGAGCTTCGCGATCGGCGGCAAGGCGCGACTGGCCCCCTCCCCGCCGCGCGACATGGCCGTCCATGCGCTCGACGATCCCAGCATCGTGCTGGACGAAAAGGCGGTGGCGGCCGGCAAGGAGATGGGCTTCATCTGCGGCGCCTGTCACGGCATGGCGTTCAAGGGGGCCGGCGCACCGGGACCGGACCTGCGCGAATCCGCCCTGTCGCTGTCGGAGGAGAATTTCTACCAGGTGGTGCAGGAAGGCGCGCTGGCCGAACGGGGCATGCCGCGCTTCCCCCTGGGCAAGGCGCAGATCCACAATATCTGGTCCTATCTGCGCGCCACCGCGCGCGAGGCGCTGGGCACGCGCAAGCCCGATACCGACACAGCGACGGCGGCGCGCTTCTGATGCGGATGACCGGCGAGGAGCGGATCGCCGCGCCGCGCGACGCGGTATGGCAGGCGCTCAACGATCCGGCGGTGCTGCGCCAGTGCATTCCCGGCTGCCAATCGCTGGAACGCGACGGCGAAGACCGGCTGCGGGCCGAAATCGCGGTCAAGATCGGGCCGATCGGCGCGCGCTTTGCCGGCACCGTCACCCTGTCTGAGATCGACGCCCCCAATGGCTATCGCATCAGCGGCGAGGGACAGGGCGGCACGGTGGGCCATGCCCGTGGCGGCGCCAAGGTGACGCTGGCCGACGATGGCCGGGCCACGCGCCTGTCCTATGCGGTGGAGGCCGAGGTCGGCGGCCGGCTGGCGCAACTGGGCGGGCCGATCATCGACGCCACGGCGAAGCAGCTTGCGGGGCAATTCTTCCGCAACTTCAACGCGGTGGTCAGCGGCGGCACCGTGCCGGCGGAGGATGGTCCGGTCGCGGCGGTGCCAGCGCCGGTGCAGGCTCCGCCATCGACGGGCGGCCATCCCTGGGGCTGGATCATCGCGCTTTTGCTGGCGCTGGCGACCGGGGTGCTGCTGGAGCGCAGCGGCGTGGCGGGCACCGGCATGGTAGCGATCGGCCTGTTGCTGGCGGTGACGGCGCTGGCCGGGTTCGAGGCCGGGCGCAGGGGACGGCGATGAAGCCCGCGCCGTTCGACTATGTCCGCGCCACCAGCATCGACCATGGCTGCGCGCTGCTGGCGGAAGCGGGCGGCGGCGCGCAATTGCTGGCGGGCGGCCAGACGCTGATGCCGTTGCTGGCGCTGCGCATGAGCCAGCCCTTCATCCTGATCGACATCGGCCATCTGCCCGAATTGCAGGGCATCGCCCCCCATGCCGGCGGCCTGCGGATCGGCGCGGCGACGCGGCAGGCCGACGCGCTGGCCAATCCCCTGCTGGCGCAGGCCTTGCCGGTCTTCGTCACGGCGCTCGCCCATGTCGGCCATCATCAGACCCGCAATCGCGGGACGATCGGCGGGTCGATCGCGCTGGGTGAACCGGCGGCCGAGATGCCGGCGACGGCGGTGGCGCTGGGGGCCTCCATGACCCTGCGATCGGTGCGCGGCGCGCGGACCATGGCCGCCGACGCCCTCTATCTTGGCTCCTATGCCACCGCGATCGCGCCGGACGAGATGCTGGTGGCGATCGATTATCCGGCCTGGCCGGCGGATGCGGTGCCGCTGTTCCGCGAAGTGGCGCGGCGCCCCGGCGATTTCGCGCTGGTCGGGCTGGTCGGCGCGCTGGCGATCGCGGAAGGCCGGATCGAGCGGGCGGGCATCGCCTGGTTCGGCATGGGGCCGACGCCGATGCGCGCGCGTCAGGCGGAGCAGGCGCTGGTCGGCCAGGCGATCGACCGGATCGACGTGCAGGCCATTGCCGATCTGGCGATCGCCGACAGCGCGCCATTTGACGATGGCCATGCCAGCGCCGCCTATCGACGCAGCGTCGGCCGGCGCATCCTCGCCAGCAGCCTGGCGCAGGCGCTCGACCGGAGAATGGCGGCATGAGCGAGCATCGCATTTCGATGACGGTGAACGGCCAGCAGCATCGTGGGCTGGTGGACGGGCGGCTGACGCTGAGCGACTGGCTGCGCGAGGCGGCGGGCTATACCGGCGTGCATGTCGGCTGCGAACAGGGGGTGTGCGGCGCCTGCACCATCATCGTCGACGGGCGCGCGGTGCGATCCTGCCTGATGCTGGCGGTGCAGGCCGACGGATGCAGCCTGACCACGGTCGAGGGGCTGGCCGCGGCCGACGGCACGCTCCACCCGGTGCAGCAGGCGCTCAAGGATTGCCACGGCCTGCAATGCGGTTTCTGCACGCCCGGCATCGTCATGACCCTGGCCGCGCTGCGGGCCGATGGTGCCCGGCCCGACGAAGCGGCGATGACCCAAGCCATGTCCGGTCATCTCTGCCGCTGCACCGGCTATCAGGGGATACGCCGCGCGATCCGGCAACTGGCGGCGGAGGATGGTGCGCCATGAATGCGCCGCCGATTTCCGCGCAGCGCTTCATCGGCCAGCGCGTGCCGCGCAAGGAGGATGGCCGGCTGCTGACCGGGCGCGGCAGCTTCGTCGATGACATCATCCTGCCCGGCATGCTGCACGCCGCCTTCGTCCGCAGCCCGATCGCGCGCGGCACGATCCGGTCGATCGACACCGATGTCGCGCGTGCCCAGTCCGGCGTCCATGCGGTGCTGACCCAGGCCGATCTGGCGCCGTTCGGCGTCACCATGCTGAGCTTCTTCCTCGGCCCGGTGGAGGTGACGATGACGCCGCTGGCGGACGGGCGGGTTGCCTATGTCGGCCATCCGGTCGCGCTGGTGATCGCCGACGATCGCTATCTGGCCGAGGATGCCGCCAGCCTGGTGGTGGTCGATTATGCCGAGGAAGCGGCCGTCGTCACGCTGGACGATGCGCGCCTTGGCCCACGGGTGCATCCCGACACCGACGACAATGTCGCCGCGCTGATGGGCGAGGAGGACGCCGATGCCGCGCTGGAAGCGCTGCTGGCGGGCGCGCCGCATCTGGTCAGCCAGTCGATCCGCCATCAGCGCATGGCCCAGTCGCCGATGGAGACGCGCGGCGTGGTGGCAAGCCTGCAGGGCGAGAGCGAATTGCTGGTCCATATCACCTGCGCCGGGCCGCAACTGGTGGCGCGCTGGCTGACGCTGGCGCTCGACCGGCCGGGGCTGAGCGTGCGGGTGATTGCCAAGGATGTCGGCGGCTCCTTCGGCCTCAAGAACCATCCCTGGATGGAGGAGGTGTCCGCCATCCTTGCCGCCATGCTGCTGCGCCGGCCGGTCAAGTGGATCGAGGACCGGATCGAGAATCTGACCGCCGCCAACCAGGCGCGCGAGCAGGAAATGACATTGCGCGCCGCCTTCGACACGGACGGGCGGCTGATCGCCAGCCATGCCGATTATGCACTCAACAATGGCGCCTATCCGATGGGCGCGGACGCCAATATCGCGGTCCATATGTTCCTGTGGGCGGCCTATAATATCCCCGCCTACAGCTTCGTGTCGCGCGGCTGGTACAGCAATACGCCGGGGCTGGCCGCCTATCGCGGCCCCTGGGCGATCGAGACGCTGGCGCGCGAGACCTTGCTCGACCGGGCAGCGCGGCAGATCGGCATCGATCCGGTGGAGATTCGCCGGCGCAATCTCTGCACCGCCGCCGACCAGCCGTCTGTCACGCCGCTCGGTATCCCGCGCGAGGATATCACGCCGGCGCAATGTCTGGAAAAGCTGCTGGAAGTGGTGGACGTGCCCGCCTTCCGCGCGGAGCAGGCGGCGGCGCGGGCGCAGGGGCGCTATCTGGGCCTGGGCCTCGCCGCCTATATCGAGCCGACCGGCGCGGCCGGCAGTATCGCGGTGATGACCGGCGAGCTGGCGCAGCTGCGGATCGAGCCGACCGGACGGGTGGTCGCGGTGATGAGCGTCCATTCGCAGGGCCATGGCACCCAGACGACGATGGCGCAGTGCATCGCCGAGCAGCTGGGCGTGCAAATCGAGGACGTCACCATCTTCGACGGCGACAGTTCGCGCGGCGGCTTTGGCCCCGGCGCGGGCGGCAGTCGCCAGGGAGTGATCGGCGGCGGCGCGGCGATCCGGGCCGGGCGGCTGCTCGCCGACAAGGTCAAGGTGGTGGCCGCCCATCTGCTCAACGCCAGCCCGGAGGCGATCAGCCTGGCGGGTGGGATGGTCCATGTCGCCGGTGCGCCGGAGATGCGGCGGACGCTGCGCGAAATTGCCGAGATCGCCTATGGCGAACCGGGGCGATTGCCGCCGGGCATGGAGACCGGGCTGGAAGCCCAATATCGCTATGATCCGCCGCCCATGACCTTCACCAGCGCGGCCCATGCCTGCATCGTCGAGGTCGATGCCGACACCGGCTTCGTGACGATCCCCCGCTGGGTCAGCAGCGAGGATTGCGGCGTGATGATCAACCCCGCCGTGGTCGAGGGGCAGATTGCCGGCGGCCTGGCCCAGGCGATCGGCAGCGTGCTGCTGGAGGATGCCGCGCGCGATGCGCAGGGCAATCCGACGGCCGCGACCTTCAAGGATTATGCGCTGCCGACGATCTTCGACGTGCCCGATTTCGAATATGTCCATGCCGATACGCCGTCACAGGCCGAAGGCGGCTTTCGCGGCGTTGGGGAGGGCGGCTGCATCATCGGCCCGCCGACCCTGGTCAATGCGATCGCGGATGCGCTTGCGCCGTTTGGGGAGGTGGCGGTTGACCTGCCGCTGACGCCGGCCAAGCTGCTGACCGTGATCGAGGGGCAGCCCTGGCCCGAACGCCCGGTCAGCCGCTTCCATCCCGACCATCGGGCGCCGGAGGTCGATACCCCTGCCCCGGCAGCGCCCACCACCCAACCGGTCGCGCCTGCCGCCCCGGTCGGGATCGACGGCGCATGGAAGCTGGTGCTGGCGACGCCGATGGGGCCGCAGCCGATGGTGGCGCATTTCGAGGTTTCGGGCGACCGGGTGAGCGGGCGGCTGGAGGCAGATCAGGGATCACAGGCGTTTTCCGGCACGCTGAGCGGCGATCAGGTGTCCTGGGAGATGAAGGTGACAAAGCCGATGGCGATCACCCTCAAATATGCCCTGCTGTTCGATGGCGACAGCGTGAGCGGCAAGTGCAAGATGGGGCTGTTCGGCACGGCGAAGGTGCGGGGCGAGCGGGTTCGATGATTTCCGGGCATAAAAAAGCCGCCTGGGAATGAACCGAGGCGGCGTGTGTATGATTTGGTTGCGGGAGTAGGATTTGAACCTACGACCTTCAGGTTATGAGCCTGACGAGCTACCGGGCTGCTCCATCCCGCGACACTGGGCTTTTGTGGCCCTGACATGCAAAAAGGGCGGCTTTGCGGGCCGCCCTGTTTTGTAACATTGTGATGGGTTTTTGATCCGTTGCTATGCGCGTGCTTCAATGCCTGGCGACGCCCTACTCTTCCAGTGCTTGAGCAATAGTACCATCGGCGCAGACTGGTTTCACGGCCGAGTTCGGGATGGGATCGGGTGGGTCACAGACGCTATGGTCACCAAGCAATGAAGCAGGCGCATAACTGCGGGTTTTTAATCGATACCGTGCACAATTTTGTGTGTTTGTATGTTCGTATATCTGGGCTGGCTTAAAACCACGCCATCAGCGTCCTAGCTGTTTCCAGCATTGTCGTTGATGGTGGGACTCTTAAGCGCGAACAGAGCAATTAGGACTGGTTAGCTCCATGCGTTACCGCACTTCCACATCCAGCCTATCAACGTCGTGGTCTACGACGGCTCGATGAAATCTTATCTTGAGGGAGGCTTCCCGCTTAGATGCTTTCAGCGGTTATCCCGTCCATACATAGCTACCCTGCTGCGCCACTGGCGTGACGACAGGTACACCAGAGGTATGTTCAACCCGGTCCTCTCGTACTAGGGTCAACTCCTCTCAAATTTCGACGCCCACGGCAGATAGGGACCAAACTGTCTCGCGACGTTCTGAACCCAGCTCACGTACCACTTTAATTGGCGAACAGCCAAACCCTTGGGACCTGCTCCAGCCCCAGGATGTGATGAGCCGACATCGAGGTGCCAAACGATTCCGTCGATATGAGCTCTTGGGAATCATCAGCCTGTTATCCCCGGCGTACCTTTTATCCGTTGAGCGATGGCCCTTCCACGAGGGACCACCGGATCACTATGACCGACTTTCGTCTCTGCTCGACTTGTCAGTCTCGCAGTCAGGCGGGCTTATGCCATTGCACTCTAACAGACGGTTTCCAACCGTCCTGAGCCCACCATCGCGCGCCTCCGTTACTCTTTAGGAGGCGACCGCCCCAGTCAAACTACCCGCCACAGAGGGTCCCTGCACCGGATAACGGTGCGAGGTTAGACATCAGAAAACAACAGGGTGGTATTTCACCTATGGCTCCACATCAACTGGCGTCAATGCTTCAAAGCCTCCCACCTATGCTACACAGTTCTTTCCTAATGCCACTCTGAAGCTGCAGTAAAGGTGCACGGGGTCTTTCCGTCTAACCGCGGGTACTCCGCATCTTCACGGAGAATTCAATTTCGCTGAGCATATCCTGGAGACAGTGGGGA